>CAWCXG010000001.1:0-2963022 GCA_963799465.1 uncultured Phycisphaeraceae bacterium | reverse complement strand
CTGCGGCCTTGTTGGCGACCCTGCCGTTCGCTACGCTGAATGGTCCGACCGGCCGTGTAGCTCAGTTGGATAGAGCAGCGGTTTCCGGAGCCGCAGGTCAGAGGTTCGAGCCCTCTCACGGTCATGATGCATGGCGTCATCGCGCTGCCTCGCTGCCGGACCACCCGGCGGTCGATGCATGCGCCGCGTCAGCTTTCTTCCACGATGCTGGGTCCCGCTTCAGGATCTCGCGACTCCCTCGCCTGCTTGCGAATCGAGTCGACGTCGCTGGTCAAATTGCCTTCTGACATGGACGCCTCCGCGTGCCGATCCGAGCCATGCGAGACTTGCGTGACTTGCCTGGTCGTGAGACGCTTCGGTTGAGCATTGGGATTTCTCAGCACCGGCACGCCCTGGGGGAAGATGATCTCGCGGGCTTCATCGGGCAGCGAGACGCCCTGGGCTTCCAGGCTTCGCACGGATTGTCGCATGATGGCGGATTTCACCTTGAGCCAGCTGTGCTCGCGGGAGTTAATCCAGAAATACACTTTGAGATTAAATGTCGAGGCTCCGAGCGTATCGACCAACACCATGGGCTCAGGATCATCCAGCACCGCTCGGTGCTCACGACACACCTGCATGATCAACTCCTGAGCGTGTGACACGCTGGCGTCGTAGCCGATGCCGATGACAAAGTGCAAGCGCATCCTGGGGTTGGCGGTGAGGTTTTTAAGCGTGGCCTTGTACACATCCGCATTGGCAATCTGAATGTGATTGCCATCGAAGTCGATCAGGACCGTGCCGCGGGTTGAGACTTTCTGCACCACGCCGGTGTAGCCCTTGACTTCGATGACATCGCCGAGGCGGAAAGGCGTTTGCAGGGACAGGAGAATCGAGGCCAGAAAGTTCTCGGCAATATCGCGAAAGGCGAAGCCCAGTACCAGGCCGAATAGGCCGGTACCCGACACCACCGTTAAGGCCAGCGAGGTCAGGCCGGTGATGCGGAGAAAGAACACGAACCCCGCAAGCACGATCAGCAGCGTGGCAAGCTTGCGGACCACGCTGTGCAGCAGGCGGGAGTCGGTGAAGTGTCCCAGCGGGATGGTGATCAGCCGAGCGAGCAGCCCTCCAAAGAGCAACGCCAGGACCAGCACCACCGAGCCGACGATCAGCGTCGGCAAGGCCTGCATAAAGCTGCGTCGAAGCGACTCCACCTCTCCCATTGCCAGGTCCGACACGTTGGGCGGCGTGATGGCGAGCTGATTCACCACCGCCACCACATCCTGCGTGCGTCGGGCGATTTGACCGGCCTGCTCCTTGTCTGCCTGCGCAGCGGTGGCACCTCGCAAGAACACAATGCCGTCGCGGACCTCCACTTCAAGATCGGTGTACTGAGTCGTGGCGTTGAGGATCCGATGCAGACGGTCGGCGATCTCCGCATCCGACACGGTGTCGTCCACCGCGACTTGCTGTTCGGTGGCTTCGACATTCGCCGGTGCGGGAGACGCGTCCGCCGGCTGCGTCTGGGCCACCGCCTGCTGCGGGACCGCCACGATGCACACCAGCACAAGCCACCACCCGCAGCCCTGCTGGGAGTCCCGAGAATGACCGGGATTGGATTGACCTCGCGTCGGCCAGCGGTACATCATGACATGGCTCATTTGAGATCGAAACATTAACCATCCGATCACTTCATGCAGACGGGCGGGTCATCGCGTCATAGTCCATAAGTTCAGCGAGCCGGTCGGCAGGCATCAGTTCAAGCTCGCCGACGAGCTGTTTGATGGTCTTGCCTTCTTTGTGAGCCTGCTTGGCTAAGGCACTGCATCTGTCGTAGCCGACTTCGGGGGCCAACGCCGTGATGGTCATGAGTGAGGCTTCGAGCAGTTCCGTGCAGCGTTCTTCGTTGACTTCGAGCCCGGTGAGCAGCTTGTCGACGAAGACGTTGGTCACGTTGGCGAGCAGTTCGACCGATTCGAGAAACGCATCAATCATCACGGGCATGGCGACGTTGAGTTCGAAGATGCTGCCCACGCCGCCCATGCCAGCCATGGTGACGGTGGCGTCGTTGCCGATGACGCGGCAGGCGACCTGCATGACGGACTCGCAGATGACGGGGTTGACCTTGCCGGGCATGATGGACGAGCCGGGCTGAATGGCGGGAAGGACGAGTTCGCCGATGCCGCAGCGCGGGCCTGAGCCGAGATGACGGATGTCATTGGCGATTTTGCTGTAGCTGACTGCAATGGATTTGAGGTTGGCGTGGGCGTGGACGAAGGCATCCTTGGCGGCCTGGGCTTCGGGGTGGACGGTGGCCTCTTCAAAGGCGATGCCGGTGCGTATCCCGAGGGTCTCGCAGACCATGTTGGCGAAGTCGGGGTGGGCGTTGATGCCGGTGCCCACGGCGGTGCCGCCGATCTCGACGTTGCGGGCCATCTCCTCGAAGGCATCCATCGCGCGCCGTCCAGCGTGCTCGGCCTGGCGGGCGTAGCCGGCGAAGACTTGTCCCATGCGGATCGGCGTCGCGTCCATTAAGTGGGTTCGGCCGACCTTGACGATCGCGTCCCAGGCTTCGGCTTTTTCGCGCAGCGCGGTGTGGAGTTTGAGCGTGGCGGGAACGAGGGCATCTTTGAGTTGGATTGCCGCCGCAATGTGCATGGCCGTCGGGAACGTGTCGTTGGACGACTGGCCCATGTTGACGTGGTCGTTGGGGTGGACGCCGCCGTCGGCTTTGGTGGTTGCGCCGAGGCCGAGCTTGTCGTTGGCGACGGCAGCGATGACCTCGTTGGCATTCATGTTGGTGCTGGTGCCGCTTCCGGTCTGATAGACGTCCACGGGGAAGTGGGCGTCGTGCTCACCTTGTTCGACTTCACAGGCCGCAGTAATGATGGCGTTGGCAAGCTTTTCATCGAGCCTGTCAAGGTCGAGGTTGGCCTCAGCGCAGGCCCCTTTGAGGTGACCAAAGGCATGGATGACCGCCGGGGGCAAGGGACGGTTGGCGATGGGGAAGTTGGCGACCGCGCGGGCGGTGGAGGCTCCGTACAAAGCGTCGGCAGGAACCTGCATCTCGCCCATGGAGTCGCGTTCGGTACGGGTGGGGGTCGTGGTCATGGGGGCTACCGGGGTTACGGGTGGGAGGTGTCTATACAAAAAGCGGGTCGAAGCAATCGACCGTGTCGTTTCATGCTACATGCGGACCTTGTCGTCGGGGATGCGGCCGAAGGCAATTTTGTCTTCCATGGCATACTGGGTGATGGCGTGCATGGAGCCGAGGTGCAAGCGGTGGCCTCCGAAGCGGCGATTAATGGTGTCGAGCGCTTCGGCGACGCGACGGGTGCGTCGGGCGTCCTCGAACAACGGCGGGGTCACGCCGTTCTCGGGCACGAGATTGAGCAGGGTCACCGAGACTTTTTTAGGCAGCCCGGCCGGCGGGGGGCCGGTGATACGGTCCGGGTCGGCGGGGTCGGCATCGTGTGCTTGGAAGTACCAGGGCCGGCGGTCCCAGCAGGTGCGCAAGGCCACGACCAGCGCGGGCGTGTCCTGCGCGGCGGGGAAGGTGACCGCGTCGTGCCACGATGCCTCCGAGGTGAAATGCACGCCGACGTGTAAGCGGTGTGCCCAGTAGCCTTCCAGACGGAGACGCGCGGCAGCCTTGCACAGCAGCCGCAGCAAAATGCCCCAGGCATCGGCGAGGTTTCGCCTGTCCGGCGGCAGGACGTGGGCGTGGCCCATACTGGAGCGGTGGGTTTTGACTTCCGGCACATCGATGCCGTGGAAGCCGTACCACCAGTGTTCCCCCTCGACCGAGCCCCAGATCTGCTTGGCCTGGGGGCGGGTTAACGCCCATAGCTGGGGAATGGAGGTGACGCCTGCCCGTCGCAATCGACTGGCGATGCCGTCGGAGATGCCGGTCAAGGCGTCGAGGGGCCAGTGCTCAAGGGCGCCCGGCAGGTCGGCGGGAGTGAGGACGCGGGTGCCATCGGGCTTGTCGAGTTCAGTGGCGATTTTGGCGAGCAGCCGGGTGGGCGCCAGTCCGATCGAGCAGCGCAGCGCCGGACTGAGGTCTTCGACAATGCGACGGCGGATGCGATGTGCCAGGTCCAGGGCTCCGTAAGGTTCCCGCTCGACACCTAGCAGCCGCACCGACCACTCGTCAATGGAATAGGCCTTGTCGATCGGGGCGTGCTGCTGAGTCGCGTGGATCAAGGCATGGTGGATCTGGACGTAGCGGTCCGGCCGCGCTTTGACGATGGTGATTTCAGGGCAGCGGGCGCGAGCGTCGGGGTTGCGCATGCCCATGCGGACGCCGCGTTGCTTGGCTTCGACCGAGGCTGCGATCAGGCCGGATGCTTCGCCTTGGGTCGGGCAGACCCCGACGGGCCGGCCACGCAGCTCCGGCCGATCATGTTGCTCGGCCGAGGCAAAGAAGCTGTTCATGTCCAAAAAGAGCCATCGCAGCACGGAAAATCTCCGCCCGCACGATACCAAACAATAACCGAATATCAAGAGCTTCTAATAAGTTGTTCACGCATCGGTTTGGCCGATGAAGGCTGCGGCCCGATGTTCATGCTCTTCCTCGGGGTAGATTTCAATCTCCCCCCGATCGGTCATATGGGCGATGCCCAGCGCCACCATGGCCTGGAGCGCGGCCTGCTGCTCGGCTTCTTTTTTCGATGCCGCCCAGGCGGCGTCAAACCGCTTGTCGCCAAAGCCAGCACAGATGCAAAACTCCTTGACGTGGTCAGGACCCCGTTCGTCAATCAGGTGGTAATGCGGGGTGTGGGCGAGGTGTTTTTGCGCAAAATGCTGAAGAACGGATTTGAAGTTGCGTTGGTGGGAGGACGCCTCGGCTTCCTGGATTTCCGAAGTCAGGTGATGCAGAATGAACACCCGGGCCGGTGCCATCCCGCCGTCGAGATAGATCGCAGCGATGAGCGATTCGAAGACGGCAGCGGCGATGGAATTGGGCAGGCCAACACCATGCGTCATGCCTTTTCCAAGGGTGAGCATCTTGGCGAAGTCGGCTCTTCGGCTCACCTTGGCGCACGTGCGACGCGAGACCACCGCCGACTTAATCTTGGTCAGTTCACCTTCCGCCAGGCGGGGATAGGTGTGAAAAAGGTATTCACACACCACGAATCCGAGCACCGCGTCACCGAGGAATTCCTGACGTTCATTCGAGTCGCCTCGACTGCTGGAGCTTGATGCGTGGGTGAGTGCTTCACGCAGCAAGTCGGGGTTCTCAAATTGGTACCCGAGGTTGTCGAAGGGTTTCGGTTCACTCATACCAAAGCGTCGCGGGTCCGGAGGCATGAGAATACGTGGAGACGTTTGTCAACGAAACTTAAGCAAGCTACCGTCATGACCATGACGCCAAGTGTAAAGCGGGTTGCCTGTCGGGTGTGGATGCTCTGCGGCGCGGTGGGCATGGCGGTGGCGGGGTGGTCGCCGACGTGCTGGGCGCAAGCCGCTACAGCCCCCGCTCCAGCACCCGCCCGAGCGACGGGCGGCATTGATGTGCCTGCCGAGGCCGCACCGATCATCCGCGTGGCGGACGTGCGGATCGGGATGCGCGGCTACGGGATGACGGTGTTCCAGGGCACGGAGCCTGAACCCTTCGCTGTGGAGGTCATGGCGGTGGCGCCTCAGGCAACGCCGCAGCACGCGGTGGTGTGGGTGCGGTGTCACGATGCGCGTCTTGAGAAAAGCGGTCCGGTGCAAGGCATGTCGGGTTCGCCGATCTATTTATGGGCCGAGGGGGAGGCTCAGGAGCTGGGTCAAGGCGGACTGCTGCTGGGCGCTTTTGCGTTTGGGTATGCGAACACCAATGACGCGATGGTGGGCGTTCAGCCGATTGAATACATGCGACAAACCGGCGCGCGGGCTGTGGATGAGAGACATCCTTGGCGGGAAGGCACAAGCGGAGGTGACGCCGATGAAGTCCTGACCGAACCCGCCCCGGCCGAGCTGGCCACCCGGACGCTTCAGATCGGGCAGCGTGAGTTGTCGCGCGATCGACCGGCCGCCGCGGCCTCGACCATCGCCCGGCTTCGGCTGCTGGAACGCATTACCCAGAGCTGGGACGGCAAGCCGATGCCATCCAAAACCTTCGACCAGGTGCTGGCGGATCTCAAAGCGGGCTCCGTGCGGCCACACATCAATGCTTCCTCGCAGCTCACGCCTGAGCCCGCGACAGGACTCAACGTGATGTTGATTCCGCTCTCGGTGCCCAGCCCTGCCGCCGCGGCTGCGATGACCCCCCTGCTTTCTGGGATGGGGCTCATGCCCGTGGCGACTGGCGGAGGCGGAGGCAGCCTCGACGCTTCGGGCATCATCGGCGGCGCTCCCCCCCGAGCATCGACCAGGCCGCCGCCATGCGTCCCGGCGGCGTGTTGGCCATCCCGCTTGCCTTTGGCGACATGGAAATGGCCGCGGCAGGCACCATCACCGACATCCTGCCCGACGGCACCGTCCTGGGCTTTGGTCACGCGATGTTCGGCCAAGGCCCCATGCGGGTGCCCATGGCCAGCGGATATGTGAACTTCATCGCATCGCTACGCACCATCAGCTTTAAGAATGCCGGGGCCTTGCAGCTCACCGGATCGATCGTGCAGGACGAGCAGTTTGCCGTCGCGGGCGTCAGCGATCAGGTCTATCACACCATCCCCATGACCATCCGCGTCGAGAAGCCCGGCGTGGAAGCCAAGACGTATCAGTACCGCGTGGTCGAACATCCCATGTTGGTGGGCCAGCTTGCCATGGGCCTGACCATGATGAGCATCAGCACCATCCAGGAATCGCCCATGCTCAACACCATGGCATTCGACGGTGTGGTCAGTCTGGTGAACGGCCAGGAAATTCCTTTCGCAGACACGCTCGCCAACGGCGAAGGCATTCAAGTGGGTTACAGCCTGATGCCTCTCATCCAGCTGCCGATCCTCAATCCTTTTGACTCCGTCTCTGTCGAATCAGTCACTTTGAATGTCCGAGTGGAAGCAGGATCCCCCGAGGCGGTGATCGCCAAGGCATCGCTCTCGCAACCCTCTGCCCTTCCGGGTCAGCAAGTGACAGCCCACGTGACCCTGCGACGCTTTGGCCAGCCGGAGGAAACGGTTGACATCCCCGTCCGCGTGCCTGCCAACGCCCCCGCCGGCCAGGCTTCGGTCATCCTGGGGGACGCCAGTCTGTACACCGGCATCACCTACGAAATGCGACCCCACCGCACCACGCCCACTGATATCGACGGCCTGATCGAACTGCTGCGAGAAGTTTCCAGCATCCCCTCGGATCGCGTTTACGCCCTGCTGGCAGTGGAAGACTCCGCTGCGATTGCAATTGGAAGCGAGGAGTACGAGAACCTGCCGTCCAGCCGGGCTTCGGTGCTGATGGGTGCCTCGCGCAGCAACGCCACCGTTTACTCGCCGCAGGAATTGACATCCCAGCCCGTGGACGGCGTGGTGAGCGGCTTGATTCAGCTGCCCCTGACCGTCCTGTCCAATCAGGCGGATGCCCCGTAACCTGCGGGCCTTTCCCCTCACCACCCTCCCCTGTCCCTCCAGTCCCTCCAGTTTTCGGAATTTCTTCATGCCCAGCCGCATTTCTTTGCCCAAGCGTCAGTCTGCCCAAAGCGATTTCAGCCGTTTGAGAGTCGCTCTTGCAGCTGGCGTCATGGTCCTGGCGATCCTGTCAGCGCCCGGAGCCCACGCGGTCAAGCCGCAAACGTGGACGCATGAAACGCAAGCCGACTTTGATAAGGGAGACAGCCAAGGCGTCCTCGTGACCGACCTCGGCCGGGTCACGCTGGCGTCTGACCTCGAGACCGTCGTCGAGCTGCCCGAAGATGTGTCGATTGTTTACGACACGGCTGTGGAAGGCGAAACCACGTACGTGCTCACCGGACCCAGCGCTCGACTCCTGCAGATTCAGGACGGTGAGATCACCGGCGACCTCGCATGGCCTGGCCAGGCCTTTGCGCTCACGATGGTCGAAGGCACACCAGTTGTCGCGGTCAGCGGCCTGGAGTCGGGCCTGGTTCGTGTGGATTTTGAAGCTCAGAACGGCCCAACCGTGCAGAAGCTTCCGCTGCCGGTGCGTTATATCTGGGACGTATTGGTGCTGAACGGCAAGTTTTATCTGGCAACGGGTGATGAAGGACAGGTGCTTGAAGTCGCGGTCGATGCTTTGGATCGCGTGCCCCCCGCCAGCACGCAGCCGGCGGCCACGTCATCTCAACCGAGCAGCACGCAGCCCGCCACGATGCCTCAAGGCGTGAAAGTCATCCTCGACACCGAGCAGAACAATGTGCTGTGTCTGGCGGTGGATGCAACAGGCCGATTGCTTGCCGGTGTGGACGAAGAAGGCCTGGTCTACCGCGTGGATTTTGGCAATGACGCTTCAAAAGCGCCGCAGGTGTACGTCGTTTTGGATGCGGACGAGCCCGAGATCGGCGCGCTTCTCACGCGACCTGACGGCACGGTTTACGTCGGCACCGCCGCGGCGGATGAGTCGAAACCCGGCCGAATGGACAGTCCCGCTGAAGATGAGCCCGGTGAGCTGACCCCACCTCCGGTCACCCCAACCACCGTGCCCGCCACGGCCCCAGCAACCCAGGAACCAGAAGCACAACCCGAGCCCACACCGGCCCCAGCTGTATCTGACGACCAGGCTAAAGCTTCAACCGACGACCAGGCGGATGCGGCCGACGACACACCCCAGGCCGTCGCGGTTACCGGCGAAATGCGCGATCGGCTCCGCGACGCTCTACGTGCGAAACTGCTTGCCGCCCGCGAAGGTGATGCGTTGGGCTCTCCCGATGTGGATACCGACGCCTCGGACGCAGGCGAGACGGACAGGCCGTCGGTCAAGCCTGCGGTCGTCGGTGCACAAGGTGGCAACAAGTCTGGCAACGCGGTCTACCGCATCGACGACTCAGGATTTGTAACCGAGGTGTTTCGCGATTCGGTGACCATCTTGTCTTTGCTTGAAGACCCGCAGGGTCGGCTTCTCATCGGCACCGGCGATGAGGGCGAGGTCTACCGGGTCGATGAGTCAACTGGCGAAACCACCGTCATTGCCACGCTTGAGGCCAAGCAACTGCTCAGTCTCACGTCGCAAGGTGACGCGGTCCTCGTGGGAGCGTCCAACCCCGCCCGACTCCAGCGTATGACCGACCAACGTGCTGACGAAGGCACCTACACCAGCCCGGTGATGGATGCGGGCCAGGTCTCACTTTTTGGCGTGCTCCGCATCGTGGCGGCTCAGCCTGAGGCCACCAGCCTGAGTGTGCAGACGCGCTCGGGCAACGTTGCCGATCCCGATCAACTGGGCTGGTCCAACTGGAGTGCCGCCGAAGACATCGCCGCTCCCGATGCCGAGTTCGCCCCGGCCCGCGTTACGGTGACGTCCCCCCCCGCCCGCTTCCTGCAGTACCGCATCACGTTCTCAGGGGACGGCCAGTCCACCGCCACGCTCGACACGGCCGAGGTCACGTACATCATCCCCAACCTCCCGCCGCAGCTCACCAGTGTCAGCGTGGACATGCCTGAAGCCGGCAAACCCGGCGAAGCGGTGAAGACCGAAGCGACCATCAAATGGCAGGCCGAAGACCCCAATGAGGATGATCTACTGGCCCTGGTGGAGTTTCGCCCCGCAGGCACCGACCGCTTCATCACCCTTGCTGAAGACCAGACCGGGGGCAGCACCAAGTGGGACACCCGCCTGGTCCCCGAAGGCCGATATATCATTCGTGTCACCGTCCGCGATACGCCCGACAATCCCCCCGGCATGGTACGCGCCGCCGCCCGACTCTCTTCACCCGTGCTGATTGATCACGGCCGACCCGAGATTCAGCAGCTCACCACAACTGTCCAAGACGGCAAGGTCACCATTGCGGGCACCATTGCCGATGACCTTTCGCCGATCGCTTCGGTCGACTATGCCGTAAACGACGACAAGACCTTCCGCACCACGCTGCCCGACGATTTGATCTTTGACTCGACGAGCGAGCCCTGGTCGGTTACACTTTCGGACCTGACCCAAGGCCCGCACGTAATCACGCTGCGGATCACCGATCGTCAAGGCCAGACCCGATACCAACACGTCCCGGTGACGATTCCCTGACCCACCGGCCCGGTCGCACCCGCGGCCTCACGTCCCTCACCACCAAAAGCCAACGCCATGTCGACCCACTACCCCAAACGTCGCAGCCTCATCAAACGATCCCGCACCTTTGGCTTCCGCGCCCGCATGCGGACCAAGAACGGCCGCAAGATGATTAACGCCAAGCGGCGTGTTGGCCGAAGCGTCAACGTACGCCGATCCTTCTGATCGCTCAACAGGTTCCTGCAAATCTTTGAAGCGCGACTTGACGTGCCCCCACTCCAGGACTCACCATCTCCCGGGTGACTTCTGCTGTTGATTATGTACGCGCACTGCTTCTCGAACGACTCAACATCCTTGAAGTCCGCCGACACCGCTTCCCGCCGGGATGGCAGGAATCCCCGGTATGGGTGAACGCTTCTCGGCTGATCCTGGTGTGTCGCGGCACGCTGCCCTACATCGTGAACCAGGCAAAGGTCGAACTCCAGGCTGGAGATGCGTTATTGGTGCCTCTCAACAGTCACCGATCGTGGCAAGTTCCCGAGGACCAGTCGTGTGAGTTGTTGTGGTTTCGATATGCCAGTCAATCACAGAAGGAACCGACGCTGACCACGGGTTGGTGGGACCGGGGCGGGGCGACCGTGGATCGTCGCGCGGCGGTGGAGCATCTTCAATCACTCGCCGAATTTCCAACGCCTCGCAGCCGATTGGAACTCGAAGCCGAGGCCAAAGCCATCCTGACGCGGTTCTGCGTGCGTGCAAAACCATTCGCCGCAGCACATTCGCATCAAGTGGACGCGGGCGATCAAGGAGACCGGGTTGTGAATCAAGCGGTGCTTTATCTGAATAAGCACTTCGCCAGGCCCGACGCGCTCGCTTCGATGTACGAGCAGGTCACGCTGAGCGTGTCGTACTTTCGCAAGCTGTTTCGACTTCAGATGGGCTGCTCACCTCAGTCTTATTTAACCCAGCGACGGATGGAGGCGGCGCGCTATGCGTTGCACACTTCTCTGGACCCCATCAAGCAGATCGCCAACCATGTGGGATATGAAGATCCGCTCTATTTTTCCAAGCTTTACACGCGTCACTGGGGGCATTCCCCCTCGACCGACTACCACCGTCGATGGACCGCAGACGAAGGCAACAAACCGCAGAATTAGCTTGGAAAAGAAAGTCAGTGCGCGTTTCGTCCATGCCTTTGTGCGTTACGACCATCGACAACGCTCGGACCCATGGCATGATTGAAGTGTTGTCTCAAGAGCCACTTCTTTAGAGGGTCCCCACCATGAAAAGCTTCGTTGTCATCGTCAGCACCGCCGCCCTGCTCGGCACCACGCAAGGGGCATCCGCAGATGCTCTACTCCTCGACTTCGGCAGCACGCTGTACACCGGCACGGATTCGCCTGGCCATCAGGACGGCTCCGCCACGGGCAGCCAATGGAACAATGTCAGCGGTGACAAGAGCAGCGGATTCGTGGATGAAAACAATACGCCCGTTGCAGGCATCGGCGTCGACTTCGGCACCGGCGTCCTGGCCTCGATCAATTACGGCAACGCCACCAAGCCACTCACCGTAGACCACAGCGCGTATCCTCACTGGAACGATGCTCTGGGTCAGGATCACGTTGTCCGCGACTCTGGCGACCCTGCCGTGGCTGTGGCCATCACCGGCCTCGCCGAGGGCACTTACGACTTCTACCTCACCGGATTCCGCGGCGACGGCGTCACCAACTCCAACCGAGATTATGACGTCCGCTGGACGACCAGCACCACCGCGGTCACCGACTTCACCGCCGCCACGCAGGATGTTCTCGAGAACAGCAACCCGTCCTCGGTGAATACCTGGATTGCAGGTGATAACTACATCACCGGCCAGTTCACCGTCACCGGGGCCGGCGAAGACCTTTACCTCTACTCCAATTCTTCAGGCTTCATCGGCGTGATGAACAGCCTTGAGATCGTGCCCACCGTCGCAGCCATCCCCGAGCCTGCCTCGCTTATGCTGCTGGCTGCAGGAAGCCTCGCGCTCTGCGGCCGACGACGACGCACCCACTAAGGGCGGACCTTTGAAGATTGACAGCCACACGCATTCCACCGCAATCATCCCCAACCGCTGCAGTGTGCAGGCCTTCGAGCATGAGCTTGTGTCCCACGGGTGCCTTGTTGCTGCATGGGATTTCGCCGAGCCCGAGGGGTTAAGCCGACTGTCCCGATGGGGCCGAAGCCATTACGCTTTGAGAGAAGTCGGCGGGGTCGTGGAGAGTGTCCACGATGGCCCGCTCGGCGGAGGAGGAGTGCGGTTCGGACACGGGTCACACCTGCAGATTGATTACGCCAACACAGGCGATCTGAATATCAGCGGTCCCGACGCACGGCTCTCGATATTCGCGCTTGTAAAAATGGACGGCTACGACCAGCGCGGCGGCACGGTGGCGGGCATGTGGTCTGAAGGTCAAGGCCAGGGAGATGACTCCGGCACCCGGCAGTATGCCTTGTTGCTTGACATGAACTGGTACGGCGGGCCCAAGCAGGTGACCCCGCACGTGTCGGCCGAAGGCGGGGCCACCCGTCGGGCCGACGGCACGATGTTGCCGTGGTGCGCTGATTACGCAGCCACACCGAGGCGTTACCCCGTCGGTCGGTGGTGCAGCATGGGCATGACGTACGACGGCACCTCCATTCGTGCCTATCTGGACGGCGTGTGCGAGCATCGGTCGCTTCAACCGGCGCAAGACAACCGAGACGACCGCTATTTCACCTACGAAGGCCCCGACGGCGGCGACCGGGGGATGAATCCTTACTATCACGCCAAGGGCATCTATCGTCACGACCCCACGCGTCAAAACGCCAGGCTCGGCGGCGGCTCGGACTTTGTCGTCGGGGCCCGCGAAGTTGGAGGCCGATCCGGCAACGAACCCCTTGCCGGCACGCTGGGGGGGCTTGCGGTCTTCGATGACAGCCTCAGCGATGAGCAGATGCTGGCACTCCATCGCGCCGCTCTGGGCTGATCGGTCTGCAACACAGCGACACACTGCTAAACTGCCCGCATAAAGGCTCAGGGATCGCATCCCTGGGCCTTTTTTCCCATATCACACTTCGATCAAGGACAAACCCATGAGCTTCGACATTGACATTGTGCACGGCCGACAGGTACTCGATTCCCGCGGCAACCCCACGGTGGAGGTTGAAGTCCACCTCGCCGACGGCTCGATGGGCCGCGCCGCAGTGCCCTCGGGTGCCTCCACCGGCGAGAACGAAGCGGTTGAGCTTCGCGACGATGATGACAGCGTGTACCTCGGCAAGGGCGTGGAGAAGGCGGTAGACAACGTCAACGAACAGATCGCCCCGGAGCTTGTCGGCCTCGACGCACGGGACCAGGAACGGATCGACGCCATCATGCTCGATCTCGACGGCACGGAGAACAAGTCCAAGCTGGGTGCCAACGCGATCCTGGGCGTGTCGATGGCCGTCGCCAAAGCTGCTGCCGAGGCCTCAGGGCTGCCGCTGTATCGCTACCTCGGCGGCTCCGCAGCCAAGGTGTTGCCCGTGCCCATGATGAACATTCTCAACGGCGGCAAGCATGCAGACAACACCGTGGACTTCCAGGAATTCATGGTCCAGCCGTGGGGCTTCGACGACTTCGGCGAAGCGGTGCGAGCGGGGGTCGAGGTCTATCACGCACTCAAGGGCGTGCTCAAAAAGCAAGGCCTGTCCACTGCAGTGGGCGACGAAGGCGGGTTTGCCCCCAATCTCAATGACAATGAGCATGCGCTCAAGGTGATCGAAGAGGCAGTGGACAAAGCAGGCTACACCTGGGGCGAGCAGATGTTCGTTGCCCTGGATCCCGCGACCAGCGAGTTGTGGAATGAAGCCGAGAAGGATGGCAAAGAGGGCTACAAGTTCTTCAGCAGCACGCAGGAAATCATGACCAGTGATGAAATGGCGTCGCTGTGGGCGTCGTGGTGTGAGAAGTATCCGATTCGTTCCATCGAAGACGGCCTGGCGGAAAACGACTGGGCCGGCTGGAAGACCTTGACCCAAAAAATCGGCGACAAGGTTCAGCTCGTCGGCGACGACTTGTTCGTCACCAACCAAAAGTTCCTGCAGCGCGGCATCGATGAAGGATGCGCCAACTCGATTCTCGTGAAGGTCAACCAGATCGGTACGCTGTCGGAAACGTTCGATGCGGTGAACCTGGCCATCCGTAGCCGATACTCGGCTGTGCTGAGCCATCGCTCCGGCGAGACCGAAGACGCCACGATTGCAGACATTGCGGTGGCCACCAACTGCGGCCAGATCAAGACCGGTGCCCCGTGCCGCAGCGACCGTAACGCCAAGTACAACCAGCTCATCCGCATCGCTGAAGAGCTCGGCGACAACGCGATCTACGGCGGATCCATGTGGGACAAGGGCTAAGCGCCAGGCCACCGAGTGACTGTTACCAAAGCCCAGGGATGGCCATCCCTGGGCTTTTTTGATGCCCCCTGTCATCGCGTCAGTGGTCGCTGCCCGGCAGCTTGCCAAACATGTTGGGGCTTGGCATCGTACCCGCGAGCATGGCGTCATAGTCCGGGTTTGGCTCGGGAATCCTGGCCTCAAGCGATTCACGCCAGCTCACGAGCTTCGCGTCAAGATCGCTGACGATCTGTGGGTTCGCATCCGCCAGATCACGCTGCTCGCCGATGTCATCTTGCAGATTATAAAGCGTCAATCGCCCATCTTCAAAATACTCGGTGAGCTTCCAGTCGCCCTCGCGAATCGCACACGAAGGCACCCCGCCTTGATTCGAATAATGCGGATAGTGCCAGAACACCGCCCCACGGTCGAACGAGGCGTCGCCCTTGAGCAACGGCATCAGCGACACGCCATCGATGACCCCCGGATCAGCGGGCTTCACACCTGCCGCCTCCAGCAAGGTGCTAAACAGGTCCGGCGAAGTCGTGACACAGCCACTGGTCTGACCCGATTGCACCACGCCCGGCCACGACACGATCTGCGAGACCCGGTTGCCCCCGTCTTCCATCCAGCCTTTGCCTTCGGAGAGAGGCGCATTGCAGGTCGGCGACCCTTCCGCCGAAGACAGTCCGCCGTTGTCTGACGTGAAGATCACGAGCGTATTGTCCGCAAGGCCGTGCCGCTCCAGGGCCGCGAATGTTTTACCCAGGTTCGTATCCAGATTTTCAATCATCGCGGCATACGTCGCATGCGATTGCACCACGCGTCGCTGCACCCGTTCGTCCTTTTTATGAAGACACGCAAACGCTTCGCCTTCTTCAATCACGGCATCGGGATCGATACCCATCGCTCGGGCTTTGGCTTCATACTTGGCGACCAGATCCGCGGGGGCTTGCAGCGGCGTATGCACCGCGTAATGACACAGATTCATGAACATCGGCGTGCCTTGATGCTCGCCGCCCGGCCCGTGCTTGGCGATTAACGCGTCCGCTTCGTCCGTCAAACGATCCGTGAGGTACTCGCCCTCAGGCCCCTCAGCCAGTGTGGGGATCTCATAGGGACTAAAGAATCCGTGATACGGACAGCCCATATGACACCCCGCGATGTTGACATCAAATCCGAAGTGCTCAGGACGATGGTCGTCATCACCCAGGTGCCATTTGCCGACGTGATACGTGCGGTACCCCGCTTCACCGAGATAATGTGCCAGAGTTCGCTCTTCGCGTGGCAGTGAATGGAAGAAGGGCACCCCCATCAGCTTGCCCCACGGGTTGCCGGGGATCCAATTGGTGATCCCTACCCGGGCGGGGTATTTGCCGGTCATCAGACTTGCCCGGGTCGGCGAACACACCGGGCAGGATGCGTAGGCATCGGTGAAGCGCAGGCCTCGGTTCGCCAACGCGTCGAGGTGGGGCGTTTCGTAAAACGAGCTACCAAAACACGCAAGGTCCGCCCAGCCAAGGTCATCGATCACGATCAGCAGAATATTGGGGTGCGACATCGCTCAAGCCTACTCAATATCACTTGGCGAGACCGTGCGTCCCATCGTCGCACCGCCCACCGCCGAGGGATTGAGTCCGACGATCTTCTTGAACTGCTTGGAGAAGCTTGCTGCGTCGGGATATCCCAGTTCATACGCCACCCGCTTGACGCTTTTGCCTTGCTCCGCCAGAAGTGTCCTTCCGCGATCCAGCCGACGCCGAATGCGATACTCGCCCGGCGGCATGCCCACCTGTTCACGAAAGACTTTGCGAAATCTTTCGTAGCTCAACGCGAAGTCAGCCGCCATCGCCCGCAGGTCCATCGGCCGATCCAGTTCACCCGCCAGCCGATCGCATGCCGCACGCACCATCGCGTCGTGCGGGCCTGGGCCTTGCCGCTGAGCTTCCAACCGATAAAGCGTGACCACCAACTCATGCAGCCTCAAAAGAAGCAGGCCCACATCGGCCGGGTCCAGGTGCTGCGAATGCTGCAGGAGGTCATCAAACCGCGCGATCAGCTCCGGGCTCACGCCGGGCCGAAGTACAGATCGAGCTGGATCAAGCGTGCCCAGAGCACTGAGACTTTCAAAGAGAACCGCCGGAAGACGAAAATAAAACTCCTCCCAGACCTGCGAAGTCGGCACGACCGAATATGACAGCCCCGGACGGTGCTGCAATGCACACCCAGCCTCTACTTCATGCACCCCGCTTGGCGAATCGACAAACCGCCCGTTGCCTTTGAGGATCACCACCATGATGGCTTGCGGTTCGGCACGGTTGTAATATGCCCCACACCCTCGAGACTTGTGGACATATCCGCAGTCCAGCAGGCCCATCCGCGTGGTCTTGAACACCCGACTTTGCGAGAGCCGAGGGGATTCGGGTTGTGGGGCGGCATCAGGCATGTAGCCAATTATGACATGCCGCTGCCCACCCGTGCAATGGCAATCGAACTGCGCGGGGGTAGGCTTCGCGTCCAAACACTTCGCTACCGCTATTTTTTTTAGGAGTCAATCATGGGTCAGCACGTACGTTGGGGAATCCTGGGAGCTGGCACGATCGCAGAGGCTCTGGCGGTGGGCATTGAACAAAGTGACGTCGCGACGC
Organism: uncultured Phycisphaeraceae bacterium; assembly: GCA_963799465.1. Taxonomy (GTDB): domain Bacteria; phylum Planctomycetota; class Phycisphaerae; order Phycisphaerales; family Phycisphaeraceae; genus JBCCOW01. Next base: position 2,945,902 of record CAWCXG010000001.1, on the reverse strand, counting down.
TGACTGCGGTGGGATCGCGGGATCAGCACAAGGCAGAGCAGTTCATTGCCAAGCGCAAGGGCGACGACATCCAGGCGTTTGGCCGCTACGAAGACCTCATTGCCAGCGATGCGGTCGACGCGATCTATATCGCCACGCCGCATCCGATGCACGCCAAGTGGGCGATCCTGGCGGCGGAGGCGGGCAAGCATGTCATGGTGGAGAAGCCGGCCGGACTGAATCGGGCCCAGGCGATGGCCATGGTCGAGGCGGCGGAGGCGGCAGGTGTTTTCTTCATGGAAGCGTTTAAGGATCGATGCCATCCCCTGGCCCACAAGCTGGTGGAGCTATTGAAGTCCGACGCCATCGGCACCCCACGCATGATGCGGGCCAGCTTCGGCTTCCGCGGTCCCGAGGACCCCGCGAGTCGGCTTCAGGACCCCCACCTGGGCGGGGGCGGGATACTCGACGTGGGCTGCTATGCCGTCGAGCTTTGCCGACTGGTGGCAGGCGTCGTGATCGATGAGCCATTCGACACGCCAACCCGCGTGTATGGCGGAGGCCGACTCAGTGATGCCGGCATCGATCAACATGCTGCAGCCACGCTCAGCTTCGCATCCGGATTCGTCGCGCAGGTTTCCACCGCGGTCCGCGTGAGCCTGGATAACACCGCTGAGATTTACGGTGACGAAGGCCGCATCACGCTTCCTGACCCATGGATGAACGACCGGGAGCACGCTGCGGCAGGCCGGATCCTTGTACACCGTGGAGGCGAAACCGTCACGCACGAAGCCCCGGCGGAAATGTCCGCGTTTGCCTACGAAGTTGATGTCGCCAGCCGGGCCATTCTTGCGGGACAAACCCAGGCCGACCCGCCTGCCATGACCCCTGCCGACACGCTGAGCAACATGCATGCACTGGACCTTTGGCGCAAGTCCGTGGGCGTGACCTACCCCGCCGAAACGCCGCAAGGCTTTACCGCACCACTGCGAGGCGACGCCACTCGGCTCGACCCCTCGCCCATGACCTACGGCCACATCAAGGGACTCGACAAGCCCGTCTCCCGGTTTGTCATGGGCTGCGACAATCAATCCAACTTCAGCCACGCGGCGGTCATGTTCGACGAATGGTTTCGCGTGGGTGGCAATACCTTCGACACCTCCCATATCTACGGCGGCGGTCGACCTGAGAAATTGCTGGGCGAATGGATCAAGAGCCGCGGCGTCCGCGACCAGGTGGTCATCATCTCCAAAGGCGTCCACACCCCTGCCAACTTCCCCAAGTTTCTGCGGCCTCACATGAGCGAGTCGATGGAGCGCATGCAGACTGATTCCGTGGACCTCTATATCTGTCACCGCGACAACCCCGACGTGCCCGTGGGCGAATGGATCGATGCGCTCAACGAGCTGCGTGACCTGGGCTGGTTCAAAGTGGCAGGCGGGTCGAACTGGAGCATCGAACGTATTGCCGAGGCCAATGCGTATGCGGCAGACAAAGGCGTTGAAGGCATGGGTGTGTTGAGCAATAACTTCAGCCTCGCACGCATGATCAAGCCTGTCTGGGCAGGCTGCATCGCCGCGTCCGACCCAGCCTCCCGCGAATTCCTCGAAGCCAATGACATGCCGAACTTCGCCTGGTCCAGCCAGGCGCGGGGGTATTTTCTCCCCCAGGGCTTGCGAATGCGGCTGGGCCAGGACAACTTTGAGAGCTGGGACAGCCCCAAAAATCAGCAGCGTCGCGAGCGGGCCGAGCAATTGGCGAAGACCCGCAGCGTGAGCCCGATCAACATCGCGGCCGCCTACGTGCTCAATCAGTCGTTCCCGTCGTTTGCCTTGATCGGCCCGCGTGAGCTGCCTGAACTACGCACTTCACTGCCTGCCTTGTCAATCACGCTCACGCCCCAGGAATTGGCGTGGCTTGACCTGCGAGCCGACACGCCCGAGTCAGTCCAGCCCGGATGACCAAGGCGTGTGAGCCGATAAGCTTTGCGCATGCTCAAAGTCGGGCGATTGCCGTTACGCACGCTTCTCATCGGGATCGTGGTATCACTTGCGCTGGGTGCCTGCGCTGCGTGGCTGGCGTGGCCGACGATTCAGCGGATGGATACGCTGGCTGGCTTAGTGTCGGACGACGCTCAAGAGCTGGACGCAGCGCTCATCGCCGTCGCGACCAGAGACGACGCAACGCTCCAACGCCAGGCGATTGAACAAGCCCCTCGAATGGATCGTCAAGGGCAGGTTCGGCTACTGCTCGCCCTCACCCAGGCACCGATGACCGAGGCGGCCGATGAGGTGAATCGGTACGCCGCGTCACTGATCGCTACCGCCGCCGCCGAGAGTTTGCCGGGCCTGATGCCGTCCCTCGCGGGCTCGTCGGTCGCACCCGCAGTGGGGGCCGCGCTCAACCGTCGGCTTGAGCAATCGTCTACGCAAGCCTTCGAGGAACTCACCGTCGCGCTGGATCATGCGGGATGGTGGAAACGTGACGTCGTGCCCGCTGCGACCTGGACACGGTGGCTCAAACGGCTTGCCGACGCGCCAGCGCTGGCCTCCAAAATCAAGCTCGCCCACCTGCTCTATTTTGATACAGCGTTGGCTCGTGAGCCCGGCGTTCAGGGTCTTGTGGAATCGCTTTTGCAAAGCCGCGAACCGCTCGTCCAGGACGCAGGGCTTTCCGTGGCGGCCAGGTTCGCGGCGAGTTCTGACCCGTCCCCCGCACGGCGATACGTGGCACTGCTCAAGAACTTTCAAGGCGACGCCGCACTTTCACAGCGAGCTGAGCGGCTAAGCACCCTCTTGACCGATGACTCACGCCCCGCCTCTGCGACATCCCGCACCCAGCCCGACCGCTTCGCAGCCACGACCGTGTTACTTCGGGGCCAGGCCGTGGATGCAAAAATGCTGCGGTGGCTGAGCCATCACGAGCTTTCTGCGGTAAGAGACCTTGCCGTGCTCAATGCTGCGTTAAGGCTGGACCCCGAAGTGCGCAATGCGATGATCGACAGCCTGCTGCGTGAGGTACGCGACGAAGCGAAGCTTGCCGGGACGGTGCTCTGGTGGATCAGCCATCCGCACGGCTCATCCCCCGCCACTCAGCCCGATCCTGCCGCCTCACTGATTTCGCTGATTCAACGCTCCAGCGCAGCCGTGGATCGCCCCGCCATCGCTCAACTCATGCAGGCCTGCCTGAGCCTATCGGGAGCGTCCGACCTACCCTGCCCCCCCCTGCGGACGTTGTACCAGCGTGAGCCTGACCTCCGCCCCACCATCCTTTTGATCATGCTGCAGGCCCGCGATCCGACCGCCCGCGACCTGCTGTTCCCCCCGCTCCTGCAGCACCCGCAGGACGCAGAGCGCTGGGCCGACGCCACCGCCACGCTGCTCTACGGCCATGGCTGGCTCGACGTACTCCGGGCCTACACGCCTGACCCCGCACCGACTCTGCCCTGGCCGCCCGAGGACCCCGCAGCCATGACACAAAGCCTTCATACCTTGCGCGATTGGTTTGTCGTTCACCGCGACCTTTGGCCCAACACGCCCTGACACGCAAGCGCCTACCCTGGCTACAGTGTCCCCCACTTGCCCGGAGATTTGTCATGGAAAAGCCAGCAAACACCCAATACCCCATTCTCACAACACTGGAAAAGCGATGGAGCCCGCGGTCCTTCTCAGATCGTCCGGTCGAAACCACCAAACTCAAGCAACTCTTCGAGGCGGCCCGGTGGTCGGCCTCTTCATACAACGAACAGCCGTGGCGGTATGTTCTGGCTCCCAAGAGCGATGAGCCGCTGTATCAAAAGGTTTTCGAGTGTCTTGTCGAAGCCAACCAGAGTTGGGCCAAACTTGCCCCCGTCCTTGGGCTGACGTTCGCCAAAAAGACTTTCAGTAAGAATGGCAAGCCCAATCGTGTTGCGCAGCACGACGTCGGCGCCAGCATGGCGCAGCTTTCCGCTCAAGCTGCAGCTGTGGATCTCTACGTGCATCAGATGGCTGGCATCGAGCTTGATGCGATTGTCGAGGCATTCGCAGTGCCCGACGACTTTGAGCCCGTCGCCGGCTTCGCCATTGGTTACGGCGGCGACCCAGGCCAACTGCCTGACGAGCTGCGAGATGCCGAAACGTCCGAGCGCAGCCGCAAGCCGTTCACCGAACTGGTGTACGGCGAAACCTTCGGCAAGCCCTCGGCCGTCTTCGACTAAATCGCGTCAACCCCAACGCACTCTTGCGGACTCAGCCGCAAGCATGACCTAAATGTCAGAGGGGTCGTAAACCCAGGATTCGTTGGTTCTTGGTGTACTCGACCAATTCGTCATCCTTGAACCACAACGCCAACTCGCGCTCAGCCGACTCCGGCGAGTCGCTGCCGTGCACGAGGTTGTTGGCCGGGCTCATGCCGAAGTCACCGCGGATCGTGCCTGCGTCAGCCTTCTGGCCATTAGTCGCACCGATCAACGTCCGACACACGCTTACCGCATTCACCCCACGCACCGCACAGGCCAACACTGGCGAGCTGGTCACAAACTCAATCAATCCGTCAAAAAACGGCCGACCCTCATGCTCGGCATAATGCTTCTTTGCAAGCTCCTCGGGCACGCTCATCAGCTTCACGCCCACCAGCTTCAGCCCCTTGTCTTCAATACGCCCCAACACCCGGCCTGCTAATCCGCGCTGTACCGCATCGGGCTTGAGAAAGATAAAAGTCGTCTGCATCATCGATCGTTCCTGCTCAAGGGGTTACCCGGCACGACGCACGGGGCAACGCTTGCCCTCCACCTCTCGGCCGGGCCGCAAGTGTACTGATATACCACCCCCATGATCCAGGCATCCGCTAAGACCATGGTCCTGCGTCACAGTTGCGCCTTGGAACTCGCCCAGGCGTGGGGTACACTTCGATCCCTTAGACCTACGTCATTGTTGGGACGGCGGCCCGTCTTGTACTGAACATGCCATTGCATCCGATCCATCAATCTGCACACAAGCCCAGGCGACGCCAGGCGGCAGCAGTCGCGTTGTTCACGATGGCAGGTGCGTTCGCGACGTCCGCGCTGATTGCCTCTGCGTTGAAAGGTGAAACCGAGCCCCGCCCTGCAGCCAGGCAGGCACCGCTGGCGGTACTTCAGCGACCCGCCGCGGTCACCTCAAAACGCACTGAACCCGCACCCTCGGGGTATATCGTCGAACGCGAAACGCTGGACGACAACACCCCGCCCGCCTCACCGGGCCGTGAAACGCTGACTTCAAAGATCCCGCAAGGCGACGCGGCGATCACAACGCAGCAAGCATCCGACAATACAGTGACCTTCGCCGGACGACCCCTGCGCATTGTCAAAGCGATGTCCATGGAAGTCACCGCCTACAGCCCCGACGCCCGTTCGTGTGGCATCTGGGCGGACGGCTATACCGCCTCTGGCAAAAGCGTCGAGACCAACGGCGGCTTTCTCGTCGCGGCTGACACCAAACTCCTGCCCTTTGGCACCCTTGTCGCCATCCCCGGCTACAACGACGGTAAGCCCGTCCCCGTCCTCGATCGCGGCGGCGCCATCAAAGGCCAAAAGCTCGACCTTCTCTATCCCACACACGAGCGGGCACTCAAGTGGGGCAGACAGCATCTTGAAGTGGTGGTCTACGAATACGCCGATGAGTGACGCAACGTCGCCCGCAACCCTGACAGTTCGCTCGTTTTGCCCATGGCTCTATGCCCTGAGCAGGTTCGCCGCGTGTTGCCGTGTCGTTTGAACTGATCTCGAAAAGAGCTCAATTCAATTCATACGGTAATGCAACCCTGCTCACGTTTGACCACGACTCTTCTACCGGCACGTAAACACTGCGGGATGAGCGGTCTCGATGATGCGAGACATTCGTCAGGTCTGGCTCCCTGACAGGCTCAGAGTTCGGCGGTGCCGCGGCCGGCGGGTGCACGCGAGCCTTGAGAACATGTTCGCTCTCGTAAATCACTTCAAATTCCGGCCCGGTCTGCATCCGCTCACGTAACCAAAGCGGACAGTCCACCGACGACCACACCCACAGGCCTGGCCTGATCTCGATGTCGTATTCCTCGTACTGCGTCAAGATGGGCGTGATGCCATCCCGCCCCGCGAACTGCGGGCCCGTATGAGGCCCCATGACCATCAGTTCCCCAGGAAGGGGTCGGAGTTGAGCAATCGCTTCAATGATCGCTCGTCGCCTTTCGCCCGGGTAAAACACGCGTCCAGTCCACATCCGGGCGACTAAACCTTGCTCGGGCAGCACGGGACGGACCAGTAAAAACGTTCCAAGCCCCAGTGTCGCAATCGAGCCCGCGACCGCCCACTGCTGCCGCCTCCTGGACCATGCGCCGCCCAACCAGCCGGCCACCGCCTCAATCCGAGGCGCGAGACGCACCAGCCCTTCCACCCCGCCTGCAACCAGAAACACGCCAAGCTGAGCGTCGTAATGAAAGTTCATCGAATACTGCGGCTGGTAGTGAACCATCAGGTTCAACGCGGCCCCGGGGAGCGCGCCGATGGCAACCCGCCAGCCCAGCAACGGCATGAACCCCAGCCATGCCACCAGCGAAAACACGTAAACCCACTTCGTACCCCAGTCCAGCAAAGGCCCGACCCGGCTGTTGTGCCCCCAATCCACGTCCCCACGGAACATGGGCATGATTACCTGCATCCCGACCACCGCAAAGACCCCAGCCGCCACCATCAAAACCGCCGAAACTTTGTACTGCCGAAATCGCAACGCCGCCACGAGACCAAGTCCCACCAGTGTCAACGCTGCCGATTCCCGCGTGGTCATAAGCAGCAAAACCGTGGCCGCCAACAACCACCACCGCCGCGTCGCCAATGCGATCAACCCCGCCAAAACCATCGGCATGCCCAGATTGATGGGCTGAAACTCAAAGCCGTACGCTCCCAGAAACGGTCGATACAACGCCGCCATCAGCATCGCAACCGCTACGAGCCAACGCCGCGGCGACCGTCCCAGATCACGAGCCATCACCGAAGCGAAGTAACCGGCCAACAACACCGTCGCACCCAACGCCAAACCCTGAGCCACCAGAAGCCACCGCGCATCGGGCACCATCCAGTAAAGCGGCGCGAAGCCCGCCACGATCGGCGAGACGTGTTCGCCCAGATGGTTTCGGTCCAGAACGTTGGACCAGAACCCGTTGCCGTTGGCAATATTCCAAACCAGGTTGTGGTAGATGCCCGTGTCGTAGAGCCGCGTGAAAAGTGATGTATGCTGAAACCACTTCGGCACCGCAAAAATCATCAGAACACCGATGGCCAACGCAATCATCGGCCACCGCTGAAATTTAGATATACCGTCAACCATAAGGAAGCGATTCTCACGAGTATCGGCCTCGGGCGGCAACCCGGGTATCCACTGCCGTAGGGCTGCACATACCGCGCAAAGTCACCTCCGCCCTCGGCATGAAGCATACCTGCGCAATGGCTGGATGCGAAGACAAATGAATCGCAATTTACCTGCCAGCACGCCAAGCACATCGCAGCACGCCGATACCTCGCCAATTTCACGCATTTACAAGCCTGCTAGAATGAAAGGCTCTACATTTTTAACGTGAATTGAACGGATGCACCATGACCCAGCCTTCCCCCGCAAACCACGCCGACGATGTCTTCAGCGCCCGCACGACGCTCGACACGGCAGCAGGCCCCCGCACCATTTACAAGCTCGACGCGCTCCGCGGTATCGGCGAAATCACCCGACTGCCCTACTCCATCCGCGTCCTGCTCGAAGCCTGCCTCAGGCACTGCGACAATCACATCGTCACCGAAGACCACGTCAAAGCCTTGGTCAACTACGACCCTAAAGCCACCCCCGACCAGGAAATCCCCTTTAATCCTGGCCGCGTCGTCCTGCAGGACTTCACCGGCGTCCCTGCGGTTGTCGATCTCGCCGCCATGCGCAGCGGCATCGTTCGCATGACCGGCGACGAAGCCTCGGCAAAAAAAGTCAACCCGCTCGTTCCCTGCGATCTCGTCATCGACCACAGTGTCCAGGTCGACGCCTTCGCCTCAGGCACCGCGCTCACGATCAATGCTGAAAAAGAATTTGAGCGCAACAACGAACGCTACGAATTCCTCAAGTGGGGACAATCCGCCTTCGACAACTTCCGGGTCGTCCCCCCCGCCACCGGCATTGTCCACCAGGTCAACCTGGAATACCTCGCCAAAGTCGTGTGGGAAGACAACCACACGCTCTACCCCGACTCCCTGGTCGGCACTGACTCCCACACCACCATGATCAATGGCCTGGGTGTCGTCGGCTGGGGTGTCGGCGGGATCGAAGCCGAAGCCGTCATGCTCGGCCAACCCATCTATATGCTCATCCCCCAGACCGTCGGGGTCCGCCTGACCGGCAAGCTCCCTGAGGGCGCGACCGCCACCGATCTGGTCCTCCGTGTCACCGAAATGCTCCGCGAGCACGGCGTGGTCAATAAGTTCGTCGAGTTCACCGGCCCGGGGCTCGACCATATGCCCCTGGCCAACCGCGCCACCATCGCCAACATGGCCCCTGAATACGGCGCGACCATCGGCTTCTTCCCCATCGATGACCGCACGCTCGACTACATGCGGCTCACCAATCGCGACGAAACGCTCATCGAGACCGTTAAGCAGTACGCACAGGCCAACCATTTCTGGCGTAACGACAGCGATGAGATCGAGTACACCACGCTGCTCGAAATGGACCTGGGTACCATCGAGCCCGCGCTCGCCGGCCCCAAACGCCCTCAGGACCGCATCGCCCTGTCCGACATGAAACGCCAATGGCGCGATGATCTGGGCAAAACCTTCAACATCGAAGACACCACCACGATGATCGACAACCCCGTCGGCGGGTGGGTGGAGGAAGGTGGCCAACCTCAAGGCCAGACCGGCAACAACGCCTCTGCACCATCCGACGCGACGCAAGACGCCACGCCGGATCAAGCCATCGCGGTCGCCACGCCCCAAACGCCATCCGCCAAGGGCCCACTTGTCGAATACGACGGACACAAGTTCCGACTCCACCATGGCGCGTGTGTCATCGCAGCCATCACCAGCTGTACCAACACCTCCAATCCGGAAGTCATGATTGCCGCCGGCCTGCTCGCACGCAATGCCAACAAGCTCGGCATGAAGCGCAAACCGTGGGTCAAGACCAGCCTCGCGCCTGGTTCCAAGGTGGTCACCGATTACTACGACAAGGCCGGCCTGACCGACGACCTCGAAGCGCTGGGTTTCCACACCGTCGGCTACGGCTGCACCACCTGCATCGGCAACTCCGGCCCCCTGCCCGAACCCATCAGCCAGGCCATCCGCGAAAACAAACTCGTGGCCTCGGCGGTCCTGTCGGGCAACCGAAACTTCGAGGGACGAATCTCCCCGGATGTCAAAGCCAACTATCTCGCGTCCCCCCCCCTGGTCGTCGCATATGCCCTGGCAGGCACCGTCGATCTCGATCTCACCACCCAGCCGCTGGGGAAGTCCGCGAAGGGCGAGGACGTGTATCTCAAGGACCTGTGGCCTTCACAAGCAGAGATCCAGGAAGTCATCGCCGCGTCGGTCACCCGTGAGCAGTTCGAAAATCGCTACGCCAACGTGTTCCACGGGCCAGACGAATGGCGGGCCATCCAGACCACCGGCGGCAATCTCTACGACTGGAACCCCAGCTCCACCTACGTCCAGGAGCCCCCCTTCTTTATCGACATGCCCGTCGAAGCCCCCGCCATCGCCTCCATCACCGGCGCCCGCTGCCTGGTGAAAGTGGGCGACAGCGTCACCACCGACCACATCTCCCCCGCTGGCGCAATCAAAACTGACGCGCCTGCGGGCAAGTACCTGCAGGACAACGGCGTGCCCGTCTCAATGTTCAACAGCTACGGAGCCCGCCGCGGTAATGATCGCGTGATGGTTCGCGGCACCTTCGCCAATATTCGCGTTAAGAATCAGCTCGCCCCCGGCACCGAAGGCGGATTCACCACCAACCTTAACACCGGCCAGGTCGGCAGTATCTTCGACACCGCTGTGGACTATGGTGCCGCCGCCACGTCCGAGACAGACCTCTACCCCACCGGCAAGCCCAAGGATGCCAAGCCCCTGGTCGTCCTGGCGGGCAAAGACTACGGCATGGGTTCGTCGCGGGACTGGGCCGCCAAGGGAACCATCCTGCTGGGCGTCAAAGCCGTCATCGCCACCAGTTACGAACGTATTCACCGTTCCAACCTCGTCGGCATGGGCGTGCTGCCCCTGCAGTTCAAAGACGGCGATACTCATGAGACGCTCAAGCTCACCGGCCGCGAAGTCTTTGACATCACCGTCCCCGAAGACCTCAAACCCAGCCAGGATATTGATGTCACCGCCACCGACGAAGACGGCAACGCCAAGCGCTTTACCGCCGTCTGCCGCATCGATACCCCCGTCGAAATCACCTACTATCAAAACGGCGGCATCCTCCACACCGTCCTGCGGCGGATGGCAGAGAGTTGAGTCACGTCCCATTCTTGCCAGAATGATATCTCAGATGGCGAGCCCGGCTTGATCGATCCATCCTTCTACGGTGAGTTCGGCGTTTTCGTTGCAGGCCTGCAAACCGTAGGGGTAGGGACGAAGTCCAAGAGTCTGCGGAAATGCCAAATTGTAGATACGGGGATTTGGATCACCCTGCTCGTCGATCAGGCGGAAACGGCGGTCAATCGCAACCCCGCCGATCGGCAAGCGCTGTAATCGAGCAGTCCCGCTTGGAATTTCATCGCCTATAGCCTGAAGCGCTGCAAGATTAGAAACGCCCCCACATGCAGGTGCGACCGTTCCGGAATCAATCAGGGACCGAAACGGAAATGCCTCATAATCAATGCTGTCTTGACCGCTGCAATCAATAAACATTTGATAGTGCATTTCTGACAGACTCCCATCCTCTGCTTCAACGACAACAACTGCTCCGTCTTGTGTGATTCGCTTCACTTCAACCTTCCCGGAAACGAGAGTCAGCCGCCCGGCGGCATGCAGGGTGAGCATCAGTCGTGCCGACTTCAGTGGCATCGCGGCAATGACGTTCATGACAAAAGGCATGAGATCCTGCCTCAACCGCTGATGGTCTTCCGCGGGCAGGAGTTCGGAATGGTAATTAAGAGTGTACATCAGATCGTCGAGCACCTCTTTCCAATGCGTTGGCTTATCTCGCCGCAATAACTTCTGCGTTTCGGACATCTCTTGACGCATTTGCGCAAAAGCATCATCACTTTCATGTTCGGCGATGCGATCCGCGATAAACGCGTCCCAAAGATACTCAGGGCAGGCGAGTTTCGCAGATGCGTCGTCCATGGCGTCTCGTTTCAAGGCCTCATGAAGTGCCGGTCGACAGACTCGGTCAAAATACGTGTCAAGCCGAAGCAGGCCTGCATCGTTGCATAAATGCTTCATTTGCTCAGCGGTCACGTGCCGGTAGATGTCGCGCATCGATTCGCGTTGCCCATATTGCAGATGAGGCAGCCAGCCGTTCGCATCATGCATGACTAAACGGAAGCACTCGGCTCCTGCTTTGGCTTCAAAAGCTGGTACGGCATCGTCGGTGAATTTTCCATGCCGGTGTGCCAGCGAGGCGACCACGTCAATGGCACTCAATGATGCACCCAAAAGACCAATCGTAAAATTGTGCAACACCCCCGTTGCGGGCAATAGCTTGCGGATCGGCCAAGGCGATGCGAAGTAACCTGATGCCGACTGATCCCCAGCAGCAGGTGTGTGTCCGGTTGCGATCACCACAAGGCCAAAGCTTTCGCAGTTGCCCTTCACAGTCATGACATCGACAGATTCCGTGCAGGGGTGATCGACCAAGTCGATGACCTCGGCCTGCGTTCGAGCCTCGACATTGATCCCCGCCTCGACTAAACCGCGCATCACCTGATCAAACTGATCGGCGAAGTATGCCCCCAGTGCCAGTCGACAGTACAACGCGTCCTCACTGATCTCAGGATCCTTGCACCCAAGACTCTCAAGTGTGGAAACATCTTGTCGGCTGAGCCAATCCACAAAACGATCGGGCAGAGCCGGCAGCTCTGCGGAACTGATATTGCAGATGTTATAACGATCCGTGGTGTCAGGGTTATACGGAAAGCCCCGCCCCAGCCACCGGCTTCGCTCGTAAACGACGATGCGGCCGATGCTGGAAGACAGCACGTCGGCTCGTCTTAGCAGATGTTGCAAGAGATAGAGTGCCGACGGGCCGCTGCCAATGACTGCGAGAGACTTAGGAGGTTTCAACAAACCGAACTCCAAGATAAATAGTGCCTACGCTCCGAGGATGAAGAATCACAACGCGAACCCGCGATCCTACGACGCTGACTGATAAAAGCGAAACCGGCATTCAGGAGTGATCAGATTTTCATCACAAATGATTAAGTCGGCTGTAGAACGGCCTTTTGCGGGAGTCGATTACCGAGCATTTTTCAGCTCTTCAAGTCTCGCAGCCGAAAGTTCGTGACGCCCACCGCAACAAACGTCACCATCAGTCCGGCGAGAATCAGAACGCTTCGACCAATCGCCGCCCAAGGTGGATATTCATGATACGTGCGGACCCAAAAGCCGATGTGATAGCTCATGAAATAATGCCGCAAGCTTTGAAAGTACGGCAGATTCTGCAGCACCACATCAATGAAAAACACGGACAGCGTCAGGATCGTCGCCGCGGCGGGCTTCATCTTGAAGCATGAAAACATGAATGCCAGGCAGGCGATCGTCAGCGTGCCATACGCCAGGCAAAGCACGCTGCGGGCGTAACGCCAAAGCCCCTCGGCCGTGTCGTAAAATGCGAACAGCCGCTCGGGTTCGATAAAGATAAACAGCTGGCCCAGGCCGCCCCGATACCCCGACGCAAACGCCAACGCACTCACGCCCAGAAAGACCACCAGGACGATGGTGTAGATCAGACACGCGGCAAGCTTGAGCATCAGCAACCGAGTCCGCGACACCGGCCGCGCCAGAATCATCCGCATCGTACCGTCCTCCACCTCCTTGGCCACGATGTCCCCCGCCACCAACGCCACATAAAGCCCGCCGAGAAACGTAAACGAAAACAAGATGATCACGATCGCCAACGTCAGCCCCATATAGTACGACTCAAACGCAAGCCCGTTTTGTCCAAGCAGCGCGGAGACCTCGCCCTTGGCCCGCGGGTGTTGAAGCATCAAGAGAATCAAGGCCTGCAAACCCAGAAACGCCCCAAAGCCGATGTACGTTCGCTTGCGCAAACAGCTTGAAGAGTTCGTGATACAGCTGGATGCAGATCAACGGCATGGTCAGGTTCACGTACTGGTTGCAAACGGGTCGTCGCCCACGGTCTGCATGTAGAAGTCTTCAAGCGTGGGCCGTTCAAGCGCGAGTCGAGAAACGCGATACCCGTGCTCGACGAGCCAGTGATTAACGTCGGCAGAGGAGACCGAGTCGGTGAGTTGCAACCGATCCGCTGGCGAGCCTGCCTGCAGCAATCCTGCTGCCCGCAAATCTGACATCGCCTGCTCACGACGGTCCACGTCAAGGTCAAGCCACGCCGCGTCCTGCCCCGCCTCTTCCCAACAGCCCTCGAAGATGAGTTTTCCCCGGTGCAGTACCGCCAGCCGATCGCAGAGTTGTTCCACTTCGCTCAGCAGGTGCGAGCTGAAAAGAATGGTGATACCGCGTTGCTCGTTGAGTGTTCGCAGCGTCTGGCGCAGCTCGGCGATGCCCTTGGGGTCCAGGCCGTCGGTGGGTTCGTCGAGGATGATCAGCTCAGGCTGGGGGAGCAGCGCTTGCGCGAGCGCAAGCCGTTGTCGCATACCGTGGGAGTAGACGCCGACTTTGTCCTTGATGCGAGCCGACAAGCCCACTAACTCTACCACCTCATCAATGGCCTGTCTGTTTAATCGGCAGGTGTAGCTTGAGAATGCTTCAAGATTCCGCCGGCCCGAGAGATACTCATAAAAGCAAGGCGACTCAAAGAAAGAACCCACCTGGCCCAGCGCCCCGCGACGATCCGCGAAGACATTGTGCCCATTGACCTCGACCTCGCCGGTGTCCGGAAACACCTGCCCGAGCAACATGCCCAGGGTCGTACTCTTGCCCGCACCATTGTGTCCCAACAGCCCGTAGATCCCACCCCGCGGAACCTCTAACGACACGTCGTCCACGGCGACGCGGCCGGCAAAGCGTTTAGTCACCTGCGCTAAGCGGATCGCTGGGGTCAAGGAGCGCCCTCACCGTCGATCAGCTCATCGTCAGGTGTGAGAAACTTCAGCTCGTAGGCCGCGTGTCCGTCGGCATAGAGGATGTTGACCTTGTCGTTGAGCACATCGTGAAAGCCTTGCTTGTCGCTGAGCAAGGGCACCCGCGTTGGCTGATCTCCTCCGGCTATCGAGAACAATGCGTCGATGCGTTGGCCGTTGACGGTGAAGTTCCAGAAGTAGCTCGTGCCAGTGGTTTCCCAAATCGCATCCCGGTCCTCGGGGCAACGGTGCAAGCCTGGCTGCGGCAGCAACGTATCCAACGCAGGCCCGGGCTCCGCCACATCGGCGCGGTTGTTAAGGGTCGGCAACGTGCCTTCGCTCTCCACCAGATACGCGTTGAGCGCAATGCCAAGCTGACGCACATTCGAAAGGCACACCGCCGCTCGGGCGTGGCCTTGCACCCGAGTCAACACGGGCACGCTCAGGGCGACCAGCAAACCGATGATCCCCAGAACCACCAGTGTTTCGATAAGCGTGAAGCCGCCGCCGCCACCTCTCAGATTGTTCACTGACGCCCCCCTTGCAGCAATGCCTGCACCCGGAGGATCAGCGGCTGCAGGTCCAGTTTGGCCTGGGCAGAGCTGTCCTTGAGATAGCTCTTCATCCCCTCGTTGATGATGCGCTTTGCGTGAGCCTCATTGAGTTCATCGATTTCAAATGACCCGTCAGCCATGTCTCGGTCAAGATCTTTGAGCGCCTGATCCACAAGCGTCTGGCGTTGCTCGGTGGACATGGCATTGAACGCGGTCATCATCTGCTCGAAGCCGGTGGGCAGCGTGCGGTCCAGATAGACCGTCTGCTCCTGAGCAGACAGTGTGGTGAAGAGTTGTCGCACCCGTCGGCCAAGCTCGGGATCGAAACGCGCATCAGGCGGCAGTCGGTTGATGTGGTCCGTGAGGTCGATCACCCAGGCCATTCGATCGTCCGGCGTTGCCTGTTCCCAATTCCGTTCCTCAACCATCGCGATCACCGACGCCGGCGTAGGCTCAACGCGGTTGAGCACCATGATCGATGCAACGACCACGCACCAGACAACCAGCACACCGAGTCCGCCCACCAGCCACAGACGTTTGCGACGGCGGCCGTACGTGGGGGCAAGCGTGGGGGCAAGCTTCAGCGTCGATGGGTTGGAGGCAGGGAGAGGCTCAGAGGGCACGCTGGATATTATGCGTCGAAATCCTCAAAGATCGCCATGATCGAAAAGGTTTCGCAAAGCGTCAACGCAACCTCTATGAATCTGAGATGGGCAAGCCCAGCGAGCGGTACAGCGTGTCGAGCAAGCGAAACATCCGCTGCGCGTGAGGTGACTCGCCCGGCATGCCGTTGAACACCACCGCCACCGCAAGCTGATGGGCGGGGTCCGCAAAGGCGGTGGAGGATTGGTGCCCGCTGTGTCCGAAAGCCAAAGGCGAAGCATGGGGGCCAAACCCGTAGGGCACGCGCTCGAGTTGGCCAGGATCGGCATGGCGGTTGTTGTTTCGCATGAACCCCAGGCCCCAGTCCATCGTGAAGCGAAATGTCTTGTCGTGCGTGTCAACACGGGTGGCTCGCGTGAACTTTTCGACGCTTGCGGACTCAAGTACGTGCGTGTCCCCAAGCCTGCCGGGCGGTGAGCCAGGCAGGTCGAGCAGCATCTCGTAGAAGCGGACAAATTGCGACGCCGGGCCGATGGCATTGCCCCCCGGTCGGGGCCGGGTGAGCCAGGCATCACTGGTTTTGGGGCTTGCCGCCAGCTCACCGTTGCCGTGCACTTCATCCAGCTCCGCGATTCGGCCGTCGCGGCGATAAACCGCCAGCGCTTCAGGATTCATGCCAAGCCAGCAGTCGATCATGTTCAACGGCTCGAGCAGATGCGATCTCAGATAGCGCTCAATCGGCTCCCCGCTGATGCGCTGCACCACATCGGCGAGAATGAACCACGAAGTCTGCGCGTGATACCCCGCGGTCTGCCCCACCTCCCATCGCGCTTCAAGCGGAGTGTCGGCGATGGTTTTGACCAGGCTGTCCCAATCCTGATCCGGGAAATGAAACGGCGCCGCGCGAAATCCGCCCGTGTGCATCAGCAGGTGCTCGAGCGTGATGTCCTGCTTACCCTTCACCTCGAAGCCAGGCACGATTTGAGCGACTCGGTCGTCCAAATGCAGCTCCCCCTGCTCCACCAGTTGGGCCAGCGCAACTGCCGTCCAAGGCTTGCCCGAACTCATCCACAAACACAGCGTATCCGACGCGAGCGTCTCCACCCCCCGGGCATCTCCGACCGCCACGTCAACCACCCGCTGCCCGCCCATCGACACGACCATCTGCCCGCCGCGGTGCCATCCCTTGGTGATGCCCGCCTCCATCTCACCTTGCACTGCTTGCGTCGCGCGTTCGCTTGCCACGTCATTCACATCCACCCTCACGACTCAAATCCTCTCGTGCTTAACAAAGTCCAGCGGCGACCATCCATGACCTAGTTCAGGCTCGGATCATCGGGGAGAATCGCGGGGTTCACACGCGACAAAATCGAGCGGGGGTCAGCCTTCTGAATCAGCTTGTGCCAAGGCAACTCCCCACCCATAAACACCAGGTCCTGCGTAGGTTCACCCAGAAACCAGACGTTCTCGGCGAGCTCACTTTCGACCTGACCCACGCCCCACCCTGCATACCCCACAAAAAACGACGCCTGGCGGCAAGACGCTTCAATCACCTGCTCGATCCCCAGCCTCTGCGTGGTGAACCACACCCCATCACACACATGGACATCGCCCGCCTCCGCGCAGGTATGCAGCACCATCAAAGGACCGGGGCAAGGCCCACCCTCAAACAACACGTCGTCCCCCGCGTAATCCCCCTCGCCCACCTGTCTCCACGCTTCCTTCATCGCCACGCTCGACGGACGGTTGAGCACCAGTCCCATCGCGCCATCTTCATTGTGCTGCACCATCAAAATAATGGTGCGCTCAAAGTTCGGATCATTCATTGATGAACTGGCCAGCAACAGTCGGCCTGTCAACGACTCCATGTCCCGAGTGTAACGAGAGCCGCCCCCAGCAATCCAATGCAAAGAGAACCGCAAAGCGGTCAAGCGCTTTGAGCAAACGCACCAAAGGCAGACTGTCGCAACTGAGCACTCGCAGCGGTGGGCGCGTCGCCTTCATTGCCTGACGACTCCAGTGTCTGGGTCATCAGCATTGTCCAGGTTTCACGCTCAAACTCAATAATCTTGATTGCCTTGTCCAACGACTCCGCCTGACGTGTCGTACTGGCCTCGACCAGCAACCGGTAGACGTAGGTGTACAACGCAGAAAGCTTGCCGCACAGTTCCGGAGCCATGTCATGCTTCAAACTGGTGGAAAGCTCAAGCACGATTTTTTGTGCCCGCTGCACGCTCTCGAAGCTGGTCTCAAAGTCTCCTCGGCCGATCGCCTGATGCGCCGAACGCATAAATTTCAGACATCCATCGTAAAGCATCAGCCGCAGTTCCTGCGGGTTGGCAGTGAGGACTTTGGTTCGCAAGTAGGGGTTGATGCTTGGCTTCATGGGAAACAACGGGGCCAGGAAGGGTGAGGCTGAGCAAGCCGAATGGCTCGGCATCTTGTCATCGGCGGGTCACGCGTTGCCAGTCCATGCGAGCGAACATCAGGTCCGTGAAATGACCGATAAAGATCAGTTATTCGAGTTCGAATTGTTTCGGATCGAGCTCAACGAACCCAGTGCCGCACTCTGGTCGTTCAGGTCAGCCAGCGCACTTTCCATCGCGGCAAACTCGCGTTCGAGTTTTAAACGTTTGGTTTCAATGCGGTCGTCCAACGATTCGATCTTGCGGTTGTTGCTTTCAACCTGAGCGTCGAGGCGGTCCAATGCGGACTGCACCAACCCGTCGTTGGAATTGGTAATTGAGTCCAGCAGTTCAGCTAATTCCACACCCACGCCGCGCGCGATCACCGTGTCGGCATCTTCCTCGCCGGTCTCGGGATCGACCGCAAACTGCTCGAAGGCAAAAAGTGCCTGGACTGCATCAGGGTCTTCGCGTAACGCTTCGTTGAACCTGGCCTGGTCGATCTGCAATCGGGCCCCGGTGCCGACACGGATGCCGACCTGCGCGAGCGATTTGTACTGACCCGTGAGTTCCGAGTTGACGCCGATGACAGAGTTGTAAAGCCGTGTGCGAATATTCGCCAATGTGGAATCACCAAGCAGCAGGCCACGCACTTCGTTTTCCGAGTCGTAGCTGTCGTAACTGTTGATGGTCTCGATCACACCGTTGAAGTTGGTCACAAAGTCCTGGGCTGCCGACGTAACCGCGGCGTTGTCCTCGCTGATGGTGACCTGCACCGGATTGTCTGAGACGGACAAGAGATCAATGGTCACCCCGGGGATCGCGTCCTCCAGTGTGTTGGTCGTCGAGGTGATGGCCAGGGCATCCTTGGGGCTACCGCCGCCGTAGAACGCCACTGCATCCTGTGCTTCCGCCAGTTGAATGCTGTTGAGTCCAAGCCCGCCATCGTCGAGGACGAAAGACCCCGCGCTGCCTGAATCGGTCGCGGTGAAACTAAGCCGATACGGGGCTCCGGTCGAGCCATCGTTAATAATCTCCGCGGTCACGCCCGCATTGGCAGCGTTGATGAGCTGGGCGATTTCGGTCAGGTCGTCGTCTTCGGTGTAGCTGACCGTTCGGCGAAACGACCCGTCGATATTGGCACCCGAAGACGCCGCCGCACCTGCAATATTCAGGTCCGCCGCTGTGGTGGATCCGTCGTCTTCAATTTCCATCGCAATCACGCCGCTGCCGGTATCTTCGATCAGCAGGCCGTTGCCCGCGTCGTTGAGTCGGGCGTTGACCGCCAGGCCGCGCGAATTAATTTCGCTGATGACATCCTGCAGTGTGTTCTCATTGCCCTGCGTGAGGTCAACCCGAGCGGATCGGCCGTCGGAGTCGGTGATGCGAAACCGCCCGCGCGCGACATTTAACTTGTCCAGCGTCGTGGCGGAGGTCACGTACTGCCTGGACAGCGAGCCGGTTTGCGCCGAGCCTTCCGCGAAGGTGCCCACCAGTCCCAGTTGTGCCGCCGCACTGCCCGCCTGGTCACTCACCGTCAGCGTACCTGCTGCGGGATCAGCGATGAGCGCGAGTCCATCGCCTGCGTTGTTCAAAGATGCCGTCACGCCCACGCCCGACTGATTGATCAATTCGATGACATCGGAGATCGACCGCGCATCTCCCAGATTTACATTGGCGGTTCCGCCAGCGGAGGTCGACAGCGTGATCACCGCGTCCGTCGGCGCAGGACCTACCGGGTTCAAAGGCACGCCGGTCACCGAGTCTACCGCGTCATTGACCAGCAGACCAAGGCTTTCGCCTGCGTTGGAGTCGAAGCGATCTTCAATCACCAGATTGCCGGTCCCGCCGGTATTGTCCGTGGCGACCAGTCGATCGCCATCAATCGACAGCGTGACTTTGCCACCGGTACGACTGTCAAATTGGTCGATCAGGTCGCCGACGGTGACCAACGTCGTCGGGTTGATTTTGTAAAGCTGCGCGGGGTCGTCGCGTGCGTAGACATCAATATCTCGGTTCAACGGCAGGTTGTTGTCATCAACCCCCAGGCCGCCTCGCAAATCATCAAGCCGGGTTGAACGCAGCAGCGGCGTGCTGCCTTCGCCAATCACGCCGCCAATGCCTTGGCCGCCCTGGACAAACTTAATCAACGTCGAGTTGATATCCGCTATGACGCGGTCGCCTTGAATCGTGCCGCCTGCCGCCGGCGAGGCGGTCAGCCCAAGGTCCGAGGCAGCCTGCGAGTCTCCATCGTTCGCGACAACCAACGATCCCGAAGCCGAGGTGAGCGTCAGATTCTGCCCCTCCGCTGAGACCGAAGCCGTCACGTCGCCGCCGGTTTCTGCGCTGATGAGATCGAAGACATCGCCTAGGGTGCTCGCGTCAGACAAGTCGACTGTAAAGGTCCCCGCGCCGGTCTGCAGCGTGAGATCCCCGCCCGCCGCCACTCGTACGCCGTTGCCATCATTGAGTTGTGAGAGCAGCGTGCGTTCACCGATGGAGTTGATCGTCGTCCCTTCGAGCCGGGTGCCCAGTTCGGCTGCAGCGGTGCCAGCCAGCCCCAGGCTTGTCGCCGTGGCCGTGCCCCCGACATCCTGAATCACCAGCGCCTGATTGGTCGAGCCGGTCACATCGGTCACCGTCAACCGATCTCCATCGATCGCCGCGACCACATTCACGCCGGTCGTGCTGTTGATGGTGTCGATCACATCATCAACATCCACTGCCGTCGAGAGGTCGATCAACGAGGTGTTACCCGACCGGTCGGTCACCCGCATCAAGCCCCGCTCGATCCCCGTTCCACCGTTGAGTAGCGAAAGATTGGTTTTGCTGTCCAGCCGAGCTTCGCCGCGGTCAAAGGTGAGGGTTCCTGCGGTATCCGAAATGGATCGTCCCGTTGACTCAGGGAAGCCGGTGGTAATGAGTTGCTGGGTACCCACCAACTGGGCCACGCGAAAGGTGTAGTTCCCGGGGGTGGCGCCCGCAGATGCAGACGCGGTGATGACCGTTTCATCGGTGCTCGACGCGGTGACCTGGTCAAACAGCGTGTCCGAGCTGAGCCGGTCTGCTGCACCCTGCGTGGCAAGCAAGTTGGCACTGACGTCCTGAAATGCGACCTTCTGGCTCTCGAGTACCTGGTTGCGTTGCTCGACGAGCAGCTTAGGCCGACTCTCGATGTCGATGAGCTGATTGACAATATCCCCGGTATCAATACCGCTGATCAAGCCAATACTGCTGGTAATCTGACCCATCGCAAACGCTCCTGCCGCAAGGTACTGCGGCCAGTAGCTTTATCGACATGCCGGACAAGGGGTCTTGAGTCCTATATCCCTGCCTACTCCGTGAGGTTTAAGAAAGCCTGAGATCACACGTCCAGAACGCCATATCGCCGCCTAAGGCTGAACATTATCGGCCTCAACCGCCGCGTCGGGCTCATGGTGCAGGATCATCGCCTCGCCCTGCGGGGCCAACATGTCGGTGACCCGCTCTCGCACCAGCCACGCCGGCAACGCATAGCTCGCGATCCGCCCCGCCCGCGCGATATTCAGCCCAACCGCTTCGCCCTGCAGGTTCACCACAGGCCCGCCACACTCCCAAGGCTGCAACACCGAATCGTGCTGAAACACCTCGGTGAAACCGTCGCTTCGACGACTGACATCCGTGCCCATGCGATTCATCCGTGACGTTCGACTCATCGGGGAGGGTCGGTGACGGCGAAGCTCCACCTCAAACGTTAAACGCTCGCCAGCCCGACGCACCAACACCGCCACACTCTGCCCCTCGCGGTAATCCCCGACCGCCACCGCAATATCTCGAATATGAGACGCCGGCTGATCGCCCACTTTTTCAATCACATCCCCCGCCTTTAGTCCCGCCAATTGAGCCCCCATCCCCTCCACCACTTCCGCTACCAGAACACCACCCTGGTCCGCCTCCGACACCGCAAAGAAACCCAGCACCAATCGTCGCCGTTCCACCGCCACCGGCCGAGCCGAAACCACTCCAACCGAGCGCACTCCCCCGCCGCGACCCGGCGTCACCGCCCAGCTCCCCACCGCCGGCGATTGACGGGCCCAACGCACCGGCGTCAAGCCAACCGCATCAAGCTGAAACAACGCCAAATCCTCCTGATCATCCACACCCACCCGACGTGCGCTCACCCTTCGCCCGTCCGGCAGGACCGCCGCGACCGCCTCAGCCGTCTCACTCGCCTTGGTCACCACCAGGCCGTCCTGCGAGAGCACCGTGCCGTAAACCGCGTTGGCCCCTTCAAGCCGCAGCATCACCACCGACTGGCCCGCACCCCGAGCCACCGGCTCCACCGCCGCATGCAGCTCCGCCTTCTGTCGGCTCAGCACTCGGCCCGGGAACTCCGCCGCATGCTCGTCCTCAACCATCCCATCCCGCGACGCCTGCACCGCCTCACCCGTCGGCTCCGCCAAGGCCCCAAACGTCCCACCGCACAGCACCCCCGCCAAAACGAAAAGCACCACTTGCGTGAGCCGTTGACGCCACGCTTGACCAGCCTGTTGCCGCTTTGTGCTCAAGGCCCCAACTCCTCAACCAGATCTTCTCCCGCGTCAGGCCGAAGCCCCAGTTCCACACTCACCGCCAGCCGTTTGTCATCCCGCAAGACCGCCAGCAACAACCTCTGCCCCTCCACCGACGCCCGAACGCGATCCGCGATGTCGCCAAACCGCCGAACTTCAAACCCATCAATACCCACCACCACATCGCCCCGCTCCAGCCCCGCAATATCCGCCCCACTGCCGGGATACACATACCCCACCACCGCGCCCGCGCTTCGGTCATTCCGCCGATCCCCAGAAACGCCTGCAGCATCTGCTCGCCGCCCGTCAGTCGTGCCCACCGTTCATGAAACACATCAATGGGCGTGTGAAAATTATGCTCAGCCGGGCCACCGATCCGACTGTGAATGCCCACCACCCGCCCATTCAAGTCCAGCAACGCACCACCTGAGTCGCCACCAATTAGCGTGCAATCGCTCTGCAACGTGGACATTTTCACATCCAGCAACTGACCTGCCCGGACCACAATGCCCCGCTGCGGCTGCGGGCCGCCCGGGTGACCCGTTGCGACCACCCATCGGTCCACCGACGCCGATCCCCGCGGAGCCATGGCCAGCCCTTTCCAGGGGCCGGGGTCCTGTATTTTCAATAAGCCCGCATCCGTGCCCAAATGCCGCCCCAGTGACAACGCGGTCACCTGACGTCCATCGGGAAACTGCAGGAGACAAATCTGCCCCGGCACCCCGCTCACATGCCCTGCGGTCAGTACATACCCCTCATCGCCTACCAGCACCCCACTGCCCGAACCTGCGGGCAGTCGCACTGCCACCACCGCCTGCCGCGCTTTCCGCACGGCCGCCTGGATCTGTGGCTCCAGCGTCCGCAGCGTCTCCAGCGTCACCGCCGGCCTTACGGCTCGGTCCAAATCCTCTGGCGATGCCTGAGCGGACGCCGCGAGCACCAGCACCCAACTCCACCATGCAGCGCGGAAACACACTGGCCCTGAAGGCCGCTTCAACGCTCGAAATATCCGCAGGCCAGTACTCACCCTCACAGCCAACATCATCCCGTGACCCGGCCCCGGTGTCTACCATCAATTCGAAAAATTGAGTGTGTAGAAGTCTCCAAAAACCTGCCCCTCCCTAAACGCCTCTTCCCCGCCACGCCGTATGATCCAGTCGTGCCTGATATCCCCCTGCAACCCATGTTCTACAACACGCTGACCCACCGCGTCGAGGCCTTCGAGCCGCTTCGGCCCCCGCAGGTCACCATGTACAACTGCGGCCCAACGGTTTACGACTACGCCCACATCGGCAATTTCAAAACGTTTCTTTTCGCCGATGTCCTTCGCCGAACGCTCGAATTGCTCGGCCATGAAGTTCATCAGGTGATGAACCTCACCGACGTGGGACACATGACCGAGGACCAACTCGCCGACGGCGGCGGAGCCGACAAAATGCAGGTCGCTGCCGACCGGCTACGCGCATCAAAAAAAGCAGGCAACGCCCATGCGTTAGCCATTGACGACCCGTCGGACCCCTACCAGGTTGCCGAGTTTTACGTCCAGGCCTTCCTTGGAGACAGCCGGGCGCTTCGGCTCAAAGTCGCCGACGAATACCCCCGCAACATGCCCCGTGCGACGGATCATGTCGATGCCATGCTCGCGTTGATTCAAACGCTCGTCGACCGAGGCCACGCCTATGTGGCCCACGACTCAGCGGTCTACTTTCACGTTGAATCCTTTCCCGACTACGGCACGCTTTCCGGCAACCGGCTGGACCAACTCAAAGGCGGCGCCGGCGGCCGCGTTCTGGCTCAAAATCAGGCTGGCAAACGCCACCCCGCCGACTTCCTGCTCTGGAAGCCCGATGCGACCCACCTCATGCGCTGGCCCTCCGCGTTCGGCGAAGGCTACCCCGGCTGGCACATCGAGTGCTCCGCGATGGCCAAAGCGGCCCTGGGCCACGACACCATCGACCTCCACACCGGCGGCGAAGACAACATCTTCCCCCACCACGAATGCGAAATCGCCCAATCCTGCGCCGCCACCGGCCAACCCCACTTCGCCCGACTTTGGATGCACACCCGCCACCTCTTTGTCGAAGGCGAAAAAATGTCCAAATCGCGCGGCAACTTCTTCACCGTCCGCCAGGTTCTCGAAGGGGCCCTCACCGGTAGCCCAGTCCATCCTGCGGTGCTCCGCTTCGAGCTCATCAAAGCGAAATATCGCAGCACCATGGATGTCTCCGCCAAGAGCCTCCGCGACTCAGCGTCTGCGGTCCGCAAGCTCCGCGACTACCACGCGTCACTCAATGTGCCCGCTGGCACCGTGCCTCCGATCAGCCTCGATCATCCTGCGGTGCATCGCTTCGCCGCCTGCCTCGCCGATGATCTCAACGTCGCCGGGGCGCTCGCGGTGGTTTTCGAGTTCATTGCTGAACCTGTCACCGACCCCGCCCAGGCTGCCGGGGTGCTCGCACAATTTGATCAGGTGCTGGCCGTGCTGCACGACGACACCCAGGCCAACCTCACCCCCGACTCCGACGCATCGTCTGTCGATGGCGACGCCTTGGCCGCTGCACTCGATGCCGCCCGGGCTGCGAAGGATTTCAACACTGCAGACGCACTACGTCAGCAGCTCATCGACGCGGGCTATGAAGTCAGCACCACCAAGGACGGTACGGTTGCCCGTCTCCCTCTCGCGTGAGCCACATCGCTGATCGCATTCGAAGTGCTGCGTGATGAGATCACAAAATGTGAAACGCTTACGCCGCTTCGACGCAGTTCACACCCTCAAAGCTGTACCGCTCGGCAATGAACTGCTCCAGCGGCCGCATCTCTGCGAGTACGAATCGATAGGACTGATCCGTCGCAGTTTCCATGAGATCGATCGCCGCAGACAACGTCTCTTCTGCGGTGGCACACACCAGTTCACCATTCGCTTTACGCAGTGGCAGAACCAGGTTGTCCCACGCTTGTTGCGGGGTAATCAGGTGCAGGCACTGCGGATCAAAAGCCTCGCTGGCCAAACTCACCTCGGGGCTGCGTTGTCGGTGCAGTTCGACCGCCGCCGCGTCAACCACCGCTCTTGGAATGCCGTACCGCTCGACCGCAAGCGTGCCGATGCGACGTTGATCGGTCTTCTGCAAGCCCATCAGCGTTTCCACCTGCGCTTCGGTCAGGTCACCACGACGGACCAGAAACTGTCCCAACATCTGTTCATGCATGCCGTCGCTCCGCTAAAGGCCTTTGCCACTATGTCGGCCAATCCGCCCCGCAGCTTGCGTATCAGGATCCTTTTCCCCTCAGAAATGACGACTTATGGGGCGTGATGGGAAGTTTTGAGCGTTACATACCGCTCTGCGTGCGGCGCAAACGTCTCGCCAGACCCCGCCGGTTCAATCCGCTCGGGCGTAAACGAATGCGCCACCATCTGCCGCATCTCCGCGAGATCCTCAATCAATCCCAGCCCCATCGCCTGCACCAGCCCGTTCCCCAATGCCGTCGCCTCGAAAGGCCCGACCACCACGGGGATTTCGCACGCATCCGCCGTGAGCTGATTCAGCAACGCGTTCTGTCCGCCTCCGCCCACCAGATGCAACACCGACACCGACCGACCCGTGACCCGCTCCAGATCATGCAGCGTCAACCGATACTCCAAGGCCAGGCTATCCAAACAGGCCCGCACGAACTGGCCCGGCGTCTGGGGCACCGGTTGATCGGTGGCCTGGGCGTACGCGCGGATCTTCTCGCACGCCTGCCCCGGCGAGGCCAGCGGAGCATGATTGCAGTCGATCAATGTGCGAAACCCTTGCGCCTGCGACGCCAGCGTCGTCAGCTCGGCATAGTCCAGCGCTTCCCCAGACGACGCCAGGTCCGCACGCACCTGCTGTACCAGCCAAAGCCCCGCAATATTCTTCAAAAAACGCACCCGCGGCATTACCTCCACACCAGGCACCGGCCGATCCCCCACCGCCAGTTCATTGGTAAACCCCGCAGCAAACGCTTCCCGCGACAACACCGGCTCATCCAACTCCATCCCCAGCAAGGACCACGTCCCACTGGACAAAAACGCCCACGTTTCACCGCCCCCGCTCGAAGCCTGTGATCCCGGCTCTGTCACCACCGGCACCGCCGCCACCGCACTGGCCGTATCGTGCGAGCCGGGCAACACCACCTCAATCGGCTGCTCCACCTGCACACCTGCCTCCCTGAGCACGTCCTGTCGGACCGTCCCGATACACGTCCCCGGGGGCGACACCTCTCCGAGCATCGCCTCTGGAATGTCAAGGGCTTCGAGAAGCGGCATTGCCCAATCCATCGAGCCCGCCTCGAGCATCTGCGTGGTCGAAGCGATCGTCATTTCATGATGCAGCTTGCCACTGAGCCAGAAATGCAGCAGGTCAGGAATCAGCAGCAAGCCGTTTGCCGCCGCAAGACTCAAGGGCTCTTGAGCAAGCTGCGCCTGAAGCTGCACCAGCGTGTTGTAAGGCTGCGTGGCGACACCGGTCTGCTCCCAAAGCGATTGGGCCTCCACCCGCCGCAGGACCTCCTCCAAGGTAGGAGCATTGCGCTCATCCCGGTAACACTGCGGCAAGTTGAGCAGTTGGCCCGAGCGTCCAATGAGCCCAAAGTCCACACCCCACGTGTCCACGCCCACGCTCCGCACGACCGACCCTTGCGACGACGCCAAACGCACCGCTTCACCCAGCCCATGCACGATTTGCTTCCAAAGCCCGGTGATATCCCAGTGCCACCCCGACGGCAGCCGAACTGGCCGATTGGCGAAACGATGCGCCTCCTCCAAAGTCGCCCGCCCGTCCTTGAGGGTCACCAGCATCGCCCGCCCCGACTCTGCTCCAAGATCAATCGCGACAACAGCCTGGTTCATGCATAGCTCCTTGGACATTTAGAATCGTTTTGAAATTCGCACGCAGTATCCGCGTGAGTTAACCGTCTGCGGGATCAACCTGATTCCTGGCCCTGGTCACAGCCATCGCCCGCGTCACGTAAGGCAGCCCGCTCCACACACTCACAATCACCGTCGCATACACCAACCCATCCCGCGCCCAGGCCGTCCACTCCCAGCCCTCCCGCGCGGGGTCCAGCCAGAGAATCAACAGAGACCGCCGGCACGAGCACCGACTGCAGGATCATTTTCAGCTTGCCCCACACGTTGGCCCCGAACTTCACCCCCGCGCCTTCCATGGTGCCCCGGATCCCGGTGACCAACAGCTCGCGGGCCAGCACCAGCACCACCATCCACGGATACACCCCCGACGCCATGGTGAAAAAGTCGCCGTCCGCAATGGCCTGAGGGTCCACAAACCGCGCCCCCGCGAGATAGATCAACGCCCCCAGCACCAACACCTTATCGCAAAACGGGTCCATGATCCGGCCGAACGTCGATTCGACATTCCACGCCCGCGCCAAATGGCCGTCCAACGCATCGGTCACCGCCGCCAGAATGAACAACACAAATGCCGCCAGCAACACAGGCCACTGTTCCCGGGTGCCTCCGGGGGCGTAGCGGAACTGATTCAGCACCACGAAAAAGCCTGCGGCCAGCACCAGCCGGCCCAGGGTTAACGCGTTGGGAATCTGCTGCCTTGACATGGGCGGATGCTAACGGAAAAAGCTGCCGCGACACCCTGCTCAGCCGCCGCACACCAAGTGCTCTTGAGATTGTCCCGAAGCGATCTACTTAAACGAGTCCAGCGACAGACCGCCCAGACCTACGCCGCCCGCCCCGCCCAGGTCCATCCCGCCGCGTAGCGAACTCTTGTCGATCTTGGGCCGTTTCGCTGCACGACGCTCGCTCTCTTGCAGGGCGCTTTTTTCTTCGGGACTCATCTGCTTTTCCTGGATGAGTGACAGCGACAGCTTCCGTTTGCCGGTATCCACCGACTTGATGCGGAAGCTTTTCGTGTCACCTGCCTTGAGTACATCGCCCACGCTTTTGACCCGGCCGGCGGAAAGCTCACTGATGTGCGCGAGCCCTTCCACGCCCTGACCCAGATCGACAAAGGCGCCAAAGTCCGCGATGGACGTCACCGTGCCTTCATGCCAGGTACCCGGCGCGTAAGTCGCCGCCGCATCAGCCCAGGGATCGCCCTGCGCCTGCTTGAGGCTCAGCACCAGCCGCTTTTTCTCGGGGTCCACACTGAGCACCTGCAGCGACACGATCTGATCGACCTGCACCACATCGGTGGGCTTGTTGATCCGCTTCCACGCCATCTCCGAAATCGGAAGCAACCCCTCCACGCCCGGCGCGAGCTCGACAAACGCGCCGAAGTCAGCGGTCCGCGTGATTCGGCCCGTCGCTTTACCGCCCGGCGTGAGGTCCTGCTCCAGCCCTTTCCACGGATCAGGCTGGACTTGTTTCATGCCCAGTGACAACTTCTCGCCGCCCTCGCCGATCTTGAGGACTTTGACACGCACCTGATCGCCGACTTTGACCACATCCTTAGGCCGACCGACGTGGCTGTGCGACATATCGGTGACGTGCACCAACCCGTCCATTCCGCCGATGTCGACAAACGCGCCGAAGTCCTTGACCGAGGTCACGGTGCCGTCGCGTTCCTGCCCGACCTCAAGCTCCGCAAGCATCTTGATGCGGGTGCGTTTCTGCAGGTCGTCCAGATGCGACCGCCGCGACAGGACCACTTTCTTATGGCGGTGGTCAATCTCGGACACCTTCGCCTCAAGCTTCTGGCCCACGAACGGCTCAAGATCGCCCACCGGATGCAGGTCGATCTGACTTGCCGGCATGAACGCCTTAATGCTCCCCACGAGCTCAAGCTCCAGGCCGCCCTTGTTATGCTTGGTCACCCGAGCTTCGACCACACTGCCCTTGCGCAGGCTGTCCCACGTGCTGCGGGACACCGCGCCTTCGCGTGAGAGAAACACCAGGCCTTGCTTTTCGTCCACGCGATCGACCACAAAGTCCATGATCGAGCCCAGCCGAGGCGGTCGCTCAAACTGAACCAGTGGCACCACGCCTTGCAGCTTGCTCGCTTCACCTGTGATGTCCACGAACACGTCTTCCCCGCGGATCGCGGAGACGCGGCCGCGGCGAAACTCGAAGTGCTTCGCGCCGCTCGTCTGAGCTTCACCCTCAGACTCACCCTCGCCCTCGCCAGCTGAATCGCCCGCCGCATCATCCGTCGATGCGGAGGAAGCCTGGGCTTCGCTCTGCGCCAGGATGGCTTCCATTGAACCACCCGCTTCGGCCATTTCCGCCTGGACCGCCGCGTCCACATCCATCGCCGACTCTGCGGGCGTCGGATCTTCAGGTTGTGTTGAAGGTGGGTCCGTCGCCTCGCCACCTGCATCCTGGCCGCTAGGTGACGAAGTCTCCGCCGAGTCTGACGCATCATCCTGGTCGCTGCCGGTCAGTGCGTCGGTCAGCGTTTTCGCGCCCAGTGCCATCGCTTCGATCGCCGAGCCCACCGTATCCGACAGCACACCCAGAGGGTCTACGCCTCCCGTACTCTCGCGCTTCGGGGCGTCCGACGCGGTATTGCCCTGGTCCTTATCCGGGTCGGCCGGGGTATGCGTTGCCGACTCTCCTTGGGGCTGCTCTGGCGTGTCCGCCTGAGGTGCGTCGGAAGAAGGATCGCGGGGGAGAGGCCCCGGGTCTTGGGTCTCGGATGACATCAGCAGGTCCTGGTACTCAATCGTAATCCTCAGCACCCGTTGTGCCGAGCTTCACAGGATACTCGCCCCAAGCCGCTCACGCATGAGAATCAATTGAAAGCGTGCAATTACGCTTATCCCACCACTGGACCAACCCTCCCAAACCATCAGCCCCGACTCACGCACACGTGGTCCTTCATCCAGAATCGCAGCGGTGCCGCCGCCCATTCCTGCGCATAATCCACCCCAATGCGTGGGCCTGTGGCAATCGCCCGGTTCGGCAAAACCCGGCTACGCAACCGCTCGACCGTGAGCTGCGTCGAACCCACCGTGTCGTGCCGATCCAGCCCTGCCGTGATCTGCAAGGCTTGGGTAAGTTTGCCAGGCCCGTTGCACAGATCAACGTCTTTTTTGGCAGCATGTCGCACGCCCCGCATCGCGTCCAAACCTTCGACCGCCTCCAAGGCTCGCACCAGCACCGCCTGCGGCACATCCGCACCGACCGTTGAAAAGTTCAGGCAGTGGTGGATCCCATACGT
Organism: uncultured Phycisphaeraceae bacterium; assembly: GCA_963799465.1. GTDB lineage: Bacteria > Planctomycetota > Phycisphaerae > Phycisphaerales > Phycisphaeraceae > JBCCOW01. Next base: position 2,915,426 of record CAWCXG010000001.1, on the reverse strand, counting down.
GAGAAACACATACGCTGTCCCCGCGGTCATGAACATCGCCTCGGTCCGGGCGGTCCGCCTCCACCCGAAGGTATGAGCGGCTTTGTCCTCAGGCCCGAGGTAGGCCTCGGTCTCCACGATGACACCCGCCAGCCGTGTGCCGTCGTTAAGGGTCCGAACCAGCCTTTGGCCCAGCAGTCCGCGCGCCGCTGCGATGGTGGATCGCTGGTAAAAAGCGCGTGGCAGCCCCGCCTCCGCGTCATCGGCATTCACGTGGCCACTCAAAACACGACCCACGCAACCCCGTCGCACTCACGCATAGCTGTGCAGCCCCGCCAGGAACAGGTTCACGCCCCAGTAGCACCAGAGCATCACAAAGAATCCCGTCACGCCCAGCCATGCGGTGACCAGCCCACGCCGTTTGACACTAAACCGCGTGTGGATCGCGATCAGGTAGACGATCCACGTGATCAACGCCCAGGTCTCCTTGGGGTCCCAGGCCCACCATCGGCCCCATGCGTGGTCCGCCCAATACGCCCCGAGCAAAATGCCCACGCCCAGCAGCCAGAACGCCAGCTGCATCACCACCAGTTGGGCCGTATCCAGATCGTGCAGAAGCGCTTTGGCCCCCACCTTGCGATCCGTGTCACCCACCAGCCCAGCCACTGCCGGCGCGACCTGAGTCTCGCTTGCCTTGCCGTGTCGCACCCTGGCCACCTCGCCTGACGACGCAACCCCACCGCCCGCCATCGCCAAGGCCCCACCCGAGCCTGAGCCGCCTGCACCGAACGCCAACGGTTTCACAGACTTCGGCGGTTTCTCTGGCTTACCTGCGGTGCGCCGGTCCCGCCGCCCGGCCAAGCCCAGATAATGCACGCCCAGATACGTCAGGCTGAGCGTGAAGGCCAACGCGATCAAGGCGTAACTGAACAGCACGATATTGACGTGAACAAAAAGAATGCTGCTCGTCGCCAGGATCGGCATGTCATTGCCCACCGCTTTGGTCGGAAACGCCGCCGGCAAAAAGTGCGCAAACATCAACGTGCCCGCGCCCAGCACCGCAGCCCCCAGCCCGAATACCGGCATGCGGCGTACCACCATCATCACGCCCCCCACCGCCACCGCGAACATCGCGATCGCCATGAACGATTCATACTGATTGTGGATCGGCCAGCGTCCCGAAATCACCGCCCGCGTCATCACCCCCGCCACCTGCACCAGGAATCCCAGGCCCAGCAACGCGCCGCCTGCAATCAACAACGTCCGCCGGCCCGTCGTAACCGCTAACAGCAACAAGACCGCCGCTGCCGCGTGCAACATCCAGCCTGCCGCATACCGGCCCGCCTTGTTATACACCCCTTCCAGGCTGCGTCGTGTCTCACTGGGATAGGTCTGCGGATTGATCTGAGGCAGCAGCTCCGCGAGCGCATTCGCAGACGCGTTGACACCTTGCGCATCCCCTGCCAGCCAGGCCGTCTCGAGGTCGGCCCACGCCTGCTGAGCCCCGACCGCGGCGGCGGGATTTGCGTACATCGGTACGCCAGGCTTATCCGTGTGCTCATGGGCTTCAAGTCGGCACCAATCGCCCTGCGCCTCCGCCGGGCTGACCAACGCCAACCGCTCACCCGCCCGGACATACTCCGCGTAGGCGACAAACAACTTATTGCGCGCTTGCGACAGCAGCACGTCCCCGTCGTCACTTCGCAAAATCGACTGCGGGGCCGGCTGCGCGAGCAGCAACGGCGACAGCCGCGCCTGACGCAGCCAATACTCCTGCTCCTCCGCAGGCAGGTGCGAGACCAGCTCCCGCCGCAGTGGTAATACCTCGACGTACACCACCGGCTTGTCCGCGTAATAACCCGTCAACCGCGATGCTTCATTCTCGGGGTCAGGTCCGCCAAAAACCAGATCCAGATACGTGAAGACCGGGTCATAAACGTATTGATCCCGATCGCCCGCAGGCAGATGCTCATCGTGCCCTGCAACATCGCGGTACGCCCCCCGGCCGGTCACACGCACCATGTGTTCGCGCGCGAGCGTATCGAGCAATTTGACCCGCTCGCCGTCAAAAACCGACACCTTCCGCAGCGCGGTAAGGTCCACTTGCTCAGCGAAGGCCTGATGCTCCGCACGGGTCATCGCATCGCGCATGGACGCCGTTGCCGCCACGCCCTGGCTCGAGGTCAGCCCCGCCTGTTCGCCCGACATCGCGGACGTCTGATCGGAATTGCCCGCAATATCCTGACGAGCCTGCGCCATCGCCGGACCCGTGGACATCACAACCGTCAAGACCGTCATCAGCAGGATCAGTCCAACGGTGGTCAGGGGACGGGTTTTCACAGGAACAGTTCCTTGCGGAGAGTCGTGCATGACGTTGTCGCTTTCCAGACGCGTTGCTTCATTCGCAGTCGCTTGCCGTTGTGCAAGTTGACGTTCCACTGCCTGACGGGCACGCCGTCGTAACATCCAGGGCTTCACCCAAAAGGCCCAGGGAATGCCTGCCCCGACCATGATCGCACCAAGCGCAATGATCTGAATGCCCACATTGTTTGAGACCCCGATGACCGTGAAGCGATGCTTATTGACGTATCGGCCGGCCTCGTCGGTCTGAGCCTTGAGCCCTGCGGGCATCTGCGGATCGCCCGGGTCCCATTGCACCTGGCTGAGCTTAATGGTGCCCATCCCCAAGGCCGCGTTCGGCGGATGGTAACTCACAGGATTATTCATACTGGCCTTGAAAATGCGGGGCGAGGTCGTCTTGCCGTCCTCTCCGATCGCATCGACCTGAAGGGTCGCGATGAAGTCTCTGGGTTGATCCGAGCTCGGGTACATCTCCACATCGAAGGCCTGCAACGACACCGTGAAGGGCAGCGTGTAACGCGATCGGCTGAACATGAGCTGCACCGTGCCGATACCCGGCACCTCCAACTCCTGCCCCAGGCCTTCGCGTGGAAACGGGCCCCAAGGTAGCCATACCGTCTGGTCGCCGGTGACCTTTTCCGGTTGCCCATCTTCGAGAAGCTCCAGGCGGACGGGCATGAAGGCGTTCTCATAGGTGCCTTCGGTCTTGGGGTCACGGTCTGACTTGGGCAAGGCCCGGACCGTAGGCATCGGCATCGCGTAGTCGTAGTGCTCGACAATGTGGAGCCAGCTGGGCGGCTGGGCATGGGTTTCGTCCGGGCCGTGATTGTGCCCGGTGTGATCGGCTTCGGGCAGCTTGAGCTTGGGTTGGACCACCTGCATGATTGCCGCCGGCAGGCTGCCGCCCCGCATTAACAGCCGCATACCGGTCCCCTGCACTGACGCTGCATCACTGGACTGGGTATCCGCCGCGCTAGGCGACGACGCAGGCACGAGTCGATACTGCAGTTTGCTGTCGTCCAGGTAGGTCAACCGTACCGCAGGATCAGGGTCCTGCCGTTCGCCCATCGGCCCGACGCCCGGCTTATCGCTTGGCACGAAATCCTGCGACCGCTCGGGGTAGCGGTGCAGCACCACGCGGGTGAACGCCTTTTCCGGCCCGGTGACTTTCACCAAGGCGCGTGTGTCTTCTGCCCCGCGATAGCCCTCGGTGACAAAACCAATTTCATAAGGCCCAAGCTGCTCGACCTGCAGGGTGTATCCCGTATCACCGACCTCAATGGTCGCGCCCTGCTCAATGGCGTACACGTTGCGGTAGGTTTCATCGCCCTCGCCGGTGGGCACTTCCACCACCAGCGTGTGCGGGCCGGCCACTGGCTCAAGCAGATCACGCTCCCGCGCGGGGTCTATCGTCGCCAGCAACTCCACCTCCGCAGTGGGCAAAGAGACCACACGCCGATTGGGCAACAGCCCCAGCAGCCACACTCCCCCGTCCGAAGCCGACGGGTGATTCACATCTCCCATCGCTACCCGCACTGCCGGGCCATACCGTGACGCCAGCAGATCTTGCAACGCTGCCCGCTCTTGGGGATTCTCCACCTTGTCAAACTCCGCGGCCGCCCCGCGGACCACCTCGGACATATCGCGGATCTCTTCGGCCCGCTCGGCATAGGCGTAAAACCCGGGGATCGTCATCCGCAGGTTCGGCCCAAGCTGCTGCACAAACCCCGGAGCTTCATGCAAGGCGATGTTCAGCTCTCCAAGCTCATAATCGTTGTATCGTGGCAAGCGACCCGCAAGTGGAATGACCAGCGGCATCTGACCGTTCACCGAGACATACACCGCCGGGTCATTGCGGTCGTAGGCATACCGTGAGAACACCGCCGCAGGCGACGCGGTATCCACGCGGGGCAGAAACATCTGCGCTTCCATCTTGTACCGGCCGTAGAACATCGTGCCCACCGCCATCGTGACGATGCCCGCGTGCACGGTCAGCACCCCAAGGCGGGGAATCGAAAACTCAATACGACGGATCGTCGCCCACACCATGTTGCAGACGAACAGCACCAGCAGCAGCTGCATCGGCCACCAGCTGTAAAACTCCAACTCGGTCATCTCCAAGGCCCGCAGTCGATACACCACTGTGGCCCGGTGCTCTGCCATCCAGGGCTGCGCGGTCAACCACGCAAGCGCATCGCCGCAGATCGGGATCGCCGCCGTGACCCCTCCCGCTAGCGCTCCAAGTGAGACCAGCGCCCGCACGCCGCGGTGCTGGATCCACCGCTTTCGCCACAACGCCCACCACAGCAGCACGCCGACGATCAGCAGTACGCTGCCCCCGACCACCGCGATCATCACCGCCTTGGCCAGCATCGCCAAAGGCACCGACCCCAGCGTGCCGTACAACGCAATGAGCGTCAGCAGAATCACCGAAAGCGTGATCGAACTGAACGCACGGGTCAGCCACCGCAGCGGGGCGGGTAGGGATTCGTCCGTCTGCTTGATCCGCTTGTACTTGGCACTCATCGATGCGTTATCCAAACCCCCCGTCACCGACACCCACGCTTGACGCAAGCGAGCCGTCTGCGATTGCGACCAGTATAGCGCTGTCCTGGCCCCCGTGCCTCCCCGCTATGGTGCATTTCGACGCTGCGAATCCTGGCCTTCGACCCCCCTGATCTTCATCCTGGCTCACCCCATGCCGCTTGTTTATTTAATGATCGCTGGAGCCTTGGGAACCCTCGCGCGTCACAGCATCGACACCGCCACGCGCTCCTGGCTGGTTCCGCGCCTGCCCGACGCATTCGGACCTGCCGGCCCTGGACTGGGCATCCTCCTGGCCAACACGCTGGGCTGCGCAGGCTTCGGCCTGGCGTTCGCCTGGTTCGAACGCACGGCCCCCACCGTGCTCGCAACCCCCGACCCGACCTCGCTTCACACCACCGCCCGAGTCGCGGTGCTCGTCGGGTTCTTCGGCGCGTTCACCACCTTCTCAACGTACGCCTTCTCCATCCTTGCCCATCACCGCCAAGGCGAGTGGCTCTGGGCCTTAATCACCCTCGCGCTGCACCCGATTCTGGGCCTCGCGGCTGCGGCCATTGGCTACCGATTCGCACGCGGACCTGCCCCTTTTCTGCTATGATCTCCAAGCTTTCAATCACGATTCATGGGTCAGATTTGCACGTACTGGTTCGCCTCATCCTTTCAGGAATAATTGATGCTTCGATGGTCACTTCTCAGCGTTGCGTTCATTCTTTGCCCGGTCCTCGGCCATGCCGTTGTGCCCACGGCAGGCCAGACGACTGCAAGCATTATTGACCCGAATACAACCTCTTCAGCCTTCACGGGCGTGGGGGCCATCGAGTATTTCAACGACGCTGGAGAATGGGAACTCCGCGGGTCTGCCGGACTCATTTCTTCCCGTCATCTACTGACAGCTGCTCATCTCACCGATTCCGGTAACGACGGCGGTATCGACAGTGACGTCGATCGCTTCCGCGTCAACTTCAATATCGGAGGCGATGACACGCACCAGATCGGGATCCAAAACATCGTCCTCCACCCCGATTGGACTGGCTTCGGCCCCAGCAACAATTTTAATCCCAACGATGACCTCGCGGTCTACACCTTGTCCACCGAAGCTCCTGAGCTCGCTGAGATCTACAGCCTTCGACGTACGCCAGTCACTCCCGGCACGCCGATTACCCTCGCGGGCTACGGATTAACCGTTGAGGTTACAAACGGCGGGGGTTTTAAATCGAATACCTTTATCGACGGCGACTCCAGCGTTAAACGCACCGGAGCCAACACCATCGATATTTTCCAACTCGATGATGAAGGATCACTGGATCTTGAAGTTTACCTGGCTGACTACGACCACCCAGGTCGAGGCGTTGGCTCAGCTGGAGGGGTTGCCGTTCCTGGAGAAGCCAGTACGTTCTCCGGTGACTCGGGCTCACTTGTTTTTAACGACACCGGAACTGGCCTCGAAGTGGTTGGAGTGACCGGCTTCATTAACGCTGGTTTCCCCACGCACGGTTCCACGTTTGGCGGCAATCTCGTCTACCCCTATCTCGACTTTATTGACGCCAACATTCCTGAGCCGACGACCCTGAGCCTACTGGGGCTCTGCATGGCGGGTCTGCTGTTTCGCCGGCCGCAAGCGTTCCAGGCGAGGCCTTAAACCGAGTCGCGCCCGGGAGCAAGCGTCCCGGATCACGCGATGTCCTGTCCGCCTGGGACACTCCCCGACGGTCGTGGCTCGTATTTGAGCCTGTCAATCGTCGAGCACCTGGTGAGCGCTTGCGTTTCAGATCACGCCTCATCTCGCTGGTCCAGTAATGCTCAGGCTGATGTTGCGCAGACGCATGCAGGGGCATACGATCCCTGCATGTCCACGGCAACTGCTCCCCATCCCGCGCTTGCCATCGCTTCGGATATCAAGCTGGCACACAGTGTTTTTGCGTTGCCTTTTGCACTGCTTGGTGCGGTGATCGCGCTGGAGCCACGACTGCATGGTGTCGACCCGATCAACGTGATGGTGCTGGCAAAGCTGATCGTGCTGATCGTGATTTGCATGGTCGCGGCACGGACGTACGCCATGACGCTCAACCGGCTGCTGGACGCAGCGGTGGACGCCCGTAATCCGCGGACCACCGGGCGGGCCTTGCCAGCAGGCCGCGTGTCACGTCGTCAGATGTTCTGGGCGGCGGCGGTCTCCGGGCTGGTCTTAGTGGGAGGAGCGGCGGGTTTCTGGGTGTGGCGGGGCAATCCCTGGCCGGTGATTGCGTCGCCGGTGGTGCTGGTCGTCCTGGGTATCTATCCGCTAACCAAGCGGGTGACCTGGCTGTGTCACGTGGTGCTGGGATTTGCTTTGGCGCTTTCACCGGTGGCTGCGGCACTGGCGATCGACCCGGTAAGTCTGGCAGCGTGGCCGGTGTGGATGCTGGCGGCTGCAGTGATGACCTGGGTCGCCGGGTTTGACATTCTTTATGCAATGCAGGACGTGGAGGTGGATCGGCGGGAGGCGCTGCATTCAATCCCAGCCCGCCTGGGGGTGCCTGCCGCGTTATGGATCAGCCGGGCGTTGCATGTCATTGCGGCGGCGTGTTTTGCGTTGGTCGGCGTCACCTCACCTGGGCTGGGCACTGCCTACCTCACGGCGGTCGTCATCACCGGCGGGGTGCTCGTGCTCGAACACATCCTCACCGCGGCGGGCCGAACTGATGCACTGCCCCTGGCCTTTGGCACGCTTAACGGATTGATCGCGGTGCTGCTGGGCAGCGTGGGCATTGTGGATTTGCTGATGTTCACATCAAGCTGAAACAGCACGCTTAAACCAATTCACGATCCACCGCCTGGGCCACCCGCGCGAGCGTCGGAAGTAGCGCGGCAAAGGTCGCAGGATCAAGCGACTGAGCCCCGTCGGTGAGCGCATGTTCCGGGTCGGGATGGACTTCAATCGCCAGCCCGTCGCAGCCCGCCGCAACCGCCGCCCGTGACATGGCTGGCACCAGACGCGCCACCCCCGTGCCATGCGAGGGGTCCGCCACGACGGGCAGATGGGAGCGGTGTTTAAGCTCAGGGATCGCTGCGACACTCATGGTATTTCGCGTGAACTTTTCAAACGTACGGATCCCCCGCTCGCACAAAATCACATTGGGATTCCCTGCTGCGAGGATGTACTCCGCAGCCTGCAGGTATTCATCAAGCGTCATCCACATACCCCGCTTGTAAAGCACCGGCTTGTTGGTGGCTTTGCCCACCGCTTCGAGCAATTTGAAGTTCTGAGCATTACGCGTGCCGACCTGCAGACAGTCTGCCACCTCCGCCACCCGCTCAATGTCTCCCACGTCGAGCACTTCGGTCACGATCGGCAGCCCGGTTTCTGCCCGTGCCTCGGCCAGAAGGTCCAGCCCTTCAAGTCCCATGCCCTGGAAGGCGTATGGATTCGTGCGGGGCTTGAACGCTCCGCCCCGCAGCACATGCCCACCTGCCGCCTTCACCGCACGTGCCGAGGTGAGAATTTGCTCGCGGCTTTCAACCGAGCAAGGGCCGGCAATCACACACAGCCCCTTGCCGCCGATCCGTGCGGCGTGCTCGCCGGTGCCGATGGTGATCTCGGTGGTCGTGAGGTGGTGCTCGGTTTTCGCAGCCATTTTGTAAGGCTTAAGCACCTTCATCACGCGATCAACGCCCGGCGCTTGCTCAAGGCGTTGGCCATCTTTTTTACGGTCATCCCCAATCACCGCGACGACCGTCAGGTCGGTGCCTTGAATCGGGTGCGGCGTGAGTCCCAGCTCAACGATGAGCTGTTTGACATGTTCAATCTGTTCGGATGTGGCGGTGGGTCGCATGACAACAATCATGGTTCGGTCCTTAAGAAGCGGGCGTGGGGTGATCGAAGCGGGTACAACGCAAAACCCCACGCATGAAGGACGCGTGGGGCGGGTGAAAATCAAGGCACATCAAAGGAGCGATGACGTCAGCAAGCCCACACGACGGTGGAGCTGATAAACCAGCCGAAATAGCCAAAGGGCGGCCGAGATGCGGTGGGGCAGGAGGTCATTGCGTTGCTCAGTATGCCACACCAGGCCGAGGCGTCAAGTGCACAGGTCGATCAATGCGGGCGAGAGGACTCGAACCTCCACGGGTTTTACCCCACTGGAACCTAAATCCAGCGCGTCTGCCAATTCCGCCACGCCCGCAGGAACCCGGCTTGAAGTATCTTACAGGGCTCGCTCCACGCTGTGATCGCGTGGAAATACTTTGCCCCATGCTGTTCACGGAACCGTGCCATGACTCCGCTTGCTCTTGATATCCGAACTTTCTGCCTCGGCGACTGGATGACCAATGGATACATCCTCAGCGTGGGCAAAGCATGCTGGGTCATTGACCCAGGCTTCGGGCCCGAACCCATCCTGGAGCACATCGCAGCCTGCGAACTCACCGTTGAACGCATCGTGCTGACCCACGCCCATGTCGATCACATCGCGGGCATTGCGCAGGTCAAGCAAGCTCACCCCGCTGCCAGTGTGACCATTCACCGCGACGGTGCCGCGGCTTTGACCGACACCGCGTTGAACCTCTCGGTCGTACTTGCGGAACCCGTCGTGGCTCCCGAAGCCGATGAGACCCTTGAGCACAGCAACACACTCAACCTGGGCGGCCTGACATTTCACATCCGCCACACGCCAGGCCACAGCCCCGATGGCATCACGCTTTACCAACCCGATCACCGCGTGGCGATCGTTGGCGACACGCTTTTTGCCGGGTCCATCGGTCGATACGACTTTCCCAACTCCAACGGCCCACGCCTGATGCAAAGCATCCGTGAGCAAATCATGACGCTCCCCGATGACACCCGCGTTCTCTCCGGACACGGCAGTGCGACCACCGTCAAAACCGAACGCGACACCAATCCCTTTGCGCCACAATTTCTCGAGTACCCGCGCCCCGACGTCGTAGCAGGGTGACACCAAGGCTCGATCTTATTTCATGGCGCCGCGTTGCTTGAGTGCTGCCAGCAGTGTTTCGACACACTGCTCGACCGACGTGTCGGCGGTTTTGAGCGTGACGTCAGGCGACTCGGGCATTTCGTACGGCGCGGCAATGTCAGAGTAGGCCTTCATGTTCGAGCCTTGATCGGCCGCCCGTTCTTTGGCGGCCGATTCCGGAGCGTCGGCAAAGACCTCGACAAACTTGTCCTCACCGATGATCCGCCTGGCCTCTGCCCGATCTTCCGCAGAAGGCGACAGGAAGGCGCAGATGCAGATCAGCCCGGCATTGTTCATCATTTTCGCGACTTCGGCAGCGCGGCGAAGGTTCTCACGGCGATCCGCCGCGGAGAAGGTCAGGTCGGCGGAGATGCCCAGCCTTGCGTTTCGGCCGTCGAGGACGAACGGCGTCAGGCCCTCGTCGAACAGCCGTTTTTCCAGGGCGTAGGCGATCGGCGACTTGCCGCTGCCGGTGAGGCCTGTGAGCCAGACGGTGGCCGGGTTATGGCCCAGTCGCTGAGCCCGCTGCTCGTCAGTCACCAGTGACTCATGTTGATCAGCCTGCGTGCCGGTCTTCTCGTGCAGTCGGGCTCGAAGCGAAGACCCGCCGTGCAGACCTCGGTCCAGGATCATGCCCGCGCCCACCGTGCTGTGGGTCAAGCGGTCGATGAGAATAAACGCGCCGGTCTGACGGTTTTTCTTATAAGGGTCGTAGGTCAACGGCTGAGCGGTTTCGATTTCGATGCGGCCGATCTCGTTGAGCTCGAGCTGATCCGCATCGTGTCGATGCAGTTCGTTGACGTCCATTCGGTAGCGGATGTTGGACACCATCGCCGGCGAAGCCCGGGTGGTGTGTTTGAGGATGTAAGACGCCCCGGGCTTGAGCGGCGCGTCGGTCATCCAGACCACCATCGCCTCGAACGACTGATCCACGGTCGGCTGATTGCCCGGGTGGACGAGCATGTCGCCCCGCGAGCAGTCGATTTCGTCTTCGAGTGTAAGCGTCACCGACTGGCCGGCGATGGCTTCGTCGAGGTCGCCGTCACGGGTCACAATGCGCTCGACTTTGCTGGTCTTTCGGCTGGGCAGCGACATGATTTCGTCGCCGGGCCGCACAATGCCAGAGGCAATGGTGCCTGAGAATCCTCGGAAGTCCAGGTCCGGCCGAAGCACGTGCTGCACGGGGAACCGCAGGTCAATGAGGTTTCGGTCCGAAACGATGGGCGTGTGCTCAAGCAGATGCATCACCGTCGAGCCGGTGTACCAGTCCATATTTTCGCTGCGGTTGACCACGTTCTCGCCCGTCAGCGCAGACAACGGCACAAACGCCACGTCCGGCAGGTCAAGCCTGGCGGTGAACGCGAGATAGTCGGCCTTGATCTTCTCGTACTGCTCTTCGGAATAGTCCACCAGGTCCATCTTGTTGATGGCGACGATGACATGCTTGATGCCCAGCAGCGAGACGATGAACGAGTGGCGTCGGGTCTGCACCTGCACGCCATGCCGGGCGTCGATGAGGATGATGGCCAGGTTGCAGGTGGACGCGCCGGTCGCCATGTTGCGGGTGTACTGCTCGTGGCCGGGCGTGTCGGCGATGATGAACTTACGACGCGTGGTCGAGAAGTAGCGATAGGCCACGTCGATGGTGATGCCCTGTTCCCGCTCGGCACGCAGGCCGTCGGTGAGCAATGCCGGGTCGAAGTTGCCGCCGGTGGTGCCAAAGCGTTTGGAATCGACCTGCACCGCGGCGAGCTGATCCTCATACACCATCTTGGAGTCGTAAAGCAGGCGACCGATGAGCGTTGACTTGCCGTCATCCACGCTGCCGCAGGTCAAAAAGCGGAGCAGTTCTTTGTGCTCGTGCTGCTTGAGGTAAGCCTCGATGTCAGTGGCGATCAGTTCGGATTGGTTCATGGTGAGATTGCTGGGGGTTGGGTTCCAGCACCTGGATGGCTAAAAGTGGAGTGGGGTTCGTATCCGATTCGCACGAGGCGTCTTTGTCGTAAGCGATTTTGGCGAGACAGGGCAAGCGCGGCAGTTCAGTTTCTTATCGCAAGCAGGCTTGTATGACCTGCTCGCCCGGAGGGCCTCGATTTAGTAGTAGCCCTGCCGCTTCTTCTCTTCCATGCTTGCGCCGGGGTCCTTGTCGATCGTTCGACCTTCGCGTTCACTGCGGGTCGCGAGCAGCATTTCCTGAATGATTTCGGGCAGCGTGTCCGCCTGGCTTCGCGTGGCCCCAGACAGGGGATAGTCGCCCAGCGTGCGGAAGCGGACCCATTCCACCGTGGCTTTATCGGCCAGCTCCTGCGGCACGCGGTCGTCGTCCACCCCAATCAGGTTGCCTTCAAACTCCACCACCGGCTGCTCGCTGGCGTAGTACAGCGGCACGAGCTTGATGTTTTCCAGATGGATGTACTGCCAGATGTCCAGCTCGGTCCAGTTGCTCAAGGGGAAGGCGCGAATCTGCTCGCCCTTATGAACCAGGCCGTTGTAAAGGCTCCACAACTCGGGGCGCTGGTTTTTGGGATCCCACTGGTGCTTGGCGTCGCGGAACGAGTAGACGCGTTCCTTGGCCCGGCTTTTCTCTTCATCCCGTCGGCCGCCGCCAAACGCTGCGTCAAATTTGTACTTATCCAAGGCCTGCTTGAGTGCCCCGAGGTTCATCACTTCGGTGAAGGTTTTGCTGCCATGGGTGAAAGGGTTGATCCCCTGTTCCAGGCCTTGCTCATTGATGTGGACCAGGCACTCAAGCCCCAGCTCTTTGCGAATGTACTCGTCGCGAAACTTGTACATCGACTGGAAGTTCCAGGTCGTATCCACATGCAGCATGGGGAACGGCGGCTTGGCGGGATAAAACGCCTTGCGTGCCAGGTGCAGCATGGTGCAGGAGTCTTTACCCACCGAGAAGAGCATGACCGGATTTTCAAACTCGGCCGTCACCTCGCGGATGATGTGGATGGACTCGGCTTCGAGAGCCTGCAAGTGGGTCAGGTAATGTTGTCGTTCAGACACAAGCGGCGTCCGTGGGGTGTGTCGGGGGGCGGTAGGACTGGCATGCCCCAGGGGGCTGCCGACGTGTGGACCCGACATGGCGGGCCCTTCCATTCTCACCTCAAGGGCGATGTTAGCGTCCATCGGCTGGTCGAGTCCCGGGCTTGATTCCTGCGTCCAGAACGAAAGCGACAACGGCCGATTTCACACCAAGGCCGCGTCCTGTCAGTCTTTCAACTTCCTCTACGCAGAGACGGGCACTGCAACGCATTTAAGTCCGGGTTCCCACCGCAGCATCATGTCCTCGCCTCCACATTCAGCCGGAAACTCCACTGCACCACGTTCAAAATCACGCAGTTCCACGCCCACCGCGTGCAACTCATCAACGAGCAGACCCAACCGATCCATAGCCTTTTCGTATAGCCCATCCAACTCGTGGGCCAGTGAAGAGGCTTGCGATTCGAGCTGCTCACGCATGTCGAGCACTTCGCGATATTGCGCTACGACATCATTCACAACGCGTGAGACGTAGACCAACGAACGGTTGGCAGATTCAGGGGTAAACGCTGCAATGGCGGTCATGCCGGGGGTCCTCCAGGGGTCCTCCAAACATCGACATAAGGCAATCCACGCCGCATGCCCATCACCGGTTGCCGTGTTATCGGATACCCGCACGCCCTATAAGCATGCCAGCCGCTGCACTGACCCGCGCTCGTAGCCTGCCTCGGCGTTCAGCTCGAGGAAACCGCAGAAGCGACTTTGCCTCTGAACCGGCCCACCCATTCCCCAAAATCAAAAACCAAGGCCAGCAACATCGGCACCACCAGCAACGTAAACACCGTCGCCACCACCAACCCACCCACCACCACACTGCCCAGTCCGCGGTACAACTCGCTGCCCGAACCGCCGCTGAGCACCAGCGGAAGCATGCCCCCGACCGACGTCATCGTCGTCATCAGGATCGGCCTCACCCGGCTCTTCACCGACGCGCCGATCGCTTCCCGACTGTCCATCACCTGCGTGCGCGTGGTCAATCCGCCTTCACTGACTTCCTCACCACGCATGAAGTTCAGCGTCTGATGCACAATCAGGATCGCGTTATTCACCACCACGCCGATCAAAATCACAAAGCCCAGCATGGTCAGCGTGTCAAGCTGCTGGGCCTGGTTATTGGCATGGGCAAGCGCCAGGCCGATAAAGCCGCCCACCGCAGCCAACGGCACACTCACCAGAATCACCAGGGGGTATAAAAAGCTCTCAAACAAGGCAGCCATCAGCAGGTAAACCACCAGCAACGCCAGGAACAATCGACCACTGAGCACGCTCTGAAGCGAGTCAATGTTGAATCCGGTCCATTTACCGAGCAACGCCGTCTGAACCTGGTCAAGCTTGCTGGCCGAGCCCTCCAACGCCGTCTGAATGGTGTCCGGGATCGGCCCGCCCTCGCCCCGCATCGAAGCAATCAATCCAGAAATGTCCTGCGTGGCGGTCTCCAGAGGCACGTTTTCCGGCGGAGTCACCTCAAGGCGAACCGCACGCTGCTCCTCCAACCGGCGGATTTCCTGCGGAGCCAGCGTCCTTTCGACCACAGCAATATCCTTGAGCTGCGGCACCGTGCCCCGCTCTCCAGAGTCGCTCTGATAGGCAAGAGGCAACTGCGCCAAGTCTTCAGGCATCAACACATCCGTGCCGGAACGCTGCGCGATGATGTCGATCGTCTCCCCGCCCAACCGGTAATCCCCGACGTAAGCCCCATCGACCAATGCTTCGATCGCACCGCCAAGCGACGCAACATTGACTCCAACCTCAGCGGCCTTCACCCGGTCAATCGTGACCGTCACTTCACGCGAAGGCAAATCAAAGTTGAGCGGACTCGGACGCACCGAGCCAAACCCATACTTACCGCGCAACGCCCACAACAACGCTCCGGCAGACTCCTGCACCTGCGTCAGATCCGCCCCGGACACTTCGACTTCAATGGTCCGGCTGGTGGATGACCCACGACCAAAAATCGAGCTCTGAAACGCAATGGCAAACGTCCCGGGAATGCTCTTCATCGCTGCCGATGACAAGGCATCGCTTAAAGGGGCCACGTTTTCCTTATTCGCACTCGTGGCACCATGAAACGTATTGCCTCGGAACGTGACGTGAAAGTAGTTTTCAATGCCCGGCAGGTTTGCAAGAGGCTGCTGCGTAAACGGGTGCAGAATCGGTTCCATCGCGTTCACCTCAGCCTGCGTGGTCGCCTCCCACAATGGTGACAGCACCGTTTCGGTGGCCTTTGCATCCGTTTCGCCCTTCTCGATCGTGAAGCCAGGCGGCTTGACGATGAACCCGAAGACCAGGTTTTTATTCCCCGCGGGCAGATAATCGGTCGGTGGCATCAAGGCGGCCGCACCCAGCAATGACCCGCTGGCAGCCAACACCACCACGGTGACCCGCAGCACCACCCCCGCGGCACTTCGCTGAGTCATCGCCTCAATGGTGCGTGCAAACCAGCTCACACCGTGACCACATACCGTGGCGAATCCGCCCAGGGACCGCACCCATTGCGTGACCCGCCCTTCGGCACGCCTCGGTTTCAAAAACCGCGCCGAGGCGGACGGAATGACCGTGATCGACACCAACAGCGACAGCGTCACCGCCGCGCAGATCGCGATGGTGATATCGCGGAACAACTGCCCCGCCTCCTCCTGCATCACCACGACCGGAGCAAACACAACCAGCGTGGTCAGTGTGGATGCAAGAATTGCGCCCCAGACTTCACGCGTGCCGTCCAACGCCGCCTGCCGCGGCGACTTACCCATCGCCAGGTGACGGTCAATATTTTCGAGCACCACAATCGCGTTATCCACCACCATCCCCACCGCAAACGCCAGCCCCGCCAACGAAATCACGTTGATGTTTCGCCCCATCGCCCACATCACCACGAACGTCCCCACCACTGAAATGGGAATCGCCAACGCCACCACCGCCGTCGGACGCAGGCTTCTCAAAAAAACCAGCAACACGATCGCAGCCAAGACCCCGCCCACGACCAGGTTGTCACGCACCAGTGCCAGGGCGTCTTCGATATAAGTCGTCTCGTCGTAGACCTGCCTGAGCTCCAGATGAGGTGGCTCAGCCAGCCCATGATCGTTGGCGTACTGCCGCGCAAGGGCAGGAAGCACCTCCGTGTTTACCCGTTCAAGACGCTCCTTAAGCGACTCCATCACCTGCATCACGTTCGCGCCACTCTCGCGATACACCGGCAAGGCCATCGCAATACTGCCCCGACTCCGCACGAACCCCCGCCGCTTCTCAAGCCCCAGCTCAACCTCTGCCACATCGCGGATCCGGATCGGCCCGCCTGCGTCATCCTTCAATACCGTGTCGCGAATCTGTTCAAGCGTGGTGTACTCACCGACCACCCGCACCCGCGTGTCGTATTGCCCCTCCGCCAGTTCCCCGGCTGAAATGCTCACATTCTCCGCCCGTAGCGCCTGATCAATTTCTGCAAACGTCAACCCACGCTGCGCCACCTTCTCGGGGTCAAAGCCGATGTGCACTTCCCTACGTCGGCCGCCGTACACCCGCACCTCACTCACCCCTTCCACCCGCTCCAGGAAGGGCTTGATCCGGTCCTCCGCCTGATCCCCCAACGCCTGCACGTCAAACCCAGGCGTCTGGCTCTGCAAAAGCGTCCACGCAATCGGGCTCCCCGCCCCCGCCTCCCCCGCTGTAATCACTGGCTCGTCCACACCCTCGGGATACTCCTCCACTTCACGAAGCGCATCGGACACTTCCACCCGCGCATCCTGCACGGAAACTCCAAGGTTGAACTCAAGCTCGATCTCGCCTTCGCCTCGGTAGGCAGTGGCCACCATCCGACGCAGGCCGCCGATATTTTTGAGCACATCTTCCTGAGGCTCAATGACATCTTTTTCGATTTCGTCAGGGCTTTTGCCCCGCCAGTCCGTTTTCACGGTGATGACCGCAGGCGATACGTCAGGCGTGAGCTGAACCGGGATGGCAGACAGTGCGACCAGACCCACCAGGACCACCAGGATCACGCCGACGGTGACCTTGACAGGATTCGAGATGGCAAAACGGATCGGATCCATATCAAAGCGCTTCGTGTGGATGCGTGGCTAGGCCCGTGGCAAGGCTGAATCAGGTGCCTGTGCATCTGCAGATTCAGGGGAAGCCGGCTCGACCCGCTCCTCAGGCTGAGTGGATGAAGGCGGCGTGGGCTTGCCGGTGACTAAAGGCTGTCCCGGCGCCAGTCGTTCCGCACCGCGGATCACGACATCCGCCCCAGCCCGGAAGACATCGCCAGAGTCTCCAAGCGGCAGCACGGCAAAATCATTCCCAACGCCGTACAAAACTTTCACCGGCACCGGGAGAGCGGTCGGCATGGGTGGCGGGCCTGAAGGGCTGGCTTGCTGGCCTTGGCCCGCAGGATTCGCGTCCGGAGGAATACTGACCCACACCACCGCCCCCCGATCGTCGAACTGCACCGCGTCACGGGGAACGGTCAACTGCGACGCCGTATCTCCCACCCCCAGGCGCGCGGTCACACTCATGCCCGCTTTCAGGACGCCTTGCTCGTCGAGGCGGACTTTGACCTCGAACGTGCGGGCTGCATTGTCCGCGTCAGGACGGATCGAAACAATCGATCCGACCCGCTGCACACCGACCGCGTCAACGATAATTTCAACATCGTCGCCCACTTTGACCTGCCCGATCAGTCGCTCAGGCACGTCAATCACAGCATCAATCTTGCCGCGTGACACCAGTTCGACGACCGGTTCGCCGGGCTCCATCCGCTCCCCCAGCTCTGCGTGCTTTTCAATGACGTAGCTGTCGAACGGTGCCAGAACCGTAGTCTTCGAGACTTGCACCACCGCGAGGTCAACCGACGCCTGTGCCGCTTGCGTCGCGGCAACTGCTGAGGAAACCGCCGCTTTCGCGTCTTCGAGTTCTTTGCGACGACCTGAATCGTTAGCGCTCAGATTCTCCAAAAAGCGAAGTTCAATTTGTTCACGGGTCAGGATGGACTGCGTTGAACGCAGTGTGGCACGGGCACCCGACTCGCTCAGCCCTGACCAGACTGGATCAATCCTGGCCAGGACTTGCTCGTAAGAAACCTGCGAACCCGTCTCCACTAACATCTCAACAATGACCCCTTCGACCTCAGCCGAAACCGTGGCCCGGCGTAAAGGTTCCAATCGACCGACCACCGCAACACGGTCTTGAAGAGGCTTTTCGACAACTTGAGCAAAGGCCACCAATGCGGGAGGCATCCCACCGCCACCAGGCCCACCGCCCTGCTCTTGGGCAACATCCGCGGGCAGCAGGAACCGTCCGAATATCATCCCGACTAGAAGGGCAATGGCTACCAGAACCAGCGAAACCCAGATGGCCGAGGCTGGCAGCAGAGGTCTGCGACGCTCCTGAGCACTCTTCTTGGGCGTGGCTTGGCAGTCTCCTTTGCCGCCGCTGCTGGACGCTTCTTCAGTCGTATTGGTGTTCGTCTTCTTGGGCTCGCTCACGGGGACGCATCGTACGCAACCGGGAAGCCGAGAAAGGCGAGACTCAGAAATTCAAGACACAAAAACATGGTGGCCCCGAATACACCGCGCATTTCCACGCGAGAACACAAGCAAAGCGGCCCGTTGTCTGCGCGGGAAAAAGTGCGTACGCGAAAAACAGTAGGCAGAAAGGTTAACGCAACACACATCAATTTCATGTCGTCGGTTCGCCGGGCCTGGCGCGTCAGGCTTGCGTGTGACCGTTGTGAATGACATAGCCGAAGCGAGACGGCAAGCGCAGCGGAGGGACCCGCCACCGCTAAAGCCAGTGCAACCCGGTGGGCTGGCACAGAGCATCTGAAACCAGCGCGATTCAGGCGTAGATCGACGAGTAAACGCAATGAAAGCGGCCCTCGCCAGGAACTGGCGAGGGCCACGGGGTGGGGGCAGTATTTGTGCGCGAGCTTGAAGGAAGCCCGCAAAAACGGGATCCCTGACAAGTGAACAGTTGGGGAAGTTTTGGCGACGTGTTACCACGCCGTTATCCGATCCCGAGCGAGCTCGGGGATGGACGAGAATGTGTTGACGATCACGGACCGGATCGCTCCGTGCCACTCCGGAGAGTGACAAGTCGGTTTCCCGACATTTCCGTGTCTACGTGTATCCCGTAGAAAGGAGGTGATCCAGCCGCAGGTTCCCCTACGGCTACCTTGTTACGACTTCGTGCCAGTCACCGATCTTGCCGTAGGGACTGCTGAAATGCAGCCACTTCGGGCACTACCGGCTTCCATCACGTGACGGGCGGTGTGTACAAGGCTCAGGAACTTATTCACCGCGTCATTGCTGATACGCGATTACTAGCGATTCCAACTTCATGTAGTCGAGTTGCAGACTACAATCCGAACTGAGCGGCGGTTTCTGCGATTTGCTCCACCTCGCGGTATCGCTTCGCTCTGTCCGCCGCATTGTAGCACGTGTGCAGCCCTGGATATAAAGGCCATGAGGACTTGACGTCATCCCCACCTTCCTCCGGCTTGACGCCGGCAGTCTCATTAGAGTCCCCAGCATAACCTGATGGCAACTAATGATAGGGGTTTCGCTCGTTAAGGGACTTAACCCGACACTTCACAGCACGAGCTGACGACAGCCATGCAGCACCTGTGCATGTTCCACTCGTAAGAGTGTTACTGCCCTTTCAGGCAGCTAATCCATGCATGTCAAATCCAGGATAAGGTTCTTCGCGTTGCTTCGAATTAAGCCACATGCTCCACCGCTTGTGTGAGCCCCCGTCAATTCCTTTGAGTTTTAGCCTTGCGACCGTACTCCCCAGGCGGTGCACTTAATGCTTTCGTTACGGCCGGGATGGCGTCAAAACCTCCCCGACCTAGTGCACATCGTTTAGGGCATGGACTACCGGGGTATCTAATCCCGTTCGCTACCCATGCTTTCGTCCCTGAGCGTCAGCGTCGGCCCAGTCGTCTGTCTTCACCATTGGCGTTCCGATAGATATCTACGCATTTCACCGCTCCACCTATCGTTCCGACGACCCCTGCCGAGCTCAAGACTGGCAGTCTGCAAAGCCATTCCACGGTTAAGCCGTGGGATTTCACAATGCACTTGCCAGTCCGCCTGCGGACCCTTTAAGCCCAGTAATTCCGATTAACGCTTGGACCCTCTGTATTACCGCGGCTGCTGGCACAGAGTTAGCCGGTCCTTCCTTTGGGTCTGGTCATGTATTCCTAAACCCTGACAGCAGTTTACACCCCGAGGGGCTTCATCCTGCACGCGGCATTGCTCCGTCACGCTTTCGCGCATTGCGGAATATTCGTTACTGCAGCCTCCCGTAGGAGTCCGGGCAGTGTCTCAGTCCCGATGCGGCGGGTCGTGCTCTCACACCCGCTACCCGTCTTGGCCTTGGTGAGCCTTTACCTCACCAACAAGCTGATAGGATGTACCCCGATCTTCGGGCGATAAATCTTTGCCGTTGCCGGATCATGCGGTATTACCACGGGTTTCCCCGAGCTATCCCGCACCCGAAGGCACGTAAGGTACATATTCCTCGCCCTTTCGCCACTGTCCCTCACCGAAGTGAGTTCTCGTTCGACTTGCATGTTTTAACCATGCCGCCAGCGTTCAATCTGAGCCAGGATCAAACTCTTCAATTGTGTTTCATGGACCGCCGAACCTTACGGAACGGCGTATGGTCTTTTGAAGGTTTGCCTGACAACCCACTTAAAAAACACCGAGGTGTCAGTCTCGTGGGCGGTCTCATGGTGGCGAACCACCACGGCCTACCAGACGGCTCGTCCGGTAGGACTTTGTTTAGGGCTCATCTCGATCGACCAACCTGATTCCGAAACCCGACAAAGCGGGGCCGAAACCAAAAATGGCCAACCTCCACAAAAGATGAGACCGCCGACCATCGTGAAGATCTGGTCGACAGGATTGTACCTACGTCTGCCCGACTGTGAAGGCCGATACGGCAGACGCGGTCACATCCTCGTGACTTCCCAACTGTCCACTTGTCAAAGATCCCGAATCCCTATCTTAGCCGGGTCGATGACCTGCCGGCATCATATTGTGACTTTCGTCTCAACATTTTGACCGGGGAGGTCATCACCACCAACTGATGGGGAGCCGCACACTTTAGCTAACACAATCCTCGTGTCAACCCCTTGAGCTGTATTGTGGAGAAAGTTCCAATTACCGGGACGCCAGGTCCCCTGCGTATGCCACGCGACATGCCACGGAGCCTACGCTTGGAGCGTTAATCGCTACACCTCATCCTTTCACAGCCAACCCATGCTCGACCCCAACCACACTTCTCGTTTGCCTCAACGCGTCACCTGGAGTCGTTCGTGCGTGACTTTGCTTGTCGCGGCTTTGCTGCTGGGTATCTCGGGATGTGAGCAGGAGGATCCGGTGCAAGTGCCTGAGGATCTGAACACCTACGTGGTTCGGGGAGAGATCGCGGTAATGCCCCAGGGACGCACTGAGTTCAAGGTCTATCACGAAGCGATCCCGGAGTTCGTGCGGGTGGATGGCACGCGGGGCATGAATGCGATGATGATGCCTTTCCCACCGGCTGAGGGTCTGAGTTTGGACGGGTTTGCGGTGGGTGATGTGGTGGAATTGACCTTTGTGTCCTGGTGGAAGCCGACCGCAGGCATGGAGTTGACAGCCATCCGAAAGCTGCCCGCGGATACGGTGCTGGATTTTGGCCCGGCTGCGACACAACCTGCCGGGACACAGGCTGCAGAATCCTGTTGCCCACACTAAGCGTGCGTGGTCGCACTGATTTTCGCAGCTGGACGTTGGCTTTAGCCTTGCGTCTCGCCGTTATGGATACGTTCCCAGACCTGGAGGTCCTCGGGTTCGTCGACATCGCTCATGGACTCGAGCAACTGAACCTTGAGACTGACGGCTTTGGCGAGGGCTAAGGTTTGCTGAAGCACACTGGCGGTGCCCCAGGTTGGGCCTTGGAACAGGGTGGGCTGTGGGGTTTTGAGCGCGATGAGGGTGTATCCGCCGTCCAGCGCGGGGATGATGACCACATCGTGATCGCGGAGTTCGCTCCACGCCTGCTGTAGGTGCTCGAGCGTGAGCAGCGGGCAGTCGGCTCCGATCAGCGCGATCGCAGGCGGGCGGGGGCGTTGTGAAAAACCTTCCTCTACAGCGCGATCCAGCCTTTGCCCCAAGTCCCCTTGGCCTTGTGGCACATAATCGTGCGGCCCGAACATTTGTGACATCAACGTCTGGTCTCCCGCCGCGAAGCGGACCTGCAGGTCGTGGCTGAAGACTGGTATGGCTGCAGATGTAGAAGTCGGAGCGAGGCGTTGCAGCAGGTGCTGGGTCATGTCGCGCTGGAGGTCAGCGGCACCTTGCGGTCCCAGGGCAGGGATCATGCGGGTTTTGGTTTGGCCAGGCTCGGGGTATCGCGTGAAAAGGATCAGCAGGGGTCTGCCTTGCTCATCAGGTCGGTGAGACTTGGGCGTGGTGGACGATGGCGGCGGGCTCAAGATTTGACTTTGGCTTTCGCGGGTGGGGGTGGATGGGGGGCAGGCGTGCGGGCGGGCTTGGAGGACTGGGTCAGGCGTTTTTCGTGGCCGATGGTATAGATGATTTTGGTTCCCGCCAGGATGACGCCGCGGAGGGTGCCTGAGATTTTTGATTTGCCGATGCGTCGTCGGTAATCGACGGGTCGTTCGGTGCAGCGTAAGCCGCGTGCCGCCGCGCGGGCTTGCATCTGCACGGTCCAGCCAAAGTCGCGATCGTCCATGTCCAGAGATTCAAGCGCGTGCCAGCGAATCGCGCGGAAAGGCCCGAGGTCGGTAAAGCGGACGCCGAAGCACCATCGCACCAAGGTTGTCGCCAGACGGTTTCCGAAGCGTTGCACGAGGGTCAGCGACCCAGGCTCAGCGTGTCCCAGCACGCGTGAGCCGATCACGAGATCCGCCTCATCGGCTTGAATCGGCTCCACCAGTCGTTCCATTTGCTCAGGAACGTCAGCGGCGTCCGCGTCAATGAACACCACCACGTCCGGCAAATCCGAGGCAGCTTTGTCACGCAGATAAGCAAGCCCAGCAAGGCACGCGGCCCCGTACCCCGCCTGGGGTTCAGAGACGACCGTCGCCCCGTGATCCCGAGCCACCGATGCGGTCAGATCGGTCGATCCGTTGTCCACCACCACCGTTTCATGGACCCAGCCTGGAAGCTGATCGAGCACCTGGCCAATGGATCGCTCTTCGTTCAACGCAGGCGAAACCACTACGACCCTTAGGTGGATCGAGGTCGGTGAGGCAGCGGGATGAGGTTCAGGCTGATCGTGGGCTGGCATCACATCGAAGCGTAAGGAGGCTTAGACCAAGGCCCGCGTCGCCAGAGCGCTTCGCATGCCCAGGCGGTCAGGATCACACCGCTTTGGATCCACGCGGCCACGTTGGCCACTTCGGGTCCAAGCACCCAAAGGTAGTAAAGCGGCATCACCGCGGTCGCGGCCAGGAGTGACCACCACGGCGTGATGGCCAGCAGTGGCAACATCCACAGCCAATACCATGGGAACACGGTAGGCCCGAGAAATAATCCCGCCGCGAGAAAAAGGACCAGCCGCCCCACCATGGTGCGTCCATCGGCCCTCCGCCAGAGCAACAGGGCAAGTAAGGCGAGCAACATCACAGCAGTGGAAGCGCGTGCGGCTTTGTACTGCCACCACGCTGCGACTCCAACTTGAGGCAGCACCACCGCCCAGGCCTGGCGTTGAAGTTTGAAGATCGCGTCGTTGTTGGCCCATCGGGTTGCGAGGTTCTGGATCGCAGCGTCCGACCCGGTGACGCCTGATGCCAGCAGAGGCCAGACCATCAGCCCCGCCCCGCCCAGGAGCACGCCCAGCGCTGTGATCAGGGTGACCCGCTCGCGTCGCGACTTCCCGCCGATGCCGTGGCGGAGCAGCAGCGGCGCAGCGCCAAAGGCCAAAGTTTTGCCCCCACCCCCAAGGCCAGTATGCCCATCCCGAAGCGTGGTTTTTGGGCAACCATCAGCCACACCGCCGCAACCGCGAGACCCGCCGCGAGGATGTCGATGTGACACGCTCCCACGGTCAGCACTGCTGCGAGCGGATTACACCAGTACACACCCACCCACCACCGAGGCAACGACAGCGACTCGAGGATCTTCACGATCACCAGCGTGGTGACCAGCCCGACGATGAGCAGCCCCATTCGAAGCGGCCAGAGCGACCACGGCGAAACCCAGTGACTGGCTGCGAACAAGGCCTGGGTCACCGGCGGATAGATCGTGCGGATTTCAGGATGGTTGACGTTCGCAAGCACGTGGCGGGCGGCGGGGTCACGTGCGAGTGTGAGCAGGTCGGCAGGAACTGTGGGGTCCTGAGCCAGCACCCGTTCTGGTGTGTGGGCGTAAGGGTCGAGCCCTGCCGCAACAACCCCACCGTCCCACAGATACCGCCAGTGGTCGTCTTCCAGCAGTGGCAGCGAACCGAACAGCATGCCTCGCATGGCCAACCCTGCGAACAGGATGACCACCAACCGTTCACCGCCCCGCCGACGCGCCATCGCCAGCCAACTGAGATACACCAATCCCGCCGCCATGAGCAAGCCCACTGCGATCACGACATCTCTAGTTAAAAACCCAATCTCCAGCGGGCCTTGCGTCCGGTCCAGACGCCAGGACATGGCACCGACCCCGGCAACCAGTGCGACCACCGCCAGCAGCAACGCGACGCTCAACGCCCGACCGCCTCTGCGCGGCGAGGACGATGCCTGCGTGACGGATGCCACAGTCGGCCCGGGCTGGGCATCACGCCAACGCATGTATTAAGAACGACTCCGGGGTTGGGTTGTCACGGATCTTCCCGCCCTGCACGTCAATGCCTCGGCATGTCCCGCGCGCACCATCCATGGCAAAACGCTCAACATCCTGAGGCCCAAACGCGTTCGAGCCAGACGCTCAGAACTGCACCGGCAGGCCCTCCGCCTTCCACTTTTCAATCAGAAGCTGCGCCTCGTCCAGAACCGCCTGCATCCGCTCAGCGGTGTCGTTGAGGTTGTCGTACAAGGCGGGGTCATGGACCAGCTTGCCCACGGTGCCTTTGCGAGCGTTCGCAGCGGTCGTCAGGCGGTTGACCTGCGCGACCGCCACCGCCAGTTCATCCGCGACGGCTGCATACTTGCGGACCATCGCATCGGCCTGCGCGGTGAGCTGCCGGCTGTTGGCCGCTGCGGCCTTGAGGTCCGCCCGAAGCTCCGGGTCGTTCACCACCGCACTCACGCCCGCCATCGCCAGGCGGGAGGTTTCCAACGTGCGACGCGTCTCGTCCAGGACCGCAGCGACGCTGGGCTCAAAGGTTCCGGTTTCAACGTTCATCGCCAGTGCGCTGGGGTCACCCAGGAGCTTGTCGATCGACGAGCCCACTTGTGTCCACTGCTGGCTGAGGTCTTTGAAGTTTCGGCTCATGTCGCCGAACATGGCCGTGGGCCCCTCCAGAGCCGTGCGAAACGGCACGCTGAACATTTCACCCGCTGTGAGCACCTCGCCCTGCACCACCGCCGAATCGTCCTTCGCCAGCGAGCCCGAAGGCGGATCGCCCGGCTTGGCCTCACTGACCAGCGCGATGCCACTGTTGCCCCCGAAAATCGATTGGCGCACTTCAGCATGCACCCGCATCGGAACGTCCACATCCTCCCGCACCCGCGTCCGGACCACAACGCCGTTAGAACTTCGCGAGAGCCGGACCGACTCAACTTCGCCCACGTCGATGCCTTGCAAGGTGACCCGGCCGCCCGGCTGAAGCCCGCCTCCCTCGTTGAGTTTGACGGTGACCATGTACCCACTCTTGAACAAGTCCGGCACATACCCGAACAAGACCAACAGCACCACAAAACCAGCCACACCCACCAGGGTCGTCACTCCCACCGCGAAATTTCGACCGCGTTCAGTCATGTCCGCATCCTATCCCAAGCGATGGCGTTCGCTTGACGTGGTGAAAATCTGCCCACCTCACGCCTCAGATCCGGATGCAAGCGTGGCCTCGCTCGCGCCAAACGCTTCACGGATCCGATCGATATCTTCCTGGTCCGCAACACCATTGATAAACCGCCGGACCAGGTCATCCTCGGTGTGATCGAACTCTTCGGGAGTCCCTGCACAGTAGACCTTGCCTTCACGCAGCATCACGAAGCGGTCGGCGATCTTGCGAGCACTTGCGATGTCGTGCGTCACGACCAGACTGGTCAGGCCCATCTGCCGGGTCAGCGCGAGGATCAGCTCGTTAATGACGTCCGCAGAGATCGGGTCCAGCCCGGTCGTTGGCTCGTCGTACATCACCACTTCAGGCTGCAGCACGACCGCGCGGGCCAGCGCTACGCGTTTACGTTGCCCGCCGGACAATTCATCCGGGCGTTTGTCTGCGATGCCCGGCAGGCCGACCATCGCCAAAACGCGGTCGCAACAAACGCGCTGGGCGTCGAGGTCCAGTTCGGTATGTTCCCGCAAGGGGAAACACACGTTTTGCCAAATCCGCATCGAGTCAAACAACGCGCCCATCTGGAACAGAAACCCGATATGACGCCTTCGCTCCACCAGCTCATTCTCAGGCAGGTTGTCGATGCGCTGCTGATTAAAAAAGATTTCGCCCGAGTCCGGCTTGATCAGGCCGATCATCTGCTTGAGCAGCACGCTCTTGCCGGTGCCGGAGGGGCCCAGCAGCACCGTGGTTTGACCTTGAGGGACCTGGATCGTGACGCCCTGGTGGACATGATGCGGGCCGAAGGCTTTGTGGACATCGACGGTTTCGAAGATTGGCCCTTCGCTGAGCTCCAGATCCTGGGGAAGTAAAGCTCGCGCGGCATCATCCAGCACGTGGGCATACAGGCCGTGGCGACTCGGGGGATGCGTCTGGGCTTCGTGCTGGGTCTCTCCGCCTCGGGGGTGGCGCATGGGACGGCTGTTGGGCGGCGAACCGGAGGTGGCGTTCATGACTGGGCTGCTTAATCGCCGTGAAACATGTCACGCACCGCATTGATGACTTCGTCCTGCTGGGCCACGCTCATCGAAGCATAGATCGGCAGGCTCAGCACCTCGTCGCAGGCCGACTCCGACTCAGGCAGGCTGCCGCGGGTATAGCCCAACGACTCAAAGACTGGCTGAAGATGCAGCGGCCGAGGATAGTAGACCTTGTTGCCAATGTCGCAGGCGGTGAGATGGTGCCGCAAGGGATCCCGGCCTCCCGCTCGCACCCGCACGGTGTACTGGTTAAACGCGTGGTGCCGCTTCTCATCTTCAAACGGGCAGGTGATCTGAACGTCGTCGAGGTGCCGACGATACCGCTCTGCCAACTCGCGCCGGCGGGCTGTCCATGCTTCAACGTGAGGCAGCTTGACCAGCAGCATCGCCGCCTGCATCGCGTCAAGTCGATACGCGCCGCCCAGTTTCCGCACCGTGTAGTCGCTCTCCAATCCGTGAAACCGCATCCGACGCACCCGCTCGGCCACCTCGCCATCATTGGTCAGGACCGCACCCGCGTCGCCAAGGGCTGCCAGGTTCTTCGTGGGGAAAAAACTCAGCGCGCCCGCGTCGCCCAGCGATCCGACATGGCGATCCTGAAACCGTGCGCCAATCGCCTGGTCGGCGTCCTCAATGACCTTCAACCCATGCTGCTCGGCCAGCTCCATCAGTGCCGCCATATTCGCCGCCAGCCCGAACAGGTGCACCGCCAGAATCGCCCTGGTGCGGCTGGTGATCGCACCCGCTACGGATTCCACCGACAGGTTAAACGTTCGCGCGTTGATATCCGCAAACACCGGCGTCCCACCCGCCCGCACAATCGAACCAGCCGTGTGCACGTAACTCAGCGGAGACGTAATCACCTCATCGCCCGGCCCAACCCCCGCCGCCATGAGTGCCACCGTCAACGCGTCCGCCCCACTGCTCACCCCAATGGCGTGATCCACGCCCACATACTCCGCCAATGCCCGCTCAAACTCTTCAACAATCGGGCCCATCACAAACGTGCCCGAGCTCACCACCCGCTCGAACGCTGCCCGCAATTCAGGCATTAAGGCTTCGTGCTCCGGCTTCAAGTCATAAAGAGGTACCGCCATCACACGAGCATAGCAGGAGCCATCGCACCCCTGAATCCGTGAACTCCAGGCAACACCACGCCGACCAAAACCAACCGCCCTACGCGCTTTCACTCAGCCGCTTGACCGATTCGCCGCCCAATCGATCCACCGCGTCGCCCAGCAGCACCGGCAGGCGATCCCCGATGGCCGTCCCTTGCGCCGCCTCGAACAGCCGCTGCGGATCAAGGTTCTGCACCACCTCCGCCTTGGCCCCGGGAAACCAATGGTCCGCCCCGCCGAGCATGTTGAATCGCATCTTGCCGTACGTCTGCATATCCCAACCCATCGCAAGATTGCGAAGCCACAGCATCACCGGCAGGTTGAGCCCCTCAGGCGCCTCCCGATGGTCCGGCAACTCCCAGACCTGGGCCTCAGGACTTGCGTGCCCGGTGGCCTCCTGCATTGCCGCTTCAAGGCGTGCCACGATCGGCGGCACCAGTGTGTCTGCCTGATTCATCAGGCCTACCGCTTGGACGTGCAGGTCGTAATCGCTGGGCCGGGCCGAGCCGACGCTCAGGGTGTGCACGTCCGTGTTCTGCAGGCACCAGAGATCATTGAACACAATGGGGTGCAGCGGGTCGCACAGTTCCACCAGCCGATCCGAAGGCTCATAAAGCTTGCCGCCCTTGTCTGAGGGGCTGATGATGAACACGCCCATGTCACGCGCTGCCGCCGCCGCGATGGCCGGGGCGTTGCGTTGCATGATGTAGTACCAGTGCAGGTTCACATAATCGAACCCGCCGTGGTCTTCGTATTCAACCGCTTTGAGCAGGGTGTCGAGCGGAGCGTGCGTTGAAAAGCCCACATGCCGACAAAGTCCGCGCCGCTGGAGATCCCGCGCAATCGCCAGGCAGCCACCCTTGCCATCCGTGCCCACCGCCTGGTCGTACGTCGCGTCGTTATTGATGCCGTGGATCGCGAGCAGATCGACGTGGTCAAGCCGTAACCGAACCAGGCTTTCCATGAACTGCGACTCGAAAACCTTCGGGTCGTCCTGCGGGCCGATCTTGGTCTGCACGATCAATTCATCGCGTGGAAAGGTCGGCAAGACCACGCCCAGCTGTCGCTCCGAAACGCCGTAGCCCCGCGCCGTTTCGATGTGGTTGATCCCCAGTTCAATCGACCGCCGAATCGTGGCCTCAAGATTCGCCTGCTTGCCTGCCTCGATCTCTTCCAACGGCTTGTCCTTCCAGCCGTCCTGATACCGCATCCCACCCGTCGAAAGCACAGGCATTTGTAATTCAGTTCGACCAAAACGGCGGTACAGCATGGCGATTCGCTAACTCCAGGAACAAGACTTCCCGATGGCCCGATGGCCTCGTGTACACCCAGCTTAGCGGCACAGGCCACTTCTTAAATGCCTCGGAGATCCATCGGCATCACACACCCCCACGCCCCCCCACTCACCCCGGCACCAGCACCAGTTTGCCCACGTGTCGGCCTTGCTCCATGTCCCGGTGCGCCTGCTGAACCTCCGAAAACGCATACCGCTTGGCCACGTGCTGTTTGAACGTTCCCTTCGCGAAGCCCTCCAGCACCGCCTCACACGCCGGCCGCCACACCGCTTGCCCCGCCTCCCGCAGTTCGGTCATCACCCACCCCCGCACCCCTGCCTGCTTGCGGATCAGCGGACTCAGGTCCACCTCGCCTGGGTCACCCAGCAACCCGTAGAGATAAATCATCCCGCCTTGCGCCAGCGCCCTGATCTCGTGAGAAAGATAGGCCCCTGACGCTACCGGATCGAAAAATACATCCACCCCCCGCCCGTCCGTGATCCGCGCGAGGTCGCGATAGAACGGCCGAAGTGTACGGTCCGATTCATGCGTGACGAGCAGATCATCAAACGCCGACGTCTCCAGCCCCGCGATGAGCTCCACCTTCTCCGGCGAGGAGGTCAACCCGATCGCCCGGCCCCCCAGATGCTTGACCACCTGCGCCGCCGCAAGCCCTAAGGAAGACGACGCCGCGGGAATCGCGACCGTCCGCTGGTCCGTCGGCCGATCGCCCAACCCATGCAGCCACGCCAGACAGCCCCACGCGGTGAGATACGACAGCCACAACCCGCCCAATTGCTCATCAGGAATCACCTCGGGCACCCGCATCACCTCACCCGCTTCACAAAGTAAGTGCGTCCGGTATGCCCCCCCGCCGGTGCCACCCTCGCCCGGCCGAGTCGCGCCCGGCGTCAGCGTCACGCGGTCCCCCACGCGCAAATCTTTGACCGCGTCGCCCACCGCATCGATCACCCCACCGCCTTCAAGGCCCAACGTGCAAGGCGGATCGCCTGTTGAAATCTTGTACTCCCCCCGGCGACCCATCAGCTCCGCATGGTTCAGTCCGATGCTCGTCAGCCGCACCACCACCTGACCCGGGCCGGGCTGCGGATCGGCCTGTTCCTGCCACTGCATCACCTCAGGACCACCAAACCGCTCAAGGATCACAACTTTCATCGCTTAATCATAAGCGGGCCCACTCCATGAACCACCCCCGTAAACTCCCGACATGCTCCTTTACTTTGGCACCTATACCCGCTCGACCAGCCCCGGCATCTACGTCGCCCACTTCGACCCCGCCTTGGGAACGCTCTCGTCGCCTCGGCCGGTCGCCACCCTCACCGATCCCACGTTTCTGGCGATCCACCCGACCCAGCCGATCCTCTACGCCGTCTGCAAAACGCAGGATGAGGACGACCAGCCCGCCGGCGGTGTGGCGGCGTTTGAAATCGATGCCGCCACCGGCGACCTCACGCCCCGGGGCCAGGCGTCGTCCGGCGGGCCGGGCCCCTGCTACGTCAGCGTCACGCCCGACGGCCACTGGCTGCTGGTCGCCAACTACGCCAGCGGCCGGGTCGCCTGTATCGCACTTGACGACCAGGGAAGACTCGGCCAGACCCACGCGGTCCAACACCAAGGCCAAGGCCACAATCCCAAACGTCAGGAAGCGCCCCACGCCCACAGCTTCGTTCCCGTTCCTACCCAGGCGGGCCGACCCACCCGTCACGCGCTCGCCGCCGACCTTGGCACCGACGAAGTCGTTATCTACCAGCTCGGTGAACAGGCCGATGTCGCACCGCTCCGCGTCGGAGCCGCAAAGCTGCACCCCGGCGCGGGTCCACGCCACATCGTCTTCCACCCCACCGGGCGAATCGCCTACGTGGTCAACGAGCTCGACGCCACCGTCACCACCTTCGCCTGGAATCCAGAGGATCAGACGCTGCAAACCCTCAGCACCGTTCCAGGCCTACCCGAGAACGATCCAAGCGACCCGTGGGCCGCGGACATCCACCTCCATCCCCAGGCCGACCTGCTCTACACCTCCAACCGCAACCACGACAGCCTCGCGCTTTTCACGATCGCCCCGGGCACGCATGAGCCAGTCCCAGCCGACGAAGCGATTCGCTTCACCCCCACCGGCGGGAACACGCCCCGCAACTTCGCCATCTCACCCAGCGGCCACCATCTGCTCGCAGCCCATCAAGACTCCGACAACGTCACGCACTTCAACCTCGACCCCAACACCGGCCAACTCACGAAGACCGACACCCAAGTCACCGTCCCCATGTGCGTGTGCCTCAAGTTTTACGTTCCACACTGAGTCTTCCCGCTGGCCGCGACACGTTTTGGCCCGGCCATCAACCCGGCATCACCACGCATAAAAATGGCCGCGAAGTGCTCTGGGGTGTCACTCTGGCTCGTCACCTTCTTTCGCATCCTCAGGCTTCGCCAGTCCCCCCAGGATGCCCCGCAGCAACGCCTCCGCAGCGTCGGCATCTGAGCTTTCCGCTGCCTTGGGGTCACGCTGCGTGCCAGGTTGACCGCCTTGCCGGGTGCCCCGTTCAATCTCATCCAGCAGGCCCTGCAATTCCTTGGAACCCACGTTGTTTTTTTTCAGCACTTTGTCGATTTCGCCCCGCAGCGCCCCCTTCCCAGCTTGTTTAAGCAGCTCAGAAAAAACTGCCTCGGGTCGAAAGGTCGGAGCGTCCAGCGTGCCGCCGATCGGGAGCGTCAAAAACCCGTCGGCTGCGAGGTATTCACTCACATTCCCGGAAATCACCTTGTCTAACGACGCGGCGGGAATACGAATATCCGCTTTGAGCGTTTCGTTGACCAGATCCACTTGCCCATTGAATCGCAGCGTGAGCGTACCCAGCGTGATGCCCGTATCGGCGTAGCTCACCACGCCATCCTGCATGGTGAATGCCAACGGCTCGAAGATGGCAACTTTCTCTCGCGTGCTGGAAACGCCTTGCGCTTCAAGCACCCGCCACAGCTCACCGAGAATGCCCCCGTTGACTTGCACGCGGCCCAGATCCAATGTCCCCGACGCCGCGACGCGACTGAGGTCAAACCCATCTTCCATCGGAACCTTCAGGGAGTCCTGCACCATAAGCCGGGCTGGCTCATCACTCTCCCCGGTCCCCCGCAACAGCGGGAACACACGCGAGAGCATCTGCCCGTTGAGCGCGGGACTAAGTTTCAGACTGGCGGTGAGTGGCGCAGCCAAAGTGAGCGTTCCATCGGACGTGATGATGGGCTTGAAGGTCAGGGCGGCATTCACGCTGGTCACTAAACCATCCACCATCAGCCTGCCGTCCGATTCGCGCTGTAAGGCAAAGCGCTCAATCTTGAGCACCGGGCCCACCAGCGGCGCGAGCACGGTGTCTCCGCTCAGTGCCGAGACCACGGCGGTAGGCAACGTGCCCGTTGCAGACAACTCAGTCCGAGCGGCCGCAAAGTCCAACGCGCCGGCCTGGTCGCGTAGCTTGGTCACGGTTGCCTGCAACTCAAGACTTGTCTCCAACGAAGGCTTGGTAAACGCCACCACCGCCCGAACGGGCAGCGCGTCTCCCTCCAATTGCCCCGACGCATCCATCCGCATCTCAGGCGTCACCGCCTGGGCCGTCACCAGATACTGGTCCCACTGCCCCTGTCTTTGCGGCTTAAACGAAAGCTTCACATCCGCCTGCTCGCCCACCACCGCAAGCACCGCTGGCTCTACCCACTGCATCGCCACCGCAAGTGACAAGGGCAGACCCTTGGCGTTCAACGCCAGCGCTGGCGTGCCCAACGGCTGATCCACCGCGACGTCCACCAGCAACGGTACATCCTGATCCTCGATCGTCAGTTCACCGCGTACAGACGCCAGCACCCGCTCCGCAAGCTGCTCGGACATCAGCCGACCCTCAACGGCCTTCCACTCCAACACTTGTCCGTCTGACAAGTTCAGCGCCGAGGCACCAAGCGACCACTGCGCCCGCCATGTGGCTGCCTCCCACGCTGGCTGCCCGTTGTGGAGAGGAACGCTGCCTTGGGCCGACTCCACCGCAAAGACCACTTCAGACGACAACCGTGCTGCGGGATCGCCTGCCGGATCAGCCTCATCAAGAAGCATGGCCGCGAAAGCACGCGGTGTCAGCGTCCAGGCCATCCGCGTTTTGCCGCTGTCAATCAGCCACGCGTCAGGTTCATGATGCAACGCTGTGTCCAGGCTCAGATAGTCAGACCGTACCTGCACCGCTACGTCGGGTTGTGCCAACGCGCCATGAGCTTGAAACTCAACGCTCAACTCAGGACCCAAGGCCTCGGGCGTCCACCGCGGAAGATTCGCCAGCGGGATCAGCAGCGGGGTAGGGATATCGTTGATCGACGCATTGACCTGGAGCTGAGCCAGCGCTTCCTGCAGAGTCCCCGTCTCGTCGAACAGCTTGAGCACCGCCGCCGAAAGTTTCACAGACCCCTGTCGATCGGAACGCTGCACCTGAGCATCGATCAGAAGCGTGACGTGCTGAAGATCCCGAAGGTCCAACTCCGTCTGCGGGGCCGTGATGAGGTAAGGCGGGCCTTGTGTGGGGTGTGCCACACTGGCGGTCAGGTTGTTGATGAGCACCCGGCCGGCGAGTCGTTTCGGAAAGTGAAACGCATCCTCCGTGGGGGCCGAGTCTTGCGGAGCCGACTCGGTAGAAGTCTCGCCCGCCGCAGCGCGATCCACTTCCAGGTCCACCTCGTCCAGAATCACCGTACCCATATCTGAGCCGGTCAGCAGCGACCACATCGTGCGATCTTCGAGTGTGACCCGAGCCACCTTGACCCGTCGCAGACCCGTTTGATCTTCGTAGTTGACCCCGGTGAGATACGGCGTCGAGAACCATCCAAGATCCACATCGTCCACCGAAAGTTCGCCGGGCATTTCACCCGCCGCTCGGGCGAGCACCCACTGCGTCACCGGCTGCCAACTCAGCAAGGTAGGCAGCAACGCGACCAACACCAGCACCCCCACGCCCAGCACCAACACCGTCGCTGCGGCCCAACGCAGCAACCGTCCCCGTGATGCGGGGCTTTTGTTCGACGGCGCCGACTTCACCGGCCCGGCGTCAGGCCGAACCTCCGGCGTCGCTTCTGGCTGGGGCGTTGCGGGACGCTTGGGCGATGCGTTTTCAGGGGTAGGCTCTGAACTCATAATCAATACCGCAATAAAAAACGTGAGGAACCAGTCGACCCGACGAAACGCCCATCTGCGAAGGCATCACGCTGCCAACCGCGAAACGCTTGGCTCCATCCACATTATCCCCAGGCAGGACGGAGGCGCTTACAATTTCGCCGCTGCCAGCGATGCCAGCTCCGACCGCTCGCTGCGGGTCAGTAGCACATGGCCGACCTGCGGGGAGCCCTTGAGGCGTTCGACCACATACGACAGCCCGTTGCTCGACGCGTCGAGATACGGATTATCGATCTGATTCACGTCGCCCGTGAGCACGATTTTCGTGCCTTCGCCCACCCGGCTGATGATGGTTTTCACCTCATGCGGCGTCAGGTTCTGCGCTTCATCCACAATCAAAAACTGATGCGGGATCGACCGCCCTCGGATGTACGTCAACGGCTCAAGCACCAGCTGGCGACTGGCCATCATGTCCTTGATCCGAGCCTCGGCCGGCTTGGAGTCCGCAAGCTG
Source organism: uncultured Phycisphaeraceae bacterium (assembly GCA_963799465.1). GTDB lineage: Bacteria > Planctomycetota > Phycisphaerae > Phycisphaerales > Phycisphaeraceae > JBCCOW01. Next base: position 2,880,500 of record CAWCXG010000001.1, on the reverse strand, counting down.
AACCCCCACGCCGCGATTGCTCAGCAGATACTCCAGATTGTCAAAAATCGGCTGCATCCACGCGGACAGTTTCTCATCCTTATCGCCCGGCAGGAAGCCAATATCCTTGCCCATGGGCATGATCGGCCGGGCGACCAGAAGCTTCTCGTAACGCTGCTCGGTGAACACCTTGGTCATCCCCGCCGCAAGCGCCAGCAGCGTCTTGCCCGTGCCCGCTCCACCCAGCAGCGTGATGAGCTTGATCTCATCATCGAGCAGAAGGTCCAGCGCCATGAGTTGCTGCACGTTGCGGTGCATCACGCCGTAGGTCTGCTTGCGTGGGCCGTGAATCGGGATGAGGTGGTCGGTGTCTGCAAGACGTCGCGCCAGGCCGGTGTGCGAGTCATCCAGCGCATTCTTGAATTGAATGAACTCATTGGCGTGCAACATCGGCAACGATGAATCACTTTCCGCACTGCCCGAACCCGACACGGCGTCGTTCGCCTCGTCCTGCTCGTCGGGCTTGTGAAGCTGCACCTGATCGGACAGTAGTTCATCGACCTCAAGCTGCTTCTCTTCGTAAAGCTGATCAATGATCTCACCCGCAACCGCCAACTCCAGGTAGCCGGTATACAGGCGGTCGACATCAACCTTCTGGGCCTGAAAATCTTCGGTCTTCAGACCCAGCGCATCGGCTTTGATCCGGACGTTGATGTCTTTGGTAATCAGGTAGCTGTCGAGCCCTGCCTGCTGTAACGCCCACGCCACACCGATGATCCGGTTGTCCGGCGTGTCTTCCGACAGCCACTGCGGCCGAGACTCATCTGCAAACTCCACCCGCACCCGTCCGCCGTGCCCGTTCCAGCTCACGCCCTGCGACAGCTTGCCGCGGTGTCGCAGCCGATCCATCTGACGGGCCACCTCACGGGCGTTGCGGGCGACGTCATCGTTGCCTTTCTTGAACTTGTCCAGCTCGCCGATCACTGCAAACGGGATGACCACCTCGTGCTCGGCAAAGAGATAAAGCGCACTGGGATTGTGCAGCAGCACATTGGTGTCGAGCACGAAATGCTTGACATCCGTGCGGCGTGCGGCGGGCTCAGATGCGTGTCCCGAAGCGGGGGAAGCCGGCGTCTGGGAGTTGGACTCCCTCAGCGGATCAGGGTCGAGGGCGGTCTCAGGGGCGGGCGTCCCAACGGCGGTCGAAGTCTGAGGCAAGGGCATTTCTCCGCGGCCGGCCGGATCGAAGTGAAAAGTCAAGCGAGGCCGGCCTGATTCTTATCGGACAATACTAGTCACTGTCTGCAACGCAATGGGGAAAACACGCAGTGACGCTTGCCACATGGCACGCTTCAAGGCGTGGTCTGAACCGTGCAGGACGAGCCTGCGCCGGTGGTCCCGCCATAGGCCGCGAAGGGGCCGTGCTTGTGCAGCACATCCAGGCTTTCGAAGCCGACGCGGCGCATCAACTCAAGCTGCCAGACCAAAGGCCTGGGAGAATCTTCTTTTGCGATATACGCCAGCACCTCGTCACAAAGCGTTTCACCCCCCAGCTGCTTTAAATAGTCCGCAAACTGCACATCTGCTGCCGCCTTGGCCGCCGCGGTCTGAGCATCCACCAGATCCACGATCCACAGACCTCCCCCCGGCCGCAGCGTGTTGAACAGCCCCGCCAGCACAGCCTCCCAATCCTGCTCGTCCCTCAAGTGATGCAGCACCGCCGCTGCCAGCACGACGTCGTATCGCATGCAAGGCAAAGACAGCGCGCGAATGTCGCCCTGCTGAGCCCGCACTTCGCCGCGGGTTTCCACACGCACCCGTTCCACCGCCCGGTCCAGCATCGGTCGGCTCAGGTCCACCAACGTCACATCCACCAAGGGGAGCTCCCCCGTCGATTTCCGCAACATCCGCAGCAGCCTGATGCAGTAGTTCCCCGCCCCGCATCCCACATCCAACACCGCACCGCCCTGCGTCAATGACGCCGCGGCAACCCGTGCGGTCAGCTCCATGCACAGCAGCGAATCCATCGCTGCCGCCTGCCCGGTTTCAAGCGAGCTGAACCGCTCGACATCATCGTCAAAGCGGGCGCGAATTTCTTCGACCGTGGATTTCGCTCGCAACGCCGCGTCATGCATCATCGCTCGCCTCCCACGCATCACGCAGCATTGCGTACACCGCCATATCCCGCACCTTGTCCTCATCCCGCACCAGCTCTCGCAGCACGCCCTCGCGAACCATCCCCGCTCGCTCAGCAACGCGGCAGCTCCGCTCATTGTCCATATCAATCTGCACACTCACCCGTCGGCAACCACAGACCGCAAATGCATGGTCCAGCATCGCGGTTAAGCATCGATGCATCACGCCCCGCCCCTGCGCATGAGCCGCCAGCCAGAACCCGATGTTCCCGCAGCCATGGTTGACATGACGCAATGAAATGCTGCCGATGATTCGCCCGTGCTCTACCACAGAGCAGCCCACCGAACCGCCCCTGGCAAAATCCCGCACCGTTTCTTCCCGCACCAGCCGGGTGTCATCGACCGAACGCGTATCGGCCACCCAGCTCAGCCACTGTCCCAGTTGTTCGCGTTCCGCATCCACCGCCGCAAACACCGCCTGAGCATGCCGTGGCTCGGTCCATTGCAGCGCCAGCCCCCCACCCAGTTCGTGCGTGAACGCTGCCGAGACGCGGCCGGCGCCAGCCTGCCACTCCGCGTCGAATTGTTCTCGCAGCAACGCATACATCACCTGATCGTGTCGGCCGTCCGCCATGTCCCACCGCGACTTCAGCACCGCCTCCCGCGTAAATCCCAGCCGCTCGGGCACCGCGCAGCTCCGCACATTCATGGGCGAAGCGCACACTTCCACCCGATGCATCCCCAGCTCCCGCATCGAGAACTCGGTCATCGCTCGCACCGCCTGCGTGACCAGCCCCTGGCCCTGCGCCTCACCATCAAGCCAATACCCCAGCTCACACCATCCGTGCCGTTCATTCACCCGGCTATGCCAGATCAATCCCGCCATCCCCTCTGGCCCGCGAATCGCCAACGTATACCCAGGCTCACTGGCCAACCGGCTGTACCACAACACATATTCCTCGCCCAGCGCCGCCCGACTCGCCCACTGAGGCTTGGCCGGAAACCAATACGTCAGCGCCGCGCGATTCCGCTCAATCAAGCTCCATAGCTCATCCAGGTCCTCCGGCAGCAGCACCGCCAGCGACACGCCTTCCCCGACGGGCCACGCAAACTTCATGCCCCCACCGCCTGGGCACTGGACACCCACGCACCGCAGCACCCATCCTGAACTTGTGAGGCTCCCTCGATCATCGCATGACCCAGCGGTCCGAAACCCAGCTCCATCACACTCATCGCTGCTCCAGTCCCGCGCCCTTATCCGAAGGCGATGGGTCACGCCCCGGCGTCACCTCCGCGCCGTCCGCTTCAAGCATCGTTGTGGCCCGTACCCGCTTGACTTCCGCGTTTTGAATCCGGTTGATGGCAATGAGATAAGCCTGCACCGCCGCCTCCACCACGTCAGTGGATAAGCCTCGCCCGCGCACCTTGCGGTCACGATGCCGGACCTCCACCATCACTTCGCCTTGCGCGTCTTTGCCGCCGGTGATCGACCGCGTCTGGTAATGCTCAAGCGTGACTTCAATGCCGGTAATGAGCTGAATGGCGCTATAGCACGCGTCGATCGGGCCGTCCCCAAACGCAGCCTGCTTATTGGTCGCACCCGAACTGTCCCGCAGTTCCACCAGCGCCACCGCCGTGTCGTGCGAGCCGGCCGTGACGCGAAACTTTTCCAACTGCCACAGTGATACTTCGCTCGAAAGCTCCGCATCCAGAAGCGCTTCAAGGTCCTCGTCGTACACTTCTTTTTTCCGGTCCGCCAGCTCTTTAAACCGGTCGTACACCTTCTGCACCACCGCGTCATCCACCGTGTAACCCAGCACTTTGATGCGGTCGGCCAGCGCGTGTCGACCCGAGTGTTTGCCCAGCACCAGCTTGCTCTCAGGCACGCCGATGTCACGCGGGTTCATAATTTCATAGGTCTCACGATGCTTCAGCACGCCGTCCTGATGGATCCCCGCTTCATGTGCAAATGCGTTCTCACCGATGATCGCCTTGTTGCGCTGCACCGACAGACCGGTCAGGTTGCTGACCATGCGGGAGGTCTTGTAAATCTGAGGCGTGACGATCTGGGTGCGAAACGACGCGAAGTAGTCGGCTCGGGTCTTGAACGCCATCACCACTTCCTCAAGCGACGCATTCCCCGCTCGTTCGCCGATGCCGTTGATCGTGCACTCGACCTGGCGGGCACCGTGCTGGACTGCCGCGATCGAGTTTGCCACCGCCAATCCCAGGTCGTCGTGGCAATGGCATGACAGCACAATGCCCTTCTCCGTCAGCACCGGCAGCGCTTTGAGCAGATGCGCGAAAATCTGGCCGTACTCCTCGGGCACCGCGTACCCCGTTGTATCTGGGATATTGATCGTCGTCGCGCCCGCTTCCACCACCGCGGCGGTGATGTCCACGAGATAGTTCAGCTCCGTGCGACTTCCGTCTTCGGGGCTGAACTCCACGTCCTCCACGTACTGCCGCGCACGTTTCACGCTGTCCACACTCAGCTCAACGATCTGCTCAAAGCCCTTACGCAGCTTGTGCTCACGGTGGATCTTGCTGGTGGCGCAAAACACGTGAATACGCGCATGGTTGGCCTGTTTCAGCGCTTCACCCGCTCGGTCAATGTCACCCGGCACGCACCGCGCCAACCCCGCGACCGTGGCTCGCTCCAGCTCCTGCCCAATGCGTGAGACCGCGTCGAAATCGCCTTGGCTGGTGATGGGGAAACCCGCTTCGATCACATCCACGCCGAGCGTTTCGAGTTGCCGGGCGATCTCAATTTTCTCGTTCACGCTCAGCGAGGCTCCGGGCGATTGCTCGCCGTCCCGCAGGGTGGTATCGAAGATTCGGATGGCAGCAGGTTCGGTCATGGCGAAGACTCAGTATGAATATCGGGCAATGGTGTAAACGGTAACGGGCAAAAAAAAACCCTGTCGCAAAGGCGGACAGGGTCGGGCAGAAAATCATGAGGACGGCACGCTATCCGCAACGCAGCCAATCCGCCGAGGGCACGAGGCCCTGAAGGATAAGGAGGCAAAGCGGGGTGTGGACACGTGCGTTCACCCGAGCAAGGTAACCCGGCTTACCTCCCAGCGTCAAGCGAAAGATTCGCCGCGGCAGGGTGAAGACATTTACCGCCCGCCCGGGTCGGCGTGCGAATAATTAAGCCGTGACCTGACCGTGTGGCCCCGCGAAGCAATTCCAACCCCTTGTACGGGAGCTGTGACATGGACGTCCGACCCCTCGGTGGTCTGCTGCGCTATCTTGAGGCGGTGCCCGATCCACGACGCTTCAACGTGACCTACACGCTGCCTGAATTGCTGACCTGCACGCTCATGGCGGTGCTCTGTCGGCACGACGATTACGAGGAGATCGCCTGGTGGGTCGAATCCCGCCACGATTGGCTGGTCGAGGTGCTGGGGATGCCGGCCGACCGGACGCCGTGCCGCAAGACTTTCGAGCGACTGTTTCGACGGCTCGATCCCAAGGCGTTGCAGCGGTGCTTCATCGAACTGACCCAACGCGTGGCCGATCAGTCCAACGGCCGGTTGGTCGCCATCGACGGCAAGACGTTGCGGGGGGCGTTCGACCACGCCCACCGCAAGCTGCCCATCCACCTCGTGCATGCCTGGGACCGGGCCAACGGCCTGATGCTTGGGCAGGTGGCGGTCGAGGAAAAGTCCAACGAGATCACCGCTGTGCCGGCGTTGCTTGAGTTGCTGGATGTGAAGGACGCGGTGGTGAGCATGGACGCGATGCACTGCCAGAAGGACACCGCGGCGGCGGTTCGCAAGGCCGGGGCGGACTACCTGCTCGCGGTCAAGAAGAACCAGAAGACCTTGCGCGAAGACCTCACGCTGTTCTTCGACGACGCGATCGCCCCGGAAGGTCAACGCGATGAGCACCTGCTCACTTACACCATGGAGCCCGACAACGGCCACGGGCGACTCGACGAGCGAACCGTCTGGGCCTCGGGCAACCTGAACTGGCTGCGTCGCCGGCACCCCGGTTGGAAAGACCTCAAGGGCATCGTCTGCGTCGAGGGCAAGCGTCTCGACTTCGCCACCGGCAAGCAAAGCACCCAACGCCGGCTCTACCTCACCAGCCTCGACCCTCGCCAGGTCGGAGCCGAGCGGCTCGCCGATCTGATCCGGGGGCACTGGAGCATCGAGAACCACCTGCACTGGTGCCTCGACGTGAGCTTCGGCGACGACGCCGCACGGGTCCGCAAAGATCACGGCCCCGAAAACCTCGCGATGCTCAAACGCCTGACCCTGGGCTTGGTCAAACGCTCGACGCCCAAAGCCTCGACCCCCGCCAAAGCCAGGCGAGCCAGCCTCAAGGTCCGACGGGCCGTATGCAGTTGGAACAACGACTACCTTATCCAAACCCTCACCGGAGGCGACCGATTGTAAATGTCTTCACCCTGTTCGCCGCGGTGCAAAAACCTGCAGGTGGTTTGAGTCACCGCGGGTCCAGTGTGTGGTCGCGGGTATGTATCGTGCCGCCATGGCCGCGCCTGATTTTGATCCCTCAGCCCCTGAAGTGCTCGTCTGGGCCGATCAGGCGACCGCGTCTTTGGCGGGCGAAGTGCTGGAACGCATGGGCTCGACCGTCCGGGCCGTAGGTGTCGCCGGCCCCCGTGATGCAGGCGTGGACCGCCTCGCCAAGACCTGCGGCCTCGAAGCCGGGGACGACCTGCGGCATCTGCTGGTCGATCGACCCGCCCGCTACGCCCTGCTTGCCTCGCTCCACTGCGTAACGCCTGCCGACATCGCCTTGATCCGTGAAACCGGATGCACCGTGCTCTTACTGGAGCCGATGTCCGTCGCACTGGCGGACCTGGAACCCGCATTGGCGCAAGCGGCGGCAGAGATTGTGTTTTTACCGTCAATGCGTCAAAGCCCCGGCACCCTCGCCGCCGCCGACCCCGCCGACGCCTTGGGACCCATCCATCAGATTGCCTACCGCTCCGTCGGCCCCGCAGGACACGGCTCGCTCCACGCTCGGCTCTTCGATGCGTGGGCCACCCTGCTCACCTGGACGGATCTTCCCGAAGTGCTCACCGCTCACATCGTCCGGGCCGACACGTCTTCAACCTCCACCCCTGTCCCGCGTTCCGAGGCCGACGCCCAGTCGCACCGGGTGGGTTGGGTCACCGCTCACGGGCGAATCGCACCGGCTGTGGATCAGCCCGGGACGGCTGGCGGCGTGGGCGTGAGTGTGGTCGTCAGTGACTGCTCGGTCACCCACCAGCGCCGCCTGGAAGTCATGGGCCGGGACGGCCAGCTCACGCTCGACGACGCGGGATACCGCCTGGTCGCCCGGGATGCCAAAGGCCAACCCGTCGTCGATCAAGGCGAGGACTTCGGCGAACCGCTGGACTACGCCGAGCTCATCGCACGCCAATGGCGCCGCCTGATCGACCGCCGCAGCAGCGCCCGCGACGAGCCACCCGCACTACGACACCGACAAACCATGGCCTGCTGCATGACCTGCCATCTTTCCGCACGCACCGGCCAAGGCGAATCACCCCGACGACTGCTCGAAATTCAAGGCTGATGCACAACCGCTCTCATGCACCACGACGGCAAAATCATGCGACTCAGGGTTTGCCGCAAGCCCTTCGACGCGGTATGGTTATGGACCGACCGAATGCGTGGTGTATCCGGTCTGCCGCGGGTGCGGCCTGCTAACCCGTGATTCTCACTGACATCATCCAACCCGACTGCGTACTTGTGCCGCTTGCGGCAGAAGACAAACACGCCGCGATCGACACGCTGGCTGACCTCCTGGTCGCCAGAGACGCCTATTTCCGACGCGCCGGGCCTTAAAAATGCAATCTGGGTTCGTGAAACCACCCGCACGACCGGTATCGGTCACGGAATCGGGATTCCGCACGGCAAGGCTGCCGGCGTGGATCGGCTTCGCATGGCCATCGGACTCGCACCACAAGGGCTCGAGTTCAACGCCATCGACGGACAACCCGTCGAACTGGTCATCCTGCTCGCCTCGCCCCTCGATCAGACCGGCCCGCATATCCAGGCCTTGGCCAAAATTTCCCGGCTACTCACCGATCCCGAACTCCGGGACCAACTCAAGCAGTCACCCGACGCCGCGACGCTCTATCAGCTCATCGCCGATCACGAGGCCATGATCAGCCACGCGCGATAACCTCCATGGCGCGAGCCTTCAAGGCCTGGCCACCTCACGTCGGGAACCCCGGACCGTGTTTACGTCCCCGGGCTCCCTGGTGATTTCGCTTAGCCCAGCAGTGACAGCACCGACTGGGCGCTGGAGTTGGCAATCGCAAGCGTCGAGGTACCCGCCTGTTGCAGGATCTGTGCCCGCGTGAGGTTGGAGGTTTCTTCCGCAAAATCGGTGTCACGAATCGCCGATTCCGACGCCGTGAGATTTTCCAACCCGATCTGCTGACTTCGCAAGGTGGTCTGCAGGGTATTGCGTTCAAACGCACCGAGCCGACCTCGCAGTGATGAAACCTGATTGATCGCCGAGTCGATGATCTCCGAGGCTTCGCGGGCTTTACCCGCTACCAGTGAATTATCGCCGCCTGCCACGATCGAGGTGAGAAAGCCCACGTCCGTATCGCCCAGTCGCGTTGCGGCCACCGACTGGATGCCGATGCCGACTTGCTGCTGGGTGTTGATCTGGCTGCCGATCTGATAGAGCGCACCGCCCCCTGTGATGGAGTAGCTGTGCTCGACGCCGGTACTGTTGGCGGCGGCAGACGTGAGGGTCATTTCAACGTTCAATGTGCTTGATTGCAGGCTGATGTCCAGCCCGTCACCCAGCGCGATATTACCGTTGATCGTGGCCAGCACGTCTTCGCCGGTGTCACGGATGACTGGCGAGCCGCCTTGTGCGTCGAAGGTCTGGAAGCTGTCGCCACCGTTGATCTTGCGAACACTCACGAACTGATCTGACCCATACAACGCCGACTCGATCACCAGGCCTGATGTCTGGTCTGCCGGGTTGGCCAGTCGAGCGGACACGCCGGTGGCATCGCTGACCTGATTGATGGCTTGAGCGACTGCGGACAACGCGGTCCCCGACGCAAACGTGAAGTCCTGCACGCCGCCTGGCCCGGAGACCTCGAAGCTCACCGTGCTGAGCAGTTCACCGGGTGAACCCGCGATATTGCCCGAGATGAACAGCGATGCGGTCTCAGCCGAGTTGAGCACCTCAACGGTCACCGGGATAAACGGATTGGTGCCGAAGTTGGCCCCCGTCACGTTGACCTCCTGGATCGCGGACGACGGCTGGCCTGAGACCAGGTAGTCCAGCGAGCCGTTGAGCAGTTTGAGCCCAGCGAACGAGGTGGTGTTCGAGATGCGGGTGATGGACTCGATCGCCGAGTCGATCTGCAGCTGGTTCGCCTCAATCTCTTCCTGCGAAAACGCACCGGTATTCGCCGCCTCAATGGTCAGGCCTTTGATGTCGGTGAGCAGGTTATTGATCTCCTGCAACGCCGACTCGGTGGTGGCAATGACGTTGGTGGCGCGTTCGATGTTCGACACCGCCTGGTCAATGCCCACGATCTCGGTGCGTAACCGCTCGGACACGATCAGGCCGGCAGGGTTGTCGGCCCCGCGGTTGATCTTAAGTCCGGTGGACAGCCGTTCCAGGCTGGTGTTCAGATCGTTGTTCGTACGGTTGAGATTGTTTCGAGCGACCATCGCTGAAACGTTGGTGTTGATCCTGGTCATGACAATCCTCCTTGATTGTCGGGGGTGGCGTGGCGGCTACGAGGCTCGCCGGATCGGACACGGTGTGTAGATGAGGGCATCACAAGCCCCTCACGGTGTATAAATGTTGGGTGGCTCAGGCGCTGCGACGGGTTTTGCCGTGCACCGCTTTGAGGGAATGATCGGCCGCAACGACGGCCTCGGGGTTGACAGAGGCCGCTTGCGCGTTTTCGTCCTGGATCGCCAGGTAGACCTCTTTTCGGTGCACTTGCACTCTGCGCGGGGCATTGATGCCCAGGCGCACTTTGTCGCCTCGGATGTCGACAATCGTGATCTCGATATCGTCGCCGATCATGATCGTTTCGTCGCGCTGCCGGGATAGCACGAGCATGCAGGGTGGCTCCTTCCTTGGGCCAGACGCGCCTCGCCACACATCCTTGCGTGGGGCACGGGTCAGTATTCGAACAGTGAGAGAAAGCAGAAGTCATGACAGTCAGACGTCAGCGGGTTAGGCGGCCACCACAGAGGGCGTCGCGTGGTTCACAACAGCGGCCGCGTCGGTCGCCTGCGCAGGAGTCGGTTTCACATCGATCAGCGGTACACGGGTGGTGAATCGGCGGTCCGACAACACCAACTGCTGGGCTTCACGCGTCGCCACATTGATCACCAGGGGTCCCTGCAGATTGCCGGTCAAGGTCTGCCCGTGCTTATTGACAATCACGAAGACCTGAGCCTGGTCGAGCGTTTCAATGCCCAGGTCAATCATCTGATCGGCCCGCACCGGGACGCGGTACGTGGGAACGAACAAGCTGGGATCCGTGACCACAAACGCCAGCTCGGGATTGTCCGCGCTTTGCAGCCACCAGAAGTAACTGTCTTCGCCCGCTTCAAAGAGCACGTAGCTCTTTTGCTTGGGGAATCCAAGTACTCCACGCTCAAAGTGAATCACCCGCTTGGGGTCCACCTCAATTTCGCCAAATCGTGACGTGTCGATCTTCACCGCACGGTCCTTTCCAATACAGCCGGGCATCCATCCTGGTCCAACCCCGGGGTACACACCCTTGGGGGCGGCGGCATCCTGCCGCCTGTCCTTACTGACCCACGCTCGACCGGCTCGGCTGTGTTGCCGGCCCTGCGCAGGTTTTGCGCTAACTAGCGCAAGTAATCCAATAGAGAAAGCTGCAAGTTATTGCTGCTCACCTGTAACGACGCCTGCAATTGCGTTTGCAATAGCGAATAACGGGTCAAAACCTCAGTCAGGTCGGCGTCTTGTAGTTCACTGAGCATCGATTCTTCCGTAATCTTCTGGTCGGCGTTCAGTGTCGACTGATCTTCCAGTCTTCTGGCTTGAACTCCCACACGGGAGCGGGCCTCGACCACCTTGTCGGTGTCTTCCTGCAAGTTACCACCAGCAACCGTGATGCCAATCTCATTATTTTCACGAAGACTTTTTGATAAATCCATTAAATGTGTAAAAGCATTCTCCGTGCGGAGCACCGCTTTGTCCTCGCCGACCAACGTATTGCCCGCGCGAGCGTTGCCACTGATCCCTAAATGCTCAGCGCCAAGCGACAATCCCACATTGCTGACGCGGAAGTCTTCGGTGCCCACCGTATTGTCCGTGAGCACAAAACCTTCACCCACCGCACCGAGCTCAATTGAAAAGTCTGTCGCAGCAATACCTGCCGCGGCGGCCGCAGCGCGAACTTGATCCAATACGTCCTGGATGTCGTTGGATGCGGCGAGGTCAACCTGGAAATTTCTGCCGTCGTGCAGGTCAAAAGCGACATCGGGTTCGCCGGCGATGAACTCGACTCCCTTGCCGTCACGGAAGTCTTCGAGTCGCGTCTGAGGTCCAAAACTGCGCAGGCCCAGGTCCTGAGCGGTGGTTCCGCCGTTCTCGCCGATCGAAAGATTGACGCCCGAGACTTCTGATCGCAGGTTCAGGCCGTTCTGTGCGTCATTGATTTCAAGCCGTAGCCCGAGATTGAGTTGATCTACAGCGTTTTGCAGGTCCAGCACCGTTTGCGCTGCAGAGGTGTCGAGCACCTTGGTTTCACTGCCCTGCGAAATGGTGATCCCACTGAGAAAATCGACCGACGCGCCAAAGCTGGACAAGGGCGTATCTTCGGTCAGTCGCGCTGCCGATTTGGTCGTGGTGGTCGTGGTACCGCCTGGGGCGCTGGCGGCGATGATGATTCCCAGATCAGCCGCCGTCTGGCCTGAGCCGATGTCGGCGATGGCGATGCTGTCAGGTCCGGTGGTCTGGAGTTCCCATCCCGCTGCGGTCAGGCTGAGCGTGCCCGAACCAGGCGCGAGCTGCTCAATGCCCTCGTTGATCCGCGTGGTCACGTCGTTGAGTGTGTCAGCGTCGCTTAGATCGATACGGGCATCCACGCCGTTGACGCTCAACGTGACCCCGCCGCGCCGAATGCCCACGCCTTGCGTACCAATCAGGTCATCCAGTGACGTTGCGCCGATGGACTGGGGCTGCAGATCGACCTGGCTGACCACCCGATGCGAAAAAGCACCAAAGGCGTCGGCTCCGTTGGCGGTGAACTGCTCGTTCTGCGGGGCGCCGTAGTCCGCCGACAGATCGGTATCGCCCCCGGTGTACCGCACGCCACCGAGAAACTCTTCGAAAATCAGTCCGCCGGGCTCCGCACCATTGTTCCCGCCGAACACCGAGAGGTCGGCGTACTGCCGGTTCGCTGCCGTGATCAAGCCTTGCAGCGAAGCGTCGATCACATTGGCCTCGGTCGCACGCGTTTCCTTGTCGGAGCCCACGCCGATCTGGCTCGACGCAATCGCAGCCGCTTCCCGCAGGATGTTCGACGCATCAGACAACGCTTCGTCCGCCGTGCTGAGCACGTTGATGCCATGGCGGAGATTCTTGTCGACCTGTTCACGCTCAGCGACGCGGTCGGCGAGATTCAACACCGACGCCACGATGCTGGCATCATCAGAAGGCTTGTCGATGCGCCGCCCGGTCGAAGCTTCTTTCTCAGCCTGCTGAAGCTTGGCCTGCGTCTGCGTGATCTGCGCAAGCGACTTCTGAGCCTGCAAGCCTGTCGAGGTTCGTGATGAAAGGGGAATGATGCCCATAGCAAGGCTTTAAAACGTGGAGACGGCGTTACACAAGGTTGATCAAGGTCTGCATCAGTTCGTCGACGACGTTGATGAAGCGTGCCGAAGCCTGAAACATGCGTTGGTATTGAATGAGGTTGATGGTTTCTTCGTCAGCATTGACCCCTGAGATGGCCTGCTGCTGTTCAGTGAGGTTGTTGGCGACAATGGTGTCGGCGCGGTTCTGCTCCCGCGCCTGACTCAGCCGAATGGCGAAGTCTTCCACGTGACGGTTCCAGTACTGCGGGATGCTTTGGCCGTCGATGGATTCGATGGGCGCGTCGCGAAGACCTGCAATGCCCAGGGCTGTGCGGTTGTCACCGGGCAGGTGTCCAAGACCTGCTGCGACCTTGCGGGGATCGCCCACGAGCTCATCGTTGACCGCCATGGTGGAGGCATCGTGACCGGAGAAAAATGCGTTCACGCCCAGCGTCGCCAGCACGCCTGACGTGTCGTCGCTGAAGGAGATCTGAAAGTCGCTGGAATCGGCTTCGAGTTTTAATCGGCCGTCGGGAAGCACCGTCGCGGTCACACCGGCAATCGCGTTGATGTCTGCTGCGAGCGAATCAAGCGTGGTGTCCGACGCGGGGTTGATGCCGTCGAGGTCGATATCGATCCGGGTGGTTTCGCGTTGGCCGGTGGACTGCTGAGTCAGTGAGAGTTTGAATGAGCCGTGTGTGGGTGTGAACCCAAGGTCAAGCGTCGGGTCGTTCAAGGCCAGCGAGGCATCTTCAACGCGGGTGAATCCCGTGACCTGATCGAGTCCGTCCAGGCCTTGCCCTTGGCCGTGGAGCCGGTTGGTCTCGAAGATCATGGTGTTGGCAAACGTGTCGATCGCGTCGATCGCATCCTGGAGATGCGTTTTACGAAAGGACATTTGCTGGCCGATTTCACCCGCAGACGTGTCGATCTCGGATTGGTCATCACTGACCACCACAGTGGTGATGAAGTCATCGCCGTTGGCTTCAGACTTCAGTTCGACACCGCGGGACTGGCCGTTGAGGATCAAAGGCACTGAGCCAACGAACACATCAACCGATCCGCTGGTCTGCTCGATGGTGGAGATTTCGAAATAGCTGGACAATTCGCTGAGCAGCAAGTCGCGTTGATCGCGCAGCCCGCCGGCCGACGGGCCCTGGCCTTTCTCAGTCACGGAAATGCTGTTATTGAGTCCTTCAATTTCCGACAGCAGGGTGTTGGCTGCGGTGACGGAGTTTCGCGTACTGTCATCGGTTTGCTTGATGAGATCAGTGAACTCGCCGCGTCGATCGTTGACATAGCGGGACATCGACCGTGCTTCTTCCACCGCCAGACTTCGGAGCGACAGGTCCTGCGGATTGGCGGTGACGTCGTTCCAGGCATTGAAGTATTTGCCCATCTGGTTGGACAGGTCCACGCCGGAGAGCTCGCCTTCAATGGCTTCGACCTGCTCGAGCAGATTGGTAAGCACCGCCGAACCTGCCGCGTCGCTGTTGGCCCCGCGCAGCGCGCTTCGAGCGCTTCGTCGACCTGGCGTGAAATGTCGCTGACCTGCACGCCGGTGCCGACGTAGATGTCTCGGCCGATGTTCTGGTAGCGGTTGGGGGCCAGCTCGATCCGCTGGCGGTGGTATCCCTCGGTGCCGATGTTGGACAGGTTATTGCCCGCCACCTGCAGCGCAGATTGAGCCGAGAGCAATCCGGAGCGGCCGATTTGGAGGGAGTTGGTGAGGCCCATGGGGACAACGCGAGAGGGTGAATGGTTGGGTCAGGCGGTGAGGTTGAGCGTTCGGGGGATGGCGTAAGCGGAGGGCTGGGGTCCGGGTCCGCGTCGGCCGTAGGTCCGCGATCCGGTCGCTGCGGTGGTGACGTGGTGGAGCAGGCCGGTCATGTGCTTGAGCAGGGACTCGCTTGCACGACGCGCCACGCTGGTGCGGGTTTTGACCTCTTCCATGGCATCGAGTAATTGCGTGCGCATGACCAGCAACTTGCCGCGCGTGGGTTCAGGCAACCGCTCGGCCAGCTCTTTCATCCGAAGCGGCTCGGGAGCCGCCGGGTCCACCCGCAGCGTGATATCTGCGACTTGCTGCAGCCGACGCTTTTCGAGATTGCTGAGCAGTTGCACCAGCTCGTTCTCCCGTTCGGAGAGTTGCTGCATTGCGTCGCCGTCCGCCTTACGCATCGCGTCGGTCTTGCGGTCAAGCAAGGTGACCATGCGTTGGTGCACGTCCACCAGGTCACGCACCGTTCGGGTGAGGTTGGTGAGATCTTGTTGGGTTTGTCGGTCGAGGGTCATAGCGTTGAAGGGGTGGTCAGGGTGACGGGCATCGCCGGGCCGGTCGGGGCATAGGCGGTGGTCGCGTGGTTACGGGTGAACTGTTTGGCGATCGATTCGATGAGAGGCATGTCGGTTTTGGACGCGACGCGATCGGCCAGGAGCGTGTCGAGTTGGCTGCCGAACATGCGTTCGCCCGGGCCTCCGTGGAACTTCTCGACCCGCAGCGGATCCTCACGCATCGCCGCAAAGACCGGCTGGAGCAAGGTGGTTGACACGAGTTGCTGTGCTGCCTCACGGGCCTTGGGGTCCACCGTTTTTGGCGTGGCCGAGGCTTGGCCAAGTTGTCGCTGCATGGCTCGGTTGAAATCGACGGCAGGCTTCTCTGCTGCGCTATTCAGGGCGGGGGTGGCTTTGTCAGACTGGGTCGTGGAGGTGATCTGCATGCTTATTCCTCCTCGATGAGTTGGGCGTGAAGTTTTCCCGCTGCGGAAATCTGGCGGATGATCGCGATGCGGTCCTGGGCGGGAACCTTGAGTTGGTTAAAACCTTCGAGGAGTTGGCTCAGCGAGGTGCCGCCTTCGTTGGCCGGGTCGATGGGAATGAAGCGTTCTTCGACCAGCTCGGGCTGCTGGGGGTTGGGCGGTGGCGCGGGTCGCACCGAGGTGATGGTCAGACCTTCGTGTGAGATGACCACGGGGGAGACCTGCACATCGCCGGTGATGACGACGGTGCCGGTGCGTTCGTTGATGATGACTTTGGCGCCTGAATGGATCAGTGCCGGCTCGACGTAGGTGCGCAGGATTTGACTGATGAATGATCCCGGGGAGACACGCTGATCCTCGGGAACGGAGATGAGGATGTTTTTCTGGTCGGCTGCCTGCGCGATCGCCGGTCCGTCGGGCGCGAGCACTTCATTGATCAGCCGGGCGAGGCTGGTAGCGGCCGGCCAGGACGCGACGCGGTCGTTGAGCACCAGGTGGATTCGGCCGTAGCGGTCCATGGGCTGGGACACCACATCGCGGACCATCTGAACCCCGCCGACGATTTTGCCGGTGGTGGGATGCTGTGCGTCAGGCAGGCTGATCTGTCCCTCAGCGACCGCCATGACGGGGGCGTCGTTGGTTGGCCCGGCGAGCCAGGAGATGATGAGCCGACCGCCGGCAAGCGACTCGGCGTCGCCTGCTTTGGCGACCTGGACATCGAGTCGATCCCCGCTTCGCACCCCGTGGCCGGGAATTTCTGCTGAGAGGTAGACCAGTGCGACAGCATCACTCTGGCTGATCTGTGCGAACGCAGCGGTCTCATCGGCGAACTTGCTGACCGCCTCGGCCAGCATCTTGTGCGACGAGGCAAACTTACGGCTGTCGCCGGTGCCGTTGAGCCCCACCACCAGACCCATGCCGATGATCTTGCTGGTCTCCGAGCCCTTGAGTCGGACCAGGTCCTGCACCTGCACCGCGCGGGCATCGGTGGCCAGCATCACCAGCAAAGCCAACGCCACCCACCACGCCAGGCTTCCCAGGCCTTGGCTTTGCGTTGTGCGAGATGGGGTCAATGTGGGGCGGTTCATGGAAGAGTCCGTGAAAGTGAAGTGCGAAACAAAAGGCTGGATGCGGGGCGTTAGCGGTCCGGTTTTAGAACGCAAAAAGTCCATCGAGAATCTTGGTCAGCAGGCCTTTCTTGCTGGCCTTGTGCAGTTCGCCTTCGGTCTTCTTAACGATGTGTAAATCGTGCAAGGCAGTGGAGAGGACGGTGTTGTCGACTGCGGAAATGTCGGCGGCACGGCACATGCCGGTGGCGACAATCGTCACCGCTTCCTTGTCCGCCTGAAGGTGCTTTCGAGCTTCGAGCACCAGGGTGCCGTTGGGTTTAACGTCGAGGACGCGGGCGGTGATTCGGCCGGACATCTGGTCCTTGCGTTCCGTCGAGCCGGTGCCGTCAAAGCCACGCTTGAAGGTCACGCCCACCGCAGGGGCATCGTCGCCGAGTTCGCTGGATCGCAGCTGAAAGTCCACCAGATCCTGAAGCGTCAAGCGTGGGAACGCGCTGACTTCGCCTTCCACTTCCATTTCTTTCTCGGTCGAGAGATCCGCGTCCGACGAGGACTCAAAGGTCTCCCGGACGATGATCGTGATGAGGTCATTTTTGCGGAACACCTTGGGCCGGGGCTTGGTCACGACCGCGATACTCATCCGCGCGATGTCAGCATTGAGCGTGGGGGCAAACCCTTCGTCAGATGCGGGGGCACCGAATCGGGCGGCGGCGGCGGCAGACGGATCGGTCTGCAGATACAGCGAGGAGTCCTGACCCTGTGCGGTGGCGGCGATGGTCAAAGCAATGAGCAGGCTTGTGGTGGTGCGTCGAGGGGTGTGGCAATTCATCAGCGGATATCTCCTTGGGCGACCTGAGGCTCAACAGGCGAGGGGGTGTCGATGGCAGCGGTACGTCGGCCGGTGACCCGGACATGGACGATCTGGCGGGTATCGGTGCGTTGCACGCGGATGGAGTCGCCCACGCCGCCGTCATCGCGGGCCAACATGGGCTGAACAATGATGAGCTCGCCCACGCGGAGCTGCACCGCGACCACTTCGTTGCGATGAATCACACGCGGAGCCCGCACCGCCTGGGCGTCCAGCGGTTCACCCACCGTCAGGTGACGCTCAGCAATTTGTCCAACGAACTGGGTGGTTTCGGGAATCGGGTCATAGCCATGAAGCGGGACCACCACTTCACGACGTTGCACATCGTGCAGCCCAATGACATCGCCTCGACGGATCGGCGACACGGCCACGCTGGTGTCCACGCGTTTGCCAACCCGCAGGGCCAGGCGGTCCACATCCGAAACGCCAAGCGAATCTTCCGTGGTGACGATGGCGGTCCAGCGATCTGCTCGCCCCGCCTCCAAGCGCACCGAGGGCTGATCACCAACCACAACCTGGATCAGCGTGGGTTCGTCACGTTCGCGGGCTTCAAGATCGAGTGCTGTCACATCCACGCCCGCCTGCTCAGCGAGCTGCTCGAGGATGACGCCTCGGACGGTACGAGCTTCCACCGCATCCAGGCTGGGGGGCGGGTTGGCACCCGAGCCGGTCGGGCCGTCCGCATCGTCGGGCTCGGGGGAGGCCACGGTTCGATACACGGTGCATTGCTCGACGCCGATGAGTTCGTGCTCCGCCCAGTTGATCCCCTCGTCGGTGAGGCGTTGGCGAATCGCTCGAAGGTCAAGCGTCACCTCACGGGCACCTTCCGGGAAGGTCATCAGTACGACACCTGCCAACCGTTTCGCATCAGCGCCGGTGAGCTCCGTCACTTCGCCAAGCGTGATCACCGCGTCGTTCGATCCGGCTTCACGGTGCAGCCGAATGGTCCCCCCGTCAGCCCGCACGTAAGTTGCGGGGAAGACAAGAGCGAGGGCCAATACAAAGGCGGGGGTGAGTTTCATCGGGTCATGGACCTTGGGTTAGAAGCGTCGGAGGTTGCTGACGACCTGGAGCGTTTCGTCAGCGGCCTTGATGGTTTGCGAGTTCATTTCAAAGGCACGTTGAGCCTTGATCAGGTGGACCAATTCGCTCACCGGGTCCACGTTGGACTGTTCAAGCTGGCCTTGATTGATCCCACCGAGTTGTCCTTCAAGGGGCGGGCCCACGATGGGCGGGCCGGACACTTCGGTTTCAACGAACACATTGGCGCCGATGGACCGCAGCCCGGACTTGTTGACGAAGGTGGCGATTTCAAGTTGCCCGACTTCCTGTGTGGTCCCGTCGGGCATCAGTGCCGACACCACGCCAGCCTTGTCGATGGCGATTTCCACCGCGTCGTCAGGCACTTCGATGTCAGGGTCCAGCCGGGGTCCTTCGCTATTGCCCAGGACCAGTTCGCCGTCCCGGTTGGTAAAGAAGTTGCCGCTGCGGGTGTAGCCAACGTTGTCGACCCCCCGATCGCCTGCAAGTTGCACGCGAAAGAGGCCATCCCCATCAATGGCGAGGTCAAGGGATCGGCCGGTGGTTTCGATAGGACCTTGCTGGAAGTTGTATTGCGTATTCGAGACCGCCACACCCAACCCGACCTGAAGCAGGCCGGGGTTGCTGGGTCCGTCGCCGTTCTCCACGCCGGGCTGTTCTTTTTGCTGATAAAGCAGGTCTTCGAAGTTAACGCGCGAGGCTTTAAACCCCGTTGTATTCGAGTTTGCGATGTTATTCGCAATGACATCGATCTGTATCGACAAGGCATTCATGCCTGTCGCTGCGGAATGGAGTGCTTCAGTGGCCATAATGCAATGCTTTAGTCAGCGTTCTATAATCGAACAGCGGTCAGCGGTTTTTTAAGCCACTCTTCCGAGGGTGTTGATGGCACGATCCATCATTTGATCCTGATAGCGGATCATGTTGGCATTG
Source organism: uncultured Phycisphaeraceae bacterium (assembly GCA_963799465.1). Classification (GTDB taxonomy): domain Bacteria; phylum Planctomycetota; class Phycisphaerae; order Phycisphaerales; family Phycisphaeraceae; genus JBCCOW01. The sequence goes on along the minus strand of CAWCXG010000001.1, from coordinate 2,860,913 downwards.
CCGTTCGCGGCTTTGGTGGATTTGACGATTTGCATCATTGAATCAATGGATGACACGCCGGATGTTTCAATATGCCCAGGCATCAGCAGCACGTCATCGGCGGGCTTTCGGGTGTCATTACCGCGAAAGGTGAAGGTGTCGCCGCCCGCGGGGGCCAGGTCATTGCGGGGGTCGGCGACCTGAGTGATCTGGAGCTGCGCGACGACACCGTTGGCTTGGATAATGCGTCCGCGGGCATCGACATGGGCCGGGCCTGCTTCGGGATCAACCTTGATGGGCCGATCCTGGGGATCGAGGATGGGCAGGCCGGACGCCGTGACCAGCTCGCCGCCCTGGCGGGTAAAGAGTCGGCCGTCTCGGGTCAGGCGGATGTCGGTCTGACCCGTGGCGGTGTTTTCATGCTGCACTGCGAAGAACTCGTTGCGTCCGGTCAGCGCCGCATCCAGGGGTCGGCCGGTGCGTTCTGGAGCACCGGGATTAAATGAAGTGCCTAACGGTGCGGCAAGGACGCCGCCGCCCAGGCGGTCGAGCAGATCGTGGGACGCATCGAAGGGCAGATTGTCTTCAACCGACGCAGCCGGGCGTTGTTGAACGCCGGGGATGATGGGCTTGAAACCGGGCGTCTGGGCATTGGCCAGGTTATTGGAGTGCACGTCCTGGTTATGGGTGTTCACAAGGACGCCGGAGGCGGAGAGGTATAGGCCGTAATACATCAGGCAGCCTCCCGCGTGGTTGGGGTGGGGGTTGGGGTGGGGGTGGTGGTGGGGGCTTGGACGGCAGCTTCGTGCTGATGCACCGCCGCCGCGAGCTGGGCGAGGGCGAGCAACGACACGCCAAGCGTTTCGCCGCTCTGGTCTTGACCCGCAGCTGACGTGGACCGAGCGGTGAGCAGGTCCAGCCAAGGCGTGGCGGATGGCGTGGCGGATGGCGTGGAGGTGGGTTGTGACGTGTGGGAGTGGGTCATGGTGGGCTCGGGAACCGCAAATCGCGGTACACGAACACACGCAACGCGGGTGCCTAGCAGTAATCAGAGCCTGATGACGAGTGTTCCCGGCACCCCAAAAACTTACGCAAACGTCTACGGATCATGGCTTTGCGAATGATTTCAGATCCGACGTACCAGCACATCGCCCGCGCCCCGTGACGCGGTTCAAGACACCGCCTGCGCAATGACCGGGGGTTGCCGCAAGCCTTGCGCGGGCATTTATCGGGCTGAACGCCATCACACCCCACCAGCCGTCGATTAAGAATCAAGCCGACTTGGACTGGTGAGCAGCTCCGCTTCACGGTGATCTAAAAGCGCCGCGAGTCGCTGGGCGAATCGGTCGTTTTGTTGGTCTTTATCACTCAACGGGTCCGCCGCCGCGATCGCAAGCAGCAGGTGCACCAGCCGATGGTAATCGTCCACAGCAATCTCCTCCGGCACCACCCGGCCTCGGCCACGGATCAACGGCCCCATGTTGTGATACCCCCCAAGCGGCAGGCAGATACATGTCGCGGTGTAGCCCGCAGCTTGAAATGCGCTCGCCTCACACGCCCCGCCGGGCATCAGCCGACGTTGAAACGCAAACCCCGGCTGCGTCTCGACCAGCGACTCCGCGATATCCGCCAGTCGACGCGTCAGCACGGGGTGAAAAGTCGAGATTCGGTCACCGACGCGGATGATCGGGCCGCCACCGATGGGGCTTTCTGCGAAGCTTTTTGAGTTTTCCAGGCAGATCAAACGAGCTTTGCGGGGCACAAGCCCAGACTTGATCGACGCCAACGCCCCGACGAACCCGACCTCTTCCGCCCGGGTCAACAACACGCGAACGTCTGGCACCGCGTCCCCCCCCGCGGCTGCCCCACCTTTTAACTGATCCAGGACTGACACCGTCGCCGCCACCGCCGCCAGATCATCACACGCTGGGGCACGCAGCCTTCCGTCTTCCACGACGCTGCCGTGCGTAATGTCTTTCGACCGACCCGTGAACTGCCAGGTCATCACATTACCAGCCTGCAGCGTTCTCGCATGCGCCAGTGGGAAGCGGGCGATGATTCGCTTGTCGTCCGTCCCGGCAACCGGAGGCATTAACGCTTCAATTCTCCCCATTGCCGCAGGCGACCCGTTCGCCTTTCGACGCGATCCGGCGGATGCTTCAGGCCAGGCCCGGACACGGGCGCCCACGAAGTAGGCGTTCCGCACGCCTCCGAGAAAGTCCGCTCGGATCAATGGGCCGTCGATATCGCGGATGACAAACGCGGGGTGATCCAGGTGCGCGGTGAAAATCAAGGGCGACGGCGTTGATTCGACCTCGGTGCGTGAAATCAAGAGGTTTCCGAACCGGTCGGTTTTGACCGCGAGGTGCGGCCGAGCTTTGAGCCACTGCGCGAGCCACGCCAGCACCGCGTGCTCATGAAACGCTGCGGTGGGAAGACTGGTCAGCTCGATGAGCCATGCCTCATGACGGCGACGGGCTGCAGCATTCGGACGTTTCGCGAGAGGCTGGGGCATGCACCCGTTTTAGCAAGGTGTGATCTCAAACTCATCGACCTTGCGGCAATTTAAGGACCGTTACGACCTCCGGCCCGTATCACGCTCGATGACGAAGCTCTAGGCTCATCACCATGCGCGTCTTCCACTGCGACCACTGTGCCCAGCTTCTGTTCTTCGAGAACACCACCTGCGTCAACTGCCACCGAACCCTTGCGTACGTCCCCGAGCTCGGTGCGGTGGTCTCGCTCGACCCCATCCACGCCCAGCCGGGCGTCTACGGATCTCCCCTGCCCAACGCTCGAGGCCGACGCTTCAAACTCTGTAACAATTACATGGAGCACAACACCTGCAACCACGGCATGGACGCGGACGATCCCCGCGAGCTCTGCCGTGCCTGCCGACTCACCCGCACCATCCCCGATCTTTCGCGTTTTGGTCACTACACCGCCTGGAGCAAACTCGAAACCGCCAAGCGTCGCTTGCTCTACACGCTCAATGCGCTGGGGCTGCCGGTGATTTCCAAAGAGCAAGACCCCGACCGCGGGCTGCAGTTCGATTTCATGGCAGACCCCGACGACGCCAACGCCCCGCAGGTCAACACCGGCCACGAGAACGGCGTGATTACCGTGAACCTCGCCGAAGCCGACGACGCCGAACGCGAGCGACGCCGACAGGAACACCACGAGCCGTACCGCACCTTGCTGGGCCACTTCCGCCACGAGGTCGGCCATTACTACTGGAGCCTCCTGGTTTCGCAGGTCTACGACGCCAATCCGCAGGCACGGCTGGACCGCTGCCGGGCATTGTTCGGCGACGACCGAGAGGATTATCAAGCTGCGATGCAACGCTATTACGAGCAAGGCGCTCCCGCCGACTGGCGTGACCATTTCATCTCCGCCTATGCGACGATGCACCCGTGGGAAGACTTCGCAGAGACATGGGCTCACTACCTGCACATCATCGACACCTTGCAAACCGCCGCGACCAACGGCCTGGGCCTCCACCCCGACCGTGACGACGAGCCCCGCGTAGACCGCGTACTCAACCCGATCGCCGACCCCGTCCCGCCGCTTGAGAAACTGATCGAAGACTTCACCGCCCTGACCTACACCCTCAACAATCTCAACCGCGGCATGGGCATCAACGACGCCTACCCCTTCGTGCTCTCAGGCCCGGCACGCGAAAAGCTCCAGTTCGTACACGACGTCATTCACGCTCAATAATCAGAACCATCACTGATCTGGAAGAGCGATGCGATGAAGTGGTTTACGCAGCGATGGAGCGTTACGTTTCGAGGTCATACGCTCGAAGCGGTCAATCAGTGGAACCTGCTGCTCCAAGGCCGTGAGCAATTGTGGATCGACGGCGAGATGGTGGATGAGCACCGGGGATTCGCCGCATTTGAACAGCATCTCGCGACGATGCTTGAGATCGACGGCACCGAGCATGTGGTCGAGGCTTACATCGGCCAGAACCGCTGGCTCTGGAACGCTGCCCTGATTGCCGTCGATGGTGTGGCGCTTGGCGAGGCGGCCAGGACACGCTTTATCAGTGCCCCGGACTGGGTGCTCGCAGCGCAAGCGGCCGCAGCCGAATGACCGCAGAAGGCCGTTAGGACAGCGATCCCTTCGTAGAGGGAATGTCATCACTGGTGATTCGCACCGCGTCGCGCAACGCCCGGCCGAACGCCTTGAACAGCGCTTCGACTAGATGGTGATTGTTCTCACCATAGGGCGCTTCGAGGTGCAAGTTCATCGCCGCAGCGTTGGTGATGGCCTGAAAGAACTCCCGAACGAGCTGCAAATCAAATCGACCCATCGTTTCACCGGTGAGCTGCGGATCAGGAGTGCCGGTGGCCACGAAGTTGACGCGGTACACCAGGTGCGCTCGGCCGGACAAGTCCAGGGTGACCCGCGCAGCGCCTCGTCCATGGGGACCGCTGCGTGGCCGTACCGCTCAATGCCGCGCTTGTCGCCCAGCGCCTGCTTGAGCGCTTCCCCGATCGCGATACCGACATCTTCGACGGTGTGATGGTCGTCGATATGTGTGTCGCCGTCGCAGGTGATGCTCAGGCCAAGCCGGCTGTGCTTGCCCAGCAGTGTGAGCATGTGATCGAAAAAGCCGACGCCGGTGGCGGGAGCCGAACCTGCTGTGGGATCATCGAGGTCGATGGACACGGCGATACGGGTCTCGGATGTATGACGGGTGATGGAAGCAGTGCGGGACATGGTTACTTTATATCGCCCTCATCGACGCATGACGCGGCCGAGGCAGATTGAGCCGTTGCGGGGGTGAGTATGTCGAGCAATGCCTGGTTCTCTTCAGGCGTTCCCACGGTGATTCGGAGCTTGTCCCGCAGCGGAGGCATATTGAAGTAGCGGACCAGGATGTGGTGCGCTTTGAGGTGGCGATAAAGATGTTCTGCCGTGTCCTCCGCCGTGGAGTTCGGCGGGACGGGCGGGCGGGCCAGCATGAAATTGGCATGGCTGGGCCAGACGCCAAAGCCCAGGTTGGCCAGCGCGTCTGCCAGCCGCTGCCGCTCAGCTTTGACCCGGCCCCAGGTATCGCGGGCATAATCCTGATCGCCAACCGCCGCGACCGCCGCAGCCTGACTCAACGCATCGGTGTTGTACGAATCGCGGGCTTTGTCGAGCAAAGCGATCACCTCCGGGTGACCCAGCGCATACCCAAACCGCAGGCCCGCCAGACTGTAACCCTTGGAAAGCGACCGGAGCAGCACCACGTTTTTCAAGCCTTCCTGCACCAGTGAGACTGCAGACTCAGGGGCAAAATCAACGTATGCCTCATCAATGCAAAGTAGCCCGTCAAAGCCTTCCGCAATTGCCCGCAAGGTCGCAACCTCTTCAAATCGACCCGATGGGGCATGTGGATTCACCAGCATCGCCAACCGGCATCCGGCCTGATTCCATGCACCGCTCAGCTCGCCGGGCAAGCTGAACGTCTCCGCATCCCGGGATACCGCGATGATCGGCGTGTCCTGAATCTGCGCCAGCACGGGGTACAGCGAGTAGGTCGGGTCGGTGGTGCCCAGACCGCCTCGCGGGGCAGGCCTGGGTTCGCAATACACCGTGAGCAGCAGTCGCAGCAACTCGTCGCCGCCGTTGGTCGCAAGCACGTGCTGGGGGCCAAGACCGTGCAGGTCTCCGGCCACCTGTCGAAACTTCGCCGCGGTGGGTGAGGGGTATCGGCGAAGGGTCTGAGGCGACACGTCCGCGATGGCCTGCATCACCCGAGGTGAGGGGGGGTACGGGTTTTCGTTGGTGTTGAGCTTGATGACCGCAGGCATATCGGGAGCGGTCACCGGTTGTTCGCCAGGCGTGTACGCGTGCAGAGATTGAATATTTTCGCGAGGCTTAGGCATGTCAGCGGGTAATAAACAAGACGCGATCAGACACGTCGCAAAGTGAAAGGCAGCGGGTGCGAAACCTTAACCAAGTCCTTCGCAACAAGCTCTATGCTACTGCGATGAAGCGAAGGATTCAGCCCACGTGCCGCCTGATCTTTGGCTCGGCAAGCCTGATCATCGCCGCTTTCCTCACCGTCATGATCAGCCCGCACGTGGCATACGCCGCAGACGCAGGCGAACCCGAAGGGATCATCCGCCAAGCACTGGCAGACCGTAACCCCGCGACCCGTCACCTCGCAATTCGCGCGCTTCGCGAACTGAACGCATCAAGCCTTGAGCCGTTCTGGCAAGCACTGACCACGCATGAAGACATCACCGTCGCGATTCAAGGCGAGCTGGGCCTGGCAGGCCTCCGCAATCCCGCCGGCGTGACTCCTGAGCAACTCGCCGACCTCGAAGACCCTGCCCGACGGCAGGCGCTGCTCACCGCTGCACTGGATCAGGACCTGCTCACCACCGATGCCTTGACGCAGTTGGTGGCCTGGGAAGGTCTTGACCCTGCGACGCGTGCCTTACTCGTGCTCAAGCGGGGCGAACCCGTTCAAGCTCAGCCCTGGATGCAAACGCTTCTGGAATCACCCAAGCTCGGCCGCCAGGGCATGGGCGCTCTCCTGATCACGTTGGCAGGCGACCCACGCGGACTCCCAGCCTTACAACAGCTCGGCCAAAGCGACACCCTCGACCCCCCACCGCCCGCCTCACAAATCGCTGTGGTGCAGGTCATGCTGCTTCGAACCGCCCTGGCGCAGGCGCAGCCTCATGCCGCCTGGTCCCCCGTCGGGCAATGGGCCGCCCAACTCGCCGACACAGATAACGCCGACTCCCCCGTCCAACTCCTCGCCCTGCACACCGCCTTGAAGCTCGGCCACCCGAAGGCACCGGCCATCTGGACCACGCAATTTAAATCTGCCACCGGCGAAGCCCAACGCATGACGTTGCTCTTAACCGCACTTCGCGGCATGCCCCAAACCCCACGCAGCGTGTTCGAGCAAGTCGCCCAAAATCAGGAACTCAGCAACATAGGCGCCGCAAGCTCGCAACTCTCCGCTGGCGACACCACCGGCCTGACGATTCTCGCCGACGACGGCCGACAGGCGCTTGCCCAATGGGTGATCGACGAAGGCCTCGCCGGACTGCCGAACAACCCCGAGGGCGTGGCCGCACTGGTGGACCTCGCCATGACCACCTCCGGGCGTCGCCCCCTGCCGGTCCGAGCCGCCGCCGTCGCCCAACTGCTCAGCCGAGACCCGCAGGACGCAGTGACGCAGCTCAACAACGCGGTGAATCAGAATATGTTCACTCAGGCGCAGCGACAATCCATCGTCACGCTTGGCATCGGCGTGAGTGACGCAGACGATCCGGTGCTCATCGATCTCCTCGCACCCTGCCTGGAACATGAAGACCCCAATATCAAAAGCCTCGCTTTGGCACTGATCGTGACCCGAGGCCTACCCGACGATCAGGTGAACTGGGAGCAGGTCAGCCGCCTGGCTCAAAACACGCGTCGACTCAAACTGCCCATGCGTGTCCAACTCGCCTGGCGCTTGATCGAACGTGAGAACCTGGCGACCCAGGCTGCGGAGCGGTTGACGCAGGCCATCCCATCCCCTTCAAGAGTCGAACCATGAGCGGCGTGCCCGTGATCCCTTTAAGCAAGCCCGACATCACCGCCGCTGAGGAGCGGGCGGTCCTCGACGTACTACGCAGCGGCCGACTGAGCATCGGCCCCCAGCAGGAACGCTTCGAACAGCTCGTCGCCCGAACGGCAGGCCGACGCCACGGGGTGGCGATCTCCTCGGGCACCGCCGGTCTCCACGCCGTGCTCCTGGCGCTGGGTATCGGGCCCGGCGATGAGGTCATCACCACGCCTTTTTCCTTCATCGCCTCGGCCAACTGCATCCTCATGGCCGGCGCGACGCCACGCTTTGTCGATATCGACCCGCGCTCGCTCAACCTCGACCCCAAACGTGTTGAAGCCGCCATCACCCCGCAAACCAAAGCCATCATCGCCGTCGAAGTGTTCGGCAACACCCGGCATATGGACACCCTCGAACAGGTCGCACGCCGCCACGAAATCCCGCTCATCGAAGACTGCTGCGAAGCCTTGGGCGGCACCCTCGACGGCCGCCCCGTCGGCAGCTTCGGCCGGGCCGGGGTCTTCGGCTTCTACCCCAACAAACAAATCACCACCGGCGAAGGCGGCATGATCGTCACCGACGACGACCGCCTCGCCGAGATCTGCCGCAGTCTGCGCAACCAAGGCCGAGCCTCTGCCGACTTTGCCAATACCAACGCCGCCGAGAGCAACGCCGGGTCCTGGCTGTCCCACCAACGCCTGGGTTACAACTACCGCCTGTCCGAGATCGCCGCCGCCCTGGGCGTTGCGCAAATCAAACGCCTCGACAGCATCATCGCCCGTCGCCGCGAAGTCGCCTCGCTGTACATGCAATGTCTGATGGACCTGCCCGACGTGGTCCTGCCCAACGTGCCCGACGGCAAGCAAGGCGAAATGTCGTGGTTCGTCTTCGTCATTCGACTCGGCCCGGACTATGGCATCGACAGCCGGGACCGCATCATTGCCGGCCTCAAGCGCCACGACATCGGGGCCAGCAACTACTTCCCCTGCATCCATCTCCAGCCGTTCTACCGCGAGCAATTCGGCTTCGGCCCCGGCGACTTCGCCATCGCCGAGTCCGTGTCCTGCCGCACCATCGCGCTTCCTTTCTACAACGATCTGGACCGCGATACCGTTGAACTTATCTGCCAGACACTCAAGCTCATGCTGCAACGCGAGCAGCTCTCCCGCGACTAAAACTTCGCACCCCGGCGCGACGTGTAGCCCAGTCAATAAGTGTGGGGCAACACTCGCTAAACTCCCCGCATGAAGGTCCATGAATACCAGGCCCGCGAGCTGCTCCAAGCCCACGGGGTCCCCGTCCCTCCCGCCATCGTGGTGGACACCCCCGACCAGGCCCACGCTGCCTACGAGGAATTGGTCGCTCAGCACGGTGCCGATCTCGCGGTGGTCAAAGCTCAGGTGCACGCTGGTGGCCGTGGTAAGGGGGGAGGCGTGAAGCTGGTCCGCTCAGCCGACGAGGCCAAAGCCGCTGCCCAGGCCATCCTGTCCAAGCCGCTGATCACCCCGCAGACCACCGCCCAGGGCGTCGTGGTGAAAAAGCTGCTGGTCGCATCGGGTGTGGATATTGATAAAGAGTTTTATCTTGCGGTGACCCTTGATCGCGCAAGCGGTCGGCCGGTGATGATCGCCTCTGCTGAAGGCGGCGTTGAAATCGAAGAAGTCGCCGAGTCCCGCCCCGAGGCCATCCTCCGCGAGCCCCTGGACCCTATCGCCGGCCTCCAGCCTTACCAGGCCCGCAACCTCGCGTTCGCCCTGGGCTTCGAAGGCAAGCAAATCGGCCAGGCCGTCAAAATCATGGGACAGCTCGCCGAACTCTTCGTACAGCGTGATGGGTCGCTCGCTGAGATCAACCCGCTCATCGTCACCCCCCCCACCGCCGACGCCCCCAACGGACGCGTCCTCGCCATCGACGCCAAAATGGACTTCGATGACAACGCTCTGGGCCGACAGCCCGAGGTCAAAGCCATGGCCGACCCCAATGAGGAAGACGCCGACGAAACCCACGCCGCGTCCTTCGGCCTGTCCTACATCAACCTTGACGGCACCATCGGCTGCCTGGTCAACGGCGCCGGCCTGGCCATGGCCACCATGGACATCATCAAGCTCCACGGCGGCAGCCCCGCCAACTTCCTCGACGTCGGCGGCTCCGCTTCCGAACAAGCGGTCACCGAAGCCTTTCGCATCATTCTCAAAGACCCCAACGTCAAGGGCATCCTGGTCAACATCTTCGGCGGCATCGCCAAGTGCGACACCATTGCCAACGCCATCGTCGCCGCCGCGAAAGAAGTCGGCTTCACCGTCCCCCTGGTCGTGCGACTTGAAGGCACGAATGTCGAACCGGCCCGAGAAATCCTCGCCAACGCCAAAGCCGACATTCCCACCCTCGAAATCGGTGCCGACCTCACCGAAGCCGCCGAGAAAATCACCGCTGCCGTCAACGCGGCCGCCTGAACGCAGCAAGCTCACCTTCGCCCGAGCAACTGGCCCCAATCACCAGTGATGCACAACGCCGACCCGCTGCGACTGTTTGTGCTCGGCGACAGCATCTCGATCCAGTACGGCCCAGCCTTGCAGCGCGGGCTGGGTGATCGCGTTCGCTACTCCCGCAAAGAAGGCACAAGCCTGGCACTCGAAAACCTTGATGTCCCCCGTGGGGCCAATGGGGGAGACTCAGGAATGTGTCGCGCGTTCCTTGCGTCCCATTTCGCTGACTCGACGCCCTGGCCTGACGTGCTGGTCCTGAACTCAGGCCTGCATGACATCAAAACCAACCCGGTCTCCGGACGCCGACAGATCGAGCTCGATGCATACGAAACCAACCTGATCGACATTTCAACCAACGTACTCCGCCACGCGATCAAGCTGATCTGGGTGAATACCACCCCGGTCGATGAAGCTCAGCACAACGCGGCGGAAATGCATTTTTATCGCTTCAACGCGGACGTGGATCGGTACAACGCTGTAGCTGACAAGGTGATGAATGCGGCCGGGGTGCCGATCATTGATCTGCACGCATTCTCCCTCACCCAAGGCCCACCCGAAAACACATTGCACGACGGGCGGCATTTCCACCCCCCGATTTGCGAAGCGCAAGGCACGTTCATCGCAGGCTGGCTGCTGGGCTGGCTGACCTGATATGTACTGACTTGAACTGGCCAGCGGGTTGCCCATCGCTGAGCCCGAGCAAGGTGCCTACAGTCACGCGTCCCCTTGATTTTTGAGAATACGCATGCAGATCGAACAGTCCTTCGTCCTGGTCACCGGCGCTAACCGCGGCATCGGCAAAGCCATCGCTAAGAGCTTTCTCGAAGCGGGTGCCGCGAAGCTTTACGCGGCCGTGCGCCGTCCTGAATCAGCCAGGCCTTTGGTCGATCAGTACGGCGACCGCGTCGTACCCATCGAGTTCGACTTATCCAAACCTGACACGATCACCACCGCCGCTCAAACCGCCCGGGACGTACAGGTCGTCGTGAACAACGGCGGGATCCTTCGAACTGCTGATCCGCTCGACCCCGAGGCCATCGAAAAGTTTCGCGAAGAACTCGACGTCAACGTCTTCGGCCTAATGCGTGTGGCGCAGGCATTTGCTCCAGCACTCAAGAAAACCAAGGGCACACTGGTGCAACTCAACTCCGTGGCGTCGCTGCGAAACTTTGCCCAGTTCACGACCTACTCCGCCTCCAAAGCCGCGTCTTATTCCATCACCCAAGGCCTGCACGATGTCCTGGGCGAAGACGGCGTGACCGTCGTGAGCGTCCACCCCGGGCCGATCAATACCGATATGGCCGATGAAGCCGGGCTGCCCGAGGGTGACCCGCCCGAAGTCGTTGCCGAGGCCATTCTCCAGGCGGTGAAACATGACACGTACCACGTGTTCCCCGACACGATGGCCAAGCAGATCGGCGAGGCCTATGCGAGCTTCCAGGCCAACGTCGTTGAACCGCCCATTAGCGAAAGCTGACCACCCACTGTGCTCCTGCCCGCTATTCTGAAATCATGAAGCCCGAAGCCCTACTCGCCGAACTTGACCGACTTCGCAAAGATCTGGACAAAGACCCCGAGGACCTCGAGTGGCTTGCCCTGCACCACGCGTTTGTGTTTATCAGCTACCAACACAATGATTTTATGGAATACGTGAAGCAGGCCAACGCCCGCGGCGAGTTCGATGACTACACCGCTTAACGCCCGTGAGTCCGCATGCGACTTCCCGCCATCCAAGGCCTCATCGACCGCCGAATCCTGGTGAACTATCGCATTGATCCTGACGTGGCTGCACGGGTTCTCCCCGCCCCGTTTCGTCCCAAGATTCAGGCGGGTTATGCCATGGCAGGCATCTGTCTGATTCGACTCAAAGATATCCGCCCGGCTTTCTTGCCTTGGAACCCGGGCTTGGGTTCCGAAAACGCCGCCCACCGTTTTGCGGTCCAGTGGGAACAACAAGGCGAACGCCTTGAAGGCGTTTACGTGCCGCGTCGTGACACCAGTTCCAGACTCAATGCCATGGCCGGCGGCCGGGTCTTTCCCGGCGTCCACCACCGCGCCCGATTTAACGTGACCGAGACCCCAGATCGGCTCGAGGTCAGCGTGACCAGCCATGATCACACGTGCCATGTCAGCGTCGAGGGCACGGTGACGGACTGCCTGCCCGCCGCGTCGGTGTTTACCTCGATTGGCGAAGCGTCGCAATTCTTCGAGGCTGGGTCGCTGGGCTACTCCGCCACTCGGGACGCCGGCCGATTCGACGGCATTGAATTGCACTGCCAGAATTGGGCCGTGCAGCCGATGCGCGTAGATCAAGTCGCGTCGAGCTATTTCAGCGATTCGAGTGTGTTTCCAGCCGACTCGGTCACGTTCGACCATGCGCTGCTGATGCGAGGCATCGACCACCATTGGCGTTCACGTAAGACGCTGTGCGGCGAGTCAGCAAGCGTGGCGTCACTCAAAACGCCACGCGAGAGATTCTAAAAAGAGCCTCAAAACCGTGCGACACGCCAGCACGTTGCAGGAATGACCGGGGTGAGATTCGAACTCACAACCAGCGGCTTAAAAGGCCGATGCTCTACCATTGAGCTACCCGGTCGGATCGGGTGAGACACTATAGATCGTCCGACGCGAATTGTCTCGGGCCTGCGTCAAGACAGTGCAACCCAAAGCGTGAAGCCGATTAAAATCAGGATCGCGAGGCCTTGCACGCGGCGAATCGTGCGGTCCACCTGCGTGGTCTCGAGCGGTTGTCCCACGAGGTTGGCCAGGTAAGCCTGCCGTAAAGCGATCGAGCCGTGACGCCACGACCGCGACCTTCGGCGGGCCTGGCCTGCGTGGACGATCTGATCTAACGCGTCGCTCAACGCGGTGGTGGACGCCACATCGAATTGAGTTTGGCCTGCTTCCTGTGAGAGATGACGTGCAGCAAAGGTGTCAGCCTGGCGTTCCAGACGGCGGGAAACCCATCCAAAACCCCAAAGCCATACCGCTGCGGTCCCCGCAAACGTTGCAGCCATGAACAACCCATCTGGCAGACTTGTGGATGGGGTGAGGCTTTGCGTCATCGGGGGGCCTCCTGGAATCACTGCTTCGAGAACCGGGCCAAACAGCGTCGCGGAAACCATAAGTAACACGAATCCGATGAGCAGCAGCCACACAGGATGTCGATAGCGGACGTGTGCAATTTCATGGGCCATCACCGCCCGCAGTTGTGGACGCGAGAGCCGTTCGACCAGGCCGTCGCTGATGAGGATGTAGCGCAGGCCGGGGATGAAACCGAGTACCGCCGCGTTAATTAAGCCACTGCCGGTCTTCCACAGCAGTAAGTCGCGTACCCGTACCCGGTGGGTCACACACATGGCCTGCAGGTCTTCCCGCAGCTCCCCATCAGGTAACCGTGGGGTGTCCCACACCAGCCGCACCAGCCACGGAGCCGCGACCAGCACCGCGACGCCGCCGACCGGCTGCAACCACAGCACGACATCGGGGCTCCAGGCGAATCGCGTTCCGAGCGACAACACCCCTTCGTGCCACGCCAGAATCAACAGCAACGGCAGACCCAGCAGCCCAAGCTGCAGCCGAACTTGTGACCAGACATAGCGGCCCCGCGCCGGCATCGGCGACCACGACTGAGCCTGATCCAAACTCCGCAGCAGCGTGGCCTCGCGTATGCGACGGCGAACGGGGTAGTCCAGCCACCACGCCACCAGCACCGTCAACACCACAGGCAACATCGCGGCCATCTCATCGAGCAAGACAACATCCAGTGGACGGGCAAACCCATTCGCTGTCTGCGTTTTCATCAAGGTAGGCCAGGGATTCCGCACAAACACCAGCCATCCCGCCGCAAGGTCTGCCACGAAAGAGACCAGCATGAGCATCGGCATCAGGCCGACCAGCGTCGCGCCCATTCCTAACCAGCGCGGTCGACGCTTGGCCTTGTCACCGCGTGTCCATCGATCCGCCCGCCGCAGCGTCGCGCGGTTCAACCCCGCAAGGCACATCAAGTACATCACCTTGGGCACCACCACCACCGCGGCCAGTGTCCATCCCTGAAACACAAAAAAGCCCGCGAACTTCTGCGCCGGGCCGTCGACGCCCACCAGAGCATCATGCGCATAGAGCGCGAACACCATCCCGATGAGCAGCACTGCCATGCCCGGAGGGTAGACCAAATCGAGACCGGACTACCAGCCCATGTGACAGACGATGGTCGCGATCACCCGCCCGAGGCTTCCAGGCTGCCGTGGTAGATGTAGCCCCCCAGCCCGACGGTGAATACCCAGCAACCGTAGAGCGCATGCTCAATGCTGGAAAGCAGAAGCGAGCGATGCTGAAGATGCGTCCAGGTGAAAAGGACACCACCCACCAGGGTCAGCGCGAGCGCCTGCCACGTATTCATCACCAGATGCATCAGAGAAAACACCATCGCCGTGACCGCAATCAAGGCCAACGGGCTTTTGAAGATCGGCCCATAGCGGTGCAGGAAAAAGGCTCGCATCACAATCCCCTGCGGATAGACCGAAAAAATCGGATACGCAAGCATGACCACGATCCAGATGACGGGGTTACGTCTCGGGAACTCAAAAAGTTTTTCGGGGGATGTGATCAGCACTAACGCCAGTAACAGAATCGCCGCCACGGCAAACCGGCCCAGGACCCCGGGCAAACCCGCCCTTAACGCTTTGACATTCCAAAGCTCGCGGTTGCGGTACGTCGGGTCCCGCCACAACACGATCAGACACAGCAACGCGGTTGGCCAGAGCAGCGCGAACGGCGGGATGCGTTGGCCCGCAGGCTGTTGATTGAGCAACCAGGGCAGCAGCGCCATTGCGGCCGTCAGGGCCATCAGTTCCACCACCCGCCAACGGCGAACCGACAAACTTTCCGGATGGTGCATCACTTCGAGCGCTGAGTTCAATCGCATGGCGTTTTAGTCACAAGGCTGGTCAGGCTGGGGGTGCGGCTGGAGGTCCGGGCGGGGGTCTGGCTGGGGGTCTGGCTGGGGGTTTAAGGCGTGCTGCAGAGCAATCGCAAGGTCATGCTTGACCTGATGGAGCGTGGGGCTCGCATCGCCCAGAAGCTGGTGCATGCTGGTGACGCCTTGGCCGTGGAGCCCGCAGGGCACGATCGTGTCGAAGTGGGCCAGTTCGGTCGTGACGTTTAACGCCAGGCCGTGCTGGGTCGTCCCGCGACCGCAGCGGACACCGATCGCAGCGATCTTGGCGCTGCCGCCATTTTGAAGCGTGGTCCAAACGCCCGTCGCTCCGGGTTGAGCGTAGGCCTCGATCCCCCAGCCAGCCAGTGCACGGATGATCGCTGATTCGAGCCGCCGCACGTAGCCCGTCAAGGTAAGCCCCGTCTCCGCCAGCCGCACGATGGGATAGGCCACCACTTGCCCCGGCCCGTGATACGTCACGTCGCCGCCGCGATCCGTGGGTTGCAGATCAATGCCCATCGCCTGACGTTGCGCGTCACTGACCAGCACATGGCCGGCTGCCGACGCCCGTCGACTCACCGTGATCACCGGGTCGTATTCCACCAGCAAAAGCGCGGGGGGCTCGTGCCCTGCCGCCACGTGTTGATGTCGCACACGTTGAAACGCCATCGCGTCGGCATATCCTCGACGTCCAAGGTCAACCACCTTCCACGGCAACCCGTCACCCGGGCTCGACCCCGCCAGGGACACACCAAGGTTGCTTGTGTCTAGCGAATTGTGAAGCGCTTCGGCCACGACCGATATAGTATGCCGCCCCTTCCCCGGACCGATCTTTGCCCCGCATCCACCCCACGTCCCAACTCGATCCATCGGTCATCCTCCACGACACCGTCGAAGTAGGGCCTTTTTGCGTGCTCCAAGGCGACATCGAGCTCGGCGAAGGCGTTCGACTGTGGGGCTCAAATTATCTCCAAGGCCCGCTCAAAATCGGAGCGCATACTGCGGTCTACCCGCACGCCTGCGTCGGCCTGCCGCCCCAGGATCTCAAAACCGACCCTGCCGACCCCGGATTCGGCACTGTCATCGGCCAGCACAACGTCATCCGCGAAGGTGTCACCATTCACCGCGGCGTGCGGTCACGTCCAACCCAGTGCGGCGATCACAATTACCTCATGGTGAACTCCCATATGGGCCACGACGTGGTCATCGGGTCACGCTGCATGTTTGCCAACGGCGTACTGCTGGGAGGACATGTGGACGTCGGCGACGCCGTGGTCATCGGCGGCAACGGTGCGGTGCATCAGTTCTGTCGCATGGGCCGAATGTCCATGCTCTCGGGCGGGGCCATTTCCGTCGGCGATGTCCCGCCCTTCATGATGTCCCGAAGCTCCCGTCACGTGGACTGCCTCAATGTTGTGGGACTCCGCCGCGCCGGCCTGCGGAATCACCTCAAACCCTTGCGTCGTGCGTTCGACTTGCTCTACCGTGAACAGCACACCAACACCCAGGCGGTCTCTCGCATCCGTGCCGAGCTGGCCGACGATCCCCTGTGTGTCGAACTGGCTGACTTCGTAGATACCACGCAAAAAGGCATCACGCCGCTCAGCCCCGATGCGCGGTAATGCCGCAGGGGCTATCGCACGTGGATGATGCTGGTTTGCTGCGGCGCGATCTTTTGGCCGTCCCGTGTGATGATCTGCTCCAGGCCGTTGCGAAAGTGCACCGGGAACTGACCTTGCACTTCTTTCATCCGCGGGCCGTACGACTGCATACCGCGCACCGTGGCGAAGTCACGTGAGGTGAAAATGCCCACCGTCACCAGCGACCGGTTCGGCCCGTGATAGAAGTATGCCTCGTGGCCTTCATCACGCAGCGTCTGCGCCGCCTCCTCCGCCGCCTCACGAAACGCCTGCCCAAATTCTGCGTCGTAATAGCCTGCCTGCAGAGTGTATGCCCCGCGGTGACGCTTGAGGTCCAGCGGATCCAGTAACGCAGCATCCACCTGCACCCCGCTGACATCACGCATTCCCGCGTCTGCAAACCGCCGCTCACCCCCGAGCTCAACCCGGCGGACCTGTTCGAGCGCTCGCACTGCATCCGATTGACGCGGCGAACGAAACCGGCCGGCATACACCGTCGAACGCGCGCCATTGTCGTCGTACCACAGGTCGGCCACGTCCGCTTCCCGCTGCAATTCACCCACCAACGCAAACGCCTCCCGGAACCGCTCCGGCCCGTCAAAACTCTCCAGCTCCACCGCCCACGACCCGCCCCGCGGGGTGTCAGCGCTGACCTGACCAGCGGTCTGATCCTGGCCGGGCAATGTGTCCCATGTCGACTTTCGGCTGATCTCTTGATAACACCCCCCGAGCAGCCACACCGCAGCCAAACCCAATGCAGTCCCCCAGACAGGCGTGCTAAAGATGCGAAGGGCTGGACGATGACGCTTGAGCAATACCATTAAAAGCATTGTACGCCGCCAGCCCGTTGAACCTCCCCGCCGGCCGAGTGAATGCCAGCAGACCCGACTCATGAAGCATCTGCTCGCGGGCTGCACAATGCTCAAACACTTCCGCAATGCCTCGAACCGCCTGAACGTCACCGCCCTGGCTGTGCGTTGCCACCTCCACGTGTTCTGGTGCCACCGGCCAAACCGGCGTCGCTTGACTGGCGGCATTGATCACCAGCGTCAAGACCCGAGCCGACTCCAGCGTGCTGTAAGCCCGTGACGGATCAGACACCCCACGCACCAGCCGGGCGAAACGTTCGAGGATATGTCGCCGCGTTCGGCCTTCGTGCGAAATCGTTTCCAGCTCACCCTGCGACGTTTCGATCCGATAGCCATGAATTGATCGAACCACCGTGCCCTTCTCAAACCGCATCACCATTTCCGGATCGCGGTGCACGCTGCTGGCGTGACTCATGAGTACCAGAAAAGGAAATGCATCACCCGTCGGGCTTGGCAGCGTTAAGCGAAAGCTGCACGTGTCGTAGTTCTCAATGTCAGCCGCGCGATAAAGCTCCGCTTCCAATGTCAGCGGAGCGGCTGAGGTTAAGGTGTCCGGGCCGAGCAGGAACAGCCCGATATTGATGAAGTGTGACAACGCGTTGTGGGCTGGACTGTCCAGCACCCACGCCCCGTCGAGTTGAATCGCACCCGCCCACCGGGCCCGCGCGAAATACGCTGCATTGCGTGGCCACAACGCCTGTAGCGTGGCCGACCGTAACGCCCCAAACTCACCCGAGAGAATGCGATGTTTCATCGACAGACTCTGGGGGTCGTACACGTCTTGAAACCCCACCGCCACCGGCACGCCTGCCTCATCGCGGGCCCGGATCATCGCATCCACATCCTGCACGGTGGCCGCAGCAGGCTTCTCCACCATCACCGGCAAACCCCGAGCCACACCTTGTTCCAGGAAAGGTCGATGCAACGGTATCGGAACCGGAAGCCACAACGCATCCAGTCCCCCCGATTTCAGCATCGCCCCGAAATCATCGTGCACACGCACCCCTTTCGACAAAAGCATCGCGGCCCGCTCGGAATGAAGATCGGGACGTGGGTCCGCCACCGCCGTGAGCGACAGGCTTGGCGAAAGCCCGCCCCCCAGCTCCAGAATCGCGTTGGTGATCTCCCCGGCGTAACCCCCCAACCCTGCCACTCCCAGACGTATTGCATCCGTACCACTCATGCCCGAAAGCATACCGCCTCCTGCATGTCACCACGCCCGCCATGCACCCGAGCTTGACCCACATCAGCCCACCGACCACAATCCAACGACCCTTTAAGGACCGCCACTGTCTTTTTTGTGAACATCCGCTTGCCCGCCTCGGCCCCACTTGAATCCTACGACAGCCCGCCGGACCCGCTTCAGGCAGGTCAGCTGATTCCTGCCGCGCGATGGTCCCACGCCTTGAGCACGTTGGCCGATCCGCTGCGGCTGCGCGTGCTGCACCTGCTGGGGCCTCAGGAATTGGCGGTGGGTGATCTGTGCCTGGCCTTGCAATCGCCGCAATCCACGGTGTCACGCCATCTCAAGCTGCTCGCCAACGATGGTTGGATCGTCTCGCGTCGGGAAGGCACCACCCGGCGGTATCAACGCCGTGAGGATGAGCTCAGCCCCGCTCATGCGCAACTTTGGCAGTTCACCCGGGAACGCACGCGGGACTGGCCTGAACTCGAGCAGGACCGACTGCGACTCGCTGCCGTGCTCGCCGAACGGGACCAGGACCCTGCGATGTTTTTCGCCGGCGCCGCCGCGGAATGGGATCGCCTGCGGGAAGCGCTGTACGGGCAGACCTTCAGCACCCAGGCCTTGCTCGCTCTGCTGCCCCGCGACTGGACTGTCGCCGACCTGGGCTGCGGCACCGGCATCCACACCGCTGCCCTGGCGGATCATGTCCACCATGTCCATGCCGTCGATAACGCTCCCGCCATGCTCGAAGCCGCCCGGGCCCGCACTGCCCACCGCGACAACGTCACGCTGCACGATGCGGACCTCACCGCATTGCCCCTGGCCGACGCATCGGTTGATGCCGCTCTGCTCGTACTCACCCTCACCTATCTCCAGGATCCCGCTCCCGCGCTGGCCCAGGCAGCTCGCATTCTCAAACCCGCCGGCCAACTGGTCATCCTCGACTTGCTCCGACATGACCGCGACGACTTTCGCAGAAGGCTCGGCCAACGCTCGCTTGGATTCACCCCCGATGACCTGCGACACCATCTCCAAACCGTCGGCCTCACCCCCGCCCACCTCAACCCCCTCCCCACCGACCCACATCTCAAAGCGCCCGCACTTCTACTCGCCACCGCCTACCACGCCCAGACCTAGTGTTTTATTGCAGTTCACTTGAGGGATAGGGCTTCTTGAGTTTTATCCGTGCGTCGCGGTGGTGAACGGCCAACGGACCTTGATGGTGTCGCGGTTGCGGTGTTGCCGCCATGCCGCCACCTCACATTTCAACGCCTTTCGATCGGGGATGCGGCGGTCAAATCACTGGCGGGCGAGGACGCTTAACTCCGTTTCCGCGACGTTGAGCCAGCTGCTGTGCTATGGGGTGTTATGCCGCTGGAAACGTCGGGCCAGGCGTCGCGCTTTGGTCCGCCCGAACGCCTGGTAGGACGCTGCGAGGCTGTGCTTGCCGAGGTTGTCGCAGACCAGCACAATCTTCTGAGCCTCGAAGTAGTCCTCGTCCGCCAGTTGCTTCATGAAGTGCGCGAAGTCGAAGCTTGTCTTGCAGGTCGTGACCTCAACGTGACGTCGGCCCATCAACGACTCGAAGGCCTTGAACAGGTTGGCCATGCCTTGGCGTTGATACGAGCAATCTTGTTTGGCCGGTGAACTCGGAAGGGCCGAATCATACGGATTTGCGTAGGTTTTCAGCACGTCCTCCATGTGCGCCACGAACGCGGCGCTGCCCTTGGGCGGGATCACCCACGGCTGCTTGAGCGACGGCTTGATCTCGTTTTTTTGAGCGTCCGGCACACCCCCGAGGGCGTCGCCGGGTCGATCAACGCGACCACCTCCAACTCCACCAGACGATCGGCCATCCGTTTCATCGTCCACCGCGCCCGGCCTCGCGGTGGCGAGGGACACGCGATCACCACCAGCTTCGCCTCTTGCGGCCCATCGAGGATGCGGTACTGCCGGACGGTCGGCCGCTTGCGGTGCAGCCTCGCGTCCTGCCCCTCGCCCACGCACTGATGCCGAATCCGACGCACCATCATGGGGGTCGTGCAAAGCGCTTGGGCGATCCGCGCGTCAGGCCACCCGTCGGATCCGTCCGCGTCGGCCTTGAGCAGGATGTGTGCCCGACGCACCATCGCCACCGGATGCTTCCCGCCCTTCACGATCCGCGTCAACACTTCGCGTTGCCCGGCCTCCAGCCGGACCATCACCTTGCGTGCTGGCGGCATCGTCGATCCTCCATGATCGAAAATCAACCTGATCGGATCGACACGCGAATCAGATGCAATGAAGCACTTGCGCAGTCCCCGATCATCCGTAGCGGTTTGGGCAGCGACCCGATGACGCCTCGACCTGCGGTCAAATGACAGGCTGGAAGGCGTGTCCCACGGCAAGCAGCCCGCCTTGTGCCGCTCCATTTGAACGAAGTTTGCGCAAGTCCACGGATCGCGTAGGCAAACACGCAACGACTTCGCCCAAGAGTCGCAGTCCAGTTGTGCGAGTGAGTCGCCGTGTTGACCTGCCCACACCACTGACGCGCCCTACGCACGGTCCTCCTTAACCCGCTTCTGGGATGCAGACATCCTCGCAAGCTACCCCACACAAATATCGTCGATATTTGATTTACATCAGGCGGACCATAAATATCGTCGATATTTAAAGTAGAGCGTGTCTGCCATAAATATCGTCGATATTTAATATAAGTCGCGTGTACCGCAAATATCGTCGATATTTGATATTGACTGCCAGCGTATAAAACTAATCGTCCGCTTCACGGACATGCGGTCCTCCGTTATGAGATTGCCTACGGGCTGGATCGCACGCGGCTGATGGCGTCCAAGCAACCCCACGTCGAGTTGGCCTGCGCTGAAATGCTGTACGGACGCTGC
The DNA here is from genome assembly GCA_963799465.1 of uncultured Phycisphaeraceae bacterium. Classification (GTDB taxonomy): domain Bacteria; phylum Planctomycetota; class Phycisphaerae; order Phycisphaerales; family Phycisphaeraceae; genus JBCCOW01. Next base: position 2,839,371 of record CAWCXG010000001.1, on the reverse strand, counting down.
GTCACTTCTGGCCAGCTACGACATCATTCATGAGCCAGCACACGTGTCTTCTCCCATCCAAAGCGCTGAAGCGGGCGGCCGCATACATGGCCACCGACGCCGGGGTTCATCCCAACCGCAGGCAGGCACGACACGTCACGCTTGGTCATGAGATCGCTCATGCAACGCAGCCACACGCAGCACGCAAAGTTGAGGTGCATCGCCGTGGAGGTGGGCTGCTTACTTGAGATCGATGAGCGGAGCACCGTTCCCCGGGTCAGCCGGGGCTTCGCCTTGGCCGCGGCGGAGCGAACGCACCATGGCGGGCGTCACGCGCCGCAGCCACAGGTCCACAATCTGCTCGGCACCCAGGGGTGTAAACCCTTCGTCGAACAGTGAAGACGCGTAGCTGGTGGGCACTTCGTAGCGGGTGAGCTTCTTGAGGTCTTCGAGCGAAAAGCGATACCCCGTGCGGTGCAGCACCAGCGCGTCATCGGCCTTGACGCCCACCGCGTAGATATCCACAAATTCTGCGGCCGAGGGATCAAACCGAGCCCGCTGCATGGTCTGGACATAGTGCGGCTTAATGCCTGCAGCATGCAGCCGCAGGAGGTCGACTTCCTGGTCAAAACCCAGACTGCTGATCTCTTTGGCGTATGCCGCGTCCACACCTTCCCGCACCAACCGCAGTACCTGCCCTGCGTCGTCGCCAAAGCCCGCCGACTGGAAAACAGCCGCAGATTCAGGCGTGATTGCCGCCTGACGAAACGCAATCAACTCACCCGGCGCCATCTCGTACCCCAGCTCCCGCAAGGCGGCAGCCTCCTGCGGATCGACCTTCGCTGCGTGAAGCGGAATCCAGGCGTCATAGCCGAATGCATACCCTCCGCGATCAAACGCAAGGAGATACTCGGGCGAAACACCTCTTTCAATCAACCGCACGGCCTGCTCCAGGCTTGGCTGACGTTTGAGCGAAGAAAGGATGGTGATGTCCTGCGTGGAGGCTCCGAGCATGGCAAGCCACAGCACGGTCTGCCGGGGGGGGCTGCCGTCCAACGTACGCACGGCCCGCCGAAGATCAGGATCGATGCGGATCCGCGCCACACCAAACCGCACGTCGGTGTTCGACTCCGCCGCGTCGAGCAGCGTAAGCGTCATTGCAGGACGGTCGATCGTAATCAGTCCCCGCCGGCTGAGCGTATCGTGATCCACCGGCAGCCTGGATCCGTCGGTACTCACGGTGTCAAGCCCGCCCACTTGCGACGCCGGCAGCACCAGCTCCGCCTCCCGCACCGTCAGCCGGGCCAACGCCTGACCCTGCCCGTCCACCGCGGCGCTGTCATCAGTAACCCCAGGGCCGTCTTCAGTGGAACGGCTGGACAGCGTCACCGTGGCCCGCTGAGTTCCTGCCTGCGTGGCGCTGGTGCCGGCTGGCTGAGGCACGGTTAAACGCACGCGGACTTTCCGTTCCTGGCCGTCGGCGTCGAACGGACCACCCGCCCACCGCCGCTCAATGGTCTCGTACATCGAGCCTGGCTGCAGGTCCTCGGGCGAAAGCTGCACCACCAGCACCGGCGTCTGGCTTACCGGCGGAGCGGTCTCGCACCCCAGCGGCAGCAAACACAACAGCCCCACCACAGCCATCCGCTGCGCGCTGCGTATACACGAACAAATCACACCACCGCCCAAAGGAACTACGCTTTTCACACCTTGAAGTTACACGCCACACCACGCCAGAGCCACTGCAAAATCAAAAATTATGTGCCGCAGCCTTTTCAGGAACGTGCTGAAGCTTCCGGCACGGCCGAGGTCGCTTGATGCAACGCCGCGACGCTCTCGCCTTCAGACGCGGTATCAGCCAGACTTTCGATAGACCGTTGCGTCTTGGATAGCTCTGCGGTGACCTGCGTCGTTGAACTCTGCACTTTGCCCGCGATCGCCTCTGAGCCGCCGGGCTCGGGCGATACCCCGGCTTCCAACGGCGTATAGGACACCAAAACCGTCATCCCCGCCTGTACGCGATCCCCCTGCTTGACCTGCACCACGGGGCGAAGCGTCGCCGGGACATAAAGCTCGGTCGTGGATCCGAGCTTGATGAGCCCGATCCGCTGACCACGCTGAAGCACCTGCCCGATCTCCACGCTGTTGTGGATCGTCCTGGCCAGCAGACCCGCCACCTGCCGCACGGCTGCGACCGGGTGCTTTCGCATCGGGTGGATCATCACGGTCAGCACGGATTCGTTGTCCTCCGCACTTTGAGGATTCAAGGCATTGAGCTTGAGGCCTGGCAAATGCGTGATCCGCTCCACCATCCCGTGGCACGGGCTGCGGTTGATGTGGACGTCCAGCACGCTGAGAAAAATGCGCACGCACGTCGCGGGCCCATTAAAAGGTTCATAATGCTCCAGCTCGTGCACGGAGCTGATTTTTCCATCGGCCGGTGCCACCATCACATAACGCTGCGGCGGTATCGACCGATCAGGGTCGCGGAAAAACGCCACAAGCCCCGCCGTAATTGCAATCACCACCAGCGCAAGCACCCAGTGCACCACCGCAGCCGCTGCCGTGAGTAAGGCACCAGCTGCCAGGATGACCAGCCACTCGGTTCTCGCGTCCTTGCTGAGCATGGGCTAACTGACTTGAAGTTCAAAGCGCCACCCGAACCGCCGGACGGCTTGATCACCTGCGAACTATAGGGCGTGTCACAAATGCACCGCGTGGCCCCACCCGATCGAGGCATGTCAGGACGCGGCGGCCTTGCCGATGACCATCCCGACCACACCCATGATCACGCTCAAGACCAGCAAGCCTCCGGCTGCCGCGGCCACCATCGTGTAGTTGCCCGATTCACTGACCAGCAACCCGGTGACGGCACTGGGCACCCCAGCCAGCGTCGGAATGATCGTGAACAATCCGAGAATCAACGCAATCAATACGCCAAACAACATGCCAGCCCCGAAGCCCGAACCCGCCGGGTCGGATTCTTCGACGACCACCTGGGTCGGTGCCGACGAAGGCGTTTCAACAATGGTGATGCCGTCATCGGTGGACAGGCTTTCGAGACCCGAAGGCCCGGACGTGCCGGTCTCCATGGACACCGCTGAGTCAAACACGCCTGACGAGCCTACCGCCGAGTCCATCTTGATATCGCTGCCGGTCTCTGAGCCCGTGTAAATATCATCAAGGAGTTCTGCACCCAGCGACGTGTCGTCGGATTCCCGCGTGAGGTCGAGTAAGCCCGATCCCGAGCCCACCGATTCCAGCGCGAGGTCCTCGTCATCCATCATGGGCTGGGTGACCTGCGTCTGAGCCATGGGGTCAGCCATCTCCACATCGCCCGCATCAAACACGCTCACGCCGGTGGCATCGTTGAGATCCTGACCGCCAAAGCTGGTGGCGTCGTTGTCATCCGTGAGGCTGACAGCGTCGTTCATGCCGGTATCCGCCAGCGGGATGGGTCCGCCCGATAACCCCGAGGCCGTATCCGCGTTGGAATCCGACGCCTTGGCATCCACCTGATCCCGCTTGAACATCAGCTTGTCGCGGTCGCGAAACTGCTGAAGGTCGCCGCGACCTGCCATGTCCTTGATCGTCTGCTCGTCGACCCCAAGCTTTTCAGCGGCTTCTTCGAGCGTGTAGAACATCTTGGCCATGCGTTTTTTCCTCGTCGCAAATGAGAGAACGTAGTCAGAGACGACCTGGAGAGCCGGGAGGGCTCACAGAGCAGGCCATGGGGGACGACAAAATCATACCGCCCTGCGGGATACGTCACAAGACCTGTGATACGCCGCCCTCCTCGAGCGTGTCACAATCCCTGTGAACTGCACCCTACACTTCCCCCATGCCGCTGGCTTACGGGCTGATCGATCCGGTCACGCTGACTATCCCCGAGCTTCCCGATGACCTGCAAGGCCTGCGGTTGGTCCACCTCACCGACCTGCACATCAATAAGCCCCGCCGCCGTCTTGATGCCTTGCTCAGCGAGCTCACAGCTGTGCGATTCGATCTGCTCGTCTTCACCGGCGACGCGATGGACCTGCCCGGCGACGAAGACCACGCCTGCCGCTTTCTTCACGCTCTGACCCAGCGGGTCAAGCCGCCGCTGGGCTGCTACGGGGTCTTTGGCAATCACGACTCCGAAGACTTCATCGACCGTGCCGCCGGCCTGCCCATGCACTGGCTGCACAACACCGTGCACCGTCTGCCTGACCTGCCGCTGGACCTGATGGGCACCTCCATGAGCGACCGCCGGACGCCTGACCTCGCGGCGCTTGCGCTGAATCTCGGGGCCTACCGCCAGTCGCATGACGACGCGGACCGCCGCATGTCTCTGCTTTTAATGCACACCCCGGGCCTGATGCATGCCGCCGCCGACCTGAATCTCGATCTGGTCCTCTCGGGCCACACCCACGGCGGGCAGATCCGCCTGCCCGGCCGAATCGTGCTGCGAAACTCTTCCCACCTGCCCGTCGGCCTCTCCGCCGGCGTCATGCACCTGGGCCACACCCGCGTTGCCATTTCCCGCGGACTCGGAGAAACCTGGTTGCCCATCCGTGTGCTCTGCCCACCGCATGCCCCGCTCTACACCCTCAGGGCCGGCACATCCACCCGCGAAAAAACCACCTATCAGGTCCGCAAGGTGCAGGCGTGGTAAACGACTTCACAACCGAGTCAGCCGACCCCGCCACGCCCCGTCTGGTCACCGTCGATGTGCAGGATGCACCGCATCAGGCAGACCTTGTGCGCGTGCTTCTTGAGACGGCCGGCCTCTCGGTGTTTCTCGACAACTACCACGCTTCCACCTTCGCCGCGCTCGGCCCCGCCATCGGTCACATCCGCGTGCAAGTGCCTGAATCGCAGGTCGATACCGCCAACCGGCTGCTCACCATTCATCGTGACGCCCAACGCCAGCGGTACCTCGATCACGTCGCGGGCGTCACCGTCAAAGACGACCTGGACGTCTGCCTGGCCTGCGGTGAACCGCTCGACGAAACCGAGCAACAGTGCACTCAGTGCGGCTGGAGCTGGCACGACGACCAGGACGCCGAGCAAGACGCTTAGAAGAACCTTCCAAGAAGCTCAAGGCCGAACGGTCACGTTCTGATCCTGGTTAATCCAATGGCTGACAGCGGCAAGAGCACCACCACCGGCAGCCACGCTGAGAACACCGCCGGCAGGCTGCCCGTTCCCGCCTGCAGCATCACCACTCCGCCGCCCCATCCGCCCAGGCACGCCACCGACGCAAAAATCGACTGCTGCATCAGGTTCGGCCGACCCACCCGCAGGAAGTAAGGCAAACCCACCACCAACACCAACACCGACACCACCAGCAGCGAAAACCGGCTTTGAATGGTTCTGGTGATGCGACCGCGCTGGCGTGCATCGACCGCTTCACTGGCGGCGAGCGTCCGCAGTTTCTGCACCGACAAAAGCCGCAGATACTGCGATGCCTGCCGGGCCAGCAACACGTCGGGCGTCAGGCTGGTTGGAAAAAATGCTACCGCTTCGGGCATCTGCGGCCGATCCTCCTGTACCACCCGTTCAGGCGTGGCCGCCCAGGCTTCAGGAATAAACCGCCACGCCTGACGCGACTCGTCCCACAACGCCGTCTCTCCGCTGATTCGCCGCAGCAACGCTTGCCCGCTCGCATCACGTTGAAGCACCCGGATATTGTCAATCCGAGCGGCTTTATCCTCGGTCTGCGGCGTGAACGACCCTGCGGTCAGCAGGTTGCCCCGGCCGTCGGGCACGAAGTACACCGCTTCGGTTTTGATTTCGCCGTACTTAATTTCCGATTTACCACGCAGGAGTTTCGGGCCCAGCTCCGGGATCACAATTTCCTGCAAGGGCAGCGTCGTCGCCGCGAGCAGCGCGCCGGTAATCAGGATCGGCGCCGCCACGCGGTACAAACTCACCCCCCCCGCCGCGATGGCGGTGAGTTCGCGGTTGCGAGCCATCGCGGCGAGCGTAAAGCCCATGGCCCCGGTGATCACCAGCCCGGAGAAGAACACATAAATCACCAGCATCGTGGGGGCGTAGTAATCCACAATGACGTAGGCCGTCCACAGCAGCTTGTCGATCGTGGACACCTCAAGCTGCTGCTCGACCTGCGCTGCCTCGCTGGGTGGAATGCCAAAGTCCTCGATCAGCAGCCGCTCGCCCACGCCGCGCTCGGCATAGTTCGCCAGCCGCTTTTCGTCCAGCCCGTACTGGTCGGCCACCGCCGCGACGCGCAGCGCGCGAGCTCGGGCCGGGCCCGCGTTTAGAAACTCGTCGATGTCCGCGATGAAGTCCACCACCACAAACAGACCCAGCAACACCGCCAGCAACAGCGTGAAGTTCAACAGGAAGCTGCGGATGATGTAACGGTCAAGGGTGGACATAAATGGTGCTTCAAACCGCGCGGTCAGTGCTTGGCCACGATGCAATACTGCACGCCGATGACTGCGGCGAGCATCAGGTTGCCCGCCCAGAGCAGCACCAGTCCCGGTGCCGGCGAGTTGTAGTTGGTGCTGCCCGCAATGTTCTGGCCCGAGTTAATGATGAGTACGGTCAGGATCGCCAGAAGAAAACTCCAGAAGAACACCACCAGCGGGGCCTGGCCTTTGAGACGGATGCTCAGCACCGCGCCCAGCACCAGCAGCAGCATGGACGCAAACGCCGAAGCAATCCGCTCGTGCCGCAAGGCAACAATGTCGAAGTGCAGGTTCTTCAGACGATCCAGCAGCGACTGACGACTGCTCTGCACCGCCGCGGTCGCTGCGAAGGGAGCATTGCTGGCATCCAGCAATTCGCGAACACTCGCCATCGCCTGCGCATCGTCGAACAACGGCTCAGGCCAGCTCATCGTGTCCAACTGCTGCTCGGGCGATTCGTTTGACGTCTCCGTGACCGACGACCCCCGCATCGCGACTTCACGCAGCAACAGTTGCACCCGGGGCTCACCTGCAAGCTGGCCCGGCACGATCCGCAGAATCCCCGACTGTGCTGACAGCCGACGCACCACCAGGTCCCGCCCGTCCTCGCGGATCACCTTCTCCACCACCACCGGCTCCCGACCACGAGCCCGCAGCAACAACTCGCCGCCGCTCTCATTCAGCCAAGGCGTGGTCAGCCGATACCGCTCGCCGGGCAAAGGCCCAATCAATTCCACCACCTCCCCGTCCTCCGCCGACCCCGTCAGCCCCTCAAGCATCAGGCTAAACAGCTTCGCTTCCGCCAACGCATCGCCCAACAGCTGCATCTCATCGCGGACCTCATCGAAACGACTTGGTTGCTCGGTCAGCCGCCTCAGGTCATCCCACGACAAAAACTTGGGATTGTCATCAATCGGGCTGGGCAGCCGGATCGGACGCACATCCATCGCTTGCGATTGTCCGAGATGTCGCCGTACCCGGCCGGTCGATTCATCAAACACCAAAGGTTCAATCAACCGCACGCGGGCATAGGTCACGCCGCTGCTGGGCTCCACAAACAGCTGCACCCGCGCTTCCTTCGCGGTCGCATCAGATCGCACTTCATCGGTCGCTCCGATCTGCCCCACCGCCACGCCGGACAACGCAATTTCGCGCTGCAGGATGAGTCCCGACGCCGTGAGCGAGGGCTCGATTTCCACTTGCTGCGCATCGTCCGCATAGAGCACGACCTTCTGCTCGCGAAACTCAAATGCTTCCTTATCGTTCAATCGATTGACCAGCACGCTGACCACATCGCCCTGCACCGTTTGCGCGACCTGGTGATAAAACCACGGCACCACGAAGTTTGACAGATACACAAGCGTGAGCGTCAACGCCAGCCCAAGCGCCGCGACCGGAGTCAGCAGTCGGCTGTAGCTGATGCCGCTGGCCGAGCAGGCGAGCACCTCGTTGTCGTTGGCTAATCGGATAAACACCAGCGTGCTGGCGAAGGCCCCCGCAAAGGGCAACGCAAACCCCAGGACCGTGGGGACCGTGTAAATGATGAAGCGGATCAGCGACGCCGGGCCGAGCAGGCCGTCGGAGATTGGCTTGATCGCAGTGGCGAAGGCAATGATCGTCACCAGCACAGCCGTGGATAGCACGAGCACCTTGAGCAATTCGCGCAGGATGTAGCGGTAAAGCGTCCAGAGCATGCCGAGCCATTGTCAGCTTACGAACTTCACGCCCACGCGTGCCCGGAGGTGACACGTTCAATGGCGTCGCGTTGCAGCGCAATGAGCTGACTGATGCCAGAACCCGCCAGATCCAGCAGCGTATTGAGTTCATCACGATCAAACGTGCCCCGCTCCGCAGCGCCCTGCACTTCGACCAGTCGATGCTCCGCGTCCATCACCACGTTCATGTCCACTTCCGCCCGGCTGTCCAGGGGATAATCCAGATCCAGCGTCGCCTGCCCGTCGATCAGTCCCACGCTGGTCGCCGCGATGAGTGAGCGGATCGGGTCGCCTTGCAGTCGGCCGTCCTGCCGGGCTTGTGCCAGTGCCGCCGCCAACGCCACCATCCCGCCGGTAATCGCCGCAGTCCGCGTGCCCCCGTCCGCCGACAGCACGTCGCAGTCCACCGTCACCGCCAGCCCGGGCATCTTGTCCATGTCGATGCCCGCCCGAAGCGATCGCCCGATGAGCCGTTGGATTTCGGTGGAGCGTCCGTCGGTGCCCCGGCGTTTACGCTCAGGCGTGGAACCGGGCAGCATGTTGTATTCCGCGCTCACCCAGCCGTGGACGTAACCGCCTTGCTCATTTTTCTCGATCCACCGGGGCGGGTCCGCAGCGATTGACGCGGTACACAGCACGCGGGTCTGGCCTGCGGTGATGAGCACACTGCCCGGGGTCTGCGTGGGGAAGGGCTCAATGGACGTGGGGCGGGCCTGGTCGGCGGGGCGTGACATGGCAAGGAGTGTACCGGCGACGACGGGGGTGCGGCCCAGGGCAATCGCATTGTGTACATAGAAGTTGCCGACGCAATCTTTGAATGTGACGAAAACCCTCGAAGCCCACCGTCTGTGACGGTGGGTCCCGGCCCTGGAGGAGCAACCGTGCCATCGCCCGGCGCGGGGTACCAATACGAATGGCGGATCGTGAGCGTTCGACCGACCTTATGATGCAGCCGATAAGGACAGTACGGGCGGCCTGAGACACCGTCAGGTCCGGCCGCTTGGAAACACCATGCGTCGCGCCCTTCGCCAGATCATCCCGAGCATGTTCCACCGTCGGCTTTTGCTGCTCGTGGGCATCATGGTCGGCGTGGTGGTCGTGCTGCTGACCCAGACCGCCCGGCTGACCCTCGGAGCCCAGCACGACACCCGACGCGCCATGGCCGAGGCCGCCCTGGTCGCCACCGAGCTGGTACCCACCGTGCGGGGGCGGGTTCTGGACCGCAAGGGCCGGGTGTTGGCAGAGGATCAACCGGGGCTGGAGATCGCGGTGAGTTTTCCGGTCATCACGGGTCGCTGGGCCTATGAGCAGGCAGAGCGAAAGGCCCGCCGTGAACAGCGTTTGCGCTGGGCGGAAATGACAGCCCGGCAACGCGAAATCCTGATCGCCGAACTGCAACGGCCGTACGACGATCAGGTCCGACTCTTCTGGCAGACCCTCGCCGACGTGACCGGCCAGCCCTACAACGACATCCTCACCAGGCGGCAACGGGTCCAGACCCGCATCGCGGCCTTGCAAAGCCATCTCTGGGGGCTCCGGCAGCAGCAACGGTCCGAAGAACTCGGGCGGGATGTGGCGTGGGCGGAAGTGGTTGAGCCCATTGCCGAGCAACGTGCATCACATGCCATCGTTGAGCGGGCTTCGCCTGCGGTCGTGCAGCGGGTCCGCGGGTTTATTGCGGAGTCGCAGCAGGAAGACCCCGGGCCCATGGCCGTTTGGGACCAAGTCACCATCCGCCCGGTCACCCGCCGGTCCTATCCCTGGGAAACCAAAACGGTCCTGCTCGACACCGCCTCCCTGCCCGGCCCGCTCCGCGAACAGCACGGCGGCGGCCTGATTGAAGTCGATGTCACCGGCGTCGGCGTCCATTTACTGGGGCATCTGCGCTCGGTCTATGCCGAAGATGAGCGACGCCGGCCGTTTTATCGACCCGGCACATCCGCAGACCTCGGCGGCTATCGCACCGGGGACCAGACCGGTTTGTTCGGCGTGGAACGCACCATGGAGTCGCACCTGCGCGGAAGCCGCGGCCGGGTCGTGCGACGACTGGACCGCGAGCAGATCATTGAAAACACCCAACCCAAGCCGGGCCGAGACGTAAGACTTGCACTGGACATCGCACTCCAGGCCCGCGTGCAAGCCGTGATGTCACCGCAGACCGGCCTGATGCAGGTGCAGCCCTGGCACAACCGAGAGGAAGAGCTCGGGGAGATCGGCACCGCACTCAACGGGGCGGCGGTGGTCGTGGAAGTCGAGACCGGCAACGTCCTCGCAGCAGTGAGCATCCCAACCGCACCCCTGGAACTTTTTATCGAAGAGCCCCGTGCGGTGTGGGACGACAAAATCGATCTGCCCTACCTCAACCGCACCATTGCCCGGTCCTATCAACCCGGCTCCACGGTTAAACCGCTCATCGTCGCCGCCGCGATCAGTGACGGGAAGCTCGGGCCTGAGGAAACAATTGATTGCAGCCTGGGATATCTCTGGCCCGGCAGCCCGACGGTGTTTCGAGATTGGCGGTACAAAGACTACGGCACACCCTTTGGCGCACTCACGGCGGCCGATGCCCTCAAGGTCAGCTCCAACGTCTTCATGGGCACGCTCACCCAACGCATTGGCGCGAATCGCACCGCATGGTGGTATCGACAGCTGGGCATGGACCAACCCACCGGCACCGGCCTTGGCGAAGAAATCTCCGGCAACCTGCCAAGCGAGCCGGTCCACCCGCGTGCCGCCGCATTCACCAGCATCGGCCAAGGCCCCATCGACGTCACGCCCATGCAGCTGGCGCAGTCGTATGCAACGCTCGTGCGGGGCGGCCGAAAGCTCCCGGCCACCGTGGTGCTTGACCCCGCCCAGGAGGCTGCGTCGCCCCGCTTTGCCCCAGCGCCCTTCACCCCGGCAGCGGTCAGCACCGCGCTGGAAGGCATGCGCCGCTCGGCCAACGAACGTGACGGCACCACACACCACCTCTCCCGCCTGGAACGTGCGGAAATCTGGAACGTGCCCGACCTCGCCGTCCTGGCCAAGTCCGGCACCGCCCAGGCCGCGCCACTGCGCATCGACAGCGACGGCGACGGCCGACCTTCTTCCGACGACCCGATCGCCAAGTCAGGCAATCACGCCTGGGTCGTCGCACTGGCCACCAAACCCGGACGCAGTCGGCCAAGCTACGTGGTCGTGGTCATCGTTGAGTATGCCGGCAGCGGTGGGCAGGTCGCGGGGCCGATTGCCAATCAGATCCTCCATGCGTTGCGGGCGGAGGGTTATCTATGAGCGCGATCATCGACAAAGTGCGCGGCCTGTGTCGGCTTCATGCCGGATGGTTCGCTGTACTCGCTGCGGTCGGCCTGGCGCTGCTGGGCGTGGCGTCGATCTCGATGGTTGAGCCGGGCTTTGGCCGCAACCAAATGCGGTGGGTGCCCCTGGGCCTGGTTGCGATGTTGCTGTGCGCGTTGCCTCGGCCGCGACTGCTGGGAACGCTGGCCGTGCCGATGATGGCGGTGTCGGTGGGGTTGCTGATCTTCGTGATTCTGCCGTTCGTCCCCCGTTCGATCGTGCCGGTGATCAACGGCTCCACCGCCTGGATCAACCTGGGCTTCATGAACTTTCAGCCCTCTGAAATGGCCAAGGTGGCCTTCGTGCTGTCCGTGGCGTGGCACTTGCGACGACGCGACCATCACCGCCGGCTCCGCGGGCTGCTCATGCCGTTTGCGATCATGTTTGTACCGGTGCTGCTGATTCTCAAAGAGCCGGACCTGGGCACCGCCCTGCTGTTCCCCCCCACGCTGATGATCATGCTTGTCGCCGCCGGGGCAAGGCTGCGTCACCTCGGAGCATTGGTGCTGGTGGCGGTCACGGTCATCGGCGTCAACGTCGCGCTGGTGCTTTGGGCACCGGAGTCGATGCAGGTGCTCAAGCCTCACCAACGGGTGCGCATCGAAGCCATGCGGGATCAGATCACCGGCGACCGCGAGTTCGTCAAGACCATCGGCTACCAGCAGGACAAAGCCATGACGCTGGTGAGTGCCGGCGGGGTGTCGGGCATGGGCGACCGTGCGGCGGTGGTCATCCAGCACAACAAGCTGCCTTATGACCACAATGACATGATCTTTGCGGTGATCGCCAACCGCTGGGGGCTGCTGGGCGTGGCGGCGCTGCTCGGGCTGTACGTCCTGCTGGTGTCGTCGATGCTGTGGGTGGCTGCGAATAGTAACCACGCCTTTGCCCGACTGTCGTGCGTGGGCTTTGGCGGCATGATTTTCAGCCAGGCCACGATCAACATCGGCATGTGCCTGGGCCTGCTTCCCATCACCGGCATCACCCTGCCCCTGGTGTCCTACGGCGGGTCGTCCATGCTGTTTACCATGGTTATGGTGGGGCTGGTGCTCAACTTCGCATCCCGGCCCAGGCGCCCGATGGTCCGGCCGAGCTTTGAGTTCGACGGCAACGCCGAGCGACGCATCATGCGTACCTCACCCATGGGCCGATGAGACTCTGCGCCAGCGACGTACCATGCCGACCGGCTAAGCCAATCCTTCTATCCGCTTTCCCTGGACGATTCCCATCGCTGTTCCCGACGCTGCTCTTGAAGACCTGTCTGCTTTAGATATTCAACTCGAAGCCGGGCAACTCGACCGCCTGGACCGCCTGGTACAGCTCACTCTCGAAGCGAATCAACATTTCAACCTCACCGCGATTCGCGAAGAATCCGAAGCGTGGCGGCGACTCATCCTCGACTCGCTCACCATCCTGCCCGGCCTGGATGAGCTGCCCGAAGACGCGGCGGTCATCGATGTCGGCACCGGGGGCGGGTTTCCGGGGTTGCCCTGCGCCATCGCGCGGCCGAGCCTGAAGTGGACCCTGCTCGACTCCACGGGCAAGAAGGCGGTGCATGTCCGCGAAACCGCTGAGGCGCTGGGGCTGCAACGCGTGGAGGTTATTCAGGACCGGGCGGAAACGCTGGCACGCCAGACCGGCCGCCGGGAGGCATACGATGCCGCGGTCTGCCGGGCGGTGGGTCCGATGAATCGGTTGCTTGAGTATTGCATGCCGTTGATCGCGGTGGACGGCCGACTGCTGGCGATGAAAGGCCCCAAGGTCGAGCAGGAACTCGAAGAGGCCGGCGACGCACTTGACAAGCTCGGTGCTGGCGAACTCACTGTGGTCGATGCCTACCCCGAAGCCTTCGACAATGACCTGGTGATCGTCAGCGTCATCAAAGAACGCCCTACGCCCAAGGCCTACCCACGAGCCCCCGGCATCGCCAAGGCCAACCCGCTGTAGCGTGACCTGCTGCAGTGACCAGGGATGGCGATCCCCGGGCTTTGGGACCGCTGCCGCTTTAAATCGCTTCGATTTCTGTGGTCTTGTGACCTATCGCTTCATCGACCTGTGCTTCATACTTCTTGGTCAGATCATCCACTTCAACCTTCACGCCTTTGATGTCGTCCTCGCTCAGGCCCATCGATTTATCCTTCTCCGCCTGATCGACGGCTTTGTTCGCATCACGGCGAGCGTTGCGGATGGTGACTTTCGCCTGTTCCCCCATCTGCTTCACGCTGCCGATGAGCTGCTTACGCCGGTCGCCTGACAAGGCAGGGATATTGATCCGCACCTGCTTGCCTTCGGATTGCGGGTTAAGCCCCAGGCCTGAGGCTTCGATGCCGCGGACGATGTCCTTGAGCGTGGAGGGGTCAAAAGGCTTGACCAGCAGTTGCGTGGGCTCGGGCGCGGTGATCATGGCCAAACTGCGGAGATCGCTCTCCGTGCCGTAGGCCTCGACCTTCACGTATTCGATCAGCCCCGGCGAGGCCCGGCCGGTACGCACGCCTTTAAGCTCGCTTCGGCAATAGTCGAGCGCCTTGTCCATCGCCTCTTCGGTCGTGAGTAAAATGGTGTCCAGATCATCAGCCATTAAAAAAATCTCCGTCGCGGCAAAAAGGTTCAGGGTGCGGCAGGTTACGGCAAGTGCCGGATCGGTGTGGCGGACGAGGCACCAGCTGACAGGCTTAGTCGGCCTCAACGCGCGTGCCGTGGTCGATGCCACTCACCACGTCGGCGATGTGGCCGGGCTCCTTCATATTGAACACGACGATGGGCACGTTGTTCTCGCGGCACATGTTGAACGCGCTCAAGTCCATCACCCCAAGGTTTTGTTCGATGGCCTGGGTGAACGTCAGCCGGTCGTAGCGGACGGCATCGGAAAACTTCGCCGGGTCCTTGTCGTAAATGCCGTCCACCTTGGTCGCTTTGAGGAGCACGTCGGCCTCGATCTCTGCGGCGCGCAGGCTGGCACCCGAGTCTGTGGTGACAAACGGATTGCCGGTGCCGGAGACAAAAATAACCACGCGGCCCTTTTCCAGGTGACGGATTGCCCGGCCGCGGATGTAGGTTTCCGCAACGCTTGTGATATTCAACGCGGAGAGGACCCGAGCGGGTTGGCCAAGCGTTTCAAGCATTTCTTTGAGCGCCAGGCCGTTGATCGCGGTGCCGAGCATGCCCATGTAGTCCGCCGACGCCCGCGGGATGTGGCCGGCCTGCGCGAGTGCCGCGCCCCGCACGATGTTCCCCCCGCCGACGACCACCGCCAGTTCGACGCCCTTTTGCGCAGCGGCCTGGATCTCTTTAGCGATGATCTGCAGCTCCTCGGAATCAATCCCCGAGCTGCCGGGCTTGCAGAATGCTTCACCCGAAATTTTGAGCAAAACGCGGCGGTAACGGGGAACGGGTGTTGCGACCGTCGAGGAGGACTCGGTCGAGCTGGGGTCTTGCATGAAGGACCTTGAACGAGGAAACGAGGCGGGACTGCCACCAGCGTGTGACATGGGGGATTGGACCCGTTTCATTGTCCGGGGTCAAGCGGTCAAACGCAAACCCAGGATGCGGGATACGATGAGAGCACGATCCGGGGCACCCCAGGTCCGTCACGGTTGGAGTTTTGCGCCGCATGTCCAAACCCAAAAGCACTTCAATCCGCTCACGAATGGCTGAATGGCTCGCCGCCGGTACGCTCGGCGTGGCGAACTACCCCGGACGTCGACAGGTCTGGCGGTTGGCGCGAAACCCCCGGCTTCAGGGCGATCAACGCTTCACCGTCGATCGTGAAGACGGCACCGCCCTGGACTGCTGGTACAGCCCTGCCGCCACCGACTCAAACGCTCCCACCAGCGCGGGGCCCCGCCCGTTACCTTTGGTCATGCTCCACGGCTGGTTCGAGGTCAAAGAGCATTACATCACCAACGCGCGACGTTTTAACGCGCTCGGCCGAGACGTGATTCTGTTTGATCATCGGGCCCATGGCCGATCCACCGGCCGCCGGGCCACCTTCGGCCTCGAAGAAAAAAGCGACCTCCAGGCGGTCATCGACTACGCCTTCGCCAACGGGCTGTTCACCGGCACGCAGGTCGTCACGCTCGGCTTTTCCATGGGTGCTGCCACTGTGATTGAGCACGCTGCGATTGACCACCGCGTCGCCGGCACCGCCGCACTGGCCCCGTTTGTGAACTTTCGCCAGGCGGTGGAAAGCTATCGCCGCAATCTCGCGCCCTGGATGGGCCGGGAGTGGCTGGCGAACGGTTTTGAACGGCACATGCGGCGGGTGGGGTTGGAATTCGACTCCGCGTCTCCTCTGGTCGCGGTGGAAAAGCTGGATCGGCCTTTGCTTTTGATTCAAGGCGGGCGGGACCGGGCGTTGCCGCCCAAAGTGCACTGCGAACCGTTGGCAGACGGCAAGCAGACCGGCCGACTTGAACGTCTGACCGTGCATAAAGCGCGGCACGGAACGCTGACCCGCAAGTCCTGGCCTGAGCTTAACGCAGCGGTAGATGCCTTTTTCAGCAGCCTCGACGTCGTGACCAGCCCGCCAACCGCCACGGCCTGAAGTACGCCTTCGACCAACGTGCCGGGCGTCACCATGCGAAGTGTGGCCCTTTGACATCCGTGACACGCCGGCGCCCCCGCCCCCTCATCTCGCCCTGCCACGCCTCACGCCCCGTGCGATACGATCTCACGTTGCGATGCCTTCTCATAACACCCCCCCTACCGACGCTGCTGACCAGCATTCCCACGACGCCGACGCTTCGGTCCTCCGTGACCTTCCCCCCGGCGTCCATGGCCAGGTGGTGCCCATCCTCGACTTCGGCAGCCAGTACGTTCAGTTGATCGCCAGACGCGTGCGGGAAGCAGGCGTGTACTCCGTTCTGGTCAGCCCGGATGTGAAGCTCGAAACGCTGCAGGCTTTGGGATGTCGCGGCGTGATCCTTTCGGGTGGCCCTTCGTCGGTGTATGAGCCCGACGCTCCCCGCTGCGATCCGCGTATCCTGGAGCCTGCGGACCAAGGAGGCCTGGGCGTCCCGGTGCTGGGCATCTGCTATGGCATGCAGTTGGGTTGCCACTTGCTCGGCGCGGATATTCGTAATGTCGCCAGTCGAGAGTACGGCCGGGCCTCGCTGACCGTCACCCAGCCCGACGACTTTCTCCCCGGGGTCCCCGACCACACCAGCGTGTGGATGTCCCACGGCGACCAGGTCTGTGAACTGCCCGACGATTTTCAAGCTCTCGCGACCACCGCCACGTGCCCCTACGCGGCGGTGCGTCATCGAGACAGGCCGTTCTACGGCGTGCAGTTTCACCCCGAAGTCACCCACACGCCCCACGGCCAGGAAATCCTCAACAACTTTCTCACCCGCATCTGCGGCTGCCGAGGCGATTGGCGCATGGCCAACTTCATGCAGGCGCAGACCGACCTCATCCGCGAACGCGTCGGCCCCAACGACCGGGTGATCTGCGGACTCTCCGGCGGGGTGGACAGCTCAGTCGTCGCAGCCCTGCTCGCTCAGGCCATCCCCAATCAGCTCACTTGCATCTTTGTGGACAACGGGCTCCTGCGAAAAAAAGAACGCGACCTCGTCGAGCAGACTTTCCGTGACCACTTCAAGATCGACCTCCGCGTCGTCGATGCCGCCGATGCGTTTCTCGATGACTTGGCAGGCATCACCGATCCGCAGGAAAAGCGGACCCGCATCGGCCATCGCTTCATTGATGTCTTCAAATCTGCGGTCGAAACCCCCGCCGGGGAAGATGGCACCACGCCGTTTCTCGCCCAAGGCACGCTTTACCCCGACGTCATTGAGTCCGGCCACGGATATGCCGGCACCGCCGCCAACATCAAACTTCACCACAACGTCGGCGGCCTGCCCGAACAGCTTGGCTTCCAGCTCATCGAGCCGCTGCGCAATCTCTTCAAGGACGAAGTCCGTCAGCTCGGGAGTGTCCTGGGCCTGCCCGATTCAATTGTCTGGCGCCACCCGTTCCCCGGTCCAGGGCTGGCGGTACGAATCCTGGGCGAAGTCACTCGCCCGCAGCTCGAACTACTCCGCGATGCTGACGAAATCCTGCTCGAAGAGATCGTCGCCAATCAGCTGTACCGCAAAACCGCGCAGGTCTTCGCGGTCCTGTTACCCGTCAAAGCCGTCGGCGTGATGGGCGACGGCCGAACGCATGAGCAAGTCATCGCCATCCGCGCGGTGGAATCCCAGGACTTCATGACCGCCGACTGGGCCCGCATCCCCTACGACGTCCTCGCCACCATCTCCAATCGCATCATCAACGAAGTCCGCGGCGTCAACCGCGTCGTCTACGACATCTCCAGCAAACCCCCCGCGACCATCGAGTGGGAATGAGGGGCGCGGGGGGAGATGCCGGGGGACAGGTTGTCGGTGACTGACTGAGGGTCAGCGAGACTCAGTTCTGTTCGGCGCGTCGCAGTCGTCGGCGTTGCCGGGCGGTTTTGACGTGGCCTTCGCCGCCGCCTTGACCACCGCCCGAGGCTTGGCCTCCTGAGCTGGCAGCGCGGGCACCCTGGCGTCGGGGTTTGCCGCCGTAGCCGCCGCGTCCACCGCCGCCGCCACGTCGGTTGGGCCGGCCGCCGGATTTTTTCCCGCCGCCACTGGACCGCTCCGCCCATGAGGGGGTCTCGCCAACTACTTTGACTTTCTGACCGAGCAACCGCTCGATGTCACGCAGCCACCCGACCTGCTCGGGGTCGCACAGCGAGATCGCCACGCCCTCGGCACCTGCACGGGCCGTCCGGCCGATGCGGTGGACGTAGGTCTCAGGCTCATGGGTCAGATCGTAATTCACCACATGGCTGACGTTGCTCACGTCGATGCCGCGGGCCGCGACGTCGGTGGCGACCAGGACCGCCACTTTGTCCCGGCGAAAGTTGTCCAAGGTGCGCTGGCGTGCGTTTTGGCTCTTGTTGCCATGGATCGCTTCGCTGCGAATCTCACGTGATTTGAGCTGTTTCACCAGCTTGTCGGCCCCGTGTTTGGTACGCGAAAAGACAATCGTGCGGAACATGCCCTGGCTTTCGATCAATTCGGCGAGGAGGTCGGCTTTGGCGGCTTTGTCCACGAAGTGCACAAATTGCTCCACGCGGTCGGCGGTCGGTGCCTCGGCCTTGATGCTGACGGTTTCGGGCTCATGAAGCAGCGTGCGAGCAAACTCCACGATCGGCCCGGGCAGCGTGGCGCTGAAGAGCAGCGTCTGCTTCTTGGCGGGCAAGGCTTTGGTGATCCGCTTGATATCGGGCATAAAGCCCATGTCAAGCATGCGGTCGGCTTCGTCGAGCACCAGAGTCTCAATCTCGGAAAGATCGACGTAGCCCTGTTCCATCAGGTCCATCAGTCGGCCGGGCGTGGCGACGATCACATCGACGCCTTGCTGAAGCTTGCGGACCTGGGGGCGGTAGCTGGCCCCGCCGTAGATCACCACGCCGTCGAGCGGGATGCCCTCGGCATAGCCCTGGAAGGCTTCGGCGATCTGAGTGGCGAGTTCCCGCGTGGGGCACAGCACCAGGCATCGGGGGCGTTTACTACCGCCGTTGCTCTTGCCTTTTCCGGGCTTGGGGCCTGTGTTGGACCCTTGGCCGTTGGTCAGGCGGTGAATGATGGGCAGCGCGAAGGCGGCGGTTTTGCCCGTGCCGGTCTGAGCCGAACCGAGCACATCACGGCCAGCGAGGACATGGGGAATGGCGCCTGCCTGGATGGGCGTGGCGGTGGCATACCCTTTACGGGTGATGTTGGCGAGGAGTTTGGGAGAGAGATCGAGGTCTTCGAAGCGCATGGACAGCCTTTGCGGAGTGACAACCGGACCCACTGACACGTCAAAATCGACGTCACGTCGGGGGTGGAACGGTTGGAGTGACGCACCGCGGGGCCGCGAGAAACTCTCGCAAAAAACCTTCCGATGCGGGGCAACTGCCTGCTTATGGGGGGGGAGACGGACCGAGGTCCGGATGCATCAACATCCAGGCACGTCCGCGATGAGGCGGGGAGTTACTCCAAAAGCGTATCGCAAGCACGTCAGGCCGTCAACACAGGACCATCGCATTGTCTCTATAGAAGTTGACGAATCACTCTCTGGATGCGATGTAACCCCCGAAGCCCACTGTCTCTGACGGTGGGTACCAGCCCTTCATGTGCTGGGCTTTATCCAAGTGCATACTGAGAATGCGTGAGCCCTGGGCGTCAACGATCAGGCATGCCCGCCACAGTTGCCCCTCGATCGTGTCGATAGAAGTGTTGCCTCACCGTTTACCGGGAACGTCTCACGATGCTTCATTTGCCCTACGAACGCGACCCGCTGTACCGCCGCACGATGGCATTAGCGACACGGGTCTATGCCTGTACGGCGAGCTTTCCAGCGGAGGAAAAGGCGGGGCTCGGCGGAGGGCTGCGACGTGCGGCAGCGAGTCATGCCGCGACGGTGGCTCAGGCGTTGGGCTCGCAGACCGCATCGGACCTTGAGCGATCAGCTGGCGCGGCTTTATCGGGAGTCCGCGAGATGCTGACCCAACTCGACCTGAGCGTCCGCCTGAAGGTCGCACCTCGACGTGGAGCCAGGTCGCTGCGTAAAGCACTTCTCCTACAGCACGAAAGAATCCAGATCTGGCGTGAACAGCGTCTATCACAACTCCAAACGCCAGCCGGTGACAAGTGTGCCGCAGAGTTCATGCGACTCGCCAGCTGACACCTCCATGTCGCCGCGCACGCGCTGAGCTGCCGCCTACGGTATGGCCATGCAAGCCCATGCTTCCCTGCGTGAATCCACAGCCCGCACCCTGATCGTCGGGGCCGGCCCGATCGGCCTGGAACTTGCCGCTGTCTTCAAACGCCTCGGCCACGACTATCTCCACCTCGACGCTGGCCAGGTGGCCCACACCGTGTCCTGGTACCCCCGCGGGGCCACGATCTTCTCAAGCCCCGAGCGGATCGCTATTGCGGGCGTCCCCTTCAAAACACCCCAGCAAACCCGTGCAACCCGTGAGCAATATCTGCAGTACCTCCACGCGGTGATCGAGCAATTTGACCTCAAAGTCCAGACCTTCACCCTGGTCATCGATATCACGCGAGATGACCAGGGTTTTAGGCTCACCGCTCAGCGGACGATCGACTCCAAAGATGACGCCGCCCCACAACCCATCCCCTTGCCGGGGGCTTCGACGTTGGCCTATCGCTGCCAAAACCTGGTGCTGGCGATCGGCGACATGCACCTACCGAACCCACTGGGAATTGAAGGCGAGGACCTGCCCCACGTCAGCCATTACTTTGATGACCCGCAGGTGTACTTTCGCCGAAAGCTGCTCATCGTGGGGGGCAAGAACTCGGCGGTGGAAGCGGCCCTGCGCTGCTGGCGCGCTGGCGCTGACGTGGCTTTGAGCTACCGGGGCGACACCTTCGATCCCGACAGCATCAAATACTGGCTGCTGCCTGAATTACAGTCGCTGATCAAGCGTGAGAAAATGGCCTTCTACCCCCACACGCAACCGGTGCGTATCACGTCCGAGCACGTCGAGTTGCAAGGTACGCAAGGCCAGCCCACGCAGAGGGTGCCCGCCGATGCCGTGCTCATGCTCACCGGATATCGCCAGGACGCCCGTCTTTTTGATCTGGCGGGAGTCACGCGTTCGGGAAAGAATCAAGCCCCGGAATTTGATGAGAACACCATGATGACCGATGTGCCAGGTCTTTATGTCGCGGGGACCGCTGCCGCGGGAACCCAGCATGATTTCAAGCTGTTCATTGAGAACGGCCACCGCCACGTCGGACGCATCGCCCAAAACATTACGGGGGGCAAACCACCAGCCGGCACCGTGAACAGTGTGAACGTAGCTGCAGGGCATAGCGAGAGTTAACGCCTCGTTCATGCGCAAGACCTAGTACCTAGAGCCCAATTCGCCACATTGGTTGTTTTGGACGTTCGGACCTACAATTTTGTACTGCGAAACAGACAAGGCATTAACCTTGATGTGAGCGATCCCGGGAAGGCTGTATGCCTACCGGGGTGTTCGGTGAAGAACGAGGTCTCTATCACTTCGGGTGATTCTATTATGAGCAGCCGCCACGCCCACCTGATGGTCATCGACGATGACCCTGCCCACTCCAAGCTCATCGAATTGGCGACCGGCTCGGTCCCAAACCTGCAGGCCAGAGTGACCCACCACACCGATCCGGAGGATGCGATGGAAGCGCTTCCGGAGTCCGACGTTGACGTGATTTTCCTGGATTATCGCTTTCCCAAGCACTCGGGTCTCGACGTGCTGCAGGATATTCGTGACACCGGCGACCGTCGGCCCATCGTCGTCATGACGTCCCACGGCAACGAATACGTCGCGGCAGAAATGACCCGTGCGGGGGCTGAGGCCTATCTCGTGAAGTCTGATATCACGCCTGACGTCGTAGGGGCGATGATCTTTCAGATGCTCGATATCGCAGAATCCAATGCGGAAGTTCAGGAAGCCCGGACGGATGTCATCGGCCGACTCGCTTCGCTCACCCCCCGTGAAAACGAAGTGCTGGACTTCATTATTGCGGGCCTCACCACCCGCGAAATTGCTGGAAACCTGCACCGCAGCGAGAAGACCATCAAGATCCACCGCGGCAACCTGATGAAAAAGATGGGTGCCAACACCGCTGGCGACCTGGTCAGGATGGCCGTCGAGGCAGGTCGCCACGGCAACCGGGATGTGTGACGCAAACGGCGCTTGCAATAAAAAGAAGCCCACGTTGTGACAACGTGGGCTCCGGTCAATCTTGATTCGCGAAGCGATTTACACGCTTGCGGGTGCCTTGACGTCTGCGTTCACACTGGCCCGACCCACACTGTGGTAGGTAATGCCGGTGTCGCGCATGTCGTCGAGCGGATAGAGGTTTCGGCCGTCGAAAATCACGGGGTCTGCCATACGCTGCTTGAGCTGGTCAAAGTCAGGGTGCTTGAACTCGTCCCAATCGGTGGCGATGATCAAGGCATCCGCGTTGTCGCAGCATTCGTAAGGTGAATCGACGAACTTCACACGGGTGCCCAGGACTTTGGCTGCTGGCTCGTGGGCCACGGGATCGTGAGCAATCACGCTGGCACCGCGGTCGATCATCCACTTGATGAGGGTAATCGCGGGAGCCTCGCGGATGTCGTCGGTGCCGGGCTTGAAGGCAATGCCCCAGATGCCGATGGTCTTGCCTGCCATGCCGTTGGAGCCATCTCCCTGGCCGAAGTGTCGGTCGATTTTGGCCATGAAGGCGGTCCGCTGGGCCTGGTTGACCTTGTGGACGGAGTCGAGCAACACGGTGGGCTGCTTGGCGGCTTCGCCCATCGAGATGCAGGCCAGCACGTCCTTGGGAAAACACGACCCGCCGTAGCCCAGACCCGGGAAGAGAAACTTGTTGCCGATGCGCGTGTCGGAGCACATGCCGCGGCGGACCTCGTCCACGTCAGCCCCGTAAGACTCACACAGACCGGCGATCTCGTTGATGAATGAAATCTTCGTGGCCAGCATCGCGTTGGCGGCGTATTTCACCATTTCCGCACTGGGGATGTCCATCACAAAAATCGGGTGACCCTGGCGTACGAAAGGCTCATACAGCTTCTGCAGCCGGTCGCCGGTGCTTTCATCGTCCACGCCCAGCACCACACGGTCGGGCTTCATGAAGTCGGTGATCGCCGCGCCCTCTTTGAGGAACTCCGGGTTCGACGCCATGCGGAATGGCTTATTGGTCTGGCTGGCTACTGCGGCCTTGACCTTGGCGTTGGTCCCGACCGGAACGGTGGACTTGACGACGATGATCTTGGCGCGGCGTTCTTCGTGGTCGCCTCCGGTGTCGCCGGGGGCTGCATCGATCGAAGCGCCAAGGTCACGCGACGCGGCAAGCACATACTTCAAGTCGGCGCGGCCCATCTCATCCGAAGGCGTCCCCACGCAGATGAAAATGACCTCAGCAGACTCATAGGCCTTTTGTTTATCGGTTGTGAAGTGAAGCCGACCGGCTTTGACGTTACGGGCGATCAACTCGTCGAGACCGGGCTCGTAGATCGGCGAGATGCCGTTCTCGAGCTTTTTGATCTTCTCGTCGTCAATGTCCAGGCACGTCACGTCGTTGCCAATGTTGGCAAAACAGGTGCCGGTCACCAGGCCCACGTAGCCCGTGCCCACCATGGTGATTCGCATCGGAGTCGTTCCTTCGTCGGGGGTCGTCGTTTGATCAGGAAGCCTGGCAGCCAACGCTGCCAACCATGCCTCATGATTCCCTAAAGCCTACCGCAGCGTGAACTGCGGCAGGGGATCACGGACATCATCGGACTTTTTTCACGCGTGGTCTACGACGTGTCAACAGAATGTCGCAGAAATCTTTCACACCGATGTGCTTTGCGTGGTGATTCGGCAATGAGCAGCCAGTCTTACGAAGCTGCTGCGGCAGGCGAAACTGCGGCAACATCCAGCACGGTCTGGGCACAGCGGGCCCATGAGTTTTGCCGGGCGTATGACAGGCAATCCGCTGGATCAAGCTCGAGGCAAGCCTTCGCAGCGGCAGCAAGGTCTTCATCGAGCATCCCGGTCGTGCCGTGCTGAACCACGTCAATAGGCCCGGTGACGGGGTAGGCCGCGGTAGGCAGGCCGCAGGCATTCGCTTCGAGCAGCACCACGCCGAACGTGTCGGTGCGAGACGGGAAAACGAACACGTCGGCGGAGGCATAATGCCTTGCGAGATCCTCAGCGTGCTGATACCCCGCCCAATGGGTGTCGGGGTATTTCTTGGCCAGCGCAGGCCGGGCCGGGCCGTCACCGATCACCACTTTGGTCCCCGGAAGGTCGAGCACCAGAAACGCGCCGATGTTTTTCTCGAGCGCAACGCGTCCGGCGTAGACAAAGATCGGCCGAGGCAGATCGGCGTACAGCGTCTTTTCATAAGGCTTGAAAAGATCGGTGTCCACACCGCGGGACCACACGTGGATGTTGCTCAGCTTTTGCGCTTCAAGCTGTTCGCCCACGGTCTTGGTGGGCACCAGGGTGGTCTTGGCCTTGCCATGAAACCAGCGGACGAAGGCATAGGTCGCCGTGTGCGGGATGCCAAAGTATTTTCGCAGGTAGTAGGGAAACTGCGTGTGATAGGACGTGGTGAAAGGCCGACGCTGCTTGAGACACCACTTGCGACCCGCCTGTCCGATCGAGCCTTCGGTGGCGACGTGGACGGCATCGGGGGCGAACTCCCGCAGCATTCGGCGGGCCTTGGGGCCGGGCCGAAGCGCCAAGCGAATCTCGGGATACCGCGGCGCGGCCATGGTTTTGAACAGGCCCGGGTGAATGACCAGGACTTCGTGGCCCCAGGCTTCCAGCTGCGCGGTGACCTGCTGCCAGGTCCGCACGACGCCGTTGACTTGCGGAGCCCAGGCATCGGTCATCAAGGCAAATCGGATTTTGCGGCCGGGCTGTCCGGGCACTTCGCCGGTGGGTGGCTCCAACGCCTCGGCCGCAGTGGTCACATGTGCTTGAGCGGGGTCAGCCGATCCGCTTTGGGAATCGTTGGCGTCGGGCTGAGCGGCTCTTCCCCGAAGGTCAGGGTGCTGCTGTCGTGTCTCGACATCGCTTCGGGGTTCCACCGGATCAACTCCGCGAGGGCAACGGGTTCTTCGTCCGTGCCCGAGGGGGGGGCGTCTGCGTCACGCGCCAGGTCACTGGCGTGAATGATTTCAAGTCGGCCATCGTAGTGTTCAACCAGCGCGGTGCAGTTTTCGACCCAGTCGCCGCAGTTGTAGTATCGAATGGGCGAATCTTCGCGGATTTCAGGCTGATGAATGTGGCCGCAGACCACGCCGTCCATGCCCCGGCGTTTGGCTTCGGTCATGAGCGTTTCCTCGAACCGGCTAATGAACATGCAGGCCGACTTGACCTTGCCCTTGATCGCCTTGCTCATCGAGACGTAAGGCCGACCAAAGCGTTGCCGCCATTTGTTGTACCAACGATTGGCGATGACCAGCGAGTCGTACGCTTTGGACCCGAGCATGGACGCAAGCCGGGAGTGACGAACGACCAGGTCGAATTGGTCGCCGTGGGTCACGAGCAGTCGGGAGCCGTCGGCGGTGACGTGGACCGCGAAGGGCAGGACACGGATACCGCCGAAGTCGAGGTTGTAGAACTGACGGGCGGCTTCGTCGTGATTTCCGGGAATCAGAATCACGTCGGTGGCGTGTTTGGTGTGGTTGAGGATGCGGCGGATGACGTTGTTGTGAGCTCCGGGCCAGTACCACCGCTGCTTGAGCCGCCACATATCGACGATGTCCCCGACCAGATAAAGACGGTCGCAGCGAATGTTCTTCAGAAATTGCGCAAGTGCATCCGCCTCACAGGCCCGGCTTCCCAGGTGGGCATCGCTGATAAAAACGGTGCGGTAGTCGGATTTACGTTTTTTAGGTTTGCGGGACGAGGCGTTGGCCTCATTGCCCGTAGACGGTGGCGAGGCCGACGCGGCAACGGTGACCTCCGCACCCCGGCCGCCCACATCATGGGGCTGCATCGACGGGGTGGCGCGATCAGAAGGGCTTTGAAAAGCTGACGGTCCGGGAAGGTGACACGCTGTCATGGCTGATTCCGCCGTCCGTGAAAGGAAGCCCAAAGGGCCATCGAGGGCTGCCGCGATCCTTCGCAGCAGCAGGACTCTCAGTCATGCGTACTATCGACAAGCCATGTGAGGACAACGTGTTGAAGTCGTGAAAGTTTGGTGAGAAGCAGTGCATAACGCTGGCGCTCAGATCGTCATTGACCCGCGTAGACCGACCCACCTGCAGCCCGCCCGTAGGCGTAGTCTTAAAACGCATCGGCTCACCAGATGCTCGACGATTGTCAGGCTCCAATACGAGCCACGACTGTCAGGGAGTGTCCGGGGCGGACAGGACATTGCGTGATCCGGGACGCTTCCTCACGGGCGCGGCTCGTTTTCAGACCACGCTTAGACCAAAAAATGACCACTGGGGTATCACTTCCACGCTCACCCGCGAAGCGTCAACAACACTTTCAACACGCCCGGCCGAGCCGCTGCCATCAACGCCTCGCGACCCCGCGCAAGCCCGAACGTCGCCGACACCATGGACCCTACCTCCACCTCGCCTGCCGCCAGCATTGCGATCGCCGCGTCCATCGGCCCACACCGGCTACCCACCACCGTGATCTCACTCACCACAATCTGCGCAAGCGTCGCCGCGTCCACCGCCGGCCCGCCCTTGCGCTCCGCCAGCGTGGTCTTCAACACCACCGTGCCGCGTGGACGCACCATCCCCACCGCGGTGGGCAAGCCTGACGCCGAACCGGTGGCGTCCACCACGATGTCCTGATCCGCAAGCCGGCCCGCCTCGTTGACCTGTCGTGCGGGGATGCCCCACTTTTCGCAAAGCGTCAGATGCTCATCATGTCGGCCCAGCACCCGCACCGTCGCATTGAACTGCGAGAGCACTTGCGCACACAGCAGCCCCAGCCGGCCGTCACCAAGCACCGTGATGTAAGGCCGACGCTCAATGGCCACTTGACGTGTCACCTGAATCGCCGCCGCCAAAGGCTCCGCAAACACCGCCGCCTCATCCGCCAACCCCTCAGGCACTGCGACCAGATTGTCAATCGGCAGCGTAAATCGCTCTGCAAAACATCCGTCCCGGCCTGCAATCCCCAGGACTGTCCGTTTTCGGCAATGAGCAGACAGCCCCTGGCGACACAGATCACACGTGCCGCACACCGCGTTGATCCCCCCCACCACCCGCTGACCCACCCACTGCCGCTGCTGCTCCTTCGACCCCTTCACGGCCTCGACCACCGCCACGAACTCATGCCCCAGCGTGCCTTCAAACTCCATATACCCCCGGCAAAGCTCAAGATCCGTCGAGCACACCCCCATCACCACTGGCCGAAGCATCGCCTCGCCGTCCCGTAAGACGGGTTCCGCCGCGTCATCCCGCAGGACCAATTCACCATTTTGAACACGCAGTGCCCGCATAACCGCACCATAAGTTCATCGCGAAGTCTCCGCCTACAAGGGCCTGCCGCAAAACTCACACGCCGCCGGGTCCACCACGTCAAACGTGATCGGCGGACTGATAAGAAGCTGACCTGCCGCAGGCTTCGCAGCACCCCCGGGCCAAATCGGCTGACCCTCGGTAAGGGTTCGTGGGGGCCTCGCACGCATCCCGTAAACTCCCGCCATGCCCATTCGGCCCCGCGTGCTGCTTTTGCCCAACCGCTCCAAGCCCCCGGTGGTTGAAGCCTTGCAAACCTTTCGCCCCTGGCTGGATGAGCGGGCTGAGGTCGTCGCCGACTGCGGCACTGATGAGGTTCACGCCAGCACGTGCTCGGAGTTCCCCGAGGCCGACCTGGCCATCGTGCTTGGCGGTGATGGCACGCTGCTGACCCAGGCCCGCGTGCTGGTGGATCTGGGCATCCCCATGCTCGGCATCAATTTCGGCAAGCTCGGCTTTCTCGCCGAGTTCTTCATCGACGACGTCGTCAAACACTGGGATCACATCGTCACCGGCGACTGCCGACGCAGCCATCGCATCATGATCGATGTGGAAGTGTTTCCGGCGGGAAGCGCTAAGTGGGGACTGGACGACAGCCGGCCCATGCCCGAGCCGATCTTCCGCGGCGTCGCGTTGAACGATGCGGTGATCAACGCCGGCCCGCCGTTTCGCATGGTCGAACTCGAACTCGCGATCGAGCCCCGATGGGGCCACCCCTCTGCCACCACCTTTGCCGGCGACGGGGTGGTCGTCTCCACCCCCTCGGGGTCCACGGCCTACAACCTCTCCGCCGGCGGGCCCATCATGTCGCCGGGCATCGACGGCCTGTGCGTGTCAGCACTCAACCCCCAGACGCTCGCGTTTCGCCCCATCGTCTATGCCGCCAGCAGTGAAACCTGGATGTACCTGCACGAGGTCAACGAAGGCACCGCCCTGGTCCTCGACGGCCAACTCGCCACCCCGCTCCAACCCGATCAACAGGTCCGCGTCACCCGACATCCCACCACGCTCCAACTGCTTCACAACCCCGACCTCTCCTACTGGAACATGTTGGCGCATAAGATGCGATGGGCGGTCCGACCCCGCCGCGGACGACGTGCCACCTTGCCCCCCTCGCCTGACTCTCATACCCCCGCGACGACCGGAGATTCCACATGACCCTTTGCCGCCCCCTTTCAGCCGTGCTGCTTTCCGTACTCGCCTTCGCCCCGCTTCATCACGCTCAGGCCCAGGCGATCGAAGCCATCAGCCCGCCCGCCACCCGGCCCGCGACCGACGCCAACCCCAACGCTCCCGCCGCGCAAAACAACCCCAAAGCCCTCACCGACATCGCCCACCCCCAGGCCCCCAAGGTCGGCTACCTCACCCTCACCGGCCCACTGCGCGACGGACCCCTGCCCTTCGCCTGGGCCTCCGAAGCCGACGGAAACCCGTCACTTCAGACCATCCTCAATCAAATCCAACACGTCGGCCAAAGCGAAGACTATCGAGGACTTGTCATCTTCCTTGATGACCCCGAGTTGTCGCTGCCCCAGACATTGGCGATTGCCCAAGGCCTTGAAGCGATACGCAAGCAAGGCCGACGCGTCCTGGTCTTCGCCGACCGCTACGACCTGCGCAGCTATCTGATCGCCGTCGCCGCCGACCGTATCCTCTTGCAAAACAAGGGGCAGGTCGAGCTCGTGGGGCTGGCGATGGAGGAAATGTATCTCGCCGACACCCTCGCCAAAGTCGGCGTGACCGCAGACTTCGTGCAAGTCGGGCAATACAAAGGAGCCGCTGAGGCGTTGACCCGCACGGGTCCAAGCGAGCAGTGGTCGGAAAATATTGACGGCCTGCTCGACTCGCTCTGGGCCACCATCGAAGGCCGAATCAGAGACCGGCCGATCTCTTTCAGATCAACAGCTCAACACGGCGCTCGAGCGGGCATGGGTCATGGACGATCAGGCATTGCTCGCTGCAGGACTCGTGGACGAGCTTGTCGCACGGGACCTCACCGACGCCGCAGCGTCCGCACTGGGGCAAGGCTTCGAGCTCGACGAACAGATGGGACTCAAGAAAGGCAAAGCGCTACCCAGCAACCCCTTCACCTTGATGAGCCAGTTGCTCAATCCCCAGGCCAGTAAAACCAAAGGGCCCACCGTCGCGGTGATCCATATGCGCGGCCCCATTGTCACCGGCGAATCCAGCGTCGGCGACGGCATGTTCACCAGCGACTCCATCGGAAGCCGAAGCATCCTCGAAGCGGTCACCGAAGCGAAAGATGACCCCAACGTCAAAGCCGTGGTCATCCGCATCGACTCGCCCGGGGGTTCCGCCCGAGCTTCCGAGCTTATCTGGCAATCGGTCCGCGACCTCGCCGACACCAAACCGGTGATCGCCTCGGTCGGCTCCATGGCCGCGTCCGGCGGTTATTACATCGTCTCGGCCACCAAGGAGATTTACGCCCAGGACGGCTCGATCGTCGGTTCCATCGGCGTGGTCGGCGGCAAGCTGGTCATGAAAGACCTCTTCGACACCATCGGCCTGAAAGTTCACCAACGCACCCGTGGGGCCAACGGCGAAATCTTCTCCGCCACCGCGCCCTTCACCGACACCCAGCGGGACATGATTCGTGAATCCATGGAAACGATCTACGCCCAGTTCCTCGACCGTGTCGAGCTCGGCCGGGGTGATCAGATCGCTTCACTCGATGACGTCGCCCAGGGCCGTATCTTCAGCGGCATTCAGGCGGTGGAAAACGGCCTGGTCGATCAGATCGGCGGCCTGGCAATGGCTCAAAACCGTGCCGCCACGCTCGCCGGCCTGGACGCCGGGGACTACAAGATCCTCGACCTGCCCCGCCCGATGGACCTGGGCACCTATCTGTCGAAAGCCTTTGGCGGAGCGTCGATGCAGGCCTCGGTGAACAGCCCCGCCGCCGCGCTGCCGCAGATCGCCGCAACGCTGGCCCCCGTGAAGCTACTCCTGGGCGACGCCGCCTATACCGCGCTGCATCGGCAAGCGGTGGGACTCTGGCAGCTTCAGCATGAGCCCGTGCTGACACTCATGCCCGCCGTCCTGATCGTTAAGTAACGTCAGATAAGCCAGCCCACGCATCGTGTAATTCCTGCGCCGCCGAGGTCAATTCTCGCGCGGCGGGCACTTGGTGCGTTCGGCTTACGCTCGCCGCGATGGCGAGAAACATCAGCCCAAACGCCGGCAAATCAGATGTCTCAGGTCGTGTAGTCCGCGTTGATGGTGATGTACTCCCGCGACAAGTCGCAGCCAAGCCAGTCGGCGTCGGTGGTCCCTGTACCGAGCGAAAGTTCAAAAACCACCTGATCGTGCAGCATCAGTGCATCAAGCCGCTGCTGATCTGCCGGGGTCCGTGGTGCTGGCTGACCGTGACTCAGCAAGACGACATCTGCGTGTTCGCCCCGGCCAAGGCAGGTGATGGACACGCGGTCCGCATCGACCGCCGCGCCGCTCTTGCCCACCGCCATGACCAGCCGACCCCAGTTCGCGTCCCCGCCGTGCACCGCACATTTCACCAGTGGCGAATCCACGACTGCCCGACCCACCCGATCCGCATCGGTGGCATCCGCCGCGCCCCGTACCCGCACCCGAAGCAGCCGCGTGACCCCCTCACCGTCCCACGCCAGTTGCTCGGTCAAATCTCGGCACCCCTCACGCAGGGCCGTCAATAACGCAGCCCCCTCTAACGCTGGGCCCGCCGACGAGGCCAGGCAAAGCAGCATGTCTGACGTGCTGGTGTCGCTGTCGATGCTCATGCGATTGAAAGTCTGGGCCGACGCTTCGCGTAACGCCTCGGCCAACGCGGTTGCCTGACACGCCGCATTGGTGGTCATAAAGGCCAGCATGGTGGCCATGTTTGGCGCGATCATGCCCGCGCCCTTCGCCACGCCGCCCACGACATGATCCCCCACGCGGTGCACGGTGTGTTTGGGCACAGTGTCGGTGGTCATGATCGCATGGGCAAAGGCCGCGTCTGCGTCATTGCCCTGGCCAAGCCGACCTGCCGCCTCGTCAATCCCCGCGAAGACCTTGTCCATCGGGAGCCGTTGCCCGATGATCCCGGTCGAGGCCACGAGCACTTCCTCGGGTTCGCAGCCCAGGTGATCTGCCACTCGCTGCGCCATCGCCTGAGCATCGGCGTAACCATCGGTCCCGGTGGCCACATTGCTGATCCCCGCGTTGCAGACCACCGCCCGAGCCCGCCCCCCGGTGGCTTCGAGGTGCGCGCGGGTGAGCTTCACCGGCTCGCCGGGAAATGAGCTGGTCGTAAAAACACCCGCAGCCGTCACCACCTCATCCGCTACCAGCAACGCCAGGTCCGGCTTACCCGAAGGCTTCATGCCGCATCGCACGCCAGCGGCACGAAAACCCGCCGCAGCGGTCAAACTCGGAGGCGATGCATGGGGCTTGGGCATGGACGCACTTTAATCACATGCTCGCATGTCGTAAGTACCTGTCATCACCGTTCCAGTGACGCCCTATCCCAGCCACCAGCATCTGCCCCCGCGGCGTACGTTGATTGCAGGAACGAGAGCAACACCGCGTCAGGATCATCCGCCTCCCGTACCGCGTCGTAAGGCAAAAGAAACTCGCCAAGTTTCACGTCATACCGTGCAGCGTCGGGCTCGACGTCCGCCTCTCGAAACCCTTGGGGCTCGGGCAGTGCGTAGGCGTAAAACACCGGGCTTGCGACCCGGCCGCCGTTGGGCCAATCGCCGCCGGGCCAAAACCCATGGCTGATGACTGCATGTGAATACGCCTCCCGCATAATCGGGTCAGTCGGCGGGGACGGATTCACCTCGCCGTTGAACCGAGTCATCGCGTGATCGAATGCACCCCAGAAAAAATGCACCGGCGAAGACTTACCGAAGTAGGCCGCACGAAACACTTTGAACACACGATCCACCTGCGTCAAAATCGCCCAAAATCGCTCTACCGCTCGGGGGTCATAAAACGCATTGTCATGATCGTCGGTAAATCGCACGGGGTTTTCGATCTCCACCGGCATGGGCCAGATCTTCACACTCAGCCCCAACGTGTCGAGCGTGTGCATGAGCTTGGCGTAAAAAGCGGAAACGGGCATGGCTTCAAGCGGCCAATGGACCACCGCCCCGTCGCTGACCTGCACGCGTAGCTGGTGAGCGGCAAACTCCAACCGCACTTCGAACTGACGATTGCCATGGGTCATTGCGGCAGTTGTCAGCCCCGAGCCAGTGACATATAGCGGCACATTCCACCAATGGTTTTCTTGCGGCGTACAGGCGAGACGGACCTTTCCGATCACCTGCGTCCAGCGATGCAGCGTTTTGTACGTCGGCTCCCAATCGTCCAAGGCCAGCTCAGGCCAGACAGGGTCTTGCGGGGATCGGGGCATAGGCTGAGTTTCGGTGGATGAGTACAGGATCGGAGGCCCGAGGAATCGTCGTTATCATAAGGCCCGTGCCGGCAAGCTTGGAAATGAGCGCCGGGCCTTGACCATTGAATCCATGACCACTTTTGCCACGGGAGCCCCGCCATGCCGGTCGCCGATTTTGAAACCTACCGCCGCATGCTCGACAATGCGTTTGAGCATCAGTTCGCCTACCCCGCGATCAATGTCACCAGCGAGGTCACCGCCAACGCGGCCCTCAAAGCCTTCGCCGACCTGGGCTCCGACGGCATGCTGCAGGTGTCCACCGGTGGGGGCAAGTTTGCGTCCGGCCTGGCGGTTCAGGACATGGTCGTCGGCGCCATCAGCATTGCTGAGCATGTTCACCGAGTGGCCGAAAAGCTGGACATCAATGTCGTGCTGCACACCGACCACTGCCCGCCCAATGCGGTCGACACGTTCATGGTGCCCTTGATCGAAGAGAGCGAGCGACGCGTCGCAGCCGGCCAGTTGCCCCTGTTCAATTCGCACATGCTCGACGCGTCGGGCCTGCCCCTGGAAGAAAACCTCGACCTCTCCGTGCCCATCTACGAGCGGATGGCCAAGATCGGCCAGATCATTGAAATCGAGGCTGGCGTCGTGGGCGGCGAAGAAGACGGCGCGGCAGGCAGCGAAGACACCCCCGATGACGAGCTTTACACCACGCCTGAAGACATGGTTCGCGTGTACGAACGCATGCAGCCTATCGACGGCGTCTACATGTTCGCTGCGACATTCGGCAATGTCCACGGCAGCTACAAACCCGGAGCGGTCAAGCTGCGACCTGACCTGCTCAAAGAAGGCCAGGACGCGATCAAAGCCAAGTTCGGCAAAGATGCGAAGTTCTATCTCGTGTTCCACGGCGGGTCGGGTTCAGCCAAGAGTGAAATCGAGGAAACGCTCGGCTACGGCGTGGTGAAAATGAACGTCGATACCGACTGCCAATATGCCTTCACCCGTGCGGTGGCAGACCACTTCTTTAAAAACTACGACGGCATCCTGAAGATTGACGGCGAAGTAGGTAACAAAAAAGTTTACGACCCCCGGGCCTACCTCAAAGCGGGCGAAGCCGCCATGGCTGAGCGGGTGAAGGAAGCCTGCGTCGACCTGCGTGCGGTGGGCAAAAGCCTCGGCCGCGCCGTGTCGGTCTGACCCCTCTCAAATCAACCAAAACCCTAAAGCCCAGGCATGGCCATGCCTGGGCTTTCTTTTACCCCCCCCCGCCCCTCCTGCCACCTCACACCGTGATCGCTTCGCTAGTGGCGGTTTGCGGACGGCGACTGGCAATGACGGACTGCTGCGTCACGTTGGCCAGCATCACCGCCGCCTGGGCCTGCCAGTCGGCGGCATACGGCTCGATCACGTATCGCAGCCTTTCACGCAGCCGCACCAGCTCGATGGTCACGCGGTCGGTTGGAGTCAGCGGGTCCACAGTCATCAAAGGCGGGGTCAGATCAATCAGGCCCGCCAGATGCTTGATGGGGCTCTGGTGAGCCGGGGGAATCAAGGCGAGTTTGCCATGTCGTCGACCGCGCTCTTCCCGCCAGGTCTTGTTGGGGATACACAACTCGACATTCACCGCCTGACCATGATGGGCCGTGCCCACCCGCACCTGACTCACCGACGAAAGCGCACCGCCATCGACGATTAAATAATCATCCGCCTGCTCATCGTTCAACCCCTGCGCGGCATCACCCAGCGCTACTGCCTTGACGTGCATGACCCGGTCGTGCGGTCGCGCCGCCAGACACCGCACTGCGATCCGTGAGCCTGCCGAAGTGAGCTCCAGGGCAACCCGGCCACGCAGCACACTGCGGTCGGCCAGCAGCTTGCCACTGCAGGCAAACTCCACCAATCCGCTCTGATCCAATTGTTGATAGCGGTGCAACGGTGCCAACACCGCGTCGTCCACAAAAAGCCAGCCCACCATGTCGGGGTCATCTCCCTCTTGCGTATTGCCCGGTCGGGCACAGGTCCAACTGAAGTCTACCCCGAAATTCACCAATCCAAAGTCCCCTGCCCCGACTTGTTGAAGCAGGTAAGACAGGTAGGTTTACACCAAGGCTCACACCCCGACGTTTGACTTAGCCAGACCCTTGGTCGCCCCAATACTCCACCGCGTTGCGCGGCGTTTCCCACACCTTCACCCGCGTCAATCCGGGCAGTGCCGACTTAACCCGATCATAGATCCACTTGGCCAGAAACTCGGTGGTCGGCTGCTCCAACCCGGGCAGGTCGTTGAGTACTGCGTGATCGAGTTGCGACTCCACCGGCCCCACCGCAGCTTTAATGTCATCAAAGTCCACCACCACCCCCAGCTCAGGATCGACGTGTCCCTCGACCTGCACTTCGCAGCGAAAGGTGTGGCCGTGCAGTCCACGGCACTTGTGCCCTTCGGGAAACAGAGGCAGGTGGTGGGCGGCGTGAAAATCAAACTCTCGGGTCAGGCGTGCTCGCATGGACATCCCATTATGACACACCACGCCAAATCGATGTCGGTCACACCCCGCGGGCCAGCGGGTCCCACACCAGCTTGTGCAGCTGCGTCTGCACCCGCACGGGCAGATGATCGTCAAGAACCCACTGCACCAGATCCGACAGCGCAAGACCCGGCGTTCCCGCAATCTGAAGCGTCCCAGGCATCGCCGCTGCCGCAGAAACAAGTATCTCTCCGACCCGTTCCACGAGCGCATGTTCCGCGATCACCCGCTTCATCCAGTCATAATCGGCACGGTCGGTGAGGACAAATTTCACTTCATCGCGCCGAGTCAGGTGATCGATATTGGCCCACAGATTGCGCGATGCCTCACCTGAGCCAGGCGTTTTGAGGTCCATGATGCGGATCACACGCGGGTCACACACGGAGATATCCAAGGCCCCGCTGGTTTCGATCAGGGTGGTGAATCCCTGGTCGCACAAGCGGGTAAGCAGCTTCACACATCGTGGTTGAGCCAGGGGTTCGCCGCCGGTGACTTCCACCAGATCACAACGCGGTGCTGCGAGACGGTGCACTTCCGCCACGACGTCATCGATCGTCCGGACAGCCCCTTCCCGAAAGGCGTACTCGGTATCGCAATAGGCACACCGCAGCGGACAGCCCCGCAGCCGCACGAATACACACGGCAGGCCGGTGTACGAAGACTCCCCCTGCACGGAGTAAAACATCTCAGTGATGGCGAGAGTGTCAGGCATCAGTCAGCACACTTCCCAGAAATCGACTCATGCGACGGTGGAACCGCCAGTGCTTCGAGCAGTGATTTCACGCTCAAGACCTGTCCGGGAATCATCAGATCAGGGGCCAGGTCCGCCAACGGCTTAAGCACAAACCACCGCTCATGCATACGCGGGTGCGGCAGGGTCAGCCCGGGTACTTCGACCGTGCGCTCATCGTAGAGCAGCAAGTCCAGGTCGATGACCCGCGGACCCCAGCGGGTGGCTTCAGTGCGAGGCGCCCGCCCCATCTGCTGTTCTATTTCAAGCAAGGTCCGCATCAACGCGACCGGCTCAAGGGGCGTGGTCATCGCTGCGACCTGATTCAGGTAGGCAGGCTGATCCTGCGGACCCACCGGTGCGGTTTCATAGACCGCACTCACGCCGGTCAACCTGTGCCCGGGTAATTCGCCAAGCCGATGGCAGGCAGTGTCCAGGGCCACCCTTCGGTCGCCGAGGTTCGAGCCTAATCCGATATACGCCAAAAATTGCACGAGTTCACCCGCGTCCACATGGGGACCTCTGTCCACACAAGTTTAAACGCACAAAGCGTTGGTGCCTGACCGCCCATGGCCTCGGGCAGCTTGCCAGCCTCGAAGCCAGTGGCATCACAGACGACGCGACTTGCCAGCACGCTGCTGATCCCGGCTGCCGACCATATCGTCGTTGGTTTCGTAACGCTCCAGTGCTCGCAGCAACTGGTCAACCTGCATCACCGGCTGCATCTGCAAGAGCTTTCGTCGAAGTGCGGTCACAGTGTCGAGTTCTTTCTCGGACATGAGCAGGTGTTCGTTTCGCGTACCCGAGGCCGCCAGATCAATTGCGGGGAAGACACGCTGCTCCGCAATCTTGCGGTCGAGGATCAGCTCCATATTGCCCGTACCTTTGAACTCTTCAAAGATCACCTGGTCGCCGCGGGAGCCGGTGTCAACCAGTGCGGTGGCGATGATGGTGACGCTGCCGCCCTCTTCAAACTTCCGAGCCGAGCCGAAGATCTGCTTGGGGATTGCCAGGGCCCCCGCATCCAGACCGCCCGACAGCGTTCGGCCGGTGTTGACCAGCCCCGCGGCGGTGTTAAACGCCCGGCCAAGGCGGGTCAGTGAGTCAAGCAGGATGACCACGTCTTTGCCTTCCTCGGCAAACCGCTTGGCACGGTCAATCGCACACATCGCCAGGCCGACGTGCCGTTCCGGGGCATGGTCGTTACTGCTGGCCCAGACGTGACCGGGTGAGTTACGCCGAAAGTCGGTGACTTCTTCAGGCCGCTCGTCGATCAAAAGTGCAAACAGTTCGGCCTCGGGGTGGTTCCGCGCCACCGACACGGCGATGTCCTGTAGCAGCGTGGTTTTACCTGCCTTGGGAGGTGAGACAATCATTCCACGCGTGCCGTAGCCGATGGGGCAGAACAGATCGATCAGCCGACATGACGGCGGACACCCGGGGTACTCCAGCGTGAGCCGGGGCTGGGGCATAATCGTCGTGAGGTCGTCGAATTGGCGAACGCTTTTGACGTATTCCGCCGGGTCGATGCCGTCGACGGTGAGCACTTTTTCCACCCGTCGGGCACGTGGATCGATCAGGTGCATGCGTGATCTGACTTTGTTTTTCTTGCCTCCGCCACCACCGCCTTGTCCGCCCATCGCGCGGCCGAGCACCGCTTCAACGTGCAGCCCAGCTCGCAGGCCCAAGCGGTCGATGAGGTGGCCGGGGACGACCGGATCCGTGGGGTCGGCGAGATAGGTGCCGTCGAGTTGGCGGATTCGGCCGTCGGCTTTGAGACCAAATTCCAGGATGCCGGTGACCGTGACGGGCTCGGCGTCGCCGCCTGAGTCGTGTCCGCTGTGGTCCTGGGAATTGTGTCGGCCGTCCCCATTGGAATGGGTGACCGCAGGGCCCGACGCCACGTTGCCGTTGACCTCACCCTCGGGCGCTCCGCCGCCGCCGCCGCTGCCCTTGCGTCGTCGTCGCCGGCGTCGTCGTCGTTTTTTCCCCGGGTCGCCCCCGCCCTCACCCTCGCCGGGGCTTGCTGGTACGAGTCCCACCGCCTGCTGATCGTCTTTCGGTTCGGTCAACGTTTTACCTCGCCCGTGCTATGGATGGCGTTTCCAGGACGCCTGCCCTCTCCCGGCACGGCGGCAGAGAGGACTTGGAGTGGCCGCGAGCAAATCACGCGGCCGGGAGTAAACAGGTTTGTCTGACAATCAAAGGTCAAAGGAACGTCGCGGTCACATGTGAAGTGACGCGGGCCGATCGTTCGTCGGTCTTCAGGTTCCGGTTTGCATGCTCGACCACATCAACACGCGGCAGATGAAGTCCAACCGGGTGTGCAAGACACAAAAGTTTAAACGATCCGCTTGTGATTCACCCACTCAAGTCGTCACACCTGAGCCTGCTAGGCAATCAAAAAGCATCGCGTTTTCAAGAAGCTGGCCTCTCTCACAAGCCTGCCCGTAAAGATACACCACAAACGGTATCTCACAATTCGGCAAGACCAAAGCGTATCATCGATCAGGTGGGTTGCATGAAGGCTTGAAAGCACCAACCACGCCCCGCCCAATCCCCTGACACCCTCTGGCTTCGTATCAACCCCATAGGTTGTACCCTGTGCATGCGGGCGTTGCAAGTGAAACATCCACGCGCTTGACAGGAACACGCCAAACTTCTAGTTTTGCGCGTTCGCCACAAAGGAGCCTCGGCCGATGCCACCCAATTCTTCTCGACTGAGTGTGGAACAAAACGACAACCTGTTCGAGGTCGGCTTCTTAGACCGCAACATCCTCGAAGAGGCCACCATCCAACAGATCGGCGACGAACTCGAAGCGTTGATTTTGTCGACGCCGAACCCCAAGTTGCTGCTCGATTTTGAAAATGTGGAGCATTTGTCTTCCGCCGCTCTGGGGACGCTCATCACGGTGAGCAACAAAATTCGAGACCCTGCGCGTGGTGGCCAGCTTCGACTCGCGAACATTCGGCCTCAGATTTACGACGTCTTCCGGATCACCAAGCTCAACAAGCTGTTCCAGATCCACGACTCGACCGAGGCTGCGAAAAAGAGCTTCCGTTAACTGTTCATGCCTCACGCCTGGCGGTGTTGCGCCTCCGCACCTCCTGGCCGCAACCTGCTGTGGAACACGACGATGCCCGCCGACACCACTAAGCACCGGCGTGTGATCCGAAGCCTAAACGCTGAGGCCAACGCACTGCTGCAGGAAATCATCGACGCCTTGACCGCGGCCGGCCATGACTCCGACACCGTGTTCTCCGTACGCCTTGCCATGGACGAGGCCTTGGCCAACGCCATCCGTCACGGAAACAAGTCAGACACCCAAAAGACCGTCGCGGTGGAGTGGGAACTCAAACCCAGGAGCATTTCCCTGAGCGTTGAAGACCAAGGCGGGGGCTTTGATCCTGGCGGTGTCCCTGACCCCACGCTCGAAGAAAATCTCACTCGCCCCAGCGGTCGGGGCGTCATGCTCATGCGGGCCTACATGAGCAGCGTGACCTTCAATGCCAATGGCAACCGCGTGACCCTCGTCAAAGCGGTCTAGGCGTGTTCTGAAAACGAGCCGCGCCCGTGAGGAAGCGTCCCGGATTACGAATGTCCTGTCCACCGGGACGCTTCCTGACGGGCGCGGCTCGTATTTGAGCGCGACCCTCTTCCAAGCGGTCTAGCGGTCTGATGCGAGTCGATTCTTCAGGCTGGCTTACGACCTCGTCCTCAACTAACCACGATGGCGAGTGGTGACCCTGTGTGATGTGACGTACACTGGCGTGTCCGATCCGTTTGCGATACCCATTGGTGGATTCTCCCAGCCCAACGATTTCCAGCTTTTCCGACGCCGACGCGTCGTCCTCTGCGGGGCCGGAACCCGAGCCGGAACAACCTTCGCACAGCGCGTGCGCCCGGGTCGTTGCCGTCGATCACACACAAACGCTCGCTTCAACGGATGTGGCGTGGCTTGAGGAAAAACTGTCTCAAGCCATGCAGGTGCTTGTGGTGCAGCACGGCGTGGTGGACGTGTCGCTCGTAGATGATCCGCAGATGATCGAGCTCCACGACGCTTCTCTGGGCTTGGCCTGCCCGACGGATGTGCTGACCTACGACCTGCGCGTTTCACCCAACGATGCAATCCAAGGCGACCTGGTGGTCTGCGTGGACGAAGCAGCGCGGCAGGCCCACGATCGACGCCATCCCGTTCGGCTTGAATTGCTGCTCTACATGATTCACGGCGTGCTGCACTTGATCGGCTACGACGATCACGATGAGCATGAGGCTCGCATGATGCACACGCGCGAAGACGAAGTCCTGCAAGCCATCGGATGTGCCCCGGCCTATCACGTGGATGCAACGGAGGCTGCACGATGACCGAACCGATCGTCATTGCCATTGCCGCATGCCTGCTGGGCAGCTACTTCGCCGCCTGCCATACCGCGCTCAAGTCCTTTTCGCGCAAGCGGCTCGCGGACCTGCTCCAGGAGACTGGCCGATCCGCAGACCGACTCGATATCCTCGCCGACCGCCGCTACGGGCTCATCATGATCACCGGGCTGCTTCGCGCGGTCAGTGGACTCATCGTCGCCCTGGCCATGCTCTGGCTGTTTGAAGATGTCTTTGCAGGCAGGCCTCGGGTGGTGGCCTTCACGGTGGCGTTCATCGCGGCAGGTTTGTTGGTCGCGGTATTCAATGTCGCCTTGCCTTTGGCCTGGGCCCGTTACCGCCCGGAACGACTGCTGGCCTGGTCGCTGCCGCTGCTCGATATCCTGCAGCGCGTTTTTTCACCCCTGACGGCGGTGCTTTCAGTCATCGACCCGGTCGTCCGACGTATCTCCGGCCACGATCTGGAGAAAGGCGACGACGACATCGGCGGCGACGTGCTCAACCACCTCGAAACCCACGAACAACACGAAGAAATTGACATTCAGCAAAAGCAAATGCTCCAGGCTGTGTTCGATCTGCCCAAAACCACCGCCGGTGAAGTCATGACCCCGCGTACCGAGGTCGACGGCCTGGAGATCAGCACCGACCTCGATGCGATCCGGGCTTTCATCCTCGAAGTCGGCCACTCCCGCATCCCCGTGTATGAGGAGTCGCTGGACAAAATTGAAGGCGTGCTTTACGCCAAGGACCTCATCCGTTACGTCGGCACCGGTGAGCCGTTCGACGTTCGGCTGGTCATGCGAGACCCCCAGTTTGTGCCTGAAAGCAAGTCGGTCGTCGAGCTGCTCGCGGAGTTCAAACAACGTCAGGTTCATATGGCCATCGTGCTCGATGAGTACGGCGGGACCGCCGGCCTGGTCACCATCGAAGACATCCTCGAAGAGCTCGTCGGCGAAATCCACGACGAATACGAAAGCGAACGCGACGACGCACTGATCCAAACAATTTCCGAAGGCGTGGCGGAAGTCGATGCGCGTGTCGATATCGATGACCTCGCGGACCACATCGGCTTTGACGTTCCTGACGATGCGGATTACGACACCGTGGGCGGATTCGTATTCGCCCAACTCGGCCACATCCCCGATGAGGGTGAAGCGTTTGAGCACGACTCCGTACGCTTCACGGTGATTCAGGCTGAGCGGACGCGGATCAATCAGGTCCGCGTGGAAAAGCTGGCTCCCGATCGCGCGACAACGTCTGTCGCATGATTGTTCGCGCGACGGCGTCCAACGCTCGATGCGTGTGCAGAATCACGGGCGAATCTCAATTTCCGCAATGGAAACGCCGCTGTCGCCAAACAGCTCAGTGGTCTGGACCTTTAAGTAGCGATAATTCCCGCGGGGCAGCATGAGGCGGTCGCGATCACGCTGGCGTTCGCCGTCGAACGTCGTGACCGCGCGGTAGGTGTCGCCAAGGCGTTGCCGGTTGTACAACGTGTAGGCCCTGGCGGGGACACTCCACTCAATGCTGAACGCCTGGACGGGGCGAATCGCGCCAAGATCAATCTCATACCAAGGCAACGCTTCACCCACCGGGCCACTGTGCCAAACTGAGACGCGACTACCATCCAAAGCATCCTCCGGCCGTTTGGAACCCGCGAACCCAGAGGCTCTGACGCGGTAAGGCTGATCGGTCACCGAACGCCACGCGGTGCCCTGCGATTCACCTTGGCGTTCCGCTGAGGCCGCGCTGCCATCCTCGCGTGCGGCGGTGCGGGTGTGGTCCGAGGCGGTGGCAGCAGCAGGTTGTGTCGCAGTCGCATTGACGCCTGAAGGCTGGCGTTGAAGCCACCAGTAGGTTCCCCACACCGCCCCTGCCATCGCTCCCAGCACGACGACTGCCGTCACGCCGCGAATTGCCGTGAGTCGAGACTTGCGCCGCTTGCGTTTTTTTGAAGTTATAA
The DNA here is from genome assembly GCA_963799465.1 of uncultured Phycisphaeraceae bacterium. GTDB lineage: Bacteria > Planctomycetota > Phycisphaerae > Phycisphaerales > Phycisphaeraceae > JBCCOW01. The sequence goes on along the minus strand of CAWCXG010000001.1, from coordinate 2,796,950 downwards.
CCTTCGCCACCGGGACCTTGACCTGCCCCAGCTTTTCCGCAAAGGCTCCTGCATCTGCGGACCTTTTCGCCGGATCGGGGCCGAGCTCAAACGCAAGCCAGTCCACGATTCGGGCAGGCACGTCGCTTCGCAGTGCGTGCAGGTCCGGCAACGTAATGTCGTGATGAACACGCACCACATCACGTGCAGATTCCAGCTCAAACGGGGGTCGGCCTGTCAACGCAAACCAAAGCACACCGGCTAGTCCCCACACATCATGGCGTGGACAAGGAGCTTGCTTCAACGCGTCTGGACACAGGTAGTTGGGCGTACCCGCCAACCCTGAATCAGGATCGAGCGTAGGGCCAATCGCTGCGGCAAGACCAAAGTCCGCAGCCTTGCAATGTCCGTGATCATCGAGCATCAGGTTGGCAGGCTTGATGTCCCGGTGCACCATTCCGGCCGCGTGGGCCGCCGCCACCCCCCGTGCCGCCTGTGCCACCCAATCACACGCCTGCCCGACGGGCAACGGACCACGGGCGTCGACGAATTCCTGCAAATCGCCCCCGTGCATCAGCTCCATCGACACGAACAGCCAGTCCTCGAACTGCCCCACGTCATAGACCTGGACGACCCCGGGGTGAGCCAGTGCCGCAGCAGCGCGGGCTTCTGCCTTGACCCGTCGACGCCGCTTTCTCACCTCTTCGTCGTCGTGGGTATCAATGCGAAAAAGCTTGAGCGCCACCTGTCGCCGAAGCGTTCGGTCTTCGGCTTCCACGACCGCCCCGACCGATCCATAACCCACTTGGCGTTGGATCCGGTACCGCCCCATCTTGCGGGGTACCCGGCCCAGGGAGGGGTTTTCAGGCGTCGCCATAGAACCATCAGTCTACGGGATTCCCTATCGCCCGACTTTGACGCGAGCGCAGACCCAGTGCCGTACAGGTGGCACTGCGATTTGCAACAGTCACGCCAGATTTAGCATTTGGCAAGAAAATGTAAATGGAATTACACTCCATGCTCGCAACCCCCTCTACGCTTCAGGCAGCACCGTACTTTTTCCCTCAGCTTGCCCCGGCAAGCCATCGCCCTTCCGGCCCCATTTCAACCTTACCTGCAGATCCGACCGTGAATGTGCTCGAAGCCCTTGATTCTCCGCTTCATGCCTCGGTGGTTCACATTACCACGTGCCTAAACCGAGCCGTCGAGGCCCACCTGACCGTCTCGCGGAGCTTTGGTACGGCCACCTCAGTTGCGGTGCATCACACTGATTACGCAAATCTCGAACGACCGGTGCCCCGCTCCGCGCGGACCTATCCCGTGCACCGTCACAGTCTCTTAAATGCCTACGCCAAACGTCGCCCCGCCGAGGGCTGCCACCTGCTTAGTGACCTATCCAAGCCTTGGGTCCGTCAACCAGATCGCCGCTTTCATGAGTTTGGTGAACTTGACGTAGACCACGCGCTCGCGCTGGTGTCCCACCACGGCAAGCGCCGATGGACCGTTTTCGTTTTCTTTAGAAAGCGCGGGCCACATCGTTTTGCTCATGAACACCACCTCACGCTCAAACGTCTGGCACCCAGCGTCGGGGCTCGTCTGGCTGACGCGTCAGCCCGTGAGCCTCGACAAGCGGGCAAAATTCTCACCCCCACGGCCGAGAGCACCAGCGCAAGCCCCAGCAGTGCCGCCCAGCTCATGAGCATGCTGACCAAAACGGAAAAACAGGTCGCGGTCAAACTGCGTGCCCGCCTCACCGAAGAGCAGATCGCTGACGAATTGAATCGCTCGGTCCACACGGTGCATACCCACGTCCGAAATATCTACCGCAAGCTCGACATCCACTCGCGTCCAGAGTTTCGCCGGGCCTTTGGCGCGGTGGATTAAGCAGGCTCGCCGAGCCGGTGTTGCACCGCCTGAAGGTCGCTCCATACCCGCTTGCGATTCTCCTGCGTGTAGCTTCTCAAAAGAAAAGCCGGGTGAAACGTCGGCATCACCGGCACCGGCGGGGCAATCAGTTGACACGCATGCCACGTGCCGCGCAACCGCGTAATGCCCGTGGAGGTGGACAACAAGGCCTTGGCCGCCGCTCCGCCCAAGGCGACCACCGCTTGCGGACCCACCGCATGCATCTGACGCATCAGGTAAGGCAAACATGCCTGAACTTCCTGCGGATTAGGTACCCGGTTGTTGGGCGGACGAAACGGCACCACATTGGCGATGTACACCGCCGACCTTTCGAAGCCCATGGCCTTGATCATTTTGTCCAGCAACTGCCCGGCCGGCCCCACAAAGGGTCGGCCCTCTCGGTCCTCGACCTCACCGGGGCCTTCGCCAACAAACATGAGCTTCGCGTGTGGATCGCCTTCGCCGAACACCAACTGCGTGGCACCCTGCATCAGCGACGTCACCTTGTTATCCGCCTCCATCTGGGCCCGCAGGGTCGCCAAAGCCGACGCAGGGTCGGCAGGCCCAGGCCCGGACACCATGACCTCCACATCCGCCAGCAATCGCGTCGGTGCTTGCGTGGGTCGCGATGACTCCGCACCAGATCCAGCCCGAGAAGGCGTCTGGGATGGCGGGGAAACGCGATTGGCAACAGGCTCCACCAACCGCCCTGCCCAAGGCACCGATTCAAGCCCCAGCAGTCGTGCCGCATCGACGTGTTGCCGGAGCTTCCGACGCGCTGCGGCTTGGTCTGACACGACACGTTCCATCGTTTCAATGTAGCGGGTGGCCAAGCGGCAATGCAGAAAATATCAGGCAGCACCGAATTGGTAGTGTCACATGTCATCGTCGCCACGCAAGCACACCCGAGCAAAACAATACGACGTGAGGCAGGTGGTGACCGTCAGCGAAAATGAAAGCTATTAAGCTTGAAGCCATCAAGGGCTTGCCCTACTCTGGAGCTGCCTGCTCCTTTACTATGATCCCGGCGAGGCAGCCCATTCAATTCGTGATATGCAAAAGATACCCTGGCTTCACGCTGGTGGAGCTGCTGGTGGTCATTTCGATCATTGCCTTGATCATTGGCATCCTGCTCCCGGTGCTGGGCAAAGCCCGAAGCGCTGGCAATCAGGCGGTGTGCATGTCCAACATGCGGCAGGCAGCCATCGCCCGTTCGGTTTACGCCAACGACTTTGAGCAGTCCGTCCCCGTGGGCGAATTTCTTGCTTCGAGCAATACGTTCTGGTCGCTCCCAGCCGGGACGCCGCTGCGTTCCACCGGGCTGGACTCCGGCAGCGATTTTGCCAAGGGCGGGCAATGGCTGTGGCGCAGCCGAGGCGGCTTTGCCCCGTTGAATGAAGCCGCCAACAGCGGGCGGCTGGTGGAACTGAACTACCTCGATGGGGCCGAGTCCGCCTGGTGCACCGAGCCGGGGAGCGTCAGGCCCGAGCAGTATTCCGGCCCCGACAACGATCCCAAACCATGGCAGTACAACAACGCCATTTTCGGCGGGGCCAACTTCGGGCAGGCCAATAAAGATTCCGCCTACGGGTCACACTACTGGCGGCACCTTTTCGTCGATGCCAACCGGTGGAACGAGTGGAAAAACCAAGGCTTCGCGGCCCAGTATCCGTGGTACACCTCCACACTGGTGGATGACAACGGCAGCGAAATGGCCATGCAGTTCTGTCCCACCTCCTGGTTGAATTTGTCGCTATCCCATGAAGATGCTGGATCCGCAGCACTCTACGGCGACGGTTCAGCGCTCTTCGCGATCTTTGCCGGCGAGCAGGAGCAGATCTTCGACGCCATCAAAAAATACCACGAAGCAGAACGCACCTTGTTTGGCTTCTTCGATTCCCGATCCCGTGATGCGGACCTTTACCCCACGACCCCATGACGCGTTGCAATGACTCTGCTTTGCACCGAGACTCTACTTCGCACCAATTGACCAACTGACCAACCTGCCTGTTTAACCTGGAGAGAACGATATGAAACCCATGACCACCCCCACTGCTCTTGCCCTCACGAGCGCTCTGTTTGCAGGCATCGCGTCCGCCCAATCCACCCTCTGGGAACAGGCTCCCAACGACGGCGGCTTCGGCGTTCAATCCACCTCTGAATCGACCAGCGGAGCTTTCTGGAACCTCGGCTACGCGGACAACTTCAGTTTTGACGTCGCCAGTGAAATCACTGGATTTTCTTTCACGGGCTATGAAACCGACTTTTTTGGCGCGGTACCCAGCAATATCTCCGGCTTTACCATTGCGATCTACGATGATGGCGGCACCGCGGGTCTCGCCTCGGCGACTCCCTTGGCCACTGAGTCGTTTTTGCTGACCGATCTGACCATTACACCTTCGTCAGCCACCGCTGGTTCGCCAACATTTTCGGGCACCTTCGATTTTGCAGGTGTGTTCACCACCCCCGTCGATCTCAGCGCTGGAACGTACTACTTTGCGCGCAGGCAGACTTGATCACCGGCGATACCAATAACTACTTCACGTGGCTTGACAGCTCCACGGGTTTGGCTGGGTCCACAAGCTTTGGCTACGCGTCTGATCCGACGCTCATCACACCTGGTTTTGCAGACAACGTGGCGTTTTCGCTCACCGGTTCGCTGGTCCCTGAACCCACGGTCGCCATGCTGTTGGGTTTGCCTTTGGGAATCTGCCTGAGTCGGCGGCGGCGGCGAGCCTGAGGTTCACCTCAAAACGCGCAACGCTCAACCGGACTTCCCGCTGCACTTGATAAAGCTGACAGCGGGTTTTTCGCATGGATAACACAAACGGGCAAGTACATCACCGGGAACTGTGAAATCGTTTGAAGGCTGTGCATCTGGTCACGGCTGTTGCTGAGGTCAGCTTGCTTCGCGCGCCTTCGCCTGGTCGACCTGCGGGGCGGCAAGCGTGGCGGCGAGCTTGAGGGCTGCTTTCATCGAGCCTGCGTCCGCCTGGTTTTTGCCGGCAATGTCAAAGGCGGTGCCGTGGTCCACGCTGGTACGAATCAACGGCAGGCCGAGCGTGACGTTGACCGCCTGGTCGAAGGCCAGCATCTTGACCGGGATGAGACCCTGGTCGTGATACATCGCGACGATCAGGTCAAACCTGGCGAGCTTGCGGGGGATGAAGAGCGTGTCCGCAGGCAGTGGGCCGGTGACGTCCATCCCCACGCCGCGGGCCATATCCATCGCTGGTTTGATGATCCGGGTTTCTTCATCACCAAACAGCCCGCCTTCCCCTGCGTGAGGGTTGAGCCCGCACACCGCGATGCGCGGCCGCTCCACGCCGACGCGGACGCAGGCCTGATGCCCCAGATCAATGGCATCGAAGACTCGGCCGATGGTCAGGACGTTGCGCAAATCCATCAACGGCAGGTGCACCGTGGCCAGTGCAACGCGGATCCCCGGCGCGTCGAACATCATCACGCTGCGTTTGGACCGCGTGCGGGCCTGGAGAAACTCGGTGTGTCCTGGATACCTTCCGAACCCCGCGAGATTCCACGAGGTCTTGCAGATGGGAGCGGTCGCGATGGCGTCGATTCCGCCGTCCTCGGTCGGGCGACGAACCGCTGCAATCGCGTCATCCAGAAAACGAACGCTTGCGCTGCCTCCCTCTTTGGTCGGCCTGGCCTGTCGCTGATCGAGCATCGAATATTCGTCGTAGTCCAGCACCACCACGTCGTGCACCAAGGCATATCCCGCGCGGTCGCTGTCATGTTGCACCCGGTGCCAGTACGGCTCAATTTCCGCGAGGTCGGCGGCGTAGGCCAGTTGCTCGTTCATCCCGAAGACCACGTGACGGGCGCGTTGCCGAATTTCCGGATCCGCCAACGCCTTGACAATGACCTCTGCCCCCACGCCGGCGGGGTCGCCCATCGTGACGCCGACGACCGGGCGGGCGGTGCTTAAATTCGGGCTCGCAGCAGCAGCGGACATGGACCTATCGTACCCCGCGTAACCCGGCAAGGCACCTTTCCCTGGCGTTTGTCCAGGGTGAAGACATTTAGTTTTGAGTGGGACGGGCTTCCAGCCTGTCTACGGCCCGAAGGGCCGTTTTTGCGTCCTGACGGGCTTTCGGTCGAAGACAGGCGGAGATGCCTGCCCTACGGACCAAGCTTTTGAAGCGGTAAATGTCTTCACCCTGGGCGTTTGTCTAGCGCGTCGGTCATACATTGGATGTCGATCCCGCGGACTGTTCATGCGCTGCCGCCGCGTGTCCCGTTACGATGCCGCCATGGCAACTTCGCAGCAACGTATCCCGGTCGCGGTGGTGGGCGCGGGACGGATGGGACAGCACCACGCCCGAACCTACGCCGCCATGGAAGACGCGGAGTTTGTCGGCATCGTGGACGCCGACGCCGCGCGGGCCCAGGCCTTGGCCGAGAAGTACAACACCACCGCGTTCACGCATCTCGACGCGTTGCTCGCAGCGCAGCCCGGACTCAAGGCCGCGTCCGTCGCGGTGCCCACCGTGCATCATGCTGCGGCCGCCGAGCCGTTGCTTAACCGCGGGATCGCGTGCCTCGTGGAAAAGCCGCTCGCATCAAGCGTCGCAGAAGCCAAGAAACTCGCCGACACCGCCACCCGCAGCAAAACACTGCTTCAAGTCGGTCACACCGAACGGTTCAACCCTGCGGTCCGCGCGGTTGCCGCGATGAAAATTCCGCCTCGGTTTATCGAAGTGGATCGGGTCAGCCCCATGACGTTTCGAAGCCTCGACGTGGGCGTCGTGATGGACATGATGATCCACGATCTGGACATTGTGCTGATGCTGGTGGGCGAACCTATTGAAAGTGTTGAAGCAGTGGGCATGGCGGTACTGGGCGAACACGAAGATGTATGCAACGCCCGCCTGACGTTTCGCTCGGGATGCGTGGCCATTCTCACCGCCTCCCGCGTCGCGCTCAAAACTGACCGACGTCTTCGCTTGTTCAGTGAGCAGGCTTACGTGAGCCTTGATTATCAGAAACGCAGCGGCGTGGCGTTACTGCGAAGCGCCAACGACGACATGCTTGAAGACCTCAGGCAGCGCGTGCGCTCAGGCGCAGATCTGTCCGACGTGAACTATCAGGACTTGATCGCCCTCGAAAAGCTCACCATGGACCTTCCCAAAGGCCAGGAAGACCCGCTGACCGCTCAGCTCACCAGCTTCCTCGACGCCGTCCGCGCGGGGCACGCCCCGGCGGTCTCCGCTGAGGATGGTTATGAAGCGGTACTTGCTGCCGAGCGGGTTCGCGATGCGGTGCGGCTTCACCGCTGGCACGGGCACTCCGCTGAAGAAGTTCTCGACCCCAAACTCCCTCCCCTGGCGTCGGCGGGTGGCTGATCGCGTCGCGGTGTCGCGGGCTGCGTGTGGGTGTCTTTGCAACGTGTCTGCCTTATGAGTTTTGCTTCGCTTTTAATGCTTTTGATGCTGCCGATCCTGCTGGTGCTCAGCGGGTTTTTCAGTGGCACCGAGACGGCTCTCTTTAGCCTCAGTCGCCATCAACGCAAGCAGCTCTCCCGCTCCAGTCACGTGGCGGACAATGCCATCCTCACCCTGCTGACCGAGACCCGAGCGTTGCTGATCACGCTGATGCTGGGCAACATGGTCGTGAACGTGTCGTACTTCGCGATCAGTTCAGCGGTCCTGGTCGAACTTAATAAGACCGGCGTGATCAGTACCACCGCCCTGTCGATCCTCACGCTGGTCCCCCTGATTGCGGTGGTGCTGCTGGGCGAAGTGCTGCCCAAGCTCACCGCCTCCCGCTTAACCCTGGGCTGGGCCCGCTTCACCGCCGTACCGATGTTGCTGGTTCATCGCATCATCGGCCCGGTCCGCATCCTCGCCAATTCGCTGGTCATCACCCCCCTGGCGCGCTTGATCAGCCCGCCGCAGGGGCCTGTAGACCTGTCGAGCGATGAGCTTGAAGTCATGCTCCGCCTGTCCCGCCGCAGTGGGGTGATCGATACCGACGAGCAACAAATGTTGCGTCAGGTCCTCCGGCTGGGGCAGGTCAAAGTGCGAAGCCTCATGGTCCCCCGCGTGGACATCCATGCACACAACCTCGCCGACCCGCCCGAAGCGCTCATGGCTTTGATCCACCAAACCCGCCTCAGGCACCTGCCCGTCTACGACCGCGACATCGATCAGATCGTAGGAATCCTCCACAGCAAACAAGCGTTGCTCCGCCCCCCCGCCACCCGCGAGGATGTGCGCAAACTCGCCCGGCGGGCCCGCTTTGTCCCCGAGCAGCAACGCGGCGATGCCTTGCTCACCGAGCTCCGCAAGACCGGCACCACCTTTGCCATCGTCGTCGATGAGTACGGCGGGACCGCAGGCGCCGTCACCCTCGAAGACGTCGTTGAGTTCATGGTCGGCGACATCCCCGGCGAATACGAAGCCAGCGGCGAACCACTCATCGAAACGCTGGGCCCAAAACACTGGAGACTCGACGCGCAGCTCAGCGTCCAGCGCTGGTATGACCTGCTCGGACCTTCCCGCAACCCCGAACAACTCACCGCTGCAACGCCCGCAGAGGCAGACACCGTCGGGGGCCTGATCATGCAAGCCCTCGGCAGAGACGCCAAGGCCGGCGACACGCTCGACTTGGGAAATGTCCGTTTCACCGTCGAAACGGTCGACGGCAAACGGATCGAAACCGTTCGTCTTCAACTCGATCCCCCAACGTCGGCCGCTGAACCATCCGAGCTGGGAGGCGAGGTATGACCACCATGACCTTGGTCTTCTGGGGAGGTCTGGCCCTCATGGGCTTCCTCGGATCAGCCCTCTATTCAGGACTCGAGACCGGCTGCTATCGCACCAATCGCATCCGCCTGCAGATCCGAGTCGATCACGGGGACCGCCGAGCCCGTGTCTTGCAACACCTGATTAACCGCCCGACCTTGCTTTTGTCCACGCTACTGGTCGGCAATAACGTCGCGAACTACCTGGGCACCGCGTCGCTGGGCGTGATCCTCGAAAGTCAGCCCCTCAAAAGTTGGCAGGTCGCATTACTTAACACCGCCATCGTCACGCCCATCCTTTTTATCTTTGGCGAGGTGCTCCCCAAAGACCTGTTCGACCGCTGGGCGGACAAGCTCACCCTCAAACTCGCGCGGGTGCTTCAGGCCAGCCGGTGGGTGTTCACCGTCACAGGCTTCGTTCCATTGGTCCGGGGGTTTTCGGCGGTGATGATCAGCCTGCTGCACAATCGTAAAACCCTCGAAGTGCTCCACCCCCGCCGCAGCTTCAGCATGCTGGTACGCGAGAGCGTGGGCTACGGCGTGATCAGCGACGAGCAATCCGCGCTCGCCCAACGCGTCCTCACCCTTAGCCAACGTACCGTGGAGGACGAAATGGTCCCGTGGGATCAGGCTGTCACCGTGGGGATCTCTGAACCGGTGGATCGGCTTTGGGAAATCGCCGACCGCACCGGACGCAGCCGCGTGGTCGTGATCGATTCGATCGACGCAAACAACCCCGACGCACCGGTCGCGGTCAAAGGCATTGTCAATTTGACCGACGCGTTACTCCGCGGCCGAGAGCAATGCCCGTCCATTGCAACGCTCATGCAACCAGCCCCCGAAGTCTCGCCCCACCAGTCGGTCCGCGCCGCACTCAAACGGCTGCAATCGGAAGCCATCGGACTCGCACTCGTCGTCGATCCCGCAGCGCCCCACATACCCGTGGGATTGGTGACGGTAAAAGATCTGATCGAAACGTTGACCGGCGAACTGGCGGTCTGGTAACGCTTACGCCCTCGACATGTTTAATCGATTCAAACGCCATGTGATTCCGTGTTGAACTCTCTCTTGATCTCGCCCTTTGACCTTGCCGACGCGGCGGAAGTCGCACTCCAACAACGTGCTGCACAGGACGACCTGGAGCACGCTGTCTACGGCTTCGACACGCTCGACGAGCTTGGCCTGCACCCGGTCCTGGCCCAAGGCTTCGAGGCGGCGGGGTGGGGGGTGTGGCGGGAGCAGCGTTACCCCGGACACCGGCACAAGCGAAGTAAAGCGTCCGGCTGGCGATGTGACTTCGCGTTAACGCCCCAAGGCCGAGCCTTGCGCGAACCGGACGTGGCCTCGACGCTTTTCGACCCCGCCGACGCCGTCGATCTTCAGGAAGCCTACTGGCTCGAAGTGAAACTGGTCGCGCAGTTCGAAACGCAAGGCCCGTTCCGCCGATACTCCGCAGAACTCCTCGCACCCGTCACCAAGGACGTCAAGAAACTCTGGTCAGATGACCAATTGCGATTTGGCGGCCTGATGCTGGTGCTGTTCACACAAAGCCGGGAGGTCGCTGAGCATGATCTCAAAGCCTGGTATGAGCGTTGCCTGAGCAAAGGCCTGCCGGTCTACCCCCCCGCGACCCGCGGGTTTCCGATCACCGACCGCATCGGCAACGCCTGGTGCAGCGTCGGCGTTTTCGGAGTCCGCGGCGTGTAGGGACGAACCCGCAATTTCATTTGTAAAACAGCGTATGTGGCATCACGCCTCCAAAAGATCGAATACCGCCAAAGTGCCAAGGTGCTGAGCAGATTCTTGGAATGAATTAGAACGGGAACGCGACCATCAGGCAAAAATGCAACACTGGAGCTCAAACCGAGGAATGCCGAAGCGGCGCTTTGCCTGCCAAGTCTGGACGCGATAAAATACACTAGGAGGAAACCGCCAGATACGGTGATGACGATAAGTACAATTCCATAGATACCCATCATTCATCGCCACCACAGGAGTCCACATCAAATCGTAACAATAGGCATTCAACGTAGCATATTGCCGCCATCTCGCTCATCACAAAACGTAAGCAATCTCGAATTTTCGGGTATTGCAAGCGTAGAGTGGACGCTGAAGAAAATGTACTTCATGCCGGGACAAGTGGGGTAAGATGGGGGTTCGACATTGCTTTGGAATTTCAACACGTTGCTTCGCTTGCTGCCCATGCACATGATCGAGCGGGACACTCATGCAAGGCTAAGGAATTTATAAAATGACCAGATACTTTTTCAATTTTAAATTACACCTGCTTACCTTGGTAATTCTCTGCTGCTTGACTGGTAAGACTGGTGCGGAAAAACTCGTGCTTCCGAAGCCACTCACAGCCAAGATCCTTCAACTGTCAAATCGAGAAGATTCGTCACTTGAAGACTTTGCGGTTGATCTCGATGTCCCATCGGCCGGCGTTATCTACCGAATCATTGCAAAGAATAATAATATTGCGATTGTTTCTTTTGATCGGAGGAACGGCCTTCCTGTAAGCTTAATGCGCCAGGGATTGATGGTAGTTGTAGATCGCGACACTCCTGGCAGCCTAGCGATAAGAAAGATTGGATCTCCAATTATAACGCTTGGCGTGGACGATCAGGGCGATATCAAATTTGCCATTGAATTTTCCGAAGAAAAGGCTGGGTTAGTTGACATAAATATTCATGACTTGCTAGAACATACTCTAAACGCGGCAAACGCAATATCCACCTCGAAGGGTGAAAAGTATAGCCTTACTACCATTGTTCGGAAGAAATCTACGATACGGATTGTGTGGAAACAAGATGCAGACTTTCAACTCTGCGCTCTCACGGTAAATCCCATAGAGGGGCACGGAATTGCCATAAACTCGATAAGGTCGCTTGTGGCGGACCCTGGCGATTGGTGTGATTTGCAACTTGAAGACTTTGCTGATGTCGGACCCATTCGTAGGCTTGCAACTGGAGACATAAAGCAATATTTTACATCTGGGCCTAAATTGACCACAAACGAAGATTATTTTACTGCTTCGAAAAAGTTTCTGGCCGTTCTGGAAGCCAAAGATGGAATTCGAAGTAAGATTTCATTGGATCAAGGCTTGGCGACCTTAGCCGCCCTGCAATCTAGCAAAGACGATGCATCAGGCCGTAAGGCTGAAGCCCTATGCTACGCACTAGATGGATTAGTAAGAAGAGATTTGACAAGACAAATACCTGTTGATTTCCGCGCCGATATCCAATATCCGTATAATAAAGTTGATATACTCTCTTTCTTGATATCTGAGTACGGACTGAGCAGCACAATCAATCACGCAGCCTCTGTATGGGTAGCAATAAATGAACCTGGCCAACCCTTTTTAGAACGCCACGAAGTATCAGCTAAATTGCTTGGCGATCTTGGAATAGCTCCTGAGAAAGAAACGCTTGCCAGTCTGCGTGAGCGGATCGCAAATCATAAGCGTAGTGATTTTTCGATTCGCTTTGCATCCGCTTTGGCTCGCCTTCAATTGGCCTCAGATTCTGAACTAAGGCTCCTCTGCAAAGCTATCGAAGATGAGTCGGCTCAGCCACTTGTTCGGCTAGATGCTTTAAGAGGATTACTTTCTAACAATATAGAATGCGATAACTATCTGTCGGCATTGGGGATCTTCAATAGTCTTGCTATTTACGACCACGCTCACACGCCTGATGCTCTGACTGCGTTGACCTTGCTTGCGCTGAGAGACGACACTTTTCAGAAAATTTTGTTACAGCTTTCAGATCTTAAAGACCCGCTACTCCTGGATGTTTATGCCAGAGCTATCACAAAAGTACTTCCTCATAAAGATCTTCACACGCGACAGGCGGCGGTCGCCACTTCGGTGGGTTTTCTTCAGCAAACGAACACGCCTAGATCAGCTTATTCAGTGGTTCTTGCCGGGATTTATGATTTTTTGCCGAATGAAGTTTTCTGTAGAATCATGGATGACGCGATAGCTACTGATAACCGTTTCAAGACTGAAGCAGTTTTGGCTCTGCTCGCCACTAAGCAAACGGGAGCTGAGCACGTCAACCGAATCAATAAAAGTTATAAATTTTTGAGTCCGCAAGCCAAAGCCCATTCTTTTATTATGGTTATGAGCGTTTCGGTTCCTGCCACATTCAATCGCGATGATCTTCAAAATCTAATCTTCTCTGGATTAAGAGATACTGACGAATCCGTTCGCTGGTATGCTATCAAAGCTCTGGGAATGCTAAATGCAAAAGGCGCAATTCCAGAGCAGGCTCTTTATGCAGACCTTCTCTATAAGATTCTTCATTCTTCAGCATCAGATCGAGAAACGCAAGCCGTTGTGATAGCCGTCCATCTGATTTCAGACGGAGTAGTAGCGCTAAAAGGTGTCCCGCGTGACTCTGGTGGCAATTTTTTAATCAATGAGGAGTCGGAAAAATGGTGGAGTATCAACTTGAAGCCACTCATTGTTGAATCAACCTCTTGGCTTGAATCAGAGAGGGTCGTTGCCGATAATCCTTGAGGCCTACGTGATAGCTCGGGCGGGACAAGCGAGCGCGGCAGCCCCGGTGGGAGCTTATTTGCACATGCGATTATTGGACGCATAAAGGCATATGTCGTGGCTAGAAGCCTCCGCCCACGGCGGCGGCGCTTTGTTGCTGTTGTCGGCGTTGCTCGTCTTTGAGTCGCTGCAGGCTTTCGCTGGTGCGGTCGGCATTGATATCACGGACCCGCATCTGGTCGTCTTCAACGTAGAGCAATCGGTGGGTGAAGGTGTTCACGTTGGGATCACGCTCGGTGAGGATATCGACGACGATTGCGCCGGTGCGCATATCGATTTGGCCGTTGATTTGATCGGCCCCGATGGGGTCGCCGGGGAAGTGGGTGAAGGTCTGGTCTTTCCACTGGCCGTCGAAACGTTTCCAGATTTGAATTTTGGCGGGACGGTCTTCCTGGCCGTCGATGACGAAGAACTCAAGCATGCGACGGACTTTGACCGGCTCGCTCCACTGTGCTTTTTGAATGGCGTCTTCCGCGGGGCCTAACGCCATTTTGCGGAAGTTTTCCTGCTCCTGATCGGCACGGATCTGCTTTTCGCCAAACAGTGGGTTGGCGACATTGACCACGGGCTTGTAGCGGTAGGTTTTCCCGGGTTTGGCGGTCAGGTCGTGTACCCAGAACTGCACGCGTCCCGCCGCAACGGGGGGCAGGCCGGGGATAGCCACGTCGGGGTTTCGGAAGTCTGGCCTGCGTTGGTCGCCACCACGCGGCGGGTCCTCGCCGGCCGCTTGTCGGCGTAGTGCTTCGAGCGCTTCACGCCGCGCCGCTTCGCGGTCATCGGCGCGGTCTCCGCGGTTTTGCCGATCGAGTTGACGCTGCTCGCGTCGCTCGCCGGGGGTGAGTCGCTGGGGATCACGGTCGTCTGCGGGACGGTCGTCGATAGCGCGGCGCGGGTCCTGCTCGGGTTCGCTGGGGGTTTGCGTTCCGGGCGGGAACCAGGGCTGATTGTTGGCCAGCGGCGGCATGGGCGCGAGGCGGACCAGCTGCTGTGTGGCGGAATCGGCGTATAGATTGAGCAGGCTTTGAGCCTGATTGGTGTCGCTGACCTGAACGCGTTGATCGACGCCTACGAAGTACTCGCGATGCACGCCGGGGACCAGCGGCACCCGCTCAGCTTCACCCCATTGGTCCGTGGCGGGATTCAGCTCTTGACGTAACAGGTATACGCCGGCGAAGAGTAGCTTGTCTTCCCACTTACCCCGTTCGAGTTGCTTGAAGGGTGCGGGGGCGTCGTGATCCCGTTCGAGGGAACGTTCCCACTCAGCCAAGGGGAATGAGCCAAGAACGGAGACCGCGGTGAAGTCGGCGGGTTGCTGATTGCCGATGAGGGTTCGAAGTTCGCGGGACTGAGCCGCGTCGAGGATTTGATTGAAGTCCAGTACGTAGAAGTCGGTGTTGACCGCGACCACGGTGGGCATGGGGGGCGTGGGGACAAAGTAGGGGTCGAACTCAATGCCTGTTTCGGAAGGGCTGTACCCGGTGACGCCGGTGCCGCCGAAGAACATAGCCAACGTCTGGTTCTGGGTAAGACCTGTGGCGAAGCGTTGCTTCCATTGTCCGCCGTAGTCGGGGATCTGCGGTTTTTCTTTGATCGCGTTGTCGTTGGACAGCCGTTGGCGGAGGGTGGTGGCTCCGGCACTGAGGGTTTCTTCGATTTCGACCGGGCTCATTGGACTAATGGGCACGCCGGGGACTGCGAGCTCGGCGGTGAAGGGTTGGTTGGCGACAAAGAAGTAGCCGATGGCGAGGAGAAACAAAACCGCAAGCGCCAGCAGAAGCTTTTCGAAATGTTGTTTGAAGAAGGGTTGTTCTTTCGCGTTCATAGCGGTATGCCAAGGGTAAAAAATCGTTGAGGACCAGAGGCGGGCGACTTATCCGCCGGTTCGGCCGCGGGCCTCGCGTTGCTGCAACGCCGCATCAGCGGCTTGAGACTGTGCGGCGTTGACGCCGAGGTAGGTACGTACCGCTTTGGGCATCAAGGCGACGGTCCATTGGCGCATCCAGATGGTTTCGATGACCATTTCGACCTCGACGGTGTCCTGTTCTCCGTAGAGGTAGCCTTGCTTAAAAAGTTCAAACTCGTCGACGTCTCTGAGTTCGACGCTCAAGACGGTCATAAGGTTCGTGGCAGCGAGTTGCTCAAACAACATAGGCAGGCGCTGAAACTCGACGTGGACGATGAGGCGGGCATGGCGCACGTCGTACAGGGCGTTGCTGGCTCGGCCGGCCGGTCCGAAGTAGAAGTTGTCGGGCACGGCTCTGTCGTTTGAGCCTGGGATGGGCTTCTTCGGGGCGTCACCCTGCTCGGCGGGAATCGCGGCGCGGACGCCACTGGTGCCGTCCGTTGCCATCATCGCCCCGAGACTGTTGAGCCCGACGTACCCCGATACGACTTCGGCTTTGATCAACCGCTTGACCGGAAGGCTGAACGGGGCGGGCGGCACGGCTTCGTTGACCTCGGGGGTGTCCACATTGTCTTTGGGCAACGCCGCCGCAGCGCGGATATTGGTCTCGCGGATGGCCCGGACCAGGTCTGCCAGAATCCACACCCGCAACTGACCTTCCCAAATCTCGGCGTCGGAGGGCGCGGTGACCAGGCCAACCCAGGCGGGAGCTTCAAACGGAAAACCTGCTTCCTGAGGGTTGAGCGATTCCACGTAAATCTGCATGCCCAATGCATGGTCATACATGGCTGAGAGGTAGGTTTTTCGCTGGTTTTCCTGATATTGAGCGTAAACATCGGGGCGAACGGTTGAGCCTGAGGAGGCGATCTGGTTGGCTCGATTGAGGTCCAGTTTGTCCTTCACCGCCTGAGGCGTGAGGGGTAGCCCCGCTTCCAGCTCGGGCCAGGGGGATTCGGGCGACACCAAAGGCCCGGTGCCCAGCATGGATTCCAGGACGGGGATATAGCGGTCGCGGGCTTCAATGCGAACCGCACTGGAGCTGGGGTTGGGGAGCATGCCTTCGACGATCAATGACTCAGGGCGATTGCCTCGATTGATTTGCTCCGCATTGGAAAGCACCTCGTCGAACTCTTCCTTGAGGGTGTCGTAGAGGCCGCGCAAGGTCGAGATGACGTTTTCATTGGCCACGCCCAGGACTTCCTGGGGCGGCGCGTTGGGATCGCCGGCGGGGTACGTGATCGTGGTGCGTTGGAGTGTGGACATTTGCCGAAGGTCCGCTTGCGCGGTTTCAACGATCTCATCCATTTTGCCAGCGCCGCGCAGAAACACGATGTAGGCAATGAAGACCACCGACAGAAAGGCAACGACCACCGAGGCCAAAGCGATCGGGTTGGTTTTGGCCCACTGAAGAATATTTTTCATGAGGAAGCTCCCGTATCAGTACCTGCCGAGGCGGATGATTCACCTTGGGCCGAATCGACGACAGGGTCCGTGGCGGGGGGATCGGCGGGGGGTGGAGCGTCGGCGATGCGGGACTTGCGGACCTCTTCGGGCGGCAGCAGCTCGACGGTGAACTCCACGATAAAGCGGGTGTCTTTCGACACTGACTCAGACGCCAGAGGCGGCAGGGGCAGGAACTCGTCGATCACAACCTCGGGCAACGCGAATGCTTCAAGCGTTTCGTCGGGCGCTTGAGGCAAGGGGGAGGGTGCTGCCGAAGGCGATCCGAACAGGCCGGCCCCCGAGGATCGCCGCGGGGGTGTGCCGGTATTGGTGGTGCTGGTCTCGACGACGCTGGCAATTTCCACGAAAGGCTGCTTTGCGACTTTGATGCGGTAGGGCCGATCATTGGCTTCACTGACTTCTTTAAGCCGGGTGAAGAATTGGCCTTCGATCAGTTCGGTGGCCTTGGCATAAGGGGTGGTGCCTTCGATGGTGACCCGGAAGCGTGGGGGGCCTCCGGAGCCTTCGCCGAAGAAGTCGGTGGATTTGAATTTGAGGAACAGTTCGAGCGGTTCGGTGGGGATCGCTTCGTTGCCCTTGGGTTGCCTGGGGGTGTAGTCCACACGAAGCTGATCGAGGTAAAGCACTTTCCGCGCCCCTCTAACCGGTTCAGCTTGAGCAAGGCTGCCATCCGGGAGGCGTGCGGAAGGCGGCGGATCGACACCCGCCAACGCTTCGCCCAGGTCGGTCATCAAGCCTGGCCAAAGCTCACGGTAGTCGAGCGTTCGACGGATGTTATCGATGCGGGGGCGGGGGTCTTCAGCGACGACCTGATTCAGCTGCGACTGCTGATTGCGGGCCATGGCAAGGGTGCTGCGGACCGCTGGCGCCACCGCTTGTTGCTTTTCGTCGTGGGCTGAGAAGGTGGCGTAATAGGAGTACCCGACCAGGCCTGCGGCAATGGCGCAGCACGCGGCGGAGGCAAGCAGGTAAGGCTGTTTGGCGCGCCAGTTGCGTGCAGCGAGGACATGACTGGGCAGCAGGTTGGCGGAGACGCGTTCGATGCCCAGGCCTTGCAACGCCAGGCCGTAGGCGGTGGCGAGGTTGACCGCATGGTTGGCGAAATCGGCTTCACGTTTGCCGTCCACCGCGATACGTTCATAGCCGTCGGGCCGGTCCACCTCGATCTGCAGGTTGCTTTTGAGAAACTTCGCCAGACCGGGCAGCCGCATGGTCGATCCCAGGCCGATGATGCGGGTGACGTTCGACTCGGCGTTGATGGATTGGTAATAGCCCAGCGACCGTTGGACTTCCTGGACCAGGTCGCCGTAGACGCCTTTCATAGCCTGGAAGATCTGCTTGGCGTACTTGCTGGTCGCCGCCTCGCGCTTGAGTTTCTCTGCTTTGGGAAAGCTGATCTTGAACTGTTTGACCAGTGCTTCAGTGAAGTGGTTGCCGCCGAGGGAGAAGGTGCGCAGCCAAATGTTGCCGCCCTCGACGATGATGATGTCGGTGGACGACGTGCCGATGTCCATCAACATGACGCCTTCGTCGTCGGCCGGTCCATCCTCGCCCGCGGTTTCGTAGGCAAAGGCGTTGTAGACCGCAAGAGGCGAAAGCGTGAGTGAATCGACCGGCAGGTCCTGGGCGTTGAAGTTCGCGAGATAATTGAGCACCCGCTCTTTGGTGATCGCGAAAATGCCCACCTCGACATCCGGGGCATCATCCTGGCGGAAGACCTGATAGTCCCACTCGACCTGTTCAAGGGGGAAGGGGATCTGCTGGACCGCTTCGTAGCGGACGATTTCCGCGATTCGCTTGGCCTCGACGGGGGGCAGCTTGGCGAAACGGGCGAAGGCGAGGTTGCCAGGCACCGAGACCACGACGTTGCTCTTGGCAAGGTCGTGATTCTGCATGAAGGTGTCGAGCGCGAGGCGGACCTGCTCATCGACATCCACATCAGGTGTGGTGAGCACCTGCTTAAAACGTTGGACGGTGTAGTCATCGACCTGAACCTCCCCGCCGTGACGGGACAGTTTGACGGCTTTGAGGGCAAAGGCACCGACCTCAATGCCCCAGGCTTCGTTGCGTTTGGGCATGGACAACTCCGTGAACCGTGGGGGAAACCCGCGGGGGAAACCAGACTCTCCCGAGGCGGCCGGTGGCAGGCCCCGCCGGGGGTAGCACAACATGTTAACTCAAGCGCAGGGGCGGATGCACCTGAAGCACGATTGGGCGGCGATCCCTTCGACTTATGGGGCGTTAGGCCCGATATTTCTTATGTCCCGCGACGAATGCGTGACATCTTTCATTGCCGGGCAAGTGGGTCGCCGATGTTCGATTCGGAGTCCCTATGCAAGCTGATTACGCTCGAAAGTACCGCGACCTGTACCGCCATCATTGGTGGTGGCGTAGTCGTGAATCGGCGGTGCTGGGCGTGGTGCGTCGCCTCAAAGGCCTGCCTGAGCCCGCGCAGGCTCGGGTGCTGGACGTGGGCTGCGGGGATGCGTTGCTGCTGCCGACGCTTGCACACTTTGGCCAGGCCTGGGGCGTGGAGGTGGACCCGCTCACGCTTGATCCTCGAAATCCCTGGCGGGAGCGGATCATGACCCAGCCGCTGGGCCACCCGGCGTATCAAGGTCAGCGATACGACCTGGTGACCTGCCTGGACGTACTGGAACACATTGAAGACGACGCGCTGGCGGTCTCGCATCTGCTGACCATGCTCCAGCCGGGCGGAAGTCTGGTCGTGACCGTGCCGGCCATGCAAAGCCTGTGGAGCGAACACGACCGCGTGAATCATCACCATCGACGGTATACCCGCTGCTCCCTGCTGGACCTGCTTCGGCCGCACGGCAAGATCAAGCAATGCCGATACCTGTTTGCCGGGCTGGTGCTTCCGAAATGGATGGTCACGCGGGTCGAGCGTTGCCGGGAGCGCAACGTCTGCGTGGACACGATCCCCACCCACCTGATCAACCGAGCGGCGACATCGTGGTTCAAAGCTGAATTGGCCATCGAGCGGCGGGTCTCGTTGCCCTTTGGCTCGTCGCTGCTGGCGGTGATTGAAAAGCCCACCGAGGCCGGCGCGCGGGTGCCTCAGCCCCTCGGGCAACCCGCTCGTCAGCAGCCGCCCCGCCGGGCCGCTGCGTAATCGTGATGGAGCGATACCAGCCATGTTCCCAGGCAACGGATTCACGTTCAATCTCACGAGCCCACCATGCGCCCCATGCCCTCTCTCACTGCGGTCGATGCGAACGGGCCTGACCCACTGAGCCATTATGATGCCGCAGTGCCTGCGTCGCGGTGGGCCTGGGTGCCCAAAGCCTGCTTCGGCGGGGCGTGCGTCCTGACGCTTGCGTTGTTTGCCGCCTTGGCCACGTACGCCCAGCCCCGCACCGACGACTTCAGCGAACTGGGCTTCATCCCCGGGCACACCGCCTTTGAATACATGGGCATCCGCTATGTCGAATGGACCGGGCGGTTTGGCTATGCGTTTCTCTCCCACGTGCTCTACTCGCTGTTCGATCCGTTCAAGCACTACTACATAGTCCCGTGGCTGACGATGGCAGCCTGGCTTTTGGCGTTTTACGCGGCGCTGCGAAGCGTGGCGGGTCAGTGGGTCAGCCGAGGTCAGGCTGCGGGGGTGTCCGTGATGCTCACCACGCTTTACCTCGCGGGGATGCCCGGGGCTGCCAAGGGGTTGTTCTGGTGGATGGGGTGCATCACCAATCAGCTGTGCCTCATCGGCCTGTTGTGCACCATTGCGTGCTGTGCCAGTCAGCCCAGGCACGCGTGGAGCCGGGCACTTCGGCTCGTCGGACTCGTGGCCTCGGTGCTGCTCTCCGTGGCGACCTACGACACCACCGCACCGTTTGTCATTGCGATCCTGGCTGGAGGTGCACTGCTGAATTGGCGCTTGCGCGGGCACAACACCTGGCCCTGGATCGTGGCGACAGGTCTGGCGTTCGCCTGCTTCGTCGTGGTGGTCATCGCACCCGGCAACGCCGTCCGGGCAGGGCACTTCACCCACGACAAGAACCTCATCGTCTCCATCGACTACGGCATTACCAACGGCCTGAAATGGCTCTCCGCCACCGCACTCAGCGGCCTGAGCCTGCTTACTGCGGTGCTCATGGTGCCCGCCGCCGCCCGACCCGCCCACGCCCTTCGGCAGGCGCTGGGTCGATGGACCCCGGCGCTCTGGATCGTCGCGCCGATGTTCGTCGGCCTGACGCTGCTGGTCTTCGTCGCCGCCCATTACATGGTCGAAGGCACCCCGCCCGCCCGATCGCGTAACCCGCTGTGGCTGCTCTGGCTGTTCACCATCTTCACGTTCTGGGTCGCTGCGCTGGCCAACAGTCCCCGCGTAAAACCCACGATGCCGCTGCCCCGCCCGGTCGCCCACGCAGCCTGGCTGGCCTTGGCTTTTGCGGTGATTGCCCAGTCCAATACCAACGCTGCCGTCCACCAGCTTCGGCATGAGGCACCCGCCTACCGCACCGCCATGCTCGAACGTTTCGCCGAGCTCGATCAAGCCAAACGCCAAGGCCGACGCGACATTCAAGTCCCGCCGCTCCCGGCCGTCCCGCTACTCATCCAGCTCCCGCAGTACGACCTGCAGACCGACCCCGCCGAATACCCCAACTACGCCTACGCCCAGCACTGGGGCCTCACCCGCATCGTGGTCACCGCGCCGCCTGTCGACCCTGCGCTCGCGATGCAGCCCGCCGCAGCGACCGCCCCCTGAACCCGTGGGCCGCACAAGTCCTTCACGCCTGCGTGATCCGCTCACGATCCACCGCTCAGGCGTCGCACGGTTTGATCGAAATGTTTGACCATCGTGCTCAGCAGCGACCACACCACCAGCCCGTAAACCACCGCCGCAAAGATTGCCCCCAAGGCAATGCTGATCCGCCCCGTCGCAGTGGATTCTCCAAACCGTGCCACCGACTCAAACGGCTGCGTGAGCATCAATACATTGGTTGCTGGCGACATGGCGTTGAGCGCCGGCCCGACAAACTCGATGGTTGAAGACGCCCGAAATCCACAAAACCCAAAGAATGCCGACACCACCGCCACCGGCACAACCGCTTTGACCACCGCCGAAATCACCGACTTATTGGTCAGTGAAAACTGCATCCCAATCGCCACACACAGCGCCGCAGTAGGCACCAGCATCACCGCCAGCACCAACGGGGCCTCGGGATACATCAGCGGCACGTCCGGCACTGATACCCCGAATCCGCCCGTCCCGACACCACTTCCTTGCCGCCAGACATACGTCGCCTGCACCCACCCCGCCCGCTGGCCCCACCAGGCGTAGCCGCTGACCAGCAGCGCGGTCGCCACCGGAGCTGCCAGCAGCACACTCAAAAACATCACCAGCCCCCGCAGTTTGCCCCAGACATATTGCTTGGGTGTGATCGGCGTGGTGAGCATGATGTCCAGCGTGCCGTCCTCACGCTCCCGCGACACCGACCCCGCCGACACATACAACGCCACCAACACCACCACCGTCACCTCAATGAGTAACAGCGCCGACAATCCCTCCCGCAACCACGCGTCAGGCGTCAGCGACACCTGTCCCCGCGACGCGCCCGTCGATCCCCAGTACCCGTCGTGGTGATACCGCCACAGCAACGCCCCCGCCCCCCCGACCGCCAGCACCAGAAAACCCCACCGCGCGAGGATGCCTCCCGCGAGTTTGCCCCGCGTGTTCGCCTCCCGCCACGCCACCGGGTTCGCCAGCCCGATGCTCCGCGCTGCACGCCGCCGCTCCGCCCCCGGCGCCGGCAAACGCAGCCGCAAACGCACCCAACGCCACGCCCGGCTCTCCCCTTGAGCCACCCGCCGCACCCCCAGGCTGCACGCCACCAACAACCCCCCGCTCAACACCCCCGTCCACACCAAAAATGTCTCGAACGGCCGAGCCAGATAAAATCGAACCAAGCCCGACATCTCACCCACCAGCTCCTCGCCCGGCGGCGCATAATTCGCCCGATTGATCGCCGACTCCAGCACCAGCAACGGATGCAAAGGCGTCACCCACGTCGTATGCCCCGCCCAGGGCGTCCCCGCGTTCACCCGCCGCAGCACCATCGAATCCAACAAATACAGCAACAACAAAAACGCCAGATTCGCAATCACAAACGCAAACACCGCCCGACGCCCACCCGCCCGCAGCACCGACATCGTCACCGCAATCGCGCCCACCGTCACCGCCACCATCCCCGCCACCGCGAAGCTCACCAACACCGCCCCCGCCGGCACCCCGCCAAAAACCAGCAGCACGCTGAACAAAGGCAGACCCGACGCCAGCAACGCCAGGATAAAAAGCAATCGACCCGCCAACGACCCCAGCACAATCTGCAGATTCGACAACGGCGTGGTCAGCAGAATGTTGTACGTCTTGCCCGACTGCTCACTGGCGATCGCACCCGCCATGAACAACGGTGCCAGCAGGCAAATCAAAATCACCTGGCCGTACGCAATCACCGCAAACACCCACGACCCCGCCCGGGCCAACTGGTCCAACGCCAACGTCCCCTCTAACGCATCCTGCGACAGCAATCCCACCAGCACCAACAGAATCAACGCCCCCAGATACCCCATCCGCACCCACAGGTGCGGCAGCCGACGCCCCCCGCCCCACACAATCCGCGTCACCATCGGATTGCCCGGCAACAGCCTCCACAAATAACGCCCAAACCCAGTCATCCCCGCAAGGATAGCGGTGCCCGTAGACACAAGCCCGGATGCGTTGGCTTTTCGCGAAGGATCACACACCCCACACAGAATCGCTGCGGCAATCACGCTTCAACGCTCCGGTCCATTGCGTCCCGGCGAATCCTGCGCATCGCACCGCGTTGCATCAAGCTTAAAAACCTCCTGCCCCGGCAAATACTGCATCCCGTCCGGCGGCCACCCGTCAAACGCAGCCACCAAGGCCCGATACACCCGCGCTCGATCCACAGGCCCGGGGCGCACCGCTTCAGGGCTCGTGTGATAGCCCGCCGCATCCTGCAAATTGGCGTGCACCTTGGTCAGCATCGATAGCGCCCTTGCCAAAGCAGGAACACCGCGTCCCCCCCGAGCTGACCCCGCATCAATCACCCGCAACACGCCATCTGTCCCCACCACTAGGTTAGACGCTTTGAAATCTCGAATCGTCACGTGCACCGCCAGCAGCCGAGCCACCAGCCGACCCAAAGACCTTCCCAGATCACGCCGCGTTCGCTGATGCTCAGCCGACGCCGGGTCCATCTGCCGCAGCCAGTTGTACAAACTCACCCCCGCGTACGGGCTCACCTGCCAGTGTTGCCCCCGCTTGTCGACGCCGTAATCCACGATCGGCACGACCGCCACCCCCTGCTCCGCCAGCCGGGCGTGCCACTGCCGTTCGAGCTGCGCAGGATGCCTGCCCGCCCACGCCATCACCGTCTGCTTCAACCGGCTGTCCGTAAACAGCTTCACGACGTAGTCATCCCCCGCCGCGTCCACCACCCGCCACACCCGGCTACGCCGATCCTCCTTAAACACCTCCAACGCCGCACGCGACAACCAAGCAACATCACCCATGCCGTTACATTAACCCGACCTTGAATGACGCCGCTCCCAACTCGACCGTGGCGACCACGCCGACCGATCACACCGCCCCTTTGTCCCGCTATCACATCAAGCCCACTTACCAGCACCGAACCGAAAACGCGACGCTCGAAGACGAGCCCGGCGACTACTGGAATCCCGTCCGCCTGCTCCTCAGCCGCCACGCCCAGCATGCGGTCTACCAGCTTGCCGCCCGCCTTGCCAACCAGCACCGCCCTGCACGCGTTCTGGACGTCGGATGCGGACTTGGACACAAGCTCGTCGATCAGCTCAGCCACCTACCCGAAGTCATCGGCGTCGATCAGCCCACCTGCGTCCACCAAGCCAGACAGCTCCACCCCCCCGGCACCCCAGTCCGCTTCGTCGCCGCCGACCTTGAACAACCCGACACCACCGACCTCGGCCTCTTTGACCTCATCCTCAGCGTCGATGTCATCGAACACCTGCTCGACCCCGACATGCTTTTGACCTTTCTCAAAGCGCACGCCGCGCCACAGGCCACCATGATCATTTCCACCCCCGAGCGCGATGTCCGTCGCGGAACCGACAACACCCAAAGCCCCAAAGCCGAACACGTCCGCGAGTGGAACCGCCCGGAACTCAAAAGCTACTTCCAGTCCTCCGGCCTCACCGTGACCCAGCACCTTCTGCTGCCCGCCTTCAGCACCGGCCTCTCCCGGTACATGATCAAAGAACGCTGGCGACTCATCCGCAAACGCATCCCGCTGCGGTACACCCAGGCTGCGGTCTGCCAGCTTGCCTAACCGTCCGGTTGGTTCTTCCCCCCTCGAAGCCCTCTTGTGCGTGTCTGTCTTTTCACTCCCAATTTCATGCCCCAGGCCGGCGGCGCCGAACGCATGGCCCACACCCTCGCTCAAGGCCTCACCGCCCGAGGCCACCAGCTCACCGTCCTCGCGCAGCGCGGCCCATCCTCTGCAGCAGATCGAGACTTCGACCAAACCGCCCCCTACCGCGTGGTCCGCTACCGCCGTCCCCCCGCCCAGCACCGCTGGCCCCAGGTCGTCGCCCGTCCGCTCATCCGACTCGCCCGCAATACCCCCCTCGACGTGGTCCTCGCGTTCTATGCCTACCCCACCGGCTACGCCGCCGTCCATGCCAAACTCCGGACCCGACTCCCCGTCGTCATCACCCCCCGCGGCGGCGACCTGTACCCCCAGTTTCATGCGCTCAAAAAACCCCGCGTCGCTCACGCCATCGCCCAGGGCTACCGCCGTGCAGACCGCCTTGTGGTCATCAGCAACTGGTTGGCACAACGCATCGAAACCGTGACCGATTTGACCCGCGATCAACTCCCCCCCATGGACATGGTCCCCAACGGGATCGATCTCCAAGCCTTCGACACCCGCCTCCACGCCGCACGTAACCACCTGCCCCCGCCGTCCACGTCGTCCAACCGCCCGCTGCTCCAGCCCCCCTTCGTACTCCACCTCGCCCGCCTCCACGCGGTCAAACAACACTCCCTCGCGCTCGACGCCCTGGCTGCCAATGCCGCGCTCTTTCGCCAGCACCGCACCGCCTACGTCATCGCCGGGGCCGGCCCGGAACGCGCCACCCTCGAAACGCAAAGCCAACGCCAAAACCTCACAGACCTCGTCCATTTCACCGGCCACGTCGAAGAGCCCTTCAAGTCCTGGCTTCTCGCCCACGCCCGCTTCGCCGTGACCACCAGCCGCGAAGAAGGCATGCCCAACGCCGTGCTCGAAGCCATGGCCGCCGGCCTCCCCACCCTCGCCAGCAACATCGGCCCCCACCAGGAACTCCTCGCCGAGCACCCCTGGGGCAAACTGGTCAATGCGGACCATCCCCAAGACCTCCAAAAGGCCTTGGCGTTCATGCTCCAGACCGACACGACGCCCATGACCCGCGTCGCGCTCCAACTCCGCGACCGCTACAGCCTCAACGCCATGCTCGACGGCTACGAAACGGCCCTCGCCGCCGTGCTCCGATAGCCACACCACATAGTCTTGTGTCGCCACGCATGCCCGTGACCCACGAACAGATTCAGACTCACACGCAAACGCAAACGCTCAAACCTCACCAGTCGGTATAGCCGCGTGCCATGTCACCCTCGCCGGCGTAATACCACGTGTCCATCGGGGCCTCGACAAGCTGCGTCCCAAGCCTCAGCCGGTCGGGCAGGTCCGCATTCCCGATGAAAGGCCGACCGAACGTCACCAGATCCGCCTGACCCGAGCTGATGGCCTCCCGTGCTTTTGCTGCGTCGTAGCCGCCATTCACAATCACCGTGCGGCTGAATGCTTTACGAAGCGAGCGATCAATCGCCTCCTGCTGCGGGTGTGGCTCGCTTTGGTCAAACAGCTGCCCCACCACCTCCAGAAACGCCAGGCCACGCTCGTCCAATGCCTTCGCAAACGTCGTGAAATGCGTCAGCGGATCGTCGTCCTGCATGTCATTGAACGACCCCGTGGGCGAAATGCGTACCCCCACCCGGTCAGCACCCCAAACCTCCACCAGCGCGTCCACCACCTGCAGCGGAAACTTCATCCGCCCTTCGATCGATCCGCCGAAGGCATCGTCCCGATGGTTGGTCCCGGTCCGCAAAAACGCATCGATGAGATACCCGTTCGCCGCATGAAGTTCAACACCGTCAAACCCGGCCTCCTTAGCCACCGTCGCACCATGCCGATACCGCTCTACCACCTCCGCGATCTCGTCGGCGGTCAACGCATGGGGCACCGGGATCGGCTTCTTGCCGCTGCAGGTATACGCCTCCTCGCCCTGCGGCGCGATCGCTGAAGGGGCCACCGGCAACTTGCCCTCAGGCTGCAGATCCGGATGCGAGATTCGCCCAACATGCCAGAGCTGCGCAACGATCAACCCGCCCGCCGCATGCACCGCCTGGGTCACCTCCCGCCAACCATCCCGCTGGGCATCGCTGTAAATGCCAGGCGTCCCGCAGTAGCCATACCCCTCGGGGCACACCTGCGTCGCTTCACTGATAATCAGTCCCGCCGACGCACGCTGCGCGTAATACGTCGCATTCAACGCATGCGCAGCCAGCTCAGGCTGTGAAGCCCGGCAACGTGTCATCGGCGACATCAACACCCGATTCGGCAAGGTCAACGGGCCAAGGGCGTAAGGCTCAAACAAAGGATCGGGGCCGGGCATGGGGAGGCATCCTGTAAGTGTGCGTGCAACGTCAAAACCACCACAGCACCTGGCCGCAGCGGGGTGGCACTGTAGGCCTGGCGGTCATGCATGGCGGTGGTCTGACGCATCGCCCCGCGAGCCCCGCCCCAACGTCGTACGCCGCACCGCCGATGGGCTCATCCCGGTCATCGCATGCACCCGCCGATTCAGCGTCCCCGCCGAGGCAAACCCAGCCTGCCGCGCCACCTCCGCCAAAGGCAACTCCGTGGTGGACAGCAAATCCACCGCCCGCCGGGTTCGCAGCGTGCTCAGATAACGCGCTGGCGGCAACCCGAACGCCTCCACAAAAAGCCGCGACAGATGCTCCCGCGAACACCCCGCCTCATACGCCCACTCTTCGACACTCAGCGCCCGGTAAGGCTCGTCGTGTATCCGTTGCACCGCCCGCACTGCGGGCGAAGTCTGCCGACGAAAGCGCTGTGCCGCGTGATCTTCCATCGCAAGGATCAGCCGGTGCACCGACGCTGTGAGTTCCAACGCATCCCGAGCGCCCCGCTCCTGCGACAAGTCGTACGCAACATCCACCGCCAGCCGCAGCGGACTGCCCGGCTTCGCATCAAACACCAGCCCATGCCCTTGCACCAACGCCCGCAAATGCTCACCCACCCCCGCCCCCACC
Source organism: uncultured Phycisphaeraceae bacterium (assembly GCA_963799465.1). Lineage (GTDB taxonomy): Bacteria > Planctomycetota > Phycisphaerae > Phycisphaerales > Phycisphaeraceae > JBCCOW01. The sequence continues at coordinate 2,768,977 of CAWCXG010000001.1, read as the reverse complement.
GGGATCAACCAGCGACTGCGATGCCCTCGCGATGCCGCACCGTTCACCTGCCCATACCCGTTCGCGTCGCCATAGAAAAAGATCACGATTTGATCCTTTTCGATCAAACGCACCGCCCCGCCTTCGCGAAAGGCAAGCACCCCGTGCGTCACCAGTTCCACCACCGCCCGGCCCCGAGGCTCCCGGCCGTTGTTGTCATACCAGTAAGGCTTTCCCGGAACAATCTTCGTTTCGCCTGAGATATGCACCGTCCACGCCACCGACGATTCGCGGTCAGGCAGGATGGGCAGCAAGGTAGAACTCATATCACACAATGATAGGTCAACTGCACAAGTTGCGGGTTGCATAACGTCCGGGTTGTGGCATGATCATCGAAGACCTCCTTCCCCCTCATCGCCTCCATTCTCACCAGGACGCCCTGCCATGACCGCCGCCACCACCGCCGCTCCCACACTTGATGAAAATCAGGCCGGCGCCGTCGCCCACACCAAGGCCGCCGACCGCAAAGACCCCCTGCCCGGCCAGGTCACCCGCCCGCTGCACATCACGTTTATTGGCGCCGGCTCCAACTTCTGCCCCCGCCTGGCCAAAGATTTTCTGCAAATCGAGACCGCAGACCGTGGTGAAATTCGGCTCGTCGACACCGACCCGGATCGCCTGCAAGCCATGACCCAGGTCCTGGGCAAACTCCTCGAAGCCACAGGCCGAACCCAAGGCTGGTCGGTCAAAGCCTCCACCGACCGCCGCGCACTTCTGCCCGGATCGAGCTACGTCGTCTGCTGCGTCGAAGTGTCCGGCCTGGCCTGCGTCCAATACGACAACGACATCCCCCTCAAGTACGGCGTCGATCAGTGCATCGGCGACACCCTGGGCCCCGGCGGTCTTTTCAAAGGGCTCCGCACCGTGCCAGTGTTCCTCGACATCCTTCGCGACATGCGTGAACTGTGCCCGCAGGCCCTGATGCTCAACTACACCAACCCCATGAGCATGATGATGCTCGCCGCCGGCCGGGCCGTGCCCGAAGTTGCCGCCGTCGGGCTGTGCCATTCCGTCCAGGGCACCAGCCACCTCCTCGCCGGCTATGCCGACATTCCTTACGAGCAGATGCGCTGGGAATGTGCAGGCATCAACCACCTCGCCTGGTTCACCCGGCTCGAACACGACGGCAAGAACCTCTACGACACCGTGCTGATGGATAAGTTTCGCCGCGAAGTCCAGGCCGGCCTGCAGGAAGCCCGTGATGGCAAGGCATCCCACGACAACACCGACATCTCCCACGGCTACCAGGCTGAAAAAACCTACGAACACGAAGACCTGATTCGCAAAGACATGTGCGTCAACTTCGGTGCCTTCATCACCGAAAGCTCAGGCCACCTCTCGGAATATCTGCCCTACTACCGCAAATCCGACGCCGGTCGGCAACTCCTGCGACTCGGGTACCACGGCGGATCCCGCTTCTACGCCACCAACTGGCCGCAGTGGCGCAAGGACGCTGACCGCGAACGCGAGCAGTGGGTCAGCGGTGAAAAATCCGTCGGCCTCGAACGCTCCTGGGAATACGCCTCCTGGATCGTCGAAGCCATCGAAAAAGACGCCCCCTACCGCATCCATGGCAACGTCCTGAACCGTGCCCTCACCCCCGGCAAAACACACCCCGGCGAAGCAGCCAAGTCCATCACCAACCTGCCCGGCGACGGCTGCGTTGAAGTCGCCTGCCTGGTCGACGGCAACGGCGTCCAACCCACCCGCTTTGGAAACCTGCCCCCGCAGATGGCACACCTCTGCGCGAGCAACATGGCCTACTTCGATCTCGCCGCCACCGCCTGCATCGAAAAATCCAAAGAAGCCGCCGCACATGCTCTCATGTTAGATCCCCTCACCGCCGCAGTCTGCACACCGGGCCAGATCCGCGACATGGTCACCGAGTTGTTCGACGCCGAAGCCGAGTTCCTGCAAGGCTACGCCTGAGTCCGTCGCGTTGGTGGCACTCGGCAGCATGATGATGTTGCGTCGTCGACGCTGAAACAAACCACTCAAACCCCTCCATTCTCAAAGCCCAGGCATGGCCATGCCTGGGCTTTTTTTACCTCCATCAAGCTTCCGCCAACGCTCGACTCTCCTTGATCGCCGCGTCGAACAACGACAGATTCTCCTGCAACCGCGACGGCCGATTGCTGGCCAACCAATCCTGAGCGAAAACCTGCCGCATACCGCACAGATCACCCTCCAACGCTTTCCAGGATCGTCCCGACACGGACTTGCCCGCTCGGAGTTGCCGGGCGAGCAGACCACGCTCCGCCAGCACTGCGTCCAGCATGGCTGCCACCCGATAGCCGTTGAGCATCTGCCGATCAAACGCATCCGCCCCACGCAGCAGCGTCGGCCAGCCGCCTGGTTCACGCAGCGGCCGCAACATCTCGCCCACCTCCTCAAGCCCATCATCTTTGAGCACGTCAAACGGTATCGGCAGTTGATCGCGGGCATGATCGACCCGCAGATACCGCTTGCGACGCCTGCCCACCACCGGCTCACGCAGGCTGTAATACAACGCGGTGCGATCCCCGACCCGGTCGCACACTCCACCCAACGCCTGCACCGATGCTGCCATCCGCCCGTCGGCCTGGCCGAACGTGACGTGGCAGAACCGCTGGACAAAGTCCGCGTCGTCCACGCCTTGCCCATACCAGGCATGGGCCCCGGCGTGGGCGATGCTGCACAGGCTCACCGCCAGCGGGTTACGGTGCCCGCCGTCGCCCCAGTCGGTGTGTAGCAGGCCTTGAGCCCCGGATCGGCGGGCCTCGGCGGCGAAGGCCGACACGTTACGCATCGCTGTCGCCAGTCGGCTCCCATGTGAGCCCCATCCATGCGTCCCGCTGCACGCCATCCAGGGCAGCCCCGCTTCCGCGATCAATCGGCTCTGCTTGATCCGCGGGTCGTCACCGCCCAGGTACGCCCAGTTGAGCATCACGATGTCCTTGGGCCATTCGCTCAACAGCTCGGGGTGTTCGAGCACAATGTCCGCCCAGACGTTCGTCCGCTTGCCGAGATCACGACAAACCCCATCCAACGCTTTCATATAGTCGAGATACACTCGGCCTTTGCCCACCTTCTCACACCGCGCTCGGCTACGACCCTTGCCCAGTTCCCAAGGCTCATCGCCGCAGGCGTTGAAATCCGTGGCGTCAAACAACACCGCGAACTCGGCGTAAAGCTCGCGAACCAGCTTGATCGAGCCGGGGTCGCCGGGACATAACGTGGTTCCGCCGAGATAGCCGTAGTACCCAGGCAGTTCCGCGAGGCGTTGATACTTCGGCAGCCGAAGCACCATTTCCATATGACCAAAGCTCGCCAGCGATCCCACCAAGCGCACGTGATGTTGCTGACCGTACGCTTGCAACGCATGCAGATCAGCCGGGGTAAACGGGCTGAAACCTCGGCCGATCGCGGGGTCAAACGCGAAGGCGAAGTTGTTCTCAACGTAAAGCTGCAGCTCGTTGAGTTTCCACCGGGCCATGCGTTCAATCAACGCTTTGAGCGTGTCGAGCGTGGGGACCTTTCCCCGCGCGGTGTCGAGATACAATCCCCGGCGGGGCAGGTCCGGGTAGTCATTGATCACACCGCAAGGCAGCGATCGGCCGTGAAGGGCCAACAAATCACGCAAGGTCTGCAACGCGTAAAACGCTCCCGCGTCAGTGCCCGCCTCGACGGTGATCCCATCGCGTGCGATCGCCAGCCGGTAGCCCTCAGCCTGCGTCACCTTGGAGGACCGCCTCACCCGAAGCGTCGTGCCAGGCCTCACGCCCGCCTCCACGTGGACCCGCTTCACACCGCACCGGTTGAGCATGTGTTGCACTTGCGTCAACGCCAACGCGTCGGCCGCATGAGGAGAACTCAGCACAGCGCGATCCGGGAACGTGTACCGACCCGCGCCAGCTTTCCATTGACGCACCGGAATCAGCAGGCCGAGGTTCATGTCCATGCTCGATGTGGTGAGGCAACGCTATTTCGTCACGTTCGTCGCCGGAGCGGTCGCGGGTGCTGCAGGTTGGAGGCGGAGCAGTAACGCCTTGGCGAGCGCACGGTGATCCCGGTCCAGCGTGAGCGTGATGCGGCCTATTTCGAGTGTGCTTTGACGTGCATGTGCCAGAGATCGCATCTGATCGAGTGACAGTGCGAACGTCACGGTTTCGGTGGACATGTCCCGCAGCTTGCCCCGGACCCGTCGCTGGCTGAAGTCACGATCGTAAGCCGTCCGCGTCAGTGTCACCCGCTCATCGCCGTTGAGCACCAGCACGGCTTGCTCATGATCTGCATAATCCTTGCCGCTGTATTCTGCCCGGATCACCAGATCTGCCAGCACCGGGTCCGCATCGGCGTCATCCGCATTCTTCATCGGCACGCCGAACCTCACCGTGTGGTCCGCCCACGTGCCGTCCCGCTCACTTAACACCACAGGCCCAGCGATCACACGACCCGCTTGACCGCCCTGGGCTTCACCCTGCACTACCGCAGGCTCAACGATGCGCACCCTCTGCGCCTGCTCCGCGACGACAATTTGATCCGTCGCCACCCCCGCCTGCTCCTGCAAGGCCAAAATCCTTTTCTGAGCGACGGCAAGCTGCGCCTCAAGTCTTTTGAGTTTCTCGCGCAGCACCACGTTCTCCTGTTTCAGGGATGCGAGCGAGATTTCAGCGGCCTCTGCTGCAGTCGGCGGGATGTCAGGCTCAGCGCTTGCCGTGGAGGTAAAGATCACCCCGAAGAGGGCAAGCCCGCCGAGCCAATGCGAGAAACGGGAGATCATGGGTCAGGTCCTTGAGTTTCGGGAATGGGATCACTCAGCCCGTCGAGGCCCTTGGGGTCTGAGGGCACCTTGAACATACTCGGCCGAATCCTCGCACCTGGCGCCACGATCACCGAGGGCGCTTCAAGCGTGCCGGCAAACAGACTCTTCGGGCCTAGCTTGACGGTTTGTCCGCTGATGACGTGTTCGCTTTCGACGGTGCCTTCGATTTCGATGCCGCCGTGCGCTTCGATGAACTCAGCAATCAGCCGGGCTTTCTTGGGCACGACGATCTTGCCGCAGGTGCGTTCTTCGCGTTTGGGGCCTATGAGCTTAGAGCCTTTAAGAATCAGGTCGGCGACAATGAGTGACTTATTGCACTCCGGGCAAGACGTGGACTGGGCGCGAGCGGACACCTCAAATCGGTGACCACAGTGATAACACTGCACGCGCTTAGGGCCACTTGCCCGCGCCATAGGCGGTTCCTTGCCGAGAAAGGCCGAGGGTTGCAAACGTGAAGGCGTGTTGGGTCAGTCCATGAGAATCCGCAGCATCGAGCTATGGATTCCGTCCGGATCGTCGTCCGACGGGACTTGCCGTCGCACCACGCCGCTTGACCGTCCTTGCCGCCGGGCTTACTTCTTGGGTTGACCTTGGCCGCCGGCCGGGGGGGTGCTGCCGCCGGAGTTGCCGCCGGAGGATGGGGAAGGCGTGCTCGAGCTGCTGGAGCTTGAAGAACGCGACTTGCCTGCATCAGATCCGACCGCACACATGCCGTAGAAGCTTGCGCCTTCGGCCATGACCATTTTCGCCGCGACGATGTCGCCCTTCACCACGCCCGAGCCATTGAGTCGCACGGTGTCCTGCGCCGCGACATTGCCTTCAATATTGCCATCGACCGACACGGAGGTCGCCTCGACGTCAGCCTTGCACTCAGCGTTCTGCGAAACCTGCAGCTCGCCTTGACCTTTGATGCTGCCGTCGAACTTGCCGTTGATCCGCGCGGTCCGCTCGAAGGTCAGCTTGCCTTCGAAGTGCGAGTCCGCGCCGACTACTGTGGTGTCACCTTCTGCCATGTTGTTAAAGCTCCAGTCTTAAGAGGATTCGTGTCCAACCGACCCACACCGGGACGGCCGGACGGACCAGTCTACCGGCCGCCCCGCGCTCCAGGCGTGGTCTGAAAACGAGCCGCGCCCGTGAGCAAGCGTCCCGGATCACGGATGTACTGTCCGCCTGGGACACTCCCTGCCAGTCGCGGCTCGTATTTGAGCCTGACAATCGTCGAACATCCGGTGAGCGCTTGCGTTCTCGACCACGCCTAGTCGGCAGATTAAGCAGACACATCAGCATGCGAGTTAAACCCCCTACGACCCACCTCAACAGAGGGCTAAGACTTCATGTCTAGTCTATGAAACGTCCCTCTACACGCGGTGCACAGGTGGTAGTCTTTACTCTGATCAAACAGATACGTTTGGCAGAGAATCGGTCTATGACTGTTACCGCGAATCAAGACTCAACTGACCCTCTCAGCAAGCTCCACCACGACTTGCGCGGTTGTCTTTTCACGCTCTCGGGCGGGGCACGGATTCTTCGCTCACGCGGTGGAAATCTCGACGAGCACGAGCAGGTTCTGACCTACATGGAAGAAAGCGGCCGAAAAGCCGAAAAGCTTCTTGCCGAACTGGTTGAATACAAACGCAAGCAAACCGGCAACGCGACATTCGACGTCGCTTGAGGCAGTGTGATGACGCGATCCCATCGCACGGCTACGGCCATGGTCATCATTTTTTAAGACTGATATGCCTTGAGCGGGCTAGAACTCACCGCGATCATGTGTAGTGGTTTGAGTAGGACGGGCATCCTGCCGGTCTTCGCTGCGTCGCAGCGACCGGATCACGCCTCGGCCTGCGGTCGAGATGCAGGCTCAAAGGTGAGTCCCGCAGCAAGCCAGGGCCACCGCCTGTGATTTGATCGTGTTGTTTGCGGTGGTTCAGGCGTTGGGCCTGAATGACCGAGGGATATCGAACGCTGCAAAAGGCCCTGCGGGCCATCGACAGGCAGGATGCCCGTCGCCACTGAAGCCCAATGCGGTGACCCTGACCGCAAGCAGCCAACCCTGTGCCGCTCTCTTTGAACGCAGTTTGCTCTAGCTGCGCGGCGGCTTGTGACCACGCAGGTTTCCTCGCAGATCACGTACGCCGGGGGTTGCGTCCGGACCGTCCACGCCTTGCGTTGCCGGCATTTACTTGCGAAGACTCGGGGGGCGAAACCACCCGCGACGACTCCGAGTCTGACGCTGCGGCCGGTTGATGGTCTTCCTGAGGTGCAGTGGCTTGAGGTGTGCTAGATCTTGCGACCACGGTCGAGGTGTCAGGCCAAACGATTCGTCCGAAAATCATACGTCCGGCTGAGGTTTGCAGCGTGCTGGTCACTTCGAGTTCGATGTCCTGATTCACCGAATCGCGAGCCTGATCCACGACCACCATCGTGCCGTCGTCCAGGTAGCCCACACCTTGTGCGGGGCCTTCGCCGGGCTTGACAATGCGGACCGCCAGTCGCTCGCCCGGCAGCACGACCGGCCGCATCGCCTTGGCCAGATCATTCATATTGATCACCGACACTCCCCGCAGCTGAGCGACTTTGTTGAGATTGAAGTCGTTGGTCATCAGACGTGCGGACAATTCTGCTGCCAGTGTCACCAGCTTCTGATCCACGCCCAGCCCTTCGACGTCTCGGTCGTCGAGCACCACCTCCGAGGCAGGCTGCTCCTGCAAAGACTTCACGACGTCCAGCCCCCGCCGGCCACGCGCTCGCTTGAGTGCATCTGAAGAGTCCGAAAGGGTCTGTAACTCATCGATCACGAACCGCGGAACGATGATCGTCCCCTGCAGAACGTGCGTCTGGAGCACGTCCAACACCCGGCCGTCAATCAACACCGACGTGTCCATCAGCACCGGCCGATTGCCCCGCACCTGCTTGGCGAACTCCACGTAAGGAATCACAAATCGGAAATCGTCTTTCGTCTGCATCACCAGCGAAATACCCACATAGCAGGTGATGATGCCGATCAAGACTTTGATGCCTTCGAGAATGCGGGCGAAGGCTTTAATCCGCTCGGCATAGTCCTCGTCGGATTCGGTTGCGAGCTGCTGAGGCTCAAGGTAAAGCCCTGCGAGTTCGACGACGATCGACAACGCGTAAGCTGCGACCAGACCTGCGACGAGGCCCAGAAAAAGCCCCCCCACTGCGGAAAGCCGTTTACGACGGGTTCCCGCATCGATGGCGATGACCGTCACGACCGTGCCCAGTACCGCCGCGAGGAGCAGTACAAACTGGCCAAAGCCCAGTCGGGCCCCTTCCTGCGTTGAGACGAGGTACAGCGTTGCCACAGATGCAGCGAGCACGATCAACGCCCCTCGTAAAATAAATAAAACCATAGGACTCGCTCGAAGCGTCCTCTCCAGACATGTCCTGCAAGACTAGCCGATGGTACGACAAACGCCAACGCTGGCTTGCAGTTCCGGCATCAGAACGTCATAATGTCGGGTCCGATGCCGCGTCATGCCGCATCGGATCCGGCAACCCCGCCCTCTTATCCCGCACGCCTCGCGGCGTGTCGTTGATCCGACTCGACTTTCCTTCCCCTGGACCCCTCATGCCCATCCGTATCAAAGCCCGCTCCGGTGAATCGGCCGAACAACTCTTGCGTCGCTTTAAAAAGCTTTGCGAAAAAGAAGGCTTTACCAAAGAAATCAAGAAACGGCAGTACTACGAAAAGCCCTCAGAACGCAAACAGCGGGCGATGCGAAAGTCCAGCAAACGGCGAGAGGTTCTGTCCTCCGACGGGCCGTCCATGCGGTGATCCAAATGCCTCGCGGTCTGCGTGAGGCGAGGATTCGCACGCAAAACTTAACCAATTTCCTGACGTAACGGCGCCACCGGCTACGCATATTTGTTATTTGCCAGCTGATCCACGGGGATTAAGTCAGCTTGGGTCACGCCTTGCTGGATCTGCTCGCCGGTCCAGGCCTCATCCAGCCCAAAAGGTTCTACGCGGGTCCGGCGGAGTTCCGCCAGATATCCCCCCACGCCCATCGCCGCTCCGAGGTCACGCCCCAGACTGCGGATGTAAACGCCCTTGCCGCACGAGACGCGTAAACGAGCTCGGGGCCAGGTGAAGTCCAGAATGTCAATTGAATCGATTCGTACCTGCCGGGCTGGTAAGGCAATTTCCTCGCCGGCACGAGCCAGGGCATAGGCCCGCTTGCCGTTGACATGCACGGCTGAAAACGCGGGTGGCCTCTGCTCGACCTCCCCCGTCCACCGTTCGCACGCCTCCCGCAAAGCCTTCAACCCCGGCACCGTTCGCAAGGACGACTCGCCAATCGGCTCCAAAGGACCCTCCGCGTCGCCGCTGGCACTCACCGACGAGAAGTCCACCACGGTCTCGTACGTTTTGCGCGACGCCATGAGCTGATCGACCGCCTTGGTTGCATGTCCCAGGCAACACACCAGCACGCCGCTGGCCAGCGGATCGAGTGTCCCCGCGTGGCCGGTCTTGCAGTTTCCCGCCGCCCGTCGCACCCACGCCACAACCTTCGCGCTGCTCACGCCCACCGGCTTGTCCACCACCAGGAACCCATCAATCCGGTTGTCATAGCGGGGACGTCGCGGCATGGCCTCTCACCTGATACCAAACACCTGCCCCACGCCCCACCGCCCGGCTGGTTCTTGATACATTACTCGATCCCCTGCCGCCCCCGAGGCGGTTCACCCGGAGAGGTGGCTGAGTGGTTGAAGGCGCACGATTGGAATTCGTGTGAGGGAGCAATCCCTTCGAGGGTTCGAATCCCTCCCTCTCCGTTGCGATCGGTCCCTGCCGCCCAGAATCGGCGTGCGTTCAGACCGGCTACCGTGACATCATGGCCCGCCGCCCCAATATCCTCCTGCTGCTCTCGGACCAACACCGACGCGAGGCGATGGGGTGCTACGGCAACGCCCAGGTGCACACGCCGCACCTCGACGCCTTGGCTCAGGACGGCACGCGATGTGACCAGGCCGTCAGCTGCTACCCCCTCTGCGGCCCGTTTCGTGCGGCCCTCCAGACCGGGCAGCACCCTCATGTCAACCAGGTGCAGACCAATGACGATGAGATCCGTCACGATCTGCCGACGCTCGCGCAGCACTTCAACGACCAAGGCTACGCCACCGCCTTCTTCGGAAAAGGCCACTGGTGCCGCAAGGTCAAGCCTGGCTACGTCAAGCCAGATGAACGCCTCGGATGGCAACACTGGATCGGTTGGAACAACGGCCACGAAGACTACGACCTGCCGACCTTCAACGAAAATGACAACCCCTGGCTGGACGCGCCCACACCCGTGGACCGCCCTCCGCACGACCTCTATTGGCCACGTGAACACACCTACGCCACGCGTTATGCTCCGCAAGTGCAGACCACTCAAATGCAGGAGTGGGTTGAGGGACTCGATGACCAAACGCCTTGGCTCGCTCAAGTCAACTGGGGGCCGCCGCACAATATTTCAAACCTCCCCGGATTCAGTGACCCCGAGGTGATGGACCTGTCGCGTCGCCTGAATCATGAGCTAGGCCTGGGCCTGGCGGAGGAGATTTTCGAGTCGTTTATTCCCTGGCTGACGAGTTTTCCGCAATCGTTAGTCAGCCCGGTGGTGCCATCGTGCTATTTGGATCGCTACGACCCCCGCCAACTCAAGGTCCCGCCCAACGTTGCCCAGGCCTTGCACCCGCTGATGCGATGGCAACTCCGGGAGTACTACGCGCAGATCACAGCGCTGGACGATCTGGTGGGACGTATCCGATCCTGGCTGGAAACCACCAGCCGAGACCGCGACACGCTTGTGATCTACACCTCAGACCACGGCGACTACCTGGGCAGCCATGCCAACCCCCATCGCGCCTTAATCACCGGGCAAGGCATCCGCGGCAAAGGCTCGCCTCACGCGTGCTCGACCCGAGTTCCGCTCATCGCATGGGGCCCAGGCCATCTTCCCAGCGGCGTGTCCTTGCAGGCTCCGATTGGCACACTGGATCTCATGCCCACCCTGTGCGGTCTCGCTGGAATCAACCCCGATGCCTCGCTCCCCGGACGCGACCTGAGTCAGGCGTTATACAAAGGCGATGAACCCGAGAACGCTCCTCAACTTTTGGGCATGTACCACTGGCGAAGTGTGTACGACGGCCGATTCATGTATGCGGTGCAAGGTCATGATGAAAATTCAGTCATGAAGCCTTGGCTGATGTTCGACCGCGCGGAAGATCCGCACGAGCAATTCAATCTGATCGATCACCCCGATCACGCGGATCGCTGCAATGACATGCATCTGTTGTTACGCAACCTGCTTGACGAGGCCGGCGACCCCTTCGGCCAGCCCTGATTGACGGACTGATGACGCTCGATGCAGCACCATCAAACAACATCGCGTCGTCAACCGGTGTGTTCAAGCCACGTGGCCAGCAGTCGCACGCCCGCGCCGGTCGGGCCTTGATCCCATAGAGGCAGGTCGGTGTCGCTGCGTGCAGTGCCTGCAATATCCAGGTGTGCCCAGGGCACAGAGGTGGGGGTGCGGGTCGCCGCCTCAGAGCCCACGAAGTAGGACAGGAAGGCAGCGCCTTGAATCGGGTGAGCCTCACGCTTGGGCGATGAGTTGATGAGGTCGGCGTGCTGGCCTTTCATCTGCTCACGGTGCTCGTGCCATAAGGGCAATGCCCACAGTCGTTCGCCCGACGTCGTACCCGCCTCCAGCAGCTGCTCGGTGAGTTCCGCGTGGTTGCACCAAAGCCCCGCTCCGCTTCGGCCCAGCGCCACCACTACCCCGCCGGTGAGCGTGGCGATATCCACCACCGCCGCACAATCCCAACGCTGCGTGGCGTACGCCAATGCGTCAGCGAGAATCAACCGCCCCTCCGCGTCGGTGTTGGTGATCTCCACCGTCACGCCGTTGGCCATCGTGAGAATGTCATCGGGACGAAACGCTATCGCGTCGATCATGTTTTCCACCAGTGGAACCACGCCGATGACCCGGCGGTTGAGCTTGGTCCGCGCCGCCCAGGCCAGCGTGGCGATCACCGCCATGCCTCCCGCTTTGTCGTACTTCATGCCCACGCCGCCGTCCGCTTTGAGCCGATACCCGCCCGAGTCGAACACCACACCCTTACCCACCAGCACCGTGGGCTTGTCATCCGGGCCAACCGTGTCGGGGTGATGCTCGAGCACCACGACCCGAGGCGGGGTTGATCCGCCCCGCCCCACCGCCAGCACCCCGCCCATGTGCAGTGAGACCAAAGCCTCCCCTTCGAGCACCTCCACCCGCAGTCCCACCTCCTCAGCCAGTCCGCGGCAATGCTCGGTGAGCATGTCGGTGCTCGCAATGTTCGGCGGGGTGGAGGCAAGCTTGCGAGCATGATTGGCCGCTTCACCCAGCATTAAGCCAACCGTTAACGCAGACCGGAGATCCTGGCCGGCGAACAGGCAGCGGGCTTTGAGCTGCGAGGACGACGATGACCCCGATTGCGTGGCACCCAGATGCGCCACAAAGCGATACCGCGCCAACGCCAGCCCCTCTCCGACCGCCTGGGCAACCTGCTCAGGCGTGAGCTGCGTGGTGACCCGCTCGTCCAGCACAATGTCCACAACGTCGGCTTTCACACTTTCTGCGGTCCGTAGCGCAAGCCCCCCCGCCTGGCGCAGACTCTGGGCATACCGGCCCGGCCGGGACGATTCCGGATCCTCAGCCCACTGATGCCAACCCAACCCCGCCACCAGGCCACGCGCCCCGCCCTCGCCTGTATACACCGCTGCCGACGAGCCGGGCGACCCCTGAAACTCCGGCCGCGCGACCGCTGCCGAAAGCCCCCCGCCCCATGCCGCGTCTGCCTGCGCCCACGCTGAGCCTTGCCCCGCGTCACCATCCGTGACCAACGCAATCGTCAACACGACCCCGTGATCGGCTGGGGAATCCCCCGTGGAAGATGCGGCGGCTTGAATCGCTTCGATCATTTGAGTTCTCAATAACGCGGGTAACAGCTGTTGACTGGCTCATCAGGATGGACCATCGGGCGGGCGGGCATGCCCACTCGGCACAGCCTATCCATGATGTGGCACGATCGCCCTGGACCCCTGCACACGGCTCCAGGTCATCCGCTTAAAACGCTTACGCCACATTCGTTGTACCACTTCACGCCCACCCCGCCACGAGGCACCGTAAGATGCGGGTCCTTTACCCGGAGATTTCATATGACTCGATCCATGCGCGGCTGGTATGTGTTGGCGTTGGCATTTGGCCTGATGCTCTTGGCTCCCACGAGCCAGGCTCAGGATACGATCCGCCAGCAGATCAAAATCGCAGACGTTCTCGACGAGGCCCAGAAGCAGGAAGTGCGGGCCTACGTCGATCAACGCATGCAGGTTCTGATCGACGGCCAGCCAGGTCGGTTGGTCACAGCCCGACGTGAATTGCTGAGCCAATTCCGCACTCCCGGCGCCAAGCAGGCCTTCCTCGATGAGATGTCCAAAGCCGTGATGAGCACCATGCCCCAGGCTGTTGAGCATGAGGACGTCTTGGTCCGTCTCAACGCCATGATCATCGCCACCCAGCTCACCATCCCCGAGGCGTTGGACCTTCTGCGTGGCGCGTTGAAAGACCAGAGCGCCGCGGTGCGGTATTGGGGCGCCAAAGCCATCCGCGACCTTGTGGAAACCACCACCGCCAACAACACACTCAGCCGCGAGCAGCAAGCTCAGATCCTCACCACCATCGAGCCTTTGATCATCCCCGAAGAGCAGGTGCCGGTCGTCAAGGTCTACTACCAGATCCTTGCGACTCTGCAGATCCCCGCCTCGCGGGCCACGCTTATCAACATGCTCAACCTCAAGGCCCCGTTTCATGTGGCCCGGCCCAACCAGTCCCACCTCGCCACCGAGGAAGGCCTCCGCCGAGCGTATTTACAGGTCGCCACCGACAACGGCGACGTTCGCGACGAACGCAAAGCGCTCGTCCGAGCCTCCTACCGATACATGGACCTGATCTCCCAGCAACTGGTTAACGAGGACATTTCCCCGGAGTTTCGTGCCCAACACGCTGAGATCATCAACAACGCTTTTCGCATTGTGTCCTGGGGCTGGGGCGACGCCGGCGGGGCCTCGGAAAAAATCCCACGCAGCCCCAGCACGGACATCAAGTTCAAGAACTGGGACAACGTGCGAACCACGGTGCTGAATTTTCGCCGCATTCTCGCGGAGCCCGGCAACCCGCTGGGCCTGCAGGACGCTGAGCTCAATCCCGCTTAACCCGCCAGCGGTCCCGGATCATCCCACCAGGCCGCCAGGCGCACCCTCTGACGACGCCGGAGCCTCGCCTGTTAATGCTTCGTCCACGCGACGCATCAGGTCCAGGTAATCCATCTGAGCCATCTGCAGGTCACGCAGCACCTTGCTCTTCGACACGACTTTCTGCAGCGATTCGAGTTTATGCTTGTCGGCCACTTCAATCGGCTGACCCGACTGCTGCTTTTCCTGGAGCGACTCCATGTGACGATTCAGGTCCGCCATGGCCCGCTGGGCTTCGATGTCCTCCGACAGTCTCTGGCTGATTTCCTGCAGCTTCAAGACCGATGCGTGGTCGGCAATCAAGGCGCCCAGTTTCTCGGCATCGCTGATAATTTCTTCAGTACTGGCCATGCTTTTTCTTTCTAAGTAAAGGCTCGAGGTCAAAGCCCGGTAGCATAGACGCACGCAGGCCCCAGCCGGGTCCGCCGACCTTCCGCGGCCGGGGTGTGACCCTTTGCCGCTTCCTTCTTACGCCATCCTGATTCTCACCATGCCCCAACGCTACGAACGCCGGCTCCTCGACTACGTCGGCGACCGCCGCTACACCCCGTCCACCCTCGCCGATCTCGCCGAGGCACTCCAGATCACCCCCGATCAGCGCGAGCGCTTCGATCAGGCCGCTCAAAAGCTCCTCGACGACGATCAGCTTGTCCTCGGCTCGACCAACACCGTCGGACTTCCCCCCCCGGGCAAGGAGATGATCGGAACGTTCCGCGCCAACCGACGCGGCTTCGGCTTTGTCATCCCCGACGAAATGACCGCCCACGGCGATCTCTTCGTCCCCGAACACCAAACCGGCGGGGCACTCAACGGCGACCACGTCCGCGCCAAAATTGTCAAAGACCCCCGAGGCCGAGGCAAACAGTCCGGCCACATCGGACGCATCGTTGAAGTCATCACCCGCTCCGACCGCCCCACCGTCGGAACCCTCATCAGCACCGGCAAAGACGCCCGCGTCCAGCTCGACGGACGAGCCATGCCCGAGCCGGTGCTCATTCGTGACGCCGACGCTTCCGGAGCCGTCAAAGGCAGCAAAGTCGTCGTCGAAATTCTCAAATATCCTGAAGACCCAGGCGACCAGGCGGAGGGCGTGATCGTCGAAGTGCTGGGCGAAGCCGGTGAACCCAGCGTCGAAACCCAGGCGGTTATGCACGCCCACGGCCTTGCCGAACGCTTCGACGAAGAAGTCCTCGCCGAGGCCCGCAACGCCGCCCGCCGCATGGAGCAGGAAGAGGACGACCCCGACGCCGCGCCGCGGGAAGACCTCACGCAAACACTCATCCTCACCATCGATCCGCCCGACGCCAAGGACTTCGACGACGCGATTTCCATCCGCCGACTCGAAGGCTCCAATGACGCAGGCATCCCCTCCAACGCCGTGTGGGAACTGGGCGTGCACATTGCTGACGTCGCCCACTTCGTCCCCACCGGCTCGGCCCTGGACAACGAAGCCTACGCGCGTGGCAACTCCACCTACCTGCCCCGCAAAGTCATTCCCATGCTGCCTGAGGTGTTGTCCAACGGCGTCTGCTCCCTGCAGCCCGAGGTCAAACGCTTCTCCAAAACCGTCTTCCTCACCTACGACGAGCACGGCCACGTCCTCTCCCAACGCTTCGCCCGGACCACCATTCGCTCGGCCAAACGCTTTACCTACCTCGAAGCCCAGGCCTTGATTGACGACGATCTCAAAGAAGCACGTAAGCAATGCCGCACCGAACCGAAATACCCCCGCGAGATCATCAAGGCGCTCAAGCTCATGGACGAGCTCGCCAAGACCATCCGCAAGCGACGACTCCGGCAGGGCATGATCGTGCTGGGCCTGCCCGATGTGGAATTGATCTACGACGACACCGGTCGGGTTATCGATGCCCAGCCTGAGGACGATGCGTTCACCCACACGCTCATCGAAATGTTCATGGTCGAGGCCAACGAGGCCGCCGCGCGTTTGTTCGACGGGCTCGAAGTCCCCATGATCCGCCGCACCCACCCCGACCCCGACGCCCACGGCCTGGGAGACCTGCGTAGCTTCGCCCGGGTCGCCGGCTTCAACATCCCCGCCCGGCCGTCGCGTCAGGAGATGCAGACCCTGCTTGACGCCGTTCGCGGCAAACCCGCGCAGCACGCCGTGCACCTCGCGGTACTCCGCACGCTCTCCAAGGCTGAGTACTCCCCTGCCCTCATCGGCCACTTCGCCCTTGCCAGCGAGCACTACACCCACTTCACCTCGCCCATCCGCCGGTACACCGACTTCGTCGTTCACCGCGCCATCAATGCGGTGCTCGACGCCCAGGCGGCTGGCAAAAAAGGTGTCAAAGCCGTCCGCACAACCGTCACTGCCGACGAACGTGTCCCCGATGAGCAACGGCTCACCGAGATCGGCCGACACTGCTCCACCACCGAACGCAACAGCGAAGACGCCGAGCGCGAGCTCCGCAAAGTCCTCCTGCTCGAAATGCTCATGACCCGATTGGGCGAAGACTTCCAGGCCACCGTTACCGGCGTCACCGGCCAGGGCGCCTTCCTCCAACTCGACAAGTTCCTTGTCGATGGCTTCGTAGGACTCTCCGATCTGCCCGGCGACCGCTCGGACCGCTACCGACTCAACCGCACCACCGGTGCCCTCGTCGCGCAGCGTTCGGGCAAAACCGTGGCGATCGGCGACCGCTTCACTGCTCGCGTCGCCACCGTGGATATGGCCAAACGCGAACTTGAACTCGTCATCGTCGACAGCATCGGCGCGAACAAAGGTGACCGCTCCAAGTCTCCCACTGCTAAAACCGCATCCAGCCCACGAAAAAAACGCAGCAGCTCCAGCCCTGCGAAAAAATCCACCCGCCGCCGTACCAAACGTAAGTCATAACCCGCGCGACTCCCGCTGCCCGACTACCTGAGCCGCTGCGTCTTCACCGCTTGGCGACACGCACGAACCCCAGCGACAATCTCATCACACCCTGACGGAAGCCTTCTACCCGACGGCTACACTCGCACGCTATGCCGGATACCGCCGACCTACCCAGCCCCTCGGTGAGCTTTGAGCCGGACACCAACGCCTGGCAGGAGCTCGACGCCCTCACTCGCTCCGAGGATGATGCTGCGGTACTCGCGTTCATGCGATTGCTCCCGCCCGGCGACACCAGCTACACGCTCTCTCACCTCGCCGAAGATCAGCGCAGCCGGGTGCTGTCGATTCTCGCGGAGCACGAGCCGCAGTTTGCCGCCGACGTGCTCGAGCATTTCGAAGACGTCCAGGTCGCCGAGATGCTCGCCACCATGTCCGCCGGCGAGGCCGCGGCCATCGTCGATGAAATGGACTCCGACGAGCAGGTCGATGTCCTGTCCGAGCTCGGCGATCAGGCCCAGGAAGCCATCCTCAACGAAATGGTGCCCGAAGAGGCCCATGACGTTCGCCAACGCCTTGATTACCCGCCCAACACCGCCGGCGGACTCATGATCACCGAATACCTCGCGTACTCCGGCTCGGATGATGTGAGCGACGTCCGCCGCGACCTGCGTAACAACCGCGACCGCTACAACGAATACGAAGTTCGCTACCTCTATGCCACCGATCCGCAAGGCAAGCTCGTTGGGGTCGTGCCCATGCGTGAACTGGTCATGGCCCAGGCCGGCGAACGCCTCGTGGACTGGTCCATCAAGGTGCCCACGGTCGTCCTCGCAACCGCCGAGGTAGGCGAACTCGAAGACCTCTTCGACCGCGTGGACTATTCCGCCGTGCCAGTGCTTGACGAAGCAGACCGCCTGGTCGGCCTGGTCCAACGCGCTGCGGTCAACGAAGCGCTCGAGCAACGCGCCCGCAGCGATCTCGCCCGCTTCGGCGGCATCATCCGTGGTGAAGAACTTCGCTCGATGCCCGTGTGGAAACGCTGCGTGGGGCGGCTCTTATTCCTCTTGCCCATCGCCGCTTTGCTTTTCGTCTCCGCGTCGATCATCGCTCTGTTTGAGCCCACCGTGCAGAAGCTGCCCATCCTCGCGGCCTTCCTCCCGGTCGTTGCCGGCATCTGCGGCAGCGGCGGCACGCAGGCCTTGGCGGTGAGCATGCGGGAGTTATCGCTCAACCTCATTACCTCCGCCGACGTCTTTCGCGTGGCGGTTAAAGAAGCCGCGGTGGCGTTACCCTCAGGCTTGATTCTCGGTTTACTCATCGGCGCCATCGCGGCGGTCTGGCAGGGCAATTTCTGGCTCGGAGCGGTCGTCGGCATGGCGGTCCCCATCGCCATCGTCGCGGCCAAAATCGTCGGCGGCACCGTCCCCGTCATGCTCAAACGCGTCGGCGTCGATCCCGCCATGGCTTCGGGGCCCATCGTCACCACACTCGTCGACCTTGTCAGCTTCATGACCACCCTCGCCTTCGCCGCGCTGTTGATGAGCAAACTCACCAACTAAACCCCCAACCCCGCCGCCCGCCGACCCATGGCCAAGCGAACCTCCAAACCCGCCGACGCGAGCTTCACGCCAGACCACCGACTGGTCGTCCTCTACGGACCCGAGGACGCCTTGCGACGCGCCCGGCTCATCGAACTCCGCAATGTCCTGGCGGCAGCGCACGGCGACATCGACGAACACAACTTCGAGGGCACCAAAGCCGAACTCGCCGAAATCTTCGACGAACTCCGCGGCTATTCTCTCATGGCGGCTTACAAGCTCGTCGTCGTCGACGAAGCCGACGCCTTCGTCAAAACCCACCGGGCTGCCCTCGAACGCTACGCCCAGGCCCCCGTCGATCACGCCACGCTCGTCCTCCGCAGCACCACGTGGAACAAAGGCAACCTCGACAAGCACATCGCCAAAGTCGGCACCATCGTCCGCTGCGATGAGCCCAAACCCGCCGAGGCCCAGCGCTGGCTCATCGACCGCGCCCGATCCGAACATCGCGTCACCCTGGAACCCAGAGCCGCTGCGCTCCTGGTCGATCGCATGGGTACCAAGCTGGGCATGCTCGACACCGAAGTCGCCAAGCTCGCGCTCATGGCACTGGGACCTTCCTCACCCAATCCCCAAGCCCCCGCTGCCGACCCCACGATCACACTCGATCTGGTCCGGCAGGTCGTCGGCCAAAGCAGCGAGGAAAAAGCCTGGATCGTGCAAGAAGCCTTGCTCAACGCCATCCGAGGCGGGGACCCCGCCCAGACGCTGGGTGTGGTCCGCGAGTTGGTCGAACTCTCAGGCCAGCCCCCCGTGCTGGTGATGTACGCCGCCGCAGACTTACTGCGAAAGCTCACCGTCGCTTCGGCGATGGTCCGGGCCGGCGAACCCGAAGCTGCCGTAGCTAAAGCCGCCCGCGTCTGGGGGCCACAGGTCCGCCCCTTCATGCAGGTCGCCAAAGCGCTCAAGCCAGGCCAGGCCAGCCACATGCTCAGCCACGCACTCCATGCCGACGCACGCTCCAAGTCAGGCCTGGGCGAAGCCACACTCAACCTCGAATGCCTGGTCGTGGACCTCGCCGACCGGGCCTGGTCCCATCGGGCGAAGACCTGAACGCCGCTCGATCCGGAATCTTCGTCAGCCTGCATCTCAAGCAAGAGCCGCGATCACGAGCAAGCGTCCCAGCAGCCTGATGAGTCATTCAATCTCGAAACGCCCACTCCGGCTCGCAGTTCCTGTAGCTGCGTTACGAATAGAGCACCAAAGCGCCATTTCCACGCAAGACGCGACCAACACCCCGCGTCCGAGCCCCCTCCACGCGTTCTCGTCTCTCAAATCCTGCACGCCCCGCCCCACACCGACCGATAACAACCCTCGGCCACGACAAGGATTGTCGCCCCCGGCCTACCTTTTCCCAGCATCACTCGAGCGGAGCTCCAGATGGGCAAGTCCAGCGTGCGATACACCCGAACCCTGCTCCCCGCCATCAGCCTGGGCTTGCTGCTTTCAGGCTGCGCCGGCGGAACATCTCAGACTTCAGATTCACCCGCAAATGCTGCCGTTGATCCTGCCACGCTGCTGCCTGCCGAGTCATCCCAAGCTGCCGAAGCGCCTACCCCGACCGACGCTGCCGTACAGCAACACCTCGCCAGGCTTGAAGGTGACACACCCCCCGTCGCCTGGCGTGACACCCCCACCACACCACAGCCCGCATCCGCCCCGCCCATAGACCCTCAGCTCACGGACCCCGCCCCGCAGCAAGCTGTCACCGCCTCCGCCACACCCCCGACCCCCACGCCCGACAGCGTTAAGCCTGAGCCAGGCCCCACCGTCGATTACCGCCTCCCCGCGCTCACCGCGGAACAAGTCCTTGCCGACACGACCGACCAGCAGCTCATGACCCTCCTGGCGGAGCGCATTGCCGACAGCCCCCGCGATCCCCTTGATAAAGCCCTCGCCCTCGCCGTGCTCCGTGCCTCCGACCCGCAATGGCCCCGCACACCCGGTGCCGAGGTCGAGCTCACCCCCGCGCTTCGCGATCAGGTCGCGCTCTTTGGCCAAATTGTCCAGCAGACCCGCACCGACCTCCACGACACTCAAGGCGAACTCGACCCCGCCGCCGTCACCGAACGCCTTACCCAACTCTTCGCCGAACGCCCCACCGAAGTCACCCGCCTCGAACTTTGCCGACGCGTCGAAGGCTACGGCGTCTACGAACCCTTCACCGAGCGCCGCTTCGTCGCCGGCCAGGCTCAGCGCATGATCGTCTACCTCGAACTCGCCAACTTCGCCCGCAAACCCGTCGAAGGCGATCAATTCGAAGTCCATCTCAGTCAGGAAGTCACCCTCTATCACGCTGCCGACGGCCTCGCGGTCTGGCACCAAAAACCCGTCGTTATCAAAGACCGCAGCCGAAACCTCAGACGCGATTTCTTCGTCGTTCAACTCATCACCCTGCCCAGCAATCTGGGCGTCGGAGAATACGTACTCAAAGTCCGCGGCCGAGACGTTCACGGCGGAATGGTCTACGCCCGCCGCATCGACCTTCAGGTCGTCTCGCAATAATCCAAAAACGCCGTGGCCATCGCACAATGCCCGGCGAAATCATTTCCCGCTATCCCCCGGCCACCTGTCCAAGCGCTTCCGCCATCGCCTCCATCTCCTGCTGGGTCGTATACGCCCCGGGGCTCACCCGCACCGCGCCCCCCCCAGCCAGCGTCCCAAGCGCCCGATGCACACCCGGCGCGCAGTGCATCCCGCTCCGCACGGCAATCCCAAAGCTCGCGTCCAATACCGCTGCCAGATCGCCCGGCTCATACCCCTCCAGCGTCAACACCGCCGTCGCCACCCGAGCGCGATCGCGCGGCGCGGCGTACCACGTCAACCCCGGCAGCCCCAGCGTCGCATCCACAAGACCATCCAGCAACGCCAATTCATGCCCAAGCACCGCCGATGCCTCGCCCGGCCGATCACGCAACGCCGCGTCAAGCCCCGCCAACCCCGGCACGTTCAACGTCCCTGCCTCCAACCGGTCCGGCAAATCTCCAGGCTGCGCCTCCACCACCGAATCCCCCGCGCCCCCGCCCGGTCGGCACACCCCAAACGTCCGACCCGAACCGCAACCCGCCCCAAACCCCACCACCCCCGTGCCCGCCGGCCCAAGCATCCCCTTATGGCCCGGACTCACCACCGCATCAATCCCCATCCCCGACACATCAATCTCAATCAGCCCCGCCGTCTGCGCCGCGTCCACCATCAGCCACGTACCCCGCCCCGACCTCGCCCCCGACGCCCGGCTGACTTCACGCATCGCTCCCACATCCTGCACTGCGCCCGTTACGTTCGACGCATGCGTCACCACCAGCAACGTCGTCTCCGCATTCACCGCCTCCGCCACTGCCTGCGGATCGACCCAGCCCCACCCATTGCACCCAACTTCCACAAGCGTGATCCGCCCCGCCGCCGCCCACGCCGCCAAAGGACGACGCACCGCGTTGTGCTCCGCCTGCGTAGTCACCACCCGAGGCATACCTGCCGACGCCGACTCACTCCCAAATAAAAGCCCGTACAACGCCACCGCAATCGCATCCGTCCCGCTCGACGCAAAGCAAAGCCGATCCGTCTCCACCCCCAGCAAGGCCGCCGCCCGTGTCCGCGCCGAAGCCACCACCGCACCCGCCGCCCGCGATGCCGCATGCCCCGCCCGCCCCGGATTTCCCGACGCCTGGCTCACCGCCTCCCCCACCGCAACCGCCACCCCCGCCGGCTTCGGGTGGCTCGTCGCCGCATTATCCAGGTAAATCATCAAACCATCCTAGCCGTACCACCCCAGCGAAGTCACCGTGATGACCCCGCCCCCATGCCCCACACCAGCTCAGCCACTTTCACCGCCCGACCCACCTCACGCGTCCCGTCCACGATTACCCTCCCATCGCCAAACACCGTCACCCCCAGCCCCGCCCCGACGCCCGCATCCTCACCCAATACCGCTTTAACCATAAACGCCGAACGATCCACCGACCCCGCCACCGCCCCACGCTCCACCAACCGCTCCGCCACCGACGCAAGCGAAACGCTCCCCGCCCCAGCCTGCGAAACCTGCACCGCTTCCCGCCCGCAAAGCACCACCCCCGTCAACCCCGTCCCCTCCGCTCCCAGCAACACCCCTGCATCTCCAGCCGCGTCCCCGCCCAGCCCGAGATACCCAAGCGACGCCTCACGATCAAACCCCGCCCGCCCCACCCCCACCGAACGCATCCTCACCTCGCCAACTCCACCACCGCCTTCTCCCGCACCCCGCCCCGCCCATAAATCCACCGTCACCAGCGAACGACTCACCGCCCCCCAGTCCCCCACCAGAATCTTCAACCCCTCCGCGACCGCCAATCCGCCCACCACCTGAATCACAGGCCCAAGCACTCCCGCTGACGCACATGTCTCCACCTCCTCCGCGTGCACTTCCTCGAGCGCCCCGAACACCCCCACCAGGTCCGGCCCAGCCACCCCCGCCAACTCCCACCCCGACGTGCCCTCCCCCGTCGGCGCCAGCACCGGATACACCATCCCCCGCGTCCCCACCGCACCGGCATACACATACGCCACCCCATGACGTACCGCCACCGCATTCACCCCATACCGCGTCGCAAACCCGTCCAACCCATCCATGATTAAATCGACCCCCCGCCCTGGCAACCCCTGTCCGCCATAGCCCGCCAATGCCTCAACCCCACGTGCATCCACATCACGCACGTACGCCTCCACCGCCGTCGTCGAGTTGATCTCGCCAAGTCGCCGCGCCGCCGCCTCAGCCTTAGGCACCCCTTCCCGGGCGTCACGCTCGTCGTAAAGCCCCTGCCGTTGCAGGTTGGACCACTCCACCACGTCCCGATCCACCAGACGAATCACCCCACCCGCCTCCCGCAGCCCGACCCCCGCCCGCACAAGCGTCTCCGCCGCCACCGAGCCAAGCGCCCCGCACCCCACAATCAACACCCGCGCCCCCGCCAGCTTCGCCTGCCCCGCCTCCCCCACACCCGCAAGCCTCACCTGCCGCGAATAACGATCCACCATCCCCCCATCCTACCCGCCTAAACACCCTTGCCCCCCCCGAGCCCCGGGCTAAGCCCGGGGGGGCTCCGCCCGCGGGGGCTTCACACGCAGGGCGACTTCCCACAGCGCGGGCTTCACACCGGCGGGCTTCACACGCCTTCCCCACACCCCCCACACGCCTTCCCAAACACCCGCCCCGGACGAAGCCGCAGATATTCCGCCGCCACACGCAAATCCTCAGGCTCGCCCTGACATCGAAAGATCGACCGCCGACGCCGCTTCCCCCCGCCGCCCGGGGACGCCAGCGTTTTGCCGTCTTCGGTCACCACGACCTCGCGCACCTCCACCTCAACCTCCGGCAATGCGCGGGTTAAACCCCACAGCAACCCGTCCGTCAGGTCAAAATCAACCACTACCTCAAGCCCTGATTTCAAAACGCCCATCTCGGTTCCTTTCGAGAAATGAGGTTGCAACCGTCGCAACATGCCGTAAATGTCAACGTCCACCAGCTCTCTAAACCAGCAACGCCGCACCAGCTCGGCCCATGTTCCCCAGGACCAAAACCAGCAGATATGAGTCCCCTTCACCATAGCAACATAGGCCTACCGACGCAAGCCCCTAACGCCCCCATCCTCACATACCCAACACCGCGCCAAGTCACACCAGATCGCTAAGCGACACCACCCGTCGACATCGCGGAAAGTTCTCACAACCGTAAAAATGACCGCCTTCGTTCATCCCCCTTGACGCCTGCCGAATCACCATGCTCCCTCCGCACCCCGGGCATACCGGGTTCCCCGTACGGTCCAACCTCACACCTTCATCCTGCGAGGATCCCGCGCTGCCCGCCGACCCCGCCCCTTGCTCAACTGGCTTCGCCATCGGCCCCAGTGCCGGCTCAAGCGCCTCCCGCAGTTCCATCGCGACATACCCGCCCCGCGCCCGAACCCGCACCAACGCCAGACCCGCCGACGCAAACGCCGCGTTCACCAGCACATCGCGCTCGTATCGATCCGCACGATCATGGGACACATCGTCCAACTCCACCCCGCCCAAAGGCTTCATCGTCTCGGGGTCACACAACACAAAATCAACATGTTTGCGGTCGATCCGGTTACGCGCCACCCGACGATCCCGAAATGTCCCCACCGGCGGGAATAACAAATCCGCCAGATTCACCTTCGGACACACCACCGCCTCACCGCCCACCGCCCGCACCAACACCCGGTAGAACGAGTGCTCCGCAGGCGATAAAAAGTCATCCCGCAACGCATACGTCGGCTCCGCCGGCTGCCGCGCCACCTCAACCACTTCCCCCTCCGCGTCCCCCACATCCCCCACATCCCCCGCTTCCCGAACCCTCCCACGCGACTCCGGTTTCCGCGCAGGCGACAACCCCGTCCACGACATCAGCCACCCCACGCAGCCTTGCCGGCTTCCCAGTTCCTTCATCCCGGAAGTTGACTCCTACCAACCACCTCAAAACCCAGCTGACCCTACTTCGCATCCTTTCGGGCCTCACGCTTGACTTTGCGTTCCTTTTTTTCCTTAGGCGTAAGTTTGGGTTTGTTCGAAACCGACTGCTTTTTATTGTTTTGATCTTTGTTTGCCATCCTCAAATGATACCACCCACCCACCCACCCACCGCAAAGCCGGGGGCTAACGGAAAAAACAACCACCGACATCCACCCCACCATTAGCCAGGCTCCGCCCGGGGGCGACCACCCGTTGCATGAATCACAGGGCAACCCCAAGCGAAACGGGGTCTGACCCCGTTTCGATACCCATGCACCACGAATCGGCAAGATCGGCCGCGTCCGGTAAGCTTTTCTACAGGGCAGGTCAGACCCCGTTTCGATACCCCAATGTAGAAATAGAGATTAATGACGGGTCATCTGCGGCACCATCGTTCGGGAGCAAAAGTCTTAGTGAATCTTGGGATTCACCGACTATGATCCGTGATGTTGGAAGCGAAGGAAAAGTGGCAATACAGTTGACATATGCCGCGGCTGCAAAGGTTGTTCGCGACAACGACCCCGACGCGAGTATTCGATTAACGCTGAGAAGCCTACCCATTTCCGCTGAGCCCTTGGAGTTCCAAATTGAAGACGAAGAATAGCAAGACTGTCAACTCGATATGCGGCATTGCTTTTTTGGTGTGTGTATTCCTAGCCGGGCATGCGTCTGCAGCAGAGCGGTTTCGGTGCAGGCTTGTCACGTCCGGACAGTTCGAAGGGAAACGGGAGCGAGTGCAGACCAACTTCATATTGGAAGTGGAGAACCTGGCGGACACAGAAACTATGAAAGTCACGGTTAGTGAGGTAGTAAAAACCACTGTTATAACTACCGGTGATACAACTGGTAAGCCCCAAGTGGAAAGCGTGCCGATTCCAGAGAAATTGCATGTAGAGATCACGCGGAACGAGGGAATGGTGACCAAAATAGTCTTTGTTGACGGAAAAGAGCGAGTGAAAGCGGAATCGTTCTCGGATGTGGTAGCCGGGGCAAGAGGTATTGAAGGTTCGGCAGCAGTCGCGCAACTGCTGAGAAACATTGTTTTCGACAACCCAGAACAGGATGTGCAAGGAACGAAAGTATTCAACACGGACCGCGGAGAGCGTGACGCAAAGGCTTTCAACTCGTCCGAACTTCCACCATTCTTTGTGGCATTCGAGGACCCTAACGACGATAGATGGGAATACATTGCCTCCTCGTATCGCGAGGTCGAATCCGACGTTGCTACATTCTACTTCCAATGTTACGGAAGGCTCGTACGGAAAGACAAACCCGCAGAGATATTTAACGAACAGTTCTGGGAACGACGGGTTGCGGCACTATCAGGGAACCCAGAACTATTTCCGACAGTTCCGGCAAATTACACAAGATTCGAGTTAGCTACAGACGGGAGTGACTAGATACGCCTTAGTAGTGAAAGGCGAACTTCTAGGCAACGTGAAGCTTCCTGGGCAAGGACGGCAGTGCTCCGAGACTCGTGGCTTCTGATCTATCATAACCGCCGCAGCTGCGCCGACTCTGAGTGAGTTGCGACCTTTCCTGAGGTATCGAAACGGGGTCTGACCTGCCCTGTAGATACCCTCGCTCAACGACTCATACTCGGGCGGATTTACCGCTGAAACGGGGTCGTGAAGCAGGGGCGGAAAGAGCATTTCTACAGGGCATGTCGGATACCTTATCTTCCTCCGCGGATGCGTCTGTCCTTCGCGATCACACGCGATGGCTGGAGGTACTTGGGTTTGAGCAGCGACGGATCGATCGCAACGCGAGCAAAAAAAAGCCCCGCACTTTCATGCGGGGCTTTGTGTGGGCTTCTAGTTGTCGGTGAGTGGATTTAATAATCCATGTCGTCCATGCCGTCCATGTCGCCGCCACCGGAGGACTTTTTGTCCTTCTTTTCGGTGATGACGGCGTCGGTGGTGAGCAGGAGGCCGGAAATGCTGGCGGCGTTTTGCAGGGCGACGCGTTCGACCTTGGTCGGGACGAGGACACCCATCTTGAGCATGTCGCCGTATTCGCCGGTCAGGGCGTTGAAGCCGTAGGTGGTGGACTTGTTGGACTCCACCTGATTGGCGACTACGCTGCCGTCGTAGCCGGCATTCTTGGCGATCTGCTTGACCGGCGCGGTGACGGCCCGGAGGACGATCTCGCTGCCGAGCTTTTCGTCGCCCTGGAGGTCGAGCTTGATGACGGCCTTGCGGGCCTTGAGCACAGCGACGCCGCCGCCGGGCAGGATGCCTTCTTCGACCGCTGCGCGTGAGGCGTGGAGCGCATCTTCGACGCGGGCCTTCTTCTCTTTCATCTCGGATTCAGTCGCAGCACCGACGTTGATCTGCGCCACGCCGCCGGCCAGCTTGGCCAGTCGCTCCTGGAGCTTCTCGGCGTCGTACTCGCTGGTGGTATTTTCGATCTGGCCGCGGATCGCTGCGATTCGGCCCTGGATGTCCGAGCTGGTGCCAGCACCTTCGATGATGGTGGTGTTGTCTTTGTCGACCACGATTTTCTTGGCGCGACCCAGGTCGGCGAGCTCGAGTTTTTCGAGATCAATGCCCAGTTCTTCCATCACAGCCCGGCCGCCGGTGAGGGTGGCGATGTCGTCGAGCATGGCCTTGCGGCGATCACCAAAGCCCGGAGCCTTAACAGCCGCGACCTTGAGAATGCCACGCAGGCGGTTGACCACGAGGGTGGCCAACGCTTCGCCGTCGATGTCCTCAGCAACGATCAGGACAGGCTTGCCCGCTTCAGCAATTTTACCGAGCAGGGGCAGCAGGTCTTTAGCGCTGCTGATCTTCTTCTCGTGAATGAGGACATAAGCATCTTCGAGAACAGCCTCGCCAGCCTTGGCGTCGGTGACGAAGTGAGGTGAGAGGTAGCCCTTGTCGAACTGCATGCCTTCGACGAGATCGACGGAGGTTTCGAGGCTTTTGCCTTCTTCAACGGTGATGACGCCGTCCTTGCCGACCTTGTCCATCGCTTCGGAGATGATCTTGCCGACCTCGGCGTCGTGATTTGCAGCGCAGGTGGCGACCTGGCTGATCTCGTCGCTGGTCTTGATGGCTTTGGACTGCTTGTGCAGCTCTTCAACGATGGCGGTGACGGCTTTGTCGATACCACGTTTGATGAGGTTGGGATTCGCACCGGCGGTGATGTTCTTCAGGCCTTCGTTGAAGATGGCCTCGGCGTAGATCGTGGCGGTTGTGGTGCCGTCGCCGGCATCTTTGCTGGCTTTGGAAGAGACTTCCTTGACCATCTGAGCGCCGATATTTTCGACCGGGTCTTCGACTTCGATTTCCTTGGCGACGGTGACTCCGTCCTTGGTGACGGTGGGCGAGCCGAAGGATTTTTCGAGGATGACCACGCGGCCGGACGGGCCGAGGGTGGTCTTGACCGCTTGGGCGAGTTTGGAGACACCTTTGCGAATTTTCTCGCGGGCGTCATTATCAAAGAGGATCTGTTTGGCAGCCATGGGTTTGGTTTCCGTGGGTTGGTTGTGGTGGGGTTTGAACAGGAGAAGCCCACGGATTCGACCCGTGGGCGTTGAGGGTGTATTTAGTCGACGATGGCAAGGACTTCATCTTCGCCGAGCACGAGGTATTCCTCGCCGTCGATTTTGATTTCGGTGCCGCCCCATTTGCCGAGCAGCACGGTGTCATTTTCTTTGACCTGGAACGGGGCGCGTTCGCCGTTGTCGAGGGCGCGGCCGGCACCGACAGCGACAACTTTGGCCTGCTGGGGCTTTTCTTTAGCGGACTCGGGCAGGTAGATGCCTGAGGCGGTTTTCTCTTCGGCTTCGACGCGTTTGACGAGAATCTTGTCTCCGAGGGGCTTGACCTTCATAGCTTGACTGAACTCCGTGGGGGGTTGGGGTGGGGTAAAGGAACGAGAAAAATCGTGGATCAGGACGCGGGGCCTTGAGGCCAGGCACCCTGATAACGGCGTTGGATCAGGCGGGCGATCGTGGCGAGCAGGTCATCAACACGTACCGGCTGATTGATGACGGAAAAGGCTCCCAGGCGCAGGGCCTGATTCAGGAGGCGGGCCACTTGCCGCTGGGAGTAAGCGTGGGGATTGACGACAATGACGGGTGGCCGCTGGGGCAGGCGGTTGAGCAGTTCAAGCAGGGCGAGCCCGCCGGGCATGGCGGCGGGATCGGCATTGGGTTTGCCGGTGGGCGTGGCGATATCGACGACCGCGACGTGGAAACGGTGCTGCCGGGCCTGGAGAATAGCCTGCTGGGTATCGCAAGCGATCTGGGCGGTGATGCCCAGGGGC
Source organism: uncultured Phycisphaeraceae bacterium (assembly GCA_963799465.1). Classification (GTDB taxonomy): domain Bacteria; phylum Planctomycetota; class Phycisphaerae; order Phycisphaerales; family Phycisphaeraceae; genus JBCCOW01. The sequence continues at coordinate 2,739,617 of CAWCXG010000001.1, read as the reverse complement.
GACAGCATGCGGGGGAGTTGGCGGGTCCAATATTCATCGGGTCGGGCGCGGTCTTCGGTGAGCAGCACCGAAAATCGTGGGCTGGACGCAGGCGTAGTATCAGATTGGCCTTGCGAGTTCGGCGTGGGCGTGGGGGCGGAGTGTGCACGGGGAGCGACCATCGTCGTAGTGGACGTTGCAAGGCGAGTGCCAGTCTGAGCTTCGAACATAGCGGCGAAAAATTATCACAAAGCCCTTCTGGAAATAGGCTTATGCTTACATAAAAGCATTTCGTTTGCCGCCATGCGATGACAAGGACCTGCCTGAGAGGTGTTCGTCTGGCGGGGTTGCCGTCAATGTGGCAGGTGAGCCAGGGGCCACGTAATCGCCTGATGACAGGCTACGTGACCATGTGCAGCTCCGCGATCACCGCATCCAGGAGCTGCTCAAGCACATCGTGGCTGGTGGCTGGGATAGGCATCAGCACCAGAACGTCGCCGAGTGGGCGGAGGATGACCCCGCGTTCACGAAGCCTGTGGCAGATCGCTGCGGCCTCGCCGGAGGCGGGCGGGGCAGGGGCGGTGGCCCGGCCTTGCTCGACCGTCTCGGGGGGTGCGTGTTCACAAGAAGCGGGGGCGAGTTCGATGCCGACCATCAGGCCGCGTTGGCGTACGTCGCGGATGCGGGGGTGGCCCCGGAGGGCGTTGAGCTTATGGGTCACGAGCTCAGCGGACGCAGCGATGTGATCAAGGAGCGTGCCGGAGCCGGGGGATTCAAGGTCCAGCGGCGGGCGTGATTCGGATGCACCCGCCGACGATGACTGCCAGGCGTGGTCGGTCATCTCCCAGAGGTCGAGGCTGGCGTTGGCGACGGCGGCGGCGAGGGGGTTGCCGGTGTAGGTATGTCCGTGATAGAGGGTGCGATGCCGGTGAAAGTCGGGAGCGTCGGGATGGTGCGAGCCCTCGAACGCCTGGGCAACCCGGTCGGTGGCAAGCGTGGCGGCGAGGGGGAGGTATCCGGCGGTCAGGCCTTTGGCCAGGCAGAGAATGTCCGGGCCAATGGCGTCGTGTTCGCAGGCGAAGAGCTTGCCAGTGCGACCAAATCCGGTGGCGACTTCATCGACAATGAGCAGGATGTCATGCGTGTCGCACCAGTCTCGGACCATGCGGACAAAGCCCGGCGGCTGACACATCATACCGGCAGCCCCCTGCATCACAGGCTCAATGATCACCGCCGCGACATCTTCAACGCCTCGCTGCTGATCTGCTGCGACCTCTAGCTCGGACTCGACATAACGGATGATGCGTTCGCCGAGCCTGGCACATTCCGACGGCCATGTGTGACGGCAGGTCTGGGCGTCACCATGACAGCTATCGCATCGACTCCGGTCGTCGCCTTGATGGGCTTGTGCACCGGGCGGATCGGTGTAGGACACGTCCGGAAGTGTGCCGACCTCGAAAAGCAGCGAACGGTAAGGCCGATGAAACAAATCGCTGTAGCCCACGGACATGCTGCCCACGGTGTCTCCGTGATATGACCCGCCCAGGCGTAGAACGCGGCGTTTCTTGGAGTGTCCGGTGTGCTGCCAGTAGCCGATCGCCATTTTGAGCGCGACCTCCACCGCCGTCGCACCCGCATCGGTAAAAAACGCCTGGGTCAGAGGACGGTGTGATGTGGGACGATCTGATTGTTCGCGACCGGACTGCGCGTGGGCTTGTTCAAGGTGCTGGTTGACACATGCGCACAGACGGGCGGCGAGGGTGATCGCTGGAGGACTGGACAGGCCGAGCATGGTGGTGTGGGCCACCTTGTCGAGTTGATCGCGCAGGGCCTGGTCAAGGTAGGGATGTCGATGGCCGTGGACATTGCACCACAAGGATGAGGTGCCGTCGATGTACCGCTTGCCCTGGGTATCAAAAAGATAAGGGCCTTCGCCGCGTTCGATGATCAGCGGGTCCTGCTCGCGCCATTGTCGCATGGGCGTGAAGGGGTGCCAGACATGGGCGTGGTCAAGTGCTGAGAGTGAATTCATAGAGGAGCACCAGCCCATCAAGCCTAAAAAACAACCGTGTCAAACTTTACGCCATGCGCGGCCGCACCTAGGCACGGGGCCCACCTGGCCGGTCAAGATCACATCACGGTACGCTGCGTGCCTGCCTGTCTAACCTCGCGTCCGGTAGCGACGAAACGCAGTCAACCCTGAAAACCGCGCGGCATCTTCGTGAAAAACACCTTGAAGCACTGACCTCCGACTTATCCCGATTTTTGCGCCTTCCAGCCTTTTGCATTCTCCGGTCCGCACGCTTGAAACTCAGCATCATCATCCCGGTTTACAACGAAGCGAGCACCATCGCTCGGCTGATCCATACCGTACGCGCGGTGGCCATTGCGGGTATTGACCGTGAGCTGATTGCTGTGAACGATTGCTCCACCGACACCACCGCGGCAGAGCTTGATCGGCTGGCCAATGCATTGCCCGACCTGCGCGTTTTTCATCACGACCGAAACCGCGGCAAAGGCGCAGGCCTACGCACCGGCATTGAGCATGCCACCGGCGACGTGGTCCTGATTCAGGATGCCGACCTTGAATACGACCCCCGCGAATACCCCGTACTGCTCAAGCCGATCCTCGAAGGCAAAGCCGATGTGGTCTACGGCTCACGATTCGCAGGCGGCGAGTCGCATCGTGTGCTGTACTTCTGGCATTCACTGGGAAATCGGTTTCTCACGCTGCTGTCCAACATGACCACCAACCTCAACCTCAGCGATATGGAGACGTGCTACAAGGTGTTTCGTCGTGAAGTCATTCAGTCGATCACGCTCCAGGAAAACCGCTTCGGCTTTGAGCCTGAAGTAACCGCCAAGATCGCGCAGATCCGCGGCATCCGCATCTATGAAGTCGGCATCTCCTACGCAGGACGCACCTACGAAGAAGGCAAAAAGATCGGATGGAAAGACGGCGTGCGGGCCATCTGGTGCATCTTGAAGTATGGTTTGCGTCCCCGAACCTCTGGCCTGGACATGCGTGCGCTGCACCCGCCAAGCCCCTGCTCATCGATCCAGGACTGAGACGCACCATGTGGTTTTTCCTTCACAATCCTTTGTTTTGGGTGCTCATGCTGGTCGGGCTGGCCGCGCTGTGGCCCCGCGTGTCGTATCTCGCTGAACTGCAACGCAACCCCTCCGCGCAGGATCGAAGCCCGTCGCTGGCGGAGCGGTTGGTCATGCTCGTTCCCGGCGTGTGCGCGTTCGCCGCCGTGGTGATGTTTGGCAGCCTGCTTGCGGGCGGAATGTTGGTGCTGGCGTACGTTTTAGGTTTCGCCGGCCTGGTGCTGTACGCCCGCCGTGGCTCTCACTGATTTTTCCTGCGATGACAAAAAATGAACGCTTCTCAAGCGTGACTCATCGTCGCGTCGATAATTCCTGCGCGTGCGTGAAGAAAAATCATTGACACGGTGGAGAGGCCAACGTTAGTCTCATCCGCAACCCCGATAGGCAATACGAAAGGACTTAACGCCATGGCAAAGAAGAAAGCAGCAACCACCAAGAAGGCCCCTGCAAAAAAGGCCGCCAAGAAGAAAGCCACCAAGAAGGTCGCCGCCAAAAAAGCTGTGACCAAAAAGGCACCCGCCAAGAAAGCGCCTGCAAAGAAGGCACCCGCTAAAAAAGCGCCCGCCAAGAAAAAGGCCACCAAAAAAGCGCCCGCCAAGAAAGCCCCCGCCAAAAAAACACCGGCTAAAAAGGCGCCCGCTAAAAAAGCGACTAAGAAAACCGCGACCAAGAAGGCCGCTTCTAAGAAGTCCACCTGAAAATAGCCGCAACCTGCGACGTTTCAAATGACACGATCAGGCGTTCCTTCGGGAACGCCTTTTTCGTGCACTCCACCGCCCGACACTCACGACGCCATCACGCGTTCAAACGCATCCACCGCATCGCGAGTAAATGTTGCCGACTCGAAGACACCCGCGATACGTTCAAAGCCTTCACGCTGAGCGGATCGTGCCGACGTATCCGACATCAACGCACTCAATGCCCGAGCGACCGAAGGCACCTCGCCAAAGTGAGGCACAAACTCGGGGATCACGCGGCCGCGCCCCTGGTGTTCAGAAATCAAGTTGGGCAACGTAAAGGTCCGCGTCGCAATAATCCATCGACCGATGCCGTGCCATTGCAGACGGGAGTGGTTGTAGACCGCGACCATCGGCGTACCACGTGCCGCGATCTGCAAGGTCACCGTGCCAGACTTGGTCAACGCGGCGTCGGCCCATCGAATCACCGCATCCGTCTGGCCGACGACGATCTCAAAATCAGGTCCCTGAGTTAGCCCTTTCAGAATCTCCCGACATGCCAAAGCGTCCTGCTCCGTTCGCACCCCCAGCACCGCCGTCATACCCGCGTGCTCAGCCCGCACCGCTTGGATGACATTCACAAAGTGCGGCAGATTCCGATGCAACTCCGCGCCGCGAGAACCGGGCAACACCGCGACACGCGGATGCGAAGCCTCGATCAGGAACTGTGGAAGCAAACTTTCCAGAGCGTCCTGCGCATCCTCCTCAAACAACGGATGCCCTACAAACGTCCCTGCAATCCGATGACGTTGCAGCCAATCCACTTCAAACGGCAGCAGGCACAGCACATGGTCGGTCAGTCGCTTGAGACGGTGCACCCGCCACGACGCCCACGCCCAAAGCTGAGGCATCACCAGATGCACAATCTTCGCCCGAGGATGATGCCGACGCACCAGTTTGCACACTGACCAGTTCGCCGCGGGCGAATCGACCGGCAGTGCCGCGTCCAAAGGCTTCGCCGCGAGAACCTCCGACAACTTCCGCATCACCGCACGATGCTGTTTAATTTGGCTAATTGCGTCAAGACCCATGCTGCCGTGAGCGATGGTGTCCTGAATGATCTCCGCACCCGCCTCCCGCAACGCATCGCCTCCCAGCGCAATGACTTCAATCGAAGGATCGCGGCGCAACAACGCGTGCGTCATACGGGCAGCCAGCAGATCACCACTGGGTTCAAAGGCGGTGAAAAGCACACGCAAGGTCAGGCTCACTGATGCAAACGTTGCGAAACCCGGTGCTTCGCCAGCTAAGCAGGCTGCGGCCTGCGGGCTGCGGCCTACAAACGCCCAGCCCCGCATTCGAGGCCACGTGCTCACGCCTCGCGATCGTGACGGTTCGCCGATCTGCTGCATGCCGGAGGAGGGACTTGAACCCACAAGGTGTTACCACCAGTGGATTTTGAATCCACCGCGTCTGCCAATTCCGCCACTCCGGCGAGGGGGAAACGGTATCGTCTCAACTCGAGCCGCGCGGGTCAAGTGCGAGAAAGGCAGCAACCCATGAAAATTTCAATCACGCCATCGCGGCTGGAGCGAGTTGCACTGTGTGCAGCCGTTGCATGGCTCATGCTGATGTCTCCCGCGACCTTCGCCCAGACGTCCACATTCACCCAGGCCCGGACGACCGATTCCCAGGACGCCGTCGAGAATGCTCTGGACCATGCGCTCACCGCACTCGTTGCCTATCAACACGCCGACGGCGTCGTCCGAGAAGCCCCCCACCAACGCCCCGCACCGCCCCGCAAGTACGCCCAGCACACCACCGCTAACACCGCCCTCCTGCTCTTGGCCCTCTCCGCCAACGGCCACCCCCCCAGCGAAGACACGCCGCTGGGACACGCCGCCCACGCCGCACTCAAGCATCTACTCGCGCCCGGCATCCAAACGCCCAACGGCAACTTCGGCCACGCCGACGCCTCCCGCATGTACGGCCACGCCATCACCCTCCTCGCCCTCACCCGCGTCGCCGGACAGACCGGCGACCCCCAACTCGACCAACAAACCCTCACCGCCGCACAAAACGCCGTCGACCTCCTCATCGAAGCGCAACGCGTGAAAAAGTCACCCGCAGAGCAAGGGGGCTGGCGCTACTTATCCTACAGCCGACAATCCGACCTCTCGGTCACCGCCTGGTGCGTCGAAGCGCTCTGGGAAGCCCGCCGAGCCGGACTCAATGTCTCACCCAACCACGTGATTCAGGCCGCCGCCTACGTCCAGCAAAACGCTGCCCAGGACGGTCCTCGCTATCGGCCAAACGCAGCCCCAACCCCCGCCTCCCACGCCGCCGGGCACGCCATCCTCACCGTCCCCGCTTTCGCACACAGCAGCCCACCCACCCAACGCAGCCCTTCAGACTGGCCCCGCCCACCGCTCAACGCCGACACGCCCTGGCTCTTCTTCGCCCTGCTGCATCAGCGTCACGCCGCAAGCCGAACCAGCCCCGACGAGCTCGAAGCCTTTGCCTACCATGCCGCGCACACCCTCCTGCCCCTGCAACGCGCCGATAGCCTGTGGGTCGGCCGGTCCTACGGCGAAAAAGACGCCTTCCTCGCCACCGCACTCGCCTGCATCATCCTCGCACCGTTCTCGCCTTAAACCACTGCCCGCTGCCAACGCCTCAAGTACCTCCGCTCGCTTGCGACCAGCTCACACCGCCGACGCCGGCACAAGCTTCAAGCAAAGAATCTCAGCCGGCGCTCCGATCCGCAGCGGAAACCAATTCCCCACGCCGTTGGAAACTGCCGCCGCCCGGCCCTGCTTCGCGTAAATCCCCGACCAGTACCGGTACAACGCCGGCCCAAACGCGAACGGGCCAACGTTCAACTGTCCCCCGTGCGTATGACCCGCCAGCGTGAGATCAACGCCCATCGCCGCCGCTGCATCAAACGCATGCGGATGATGCGTCAGCAACACCCTTAAATCCGCTGACGCACTGACAGCCTGCCTGGCCTGATCCACCATCGCGCCCACCGCCTGCTCGTACTCCGCATACGCCATCCGCATCCCCAGAACCTCCACGCGATGCCCTCGCAAGTCCACGCTCCCCACTTCCTGGTCAAGCAAAGGCAGACCCGCCTCACGCATCGGATCCACAAACGACGCTCGGCCGTGAAACAAATCATGATTGCCCTCCACAATGAACATCCCCTGCCGACGATCAAGACGATCCAGCATGCGCATCGCCGGCGGAAGATCCTTGATGTTGTGATTGATCAAGTCCCCGGTAAACATCACTAAATCGGCCGCCAGATCATTGGTCGCCCCGACGATCGCGTCCAGCACCGAGCCCTGCGTCAGCCGACCCACATGCGTGTCCGACAAATGGGCGATCCGCACGCCGTTCAACGCCTCAGGCAACCCCGCGATCGGCACCTCCAACTCCCGCACCCGGAAATGCCGAAGCTGATACAGCGACACGCCCGACGCACCAAGCGTCAACACCGCCGGCAACGCCCCCGCCGACGCCAGCATCACCTGCCGCCGCGTTACGCCATCACCCCCAGCCGTGGCCTCCTCCTGTTCAACCGCCCACGTTTCCTTCCCCGCTTCCTCCTCCGCTTCCCCCTCCGCCAACGCCCCCCGCTCACGCCATCGCGTCACCCCCGCAAGCACCCCATACCCCAGCAACGTCAAACCACCCAACACCAATATCCAAGGCAACACCAAAAGCCCCCACACCATCGCCACCGTCTGCACCGACTGCGGCATCGCCCACTGAATCCGACGCTCCGTCGCCCAACTTAAAAGCTGCCCGAGCACCGTGGCCCCAAACGCAAACAACGCCATCACCGCCACCGCCGCCACCCCCACCCGCACCCCCCACCCAGCCAATCGCAACACCCAACCCCGACGCGAATCTCCTCCGCCCGCCAAACCCCCGACCGCTTCACGCCTACCCCGAAATGCTTCACGCAATCGGCAGTCGGTCCACCACCACCACCAACCCGTCCCCAAAGGAACCCCCAACATAATCACCGCGAAAATCAATGTCTTCATAAGCCCCGGATCGTAGAACCCCGCCCTCCACTTGTCCCCCCCGCCCGGAAGTGGGAGCAGGCGTTCAACCGACCCCACTATTCCACGCGCGGACGTCACCGGCCAACGTCAGCCGGTGGTGAGGGGGCTTCCCCATCCAGTTTATCACGAGCCGCAATTTTGCGATCAGCAACAAAAGTCAGCCCAATGAGCATCGATAAGACAGCACCTATTAGACTGCCGATCATTGCGATCAGAAGAAATCGAAAAGGCTCAGTCCAAGTAAATGGTGTGGTATTGAAGAAAAACGCCCGCAGGCCCAAGAAGTACGGGAATATCCAGGCAGCGGATACAATGAAGGTCAGGCGAACAGCGGGCCAATACGTCGAGCGGCGGCAATGTGCACCTGTCGCCGTTGCAACGAGAAGAAGCCCGGGGATGATGAAGGCCCAAAGAGTCATTGCCCCCTAACGTAACTCGGCTCAGTTGCCGGCCGCCCGCGGAAGACAGGCTACAAACCGACCGCACCATTCTACTCGCGGGCGTCGCCGGTCAACTGCAGCCGGTGGTTAGGTGCCTTACGCAAAGTATCTCCAATATGCCGCTTCAGCTATCCGAGCAGGGAGGTAAATCATCGCGAGTACTTGATATTGAGGACCCCACCGATATTCGCCAAGACGTATCCAATCTGTTCTGACCACTCCGGATGAGGATGTGTAGAAAGTTGCGTCACGAACCAAATGATGTTGTTTGCGGAGGTGGAGATAGCCGAGGCAATAGACGATCATCACTATCGCCGTAACACATACGCCCAGAATAATCCGCCGTTTTCGCAGGAGGCACCTAATGTAAATCGACTCAGTTGCCGGCCGCCCGCGGGAGCGGGCGTTCAACCGACCGCACCATTCTACTCGCGGGCGTCGCCGGTCAACTGCAGCCGGTGGTTAGCCCACTGCGTCGCGATTGAGCAGGCGAAAGTGCAACGCGTAGGAAGCGTCACGAAACTCGTAGTCGACAGTTTTTCGAAAGCACGTTAGATCAAATACTGGGGGAAAGATCGTCTGCCAAACAAAGAGTGGAAGGAGGCACACCAATGCAATCAGCATCGCTAGCCACTTCTTCATCGGGCCTTGGTAGCTGGCAAGTACCCACACTGCGATGGCGACTCCACCGAATCCAAGAGGCCACATCAGCATGAACCGCAAGATACGCTGTGCCTGTAGCCAACGTCCACAAGACTTACAAGCTGGCACACGTACCGAGTGCAGGGTTCCGAAGGTCCAGAAGGCAAGCGTCCACCAACCTATCGATGCTGTCCAAAGTCGAACCGTTGAGCCAGGATCCGCTGCGTTGCAACGGACGCAGCTCGACGGCCAGCGTGCCTCGTAGTATCGCGGGAGGTTTACGTCTGTCGAAAGAGGCATCAAAGGGGGCTAACGTGAATCGGCTCAGTTGCCGGCCGCCTGCGGATAGCAAGCGTCCAACCGACCCCAACATTCTACTCGCGGGCGTCACCGGTCAACTGCAGCCGGTGGTTAGGCCAATCCCAACGCAACCGCGACATTCAAGGCCGAAAAGAATGCAAGCAGTACGGTGAAGCAAGCGAGTATGGAGTAACCCACTTTGCGATGGCCGCTTGATCGGACAAATCCAAACAAGGCTGCAAAAAAAGCCGCGAGTGTGAGGCATACGCTTGCCGTCGCCGACCACGCATCGGCGTTCAATTTCACAGCGGGGACTGCACAGTTGAGCCCAATAGCAAAGCAAGCCCATCCGATGAGCAGCGGGGCTATCGGGTTGTGCTCCTTTGCAAGCAACATGTTGGCCTAACGAAGAAGGCTCAGTTGCCGGCCGCCCGCGGGAGCAGGCGTCCAACCGACCCCAACATTCTACTCGCGGGCGTCACCGGTCAACTGCAGCCGGTGGTTAGGCCAATCCCAACGCAACCGCGACATTCAAGGCCGAAAAGAATGCAAGCAGTACGGTGAAGCAAGCGAGTATGGAGTAACCCACTTTGCGATGGCCGCTTGATCGGACAAATCCAAACAAGGCTGCAAAAAAAGCCGCGAGTGTGAGGCATACGCTTGCCGTCGCCGACCACGCATCGGCGTTCAATTTCACAGCGGGGACTGCACAGTTGAGCCCAATAGCAAAGCAAGCCCATCCGATGAGCAGCGGGGCTATCGGGTTGTGCTCCTTTGCAAGCAACATGTTGGCCTAACGTAAATCGGCTCAGTTGCCGGCCGCCCGCGGGAGACGACGCTGAGCCGGGATTATAGAACATCGCGGGCGTCGCCGGTCAACTGCAGCCGCTGGTTAGGCGACCCGGTTTCGAGGAAATCGACGATCAGATCCCATCTCTCTCGGTAGCTTTCGAAGTCGGGAATCTTGTTGAAGAAGACTTTTCGCCATCCCTTGTCGCGGCGAGCAGCTTCGACTACGTCAACAGGGAAGACGAAGTATTCGGGCGGAAGCACCTTGCCGGTGCCCGCTTTGTTGCCGCGGTTAAGTCGAACGACGGCTACGAAGTCGCAGGCGAAGTTCGAGATCAGGAAACCGGGTGCGCCGGTACGCCAGCGGCTTTTCACCTGTATCCGCGCTGACGTGTTGTTTTCCGGATGCGTGGCAACGAGGTCGTAGCCGGGCATATTGGTGTAGGTCTTGTAGGACGCGATGCGATTGATGAGAAGCTGACCCAAGACGAGAAACTCGGCACCCTCGGATTCGAGCTTCGTGTCCTGCCTGGGCATGGTCGCCTAACGTAAATCGGCTCAGTTGCCGGCCGCCCGCGGGAGCAGGCGTCCAACCGACCACACCATTCTACTCGCGGGCGTCGCCGGTCAACTGCAGCCGGTGGTTAGGCAGCTTCATCGTAAGTTCCCGAATAATCTAACCATGAAATAGATGATGGCAACTCCAATCAGAACGAGTCCGATCTTCTTCAGCGTGGCGCTCGTCTGCTCGAATTTCTCGCCTTCGGCTTTGGTGAAAAGCCGTGGCGAGAAAACAAGCAGAAGCCCAATGACTCCCGGAATCAAAACGTCAATATAACTCATCTGGATTCAAAGCTGCCTAACGTAAAAGGCTCAGTTGCCGGCCGCCCGCGGGAGCAGGCGTTCAACCGACCGCACCATTCTACTCGCGGGCGTCGCCGGTCAACTGCAGCCGCTGGTTAGACCGCCTCGCCTACTCGCCCACAGTCTGCACACCAGAGATATTCATCGTCTTCATCACGCAACAGAGATGCAAAGCCAGATCGATGACATTTCGGGCAGTCGAGTTCTCGAAGTTCAGCAGCCTGGTAGTAGCACGCTCCGCATAACCATTGGGTCAATTCGGAGACTTCTTCATCGATATACCAAGTAAAATTCTTGTCGCCGCACTTTGGACAAGGATGCACAGCCATGCAAGCGGTCTAACGTAATTCGGCTCAGTTGCCGGCCGCCCGCGGGAGCAGGCGTTCAACCGACAACACCATTCTGCTCGCGGGCGTCGCCGGTCAACTGCAGCCGGTGGTTAGGTCGCATCACCAGCGGACGCAGCCTCGGCCATTCCTTCACGAATGCCGCTCCATAGCGGGACGACTATAAGCGGCAGCAACGAGGCCGATAATACGATCGGAAAGAACCAGCCTCCAACATTGGTCTCGCACCACATGAAGACATTGATCCATCCGATCAGCGAGAAGCGTGATCAATACTGCTCCTAATACCGCGGAGTAGATCTTCAAGAAGCTCATGCGACCTAACGTAAAAGGCTCAGTTGCCGGCCGCCCGCGGGAGCAGGCGTTCAACCGACAACAACATTCTACTCGCGGGCGTCGCCGGTCAACTGCAGCCGCTGGTTAGGTGCCTCAAGGCCACTTCACGAACCACGATCCGGTTGCCCGATCATGCGTTGCGTACGCAGGGCCACCACCGAAGGTGAAGTAAAGACGGACATCATCGCGCCATGGGTCCTTCAGCATCGGACCAATCGACTGCCCAATCTGCAGGTCGCTGGTGTCCGCGAACCTCGTGAGCGTTGCCGGATTGTACATGAACTGACCGGGATTTGAGCGTAGTTCTGATCTGAGTTCTTGGCTAAGCGCTACGACTTGATAGACGCCTACGCCTAGCCACGCCCCAGGCAGCAGTAGAATCACGGCTGCGATGATGAAGAGCCGACGTCGCATGGCACCTAACGTAAAAGGCTCAGTTGCCGGCCGCCCGCGGAGTGCAGGCTCCAAACCGACCCCACCATTCTACTCGCGGGCGTCGCCGGTCAACTGCAGCCGCTGGTTATGTCCCGGTCGTGTTGCTCGTGACGCATCTGCTGCAACTTCCAAATCAATGCTGCATAGCCAAGCCCCACAACCGGCCCCGCGATGAAGATGTACCCCGCCGTTGCGAGAAGACGAAGCCAGATTGACAAATCTGCCTGATCGAAATGATCACCCGGCCACCAAAGGGTGACGGACGCCATGAAGATTCCCCAGGGTAAATCCAAAGCCGCCGCCGACCTTCAGGAGATACTTAGCCGAAGGCCAGCCCGCACGTTGCCACCGCTCTCTGTAGCTGCTGAAGGACATAACGTAAATCGGCTCAGTTCCCGGCCGCCCGCGGGAGGGTGACGCTGAGCCGAGAGCATACATCAGCCGCGGGCGTCGCCGGTCAACTGCAGCCGGTGGTTAGGTGGCCTCAGAGAGGTTGTGGGGGACCGGCTTTCGGGGATGGCTTTTCTCCTTCGAGGCGGAAGAACAATTGATACAAGGAATGTTGGAGTTCGTCTTTATTGCACCAATACTCGTCGATCACTCCAGGCTGCTGGTAACGCGACCAATTAAATCCCTCTTCGATGTCGTTGTACCAGAGCACTTGGCTCCCAATCATGCCGACTACCCAGAAGCCGCCACCGAGATCACCCCACGGGTGCAACTTCCACTTGACGAACTCGACGCGGATGGCGGACCAGAGGCGCTCAAGCGGCGGGTCCATCTTGTATTCGCCCGAGCGCACCTTGTCGCAGAGTTCGTCCAACGTTGTTGGGGACCAAGTGCTCATGCCACCTAACGTAATTCGGCTCAGTTGCCGGCCGCCCGCGATGGGTGACCTTCGAGTTGCAGTCTACCACGGACGCGGGCGTCGCCGGTCAACTGCAGCCGTTGGTTAGGGGGCCGACGTTGGGGAAGTCGGGAGGGGTTGAACCGCAGAGGCGCGGAGGACGCAGAGACACCCCAAGGGGCATCGTTCTGCCTCCGCGAACTCTGCGCCTCTGCGGTTCCTTCACTATCTGACCACCCGGTCCCCCTAACGTAAATCGGCTCAGTTGCCGGCCGCCCGCGGGAGCAGGCGTTCAACCGACCGCACCATTCTACTCGCGGGCGTCGCCGGTCAACTGCAGCCGCTGGTTAGGCGGTCCTCTCTACGGGCGGCTGCAGCCACTTCCCCGGTGATATCAATTGCCCCAGCACTTACGCCCATCAGCTTGCCGCGATTTTGACGATCACGACGATTACGCCAACCAGCAGGAGCGGCAGGCCCAGGCCGCAGGCGACGGACTGTATCAGGATTTTGGGCAATAGCTGTCGCTTGCCGCCTGCCTGCTCGGGCGGCACCGAACAAATCCGCCACAGGCCGAACAACTGCCACAAAATCAGCAGCAGAAACAGCGCCAGCATCGCCCAGAACGGCGGCATCGGTTCGTCGGACATCTGCTCCGGCGCCACCGCCGCGAACACGATCAGCCCCACCCACACGCACGTTAGCCAAAGCATCCCGGCCCCATTGAGCGCCCGGCGAATTCCACCCGTCTTCAACGCACTCAGGTCCATCGGCTTCCAGATCACCGGCGGCACAAACAACAGGTCCGCCTTCGCCGATCCCTGATTCATCGCTTCATCGTTCATATTTCGCCCTCTTGACTGAAATGAAAACCGCCTGTCATCCACTCACACCACCCCTACATCGACCACCCGGCAGGGCAATCGCATATCGCCTAACGTAAAAGGCTCAGTTGCCGGCCGCCCGCGGAGAGCGAGCTACAAACCGACAACCACAGCATATCGCGGGCGCAGCCGGTCAACTGCAGCCGCTGGTTAGGGCCAGCTCGTCAAGGTCCACAACATCGGCTGCAACAAAGGTGACCGAACCATGCGAGGCCTCGAAGTCAGCCACTTCGACACCAAGCCCCTCCCACTGGCGATGCCGGATGTCAAGGATCACCATACCTCCGGTGGACTGCGGAAAGCCTTCCTCGACCTTGAGTCGACGGGGCATCAGGAAGCGTAGGCGCCGTACTGTTTCTGCACGCTTTAGCGTTAGATCCAGATGAGTTCCGAGTCGAGACTCTCCTCCGCAGCAATAATCGAGGCGCACGATCTCAAACTGGTGAGGATGCTCGATGATTGGATGTATCGGGCTATCGCCGTAGGTCTCAGGCATAGGGCCCTAACGTAAATCGGCTCAGTTGCCGGCCGCCCGCGGAGAGCAGGCGTTCAACCGACCGCACCATTCTACTCGCGGGCGTCGCCGGTCAACTGCAGCCGCTGGTTAGGTGCCTCAAGGCCACTTCACGAACCACGATCCGGTTGCCCGATCATGCGTTGCGTACGCAGGGCAACCACCGAAGGTGAAGTAAAGACGGACATCATCGCGCCATGGGTCCTTCAGCATCGGACCAATCGACTGCCCAAACTGCAGGTCGCTGGTGTCCGCGAACCTCGTGAGCGTTGCCGGATTGTACATGAACTGACCGGGATTTGAGCGTAGTTCTGATCTGAGTTCTTGGCTAAGCGCTACGACTTGATAGACGCCTACGCCTAGCCACGCCCCAGGCAGCAGTAAAATCACGGCTGCGATGATGAAGAGCCGACGTCGCATGGCACCTAATGTAAATCGGCTCAGTTGCCGGCCGCCCGCGGAAGCAGGCGTTCAATCGACCGGACCATTCTACCCGCGGGCGTCGCCGGTCAACTGCAGCCGCTGGTTAGGTGCCGGATCACTTGGGATTGGTCCACTCACTCGAACACAGGAGTCGCTCGGGCACTTCGGCGATTGCTGCCTCTGAACCTTCGACATCCCACAGATGTTCCCACCCGCCTGAGCTGTAGGCTGCAACGCGTACATCTTCGCACCACCGAGCCAACCAAGCCTCAACCCAGTCGTAGTCTGGCGATTGCCCGTCGGATGGGTCATCAGCGAAAATCGTGATGCGCTTTCGGAGTGCCACGGACGAAGGCACCTAACGTAAAAGGCTCAGTTGCCGGCCGCCCGCGGGAGCAGGCGTTCAACCGACAACAACATTCTACTCGCGGGCGTCGCCGGTCAACTGCAGCCGCTGGTTAGGTGCCTCAAGGCCACTTCACGAACCACGATCCGGTTGCCCGATCATGCGTTGCGTACGCAGGGCCACCACCGAAGGTGAAGTAAAGACGGACATCATCGCGCCATGGGTCCTTCAGCATCGGACCAATCGACTGCCCAATCTGCAGGTCGCTGGTGTCCGCGAACCTCGTGAGCGTTGCCGGATTGTACATGAACTGACCGGGATTTGAGCGTAGTTCTGATCTGAGTTCTTGGCTAAGCGCTACGACTTGATAGACGCCTACGCCTAGCCACGCCCCAGGCAGCAGTAGAATCACGGCTGCGATGATGAAGAGCCGACGTCGCATGGCACCTAACGTCTCCCCGCTCAGTTGCGAGCCGCCCGCGGGGGGAGACGGACGACTCGAAAAAGATCAGGACTCGCGGGCGTCGCTCGTCAACTGCAGCGGTTGGTTAGGGGGATGTCACGCAGCAAAGTAACGACGCCGGTTCTTGACTTTGGCGTAACGCACCCGATTCTCATTGACCAACAGGCCGAGGATCGACCACGACAGATAGTCTCTCTGCTCCCCCTCAAAGTCGGATCGAAGACCGAGAGCATCCGCGACTTCGACATTGCCGCAGCCATCCGGGTGATCGGCGAGATAAGCCACAACGGCGTCCTTGAGCTGTTCTAGCGCTTGTTGAGCTTGTTCTTGTGAAGTCATGAGGCTCCCAGAATCCCCCTAACGTAAATCGGCTCAGTTGCCGGCCGCCCGCGGAAAGCGGGCTGCAAACCGACACCACATTCTACTCGCGGGCGTCGCCGGTCAACTGCAGCCGGTGGTTAGGGCCGTCAAACCTCCGGGGCCGCCGGTCGAAGTGCGATCCACACGAGCAAACTGATTGGCCACCAAAGCAAGGCAGCGAGCACCGTAACCAATAATGGATGTTTGCCTCGCCAAATCGCGTCTTTCCAAATCCACACCATGCTCCAGACAAAGAGAGCTATAACAATGAGTACACCGCACCATGTCATCAATGTTTCAAGTATCACGAGAAGCAGGGAGCGAGCGCCTAACGTAAATCGGCTCAGTTGCCGGCCGCCCGCGGAGAGCAGGCTCCAAACCGACAACAACATCATAACGTGGGCGTCGCCGGTCAACTGCAGCCGGTGGTTAGCCCGCACGTTCAGTAGCACATTCCGCAACTTAGCGCTTCATTGTCTACAAGCAGACGAATCATCGCTGCGACGCCAGGCTCGTCGAAGCACGTGATCATGCTACAGCCAGTGCAGTCCGTCGCGGCAGCCCGCTGTTCGAGAAGCCGCTTGCAGATTGCTTCGCCGTAAGTGATCGGCAAGACGAACCAATCCGTTTCACCGCCCATGAGGTTGTTCTTGCTGCGCCAACGCATTGCGATGTTAGATGTTCGTCCGTCAACTTCGACCAAGCCAACGGCCACTTCGCCATCGTCGTAGACGAGATGTTCCAGTGCGATAGGCATGCGGGCTAACGTAAAAGGCTCAGTTGCCGGCCGCCCGCGGAGAGCAGGCTTCAAGCCGACAACAACATTCTACTCGCGGGCGTCGCCGGTCAACTGCAGCCGCTGGTTAGGGGGCCTCGTCAGTCGTAGGTGGACGCGACAAGGACCATTCCGCCAAAACCAGCGAGTGCAAGCAGGGCACCGAATCCGACCGCGATCCCTCCGACAATCTTGCCGCTGCGCCCGGTGAGCGTTCGATTCTTCGAAAACGCGATCCCACTCTTGGTGAAGCCCTTGATCCCGAGCCCGATCATGGCCACTCCTATCGTTGCAACGATGATACTAATTGGCACTCTTGCCCCCTAACGTAAAACGGCTCAGTTGCCGGCCGCCCGCGGGGGACGACGCTGAGCCGGGATTATCGAACATCGCGGGCGTCGCCGGTCAACTGCAGCCGCTGGTTAGGTCTACCGCCCTCGATGAACGTCGAGCAGTTTTCCATCGCTGTCAAACTGCAAGAAGGTGTGAGCGCCGAGAGTCGGCGGTTGTCGCTCGATATAGACTATCCAGCCGTCCTTTTCATTTGAACCGCTGTACAGGGCATCATTGGGTTCTCCGCCTTCTGCGACGATCCAATCGCGAGCCCAGAGAATTGCTTGCGCTTCTCCAACGCTAACCAACCGCGGCGGTTGTTCGTCTGGAGCCGGACTTGAGCAACCGAGCATCGCGAACACAAGTATCAGTGGCACACGCACGGTAGACCTAACGTAAATCGGCTCAGTTGCCGGCCGCCCGCGGAGAGCAGGCTCCAAACCGGCAACCACATTCTACTCGCGGGCGTCGCCGGTCAACTGCAGCCGGTGGTTAGGGCACTAGAGCAGCATTGGAACACTGGCGCAAACAGTCAGAACGATTGAAAAAATAGCCAAGTAGAACGCAAAGTACGAGAAAGCGTGAGCTTGCTTCTGGTCGAGAGCGGAGGAAACTTCTAGCCACAGAATACGAAGGTTGTTGATGCGATGAGTAAGTCCGATGAACACGGGCATCGCAGACATCACTTCACCCATGGTACGAATCGACGTTCGATCGAGATGAGATTCGTACCCGTATATCAGATCCTCGACATTGTTACGAACTGCTTGAAGCGACTTTCGCTTGTCTTTGAGTTGCCTATGAGCAGACAGCGAGCGGTGCGGTTCGATTGAGTTGATGTCCAGCAGCAGTGAGGTAAGCAGGGTGTACAGATCGCTGTACGCGTCGGGTTTACCGGAAGTTGGAGGCGAGTCTTGGGAAATGTGTTTAGCCCTAACGTAAATCGGCTCAGTTGTCGGCCGCCCGCGGGAGTTGGCTCCAAACCGACAACAACATCATATCGCGGGCGCAGCCGGTCAACTGCAGCCGGTGGTTAGGCGTCACAGACCACGGCGTCCCACTCTTGATTTCCATCCAGCCACTCGAAAGCGTAGCGACGTTCGTACAGAATCCAGTAATTCAGGTCAGCCGGTAGAGGCTTGTCTTCTCTCTTGGCCAAATGCCAACGACACCACAAGTCGTAAGTGCGATCGTCTTCGGCCAAAATCTCCCCGGGCGTCCGACGCGAAGCACCACGGATGAACTCTGAAACGTCCGAATCAAGCGCCGGCATTATTTCGTCAACCAAGCGGCGACTGTCACATGCTGTCGTGGGCAGGCCGAGTGATTCAACCTTGTCAATGACCCAAAGCAACGCCCACTGCGCTTCCATGTGCCATTGGTACGAGCTGCATGCCTTATCCGATCGATCCGCAGCGCGAAGAATCGCCTGTTCTTCACGCGTCACGTGAGTCCACAAAGATTGGTTTCTCAACCAGGAGACGACAGGTTCGGAATCGACGCCAGCCGCGACGGCAACCACGCCTTGAAGGATGACCGTGCGAACGGCTATCTCGCTCGCAGATCGAGTGGTGTACTCGTCATGCGTTGTGACAGGTGTGCAGTTCGCCTCGGTGCAGATCCCGTGCTGTATGGCAAACTCTCGCGTATTCAAAATATGACGCCTAACGAAAAAGGCTCAGTTGCCGGCCGCCCGCGGGAGCAGGCGTTCAACCGACCGCACCATTCTACTCGCGGGCGTCGCCGGTCAACTGCAGCCGGTGGTTATGCCCCAATCTCGAAATCAAAGTTACTTGCAGGGTTCTGGTTCTCCCACCAAGTCTTCCACGCCTGGAAGTTCGTCCCAAAACTCTGACCGGTGATTGCTTGGAGATGTGCCGCGGCCTCACCATGCGCTCGATGTGCGGGGTGACGTAAGCCCTTAATCAAATAAGGCACAGCGGCATGTTCACCAAGCTCGCCTAGATAAAGAGCTGAGTTGAACCAGACATAGGGATCAGCGGATTGCAGGTCCCGCGTCGCTTCGTTAATTGCGGCACGGCTCTTGCGATCCTGCAGCACACCGTAGGCACTGTAGCCATGTGCGGTTGGATCGTTCGCTATAGAGCGACGCCAACTCTCGTCACTGATAAGACCAGGAGCCATATGTTCGACAAACAAGGACGGCCTAGCCTGGACTAGCCACCAGCCGGAGGCAAGCATTACCGCCGCGACGGAGGCGACCGCCAAGACGAGTGCCACCTTGCGAAGACGGGTTTGGGGCATAACGTAAAAGGCTCAGTTGCCGGCCGCCCGCGGGAGGGGCGTTCAACCGACCGCACCATTCTACTCGCGGGCGTCGCCGGTCAACTGCAGCCGCTGGTTAGGTCGCCTTCTTTCGATGTCCGAATCGCTCGACAAGATGAAGGCCGGGGCACAGCAGCAGTGCAAACGTGAAAATAATACCGTTCAAAATTAAGAGGATCAGCCCTACCGGCTGGTATCCCGATGTACCAACGTGGTCGTCGGTCATGACGATCACGAAACATATCAGGCACATGCCGAGAAAGGCTGGCCACCAAACGATGCGGGCAAAGCGTCGAATGGGTGGTAGCTCGCGGCTCACGGTTGCGACCTAACGTAAAAGGCTCAGTTGCCGGCCGCCCGCGGGAGCGGGCGTTCAACCGACAACACCATTCTACTCGCGGGCGTCGCCGGTCAACTGCAGCCGGTGGTTAGGTGTCTCGTCGATGGGGGTGCCGCTCAACCAGGTGATAAATCAAACCATTCAAGGTTCGACTGCAATTAGGGCAACGGATGAAGCCGTCGGCTTCTGGCATGCTGACGCCGCACGCGGGGCAAAACCACTTGCCTCCTACGCGAAATGAATAAGGTTTCGGGGGAGTCATTTCGCCGTCAGCCACGAAACACTGATGGAGCCGCTCCCGCATAACAGGCGTGACATGCATCGCACCGGCGACGCAAGTGAGAGTGCCATCAACGTCTTGCAAGATGTCGCCGCACTTGGGGCAGTGCATAGGCACCTAACGTAAAAGGCTCAGTTGCCGGCCGCCCGCGGGAGCGGGCGTTCAACCGACCCCACCATTCTACTCGCGGGCGTCGCCGGTCAACTGCAGCTGATGGTTAGGCATCCGAGTCGTCAACGCCATCATCAACTTGCCATTCGATCAGGCCACCGACAAAGCCAAGCAGCAGCGACCAGGCCGATAGGGTAAACGGCCAATGATCCGGTACGCCACCACTAAACGCACACCAAATGAAATAAATGACGACACCAGCAATTCCC
Organism: uncultured Phycisphaeraceae bacterium; assembly: GCA_963799465.1. Lineage (GTDB taxonomy): Bacteria > Planctomycetota > Phycisphaerae > Phycisphaerales > Phycisphaeraceae > JBCCOW01. The sequence continues at coordinate 2,719,390 of CAWCXG010000001.1, read as the reverse complement.
CAGTCAATTGTGTGCAGGACCGTCGTCCAAACCGTTGCATTCGAGTTTGTCTTCGACAGCGGATGCATCGGAAAATGCCTAACGTAACTCGGCTCATTTGCCGGTCGCCCGCGGAGGACGGCGCTGAGCCGGGATGAACAAGTCCGCGGGCGTGTCCGGTCAACTGCAGCCGCTGGTTAGGTCACTCCCGTGGCACCCACTCATACTGTACAGAAACCCGTTCGTCGCCAATCTGATACGTCTCGTAAAGCTTGCCGCCTTGCTGCATCTGTTGTGTCGGAATCCCAAGTACCGATTGAATTTCGGATGGCGCAGCGAATGACGTCTCAAGCAACATCCCCTCGTCCTGCGGAGTAGAGGTGCAACCAGCTATGCCTAGCGCTGGAATGAGCAAGAGAAGCTTCATGCGACCTAACGTAAAAGGCTCAGTTGCCGGCCGCCCGCGGGAGCAGGCTTCAAACCGACAACTCAATTATCCATCGCGGGCGTCGCCGGTCAACTGCAGCCGGTGGTTAGGCGTTCTTCCGGACGCGTCCGGATTTTGATCTGATCGGCTTGTTGCTCGTGCACCGCGAAACGCCAGCCGTTCACGACGGGAACGAAGTGTTCCGTGATTTCAAACCCCGAAGCAGTGCACAGCCGGGTAGCCCGACCGTTCCATTCAGCCACGGTCGTGCGATAGCGGTCCGGCGAAAAGGATGCTTCGGCGAACGCGAGGGTAGCGCGGAAAAAACTGATGCCTAGGCCGCGACCCGTTAGGTCGGGTCGAAGGCCACCGCCGAAATCCAAGGCGTTCGCCAAGTAGCGCCCACCGGGCACTCGCGCTTCGACACCAAAGCAAGCGTAAGCTACAAGAATGCCTTCCCGATCGGTTGCGGCGTAGTAGCTGCCCGGACGCGTCCATTCGTCGATGTCGGTTTCGAGTGATGACGGATCGGCGTTATACCCGTCGTAGGGCGACGGATACAACCAACTCAACGCGAGCTGCGCAAGTCGGTGTTCATTGGACTGAAATACCAACGCATTTGAACGCCTAACGTAAAAGGCTCAGTTGCCGGCCGCCCGCGGTGAGCAGGCTCCAAACCGACAACAACATCATATCGCGGGCGCAGCCGGTCAACTGCAGCCGGTGGTTAGCGAGCACTCCCAAAGCCCCGCTCGTGCATTTCTTTGAGGTGACCTGGATCGATATCTTCGGAGGTCATAGATCCAATCACTGAATCAATCCCACACTTTGGACAAAGTGCAGTCAGCCCGATTCCTTTTTCGTCTTCATCACACCACTCAGTGATCTCTGTGGGCGAGAACGTCTTCAAGCAGTAATAGCAGCCGCACTGGTGACAGTTGAGGATGTCGTAGCGATGGATCGAGTTTGGCGTATATCGAAACATGCTCGCTAACGTAATTCGGCTCAGTTGCCGGCCGCCCGCGGGAGCAGGCGTTCAACCGACCACACCATTCTACTCGCGGGCGTCGCCGGTCAACTGCAGCCGCTGGTTAGGGGGCTCCCCACGCAGCGGGCAAGAGCTGGCTGAAGACGCGGTCCAAAAATCGCCATGTCAGCGGTAACACCACGAGCAACAGGAGCGGCAGCCAGCAAATAACCTTCGCATATGTGGCGGATTTCGGGACAACAACGGCGTAAATGCCGAACCCGAAAGCGAGGATGAAGTACAGCAACGCATTCGCAAGATGCGAAAGCCAAACCCCGTCGCGGATAGACCACGGATTGTTTATCACGAACAGGGCAACGCAGATCAACGCAGCGACCAGCGATGCGATCGACCTCAATGGAAATCGCTTGGCGGACTGTGTTGTAATGGTTGCCCCCTAACGTGAAAGGCTCAGTTGCCGGCCGCCCGCGGGAGCAGGCGTTCAACCGACCGCACCATTCTACTCGCGGGCGTCGCCGGTCAACTGCAGCCGGTGGTTAGGCCACCATCCAGCAGGTCACGAATAACGAACGCCCAATCAGCTTCGACCCAATCATCGCCAATCGGAGCAAGACGGCGGCAGTTCCAAGCTGCCAACTGCAACTCCCCGAGCATCATGTTCGCTCGGTCGGTATTGCTGGAATGGATCAAGACGGGGCAACAAGGAGACTGACCTGCGAGGTACTTTGCGACATCAAGGCCGTCGCCGGGATCGGGGTCGGTCGGCTTCTGGACGTACAGATCATGATCGAGACACATAAGTGCCGCAGCCGGCAAATGCTGTGGTAGGTCATGGATCATGGCGTGAGCATCACGCCATTGCAGCACGGCGTAACGCGGGTGCTGTTCTGAGAGGACGCCAAGCAGCCGTGTCAGGCGGGCATCGTCATCCTCCAAGATGAGGATGGTGTCACGCATGGTGGCCTAACGTAAAAGGCTCAGTTGCCGGCCGCCCGCGGAAAGCGGGCTCCAAACCGACTACACCATTCTACTCGCGGGCGTCGCCGGTCAACTGCAGCCGGTGGTTAGACCGCTCCGCTCTCGCGCGTACCGTCATCGCGGATCTTCCGCTCTACTCGATCCTCCAGTTCCGCGATTTCGTGAAGCACCGCCTCGCTGAAGCCCATATCAACCGGCTCAAGATCATCCGGTTCCTCGTGACGCCAGATTACGATTTGCTGATCCTTCGTGAAGCAGTAAGGGTCGGCATCGCCCAGTATCTGTAGGAACGGTACAAGCTGGGAGTATCCAGCCTCTTTCATCTCCGCCCAAGCTGTACGCATCTGGAGCCACTCCGGTGCTTCCTCCGAAAGGCTGTAGACCATTACGCCCCTCAGAAAAGACCAGAATGGCCCGACATCGTATGGCTTGGCGAGAGGCCAGATTTCCTCTTTCGCCTCCACGTAGAGACCGCCGAGCGGATGTATGGCGAAGTCCCTGAACTCTTCCGGTAAAGGGAAGCCGATGAGCTGTTCAAAGGCATTGACATCCGCGGTAGATGGTTCATTCCCCTGTTGCGCGAACAGGTCGTACCTTTCACGATCTCGATCCCGCACGAATGCCTCGATGTCGCTGATGGTCATGCGCTGGCCCCCAGGCGGTCTAACGAAAAAGGCTCAGTTGCCGGCCGCCCGCGGGAGCAGGCGTCCAACCGACCCCAACATTCTACTCGCGGGCGTCACCGGTCAACTGCAGCCGGTGGTTAGGCCACTCCCAACGCAACCGCGACATTCAAGGCCGAAAAGAATGCAAGCAGTACGGTGAAGCAAGCGAGTATGGAGTAACCCACTTTGCGATGGCCGCTTGATCGGACAAATCCAAACAAGGCTGCAAAAAAAGCCGCGAGTGTGAGGCATACGCTTGCCGTCGCCGACCACGCATCGGCGTTCAATTTCACTGCGGGGACTGCACAGTTGAGCCCAATAGCAAAGCAAGCCCATCCGATGAGCAGCGGGGCTATCGGGTTGTGCTCCTTTGCAAGCAACATGTTGGCCTAACGTAAATCGGCTCAGTTGCCGGCCGCCCGCGGAGAGCAGGCTCCAAACCGACAACAACATCATAACGTGGGCGTCGCCGGTCAACTGCAGCCGGTGGTTAGCCCGCACGTTCAGTAGCACATTCCGCAACTTAGCGCTTCATTGTCTACAAGCAGACGAATCATCGCTGCGACGCCAGCCTCGTCGAAGCACGTGATCATGCTACAGCCAGTGCAGTCCGTCGCGGCAGCCCGCTGTTCGAGAAGCCGCTTGCAGATTGCTTCGCCGTAAGTGATCGGCAAGACGAACCAATCCGTTTCACCGCCCATGAGGTTGTTCTTGCTGCGCCAACGCATTGCGATGTTAGATGTTCGTCCGTCAACTTCGACCAAGCCAACGGCCACTTCGCCATCGTCGTAGACGAGATGTTCCAGTGCGATAGGCATGCGGGCTAACTATGATTAGACAGAATTGGTTCGGCAGAACGCCTGCCGGAAGGCCAGAGTATCGCGCGGCGGATCGACCTTGTCAAGCGTCCTTGGCCGAGGAAACACCCTAACATTTTTCGCATATTGACTGCGGTAAAGACAGAATCTATCTTGCCGGCATGAAGCTGATGCAGCGCGTTCATGCTGCCCTGCGGATGGGGCATTACAGCTTTCGTACCGAGCAGGCCTACGCCCGATGGATCGAGCGGTACCTGCGGTTTGGGCGGGATCGTTTTCCCGAGCCGGGGGAGTGGAAGTCGCCCGAGCAGTTGGGAGCGGCGGGGGTCGAAGCGTTTCTCACGCACTTGGCGGTGGATCGGAAGGTCTCGGCTTCGACTCAGAACCAGTGTCTCAATGCGCTGATCTTTCTCTATGCCAAAGTCCTGGGCGTTGAGTTGAAGAAGTTTCAGGCGGTGCGGGCGAAACGGCCCGAGCGATTGCCCGAGGTGCTGAGTCAGCGGGAGGTGTCGGCGTTGCGGGTTTCGGTGCCCGGGCAGGCTGCGAATCCGTGGGCGGCGCGGGTGTATGGGTTAATGATCGATTTGATGTATGGCTCGGGTCTGCGTCTGCTGGAGTGCTGCCGATTGCGTGTGAAGGATGTCGATGTGGATCGCGGCCGGCTGACGGTGCGTGACGGGAAAGGGGCGAAGGATCGGGCGGCCTTGCTTCCTGAGCATTGCGTGGAGGCGATGCGGGTGCAGTTGAAATGGCGTGACCGGATGCACGCGGTGGATCGGGGCAAGGGTCGGGCCTGGGGGTGGGCGCCGATGCCTTACGCGCAGGTGTTGAAGACGCCGGCGTCGGGGCGTTCGCTGGCCTGGCAGTATGTGTTCGCCAGCACGCGGGTGGTGGACTGGCCGGTGGAGCGGCTGCTTCTGGACGGGCAGGAAGCGGAGGCGGCCCAGGGGGCTGGCGATTCGTACGTCCGGTTTGCCGAAGAACGGCTGGGGTTGGAGGCGGGTGAGACGGTGCGGGTGCGTCGGCATGTCCACGAAAACATGGTGCAGAAGATCATGCAGAAGGCGGTGACGCAGTCCGGGTTAGGGAAGAAGGCGAGCTGCCACACGCTGCGACATTCGTTCGCGACGCACCTGCTGGAGGCGGGATACGACGTGCGTACGGTTCAGGAGTTGCTTGGTCACAAAGATTTGAAGACGACGATGATTTACACGCACGTGATGGAGCGGGGGCCTCGCGGCGTGCTGGGGGTGGTCTCGCCCTTGGATCGAGGGTGAGGGTGAGGGGCCGGTCGGGGCGCCGGGTTGTATATCTACGGCGGGTATGTGCAAGGAGGCCCACGCATGGCGATGCGTGGGCTTTGACGGGGGCGGGGGCGATGGTGGGAGTGGGGCTTTAGCTTGGGGTGATGAAGTCGAGGGGGGCTTGGGGGACGAGATTGAGTTTGGCGGCGTCGGTGAGGAGTCGTACGACGGCAGCGCGGCCGCGGTCGCCGTAGTCGAGGGTGTAGTCGTTGACGTACATTCCGACGAAGCGGTCGGCGAGGTCCGTGTCGAGGCCTCGGCCCCACTGAAGGGCGAACTGCACCGCTTGCTCGCGGTTTGCCAGGGCGTAGTCGATCGAGTCACGCAGGACACCCGCAATGACGGGCAGGTGGTCGGCTCCGAGATCGCGTCGCACCGCGTTGCCGCCCAGGGGCAGGGGCAGGTCGCGGGTGCGGAGCCACCAGGCACCCAGATCTTCGACGAGGTGGGCACCGTGGTCGGCGTAGGTGATTTGGCCTTCGTGGATGAGCAGGCCGGCGTCGTATTTGCCCTCGGCGACGGCGGGAAGGATCTCGTCGAACATGACAAACTCAGCGTTGACATCGTCTTTGGTCAGGCCAAGCTCGGCAAGGTAAAGCTGGGTGGTAAGCCAGGCGGTGGTGCGCCATCCGGGGACGGCCAGCGTGGTGCCGCGAAGCTCTTCAGGGCGGAGGGGTTGCTTGGCGACGATCATGGGGCCGTAGCCCTCGCCCATGGAGGAGCCGCAGGCGGTGAGGGCGTAGTGCTCGGCGACGAAGGGGTATTGATGGATGGACAGGGCGGTGATTTCGAGTTCGCCGGTCTCGGAGCGTTCGTTAAGCGATTGAATGTCTTCGAGGACGTGGGTGAAGGCATAACCTCGCGTGTCGATCTGAGGGGTGTGTCGTTGGCCGTCGGGGGACGTGAAGTTGGCGAGCGGCCACCACATGAACGCGTCATCGGGGTCAGGCGAATGGCCGAGGCGGAGGGTGTTTTGAGCGGTCGCGGCGGTCGTGTTCATCAAAGCATCCTAGACCGGCGAAGCGCATGAGGGCGAGGCGAAGGTCGTGACATCGGCATCCATGCTCAAAGTGTAAGCACGCGTGAAGAAGTGCTGCAAAACGGGGCGTTTCGGGATCAGGCGGGGCGTGAAGATTTCATCTGTATTCGATGATTTCAAAACGAAGCAGAGCATTTTGTCAGAAATTTGATAATTACAGGCGGAACGGTGACATTCTGGCCGAGAGTTTGTACTGTTCACCAAAGCTGGCCCATGCCGCTCCTGCCCCACTCGACTTCGCGACGTATGCGGAGTTCCCGCCCCACCACCGGAAGCATCCGCTTCCACGCTCGCCTCAACCATCCGGTGTCAGCACCCCCCGCGGCGGTTGGTTATTCGCGAGCACTGATAAGGAAATCTGCGATGGAACGCACCACACAGCTCGATCAAGAACGCAACCCCGTCCGATCCAACCTCGACCCCGCCGAGAAGAACTTACGCATCACGTTGCTTGTGATGCTGGCCTTGTTTGTCGTCAGCACGCCTGTGGCGTTGTGGCAGCTCGATTTCGTATCGCCTTGGAAGGCCGTCTGGCTGGCGTTCCTGGGCTCTAACCTTGCCGTTTGGACGGCTGTTGTGTTGATTGCTGCGGGTCGCGCCCTGGCTTCGGCCTTCCTGACGCGCCGTGTTGCATCGGCGACCAGCGAGGTACCCCAGGCTCCGCGAGCACCGCATCATGCAGTGGCTCAAGCAGCGTGAGTGACGCTAAAGGCGCGAGAGTTGCCGAGGCTTAGTGTTCCTGCGCGATGCGATACGCGCAAGCCCAATGCTGTGGAGCGTCACGTGCCTGCACAACTTCAGGCTTTGTGTGTTGGTGATTGATCTGCTACGATCTGCGGCTCGCCCTAGTCGCGTGCGGCTCACTTAATTCGTGTGCCTACGCGTGTGCAGCGACCCATTCAGTATTCGGTGGTCTTGCCGAATGTTACTGGGACAATTTGTTCATTACGTCTACTCGGGGCGTAGCGCAGCTTGGTAGCGCGCCATACTGGGGGTGTGGAGGTCGCAGGTTCAAATCCTGTCGCCCCGATTTTGTGAGACTTAAACCCTTTGGCCATTGCGTCGAAGGGTTTTTTATAGAGCCTTGACGGGATCGATCGACCCGCGTCTCTCTCGTCGTGTTCTCGCCATGCTCGCGACACAGAATGACGCGAGAGGCCAAACCTGCATAGCGGTGATCATGAGCGCGTTGCGTTGGATCTGGCCGCTGAACCTCTCAAAATCGCAAGTCGCTGCGTTTTGCGTCTCGTCGCTTGGTGGTAATGACTGCCCGTAAGCCTCTCTCGAAAACAACACGCAGTGCTGTCGCTCTGCTTGTTTCCCAGGGTTTACATCGTGCACGCTGAGGCGTCACCAATGTCAGCGTTTTTCAAGGCTGGGCGGGTTGGGTTGCGGGTGCTTTCGCCTTTTGTTGGGTGATGAAATTTTGCCACCGCTCGTTGTTTCGTAACAGCAGTACCTGAGCACCGGACATGGGACAGAACACCGTATCTGTGGTTTCGATGAGCCCTGTGTCCTTGCGGTCCACCTTGCCGAGGCGTTCGAGGCCAAGCGCTGCCATGGTGCCTGCCTGGATCGTCGCGCTGCCGGGTTTGCCATCGACCGCTGCGGGAGCGGTCGTGCTTTGTGTTGCGGGGAGCATATTGCGTAGAAGCGGAACATCCGAATCGTCACCCCATAGCTGTAACGCGTGTGCGACGAGGAACACGAGCTTCGAGGTCAGTTCGCCGTCTCTGGACGCCTTGCCTTTGGCATTGAGATCATTGGCGATGCGTCGAGCCTCGGCTGCCGCCTCCTCGCTCCAGCCAAAACGCATCAAGGTTTCCAGTCCGTATTCACGTTGATATTCCGTGGGCCGATTGCTCCACCCTGTGGTCAATAGCGATCGGATACTGACTTGTCTGTCTTCATCACCCGAAAGCGCCCAGCCGCGCTGGCCTTTTACGCGGTAGAGCTGACGCTGAAGGTTGAACAACAGCCGGGCGGTGTCTTCTGACGGGATGATGTCAGCCAAGGCCGATGCGGTGAGAAGTGCCAGGAGCCTCAGCTCAGCCTCGGGGAGAAACTCAGCGATCGCACGGGTCGGTTGCTCATTGCTGCCCCGATCCCACTCATCGCCCAACGCCTCCCGCCTCTGTTCAATCCATCGGCCTAAATCACACGTTGCCTCCGCTTGCCCGGGCCAGGCCACCAGCGACAGACTCAGTGCTTGCATCACCTCAGGCTCTGCACGCTTCATCGCCGCTAGCAACGCGCGTGTTGCCGGCGAATCAACCGCCGCGGTCGTAAACAGGCTTAGCAGTCTTGGTTCAGCGATCCGGGTCATCACAACCGTGGCTTCGACCGCCAACAGTCGATCGTCGGTTGTCGTGGCTGCGGCAAGTTCAGGCCAGGCTTCTTCGCCAACACGAACCAAACGAGTACGAGCCGCTTCGCGTGATTCCGAGTCGCCGTCTTTCAAAAGCTCAATGAGCGACTGGATCTCACTGCTCGAAGTCGCGTCCCCAGAAGCCTGGCCCCATGCGGGCAAACCTAAGGCAGACACTCCCAGCCAGCAGACCATCAAAATGCAAAACGACCGCATACGATCACTCCGAGAAAACCATGCTTCCGCTAAACCTCATTTGCATTGTAGCCCAGTTTCGAACCATTCAAAGGTTTGACTCAGACTAGGGATCAGAGATTCGCAAACGCTGCAGCGCTGAGGACTTCCCCGCGATTCTCCATCTGGCTAAGGCGGATGGTGAGCTTCGATCCCCGCAGGCCAGTCTGTATGCTGCCCGAAACTTGAAATCAATTATGAAAACATGAGCTCATGTGGAGCAATATGCCTTGTACCATTTCAGAAGAAGCGAAAGTTAAGTGTTTCGATACTCGTTCACATTATCGTGAAAGAAAGTGGCGAAGATTGCTATGACAAGACCTCGTCTACACGGAAGTCATTCGAGAAATAGTCAGCCATGCTTTAGGTGACGCAAAACTTTGTGATCGCACTGCTGCTACCGTCAACGAACGACCCGTTCGTGGATCGTCGGCTGCCGGACCTCTCGCCCCCGCACCAGGACGCTTATCGCCAGCGGGTGCTTGACGGGCCGACGGATCCCCAAGCTCAACGACGCATGCTTGATGACGCCCCCTTTTTGTTCAGCGGGTGCGTGACGCACACCCCGGCCCGCGGGTCGAAGTCTGGTTCCCGGATCAAGCACGGGGCGGGCCATAAGGACCCATGACCTATGTAAACAACACCAGCAACCGCTCGAAGGAATCTGGATTGTGTCACGGCACCAGATCAACCCAATCGACTTGCAACTCGAATGGGCCGTCATCAACGTCATTGAGCATAATGCCGATGCGAACCGCAAGGTCTTTTCGCAAAGGCTCAGCCTTCACGGGGTCACCACGGATGGAAGGCTCGAGGTCGGCCAGGTTGACCGAGACGGTCTGCCATTCGCCGGCGGGGCCGAACTGGATATCGTGACGGTGGACGGTGCGTCGTCGGCGGGTGTCGAGGTCGTCTTCGATGATGAGTCGGTAGGCTCGGCCGTCGGGCTTGACCCGCATCAGGACCTGGTTGTAGCCGGTGAGGGTGTCGTGTGGGATGTTCATCCGAACCGATGAAAAGCCGCCGCCGTTGGTGTTGATCGACCCCGCGAAGGTCATGACGCTGTTGTCAAAGGTGGCGTTGCCAATGGATCGCCCGCCCATGACGTTGTCATTAAGGATATTCCAGGCTTCAATTTGCTGGGGCGTGTCGAAGTCGGTTAGTCGGGTGGCGTGCATTTTGGTTTCGCCGGAGTGGGGCGTGAGCGTGGGTTGAGGCTCGCCGCAGCCTGAGCTGAGCATGAACAGCAGGACAGGCACAACCGCAGGCAGGCACTTAGTGAACATGAAGGTCTCCGGTGGGACAATAGGCTAGGTGAACAGGCCAAGGGATCACGATGGACGCTCGACATACAGTCGATTCGGCGACGTCTACGTTTACGCTGAGCTTGACTTAAAATTCGCGCCGCGACGGATTGGGCCGGGCGGTCGCCTCACGTTTGAGCGTCGCGACGTGCTCGATCTCTTCGCGGGCCTCGGGGTTCAAGATTGATGTGATCCCCGGGCCGCTGCGGCCCGCTTCGAGCATGCCCCTGCCATGCGTCGAGCATAGCTGCTGACGCTTTTTTATCGACAACCGACTGTGCGACCCGCTCGGCCAGGCTCGGCCCGCGGACAAGCGCCATGACCGCCCGTCACCCAAGCCCCCCCTCGACTTCATCACCCCACCCCCACCCACCCACCACGCCCCACCACCCCCGCCTCGCCCCCTCACGCCACCCTTCGTGCCTCCACGACCTGCACCCCGCACCCCGACATACCCTCGTCCCCCAGTTGCTTCCCCGCTTTCCCGCGCTCCCCCACGCTGCGATCCCCCACGCCAGGATCCCGCCCCGGCTCCACGCCCACCGCATACTTCACCCCCTCGCCCGGCCCCAACAGCCGAGGCTCCCCCGCCACCTTTCCAACCACCGATCCCGCAACTCCCGAGCCGCCGCCACCAGTCGCGGATCGTTCTTGCCCGCCTTCGCCTTCTTCCTCACCTGCTTTTCCGCACCCCCCTTTGACCCCACACCCGCGCCCAACCCCTCACCACCACCAACCGGCCCGCCCCGAATCCAGGCCTGGCGTCACCGATAACCCCAGCCAATCCCCACCGCGCCCCGTCGCCGATAAGAACCCGCCCACCGACTCTGTCTTTGTCGCGAGCATCATTCTGAAGCACTCCAACGCCGCTTACGAGTACTCCAGCGGCGCTTACGCGCGCTCCAGAACGTCTTACGCGTACTCCAGAATGCCTCTGTAGGACTCCAACGCTGCTTACGAGCACTCGGCTGATCCGGGGGAGCGGTCAAAATCCACGCTGGGCAATCACCGAACACGCCGCGCGTCGAGCATCCGGAACTCACCATGCTCCCATCCCGGGCGGTACGACATGCCGAATGCCGCCGAGTGCCGGAACAACGTCTAGATTGTCTCCCGACCGCTTATCCTTGCCGCTCTAGTGACCGTCTCTCTTGTAATCCCGCCGGACCATCTCCGCTTCACGTTCGTAATTATGTGCGACGCCTCGAAGAGTGCCTGCGAGCCGATGGAACCCGGCGTCCTCAATTGATTCTGCTTTCTCTGACCATTCTTTGGCGAGAGCTTCTTCACCCGAACCATCTGGCGCGACGAAGTGCACGCCACGGCCGTCGACGATTCCGAGATCAAACCCTCGACGTAGCTCGTGCATCTCTGAACGATTCAATAGCGCGGCCACTTCGCTATGCAGCCACAATCCGTCTGCATCAGATTGAGCGTGGCGTAGCACTCGCCCGGCCATCTGCATGCCGGTTGCTTCGTGGCCCGAATTCATCAAGCTGGCTAACACTTTCTCGTACCATGCGACGCAAGCCACCGGGTCGAAGCTACCGTCATTGTCTGTACCTGGTGGCGTGCTCCAACCTTTGAGCAATCTGTGAGACTGTTCTGCCAGAAACGCCTTTGATTCATCCGGCGTCTCTTCATGATGCTTTTCAGGATCTTCGGGCCGGAACATTAGGCGGATCAGTTCGCAGAAGAAGCCGGGATCGTCAGCCAGTCCTTGTTCCAAGGCCTTCGGCGAACCGCCCCGATCCTCTCCCAACAAAGGTAGATACAACCACTCAACTCGAGCGAGACGCGAAGTATCTACTTTATCCTCTGACTGCAACCGGTCGATCAATTGTTCGATGTGATATCCGAACTGAGACGGTTGAATCTTCTCTTGAGACTGGCTCGATTCGATCAAGGTGTCGATTATGAGGTCTGCATCGAACCAGTCCTCGTCGATCATGCGATGCAAGCAACCCAAAGCCTGCATAGGCCGACCGTGCTCCCGTAGTGCTTGGATAGCTGGTGTGAGATTGCCGTCGTGCTGATATTCGTTTATGACACAGGTCCGCCAGTATTTACCCACGCGATCGCCTAGCCAAGCGACTGCACGCTCCCAAGTCGCCGGTTTGAATGGCAACCAGCTTAAAAGCCTGAGGCGGTTCGACTCCGGCCAACTAGATACTGACAGGCTATCGAGCCAGGCTTCACCTGAATGACTGATCACGGCGTGCACAAAACCCTCCGCAAAATTGCGGATGGCTTCGATGTCGTGCCCGATCCATTCCCTGATGTCTTCGGAAGGATGAGCATCGATCCGATGCTGACCGTATGCAGCACCGACGTGCCAAGCAGATTCAACTTCTCTCGCGAATCGGAAGATCGCAGCTAACCCGCCATCGGCAAACACCTCGCGGACGGCTCGATCACGATTGTCGCGGATCCATCGATCCTCCTCGCCGTAGTTCCCTCGTTCGATGTACAAGTCGTGGTTCCATCGAACGAAGAGATATCGGTAGCGATCGATAGAGTTCTTTGGCACTAGATGCCCGGCAACTTGGCGAAGTCTTCTGACAAGCCAGCGGTCATGTCGTGACAGGTTGCGGTCGAACCGCCTCTTGTTCCGAAGCGCTTTGATGATACATTCCCAAATCGTTCGACGATCATCCCGTGTGAAATGCAAGGGATCATCAGATGTCAAATGAGTGATGAATTGGAGTACATCTGGCCGGGCAAGGTCGTGGAGGCGTGGTATAAGATCGACGATTCTGCTCGGATCTCCTATTGCGGATGCGACAGCCACCTTGGAGTAACTTCGGTAGCGATAAGTGACATCAATCCCGAGTTCCGCCTTATCATCGGTTGGAAGATCCCACTTTCGATAAACAGGTCGGTGCGTTGGTGAAACCGACCCATGTCTGCTGGGCAGGAGAGCGAGAAGCAGTTTCCAGCCAGCAGCCGGCGCTTCGTTCAAAACGGTTCTTACGGCAACGAGTTGCTTGTCGTTGGATACTGTAGTTTGCGGCTTCCAGGGCGTAAGAATGGTTGCGAGAGAGTGTCCGGGTCGATTGCCGTGATTGCCTCCCGGGTCACGCTCGTCCAAGCGGGCAAGGAGGACGCATACGCGAACGAGATATTCTGGGTGCCAAGCCAAACACTCCAACGCCCACAAAAGACCGACCAGATAGTTGGTTCCCGCAATGCCAGTACTTCGCTGCTCGAATAGCTCATCAAAGACGTTCGGAGCTTGCGTCAGGCGAGATTCGATCACGTCAAGGAATGTTGCGGGCGATGCTTCGGCCAGCGTCGGGAGCAGACGATCCAAACTGCCCCAGCGCTGCCAATCGGCCCCCTCAAGCATTTTGCGGATTAGCGAGGACGCAATTCCCTCGGCTTTGCCGTTGCGACAACGTGTCAGTTCCTGTGATCGACAACCGAGCAGCGCCAAGGTGGCCACCATGCCGCTTCGGAGTAGCGGCGAGTACGGCAAAGATTTACCGTAGATGTTTGCGGCCCACCGCTTGTCTTTTGGCAGTTCAAACCGTGGATCGGGCTCACTGAGTACTTCCTCAGCCAGAGTCTCAAAGGCGTCGAGGTGATTGTCGTAGATATGTGGCGCGATCGCGATCCACAGCGCTTGCCGATCACGTACTTTCCAGATTCCGTTTTCGATCGTGATCGGAGCGTCGGCGAGTTGAACCGCTTCACGCATGACGGAGTCGAACGTCTCTGCGTCGCCACCGTGCAGCAAATCAACTACCGATCTGTCTTCGCATCGCGAACTGAATAATCTTGCGAATTCGGAGTCCGGTTGCTTTTCAGGTTCTTTCCAGCCACCGAGAAGGCATGGCACGACAAGAGCTGGTGCGAGATTCGAACGTTTCCACGCTTCGACTACTGCCGAAGGAGTCGAAGCTATGTCCAGCTTGAGCGTATCAAGTTTTGTTTCGCTCACATCGGCTCGGCGATCGATATGATCACGGGTGAGGTCACCTTGGTCCTGACCGGCATCTATAAGCCTATCAAACCACTCGGCACAGAGTTCCTCGAAGTCATTCTTGATCTCGGCTCGAAGCTGCGGAGTCCGTTCTTTCGTGGCGGACTGAACGATCTGCCTGATGTCTTCAAGTGCTAATGTGTCGAGGCCGACTGGCAGGGAGCCGTCATCCAAGCGTTGGAGTATGTCGAGAACGGTAGCTTGATTCTGAGCTTCCGCTAGCAGAGCTGATTGCATCGCCTTGGCTTGATCTCGATTCTTGATGAATCGTTTAGCACCGAGAGATGCGGCAAGGAGAAAAACCGCACCGATGGTCAACGGGTTGAGAACGCCTGTGGCGGCGATGGCGGCGTACAATGCGGTAGTCCATCCAACAGCCGGATTGCTCAGGCAGCGTGATATCGCATCGGCGAGAATCTCGATCACCACAACGTTTGAAGCGGTGCTCAAATTCGACTTGGTTGCAATCTGCGCAACCGTCGGTTTCTGGGGTTTTTTCGGCATACCCCATTATTAGCGATTCGGATCAAAGGGAAGCTAAGGAAGATGAGGGGTCGAGGAAGATCAGGGGTCGGGAGTCAATCTCCCGGGACCGGACTCGCTTCCAGCGGCTACTCCTGCCCGACGTGATACCGCTCGAGCATGAGGCGGGCGGTTTGGGTGTCGGCGGTGTGGGGGGCGGTGGTGTGGGGGTCGGGGTATGGCGCTTGCAGGATGCGGCCCGGCGGTGGGCTTGGGGGTTAAGCCTGGGGGGGACCGAAAATGTGTCAGACCTGCATTGCGACGGCATGAAACCGACGGCGTTGCGACCTCTGCACGCTTAAGCGGGGCGGACGGGGAACAAGGTCACAGACTGAAGCCTGCACGTCGTTCACGGGGTGACAGCGGGTTCGGGTGCAGCTGCGTGGGAAAGATGTCTGACAGGACCGGCTTACGCTTCGACGGTGAGTTCTTTGTCGCGGTGGACGAGTTGGGCTTTGAGGCGGGCAAGGATGCTGGAGTGCATCTGGCTCACGCGGGACTCGGAGAGGTCGAGCGTTTGGCCGATCTCTTTCATCGTCATCTCTTCGTAGTAGTAGAGGACAATGATGAGGCGTTCGGCGCGGGACAGGCCTTTGGTAATGAGATCTTTGAGGTCGCGTTTCTGGACGGCTTTGAGCGGATTGACCTGGCGTTTGTCTTTGAGCACATCGATCTCGCGGACATCTTTATTGGAGTCGGTTTCGAACCATTTACGAGAAAGCGATACGGTGGAAACAGCTTTGGAGTCGTGTTTGATTTTGTCGAACTCTTCCTGATCGACATCGAGTCTTTCGACCAGCTCGGGTTCGGAGGGCTTTCGGCCGTGCTCTTTTTCAAAGGATCGGCGGGCACCTTCGACTTTGGAGGTGCGGGATCGCACGAGGCGGGGGACCCAGTCCATGGAGCGGAGTTCGTCAAGGATGGCCCCTCGAATGCGGGGGGCGCAGTAGGTTTCAAACTTGACGCCGCGTTCGAGGTCGAAGGCGTCGATGGCATCCATGAGGCCGAAGATGCCAGCGGACATGAGGTCTTCGACGTCGACTTCATCGGGGAGCTTGGTGTGAATCCGCTCGGCGTTGTATCGCACGAGCGGGAGGTAGGTGGTCATGAAGTGATTACGGAGTTCTTCTGTGGGGTTGTCACGGTACACCGCCCAGAGTCGTTTTAGCTCGGCCTGTTGCTCGGGGGTGGGTTTGGCTGTTCGTGTCCGTATCGCCATGGCTCTTTCCTCTTTCCGTGAGAGTTGCGTTCCGAATCCGTTCGGACCCGCCTGGGGGACTATTTAAAAACCGCCTTGCGGCGGGGGACGATTTGATCGATGGTTAAGTGGCTTCCAGATTGGATGGTGTGTCCACGGGTTCTGAAGACGCTTCGAAGTAGTTTTCGTCTGGAAGCGGGTTTTGCTGTTTGAAGCGTTCGATGTGGTCGTCGACGCCGCGCTGCGCGACATAGCCGCCGACCCTGCCGACGGCATAGCAGGCCAGCATGACGACCATGGCGTTGAGCAGCATGGTTTCGAGCGGTTGATCGAGCCACACGCCGTAGGCCAGGCAGGCCAGAAAGCTGCAAAACGCAAAGAGGCAGGCGATGACACGGGCGGGCAAAACAAGCACTCCGTTAATGCGGTGCTGCTCAACCGTTAGGCGGATGGAAACAGCACTGCGTAGACGCTCACCGATCCGTCGGCGAGATTGGCCTACTTTAAGAGATGTGGAGTTGGATCAAAGGACTTTTGGCGTACTTTTTAACAACTTGGGGAATAAAACAAGATTCATTACAGGCAACCGCTAAATTTTTGAGGCCAGTGCCGGTTCGCGCCGATGCCAGAGAGTTGTGAGGCGTTTGAGAAGTCCGGAGTCGTTGGAGGCGTCTTGTGATTCGCTGCGATCCAGGCCTTTGGCGAGTCGGGTGATTGCTCGACCTGCGGGGCACTGAGGCATCTGAACCATCAGGGGAGATCGCGAACGGATCGAGGCGGAGACGCGGTCGTCGAAGGGAATGTAGCCGGCGAAGTGCGGGGTGAGGCGTAAAAATCGGCGGCAGGCCATGGCCATGCGGTCGAAGACGGCGAGGGCTTCTGCTTCACCACGGACGAGGTTGACGACGATCTCGACGTCGAGCCTGGCGCGACGCTGGGCGGCGGTCTTAATCAAGGCATAGGCGTCGGCGATGGCGGTGGGTTCGGGGGTGGTGACAACGACGACGCGGTCGGCGGCGGTGACGAAGCGGAGTACGGTCGATGAGATCCCCGCACCGACATCGATCAGCAGCACGTCCCGGCTTTGCGTGAGGCGTTGCATTTCCTGGGTCATGCGAAGCTGGTCGCCTGGGGACAGGTTAGCGGCCGAGGCGAGGCCCGAGGCGCCGGGGATGAGCTCGAAGCCGCCGGGGGCCTGGAGGACGGCCTGCTCGAGCGTGCATCGGCCTGCGGCAACCTGGGCGAGTCCGAGCCCGGGCTGGACGCCGCACAGCACGTCGGCGTTGGCGGTGCCGAGGTCGGCGTCGAGCAGTGCGACACGGCGGCCGCGCTTGGCCAGGGCGATCGCGAGGTTGACGGACAGGGTGGTCTTGCCCACGCCCCCTTTACCACTGGCGATGGCAATGCTCTGGGCACCGCTGCGTGCCTGGGCCTGGGGTGTCTCAGGGGCAGCGGGTTCGGGGCTTACTTCAAGCGTGGACGCCCACCCGCGCAGTGCTTCAGCCTGGTCAGCCATCGGAGCCCTCCCCGGCCACGCTGATGCGCTGGCCCATGACGAGTTCGGCGAGTCGGCCGGCGTCGGTGGCTTCGATCTGATGCGGCACTTCCTGGCCGGTGGTGATGTAGCTGAGTCTTTTGTTCACGAGTTTGGCCACGTTGAGCAGCACGCCGCCGGTCACCGCTTCATCGAGCTTGGTGAAGATGATGCGGTCGGTGCGGACTTTGCTGAAGCGTTCAATGGTTTCAAGGATGACACGCTGGGTGCACGTGGACGATAGCACCAGATGCACCTCATGCGGCGCGACGCTGTCCATCATTTCCTGCAATTCATCAAGTTTGTCGAGGTCGCGTTGTGATCGTCCGGCGGTGTCGATGAGGATGGCGTCTTTCTCGCTGAACGACGCGACCGCGGCGCGAAGTTCTGAGGCAGTCTGGGCGACCTTGAGCGGAACGCCAATGATGCCGGCATATGTGCGAAGCTGCTCGACGGCCGCGATGCGGTAGGTATCGAGCGTGATCATGGCGATGTCTTTGCCATGCTTGAGCTTGAAGGTGGCCGCGAGCTTGGCGAGGGTGGTGGTTTTGCCCACGCCGGTGGGACCGACCAGGGCAATGGTGCGGGGCCTGCCATCCTTGCGGCCGACCCATTTGCCCGCTTCAGGATCGACGGGCAGGTAGCGTGTGATGACTTTGGCGACGGCTTTATGACAGGCGTCTGCGTCGTCGGCCTCGCGGCGATCAATCATGCTGCGGGCCTCGGCGACGATGGACTCTGCCATTTCGGCGCTGACTTCCTGCTCGATGAGTTGCAGGTAATGCTTGACCAATGGCTCGGGCAGGTCCGGCGCGGGGCCAGCCTGAGACCGCATCACGCGGGCGACCATGTTCTTCACCTCGCGGAGCTCCGCATTGAGCTGCGCATTGGTATCGACCGCAGGCTGAGGCGGCGGGAGGTGCACCACGTCGGGCTGGGCGTGTGTCACAGGAGGTGCTGCGGCGGCTTGGCGGGCCTGCGCGGACAGTCGGCCGGGCATGACGGCGGGCAGGCCGGCGGCTTTGAGCAGGGCTTCGACCTGGGCCTGATTTTTGTCTGACGTGGGTGCCTGGCTGGGGGGTGCGATTTGATTGCCGGTCACGGCGGGCTGGCCGTTCATTTCCGCCTTGGCGGCAGCGTAGGTACGTCGAATGAGGTCGCCCGCAGTGGGCTCGACGGGGGCAAGATTGGCCGCCGCACGTCGTGGGAGGGCCTGGGCGGAGTTGGATCCGCCGGCTCGTGAGCGTCGTCCGACGTCCCGGCCGTCGGCGGCGGTGACTTCCACGTACGCTTTGGCACCGATCCCCAGGACGCCCCCGCGTTTGAGCGAGCGGGTGTGCAGGATCACCGACTCGCTGCCGAGTTCACGACGCACTTCCTGCATCGCTTCGGCCATGGTCTTGGCAGTGAATGTTTTGATCCGCACGTCCGTTTAGACCCCAGCCAACGCGGCGTCCGTTGCCGCGGCTTGTGTTCGTGTGTTGTCCGGGGCGCCAGCAGCGTCCGGGCGGTCCTGATCCAGCGTCACCATACCGACTGATTCAACTTCAACACCTTTGCTCACTTCGTTATACCCGAGTACCGCCGCACCGGGGAGGTGCGGTTCGAGCAATTTGCGAACACTGGCCCGAACCTGAGGCGAGGCCAGCACCACCGGCGACCGCCCCGCGTCGATCAAGGCCTTGAGCTCCTGCAACATCGCACCCGTCACCCGGTTGGCCACCACCGGCGGCATCGTCAGGCTGGTGCCCTCAGCCGAGCGGTCGATATACCCCGCGATACGGTCTTCCACCGCCGGGTCCAGACTCACGCAATAAAGACGACTCACCAGCGCTCCTTCGCTGCCAAATTGATCCGAGGCCGGCTCCGCCGACGCGTACTGATTACAGATCGTCCGTCGAAGTGCATTTCGTACATATTCGGTGAGCACATCGAGATCCTTGCTCCGGCCGGCCCAGTCGCCCAAAGTTTCGACGATGGTCTCGAGATCCCGCACCGGCACCCGCTCGCTCAGGAGATTCTGCAAGACCCGCTGCAGCTCGCCGGGCTTCACCAGCGGCGTGTCGCCTTCGAGCACCTCGGTCACCAGCTTGGGCGCCTGACTCTTGAGTTGCTCGATGAGGTGATTGGTTTCCTCGCGGGTCAACAACTCGGCCCCGTGCGTCTTAACCACTTCGGTCAGGTGCGTGGCCAGGACACTGGTCGGATCCACCACGTAATAGTTCAACGCCTCGGCCCGCTGCTTGAGCCCCGCCTCGATCCACACCGCTTCCTGCCCGAACGCAGGCTCGACGGTGCGTGTGCCTTTGAGCGGTGCTGCGTCTGGCGCGACAAGCCCTGCGTCGAGTGCCATGTACTGCCCGACCATGACCTGGCCTCGCGCTACAGCGTTGCCGCGGACCTTGATGTGGTAGTCATTGGGCTGAAACTGCATGTTGTCGCGAATCCGCACCGGCGGCATGACCAGTCCCAGTTCCACCGCGAGTTGACGGCGAATCATGGTGATTCGATCGAGCAAGTCGCCGCCCTGCCCGGCATCGACCAGTTTGACTAACGCGTAGCCCACTTCGAGCTCGAGTGTGTCGACCTTCATGGCCGTCTCGACCGTCTCGGGCTCTTTGGTTTTTTCTTTTGCTTTGGCTTGGGCATCGTCGCGGACCTTGGCCTCGCCGCGTTTCTCGGTCCGCCACCCAAACCACGCCATCGTTCCTGCGACGCTGGCGAGTCCAAGCATGGGGACCAGCGGCAGCCCGGTCATCGCCATCATCGCCAGGAAGCCAGCGGTAATCGCCAGCGCCATCCATTTGCCCGTGAGCTGCCCGACGAGTTCGGTGTTCAGGTCCGCCCGGCTGGACGAGCGGGTGACGATCAGGCCTGCAGCAATGGCAATGATGAAGGCGGGAAGCTGAGACACCAGGCCGTCGCCGATGGTCAGCAGCGTGTAGGTCTCCACGGTTTCCGCGACGCCCCAGCCGTTGATGGCCATGCCCACCGCAAACCCGCCCACAAGGTTCACCAGCGTGATGATGATGCCCGCCACCGCGTCGCCTCGCACGAACTTCGACGCACCGTCCATCGCTCCGTGAAAGTCTGCTTCGTGCTGAATCTTTTCACGCCGGGCCCGAGCCCCCTGCTCATCGATCAGCCCTGCGTTGAGGTCTGCGTCAATCGCCATCTGCTTGCCTGGCATGGCGTCCAACGTGAAACGCGCGGCGACTTCACTGATCCGCGTGGCACCCTTGGTGATGACCAGAAACTGGATGATCACGAGGATCGCAAACATGATCACCCCGACCACGATTGACGAGCCCGCCACGAATTCCGCAAAGCCTTGGATCACCTTGCCTGCGACGGCCTTGGCCTCCTCAGGACTCGCGTCGGTCGGCGAGAGGATCAAGCGCGTGGTCGCAACGTTCAACACCAACCGAAGCAACGTCGTGAACAACAACAGCGAGGGAAACACGCTGAATTCCAAAGGCGAACCCACGAAAATCGTGGTCATCAGGATCAATGTCGCCAGCGCCAGATTCGCCGCGATCAGCAGGTCCATCAGGATCGGCGGCATCGGCACGACAATCACCAGGATCCCGATCACCACGCAAATGGGGATCGCCGCCGCACGGTAAGAGTGCAGGGTGGCGACCCATTTGGGCATCGAAATTCCGGAGGTTGTTGCCATGAATTCAGTCACTGATAAACACGGGCCCACATGGGTGTTGATGCGCGTGCTTCATTTGATTATTCGCTTACGCCGCCGCCGCTTCGCCCGCCAATCGGTACACATAGGCCAACACTTCCGCCACTGCGGTGTAATGCTCAGGCGGCACTTCCTGGCCGATGTCCACCCCGGCGTACAACGCCCGGGCCAACGGTTTACGCTCGACCAACGGCACGCCGTGCTGCAAGGCCAGTTGTCGAATCCGCATGGCCATGAAGTCCTGGCCCTTGGCGACGACCCGGGGCGCTGCCATCGTGCCCCGGTCGTATTTCAAGGCAATGGCGAAGTGCGTGGGGTTCGTAACGATGACATCCGCATTTGGAACCGCAGAAGCGATTCGCTGCAACGCCAACTGCCGGGCCACCCGCGCCCGCCGCTGTTTCATCAGCGGGTCGCCGTCCATATCCTTCATCTCTTTCTTGACTTCTTCTTTGGTCATCCGCAGGTCGCGGGAATGCTGCATCTTCTGAAACGAAAAGTCCAGCAACGCCAGAACCAACAGCAAGGCAGTCAGTTTCGCCGCCAGCAAAAACACCAACTCACACCCCCGCTGCAGCACGGCCCGATGGGCATGTGCGCAGCGCGAGAATCGCCTCAATTTCCCAATAAATCAGCAGCCACGACACCGCTGCAATCAAAATCAGCTTGCCCAGGCTTTGCGCTAATCGCATCATTGCCCGGGCATCCACGAACCGCTTCACCCCGGTAATGGGATTGATTTTGCTGAACTTGGGAATCAACGGCTTGCCGCTGAGCATAAACCCCACCTGCCACAGCGACCCCAGCATCGCCACCGCTGCAATCACCAGCACCATCGGCCCGACCGCCCAGACCATGAGCTTCACGTTCGCGGCCGCCACGCCTGCCATGGCGTCGACATGCGTCACGTTGTCGCTGAATTCGCCGCCCAGCGACACCCGCATCGTGTGGGCCATGCTTTGCAGCAGGCGTTGCCCAACGACGTAAAGCATCACCACCGCCGCGACCAGCGTGAAGGCTGCCGTCAGGTCGGTGCTCCGTGCGACGTTGCCTTCCTTGCGCGCTTCGCCGCGCCGTCTGGACGTGGCCTCCTCAGTTTTCTCCTGTCCACCGGTTTCAGCCAAACGACACCTCCCCCCTGCCCCAGGCCCCCGGCCATGCCGCCCACGTCTCGGGCAACGTCAGCATCCGCATCAGGGTGTCAAACATCGTCTCCAACGCCACGCGTACCTCATACCCTGCCGCAATCACCGTGGCTCCCAGAAACACACCGCCTACCACGATCCGCAGCGCAAACCCGATCGACAAAATGTTCATCTGAGGCACCGTCCGTGCGATGAATCCCAGCGCCACGCTGATCAAAAACATCAAACACAACAGCGGTGCTGCGACCCGAATCGCCAATTCAAACGTCAGCGTGACCAACCCAATGGCCATATGCGCCACGTCCAGCATGTTCACAAAACCGCCCAAGGGCACCTTGTCGAAACTTCCTACCAGGATCGCCAACATCACGTGATGTCCGCCCACAATCGCAAACAACGCCAATGCCAGCATGAACAAAAACTCACCCAACACGCCCGACGCTTCCCCCAGTTCCGG
This sequence comes from uncultured Phycisphaeraceae bacterium, assembly GCA_963799465.1. Lineage (GTDB taxonomy): Bacteria > Planctomycetota > Phycisphaerae > Phycisphaerales > Phycisphaeraceae > JBCCOW01. The sequence goes on along the minus strand of CAWCXG010000001.1, from coordinate 2,696,748 downwards.
GTTGACAATCTGAGCGAACGACAAGCCCATCTGCTGGTCGATAATCATGCCGCCCACCTGCATGCCGATGAGCGGCAGCGTGGCGACCCAGCCGATGATGTAGCCGATCATCAACTCTGCCGCCGCCGCCGGCCCCAGGTGCCAAAACGACAACCCGTGGCCCATGAGGGTCACCGCCGAGTTGAACGTCGTACTGCCCGGATTCATCAGCAACATCGGATACACCGCCATCGACAGCACCAGCACCAACATCGCTTTGACGTAGCGCGGCACCGACGCGGACCCCAGGATCGGCGAGAGCAGAAACAAGCCACTGAGCCGAAACAACACCATCAGCCAGGCTGGCAGGTGCAACGTGATGAGGTCGGCAACGTCAATCATCGCTTCGCTTTCAGCAACACCCGCCCGTCCCGTTCAACACGAGCCAGGCCCAAGCCGCTTACCACTCAATACCCCCCGAACATCCGCACGCTGAAGTCCATGATCTTCTGGATCAGCCAAGGCATCGCCAGAATTGCCACCGCGCCCATCCCCAGAATCTTGGGCACGAACGTCAGCGTCTGCTCCTGGATCTGCGTCACCGCTTGCAGGATGCTGATCGTCAGCCCCACCACCAGCGCTGCCGCCAGAATCGGCGCGCTCAGCAACAGCATCAGTGTCAAGGCCTCCCGCACAATGTCCACCGCTTCCGCATTCGTCATCGCCATCACTGGAACCATGTCAACCCATCTCCTGCATGGATAAAGAAAAAAACTGTCCAGACCGTCCCTGCACGCACCGCTGCGCTACCCAACCCCGGGAATCGCAAAGCTGTTGAGCAGATTCCCCGCCACCAGCATCCACCCGTCCACCATCACAAACAGCAGCAACTTGAACGGCAGCGAAATCAGCACCGGCGGCAGCATCAACATGCCCATCGAAATCAGCACCGAGCTGATCACCATGTCGATCACCAGAAACGGCAAATACAACTGAAAACCCATCAAGAACGCGATCTTCAACTCGCTCAAAATAAACGCGGGAATCAACGTCAACATGTCCACGTCTTCACGCTTCAGCTCGCCGGGGTTGGTGGTGTCGATGCCCCTGTAGTTCAGGATCATGTACACGCCGTCCCAGTTTTCACTGTGCTCAATCTGGGCAAACATAAAGTCCCGCAGCGGCTGCTTGGCCCGCTCCCACGCCTCTGCTTCGGTGATCGGATTGTTGACATCCTGCAGCGGGACGAGCGCTTCGTCGTTGATGCGTTCAAAGGTCGGAGCCATCACCAGCAGCGTGAGAAACAACGACAGCCCGATGATGACTTGTGATGGCGGCAGCGTCTGCGTCCCCAGCGCCTGCCGCAGCAACGCCAGCACCACCACGATCCGCGTAAAGCTGGTGCACATCACCAGAATCGCCGGTGCCAGCGACAGCACCGTGAGCATCAATATGATCGAAAGCGACGACGACAGCCCCCGTTCACCGCCCGGCCCGGGAGCACCCGCCGCGTCGGTCGTACCTTCGGTGTCCTGGCCCATCGGCAAGGCTTGATGGGCCCGCCGCAGTACCGAAATCGGGTTCATTGCATCGAACGGCTCACCGGCCTGCTCCTGCGATTCCGCCGTCTCGCCGAGCACCGGATCCGCATCAAACTCAATACCCTGCAGGCCTTCGATCGGCTGCGCGACCGCCGCGGTGGCTGCCAGGCACATCGTCAACATCAACAACAAACCAATCACAGGCCGAACCATCACAGGGCTTCCTCCCGCCGCGTGGTCGCGAATTGAAGCCGGCCTTTCACCGACGCCAGCGTGTCACGCAAGCGGTCGATGCCGTGCTCACGATGATCGCTGCCTTCCTCGCTGGCATCCTCTTCCAGCGACGCGTTCATCCGCCCGAGCAGCCGTCCGAAGTTGCCAGACGGGCTGTCTGATTTCTCCGACTGAAGCGTCCCCAGCAGGTCAGCGACCTCTTCGGGGTCCGTCACTTCCGCCAACGTCCGTGCCCCGGCTGATGAATCGCTCACCACCAGCACCCGTGGCCCGACCCGCAGCAGCAGTACATGACTCCGCGGCGCGACCATCGTGCGACTCAGCACTTCGACCACCGGGCTTGACCGTGTCACCATCCGCCCACCGAGCTTGCGGTAGCCCCACCGTGCGAGCAGCACCAACCCGATCACCACACCCAGCGCTGTCACCGTTTGCAGTGCCGTTCGAGCCACGCCACCGCCCGGCTCACCCAGCGTCTCAGGCGACGCTTCCAGGCCTGCCGTCGTGCCTGCATTGGTCGCGGTGCCCAGGGGCAACCGTTCCCGGGGCGGCGGCGCGAAACCTTCAACCGCCGGGGCTGAGGCGCCTTGCGCTCGCGGCTGATCCGCTGCGCGATCACTGGAAGCCTGCTGATCCTGACGCTCTTGACGCTCTTGACGCTTAAGCTGCTCGGCGATCTGAGCAATCCGCTCCGTGCTCGCACCGTCCGGCATGCCCGTCGCGGACTGCGCGAACGCTGAGCTTCCCGCCCACACGCCACAAGCCACAAGAATCATGGCCATCAAGATGGGACGCGTGGTCCCCGTAGAGACAACGCTGGTCAATGCTCGCACGGCTGGCCCTCCTGGCCTGCGTGGTGGCTTCTCGACGGGCACGAGATCACTCCGATCCCGCATCAACCCGTCAAATAAGGGTCAGGCTGCCTGTTCCGCAGCCTGTTCGAGTTCCTGCACCGACTGATCCAGGTCTGCGATGATCTCGCTCACCCGAATACAAAAGTTGTCGTTCAACACCAGCACCTCGCCCCGCGCAACGTGCCGGCCGTTCACATAAATGTCCACCGGGTCCCCCGCCAACTTGTCCAGTTCCACCACGCTGCCCGCCCCAAGCTTCAACACATCTTCGACCAGCATCTCGGTTCGGCCCAGCTCAATGGTCACCTCCAGATCCACATCCGAAAGCATCTCGATCCCGCCCGACAACGCCTGCAACTCCGCCCCGGTCGCACCCTCCACGACGTGGTTCATCTCATCCAGTGACGACTGCGCATCCTGAAGTGCGTCAGCTAGGGCATCATCTTGTCGTGCGTTTTGTGCTGTGGCCATCGCGTCCTTGCGGGGGCTGGGGGTTGTCGTGGGGCTGGGGCATCGCCAAGCAATCGACAGGCGAGCATGGCCTGCGAAAACTCAAATATCGCTGCTGTACTTGCGCATCCGCGGGATGAGCACTTCAATCACATACTTCTCGCCGTCGGCATCCTCGCCGAGTAAACGATCCAACGCCGCGTGGATCTGCCGACTGATGGTTTTGCGGTCCGGTTCATCAAGATGGGCCGGCTGAGCGCGTCGGAACACCGTGGTTACCTCGTCGCCGATCTTCAGCTGCATCTCCGCGAGCTTGGCTTCCACCACCTCGCGGTGTTTTTGCTTGACCGTCACGCCGACTTCCGTGTCGTAAAGGTAAGGCTGGCCCGACCGCGTGTTTTGAAATTTGCCCGTGACGACCAGGCATTCCACCGCGCGGTTCTGCTCGGCCTCGCTGTCTGCGACGTTCTGCGTGGCCTGAACATCCGAAGGACCCCCCGCCAGCATGAACGCTGCACTGATCGCCGCACCCTCCACCAGCAGCACCACTGCCAGCACAAGGAACATCTTGAGCGGCAGCTTCTTCTTGCCTTCAGGTTGTGCGTCTTTATCAGCCATGGCAGCAGTACATCATGCGGAGCGGCGGGCCTGACAGGCGTTCACCGCCAGGCAGACCTTTGTCAGTTATCGGCTATCGGTCCTCGGGGCTTCGCGGGTCCGCAAATTCGTTGACCAATTTTTCGCTGACCAATACCTCCGCCCGGCGGTTCTGGGCATTTTCATAGGAGGTGTAGGCCCTTGGGTTCACCGGCTCGCGGTCGCCGTTGCCGATCAATCTCACCCGCTCGGCACTGATGCCCAGGTCTTCCCCGGTCATGTACTGCTTCACCACACGGGCCCGCTCAAAGCTCAGCTGATCCAGATCCGCATAGCCGCCGGTGACATTCTGCAGTTCATAAGGCGACGCGTGGCCGTGGACTTCGATGATGTTGGTGTAGCCCTTGAGGTCCACTGACCCGGCCATCTGGCGCAGTTGCGCCTTGCCTGCATCCGATAGCGCGGCCGACCCCGGCTCAAACAGCACCCGCCCCCCCACCGCGAACATCAAACCCGGACGAATCTGGGTCACCCTCGGCTCTCGGCCGCGCTGGCCGGGGTCCTGCGTGTTGGACTTGTTCTGGATCTTTTCCTGCCGCATCCGAATCGTCTCAAGCCGTTCGATCAGCGACAACGCCGGGTCGTCCTCCGTGGGCAGCTTGCCGCCGCCGCCTTTCATGCCGAACGCTTTTTTGATTTCGGCAACCACCGCTTGAAAGTCGTCTTCCCGCTTGATTTCGGAGAACGAAACGATCAGCACGAAAAAGCACAGCAGCAGCGTGACCATGTCGCCGTACGTCACCATCCAGTCGGGCGCCCCTGCGGGCGGGCATTTGCATTTCTTGGCCATGGCAATGGGTGAAGGCTTCGGGGTGACTTAGACCAACCGGATCACGCGGCTTCGGCGTCGCCGACGGGCCGCTTGCTGGGAGGCAGGAAGGTGCGGAGTTTCTGCTCGACGATGCGGGGGTTGTCGCCGGACTGAATGGACATCACCCCTTTGATGATCACGGTTTTGTAAAGCACTTCCTCGGTACTGCGTCGCCCCAACCGGTCGCCCAGAGGCAGCGCCACCGCGTTGGCGATGACCGAGCCGTAGAGCGTGGTCAGCAGCGCGACCGCCAGGCCAGCACCGATGCGGGTGGGGTCGGAAAGGTCCGCGAGCATGGCGACCAGACCGATGAGCGTGCCGATCATGCCCATGGCCGGGGCATACTTGCCGATCGACTCCATGATGCCTCGGCTTGAATCGTGCCGCTCCATCAGGTTCTCCAGATCGTTGATCATAATCTGTTCGATCAGCTCGGGGTCCGTCCCATCGACCGCCATCTGAATGCCTGACACGATGAATGGGTCGTCGAGGTCTTTGATGGTGTTTTCCAGGCTCAGAATCCCATCCCGCCGGGCGATCTCCGCGTAGGACACCATGTCTTCGATCAGTTGCTCGACATCGTGCTTTTTGGAGAAAAACGCTTTCTTGACGATGTTGGGGACCGCCTTGAGGTTGGCCACCGGATAGCAGAAGAAGATGATCGTCACCGACGCCCCGCCGACCAGTACCACCGAGGGCATGTCGACGTAAATACCGACCTGACCACCCATGAGCAGCGCCCAGATGATCAGCAGCCAGGTGCCGATGAAGCCAAAGAGGATGCCCAGGTCCATAGAGATCGCCAGATGCGCGTCCTTGCGCCTTGGAGTTATCGGGCACCGTGCCGGGCGAGGTTGAACTATCTACCTAAGTAAATCCACAGATTGCCCGCGACCCGATTTTCAACTGGATCATTCAGGACCTTCCGTTCCCCGGTTCTCTTAGGGCAAGAGGACCAATTCCAATTCGAAGCGTCGAATCGATGTCGAAACATGACCCACAGGGCATACGATCATTTACCGTACAGATGCCGAGCCATCCAATCGAACCACTTCCTGGAAGGAACTGCCCCCTATGTCTCAAGACCTGACCGACCCCAAAACCCAGAGCCCCGGCAATGCAGTCAAAGATCCGGACGACTGGACCACCGGTGATGAACAGATGACCGGTGCCCAGGCGTCGTATCTCAAGACGCTTAGCGAACAAGCTGGCGAGCCTTATGACGCCAATCTCACCAAAGCCGATGCCTCCAAACGGATCGACGACCTCCAGGCCCAGACGGGTCGAGACGGAGGTGAGGGCACAGATGCCGAGCGTCGCAACCAGGAAAGCGAGCAGCGGCTGCAGGATTTGCGGCGTGATGCGGGGCGGGACCTCGCTGACGATCAGGAAACCGTGAAAGAGAGTGGTTCTCCTGGAGCAGAATGAAAGCACACCGATCAAGGTCGCTGCGGAGTCAGACGCACAGTTACGATGTGCCGTATGAACGACTATGAGCCTGCCGCTGACCGCTACGACGCCCGTCAATCAGATGGTCCTGCCGCATGGTTTCGCCGATGCGGAACATCAGGACTGATGCTGCCTGCCGTTTCGCTGGGGTGTTGGCACAACTTCGGTGCTGCGGGAACCGACGCATCGAAACACACTGATGAATCGGCGATGCACGACAACGCGCGGGCGATGCTGCGAACCGCCTTCGACCTGGGCATCACCCACTTCGACCTGGCGAACAACTACGGCCCGCCACCCGGCGCGGCTGAAGTACGCGTCGGACGCATCCTCAAGCAGGACTTCGCCGCTCACCGTGACGAGTTGATCATTTCGAGCAAAGCGGGCTATCGCATGTGGCCAGGGCCTTATGGCGAGATGGGCAGCCGAAAGTATTTGCTCGCTTCCCTGGACGCCTCCCTTGCCCGGCTGGGCTTGGACTACATCGATATCTTCTACTCCCACCGATTCGATCCCGTCACGCCGATGGAAGAAACGCTTGGCGCGTTGGATCAGGCGGTCAAGAGTGGCAAAGCGATCTACGCAGGCATCAGCAGCTATCCGCCTAAGAAAACCCGCAAGGCGGCAAAGATTGCGGAGCGCGAACGCCTCGCCACGCCCATCATCCATCAGCCTTCCTACAGCATGCTGGGCCGAGGCCCCGAAGACGGCCTGATCGACGCCTGCGATGATCTCGGCATGGGCATGATCGTGTTCTGCCCTCTCGCGCAAGGTTTGCTCACCAGCAAATATCTCCACGGCGTGCCGGACGACTCACGCGCCAAACAGGAAAGCGGCTTCCTCAGTGAAGACCGTGTGACTCCGGAATTGCAGGCCAAACTCATCAAACTTAATGCTCTGGCGCAAACGCGTGGGCAGTCTCTGGCACAGCTTGCGCTCGCATGGGTATTACGCCACGACGCGGTGACCTCAGCGCTCATCGGCGCGTCGCGTCCTGAGCAAATTGCAGAATGCTGCAAGTGTCTGGACGCTGGGCCCATCACGGCGGACCAGCTCGGCGAGATCGACAGCATTCTCAAATCGTAAGGCTCCATGCGGCCGCTTGTGCAGGCTTTGATAGTTGGCTGGCGCGTGCGTGAGCGACGCGAGACGCTCACACCTCCGGGCGATACCCAAGCCCGCGGATGCGTAAAACCGATATAACGCAACCATGAACCAGCGGTCGTCAGTGTCGGATACCCCCTCTCCCCTTGCGGTCAACGCGGACGATCAGGCCACGGCAGTGATTGACGCTCCCGCAGCGTCGGCTGAGCCGGGCACGTTTGAGGCCATGCGTGTCGCGTCAGAAGTGGCCAAAGCGGAGCGGATCGAGCGATGGGACCTTCGAGCCGACGAGCTGAAACGTCGCGGTCTGAAGTGGGGGCGAGGCTACCACCGCCGCCTCGCGCAGGTCTACCGCCACGTGGTGCCCGAGGGCGTTTCGGTTCTGGAGCTGGGCTCGGGTCGGGGTGATCTGCTGGCTGCGCTCAAGCCTTCGCGCGGGATTGGACTGGATTTCTCAAGCCACATGACCAACCTGGCCCGCGAGCGGCACGGCGACCGGGCTGATCTCACCTTCGTCCACGGCGACGCAGACCATCTCGCGAGCTTGGGCGAAGTCACCCAGGACGGCCCGTTCGATTACGTCATCCTCTCGGACCTGATCAACGATCTGCGTGATGTGCAAGGCGTGCTCGAAGCAGTGCGAGAAGTCTGTGCGCCGCATACCCGCGTGGTGGTCAACACCTACAGCCGACTGTGGGAGCCGGTGCTGTCTTCGGCGTCAGCGTTGAATCTCGCCCGCCCGATGACCGGCTCAAACTGGCTGACCGTCCATGACACCCGCAACCTCCTGACCCTCGCGGGCTTTGAAACGCTCCGCAGTTGGCAGGAAGTGCTGCTGCCCACTACCGTGCCCGGGATCAACGGCCTGTTCAACCGATTTCTCGCCAAGCTCACGCCAATCAATCATCTATGCCTCGCGAACCTCTTGATCGCCCGCCCTGCTGCCACCCCCATTGAGAACCGACGGGCTGGGGACCGCGGCGACGAGCCGGTGGTCAGCGTGATCGTCGCCGCCCGAAACGAGGCAGGCAATATCCAGAAGATCCTTGATCGCACGCCTCAGAACCTCGGCGGCGGGACTGAGCTGATCTTCGTCGAAGGCAATAGCTCCGACGACACCTGGGACGTGATCCAGCAGAAGGCCCAGGAAAATCCCCACTGGGGGGCCGGCCTGAAAGTCATGCAACAGGACGGCAAGGGCAAGGGCGATGCGGTCCGCAAAGGCTTCAACGCTGCGACCGGCGGGGTCTTGATGATTCTCGACGCTGACATGACCGTCCCGCCTGAAGATCTGCCCCGCTTCTACGAAGCCCTCCGCGACGGCACCGGGGAGTACATCAACGGCGTCCGCCTGGTCTACCCCATGGAAGACCAGGCCATGCGATTCCTTAACCTCATCGGCAACAAGTTTTTCTCCGCTGCATTCACCTGGCTGCTGGGGCAACCGATCAAAGACACCTTGTGCGGCACGAAAGTGATGAGCACTCGGCATTACCGCCAACTCGCTGCGAACCGCTATTACTTTGGCGACTTCGATCCGTTCGGCGACTTCGACCTGATCTTCGGGGCTGCCAAACTCAATCTCAAAATGATTGACCTGCCCATCCGCTATCAGGCCCGAACCTACGGCGACACCAACATCGACCGCTGGTCGTCGGGCGTGCTGCTGCTGCGAATGACCGCGTATGCGGCGCGGCGGATCAAGTTTGTCTAATCCTCGCACCCACGTAAGTCACAACGCGTGAGTCAGACGTGCTGCGTCACTCATCCCCCTTGACCCAGACATCCCTGGCTGCCCGTGCCAAAGCTATTTACGCGACCCGATCGCTTCGCATGCTTAAACAACTTCTTGAACATCCCAAGACGCGCGGCATGGACCTGGACGATCCGGGAACCACGCAGCTGCGTCGTGACATCATCCGCGAAAAACCTTTTCTCAAGGCGATTTACGACCGGTGGTATGGCTGGCTGGCCGAGGTGGATGGCGGCCTTGAGGCTGGCTTGAAAAGTAAACCTGCCTTGGAATTAGGCAGCGGCGCGGGGTATCTCGATGAAGTGATCGAGCACCTCGTGACGTCGGATGTGTTCATCTGTGATGGCATTCAGCTCGTGGCGGATGCCCGTCAGATGCCCCTGCCTGATGCGTCACTTCGCGGGGTGTACATGGTTGATGTGCTGCATCATGTGCCGGGAGTGGAGGGGTTTTTCCACGACGCGGCGCGATGTGTAGCGCCTGGCGGTGTGATTGCCATGATTGAGCCTTGGAACTCGCGGTGGGGTCGATGGGTGTATCAACATCTGCATCACGAACCGTTTCGTCCCGACGCGGAGGACTGGTCGTTTCCGCAGGACGGGCCTTTGTCGGGTGCGAATGGCGCGTTGCCCTGGATCATTTTTGAGCGGGATCGCGATCGGTTTGAACGTGAGCATGGCGCGTGGAAGATCGAGCTGGTTCGGCCGATCATGCCGTGGCGGTATCTGGTCAGTGGCGGGGTGTCGATGCGGTCGCTGATGCCCGGCTGGACCACGCCGTTGTGGTCGGCGGCGGAAGCGGTGAGCACGCCCGCGCATCGGCAGCTGGGCATGTTTGTGCAAGTCGTGCTCCGCCGGGTGTGACGCAGGTCAGAGCCTGTGCGACGCGGCGGGCACATCGCGGTGTGCATGGGCCCATACTGGGGTGATGCGTCGCGTGCTCGACTGGCTGCGGTATGCGAATGGCTATGTCGCTGGCGCGGCGGCGGCGATGACCGCAGTCACCACGGCGGGCCTGGGGCTGGCCGTGCCTTGGGCGGTGGTTGGCCTGGTGTTTTTTGCAACGCTTGCGGTATACCTCGCGGATCGCCTGGTGGGCGACGTGCCGGGTGATGTGCAGCGGCAGGCGTTTATCCACGAGCATCGCCGGGCTCTTTGGAGCACGATGGGCGTGGCACTGGCGTGCGCCGGGGCGTGCGCGGGGCAATTGAGGATTGAAGCGTGGGCGGTGCTGCTGCCAGCCGCGGGGGTGGCAGCCGCGTATTGCCTGCCGGTGGTGCCGTGGCGGGTCGGGGTGCAGGGCCCACGAGGTTCTCAAGCCGAAAACGAGTGGGCACGCGGGCGGGGGTCAAGGTGGGCGGCGAGGTGGAGGGCGAAGTGGGGGGCGAGGTGGGGGGCGAGGTGGGGGTGGGTGAGGCTGACGCGGGTGCCGATGATGAAGTTGCTGGCAGTCGCCGGGGTATGGTCAGCCGCGACGGTGGTGTTGCCAGCAGTGGAGGTCACGGGCGGCGGGTCGTGGCGGGCGTGGGTGTGGCCGGCCTTTGAACGGGGCGTGTTCATTGCAGCACTTCTCATTCCATTTGATATTCGTGACGTCGCGGCAGATCGCAAAGCCAGGCTGCCCAGCCTGCCGGTGGTGTGGGGTGTGGACCCAGCCCGCCGCGCGGCGGGGTGTGTTCTGGTGCTTCTGGCGGGAGTCACCGTTTGGCTTTCGTGGGTCGGACGCGTGGTGGAGACGTGGCCGATGGCGGTGGGTGTCGCCGCTGCGGGGGTCTACCTCGTGTCGGCATGGGTGGTCTGGCGCGCGGGACCTGCGCGATCGGAGAGCTACCTGGCCTGGGGGGTGGACGGGATGGTGTGGCTGTGGGCCGCCGTCGTGGGCGCAGCGATATACTGGTTTCACTAAGGTATTCAATGGTCCTCTCCACTCCGTTTCACTTCGCAGGTTGCTCGTTTGTCCGCTGATTCCCCTGAAGACATCTCGCTGGGTTACCTGTCCTACCGGAGTCGGCACCGCCGCGCCCAGGACGACGCCGCGCACGCGGAGCTCAACGGAGAGGCCGCGCCCCAGCAGGTCCACGACCACGCCCTGGCGGCAAGCAACACGCCCCGCCTCATCGAAACACAGGACCGGCTCGACGCCGCGCTATCCCGCCTGCGTGATGCAGGGTCATTCGCGTATGACACCGAGTTCATCGGCGAACACACCTATTACCCCCAGCTTTGCCTGATCCAGACCGCCACGCAGGACCGCGTCGATTTGATCGACCCGATGGCCGATCTGGACCTGACGGGTTTTTGGAAGTTACTTGCTGACCCCTCGGTCCAGGTTCTCGTCCACGCGGGGATGCAGGACCTCGAGCCGGTGTACCGCCATCTGGGCCGGCCCGCTGCGAACATCGTCGATACCCAGATTGCCGCCGCGTTTTGTGCGATGGACTATCCGCTGAGCCTCAAGCGATTGCTGGGCGAGCTGCTTGAGATGGACCTGGGCAAACAGCTCAAGTTCAGCCAGTGGGACCGTCGACCGTTGTCTCCTGAACAGCAGCATTATGCCGGCGAAGACGTGCGGTATCTGCCCGCCGCATGGGCTGAACTTTCCAGACGGATCGAGGCGGCGGGGAATATGCCGCTGGTCAATGGGGCAATGCAGGAGCTGTGCGACGCGTCGAACTATGCGTTTGATCCACTGTCGCGTCGACTCAAAGCCAAGGGCGTGAACACACTGGGGCGTCGTAAAAAAGCGGCGTTGGAAGCGTTGCAGATCTGGCGGGAAACCCTGGCCCGCGATATCAATGTCCCCCCCCGCTCGCTGCTGCCCGACCCGGCGCTGGTCGATCTGGCAGCAACGCTCCCGACGTGCTCTCGGGACGTCGATACGGTCAAAGGCATCCCGCGTCCGCTCAAACAGCGCTACCTGCCGGACATGCTCGGGGTGATTGCCCAGGCGGTGGAGGGCCCACTCCCGCCTCGTTCACATGCAAACCCACGCGACCACCGCGACGACCGTGACCGTGTGGATGCACTCTGGACCACGTGTGAAACAAAGTGCCTCGCACGCGGCGTGACCCCCCAGGTCGTCACCAGTAAAAAAGAACTCTCCCGCGTTCTGGCCAGCCGTGACGCGCAGGATGCGCTCGCCGGCTCGCCGTTGTCCGCTGCGTGGCGCCGAGATGTCCTGGGCGACGCATTGGCGGACATCACTGCAGCCATCGAAGCACCGAACGACATGTCGTCAGAGACGACCTGATCCGAGTTACCCTCATCCGTTCAACGCTTGCATCAATTCCGCTTCGTCCCACACCGTGACGTCGAGCTTTTGAGCCTTCGCCAGCTTCGATCCCGCTTTCTCACCAGCGATCAGCAGGTCGGTGGTCCGACTCACACTTGACGTGATTTTCGCTCCCAGGGTGATGAGGCGGGCACTGAGTTCGTCGCGAGTGAAATGTTCCAAAGTGCCGGTGAGGACAATGGTCTTGCCGCGAAAGACAGATGCCTGCGCATCACTTCCAGCCAAGGCGTCGGGCGGTTGGGGTTCGGTGAGATCGACGCCCGCAGCCGCAAGGTCGGCAAGCAACTGACGGCCGGCGTCACTTTGAGCAAACGCATATACCGACGCGGCGGTGATCGGCCCGATGCCCTCCACCTGGGCCAGCTGCTCAGCCTCCGCCGCACACAACGCCTCCGCCGATCCAAACGCCTGAGCCAACAGCCGGGCGGAGGTCAAACCGACATGCCGCACGCCAAGCCCCGACAGCACTTTGGCCAAGCCTCGGGACTTACTTGCCTCGACCCCGGCGAGCAGGTTCTCGACCTTCTTCTCCGCCATGCGTTCGAGTTGCGTTACTGCCTCGCGGTGCTGAGCCAAACGGTAGATATCCGCAAAACCATTGAGCAGACCTGCGTCGGCAAGTTGTTCAACGCTCTTGTCCCCCAGGCCTTCAATGTCCATTTGACCCCGTGCGGCAAACCATTTGAGTCGTTCGCGGAGCTGTGCTGGGCACTGCGGATTCGGGCAGAAGCGGGCGGTTTCCTGACCCAACTCTGCTTGCACAGACGGGGCATCCGCCGCCGAGGACTTATCGTCTGGTTCCTGCTTTTGCTGCGTTTCCAGTTCCGGCTCAGCGGAGATTGTCTCGATCTCCACGGGCGTCTGGCACCTCGGGCAATGGTCGGGGGCAGTCACAGGCACCGCATTTTTGGGCCGATTCTCAACGACAGCCCTGACCACTTGCGGAATGATCTCGCCCGCTTTTTCGATCACCACGGTGTCGCCCAAATGCAAGTCAAGCCGTCGCACCTGCCCCAGATTGTGCAACGTCGCGTGACGCACGGTAGTCCCCGCCACAAACACCGGCCGCATCCGCGCTCGCGGGGTGATCTTGCCATTCTTCCCGATTTGCCAATCGACTTCTTCGAGCACGGTGGTCACTTGCTCGGCCGCAAATTTGTAAGCGATACACCACCGCGGACTCTTGCTGCGCACGCCCAGCGCACGCTGCATGGCTCGGTCGTCGAACTTCACCACCACCCCGTCGGTGGCGTGGCTCATGTCATGGCGACGCTGATCGAACGCTTCGATGAATGCCCATGCATCGTCAAAACACTCGACGCGTTGTGTTTCCGAGCTCACCGGCAGGCCCCACCGCTTGAGTGTGTCCAGCAAATTATGGTGGGAGGCAAAGGGGTCACGGCCCTGGTCATCTTCAATTAGACCCCGGCCGTGGGCGATGAACCGCAGACCCGAGGCGACACTTGCAGGGTTTTTCTGCTTGAGCGACCCGGCGGTGAGATTGCGGGGATTGGCATACAGCTCTTCGCCCTGCGCTTCCCGCTGTTGATTCAACGCGACAAATACAGCGTCTGGCATAAAGACCTCACCACGCACTTCCAGGAACTTGGGCACCGGCGGGTCGGGCAGCAGACTCAGCGGGATGGAACGGATGGTCTTCGCGTTGGTTGTGATATCGTCGCCGCGGGTGCCATCACCTCGCGTCACCGCTCGGACGAGCTGGCCATTCAGGTAATGCAGCGACAACGCGACGCCGTCGATTTTCGGTTCGAGCACCAGCGGTACATCGACATCAACATGCAATTCCTGGGCAGCGTCGGCCGCAGCGGTCGGCACGTTGTCACCCGTCGCAGACGCCTCAGGCTCGGGTGTAAACAAACTGGCAGCGTCTTTAGACGCGTTGCTTGCTTGCTCAAGCTTGGCAAGTCGCCGCTGCTGGCGGTCGTACCACTCCCGCAATTCCGCGCGGCTGTAGGTGTTGTCGATCGAGAGCATCGGCGAGGGGTGATTGACTGACTCAAAGCCGTCGCTGGTCTCACCGCCGACCCGCTGCGTGGGTGAATCGGACGCACGCCATTGAGGATGTGCCGCTTCAAGATCCGCAAGCTCGCGCATGAGCGCGTCGTACTGCGTGTCTGAAATTTCGGGCGCAGCGTCGGTGTAGTACAGGCGGTCGTGGCGGTGGAGGTCGCGACGAAGCTGCTCGATTCGCTTGCGCTCAGTAGACATGGCCGGGGGGTCGTCTTGCAAGGATCACGAACTGGCAGAACCTGCCGGACGGTCGGCGGTCAATACCGCAGCAACTTTTCCAGTGCTGAGCGAGCCGGCGGGAGCTGCGTGCGGTTGAGCAACTGTGTGAGATACGCCTGCTCATTACGACGTTTGAGATCTTTCACCAGATCGCGCAGATGCTGATCGCGGTCGCGGACAAAGCGGGGAAACGCCTGCTCCATTTCGACACGGGTGTGTCGGGTCAGCGGGTCGTCGAGCCCGGTTTGGATCACCGCCCATGCAAACAAAGGCCCGGGCTGAGTATTGAACCTGAAGGTTTCGAGCGTGGCTTCCAGCTTTTGCTGAGGGGTCGCAAACGGGTCGGTCAAGGCCGGCGGCAGGTCCCAGAGTTTGGTCTCGGTGGGCTTGGGCCCTTCGAGGTCATCAAGCCAGCCTTTATTTTCCGAGCGGTGGTCGGCCATGGGCGAATCTCCGTGCTTTGGCTGAGAGTGGGATGGTACAGAGGCGGCCGGGGTCTGAGGACGGGTCGCCGGGATGAGCGGTGCAACCGGCGTGGTCAGGGTCAGGATGCCGCGATTGGGAAAGTTGACACTCACGCGCTGCCCCCCCGCGTCGCCCCTTGCGACGCGGCGCACCGTACCCACGCCCCATTCGGGCTTGGACGCATGTCGGACCAAATCGCCTATCGCGAAACGGTGCCGACGGCTGGGGTCGGTGGTATGAGGGGTCACGTAACGGTTTCTCAAACGCATCAGACCGGAAGAACCCATGCCTTGATGTCGGTGCATCTTAACCGCCAATCATGCTCGGCGGGCGACTCGAGAGGGGTTGACGTGAGCGATTGAAAGCAAAGCGCTTTCATGTCCATCGATGTGCAGGTGAGTACGCGCGTACTAGGTCACAGAGAGAATCGGGAGGGCTTCGAGATCACTCACCTCATCGGCAGTGAAGTACCGCCTTCTCACTTCAGCGAGCACATCCTGCTCTGACAACGCGTGAAAATGAAACACATCGGTTCTGCATTTCTCTTGACCCGGCGGGGTCACGCGAAGCTGGGTCGTGCCCTGCTGGCGACAAACTCCGACGGCATGTCCGACTTGGCGAAGGGCGTTGAGCGTGTGCTGCGTTGAATGGATCATGAAGTACGGGGTGCGTTGATGTTTTGAAATGATGAGCACCTTCCGGCATTACAACAGCAGGAAGAATGCAAAACGGCGTCAATTCTCAATCTCAAGCCTGAAGCAGGCATCGATTCGCAACGCGGTGGAGGTCAATGCCGTCAAGCGTATCGATCTGCTCGGCAGAACAGAAGGCCTCTGCAATGCGTGTGGCCACACGCCCTTCATTCAACGCATTGAACGAGTACAGGTGCTCCGCACATCGGCCGGGCAACACGATGGACACCAACGTTTCGAGATTGAAAGAATCCACTTTCACAGCGAAGCCATTGGTGGTAATGAGGTCGAGAATACTTCGAGTCCGTTCAGTCATTGCTGGCCTCCTTTGGTTCGCGTGCTGAGCTTTGCAGCCTCAGCTTTCGCGGGATTGAGTCCTCAAACCTACGTCGTCTGAGGCTTCTATCTTGCCCTGTACGTGCAACACAATCAATGGGGTCATTCATGCCTGAAGGCTGAATAAACCAAAGGTCCGCGTTGCGCATGTGTTCGGTAAGCAACCGCAGCAACACGCAGGACACCTGCCAAAAGGGCGACAGCGTGGACCCTCACGTGTGACCTGGATTCAATCCGCAACGCGGCACGCGATGCGAAGCGACGTGATAGGGATCAGACATCCGCGCCATGGAATCGGCGGAATTTTTCCACGCCTTCCCGAGTCATATAGCGAGCGAGAACAGTGGGCTCGGTGTCAATCAGATCCACCAGCGCCAAGCCGTCCACCACATTGCCGAATTCCGGATCGACGTTAAAGCCCAAAAGTTTGCAGCCCATTTTGAGGTACTGCCTGAGTAGCACGGGCATTGCTTTGCCGTCGGCTTCGAGCTCCGAGACGATCGCGCTGACTTCTTCGACACTGTGGGCAACGCTTGAGAACTGCGCGGGGTCGTAGCCGCGCGGCCGGTGTCCACGCATCGGATGCCGCGGACGCAGCAGTCGGGACAGCGACGGTAGTGAACGACTGGCTTCGAGGAAGGCCCGCAGCAGTACTTTGGACATCGAGCTGTACTCTGCCGAAATGCTCACCGGGCCTAAGACTTTGCGGTACCGCGGGTGTCGGCCGATGTACTGCGCCACGCCCCGCCACAGCAGCATGAGCGGCGCGAAAGACTTTTGATAATCCGGATGCACGAAGGATCGGCCGAGCTCGACCGCCGGGCCGATCTCACGCATGAGTTTGCGGTTGAAGTCGAAGAGTGTGTGGGTGTACAGCCCGTCGATGCCGTAGCGGGCGATGACCTGATCGGTCAGCGCGAGACGGTACCCGCCGGCAATACGTTGCTGAGCGGGGTCCCAAAGCACCAGCTGCATGTAATGGCGGTCGAAGCGGTCGAGGTCCCGCGCCAGGCCGCTGCCTTCGCCGACGCCTCGAAAGGCGATTTCACGGGATCGGCCAATCTCCTGCAGGATCGATGGTGCTTCGCCGGGCTTGATTAACGTGACACTCAGCCCGTTGCCTTCGACAATCGTGCGACGTGCGGGTAATGCGGCGAGTTCCGCAGCGAGCACGGCGGGGTCAATGGGATCAGCGATCGGTGCGTAGCGCTCGGTATCGACGACACCGGGCGCAACCGCCTTTCCCTCGGGTCTGAGCAGATACGTCCGCACCCTCAGGTAATCCGTGGCACGCTTGGCGTCGCTCAGCTTGGCCAGGCGCAGGGGCGGGATTGGTTTGCCGAGATAAATCGGGACGCGGCGGCCGCGTCGGCGGAGCATCTCGCCGGGCAGCATCAAGGTGCGGAGTCGGGAGTGCGCCAGACCGGCGATCTGGAACGCTGCGGAGTTTCGGCCATCAAAAAAGACCGGCATCGCCGTCGCTCCGGTCCGCTGCACGATTCTGCCGACGGCGGGATTCCACGCTGGATCCGCGACGGTCCGCGAAGAAAGCTTGAGGCTGGACACTTCGCCCGCAGGGAACACGCCCAGGCAGTGGCCCTGCTGAACCCACTGCATGGCTCCGCGGATCGAGGCGAGGTTGCGCTGCACACTGCCTTCGCCGCCGAAGGGATCGACGAAGAAGAACAAGTCGCGAAGCTCAGGAATCGACGCGAGCATGGAGTTGGCCAGCAGCTTCACGTCCGGGCGGGCACGCTTGAGCAGCGACGCCAGGACCAGACCTTCGATGCCGCCGTAGGGATGGTTGGCAATCGCAACCAGCGGGCCTTGGCTGGGAATGGCCGCCACCTCGCCGCGCTGCACATCAAGCGAAATGTTGAGGACCTGCAGGCAGCGCTCGAGGAAAGGCTCATCCTCAGGAAGTGCTTTGGCCTGGGCGTAAAGCGCGTTGAGCTTGGGCAACCGAAGGGTGCGGCTGAGTACGGGCTTCGCAAGCCATAGCGCAAGGTTACGCCATGGATCTTCGGAAGACAGATTCAAGGCAAAGGGAGCGGGCGCAGCAGGCACCATCGCGATGGACTCCTAGGACTACAGTCGTAGCACCACCATCGTACTCCAAGCATGAGAATGATGAGCCTCGGATTTACCCCAGCCACGATTTAACCTTCTGCTCACAACCTCAGGCTGTAGCAGTAGATATTCCCGGACTTCAGGATTGCGGAGCCGCCGCTCGAGTCAGCCGATCGTTGATCGCCCGGCCAAGTCCCCGGTCTTCCGCTTTGACCGCCACGATCTGCGACAACCCACACCCGTCAAGTCGCCGCAGAATGGCGAACAGACTGGCAGCCGCCTCACGCAGATCGCCTTGGACGGAAAGTATTTCAACCCGCGCGAAACGCCCCGTGGAGAGTTCAACTTCTCCGGAGGGAAGTAACAGCCCGACGCTTGGGTTGGCCTTGGCCATGGCTTGCGACAGCGTGCTGACGATGGTCATGGGGGTCTGCGGGGCGTAGTGACGCAGACCCATTCCCGGCGAGGGTGGAGCATTACCAGCAGATTCGGATGCTACGACCACGTCGGCGATCTCCTGGAGTGCTTCCAGCGTGACCCCGCCCAGCCGATAGACCACAACCTGTCCGTCAGGCTGACCGTCAGGATGGCGGGCAAACCCCACCACCGTGGATTCGAGTCCGCCGTCGCATCGGCCGGCGTCCAATACCATCGCCATCGCGTCGCCTAATTCGTCGTTCACATCCTGAGCCGAGGTCGGACTGATTGCACCTGACCGGTTTGCACTCGGAGCCGCTAAGGGCACCCCACTGGCCTCAATGAGTTGCCGGGCCACCGGATGACCGGGCACGCGGACCGCGACCGTGTCAAGACCCGCAGTCACCAGGTCACAAATCCCCGGGCGATCGCGCGTCGGCGTGTTTTGCCTGGGCAACACCAGCGTTAAAGGTCCGGGCCAGAACGCATCCGTAAGTCGGTACGCCATTTTCGGCACGTCGTCGACGTAGTCCCACGCCTGCTGCGACGAAGCCACGTGGACGATGAGGGGATT
Organism: uncultured Phycisphaeraceae bacterium; assembly: GCA_963799465.1. Taxonomy (GTDB): domain Bacteria; phylum Planctomycetota; class Phycisphaerae; order Phycisphaerales; family Phycisphaeraceae; genus JBCCOW01. The sequence continues at coordinate 2,677,821 of CAWCXG010000001.1, read as the reverse complement.
AAAGGTCGGCCGACCCTTGGCTTCGAAAATGCGGGCGACCGCCTGGCCTGACGTTGCATCCCCTGCGAGGCCGTAGACCGTCTCGGTGGGCATGCCGACTAATTCGCCCCGCCGGATCGCATCGGCCGCTTCATGGATGGCGCTCGGGCTCGGCCAGGGGGCATCAGACATGGAGCGCTTTCCGTGCTTGGTGGATCAAAGCCTGGGCCTCGTGCGTATGCCGGGCCTCGGCGATGAAGCGGACAATCGGTTCGGTATTACTCGGCCTCACGTGGACCCAGCGGTCAGACCAATCCAGTCGCACGCCATCGGAATCATTGCACGCCGCGTCGGGAAAGGCATTGCGCAAGGCCGGGCCGATCTGTTCGATGACGGCAGGGTCCGCAGGCACCTTGTCCTTGATGATGGCATAGGACTGCATCGCATCGACGATTTCGCTGAGTGGGGACGGGGACGCCGCGAGCATTTCAATCACGATGGCGATCCCTACAATTGAGTCGCGGACCTGACTGATCGTGGCGTCGATAATGCCGCCGTTGCCCTCTCCGCCAAACCGTGCCCCCGCCTCACGCATCGCCGCCGCCACATTGGCTTCGCCCACCGCCGACCGGACCACCCGACCGCCGACCGATTCGGCGAGATCGTCGATCATTCGGCTTGTCGACAAGTTCGCCGCCACAACCCCGCCCGACCCCAGGCGATGCTTCACACACAAGGCCAGCGTGTATTCCTCGCCGATGTACCGTCCGGTGTTGTCGACAATCGCCAAGCGATCCGCGTCGGGGTCCTGCGCAAATCCAACATCCGCACCATGCGCTTTCACCGCCTCACTCAAGTGCGTGAGATGCTCCCGCGTGGGCTCAGGCGGATGAGGGAAGTCCCCCGTGGGCTCCGCATTGAGGTGGATCAGTTCAACGCCCAAGGCTTCACAGATCAACGCTGCCTCTCGCCCGCCCGCCCCGCAGACCGAATCGACCACCACCCGCAACCGGGGCTGATCGCGTTGTCGGACCGAAGCCAGATCCACCGTCTCCAGGACCCGATCCACATGGATGGCAGCAGCCTTACCGAAGATCTCGCCCGAGGGCATTGCAGTGGCGTCGTCATCGACGAGATGGTCGAATTGATCGTGGTGGAACCGGTGAATGATGGCTGCGGCATCTTTCGGAGGCGGCGCAACGCCGTCGTGGCGCAGCGCTTTCAGGCCGTTCCACGGGTTGGGGTTGTGGCTGGCGGTGGCGACCAAGGCCCCGTCGGCCTTGAGGTGCTGCAACGCCGCCGCCACCCCCGGCGTGGAAACCACCCCGACATCAATCGGCCGACACCCCACCGCCATCAACCCCGCTGAGGCCGCCTGCGCGATCATCGCTCCCGACGCCCGGCTGTCCCGCCCCACCACGACACGAGGCATCACCGATGCACCTTCAGCACTGGACTTGGCCTGATTCAAAACCGACGGTCTTGCCTTGAGCCACGAGCCATACGCGGACGCAAACCGTACCGCCACGCCCGGCGTTAACGACCGCCCTACCAGCCCCCGCAACCCACTGACCGACACCATTAAGGGAGCATTTGCAGCCATACCCGCAGGTTATAGCCCATTGAGGCGTTCGTGCCCGAAGTATGATACGCACTCTCACAAGCCGTGCGTGCGGGGCGTGGTCGCGAAATGATGGGGGTTGACCGCAGACATTTTTCAGCGCTTCACAAATGCTGAGAAACTAAAAGACAAGCGTTGACAAAAACGTCCCCGCCACGTATTACGGGTAAACGAGCGGTGAACCGGGGTCACCCGGGCGTTGGCCTTGATATTGGCACCTGCTCGAATCTTAACTGACGATGTGGAGAGAAAGACTGTGCTTTATTGGTATCCCCGCCTCAACCGCAGCCTAGTTGCTGCAGTTTGTCCGGCACTGCTGGTGGTCAGCTTCTCCGCAAACGCCGGCCCTCTCGCGGTGACGCATACCCCGCTGTACACCTTCCACGGCGATGACAGCAATGATCGCTTTGGCTTCTCCGTCAGCGGAGCCGGGGACGTGGATGCCGATGGCTTTGACGACCTGATTGTCGGTGCACCTCGAGACGACAATAACGGATCAAGCAGTGGCAGTGCCCGTGTTTTTTCCGGCCGAACCGGTGCCATCCTGTATCACTTTGACGGGGACAACAAGAGCGACTCATTGGGATTCTCAGTCAGCGGCGCAGGTGATGTAAATCGGGATGGGTACAGCGACTTGATTATTGGGGCCTACAAAGACGACAACAACGGAAAAGATGACAGCGGCAGCGCAAGAGTTATATCGGGATTTAACGGCAGCACGCTCTATCAATTTAACGGCGTTGCTGCAGATGACCGCTTTGGGCAATCCGTCAGCGCTGCGGGCGATGTGAACGGTGACAGTTATGCAGACTTGGTTGTGGGTGCGGAACTTGCGAGCCGCAACGGACCTCAAAGTGGAAGCGCAAGCGTCTTCTCCGGTTTTAATGGCACCTTGTTGCAAACCTTTAACGGCAATTCGAGTGGAGACCAACTTGGATCGGCCGTAAGCGGAGCGGGCGACTTCAATGGCGATGGCTATGACGATATTATCGTTGGAGCTTCGAAAGCGAATGGCCGCGGCAGTGTCAGCGTCTTTTCAGGAATTGATGGATCAACCCTATTAAGCCTGAACGGCGATTCCAGCGGTGACCTGTATGGATATTCCGTCAGCGGCGCGGGCGATATCAACGGCGATGGCCAACGTGACCTGATCGTCGGCTCACTTGGAGATGACACCAATGGCTCGGGCAGCGGCGGGGCTCAAGTCAGCTCAGGCTTTGACGGGGCATCCCTCTATCAATTTCAAGGCGACGCAGCAGGAGACGCTTTGGGAACTTCGGTGAGCGGGGTGGGCGATGTCAACGGTGATGGATTCGATGACATAATCATCGGCGTTCCATTTGATGATACCGGCGGAGCTGATCGCGGTAGCGCTCGTGTGATCTCGGGTGCAAACGGAGAAACGCTTTACACTTTCAGCGGCGACAATGCTAGCGACGGCTTTGGGATATCGGTCAGTGGGGCGGGCGATGTCAACGGCGATGGATTGGCAGATTTCATTGTGGGCTCAACGACCGGCGGTAATAATGGCGGAGGCTACGCCCGGGTGTTTGTCAGTCAGGTCGCCATCCCTGAACCGGGCGCCGCATGCCTCTTAGCGGTTGGGGTCGGTATCCTCACGACGCGGCGACAACGCAGAATATGATCCATATAACGCATTGCGACAAGACGTTATCTTCGTCGACTGTGATATAGCTTAACTCCTGCAGGTGATACAAACTTAATTTTGTATCACGAACGGTCGCGTCCGCACTTACCAATTGTACTTAGCGTCAATGCACGTAGCCCCGATCACGCAGTCGGTGTTTCCACACGAATCACGGCTTCGAGGGTATGCATCTGCCCAGACTCCAGCGACACGTTGTCGGGTGCGACGGCAGCGGTTTCAACGCAAAGCATCCCGCCCCATTCCTGGTCGCCGAAGTCTGCCATGCGGGCCGACTTGTCGATCCAGGGGTTCCACACGACGGTGCTGGGCGAGCCAGCCTTGTCGATGACGACATCACGGGCGAGGACGGGGTCGTGAATGACCGCCTGGCCGGCGTGTTGATAAATGCGATCGGTTTCGCCGGTGAAGCGGATGCGGTGGTGGGCGGCGGGAACCTCGGTTCGGCCTTGCAGGGAGTCGCGGTACGGTGCGTCTTCAAGGCCACGCACTTCTGCCTGTCGGATGTTGCCGACATCGAAGTAGGTGTGCAGCGCGGCTTCCAGCTCTCGCCTGGTGTCGCCTTTGTTGGTGATGCTCAGCGACATCGTGAGGGTGGCACCGAAGCACACGGCATATCGCAGGCTCAGGCTGTCATGGTCAAGCGTGAGGGTGACCTGCAGGCCTTGGTCGATGGCTTTGACGGATTCGATGGTCCAGGCGGTGATGCGGGCCCAGCCGTGGCTTGGTGCGTGGGGGTCATTGGCGTTGGCTCCAAACCAGGGCAGGCAGATCGGCACGCCGCCGCGGATCGGCTCGCCTGGTGCGAAGACAGCTTCCTTGGACATCCACAGGACCGGTTGATGGCCTGCAGGCTGCCATTGGGTGACGTGGGCTCCGTGCAAATAGATTTCGCCAGTAGCCGTCTGCGTTTCGACGACCAGGCGGGGCAAGCCGTTAACGCCTTCGAGCAAGGTGGTTCCAGGGGGGAGTTGAAGCGTCGCGGCCAGGTCTGGGAGGGTGGACATGGCAGGAGCTTACGGGGTTTTTATGATGCCGGCTGGGCACACGCGATTCGACGCGGGCGCGTGCATGAGGTATAGGTGTAGGACTCGCGACACCCCTTTCTGGATCCACTTCGGCTTGACTTTGCGTGCTGTTATTTTGGGCTTGCTTCTAGGCCTCGTGGTGTCGTTCTCGGTTTATCCGAACGACGCGGTGGTTCGTGGCACGTTTTTGATCGGTCATTTCCTGCCGATCTCGATTTTCGGGGTCCTGGTGGTCGGCCTGTTGCTCAACGCCCTGGCGGGTCGTTTCAACCGCAAACTGATGCTTCGGGGCCCGGAGTTTGCGGTCGCCACCGCCATCGCGCTGGTCGCCTGCGGGTACCCCAGCTCGGGTTTTTATCGCGGGGCCTCGCAGATCACCGCCATGCCTGCCCACTGGCTGCAGACCAACAGCCCGTGGAAAAACGTCGACATCACCAGCTACGTGCCCGGCGGGTCACCGACGGTCGCTGCGGGTCATGTCGTTGATCCCCCGGCGGCGGCGGCCCAGCTGCTCAACCCGCAGAATCAAGCCTTTACCAAGGCTGCCGAATCACTTAACACTCGGCAAAAACAACGCTTAGCCCAGATCGCGGCCCAGACCCCCGGCACGCCGACCGATCCCTCGGATGTTCGCATCATTCTCGACGCAGTGAACCACGCCATCACGCAGCCGCAGTGGGCGGTGGATTCCGGTGCACAGGCCTCGTCAGACGCAGTGAAGGTGGCGTTGGACCAAGCGACTGCCGCCACAGAGGTGCAGCAGGAGGCGTTGGAGCAGGACGACGCGACCCGCGCGGACTATTGGGCCACCCTTGCAACGCAAGCCAGGGGGCATGCTGCACGAGCGCTTGTGGCAGAAGCCAGCGGCGGAGCGATTCGAGGTTCACCTGCTGGCGATGGGCTGCTGCTTTCGGGGATGCTTCGCCATCCGTACACCCACGATGCGTATTTCTCGGGCAGGACCAAGCCCGGCAACGTATTCACCTGGCCGAGCCAGGTGCCCTGGGACGCATGGTGGCCGTTGATCCGGTTGTGGGGTGGATTTACTGCGTGCCTGGGTGTCCTGCTGCTTTGCCTGGCGTTGATATTTCATCCGCAGTGGAGTCGACGGGAGCTGTTGCCCTACCCGATTGCACGATTTGTGGAGGAGTCGGTCACGCGTGATGAGGGCTTTTGCCTTCCCAACATCATGCGGAATCGACTGTTCTGGCTGGCCTTTTTCGGGTTGTTTGCCTTGCATGGCGTGAATGCCATCAGTGCCTACACCGACGAAGCCATTCCGGGCATTCCGCTGAACTTTGACTTCAACCCGCTGAAAACATTGTTCCCCACACTCGCCCAGGTGTCTGGGAACCAAGCGTATTTCAACCCCACGATCTACCCCAGTGTTCTGGCATTCGCATTTTTCCTGACCACCTCGGTGTCACTGAGTCTGGGCATCAGCATGGGGCTGTGGATGTTGCTGGGCGCATTTGTCATCAGCTCCGGTGTGCCTTTTGAAAACAGCTACGAGCTCGCTGGCAACGGCAATGTGGTCCGCTTTGGCGCGTACGTCGCGTTTGCAGGCATCATCCTCTACACCGGACGGCGGTACTACCTCAACGTGGCGGCCTCGGCGGTGGGGCTCAAACGCCAGGAGCAGACGCCGGGTTATGCGGTCTGGGCGGCGCGGCTTGCGGTCATCATGCTGTTCGCCTGTGTGCTGATCCTTCGCACCAGTGGTCTGGCGTGGGGGTGGTCGCTGGTGTTTGTGCTTTTGGTGATGCTCACGCATGTGGTCATGAGCCGACTGGTGGCGGAGACCGGGGCCTTTTTTGTCCAGGCCAGCTGGTTGCCTTCGACGATGCTGCTGGGCTTGCTGGGTTTTGAAGCCATCGGTCCGACCGCGTTTATTCTGCTGGGGGTCGCGAGCCTGATGATCGTCGGGGACCCGCGGGAGGCGGTGATGCCTTTTATCGTCAACGCGCTTCGTATCGGCGACCGCTCAGGGAAGACGTCGCCCGCCAAACTTGCACCGGCGCTGGGTGTGATGCTGATCGCAGGACTGGTGATCGCAGGCATCACGACGCTGAGTTTTCAGTATGCGTTGGGCTATCCCGCTTTTGACAGGTGGTCGGGGCAGAGTATGCCCAGCTTCACCCTCGATTCGACCAGCCAAGGCATCGACGAAGCGTCCTCTCAAGGCATCCTTTCTGATACCACGACGCCATCGGATACCCAGAGGCTGGACCAGCTTCAGCCCAACACCGAGCTGATCGCCTGGGCGATGGGTGGCGCGTTGCTGGTGCTGGTGACCGCTGCGGCACGGCTTCGGTTGCCTTGGTGGCCTTTGCATCCGCTGGTCTTCTTGGTGTGGGGCACGTACCCGATGGTGCAGTTCAGTGTCTCGTTCCTGCTTGGCTGGCTGGTCAAAGCGGGGGTGGTGAAAATCGGGGGGGCCAAGGGATATCAAGCCCTGCGGCCGGTGGCAATTGGGGTGATTGCCGGCGAGCTGTTTGCAGCGCTGTTCTGGATTCTTATCGGCTTGCTGTTCTACAGCCAGGGCATGGAAGTCAAACCGTTCAAGGTGTTCCCCGGATGATCGGCACAGGTGCCCCCTGATGATGCAGAGCCCCGACTGGCAGCGTTTCGCGTGGCTGGGTGTGTGCGGCCAGGTGCCCGCCGCCTGGGATGTCGCCCGCCACAGTGTTAAACCGCACAAGGGGACACTGGGCTTCGTGGATCGCCGAAGGCAACGCCTGCAACTCACCTGGACCACGTGCAAGTCCCCCCCTGCGATTGACCGGATGTTGGATGATCATCGACAACGCCAGATCAGCCTGGACGAGGAGGCGTCATTCGCGTCGCTGAACGTACCGGGGTGGCGGGGCTTGCGGCGTACGGAGTTGGGGGATGCCGGGTCCACGGAGATCACGCGGGCGGTGCGTTATTTCAATGCGTTTGGCCGACTGCTTGAAGCGGTGGTGCTGCACGACGATGAGCCTGACGCGCGGGCGGAGGCTGAGGCGGTGGTGGCCTCATTGTCGGTGGAGTCTGCGGGGGACGAGCCCGGGCCGGTGCGGTTGTTCGGCATGGATGTGCAGGCGGGTAAGCCTTGGCGGTTGCGGTCGGTGTCGGTGTCGGCAGGCGAAGCGTCGCTGCAGTACGGCGACCGTGGACCCGAACACAAGCACGGCCCCAAAGCTGAGGCCCGCGTTCGCCGACGGGGCATGGCGTCCACCTGGTACCGAGGCGATCCGGGCAAAGCGCTGGAAGATGAGCTCAAAGATGCCGAGCCCCGCGTCCTGCTCGGGCAGGCTTCTGGGCGAACTGCAGCCCGGGCCGAGTCGCTCGAACCTGGAACGCGGATTGAACGTTGGATGGGACGGCGGCGCTTGCGTCGTGATGTCCTGTGGCACGCAGAGGAACACAACGCAGTGATGCAACTCACGACGTGGAGCCCGCCAAAGTCTGAATATCTCCCCGATGACATCAAGGTCCAGGCGTTGGGGGTGACTGCCTGATGCACCGGATCCGCACGAAACCTTCAGCGATGTCGCTCGACGAGATGCTCGATGCGGTGCCCGTGCGCAACCAGGCGGTGCGGTCGGAACGTCGCGGCTCGGGGCTGGTCCTTTGGATTCAGCTCAAGCGTCGCGGCTTCCTGGAAAAACCGCTTAAGCGGGTGTTGCCGTTGCGCGATGAAAAAGGCGTCAAGCTTGACACGCTGGGCGAGGATGTGTGGAAGCAGTGTGACGGCCACACGAGCGTTGAGAAAATCGTCGAGCGGTTTGCCGCCAAGCATCAAGTACGATTTCACGAAGCTCGCGCATCTGTCATGCAGTTCATCGCACTGTTGGTGCAACGCAAGTTGCTCGTGGTGGTCGGAATGCATGAGGACCCGGCGGGTGAGGATGCCGCGCTGGGTGGGTCGGCTCTGGAGGATGTGCGATGAAGCCGATTGAGGCCCACAATCAGGTGAATCTCGGACTCGCCAAATGCTTCCGGCTTGCGCTGTCGGGCATGGCGTATCGGATGTTCCGTTCGATGGTCACCATCTCCATCCTGGGGTTGGCGGTGGCCTTTCTGGTGCACATGCTGGCGTACGGGCTGGTGGCGAATGAGGTGGAACTCTCGGCCTATCGCGAGCTGCAGGACGGGCGGACCAAAGCGCAGACCATCACACGACTCGGCCAGGCGGACGCATTGCCGACCATCATCGAGCGGCTGGCGCGTAACGATGCGGTTCGACGCGAGGAGTATGCCGCGTGGATCGATCCGGAGCACGACCTTGACGCTGCCGCGAAGACCGCGGCTGATCTGGCCGAGGCGGACGCGTATCTCACGTCGCTGCCGCCCGCAGAGCGTGCCGCGTTGACCGGCGGGCTCTCGGGCTTTGATCTGTTTTCCGAATTGCAGCGCAACGACAACCTCGACCGGTTTCTGGCTCGGCTGGCGTCGGCGAAAGTTCCCGCGCCGCTGGGCGATGCCTCCGCCTTTGCGCAGCTCATCCGCGACCGACGCCCTGCCATGATCGCAGCGGCCCGCAGTATTCGGCAGGGACATCAGGCTGCCATCCTCGCGGTGAACCTGAAACTTGACAATGTCTCCGCATCGCAAATGCTGGCCGAGCAACCGGAGCAGGTCTTTAAGGTGGCTCGCGAGGCGGGGTTCGCGTTTGGCGAACTCACGCCTGAGAGTTTGTCCGTCTATGCCGCAGATCAGCGGGATCTGCAAGCCATTGAAGCGGCACTGCGTGACTCGCGGATCCGGGCCGAAGCGTCGCGGGAGTTTGACGTCGAAGTGACCGATGTGTCGAGCGATCTGGTGCTCAGCCAGGCTGACGACAGCGCGGCGGCGAACTGGCTGGCCAGCCGGGTCCAGCTTTTGCGCGAAGACCGCACGGGTCCGCCGCTCACCGCCGAGCGGGTCCAGGCCATTGCTCAGTCGTATCAACGCCGGGCTCAACTCAGCGAAGCTGTCGGCGAACGCATCCCGGTCGAGGGCGAAGGATTCATGGGGCTGCCCACACGCACGCTGTGGCTGGTGGGTTTGTCTTTTCTGGTGTGTGTGGTCGGCGTGGCCAACGCGATGCTCATGTCGGTGACGGAACGCTTTACGGAAATCGCGACCATGAAGTGCCTCGGAGCCATGGATAAATTCGTGATGCAGATGTTCGTGTTCGAGGCTGCGATCCAAGGGGTGATCGGTGGCCTGGCGGGTGTGGCCATCGGGCTGATTCTCGCGCTGCTGCGTGGATTGGCGGACTACGGAGGATTGCTGAAACTCGCTTCGGGCTCTATGGGCACCGTATTTCTGGCGGCGGTGTTTGCTTTGGTGGTCGGCTTGCTGCTGGCGACGCTGGCAGCGGTCGGGCCTTCGTGGGTGGCAGCCCGACTGGCCCCGATGGAAGCCATGCGGGTCGAGTAGATCCTTGTGTTAGGGATGATGTGCAATGGATGATGTGACAACCCAACCCGACGCGGCGACCCCAGCCACCGCAGCGACGCCGGACCCACGGAGTGCGCCCAACCGACCGCCGGCCTCGGAAGAGAAACCGGTGATCATTCGGACCATCGGGGTGAAAAAAGTCTACGGCGAAGGGGAGTCCGCCACGCACGCCTTACGCGGTGTGGACAGTGTGGTGTACCGCGGAGAGTTCATCGCCGTCATGGGCCCGTCAGGCTCTGGCAAGAGCACGTTTTTCAATATGATCGGGGCGCTCGACTCGCCCAGTGAAGGACGCATCCTGATCGATGAAGTGGATGTCGCCCAGCTCTCCGCGTCTGAACTCGCGTTCCTCCGCTGCCAGAAAATCGGTTACATCTTCCAGCAGTACAACCTCATCCGTTACATGACAGCCCTGGAAAATGTCACCGTCCCCATGGCCTTTGCGGGCGTCTCGCCGGAAGAGGCCCGGCACCGCGGGATGAAGCTTCTCGATCTCGTCGGCCTGGGCGACCGATGGACCCACCGCCCCATCGAAATGTCCGGCGGCCAGCAGCAACGCGTCGCCATCGCACGCTCCATGTGCAATGTGCCGATGATCCTGCTCGCCGATGAGCCCACCGCCAATCTTGACTTTAAGACCGGCCAGGAAATCCTCGACATTCTCGTCCGCATTAACAAAGAGCAAAATGTCACCATCGTCTGCTCCACCCACGACCACCGTCTGCTGGCCTTGTGCGACCGGATCATGTGGGTCCGTGACGGCCAGGTGGAACGCGTCGCCAAACGTGAAGACATCAAAATCAAGCTCGGCAAAATCGGTGGGGACCACTAAGCCCCGCGGGTGCATTCTTATGAAGTCCAACGCCAAGGCCCCATCCCAGCGCATGCCACACAACGCCCCGCTTGCCCATGCTTCACCGCGAACGTACCGCGCGTGGATGCACGCGGTGATCGCAGCCGCTGTCGTGTTGATGGCCGTGTGGGCACCCCGTGCCGCCGCACAGACCACCGCGCCGACCGAACCGACTCAGGAAGTTTCAGCGTCGTTTGCCGCAGACGTTGAAGCGTTGACCCGGCACCCGCATCGACTCGCCGGATCACCCGAAGGCCAAGACGCTGCGGCGTACATCGAAAAGCGTTTACGTGAGATCGGCGTACCCACCGTGCTTTCGCAGGATGTCCCGGTCTGGCAAACCGTGGTGCGCGAGGCGTATCTGGAGATTGACGGACAGAAGCTGGCGATCCTGCCCTTGCGGCCCAACGTGGTGGTCCCCCCCACCACACCGGCCCAGGGCGTGACCGCGCCGATGATTTACGCCGGCCGAGGTGATGTTGCCGACTACGGCGACCGCCGCGCGAAAGACGCGATTGTCGTCCTGGATTTTGCTACGCATGACGCCTGGCAGCGCGCGTTTGCAATGGGTGCTCGCGGCGTGGTGTTTTTACGCAACGAGGCCGACCCCGGACCCGCACCCAAACACGCCAACGTACCGGTAAATCTGCTCCGCATGTACGTACCTGGCGTGCAGGACGGCAAAGCGGGCAGCGTGGACCTTACGCAGGACCGTGAGCAGGTTCGACTGGTGAGCCGGGTGGGGTGGGAGATGTCGCAGGGCCGCAATATTGTGGGCTTCATCCCCGGGCTCAACACCCAGGCGGCGGCGAAAGAACCTGAAGTTCTCGTGCTCGCGGTGGATTACGACAGCTTTGGGGTGGTGCCCCACATGAGCCCCGCCGCCCGGCGGGCAGCGAATGTCGCCGCTTTGCTTGCGGCTGCGCAAGACTTCACCCGCAAGCCACCCCAGCGCGACACCGCAGTGGTGTTCTTCGACAACGGTGCGCGGATGCACGGCGGAGCGAAGCAGTTTTATAACGCGATTCACATGCCTGCAGAGATTGACGCTTCAATCGTCAAAAACCATCAGGACGAAAAGAACGCCACCCGTGCGATGCGCGACCGGCTCGCGGCGATGGGTCTGGGATTCGACGCCCGCGAAGACAAAGTCAGCACCTACCTGAGTGAAGCGTTGAGCGACACCGCCGATTGGCGACGTGCGGATCTCGCGCGGCAGTTGCAGATCGACCGCCTTCGCATGACACGAGCCGGGGTGTCCAAGCAGGACATTGAGGCCGAATTACAAGCGATGACCGCCACGCAGTATGCATGGGACGATGTCCGTCGAGCGGTGCATTACAACCAGCTCGCTGCATTGGTCACAGCCGTCAAAGACCCGTCGGGCGAGAATATTGCAGTCCTTGAAGAAGCGGATATTTCTGCGACCGATACCGCAAAGCTGGGACGGCTGCGAGAACTGTTCGAGACGCTGCAAAGTGCCACCGCAGCACGCTTCAACACTCGGCTGGCGGAGCTCGAGCAGGAGATGCGGCAGGATCAGCAGCGTGCAGATTTACGCGAGGTGCTTGGGTACGAGGCAGAGAACGCATACCAGCCCAAGCTCATCGTGCTACACGCGTCATTTGACCTCAGCGACGCCAGCGACACCTTCTCGCTTGTTGCCAACGACGCGACTTACAACCTTTACGTCGCGGGCACACCGGCCGACGCCGATGACCCGGGGTTTTATAACCGCCTTTTGTCGGTACTGGAGCGTGTCTCGACAAAACTTGACCTGCCTGCGCTCGACCGATTGACGTTGGCAGACCCAAACGCTGGAGCGCGGTTTGCCCCGACGCAGCGCGTTCACAGTGGTGCCATTGCAGGCATTCACCGTTTCTACAATCTCGCGGTCGTCACGGGTTACGACGCCCTGCCCCGCGAGGGACAACCAAGCGACACGGTCGATCGCCTGAATCTTGCGGTCATTTCGGCACAGGCCCGTCAAGCGACGATGCTTCTCAAAGCCGCTGCCAACAGCCCTGAATTGTCCATTGCCCGCAGCTTCCGTGTCATGGCCACGAGTAAGTATGCAGCGTGGAATGACTATCGAACGACCGGCGACTTTGTGACCTTACGCGTGCTCGGAGGCCTGGCCGAAAAGCGGCCGGCACCGGGAGCCATGATGGCGCTGTGGCCCGGGGGCAGCAACAGCCCCGGGGTGTCCTGGGCGAACCTTGCGGAAAACATCCTTCCCGCCTACGACACGTTCAATCTCGTGCCTGTCAATCTTCACGGCCGATACGACCTCGTCGCGTTTCATAAAGAACTCGAAAAAAATATCACGACCTTCGCGGTCCTGCCCGCCCCGGACTCAGGCATCTCAGCCATGACCACCCAGGGGCAACTGGGGCAGGCGTCGAAGGGCGCCATGCGCACTGACCTGATCAGCGGCAAGGGCCACGTGCTGGTCAGCATGCCAACCTTTGCAGCCAACCCCGATTTGCTTCAGGTGCTGCAGTCCACATCGGACACCCGCTTCCGAGAGAATCTTGCCTTATGGGGGCAGGAAGATGCCTACACCTTCTTTTTCCTCTCGGATCAGATCGTGGACCGCATGGTCAAGGTCTTCCAGCAGATGGGGCCTGTGGCACTGGGTTCGCCTGCATCCAAAGGTGACCAAAGCAGTGCGTCGAATGGTGAACTGACCGGCATTCCTGCCGAGCAACTTGAGTCGCCGCCCAACTTCGCACCCATCGCCGCCCACGATGCCTGGGAGCTCAACGAGCAACGCCTGAACATCATGCGCGAGCGCAGCGTGTCCGTCCCCGCTTTGGAAAGGCTGCACGGCCGGGCCAAACGTGAGCTCGACACTGCAGAAGACGCGGCCGGCCTGGCTGACCGGATGTCCGGCTTCCTGCGGTCCAACAACATCTCGCAGCGCGTTTACCCCGAGCTCCGCGCTGCGATGGATGACCTGGTGTGGTCCGTGGTCATCCTGCTGCTGCTGGCGATTCCCTTTGCCTTTGGCATGGAGCGCCTGCTCGTCGGAGCCACCAGCATCTACGGCCGGATCGGCGGGTTCACCGGCCTGTTTCTGCTGACCTTTGCGCGCTGTACTTCATGCACCCAGGCTTTGCCATTGCATCGACGCCGGTGATCATTTTCCTCGCCTTCGCCATCATTCTGCTCTCGGCACTGGTCATTTATCTGCTGGCCCGGAAGTTCAAGAACGAGCTACGGGTGCTGCAAGGCCAGGGCACGACCATGCACGATCAGGAAGTGTCGCAGTTCGGGACCATGGTCGCGGCGGTCAACATGGGCATGAGCACCATGCGCCGCCGGCCCACCCGCACCACACTCACCGCCGTGACCGTAGTGATGCTCACGTTCACGATCCTGTCTTTTGCGAGTTTCAATATTGAGATCGGCGTGCGTAAAGCTGACCTCGGTGCGGTAGACCGTGACATGCCGCAGGCCATTTTGCTGCGAAACCTCGACTTCGCGGTCATTGAGTCGGGAAACCTGGTCATGCTCGAGGGCCAGCAAGGTCCTGAAGGGCTTCTCGCCCCGGGATACTGGTTGGTGGGTGAGGGTGATTCGGGCAGCCAAGGCTTCCCCGTCTCAAGGGGCACGGCTGCGGAAGAAGTCGGCGCGGTCATGGGTGTGGATCCGCGTCAACTCGAACGCTGGCCTGCACTGGCTGTAGCGCTGGGTGCGACGCCAGACACCGCACAAGCCCTTTCAAAAAGTCTCGCTTCCGACGGCCTGCTGCTGCCTGAACAAACCGCAGAACGACTCGGACTTAAGCCCGGCGACAAGGTGCGACTCCGAGGCCGACCCGCGACCTTCGCCGGGGCATTTGATGTTCGGGCCCTTCAACGGCTTCGTCATATCGATGGCGAGTCCGCCTTGCCCGTCGATTTCTCCGATCCCTCGGCGGCTCAGGAAGAATCCAGCGGCGTCGCCTCAGACGAAGCAGAGTCCTTACTCGTTGATGATGTCCAGAAAGACTTTGTCCACCTCTCCGCGAATGCCATGGCGGTGGCTGGAAACAGCCTGGTGCGCCAAGTCGGCGGGGAGCTGCACACCATCACGCTCCACCCCGACCCAAGCATCAACGCCGTCGAGCGCGGCGAACGCCTCGCCGAGCTGGTCGTCATGCCTGTCTGGGCGCCCGGCCCCGACGGCGTGCAACGCATGCTGCTCACCCAACTCACCAGCGTCTCAGGCAGCCTGCAACTCGTCGTCCCGTTGCTGCTCGGCGGGCTCATCATCTTTGGCACCTTGCTGGGCTCGATCTCGGACCGCGAAAAAGAGATTTACACCTTCTCGGCCTTGGGGCTTTCACCGCTACATGTCGGCTTGCTGTTCTTCGCGGAAGCAGCGGTCTACGCCATCGTGGGGGGCATGGGCGGCCAGCTTCTGGCACAAGTTGTCTCCGTCGTCGCCGGTGCATTGGCGCAGCAAGGCTTGATCCCCCCGCCCAACATCAACTATTCCTCGACCAACTCGCTCTTCGCCATCGGCGTGGTCATGGCCACTGTCATGGTCTCCGCCATCTATCCCGCAACCCGAGCGTCAAAATCCGCCAACCCCGGCCTCGCCCGCTCCTGGAATCTGCCCAAGCCCGACGGCGACGACCTGATCCTCACGTTCCCCTTCACCGTCTCGGCGTACGACATGACCGGCGTGGCCTCGTTCCTCGCAGAACACTTCCGCCGACATGACGACCCCGGCCTCGGAGCGTTCGCCGCCCAGGACATCGATATCCTGCGCGACAACGACAACCGCCTCGTGGTCAGCGGGGAATTCGCACTCGCTCCCTTCGACCTGGGCGTGACCCAGCGCATGGAACTCAAAGCCATCCCGTCAGAAATTCCCGGCGTGGACGAAGTGAACATTAAAGTCACCCGCCTCTCAGGCACCACCGGCGACTGGACCCGGGCCAACCGAACCTTCATGAAACACCTGCGAAAACAATTCCTGCTCTGGCGCACACTTCCCGATGACACCATCGAGCAGTTCCGTATGGAAACGCTCCAGACTTTGGGCGAACGCCCTGCCCCGACCGTCACCCCTGACCCGCCGATGACCGGCCTGGGCGATCACCCTCCGCTCCAACCCGCTTAATCTGCGTCCCGCGTTCGCCGCATCGCATCCGTCGGTACACTCTCGATCCCTTCCGCAAGCCCCATGGCCGAGCACAAAGCACCCAAGGCGAAGAAAGTCGACAAGGAACTCGAAGAGTTCCGGTCGCTGATGAAACCACCCTCGACCTTCGAGGATGGTTTCAGTTGGACCGCATTCCTCGGAGCGTTATTTGTTGCCGTGCTGATGGTGCCCGGCTCGATTTACATGACCCTGCTGGCTGGGGCCGCGATCGGACCTGCCGCGCAGTGGGTCACGCTGATTTTGTTTATTGAAGTCGCCCGTCGAGCCAACAAGCAACTCAAGAACGCTGAGATCTTCACGCTGTTCTATATCTCAGGCGCGATCATGGTCACCGCGTCTCAGCTGCAAGGCGGATTCCACGGGGGGCTTGTGCGCTGTGGAGCCAGTTCTACGTGCAGTCCGACGCCGCGCAGGCTCAGGGCATTGCCGACAAAGTGCCTTCATGGGTCGCCCCGCAGGACCCCCAGGTGCTCGGCCAGCGGTCACTGTTGATGTGGGAGTGGGCACCGGCACTCGGGCTGATCGCCTTCACCATGATCATCGGCCGAATCGACAACATGATTCTCGGATACGGGCTGTTCCGCCTGACCTCCGACATCGAAAAACTCCCTTTCCCGATGGCACCCATCGGCGCCCAGGGCATCCTCGCGCTGTCGGAAGAGCAGGAAGAAGAATCCACCGGCAATAAACCTGTCGATGACCCCGAACCCAACCTCAAGCCCGGCACCGAGCCTGCCGCGAAGCACTGGCGCTGGCGGGTGTTTTCCATCGGCTCCATGATCGGGCTGGTCTTCGGACTGATTTACATCGGGCTGCCCACCATCACCGGAGCCCTGCTCGGCAAGCCCATCACGATCCTGCCCATCCCCTTTATCGACTTCACGCAGGACGTGGGGAACACCGCGCTCAAAGCGGTCGCGGTCGCCGTGTCCTTAAACCTCGGCATGGTGATCCTGGGCATGGTCTTGCCGTTCTGGGCGATGATCGGCACGTTCATCGGCCTGATCGTGACGTTCATCGCCAACCCCGTGCTCTACAACGCGGGCATTCTCGAGTCGTGGTCGCCCGGCGACGACATGCAGCAGACGTTCTACAAGAACAACGTCGACTTTTACTTCAGCTTCTCGATCGGGGTCGCGCTGGCGATCGCGGGGGCGGGATTCGTGTCGGTCTTCAAGGCTTACACCAACGCGAAACGCAAAGCCGCCATGGAACACCATGAGGTGCATCAGGAAGACTTTGGCATTCCCGAAGGGCGCGGCGATATCAAGTGGTGGCTGATCATCGCGGTCTACCTCGTGTCCTCCGCGCTCTACATGGCAGTCAGTATCTGGCTGCTGTATATCACCGACGGCGAAGTCCACCTGCCGCTGATCGTGGTCATGGTGTTTTACGCACTCATCTACACGCCGCTCATCAGCTATGTCACCGCTCGCCTCGAAGGCATCGCCGGCGAAGTGATCAACATCCCCTTCGTCAAAGAAGCGTCCTTCATCCTCTCGGGATACCAAGGCGTGGCGGTGTGGTTCCTGCCCATCCCGCTGCACAACTACGGCAGCATGACCGTGTTCTACCGGCAGTGTGAACTCACCGGCACCAAGTTCCGCAGCATCTGGAAGTCTGAGTTGCTGCTCATGCCCATCATCCTGGTCGGCTCGCTGTGCTTCGCACACTTCATCTGGGGCCTGGGTGCAATCCCTGGTCCACAGTTCCCCTTCGCCCAGGAATGGTGGGAAGTCACCGCCGAGCAACAATCGCTGGTGTTTTCATCGACCCTCGGAGGCTTCACCGAATTTGAAAAAGCACTCAACGGCCATTACATCCTGGCAGGCACCATCATCGGTGCGGTGTGCTTCGCAGGCATGGCCTGGCTTGGGGCACCGACGTTCCTGATCTACGGCGTGGTCCGCGGACTCAACCAAACCCTGCCCTACGTCGTGGTGCCTCAGTTCATCGGTGCACTCATCGGCCGATACTATTTTCAAAAACGCCTAGGCCTGATGTGGCGGCAATACATCCCGGTGATCTTCGCGGGATTCAGCTGCGGCTTTGGCCTCATCGGAACGCTCGGCATCGGCTTTACCTTCCTCGCCAAGAGCGTCTTCAAACTGCCTTACTGATTCCCTTGGGCCACGCACGTTGTCGGGAGTTCAATCAAACGCCATGTCTGAAACCACGCCCCAACTCAACGCCGCCCCGCCGACCGACGCCGGCACCGTTGCCCGAGGCGAAACGATCGTCACCGTCCACGGCGTCTCGAAAATCTACAACCTCAAGGGCAAAGAAAAAGTTTACGCCTTGCGCGATGTGTCCTGCGAAATCATGCGCGGCGAATACCTCTCGATCATGGGGCCATCGGGCTCGGGCAAAAGCACGCTGTTTAACATCGTTGGTGCTCTCGATAAGCCCAGCGAAGGACGTGTGGACATCGGCCCGCTCGAACTCACCAAGCTCACGTCAAGCCAGCTCAGCTACGTACGATGCAATTACATCGGTTATGTCTTCCAGGCTTATAACCTGATCTATTCGCTTACAGCCGTAAAAAACGTTTCGCTTCCCGCGATTTTTCTGGGACTTGATCCCGACGAAGCGGACCACCGAGCCTCGGAACGACTTAAACAAGTAGGCCTGGGCCACCGCCTCGATCACCGTCCCGGCGAGCTCTCCGGCGGGCAACAACAACGCGTCGCCATCGCCCGCGCTCTGGTGAATGACCCCACCATCATTCTCGCCGATGAACCCACCGCAAACCTCGACCTGCACACCGGCGCGGAGATCATCGAAATCCTCAAAGGTTTGTCCGTCGACGAAGGCGTGACCATCATTACCGCCACGCACGATCACAAGATGCTCGCCAACTCGGACCGGGTCATGCGGATCCGTGACGGCCAGATCGAGCGGATCGAAACCGCTGATGAACTGGATGTGGAAGAAGGCGAGATCGAGGTCGCCGGCGAATCGATTGAATGACTTTACCGGGATTCTTTCACGTGCCACGAATACTATTGATCGTTTTGCTTTGCGCGCCGGCCTGCCTTCTTTCTGCTGACGACATGCAGGACCTGCAAGGCCTATGGCATGTCGTGTCGGCCATGGATGAAGGAGAGGACCTCACAGAAAATTTGGGGGCAAATATTCAGTTCGACTTCGAATTTAATAGGCTTGATGTAACGACCCAGCATGGCGTCGAGACCTTCGAGTATGTCATATTTTCTGAAGAGTACCCAAAATGGATCGAACTTAAGAAAATGCCTGAGGAAGAACCTAGCGCTCACAAAGGTCTCTATAAACTGCAGGGCGATCGGCTGACCCTTGTCCTGCCGAATGAGCATGATGAAGGACGATCTACTAAATTCGAATCAAACCCCCAGCCTTCGACTAATAATGTGCTTGTCGTGCTGCAGCGCGGCCCCGCGACGCAACCGGCCACAGCTCCCGCGACACGCCCGGCTGGCTAAATGCTCATCGCATGTCGGCCGCTTGATCCCGGCCCAGCGACTGGGTCCAGATCCCTCTCCGAACGCCTGACTCATCCCACGTCACGACCTGTGTCTTGCCCAACAGTTCAGCCATCGAAGCGGCAAACGTCATAATCGCCGCTGGCTCGGAAAGGCTCTGTCTCTCATCGCCCACGTGCAAGCTCATCTTGTCCGCCAGTGAACGAAGCGCGACCGCAAACGGGGCTGCGTCCATCTGACCCCATGCCTGCATCTGCTCCGGTGCGTCCGCAGGCATCTCCATCCCAGGGGCCTGGCCTTTCCATGTCGCAATCACCTGCTGCGACAACACCGGCGACGTGGAGAAAATCATCAGATCGTCCAGGACCACCACGTGCGGCCGGGCATCTTCGCTCTTTAAATCCCACGTCAGATTCAAATCCATCTCTTCCAGGAACGGATTCAACGTGTCGGGGTTGACCGTAAACGTCGTCTCGTTCAGCCCCAGATCGACCGTGAGCATCCGGGACTGCTCGGCGTCCAGCTCTTCACCAAGCTCCTCCGCCGTCATCGTGGCCAGCATCCCGTACAGCTTCTGCATATACGCCACCGCTGAGGCTTTGTCTGCAATCCGCGCCAGCATCACACCCCGCGGCAGCGGAGCATCTTCAAGCCGAAACTCAGACGTCTCGCCATCCACCGTGGCCTTCACCGTGCCGTCTTCGACATACCCCTGCGCATCGGCAAGTACACCCAGACCCTTCACAAAGATCGGCTCAGCGTCGCGGACCAGCATATTTTCCAAGGGCAACAGAACTTTCAGCTTTTCCTTGTAAATTCCCTTGGCAGCGAGTTCCTCGAAGTCAGCCTCCATCCGCGCGTGCCAATAGATCTGCTCGCGGTCCACGACGCTCGAGCCGATCTGTTGCAGCAGGTCGCCCAGCGAGGTTTGCGCATCCACGCTCACCAATGGCATCCCTGCTGGAATCCTCGAAAGCGGAAGCGACTGGGCCAAGCCCGGCGCTGCGGGTGGCACATCCACCCAGACATGAGCCTGAATCCGATACTGCAAATCCCCTTCTCCGCCCACCCAGTCCGGCCGGAAACCTTCGACCGAAAGCCGCATCGATACGGCTTCACCAAGCGACTTGAGTTGATGCGAAAACTCGTTACGCAACACCATCGGCAGCACCGTTCGCCCCATGTTGCTTTCCGCCAGCTCAGTCATAATCACGCGACCCAGCGGCTGATTTCTCAGCTCGTCTCCAGCCGATTCGCTTCTCAGGATGCACGCCATCGCGCCCTTGACATTGGCCGCGGCAAAGAGCAAGGGTTCGCCCCCGGACAACCAACGCTCGCCGAGCCCTGCAGAGGTCATCACCGCCTCGCCCGGACCCACGGGATCGCCAAGATTGAAGATCAACGTCGCCCCCTCTCGCCGAAGCTGCATCTTGAACTTGATGTCCGCAAACGACGCGGCCAACGCGGACGTCGCCGGGTCACCTCCTTCAGCCAGCTCCATTTCGTCCACCATTTCACGCATCGCCGCCCCGGGGCCTTCTCCACCCACCGTCCGCATGTCCATGGCCAGGCTGACGCGATCGGCTTCCACCTCAACTGTCATACCCGCCTCACCCTGGACAAATCCCATCATCTGCTGGGCTTGCTGCATCCCAAGTAATGCCGTCGACTCGTCCCGCATGGTCGCCACGATCGTCACCCGAGGCTCCCGATACGCCTTGACCAACTGCGTGAGACGTTCGATCATCGCCTTCTGTGGTTCCGCCAGGCCTTGTGCGTGGGCCTCCGCCGCGAAACCTCCGTATGCCATGCCTTCCCAAATCCGCGGGAATAACTGAAGCCCGGTTTCATCCGCAGCAATCACAACCCTCGCCGGGATAAACATCGCGGCTTGCTCAATGGCCTGCGTGCGTTCTTCAAGAGAAGGGATGTCCGGACCACCGCCTCCAAACTCCGGGTCCACCTCCCCCTCCAGCACTTGCACCATCTGTCGCATCGGCTCAAACAAAGACTCACTGCCCGCAATCTGACGCACCCAGGGCAACGGGTCGTTCAGGATCAAGACGTTGGTTTGAACCTCGGCGATGTACGCAAACTCCGGCAGCTCTGCCGACCAACCCGCAGCCTGCTCCTGGGCCGAAGCGACACCCGTCCCCACGGCTAGCACCGCTGCCGTCCATACACCTGCCACGCTACCTTTGATACCACGCATTTTGTTGTATTCCTCAAAAGATCTGGACCCGAACAACCCTATCCTACTGACGCGTCTGCAGGGCTCATGGTTTTTCAACACCGCATCGCGCCCAGGCCGCCAACATGTCGCGGCATTGATTACTGCATAACGTAAAAACCGCCGCAGCTAGAGCCGCAGGCGTTATTTCTTACCGTGGCACATGCGTCTCGCTTGTGCTGTCGCGTCGCAACAGGTGGCTTCACTTCTCCGCTTCGCGTCGACACAGGCCAGACGCCTATGCCAGGAATCAAGCATGCTGCGCTAATCACCCACCGCCAACTTGCCATCCGCTTTGACCTGCTGATACAGCCGCACGAAGCCGACCCATCCCAGAAAAGCCAGCCCCGCGGTGACCGCAAACGTCCACGCCCCCAAGCCGTCCCAGCCCCAGAGTACGCTGCGCTGCGCCCAACCATTCATCAGCAGCACCGCGATGAACGGAGCCATGAATCCGCGTACCCCCGTCAGCGTCACGTGCACACTCATATACGTCGACACCAGCCGTCGATCCGCGAAGTCATTGTGCCCAAGGTTCCACGCCAGCATACCGCCCCCCCGGGCCACGCCCTGCAACACCCGCGCTGCCGCGAGCAACGCCACCGAGCCCACCGATGCCCCGATGAGATAGCCAAGCTGCACCGCGACGAACAACAACGTATGCCGCGTGCGGAACTGCACAATGTGCACGCGATCCAGATACCGAGCCCAGAACGGCAACGCAATGGCCGCGAATGCAAAAGGCAACGTGACAGTCAACACGGTCGAAAGCGAATACTGAATCCCCCCATAACGCTTGACCAGTTCAATGACAATCGTGATGAATGCTGCGTCCCCCATCAGATTCGCAAAGCCCATCACAAATTGCCAGATCATGTAGCTGCGAAAGGTTTTGTCCTTTTGCAGCACGGACCAAAACCGGGGTTCAATACGGTCCGAGTCGCCGACCGCCGGTTCAATCCTGTCATCAACGCTTGAGGCAATGACAGCTTGTTTAGCAGCGCCATCACGCTCATCGCGAAGCAATACGCGTTCGCCGCGTAATCGAATCCCGGAAAACGCCACCACCCCGATCGCGCCGATACACGCCGCCAGCGGATACACGATCCGAAACGCCTGGACGTTACGGTCCAGCAATTGATACATCAGCGGGGCGGACAGGGCGACCACCACGCTCACCAGCACGATCAATCGGCTGGTCACTCGGCCGCGCGCCGCCCGGGGATAATTCTGCCGCCACAACGTACTTCGAAGCGTGACCACGCCCGCCACCAGGCATCGCACCCCCAGAATGTACGCCACCAAACTCCACTCAAGCCAGGCACTAGGCTCAAGCTTGCCGTCGCTCGTCATCTCGGGCGTCGGGAACAAGGCCAACCCCGCTGCCGCCAGCAGCAGCACCACCTGCAAGCCTCGAATGGTCTTGACCTTCGGCCGCCCCTGTGCCAATCGAGTCCAAAACACACTCGTCGCATTCGCAAAAAAAGGTGCCGCCAGGATTGACGCAAACGCCAAATCCCCAACGCCAAAACCCTTCCGCGCAAGCACCCCAATCACCCCGCCCTCGAACATCGCAATCACCACCGGAACTGTGCTCGACGTCACCAACTCCCGTCGATACGACGGCCGCGACATCATCGGCATCCCCGCCGGGGCAAAAAATGATAACGACCGCGTCATCCACATCGCCAGAAGCCTAACGCCCCGACCCTCCACTTCACATCCCACCATGCAAGCCCTACCATGCACATGTCCGCCAGGGGTGCTGATGTCTCCTCATGAGCATCGGCTGAGAAACACCCTCGGAACCTGACCCGGCTAACACCGGCGGAGGGAGCGCGGACGGCCCACCTTTGTGCCGTCTCCGTGCGCTCCACCCGCCCCTCACTCTGGAGCGCACCCTTGTCCACCCCCGCCTACACCCTCCCCCCCCGCGGCCAGAACCCAGGCCTCGAACCCACCGCCACCACCCCCGGCTCCTTCGCCAACCCGCCCCGCATCCTGCCCGGTCACGCCGGTGCCGCCACCTTCTCAAGCCCCGACACCCCGGGCATGCCCCCCCTGCCCACCAAAACCGCCTGGGACTTTCTGCCCCAAGGCTGGACCACCCAGCAAGCCGCGAGCGAGCCAAGTGAAGATGCGAATGACACCACCATCACCTTCACCCAGTCCGACGGCTCCTCCCGCACCGTCACCCACCCCGCCGACTTCACGCCCATCACCCAACTCGAAAGCGCCCGACTCGGCATCATCACCCCCGAGATGACCCGCGTCGCAGAGCGCGAAGAACACCTCACCTCCCACCAGATCCGCGATGAGGTCGCCGCCGGCCGAATGGTCATCCCCGCCAATCGCGTTGCCCTGAACTACAAGCTCGATCCCATGTGCATCGGCCGGGCCAGCAAAACCAAAATCAACGCCAACATGGGTGCCTCGCCTGTGGCGTCGTCTATCGACGAAGAAGTCGAAAAGCTCAAGTGGGCCCAGCGCTGGGGTGCCGACACGCTTATGGACCTCTCCACCGGCGGCGACCTCGACGCCACCCGCGACGCCATCTGCCGCGAGGCCACCATCCCCGTTGGAACCGTGCCGATCTACTCCATGATCATCGGCAAAAAAATTGAAGACCTCACCCTCGACATCGTCCTCGACTCCGTTAGGCAACAGGCTGAGCAAGGCGTCTCCTACTTCACCATTCACGCCGGCATCAAACGCGAACACCTCAAGCTCGCCAAAGACCGACTCATCGGACTCGTCTCCCGAGGCGGATCGCTCCTGGCCAAGTGGATGCTCCATCACAACACCGAAAACCTCATGAACACCGGATGGGAAGACATCTGCCGTGTCATGCGCGGATATGACGTCACCTTCTCCATCGGCGACGGCTGCCGGCCCGGCGGACTCGCCGACGCCACCGACGAACTCCAACTCGCCGAACTCGTCGAACTTGGCAAGCTCACCGAACGCGCCTGGCGACAAGGCGTGCAGGTCATGGTCGAAGGCCCAGGGCACGTGCCCTTCGATCAGATCGAGTTCAATATGAAAGCCCAACGCACCCTCTGCCACGGTGCCCCCTTTTACGTCCTGGGCCCGCTCGTCACCGATGTCTTCCCCGGCTACGACCACATCACCTCGTGCATCGGGGCCACCTCCGCCGCTTATCACGGCGCATCCATGCTTTGCTACGTCACGCCCAAAGAACACCTGGGTCTGCCGAAAAAAGAAGATGTCAAGCAGGGCTGCATCGCTTACAAAATCGCAGCCCACAGTGCCGACGTGGCCCTGGGTATCCCGGGCTCCCGCGACTGGGATGACCAGCTCACCAAAGCCCGCGCTGCCCTGAACTGGGAAAAACACTTCGAGCTTGCCTTCGACACCGACACCGCTCGTGCCTACCACGACGAAGACCTCGACGTCGATACCGACTTCTGCGCCATGTGCGGACACGACTGGTGCAGCGTCCGCATCTCCAAGGAAATCCAGGACTGGGCCAGCGGCAAAGCCGACGGCTACGACCGCGGCCGCACTAAAAAGTCGCCCGGGCTCACCGAAGAACAGCAGGACATCCTCACCAAACGCGGCAACCTCTCGCCACAGGAAGTGCACGAACTTGCCGCCAAAGCCAAAGGCAAACTCAAAGCCGCGGGCGCCATCGACGAAGACGGCAAGGCCTCGTGTCACAGCGACTACGTCGACCCCGACCAAGCTAAAGCCGTCCAAAGCAAACTCGTCCAACTCGACACCCGCGAAGCACACGGCATCAGCAAAAACGACAGCCTGATCTAAGCCAACTTCCACACGAAAAAAACCCACCATGTTTCACCACACCGTCCACTTCTGGCTCCGCGACGACCTCTCCGACGCTCAGCGGCAGGACTTCATCGCCGCCGTCAAAGCTCTCAGCGACTCCCCCCATGTTGCCTCCTGCCGCGTCGGCGTCCCTGCGGGCACCGCTCGCGACGTTGTCGATAATTCTTACGACGTGCAATTGCTCTGCACCTTCAACACTCCCGCTGATCACGACGCGTACCAGTCCGATGAGGATGCCGTACACCACCACTTCATCGAAACCTACAAGACCTTCTGGACCCGCGTCCTGATCTACGACTCCCTCGAAGCCTGATCCTCGTCGACAGCCACGTTCGGATTTTCCAAGCGGGCATAACCCATCCGCGTGCGGGACAGCCACCGACGTAGCTCAAGCCATCAGACGATGTCTGGCTTCAGGGATACGTTTCAGATCAGCGAGAGAACAACGGCCAGGCCTCAGTTTGCGACACGCAAAATCGCAGCTTGGCGAACGCGTATCTTTGTGCATTTCAAACCGTTTGATCACACATTGCTTACGTGGGGTCGGAATGATGTGCGGGTTGTCTTTTTATACCCGTTCGTGGAGACCCCATGCCTGCTTTCCGCCTGACCCCTTGCCGCCCCACTCTCATCGCCTTTGCAGGCCTCTGTGCTGCGGCCACGTTTGGTCCACTCAACGCCGACCCGGTCACCCTCACCATCCTGCATAACAACGACGGCGAGTCGTCTCTTCTGGCCGACGGCGAAAAAGGCAGCGTCGCCAACTTCACCACCCTGGTACGCAATCAGCGAAGTGCCGCCAGCGTGGCGGGCCACTATGTCGTGACGCTTTCCTCGGGCGATAACACGCTGCCCGGCACCACGTTCAGTGCGTCCCAGGCAGCTGGCGTCTCCTATGACGCACTTGCGCTCAACGCCATTGGGTATGACGCGCTTGCGATCGGCAATCACGAATTCGACTCGGGTCCGCAGGCGTTTGCCAGCATCGTCGAGCAAGTGGACGCCCCGTTTGTCTCTGCGAACCTCAACTACAACGCCGTCCCTTCACTCCAGGCTTTGGCCGATGCGATGGAGATTCAGGACTCCGTGCTGGTGTCCAAAACCGTCGACGGCACAACCCGGCAATATGGAATTGTCGGTGCGACAACCACCAATTTGCGTGGTATTTCATCACCCGGTTTAGTGGATGTCGAAACCGATCTGATTTCAATCATCAATCAACAGGCTGCTTCGCTTAAAGCTCAAGGAGCGGAGAAAGTCATCCTGATCAGCCATCTTCAGGATGTCGAAACCGATATCGACCTGGTGGCGAATCTAAGCGGCGTGGACGTGGTGATTGCCGGCGGCGGCGATGAGTTGCTGGCCAACCCCGATGCCGTGCTGCTCCCCGGAGACTCGGCGGTCGGCCCGTACCCGGTGACCAACACAGAGCTGAATGGCACAGGTACCGTGCTGCTCAACGCCGATGGACAAGCGGTCCCCGTCATCACCACCGCAGGGAATTACAACTATCTGGGCCGACTCGATCTGACGTATGACGATGTGACCGGTGAGATCCTGTCGCTGAACGGAAATCCCATCCCCAATCTGGGATCAGCTCTTACACCCGACCCCGAGGTGCAGGCCCAGGTGGTCGATCCCGTCACTGCATTTGTTGCCGACCTCGATCAACAGGTCATCGGCCGAAATGACATTACCCTCTTGGGAGATGGCGACCGTGACTTCCTGCGAGCCCGGGAAGTTGCGTTAGGCAATCTCTTCGCAGACGCCTATCTGCATGCGGTCAGCCAGCTTGAAGACTCCGGAGCGCTGGAAAGCAATTTTGGCTTGACGCTCGACGATCCACTCATCGCGTTGCAGAATGCGGGGGGGATCCGGGCCACGGTTGAACCTGGTGACTTCACCGTGCTGGATTCGTTTAATGTCGCTCCCTTCACAAACTTCGTTGGGATTGTTGAGGATGTCGATCCTCAGACCCTCAAGCAGTTACTGGAAGCTGCGGTTTCGCGAACGACGTTAAGTGCTCAGGGCGAGCCGGTGCAGGGCGACGACGGCGGGACCGGGCGGTTTGCCCAGATTGGCGGGTTCTCGATCGTCTACGACATCAATGCCCAACCGTTCGAGCAGCCCACAGCCGAAGGCGAACCGGTCGATCTGGACGCAGATGGCAACTTCAACGAAAGCCCCGGCATTCGCATCGTTTCGATCCAGCTTGATGACGGAACCTACATCGTCAAGGACGGCCAAATTCTCGCAGATGCGCCCGACGTCGATATCGCCACCATTGACTTTCTATTCAACGGTGGCGATCAATACGACTTCGGCGACGCCACCTTCACCAGCCTCGGTATCACGTACCAGTCAGCTGTGGAGCAATACCTTCGGTTCCTCACCGATGAGCTTGATGGTGCAGCGTTTACCGATTTGCCCGCCTATGCCTTGCTTGGTGAAGGTCGAATCACGTTGGGTACGCAGAACCCCGACCTTCGGCCTGATGGCACCGTGATTCCCAGCCCCGTCGCACTCCCCGCAGGACTGCTGGGTCTGGCCCTGCTCGCAGGTCGACGACGACGCAGCCGTTGATATCTGTAACGCTTACCACCCCGCTTCGCGATCGAGATTTAATGGGCAACCAGATAGAAGACTAAAACCTGCAGCGGCAGCGTCACTACGTCTGCCGCCACGGTGACCGGGAGCAGGACCATGGCCCGGGCGTTGCTTAATGGCGTGTGCCCGAAGCTTTCTTGCCCGCCGTGGATCCTTAGATTGCATGGAGGGTTGAGGTGCGGGTAGTAGATTTCCTGCTGATGATGGAATCCGCCTTGCGAGAGGAAGGTCGCAAACCACGTGTCACGCGGCTCACCCGCAAGTTCCTCAACCGTCACGCCATCAGGTGTTGCCCCGTCAAGCGTGAGATGCAGGTCACGCCACGCAGTCGCGCCAGGGGTCGATGGGTTGGCCGTACTCAGCGCCGCCACCGCACGGGGGGCCACTTTCACGTCCAGCGTTTTCAATTCTTTGCGATGCCCCTTTGTAACCCGGGATTGCACCACGACCACGCGCAGCGTCCCATCACTTGCCACCCGCACCGGGCCAGCGACCTCACTCACCACCGAGGACTCGGTACGCGATAAGAGATTGACAAGCGTGAAGCACCCGCTTTGCGTCAGGCACACAAGCACGAGTCCGGCAAAAAGAAGGCAGTTTTTCACGACTGTTCAGGATGCACCCGACGCAAAAGGTTCATAATGGAAATAAAAAAAGCCCAGGGATGGCCGTCCCTGGGCTTTGCGTTTTAAGTGTTGATTGGAGTCGTTGCTTACGCCAATGCCGCCTGGGCCGCAGCGAGGCGGGCGATGGGCACACGGAACGGTGAGCAGCTCACGTAGTCCAGCCCAACCTTGTGGCAGAACATGATGGAAGCGGGGTCGCCGCCGTGCTCGCCGCAGATGCCGAGTTTGATGGACTTGTTCACGCTTCGGCCTTTCTCAACCGCCATGGAAACCAACTGGCCCACGCCCGTGGTATCGAGCGACTGGAACGGGTCCTTCTCCAGGATTTCCTGAGCGATGTAGTCGGGCAGGAACGTATTCACATCGTCACGTGAGTACCCAAAGGTCATCTGCGTGAGGTCGTTGGTCCCGAAGCTGAAGAAGTCCGCCTCAGCAGCCACCTCGTCAGCGGTGAGAGCAGCCCGCGGAATCTCAATCATGGTGCCGACCAGGATGTCGAGCTTGCCGGTGAACTTTTTGGATTCCTTGACCTCGGTAATCGTCTGCTCGGCGATGGCACGCAACACCGAAAGCTCCTTCACGGTCCCGACCAGCGGGATCATGATCTCGGGCCTGGCGTCGATCTTTTTCTTCTTGCAATTGATGGCCGCCTCGACAATCGACGTGACCTGCATCACCAGGATCTCGGGATACGTGATCGACAGTCGGCAACCACGGTGCCCCAGCATCGGGTTGGATTCGTGCAGTGCGGCGACGCGCTGTTTGACCTCAGCGGGTTTAATTTTCAAAGCCTTGGCGACTTCAGACTGCCCCTTGGCGTCGTGGGGCAGGAACTCGTGCAACGGCGGGTCGAGCAGACGCACCGTCACGGGCAGGCCTTTCATGGCCGTGAAGATGCCTTCGAAGTCCTTACGCTGGTAAGGCAGAAGCTTCTTGAGCGCTGCCTCACGCGCGGACTTGCCGTCGGCGAGAATCATTTCACGCATCGCCAGGATGCGGTCACCCTCAAAGAACATGTGTTCGGTGCGGCACAGGCCGATGCCTTCTGCACCAAAGTCGCGGGCCCGCTTGGAGTCGGCCGGCGAGTCGGCATTGGTGCGGATACCCAGCGTGCGGTACTTGTCAGCCCACTTCATGACCGTCGAGAAGTCGCCCGAGAGCTTGGGCTCAACAGTACCCATTTGGCCTGCGAACACTTCGCCGGTGCTGCCGTCGATCGAGAGGACATCCTTCACACCGTAGGTCTTGCCGTCGACTTTGATCTTCCTGGCCTTGGCGTCAATGTGAATGGCACCGGCACCAGCGACGCAGCACTTGCCCCAGCCGCGGGCGACGACTGCCGCGTGGCTGGTCATGCCACCGGTGGAGGTGAGGATGCCTGCTGCGCTATGCATGCCGTCGACGTCTTCAGGGCTGGTTTCCTTACGGATGAGTAGTACCTGTTCGCCAGCGTGGGTGCGCTCAACGGCTTCTTCTGCGGAGAACGCCAGCTTGCCAAAGGCCGCACCGGGTGAAGCGGGCAGGCCGACGGTCAACGCACTGGCCTTTTTCTTGGCGGCAGGGTCAAAGGAAGGGAGCAACAATTGCGTCAGGTCGCCGGCGGGAATCCGCTTGACCGCTGTTTTTTCGTCGATCAGCTTTTCCTTCACCATGTCGCAGGCGATTTTCACCGCTGCCGCACCGGTCCGCTTACCGGTCCGCGTCTGGAGCATGAAGAACTTGCCCTTCTCGATGGTGAACTCGATGTCCTGCACATCCTTGTAATGCTTCTCAAGAACCTTCTTGATGTTCATCAGTTCAGCATGGATTTTCTTACCGATGGTTTTGTCGTTGGGAGCCTTCCATGTTTTGGGCATGTTGGCGACGGGCTCGGGGGTGCGGATACCCGCCACGACGTCTTCGCCTTGCGCGTTGACCAGGTATTCGCCGTAGAACTTGTTCTGGCCAGTGGACGGATCGCGGGTAAACGCCACGCCGGTGCCGCAGTCATCGCCCATGTTGCCGTAGACCATGGTCTGCACGTTGACTGCGGTTCCGAGCAGGCCGGTCATCTCGTTGATCTGCCGGTAGCGAATCGCGCGGGGCACCATCCACGAGCTGAACACGGCGGTGATTCCGAGCTCCAGCTGCTTCATCGGGTCTTGGGGGAAGTCGTTGCCGGTGTGCTTTTTGATGACTTTCTTGTAGGCATTGCACAGCTTGATCAGCCCGGCGGCATCGACGTCGGTATCGAGGGTGACCTTCTGTTCTTTTTTGATCTTGTCGAACTCACCTTCAAAGGCATGGTGATCGACCCCCATGACCACGTCGCCGTACATGTTCAATAGCCGGCGGTAGGCGTCGTAGGCGAAGCGTTCGTTGCCAGTGGCGTTGGCCAGGCCAACGACCGACTCATCGGTCAGGCCAAGGTTGAGCACGGTGTCCATCATGCCGGGCATCGACTGAGCGGCACCCGAACGCACGGACACCAGCAGCGGGTCGGTGTTGGAGCCGAAGTTCTTGCCGTTCTCTTTTTCGAGCGTCTTGACCGCCGCGTGCACCTGATCCATCAGACCCTTGGGCAGCTTTCGGCCTTGCTTGTAGTACTGATCACAGCACTCGGTGGTGCACGTGAACCCAGCGGGCACGGGCAGGCCGATGCTGGTCATGTCCGCGAGGTTGGCACCCTTGCCGCCGAGAAGTTCACGCTGCGTGGCGTTGCCATCGGTTTTGGTCTGGCCGAAGTAGTACACCATCTTGCGTGCCTTGGCGGCGGTACGACGGGGTGCTTTTTTGGCGGCTGGCTTTTTTGAGGCGGTGGTTTTGCTTGCGCGTTTTTTGCTCGCGGCTTTCTTGCGGGAAGTGGACTTGCGGGGGGTGGCAGCTTGGGCCATAGCAGGGCGATCCTCGATCGGGGGATAAGAGTGAGCACCTTCATGGAGGGGACGCGAGGGTCACCACCTGATGAGGGGCGAAGACGGTCCGGCGCATTTCAAGCCGGAGGCGAATGGTACCCCGGTTCACGATAGCCTGCCAGAACAAGGCACATTCGTCATCCCTGAGGGGTGGTCAGCAAGGTCACGGGCGTACGAAAACGATCAGTTCGTTGCGATACACCGCCGTAAAGTCATGGAGTGTCATGTGAATCGAGCCGTACATCGGGTCGTGCATGTGCACGCCGTCTTGGCCAACGCTTTTGAGAACCACCATGTGACGCTGCGTGGTTTCAAACTGTAACGGGGTCACCGCAGGCAGCCGCATACCCAGCAAATCACCTGCGGGAACCTGTACCAACTCCGGCTGGATCGCAGTGGCTTGTAACTTTTGACGCAAGGCATGAAGCGCCCGGATCGTGGTCGACCCCGTGCCCGGCCGGGCGTGGGTCAACGTGGCCATCTCCGACTCCGTGGCCCGAATACCCAGGTGGTTTAAGGCCGTCGCGGTGGCGGCAGGTACGCAGGACCATTCCTGGCTTTGGCGGATATCCGGCGAGGCCTCGACACCCAACGCCTGGGCCGGGGTGACCTGCAACATCCACATCCCCCCCTGCAGCATCACCACACCACCAAGCACCGCTGCCGCAATGATGAGTCGACGCTGGGCATGATGAACCGCCATCGCCCACGCAATTCCGCAGATCATGAGAAAAAGCGGAACCCCCCCGATGCCCTCAAGAATGCTGAGCATCTCGACGGGAAACAGCCGGACCGAGATGGCTGGGTGACGTTGCAAACCAGACCACGCAAGGAGGCAGAGAACCCCCACCGCCGCGACCAACCGACCTCGGGCCGGCGAATGTCGAGCCACGTGGCACCCCCCCGCCCAGGCCAGTGCACCAAGTCCAAGGGTTAGAAAAAA
The DNA here is from genome assembly GCA_963799465.1 of uncultured Phycisphaeraceae bacterium. Lineage (GTDB taxonomy): Bacteria > Planctomycetota > Phycisphaerae > Phycisphaerales > Phycisphaeraceae > JBCCOW01. Next base: position 2,645,519 of record CAWCXG010000001.1, on the reverse strand, counting down.
CCAGACTGCCGACCACTCCATCGTCCGCCACCTCCACCTCACGACGCGTGGCAAAGAGCACCACGCTTTTGGCGATGTCGACCTGATGATGGCTGAGAATCAGACAATCTATCAGACCCAGGAAAGTGACCCTCTTTGGAATAGGTTTGTAGGGATTGAGCAACAAAGGCGGTTGTGTTTGGGTAGTCCTTGCCGGGTCATGCGATCAAATCACTTCGTGCAGGCCACCCTGACGCAGACCGCACGCTGGTCGCACCGTTTCACATGCCACCGCACCAGAAAAATGACTCCGGCTGTCCAAACTCAGCGTGTCACTACGCGGTTGCGAGCGAGAAACCGCGAAGGCTTTGAACATTAAATTTCGACGATATTAATACCTACTGCTATTGCACAGTGGCACAGTCGCACCGGCTTGGTTCACCGCATCACCCACGCTGTGCGGACTTGTAAACACCCAGGACTCAGAGTGACTCAAAGAACATATAATATCGACGATATTTTATATTCAGATGTGCTGTTCGAGCATTTTCAGCCCGGAGACGAACGGCATCTTTTGGCAGAGTTTGCCGCCCCGTACGTCTGAACGAATATGCAATATCGACGATATTTCTTGTGCACGCGCACCCATTGTTGGAGCCGAAAATGCGTTCCTACCCAGCTGTATTCGGGATCGCATTGAAGCCGTCTCATACATCACACCAGTTCCAGAATTCGCAGGTCGCAGCCACCGTGACATCAACCTGCCACGCCCCATGTCTCTCTCTCTCCTATTACTGCCTTGAAATGCCACACACCGGCATGATGCCGATGTGGCACGCTGCCTTTCAACACATCCCATGGGTTGGGTTGATGGCGCGTTTCTGAGCGGCTCGCGCATCGCAAACCATGCGGCCAACTAAAATCCCTTCACCGGTCTTAGAGCGCACCGCGATCATGTGTAGTGGTTTGAGTGGGACGGGCATCCGGCCGGTCTTCGCTGCGTCGCAGCGACCGTATCACGCCTCGGCCTGCGATCGAGATGCAGGCTCAACGGCGAGTCTCGCGGCAAGCCAAGGCCACCGCCTGTGATTTGTCCTGCTGTGTGCCTTGGTTCAGGCGTTCGGTCTGAATTGGCCGAGGGATGATCGAACGCTGCAAATGGCCCTGCGGGCCATCGACTGGCAGGATGCCCGTCGCCACTGAAGCCATATGCGGGGACGTAGACCGCAAGCAGCCAACCCTGTGCCGCTCTATTTGAACGAAGTTTGCTCGAGTGTCTGAGCGAAGTGCTCGCGGGAGGTGGTATTCGCGTGCTGCAGGTCGCCGCGCCAGACAGGATGGTGATCGGCTGCGCGATACGACGGTCGAAACAGATCATTCAGCTGCTCGTTCCGAACAACCAACTGCATCAGAACGGGTGACCGTCTCATTGATCGCTTTTGATCGCTCTTGATCGCTCTTGATCGCTCTTGATCGCAAGCCACATGACATTCCAAGTCACGTAAACGCTCGGTTCAACGAGATCATTCAACCCCATGACGCATCTAGATTCTTGTGATCAGGCAACGCGGCGTCGTTTCATCCCCTGCGGATTTATCCCTGCGGCAACCCCATCGCACGACGTGGCTGCGACCCCCGAGTGAAGTCCAAGGGGCACGCAGGGGGCGCCCCCCAATTAAAAAGTCGCCGCGATCCGAAGACCGCAGCGACTGGGTTGGGGGCAATTGAAGGTCATCGAACTTACTTGAGTTCGACGTCGGCGCCAGCTTCCTTGAGCGATTCGAGGAGCTTGTCGGCGTCCTCCTTTGGAAGCTGCTCTTTGACAGCCTTGGGAGCGCTGTCGACGAGTTCTTTGGCTTCCTTGAGGCCCAAGCCGGTGGCTTCGCGGACGACCTTGATGACTTTGATCTTCTGGTCGCCAGCACCCTTGAGGATCACGTCAAACTCGGTCTGCTCTTCGGCTTCCTCCGCCTCGCCGCCTGCTGCGGCGGGGCCAGCCATCATCATCGCACCACCGCCAGCGGCGGGCTCGATGCCATAATTTTCCTTGAGGTACTCGGCCACGTCGACGGCCTGCTTGAGGGTCAGGCCGGCGATCTGGTCGCCGATCTCTACAACTGCGGTATCAAAATCTGCCATGGGTCACGGGTCCTTTGCTTCGGGTGTCAATAGGTGACCGACCGTCGGCCATTTAATCCTCCCACGCGTTGCGGGAAGAGCCAGTTCACACCGGAATAAAAAAGTAAGAGAACAGGAGGGTTAAAAAACAAACGCGACCGGAACATCCGTCACGCGATATCGATGGGGGTCTGAGCTCAGGCGACTTTCTTAACTTCGCCGCCCTTTTCTTCCACAGCCTTGACCAGCGACGCCGGGATACCAGCGGTACCCTTGAGTGCCGAGGCAAGGTTTTCGCCGGGGCTGACCGCGAGCTTGGTAAGCGTCGAGGCAGGGCCGAGCAACGCACCCACAAGCTTGCCAATGGCCTCCTCGCGGGTGGGGTACTTGGACAGGGCTTCAATCTGATCGGCCTTGAACGTCGCGCCTTCCAGCACGGCACCCTGGAACTCGATGAAAGGCATTGCCTTCTTCTCATCCATGAGCACCCGGGCAACATTAACCACGCTGCCTTCGGGATCAACGGTGTAAACCACCGCACACGATCCGTCGAGTACATCCGACAACGGCTCAAGGGGCGTGCCCTCGGTGGCTTGGCGGGCAAGCGTGTTTTTAACCACGGTGATCCGTAGGCCTTTTTCACGCAGGGTGTCACGCATGGCGACATTGGTAATGCTCTTGATGCCCGAAGCCTTGATCACCACCACGCCGTCACGATTGACGAAGCGGTCGGTGTAGACGTTGGTAATCATTTCCTTAACAGGTCGGCTCATGGCTGGTCTCGTAAGGCGGGGGTGAATCGCGGAAAAGCGGGTGAGTAGCAGGGTATTTGTTGTATCAGACAGCGACCGGAACGCTGGGCGTCATGGTCGCGCTGAGGCTGCAATTGCGGATGTAATGGCCCTTGGTGGAGGCGGGCTTGACCTTTTCAATCTGATCGATAAACGCCTGGGCGTTATCAACGATCTGCTCAGGCGAGAAGGAGAACTTCCCGATGGCGGCGGCAACATTACCGCCTTTGTCGTTGCGGTATTCGATTTTGCCCGCAGCGTATTCCTTGACCGCGGTGCCGATGTCGGGCGTGACGGTGCCTGCTTTAGGCGAGGGCATCAGGCCCTTAGGGCCCAGGGTTCGCCCGAGGCGTGATACCACACGCATCATCGCGGGTTCAGCGACCGCCACGTCGAACTCCATCCAGCCATCCTCGATCTTCTTGACCAACTCTTCGCCTCCGGCCTGGACGGCTCCATTAGCCATCGCGTCGTTGAGCTTTTCAGGACCGCAAAACGCAATAACCCGCTTGCTCTGGCCGGTGCCGTGGGGCAGCGAGATCGCGCCGCGAATCTGTTGATCCGCCTGCTTGTCATCGATACCCAAGTGGAGCACGAGCTCAACGGACTGATCGAATTTTCGCTCTTTGAATTGCTTGAGCGTCTGGACCGCTGCGACGAGAGGCTGCGGTTCGGTCGGGGCTTTGCGGATGTCGGCCTGGTAGGCCTTGCCTTTTCGGGGCATGGGAGAGTCTCCGGGGTCGCAGCGACATGCTCACTTAAGTGGCTGCCGCGTCGCGTGAGGGGTTCAGGGAGTTCGTCAAGACGGGTGGAAGAAACGCGATCAAGCCGCGACGGTCACGCCCATGGAGCGTGCGGTGCCCGCGACGGTTCGCATCATCGCTTCCACCGATCCGCCGGTCAGCTCTTTGGCTTTTTCTTCGGCAATTTCACGGACCTGGGCTTGGGTCAGCTCGCCGACCTTGGTGGTATGCGGCGTACCCGAGCCAGCCTTGATTCCCAGCTTGTCCTTGATCATCTCAGCGACCGGCGGGGCCTTGACTTCAAAGCTGAAGGTACGGTCGTCGTAAACCGTGATCACGCAGCCCACAATCTTGCCCTGCAGGGGGCGGGTGGCTTCGTTGAACTGCTGAATGAACTGGCCCGGGTTCACGCCGTGCTGACCCAAGGCTGGGCCGATGGGTGGTGCCGGGGTCGCCGAGCCGCCAGGGGCCTGGATCTTGAAGACGCTTGTGACTTTTTTCTTCTTGGCCACGCGGGGCATTCCTTGTAAACGAATCGGCCCGGGCCATCGCACGACTCTTGCGAGTCTCTCAGGCCAGGCGTTTTCTTCCACAATTGAAGGTTTGTGGTTGACCTTCGCCGAGCGTTACGGCGAGCCGAGCAATGTATCACGGTTCGCGTCACCTCGCAACCGCTTGATCGTGACACGAGGCATTCTGCAAACCCAAAGCCGGACCTGAGCCAGAACCGAGAAGCGTAACCCTATAGCCCGACATCGAGTTACGAAAACACCTCGAATCGGGCGGCGAGGAATGCGGAGCCATTGAAGTCTTCCCACCCATCTCATCTGGTACGGCCCACCCCGAACGACTCCACGCGACGCGGGGACTACTCCGGGCTGGCGACAAATAAGGTCACCAAGCTGCCCCGACCACGCCAGGGAGCGTCGCCGGGGACGATTCGCTTGGTGATTCCGCCTCGCGTCTGCTCCACGACGTCGAACGGCTGATTGCGGATGACCCACTCGCCGATGGTGAACGACATTGCTGACGATTGATCGATTTTGAACATGACTTTGTCGGGGTCATTGGCTTTGTTGGCGTAGATAAATCCGCCGACGATTTCGGTCTGGCCCCCTTCGCGTGTGTTGATCAGCAGCGTGTCGCCTTCGGTTTTCAAGCCCAGGATCCACAGCTTCCCGCCGATGTTGTCGGTCTTCAGCTTGATCCGCTCGCCCTCGGGGTTGTAGTTCCGGGCCCAGACGTTGCCGCCTTCGATCCTCAACCCTCCGCCGAGCGCTACATCCTCGATGAACACATCTCCGGACCCCTTTGTCTTAACGATGCCGTTGTACTCGTTCATCCCCAGATGTTGAAGCACAAGCGGGGCCCTGCCCTCATGTCGAAACTGCAGCCCGGTGTACTTCGCATCGATGCGTTCGATCACCAAAGGCTTGTCATCGTTGAGGCTTATGATGCTCACCTTATGTCCGGCATCGAGCGGGCCGTAAACCCCACGCATTTCGCTTTCCAGCCCGATGATCCGCTCGACATTTCCGCGGACGATGACATCACTGAGCAGCTTGAACTGGCCTCCCCTGCGGTGGGGGAAGTAAACCGTCTTAGCGCCACTGTCGATCGCCGCCTGCAGCGCGGGAGACCAGTCCGTCTCCTTATACGTTTTGCCGTCGGGAGCTTTCATCACGATCGGCCTGGGCTCGTAATCCGTGACATTTACCCAGGCATCGAGCTCACTCCAGGGCACGATCGGCGTCTCTTGAACCGGCAGGTTCAGCGATGTCGTCGCCCTGCCGGGAAACAGCGACAAGACTTGGTGTGACACAAATTCTTCAACGTCGGCTTCGTTTACGCCCTGCTTCGTGCCATCGGTATTCTTAATGGCAGCCTGATACCCGGTCGTTTCGATATTGCGGGCGAACAGTCCGCGGTTGTTGATGATGGCAGGCACTGTCGAGGCTTCACCCACGCCGATGAGCTGGCTGTCGATGATTGCGGTGACACTTGCGCCTTCGCGATTGTGGTACGCGGTGACTGCGTTGGTGCTGCGCAGCCCCCGCAGCGCGACGCACTGCCCGTCATTGAGAAACCCGACTTTTCTCTGATCACGAAGTGTGATGTATTCAAAGAACGCGCCGTTCACTGCAAACTTCGTATAGATGCCTGTGTCGAACCCCTCAACGGTGACCCGCTTGATCAGGCAGGGTCCGATCTCGTCGGAGTAGCTCATGTCCAGTCCGATCACACCGATGTGTTCGGGATCGCCTGAGCGGATGGTGACATCTTTGATTGCCCCGGAGTTGTTCGCCATGTACTGCAGTCCGATCGCGCCGGGATTCCCCACGCCGGTGTCGAAGGTGAGATTGAAGATGCGGTTGTCGAAGCGTTGGGCTGGAGCGTTGCCGGTCCACGCCATGGCTTTAGGCCTGGCTGGATCCGTGTAGCCCGGGCATCGGTCAACGAGTTTGAGCACGGTGCCATCCTGGCTTTGACCTTGCAGGGTCTGTCGGGTTTGGCGTTCTCCCCAGCGGATGGTGTCGGAGATCCGGTACGTGCCGTCGGGCACATAGATCAGCCGCATCTTGGAGGTAAACGCTGCCTGAAACGCGGCCGTGTCGTCGGTTTTCCCATCACCCACCGCGCCAAAGGCCTTGACGTTCGCAACCTGACTATCCGCCGGGAACACAATCCCCCCGCCGTCGGCGTCAAGCACCGCCTGATTCGCGGCTTCAAACTGCTCATCCGTCGGCTGTGCGAGCGAGCGACCCGCTGCCACGCCACTCACGAAACATACACTGACGACAACGCTGATTATTCTTAATCCAATACGCATCTGTAAATCCTTAGACGGAGCAATCACAACGACGCGCTCGTCGTTCAGTACGAGTGAAAGCGAATATCCGGAGCACAATCATTAACGGGGCACATGTTTATAAAAGTCTCTGCCCCATGTGCTGATCGTTGCACGAAGATCTTCAACCTTAACGTTGGAGGCGCTGCCATCCGCCCATGCCATGTTTTGCGAATCGTTGACATGACGGGTGGCGAGATAGTCGAAATTAATAAAATCGACCGGGTTGCGATAACCCTGCATGCCGCGAACATGCGTTTCGGCATTGTTGAAGATGCTGCCCGACACGCTGCGATCAATCTTTTCTGCGAACATCAGCCAGTCACTTTCGAGTGTGTCCTGCTGCCGCCACCGTCCCTGACCCGAAAAGGCAGGCGGGCCTTCACCCATGACCGAGTCGTGCATCATGTACGTCACACGCGCTCGGCCGTTGTCATTTAATGCCCCATTCATGGTCCACGGGCGATTTAGCCGTGACACTGACTCCGTCGCATCTGGACAGACATACACCTCGGGAATGCGGTTATTCGTATTGTACTGACTGTTGAAAAGCGCCCCGCCAAGGATGTAACGCTGATCCAACAGATCGGTGTGCCATTCCTGAAAGGGCCGCTTCGACTGCCACCAAGGCGGTCGATACCTGCCAGCGTTATCTCCGGCATAGACATATTGAGCGAGCGCAATTTGTCGAATGTTCGACAAGCAGATCGACGCCCGCGCAGCGCCCCGTGCCCCACTGAGCACCGGCAGCAGCAAAGCGATCAGCAACGCGATAATGCTGATCACGACGAGCAGTTCAATCAACGTAAAACCACGCGAACGACGGTGAGACATGGAATAAAAACCTCAGAAAAAACGAGTCTGCTCAGCAAGATGGGGCATGATGCCCGGTGGACCAACCGAATCCGTCACGCTGCAGTCAGGCAGCGTGACAGAGGATATAACGCTTCAAGCTCGAGATCGACGCGGCAACAGGCACATCCCGCCCAGGCTCAACAGCACCAGCGAAGCGGGCTCGGGTATGGTGATTGCAGATCCAAAGGCGAGGTCTGCCAAGACTGAGGCTTCGGCAGTCCCCCCCGAGGTACGCGTCACCGAAATACTGCTGATACCGTTGGTCTGATCGATCAGGCCGAAGTAGATGTCTTTGGTAGGGCTCGCCGGGTCATTCGTGGCGGACTGGACGCTGATCACGCTGCCGTCGGTGCCAAAAAATGTCGCAGTGATAGATTGATTATCGCGGATATCCGAGACAGTGAACCCAGCCGCGTTTACATAAACCACATCTGCATTAAATGAATCGTCACCGCCGCCGACCACGCCGTCGGCACCAAAGTCAAACGAGCCGAAGTCAATGCTGAATGTCACGGGAGCAAGCGCGTTGTTGATGATGTTCATGCCTTCAGCAGGCGAGGTGCCGTTGCCACCACCGCTAACCGCCCCAGAGTTACTTCGGGCGTTGGTTTGCTGATCGATGAAGATGTCGGGATGCGAGACATCATCAAAAGCAAACGTATTGTCGCCACCCGAGGGCAGAAAACTGCCGCCTCTCACCGGGTCAGTCGACTGCCGAAAATCGTTGAGGACCCGAAGGCCAGAGAACGCTTCAAGTGTCGTCTCGGGCGTCGCGCCGCTTGCTTCAGCGTCTACCGCGTCTCCGCCGCTCTGATCAATCAAAGTGCCGGTATTGAAATTAACCAACAAGGCGGCAGAACTCGTGACAGTTACCGCCGTTGAGATTCCGCCAGCTAACAAAACAAGACACATGGGATGAATATTCACAATCGAGCCCTCCTAAAGTTGTAAACCAGAACAGTGAGGCAAGAGTTGCCTTGAAAAAACGAAAATCAATGATGATCGACAGAAACATTGCTACCCGCAACCGCGTGTCGAGGGGGTGCCACAGTGCGTCCCAGATAGGCAAAAAACGGCACCGAGATCGGCTTAAACGTTAATTCAGGTTGTGCAATTTTCCGTATCAGCATGGATACTGCCCGGTTGCCAACCTCTTCGTGAGACACAATCATCGAGCTGGGCACCGGAATCAGGGTCAGCGTTGGAGCGTCGGAAAACAGAATGATTGAAAGATCGTCAGGCACCTCCAGTCCCAGCCGCAGCGCACCCCACAAAAACCCCGGCGCGGTGGTGTCGCCCACGCAGATCACTGCTGTAGGTCGATGGCTTTGTGCAAGAATCTCCAGCGGCAGTGTTCGTCGCCGATCTCCGGCGATGTCGTGCTCATCCTGGGCTCGTATCACCCGATGCAGCAAGCCTGCATCTGCCATCTCATCGAGGTATCCGCTAAGGCGATCGACAGCACTGTAGTGCGGGTCAGGGAACGCCGAGCCGTGCGTGAAATCGGCGTAGGCAATCTCACGGTGACCCGCCGCGATCAGGCGAGCGGTCGCGTCCCGCCCCGCCTGATAATCGTCGGGATGGACGCAGTCGTGCGGCTGTTTTGAATTGATCCACACCGCCGGCGTCTGGGTCCGCTCGATCAAGTCGCGCATCCGCTGCGGAATCCCATGTGTGTAATCGATCAGCAGGCCGTCGCTGGCAACTTCACGCAGGAGGCGGGGAACGTAAGCGTCATCGGTCAGCCGATCATCTGAAATCTTGACGACCATCAGATTCAGTTCACGCGCAGCCGCCGCATGATAAATGCCTTCAAGCAACGGCTGAGGCAGCGAACTGCTGCCTTCCCTGGTGCCCAGTAACAATGCAATGGTCCCGAAACGCCCGGTACGCGTCGTGCGGGCAGCCGTATTCACCCGGTACCCCAGTTCAATCGCAGCGGCCTCGACACGCTGCCGCGTCTGGTCGGCGACGTGCGGATGGCCAGATAACGCCCGCTGCACCGTCATCAACGACACACCCACCCTTTCAGCCAGATCGGACTGTGTCGTCGAACGAAGCGAAGAAGCATCCGAGGGCATTGTCATACGATAACAGATATCGTATGACATGCAACAAATTGCTCAATACATCGCGGTGCGACGCAATAAAATCACTCCGAAACTGCCCCATCCCCACGAATTCATGTGTCACATCGACCCTGACCAGTTCCACAAGCCGTTCGACATCCACAGGCTCACAAACACAGCCCCTCAGCACCCTCGACACATGAAACCAGTCGATATGGACACCAGCCGGCGACTCTACGCTCGGCATGCCCCCGTCGCCGGATCAGAATCGCCGTCCGTCTGAACGTGACGCACGAAGCACAGCACCCACAGGCTTTATTGATAAAGCTTTACGCGTATTTCACGGGGCTGATGATGCTCTGGATTGGCTCGGTACGTAACCGCACGGGACCGCACCGGGCGACCGAATCGCCCTTCACGCCCCGCTGAACCGCATCGACCCGCACCCAACACCTTCCGAATGGCCAGACCCGGACTTGAACCGGGGACACCGGCATTTTCAATGCCGTGCTCTACCAACTGAGCTACCTGGCCGGCCACGAGGGCGGCACGCCTGACATTCGGAAAGAATCCTTAAGTCGGGCAGCGAACCGCAAAGCCTAGCAAATCCGGGGCATGACGCAAGGCCCAGGATCATGAAGCCAGGGCTATCGCATTCCTGGTGTGTGCTTGACATAGCCCAGCTTTGGAAGGCTGGGACCCACAGTCTAAGACTGTGGGCTTCGAGAGGTAGGTCACATCCAGAGGTTGGGTCGGCCGCTTCAGTTTAGAGACTGCGTTGGCCTTGATCATGCAGCGTGCGACAAGCAGAGACAAGCCACGTGAGAGGACTCACACCCGTGTTGCTGCCTGGTATGTCGCGGCGTTGGGATATCGCTTGGCGATGGGCTCGATGGCGTCTTGAAGAAAACGATCCACCTGCTCAGGCGCTCGGCCGACGAACTTGCTGGGATCCGATTCTGCGTATACATCGATGCCTGCGAAACGTTCGTCTCCGGCAAGACGGTCCAGCAGATCGTTTGGCTTGGCATGTTCCTTGACCTCCCGCCCGGCTTCGACGCTGTGCTGGCGGATCGCTTCGTGCAGAACCTGGCGATCCCCGCCGGCGTCCACCGCTGCCATGAGCACGTTTTCGCTGGCCATGAAAGGCAGCTCCGCCGCCAGGTTGGCAGCCACCCGCGTGGGGTACACGACCATGCCTGACGACACTTCGACCAGTAAATCCAGCACGCCATCCAGCGCCAGGAAAGGCTCAGGCAGCGTCAAGCGCCGGCAGCTCGAGTCGTCCAGCGTCCGTTCCATCCATTGCTCCGCAGCGGTGGTGTAAGGCGTTGAGACCATGCCGATCACAAATCGCGAGAGCCCGCAGATTCGCTCGCTCTTCATTGGATTGCGTTTGTAAGGCATCGCGGAACTGCCGATCTGCGCGGCTCCGAACGGCTCTTCAATTTCTTTCCGTGACGCGAGCAGTCGCAGGTCCGCCCCAAACTTCGACGCCGCCGCCGCGACCCCCGCCAACGCGCTAAGCACCATGGCATCGACCACACGGGGGTAGGTTTGCCCGGTCACGATAAATCGACGATCTGACGCCCAGCCCATCGCTTCGGTGACCGCCACATCGAGCTGCTCGACGTGATCGTGATGGCCTTTGAAGAGTTTGAGAAAGGAGGCCTGCGTGCCGGTGGTGCCCTTGACTCCGCGGAATCGCAGGCGGTCGATGCGTGCTTCGATTTCTTCCAGGCCGAGCATTAAATCATGGGCCCACAGCGTCGCGCGTTTGCCCACGGTGGTGGGCTGAGCGGGTTGCAGATGGGTATAACCAAGCGTGGGGAGATCGCGGTATTGCTTGGCGAAATGCCCTAGCCGGAGGATGGCTGAGGCGAGCTTCTGGGCCACCAGTTGCAAGGCCTCGCGGATCATGATCAGCTCGCTGTTACACACCACGAATTGACTCGTAGCGCCCAGATGAATCACCGGACGAGCCACCGGCACCGCCTCGCCCAGCAGGTGCACGTGGGCCATCACATCGTGACGCAGCTCCCGCTCCAGGACCGCCGCCCGCTGGTAATCAATCGGCAGGTCCACCGCCTGACGCAGCGCATCCACCTGCTCTTGCGAAACGTTCAGCCCCAGCTCACGCTGCGCCGCAGCCAGCTCCGCCCAAAGCCGACGCCAGGTCTTGAACTTAAAGCCCGGCGACCAAATCGCCTGCATCGCTGCCGAGGCATTGCGAGACGCCAACGGCGAAACGTAACGAGAATCATCCATCAGACGCGATCTCCAAAGTTCAAAACATCCACCGGCCAGCGACACGCCGCGACGGTGAAAATACCCATGGGATTGACCCATCCCAAACGGCGAACCATAGTAAACCCGCGTCCCCGCGCCGTCCCTGCGTCGCCCACGCCCCCATGGAACCCGCCCCCCCCGATCTCCAGGCTCCTTTGGACCCCGCCGACCGGCCCCACGCTGCGGGGCTGCCCAGCGATCCCGCTGCGCTCGGTGACTTGCTCACCCGGCACCACCGCCGGGTCTACAACGTGATTTATCGCATGGTCTCCTCCCGCGATGACGCCGATGAACTCACCCAGGACGTCATGCTCAAAGTCGTACGTCACGCCAGCAGCTTCCGCGGCGAAGCCCAGCCCACGACCTGGATCACGCGGATCGCCATGAACACCGCCATCTCCCACTTGCGCAAACGCCGTGGACGCGACACCGTGAGTCTCGAAGCTTCCCATGCTGCGGACCACGACCAGGCCGCCACGCTGCGATCAGCTTTGACCGATCATCGGGAACCCAACGCCTTGTCCCGCGTCCAATCCCTTGAACAAGCAACGCATTTGCAGCATGCCATCGATCAGTTGGAAGAAGATCATCGAGCCGTGCTGGTGCTGCGGGATATCGACCAGATGGACTACGCCCAGATCGCCCAAACCCTCGAGCTCAAAGTCGGCACGGTGAAAAGCCGACTCTTTCGCGCCCGCCTCGCGTTACGCAAAATCCTGGAAGCCAGCCAGCCACCCGCCAATGATGTGTCGCCATGAAGTCCGACCCTCTCGATCCCAATGTGCTGCTTGACTACGTCGAAGGCGAGCTGTCCTCTGCCGCGCGGAGCGAAGTCGAACGCCAGCTGGCAGCCGACCCCGCCTTACGCGAGCTCGTGCAAGCGATGCAGTCGGACCGTGAGGCGCTTCGATCACTACCCCGCCTTGACCCCCCGGTCCACACCCGTGGTGATGCCGAGCACGCTTTGGAACGCGATCTCCTGCTAGGCCCGCCCGAGCCCATCGCAGCCACCCTGCCCGGCCGGGACGCAATCACCACCCCCGCCCGCCCGCGAACCCCGTGCTCTTCCGGATCGGTGCCCTGTCCGCCGTGGCCGCAGCGCTTTTGATCGCCTCCGCCGTCGGCCTGGTCTGGCTCAGCGACACCCCGCTTGGACATATGGCCGACAACGCTTCGGACAACACCGCGCTCCCCGGGCCTGCCGGTGCCAAGCAAGGCAACGACAAAGGCGACCGCTCGCAGCGGGACAACAGCGAGGCTGCGCTCGCCTCCGCAGAATCCGCGAAAGCGTCGAGCACCTGGGCTGAAGATGAGCTCAAAGAAGCTGACGCACACGCCGGACGCCTGGATGCATTGGCGGACCTCGCCGCCGCGTCCGATCTTCAACGACAAGCAGGCCTCGACCTCACCGCCCCGCCGCCTGCCCCCGCCGCGAAACCACGCCAGGGGCTGCGCAGCCGCGAGCCCGTCGTGTTCGCGTCACGTGATGCGACCCAGCACGGCAGCTTCGCCAATGTCGTTGGCCCCGCTGAGGTCACGCCCGGCCTTGACTTTGACGAGCAAACCTCCCAAACCGAAAACATCTACCTGCAAAGCCATACCCCCGACGACACCCGCCTTGCCGTGCTCGCATGGTCCCGCGCCAACCGGGTCGCCATCGTCGAAGAATCCCGCGTCAAAACACGCCAGGATCGCTCCGCCAAGACTGAAGACTTCAAGCTCAAGCCGCAGCAAGCCCCCAGGTCGCTCGGCAGAACCGCCGCACCCGCACAGTCAGTCACCGCTGACGATGGCGACGTATTCCGCAGGACGCAAGCGCCTTCCACTCGGCTGGTCCTCGTCATGAACCGTGACCAGACCGGCTCGCTGCTGCGTCATCTCGACTCACAAACCATCCATCAGCGCGGCGAAGCACAAGACTCCCTTGACGCTCAGGAATCACGCCGCCTGCGCACCGCCACCCCTGCACGCCCCCAACGCGATGCCGCCGCACCCGACGATGCCCTTGGCGACTCAGAACTAGCCCAGCGCGAAGCCCTCAGCGAAGCCCTCCAGGCAACCGCAGCGCCACCAGCCCCACTGCCCACACCCGCGTCCGCTGACGCTGCCCCTGCAACCGACGCGCCTGCGGATCACTCCGAGCAGCCCGCTTCGGGCTACGCCGAGCTACTCGACAACACCTCCAGACGTCGTGCCCTGCCCCAGGCTCCCCCCCCGCCGCTACTGAGCCAATCGGCCATTGCAGGCGAACTCGTCGTCCTCACCATCGACCCCTATCCCGTACCCAGCGCCCTCCCCAGCCCGGCCGTGACCCAGCCCGCGCAACCCGAGCCGAACCCCGAGTCCCAAGCGTCCCCGATACCCGCCGCAGAACCGACAACGCCCGCGACTCCTTAGTCACCTTCGCTTCGTCGCACCCACCCGCCCCGCCCGCCCACATACGTCCACCACCGCACTCGGCCGTCCGCCAACACCTGCACCCGCGTCATCCCGTCCCGCCCCGTGACCGCCCGCTCCGCACCAATCGCCCACAGCACCGGGCCCCACTGTGACGCATCTCGCTCCAGCTTGTTTGCCCGGCTTGATTGCAGCACCAGGCCTGGACGCAGCACACCCATATACGCCCGGGAGGTGTCACGCACCCATGCCCCGTGGTGCGGCAGGTCCGCGACATCCACCCCGCTCGGCGACCCGGCAAGCAACCCCTCCATCCCTTGCTTCTGCACATCCCCGTGCAACCGCACCCGCCGCCCCGCCGCTGTGATATCCACCACCAACGACTTCTCATTGTTCCCAAACCGCGCCACCTCGAAAGATTCAGGAGGCCACAACACTTTCAATTCCGCCCGCCCCACCTTCCGGGTCCAGCCCTGCCCCACCGCCCGCGGCACCAGGCCTGCCTCCGACAGCAAGCCCATCAACACTGCCGTCGCACCTGCCGGATGGACCGCCGCTTCCTCCAGCACATCCCGTGACGCGACAACCTCTCCGATCGGCACCTTCCCGATCAACTCCGCTGCCCCCACCAGGTGATCCAGGTCCGCGTGGGACAACATCAACACATCCACCCGCTCCACGCCCAACGCCTCCAACGCCGGCAGAACGATCCGTCTCCCCACCTCCGCCACTTGCGCCGAGCCGCAATCAAACATCACCGTCTCCCCACCACTGCGAATCAAAAAACAAAACCCATCCCCCACCGCCAGCATCACCACTTCCAACACCACCGCGTCACGCTCTGCGTCAACCCCCTGTTGCTCCGCGACGCTGACCACCGCCGTCGGCAGCTCACCGCCAACCTCAGCCTGCCCCGGCCCCAGCACCAGCCACCCCAGCACCACCCCCGCCGCCGCCACTCCCGCGACCCGCCGCCCGGCAAATCCCCCTGCCATCCACGCCCCAGCCACTGCCGTCGCGCCCACCGCCCAGGCGGCCCCCGGCGACGCGACCTCCCACCCCGCGCCAGGCCACCCACTCGCCTCCTCCACCAACCCCGTTAACACCCCCGTCAGCCACCGCGTCGGACCCGCCAACACCACCGACACGCTCGGCCAAACCAACCCCGACAACACCTTCACATACCCCACCCCCAGCAACCCCGCCAAAGGAGCCAACCCCACCACCGACAACACAATCCCCCACACACTCACCGTCTCAAAGTGGAACACCACCAACGCCGCCACCGACAAAAACGCCACCGTCGACACCACCAACGCCTGCACCACCCACCGTCCCGCCAGCCACCCAGCCGACCCCGCATACCCACCCAGCGGATCCTCAGGCCAAACTCGCTCCTGCACCCGCCGCGAGAACCACAAAATCCCCAGCACCGCCGCAAAACTCAACTGAAACCCCGCAGTAAATAAATCCCCAGGCCGCCAGACCAACACCAGCACCGCTGCCACCGCCAGCAGCGATACCGACGACACCCGCCGACCGCTCCACGCACCCCACGCAAACAACCCCGCCATCACCGCCGCGCGTGCGATCGGCGTCCGCATCGGCACCGCCATCACAAACAGCACCAACACCGCCATCACCATCAACGCCGCCCGTCGAGGCCGAGCCGTGACCAACCGCGCACCAAGCCACACAATCCCCAGCAAAATGCCCAGATGCGCCCCGCTGATCGACAACACATGCGCCAACCCCACGTCTCGAAACCGCTGCTGCGTCGCGTCGTCCAGCCCGTCCCGCCGACCCAACAACAACGCCTCCAACAGCCCCACCCGTGGATCGTTCGCGTCCAACCCAAGCCGAAGCGATTCCGCCGCCGCGTCGCCCACCCGGTCCCGTCCTCTCTGCAACCCCGCCCACAGTCCCCAGGGCTGCTGGTCCATCTCTGCCCACTGCCGACGGTCCGGACACGCCAATCGACCCACAATCCCCTGCTCTTGCATGTGCCCGGCATAGTCAAACTCGCCAGGGTTCAAAGGCCCCTCCAATTCCCTAAGCCAACCCCATGCCTCCACCCGTTGCATCCGACGCAGCCGATGCTCCGGCTCCCCCACCGTCAACAGCACCCGCCCCGACGCCTTCACCCACCCACCGCCCGTCCGCACCTGCTCCACCGCAACCTGCACGCTGGTCGAACCACTCACATACCCATACCCCGCCAACGCCCCGCTTCCCAGGCCCCGCTCCGTCGGCCGAGTCACCACCACCCCCCGCACCCCCGTGAGCTGACCCTCTGCCGTCACCCACTGCCCCACATCATCGCCCAGCACACGGTCACTTCGCACCACGTACCACGCCCCCCCCAGACCCACCACCCCCAGGAGCAGCCACGCCGTTGCCACCCGCCGCAACCAAAGCCAACCCCTGCCCCGCAGGACCCATCCCGCCGCACTGCCCCCAACCGCCACCAATGCAACACCCAGCCATCCCCACACCGACGACCACGCCGACCCACCCACGATGCCCACCATGAACGCGATCGAGATCGGCACCGCAAGCCAACCCCCACCCAGCGACGCGGTACCCCGCTCGCGTCCGCCACGTTGCACTTCAGACGCCACGCCCTGCGTCCTTCCGGTAAGTGGTCCGCCCCGCAAGCCCCCCGTTTCCCAAATTCATCAAATCAAGGCTCCCCACCCGCATCGGCCTCCACTTCCTCACCGTCCGCTGGCACACTCAACCCTAATCCGACTTTCAAATCCATCGGCACCAACACCGCCGACAAGCCTTCATACAACTCAAACTCCAGCATCAATGACCCCGGCTTCGCGTCGAGCATCATCGTCACCGTCACCGCTTCCCCCATGGTCATCGTGCTCGAAGGACCTTCCGCCAAAACCTTGCCCTTCTCGTCCAGCACCCGCATCGTCTTGATCCGCTGATGCACGCCCTTGGTCAAGCCCAACGCCAGCTCCGTCTTGCCTTCCTGCCATTCGCTGGGTTTCGCACCTTGCAACGTCAACCCCGCATCCCCCACCGTCATGCTTTGCTTGGTCGGCTTCACGACCGCACTCCGCACCGTCCGCGTCCCGCTTGCGGTCAACACCCGGACTTGCCCCTGAACCGCCACCCACGACGCTCCCTCCCCCGGAACCCGCGGAGCCACCACCTCCAACGTCACCATCTGCCCGTCGTCGCTCACCCGCGGGAAAGGCCCAATCGCCTGCGGCGTCATCATTCCCCGCCGTTCTCGCTTCACAGGCTTCAACAAGTCAAGACCCGTCGAATCCACACAAGCTGTCACCGACGAACCCGCCACATCCACCAACACCGCCGAGTCCGCAAACCCTGCCAGCAGCACGTGCACCCGAAGCCCCGGCTGCATCGTGCCCGGACGAATCGAAAAGTCCATGTCCTCCAGCGTCGCCGACCCCACGCTCACGCCCAAAGGCGTCACCACCACGTCCGTGGCCTCCGCGTCGCCGCCTGCCTCCACCTCCGCCGCCGCCTCTTCCTGAGCCAGTGCCAACGGGGCGAGCAGCAACAAAAGCGATATAGCCGACAGCCGGTAGAACTTCATAACAGGTATCCTTCGATTCCGAGTGCGATGCAGTCTCATCCGGGGCATCTCCAAAACAAAAGAGCGCTGGGCCACGCCAGCACAACGCATCCCCTTGAGTTCTCCTCCCATCTTAAAGAACTCCAGCCCAACGCAAGGCCCATGCCGCTTCACCCTCAGGGTGAAGACATGTAGTTTTTAGTGGGACGGGCTTCCAGCCTGTCTACGGCCCGAAGGGCCGTTCTTGCGTCCTGACGGACCTTGGGTCGAAGACAGGTGGAGATGCCTGCCCTACGGATCAAGCCCTTGAAGCGGTAAATGTCTTCACCCTGCTTCACACTCCCGCCCGCCCACGCTACTTGCCATCCCACGCTTACCCGCCCATAATCAAATCGTTGCTTCTCGTCGCGTTCCCACACGCGAAAGTTCTCTCCCGCCTCGGCCAACCCTCCGTTGATCCCCTATGGCCAGACAACGTCAGAAACTCGGCGAAATCCTCCAGCAGTGGGGACTCATCGACGACACCCAGGTCAGTGATGCCGTCAAGCTCGCCAAAGGCTCACGCAAACGCATCGGCGAATCCCTCGTCGAGCTCGGCTACGTCTCCGACTCCGATGTCGCCAAAGCCCTTGCCTCTCAAATGGGCATGGAGTTCGTCGATCTCGACCAGCCCAACGTCATCGACAAACAACACCTCGAGCTCATCCCCCGGGACATCATCAAGAAAAAGCTCGTCCTGCCCCTGGGCAAGTCCGGCAACAAAATCAAGGTCCTCGTTCACGACCCCATGGACCTGTCCCTCATCGACGACCTCCGCTTCCGCCTGGGCGCAGACCTCGAGATGTCGCTCGCCGCCCGCTCCAAAATCAAGGAGTACATCGACTCCATCCTCTCCGAAACCCGCGAGAGCATCGACCGCCTCACCCAGGACCTCTCCATCGACGCCTCGATGGACCAGTCTCTCGACTCCTCGATCGACATCGAAGGCGGCGACCCCGAAGCCGACCAGGAAGAAGGCACCCAGACCCCCATCATCAAACTGGTGAACCAAATCATCAGCGAAGCCGTCCACCGCCGCGCTTCAGACATCCATATCGAACCCTTTGAAGACCGCGTTCGACTCCGCTACCGCATCGACGGCGTGTGCCACGAAATGGACCGCATCCCCAAGCGGACCCAAGGCTCAGTCATCGCCCGACTCAAAATCATCGCCGGCGTCCGCGTCGAAGAAAGACGCATTCCTCAGGACGGCCGAATCAAAATGAAAGTCGGCGGCGTCGTCATCGACTTCCGCGTCTCCTTCTGCCCCTGCTACCACGGCGAATCCGTCGTCCTGCGCATCCTGCGAAGCGAAGCCGCCAAGCTCGGCCTCGAAAAGCTCGGCATGCAGGACGACACCATGCAGACCTTCAACGAAATTATCCGTCGACCCAACGGAATCTTTCTCGTCACCGGCCCCACCGGCTCAGGCAAAACCACCACCCTCTACTCCGCCCTCAATACGCTTAATCGGCCTGACGTCAAAATCATCACCGCCGAAGACCCCGTCGAATACAACTTCAAAGGCATTAACCAGTGCCAGGTCAATATGAACATTGACCCGCCCCTGAGCTTTCAGACCATCCTCCGGGCCATGCTCCGCCAGGCTCCCAACATCATTCTCGTCGGTGAAATTCGCGATAAAGAAGTCGGCGAAGTCGCCGTCCAGGCGGCCCTCACCGGCCACATGGTCTTCTCCACCCTTCACACCAACGACGCCCCCTCCGCCATCACCCGCCTGATCGACATGGGCCTCAAGCCTTTCCTCGTCGCCAGTTCCATCCAGGCCATCCTCGCGCAACGGCTCGTCCGCATCCTGTGCGACGACTGCAAAGAGCCCGACGAAAACCCCAACCACCGACTCATGCAGTTGTGCGGACTGAAACCCGAAGACCTCGAAGGCCGCACCATCTACAAACCCGCCGGCTGCCAACGCTGCTCCAACACCGGATTCCGGGGCCGACGCGGCGTCTACGAAATCATGATCATGAACAGTGAGCTCCGCGAGCTCGCCTTCAAACGCTCCCCCGTCAGCACCCTGCGCAAAGCCGCCAAAGCCTCGGGCATGCGCGATCTGCTCGGCGACGGCAAGCTCAAAGTCCTCGCCGGTCAGACTACCCTCCAGGAAATCGCCAAGATCGCCCAGGTCGAAGGCACCGTCGGCTCCACCGATGTGCTCGAAGACGAACCCGAGCTCGCCGCATAACCTGCTCCGACGCGATCCGCCAACGCCGCCCGCCTCTCGCGATTGATTGCCCAAGACCCCCCGCCCACGCGACGGGGCTCACGGAACCCGCCCATGTCTGCTTTTCACATCGACCGACTCCTCGACACCGTCATCAAGCAGGAAGCTTCCGACCTCCACCTCACCGTCGGCAAGCCCCCGTCGGTCCGCATGCGAGGCCGAATCGTCGAGCTCAAAACGCGAAAACTCGAGTCCGCCGACACCACCGCCCTCATGAAGGCGGTCACCCCCGAACGCTCGCAAAATGAGCTGCAGGAAGAAGGCTCCTCCGACTTCGGCTTTGCCTACGGCGATATGGACGACCCCGACAACTCCGCCCGCTTCCGCGTCTCGGTCTTCAAGCAAAAGGGCAGTATCGCCATGGTCCTGCGGCGGATCCCCAACCGCCTGCTCGACATCGATGCCATCGGCCTGCCCAGCATCGTCAAAGACCTCATCCGACGACCCCGTGGCCTGTTCCTCGTCACCGGCCCCACCGGATCAGGAAAGACCACCACCCTCGCGTCGATGATCAACAACATCAACGAAAACCTTGACCGCCATATCATCACCATCGAAGACCCCGTCGAGTACTACCACCCGCACAAAAAATCCATCGTCAATCAGCGCGAAGTTGGTAATGACGTCCCCTCATTCTCCGAAGCCCTCCGCCGGGCCCTGCGACAAGACCCCGACGTCATTCTCGTGGGTGAGATGCGGGACCTCGAAACCATCGAGTCCGCCATCGAAGCCGCTGAGACCGGCCACCTCGTGTTCGGCACGCTTCACACCACCGGAGCCGCTGGCACCATCAACCGCATCGTCGATGCTTTCCCCGTCACCCAGCAGGACCAAATCCGCGTCCAGCTCTCCGTGTCGCTTATGGCGGTGCTGTCTCAGCAACTCATGCGCCGCGTCGATGTCAAAGGCATGTGCGCCGCCTATGAATTTATGGTCGTTACCCCCGCCATCGCCAACCTCATCCGCGATAACAAAACTTTCCGCATCGACTCAGCCATTCAGACCGGCAAGAAGTTCGGCATGAAACTCCTCGACGACTTCCTCTGGGAGCTCTACTCCGACGGCAAAATCTCTGCCGAGGACATGATCGACCGCGCCAAGTCCCCTGACGTGCTCATCGAAAAAGTCCACCGTGCCGGCGGCAAAATCGGCCGGGCTGAGCTTGACGAAAATCTCGTGGCCTCCGACAGCTGACACCCCCCGCCACGGATTCGCCGCTCACGACGCCCTCTCCACGCTTCGCTCCAGGAACACCACCGATGGCTCGCATCAAAGCCCATGAGGAACTCAAAGGCGTCCGACTCGGACGCATCCTCACCAAGCTCGGAAAGGTCACCCGCGACCAGGTGCAGGAAGCGCTGCAACTTCAAAAGCAAAAGCGGGCGCCCATCGGCCAACTGCTCATCCAGCTCGGCTACATCAGCGACGACGATGTCAGCATCGCCCTGGCCGCCCAGCAGGGCATGGAGACCATCGAGGTGGAAGAACTCGATATCCCCAACGACGTCATCAGCCTGATCCCTGCCGAGATGGCCAACGCCTACCACGTGTTGCCCATCGCCTACGACAAGGATCGCAACCTGCTCACCGTCGCGCTCAAATCCGCCGACAACTTTCGTGCCTTGGACGACCTCCGCCTGCTCATGGGCTTTGAGGTCAAAGCCATGGTTGCGCCCGGCGAACAGCTCGACAAACGCATCGACCGGCACTACGGCGATGACGAAGAATCCCTCGCCAGCCTCATCGGCGATATGGCGGAGGACGAGGACCTCGTCGAATTCGAGGAAAACGCCGGCAAGTCCATCGACCTCGAAGCCGAAGTCGAGATGGCCAACGACAATCGGGTCAAGCGACTGCTCAACCTCGTGTTGCTCCAGGCCATCAAAGACAAAGCCTCCGACGTTCACCTCGAACCGTTTGAAGATGAGTTCAAGATGCGCTATCGCATCGACGGCGTGCTTTACGAGATGATCCCCCCGCCCCGCCACCTCGCCGGGCCCATCGTCTCGCGCGTCAAGATCATGTCCAACCTCGACATCGCCGAGCGACGCCTTCCCCAGGACGGCCGCATCGAACTCATGGTCGGTGACAAACCCGTTGATCTCCGCGTCGCGGTGCTGCCCACCATGTTCGGCGAATCCGTGGTCATGCGCGTCCTCGACCGCACCAATACCCAGCTCGACCTGGACAAAATTATCGTCCGACCTGACGACCTCGACACCGTCCGTCAGCTCATCGGCAAGCCCAACGGCATCGTCATCGTCACCGGCCCCACCGGCTCAGGCAAAACCACCACGCTCTACTCCGCGCTTGCCGAGCTCAACACGCCTGAGGACAAAATCCTCACCGCCGAGGACCCCGTCGAATATGACATTGATGGCCTGCTCCAGGTGCAGATCCGCCCTGATCTGGGCTTGACCTTCGCCAAAGCCCTCCGCAGCTTCCTGCGGCAGGATCCTGACATCATTCTCATCGGCGAAACCCGCGACCTCGAAACCGCCAAGATTGCCGTCGAAGCGTCCCTCACCGGCCACCTGGTGTTCACCACGCTGCACACCAACGACGCGCCCTCGTCAATCGCCCGTCTGCTGGACCTGGGCCTCGAAAGCTTCCTCATCACCGCAACCATCGAAGGCATCGTCGCCCAACGACTGGTCCGCCGAATCTGCAGCCGGTGCAAAGAGTCCTACCAACCCACTGAAGAGCAGCTGATGAAGCTGCAACTCTCTCCCGAAGACATCGGCGACCGCGAGCTGTACCGCGCCAAAGGCTGCGATTACTGCAATAACTCCGGGTATCGGGGACGCATGGCTTTGTTTGAAATCATGATCCTCGACGACACGATGCGGCAACTGATCATGGATGAAGCGTCAAGCCAGCAGCTCATGATCGAGGCCCGCAAGAAGGGCATGCGCACGCTCCGCGAGTCGGGCCTGCTTGCAATCTACGACGGACTGACGACGATTGACGAAGTTGCCGCCGAGACACTGGCTCAGGAATAACCCTTTCGGCTAGAATGCAGGTAGTCTCATACAGCGACCATGCGGCGCCAGCGCGAGACTGGATCACGGACCCCTTTTTCGACTTTCGAGGTTTCGCCATGCCGACATTTACGTTCGAGGCTCTGAACGACGCAGGCAAGCCTCAAAAGGGCACCATCAACGCGGCCACCAGCGAAGAGGCGATCGCCCGCATCCGCAGCCAAGGCTACTTCCCCACCTCCGTGCGCGAGCAGAAGGTCAAGAAGAAAACCGGCACCGGGGGCGGCGGGAGCAGCGGGGGATCAGGCAAGTCCTCAGCGAAAAAGAGCGAGGGCGGCGGCGTGGGTCAGATGACCATCACGATCCCCGGCTTCGACAAGGTCAAAAACAAACACCTCACCAACTTCACCCGCCAGCTTTCCACTCTGCAGGACGCGGGCTTGCCGATTTTACGCTCGCTGGCCATCCTCGAACAGCAGCAAAAGCCCGGCACACTCAAGTCCGCCCTCGTCGCCGTCCACGACGATGTTGCAGGCGGCTCGTCCCTGTCCGACGCGATGATCAAACACCCCAAAGCCTTCAACCGGCTTTACGTAAAAATGATCGCCGCGGGTGAAGTCGGCGGTGTGCTCGACTTGATCCTGCAACGCCTGGCTGACTTCCTGGAAAAAGCAGAACGGCTCAAGAAACGCATCCTCTCAGCCATGATGTACCCCGCGACGGTCATCCTCGTCGCTGCGGTGATTGTTCTGGGCATCATGATTTTCATCGTGCCCCAGTTCATTGAAATCTTTAACGACTTCGACACTGAGCTGCCCGCATTGACCATGTTCCTGATCGAGTTTTCCAAATGGCTCGCCGGGCCCATATTGCCTGAAGAAAACCGCGGAACGATGCCTTTCCCCGGCCTGATCATTGTCATCTTTTCACCCGTGATGATTTACTTCGCCTTGAAGTTCATCCGTAAGACGGCTGCGGGCAAAAACATGATCGATCGCATCATGCTCAAGCTGCCGGTCGTCGGCGGGCTGATTTCCAAAGCGTCCATCGCCAAGATGACCCGAACGCTGGGCACGCTGATCAACGCGGGCGTGCCGATTCTCGACGCCATTCGCATTACCTCCGAAACCACGGGAAACGATGTGTTTTCCCAGGCCATGATGAAGGTCCACGACTCGGTCCGTCAGGGCGATTCGTTTGCTGAGCCTTTGCGTAAGGCGAAGGTCACCGACCTGATCGTGGTCAACATGATCGACGTCGGCGAAGAGACCGGCGACCTCGACAAGATGCTCTTAAAAATCGCAGACAACTACGATGAAGAAGTCGACACCGCTGTCGCAGGTCTGGTGTCGCTGCTCGAACCGATCATGGTGGTTTTGCTGGGCGGCATCGTCGGCGGCATCGTGGTGGCCCTGTTCCTGCCGCTGGTGAAGCTGATGGAAAGCTTGATGTAAGGCCATCGCATTCTCCAAATAGAAGTTGCCGACTGAATCTTTGGATGTGACGTAACCCGCGAAGCCCACAGTCTGTGACTGTGGGCCCCAGCCCTGCCGTATCTTTCCACGCGTGGGCTTTTTCGTGCGCGTTGCGCTTAAGATGTGTTGAATGAACCAAGACCCCGACTGTATTTTCTGCAAGATCATCGCCGGGACGATCCCCGCGGAGGTGCTGTACGAAGATGAACGCGTGTTGGCGTTTCTTGATGTTGGGCCGTTGTCGCGGGGACACACGCTGGTGATTCCCAAAGCTCACGCGGTGACTTTGGACGCGCTGTCAGAGCAGGACGCCGGGGCCGTGGGACGGGTCCTGCCTCAGCTAACGCGGGCGGTGCTGGCGGCTGTGGGCGGCGAGGCGCTCAACGTGCTGCAGAACAATGGCTCGGCGGCCGGCCAGGCGGTTGCCCATGTGCACTTTCATCTGATTCCCCGCCTCTCAGGCACCGCGCGGGCGCTGGGGAAGGACTTCGTTTTGACTGGCCCGCCGGCTCACCGGCGGATGATGCGCAAGAGTTGGCTGCCGCGATGCGTGAACATCTTTAAGCTCACCGATTTCCCACCCCGCACCGGCTGCCCCTATGGACTTGACGCTCCGAGAATTCCAGGAACACATCCGCGACAAGTACCACGCCACCGATGCGGTGCGCGGGACGCCGGCGACGTTTATGTGGCTTATTGAAGAGGTCGGCGAGTTGGCCACCGCGCTGCACAAGGCGGCTGGTGAAGGCGGTGAAACGTCCGGCCACGACGATCCGGCGGGTGAGTTTGCGGATGTCCTGGCGTGGCTTTGCACGTTGGCAAATATCAACGGCATCGACCTGGACGCGGCGGTCCGCAAAAAATACCTTGAGGGCAGCGGGCCTGAAGGTCACAAATAATTGAGAGGCGCCGGGTGGCTTTGACTCACCTGGCGAAATGTGGCAGCGGGTCCGGGACCTGGGCGATCACCCCACGCTTCACCAGTTCTTCTGCCAGGGCACGCATGTTTCGATTCAAAAACGTGGGCCAGGCGAGGTCCTCTTCGGGGTCCCAGTCGTAGCGGGTGGCATCGGCGTAGACCTCTGCGGGATCATCGCCACGGACCAGCAAGCGGTAGGCTGCGACCGTGCCGCCGGTGCGTTGCGCCCCGGCTCCACAATGCACGAGCGTTGGGGTATGCGTTCTCTGTGCTTCGGCGAGAAGCGCAACGACTGAGGCGTAATGATCGGTCGTGATCGCATCGGTGGGGCCGACCCCGTTGCCGCCCATCGCAAACCACTGGACATCGATACCCAGTTCACGGGCCGCTTCCAGCTCGGCCACGTGATCGGGGTCGCGGGGGTTGTAGCTGTGCATCACCACGATGCGTTTGATCTCGAGGTCTTCCAGGACCTGCCGAATCAAAAGCCGATCCAACTGGCCGCTGCGATACACCGTGCCGGGTTCCACCACCCCGAGATTGTTGGGGAAGTATTGATCAACATCCGACGCCGCCCCCGCCCCCAAAACCACGGCACTTGCGAGGATAACGACCACCATCAATCCGGATGACGGATCCATCGCCCGAAGCCGATTCCATACCGTACACAAGGCTTTCATGACAACGTCTCCCCGAAAAAATGCCGCGACACACGCTCAGGACTCAAATATGACCTGCAGAAGCATTTCTATATATCGACTTTATGTCAGGATTCGGTTTAAGCCGCGACAAATCTGAGAGGATGTCAACGCGCTTCAAGCGTTTGGCGTGAGGAGGGCAGGTTCGCGTGCGGCCCAACAGCCCCGGCGCGTGCCCGGTCGGCCAGCAGTTTAAGCAGCCGCCGAGCCACGCTGTCCGCATCGAGCCCGACTTCTTTGAGTTGATTGGCTCGGCTGTCCTGGTAGACCCATTGCCTTGGCATGCCCATCCGCACGATGCCTTGGGTCGTGAGTCCGCGATCGTTGCACGCTTCGAGCACGCCCGCCCCGAACCCGCCGGTCAACGCGTGGTCTTCGAGTGTGAGCAGCGGAATATCCTGAGTGATCAAGGCTTCGATGAGCTCGATGTCCACGGGCCACGCAAAGCGGGCGTCGTAGACTGCCACGCGGTAGCCCTGAGCTTCGAGCGTTTTCATGGCTTCGAGCGCGGTGTACACCATGATGCCGTAGGCCAGCACGGCGACGTCGGGCGGAGCCGAAGCATCGGTGAGCTTGACGAGATGGGCCCGGCCGAGCTTGAAAGGCGGGCACTGCTCACCGATTTGCGCCGGTGCGGCAGCGACCGATTCACGGGGATAGCGCACGAAGCTTGCCCCCGCGTCGTAGGTCCGCATGAATTCCAAGGCATGCTTGAGCGTCACTTCATCGCTTGGGGCCAGCAGCGCCACGCCGGGCAGCGGGCGGAACATTGAGATGTCCATGAAGCCGTGATGGACGGCGCCGTCTCCGCCGACGTATCCCGCGCGGTCCATGCAGACCCGCACGGGCAGGCCTTGCAGCGCCACTTCCTGAAAAACTTGGTCGAGCGCACGCTGGCTGAAGGTGGAATACACCGCAAAGAAAGGCTTAAGGCCTGACTTCGCCATACCCGCACACATGTCCATCGCGTGTGATTCACAGATCCCGGTGTCAAGCACGCGGTCGGGGAAGATCGGCATGAGTTTGGCCAATCCGGTGCCGTCGGGCATTGCTGCAGTGACCGCAAACACATCCTCATCACGTTGCATGACGTCCTGCATCGCGTCGGCGTAGGCCTCGGTGAAGGTTCGGCCGGCGGGCGCGGATTCCCATCGGCAGCCCTGCAGAGTGAAGGGTTTGGGCGAATGCAGCGCGGTGGGGTCGGTTTCGGTGAAGTCGAAGCCCTTGCCTTTAATCGTTTTGACGTGCAGAAGAACCGGCCGGTCGATGGACTTGATTTCTTCAAGCACTGCCGTGAGTTGCGGCAGATCGTGACCATCGACAGGACCAATGCAGATCAAGCCGAAGCCCTCGAACAGATGCTCGGGCAGGACCATGGCTTTGAGCGATTCGGTCCAGCGGTGGTAGGCCTCTCGGGCAAGCTCGCCGCCGGGCAGGTGTTGTAAGACCCGTTTGCCGCGACGCTTGAGGTCGGCATAGGTGTGGCTGACGCGGACGTGGTCGAAGTAGCGTGCCATGGCACCTTGCGGTTTGGCGATGGACATGCCGTTGTCGTTGAGGACCACGAGAAACTGTCGGTTGAGGGTTCCTGCGTTGTTCAGGCCTTCGAGTGCCACGCCGTTGACAATCGACGCGTCACCAATGAGCGAGACCACGCGGGGCGGCGCTCGGTTGTGCCGGGCGGCGAGGATGGCGTCACCCCGGGCCATGCCCACCGCGGTGGAGATCGCAGTGCCTGCGTGGCCAACGCTGAAGAGATCGTGCGGCGACTCGCGGGGCTCGGGGAACCCTGCCATGCCTTCGCGGGTGCGGAGGCGGTCCAGCAGAGGAAGTCGCCCAGTCAGCAATTTGTGGGGATAACACTGGTGCCCCACATCGAAGAGCAGGCGGTCACCGGGGATGGTGCCGTGAGCATCGGGATCCTGCGTGGGAGCTTCGGGGCCGAAGTCGAACACGCGGTGCAATGCGATGGTGAGCTCGACCACGCCCAGGTTTGGAGCGAGGTGCCCGCCGGTCCGCTGAACCTGATCGCAGATCGCCTGGCGTATGTCCTGCGCGAGCGTGGGGAGTTGCTCGGCGTCAAGCCGTTTCAGGTCGGCTGGGCCTTGAAGGGTCTGCAGCAAGTCGTAAGTCATGGTCGTATCAGATTGTACGTCGGGCTGCGTGTTCACGGAGTTTTCAGGTCAAACGGTGCGCAGAAAGCGTCATTTTTCACGTTCCGCCAGCCAGTCACACCACTGTGCAAGTCGATCCGCCGGAGCGCCCAACGGACGAATTGCTTCGCGAGCCGCCGCGTGCAGCTCTCGGACCTTTGCCCGGCTTGGCTCAATGCCCCACACGCCGGGGTATGTGAGCTTGCCCCGCTGGGCATCCTTACCGGTCCGCTTGCCTGCTTGTTCGCTCGAAACGGTCACATCCAACAAGTCATCCACAATTTGGAACATCAAGCCCACCGCAACGCCATATGCAGAGATCGCGGCAAGCTGGTCGGCGTCAGCGCCCACACTGATCGCTCCCATCGTGCAGGATGCTTTGAGCAGTGCGCCGGTCTTGCGTTCATGAACCCGCAGCAGCTTGCTCGCCTCATCCACGCCCTCCGCGAGGTTCGGCAAGGTGTCGTCCACCTGCCCGCAGACCATGTCGGTCGTCGCCGCCGCCAGGCTGGCAATCAATGCCGACGCCTCCACCGACCCGGCTGAGTCGTCGGGCGATCCGGCCAACCATTCAAACGCCAGCGCGACCAGCGCGTCCCCCGCGAGAATGGCCATGGCCTCGCCCGCATGTTTGTGCAGCGTCGGCCGCCCCCGCCGGGTATCGTCGTCATCCATCGCAGGCAGGTCGTCGTGCACCAGACTAAACGCGTGAATCATCTCCACCGCTGCCGCCGCCGGCCACGCCTGCTCAGGCCTGCCTCCACACGCCTGTGCCGACGCCACACACAACGCCGGCCGAACCCGCTTACCCGGGCCCAGCAATGCATATTCCACCGCTTCGAGCAAATGGGCAGGCATGCCGCGAGACGCCAGCTTCGTACGTACCCAAGGCTCAAAGCCGTCCAATCCCGCGGGGGGCTCTGCAACCGAGGCATGTTCACGCATCACCGCCAGCGTAGACACCCAGGCCGCGATCCTCCACTACCCCAGCCACCATTCTGCCCTCAGCCCCGGACAGCTTTTTCACAAGGCGTCACGTGCACGCGATCCCAGACCCACCGCGCGACCTGCTCAGCCCCGTCAGCAGGTCGGGTTTGCCTCAGTGTCTCGGATAATGCTGCTCGAAGTTCTGCGTTTTTCAACCATGGGCCGAGCGCGTCGCGGAGTGGTTTCGCCGTCGCCTCCGCATCGCGTGTGTCTCGCACAATGACCGCCCCGCCGGTCTGGGCCATCGGCTGAGCGTTGAGCTTCTGGTGCTCATCTTTATGAAACGGATACGGCAGGAACACCGTGGGCACCGCATGCGCCCATGCTTCCGCCACGCTGCCCGCTCCCGCCCGACAAATCGCCAGGTCCGCCGCCGCCCAGGCCCATTGCATCTGTTCCACATAACCGACCACCCGCACCGCTTGCGCACCCTGATACGCCTGTCGCACCGCGTCGACCTCCGTCGGCCCCGCCACATGCAACACCTGCCACCCGCCAAGCGCCCCCCCGCCAACCCCCGCCACGCCAACGCCACCGCCTGATTCAGCGTCCGCCCGCCTTGCGACCCGCCAAAGACCAGAAGCGTCGGCCGCCCTGCATCCAACCCCAGTTTCACCCGCGCCTCGCCAGCGCTCATCGCCCCGTCCATCACCGAGTCCCGTAAGGGATACCCGATGGTCAAAGCCCCTGCGATCCCGCAGTGGTCGTAGGCACTGAATACCTGATCCGCCCGGCGTGCGAGCCAGCGATTTGCACGACCTGCCTTGGCGTCCAGGCTCACCAGCGCCATCGGCACGCCCCGGCTCGCACCACGTCCCATCCCATAGCTCGGCCCAACGCTGCCCGACACAAATCCCCCACTCGCCACCGCAGCCACCACCTCCACCCCACGCTCCAATGCACGCAAGGTCGCACGTGTCTTCACCAAGCCCCGCGCAAAACCCGCCGCCGCCCGCGGACGCACTGAAAAACCCCGTGCCTCGACTGCTGTCCAGTCCCGCCCGCGCTCCAGCCCCAGCCCCTGCATCACCTGCTGGTCCACCGCGCGGTCCGAGACCACAAAGTGAGCCTGAATCTCTGCCATGTCGTCAGGCTTTTCATCGGCACACTCACTGCGCTGCAGCGCGGCGAACCGCTGCGACATCGCCACGTTCGGATAGATATGCCCCCCGCTGCCCCCGCCGATCCACAACACCACCCGCCGTCGCTGCGTCATCGCCTTAGCCTACCTGGCACGTCCCATCCAGATTTGCGGCACGGTCAAAGCCCTCTCCCACCATGCATCCCGCTTAAAGCCCCACCGCCGCTCTTGCTCGATCCGTCACCGCTCGGGCGGCCTGCCGTGCCGCCCGTCCGCCTTGCTCAAGAACCTGATCAACGTAGGCCGTGTCATTCTGCAGCGTTTCTCGGCGAGCCCGCGCGTCTCCAAACACATCGAGAATCAATTCAAATAACGCCTGCTTGGCGTGCCCGTAGCCGAATCCACCAGCCCGGTATTTTTCCGCAAGGTCCTGGGTTCGTTCATCATCAGGCCCGGCAATCCCGCGAAAAATCTGAAAGGTGGCGTCCGCGTCGGGGTCTTTCACATCTTCAAGCGATTCGCTGCCGGAGATAATTTTCATCACGGTTTTGCGCAGCTGCTTTTCCGGCGCAAACGGGTCGATGGTGTTGCCGTACGACTTGCTCATTTTCTCGCCGTCGATCCCGGGCAGCACCTGGGCCTCAGCCCGATACCGTCCTTCAGGCACACGGAAGACCTCGCCGTAGTGACGATTAAATCGCTCCGCCAGATCACGGGTGATTTCGACATGCTGCTGTTGGTCACGCCCCACGGGCACGAGATCGGGGTCTACCGCGAGGATGTCCGCGGCCTGCAAAATCGGATAGGTATACAGCCCGACATTTGCCGACAGCCCCTTGGCCACCTTGTCCTTGAAGGTCGTCGCCTTATCCATCTGGCTCTTGGGGCACACGCATGACAACAGCCACGCCAGCTCGGTGACCTCCGGCACATCATGCTGCAGATAGAGATGCGTACGCGTGGGATCAATTCCAAAGGCCAGGTGATCAATCACCACCTGGCGGATCACCCGCCGCAGCTCCTGCGGGTCCCGGCTCACCGTCAACGCGTGATACGACGCCACAAAGATGAAGCACTCGTGCTCCGCCTGCAGATCCAGAAACTGCCGAATCGCCCCGGCATAGTTGCCCAGGTGCAATTGGCCCGTTGGTTGTATTCCCGAGAGGACGCGCGACATCGTCGGGGAATCATACGGTGCCGACGCTAACATCACGAAGAGCCTATCCACGGAGCCTGCCATGATCTCATTTTCACCCTGTCGATTAACTTCATCCCACATCCTGGGCCTGACGCTTTGCGCCGTGCTCACGCTGACAGGCACGGGCTGCCTGGCGATTGCCGCCGCGGCGCTCACCGGCACCGTGGTCGCGTACGAAAAAGGGGACACCGAAGCCAATATCCAGGCCACCCAGCAGGAAATTGCCGTTGCTGCCGAAAATGTGCTCAAAAGCAACGGCTACGCACTGCTGGACCCCGAGATGGACGGCAAGCAGAAGATCGTCCGCGCTCGCACCCCTTCCGACAAACTCATTCGCGTGGGCATTGAGCCTGTCGATGACAAACCCAGCGTCCAACACGTCTCCGTCCGCGTCGGCAGCTTCGGCGACTCCGCCATCGGAGGCAATGTCATGGCTGGCATCGTTGAGCAGTTTGAGGACTAAGCCGACCCGAACCGCTGAACGTCCGACTGCCGCACTGCCGCGCAAAAGCGCCTCATGGCATCGGCGTCTTTCACGCCTCTTGCGGACTCGACCCCCGAACTGACATCCACCGCATAAGGCTGCGTGGCCAGCACAGCTTGGTCGACATTCTCCACGGTGAGCCCGCCCGCCAGGATCCGTGCTGGCAATTCACGGCCCTCAAGCTGGGCCATGAGCGACCAATCAAACGCCACCCCGCTCCCGCCGGTCATGCCAACGGGTGCCTCCGCAGGAGGTGGCGCGTCGATCAGCAACGCATCACAATGCTCCGCCCACCGAAGCGCTTCGCTGAGCAAGGCGTCGTTGCCCGGCAGCGCTTTGATCACGCGTAACCCCGCACCCTGCAAGATGTCCGCCAACTCAACGGTTTCCTCCCCGTGTAGCTGAACGCAGCCCAGCCCAACTTTCCGTGCGGTGGCAAGAATATCATCAACCGTCGTGTCGACGAACAGTCCGACCACGTCCACCAACGGCGTCACCGACGACATCAGCTCGCCTGCCGTTTCCACCGTGACACATCGCGGCGAAGCTTCCACAAACACAAATCCCACCGCGTCCGCCCCTGCCGACACCGCCGCCCGCACCCCCGCCGCATCACGCAGCCCACAAATTTTGATCCGCGTTTTCATCACGCTCCCAAGTGTACGCCCGGATATCCCGCATGATCGCCACGTTTGGCCAGGCTTCCTACACTTTGCAAATGCGGCCGGTCAGCCTGCATTAGGTCTCGGCAGTCAAACAACCGATACCCGTCATGGAACGCAATGTCACGCTGGATGGAAGCTGAACCCAAATGAACGACCGCCTCGCAGTGTTGTATTTACGCGGGCTTGACCGTCGAAGCATCAACCCCCAGGACGCGCCGTTCCTCCACGGCATGCTGTCAACGTTTCCCACGCTGACCTATCAGTCTGTCCCCTTCACAGACCAGCTACCCACCCTGCTCTCCGGCCTCGAACCCCGAGCACACCGCATCATGGGGGTGACGATCCATCCCGAACGCCCAAAAGGCCCCGCCACGCAGCTCGCCGCGCTGGTGCCCGACGCGGTCACCACCCTCGCACAGTGCGTCGATCATGCAGTCCGAGGCGGGGTGGATCTTTCGTCGGTGCCCTGGCGACGCCGGCGTCACTTCGACATGCACCGCATGGGCGACAAGGTCAAACGCTCCGTTCGAGCCATGGACACCATCGGAGAACACCAGGGACTCCACGGCCTGCTCGGCAACGCCTCGGCCTACCGTTTCACGCCCTACTTCACCGACTTCGACGCCATGCGCGAAGCCATCCCCCAGCCCGGCATCCAGTTCGACTTCTTCGACACCTACGCCTACGACCTTTACGAACACTGGCACCTCGACCAACCCGAAAAACTCCGCGAACGACTCACCTACCTCGACCAGTTCGTCGCAACGCTACACACAAAATGCCAGGACCAAGGCGTGACCATGGCCGTGCTCTCCGACCACGGCCAGGCACTGGTCACCAAAGAAATCAACATCCACCAGCTGCTGCAAAAACTCGCCATCCCCGCACGCGATTACCACTATTTCAGCGAAGTCCCGCTCACCCGCTTCTGGTTCAAAACCGACCACGCCCGACAAACCATCCTTGCCCGCCTTAAGCAGGAACCTGACCTCCAGATCGTTCACTGGTCAGACATGAAGGATCACGGCGTGGAACTGGACGACGACGACTTTGGCGAATACTGGGCCTACACCCGCCAAGGCACTGTGTACTTCCCAAGCGACTTCTACCACTTCCTGGGCAATCTGTACCTCGCTCGCAAAAATCCCGAAATGCAGCCCCGGGCCCAACACCCACGCCATCGCGGATACCACGGCCACCTGCCCATTGATCACCCCGCAGAGCAAGGGTTCATGACCGTGTTGAACAACCAGGCCAGCCCCACGAGCGACATGCTGCATGCGGTGGACTTCGCCCCAACCGTTCTTTCGCTGCTGAATCAGCCGATTCCCGAGCGGATGAAAGGCCAGCCAGCGTTTTCAGTGGCCGCTAGATCGCTTGTTGAAACGTCCTGACAGAGTTCATGTCACCGTGTGGACTGCACACGCTTATTCGTATCACATGATCCGTTAAAACGGCAGATCGTCATACGCCTCCGGCTCGTCCACCGGTTCAAACGAAGGCTCAGGCTCCGCCGCCTGCCCCACGACATCAAGCCGGGCATATTCCAAAATCAAAGTCTTCGTACCACTTCGGTCGAACTGCACCCGAGCCTTGCTGTGAGCGCCCTGGCTGGTGACGTCCCGCAACCACCCTTCGCCAAACTGTGGATGCCGCACCCGTTGCCCGACCTGGTACTTTCCTGCGCGCTGCGTTGCCCGGTCACGCTGTCGACCTCCCCCGTACCCACCCACGAACGCATCCTCCGAAGCCAGCGCCTGGTCCTGATGTTCGAGGGCTTCCTGCGGCAGTTCTCCTAAGAATCGGCTGGGAATCGTCACGTTGCGCTGCCCGAAGATCGTCCGTTGCCTGGCGTGCGTCAGCATCAGGTGCCGCTCGGCCCGAGTGATCCCGACAAACGCCAGGCGACGCTCTTCTTCAAGTTCATCGGGGTTGTGATTCGCCCGGTCGTGCGGCAGTAATCCATCCTCCATGCCGATCATCGCAACCATCGGAAACTCCAGCCCCTTGGCGGCGTGCAACGTCATTAACGTCACCTGCCCCTCGCCGGTGTCCACCGCATCCACGTCGCTGACCAGGCTGACCTGTTCCAGGAAACCAAGCAGCTTCTCCGCCAAGGTGGGCATCCGGTCCACCGCCTCGCCGGTCTCTTCATCCATCAACTCTTCTTCAACCCGCGTTTCGTATTGCTGCGCCGAGCTGACCAGTTCGCCAAGGTTGGCCACGCGTTCTTCGTCGACATCGGACTTGTCTTTGCGGTAGTGATCCTGTAGGCCGGACTCTCTGACCACCAGTTCGACAAACTCGCGCAGCGTTGGCGGCATCAGGCCTGCTGGCGCTGCGTGCTGGCCGTCCACAATCCCCGCCTCTTCCCGCCAGCCCCGCAGCCGATCCGCAAACCGCGTCACTGCCGCCTGCGCCCGCGTATTGAGGGCTGCCAACGCCGACGCATCGCCCATTAAAGCATCGACCGAGCGATCACTCTCCACGCCCTGTACCTGCAATGTCTTAATCGTCGCGGCACTGATCCCTCGGGACGGCGTATTAATCACCCGCAGCAGGTTCACCTCGTCGGCAGGGTTTGCGATCGTGCGTAAATACGCCACCGCGTCCTTGATTTCCTTTCGGTCGTAAAACGCTGTACCCCGCGCGATCTGGTACGGCACGCCGCGGTCACGCAGCTCATCTTCCATGACCCGCGACAAGCTGTTCATGCGATAAAACGTTGCCATCCCCCCCCACGGCAGGCCTTGCTCATGCAGCCGTTGCATCTCATCCACGACGTGAGCCGCCTCGGCCTGCTCGTCAGTACACCGCACCACCCGCACCGCGTCGCCCGCATCATTTTCGGTCCAAAGCGTTTTGTGCTTTCGGCCTCGGTTGTTCTGAATGAGCGTGTCCGCGACTTTGAGAATCGTCTGCGTACTGCGGTAATTCTGTTCCAAACGGATCACGACCGCGTCGGTGAAGTGCGTTTCAAACTCAAGAATGTTGCGGATGTTTGCACCCGCCAGCCGTAGATCGATTGGTCCGGATCGCCCACGACCATGACGTTGCCGTGCTTGCCGAGAATCGACGCCAGAACAAATTGCGCGTGATTGGTGTCCTGATACTCATCGATCATCAGATACTGATACCGCTGCTGCAGCTCGGCGGCGACGTCCGGATGTTTTCGCAGCAGCGTGACTGCGTGAAACAGCAGGTCGTCAAAGTCCATTGCCTGGTTTTTTCGCAGGAGCCGGGTGTACTTGTCGTAGCACTTGGCGACGGTGCGGTCGTAGAAATTTCCTGCCGAGGCGGTGAAGGCGTCAGGCCCGATGAGCTCGTTCTTCGCGCTGCTCACCGCCGAGAGCATGGCCGCAGGCGGGAAGTTCTTCGGGCTGATTTCCAGATCGTTGAGCGCCTGTTTCATGGCCCGCTTCTGATCTGCCGAGTCATAAATCGAATAGCCCGGCGGCAGATCGAGATGTGCGGCATACTGCCGGAGCAGGCGGGCACACAGGGCGTGAAACGTGCTGAGCGTTAAAGCTTTGGCCTGACGCGGGGTGACGAGGGTCGAGCAGCGTTCCCGCATTTCCGCAGCCGCTTTGTTCGTGAACGTGATCGCCAGCACGCTCCATGGCGCAAGCCCCACCTCCCGCACCAGCCACGCCGCCCGCCGCGTAATGACCCGCGTTTTGCCCGAGCCCGGACCGGCAAGAACCAAGGCCGCGCCGTCCACATGCGACACCGCCTGGGCTTGCGCTGGCGTCAAGCCTTCCAATAATCCGCCCGCGCCCGAGGTCGGCTCGGCGGAGACTGGCAAATCGGATGGTGCGGCGGCGTCCATGCTCGACATTTGAACAGTGTAGACCGTCATCCTTTCTTCGCCCTGACTCGCAACGCGACTCTCTGGCATGATGCTCAGGTCATGCTTGCCTCTGGATTTCTCGACCGCCTTGAACAACTCATTCCCCCCGGACAACTCCCAGCGGTCGTGCAGAGCTTCCAAACGCAGCGTGCGATCGCCTTTCGGATCACCCCCGCCGCAGCGGATCCCGGCGGTGTACTGCAGTCACTCCTGGATGACACGCTGACCGTCACGTCCATCGCTGGCGGCGGCTATGTCGTGCCCGCCGAGCAACGCGACCAGCTCACTCATCATCCAGCGGTCACCCAAGGCTGGGTCTACCTGCAGAATGCTGCAAGCCAACTCGCCGCGCCCGCTTTGGATCCCCAGCCGGGCCACGCGGTCCTCGACCTCGCCGCCGCACCCGGCGGCAAGACACTGCATCTTGCCGAACTCATGCAATGCCGAGGCGAACTCGCTGCTGTCGAACCCAGTCGGCCTCGATTCTTCCGGATGCAACAAGTGCTCGAAACCTGCCTGCCAAGTCTGGGTGCCCGCGAGACGCACTGGCACCTCAAGCGATACCAAACCGACGGGCGGGGTATTGGCGCCAAGACCCCGCTTCGATTTGACCGCGTGCTGCTTGATGCCCCCTGCTCCGCTGAAGCCAGGCTGCACCCCAACGAAACAACCGACTGGTCGATCAGAAGAATCAAACGCTGCGCCGCCCTGCAAGCCCAGCTCCTCGCCTCTGCCCTCGCGGCGTGCCGGCCCGGCGGCGTCGTGCTCTACGCCACCTGCACGCTGGCACCCGAAGAAAACGAAGCTGTCGTTTCTGCCGCCCTGGCCAAAGCACACGGGGGGATTGCGGTCGAACATATCGCGTTGCCAGACGACCTAGTGCAGACCCCCGCCATCACCATGTGGAGCGGGGACACCTACGACTCCCAAATCCAGGCCTGCGTGCGTGTCCTCCCCGATGCGACGCTCTACCCCGCGTGTTTCATGGCCCGCCTGCGTGTACTCAAGCCTCAGCCGCCGCTCAAGGTTCAGCCGGTGCGTCGAGCGAGCGCGGGGCGAGGTCGAGCTTGACCCTGGGAGGACCGGCACCAACCTCTGCCTCCTTGATCTGCAGACGGTCGTCGGCCAGCCCCGCTTTCGTCAGCAAGGCCGCCACCGCTTGGGCTCGTCGGGCGGCCAGAGTTGCCACAGCGCCTTCTTCCAATGGAATCCGCAGCATCACCACCCGCTCCGCCTCGGCAACGCTCACCCCTTCCGGGAGCAGCGATGCGGCCAACGCTTCGGGGTCTACCGTGCGCTCCCGCTCGGTGGCTTGTCCCATGCGGCGCCGGCCGCCGGGCGTCCCCACGCGGGTCGGGGCACTGCTCTCTACCTCCGCAGAAAGTGCCGCCGGGTCAATCACCGACCAGTCCAGCGCTTCGTCCGCTTGAAGCTCAGGCTTTTCGACCGCTGGCTCACCATCCTGGTCCGCAGCGACGAAGTGAGCGACATAAAGCATCGCCACTGCCCCGTGATACTGCGCGTCGCTCACGTTGACCACCGCTGGATCATTCGCTGCCGCACGGATGCGCTGCGCAACTTGCTTCTCAATCACTTGACGTTTCAAAGCCGCCGCATCGTTGACCTCGTCGCCCATACCTTGGACCAGCAACGCCAACGCCGGCCGCTTGCTCAATGCCTGGACGTTACGCGCTACCTTTTTCGCTTCCGCAGCCGAGAGCTCAGCCGAGCCAGCCGCAAACGCCAGGCGGTTGAGTTCTCCGACCTCCTCTTCGCCGCCCACCCCAGGCACCAGTCCTGCGAGCAATTTGAAAGGCGCTGCGGCGACTTTCGTGATCGAGTTTGTAATCACTTGCACGATCAGCGATCCCACACCCACGCTGGGGTCAGTCAGGTCGCCTGAGATGGGCGCGGTGATGCGGATGGCATTATTCAAGTCGCGCAGCAAGGCGAGGCCTAACTCCAGCGGGATGCCCGGCCCCTTGCCTTCGACTTTGCTCCCGATCGCAAAGCTCAGCAGCTTGAGATCCAGATCGGCTTGCACCTGAGAATCCTTGACCTCCGCCTGGACTTTCAGGCTCGCGGTGCCCAACGTCGCGGGATGCCCCAACGCCTCCACCAGATATCCGGAGATCGGCTTGAGCGGAACGCCTTGCGAGGTCAAATCGACCGTCACGTCATAATCCTCGGTCAGCAGTCCTTTCAGCGCGCAAGGGTTCCGGTGACGTCAAACTCGCCCGGCCCCAGCACCCGACCGCTCACCCGGTACGTCCCGCCCCCGTCGCTCATCGACAAAGACTTCAGGTCCACAGCGACCTCCGAGATCGAAAGGGTCGCTGCCGGCTCCACGGATGCATCGACGTAAAATCCCTGCAACCCCGCCATCTCCACGCTTCCTACCTTCACCGCTTGCTCGACAGCCCACGCGACGGCATCGTCCCCGAGGCTCGCCAGGTCCAGCTCCGTGTCGATCTCGGTCACCGCGAGTGTGTCCCACGCCACCAGAGCAGACTCCTGTCCGTCCAGAACCACATCCAACGTTCGCACGCCAAGGTTGCCCACGTACGTCACCTTCGGCAATGCCCCCCCATTGCCCTGGGTCGTCACGCGGCCATCGATCGAAAGTGTGCCCTCGGCAATGCGGTGCCCAGGCATGGCGTCATTGAGATAAGCGCTGAGTGCCGGCAGGGCGAGATCCTGAATCGCCACCTCCACCTCAGAATTCAACTGC
Organism: uncultured Phycisphaeraceae bacterium; assembly: GCA_963799465.1. Taxonomy (GTDB): domain Bacteria; phylum Planctomycetota; class Phycisphaerae; order Phycisphaerales; family Phycisphaeraceae; genus JBCCOW01. The sequence goes on along the minus strand of CAWCXG010000001.1, from coordinate 2,606,365 downwards.
AAGGGATCGACCCTGCCCTGAGCGGCGATCGTTCCGCCCGACGCCAGGCCAAGCGATACCTCCACATCACTCGCGAAGCCGTCCACGCTCGACACCGGCCCGGCGCTGAGATTCAGATTGCCCACATACAACTCAACGCGAGGCGACACGGCCTCATCCAGCCAGGCGACCGCTTTGTTCCGCACCGCCACGCTCTGCACGCGGATGGTCCACTGCGACGTCGCCGCCCGCTCGGACAAAGCATTAACTTCCCGCGTCAACTGCTCGACGGTCATAACCTCCTCGGGCGGGGCAATGGTCTGCGCGTGTGCCGATCCGGGCCAGGTCCAGCCCCAATGCGAGGCCGAGGCAGCATTCAGGGAAAGCGCGGGGTTGGCCTGCGTCGCAGGCCGCGTGTCGGGCGCGGTCTGGGGCTGCGTAGGTGCGGCGAAACGCTGGGTCGCCGGAGCGGTGGACGGTGCCGCCGCCCCAGCGGTCAAAGCCTCGACCGTCACTTTGGGAAACATCGCGGCATAATCCACTTCAGGATCCAGCACCGCCAAGACGTTCATGACACCTTCGGGGGACCGCCTGATCAGCGTTTTCCCGCCGGTGTACACGATGTTTTCGACATCGACTTCATGCGACACGCCATCAATGCGAGCCTGACTGACTTCGTACGTTTCGAACGTGGTGAGCAGGCTCCCGTTGCTATCCAGCAGTTCAATGTCACGGGCCTGTAAGTCGCGAATCGTCGTCACCGCCACGGGCGACGAGCCCCCTGGCGCAATGTCAAAATCGATCTCCGCGCCAACAAGCCCTCGGCTGATCTGCACAGGCAGGATCTGAGCGATATAGGGATTCGCCGGCGTCAGCGCTACACCCTGCACCTTGAGCGTCCCCCGTAAGGTCAACGGCTCGACCAGGATTTCACCAGCCCATTCGAAGGTACCACCGCCCGAAAGCGAACCCGAAAGGTCGTAGCCGTTGGCTTGGTTCGGGGTGGTGGCGAAGTCGTTGAGTGTGATGGTGAACTGGGACGAGGTCTGATACGTGGGTTCCAGTCGCTGGTCACGAAACCTCACCTCTGCGGCGTCGAGTAAGAATCTTTCAAGCCGAAGCGCGACCGGGATCAACGGCGTCGGCTTCTCGCTGGGGGGCTCATCCGACGCTGCCGCCAGGCTTGCGAGATTCAACTCACCTTCTGCATTGATTTCCGCAAACACCACCGGCTTCACCAGATCCACCGCGTCCATGCAAATCCCCTCACGCCACAATGTGGCGATCGAGGCATTGGCGTAGATCTTCTCGGCCTGGATTGCTGGCTCGCCTTGTGCATCGCGAATGTCCAACCCTTCAAGTGTCAGCGACAGCGTCAGCGGGTTCACCGAGATCGACGCCACCTGCACATCGCCCTGCACCTGCTCGCGGGCCATCGGCAAGCCGACGTACCGCACCAAAGAAGGCGCGACGAAAAACCCACCCGCGATGTACAGCACCACCAGGACTGCCGCAGTAATTCCGAATCGCTTGGCCCACTTTTTTGAACGCTTCATCACTACAGGATAGCCCTTGATCAAAGCTTTCTTAAGGGCAGAGTCGCTCTTATGATCAAACCCATGCGATGCGCCATGTCCAGAACACTTCAATACGCCGCGTGTTGGCTGATGTTTCTGGCTCCCGCTGCGTTGAGCGGCGCAGAGTGGATCGCGCTACAGGATGGGCGAAGCGGCGTGGTGACCGCTGAGCAAGGCGAGCAACTCACCTTGCGGGCCACCGACGGGACCGTCATCAACGCCACACTGGACCAGATCGCCGAGCGGCTTGGCCCGATTGAACTTGAGAAGCAAGCCATGCGACAGGCGCTCGCGCTGACCCAAACCGCCTCCGCCCGGCGGGCCGCCACGCGGCTGCAAGCGCTCGGCCCGGCTGTCGCGCCCTACCTGCCCCAACTCGCCGCGTCCGACCGCCACCGCCTGTCACTCGGCGCGTTTGTCGCCATGCAATATGCCTACGACCCGTCATGCCAACCGGTCGTCCTGGACCGCCTCACCGGCCCCGATGCCGACGCCCGCCGACTTGCCGTGAACATCCTCACCCGGCACGAACCTGCCGAGGCGCTGCCTCAACTTCTCGCCCCGCTGCTCGAACATCCCGACGGCCGACACTTCGGCCCCGCCCTCGCGGCGGTCCTTGCACATCAGCCCGACGCCAAACGACTCGCCCAGGGACTCGCGTCACGCTGGGCCTGGCCCGACCTTGCCAAGCTCCTGCCCCGCTATCAAAACCCCGCCCTGACCGACGCCACCCTCGAAATCATCCGTCGCGGCCGGCCCGACGAAGTCAGGCCCGCCATCGTGTCCCTGATCTACCAGCAAGCGTCCGACGCCACCGCGCGACGCCGCGTGCTCAAACACGTCTCCGCCAGCGACCCCCTGCTCCGTGATATTGCCGCGGGCTATTTTGAATGGCACGGCACCACCGGAGAACGCAAAGCCCTCGAGCGTCAGGCCAAACGCGAGAAAGATCCGCATGTCCGCGCTTCTCTCGCGGCTGCCCTCACCGCCATTCAACAGCGTGATTCTCAAACGCCGCCTGACTACCCAGACCCGCCGGAATCGCTCGCTCCCATTTACCGATATCAAGGTGAGCCCGCGACGGACGAGCACGCCGCACGTGAGCAGTGGGCTTCGGGTCTCCGCGCCGCCGCAGGGTATGACGTTGCGATCAAAACCGCACCGCCCACTGGCCACGTGGTGAACCCCACCGCCGGCTTCGCCTCACGCACTTCCGGTTTTGGACTCCGTATTGGTCTAACGCCTCAACACCCCTTTTCCGAATCGGTCCACGTCGGCGATGACAGCGATTTCCGCAGCGAGCACGCCACCGTCGTTGCCGTCGCCGATGGCGTGGTCCGACTCGCCCAGCCCGTGCAACATTCCTGGGGCGGCCTGATCGTCATCGAGCACACGCCCCCGCAAGGCGAGCCTTTCTGCAGTCTCTATGGGCACCTCGCAACGCTCTTATCCGTAAAGCCCGGCGACACGGTCCAGGCCGGCCAAAAGCTCGCAAGCCTCGGCCGATCCTGGACCCGCGACAACGGCGGCTACCAGGCGCACCTCCACTTTGCGATCCACCAAGGCCCTTTCGACCAAGGCCACTGGATCACCGGCTATCTCTCCTATGACGACTTCGACGCCCAGCAACATCGCTGGGTCGATCCCCGTGCGTTTCTCAAAACGCTCCGAGATCAATAGTCCGCAAGACAAACATGGAGATTCGCAGCGCTTTGCAACCAAGCCTCACGCCAACGCGCGGGCCGCGGCCAATACCGGCTCGTAGTCTGGCTCGTCTGCGACCTCAGGCACCAGCTGCACGTACTTCACCACGTCGTCACGGTCTACGACCAGCACCGCTCGAGCCAACAGCCCGGGACCAACCATCCGCACGCCATAGTCACGCCCGAAGCTGTGGTCGTGGTAGTCCGACAAGCATTCGACCTGCTCGATTCCTTCAGCTGCGCACCACCGTTTCTGCGCCATTGGCAGGTCCACGCTGACCGTCAACACCACCACATCAGCGCCAAGGTCCGCTGCGTCCTGATTGAAGTGCTTGGTCTGCACCTGGCACGTCGGCGTGTCCAGCGAAGGAACCACGCTGATGATTTTGACCTTTCCGGCGTAGTCCGAAAGGGACTTGGGCTTCATATCCGTACCACGCAGCGTGAAGGCAGGAGCCTGATCGCCAACGGAGGGGAGGCTGCCGGCAAGTTCTTGAGGATTACCTTTGAGGGTGACGGTCTGGGACATGGGAGAGCTCAGGCTTTCTTAATGAAATAAAGGAGTACCGCAGCGACCACGCGGGTCGTGTACGACGGACCACGAGGCCGAGAGTATACCTGCCGGGCAGGTCTGGCTTGGCGCACTTGAACCCCGGGCCTACGATTCAAAGCACTGATCGAAAGCTGCGTGGTTGTGCAGCCGCGATGCAGCGTCTGAGTATTGTGATCGTCAGGCCTCCTGGAGTCCGACCATGTCCACCACTGCCCAACCCCTCACCGAGCCGACTTTTCGGCTGCTCCACGGGCGTGCTTACGACAGCATCCTGGACACAACGTTCAACACGCCGTTGGTCCGCCTGCGTCGCCTCGCCCCGCAAGGCGCGAAGGTCTACATGAAGTGTGAGTTCTTCAACCCTATGGCCAGCGTCAAAGACCGCATCGGCCGGGCCATGATCGAAGCCGGAGAAGCGGCCGGCCACGTCAACCAGGACACCCACATCATCGAACCCACCTCGGGCAACACCGGCATCGCGCTGGCGTTCGTCTGCGCCGCCAAACAATACAAACTCACGCTGACCATGCCCGAGTCGATGTCGCTCGAACGTCGCGCGCTTCTGCGCGCCCTCGGAGCCGACCTCGTGCTCACCCCCGCAGCGGAAGGCATGAAAGGCGCGATCGAAAAAGCCGCCGCGCTTGTCGATTCCCAGGACAACGCCTGGATGCCCCAGCAGTTTGAAAATCCCGCCAACCCCGAAGTCCACTACCGTACCACCGGGCCGGAAATCTGGAACGACCTCCAAGGCAATGTCGATGTGCTCGTCTCAGGCGTCGGCACCGGCGGCACCATCACCGGTGCCGGCGGGTACCTCAAACAACGCAAGCCCGACGTCAAACTCATCGCCGTCGAACCCGAGGCCTCCCCCGTCATCGCGGGCGGCAAACCGGGGTCTCACAAAATTCAAGGCATCGGCGCAGGCTTCATCCCCAAGAACCTCGACACCGGCCTGCTCGACGGCATCGAAGCCGTCACCAACGAAGACGCCTTTGACTGGGCCCGCCGGCTCGCGTCTGAAGAAGCCATCTTCGGCGGCATCTCCTCGGGGGCCAATGCCTGCGTCGCCTGCCGACTCGCCGCCAAGCCCGAATACCAAGGCAAAACCTTCGTCGCCATCGCGTGTTCGTTCGGCGAACGCTACCTGTCGACCCCGATGTTCGCTGGACTGACCGGCTAACCTCGCACGTGATGTCCAGAACCAATCGATCCGAGATGACCTCAATGGAGTGTGCATGATGCAGGCCATCGCTGTCAGTGCCTTCAAAGGATTGTCACACGTCAAACTCGACGTGGTCGAGAACCCAGCCCCCGGCCCCACCCAACTTCTGGTCGAACCTGCGTTTGCGGGGGTCAACCCCGTGGACTGGAAGCTTGCCGAAGGACTGGGCAAGGGCATGCTTACCCCGCCTTACGTCATGGGCTGCGAACTCTCCGGACGCGTCCTTGAAGTCGGGGCCTCAGTAAAACACTGGAATCCAGGCGACCGCATTGCGGCCTACTGCAAGCTCAACCGATGCGGAGCCTTTGCGTCCCATGTCATCGTCGAACTCGATGAATGTGCCCACATCCCCGATGCGGTCAGCGACGAACAGGCGGCATCCCTGGTCATCGGCGGCCTCACGGCGTGGCAGGCATTGACCGCCGCCGATGTCCTGCAAGCGGGGCGATCCGTGTTGATCCACGGGGCGTCGGGGGGCGTGGGATCACTTGCCGTGCAGTTCGCCAAGCAAAGCGGAGCAACCGTCTTCGCCACTGCCTCAACCCGCAACGCCGACTACCTCAAGTCGCTAGGCGTGGACCGTTTCATCGACTACACCCAGACTGCGTTTGAGACATGTGTTCGCAATGTCGATGCGGTCCTTGATGCGGTCGGCGGGGACAGCCAGGAGCAGTGCTTCAAGGTCATCAAGCCAGAGGGCCGGTTGATCAGCATCGTGTCACCGCCTAGCGCCAAGCTCGCGGGCAGAGCGCAGGTCCACGCCGAGATGGTCGCCGTCACACCCGACGCCGAGCAACTTCGCATGTTGCTCGAGACCGCTGCCGCCGGGCACCTCACTGCCCGGATCGATCGGACCTACACCTTGGCCGACGTACCAAGCGCCCTCCAGCGCAGCAAGTCAGGGAAGTCACAAGGCAAGCTTCTCATTGACTTTGCTGACGTCCCGACTGACGCCTGACACGCCGCTTCGAAATAGACTTCGGTCGAATCAAGTCGTCCAGGCGTAGATTCGCACTGAGGAAATCTTCAATAATGAACGCCGCACAGCAAATCCTGTGCCGTTTGTTGCTTTTATGACGCAAGCTGCTCATGATGGCCCCGCAGACCCCCGGGAAAGAACTCCACACTCGGGCCTGACGCGGAGCCTCCATGCGTATCGACACCGGCCAACACATCCGCATCGACCAGCGCATGAAGCTGGCGCCACGGATGATCCAGTCGATGGAGATCCTCCAGATGCCTATGGCCGCGCTGGAAGAACGCATCGATCAGGAACTCGCCAGCAACCCTACCCTTGAACTCGCCGAACCCGGGGCTCAGGACATCGACCTCGCCGCGGAGCATGACGCCAGCGAACGCGAAGCCACCGAGCGCGAACGCGAGCTCACCACCTCTGACTCGGCCACTGAAGATTTCGAACGCCTCGACAATCTCACCGAGCAGTACGGCGAAGCCATGGAAGGCAACCTCGGTGCGTCCGACTTCCACGGCGAGGCCGGCGACGACTTCGCCCGACGCCGCGTCCGCTCCGCCGCCGGCGAACGCGACGGCAAGCTTGACGCCATGAACAACGCCGCTGCCCGCGGCGCCTCCCTCTTCGACCAGCTCGCCGACCAATGGCGACTTGTCGAGGTGCCCCCTCCGTTCGACGAGGCAGGCCTGGCGTTCATCGGTCTCATCGACGCCGACGGCTATCTCCGTGCCGACGACACCGCTTTGCGCGAAGTGGCCCCGCACGGCATGTCCGAAGACCAGCGCAACGAAACCATTGAACTGCTCCAGATTTCGCTCGATCCGCCCGGCCTCGCCGCCCGCGACCTCAAAGAATGCCTACTGCTTCAGATCGATAGCGTCCTCGATGCCGAGCCCGGCGACCATCCCACCCTGCTCGCCTCCCGCCAGCTCGTCGCCCACCACCTGCACAACATCGAAGCCAACCGCTATCCCGTGATCGCCAAAGCCACCGGACTCGACATCGATCAGGTCAAAGCTGCCGTCCACGCCTTGCGCCGCTTTACCCCTCACCCCGGCCGACTCCTCGCCAGCGAAGACACCCGCACCATCACTCCCGACGCGGTCATCGAATACGACGAGCCCACCGACACCTACACCGCCACGCTCACCGCCGGCCACCTCCCCGCCCTTCAGATCTCGCCTGACTATCAGGACCTCGCCAAGGATAAACAGACCGACAAACACACCCGCGACTTTGTGAACCATCAACTCCGAAGTGCCAGCTGGCTTCTCGACGCCATCAACCAACGTCGAAATACCCTGCTCCGCGTCATCGGCGTGGTCGTCCAGGCCCAGCGCGATTTCTTCGACACCGGCCCGCAGGCCCTCAAGCCATTGCCCATGACCGGCGTCGCCGACCAGCTCGGCATCCATGTCGCCACCGTCTCCCGAGCGGTCTCTGAAAAATATCTTCAGACCCCCCGAGGCATCTTCCCGCTCCGCATGTTCTTCTCCGGCGGAACCGAAACCGACTCGGGCGAAAGCGTGTCATGGGCCGCCATCCAGGCCAAGCTCCGTGAAATCATCGACAGTGAAAACAAGGACAAGCCCCTGAGCGATGATGTCCTCGTCGAAGAACTCAAAAAGCACGGCATCGAACTCGCCCGCCGCACCGTCGCCAAATATCGAAAAGAAATGAACATCCCCACCGCGCGACAACGCCGCGAGTACTAATCCCTGGTCGCCGCTTGCGGCTTAGCAGTAGTGAAGAATGAGACCGGATAACCGGATCGGCCGGATGAACAAGATCGAAACGCAGGCACTATGCCTCAAACGCTTGTACCCCAGCCTCAACAGCCTTCGCAATTATGCTCAACACCGGCGAAAGATCAGTGCGGATGCCTTCCCAATTCTCGCGATTGATTGCGATGATCCATTGAATGAAACCCATGCGAAAATGCTTTGATTGTTTGGCGTCATATTTCGAGAGCAACGCTTGAACGTCTTCACCCGCAGCATCGAGAGCACGAATAGTCAGCGATAGCCCGAGTGAATCGTCCAGTTCTTTTCGCATCGTGATGCTGGCATAGGCACGAGGAGCCAGCGACGGAGGGTCATCGAATACGGCTGGCAAATAATACGTGACTCCAGATTTTTTGGGGTGTCCATCGGTCCCCAACGCCTCACCCACCGCACTTTTGACCGCACAGAAGAGGTCTGCGACACCGAAGTCTTTGGCCTTCGCATGTGCAGCTTTTGCCATAGCTTCAGGAGTCCAATCCCCCGCACGGTTTGCCGTCCTTACCTGCTCCGCATCGACTTCAACTTGGCGAGCAAGGAGCAACTCGCCATCGAGCTCAAAAGCCGTAAAATTGAGGAGATCAATTTCAAGACCTGCCGCAGCAAGATAGTTGACCATCCGACGCGCACGCGGGTCGATTCCCAATCCAACTAGAACCAAGCGGGGAGTCATCGCGAGTGCTTCGGCATCAAATGAGCCTCGCTGCTCAAGCCAATCTTCTGCGTCATCAATATTGGTGATGCCAGCCTTGCCACTTCGATTTGCGACGTGGTCGAGCAATTCTGGCAAATCCATCAAATCGAGGTCTGACGCATAGTCAATGATTTGCGTGACCGCTTCTCGGGTGAGCGTCCCGCGTTTGAGTTCGAAGATGACAAGCCGGCCATCTTGATCGATGCCCAACAGATCGAGTGGGCCGTTTGCCGTCGGCAGTTGCCTGGCGACCAACGTCAAACCTTGCTCTAAAATCGCAGGGTTTTCGACCATTGCCTGCTCAAGAAGTTCTTCTGTTTCGGTGTTACGGACAATCTCGAGAGAGGCCGTCGCACTCCGTCGCTGTGAGGCCTCAGGCATTCGCCACAGTCGAATTTCATTCATTAACGAAGTGTAACGGGGCGTAGAGCTTTACTCATCGACTTAACCTCGGATTTCGGCCGGCGGCGTTCTAAAAGGCGTCTTGGTCTTTGACTCGCCCACCGCGAGCAGGTTTGCTCGCGGCTCACGTGCTTTCCCTGGTTCATCCTGTCAATTCGGCCGATCCTGTTATCCGGTCCATTCTTCATCAATAGGCCGACCAGTCAGGCTTCATCGAGAATACCGCCCGCACACGCTGCATGTCGAACTTCTCGCTGCGGTCGTAGGAGTAAATGCCATTCTGCTCTTGCTCGACGCCAGTGAGCCGGGTGTAGCAGTAGCCGGACCAGCTTTCGTAATCGACGAACCGGGTGGCATGTTGCCAGTCGACCTCGTGGTCCGATCGACCTTGGTCGAAACGATAGGTCCACGCGTCGCCGTTAAGGTTGATTCAGGCGTCGCGCTGGAACTGCGACCGAGGGTGTTCGGGGCGAGGTATCGAAAGCGTATAAGTCATCTTCAGGAAGCTCAGAGGACGTGTTGTGAATCTGTCGCGACCAAGATTCTTCCCGTTGCCCGTCCCGTTCATCCGGCCGATCCGTCATCCGGTCTATACTCCCCTGACCTGAACCGAAAGGACGCACGCATGGGAATCGAAGCTGCCCTGCCCGCCGAGGGCGTGATGACAACGCAGCTGCAAAAGGTGATCAACTGGGCCCGCCGGTCCAGCGTCTGGCCGATGCCATTCGCGACCGCCTGCTGCGGCATCGAGCTCATGGCCACCGCATCGAGTCGGTATGACCTTGCTCGCTTCGGCGCTGAGGTCATGCGCTTCAGCCCCCGGCAAGCCGACCTCATGCTCGTCGCCGGCCGGGTAAGCATCAAAATGCTCCCCGTCCTGCAACGCATCTATCAACAGATGACCGAGCCCAAGTGGACCATTTCCATGGGTGCCTGTGCCTCCACCGGCGGAGTCTTTGACACCTATGCCACCGTGCAAGGCATCGACCAGTTCATCCCCGTGGATGTCTACGTGCCCGGCTGCCCCCCCCGGCCCGAAACGCTCATCGAAGGGGTCATGGCCATTCAGCGCATCATCGACAACGACGGCATCCCGCCCAAGGGCCCTGACGGAAAACGCAGGCCGCTCAACCTCGTCGTCGAGCCGACCTATCGCCCCACCCCTCAGCCCACGCCTTTGACCGTCGGTCTGAACTGATCGGCCGCGACAACGTTGACATCCCGCTGACGATGGATCACCCATGGGGCTCACAACTCTTCCCCCGAGATGGGTCATCATCATTTGCGCCTGCCTCGTGGTTACCGCATGTGCCGCTGTGCCTGCTACGCAACGCACGAAACGCAGTGCCCACCGCCAGGCTTCTGCCACTTCGCAGCCCACGACCCAGGTTCTCAGAGTTGGCCTGCCGCTTGCGCTGGTGATACCCCAGGCAACCGCAGACACCGCCGACCTGGCCCAATCCATGACGCTTGATCCCGACGAGGCCGACCGCTGGCTGACCCAATCCCCAAACGCCCTGCGGGTCCCCAACACCGTTCTGATTGAACTCGGTGCGGCCACCGCCTGGACCACCGCCTACGGACTTGGCCCACCCCGCGAAGCCGTCGCGGCGCGTTTCCTTCAAATGGCCAGGCATTACGAACACACCAAACGAGCAATGGGTTACCACGTCATCTTTCGCATCGGCGTCACACCCGAACAGTCACACGCAGCCCTCGACCAGCTCACCGCCAACCGCACCCTCGCCGCCTATGCCTTCTTTGGACACGGCGACCACGGCATCCTCAATACCACGCTCGACCCCAACCGCGGACTGCCCCCCGACCGTTATGTCCGCTACGGCCTGGCCGAAATGAAACTCCACGCCTGCGGCAGTCTCACCCCTTCCGGTGCCGCGGTGCTCTTCAAACATCCCGACGGCCGACTCGACCGCCACCCTCCAGATTCCACATCACTTTGGCGGTACAACGTTGCCCCCAACGGGAAACTCACCGGATACCTCCAGGCGGACATCACCGCCTTAAATGCCGCAGAGGTGACCCAAGTCCCCGGCTTGCGTTACGCCAGCCTCGCCGACCTCCGCCGACGACTGCACCACCCGCAACAATCACACCCGCGTCACTGATCTGCATAAGTGCCAGGCCTGTACGTCCCAATACCCCATGACCGAACCCCAGCGTCTCTTGCTCCGTAGACCATGATGCCACGCACCCGCGACCCAGTTTTGCATCGTGGATATCGCTCACCCAAACGGATGACCAGAACCATGCCTTATTCAATGACTGTCTCTCGCCGTCGTCCGCCCCGCCGCCATGCTCTGATCGCCGCCGGACTGACGACCGCCTTGCTGGCGCCTCTTGCCGCGCTGGCTCAGCCCGCGCAGCGCCCGTTCCGCCACCGGCCCATGCGTTGGTAGAACTCAGCGAACACTTCACCCGTCTCGCACAAGCGGTCAAGCCCAGCGTGGTCTACGTCGAAGTGCAGAGCGCCACGCCCGTCGCCAACCGGGGACCACAGATTGACCCCCGTACCGTGCCGCCGCAATTTCGTGACTTCTTTCGAGACCAACCCGACTCACGCGGCGAAGACATGCCCCCCCGCCCCCGGCAGTCGGCAGGCAGCGGCTGGGTATTCGACGCCCAGGGACACATCGTCACCAACGCCCACGTCGTCGAAAATGCCCAGAGCATCACCGTGGTCTTCGCGGACAACACCCGAGTTGAAGCTGACGTCGTCGGCCAGGACCCGCAGACCGATATTGCTGTCCTCAAACTTTCCGTCCTTCCCGATAACCTCACCCCCGCCGCCCGCTCCGTCGATCACGTCCGCCAGGGCGAAATCGTCTTCGCGTTCGGCTCGCCTTTTCGGTACCGCTTCTCCATGAGCCAAGGCATCGTATCCGGGCTCGGCCGCGAGACCGGCATCCTCGGCCGCGAGGGATACGAAGACTTCATCCAAACCGATGCCGCGATCAATCCCGGCAACTCCGGCGGGCCGTTGACCGACGTCCGAGGCCGTGTCGTGGGTATGAACACCGCCATCTTCAGCCGCACCGGATCCTTCGCGGGGATCGGTTTTGCCATCCCGCTGCCCGTCATCGAATCCGTCGTGCCCCAACTCATCGGCACCGGCGAAGTCAGTCGGGGTCAGCTCGGAGCCTTCATCAGCGATGACCCCAAACTGCTCAAGAGCTTCGGCGTCCGCCAAGGCGTCGTGCTTCACGATGTGCTGCCCGACTCGGCGGCACGCGCAGCAGGCCTTCAAGCGGGCGATGTCATAACCCATATGGACGGCCAACCCGCACGCTCAGCCAACAGCCTCCGCACGTATATCGCTTCTCAAAGGCCCGGCTCTGATATCCGACTCACGGTCATCCGTGAGTCAGAAACCTTTGACATCGACGTGACCCTCGGCGGTCAACTCCACACCGCTGCGGATCCCCAGGAGGCAACCGCCGACTCCGCGGTCAAGCCCGCCGACCTCATGCAATCCCTGGGCATCCTGTCGTATCAGGCTCTGGACTTAAGCGCCGCACGAAAACGAGGCTTCACCACGCCCGGTGTCCTCCTCGAACGCCTCCGAGCCAACAGCCCCGCTGCTCAGGCAGGCCTCCGCCCCGGATCTGTCATCACGCACGTTCAGCACCAGGCTGTTGCCACCGGCGAGCAACTCGCGCGAGCCTTGGAAGCTGCACCAACCCGCGATGTCCGTCTCCGCGTCGCCGCCAAAGACACGCCCACCGGCTTCATCATGATCACCAAACCCGAGTAAACAGCCCTCAATTCGCGCAACTAGCAAAGCCCAGGGATAGCCATCCCTGGGCTTTCTTCCCACTCCATCGCTCAATCACATCATCCCCGCTGCGCCGGAATCTTCCGCTCCGCGGGCCCCGTATAGAGCTGCCGAGGCCTGTAAATCCGCGACTTCTGGTCCCGAACTTCTTTCCACTGGGCAATCCACCCCGGCATCCGCCCGATCGCGAACATCACGGTAAACATCTTCATCGGAATGCCCATCGCCTGCATGAGAATCCCCGAGTAAAAGTCAACGTTGGGGTACAGCTTGCGTGACACAAAGTAATCGTCCGCCAGCGCCGCCGCCTCGAGGTCGCGCGCGATTTTCAACAGCGGGTCGTTGCCGCCCAGGTTGTCCAGCACTTTGTCGACAGACGACTTGAGAATCCGGGCCCGCGGGTCGTAATTCTTGTAAACCCCGTGGCCAAAGCCGTAGAGCAACGCTTTCTTGTTCTTAACCTTTTCGAGATGTTGCTCGATGGTCGTATCGGTTTCGTAGATTTCGGTCAGTTGCTTGAGGACCGCCACATTGGCCCCGCCGTGCAAAGGCCCCCACAACGCACACACGCCCGCTGAACAACTTGCAAAAAGATTCGCGCCCGACGAGCCCACCATCCGCACGGTCGAGGTCGAGCAGTTCTGCTCATGATCCGCATGCAGCGTGAGGATCAGGTCCAACGCCTTGACCACATCGGGGTCCGCTGTGTGCTGCGCGTGCGGCAGACTGAACATCATGTGAAAGAAGTTTTCGCAGTATCCCATCGCCGGGTCGGGGTACATGTGCGGCTGGCCGACCGAGGTCTTGTACACCGCCGCCGCGACCGTACGGACCTTCGAGATCAGCATCGCTGCGGGCTCAAGGATGTCGCTGCCCCGGCTCAAGTTGGTGATTTGCGGCTGATAGCAGGAAATCGTGTTGATCATCGCCGACAGGATGGCCATGGGCTCGGCGGTATCCGGGAAGCCGTCGAACGTTTTAGTGACCCCTTCATGGATCATCTGATGCTTGGTCAGCAGATCCGCAAAGTGGGCCCGCTCGTCGCTTGTCGGCAGTTCGCCGTTGATCAAAAGCAACGATGTATCGATGAAGTCCAGGTGTTCGCAAACGTCTTCAATGGAATAACCCCGATACCGCAACACCCCTTGTTCACCGTTGATGAACGTGATATCCGAACGCACCGAGCCTGTGTTGCGATACCCCTCATCCAGCGTGATCATGCCCGTTTCGCTGCGGAGCCTGGAGATGTCGATGGCATGCTCATTCTCAGTACCCACGTGGATCGGAAGCTCAATCTCCCCGGTGGGCAGTTGAAGCATCGCGGTATCGGAAGCGGCAACATCGGGCATCGGGGGTCCTTGACAGTCAGAAGAAAACATGGCGAATCGGGTAATCGAACGACCGCTCGCCCCAGCAACGCAAGTGTAGGGACCCGGCGGCAATGTTGCAGAACTCCTGCTGGAAATCCTGCCGCAAACCCGTAGGCTATACCCATGCCTGAGTCCACCAACCCCAAGACCCCTGATACCGAGATCCGCGATAACGACGCCAGCACCTCTGGCGGAGCACCCGGCTGGATGGTCTGGGCCATCATCGCCGGTGTCATCTTCCTCTTGTTTGCCTGCGGCGTGATCTACGTCATCAGCCGCTAAGCAACACCGCCTATCGCAGGCCTCTACCCTGGATCAACGCTTGATCCGTGCCTCACGTCGCTCCGAGCGAAAGGGGTCGGCTGCCGACGATCCGCTGTCATTGCAGCCTCGCCCGAATAACAGGTACGCGCGGAAAACTTTGGGTGGCATCGGTGCCGCGACGCTTGATATGGCTTGAGCGTTGGGTCCGCTCAGGCTTCGTAGTTGTCTTTGAACTCTTTGATCGCGGTTTTCAAGCGGCCCGCCAGATCGTCTTTCTTGAGTGTCTGCTTCTCAGCGATCTCGTTATACAGGTCCAGCTTCGGGCCGTGCATGTACTCAATCAGCTTGCTCGAAAACGCGTGGACCTTGTTGACCGGCAGATCGTCGAGCACGCCCTGGTTACCCGCCGCGATTTGAATGACCTGATCGATCACATCCATCGGCTGGTACTGGCCTTGCTTGAGCAGTTCGACCATGCGGGCTCCACGGTCCAATTGTTTCTGGGTGGCCTTGTCGAGTTCGGTACCGAGCTGCGCGAAGGCTTCGAGCTCGCGGTACGCTGCGAGGTCGAGTTTGAGCGTGCCGGAAACTTCTTTCATGGCCTTGATCTGAGCCGCCGAGCCGACGCGCGACACGGAAATACCCACGTTGATTGCAGGACGCACGCCAGCGAAGAACAGGTCAGGCTCGAGGTAGATCTGGCCGTCGGTGATGGAGATCACGTTGGTCGGGATGTAGGCTGACACATCGCCTTCCTGCGTCTCAATAATCGGCAGTGCTGTCAGCGAACCGCCGCCGTTTGCGTCTGAAAGCTTCGTGGCACGTTCGAGCAGACGGGAGTGCAGGTAGAACACGTCGCCGGGGTACGCCTCACGCCCGGGCGGTCGACGCAGGAGCAGCGAAAGCTGACGATACGCCACCGCCTGCTTGGACAGGTCGTCGTACACCACCAGAGCGTGCTGGCCCTTCCACATAAAATACTCAGCCATCGAACAACCGGCATACGGAGCGATGTACTGCATCGGAGCCGCTTCCGAACTTGAAGCATTGATGACCGTCGTGTACTCCAACGCTCCGTTCGCACGCAACGCCTCGACCACCGAGGCCACGGTCGATTCTTTCTGGCCCACCGCAACATAGAAACAGAACACCGGCCCACCTTCGGCACCTTCCTCGTGGGTCCGCTTCTGGTTGATGATCGCGTCGATCGCCACCGCCGTCTTACCCGTCTTCCGGTCGCCGATGATCAGCTCACGCTGGCCCCGGCCCACGGGGACCATGGCATCCACCGCTTTGACACCAAACTGCATGGGCTGCGTCACGGGTTGCCGGGCAACGATCCCCGGAGCAATGATGTCCATCTTGCGCGAAGACTCGGCGGCGATCGGCCCCTTGCCATCGATCGGCTCGCCCAACGCGTTCACCACCCGACCAAGCATCGCCTCGCCCACCGGCACCGACAGAAGCGTACCGGTCGAACGGACCGTGTTGCCTTCGGCAACCTGATTGGCGTCGCCGAAGATGACCGCACCAATGATGTCTTGCTCGAGGTTCATCACCTGACCGCGGGTCGTTGAGCCGTCAGAAAGCTCGAACTCAAGCATTTCACCCGCCATCGCCTGAGACAGCCCGTAGACCCGGGCGATGCCGTCGCCGACCTCGACGACCGTACCAACCTGGCTGACCTCGAGCTGCTGCCCGAAGTTTTCGACTTCCTGCTTGATAACACGGGTGATTTCGTCGGTGTTCAGTTTCATAACGGGTCTGCCACACGGCGAGACACACACGCAAGGCGAGGGCTTGAGGGATACGCCCGATAGAACACGGGAGTCATTTCAAAGCTGTCGCATTGGGGCGGTGAGGGTGTCTGGGTGGCTCCTTTCTTTAATTCGGTTGCAAACGTAAAAAGAGTTTGGGGGTTACTCGGCAGTGGCAGCGAAGTCGGTGCCTTTTGCCTGCTCTCGGCCTGCGCTTTTGAGCTGGCGACGCATCCGCTTGAGCTGACCCGCCACACTGGCGTCGATCAGGCGGTCGCCCACACGAAGTCGAACCCCACCGATCAACGCCGGGTCAATGGTGGTCGTGACTTCCACGGTTTTTCCGGTCGCCTCGCCGACCCTTGATCGGACGCGGTCAAGTTCCTGCGCGTCAGGTTGGCGTGCAAACGTTGCCTCGATCCGCAGCAAGCCCCGGCGGTCCGCCACCAGGTCCGCAAAGGCCAGGACAATCCCGGGCAACGCCGCGAGCCGGTCTTTGTGCTGCAGTACCGAGAGGAAACGGTACATCAAGTCAGAGACCCGGCCTTTGAACACCCGCTCGATCGCTCCGGCCCGCTGGGTGTCCGACAGCGTCGGGTGCTCCAGCAGGAGCGTGAGATCCGTGCTCTTCTCCAAGAGCTTGCCAAAGTCTGCGACTTCAGACGCGATCTCGTCAAACTGGCCCGCTTGTTCAGCCAACTCCAAAAGCGATCGTGCGTACACACGGGCCACGGCGTCGGTGGAAGGGGTGGTGGTCATGAGATCGGACTCTGGGACGGCTGGCACAATACGTCCAGCAGGGAACGGCACCTCAAGGTCGCAGGTATTAATTGCGCGAGAGGTCGAGTTGAGCGAGTGACTGATCAATCAGCCCACGCTGATCTTCGGGGTTGAGTTCACGTTGCAGGATCTGACCTGCGATTTGGGTGGAAAGCTCAGCGACGTTGTCGTAGATCTCTGCCAGGGCCTGTTCTTTAGACGCTTCGATCTCCTGCTTGGCACGCTGCTTGGACCGTGTGATGTCTGCCTCGGCGTCGGCCTTAATGCGGGCGGCGACGGCTTCCGCAGACTTCCGGGCTTCATCGACCGTCGCCTGTGCTTTGCGGCCCGCCTCGGCAAGCTCAGCTTTACGCTGCTCGTGCAATGCGTCGGCCTCGCGACGCTGGGCCTCAGCGTGCTCCAGGTCGTGCTTGAGCTTGTCCTCGCGTGCTTGCAGCCCATCAATGATCTGAGGCCAGGCGTACTTACCAAGCAGTGCCGCCACGAGCGAAAACGCAATGATCGCGGCAATGGCCTGGTAAAGCGTCCCGTCGAACAGACTGGGTTCACCGTTTCCAGCAGCAGCAGCAAGCATCAAAGGATAGACATCAAGCATGAGACGCTCCGTGGTCAATCAAAACGCGGGGGCCTGCAAATGCCAAGCCCCGGGTGCAAGCGGCTGACTCAGGCGAACACAGCCAGCAGACCCACCACGACGCCGAACAGTGTCGCACCCTCGATCAGGGCGGCGGCAATGATCATGGCCTGGAACACCTGGCCACCGGCCTCAGGCTGGCGAGCAATGGACTCGACGGCGCTGGAGCCGATTTTGCCGATGCCCAAAGCACCGCCGATGACGGCCAGGCCGGCACCAATGGCACCCAAACCGGCGGCACCAATCAGGGGGGCCGAGACAGTGTCCTGAGCAAACGCAAGGCTGGGCACCAGCAAACAGGCAACAGCGGCGAGGAGGGAGGTGACGGCAAGTCGCAAACGATTCATCTTCAAAGGCTCCGAGAAAGTCCCGCCGGGCGGGTAAGGTTGGTTTCGGACGAAAGGGTACAGTTTGGACCGGCCTGCGTGGGGCCGGGGAAAAACGTTTTTCAGGCCGCCACGGTGACGGGCTTGGATTCGGGGTGGTGCGGGGCTTCGTGGTCGTCGTGTTCATCTCCATGATGAACCACAAGCTGAGACAGGAACAATCCGGTGAGGAAGGTGAAAATAAAGGCCTGGATAAAGCCCACGAGCAGCTCAAGCATGTAAATCGCCACGCCGCCCAACAGCGGAACCACACCCGCCACGTAGCCAAAGCCGCCCAGGCCTTTGATCAGCTGGGGCACGAAGCCGAACAACACCGCCAGCAGGATGTGTCCGCCGGACATGTTGGCAAACAGACGAATGGCCAGGGCGATGGGCTTAATAAACGTGCTGAGAATTTCGACGGGCACGATGATCGGCCAGATATACCACGGTGCGCCCACGGTGAGGTGCTTGAAGTATCCCACAGGGTCCTTGACGAGCGCAATCGTCGTCCACCAGACGAAGGCTGTGAAAGCCAAAGCCCCGGTCACGTAGATCGATTGGGTTGCGGTGGCCCAGACACCATACTTTTGGTTAAGGCCTAAGAGGCCTCCAGTAAAGTCCACCAGCGGCAGCAGCCCGAGCATGTTGCAGATCAGGATGAACCAGAAAAACGACCACAGGACCCCGATGTACTTGTCGGTCTGATCGCCGAGCAAAGGCTTGAACACTTCGTCGCGCAGGTAAAGGCAAATGAACTCGACGAAGTTGGCATGCTTGCCCTGGGTGCGGACATCATCAAGCGTGTTGGTGTTGCCTTTGGCGATTTTGCGGGCTGCGGGGATGAGCAGCAGCAACGTCGCAATCGCGGCGATCAGCAACGTCAACGACACATTCGAGAAGACCCAGCCAAGCAATGGCTTGTCGGTCACGTGCGCGACCGGGCCACCAGCGGCGATTACAAAGGACGACATCATGACGTGACCTCAGAGCCAGGGGCGGGGGCTGACGCGGCCGAGGGATTGATCGCGACGTGCTGGCGGACCAGTGCGGCACACCCGGCGGCCTCGACGATCAGCAACACGGGGTAAGCCGCGGCGAGGGTAACACCCACAGTCACCGGCGTGGCGGGGGTTGCCGCGATGATCCACAACCCACCGGCGGCCATGACGACCACCCGTCCCAGTGCCGAGCCGACCTGCGCCATGGCCGCAGCCTGCTGGCCCTGTGTACCCGGTCGTTTGAGCAGCGTGACCACCAGCCACACGCTGCCGAGCGTCGCAACTGTCGCCACCGCCACCGCGAGGACTGCTGCGAGCGTGTGGTCATCGGGAACGGCTGTGGTCTGAACCACTGCCGCCGCAAGGCCAGCGAGTACCACGCCGGTTGCCGCGACCCGCAGATACGCCGCACCGGGCGTTAGAGCAGCTCGCGAAGCGTCGCGGGTCGGGAGTGTGGCGAGAAGGGAAAGCATGGTTCAGAGCGTCTGGCGGTCAACGTTTTGGTTTGTCGGAATCGCAAGGCGGGGTAGAGCTTTAATTCTGCTGACGATTGGCCCTTAAAGCGTCGAGGATAACCTTCGTCAGCCCTCCCACAATCCCGAGAGTTACGCCCACCAGCAAAAACGCTGGCGATGTCTCCAGCCAGCGGTCGAGCAGGTATCCCCCACCGCCGAAGACCAGGAGGTATCCCAGAAGCTCCATTCCGGACCCCGCGAACTGCAGGTTTTGACCGGACTTTTGCATCGGGTTGCACAACCTAAACGTGGGGCAGGCGGAAGTCAAAGCGGTCATGTCCGACATCACAAGCATGGCTATTCGAGGGCCGCCGCTCCACCGATGATCTCGGAGAGCTCGGTGGTAATGGCCGTCTGTCGGGCGCGATTAAATTGCCGTTTAAGCTGCTTTTTCTGCTTGCCTGCAGAGTCGGTCGCGGACTGCATCGCCATCATCCGCGCGATTTGCTCACTCACCACCGCTTCATTGAAGAATTGGAACAGGCGTATCTTGACCGTCTCGGGCAGCACCTGCTCAAGCAAGGTCTGCGGATCAGGCGAGAAGGCGTACACCATCGTGGTGGTCGACGCATCCTGATCCTGATCTACGGCTTGCGGCGGCTCGATCGGCAAAAGCGTTTTGACCCGCGCCACCTGCTTGGAACGTGACAGATAATCCATTGAGGCAACCCGCACCGCGTCGAATTCGCCTTGAGCAAACCGCTGCATGTACGACTCGGCGACTTTCTGTACCTCGAGATAGGCTGGCTTATCGCCGAACTGCTCGTGCACCTTGTCAATCGATCGGCCTGAGAATTTCAAGACCCCCACGCCTTTTTTCCCGACCACATGTAACTCGACCACGCGGGTCGTTTCCTGCAGATGCCGCATGGCCTCGCGGATCACATTGGCGTTGTACGCCCCGCAAAGGCCGCGGTCGGAGGTCAGCACGAGTAAAAGCTCGCGGCCGACTTCAGGTTCGGGGGGCGAGAGAAGCGGATGGGTCAGCTCGCCGGTGGTCGCCGCCGCCAGTTTGCCCACGACTTCCTGCATCTTGCGGGCGTAATCCTGAGCATCCGTGGCGCGCTTGCTCAGCGCCTGGAAGCGGGCCGTGGCAATCATCTGCATCGTCTTGGTGATGCGTTGGATATTGCCGACGGCCTTGATTCGGCCCTTGATTTCGCGCATGTTCGCGGGCATGGGACGGAGCGTAGCAAAACCGAATGTCTCGCGGGTGGCTCGCGGCGAGAAATCCATCCCACACCGCGATGACTTTGAAGCAGGGAGGCGTTAATCCCTGTCGCAGATCGCGAGATATTGCTTCACCGTCTCGGCGATACCCATGTGCAGGCATTCGCCGATCAACGCATGGCCGATCGACACTTCAGCCACTTCAGGCACGTGATCGAGAAAAAAGGGCAGATTGTTGAGTGACAGATCGTGGCCGGCATTGACGGTCAAGCCTGCTTCGCGTGCCGCCTGGGCCGCATCGGCGAACCGTGCGGTGACCGCTTGCTGTGCAGGCGTCCCGAACGCGGAGGCGTAGGGCTCGGTGTAAAGCTCCACGCGGTCGGCTCCGATCTGTGCCGCCCCGGCCATGGCTTGGGAATCCGCATCCATAAACAGGCTCACCCGGCAGCCCCAGGCGTGCAGTTGCGCAATCAGAGGCTGCAAGGCCTCGCCATCCCTTGTGAGGTCGTAGCCGTGGTCTGAGGTGTTCTGGCCCGGGGTGTCGGGCACCAGCGTGGCCTGGGTCGGCCGCACATGTTCAATCAGGCACATCAACCGCTCACCGCCGCCGGACTCCAGGGGGTTGCCCTCGATGTTGTATTCACACTGCGTCCACCGCGCGGTACCGAGCATCACGGCGAGGTCTTCGACGTCATGCCCACGAATATGCCGCTCGTCAGGCCGAGGGTGCACCGTGATCCCTGCGGCCCCAGCTTGCAGCGCCGCCTCGGCGAAACCCACGACTGAAGGGATTCCCAGGCCACGCTGGTTTCGCAGCAACGCCACCTTATTCACATTCACCGAAAGTCGGCACCGGGTCATCAGCAACACTCAACGTGACATACGCAACAACAGCAACGGTGACCCCCGCCACGCCGTGTTCAATTCTCAATCGGCTCAAGCTTCGTCACGCGACCGCCAGCGATCCACTCCCCGACAAAGATCGAACCGTCCGCCCCGACCCCCAGGCCATGGGGGCTGTTGAACTTGCCCGGCGACAATCTGGCCCTCGGGCGGTTGGGCCAGTCCGCAGGCCGACTCGCCCGGCCACCGCTTAAATCAATATCAGCATCCGCGCCAAGGCTCGCCTTCACGTTGAGCTCTGCATCTAGAAGCTTCACGCCCGTGTACAACTCAGGCACGTAAATCAGGTCATCGTGAAAATCAAACATACACGGGCTGTGACACGCTGAATCGCTGTGTCGCAAGGCCTGCCCCTGGGCGTCGCACACGATGACTCTCTTATTCCCACGGTCGGCAATCCACAGCTGTCCCTTCGCATCAAATGCGATGCCGTGAGGGCATGCGTACCGACCTGCTGCATCTTGACCGTCCTGAAATGCTTTGAACTGGCCTCTCGCGTCGTAGCGAAAAATGAAGCTGGTGCCGTAACCATCTGCCACCCAGAGGTCTCCGTCCGGCCCAACCGCGACCCACGTGGGTACATACTTCGGATTGCTGGCCTGAGCGATCACCTCACCGGGCGGAGACGGCAACTGCATGAGCAGTTCGCCATCAAGACTGCGCTGATGCACGACCGCCGAACCCTGATCCGTCAGCCACAAGCTCTCGCGTCCCCAAGCGTCAACCACCAGCGTCATGCCATGCGCACCTGGATAATCTCCAAAGGCGTCGACCGGCTTCCCTTGCGTGTCGAAAATCAGCACCGCTGGATCAGCCTGTTGAAACACAACCACGCGACCATCACCCGTATGGGCCACGCTGTGAGTTCGGCCGTTACTGCGACTGCTGGCCGGCAATCGGCACCAGTCTTCATGCCAGCGGTATCGGTACCCGCCGTCTTGCAGTTCAACTGGCGCTTGTGGGGATTCTGTGTGCATCATTGAGTGTTCCGGTACAAAAAAAGCTGCCACTTAGGGAGCCATCGCAGGCCTTGGTTCTCAAATAACAGGGCTGCTTGCTATCGCGTTGGCAAACGCTACAGGCCGGCCGACTCCATCGCTTCATTTTCCGCCAGCGACTGCGGCACGTGCAATCCGCACTCCTCGACCTTCCCGCCGAACCGACCGGCCCGCTCGGACTCGTGCTCACTCACCGGCCGGGTCGAGTGACGATCCCCGATGGACGCATAGCCCTTGGCCACCAGCGGGTGGTAAGGCAGCTTGTGCTCTGACATGTACCGCCCCACGTCAGACCGCTTCCATCGCAAAATGGGATGGATCTTGGTCAAGCCATCCTGCTGATCAATCGGCTGCAACTGCTGACGATGGCTGCTCTGATCACCCCGCAGCCCCGCAATCCACGCCTCAGCACCAAGATCACGCAAGGCACGCTGCATCGGCTCAATTTTGAAAACCTGATGGTACTCCGCCAAACCCTCAGGCCCTTTGCTCCAAAGCTCGCCCCGCGTGGCTTCAAGCCTTGCCGCAGTGGTGGCTGGACTTACCACGTGCAGGTTCAGACCCAGACGCTCCTCAAGCTGCTGGGCAAACTGATACGTCTCTGCAAACAAATACCCCGTGTCCACCAACACCACTGGGATGTCCGGCATCACTCGCGTCACCAGATGCAGCATCGCCGCCGACTGCGCTCCAAAGCTCGACGACATCACCAGGCGATCCCCGAACTGCTCAACCGCCCACACCACGATCTCACGCGGCGATGCCCTCGCCGCGTCAAACACCTCACGCGCAAACGCAGTGGCGGAAGAAGATGGAGTCGTAGGAGGTGCCAAAACAGTCAACGCCTGATCCAATGAAAGCAGCAACCAAACATCCCATGCTAACCAATGCTCGACACCCGCAAACTATTCCTTGGGCAGATCACCCGCTTTCATGCGCGAGCGGCAGCTGTGCTTTACCACGGACCTGCAGTACGAGCCGTCGCATCACCTCGCCCGGCTGGTCGCTTCCGCAGACCGCTCCACACACCGCCACGCCCCGCGCCCCCGCCTGCAGCACCTCCGACACATTCGCAACACCGATCCCCCCGATCGCCAGGTGCGGCACAGATCCCACCCGCTCATGTCCCACCACCTCGGTTACATACCCGGGGCCAACCAGATGATCTTTACGCTTGGTCGTCGTCGCAAACATCGGCCCAAGCCCCACATAATCCGCCCCGCCGCCGCCGCTGCCCACCGCCGCTTCCACTTCCGCCACCCGCGAAGTGCTGACCCCCACCAGCATCGCGTGCCCCACCAACTGCCGCACGTCCTGAACCGCCAAATCGTCCTGCCCCACATGCACCCCATCCGCCCCGGCCAACATCGCCACGTCAGGCCGATCATTCACAATGACCCGAACACTCTGCCCCGCAGCATGCATTGACGAACGACACGCCTCAATAGTCTCACGCGCGACCGCCAGATACGACCGGGCGGAAAGGTCTTTTTCACGCACCTGCACTGCGTCTACCCCCGCCTCCAGACAGGCTTCCAAAACTTCCCGCCACCCCAAACGACACATCCCCCGCGTCAACAAAAGACACACTGCCCACTGCTCGACCTTGCCCCGAGTCGCCCGCAACAGCAATGCCTGTTCAAGCCCGTAGGCTTGGTACCGCAGGGCCTCAAACCGTGCCGCAATTCCAGGAGCATTGTGCAGCACCTTGGCGTACTCCTCGAGTGATCGCACCGCTTCGGTTAAACGTTTCCCCGCCGCAGTAATCACGCTGCCCATATCGGCACGTTGCATCTCACGCTCGGTGGTGAGGGTGGTGCCCACATCGCATGCCGTATCACGATGCAAGGCCAAAGACCCCTGCGACCGTTCGAGGTCATCAATCACTCCCGCAAAATCGTGTCGCAACGCCTTCAGCCCCAACGCCAGCACACAGTCGTCATACGCGAACCGCGCCGCATCCTCCATCACCCGCATCGCCTCGCGGGCTCGGTTCGCGTTCGCGTCCATCAGTCGAAAGATTGAACGGTTCATAAGCCCTCCCCTGCCCACGCGGTGACCTGCCGATGCGTTTGCGATCCGCCGGCCTCGCTACCTACCGCCAGCACATTGGGCGTCACCGGCTGCGGGGCGTGAGCCAGGGGCCACATGAAACTCAAGACCATCGCCAGGCTCCAAAGCGCCCACGTCGCCGTCGCCCGCGCCACGTGATGCCGATAGGCAAACCGAGACGCCACCACGGCCAGCGTCAGCAGAACCCCCCCACAGGCTGCCCAATAGGCGCCGTGCAACTCCGCCAGCACCGGCCGGGCCAGCCACCCCGCGTCAATCCACTCGCCTTGCGAACGCGCCGCCGCCGGCAACGCCATCGACAGCACCGTCGTCCCCACCACCACAGGCCACCGCCCCCAACGCCAAAGCCGAACGTGCCGACCCTGCTCAGATAAATCGTGAAAGTGCGACAACACCAGACCCACCAACACCCCGCTCACCAAACTCAACAACACCATGGATCGCGACCCAGGCCACGCCAGCACCACCGCCGCTGCCGACAACCACCACCCCACGCCCAGAATCAAATACCGCCGCCCACCCACCACCAGCGACGACGTACTCGTCGGCTGCAACACCGCCGCAGGAAGCCACAACAGCCACAGACCCAACCCCCCCAACCACGCCGCACCAACCCACCCCGAAAGCACCACCTCCTCCATACGAAGCCAGCCCAGCACCGGCGACACCTCCAGCCAACCCCACCAAGGCCAAGCCCCAGACTCCGCCACCGCCACCGCCCAAGGCAGCAAACACAACGCCCCAATGCACGCCGAACCCGTCAACGCAATCAAATTGCCCACCCGACGCGGAGACAGCATCACCAACCCCAAAAGCGACACCGCCACCCACACCCCCACCACCAATCCCCCACACCAAACCGACGCCGCCCACCCCGCCCCCGCTAACACCCAGCCCACCACCTGACGCCACGCACCCGCCGCCGGACGCAAAGGACGCAACCCCCACAAACCCCCCGCCACACTCACCATCCCTACCGCCGTCATCAACGCCGCGCCGTCCCCCGAGCGTCCCGACCAGATCACCATCGGCATCGAGCCGGCCGCTAGCCCCGCCAACGATGCCGGCAACAGCCCCCCCACACTCAGCACCGCCCAGAACACCCCCGCCACACACACCATCCCCGACACCGCCGACACCCCACGCAGCACCGAAACCGCATCACTCGTCTGCAACGCTGCATGCTCCCTTTGCCCATCACCCGCATCCCCAGCATCCAGTCTCGATCGCTGCCACCCCACCGCCGTCAACACCGCCGCATGCACCCACCGAACCCCAGGCGTTCCCGCCCCGCCGTCACGCGCCACACCCCCGACGCGATCCCTCGGAATCAAGTCCGCCATTCCCCAGCCTGCTCCCGACCCATCCTCCGCAATCCAGCGTTCATGCAACGCCACCGCCTCCGCAGTACCCCGTCGTGCCGCGTCGCTCATCGCCGGTGTATCCGCCAACCACCACATCGGCACTGACGCGAACACCAAAACCCCCAGCAACGACAGCACCTCCGCCCATACCTTGGGCCGGCGCCGCCGCGAAGTACCGCCGTACGCCCCCCCCGCCTTAGCTTTACCCGAGGCTCCGCGACGCGTCTCAGGCCCGCCGCTCCACTTGCCCCGTCCGCCACGCACCGCTCCAGGAGCACCCGCCACGTCGCCTGAACGCAAACTTGCCGACGGGACACGCGCCATGTCAACGTTCCTCGCCGCGACGCACCAGATTCGCTTCCAGTTGACGTAAATGCGCTCGTACCAGCTTCTGCCGATCCGGGTCAAGTCGGCGGTGCCCGAAACGCACCGCATAAAACTGCTCCGTCAACGCCACCACCGGGTCATATCGCATCGGATTCGCCTCCGCCAACTCCCGTGCAAACCCGTAAGGCGATTGCCACACCGGCCGCGCCATCCCATGTCGCTCAAGCAATTCAAGCATCTGAAGATAAAACCGTAGCCGACGCGTCAAGCCCTTGCGTTGCTTACGCGGCAGCGACGATAACTGCAACGCTGTCACCTTCCGCCGACGAAGCCAAAGCAACCGAGCCAGACTCGCCACCGCCACCCCAATCAACACCAACACAAACCCCGCCATCACCAACGCAACCTGATCAAACCGCCAGTACCGCGACGCCAACGCATAAAGCTCCCCCCACCCCGGCAAACCGTACTGCCGCATATCCGCAGCCTTCACCACCCGATCATTCACTCCCCCCAACACCGCCCGCCGCGTCTGATTGTCATACGACAATACGGATCGAATCCACGCATACTCCGCGTGTTCATACAACTGCCGCAAAGGCGTCCACCATCCGTCCCGCGACGCGTGCTCCGCCGCCACCAAATCCCCCGGCGTGGCATCCACCGTCTTCCACAACCCGGTTTCCGTCAGCACCTCAGTCCACGCATGCGCATTCGACTGACGTACCACATAATACTCCCCCACCGTATTAAACTCACTCGCCCGGTAACCCGTCACCACCCGAGCCCCCACCCCGACCGTCCGACACATCGCCGCCAAGCCAGACGCAAACAATTCACAGTGACCACGCTGCCGGGTGAACAAAAAACGCACCACCGGGTCGTCCGTGTCCCTCCCCAGCGCTTCGACCGAATACGCATAATTTTCACGCAGGTAGTCCGCCAACGCAGACGCCTTGGCCGATGCCGACGCGTCCTCAAAACCTTCCCCCAACCGATCCTTTAATACCGACTCCGCCAACGCCTTCACCCGCGGCCGCTGCACCGTCCAGGACAACAGCAAGCCCCGCGACTCCTCCAGCGTCTCACTCCCCGAAGTCAGCCCATCCGACATCCCCCACGCCAATCCCCGCTCCGGCTTCACGCCATCGCCACGCGGGACGTTTCCAGGCCTGCCCCGTCTCTCCTCAATCTCCTGAGGTGGAAACTGCCCCGCCGCCGCCGTGTCAAGCGATGCAACCCGCGCCGCCCGCAACGCCCCAAACGGCCCGCCCTCACCACCCACCGGCTGGATCGGCCAACGCAAACTGTAAATCGCCGCACCCGACGGACGCTTGAGCGTCGAAAGCTGAAAATCTTCAGTCCCAAACCGCACCTGTGCCAGATTCGCACTCGTGAGCCGCATCGGCGCCGCCACCACCCCCACCGGCGGGGTCACCGTAAACAAGTGGCCATACCCCGCCTGACGCAGCGTGATATCCGCCTCAAGCACCGGCGAAGTGGCCGCTTGATGCGTAAACCAAACCGTCTGCCCCTCAAGCTCAAGCGTCGTATCCAGCAACGAAACCGACGACGAACGCACCCACGTTCGAGCCGACGCGTCGTAATGATCCAACGCCGCGCCGCGTAAAAGCCAAGGCATCGTTCCCGAGCCGATCGGCGTCCCGTCACCCGAACGAACCACCAGATTCAGCACCGCCTCCGCCGACCCCGACTTCAGCCCCATCCCCGACAACTGCACGCGGTCACTGAAACCCACCTCGCTCGCGCCCCCAGGCCGATTCAACTCGCCGCTCAACTGCCCCCCACCGCCCCGTGGCAGCACCACAAACACCACCACCGCCACCAACCCGCAAAGCCCGCCGATCACCACCGCACACACCCGCACCTGCCACCCAAACCCCCGCCCCAGCACCGGAGCCTGACGACGCACCCGCAGTCCCTCCGGAGCCCCCGCCACCTGCCCCTCCCGCACCGCATCCCCGCACGTCTTGAAGTGAAACGACAGCACCGTCAACATCCCCAGCATGCAGTACGCCACCAACAACACCCCAAAAATCACATTCACCCCGCCCGGCAACACCGACGCCCCCACCATCTGCAACAGCGACAACACCAGCAGCTGCGCATACTCCCGGTTGGACTTGCTCATGTAGAGCATCAACACCTGCAACGCCATCACAAAATGCCCCATCGCGATCACCATCCGCGTGGGGTCCAGCCGAAGGTCCAGCACCAACCACCCCACCGCCAGCAACGCCCCCACATTCACCGCCCACCGCGGCAAGGTCCGGCCGCTCGGCCCCTGCGTCACATACCACGCCAAAAGCCCAATCGACCCCGCAATCAACAGCAATGCCGGGTTCGGCTCCACCAGACAAAAAGTCACGATCCCGAGCAGAATCTGCCCAAACGCCAACCGTTTAAAAGACTGCGAAACGTTCATTCAGCACCCTTCTCACGCATCGCAAAACCCTCACCCATCGCACCGTCCGGCAGCGCGTCCAGCCCGCGGTCAGTGCCGACCGAACCCCGCGCCGCCAGAAGCTCATGGGCCGAAACCTCGACCGCAAAGTCCTGCAGGTCCGCTGCGCCCAACACCAAAGGCCGACGCGTGTCACGCCGATCCGAAAGCCGATCACCGTGACCCGTCACCACCACCACCGAAGGCCGATACACCGAGTCCCGCGCCGCCTGCTCAACCTCCCCAAACACCACCGTCGCCAACGCCGCCAGAATCTCACGCCGATGCACCGGCGAACGGTGCGGCCCCCATACCCCCGCCTCCACCCCACGGATCATCAGTCCCACGCGAAGTCCTCGCTGATAGCCATCACATACCAAAGACGCCGCCAACGACACCGCCCGCTCCAATCGCGCTTCCGCCGAAAGCGACGCATCCTCCACCCCCGCCCCTGCATCGACCACACGTCCAGCATCACCATCATCTTCGGCCGATCCACCCGACTGTACTCACGACTCACCAATTCACCCGTCCGAGCCGTTCGCTTCCATTCCACATCCCGTATCCGGTCACCCTGCCGAAAAGGACGCACCCCCACAAACTCATCAAGCCCGCCCCCACGACCGGTCGACTGGCCTGTCCCCACATCCGACCGCGAAGCCTGAAGCGAGACGATCCGAGGCAACCGATACAACTGCGGATAAATCAGAATCCCCGCCGACCCCTCAAACTCCAGCGTCCGACTCACCACACCAAACGGAAACGACGTCGACACCCGCAGCCGCTCCAGCACCAACTCCCCCCGAAGCAAAGGCCAACACGTCGTCTCCGCCAAAGCCACCTGCCGCGGCCCAAGGTGCAGCACCCAACCCATCGGCCGAGCCTTAAGCCGACGCGGCCGAGACGACACAGGCCCCTCCCGTTGCCACCCCCGCGTGCCCGACCCCCATGTCTCCATCAACACCAGCGAAAACACCGGCAACGACGACCGACTCGTCAACCGATACCGAATCACCAACGCCTCACCCACCACCCCCGTCTCGGGCACCACCCGCTCGACTCCAAACCCCCGCATCGACCCCAAACACCACCCCGCCGAAACCACCAACCCACCCACCATCAACCCAATCGCCCAGAACAACAAATTCGCCTGCGTATACACCGCCGCCCCCGTCAGCATCGCCGTCACCACCAGATACACCATCCCCCCCGGGCCCAGCGTCAGCCGAGCGTTGACCCGCTTGAGCCGGCCCCGCGTGGCCGATCCGCCCACCACGCCCCCAGTTGACCTCGCTTTGAAGGGCGCTTGTGAAGCCTCCCCAGCCGCTCCCCCGGCAGCCGCCGCAGCCAAACCCCTCAAGGTCCAGGCTCCAGGTACCGACGCCCCTCACGCATCGCTTCTTCCAACGCGTCCGTCCCCGGCCCAATCCGACCCCGATCCGAACCCCGAGGCAACGTCACCAACACCCGCTTGCCCGAACTGGGCAACGCAATCACCCCGTCCGCTGACGCATGACTGCTGCGACGCACCACCACCCGAGCGTCATACTCCAAAAACCCCGCGCCCATCACGCCCACCGGCACCTCAAAAAATCCCTGAGAATCACACACCACCGTCGGCATCTGCTGACGCTTAGGCGTGTCCTCATCAATCCACACCTCCACCACCGCGCCCGCCCCGCTCGTGTCATCCGCTTTCAACGCTTCATCACCCCGGCTCACCACCCGCACCTCACTCGGTGCCCCGCCCCCGCCTTCCACCACCCGCCCCCGCAGCATGTAGTCCGACGCGCAGCCCCCAAGCCACACCGTCAACGCCACCAGCAAGACACCAAACCCCCATCCACACGCTCCCGCTCGGTGACGCGTGAATCGACGCCCCGCAACCGTGTCGCTCAAGCCATTCGAGATCATGCGTGTTCTCCATCATTCGCCGCGCTGACCGCTCCGGATGGTTCAGCTACTTTAGACGGTTCAGAGGGTTCAGAGGGTTCAGAGGGTTCCCCCTTCACCACAGGCGAAGCCGCAGCAGGACCCGTCGATCGACCCGGCAAGGACAACCCCTCTGCTTTGGGCAGATCCTTAATCGACGCCAAACCAAACGCTTCCAAAAAACGCTTGGTCGTCCCGTAAAGCATCGGCCGACCCAATTCCTCAGCCCGCCCCACGATGTGCACCAGCTTCCGCTCCATCAGGCTCTTGAGCGTCTCCCCGCACGCCACCCCGCGAATCGCCTCCACATCCGCCCGCAGCACCGGCTGCTGATACGCCACGATCGCAAGTGTCTCCACCGCCGCCGGCGTCAACCGACCCTGCTGCGCCTTGCGCCGCACCGCCTCAAGAACTTCTCCAAACGCCGGCAACGTCAGCACCTGATACCCCCCCGCCACCTCTTCAATCCGAAAACTTCGCCCCGTCTGCTCGTACACCGCGTTCAACCGACCCACCGCCTCACGCACCGGCGCGGTCGATTCCAACCCCAACGCCTCTGCCACCCGACCTGCCGTCACCGCCCGCCCCGCCCCCAACAGCGCCGCCTCCACCTTGCCATCCAGTTCCGTGCTCGACGTCTCCATCCTCAACAGCTTACCGCGTCACTCCCCAACACGGCACCCCGTCGCCCGCCGTCACACAGCAATCACATGATCTCTCAATGTGACTTCACCCTCGAAGTCCACCGTCTGTGACGCTGGTCCCCAGCCCCCAACGCTTCAATGCAACACCCAGGGCAACACCAGCCGATGGCCCAGCAACATCAGCGTCACCGCCGCAATCGAAATAAACCCGCCCAGCACCACCATCGTCTTGGCTTTGATCTCCCCCGTCGCAAATGCCACCGCGTTGGGCGGCGTACTCACCGGCATCGCCATCGCAAAACTCGTCGCCAACGCCACCAGCACCGCCAGCTGAGCCCGGTTCTCGTTCGTCCCCACCGACAACGCCAACGCCACCGGCACCAACAGATTGGCCGCCGCCGTATGACTCATCACCGTGGCGAGAAACAAACTGAAAAACACGCATACCACCGCAACCCCCGTCGCCCCGCCCGGCATGCTCTCAAACTTGATCTGCGCCACCAGGTCCGTCAGCCCGCTCGCTTCTATCCCCGTTCCCAGCGCCAGTCCGCCCCACATCAACATCAATATATTCCAGTCAATCCGGTCCACATCCGACTTCTCCAACACCCCCATGGCGGTCAGCGACGCCGCGGCCAGCAATGCCACCCCGCCCGTCTTGATGCCGTGAAAATCACTGGTCAACCACAACGCCACCGTCGCCAGCAGAATCACCACGGTCGCCCAGCCTTTGCCACTCACCTGCCGCGGTGCTTCAATCGGCTCAAGCGCCAACCCCGGCTCAGGCTTGTGCGTCGCGTAAAGCAAAAACCCACACGCCACCAACATCACCGACGCCAAAGGCACCGCCAACATCATCCACTGCAAAAAAGTGATCGTCGGCATCCCCGGCGACGCGTTGATCAAATCCAATGCAATCGCATTGGGCGGCGTCCCAATCGGCGTGCCAATCCCCCCGATGTTCGCCCCAAACGGAACCGCCAAGATCACCCCCCGGTGGAACTTGTCGTCGTGCGGAAGCGACCGAATGATCGGCGCGATGATCGCCAGCATCATCGTCGCGGTGGCTGTATTACTCATCCACATGCTGAAAAACGCCGTGATCCCCAGCACCGCCAACAGCAACGCCAGCGGAGACTTCCCAAACGGCGCCAGGATCTTCCCCGCAATCGCTCGGTCGATCCCATGCTTGGTCAGCGCCGCAGAAAGCAAAAACCCACCCATAAAAAGGATGATCACATTCGATCCGAATTTGCCCAGAAAGTCTGAATACGCAATGGTCGTGTCAGGCCGCTCCGCCACCGCCGGCAACACGTTCGCCATCCCGCCTTCCCCCGCCAGGAACACCACCAGCATCCCCACGATCATCAGACTCGTGGCGTACAACGGCAGCACTTCACTCGCCCAGAACACCACCGCGACGATGAAGATCGCCAGCATTCGGCGTTGCATTTCATCCACACCGGCCGGCAACAGCAGGTACGTCCCCACCGCCGCTGCTGCCGTGCCCACGATCACCCCGATCTTCCATCGCGACACCTCCCCAAACGCCGCCCGCGTTTGCGACACCAGCATCGCCCGCCGCCCCGTCACCAGCGGAGCCTGCAGCGCATCATCCGCCACCCCGCCTCCCTTCATCGACTCTGGGGAATCGTCGGTCGCATCGGACGGCGCAGGAGCATCATGATCTGACATGGAAGAACCCGGTTACGTGGAGCATCAAGCACCAAACCTTGCAGGCCCAGTCAAACTAACACGCATTTCGCCCCGCACCGCTGCGAGTGAAAATCAATTATCTCCGCCCCTCGCACCACGCCACGCAGACGACGGAGTCAAACGTCGGCACACGCAAACATCCGCACACCCCCGCCGCCTCAATCGTTGATGAAGTCCATCGCCACCACCTCAGGCGTTGTGGACCGATCACCCGCAGACGCCAGCTTCGCCGCGTCGTTCCGCTGCTCGTACAGCCTCGCAAAATACGCTTCGTCCACATCCCCGGTCACGTAGCGCCCGGTAAACACCGAATCTTCAAACTCACCGATCGTCGCGTTGCCTTCCCGGCATGCGGACACCAGATCGTCAAGGTCCTGATACACCAGCCAGTCGGCTCCGATGGCCTGCGCGACCTGCTCATCGGTTTTCCCATGCGCGACCAGCTCATTCGCCGCCGGCATGTCAATTCCGTAAACATTGGGGAACCGCACCGCTGGCGCCGCCGTCGCGAAGTACACCGCTTTGGCCCCCGCATCCCGTGCCATCTGGATGATCTGCTTACACGTCGTGCCCCGCACAATCGAGTCGTCCACCAGCAGCACCGTCTTGTCTCGAAACTCCAGATCAATCGGATTGAGCTTCTTACGCACGCTGTCCCGCCGCATCGCCTGGCCGGGCATGATGAACGTTCGCCCGATGTACCGGTTTTTCACGAACCCTTCGCGGTACTTCACGCCCAGATGGAAAGAAGCTTCTAAAGCGGCCGTCCGCCCGGAGTCAGGAATCGGGATCACCACATCA
This sequence comes from uncultured Phycisphaeraceae bacterium, assembly GCA_963799465.1. Taxonomy (GTDB): domain Bacteria; phylum Planctomycetota; class Phycisphaerae; order Phycisphaerales; family Phycisphaeraceae; genus JBCCOW01. The sequence goes on along the minus strand of CAWCXG010000001.1, from coordinate 2,572,610 downwards.
ATCCCATGGTCCGGCCGATCCCGCACGATCTTCGCCGCAAGCTTTTCACCCATCCGCAGCCGCGCCTTGTACACGCTGATGTCGTCCAGCTTCGAGTCAGGCCGAGCCAGATACACCAACTCAAACAAGCAGGGACACCGCCGCGTCTCGGGGGCACACATCTTCGACGACACCTCGCCCTGCGCATCGATGTACACCGCCTCGCCAGGCTTAATATCCCGCACCACCTCAAACCCCTGCGTCACCAACGCCACCGACTCCGAGGCCAGCATGTGCTCGGTCGCAAACAGCCCCGTCTTGCGCCGCCCCAACACCAGCGGCCGAATCCCGTATGGATCCCGGAACCCCACAATCCCATACCCCGCGATCATGATCACCACCGCATACGCACCCGGCAACGCCGATGCACCTGCGACACCGCCTGGAACACATCCTCAGCCGTAGGCACCAACCGCCGCAACCCCTGCAATTCATGCGCAAAAATATTCAGCAGCACTTCCGAGTCGGACGCCGTGTTGATATGCCTCAGGTCTTCACGGAACAGCTCCGCCGTCAGCTCCCGGGCGTTGGTCAGATTGCCGTTATGCGCAAGCGTTAAGCCATACGGAGAGTTGACATAAAAAGGCTGCGACTCGGCTGTCGAACACGAACCAGCCGTGGGATACCGCACGTGCGCAATACCCATCGACCCCGCCAACCGCTCCATGTCCGGCTTGCGAAACACCTCCGCTGCCAGCCCCGCACCTTTGCGCATATGAAGCGCCCGACCGTCACACGTCACCATCCCCGCCGCGTCTTGCCCTCGGTGCTGCAACACCTGCAACGCGTCGTACAAAGGCTGACTCGCACGACCCTTACCCACAACCCCAACAATTCCACACATACGCCCTCGCATCCCGCAAGTGAAACGACCTGTCCGAGCCGACGCTGGCCTCCTCACTATAGGAAACCGCTGCGAGGTTTAACCGCCTCCCCACCGCGCTGCCATCGCCGCCCGCTCTGCCTCGGTATAAAAATGCCGCGTATACGCTGCGCCCATCATCCGCTCCAGCAGATCGCCCGGCAGCACCAGCGAATCACAAAACGCGCGATACACACCCGCCACCGCCTTATCCCCCGCTGCGTTGTCCCGCCCCAGTGTAAACCCTTCCACCCCCACAAAGTCCCCCACGCACCCCGCCTTGACCGCATCAGACAACTCACACTTCAACACCAACACCGACACCCGAGGCCCCGCCAGACACACCCACCCCTGCTCGGCATCAAATCCCGACGCCATCACATCCACCCCCACCGCCGGCCTGAACTTGCGCCCAAACCAATCCAGCGGCAACGTGTGCTTGTACGTCTCAATAAAACGCCGCTGCAAGCCCGCCACCGATTGTTCCCGCACCGCCCGGATGGGCAGCGTCTGAAAAAACGCCGAGACATTCCGCGCCACCGGCTCCCGCACCGGCGTAATCAGCTTCACCCGCTCGTACCGAACGTCATCACGCAACAGCCGCGTCAACCGATAGGCCATGTACCGACGCCGCGCCTGCACCATGCTGCCTTTCAATAACGCCGCACTGACCGAACCCCCGTAACCCAGATCATGCGTGTGATAGGACCGACAGCCCTGCGCCAGCAGACTCCGCTGAATCGACGTCGATCCCACCTTGCCCATCTGATACACCACCACCGGCGTCCGCCGCCCCACGTAAACCCCAGGCCACGTCACCCACAGCGGAGCCAAGCGAAAATAACTCGAAGCCAACCACGACACCCCCTGAGCCTAACGTGACGCCCATGGCCGATGCCGTCACCCCCGAGTTGCCCGCTCCGCTGCTGCGTCGCCGACTCCTTCGCTGGTACGACGCCCACCGCCGTGCCATGCCTTGGCGGGCCGGTACGCCCGGAGCCCCCGACCAGCCCAATGCCTACCACGTCCTGCTCAGCGAGACCATGCTCCAGCAGACACAAGTCGCCACGGTTATTGCGTATTTCCAACGCTTCATCCAGGCCTTGCCCACCCTTGAAGACCTCGCCCAGGCCGACGAGCAGACGGTGCTTCGCCTCTGGCAAGGCCTGGGCTATTACCGCCGGGCCCGTAACCTCCACCGCGCCGCCCAGGCCGTCATGTCTGACTTCCAGGGCCAAATGCCCACCACCGCCGAGCAACTCCGCCAGCTCCCCGGCGTCGGCCGATACACCGCCGGAGCCGTCGCCTCCATCGCCTTTAACCAACGCGAGCCCGTCGTCGACGGCAACGTCATCCGCGTTCTCGCGCGACTCACCGACGACCACCGCCCCGTCCAACAGCCCAACGTCCAACGCGACCTCTGGTCCCACGCCGACCAACTCGTCTCCCCCGCACGCCCCGGAGACTTCAACCAGGCCCTCATGGAACTCGGCGCAACCGTCTGTACCCCCCGCGCCCCCCAGTGCATGATCTGCCCGCTCCAATCCCTGTGCCAGGCGTTTCACCAAGGCACCGCAGAAGACCGCCCGGTCAAAAAACCCAAAGCCCCCGCCCAAACCGTCCATCACATCGTCATCGCCATTCAACGCAAAGGGCGTTTCCTCTTCGAGCAAAGGCCCGACTCGGGCATGTGGTCCAAACTCTGGCAAATGCCCACCTGCCAGGACCCGCTGCCCACCACCCAACACGCCGCATGGATCAAATCCCACACCGGCCTCACCGTCGACCCTCCCCGACAACGCGGCAGCTTTGAACACCCCACCACCCACCGCCGCATCCGCTTCACCCTATGGGCCTGCACCGCAACCCAAGGCCGACTCAAACCAAACCTCGGCCAATGGCTCAGCCTGGCCCAGGCCCAAACAATCCCGCTGGCCGTGCCGCAGCAGCGCGTGGTGCAACTACTTAAAGATGCGCCGGTTGCCGGAATATGACCTGCTCACGTCAACCGCCTTTACCCACCTTGCCGTTGTAGACTTCAGCCATGGCCGACCCCATGCTTCACTTCCGCTGCCGCGATGAAATGACCATCTGCCCCAGCTGCGGATCAAGCGACCTTGAAGCGCTCTACGCCATGGTCCGCAAGCGGCCAAAGCCCATGCAAGTCGGCTTCGCCACCGGCTGCGCCTGGTGCGGATTGGTCTTTTGCAACCCCCACCCACCCGAAAAACACATTCAAAAACTTTACGAGCCAGACGGCGAGTGGGACCAACGCCTCGCCCAACGCGAACAACGCAAAAATAACGCCGGCAAAGCCTTCAAAAAACCATCCCCCGGCAAAAAACGCCGACAGGAACAACTCCGCAAAGTCGCTCAAGACATTCCCCCCGGACCCAACGCACTGAAAGTCTGCGCTCAGCACCTCCCCACCCGCGCCAGACCCGAAGCGCCCCTGGCGGTCTTCGACTACGGCTGCGGCGAGGGCGGCCTGCTCGACATCCTCCAGAAACGAGGCTGGACCACCACTGGCCTCGACCCCGCCACCGCCCACACCATCACCCGCCACACCATGCTCGAGCACATCCCCGAGCAACCCACCTTCGACCTGGTCATCGCCAAGCACACCTTCGAACACGTGCCCAACCCCCTGCCCCTGATCAAGCAACTCGCCGCCTCGCTCAAGCCCGGCGGCCTGTTCTACGTCGCCTTGCCCCGCCTCGACACACTTCCCCAACACTGGCAGGCCAATTACGTCCTTAACTTCATCGTTCACTTAAGCGGATTCTCACCGACCTCCATGGCTCGACACTTCGAACTCGCCGGCCTCAGCCCCGCCGGCGACTACCCCGCCGCCGGCCGACGCAACGACCGATTCCAGTGCGTCGCCAAACGCGGCCCCGCCCTTCACCCCCTCACCACGCCCCCCACCACCGACCTGCTCCAAGGCCCCCGTGCTGCCTTCGCCTGGCTCCAGGACCATGACGAAAACACCTACGCCTACGGCCCCACCACCCTGCCCGTCCGCCAACAAGCCGCCGAACTCCAAGCCCAACTCGACGCCCGCCAAAAGAAAAAGTAACGCCCCCCACGACTCCGCGAGCCGAGCCGCACCGCACCGCGAGCCGGGCCGTACCGGCCCGGCCCGGCCCGGCCCCACAAACTTCAATAGAGCCGTCCTTTGACGAGCACGCAGACGCCGGCCCGCCGTCACCCCCGTCGGCCAGCAGTAGCGCCCGGGCCCGGATGAGCTTGCGGACCTCGCACCGCCCACGACGGGTCAGGGAAGAAAAAGTGTCAGACACCTGTTTCGAGCCACGCGGTCAATATCAGCTCTGCAGCACCAGTGGTCCCGCTAATAACACGTTGCGTGGTAGATAACTCGATCCCGTCGATCGTTTCGCCTTGGATAGCCGCGTCGATGCCGGTGACACCGAAGCCATTGAGATCGACAAGCACTGCCGACATCAGCTGGCCCCAGCCGCCAGTGCCGTGGGCCGTCATCACGATCTCGCGGAGTCGATCATCCCGAGCCGCCTGCGCCTCGGACCAGGCACGCTTTCCGACGCTCTGCTCAATGCCTTCAGCCTGCATGCGAAGGCCCATCGCCCGTCGCTGCCCTGCCTCGGTGTTTCCTTGTGCGACCACGTCGGCCTGCCGACGCAGGTTGCGTGCGCCCTGTAAGCGTGTCTCGGGGTCGTTTTCAGGTCCACCATCGCGTAGATGTTGAGCCCTCGCCTCATCAAAATCATCAGGGTCGTAGATCTGCTCTAAGCCCAGCGGGTCGACGAAGTTGACCGGGTTGTTGCCGACGTGGAGGTAGTTGTTCAGGCCGTCGGCGAAGAAAAAAAGGTGTCGGACACGAATGCCGTTGACTTAAGCCCTCGCTTTGGTAGCAGCTGACGCCAGCGGAAGTTGGGTGAAGTATTCGTCGCGGGGCTTGGTCATGAGGGGGTAGTTGGGCGGGGGCCGCTTGCGGATTCTCGGCTCCCAGTGTCTCGGATTGAACGGGTTGACCGTGACGCGGTGGAGGCCGGCGAGCAGACGCAGCACCGGGGTCAACGCCTGCTTGAGGTGTCGCCTAACGTCGGTGAAGCTGATGCGGTCGATCGGCACGCCCTGCCGGGTCGCGGCGTTGATCGCGGTGACACGCACGAGGTTGTAGGCCATCACGTAGCCCCACAGTTCCTTGAGCACCACGTCGGGCGTCTGACCTTTGAGCACCGCGGCCCCGAGCGTTCGCTTCAACGCCCGGTAGTGCACCTCGATCTGCCAACGCTTGAGGTACAAGGCCGCGAGGTCCTCGGCAGGAACACCTCGCACCGACGTGTGCAGGCACACCCGACGCGACCGGTAGCCGCTGGCCTGCAGCGTGTACACCACCCGCCGGAAGCGGACCTTCGGCCCCAGGTCGACGAACATCACCGGGTCCAGCCAAGGCGGGCACTGCCGCGTGAGTTTGCGTGTGACCCATGTGTCCTCCAGAATCGTGACCGTCACCGCACCCCGCAGCCGGGGCATGCCCCCGGAAGTACGCCCCCCACGACCACCGGCCGCCTTGCCGCCCAAGTGCCCCTTTTCTTTGACCCGCAGCACCGCATCCAGCCCGCTGTACATCACCGCCGCCAGGTGCGTCAGGCCGCCGAAGGCGCGGTCGGCCAGCAGCAGATCGCCGGGGCCGAGGGCAGGGGCGGCGAGTTCTTCGTGCATCTTGGAGCAGCTCTGCAGGTCGTGGGTGTTCCAGCGGTGGACGCACACCCGAACGATCAGTCCGGTCGCCAGGTCGACCATGCCCAGAAGGTGGCCCACCGGCAGCAGCGGCCGCCGCGTCCCGCTGTCGAACGGCTTACCGAAGTGCTCGGCGTTCGCCTCGGTGTCGGGCATCGACACGCTCGTGCCGTCGAGCAAGAACACCCGCCAACCGTGCCACCGTCCCCCGGAACTTCCCCCGGAATCTCCCCCGGAATCCCCCACGTCTTCGGTCCGCTCGAGCAGGCCGTGGGCCATCCGCACCGCCAACGCCTCGAACAGGGCCAAGGGCACCCGCTGGCGTGCCCGGCAGAACGCCGACGCGGTGACGTGCAGCCCGGTCTTGCGACCCAGGTCGCAAAGCGCCGTGTTGCCGTGCAACGCCTGCACGATCACGGCCGTGACCGTCATCAGCGGCGTCAACACCCGCGACCGACGCGCCGGGCCGAACAGTTCGAGTTGCCGGGCATGGTCCAGCGACGCCGCCGCGGCACCGAACACGTGGGGATCGACGATTCGTGTCGGGTCGTCCTTGACCCGCAGCAGCAACGAAGCGAGAGTATGGGCCATCCGTGGCCTCCTTGGGATGAGGGTGCGTTGAACAACACCATCATCGCCGGAGGCCGCGGTCTTTCAAGCCCGCCGATCGTAAACCCCGCCCCAAACACAGCTTGCCAGCTAAGTCAACGGCATTCGTGTCAGACACCTGTTTCAAGCTCCTACCCATTGAAAAGGTACAACCGCTGCACCACCGCCATCGCGTACAGCAACGCTCATGGAGTTAGAGGATTCAATCGGGACAAACCGGTGCTCAGGGATAGGGCAACTCAGGGACAAGCAATCTGTCGAACAGTGAGGCCAGAAGACAGATCTCACACCATTCAGGATTCACGTCACAAGCCACACTCGAAGCGGAGAGGGCGGGATTCGAGATGAGTGCTATCCATAAACTTTTCGGCAAGCTATATTTATCCTCTAAGTCGTGGACATCCAAAGATTTGGATCGTCTCGTTGATGTACTTTCCCTCCATGGTTTTTTACCACCATGCGATGATGATTGAGGGCAATTTGAGGGCAGCATTCTACTCAGGTATAGCCGGTGGCGGAATACCCAATACATGGGCCAAAGAGCCTTGGGATGCGGTCGCAGCTCCGCTCTGACCGCCAAGATTCTACCCCGTCGTTGACTACCTCCGGCTTGCTCGTTCGCTGCCGATCGTGCCAAGCGTTCCGCTGTGCTGCACTACGGCCTGTCACTCCTTTCACTCGCTCCCTGCGCCTCCGGTGGCCATCGTCGGGTGGTGCTATCCGTTTTCCGGCCGCCGCCTGCCTTCTTTCGAAGGCGGCGACCGGAAAACTTGCTGGGCCGAGTGGTTCAGACGGTCGCTGCGCATCGAGCACAAGGAGCACCATCATGGGCTACACGCATTACTGGCACCGACCCGAGACCCTGGACCCGCGGCGTTTCTCCCGCTTCCGTCAGGACGTGGCGAGACTACTTACACACCTTCCCGAACGCACTGGCAGTGCCGGGGGCTACTACCGTGACGATGACCTGATTGTCCGTGGACCCGACGGTATGGGTGATCCAGTCATCACGGATGAACTGGTGAGCTTCAACGGCAACGCTCCCCTTGCGGGGGATGCAGAGGCGGACGACCTTAGCCATGAGACGTTCCACATCCCGCGCGTCTACCAACCGCAGGATTGGCAACAACCCGACGGACAGGGGCGCTACTTTGACTTCTGCAAGACCGCCCGGAAGCCCTACGACCTGACCGTAACCGCTGCCCTGATTGCTTTGAACCACTACTTTCCGAACCCGGACGTTGCCCTCAGCAGCGATGGCACTGCCGAGGACTGGGAACCGGGTTTGGCGCTTTGCCGTGCGGTGTTGGGGTACGGCAATCTACCCGTTGAGGTCGAATCCAAGCGCAGGGAGTCGCAGCCGGAAACCGACGCGGCCGAGGACAGACACATAAGCCTATTAACTGAAGCGATGCAGGCGTTCCCCCGGCCACGGGGAGCCAACCTCAACAGCACAGCCACACAAGACGAACGCAGCCACTTCATCAGCGCCGTCATCGGCTGGTGGAACCGCTACGGCGTCGAAGCGGATCAACTCGGCTTGATCGACCACCGGCAGAATCCTAAAGCTTGATCACCCAAGTACAAACTTGGCTACACATATTCATGGCTGGCTGATAAAGATCCGCAACGATAAAATGGCTTCTGGTCAATGCCGCAGGTGCAGCCCAGCGGGCGGCCGACTGGATTCTTGCGAATCACGAGACCGAAACGAAGGAATAGCTGAAAATCTTGCGTGCCGAGCGGCGGCTGAATACCCCCGCTCGACACTTGCTTTCTTATCATGGGATCTGTCCGGCACATATCAATGTGTCAGCATTCCTACATCCGATCAGTCGCCTCATGAAAGCGTTTTTTCAAAGCAAAGTTCTTGGCAATGAAAAACAGCACCGGGTAAAGCAGTAGTTCGAGGACGAACGCGGTGGCCAGGCCGCCGATCATCGGCGCGGCGAGTCGGCGCATGGTGTCGGCCCCGGCACCGCTGGCCCAAAGCAGCGGCACGAGGCCGATGAAGGTGGTCATCACCGTCATCGTCTTGGGGCGGATGCGTTGCACCGCGCCTTCCTGAATGGCGTGCCACAGATCGTTCGGAGTGTTCATCTTCCCTTCGGCCTCGAACCGCTCGAAGCTGTTTTCCAGGTACAGGAGCATCACCAGCCCGGTCTCCACCGCCAGCCCTGCCAAGGCGATCACCCCGACCCACACCGCCAAGGACAGGTTGTAATCCAACCAGTAGAGCAGCCAGATCGCCCCGACCAAGGAGAACGGCAGCGACAGCACGAGGATCGCCACACGCAGCCAGCTTTTCGTGGCCATGTAGAGAAGAAGCAGGATCAACACGCCGGCCAACGGCACAACGACCATCAGCCGCTTGCGCGCGGCCTGCATGTATTCGTATTGGCCGGACCACACGATCGAGTAGCCAGCGGGAAGATCGACCTGATTCGCCACCGCCTTCTGCGCATGGTTGACATAGGTGCCTACGTCGATCCCGGCGATATCCACAAACACCCAACTGGTCAGCCGGGCGTTCTCGCTCTTGACCATCGGCGGCCCCTTGTGGACGCTCATATCCGCCAGTTGCCCGATAGGTACCTGCGCACCCGAGGGCGTCGCGACGAGCGTCTGACGCATGGCGTCGAGGTTGTCGCGCAGCTCGTGGGGGTAACGCACATTGACCGGATAGCGTTCGAGGCCTTCGACGGTCCAGGTGACGTTCATACCGCCCAGGGCGGACATCACCACATCCTGCACATCGCCGACGGTCAGGCCATAACGGGCGATCTGGTCGCGGTTGATCTTGATGTCGAAGTAGTTGCCGCCGACGCTTTTTTCAGCGAAGGCGCTGGTGGTATAAGGGCTGGTGTCAGGGTTGGTCTTGACGACGTTGGCGATCTGGTTTGAGAGTTCCGATAGCGTGCGGAGATCTTGGCCCATGACCTTGACGCCGACCGGGGTCTTGATGCCGGTGGAGAGCATGTCGATCCGCGTCTTGATGGGCATGGTCCAGGCATTGGTCAGGCCGGGGATTTGCACTGCGTCGTTGAGGCCGGGGACGTGGATATCCTCGCCATTTCCGGGGGCGGGATTGGGGACTTCGTAGCCATAGATCAGTTCATCGACGGTAATCGTGCGGGTGTCGTCGAAGAACAGGTCAGGTAGCCACGCTGCCCAACCCGGCCAGTTTGAATAGAAGCGCTCGACCGGGCGGGTCCGCCACAACGACTTGTCCCGTTGCAGGACGATGGTGGTTTCGAGCATGCTCGGTGGGGCGGGGTCGGTGGCGGTTTCGGATCGGCCGATTTTCCCGAACACGGTGTCCACCTCGGGGAACTGCTTGATGAGCTTGTCGGTCTGCTGGAGAAGCTCGCGGGCCTTGGTCATGCTGATGCCCGGATCGGTCGTGGGCATGTAGAGCAGGTCACCCTCCTCCAGCGGCGGCATGAACTCGTTCCCGAGTTGGCTGAAGGGAAACCAGGTGACGGCCATCAACACCACGGCGGCGGCAATCGTCAGCCAGCGGAACTGCATCACGAACACGAAGAACGGTTGATAGAGCTTCTGAAGCACCACGCTGATGGGGTTGCGTTGCTCGGAATGGATTTTTTGAGGCAGGACGAGTACGGCCATGCCCACGATCCAGCCCCCGACCATCCACCATCGGTAGTCGTCCAGACGCGGCAGCGGCGCGACCGCCAGCAGTACGGCGGGCAGGACGATCAACCCGACATAGACCGACCACTTCCGGGTCCGTGACCAGGCGGCGGGCAGCGTCCGCTCGCGGATCAGGTAGACCATCAGCACCGGGATGATGGTGATGGCCAGCACTGCGGCTGCCGCCATGGCGAAGGTCTTGGTAAACGCCAGGGGTCGAAACAACCGTCCCGACTGCTCGCCGAGCACGAAGATCGGAAGGAAGCTGACGGTGATGATGAGCAGCGAGAAAAACAGCGTCGGACCCACTTCCATCGACGCCTCGGCGATCATGCTGATGCGTTCGGAGGGGTTCGGCTCGCGGCCGTGCTTCTCCTTGAAGCGTTCGAGGTGCTTGTGGGCGTTCTCCACCATGACGATCGAGGAATCGACCATCACACCGATGGAGATGGCGATGCCGGACAATGACATGATGTTGGCGTTGATGTCCAGCCCGTACATGATGAGCAGCGTGGCCAGCGCCCCGGTGGGCAACACGAACGCGGCGACCAGCGCGCTGCGGGCGTGCAAAAGGAAGAACACGATCACCAGCGACACCACAATGACCTCTTCGAGCAGGGTGTCGTAAACGGTCTCGACCGCCCGCTCGATCAGGTCGCTGCGGTCGTAGGCCACGCGGACCGCAACGCCCGGCGGCAGGCCCTGTTCGAGATCGGCCAACTTGTGGCGCACCCGTTCGATGGTGGCTTCGGCGTTTTCACCAAAGCGCATGACGACCGTGCCGCCGACCACTTCGCCTTCACCGTTCCACTCGGCGATGCCACGCCGGATGTCCGGGCCGATGCGTACTTCCGCCACATCCGCCAAGTAGATTGGCGTGCCCTGGTCGTTAGCCCCGAGCGAAATTTTTCGTAGCTCGTCGAGCGCGCGTTCAGTTCGCAATTCCTCAATGGATTGGCCGGCCGCTCGGGCCTCGGCGATCTCCGCGTCGCTCATCCCGCCCAGGTATCCCAGGCCGCGAACCATGTACTCGGTTTCGCTCTGTTCGATCAATCGGCCGCCCACGTCGAGGTTCGACCGCCGCACCGCCATCTTGACGTGCTGAAGGGGGAGGTTGTAGGCGAGGAGCTTTACCGGATCGACGACAACCTGGTATTGCTTGACGAACCCCCCGACCGGAGCGACTTCGCTCACGCCATCCACAGCCGTGAGCTCGTATCGTAGATACCAGTCCTGAAGGCCCCGCAGGTCCGAGAGGTCCTGCTGGGGATGTGCTAGCGGTGAACCGTCCAGCGGACAGGCGTCGAAACCGGGTTGAATCACGAGCGGCTCGACGTTCTCGCGGGCATCGGTCGGCACCATGTCCAGCGAGTCATATCGCTGGTTCGCCTCGCGGTCGACGTAGATCACCTCCGGCTCGGGGAAGACGCGGTGGTGAACCAATCGTCCACGCACCTGTTCGTCTTCCGGAGCGTCTTCATCGTTCGCATACCATTGATTGTCGTGAGGGTCATGCCACAGGCCATCGAGATGGTCGGCGCAGTATTGACCGGTCGTGAGGATGTATTGGAAAACCCAGCCAACGCCCGTGGCGTCCGGGCCGAGCTGCGGGGCTGCGCCTTCGGGCAGGCGGGACGCCACGGTGTTGAGTTGTTCCAGCACGCGCGAGCGGGCCCAGTACATGTCCGTGCCGTCTTCGAAGATGATGTAGACGAAGGACGAGCCGAACATGCTGTAGCCGCGCACCACTTTGGCATATGGCACGGCGAGCATCGCGGTGGTCAGCGGGTAGGTGACCTGATCCTCCACGATTTGCGGGGCCTGGCCGGGGTACTCCGTGCGGATGACCACCTGCACGTCGGACAGGTCGGGGATGGCGTCCACGGTGATGTTGCGTGCCGACCAGATGCCGCCGGCGATCAGGAAGACCGTCAGCAGCAGGACCATCGCCCGGTTATGGACGCACCAGTGAATAAGTTTGGCGACCATGGATCAGTGGTTCCCGTGCGGATTGGTTTTGCCGAGGTTCGCAGCCGCCTCGTTGAGTTTCTTCAGGTACTCGTCGGGGTTCTCTTGGAACGTGCTGATGCAAGATTCGCAGCAAAACTTCAACGTGCGGCCTTCGTATTCAATCGTCACCGGCTTGCCCATCGAACCGAGTTTCGCACCGCTGATCAGACAGAAGTCGATTGGATAATCGGATTCGGTTGTTGTGCCTTCCGCCGGGGCTTCGGCATGCTCGGCTTCAGCGGGGTCGGGTGGCGGTTCGTCGGTCCGTGGTTCGACCGTTTCATCGGCCCCGCCGGTCACCGGCAGGCGTAGCCGCTTGGAGGCGATGTTGCATTGGAGCATGGCCGAGCCTTGATAGGGATTGCGAACCTCCAGGTTGGCCGGTTGAAGCCACAGCCCGTCACCGGGCCCGTCGAACATGCCGCAGACCAGCCGATCAACGGCTGTTTCAACGCGCGGCGGCACGCCTGTGACTTTCAGCAGGTCCGCAAAGGCGACGCTCACCGCTGCATAGGCTTGCCGAGCCGCCGCGAGGTCCTCAATGTCGCCGAACGCCTCGGCAGCTTCGAGCACCGCGGCGTAGCTCTCGGTGGTGTGCCAGAAATGCGGGTCGCCGGGGATGGAGGTCTGCTCCAACGCTTCCAACTCCGACCGCAGCGCAGCCGCGGCCTCGCTGACACCCTCCACGGCGTCTGCGGCAAGGAAGTTGCCGATCGCGAAGTAGTGGCCTAGCGCATTAGTAAGACGAGTGGCTGTCGGTTCAGGCAGGGACTCTAGCGCACTATCTCCGGCCGACTCGGCGACAACCGCCTGCTCGGACGCGAGATCACCCTTAATCATCTTCGCCAGGGCTTCACGTATTTTTGATTCTGAGTCGATCAGGAACTGACCCGACGTGACCACCATCTCGCCGGGCTTGAGGCCGGAGATGATTTCGACCATGCCATCACCGGTTTCGATGCCCAGCCGTACGTCGCGCGGCTCGAACTTGCCCTCGCCCCGGCTGACGAAAGCCACCTGCCGTTCACCCGTATCGATAATCGCCGAACGAGGGGCGAGCGTCTTCTCGGCCGCCAGCGTGTTCTCCAACTCCACGCTGACAAACATTCCGGGCTTGAGCACACCGGCGGCGTTGTCAAACTCCAGGCGGACCTGCACTTCGCGCGTTTTCTTATCGAGGTAAGGGTAGATGTAGATGACCTCGCCCTCGAAAATCTGACCCGGAATGTATGGCAGCGTCATGATCGCCTTCATGCCCTGCTCAACATAGGGCAGCTGGTACTCGTACAGCGTGACCAATACCCAGACCGTGGACAGGTCCGCGATGCGATACGCCTGCATCCCCGGGTCCACCTTCATGCCTTCGTTGGCGTGTTTGGCGATCACGACCCCGGTGTGCGGGCTGCGGAGCGTCATCGTTTTCGTCGGCTCGCCGGATTCGCGCAGCTCTTCGATCTGCTGCTCGGTGATGTCGAAATACTCCAAGCGTGTTCTGGCCGCTTCGAGCAGGTTGGTGGCCCCTTGTCCCGCATCGGACGAGAGCTCGGAGCCGAGCTGCCCCTCATTTCTCAGCGCCAGCAGATACTCTTCCTGCGCAGCGTAGAGTTGGGGCGAATACAACTCGAACAGCGGTTCGCCCGCCTCAACCTTCGCCCCGACGAAATCCACATACAGCTTTTCGATCCAGCCGGGCGTCTTAATGTTGACATCCCGCACAGCCCGCTCGTTGTAGTCCACCGTGCCGACGGTCCGGATCGTCTTGGTGAGCGGGCCGGTGACCACCGGTGCCACCCGAACCCCCATATTCTGGACGATCACGGGGTCGATGGCGATCTCCCCGGTGAACTTGTTTGGATCGATCGGCGTGAGTTCCATGAAGCAGATCGGGCAGTCGCCCGGTGCGGGCAGGATGACCCACGGGTGCATGCCGCAGGTGTAATACTGGACCTGGCCGGCCTCATCGGTGACCGCGACAAGCTCGTCGTCATGATCGTGACCGAAGCCGATCCATCCGCCCGTATAGGACAGACCGACGCGCAACGGTCCGGCGAAGGCGACACCGATCAGGATCGCGATGACCGCGAACGCGGTCAGTGCAACCAGAACCTGCCATCGCATGGCTTGAGGTAGATGGGATTTACTCATGGGGTCAACTCCTCGCCTTCAAGCTGCGGAGATTCCGGGGAGGCCGCTTGCTTCGGGGCGTCGGGGGGTGTCGTGTTGGATGAATCTTCACTTGGGGCAGGCGGCGGATCGCGTTGCACATCCTGTCCCACGGCCCGCTCGAGTTCGGCGATCGCCTGTTCCATGTCCGCCAGGGCACGGTGGTACATCAGGTCGAAGTTCAGCAGCTTCCGCCAGTTGTCCACCAGCGTGAGGAAGTCCACGCTGCCGGCCCGGTAGCCACTCGCGGAGGCATCCACGGTTTGCTTCGCCTGCGGGATGATGACATCACGAAACAGTTCAACCAGCTTCTGCTGGGCTTCGACTTTCAGATACGCATCCTGCACCGCAAACGCGACGCGGTTGCGCTGGGCGGACAGGTCCGCGACGCCTTCGAGCATGCCCTGCAGCGCCTCGCGTTCCTGGGCCTCGTACTTCTCGAACCAGATGGGCAGGTTCACGCCGAAGCCGAACCACCACTGGTCGTCGCCGTTGGCCATGACCGCGAGGCCATCGTCGTCCACCGCGTTGTAGTTGGCACTGATCGTCAGGTCCGGCCAGCGGTTAAGCGTCGCCAGCTTTTTGCGCTGGCGGAATTGCTCAATCCGTTCGTGAATCTTATGGATCGACGGGTTCTGTCTCGCGGCGGCGGCAAGCAGTGCATCGAGTTGCTCAGTGATGTTGTCGGCCTGGATCGGGGAGGGCTCGGGGAGCGCAGCATCGATCGGTCGATCCAATAACTGATTGAGCATGCTCTGCGCGGTCGCTTGGCGCTGGGCGAGGGTGATGAGTTCGTTGCCCAGGTTGCTCAACTCGACCGAGGCCCGCAGCACGTCGGTCTGGCTACGCGTTCCCGCTTTGTATTCCGTTTCGGCGATCTGCTGAAACTTTGACAAGAGGCGCGGCTCTGCCGCGTGGTTTCGATCGCGCGTGTGGCAAAGTAATAGCTCCAGAACGCTTGCCGCGTGTCGGCCACCACCTGCAATCGCGTCTGCCGCAGATCGGCCAGCGCCATCGCTACGTCCTGCTCCGCGATGCGTCCCCGTGTGTCCAGCTTGCCGGGGAACGGCAGCTTCTGGCTCAGCCCGGTCATCAGCCCGACCTGACCCGCCGCGGTCTCGGCCATCTCGCCGAACGGCGCGACCTGAAGCATCGGGTCATCCAGCGACGTGACCTGCGGCACGCGCGCCCCCAGCCGCTCTACCCGCCGCTGCGCGGCGAGGATCGAGGGGTTTCGAGACAATGCCACCATGGCGTAGGCGTCCGCTCCCGCACCCCCGGACAGCAGTTGGGCTTCGTCCTGGTTGGCCCGGTTCCGCAAGGTGTCGCCGTGATGCAGCGATCCGTTTTCCGTTGTCCGCCATTGCGACGGGTCCCCCTCAAGCCAGGGCCCGAACTCTTCGCGGTCGAAGGGTGAGGTGCAGCCATAGAGAAACCCGGCCGTGACCGTTGCCACCGTTGCAACTGATAAAACCCGCGCTGATCTGCTTACAAACCGGTTACCTCTCAACGCGCACCCTCCATGAGAAAGCAGATCGTCCTGCGTGTCGTGATGAGCGGTACGGGTGGCCTTGGGTGCCTGTCTGATCCTGTCGTTCTTTGCCATGAGCTCTGATTGTTCCAATCCGACGCAGACCTTCTTCGCTTGAGCGTAAGGTTTTTGACTTGTTGGGAAGGTCTTCCAATCCGCGCCGGGGGTTATTAAAGTCGCGCCGCAGGTTGTCTGGCCTGCGCCGGAGGTTTTTCAGCGTTAAGCGCGGGTTTTCTTCCTTCGGACGCGGGGTTTCCAGTCCGGAAGTAAGGTTTATATCTCTTGAACGCATGGTTTCTTGCTTCCGGCGGGGGGTCTGAAGCCCGAAGCGCATCATTTCCGCGCTGGACCGCAGGGTTTCAAGCCGAGTCCGTCCATCTTCGCTCCGCAGCGCAGGATGGGCGTGATTCAGTTCACTGCAGTGATCAGAACGCAAGCCGTACCCCCGCGAGGAAAAAGAGCTGCTCGGAATCGCTGCCCGCCGCTTCGGCCATGTCGGCGGTCTCGCCGGTGAGAAAGCTGTATCGCACACCGATGTAGGGGGCGAACTCGCGTTTGACTTCGTAGCGGAGCCTCAAATCGAAGTCCGCTCCCGTCATCCCGGCACCAAGATTTCGCTCCGGTACGTCCTGGGCGGCGAAAGCCAGTTCTGCGCGGGGTTGAAGCACGAGACGTTGCGTGATGCGAAGGTCGTATTCGGCCTCCATGGAGGCGGTCACGTCGCCGTCCTCGGAGATATACAGCGAGTTGTCGAGCTCGAACATACCGGGGGCCAGGCCCTGGAGCGCGATCACGCCGGACCACCGGTCGTCGTACTCACCCGACTCCCACTCGTTGGCATATTGCACGCCGACCTGAGCGTTCCAGAAAGGGGTGATCAGCCGTGAGTAAAGCAAGTCGTTTTCCGACTCGCCCTCGTCGGTGCCGTCGAACACCGACTCGCCCTCTGACTTCCACCAGAACTTGTCGTAGTCGTAACCAATCCACCCCTGGGCTTCCCAGCCTAGCTGGTCCCTGCCTTCCTCTTGATCACGATATTCGAGTTGGTCAATAAGAACAAAGAACGTCGGGTCGTCGTCGAATACGGCATCCGGCCAATCACCGGGCACGGGCTGGGACGCCGCATCGAGCGTCTCCTGCAGCGTCATCCCCTCGGGCAACAGCGGGTTGTCGGGAAACTCCAACAACTTTGGGGAATTGTCGCGGGCGGCTTCCTGGTGGTCGGGGCGGTCGGCGGTGCTCGGCAGGTTCTGGGCGGATACCGTGGCCGACGACGTGGCCAAACCAAGAGCGATCAAGGATGAAGTCAGGAGTCGGGGGCAAGGGTTATGGCGCGGCACGGATGGGCTCTCCTTCCAGAGATTCAACGACGGCGACGGTACGGAACATGCCCCACTCGAAGTGGTAGAGCACATGACAATGAAACGCCCATTGGCCCGGGGCGTCGGCGGTGATATCAACGGTGAGCAGTTCGGCCGGCTGCACGCGGACCACGTGTTTGCGGGGGATGCGGTCGTAGTCGTCGCCGGTGACCAAGTCCATCCACATGCCGTGGAGGTGCATCGGGTGGGTCATCATCGTGTCGTTGATGAAGTTGATCCGCAGGCGTTCGCCGTACTGGAACTTGATCATGTCCGATTCGGACCATTTCTTGCCGTCGATCCCCCAGATGTACTTGTGCATGTTGCCGGTAAGGTGCATGTCGAATTGCCGCGTCGGAGGGCGACGATCCGGCGGCGTCTCCAGACATTGAAGCTGCTGGTAGGTCAGGACGCGCCAGCCGTCGTCGCCAAGGCCGAGGCCGGGGTCGTCGAGTTGGCGATAGGCGGTGTGGGCCATGACGATCGCGCCGGGGCCGTGCTCGTCGGGGCCGTGCTTGATGCGCTGGGGCAGGCCGGTGGTGGGGAGTTCGGGGTTGCCGTACTCGGGACCGATTCGGGTGTCGAGTGCTTCGCGCTGCGGCGTATGGTCGTTGGCATGGGTATTGCCTTGGCTCATACCGCCCATCGCGTGGGCCATGCCCATGTCCTCCATTCCGAGCATCGGCCGCCAGCGCAGGTCCGGGATGGGGCCTTCCGCACCCGCCTGAGAAGTGAGCGTAGCACGGGCATAACCGCTGCGATCCATCGCCTCGGCGAACAGCGTCACCGGTCCCTCGGGCATTGTGAACAGCACGTCGTAAGTCTCGGCCACGGCTATGCGGAACTCGTCGGTCTCCACCGGCATGACGTTCTGCCCGTCGGACTGGACGATGGAGACCGGCACAACGCCGGCGTCGCCAACGATCCGGATGTCGTAGAACGTGAGCGCTGAGGCGTTGGCGATCCGCAGGCGGACGCGCTGACCGGGCTCGGCCGGGAGGGTGGGATTCTCGTGGTGCGTCCGGCCGTTGATGAGATAGTGGTAGGTCGCCCCGGTGACATCAGCGATATCGGTGGGGTCCATCCGCATCCATTGCCAGTCCAACCGCGACTCGATCACCTCCACAAAACTCTTACCGGTGTTCGCCATTTGCTCGTTGATGTTCGCGAGCGTGGGTCGCTGCCAGTTGTAGTAGCCCTCCATCGTCTTGAGCTTGTGCGCGATGACCTTGGGCTCGGTAAAGCTCCAGTCCTGGAGGACAACGGGATGTTCCACGTCGTAGTCAAACGGGTCACCCCGGCCGGCGTGGGTGGCGTCGTCGCCTTCGGGATGCACGATCAGCAGCCCGGCCATGCCGCGTTGCTCTTGCGGGCCGACGTGGCTGTGGTACCAGTACGTGCCGTTCTGCACGAGCGTGTAGCGATACTCAAAGGTGGTGCCGGCCTCGATGCCGTCGAAGCTGATGCCCGGCACGCCGTCCATGGTGTAGGGCAAGAGGATTCCGTGCCAGTGGATGGCGGTCATCTCGTCGGTGCAGTTATGGACGCGGATGACCGCCTGCTTGCCCTGGGTCATGTGGATGATCGGCCCAGGCACGCTGCCGTTGATGCTAAACGGTTTACCCACCCCGCCAGCCACTTGCATCGGCTGGTGCTCGATATACAAATCGATCCCGTCCGGTGCCGTCGCATCGAGCGTGCCGAATCGCCCGGTCCTTGGCAGTGAGGAACCTAATGCCGCCGGACTGAGCATCCCATATCCAGCCAATGCCGCCGCCGCAGTGCTGCCCAGAAAGGCGCGGCGGGAGAGTAGGTGTTTCTGAGGAAAATCTTGTATATCCATTGTCATCCTTACCAGAGATAGTGGTCGATCCCGTACATCAATGCGCCGCCAAAGAACCCGTTCGTCGAGACCAGACCGGTGCCGATCACCAAGGCAAAGCGATAGCCGACTCGCCCTTGGGTTGGCTTGTGCTCCGTCCCGACCCACGCTTTGCTTGCGAACCATGCCAGGACGAACGCCCAAAGCCCCGCGGCGGTGCCGACCCAGCGATGCGTCGTCATGATCCAGTCGTCGTCGGTGAGTTTGAACCCACCAAAGAACCAACCCAGGATCACGGCCCCGACCGTGCCGACGATGGCGAACCAGACGGTGAAGCGACCGGCGGCGTCGAACAACGGCCGACCGGTTGCCATGAAGAGCCCCTCTGCGACGACGGCCGCGGTCATCAACGCGATAGGAAAGTTTACGCTTGGCGGATGGAACTTGCCAAGCCAGCCGAGGAACCGCATTATCAAGCCCTCCGATTCGCCGTGTTCATGAGCAGAGTGGTCGTGCCCGTCGGCGGATGAGGATGACCGCTCATCGCCTTGAGCCGCCCCGTCTTCGCCGTGACCGTGCCCCCCGCTCTCACCGCCGGTGACGCTCACCGGCTCGGGGGTGGGGCTTTCGGACCCGTGGCCACCATCCCTGTGGGCATAAGATTCAGCATCAGACGCTGCGGATACAAAGTATCCCGCCGGCAGGTTGTCAACATACGTCTCCGGGTCGCGCTCAAACTTCCGCTTGCACCGCTGGCAGCAGAAATAGACCTCGCGGCCGTTGTAGGTTGTCAAAATGCCAGGATCGACCTTTTCATCCGTGGTCACCGGGCACATGACATTCGCGCCCCCGGAATCGACCGCCACCCCGGAGCTGGGGGTGGCGGGTTCACCGAAGGCATCAGAGAGGATCGCAAACGAGGCGACCCCCAACACGACCGCCAGCCAGATCACCAGCTTCCAATGGTTCTTTTTCTGGTTGCAGCAACTCATCGTGACAGCCTTTCGGCGGCGAGAGGTCTCTCATATCGGGCGCGTGCCGCGGCGAGCGGGCTGGACACACGGAAGTTGTTTTTAGTGGTCATGATTGTGCGAGCCCTGGCCGTGACCGGCATGATCGCCGTGGCCTTCCTGCTTCTTCATACCTCCATCTCCATGACGCCCCTTGTGCTGGTCGTGGCCTCGGTCAACGTCCTGGGTTGGGGCAGGCTCGGCCGCACTTCTGGGGGCCGGCTTGGCGTCATTGGCTTCCCACGCCGCATCGACCTCCGCCAGTACCTTCGCCGGGTTCGCCGTTAGCTTGCCCTTACACCCCGCGCAGCACAGCCGCACCAGCCGATTGGCAAGCACCACGTCCACCGGCTCGCCCATCGAACCCAGCTTCTGACCCGACACCGGGCAGGTCTCCAGCGGGTATGCCTCCTTTTGCTGCGCGATCACCGCCGCGTCGAGCTTCTCCAACATGGCCGACGGGTCTTTCAGGAAATCGCCCTTGCACCCCTTGCAGCAGAAGAGGATCAGCCGATTGCCGTATACGTAGTCCACCGGCTCACCCATGTCGCCGCCCAGCTTGTCGCCGCTGACCGGGCACGTCGTCATCGGGTAGTACGGCATCTGGTTTTCAATGATCTTCACATCGACCTTGTCTAAATACTTTTGCGGCTCGGCCTTGAACGTCTCGACGCTTTCGGCATCGGCGAAACGCAGTTCCCTGCCTTCGTGCAGCAGGGCCACCGGCTTTTCCACCTCCGCCAGCGGCTGATCGGTCACCGCGTCGGTCGGCAACGGGTACGGATCGCCAACCCGAGTCTGGGCTTCTGATTGGGCGTGGTCCGCCTGCTTGTGGTCATGCCCCTCCTCGGCGGCGATCGCGGGGTTGGGGATGACGGTGAATGCGCCGATGAAAAGTGCGATCAGAGCGAAAGGTTGGGTTCGGTTCATGGCTTGGTTTCCTATTTCGGAATTGATTTTGGCATGGACCCATCGTCGGGTCGCACTGAATTGGTTGGAGGGGCTGGTCAAGAAAAGGCCGAGCGACGCTGGGTTAGACGCCGCCCGACCCGTGGGGGGGTAGGGGTTCGCTTCATCCTTCTATCGAGGATGTTCAGCGGTGCCGGGGGCCATGGAATGAGGAGCTTGGACGCGGGTCCAGCTTGATTTCCTTGGGCGTGACCTTGCACTCCGGGCATTCGTGCAACTGCACATCGCCGTCTGCCAGGAGCACCCGCTGAGCGGTCGCCTCGCAGGTCGGGCAGGTCATCTCCCGCTTGGAGTGAAGCCGGTTGATGTGTCGCGGCCCGTGGCTGCGGCGTTCGGTCACCCAGACCGTCTCACACGTCGGGCACATCATGCCCGAGGTCGGCGCATGGGTTTCGATGTCCGCTTTTGCGGTCTTCCCGTCCGAGGCGCACCCTGTTGCAAGCAACATGCTCGCCCCCAACCCTCCGGCCAATACGATTCCGATTAATATTTTCATTGCGCTGGCTCCTGGGATGCCGAGTTTTTGTGTGCCGTCCGCCGCATGGCATCCCCGATTCGCGGAGACGGCGTCGCTTCTACAGTTCAGAACGACTTTCACCCCGGCGAAAGTTCCCTTGTCTGGAATTTTTTGACTTTGGTTCGGCCGACGGAGGATGCATCGTGATTCTCTGACAACGACGCCGTTCGACGTTTTAGAATCTCATCCGTCGTTCTCTAAGAATCTGGCTTCACTCCAAATCTCATCGCGAAAACACGGCGACATCATTACGGCGAGCATCCATCGTGAATCCATGTTGCATCTGGAGCCTGTCCGCCAGATCGTCTGGGGATAGCACCTCTGTCCCTGCCTGAGATTCATGCAATTCGATGATGAGTTGCTGACACCGCCGCAGAGCATCTGCATCATGAGCCAGAATACCTCCCTCGGCTCCTTCGATATCACTGAACATCACATATTCTTTGATGTCACAGAGTCTTAGCAGCGACTCCAGCCGAGCGGTCGGCACCTCGATCAAATCATCGCGACCTTGAATGCTGCCGGTGTTGGAAGCAATGTGAGACGTGACATGGTCGGCATCCGTGATAAAACGTACCGAATCACTCAAGGGGTCGTAGTCAATCGCGTAGTTCAGGACCCGCCAAGCCACATCAGAAGCGTTTTGACGAAGGTTCGCCTCGATAAGTGGGATCATTTTCGGATTGGCTTCAACACAGAACAGTCGCCTGCCCTGCTCCAATCGCCGAGCGATATGCGAGGAGATGACACCTAAGCTGGAACCCAGTTCGAGAATATCCAAATCGGTCCGAAGATGTGGACCGAGCAATTTCATTTCCGACCGCTCGTAGAACCCCCAGCGCAGACGAGCCTTTACAGCGGGTGCAACTTCGGGACCACGGGTCAGGATCACGCAACCTTCATGGGGGATCCGATTACGGTAGTAAGCTCCCACCACATAGCCCATGGGTGGAGTACTCAGGAACTCCACCACCCATTTTTTTGCAACCTTCAGCACAATCTCTCCTGTAGTGGCCTGCCACCTTTCAGAACGAGAGCTGACGATCCCCGAGTTCCCATCACTCCGAAACTTTTTTCGCTCACGCGCCCGTCCCGCAACCCCCAGAGGTACCTGACCTCCGGAAGCACCCGCCCCCGCGTACCGGGAAACCTCCACGGATAACACGTCCGCTAAAACCGTCGTTTTCATGCCCTTGGTCGAACGCCCGAATAAATACACCCGAACCTGCCCCACATTTGACCGGTCACATTGACACCTCCTTGGACCCCGGCTCGGTTTCGTCCCACGATTCCAGGCTTCCGGGGGCGGGGTCAGTCGTCCTGCCGCAGTTCGTAGGCGATGCTCAGGCTCAGCACGGTGCGGATGGCGATGATCGAACCCAGCGGCGCATGTCTTCAAGCGTCGGCGTGAGGATCGTCTTGAGGATGTCGGCCGCGATCAGGAACTCCAGCGCCAGCACGAATCGCTGCGCCAGGTTGACCGCGCGGTGGCGATCACTCCCGCCCCGGAAGCCTTGCCACCGGAAGCTTCGGACCTTCCTACTCCCAATCCTGCCCCCGGGCGCTGGCACCGCCGCCGGGACGGAGCACGCCCCGGCCGATCTCGACCAGCCCCAGCACGACGCACAGGATGATCAGAACCGCGACGACTAACTCGATCCCGAGGATCGCCCACTCCAGGGCCGTCTCCATCACGTGGTGCGTCGCTTCGGGTGCCATGATTCGATTCCAAGGACACTTGCGGGGGTTCCGGGGGAGGTCAGTGATGCTTGTACCAGCCGACGCCTTTGATGTCGGGCCACGAGGTCGTTTGATGGCACTTGTAGCACTGCTCGACGGTGGCGTGGGGTTGGCCGGCAACCTTTTTGGAGATCATGTTGAAGTGCCCCATGTAGTGGCTGGGCGGGGCCTGATGGCACTGGGCGCAGTCCATGGAGGCCGAGGAAGGATGGCGGAACTCCGGGAGTGTCCAGGCTGTCGTGGCGTGGCAGGAGGCGCAGTCGTTGCCGAACAACTCGAAGTGGCGGTCGTCGTTCTGATGACAGGAGGCGCAGTCGAGCATCATCTCGCTGGTGGAAAGGTGGGGTTGATCGAGGCGAGCGCGGTACATCCGTGGAGCCCTCGCCCATCCCCTCGTGGAGTTGCCGCAGCGCCAACTGTTCTTCACTGGCGGGGTCGTCGTTCTCGTCGAGCTCGCGCATGCCGATCTTCACCAGCGAGGCGTGGTCCATCGCCACGGGGCGGTGTGATCGGCCCTGGTGCTCGCGGTGACACTCGACGCAACTGCGGATGTCGGCATGGAACGCGGTGGGCTGCCGCTGGAGCAGCGACTCATCGTTGGCGTGGCAGGCGATGCAGCTACTGGCCTGCACGCCCCGGACCGGGGTGTGGCAGGCGTTGCAGTTGTTTTCGAGGAAGGCATGAGCTTGCGACAGCCCCCCCGGACTGGCGGCGAGCTGCCAAGTGTTCGCGTTTGTCAGAACGGTCGGCTCGGGGGTCAGGCCCAGCAGGTTCAGTACGAGGGTGAGGCCCCCGAATGCGGATCGCGCAAGCAACACGAGTGGGTTGGTCCAGCGGAGTTCCTTCATGCAAACCACCTCAACCCGAAGTAGATGGCGGACCAGATATGCA
Source organism: uncultured Phycisphaeraceae bacterium (assembly GCA_963799465.1). GTDB lineage: Bacteria > Planctomycetota > Phycisphaerae > Phycisphaerales > Phycisphaeraceae > JBCCOW01. The sequence goes on along the minus strand of CAWCXG010000001.1, from coordinate 2,548,707 downwards.
GCCCCAGCAACACATACAGCACCATCGACAGCGCGATGTGCAGCTTGAGCCACTTGGCGAACGCCCGCTTGAACGTCTGGTGCGTGCGGACCGCGTACTCCAGGTCGGCCACGGATTCCGCCATGCGAACCGCCCGCACCCCCGTACCCCCGGACGCTCCCCCGGTATCTGCGCGGAGAAACAGGCCGCGCCAGCACATGCTGGAACGGCCGGGTCGCGCCGCTTCCTCCGGGTGGTCCCGCAGTGCTTGCAAGGCCGATTCATACTGGGCGTTGGCCTCGGCCAGCATCGCCCGTTTCTCCTTGATCTCACGGTTGATCTTGCTCATCAGGTACCGGCCGACGAACCCGCTGACCACCACGATCAGGACCATCGCCGTCAGCGCGATGCCCAGCACGCTCTCGAACTTGTGTCCGGTGTGGATCAGCACGAGGATCGGCCCGAGCACGCCGGCGTAGATGTGCCACGCCAGCAGCGTCCGCATCGAGACGTGTTTCGTGACCCGCCGTTTCAGCGGCTTGATCCGCTTGACCACCATGTAGGCCAGCGGCACGAGCATCAGCGTCGAGCCGCTGACCGCGAACACCCCGCCCCAGAAACTCCCGGCGAACCGCGGCGACTGGTGCAGCGGAAACCCCAGCCACAGCACCAGCAGGAGCACCACCAGGCCGCCGACGATGAGGGGTTCGCGTTCCTTCATCTGCGATGCTCAGAAAAACTCGTCGTTTGGCGAGTCGGGTGGGTTCATCCTCTGCAAGGACTCTGCATGTTCATCCGGCGTGTGGTACCTGTGCCCGACGGGATAGCACGCCACAAGCGACGCCCCCGCAAAGGCAAGTAACAGGAGACCGGCGATGCACCGGCATATCGATTGCGTTACTTTCGGGCTGTTCATTGCGGCAAGGCTCCATTCTGATTCGCAGGTCGGCGCATCCACTAAACACGCTCATTCACGCCTCGACGCTGACATCACTGTTGGATTTCGCCTGACAAGCGAGGATCATCCCCTGCTCCTTCTCGCCGGGGTCCAGCCCGTCCTCGACTTCCATGCTCACCTCGCCCGACAGCAGCTTGACCTTGCACTCGCCGCAGGTCCCGACCCGGCACGAGTAGTCGATATCGACCTCCACGCGCTCGGAGGCTTCCAGCACGGTTTCATCCGGTTGGAACGGGGTCGAGATGTTCGAGGTGGCGAACGTGACCGTGCCGACCTGCCGCCGCTTTCTGCTCCGCGGCGGCCGCCTCCTGCCCCTCGGCCACCTTGGCTTTGGGCTTCTGCGTCGAGCCGAAGTTCTCGGTGTGGATGCGGTCGATGGGCACGCCCAAGTCGGCAAGCATCCCCTTCACCGCCTCCATCATCGGCGGGGCACCGCACAGGTGAATCCACTTCGAGTCAAGGTCCGGCACCCACTCGGCCAGCATCTCTTTCGACAGACGCCCCTTGCGGTAGCCGTCGATGTCCCGCTCGATGCGGCTCATCGCGGCGAACAGGTGCAGGTTGTCGTACTCCTCCGCAAGCAGCTTCAACTCCGACTCGAAGATGAAGTGCTCGGGGTCCTGGCACGCAGCGATGAAATAAATCTCGCCCGGCCGAGCCATGTCCGTCGCGCCGGGTGATGCTCATCATCGGCGTGATCCCCACGCCCCCGCCGATGAGCACGATGCTGTCCGCCTCCTTGCCCGTGAAGTTGAACTTGCCGCTGGGAGCCCGCACCTCGATGGTGTCGCCGACCTTCACCCGGTCGTGCAGGTACCGCGACCCGGCTCCCTGCTCCTCCCGCTTCACCGTGGTCTCGCAGTAGTACCCCTGCGTCGGCGAGGACGAGATCGTGTAGCTGCGGCGGATCGGCTTCTCGCCCACCGGCAGCGTCAGCGTCAGGAACTGCCCCGGCAGGAAGCTGAACGGGATGCCCCCGCCGTGGCAGGCGACGAGGCGGAAGGTCTTCACGTCCGGCGTCTCCTGCACGATCCGGGCGACCCGCAGTCGGCACAACTTCTTCTCGACCACCGGCAGCAGACCCTTGGAGACGGCCGCACCCTCGACGGGCGCCTCGGTGTCACAGGCCTCGTCCCCGTCCCCACAACAATCGCCCCCCGCCCCCGGAAGCGTCCCCGGAAGTCCCACCGGTCATTACGCCGGAAGTGCCCTCTGGAAGTTGGTCCGTGTCCCCCGACTCCGCGGTGCGGGTCGCAGCGGCCGTTGCGGCTCCTCTTCCGGGAGGACTTCCGGGGGCGGGGGTATTCCCGGGGACGGGGGTTTGCGTGACCTTTGCCAGCAATGTGGACGCGCGGCGCAGATCTTGAAGAAGTACATCGCGATCATCGCCGCGGCGAAGGCGATCAGGATCAGCATGACCGTGAAGTGAAACCACGACAGGCCGAACACCCCGCCCGGCCGCTCGCCACCACCCGGGGGCAGCAGGTTCATCTCCTTCTTGAACCACTCCAGCGCGACCTGGCGGGGCGCTCTGCCTTCCGCCAGCGCCGGTGGGCCGCGAGGCCGCTGTCGAACTGCGACAGCCCCTCGCGAAGCGTCTCGGACGCTTCCTGCATCGCGGCGTAATCGTCGGACGGGGCTGCCCGTGAGAGGGCTTCGAGCCCGTCCGACATCAGGGCCGCACCGGTCTTCATCCGCCCGTGCGCCTTCCTCCTCCACTTGCCGACGCCGCTCCGGGAGCAGGTCGGGCAGGGCCATCAGCGACGGGTAGAGCTCCTTGGGCTTGGGTGCCCCCATCTGCTCCATCATGTTGCCCATGCCACCGCCCGCACCGCCGCCCATGCCGCCACCCCCCATCATGCCGCCCGCACCCGACGGCGGGCCTCCCGGCCCGGTTTCGGGTCCGGGGTTACTTCCGGGAGCTGGGGTATTTCCGGGGGCGGGGGATGCCTGATCCGGGTGATGGCTCGCGTGCTCCTCGGGCGACACCTGGGCCCACACCACCGCGGGCACGGCCCCACCAGGACCATGACGAGACACCAACCCAATTGCCGCACAGGATTCGGATTGGCGCACCAACGAGTACGAATCGGCATCACTCGACCTCGATCACGCGATTCATCGTGCCATGCACATTGGCGACGCAGTGCAGGAAACCCAGGTGCGGTCCGTCGCACCCCGGTTCACAGCACCACTCACCATCCACAACAAACTTGTATTCGTGCCGACCGGCCGGTAGGTCCACCTTCGCGGTCCACTTGCCCTGCCGGTTCTTTTTCATCGGGGTCGCGTCGAGACTCCACTCGTTGAAGTCGCCCGTCACGCACACCCGCTCGGCGTCCGGCGCGTGGCAACTGAACGTAGTCTTACTCTGGGTCTGGGTCCGGGGGGTCTGGGCTTTCTTTGATTTCGTTGCAACACTCATGGGAGTTTCCTTTCTGATAATCAGGTTTGAGGGCCAGTTCCGGAGGGGCTAGTGTTGATGCTGAGCATCGGAAGCAGGTGGGGTTTTCGGAGGACCATCCGGCGTGTCCGGGGCGTCGGCCGCGGGCTGCGTCTCGGCCGCTCCACCCGACGCCAGGCCCAGCAGCGTTTGCCGCTGGTCCGCCGTGAGCACCTGGGCCGCCTCGCCCACCGCCCGGATGAAGCCGAGGCGCTGGTCCCCGCGGAGCCGCTCGATCTCGCGGACCTTCTCTTCGATGAGCTTCGCGTCGGGTTCATCGGCCGCGGTCAGTTCCCACAACTCCTGCTCCGCCTGCTCGATCTCCCGATCGGCCGTGTTGCGGGCCAGCAGGTTCTTCTCCCTGATCCGGTTCAACGACGCGACCTGCTCGGTCGCGAGCTCGATGTGCTCGCCGTGGTCGAGGAAAAAACCGGTCGCGCCGGTGTGATACAGGTGCGACGCCCCCGCAAACCCCGGCCGCGCCGAGCTCATTGCCATCCCGTCATCGGATGGCCCGGACATCCCACCCGAGCCTCCCTTCATCGCCCCCATCATCTTCATCCCGCCCATCCCCATCCCCATCCCGCCGCCGCCCGAATCGCGGTTCGGCATGGCCATGCCGACCCCCATGCCCCCGCCTTGCATCCGCTGCATGTCGCCCCGGCTCATCCCGCCCATGCCCCCGTTCGATCCCATCCCCTGCATCCCGCCGCCACCCATCTGCGACATCCCGTTCTGATCCATGCCCCCATCTCCCCCATGTCCATCCCCTGCATCCCCATCCCCCGGACATCCCCCCGGACTTCTCCCCGCCCGACCTCATCCCCTGCATCCTCTTCATCTCGTCACCGCCCATCGGCGACATGCCCCCCTCACCCATGCCCATGCCACCCCCGTCCATCCCCATCCCACCCTGCATCATGCCTTCCGGGTGGTCGGCGTGCTGGCGGTGATTGCGTTCGAGTGCCGCTTCGAGCCGGGCGACTTTCGCCCGCAGTTCCGCGAACTCGTCCACCAGCGACACCTCCCCCGATCCCCGTCGGGCCCCATGGGCGCATGCCCGTCTTGAGCGACGGCAAAAGCGGGGGCGAGGGTGGTGGCCAGGACCATCGTCAGCAGACCAGCGAGCCGGATCATGTGGGTTGAGCGTGGCATGGGTTGTCCTTTTCTGCTCGAAGCATGTTGATCGCCCCCCCCCGAACTTCCGGCACTTCCGGGGGCCGACTTCCGGGGGCGGGTTACATCTTTCTGAACGAGTTCGAGACCGCCACGGGTTCCATCGCGTCGAGATTTTTCCGCTTGACTGCCTGCGACGAAACGATGTCACACCCGCCCTACGACACGGCGACGCAAGGCATCATCGCGCCAGCAACCCCCAGCGTCCTGCTCAGACCAGCGACCTGAACCCGCAAAACCGCCCGACCCGGCCGAGCAAGCCACGACCTTATCCGCCCACGACTGCGACACGCTCTTGCGATTGCTCGAAACCCCTGTCCCACCCAGCGCACCCTCCAACGCGCCGCCGAACAATGCAACCACGAAAAGGTTAAGCTCCAACCTTCACCAAACCTCAGTATCCGACACCGTTTTACTCCCTCGGCCTGGAAAAAAAGGCGAGGCCGACGTCACCACCCGCGCTAACGGCGGCTTGCGGGCACTGCCCGGCACGCTCAAGGACGGCTCGATCGAGTTTGACACGGTCTGCTCCCGGAATCCACCCAGGACATCGGGCTTGCGGCGATCAAGGACGCATGGTTCAATCACACGCCGATCGTGTTCACCGTGATGGACTGCGACATCACCCCCTCCGGCTTCCAAGGCTTACGGGCGACATTGTAGCGATACGGTACAATCGGTATTTACGGCACTACAAGAGATGCGTAATTAGTAGAATCCATCATGGCAATCCCCCTCGACACATTGGCCCGAGCCGCGAGCCGTACCGGCTTTACCAAAGCGGCAGTCACCTTGTCGGAAGCGCGATCGAGAGGACTCCGAACAGCTTTTCTTTCGCACAGTTCCGCGGATTCAACCTACGCCGCTGGCATCCAGGCTCTGCTTCGTGAAGCCGGCTGCAACGTGTACATCTACACCCAAGACCCTGGACTCGCCGAAACACCGAGCAAAGAAAGTGCTCAACGGGTTCAGCGCGTGATCGTCTCCTGCGACCTGTTCCTGTTCCTCGCCACGCCCAACTCGATGCGTTCACGCTGGTGTCCCTGGGAGATCGGCTACGCCGACGGCACGAAAGCGTGGAAGTCAATCTACGTCATTCCGACCAGCGACCGTACTGGTGCTTATCACGGTAGCGAGTACCTTCAGATTTATCAGAAGATTGACATTGCCTCCGACCAGAAACTCGCCGCATTCGAGCCCAATGCACATCGCGGCACATATGTGTCGAGTATTTAATCCCCTAAACCTTACGATAGGAACCAGACTATGAAAAAGATTTTTATTAGCTTCGCTGTTGAAGACAAACACTACCGCGACCTACTCCGTGGACAATCGCTCAATACTGCGTCGAAAATCGAATACACTGATTTTTCGATCAAGGAACCGTTTCAGACCGCGTGGAAAACGAATTGCCGAGACGTTATCAAAACTTGCGACGGGGTGATCGCCCTCATTAGTAAGAAAACCCGGCTTGCCGACGGCGCAAAGTGGGAAATGAAATGCGCCGAGCGAGGAAGGCATCCCCATGATCGGGGTTCACATACACAAGGACGATAAAGGCCAAATCCCGTCGGAACTCGTCGGGCATAAGGTTATTGAATGGACTGAAAAAGGTATCGCAAACTTCATCGATAACTGTTGAAAGATTTTAAATGCGAAAAGCGCTCATCGTTGGAATCGATCACTACGAAAAGGTGTCGAACCTCTACGGCTGTGTCAATGATGCGCACAGTGTCAAGTCCGTCATCGAACGTCACGCCGATGGGAGTGTCAACTTCCCGACCCCTAAAATGCTTGCTGCAAGCGGATCGACGAATGCTGTCACACGAGCAGCCCTTAAAGATTCAATCGAAGAACTCTACAAAGACGACAGCGACATCGCCCTGTTGTACTTCGCCGGGCACGGCTACATCGATTCAGCAGGCGGCTACATCCTTTCCAGTGACGCTTCTCGTGGTGACGAAGGCGTCTCTCTTTCCGAAGTGCTTACATATGCGAACAATTCTCTGGCAAAGAATAAAGTCATCATACTTGACAGTTGCCATAGTGGAATCGCTGGCAATGCGCCAAGCAATAGTACCGTGGCGAACTTGTCCGAAGGAATGACGATCTTGACTGCATCTACGGATACGCAATACGCTGCGGAACAGAATGGTGGTGGTCTATATACGGGGTTGCTGGTTGATGCGTTAAGCGGGGCAGCATGCAACCTGTTAGGGAAAGTCACCGCAGGGGCGGTCTATGCCCATATCGATCAGTCCCTTGGTCCTTGGAGACAGCGACCGGTATTCAAGACCAATGTGAAGGAGTTCGTCTCTCTCCGCAGTGTTCAGCCGTTAATCCCGCTGGAAGACTTGCAACGGATCACCGAGTTCTTTACCTCAAGCGGTTTTGAGTTCCCACTGGACCCGTCGTATGAACCACGGGATGAGGGACGCACTGCTGAAATGCCTCGCGCTGATGCAGAACACAACCGTGTGTTTTCCATCTTGCAGCGTTACAACCGCCACAACCTCGTTGTTCCTGTGGATGCAGACCACATGTGGAATGCCGCGATGGAGAGTAAGGCTTGCAAACTAACAATCCTTGGCGAACACTGGCGTGAGCTTAGAGCAGAGGGTTTGTATTAAAATTTTGTCGAGTGCTGTAGTTTACGCGACCTTACGGGTGGTTCAGTTCAGCCGGGTGAACCCAAGCGGATCGAGTTCCGGGGGGCGGCCTGAGGGGGCTGAGGGGGTTTCGAGGCGACGTGGTGCTCGTGTCAGGCCGAGGCTTGGTTGATCGGTTGGCACGATGCGCCGGTGGGTTTCTCGGCCACGATGTGGCACCAGGACTGGGCGAACGTGGCGTGAGGGTGTTGGCCCCAACGCTGCAGGGCGTCGCCGTGCGACTCGGGCAATGTCGATGTCAGATAGTCGGCGATCGCCGCGGGCGGCTGTGAGCAGTCGTACTCGGCGGAGAAGTCGATCGGCTTGAAGCCGGCCTCGGTCATCAGCGTGGGCAGCTTTCGGCCGACGTGGATGTCGCCGCCGTTGTCGGTTTGGCGTTGGGCGTAGACGTTGAGCGCATCCTGCACGCCCGGAAGCTCGGGGACGACGAGGAACCCGCCCCAGTCGGGGCTGCGGACGGCGGCGAGCCCGCCGGGGGCGAGCACGCGATGCATCTCACGCAGGGCGGCGGCAGGATCGCTGAGGTGCTCGAAAAGAGCGTGGGCGAAGACGATGTCGAACGATGCATCCGGGAAGGGTAATGCATAGATCGACGCGGTCTGGAAGGTGAAGTTGGTCAGCTTGCGATCTGCGGCGCGTTGGCGGGCCAGGTCGATCTGTGAGGGTTCGCGGTCGATCCCAGTGATGTGGCCGCCCCCGGAAGTCGGCGGAGCCGGGGTAGACGCGGCGAGGTCGCAGGAGATGGACCCGGGGCCGCAGCCGCCATCGAGCAGACGGGTCGCCGTGCGAAGGTAGGGCAAGATGAAGGATGCATGGCTCGCCGCGGAACGGAGGGCCATGAAGTCGCTCGCCGCGGCGGTGTAGCCGGGCGTGTAGAGTTCTTGAGGAGTGCGTTGATCCATGTCGGCATGGGGGCTGGGGGATGCTGGATGGTATCGGGGACGCGTCCGGGGGCAAGGTTCGGGGGGAGCTTTGGCGGGCATCCAATCTCAAAATATTCATTTCGATGGAACCCGGGGCGGGGTTCAACTCGTTCTGGTTCATAGACGGTGAACATCCGACGGAGGATGTCGCGCCCCAATCGTGGCAAGGGTGAAACACCACTTGCCCGCAGTCCCCGGAATCCCCCGGATTCCCCCGGAATCCATAGACACCCCCAGAGGATCAACACGATGACGAAATCACAGACCACTCGACTTCTGGCCACCCTGCCCGCGGCGGTGATCGCGGGGGCCGCGGCGTTGACCCTTTCGGGCTGCGGAGACGGGGGCGATGCGAACGGTTCCGATCCCCAGGAACAGGTCGAGCGGCAGAGCCGTCCGTCGGGCGAGGGCCATCGGGGGGCCGATCACGATGAGCACGCCGGGGATGGGCACGCCGGGGACAGCCGCGGGAGACGGGCACGGCGATCATGCGAATCATGAGGGGCACTGATCGATGAATGGTTCCACCCCTCACGTTCCCGGCTCCGGCCCTGCCTCGACCGGCGTGAAGAAATCCATCGGTGATGAGGCCTCCGAGACGGGCGGGTGCTGTGGCACCAGGCGCTGTGGTTGCAGTGGTGGGAAGACCGACGACACTTCGAAAGGCTCGTCCGACTCTCCCGATCCGCAACGCCGCAAGGAGCCATGCTCATGAATCACTCGCTGCGGATGTTGCTGGGGTGCCTGCTCCCGCTGGGGTTGATCTTCGTCCTGCCGCTGTTCGGGGTGGGGTCGGGGGTGACGCTGCTGGTGTTCGTGATCCTGATGTTCGGCTGTCATCTGATGATGTTGGGCGGCCACAAGCATGGAGGCCACGACAGTCACGACCACCAACAAGACAAAGACGCAGAACAAGGAGTCCGACGATGAACCCTCCGGTACTCATCAACACCCTCAGCATTAAGCGGCTGGGGTTTGCCCTCGGGGCGACGGCGGCGGTGCTCTACGTCGGCTGCGTGTTCGTCATGTTGACCGTGCCCCAGCCCGCCGTGGTCGCGTTTTTCAACAGCCTGATGCACGGCTGGGACGTGGAGCCGATCATGCGGTGGGACATGGCCTGGTGGGAGGCGGCCGTCGGCGTGGTCGAGGTGTTCATCCTCGGCTGGCTGATCGGGGCGCTGATCGCCGTGCTTTATAACGCCACCGCTGATCGCCAGGGGGTTTCCGATGCACGGTGACGACGGCTACGCCTACGGCAACTGGGGGCTGGCGATCACGATGATCGTGGTCAGCCTGTTCTTCATCTTCAAGTTCATCCCGATGCGGACCCGGCTGGGCAAGCGGTCGGGCGGGGCGCTGATCGCGTTTGTCGTCGCCCTGTTCGCCGAGATGTACGGCTTCCCGCTGACGATCTATCTGGCCAGCCACTTCGTGGGGATCGACATCTCGCTGGACCACATCAGCGGGCACCTGCTGGGCGACCTGATTACGTATCTCGGGCTGGGCAACGGCTGGCTGATCGTGATGCTGCTGAGCAACGTGCTGATCCTGATCGGCATCTGGATCATCTCGTCGGGCTGGGAACGGGTGTACGCCTCGCAGGGCGAGCTGGTGACCGACGGCATCTATCGCACCATGCGGCACCCACAGTACACGGGCATCTTCATCATCACGTTGGGTTTCATGATCCAGTGGCCGACGCTGGCGACGCTGGTCCTCTGGCCCTTCGTGATCTGGATGTACGTCCGGCTCGCCCGCCGGGAGGAGCGGGACGTGCTCGAACAACACCCGGCGGCGTACCGCGCGTACATGGAGCGGACGCCGATGTTTTTCCCGAACCCGTTCGGACGGCGGGACTCGGGCAAGCGAGGGGGCGAAAGGAGAAATGTACAGTCGCCGGGTTGACCTGCGCGGGCCGTATACCCTATGAGGGTATAGGTATCCAAGGAGTTGCAACCATGGCGAAGAAAGATCGTGCGGGACGTAAGGCGAAGGGCGTGGATGCGGACGTCAAAGCCGCGAATCTCAAACGCCTGAAGCGGATCGAGGGGCAGGTGCAGGGCTTGTCGCGGATGATCGAGGGGACCGCTACTGCGCCGACATCCTGACGCAGATCGCGGCGACGCAGCAGGCGCTGCGGGCGGTGGGACGCGAACTGATGCGGAACCACCTGAAGCACTGTGCGACCCATGCCATCGGCAAGGGTGGCGCTAAGGCAGACGAGATGTACGACGAACTGATTGACCTGATGTACAAGAACGCACGGTAGGCCGTGCGAGTGAGGTAATGGCAAGATGGCAACCGATACGAAGACGACCGATCCGGTGTGTGGCATGACCGTCCCCCGGAATCCCGAGCGCAGCGCGGGGACCGTCGAACATGACGGGCAGGTGTACTACTTCTGCAGCGCAGGGTGCCGGGAGAAGTTTGAGGCGGAGCCGGGGCGGTATCTCAGTGATGGAGATTCCGGGGGCTGCTGCGGTTGCGGTTCCGGGGGCGGTTCCGGGGGCGGCGGAGTTGAAGGGGGCGAGGGGGACGCGGCGCACGGATGTTGCGGAGGTGTCCCATCCGAAGGGGGCGATGGGTCGGGAGCCGTTCGGAAGCGAGAAGAGAAGGGGAAGTCGTCATCAGTTCCGGGGGCGGGGGCGGGCGAGGTGTACACCTGCCCGATGCACCCGGAGGTCGAGCAGCTTGGCCCCGCCCCCGGACCGTGCCCGAAGTGTGGGATGGCGTTGGAGCCGAAGAACCCCGCCGCGCTTCGTCGGCCGAGGACGCAATACACCTGTCCGATGCACCCAGAGATCGTTCAGGACGAGCCGGGCGATTGCCCCAAGTGTGGCATGGCGCTGGAACCGATGACCGTGACTGCAGAAGACGGGGACGAGGACGACGGCGAACTGAAGGACATGACCCGGCGGTTCTGGATCGGGACAGCGTTGTCGCTTCCGCTGGTGGTCATCGCCATGGCACGGATGTTGAGCGGCGGGATGGAATTGCTGGGGGTTGCGGGGCACGTGTGGGCGTGGGCGGAGTTGCTGCTCGCCACGCCGGTGGTGTTGTGGGCGGGCTGGCCGTTCTTCGTGCGGGGCTACCGGTCGTTCGTGACGTGGAACCTGAACATGTTCTCGCTCATCTCGATCGGCGTGGCGGCGGCGTACATCTACAGCGTGATCGCGACCGTGCTGCCGGGCATCTTCCCCGACAGCTTCCGGGGGGAGGCCGGCGAGGTCGGTGTCTATTTTGAGGCGGCGGCGGTGATCGTCACTCTCGTGCTGCTGGGGCAGGTGCTTGAGGGCCGGGCCCGCAAGCAGACGGGCGGGGCGATCCGGGCGCTGCTCGACCTGGCCGCCAAGACCGCGAGGCGGATCGACGACGATGGCAACGAGGAGGAAGTGCCGCTCGACGATGTGCAGATCGGCGACAAGCTCCGCGTTCGGCCGGGCGAGAAGGTGCCGGTCGATGGGCAGGTCGTGGATGGCCGGAGCACGATCGACGAGTCGATGATCACCGGCGAGCCGATGCCCGTGCAGAAAGAACCGGGTGACCAGGTGACCGGCGCGACGGTGAATCAGACCGGCGGCTTTGTGATGCGGGCCGAGCGGGTCGGCGGCGAGACGCTGCTCGCGCAGATCGTGCAGATGGTGGCCGACGCCCAGCGTAGCCGCGCCCCGATCCAGCGCGTCGCCGACCTGGCCGCGGCCTACTTCGTGCCGGTGGTGCTGGTGATCGCGGTGGTGACGTTCATTGTGTGGGGTGTGTGGGGTCCGGCCCCGGCGATGGCTTACGCGATCGTGAATGCGGTGGCGGTGCTCATCATCGCGTGCCCCTGTGCCCTGGGTTTGGCGACGCCGATGTCGATCATGGTCGGTGTCGGGCGTGGTGCGCAGGCGGGCGTGCTCATCAAGAACGCCGAGGCGTTGGAGGTGATGGAGAAGATCGACACGCTGGTCGTGGACAAGACCGGCACGCTGACCGAAGGCAAGCCGAGACTCGTCACCGTAGAACCCGCCCCCGGAGCCCGGAAGTACCGCCCCCGTAATAGAAGAAAACGAACTGCTGCGGTTGGCCGCGTCACTGGAACGCGGCAGTGAGCACCCACTGGCCGAGGCCATCGTGCGCGGTGCGGAAGACCGCGAAGTGCAACTGGCCGACGCCGAGGATTTCGAGTCGGTCACCGGCAAGGGGGTGCAGGGTAAGGTGGACGGCCGCGCCGTCGCCCTGGGCAACCGGGCGATGATGGAGCAACTCGGCGTTGGTGCTGATCAACTTGCCGGGGGCGAGCGGGCTGAGGTGTTGCGGGGCGAGGGGCAGACGGTGATGTTCGTCGCCATCGACGGCAAGCCCGCGGGCCTGCTGGGCGTGGCCGACCCGATCAAAGACTCCACCGCCGAGGCGGTGAGGGTGCTGCACGACAGCGGCGTCGAGATCGTCATGCTCACCGGCGACAGCCGGACGACGGCCCTGGCGGTTGCGAAGAAGCTCGGCATTGATCGCGTTGAGGCCGAGGTGTTGCCCGACCAGAAGGCCGAGGTGGTCAAGCAACTGCAAGCCGAGGGCAAGCGGGTCGCGATGGCGGGTGATGGCATCAACGACGCCCCCGCCCTCGCCCAGGCGGACGTGGGCATCGCGATGGGCACCGGCACGGACGTGGCCATCGAGTCGGCGGGCGTGACGCTGGTCAAGGGCGACCTCCGCGGCATCGCCACCAGCCGACTGCTGTCGCGCAAGACGATGCGGAACATCCGCCAAAACCTGTTTTTCGCTTTTGTCTACAACGCCGCAGGCGTCCCCGTCGCCGCCGGCGTGCTCTACCCACTGTTCGGCCTCCTGCTCAGCCCGATCTTCGCCGCCGCCGCAATGTCCCTCAGCAGCGTCTCGGTCGTGGGCAACGCCCTGCGGCTGCGACGGGCGAAGATTTGACCGACTGGAAAACGATCCCTGCGCCGGGGTGTTCCCGGGCCGCGTTTTGTTCCCCCGTTCCTGGAAAGGAAAGTCTCATGAAGACGCAACAGATGCTCGCCAGCCACCCCAACCCCGTGTCGTACCAGGAGGCCCTTGCCGCCTGCATCGACGCCTGTTTTGAGTGTGCCCAGTGCTGCACCGCCTGCGCCGATGCATGCAGCGGCGGCGAGAAGGCCGGACGGATGGCCTTCTGCATCCGCACCGATCTCGACTGTGCCGATGTCTGCACCGCCACCGGCAAGGCCCTGTCCCGCCAGACCCAGCCCAGCACCGAGTTGCTACGGACCTTGATCCAAGCCTGCCTCACCGCCTGCCGTGTCTGCGGTGACGAGTGCCGCTCCCACGGCGATATGCATGAACATTGTCGCATCTGTGGCGAATGCTGCAAGCAGTGCGGAGACGCCTGCCAGAAGCTGCTCTCGGCGATGGGTTGACCGGCAGAACATCAACATCTCGCTCACGCCGCCCCGACCGGCGGTGTGAGCTTTTCTCCGGGGGAGGAATCATTCGAGGCGCGGTCGTGCTCCCCGCACCATGGAGTCCGTCGCCAACGACGGCAAGCCGTGAGCCTCCCGATGCGCTTGGAGTATCTGTGTCAGAATGCCCAGAGAATCTCGCTCGTAAACGCTGGCTGGTCATCGCCATGCTCATCGCCGCGGTCGCGATATGGCACTGGGCCACGCCGATGACGCCGGCGTGGATGCACGCGATTCACATCGTGCTGCGCAAGGTGTTTCTCGTGCCCGTTCTTCTCGGAGCCGTGTGGTTTGGTTTCCGAGGTGCCGTGGCTACGGCCGGGCTCGTGTCCGCGGTTTACGTGCCCTACGTCTTACTTGCCTGGTCGGGGAACACGGCGGAACACCTCAACCAGATGGGTGAAGTCGCCACGTTCTGGATCGTCGGCCTGCTCGCGGGTTGGCTGGTGACCCGCGAAAGGCAAGCCCTCCAACGCGCCACGGAGGTGAGCCGGGATGCCCTGAACGCCCTGGTCGCCGCGCTCGACGCACGGGAGCACCAGACCGAACAGCACTCGCTTCGCGTGGCGGACCTCGCCCGGCGGATCGGCCGCCGGATGGGCCTGAGCCGAAGCGACCTCACCGACCTGCACGAAGCCGCGGTTCTGCACGATGTCGGCAAGATCGGTGTGCCCGACCGCGTGCTGCTCAAGCCCGGCCCGCTGACCGACGACGAGCGGCGGACCATGCAAGACCACGCCGAGATGGGCTTTGCCATCCTGAATGCCACCACCCACCTCCGGCATGTCGCCGAGCTGGTCCGCGCCCACCACGAACGCTTCGACGGCAGCGGCTACCCGCAGAGCCTGGTCGGGCAGGACATCCCGCTGGGGGCACGCATCTTCGCCGTCGCCGACGTGTTCGACGCCCTCACCTCCGACCGTCCCTACCGGCGGGCGATGACGCCGCGGGACGCTCGGCACCACATCGTCGAAGGAAGCGGCACCCACTTCGATCCCGCCGTCGTCGCGGCGTTTCGTGAAATCACTTTTGACTTGGATGTCAAGGAAGATCAAGAGGTCGGCACCGATTCTGATAGGACCGGCGATCATTACGTCAAAAACCAATCGTCGATCCCGTCGGAGGTCAGGCGATGAGGCTGATGTCTCTTCACAAAAGTATCCCCAAGGTGCGTTGCCGCGTCTCGGTCCACGCTTCAGAGGTTCGCAGTGTCACGTTGCGCGGTGAGCTTTGCGCTTGCGATGAACGCCTCGTGCTGAGCGAGGCGCAGCCGGGGCTGTGGATCGCCTGGCTGCTGTTGAAACCGGGATGCTACCGCTGCGAAGTCACGGCCCGGTTGGCGTCCACCAACCGTGAACCTTTGCGCGTTTATCTGTGCCTTCTTCGGTGGCGCGGCACGGTCACGGTTCCGAACATTCAAGACCGGAAGGCACGGATGGTGTGGCTTCGGCCGCTGGGGGAACGGAGTCGAAAGAATAGGGGGAACGGGGGGACTGGGGCAGCAGTCTTGAACCCATTGACGGGAAGGGATGTAACCGGCCATCCAAGGAGTCCCGGAAAACGCCTATGAACCACGAGACCCACACCAACCTTCCCGACAGCGGCGACGGCGCACCCCGTTGGCGGCTGCGGCTGCGCACGAAGCTGCTGGTCGAGGTCAACGCATTATTGCTCGTCGGGCTGGCGGCGGGGCTGGCGTGGGACTTTCAACGGGGGTTGGCGGAGCGACTGGCCAACAAGCAGGTGGCGATGGCCGAGGAGGCCGTGCTCGTCGCATCGGCGGCGCAGGGCGTTCGGCATCACGGCCTGGACGAGGTGCAGGCGTACATCGACCGGGCCTGCCTCCGGATGCAGGACGCCTCTTCACCCGGACATCACATCGCGGTACGGATCGACGATCGTATTCTGCAGGCGCAAACCCACGGCCGCGCCACGCCGGCATTCCCGGAAGCGATGCGACGGGCACATGACACCTCCGATCATCAGGGGATGGTCGATGACCATCAGATTCTTGTGGGATCGCATAGGGACAACGGATTGGTCGTCTACGTCTCGGAGTTCACGAGCAATATCCGCGAGGGGGCGAAGGTGCAGTTGCTGCGGCGTGCCGCCGTGATCGGGTTGATCGGCGTGGCGTTGACCGCCTTCGTCAACCTCGCGCTGCTGCGGCTGGTGACGCGGCCGGTTGATCGGATGGTCAAGACGGTCCGGCGGATCGGCGGGGGCGAACTGGGCGCTACGCCCCGACGCTCCACCACGACGGAACTGGACGAGCTGGCGGTGGAGATCGGCGCGATGAGCCGATCGCTTGCCGAGGCCGACGAGTATCGCCGCCACCAGATGGACAAGGCCCGGCAGATTCAGAACCACCTCATGCCCCGCCCGGATGACTCGGAACCGCTCGGAATCCACCACGCCTACATCCCGGCGGATGACGTGGGCGGTGACTTTTTCGATACCCGGGTCATCGACGATCAGCGGGTCGCGTTCTGGGTGGGCGATGTCACCGGTCACGGCATTCCCGCGGCGATGGCGCGAGCATGCTCAAGACCCTGCTGCAGTACGGCGACGCCGACGCGGCCGACCCCGCCGCCGTGCTCAACCAGGTCAATCGTCGGTTCCACGCCGTCACCCTGGACGGCGACTTCGCCACGATGTTTATGGGTGTCATCGACCGCCACAAGGGGCAACTTGTCTACGCCAGCGCCGGCCATGAGATCGGCTACCTGCTCCATCCTGACGGGCGGATCGATGAACTGGGGTCCACCGGCCTGCTTCTGGGCATCGACCCCGATGCGGCCTGCGAATCGGCACGCTATGACATTCAACCCGGCGATGTGATCGTGCTCATGACCGATGGCCTCGCGGAAACGATGTCGCCCGACCGCAAGCTCCTCGGCCGCGAAGCCATCGTCTCGGCCCTGACTCATCGCACCGACGCTCCGCCCCGTCAATTGATCGATGACCTTCTGCAACTTGCCGCAAGACACCGTGCGGACCAGCCGCAACTTGATGACATCACCCTGGCGGTGCTGAAGGTTTAAGTAGAGCAACCGGGCGGAATGGTGTGCCTGGAAAGGATGAATGTTATGGACATAAGTCTGGTTCTATTGGGCATCGCCTTGATCGCATTCATCCTCGTGGATGCGCTGTGGACCACCGTGATCCCGCACGGCGGCGGGCCGCTGACGACCCTGATGTGTCGCGGCCTGTGGTCGGCGGCGAAACGCAGCCCCGCGGCGGTGAGGAAACTACTGTTGCCGGTGATGGGCAGCGTCTGTCTGCTCACTGTCATCTTTACCTGGGTCGTGCTGCTGTGGCTGGGATGGTGGGTGCTTTTCTCGGCCGACCCGAGCAGCGTGCTTCATAGCCAGACCGACCTACCCGCGGACGGCTGGGGCCGCGTCTACTACACCGGGTTCACGCTTTTCACCCTCGGCGTGGGCGACTACATCCCCAACGACACGTTCTGGCAACTCGCCACCGCGCTGGGCTCCTTCAACGGGTTGTTTCTCATCACGCTGTCGATCACCTACCTGCTGCCGGTCCTCTCCGCGGCGACGCAGAAGCGCCAGCTCGCCGCGATGATCCGGGACCTTGGAAGCGACCCGTCGGCCCTCGTCGTCGAGAGCTGGAACGGCGACGGGTTCGACCCGCTCGCGCAGCGGCTGACCACGGACATCTGGCCCATGATCCACCTGCACGTTCAGCGACACCTGGCCTACCCGATCCTCCACTACTTCCACAGCAGCCGAGCCGAAAACTCGCTCGCGGTCTGCATCGCCGCGCTGGATGAGGCGCTGACGCTGCTCGCCTACGGCGTGGCGGAGCAGGCACGCCCCCGGCCGTGGGCGCTGGCCCTGACCCGGCGGGCCATCGGTTCACTGCTGGAGGTGCTCGAAGGCCGGTTCATCCGCGGGTCGGACGACACCCCGCCGATCCCCGATCTGAATCGCCTCGCAGCCGCGGGCATCCCGGTGACCGACCCCGACGCCTTCCATCGTGAAGTTGAAAAACTCGCCAACCGTCGCCGCCGCCTCCGCGGCCTGGTCGAAGACGCGGGCTGGTCGTGGCACAACGTGACCGCCTCCACCACCCAACCATCCTCGCTGTATACCCAACCCCATGAATGACACCCACTCAAAAAGCCACGACGCCGACGGTAGCCACGACGATCAGTACCGCAAGAACAGCCTCTCGCTCTGGGGCGCGGTGGCGATGGGCACCGGCGTGATGATCGGGGCGGGGCTGTTCGCCCTCACCGGACAGCTCGCCCAGCACGCCGGGGGCTTGTTCCCTTTGGCGTTCGTCTCGGCCGCGATCGTATGCGGGTTTAGCGCTTACACCTATGTCAAAGTCTGCGCGAAGTACCCTTCGGCGGGCGGGATCGCCATGATCCTCAAGAAGTGTTACGGCCCGGGCGTGGTCACCGCCGGGTGTTCGTTGCTGATGTACTTCTCGATGGTCATCAACGAGAGCCTGGTCGCCCGGACCTTCGGCACCTACACGATGCAGCTCTTCGGCGACGGTAAAGACGCTGCCGGTCCGCAGTGGCTGATTCCCGCTTTGGGCGTCGGGCTGATCGCCGTGGCGTTCGTCGTCAACATCCTCGGCAACGCGGTGATCGGCTCGCTGCAAAAGGTCATGGCCGTGGTGAAGGTGCTCGGGATCGCCGCCCTGGCCGTCGCGGGGCTCTGGGCTTCGGGCTTCTCGTTCGAGACCGTCACGCAGGTGGATCAGCAGCCCGTCGAAGGCGTGTGGGGTTTCCTGACCGCTACCGCGATAGGCATCCTGGCCTACAAGGGCTTCACCACCATCACCAACAGCGGCGATGAGGTGACCGAGCCAAAGAAGAACGTCGGCCGGGCGATCATCGTGTCTATCAGCGTTTGCGTGGTGCTCTACGTCCTGGTCGGCTTCGCCGTCGCCGGGAGCCTGGGTCTCGACGAGATCATCCAAGCGAAGGACTACGCCCTGGCCGAAGCGGCCCGCCCGGCGTTCGGGAAGTGGGGCGTCTACCTCACCGTCGGTCTGGCCATCGTGGCGACCTTCTCCGGAATCATTGCGAGCGTGTTTGCCGTCTCGCGGATGCTCGCCATGCTCACCGACATGGAACTGGTCCCGCACAAGCACTTCGGCATGCCCGGCCGCATCCAGAAACACACGCTCGTCTATACCGTGGTGATCGCGGCGGTGCTCACGATCTTCCTCGACCTGTCCCGGATCGCCGCGATCGGGGCGATCTTCTACATCGTCATGGACATGGCCGTCCACTGGGGTGTGCTGCGACACCTGCGTCAAGACGTGGGAGCCAACCCCGCGATCCTGATCGCCGCGCTGGTCATGGACGCCGCGGTGCTGGGGGCGCTACTGGTCACCAAGGGCGGCAGCGACCCGCTCGTGCTGATCGTCTCGGCGGTCGGTTTTGTGCTGATCTTCGGCGGCGAATACCTGTTTCTTTATCGGCGAGGTCAAGCCGATTAGCCAGTTAAACAATCCAAGCTTGCACCGAGATATACAAACTCGGTTCTTATTGTCACGCGTCAATTTGGATAAGTTTGGGTGTTGGATTCCGGCTGGAACTCGGCTTCCGTCGCTTATTTCGGCCACCCGGATTTGGCCGACCCCGTGAAAGCTGATCCCGTTGCCGGGTTTGCGAGCCGCCGGTTGCTCATTTCCCCCAAGTCACGAAAATAAGTTCTGTGAGATGGAACCGAGCGACCGTCCAAACTCGTTTAGAAAGGTGAGACCATGAGTAGAGCTGGGCCTATCAATAACGCCCAGTCTGAACGGTTTAGGCGGCTGGCGTGGCCGTTGATGCCGGTGGTCTTGCGGACCGCCCAATGCCTGACCGGTCGAGCGGGCCACGCGGAGGACCTGACTCAGGACACAATGGTCAAAGCCATGCGTGCGATTGATTCCTATCGGGACGGCACCGACATGAAGGCGTGGTTGCTCACAATTCTTCGCCGAACGCACATTGATGAACTCCGCGTGGAGCGGAACCGCCCCCGGAAGTTGTCGCTGGATGCGGAGGGGGTGGACCTTCCAGGGGAACCGGGGACTTCGGAGATTCCGGGGGGGGGTCGATTTGACGAGCAGTGGGACGAGCCCGAGGAACTGATGGATCGCTTCGAGGACGACACGGTGGTTGAGGCGTTACGGTCCCTGCCCGATGATATCCGGTGGACACTATTGCTGATCGATGTTGAGCAGATGGAACAGGCCGAGGCGGCCAAGGTGCTGGGGGTGGCGGTCGGAACGATCAAGAGCCGGACCCACCGAGGCCGGGCCATGCTGCGGGACCGGCTATATGAAACCGCGGTGCGACGCGGCTGGGTTTGCACGAAGGAGGGTTCGCTATGAAACAGCCTAATCCTCAGGACCGACTGGATCGAGCAACATCAGCCAGGCTGGCGAAGCTGGCGAGCCGGCCGGTGGATACTTCGGAACTTGAACGACGCCTTGAGCAGGCGTTGGGCAACGACATAGCCCAAGAACCAGTCAAAACGGCTCTGCGCTTGCAGGCATGGTGGCGACCCATCACGGCCGCGGCGGCCGCCATTCTGATCGTGGTCACCATCGGATGGCTTGCACTGGATGGAGGCGCTTCACCCGCGATGGCCGCTCCCGCGGAACTCGCCCAGATTCACTTCGACGTGGCGAAAGGCCTCTCGCCGCATCTGGAGGTCACCAGCGTGGAGGAGGCCAACCAGCTCTTGGCCAAGCAGTCCAACGGCATGGTGCCGGTCCCTGAACTTCCGGGGGCGATCCGGTCGTGCTGTCTCCACCAGCACGCATCCACGACGCTGACCTGCGCCTCATCGATCTGGATGGCCAACTCATCACGGTGGCGCTGGCGGATGGCGCAACACTTCACTCGCCTCCTGGCAAGACCATCACGCGCGACGGCAGGGATGTTTATCGCCCACACCGCCAACGGCATCAACATGGTCATGACGACCGAGGGGAATCGTTGGCTTTGCGTGATGGGTGAGGTGACAACAGAGCAGTTAATCGATGTCGCGGTCAACATCAGGATGTAGCCACCCTCGCTTTTCCCGGCAGATCCGTGGCAACCGCAACCCTTTTAGCATGATATGGAGTGGTGATGTTCACTAAGCTCGCTCGTACTTAAGCAGCCGAAGCGGATTGGGCACGACGATCGTCGGTTCGAGTCGTTGGGAAGTGCGACGCGGTATTCGATGCCGCGGCCCGAAGGCGAACGGGGGCGGGGTCAGAACCGATACGCTGCCATTACGGCGAGGCTGCCGTAGCCGTCGTCGGTGGTTTGCTGCTCGAAGGCGCGTGAGAGGTCAGTCTGGGAGTAGGTCAATTTGAAGTTCCATGGGCCTTGGTCGAACTCGACCGCGGCACCAAGGGTGGCCTCGGCCCGCCACGGGATGCAGTCAACGCTTCGGCTGGGTCACGGGCGTCGCTGCCGTCGATAAGGTGTCCTCCTCGACATATCGGCCGACGACACCGGCAACGGTACGAGCTGAATCCGCGGACCGGAACCCTCGCGGCGTAACCCGGAACGGTCATCCGAGACGGGCCGAAATCGTCGGGGAGGTTAATGCCGAAACGTACGTAAGCCCCGGCGTTGACACGTCGCAGTGCGGTCCCCACGTCCACGCTGACCTCGGGGATGAACTGCATCGTGATGATGTTGGACCAATCGGGGGCCTGGTCGGGCGGGGCGGGGTTGAGCCGCCCATCGAGTTGGTCGATACGCACTGACGGCGGGGTTGAGCTGCCGGGCTTCGTCACCGAGTTGGTGTTCGTGCCCTGCGGGTCCGGCTTACCGAACGGCAGTGGACTTCTGACTGCGATTGCTCGGCGAGGGAGGAGGGTCCGACGACCCCGAGGTCGAGTTGCACGTGGTCGAGGGTGTCAATGCCGTCGGGGTTGTAGCTTTGCCGCTGGTAGAACAGGCCGCCGTAGAGGTAGCCGGCGTAAGGTCGATCATCCGGGGGCGGGTTGGGGTCGGTGATGTCTTCGGGGGCATATATCTGCTGGACGAGAACGAACCCGATGGCATCGCGGTTAAGAGAACGGCGGCTGTCATCGGTGTCGGTAACGGGGTCGAGCGGGCTGGCGAGATGGAAGCCCTGGCCGGAGGTGTAGTGGCGGTCGGAGCCACGGTTGGGACGGACGAAGGTGCCGTCGTTCTCGAAAAAGAGGGTGAGGGAGACGGGCTTGAAAGTTTCGGCCGAGGTCAGTAGATCGGGTGCCGCTTCAATTCCGGGGTCAGAGTCGGAGTCGAAGGCGGGTGTCGGGGCTTGGGCAGCCAGGGGCGGGGAGGCGGTCAGTGCGGCTGCAAGGCACAGCAGACTAAGGCTGGGTACTCGACTTGCTGGCGATGGTGGCATCGGATACGGTTTTCCGGGGGATGATGCCGCTGATGCTGGAGTCATCTGGGGTGAAGAAAAGCCATGGCTGAAATCACGACGATCAGTCATCCACAACGCGGCTTGTGCGGTATGCGAGCAGGCGGAGGGCATTGAACACGACGATCAGCGTCGAGCCTTCGTGCAGGGCGACGGCCGGGCCGATGCCCAGACCCAGCACGGTCGCGGGCACGAGGAATGCGACCATGCCGAGGCTGATCCAGAGGTTCTGGCGGATGATGCCACGGGTTTTGCGGCTTAGGCCCACCGCGAAGGGCAGGTGATTCAGGTTGTCCGCCATCAGGGCGACATCTGCGGTTTCGAGGGCCACGTCCGAACCAGCCGCGCCCATCGCGATACCGACGGTGGCGTTGGCCATCGCAGGGGCGTCGTTCACGCCGTCGCCGACCATCGCCACGCGGTCTTCTTCGAGCAGCAGCTTCTTGATGGAATCGACCTTATCGTCGGGCATCAGGTCGCCCCAGGCATCGTCGATGCCGACCCCGGCGGCGACGGCATCGACCACCCGCTGGTTGTCGCCGGAGATCATGATCGTGCGACGGATGCCCATCTCGCGGAGCTCGGCGATCACCGCCGACGCGGCCTCGCGGGGCGTGTCCATCAGGCCCAGCACGCCGAGGTAGCGGTCGCCGCGGAGCACGATCATCGTCGTGCGGCCGTCGCGTTCAAGCCGCTCGACCGTAGCCCGGATCGTGTCGGGCAGGGGCGGTCCATCGACCTCACCGAACAAGTCGTCCTTACCGATGTAGACCGGCTCACCGTCCACCGTCGCCGAAATGCCGCGGCCGGTGATGCTTTGCAGGTCGCTCGCCTCGGGCAACGTCGCCCCGCGTAGCCGCTGCCGCGCATCCCGCACCACCGCCTTGGCCAGCGGGTGGTCGCTGAGCGTTTCGACCGCCGCGGCAACACGTAGTAGGTCGTCCGCGTCCACCCCTTCCGATGGCTCGACATCGGTCAGTCGCGGCTCGCCCTTCGTGATCGTGCCAGTCTTGTCGAAGGCGATGGCGGTGAGCGTGCCGAGATTCTCCAACGCTTCGCCACCCTTAATCAACACGCCGCCCCGCCCGGCTCGGGCCACGCCGCTGAGCACGGCACTGGGCGTGGAGATCGCCAGCGCACATGGGCTTGCCGCGACCAGCACCGCCATCGCCCGGTAGAAGCTCTCGCCGAACGGCTCATCCAGCACCAGCGGCGCAAACAGCAGCACCACCACGAACGCCAGCACCGCCGGCACGAAGATACGCTGGAACTTGTCGGTGAACCGCTGCGTCGGCGACCGGCCTTTCTCGGCTTGTGTCACCATCTGCACCACCCGGGCCAGCGTATTCTCCCCCGCCCGCCGGGTGACGCGCACCTCCAGCCCCCCGCTGCCATTGATCGTGCCGGCGAACACGCGGTGCTCGCCGGGCAACGCCTCGGGGTCGTCTACCGCCGCCGGATCGCTCACCGCTGCTTGTCGACCGGAATGCTTTCGCCCGTCACCGGCGACTGGTCCACGCCGCTCTCCCCCGTCACGACGTACCCGTCCGCCGGCAGCCGCTCGTCGGGCCGGACCACCACCACATCACTCACCACCAGTTCCTCCACCGGCAGCTCCACCTCTTTCCCGTCCCGCCTCACTCGGGCGGTGTCGGGGGCGAGGTCCGCCAGCGCCTCGATCGCCCGCCTCGCCCGGCCCATAGCGTAGTTCTCCAGCGCGTGCCCGATACTGAACAGGAACAGCAGCAGCCCGCCCTCGAACCACTCGCCTAAGGTCGCTGCTCCGATCGCCGCGACGAGCATGAGGAAGTCGATCTCGAACTGCCCGTGGCGAATCTTGTCGATCGCTTCGAGCGTCGTGAACCACCCCCCGAAGAAGTACGCCGCGAGGTACAGCCCAAAAGGCACGCCCCAATGCACCTCGATCAACGTCGCCAGCAGCCAGCCCACCCCGACGCAAACCCCGCTGGCGATGGCGAACACCAGCTCAATGTTGAAGCCGAGGACCGTGCCGTGCTCGTGGTCATGTTGCCCGTGCTTGCCATCGGATGAGTTATCTGCATGCGCAGCGGTGCTATTTGGGTTATTCATGACATTTTTTCAACTTGTGTAATATCAAGTTTTGGGGTCTGACACGCCAACTCCTGTAAATTCCAATCCAACCAGCGTGAGGTCATCATCCGCAGCGCGTCCGTTGAGATGGGTTTGCAAGGCGTTCACCACGGCATCGACGGTCGCCTGAACGGGGTGTTCGGCATGGACCCGGATTATTTGCGCTAGGCGTTCGCGGCCGAACAGCTCCCCGTCGGGAGAGAACGCTTCAATGATGCCATCGGTATACAGAATCAGCCGACTGCCGGGTTGTACGTGAAGGTCTCTGATTTCCCAAACGTGGTTTTGAACAAGGCCGACCAGTGTGCCCGTGGAGGTCAGTTCGGTCGGATCCATTTGCCCGGTCAACAGGTAAGCCGTTTCGTGGCCGGCGCTGGCGTATTGAAGGGCCCCCGATTCGGGCGACCAGCGGATGAGCAGTAGCGAAGCGAAGTCTTCTTCCAGCGTCACCTCGCTGAACCGCTGGTTCACAGATTGCAGGACGCGGTGCAGGTCGGCCCCGGATTCAACCGCGGACCACAGCAACGTTTTGAGGATCGCCGCCCCCATCGCGGCCGCGACGCCGTGGCCGGTCACGTCGGCGATGCAGATCAGCCAAGCTCCATCGGGGCAGCGCAGCAGATCGAAATAGTCGCCCGCCACGTGGTCGGCCGCCCGATGCCAATGAACCACCTCGAGGCCCGGCACCTCGATCCGATCACCTTGCAGCCGCTCTTGCAGGCGACTCGCCTTGGCCATCTGCAAGCCCCGATCTTGCTCCGCCCTCGCAAGCGACAGGCTCATCTGATTCAGGTCGTTCGCCAATGACTGAAACTCGCGGCTGCGAAACGTGCCGGTGGTTACGCCCAGTTCGCCCTTACCGATCCGCCGGATCGTCTTGGCCAGGGCCGAAAAGGGGCGCACCACCAGGCGGATCAACAGCAGGTTGATGAGGCCCGTGGCGAGCAACCCCAGCAGCCCGATCTCCGCGAGCCGCCACAGTGCGTGCTCCGCGCTGATCGCCCGTACCTCGGCGGCATCCCTGAAAATATAGACCTGCCGATCTCCCACACTCGACCTGCCGAATACCCAATCACCCTGATCCCCCCAGGCACCGGTGTCTTCGCTGCGAACCCAAGCCGCGACTTGCTCAGTGCTCGTCCGGCTCTCGGTCGGGACTATGATCCGGTCGCCACACCCCCGCGAAAGTCGCCCCGGGTCGGACCTTCCGTCCGCAAGGCCTCGGTAGCGTGGTCGAGCAGCGATTGCATCGCCGCCGAGTCGTTACGCTCGATGTGATTTACCGATTGGGCCAGCAGTCTCGCTTCCCGCCTCGTGTCCACGGACAGCTCGGCCAGGTGCGTCGAACGCTGGAAACGAAAATCCATCACGAGGAACACCGCCAACACGCCCAGGAGCGTGAGGTTGACCGCGATCAGGAATCGAAACCGCAACGATATGGGGGCACCTGGACTTTCAAATTGCCCCAGCGTCCAGCCCGCTCCGTCGGGCCAAGACGCCGAGGCGATTCATTAATGCTCGTTTTTTCGGAGTTCTATCTCGACGTGACCCCGCCCACCGCACGGTAAACCCCACGGCCACCAGCAGCAGAAGCCCCAAGATCGCCAGCCACTGGACGTAGAGATGGGCGTAACCGTTTTGGTTCATCTGGTATCGGTAGCTGAAGTAAGTGATGCCGATTAGCACAACCGTGACCACCCAAACCCAGAACACAAACCAGCCGACGACCCCCGATGGTTTCGGCGGCCCGGGGTTTTTGCGGCGCTGAATGCGTCGGCGTTTGTCTCTTCGCTTACTCATTGCACATCAGTGGTCGTGGCCAGAGTGGTCTTCGCCCCGGGCTTCCTCGGGCTTAGACTCGTTGGTGTGGTCGTGGCCGTCGCCTTCGCTGTGCGCTTCAGCGTTTGGAGCTGCGGGGGCGGGGGTAGATTCGTCTTCGCAGCCGGTGAAGGCGAGGAGGCCAAGGGTCAGAACGGTGGTGAGCAGAAGTTTCATGGGGGTTACTTTTGGGCTTTCACCCGGTTGATGAAGTTGCGGACAAATCAGGGTTACAGCGCGGCGTGTCCACGTTCGCCGGTACTGATACGGACGGCTTCTTCTACAGGCATGACATACACCTTCCCGTCGCCACGTAGCCCGGTGTGGGCGGCTTGTTCGATAGTTTCGACGACGGTGGGTGCCAGTTCGGCCGAACAGAACACTTCGATCCGCACGATCTGATGAAAGTCACTCACGTCGTGATTCGGGCCGCGCCCCGGCCGAAGCCGCGGGCGTCGGTGACGGTCATGCCGCCGAGCGTCTCGACGCGGTGTAGTGCCAGCGACACGTCGTCGAGGCGGTGAGCTTTGATGAAGGCTTCGATCTTCTTCATGGATTGTTCTCCGTGGTGGGGGTGAGGGTGTCGTCGTTTTCGCGGCCGTTGTCCCGCGACGTTTTGGTGTTCATCTCCCACGCATCCTTCGCCGCCTCGAAGCCCTCCCAAGCGACGTAGGGCACGATCAGCAGCGCGGCCACCGGGTCGGCCCACCACCAGCCCATCCACTTCGCCAGGCCCAGCCCCGCCAGCGCCACCACCGTCTGGTACTCGCAGATCGTCGTGTCGATCGCGTCGTACTTGAGCGTCGGCGAGTCGAGCTTCTTCCCGTAGTGATACTTGCCCCAAGCGAGAAACGGATTCATAAACAGCGAGAGCACGAGGATGCCGATGCCCCACCAGTTGAAGCTCGGCGACTCCTGCGAGATGAACTTCGAGATCGCCTCGTACAGGATGAAGCACACGGCAATCGTGAACGCCGAGGCGAGCACCGTCAGCGCCACTTTCTTCCGCCAGCGGATGTGCTCGTCGCTGATCCCTTGTTCCTCGCCGTGCAGCCGCCAGATCATCGTGCCGGCTGAAGTCGCTTCGACGGCACTGTCCATGCCCCAACTGATGAGCGCAGCGGAGCCGGTGAGGAACCCGGCGGTCAGCGACACACCGACCTCAATCAGGTTGTAGATGAGGCTGGCGATCTCGGTCCAGCGGCCGCGGCAGAGCAGGCGCTGCCGATCCTTATCGGGCGGTTGGGCGTTCATGGCGTCTCCCGACAGGGGCAAGGGGCCGCGGCCATCGGGCGGCTTCGCAGGAGCAACGCAGTCGTATTGCCTCCGCGGGTCGCACCTTTGGAGTACCAGTGCTTACCTTGTGTGACGCAAGGGTCACCCCCGGCATCGTGAGGTGTTCCTTGCGAGCCGCAAGGTGTACCCTGCGACCTATGAGGCATGGCTTGCGCGACGTGAGGTGCACCTTTAGAGCCTTGAGGCACGCCTTGCGCGGCCGAAGGTACGCCTCCGGCGTTCCGAGGCGTGCCTTTTGAGGCGTAAGGCGTACCCCGACAGTCGCGGGCGCACACCTTCTGGGGCAGAAGGTGCGCTTTCCGTGGTAAAACGTGCGCTTTCTTCGGCGCAGAGCGCACTTTTCGAGTCGCGGCGCACGTTTTTCTCCGCGCGAGCGCGCGCTCTAAGACGCGGTGCGCGCTTTCCGCGTCGCGAGGTGCGCTTTTATCGGCGTAAAGTCCGCTTTCCGTGTCTAGAAGCGCGCTTTGCGTTTCGCGGCGCGCTTTTCCTGATGTATCCGTATGCTTTCGTGTCGACTCGCATGGTAAGAGTCTCGATCAGGTGTGTTACCGAGGAGGGGGCTAACTCAGAACAGCCGCTCCCAGGCCCGGGTGTCACGCACCCAGGGACAGGCGACGAAGGCGGCGTAGGCGACGAGGAGCAGGTTGAGAGCGGCGAGCCAGGGGTTGCGCTTGTGGCGGATCGCGTCGAGCAGGAGGAAGAGAAAGGCGTACCACAGCGCGGCCTCGGCGAGGCCGGTGAGGGATTCGGGGATGGACACGGGTTGGCTTCTTTCATGTTCATGGGCGTTGGCAACAGGTCAGGCGGTGGCGGGGCTTTCGGGGGTACTACCGGGGGCTCCGGGGGTGCTTCTGGGGGCGGGGGTGTCGTGGTTGACTTTGATGGCGAACCACTTGTAGAGCGAGGGCATCACAAGAAGAGTGAGGATGGTGGAAGTAATGAGGCCGCCGATGACGACCGTAGCGAGGGGGCGTTGGACTTCGCTGCCGGTGCCTGTGGCGAGGAGCAGCGGGATCAACCCGAGGGCCGTGGTGACGGCGGTCATCAGGACCGGGCGGACGCGGAGCGAAGCGCCCTCGACGCTGGCCTCGTCCATGGGCTTGCCTTCTTCGAGGAGCTGATTGAGGTAGGTGACCAAGACCATGCCGTTTTCGAGGGCGATGCCGAAGAGCGCGATGAAGCCGACGGAGGCGGGGACGGAGAGATTTTCGCCGAGCAGCCAGAGGGCAACGATGCCGCCGACGAGAGCGAGGGGGATATTGAGCAGGATCAGCGCGGTGTTGAGCAGCGAGCCGAAGCTCATGTAGAGCAGCAGGCAGATGAGCCCGAGCGTGATCGGCACGACGATGAGCAGGCGCGCATTGGCCTGTTGGGCAAGCTCGAACTGGCCGCCCCAGGTGACGAGGTAGCCGGGGGGCAGCTCGACTTCCCGGTCGATGACTTGTTGGGCTTCTTCGACGAAGCCGCCGATGTCGCGGCCGACAACGTTGGCCTGGACGGTGATGAAGCGCTGCGTGTTTTCGCGGGTGATCTGCCGGGGGCCAACAACGGTGCGGATGGTGGCGAGGTCGGAGAGGGGCAGGCGCTGGCCGTCGGGCGTGGTCACCAACAGGCCGGCGATGTCTTCTTCGGTATCGCGCTGGGATTTCTGGTAGCGAACGAAGATGTCGAAGCGACGGATGCCGTCGAAGACCTGCCCGGCTTCAACGCCGCCGATGGCGGCGGAAATCGTCTCTTGCACCTCGGCGAGGTTGACGCCGTAGCGGGCGAGGGCCTGTCGGTCGGGCCGGATGACGAGCTGGGGGGTGCCGGTGACCTGATCGGGTTGCACGTCCTCGGCTCCGGGGACGGATTGCAGTACGGCGGCGATCTCGTCGGCCTTGGTTTTCAGCGTGTCCAGATCGTCGCCGTAGAGTGTCAGGGCGAGCTGGGCTTTGACCCCGCCGATCAGCTCGTCGACCGAGAGCTGGATGGGTTGCGTGAGGTTGACCAGCACGCCGGGCATGCCTTGCAGCTTCTGGCGGATGGCGGCCTCTACGTCGGTTTGCGTCTGGGCCGTGGTCCACTGGTCTTCGGGCTTGAGGACGACCAGGCCGTGGACGGAGTTGATCGGGTCGGCGTGAGCCCCGACCTCGCCGCGGCCGATGCGGCTCACGACCGAATCGATCTCGGGGATCTGCATCAGCCGCTTCTCGACCAGCAGGGTCAGCCGTTTGGTTTCTTCGAGCGAGATCGACGGGGCCATGGTGAGGTTGACGATGAGGTCCCCCTCGTTGAGCCGGGGGGTGAACTCGCTGCCCAGTCGGGGGAAGATGAAAACGCCAGCCAGAAGCATGACCACGGCCATCACGACGGCGGCCCAGCGCTGCTTGACAAAGAACCGGACGACCGGCCGGTACGGCACGAGCAGGGCGCGGACGACAAAGCTTTCCTTGGGGCCGGCGTCGGACTCCGCGGTGCGGGGCTGGCTCGGCTGTTTGCCCTTGCGGAGCTTGGACAGCAGCGAACGCCGCCAGCGGGCGATCCGTCCCTCGCCGGTTTTTGGGCGTCGCATGAACAAGTCGGCGAGGACGGGGGCGGCGACGATGGCAAAAATCAGCGAGCCGAGCATCGCCAGGGCAACAGTGTAGGCCAGCGGGCGGAACGTCTTGCCCTCGACGCCTTGGAGCGTGAACAGGGGCAGGAAGACGATGATAATGATCGCGATGGCGAATACGATCGGTCTCGCGACCTCATGGCAGGCACGGGCGACGATGTGGGTCCTGGATTCGTCGGGTTCTGACTCCCTAAGGACCCGATCCACGTTTTCGACCATGACGATGGTGCCATCGACCATCATGCCGATGGCGATGGCCAAGCCGCCGAGCGACATCAAGTTGGCAGAGATGTTGAAGTACCCCATCGCCAGCGTGGCAAAGAGGACGGAGAACGGGATCGCCAGGGCGACGACGATGGACGGCCGCAGCCCGCCCATAAATGCCAGGAGCACGATCGCCACCAGCGCGATGCCTTGAATCAGGGCGCTTTGCACTGTGGAAACCGACGCCTGTACAAGTTCGCTCTGCTCGTAGTAGGGAACGATATTGACGCCTTCGGGAAGGGCGTTTTGCACCTCGACGAGCTTTTCTTCCACCCGTTCGATGACGGTCGAAGCGTTGGTGCCGTAGAGCTGAATGACCAACCCCGCGACCACTTCGCGCTCGCCGTCGAGGGTCTGCAGCCCGCGACGGATCGCGCCGCCGACCTCGATCTCCGCCACGTCGCGAAGAAAAATCGCTCGGCCGGCTTCAGTCTTGACGACGATATTGGAAAGGTCGTCGATGCCGTGGGCCAAGCCCTCGGAGCGGACAACGTATTCCTCGGCATCGACCTCGATGAACTGAGCCCCGACGCTGACATTGTTTGCTTCGATCCGCTCGATCACCTCGTGCAGCGACAGGTCGTAGCGGAGCAGGGCCTGCTCGTCCAGGTTGACGTGGAACTGTTTTTCGTAGCCGCCGATGCCCAGCACTTCAGTGACGCCCGGCACGGTCTGGAGCTGGAACTTGATGATCCAGTCTTGCATCGTGCGGAGTTCTTCGAGCGAGTACTCGCCGGTCGTGTCTTCGAGGTAGTAGTAGAGGATGAGCCCCAGACCGGTGGAGATCGGCCCCATCTCCGGCTCACCGAAGCCATCGGGGATTTGTTCGCGGGCCGCTTGTAGCCGTTCGTTGACAAGCTGGCGATTGAAGTAAATATCGGTGCCTTCCTCGAAGTAGACGTTGACCACCGATAGGCCGAAGTTGGAAATGCTGCGGATTTCGACGATGCCCGGCAGGCCGGTCATCGATGCTTCGACGGGGTAGGTGACGTACTTCTCGATCTCTTCGGGCGCGAGCCCCTCGGTGACGGTGAAGACCTGCACAAGGTTGGGCGACACGTCGGGAAAGGCATCGACGGGTAGCTGGGTGTAGGACCAGTAGCCGGCCCCCATCACGAGCAGGGCGAGCACGACCACGAGGAGTCGGCTACGGAGGGCGATATCAATCAGTCGTTCGATCATGGGTCTATCTCATGCGCGGTCTTGAGACGCGGCTTTCGGTGTGTGATTAGTGGGCGTGTCCGGCGTGTTCCAACGAGGCACGGTTGAGTTCGGCTTTCAGGGCGAAGGCATTTTTCGTGACGTAGCGTTCGCCGGCGCTGAGGCCGGAAACGATCTGGACGTGGGTGTCGTTGCTCTGGCCGACTTCAACGGGCCGTGGCTCGAAGCCCTCTGCGGTCTGCACGAACACCACACGATCTTCTCCCACTTTCTGCAGCGCAGACTTGGGCACGGCAATGGTCTGCTCGGAGGATTCACCCGTAGCAACCTTGCCCGTGACAAACAGACCCGGCCGCCAGACCCCGTCGGGGTTGTCCAGCACGATCCGGGCCGTGGCGGTCCGGGTCTGTTCATCGACGGCGGGGCTGACAAAAGTGATGGTGCCGCTGGCGTCGGGGATGCCGTGGCCGAACTGGATTTGGACGGGCATCCCGGCCCGGACGCTCGCCAAATCGCGCTGATACACCGTCAGATTGACCCAAACGCTCGACAGGTCGGCGACGATGAACGGGGCCTCATCCGGCTGCTCGCTGACCACCTCGCCGCGGGTAATCTCCCGAGCGATGACAATCCCGCCCAGAGGCGCTTTGAGTTGGTACTCACTCAGGTTCGTTTCCGCGGAACCGTCTAGCGCATCGACCTCCGCCTGGGTCTGCCCCAGAGCGTGAAGGTTCTGCTCGGCCAGGTTTAGCGCGATCTCCTGCTCACGCACCGCCTTGCGGGCTTCGAGCACCGCCGTCTCCGTACCAATCCTGTCTTCCAACAGCTTCGCCTGACGATTTAATGTTTCCTGCTCAAGTTCCAGGCTTGCCCGGGCACCGAGAATAGCGCTACGAGCGGCGGCGAGTTCGCGGCTGCTGAGAACCGCCATCACCGCGCCTGCTTCGACTTGATCGCCGACGGTCTGGTTCACCTTCTGCACGATCCCCGCCACGCTCGGCGTGACATGGGCGATGCGGTCGGTGTTGAACACCACCTCGCCCGGCAGGCTGACCGTCTGCCCGAGCGAACGGGTGGTGGCCACTTCCACGGTAATACCGTATTCCTCCATGACCGACGGCGCGATGTGGACGGCCCCCGATTCTTCGTCGCCGTGCCCGGCATGGTCGTCATGCCCACCCCCGGAAGACCCGGACGCCCCGGAACCCTCGCCGTGGTCATCGTGCCCGGCGTGTTCATTGGTCGCGGGTTTGGGCGCGGCTTCCGCCGCATGGTCGTGACCGGCATGGTCGTCGGCCTGTCCCCAAGCAGAGGACAGCGGAGCGACTTGCGTCACCCCCAATGCCGCGGCGAGGGCAAGCCCGAGGGTCGTTTGATTGAAGATGGATCGTTTACTCATTGTCGGTGTCCCTGTCGTTTTCTGGGGTGAAGTCTGAAGAGGGCGTGTCGTTTGATGCGGCGGGAGCGGGGCCGACCGCATCGAGCGGCTGGCCGATCAATCCCTCCAACTCGGCGACCGAGCCGTGGTACTCGGCCAGGGCGTCGAGGTATTGCTGTCGCAGGTCGATCAGCGTCCGCTCGGCGTCGAGCACGTCCAAGAAACCGAGGTTGCCCCGGTCAAACGCCCGGCGGATGTCTTGATACGCCTCGGTGGCTGGCGGGATGGCGTCGTCACGCAGGGCAGTCGCCTCGTCGTAGGCGTTGGCCAATCGGGCGTAGGCCGTGGCGACCGAGGCCTCGACTTGAAGCTCGACCGCACGCTGCTGGTTCTTCGCCGACGCCACCCTGAACCGCCCGGCCAGGATGTCGCCCTGCCGCCGGTCGAACACCGGAAGCGGGATCGACACCCCGGCGACCAGGGCGCTGTCATTCTCCGCGTTGAACCAGCGATACCCCAACCCCCCGGTCAGGTCCGGCACCGCCTCGGCACGTGCGAGTTCAACCTCAGCCTGACGGCTTGCGATCTCGGTGACCCAGCGGGCCACATCCGGGTTCTGACCGATCAAGGAAGCAATCGCACCGACCGGCGGCAACGCTCGAACCTCATCCAAATCACCTTTCACCGACCGGAATGCAGGCGACGAACTGCCCCAGGTCAGCGCCAGTCGAACTCGTGCCGATTCAAGCGATTGCTCGGCCCGGCGCACCGCGATCCGGGCTGTGGCCACCGGCACCGCTGCGCGGGACCGCTCGACCGCCGGGGCGTCCCCCGCCTCGACGCGCCGACCGATTGACTCGGCCACCTGCTCGGCCAACGCCAGTGACTCCCGCGTCAACTCTACCTGCCGCTGGGCCGCGAGCACGTTCACGTACCGCCCGGTGACCTCGGCGAGTAGACTGATCCGCGCAGCCTCGTAATCCCACCCCGCCAACCGGCCCTGCAAGCGGGCCAACTTCTTGCGTCGTTCGATATCTCCGCCGAGCGGAAAGGTTTGGCTGAGTGCAAGCGTGACCTCCGCCGAGTCGGTGCTCTCCAGTTCGCCGGTGCCGCCGACGTTCTCCAGTTCGATATCCAACTCCGGGTTCGGCCAAAGCCCCGCCTGAACCACCTCCGCCTCCGCCGCCCGCACGTCGTACCCAAACCGCGCGAGTTCAGGGTTACGCAACAACGCCGCGGCCATCGCATCCCGCAACGCCAGCTCACCCTCTAACTCAGCGATGGCATCAGTCTCCGCCGCCGCCGATGTGATTTGTTCCGGGGGTTCATCGAGGTTTCGCGGCGGCTGAACCGTCCCCAGCGATTCGCCGAGCGGGCGTTTCATCGCCCAGTAATCCTGGTCCAAAGGTGACGGGCTGCAGCCAGCCACACCCAGACCGATAGCGGTAGAGGCCAATAGGCCAGTGATCTTCTTCATGTGTCAAAATCCTGCTGAAAACGAGAGCACGGTCACGAATAACACGTCGTCGGACCAAGGTCCGACTGATCGAGATGCGAAATGATCAGAGGTGCTGCCGGGCCATACTCCGGGGGAGTTCTAGAAAGAACTTCCGGAGTTCGGCGCACAAAACAACCTGCACACGAACGCGGGCAGCGGCTGAAAGAGATCGTGCTAGATCAACAGAATAATGCTATGGACCAGAGACTCAGGCGAGTCCGGCGATGAGATATGAGCGGGATCACCGGACCCCGAAGCCCCAGAAATGTGAGGCTGGGCCTCGGCTAAATCAGGCAGCACTGCGACTTGATAAGCCAGCAAGACCGGCACGTTCTCAAACGAGGACCGATCTTCCTGACGCAATACCACCGGCGAACTCAGCGGCGTGTCCACGCACCGCTCGCTGGAAACCAGATCGGGCGTCGAAGCCGGAATCATCAAGTCTTCGGACAACGCCGAATCGTCGTCGCCGCACGATTTGATGTGCGCCAGTTCAATGGCCTGATGCTCGCCGCCCCCTAACCTCCCTGGTTCCTGGCACTGAACTAGGAAAGGCCCACCGACTATCAACAGCCAAAGCTGGCTGAACAGCAAGATCACTACCGTCGTCTGGTGGAAGGTTCCGCGAGTCACAATTCTCATTAAAGGCGTTGTCGAAGCGTTTGTCAAACTTGGACTCTCCTTCTTCGCCAATGCTTTGATCTATTGATACCTGCTTCGGGCGTCTGCAATACAGTGTTCGACTCTCATCTGTTGCCAAGCTAACCCAGCCGCCACGCTCGATTTTTGCGGCCAGCTTCAGGTCCTGCACGCAGGTTGCTGGGGATTCAGATCACGGCATGTACATTTGATGATATTAAACATGATTCGGCTCTATATCTCAGGCTGCGGCTAGACCGAGTTGGTGCGTTCATTCGACTTGGATCGAAACAGGTAGCTCATGGTGGGCAGTACCAATAGCGTCAACAGGGTGGACGTGACGATCCCACCGATGACCACGGTGGCCAACGGTCGTTGCACCTCGCTGCCCACACCGGTCGAGATCGCCATCGGAATGAAGCCCGCGGCGTCGGTGATGGCCGTGGCCAAGACCGGACGGAGGCGGGTTTTGGCCGCTTCGATAATCGAACTTTGACCGTCGAGGCCTCGACGCCGGAAGTCGCGGATGGCCTCGATCAGGATTTGACCGTTGAGCACGGCGATGCCCGACAGCGCGATGAAGCCGACCGCGGCGCTCACGCTGAACGGGATATCCCGCAGCCACAAGGCAAAAATAGCGCCCACCGCGGCGAACGGAATGCCGGTGTAGATCACCAACACGTCCCGCAGGTTTTTCATGCTGAAATACAGCAGGAAGAAGATAATGAGCAGCACGGCCGGAACCACAATCGCGAGCCGGAGCTTGGCCCGCTCCAAGTTCTCGAATTGTCCACCCCATTCGAT
This sequence comes from uncultured Phycisphaeraceae bacterium, assembly GCA_963799465.1. Taxonomy (GTDB): domain Bacteria; phylum Planctomycetota; class Phycisphaerae; order Phycisphaerales; family Phycisphaeraceae; genus JBCCOW01. Next base: position 2,513,165 of record CAWCXG010000001.1, on the reverse strand, counting down.
CACGTAGCCCTCCGGCAACGCGACGCGCTCGGCGATGATCGATTTAGCTTCGGCCACGAACGAGGCGGGGTCCCGGTCAACGACGTTGCACTGCACCCGGATCAGGCGTCGGCCCCATTCTCGATTGATGGTCGAAGAGCCCTCGGCGTTCTCGACCGTCGCCATTGACGACAGCGGCACGGTCACGCCGCCCTCGGTGGGGATGCGGACCGATTCGACGGCCGACGCGTCTTGCCGGTAGGTTTCAGGCAGCCGGACGACCAACGGGAAGACTCGCTGCCCCTCGAAAACCTCACCGACCCGGATGCCGCCGATGGCTTCCACGAAGTCGAGGACCTCGCGGGCGGCCACGCCGTAACGGGCGACCCGCGACTGATCGACGGTGATCTCCAACTCCGGCTGACCGGTGATCTGGTCTACGGAGATATCGGAGACTCCCGAGATATCTAAGAGCACGCGTTGAACTTCGTCGGAAAGGCGGAGTAATTCGTCGAAGTCATCGCCGTAAATCTTGATACCAATGTCCGAGCGGATGCCGGATTCCATCTCGTTAAGACGCATCTCGATCGGCTGGGTGAAGACCATGTTCACGCCGGGGAACTGCGAGACGATCTTCTCCATCTCACGCACCAGTCCGGTTTGATCACGAGCCTTGGTCCATTGTCCCCGGGGCTTGAGGGTCAGGAAAATGTCGGTCAGTTCGATACCCATCGGGTCGGTGGCGACCTCGGCGGTCCCGATCCGGCTCCAGACGTGCTCGATCTCGTCGGGAAAGTTCTCCAGCAAGACCGACTCGATCTGTGTGTTGTAGCGCACCGACTCGTCGATCGAAACCCCGGCCAGGCGGATGGTGTTGATAGTGACCGCGCCTTCACTGAGCTTGGGCACGAACTCGCCGCCCATCTGCGTGCCGCGGTAACCCGCGAGGGCGAGCAGGACCACCGCCATGGCCAGCACCGCCCACCGCAGTTGCAGCGCCTTCGTCACGATCCATCCGTACCCCCCGGTGAGGGCGCGGCTGATGGGACCTTCCTTGGGCTTGACGCGACGCGGCAAGAAGTAGTACGAGAGCACCGGCGAGAGGAACACCGCGATCAGCAGCGCCCCGACCAACGCGAAAATGAAGGTCCACGCCATCGGTCGGAACAGCTTGCCTTCGGTTCCTTCGAGGGTGAGCACGGGCACAAACACCAGGATGATGATGCCCATGCCGAAGACGATCGGCCGGACCACATGGGCGCTCGATTCGGCGATCGAACGGAGCCGCTCTTCGGGCGTGAGCTTGCGTCCCAATTTTCGTTGTCGGTCTTTCAGGCCCCGCAGGTTCGCTTCGGTCATGACCACCGAACCGTCCACCAGGATGCCGAAGTCGATCGCCCCGAGGCTGAGCAGGCTGGCGGCGATGCCGAACTCGTACATGCCCTGCACGGCAAACAACGCGGAGATCGGGATGGACACCGCCACCAGCAGCCCGGCCCGGATGTTGCCGAGCAGCAACAGCAAGACCACCACGACCAGGGCCGCCCCGATCACCAAGTTGTGCTCCACCGTTTCGATCACCTTGTCCACGAGCGTGGTGCGGTCGTAAACCACCTCGACTACCAAGTCGTTGGGCAGCGATGGCTTGAGTGAGTCCAGGCGTTCACGCAATTCGGCCGTGACCTCCTGGCTGTTTTCACCCATAAGCATGAACGCCAAGCCCAGCACCGCCTCGCCTTCCCCGCCCGCGCTGACCGCCCCGCGGCGGATTTCGTGACCAATCTCGACGCGGGCCACGTCCCGCACAAGGACCGGGGTGCCGTCATCCGAGGCGACAACGATGTTGCCGATTTCTTCACTCGACGACACCCGGCTCACCCCCCGGACGATCCGGGATTCCCCCGCCGTTACCAGTTGACCGCCGCCGACGTTCGCGTTGTTGCGGCGTAACGCCTCGATCACCCGATTCATCGTGAAGCCGTACTTGATGAGCGCTTGCGGATCAACCACGACGTGGTATTGCCGCTCCTTGCCGCCCCATGAGTTGACCTCGGCGACGCCGGGCACCTTCCGCATCTCCGGCTTGATGACCCAATCGTGGATCGTCCGCAGCTCTTCAATCGTGCGATCGGGATGGGTGGAGCGGATGACGTAGTGGAAGACTTCGCCCAGCCCGGTGGCGATCGGCCCTAGTTCCGGACGCCCGACACCCTCGGGCAACTCCACCGTACCCAACCGCTCGCTGACATACTGCCGAGCATCAATAATGCGCGTCTGATCGGAGAAGGTGGCCACCACCTGAGAGAAGCCGAACTTCGAGACCGACCGGACGTTTTCCAGGCCGGGCAGCCCGCCGATCGACAACTCCACTGGCAAAGTGATTTGCTGCTCAATCTCTTCGGGGCTGAGCGCAGGCGCAACCGTATTAATCTGCACCTGCACCGGCGTCGTGTCCGGGAAGGCGTCGATTGGGAGCTGCACCAAACGGTACACCCCGGCGGCCGAGGCGATCGTGAACAGCAGGATCACCAGCAGGCGGTTGTTGAGCGAAAATTCAATCAGACGGGGTAGCATGGATTCTCCAATTAGTCGTCAACGCAGCCGGCACCGAGCCGGGACTTCAAAAACTCGGTCCGCATGGTGAAGCTACCGCCGGTGACGATCAAGTCTTCGGTGTCAAGGCCCGAAAGGATGGCCGTGCTTCCGCCGGTGGAAGCGGGACCCACCGCCACCCGACGCAGATCGAACAGGTCTGGCTCTGTGCGGACGAAAACAAACGAATCGCCATCGATATTCTGGACCGCTTCGGTAGGCACCTGCATCATTTCGCGGGGGGTTTCCAACGAAGCAGACACTTGGGCGAACATGCCGTGTCGTAGTGTCCCATCGGGATTGGGCACGGTCGCCCGAGCCTGGACCATGCGAGTGTTTTCGTTGATCTGTGGGCTGATCCACGTGATCTCGCCCTCGATGGAGTTGCCGGGCAACGCCTCGACTTCGACATTTACAATCCCCCCGCGAATCAAGCGAACGGCCTTGGCCTCGGGCACCGCCAGCTCGATCCACATCGTGGTCAGGTCGGCGACCTCGAACAACGCCTCGCGGTCCACGGCCTCGCCCAGAGCGGCACTGCGTTTGATGACCACGCCCGCGAAGGGAGCATGCACCAACAAGTCCGACGAGGCGGACTGCTCCCGCTCAATATCCTCCACATCGTCCTCGGCGAAGCCCAGATTTAAGAGCTGCTGCCGCGTCTGCCGGACAGCTAAAACTGCCCGGCGGTGTTCGCCTTCGGCAGCTTGCAAGTCACGCCGGGCGGCGATGTTTTCTTCGACAAGTTGACGCTCCCGCTCATGGTTGGCGGCGGCAACGTCACGTTCGGACAACGCGGTGAGGTAAGAAGACTTCGCTTGGGCGACTTCGGGCGAGTTCACCACCGCCAGCACCTGGCCCGCCTCCACGGCGTCCCCGACGTCGATCCGGATGTCGGTCAGGACCCCGGCGGCGAGGGGCGTTACCCGTGCTCGGCGGTTGTCGTTGAAGTGAACTTCGCCGAGTAGCTCCAACGTTTCACCCGCGATCCCGCGGGTCGGCTGCTCGATCGTCAGCCCTGCAAACTCAGCGGAGCGGGCCGAAGCCATGCGAATACCGAGCGACTCGCCGGATTGAAGGCTGGCCGCGCGCTGCGGCTGACAGATTCCGCACTGGGTTTCGGGCAAATTGTGTTCACTACAAAACAAGCCACCCGAGGCGTCAGACGTTGCTTCGAGGTCTCCAGCTTCCGACTCCGGATCAAGGCTTGGATTGCATAAATGGCACTCGTCTTCATATAGCCCATGCTCTTCACAGAACGGGCGCGACTCATCCTCAAGCTGGGGCTGGCATTCCCAGCAGCGGTCTTCGTAGCGGGCGTGTTCGGCGCACCAGAGCCGGCCCGCCTCGCGCTTGGCCGGGTCGCATATAAAGCACGTCTCGTCGCCAACGTGACTGTGGTTGGCCAAAACTGCGTTAGCCGGTGCGTCGTCCCGAGCCTCGCCGCACGCGGGCAACAAGGCCAAGACTCCGGCCAAGCCCGCAACGGCGGGCAGATAAATCCAAGGTCGTCTAATCGTGGTCATCGTTGGTCTCCTGAAAAGTGAGGGGAAACAGGTACGGTCTCGTGCAACGGGCGCGAGACCAGGCCCTCGACCTGAACGAGGGCGGTGTGATATTCGGCGAGCGCTTCCAGGCGCTGCGTTTCGGTCGCAAACAAGGTCCGTTGGGCGTCCAGCACTTCGAGATAGGCGGACTTACCGCCTTCATACGCCCGCCGGGTCGCTTCGTACGCTTCGCGTGCGGCGGGCAGCAAGGCGGTCTGGATCGCGGTCGCTTCGTGGAACGCCGCGTCGAGCCGGGCGTGTGCCTGCCCCAATTGGGCGGCCAGGTCGCGGCGGATGGCTCGGCCTTCATCGCGCGCTTGAGCGGCTTGGAATCGAGCGGCCAACGCGTTGCCTTGATTGCGATCGAAGATCGTCAGCGGCACAGACAGGCCCGCGACCAAGGCGGCGTCGTCGACATCGGCCTCGTACCGCACGCCCAGTCCGGCCGTGATATCCGCCACACCCTCGGCCTTGGCCAACTCGGCTTCCACCACGAGCCGGTCGGCTTCCGCGGCCCACCGCAACATCCGCGGGTGAGCGTCCACTTGGTCGGCCAGCTCCGCAAGCGGCGGGATCGCGTCCAGCCGGTCGAGCGAACCGAGCACCGTGCTGAACGCCGGGGTGTCCCGGTCCCACATCGCACTCAATTCACGCCGCGCGGCCACCAGTTCACGCTCAACGCGGTCGGCGGCGATGCGAGCCGATTCGCTTTCGAGCGTCGCTTTAATCCCGTCGATCGGGGATACGTCACCCGCCTCCACCCGGCGGTCGATCACGCGGCGGCTTTCGTCGGCAAGTTCCTGCGCTCGTTCCGCGAACGCAGCCCGCTGCTGCAACGCCAGCACCCGTACGAACCGGTCGGCGGTCTCGGTCAGCACGTCCAGACGCTGCGCCTCGTAGTCCAAAGACGACACCCGCCAGGCTTCCTCGGCCGCACGGACCCTCGCCTCACGCTTTCCGCCCAGTTCGATCAGTTGACGCAACGACAGCGTAGTTTCGAGACGGTCAGTGCCGCTCAACTCGCCCGAGCCGCCGAAGTTCTCGAGTTCCAGGTCGGCCTCGGGGTTGGGTAGCAGTCCCGCCTGCAATCGCCGGGCTTCTTCAACCCTCGGCCCCCAAGCCGTGGCGCGTAATCCGGGGTGGTGTAACAGCGCCGCCGCAAGCGCATCACGCAACGCTAATTCATCCGGAATGTCGGGTTCCGAGGCATGATCGATCGCCTCCGAAGGGGTGGCCGGGGCGACGTGCCGTGGCAGGTCACGGAGCAACGGCCGATCCGTGCCTGTCCTTATCGCCAGGGGCGATGGCGTGCAACCCATGACGAGTAACAACCCGGCGACTCCGCAGAGACTTCCATATTTTTTTGCAGAAGGCATCAAGATCGTTCTCGTTTAGCCAGAAGCGCCGGACCATTACCGGCATGAGACAACACCAACAACAGAACACAGCAATACGTGTTCGTCGGAGTGGTCTCGGGCTAGACGAGAAGGATGACGCAGCGCAACAGAACCGGGTCCGGGTCACCGCGGCTTTGAGATAGTTCGTGAGCCATACTCACGCGGGACGACAGATCAACAGCCGCCGGTAGCAAATAGAAAGGCCCGGTGAATGGCACAGCCGCGGCGGTGAAATCTTCCGTGATGGGTTGAACCGCAAGGTCATTTTCAACCCGGTGCGAGTCACACCCCAGCCCCGAACAGCTCGGCGATCCGAAATTGTTGCCCACCACCTCTTGGGAAGGGCCGTACTCGCTTTCACAGAACGGCTGGCCGACCTGCACCGACACCGAACCATCGCTGCAGACGCATTGATACACCGGAAGCAGCGTCGCACCCATGGCGAGAAGGCCGGCAAAGATCGTGGCGAAGAAGGTCTGCATGGTCAATTAGGTTGCATAATACACCGTCGCGTGTAACAATCAAGTCCGCATGGCCACGACGACCTCAAAAATTTCTGCCGTCCACGGCTGCCGCCCGAAGTCGCCGCTTTCCAAGCGGAGACTCGTCAACGGTTCCAACGCGGAACGCTTAGGTCTGCTGTTCAAAATGTTGAGCCACCCGACCCGCTTGCGCATGATCCACGCGCTGATCCGTCGTCCCGATATGGGGGTGACCGATCTGGCGGACATCCTCGATATGACTGTTCAGGCCGTCTCGAATCAGCTCCAACGGCTCGCCGCGGAAGGCCTCGTGGACTCCCGACGTGAAGGGGTACATGTGCTCTATCGCGTGATCGACCCGTGCGTTCCGGTGCTGATCGAACGCGCCTGGTGTCACGTCGAGGAGTATCAGGGCGAGCGGAGGCCGACCGACCATGTCTGATTGCGGTTGCGGATCGACCGACGCCAACCGCTTGGAGCGCCGCGCCTTGGGCTGGCTGCTAGCCATCAACGGCACCATGTTCATAGGCGAGGCCGTACTGGGCTGGTGGAGCGAATCGACGGGCCTGCTCGCCGACTCCCTCGACATGCTTGCCGACGCCTGCGTGTACGGGATCGCATTCTTCGCCGTGGGAAGGTCGCCGCGCCTTCAATCAGGAGCCGCCACGGCCAGCGGCATCCTCCAAATCGCGTTGGGCCTGGGCGTCCTCGCGGAAGTCATCCGCCGATTTGTGCAAGGCAGCGACCCGGTGAGCTTCGTAATGATGGCGACCGGAGGCGTCGCGCTCGCCGCCAACCTGACGTGCCTCGCCATCCTCGCACGGCACCGCGACGGCGGGGCACACATGCGGGCTTCATGGATTTTTTCCACCAACGACGTGATCGCCAACCTCGGAGTCATCGTCTCCGGTGCCCTCGTGCTTTGGCTTGCCAGCCCGCTTCCAGACCTGCTCATCGGCACGCTCATCAGCCTCGTCGTGCTCCGCGGCGGCATCCGGATTCTAACTTCAACCCGAACACCACCGAACGAAAACACCAACGAAGACAAGGGCGAACCCGGCCGCGTCCACAGCGATGGTGTTCCAAGGTGAATCGCGTAGACCTCCTACCGGAGTGACCGTTCTTGCTAGCTAGCACGTCCGGCTACACCTCACCCCAACCTATTCCATCTTCTCCCGCCGCTCAATCGCCACCGCCATGTTCTGAATCGCTTCACGCCTAACAAGAACCGGCGGCCAATCCGGGTTGTCCTTCCGCAGCAGCACCTTGCCGTCATCCAACGAATAGAAACGCGCGACCATGCATCCGCCGCCTGCGTTGATCGGTTCTAGGTCATCCCTGTCCGAACGGATCGTCGGTGCTTCCCCTTCCACGAACCGCACGAACACGATCCGGCCCGACTTGAGCTTCCCATTGTCGCGGTACGGGTCGCAGTAGCTGAACACCACCCGGTCGCCCTCGTTCAATCTCGGCTGCATCGAGTCGCCCACGATCTCCAGCGCGAACGCCTGGTCGTCGCGGATGTCGCCGTAGTCCAGGTACTCGTACCCCTGCCCCGAATCGACCCCGTACTCCTCGTAATCCTGCACCTCCCCGGCCGGCACCTTGTTAATCAGCGGGATGCCGTGCCCGCCCTGCGTCCGGCCGGTTCGGAACACCCGCCAAGCGTCGTCGAACGCGGTGACCGACAGGCCGAACGCTCGGGCGAACTTCTGGCGTTCAGCCGGCTTGACCTGCGTATCGCCGCGTTCACGGCGAGCAATGTTGGTGCCGTCCAGCCCGACCTTTTCGCCAAGCTGGGCTTGGGTCCAGCCGCGTTCTTCTCGGAGTCGTTTGATGCCCGTGCCCATCGCGCTCATGGTGCTGCTCCTGAAATCGCAAATTTTCGCATGATTGGCTCACTGAGGCTTGAAGATGCGAATGTATGCGGTTACGATACCCAAACAATAACCTTATTTCAAGTTTCCTCGTGGAGAATCGGCGATGCAGGTAGCGAATTGGACGCAGTTGACGATCCGGGACGCACCGGGCCGGGTGGATCGGCTCTGCTTCGGCCGCCCGGTTACCACCTCCCGGCGGCACCGCCCCGCGGAAACCCCCGAATCGTCTGTCACTCCTGAGACCCTCCTACGTTTCACGCCGGGCCAATGTTTCGGGCTTGTGAGATGGCGACGCGATTCGGCGGGACGGCAACGCCGCGTCCTCGCGGTAATGGAGGCGGTCCCCCTCCATTCCGGGACAGAGGAGCCGGAAGGGTGCTGTTACCGACTGGCGGACCTGGAACCCGCCGTGCGGGTCCACCTACTGCTCGAACAGCTCGGGCCGTCTGGCTACGACGGGATTGTGGACCACATGCTGGACTTGCTCATCGCACTGCGTCACCACGAGATCGACCCCTCCGAACTAAACCCAGCTTACCTGTGCGAGGCGGCTCATCGTCTACTCGCCGATCTTCCGCCGCGTTGGCCCGGATCAAACGATTACCTCATGGGAAAACGGTCGTGCAATGCTTGAACCGCCGCATCTCGCGCTTCCCGCTCCGTCGGCAACGGTGGGCTTGTTTTATAGGTCTGATCGGCTCGGGACTGTTGGTTCATGTCGGCGGAGGCTGGCGCTGGATCGTTATCAACACCTCGCCTAGCGTGCAACCCGGACTTTACGTTCGTAGCGACCAACTTCCGGGGGTAGGTGAGTTGGTGAGCTTCGAGATGCCGTTAGCAGCGCGGCCGTACATCCGGGATCGGACCGGTCATGACGGTGCCGGGTGGTTCCTACTTAAACCCATCGTCGCCGGGCCGGGGGATGTCGTCGATACCACGCGGGGCGAGGTGCGGGTGAACAGGGTGGTGCTGACGGACATGCCGGATGTGGAGGGGCGGGTGCCGACAGTGCCGCTCTGGGAAGAAACCCGGGTGCTGGGGCAAGACGAGTTCTTCGTGCTTTCGACGCGCATCGAAAACAGCTTTGACAGCCGGTGTTTCGGGCCGATCCAGGAGGCAGACATCGAGACGGTTCGGCGCGCGCTCTTGACGTGGTGAATCGTCGGGTTGTGGTGAGCCGCTTTTTGAGTTCACTTTCGTGGGGGTAGGGCGTGCTTCCCGGGGAGATCATTTCCGGGGGGGGGTGCCCTGCGCGGGCGGCGGTGCTCCGAAGCCGCACGGGCTGCCGGAGGATCTAACAGGGTGCCCGCGAATCCGGTTTCAAGAGGTTCAATGTTTTTTTCTCCGTCCACTGCGTCGGTTCACCTTACGGCCCGGTGCTCGCGTTCAAGGTCTCCCCCGGTAACAGACCGGACAGATTGTTGCAGTGTTCCAGCGCACTGAATAACAAATGGTTTCACTTCCGGGGGCTCGCGGAGCGTTCCACCTTGAGCGCTGCGCGCCGGGCCGTCTTTACACGCCGCGTGAGGCGACGGGATTCATCTCGATCAAGTGATCGGGGACCGTTGGCTCGTGCATATCCCAGCTTGGCTGGGGGAGTGTGTGACATGGCTTCGTTCGACCTGTATCAGACCGTGACCGACCGCATCGTGACCCTGCTCGAATCGGGGGTGAACCCGTGGCGCAACCCGATCCGCGGGGGCAACCAGGGGATGCCGCGGAACCTCAACTCGGGGAACGCCTACCGGGGGATCAACGTCTTCCTGCTGGCAATCACCGCGTGGGAACGGGGCTACCGCTGCCCGTGGTGGCTGACCTTCAAGCAGGCCCGCGACCGTGGCGGGACCGTCAAGAAGGGGGAGAAGTCCACCCTGGTCATCTTCTGGAAAACCTACGACACCCAGGATCGCAAGACCGGGGAGGACATCATGGTGCCCGTGCTCCGCTACTACCGAGTCTTCAACGCCGAGCAGTGCGAGGGATTGGACCTGGGCGAATACGAGCCGGTGGAACCAATCGCGTTTACCCCGATTGAAGGCTGCGAGCAGATCGTGCGGGGGTATGTACAGACCGGGGACGGGCCGAAGGTGATCCACGAGGGATTCCAAGCGAGCTACAGCCCCACCCTCGACCGGGTGCGGATGCCCGAACCGGGGTGGTTCACCGGGGCCGAGGCGTACCACCACACCCTCTTCCACGAGCTGGTCCACAGCACGGGACACAGCACTCGAATCGACCGTGGGTTGGACCGGGAACTGCGACCGTTCGGGTCACCCGATTACAGCAAGGAGGAACTGATCGCCGAGATGGGGGCCGCGTTCCTCTCGGCGGAAGCGGGGATTGAGCCGCAAGTCGTGGACAACGCCGCGAGCTATCTGCAAGGATGGGTCAATGCCCTGAAAGGCGACAAGAAGCTGGTGGTCACCGCCGGGGGAGCGGCACAACGGGCCGCGGACCACATCCTGGGGCGAACCCCCAGAAGTGTCACCGCAAAACAAGCTAGCGACACTGGGGTAACTGCGGAGGCGGACACAGTTAAACACGCCGCGTAGGTAGAACAAGACTTCCAGCGTCTGGCGGACCGAAAGGTCCGTCAGACGATTACTCCAGCCGGGCGAAACCCGAGGAAGACCGCTTCACGCCAGCCCCAGTTTTTTCACCGTCTTGATCGGCAGGTACAAGTGGTTCACTTCGTCCCGCAACGCGATGAACCCGTACTTGGCATAGAACTTTCGCGCCGCGTCGTTGATCGCCACGACCTCGACCGCGTGGATGCCCACCTCGTCAGCAACCTTCACCGTACGGGCCAGGGCGTCGATCAACAGGGTTTCACCGAGTCCTTGCCCTTGGGCGGATTGGTCCACCGCCAGCCGCCCCAAGTGCGCGACCGGCACCGGATAACGCGGCAGGCGCTTTCGCTGGTCCTCGGTCAGCAACTCGAAGTCCACCGCCCCGGCCGACAGCGCGTAATAGCCCAAGATGTTGCTGGATTTGTCGGCACCACTTCCTGCATAACTTCCGGGGGCGACGTAGTGCTGGCTCAGGCCCGCCTTCTCGTTCTGGCTGGCGTACCGCTGGAGGTAGACGTTGAGCTCTTCCACGCCACAGTCAAACGCTGCGCGGTCGTGGCGTTTCGCCAGTTTCTCGATGATGGGGGCGGGCGCGGCTTTAGCCACGTTGTTTCTTGTAACGCTGGGCCGCACGTTTGAGCGCAGCATTGGGTTTAGCGTCCGTATCCAGCAGTCGCAGGAAGGTATCGCGATCACGCGAGGACAGCCGCGTCAACGTCGCGTCCTGAACCGTCGCCTGCGCCTGCTCGACCAGATGCGACACCGTGTAATCGGACAACGACTGTCCCAACAGCGTGGCCGCCTGTTCGATCAGGCGCTTGTGTTCGGCGGTCAGCCGCACATCCAGCCGCGCGGCGCGGCCCCCGGAATCACGAGTAGAGGACATGGCGGAACCAGATGATTTTGTGATGGGGGGCATGATGGACTCCGGTGGCGAGGCTTATCTACATGTACGTCAGATCGCCGTACAAAGTTTACCCGCAGATTGTGGTTTTGACCAGTTTTATTTCTGAAGAGCCAGCGGACCGGACGGGGGGCAGTCCGCGGACCCCACGGGGATGCCCCGCCAAGCCTGAGGCCGCCCAGGATACGGCCCGATGCTCGGCCGCAAGGTCCCCACCCCCCCCCGGAAGTAAACACTGCAAATCGGTAGGTGATTCAGTATCCAACTGGGGCAATCCGTTTCTATCAATGACTTCCGGGGGGGGTGTTCTCGCGGAGCGTTCCACCTTGCGGCCTGCGCGTCGGGCCATGCGAACCGGCCTTCCGTTCCGGGCATGGCGGGGTGTGCCTGTTGGCACCCGCCGGGCAAGGTGAAAAACACCGCCCCGGCGGGCCGTGGATCGAATGTTCGATCCGGCACGCCCCCACTCGGAAAAGCCCTCTGTGGGCTGCTCGAAAGGAGCATGGTTATGCATCGTTTGATCCCGCTTTGTCAGTTGTTCGCTTCCCGTACCAACCCGCGTCGGGTCCGCCCCGAACGGGACGCCCATCGCCGCCTTGTGGCGTCGATCCGCGCCTACGGCCTGCTGGAGCCGCTGGTCGTCCGCCCCCGAAAATCCGCCGAGGGTGAGGGTGATGCCGGGGAGCTTCCGCGTTACGAAGTCGTGGCGGGTCGGCGGCGGCTGGATGCGCTGCGCACCATCCACCGCCGCACCCCGCTGGAAACCCTGAAGGTGTTTCCGGGGGCGGGGGTGCCGTGCATGATCCATGACGTCGACGCCGAAACGGCCCACGGCATGGCGCTGTCGGAGAACTTCGCGCGGGAGGGGATGCACCCGCTCGACGAAGCCGAGGCGTTCGCCCGGCTGGCCCATGTGGACGCCAAGGGGGTCGCGGCCATCGCCGCCGACTTCGGCGTCACGGCTCGGTACGTCCGCCAGCGGATGAAGCTGGCGGGGTTGGCCGACGTGGTGAAGGTCGCGTTCCGGGCCGGGGAGATCGACACCGCCACGGCCGAGGTGTTCGCCACCGTTCCCGCCGAGCGGCAGGCCGAGGTGTGGGGGGAGGTGGACGGTAAGGTTCACCATGCCCGACACGCGGAGAACCTGATCGCGTCGGGGTGGATCGACGCGGCCCACGCCCGGTTCGACGTTGACTCGCTGCCGGTTGGGGCGGTGTCGTCGGACCTGTTCGGGGATCGGGTGCGGATCGATCGGAAGGTGTTCATGGAGAAGCAGGCCGAGGCGCTGGTTGCCGAGCGGGATGCGCTGCTCGATGATGGGTGGGTGGAGGTGGTCATCGCCCCGCGTGACGAGGTGCAGGACCGGCTGTACGCCATGACGCCCGCCCCGGTCGGTTTTGATGAGGACACGCATGCCCAACTCGAAACCCTGTCGGCCGAGCGTGAAGCGCTCGACGGGCAACTTGAAGGGCTGGGCGAGGAGGCGGACGAGTCGCAGGTCGATGCGTTTTACGAGGCGATGGACCGCCTCGACGAGCGGATGCACGAAGCCGAATCCGGGGCGGAGCCGCGGTACGACGAGGTGACCAAGGCGGTCGGGACGATCTTTCTGGTCGTCGGGGCCGACGGCGGCGTGGACATCCAGGCCCGCGTCCCGCGCGGGTCGGGTTCGCGTGAAGGGTCGGGCAGCAATGCGGGGATTCCGGGGGCGGGGGCAAGCCGACCCGCGGCGGAACTCGGCACGGATCGTCTATCTGACAAGCAGGTCCGCGCGGCGCTGGCCCATGAGGTGGTGGCGGTGCGGTCGGCGTTGTCGGTCGATGACGCTCGCGCCGACCGGACGCGGCGGGTGGTGCTGGCGCTGCTGCTGCACCGGGCGGTGTCGGCGAATCCGGCGCTGCTGGTCCGGCGGGACGCCGACCCCATCGACCGGTTCTTCGCGTTCGACCCCGCCCCCGGGAGCTCCGACACCGCCGGGCAAGACCACCCCCACCCGTCCATTGTGTTTACACCGTGGGCGAAGACCGTCGCCCGGCGGGATGCGATGGACCCGTTGCTCGGCAAGTCGTGGGTCGATGAGGCCGAGGCGTACCGGACGATCAACCAACTGGACGACCGGCGGCTCGATGCCCTGATCGAGTCGTTGATCGTCGCGGCGGTGTCGGGGTCGCTGGCCGGACGCAGCCCGCTGGTGGCGCTGCTCGCGGCCGACCTGGAGGTGGACGTGCGGGCGTCGTGGACGCCGGATGCCGAGTGGTTCAAGGGCTACCGCAAGCTGCAACTGGCCCGGCTGCTCGGTGAGCTGCGCGGCCCCGCCCACGGGTCGGCGGCCGAGCGCCGCAAGAAGTCGGAGCTGGTCGAAGAGCTGGCGTCACTGTTCAAGGAAGCCGACGCCGGGCGGATGACCGACGCCGACCTATCCGCCCGCGTCAACGCATGGACCCCGGCGTGTCTGACGGACCGGGACGATGCGATGGAACCCGAGGCGGACGATGACGCAGCGGAATACGTCACCGATGCGGACACCACGGGCCGGGGCGGTGACACGCCAGCCATCGCGGCATAACCCCCCGGAAACAATCAGGCATCACCCATCACCGAATCGCTGCGGAAACGCAGCGGTCCGGTTTTTACGCGCGGGGTAAGCCGAACGCAGGGGGGCGCACAACATCACCGGCGCAGCACGCAGGCCGAACATTGGGACATACCTGGCTGGGTTGATGCCGGAGAAATCTCGGTACGCATTGCGCCCCGGAATCATTTCGATGCCGGGGTAAGGGGCCAGCTCCGGCACCGGTCCCCGCTCCCGACAAGAGAGCGAAGACGCGGACACGGCCAAACCGTCACGGGGTCAGCCGGGAACACATTGGGCAGCCCGCAAGTCGCCCCGGAACCCCGTCATCCCGGCCCCCTAAGTCATCACTCGGTAGTTACGGAACTCCCGGCGGAAGCGGGTTCGGCGTGCAGATCAAACGCCCACCGTCATCACTCCCGGAGGCGGGTCTGGAACGCAGTTGAAGGGCCAAGACCGCCGACCTGGTACGACACCCTCCACAAAACCGGCAAGCCATCCACACCGCGCGGAACATGCCACCACTCCGGCCACCAACGCGGTAGACCCGGGCAACCAAGCACACCAACGGCACCCCCGCAGCCGGTGGCGTTGACCCAGAAAACACGGCGGCTAGCTCGCCAAAACACACGGCGTGACCAGGCTTGTGGGCACGGTCGACAAGCCGACCCCGACCCCCGTAATAGCGATGGATTGTCCCTCACTTGAAGTGAGGAACGGCAGTATTTCCGGGGGCAGGGAGCCGCTGGAGCCACGGCGGGTTCGGGCCTTCACGTCCCGCCATCGTCTCGCTCGGCCCCGGGAATCTGACCCGTCCTCCCCGGAAGGGTCGGATGCCCGCGCCTGCGGCGGGGCCTCAGATTCCCGGTGCCTCCCTCACCGCTGTCATGCCGTGCCCACCCTCACGTCGCCGCGTCGCCTCTGGCCCCCTTTCGGGGCCGGCGGTTCCTCGTCGAGGCTCGGAATGGTCCGTCAGATGCTTCGCGTACGGACCATCCCAACCCTCCACGAAAGGAACCAAATTATGTCCGACCGTATCAACAAACCCGTTCACGAAGTCCGCATTGGAGCCATCAAGGCCGCCGTCTGGGCCAACGCCACCGACAGTGGGGGCACCCGCTACGCGGTGACGATTGCCCGGATCTACCGCGACAAGGGTGGCCAGTGGCAGCAGACCACGAGCTTCGGCGTGGACGACCTGCCGGTCCTCCAGAAGGTCATCGACCAGGCCTTCGAGGCGGTCCTGCACCTCCAGGGCAACGCCTCCAGCCCCGCCCCCGACTCTGGAAGCGACGACGGCGAGGGCGACGACGCGCACGCCGAACCCGCTTCCACCGGGAACTCCGAAACCTCCAGCAACTCGCGGGGGGCCAAGGCTTCCAGGGGTTCCGGTAGCAACGGGGGCAAGGCCCGCAAACGCGGCTGATCCCGTGACGGCTCGACCGTTTCCGACCGGTCTCCGCTCCCCTGTTGGGGGCGGGGACCGGTGCCGGGGGGCGGCCCCCGGAAGACCCCCGGAAACGCCCGAATGACTTCCGGAGACGGAAAACCGTTTGATCTATCCCGCACCAACCCATCCAAGGAACCACACCATGCCCAGCCTTCAACGCTTTCCTCTCGGTCACATCGTGGCGACCCCCGGCGCTCTCGAAACCCTCAACCCGATGCACATCAACCAACTGCTGTTCCGCCATCACTGCGGCGACTGGTCCGAGATGGACCCGGAAGACCAGGCCGCCAACGAGCGTGCCCTGACCGAAGGCTCACGCATCTTTTCGGCGTTCGAGGTAGCCGACAAGGTGCGCATCTGGATCATCACCGAGGCAGATCGCTCATCGACATGCGTGCTCCTGCCGGACGAATACTGACGCCGTACAGACGCACCGGCAACGCCACGCAAGGCGGCCCGCTTCACCGCTAGGAAGCGGGCCGTTTTGTGCGCTGCGCACTATGAATGAGTGCGTCGAAGAGACCCGACCATAACGATACCAAACACACTTGACGTTTGGGCGATGTTTGGTATAATTAAAACCAATGCAGGCAATGCCCGCAAGCGGAAGGTTGGCTCATTCTGAGCCGAACCGTGGGATTGACCGGCGTTTCATCAACACAATGAAGGAGGAAGAAGGCATGAGAAAGCACGATTCATTTTTGAGGGCAAGTGTAAAGCCGCACCGCTGACGCGGTAACGGCTGACGGTCTAGGGGGTTACGGCGGTTCCCGCCGTTGCGTTGCGGTGCTTACCGGTGCTCCCGACCGGCAAGCGTCGGTTGCAACGAGATTTACAGCGGCCCGCCCCGCCATCCCGTTCATAACGAGAGTTTATTTAGCCCGCACCCAGGAGGAAGAAAGATGCCACGATCCAACCGCGGCGGCCGTGCCGCCCCGCGCCACGCCCAACCCCATACCACGCCCCATGAAGAGCGCGATCGCGTCGCGCAGATGGGCGGTTCCCGCGCCCACGACACCAGCACCACGGCGGGCCTCGCCCGCCGCCTGGCCGGGTTCCGGGGGAACCGCGGCGGCGACAAGTCACGCGGTAAATCGACCTTCAAGGGCGGGGCCGGGCGCATCATCCTGCGCACTGCGGCACACGCGCAGCGGGTCGTTGTCAAGACTCATTACGTCAAGCACCCGAAGACCGCGGGCGGCACCCGAGCTGCCAGCGGGGCGGCCCGGACAAGTGGTGCGTTCGGGGCACATGCGGGCTACCTCGCCCGCGAGTCGGCCAGCCTGGACGGGGAGCGCGGCGCGTTTTACGACGCGCAGCGTGAGGGGATCAACCCCGGTCCCATCGTCAAGGATTGGACCCAGGACCGGCACCATTTCCGCGTCATTGTGTCACCCGAACACGCCGCCGAGCTGCCAGACCTCAAAGCCTATGTGCGCGAAGTGGTGAGTCGTTGGGAGGCTGACCTGGACCTGCCAAAGGGTGGGCTTGATTGGCTCGCGATTAACCACCACAACACCGACAACCCCCACGCGCACGTCCTTATCCGGGGGGCTCGGCCGTACCCCGACGCCGAACACGACCCGGCCCCCGGACACCCCGGATATTCCGGGGGCCGCCGCGATCTGGTGATCGCCCGGCACTACATCGGACACGGGATGCGGGACCGGGCGCGGGAGGTGGCCACCGAGCTGCTGGGGCCGCGTAGCGACCAGGAGATTCGGCAGGGGTTGTCGCAGGAGCTACGCGATGAGCGGTTCACGGCGTTGGATCGGATGATTCAGCGGGCGGTGGAGCCGGTGAACGGGGCGCTGACGTTCGATGCGTCCAAGTCGCGGCCGGTGGGGTTTCGGGCCGAGCACCGCGACCTCGTGGTCGGGCGGTTGGCTGTGCTTAAACAAATGGGGCTGGCCCGGTCCCCCGACGATGTACGCCGTCGGTTCGGGCCGTCGTCATGGGTATTGGAACCCGGCTGGTCGGTGCAACTCGAAGACCTCGGGGCGCGTCGGGACGTGATCCGCCAGCTCTACCAGACACTCGGCTCGGACGCGGCGAAGCTGGCGTCGCGCGTCGAACGGATGACCGCGGTAGCCGCGAAAGTCACGCCGGTGTCCGGCGTGGTGGTGGCCCTCGGTCCGCCCCCGGAAGTCCCGGAAGCATTGAGTATCTCCGGGAGTAGGGGCGGGACTTCCGGGGACGGGGGGTTTGTGGTGGTGCGGGATGCCGGGGGTCGATTGCACCATGCGCCGGTGCGCGGGGATGCGGAACTGGGGGCTACGCGGGTGGGGTCGGTGGTGGAATTGGGGCGCAACCGGGCGCAGCGGGACCGGATGATCGCGGCCATCGTGGAGGTGGCCGGTCAGCACGACGGGGTATACCGGGCGGCAGACCACGAGCGGTTGTTGGCGGTGACCCGGCCAGACTTCGCGGCCGGGGATCGGGGGCCGTTCGTGGCGTCGCATGTGAAAAGGCTGGAGTCGCTGGCGCGGGCGGAGCGGTCGGGGGTGACGCCTGGGGCGGACGATGGAAAAGATTCCGGGGGTGACTTCCGGGGGAAATTCCGGGGGGTGTTTCGGGTTGACCTTGACGGGTTGCGGCGGTTCCACGAGCGCACGCAGCGCGGGCCGTGGGCGCGGGTGGACCTGCATGTTTTGAGTTCGGCGACGCTGGAGCAGCAGACGACGACGCTGGCCGCGACGTGGCTGGACCGGCGGCTGTACGAGCGGCAACGTGCTGCCAAAGACGGGAAGGCCGTTGAGCCTTGGGGCAATGATGTAGAGCAGGCGTTGGAGTCTCGGGCTTCGTGGCTCGTGGACCAGGGGTACGCCACGGCCGGGCCGCCGTGGCGCTTCGCGTCGCAGGCTTTACGCCGACTCGCAGAGATCGAGGCGACGACGACGCGGCAACAACTCGCCGGTGAAACCGGCCGCGAGGTTTCAGCGTTGCATCAAGGTCAGTCCGTCACCGGTCACTATCTGGCGGTGCGGCATCTGCACCAGGGGCGGCTCGCCGTCATCGAGACGCCGACCGGACTGGTGGTGACCCCGGTCCTCAAAGCGCCGCCCCTGACTCTCGGCACGCCGGTGCGGGCCGAGCGGGTCAACGACCGCATGACGGTGTTGACCCAGCAGAAATCCAGTGACCGCACCGCGACCCGTGACGACCAGCGCCGCGAACGCTCGGGCGATAGAAGTGGCCGGCAGGAGGAGCTTGAACGATGAGTTCTGACACTTCTACCCCTTCAACTTCTTCCGCCAACCGCGGGCTTGCGCTGCGGCTGGCGTGGATGGTTCTGTCCCTGGTGGTCGGGCTGCAACTCGGCTCGCAGTGGGTTGCGGCGCGGCTGAACCACGACTCCGCGCTCGGGTTTCGTGTGACGGTGGGTGACTTCCGGGGGTATCCGCCGTGGTCATTACTGGTGTGGCGCGGGCAATTCGGGAACCAGCACCCGGACATCTTCACCCTCGCGCTGGGGCTGGTGGGGTTGAGCGTCGGCGTCGGGATCGTGGCCCTCGCCGTCGTGCAGAGTGCCGCCGCCAGCGATAAGGGCCGGGTCCGGGGGCTGCGGGACGACCATTGGGCGGGCGTACCCGAACTGGAGCGGGCGAAGCTGCTGACCGGCCGCGGCACGGTGGCGGGCAAACTCGCCCCACGCCCCCGGAAGTTTCCCCTGCGATGGCAACGCATTTTGCCCGACCGTTACCTCACCTACGACGGACCCGAACACCAGCTTGTCAGCGGCGCATCACGCTCCGGCAAGGGCGTGGGGCACGTTGTCCCGACCCTGCTGAACTGGACCGGCAGCGTGTTGGTGTACGACGTGAAGAACGAACTATGGGATTTGACCGCGGGCTTCCGCGCCGAGCGGCTCGGCCCGGTCCTGCGCTTCAACCCCACGATGGACAGTTCCGGGGGTTCCGGGGGCGGGGGTGCCCGCTACAACCCGTTGCTGGAAATCCGTAAGGGTCCGCACGAAATCCGCGACACGCAGAACCTCGTGGAAATCCTCGTCAACCCCGACGGGGCCAAACGCACCTTTGACGTGTGGGACCAGAACGCCAGCCAGTTGCTGGTCGCGCTGGTGCTTCACGTCTTGTACACGGCAGAAGACCCGCACAAACATCTTGGCACCGTCCGTGAAATCCTGCTGGACTTCGAGCAGACGCTGGAAGACATGCAGACCCTGCCGCACCGCCTCAATGCCGACGGCCAACCCCAGGTACACCCGGAAGTCGCCCGTGTCGCTAAGGAACTTGAAGGCCAGCCCGAACGCTTCCAGGCCAGCGTGCGCGCCACGGCCGCGGGCTACCTCACCCTTTACGCCGACGAGATTGTCTGCCGCAACGTCGCCGCCAGCGATTTTTCCGTGAGCGATCTGGTGTGCGGAGACCGACCGGTAACGCTTTACCTTCAGCCCCCACCGTCGGACGCGCCGCGGCTGCGTCCGTTGATCCGCCTGATCCTCAACCAGGTCTGTCGCGCCCTGATGGAACACCCCGGCACGGACAGTCGCGGCCGCGACAAACACCACCGCCTTCTACTGATGCTTGACGAGTTTCCCACGCTCGGTCGGCTCGACTTCTTCACCACCAACCTCCGCCAGATGGCCGGCTACGGGATCAAGGCCCACCTGATCGTCCAGTCCTTCAACGACATCGTGGAGCAGTACGGCCCGCACAATACCATCATCGACAACTGCCACCTCTTAACCGCCTTCGCCTCGGCCGACACCACCACCCAGCACCGCGTCAGCCAGATGACCGGCACCGTCGTCGAATACCGCGACAGCTTCAGTCGGCCCCGCCTCCGGCCCCCGGGTCTCAATCTGTTCGACTTCCGGCGCGGCAACGTGAGCACCAGCGAGCAGGTCCGCCCGTTGCTCACTCCCGGCCAGGTCCGCGAACTACCCGACGACACCCAACTGATTTTCGTCAACGGCTGCAAGCCCATCCGCTGCCACAAAGTGCGGTACTACGAAGAGCCACCCTTCACAGATCGGCTACGCGACCCGCCCACCCTCGGAATTATTTCCGAAGCGGGAGAAGCAACCCTCCACGATTGGACCGGCGAGCGTGCCAAAGGCCCACGCCGAGAATCCACCGACGCTTCATCCCCTCATCTGAGATCTCTGCCCGTGGAGTCCGACGGCCACGAAAACAGCCTCACCCCCGACCCCGACGACCGGTTTGGCATCACCTGAACCCAAAGCAACCCTTCACCGCAGCCCACATCACGGAGGAAGAAAGCCCATGCCCACGAGCCAGCGAAAAGGTTCGAGCAAGCCCCGCGTCGCTCTCACGATCCGTCTGCCACACCCGCTCTACAAGACCGCCCGCCAACTCGCCGCCCAGCGCAACGCCCCGCTGGCCGCGGTGATCGTTGCCGCCGCGGAGCAGACGCTGCACCCGTCCGAAGAACAGCAGGCCGACGAGGCCGCGATCCGCGACGCGGTGCAGCACTGCCTCCACAAGATCGACCGGCTCGAACGCAAGCTCGGCACTGACCTGCACATCCTCAAAGAGATGGTGGGTCTGGGCGTCCGCACCTACCTCAACCACACCGCCGCGCTGCCCGACACCGAACGCGCCGCCGCCACGATCTCCGGCCGCGCCCGCTTCGAGCGCTTCCTCGACGTACTCAGCAACAGCCTCCGCGACGGCGTCTCCATCCTCGAACCCCCAACCCCCGTCCCCGGAAGCGACCCCGGAAGTTCCACCCCCGGAAACAAGCCTGAACTAGCAACTGAAGCCATTCCCACCAACCCCATCACCCCGAAGGAGGAATCCAATGACTGACCCGAACCTTCGCCAGGCGTCCCGCAACCAGGTCCGCGCCCGCCATCTCGACAGCCTGACCCACGCCCTCGGCCCCACCATCGCCGCGGCCCTCGCCGACGACGGCGTGGTCGAAGTCATGGCCAACCCCGACGGCGGCCTGTGGGTGGACCGGGCCGGCTCAGGCCGAGAACGCATCGGCGAGCTGGAAGCCCACGCCGCCGAAACCGTCATCCGCCTGCTGGCCAACCACATGGGCGAGCCCTGTGGCCGCGACCGC
Organism: uncultured Phycisphaeraceae bacterium; assembly: GCA_963799465.1. GTDB lineage: Bacteria > Planctomycetota > Phycisphaerae > Phycisphaerales > Phycisphaeraceae > JBCCOW01. Next base: position 2,491,738 of record CAWCXG010000001.1, on the reverse strand, counting down.
CCCTCGGTCGCCGGGACGCTGCCAGGCACTGGCGAACGCTTCCAGGGCGTGCTGCCCCCCATTGTCGAGCGGCCGAGCTTCACGATCCGCAAACGCCCCAAGGTCATCTACACCCTCGACGACTACCTCGCCGACGGCACCATGACCCCCGCCCAAGCCGATGAAGTCCGAGCCGCCATCACCGATCGGAAAAACATTCTCGTCGCCGGCGGCACCGGCTCGGGCAAGACCACCCTCGCTAACGCGATCCTCGCCGAACCTGCGTTTCGCCACGACCGCGTGGTCATCCTCGAAGACACCCGCGAACTTCAATCCAGTGCCGAAGATCGCATTGAGTTGCTTACCCGCCAGAGCGATCCAGCCGTCACCATGCGTGACCTGTTGAAGATGACGCTGCGCTTTCGGCCTGACCGCATCGTCGTCGGCGAGGTGCGCGGCGGGGAAGCCTTGGACATGCTCAAAGCATGGAACACCGGACACCCCGGCGGTGTCGCCACGGTACACGCCAACAGTGCCGAAGACGCGGCCCGCCGTATCGCCGATCTCGTGGCCGAGGTGTCGGGCGTCGATGCCCAACGCCTCATCGCCACCACCATCGGGATCACCCTGTTCCTGCAACGCAACCGGGATCACCAGCAAGCCAATCGTCGGACGCTGACCATCGCCCACCCCCAGAGATTACTTCTGGGGGCGGAGCGGTCGTGTCCTGATTGACCCGCGACTGGTGACGCAAGGCCCCTACGCAAAAATTTTCCCAGGCCTACTTGCGTTTGGTATTTGATAGGGTATACTGGTATGAATAAAGACAATTAAGGTGGCGGTTGTTCCGATGCCTTTCCATCCCAAACCCGTAACGGAGAAGAATCATGCGGCGACGAACCAAACGACAAGGCATCGCAACGTGGAGTCGGCGGGCGCTAGGCGTCCTGGCCGCCGGGTGGTTTTCTAACCCGGCGTGGGCAGCCGCTGCTGGGGGTGGGGCACCGCTGCCTTGGGAAGGCCCGCTGGCTCAGGTGCTCGCCAGCTTTACCGGGCCGGTCGCCCAGGCCCTGCTGATCCTGGCCATCGTGGTTACCGGCTTCGGCTTCGCGTTCAGCGAGGGCGGCGGCATGATGCGGCGCGTCCTCGGGCTGCTGCTCGGGGCCTCCATCGCGGCCACCGCCACGAGCTTCGGCGTCACGTTCTTCGGATTCGACGGCGGCGCAACCTTTTAACCCTCCCCGGAACTGGAACCATCCGCTCGGCTCCATTACACCGCGAGCGACCGGATGACTTCCGGGAGATTCCGGGGGATTCCGGGGGGCAACCCGCCCCGGCTCCCGTGAGCAAATCGCCCGCTGCGTCCCACGCTGCTTGCAGCACCGGACGGCACGGCACGGAAGCCACCCTTTGTGGCTCACCCTCGATCAATGATCCTCATTCGTATGACTCGTGACTTCGGCCGGTCCCGGAGGAGTGGACGGCCGACACGACCACACGCAGCACGGTTCAGAGACGAGAGACACGCAGCGGGAGTCGGGGCTTTTACTTTACGACCTGACTGAAACTACCTGCTCCGACTTCACCCGGAGAACCGATGTCCGACGACCCGCAAACCCTCGACGGCTACGAAGTCCCGCTGCACACGTCGCTGACCCAGCCCATGCTCTTCGGCGGAGTTCCACGCAGCTTCGGCATTCTCAACGTCGTGATGGCGATGGTGCTCACCCTCGGCCTCAAGGTCTGGTGGCTGGGCATCCCGCTCGGCTTCGCCCTCCACACCGTCGCCGTCTGGTTCACCAAGCGCGATCCCCAATGGTTCGACGTGTTCCGCACCCACGTCCGCCAACCCACCCACCTCGACTCCTAACCCCCCCCCGGAAGTTGCCCCCGGAAGTACCGCCGAAAAAGCCTCGGAAAGTTGGTCCCAAACCTACCCGTCACCTGAACCCACCGAATGGACCCCGCCCATGTGGAACCTGAGCGAATACCGACGAAGGCCCCAGCGTCTGAGCGACCACCTGCCGTGGGCGGCGCTGGTCGGCCCCGGCGTCGTCCTCAATAAAGACGGCAGTTTCCAGCGCACCGTTCGTTTCCGCGGCCCGGACCTCGACAGTTCCACGCCACATGAGTTGATGAGCGTGCGCGCTCGGATGAACCACGTCCTGCGCCGCTTCGGTTCGGGCTGGTGCCTGCACATTGAAGCCGCCCGACGCCGGGCGGCCGGGCCACCTGCCGATCTTTTCCCTCACCCGGTCGCCCAACTCATCGACGACGAACGCCGCGCTGCTGCGTCTGCCGGGGCCGGCCGTGGGTTTGAGTCCGCCTACTTCCTCACCTTCACCTGGCTGCCCCCGGAAGAACAGACCCGCCGGGCCGCCAGCCTCCTGTTCGAGTCTCCCGATACCGGTGCAAAGCGTGGCGAAGCCGTCTCCTACCGCGAGTTCCTCAACTACTTCACCGGCCTGATCGACCAAACCGTCGCCCTCATGCAGGGCTTCATGCCCGAAGCCCGGCCGCTCGACGACGCTCAAACCCTGACCTACCTGCACGCCTGCGTGTCCGACCGATACTTCAAGCTGGCCGTCCCGTCCGACCCCACCCCCGGTGCCGCCCGCGAAAGTGCCCCCGGTAGCGCCCCGTTCTACCTCGATGCGCTGCTGACCGACCGCCCCTTCACCGGGGGGCTGTCGCCCAAGCTCGGGGCCGAACACCTCAAGATCGTCTCGGTCCGCGCCTTCGCCAACCAGACGGTTCCCTGTCTGCTCGACGGCCTCAACGAACTTCCCATCGGCTACCGCTGGGTCGTGCGCTGGCTGCCGATGGACAAGCCCCAGGCCACGGCCCAACTCAACAAACTCCGCCGCCAGTGGTTCGCCAAGCGCAAGGGCGTGTGGTCCCTGCTCAAAGAAGCCGTCACCAAATCCGAGAGCGCGCTCGAAGACACCGACGCGCTCAACAAGTCGCGGGACGTGGACGCCGCCCTGCAAGAACTCGGCGGCGACTTCTGCGGCTTCGGCGACCTCACCCTCACCATCATCGTCGGCGACCAACTGGACAAGCTCGCTACCGAGAAAGCCCGGGCCGTGCAGCAAGTCATCGACAGCGTCGGCTTCGTCTCGGAGATCGAAGATTTTAATGCCGTCCAGGCGTGGCTCGGCAGCCTGCCGGGCCACGCTTACGCCAACGTCCGTCGCCCGATGGTCTCCACGCTCAATCTCTGCGACCTCGCCCCGCTCTCCACCACTTGGTCTGGCCCCCCGACCCCCGCCCCCGGAATCGCCCCCGCCCCCGGAAGTTCTCCCGCAAATCATTTCGGAACCACCACCGCTTCCGTAGATGAATCGCGCAGTGCATCTGGCTTGTCTGCTTCACGGCCGGGGCCGTTCGTGTTCACCCAGACGGCCGGCTCCACGCCATTCCGACTCTCGCTCCACCAAGGCGACGTGGGCCACACCCTCATCGTCGGCCCGACCGGCGCGGGTAAGTCCACCCTGCTGAACCTGCTCGCCGCCCAATGGCTGCGCTACCCCGACGCCCGCATCTACATCTTCGACAAGGGCGCAAGCTGCCGCGCCCTGACCCTCGCCTGCGGCGGCCACTACTTCACCCCCGGAAGCACCCCAGCCACAACTAACGCAACGAAGTTCGAAGGGATTTCCGGGGATTCCGGGGATTCCAGGGGCGGGGTTTGTTTTCAGCCGTTGGCGGCGGTGGACCGGGAAGACGAATTGAACTGGGCGCAGGGCTGGGTCGCCGACATCCTCCAGCGTGAAGGCGTCGCGGTGACCCCGGTGCTCAAACAAGAAGTGTGGTCGGCTCTTTCCAACCTCGGCTCGATGCCGGTGCGGCAACGCACCATGAGCACGCTCTACAACTTGGTGCAAGACCCCGACGCCCGGCACGCGCTCAAGCACTACACCCTCGACGGTCCCTACGGCCAAATCCTCGACGCTGATTGGGATGCTCTGGACGACACCGCTAGTCACTCGGAATCAACCCCTGAATGCCATCCAGGGGAGCTTCCGGGGGTGGATTGGTTGGCGTTTGAGATGGAGCACCTGATGCACAACCGGGCGGCGTTGGTGCCGGTGCTGACGTATCTGTTTCATCGGCTGGAGAAACGGTTCGGGGTGGTCGAGCGTCAGTTGCCCGGCAAACTTCCGGGTGAGCCGGAATGCGTGGCGGGCCCGACGCTGCTGGTGCTTGATGAAGCGTGGCTGTACCTGACCGATTCGGTGTTCGCGGCCCGGATTCGGGAATGGCTCAAAGTGCTGCGGAAGAAAAACGTGGCGGTGGTGTTCGCCACGCAGTCGCTTTCGGACATCGCCACCAGCGAACTTGCACCCGCGATCATCGAGAGCTGCCTGACCCGCATCTTCCTGCCCAACCCCACGGCCCGCGAGGAGCAAACCCGCAAGGTGTACCAGGCGTTCGGCCTCAACGACCGCCAGTTATCGATTCTCCAGCAGGCCGTGCCCAAGCGGGACTACTACTACGCCAGCCGAGAGGGCAACCGCCTGTTCGAGCTGAACCTCGGCGAGGTCGCGCTCGCTTTCTGCGCCGCCGGTTCCCCGGAAGACCAGCGCCGCATCGACCGGGTACGAGGCGAGTACGACCCCGCCGACTTCGCCTGGGGCTACCTCACCGACCTGGGCCTGCGCGACGCCGCCGAACTTCTGAACCCGCACCACGAACCCCAAGGAGACGACCATGAGAAACAATCCCACCCCGCAAGCCCCAACCCCCGGCACGATCAAGAACATCTCCCGACGCCGGTGGCGTAAGGCGACCGGCATCGGCGTCGCCGCGGTCATCGGCGGCGGCCTGTGCCTGCCCGCCCCGCCCGCCCACGCCCTGTTCGGCATCGGCGACATCGTGTTCGACCCGCAGGGTTGGGCCCAGGCGGTCGAGCAGGTCGCCAACCAGATCGAGACGATCAACCGCATCCAGTTGCAGCTCGAAGCGCAGCTCCGCGCCCTCGAAAGCTGGGAGTTCACCCGCATCGACGACATCCGCCGCGCGATGTACAGCGCCCAAAACATCCTGCGCACCGCCAACGACGCCTACGAATGGCTCGACGCCGGCCCACGCCTCGACGACATCTTCCCCACCACCCCCGACCGGTGGGAAGGCATCACCCAAGACGACTTCCGGAGGGTCCGGCAGACGTGGGTGGACAACCAGCGCCAGTCCGTCACCGGCGGCTGGACCCTGCAAAACACCGTCCTCGACGAGATGGAATCCACCGGCGACCGCATCGGCGAATACATCAACAAGTCCAACGCCGCCCCCGGCCCCACGGCCGCCGTGCAGGCGAGCAACGAGCTGCTCGCCACCGTGACGGGCCAGCTCCAACAACTCCAATCGCTCCAGATCAGCCACCAACGGCTGACGCTGGAGGAAGTCGCGCAGGAACAAGCCGAAGACGCCTTCGCCGAACAACGCCGCGAAGCGGTGATGTCCGATTGGGCCGCACCGCCCCCCGGGAGGCGCGACGCTATTACCACCAGCCTGCGGTAATCCAAGGTTGTGCCGGGAATCTTCCGGGGGCCGAGGGCGGGGCGGAGAGGAGAGAACCCCGTTGTGGTGGGAGACCGCCACATCGGGTTTAAGGATCGAACAACGAGCAGCGGCGGGAGCCGCACGCCAGCGGAGAAAGTCATGGAGCGTATCAACCGCGTCCTCGAACGCTATCAATCGGTCATCGACAGCGGCTTCGGCCTCATCGAGTCGGACGTGCTTTGGTTATTCAACGTCCTGATTATTCTCAACGTCGTGATGGCCGCGGCGATGTGGGCGGTCAGTGACGACCAGGTGATTCTCAAGCTCGCCCGGAAGGTGATCTACATCGGCTTCTTCGCCTGGCTCATCGGCAACTGGGCCGAGTTGACCAACGTGTTGGCTCAGTCGTTCATGGAACTGGGGTTCCGGGCCGGGGGGGATCGTTTCGCTGCGGATTATGTATTGCAGCCCGGCAACATCGCGTATCGCGGTTTTACCGCCACGGACCCGATGATTGAAGCGATTGAAGACCTCTCGGGGATTCGGGCGTTCTTTGCCAACTTCCCGCAGATCGCGTTGCTCACCTTATCGGTGTTGGCGGTACTGATCGCGTTCTTTGTGATCGCAATCCAGGTGGTGGTGGCGCTACTCATGTTCAAGCTCGGGACGCTGGCGGCGTTTGTGCTGGTGCCGTTTGCGGTGGTGAGCAAGACGGCATTTATCGCCGAGCGGCCGCTGGGGTGGGTGGTGTCCTCGGGGGTCCGGCTGATGGTGCTGACGATGGTGGTCGGCATTGGGGACGTGATCTTTGACGACATGGTGGTGCCCGTCGAAGACATGACGGTGCGCACCGCACTGGATATCGCGCTGGCGGCGATCGTGTTGATGATCCTTTCGATCCTGGCGACGCGGTTAGCGGGTGATTTGGTGTCCGGCGGACCGAGTCTCGGGGCGGGGGCCGCGGCGGGCGCGGTGGGTGGTGCGGCCGGGGTGGTGCTGGCCGGGGGGCAGGGCGCGGTCGGTGGTGGGCAGGGCGTGGCGGCGGGTGCGGCCGGCGGATCACTTAAAGCGGTACAGGCGGCCGCGGCGGTAAAGACCGCCGGGGCTTCGGTCGCGGCGTCCGTCGCGGCCCAGGGCATCAAGGGCGCGGCAAGCGGCGGGGCCGGGAAGGCGCTGCGGGGAACGCCCGGTGCGGCGCGGTCGGTCCTCGAATCCGTGGCGGCGAGCGGGGCGTCGGCGAAGCACCGTCGGCAAACAGCGGTTCGTTCCCTCCGCGAGGGCGGCCGCACGCTCGGCCGGGCCGGCGGCGGTGGGGGTGCGACCTCGGCCCATATAAGCGAACAAGGTAGCGAAACCTAACCCCCCGCCCCCCGGAAGCCCCCGGAAGTTCAGAGACAAACTCCAGATGAACCTCGAATCCCACCCTTCAAAAGGAAACTCAACATGGCCTTCAAGAAAACAACCTCGACGTTCCCGCCCAAAGGGAGATCTTCCGGGAGTTCCGGGGGCGGGGGTTCCGGGGGGGAGACGCCGTATTCGCGGGCGGCTCGCGAGTGGGACAACCGCATCGGCTCGGCCCGGGTGCAGGCGCGCAACTGGCGGATCATGGCCTTCGCCGCGATGGGCGGGATGCTGCTGCTGGGCATCGGCCTCATCACCCTGAGTCGGCAGAAGCAGGTCGAGACGTTCCTGGTAGAGGTGGACCCGGCGGGGATGCCCGGTCGGGTCACGCTTGCCGGGCAGACCTACGACGCCGACGACGCGACGGTGGGGTATTTCGTCGGCGAGCTGGTCAAGCTCGTGCGGCAGCGGCCGGTCGATCCGGTGGTCATGCGGCAGAACTGGGCCAAGGCGTATCAGTTCCTCGCGGGCGGCGCGGTTGCGTCCATGAACCGCTACGCCGCCACCGATCCGGGGGTTGCCCCCGGAAGTTCAAACGCCGCGAATCATCAGGCACGGATTGTCGAGATCGGCAGTGTCGTGCAGCAGAGCGAGCGCACCTGGCAGGTGCGCTGGATCGAGATGACCTACGCCAATGGCGTCGAACGCCGACGCGAGCAATACACCGGCCTCTTCCACGTCGCGATCCGACCCCCCACCACCGAAACCGAAACCTTCCGCAACCCGCTGGGGCTTTACGTCACCGACTTCAACTGGAGCCGGGAATACACCGCGCCCGTGGTGCCGGATCAAGACACCCCCTAGCCACGCGCCCGCCCCCGGAATCCCCGACCCCCGGAATCATCGGAAATAAGACAGCCGAAGACCCGTCTCCTGACACCAACCCATCCACTTTCCACAAGGAACTCAAAAGATGACTCAGCCCTTACCGCAACCGTTTCGCATCGCGCTTGCCACAGCGTTGGTTCTCACGCTGACTGGCCTAGTCACCGGGTGCGCAAGCCATGCCAAGTCAACCGAGCGCCGTAACGGTCCTGACACCCGGTTGATTGCCGCCCAACCCGAGACCGCGGCTGACGATTCGGCCGGGGTGGTCGAAGTGCCGATCCCGGTCAGCGCCCCGCAGTTACGGCCATTGCCGGATTCCCTGAGCGAATTAGGGCGGCAACAGGTGCACCCGCTCCGCCTCATCGCTGACGGGCACGAGGCCGCCGTGATGGACGCGGCAGATGTTTCCCCCGGAAGTTCTCCCGGAACGAACAAAGGTACTTCCGGGGGCAATTCCGGGGGCGGGGGTGGGTTGTTGGCGGTGTTGCGGTATCCGTATACGGCAGGGGTGGTGTTCACCGCCGTGACGAGTCCGGGGTATGTGACCACGATCGAGTTGCAGCCGGGCGAAGAACTCCTGACGGCGGCGGCGGGGGACACGACGCGCTGGGTGGTCGAGTCGATTGAAACCGGGAGCGGTGAGGCGGCGACCACGCTCATCCTCATCAAACCACGGCAGCCGTTTCTACAAACCAATCTGGTCATCACCACCGACCGGCGGGTCTATCACTTGGACCTGACCAGCGTGGACGTGCCGGTCTACAACACGGCGATCGCGTGGGATTATCCGAAGGATGCGCTGATCGCCCTGCGGCGTGAACGAGTCAACCGAACGAAAGAGCAGGCGAATGTGGTCGCGCCAGTGATCGCGGTCGATGCGTTGCACTTTGATTATTCGGTCAAGGCGATAGGCAAGTCATCGCGGCGGCCGCCGCGGTGGATGCCGACGCGGGTGTTTGATGATGGGCAGAAGACGTACATCGAGTTCCCGCCGAACCTCGGGACGACCGAAGCGCCGCCGCTCTTCGTGCTGGCCGAAGGCGATGGGGACGCTGCGCAACTCGTGAACTACAGGGTGCGGGGCCGGTTCTACGTGGTGGATCGGTTGTTCGACCGGGCCGAGCTGCGACTCGGGTCGCCACCGGCCAAGCCAATCGTCGTGCGGATCGATCGGAACCTGCGTGATTCGAGCTCGCGGCGTCGGCCGGCTCGACCGGTTGGCCTGCGCCGTCGCTGACTTTTTTCAACACCCCTCAACTGGAACACGCCATGACTTCAACGCCATCCCACGATGTACCCGAAACTTCGGAGCCCCCGGACACCCTGGATGCCTCGGAAATGTCACTGGACCTCAACCCGCAGCGTCCCGGTGTCAAGCGGCTGAGTCCGCGCATGATCGCCGGACTGGGGGTCGTCGCCTTGTGCGTTTTGACGACCGCATTCGTGATCGGTTTCGGCGGACGGCCGAATGGCGGAAACGCCCGTCAACCCGTGCCGACGTTCACGCCCGCGTCGGAGAACGTGATCGACACCGCCCTCACTCGCCTGCCGGAGGATTACCGCTTTGACGTCCAGGACTACCTCCGCCCCCCGGAAACCTCGTCCCCGGAAGAATCGGAAAGATCGGCAACGCTGGATCAGACGACGGCCTCGACCGGGCCTACGGAAGCCGCCGCACTTGCGGCCCGCGAGCGTCAACTCGAACGCCTGCGGCAACAACTCGAAGAAGCGATTGATTCACCGCTGGTCTTCGGTGGCGTCGAGACGCGGCGAAACAAAAATGTCGCGGTGAACCCTCACGCCGCAAGCCACGGCCAACAGGCTTCACCTGGCCAAACCGATCCGACCCGTGTAGCGCTGACCAACGATGGGTTCCTTGCCCGTCGTCAAAACAACGCAGGCAAGCGCTTGGTTAAGTCATCTTCGCCCTACGAGATCAAGGCCGGCACAATCCTTCCGGGGGCGCTGCTGACCGCGATCCACAGCGACCTGCCGGGGGTCATCACCGGGCAGGTCACCGAACACGTTTATGACACCGTGAGCGGGTCGCACCTGCTCATCCCGCAAGGCTCGCGGCTCGTCGGTCGCTACAGCAGCTTGGTCGGCACGGGGCAAAACCGGGTGCTCATCGCTTGGGACCGGATCATCCTGCCCAACGGCGATTCGCTGGAACTGCCGACGGTTCCAGGGGTCGATGCGCTAGGCCGGTCGGGGCTGGCGGATCGGGTGGACTACCACGTCGGCCGAATCGGACTGGCCACGGTGCTGAGCACCGCCATCGCCTATGTCGGCAACATTGGGCGAGACACCGACTCCGAGAACGATGTCGTCGGCGAGACCGTCGCACAGCAGGCGTCGCAGCTCGGCCAACGCATCATCGACCGGGAGCTGGACCTGCCGCCGACCGTGACCGTCCGGCCTGGCACGCGGTTCAACGTGCTGGTCAGCGAAGACCTGACGCTCAGACCCTACACGTCATCCGGCGACTGAAACGCCAGACGCGATTCGTTGTTTACCCCACTACCACGCTTAGGAAATACATCATGCCCGACCTCACCCTGCCAGCGTTCCACATCACCAAAACCACCCGCGTCACCGTGGAAGCCGACTACTCGCTCACGCAAGACCTGGAGCAGTACCGCGCGTTCTACCGTCAGACTCATCACGCGACCGTGACCGACGCCGACCTGCTGCGCGAGATGGCGCGGCAGTTCATGGCCGCCGATCGCGCGTTCCAGCAGTTCAAGCAGCCGTCGGGCCGAACACGGGTGCGGTCCAGCCGGGCCAAATCCAAATCACCCCCAACCCAGCTCCCGGAATCCCCGAAAACTGCGGCTGCCACCGCCGAGTCCTGATTGTTCCCAACCCCATCCCCCTTACCGGAGAAAACCATGACCACCCTTGACGCCCCGCGTTCCGAACCGACGCCCGCCCCGAATCGCCTCCGGCCCGTCCACGAAATCCGCATCGGCCGGATCAAGGCCGCGATCTGGGAAAACCTCACCGACCCCGACATCGTCCGCCACAACGTCACGGTTCAGCGGCTCTACCGCGACCCGGAGGATCAAAAGCAGTGGCGTTCGTCCGACAGCTTCGGGCGCGACGACCTGCCGCTGGTCGAGCGGGTCACGCACCTGGCGTTCGACTGGATCTCCGAGAACCCCCGCCCCCGGAAGTAAAAGGGCAAGGCTACGTAAGCTCGGCTAATTCCGGGGGCTTCCGGGGGTCGAGCGGTAGCCCGTGGAGGTGCCGAACTGCTCACGGTGGTTCTGGGCGATCTGGTGTCTTAGCTCCAGGTTGCCGTCGAGGTAATAGAGCAGCGCCGCCTCGATGACCAGCTTGGGGTTGGCCAGGTTCTTGGCGCAGTCCTCCTCGAACCGCTCGAACAGGTCGGTGTCGAAGCGGTAGGTCCGCTGCACCGTCGGGGTTTTGCGGGTGGGGCTGGGGCGGCTGGCGGTTTTCTTCTTGGCCATGAATGTCTAAGCCTTCGTTAAAGAGTGAATCGAATCAATTATACCATTGTCACGAACACGGGAGAAGTGTAGAATGCAACGAAAATTAACCGCACCCGAGATTACCACCTCACTGGTCGGAAGCGACCTGCCACCGATCCTCACGCCCGAGGAAGCCGCAGGGCTTTTGCGGCTGAAGGTTTCGACGCTGTATCGGCACGTTTCCGAGGGGCGGTATTCGGGGGCCGTGAAACGCGGCAAGCCGCTGCGGTTCTGGCGGGATCGACTGATTCAGGAGTTTATGCGATGAAACTGGAAGACCGGGAACGGATCGAGGGCACCGCCATCACCATCGGGCGGCGGGTCAACTACAGCCAGGGCAAGCGGCGGGTGAGCAAACGCTACGCCGCCGAGTACCGCGACGACGCGGGGCGGCAGGTGTGTGAGAATCTCAAGACGCAGAGCCGGCTCGAAGCCCGACGGCTGGCGCTGGAGATTCACGCGCGGATCGAAGCGGGGCAGCCGCGGGTGGTCGATGCGCGGCTGACTATCGACGACTTGATTGATGCGTATTTCAGCATGGTCAAGGCGCGGGGGCTGGCACCCAAGAGCCAGAGCAAGTACGACACCGACCTCAAGAAGATCAAGACGTTTTGCCATGAGGAGCAGGTAGCGCTGGCTTCGCGTTTCAACCGGGAGTTGTTCTTCAAGTACCGCGAATGGCTGCTGGCGCGGAACTACGCGGACAAGACGGTTTACACGGCGTTGATTCTGTGCAAACAGGTCTTCAAGTGGGGGTATCAGGAGAGCAAGCTGAGGGACTACAAGCTCGGCAACGCGAAGGTGGCCAAGGCGCGGGCGAAGCCGCAGCCGTGCTTCACGACCGAGCAGGTCGAGTTGTTAGTGAGCAACGCCGAGGGGATCGAGAAGGCGGCGTATGCGACGCTAGCCTATGCCGGGCTGCGGATAGGGGAACTGGTGCAACTGCGATGGGTTGACGTGCAGATGGGCCGGGGCGATCTGGGCATGTTCCATATCCGGCGAGGCGGGTCGGTGCCGGGACGGACGAAGGACAAGGATGAGCGATTTGTGCCGATCCATCCGCGGGTCCGGCCATTCCTGGAAAAGTTGCCTCGCAACCAGGCGGTGGTGTTCCCGGGGCTGACCGAGCGGAACATGCTGTCGCGGTTGAAGCGGCTTTGCCGGGAAGTCGGCTTTGGCGACTGGAAGACCTACAAGCTCCACTCGTTCCGGCACCACTTCGCCAGCCTCTGTGCGAACCACGCGGTGGCGTACCGCAAGGCGCTGGCGTGGCTAGGGCACAGCTCATCGGAGATTCTGGACCTGTACTACCACCTCAACGACGCCGACAGCCAAGCGGCGATGCGGTCGCTCGCGGACGATGGTTTTGAGCCGTCGCCGCCGGCTCCGCTACCCCCGGTTGAGGGCAATTTGAGGGCAAAGGGCCAGTCAATAATCGAGACTGATTCGGAAGTCTCGTTCGATCAAGCGTTTACGGAACTGCTTGATCGGGAAGCGGAGAGGGCGGGATTCGAACCCGCGGTAGGGCTAATAGCCCTACGACGATTTAGCAAACCGTTGCCTTCAGCCACTCGGCCACCTCTCCAGAGGTCGCGGTCCGTACCGCGAAGTCACACTATACCGCAACGCTGACCCGTTGAGACGCTGCCATTCCACGACTACGCGGCGGACGCGGCGAGTGCCCTTGATGGGGTAGGCAGTGAAGCGGCCAGGGATGCTTTTGGCATCTGCGGCAGCGTTCACGCAAGCTCCTGTATGTGTCCGCTCACGCTGCTTGGCATCACGTCGCCCGGCGGGGATATCATGCCACTATCGACCTGTTGTGTGGGCGTTTGGAGGCATGATGGAAGGGGCACGTTGCTCATTCGCCCAGAGTGTTCATAATGACGGGCTCCGCGCCGCGGGCCCTCGGGACACTCATGTCCTGGGAATGCTGCCCGCGTATCCCTGCCGACGCCTCCATTGGAAGGATCGCCCTAGCGATGTCATTTGATTCCACCATCCACGCCAAAGCTGTTGAACTCACGAAACTCGCGTACGAGATGACCGCTGCGGCGGGATCCGGCCACCCCACCAGTGCGGCCAGCCTGAGCCATCTCGTGTCGGTGTTGATGTACAACCACATGCGATACGAGCCCGCCAATCCCGGCCACAAGTGCAGCGACCGCCTGGTGCTTTCCGAGGGCCATGCCGTGCCGATCGTCTATGCCGCGTGTGCGGACCTGGGCGTGCATCTCAAGGATGAGGACGGCAGCCTGCGCGCGATGACCCGCGAGGATGCCATGTCCCTGCGTGAGCTCGACTCGGCCATCGACGGCCACCCCAATCCGCTCGAAGGCTTTCCGTTCTTCGACTCCGCCACCGGCTCACTGGGCCAGGGCCTGTCCACTGCCGCAGGTCTGGCCATTGCGGCCAAGCTCGACCAGTTGGACAAGCGGGTGTACGTGCTCATCGGCGACGGCGAGTCCCGCGAAGGCCAGGTGTGGGAAGCGGTGGACTTCATCGTCGAGCACAGCCTGACCGCAGTGTGCCCCATTTTCAACTGCAACGGCTACGGCCAGACCGGCAAGGTTGCCATGCCTCAGACTGCCGAGGTCACCGCGGCGAAGCTGCGGGCGGTGGGCTATGAAGTGTTGGAGATCAACGGTCACGCCCCGAGCGAGATCATGGAGGCCCTGTCGCACCACGCGCAAAACCAGCACAACCCCGACGCCGGCCCGGTCGCCATCGTCGCATCCACCGTCAAGGGCTGGGGCTCCGAAGCCCAGCAAGGCACCGGCCATCACGGCACGGCTGTCACCGGCGATGCCCTGAAAAGCGTCCTTGGCGACCTCGACCAGACCGGCAAAAAGCTGGGTGCCCATGCCGACACCAAGCTTGAGATTCCGTTGATGACCAGCACCCGCCCGGCCAAGCCCGAGCGACAACGCCCCGCCCCCTTCACCCAGGCCCTCCAGGCGTTTGGCAAGGAATCCGCCATCGGCAAGGGCAAGTACGCCACTCGCAAGGCCTACGGCGTGGCGCTGCGAGCGCTGGGCCACGCCTTCCCCGACGCTGTCGCACTCGATGCGGAAGTCAGCAACTCGACATACGCCCAGGAGTTCAAGGACGACCCCGCCATTGGCGAGCGTTTTGTGGAATGCCGTATTGCCGAGCAGAACATGGTGTCCGTGGCGCTGGGACTTTCCGCGGGCGGGAAGGTGCCGTTCGTTTCTACGTTTGGCAAGTTTTTCACCCGGGCGTATGACCAGATCGAGATGGCGATGAATTCCGGCGGCAACATCAAGCTTGTCGGTTCCCACGCGGGCATCACCCTGGGCCCCGACGGCCCCTCTCAAATGGCGATGGCGGACGTCCCCTGGTTTGGCGGCTTTACGAAGATGATCCGCGGCGGATACCCCGGCTTTTACGTTGTCACCCCGGCCGACGCTTACGCGGCCTATGCCCTGACCGCTGCGGCGGCTGAGCACGAAGGCTGCGTGTACCTCCGCACCTTGCGCAGCGATACCGAGTTCCTTTACTCCGATGACCACACCTTTGGGCTTGGCGGGCATGAGGTCCTGGTCGAAGGCCGAGACCTGCTGATCTGTGCAACGGGTTATATGGTGCACGAAGCGAACAAAGCCTTGGAAGCACTTGACCAGCAAGGCGTCGATGCGACACTGGTTGACCTTTACTCGTTGCCGTTTAACGAAGAGGCCATCCTTGACCTGGCCAATGCCAACAACGGCATGGTGCTCACCATCGAAGACAATTACTTCGGCGGATACGGGGCGCAGGTTGCTTCGGCGTGTGCGGCCTCGGGTGACGGGTTTACCGTCGATCAGATGTTCGTCAACCGTCTGCCCAAGTCTGCCAAATCGCCATCCGAGATGCTGGAATTCTGCGGCCTGTCCGACCAGCACATCGTGGCCCGGGCGTTGGCGATGCTCGAATTGACCGGGGCCTGATCGCACTGGCGTTCTTAGACAGCCGGGTCCATGACCATACGCGAGGCGTCAAGCGATGAGTGATACCTACGACGCGGCGTGGAACCTGATGCAGCGCGGCGGCCCGCTGATGTGGCCGTTGCTGGTGATGTCGGTGCTCACGCTGGCGCTGGTTACGGAACGCTCGATCTTCTTTCTGCGGTTGCAACGCCTGGATGCGGAGCGACGTGTCGGCACGCTGGCTCAGGGACTGGCCCGAGGCCGAGAGGCGGCCCGAACTGCGGCGGAGGGTTCGAGCGACTTGTATGCCCGAGCGACCCGCCGCCTGATCGCCACCGCCCTGCCGCATGAAGCGCGGGCCGATGACCTGGTGGAGTCGGCCCGGCCGGGCGTTGAGCGGTTCATGTCCGTGCTGTCCACCTTCATCACCGCAGCACCCATGCTGGGTATTCTGGGCACGGTGCTGGGCATTATTCAAAGCTTCAAGGTGGTCAGCGGCGGACAGCAGCGGGTCGATCTCGGCGAGCTGGCGGCGGGAATCTCCGAGGCTTTGCTCACCACCGGCTTCGGCCTGGCGATCTCACTGGTTGCGTTGTTTCCGTACAACGCATTGCGGGTTCAGGTGCGGCGAACCTTTGCCCGCCTCGATCGACTGGCCGCAGCGACCCGCGAATGGCCTGCGGTGGCAACCGTCGAGGCCGAGGTGAAACCGGCCACGCCTGCTCAAGTGAAGCCTGAATAAGCAGACGTGAACACGTGTCGTTGACGGTGCCTGTTTGCGTGCTGGCACACACGTGGGTTGCAGTCACCCCGCCAGCAAGGCGTCATGCAGTTCCTGCAGTTCGCCGACCGCCTTGCCGTGGCCGTCAGCCTGGGCCTGCTGAATCCCGGCTTTGATGACGTCCAGGGCGTCGTCCTCTTCGCCGAGTTGGCTCAGGCTGCGCGCCTTTTGAAAGTAGGCGTAGTGATACGAGGCGTCCCGCTCAAGGGCGCGATCAAACCACGGCAGCGAGTCTTCGTGGTCGTCTGCTTTGGCGTGTTCCAATGCGATCATGTACGCCAGATCAGCATCTGGCGCGGCCGCTTCGAGCTTCATCAAACTGGTGAGACGATCCGACACGCAGGAAACTCAAAGGGTGTCAGTGCGTTGGCCGACAGGCCCGCACGCTGTCCTGCGGATCGGCATCGCGGGTGAGCATCACCGGCTCAGCGGGCAGATTAGCCAGGATCAGCACCGCGACAGACATCATCGCCGCCAGCCCTGACACCAGCGTGAGCGCGAGCCCGAAGTAGGCCCCGCCGTCCGCCAGGATCCGCAACCCGATCAGAAACGAGACAAACGCCAGCACGGGCAGCAGCTGATAGACGCGTCGTGAAGAAGTGGAAATCACTGGCAATACTCTTTTCTGTGGGGCCGATTGACCAAGATGTCGCCGCAGGCACACGGGATTATAGGCGTCGGCTTGAATATCGGAAGACCTACCGCGGCCCACAACCTAAAAAAGGTGAAGCGAACATGAAGAACATGACTTGCGTCCGATTGTGAGGATCGTTCATACTGGGCGGCGATGAAGATTGGTGTGCTGAGCGATACCCATGATCGATTGCCTACGTTTCGCCGGGCGGTGTCGATGTTTCGGCGTCTCGAAGTCGGGGCCATCCTTCATGCCGGGGACTACATCGCGCCATTCGCGGCAGAGCTGATCGGAGCGGGGCAGATCGACATCCCCGTCCACGGCGTATTCGGAAATAACGACGGCGAACGTGCGGGATTGCTGAAAACGCTGCCCCAACTGACCGACGGCCCGATGCGGCTCGAACTCGGCGGACGCACCCTGGTCATGCACCATTTCATCGACTGGCTCACCCCCGCAGATATGGCCGGGGCGGACGTGATCATCACCGGCCACACCCATCAAGTCTCCGAAGAAACCATCAACGGACAACTTCGGCTCAACCCCGGCGAATGCTGCGGGTGGGTCACCAACCGCTGCAGCGTGGCGCTCCTGGACCTGGATACGTTGCACACCGAGATCGTTGATGTCCGCGCGTGACCAAGGCTCTGCGCAATACACATCACCCGGCAGCGGCCTGAACCATCTCGGGCAGCGACGCCCGCAGCGCATGATCAATCGTTGACGCACTCACCCCCGCCCAAGGCCGACGGCGTACCACCTCCGGCCCCCCGTCACGCAAGCGGTCAAAGGTCGTCGCGATCTGATTCATTCCCGCAATCGAAGGCGGCAAGGCGTCCCAGATACGGATCGCCTGATGACTGGTCGGACGCATGCCTTCGCTGTGATAGGCGAGTTCTTCGAAGAGTTTTTCGCCGGGCCGAATCCCTGTGACCTGAACGTCCACATCTCGGCCGGGCTCGAAGCCGTGCCGGCGGATGAAGCGTTCCGCCAGATCGAGCACCCGAATCGGCTCACCCATATCGAGCAGGAACACTTCCCCGCCTTTTGATAACGCTCCCGCCTGCAGCACCAGCCCTGCCGCTTCGCGGATGGTCATGAAGTAGCGGGTCATCTCCGGGTGCGTCACGGTTAACGGTCCGCCGCGGCTGAGTTGCTCGGCCCAGATCGTCAACACGCTTGACGCCGACCCCAACACATTGCCAAAGCGGACCGTGGAGAACACCGTCCCGCCACGGGTGTTGAGCGACTGCACGTAAAGCTCCGCCAGCCGTTTGGTCGCTCCCATCACTGAGGACGGATTGACCGCCTTGTCGGTCGAGATCATCACGAATCGCCCGACGTTCGCAGCTGCGGCGGCATCTGCGACATGGCGGGTTCCGTAAAAATTGTTCTCCACCGCCTCTGCGGGATGGACTTCCATCATGGGTACGTGCTTGTGAGCCGCTGCGTGAAAGACGACGTCGGGCCGAACGCGGTCGAGCAGTTCAGCGGTTGCCTCCCGCCGGGTCACGTCGTGCAGCACGGCCTCTCGGGGCACTTCGGCAAACACCCGCTTGAGCTCGCGGTCAATTTCAAACAAGACATTCTCGCCCCGCTCCACCATCACCAGCCGCGCGGGGCTGTACCGGCAGACCATGCGACAAAGCTCCGAGCCGATCGATCCTCCCGCTCCGGTGACCAATACCGTTTTCCCCTCCAGGCAGCCGCGCAGGGATGTTTCATCCAGGCCGCCCGGCCGACGGTCCAGCAGCGTCGCGGGGTCCAGCGCGCCGCAGGTGAAGGTGCCCGGGCTTACGCCGACCACGGTGGGCAACCCCCCTGTCACCCGGCTGGTCGTCCGCCCGGCCAACTGATCGTCCAGCGTGGGCAGGAACCGCCACCGCACCCCCGCCCGGTCCAGCGTGCCCGCCGCCGCGCCGATGGCCTGCTTGAGCGCCAGCGGCAGACTCAGCAACACCTGCTCGGCCTGCGTGGCCTGCACTGCCGCCAGTAACCCATCGAGGCGACCCACCACCGCCACGGGTAACGCCGCGTGGCCCCGCAAGCCTGCCTCCGCTTCACCCCCCTCAGGCAGCACCGCGCCGACGACCTCCACCGGAGGCTGGGCCACTTCCAACAAATGCACGAGTTGCCCCACACTCCGCACCGTCCCTACCAGCAATGTCCTTAACCGCTCAGCCATACGAAACGTTATCGGCACACCCCGCAAATCCCCCCCAAAAGCACCCGAAAGTCGCCCCCTGAACCAGCCGATGCTATCACGGTAACCCCCTTTCTCGACGGAGCTTCCATGTCTCACCGCCTGACCTTGACCGATTCGCTCAACGCTGACACAAGCCCTGAGCCCGTCCAAAATCGCCGCGTCGCCCCCCGCCTGACCCTGCCCGCGATGTACACCGTCGCCCGGCTGGCTGTTCTCGACGCCGACACCGGCGGGCCCGGCCCCACGCGGACCGGCCATATCTACGACATCTCCTTGTCCGGCATGCGGTTTGAACTCGACGAGGCCATCCCGGTAGGCACCCACGTCCGCGTCCGGGTCATGCTGCCCGGCGATCCGCAACTCGAATTCGAGGCCAACGGCACCATCGCCCGCCTCCTGCAACAACCCCAACTGACCCACGACGAGCCCGGCCCGGCCCGGCTTGCACTCGCGTTCACCGACTTCGCCAGCTCCACCCACCGCTACCGCCTGGCCAGCTATCTCGCCAATCGGCTCGCCTTGCCGCAGGCTGCCTGAGTTCATCACCACCCGCTGCTCCAAGACGAGCCGCACGCACGAGCAAGCGGCCCAGGCGGACTGGCCAATTCGTGATCTGGGACGCTTCAT
This sequence comes from uncultured Phycisphaeraceae bacterium, assembly GCA_963799465.1. Lineage (GTDB taxonomy): Bacteria > Planctomycetota > Phycisphaerae > Phycisphaerales > Phycisphaeraceae > JBCCOW01. Next base: position 2,472,354 of record CAWCXG010000001.1, on the reverse strand, counting down.
GACGGGCGCGGCTCGTTTTCACACCACGCCTAGCGCACCGCGCGGTGGATCGTGGCCACGCCGAAAGTCTGCGGCGTCTGCTGGACGTCGCGAAACCCAGCGTGCGTCAGCGCGGCGGCAAGCTCATCGGCGGTCAAAAATGCATCCACACTCCTGGGCAGATAGTGGTATGCCCCGCTTTTATCGCCCGCGATCAGGCTAGCGGTGTACGGCATGATTCCGTTGGTCCACACCCGGCTGCCCATGCGAATCAACGCGTTCTTCGGCTCGCTGAACTCCAGCACCACCACCCGCCCGCCCGGACGCAGAACACGATAAAACTCCGCAAACGCCTTCGCAGGATCAATCACATTGCGGATGCCAAACGCAATGCTCAACACCTCGCAGCACGCATCCGCCAGCGGGAGTTGCAACGCATCCGCAGCGGCATACGCAGGCGGCATCGCGACGGGGCTCGCACGATGATCCGCGTGGTCAGGATTCTTCTTCACCGCGTGATGCAGCATCGGCACCGTGAAGTCCAGCCCCAGCACCCGGGTGGCTCCCGCTTTGCGAAACGCCAGCGATAAATCACCCGTCCCGCACGCCACGTCCACCACCGCATCGCCCGGCTCAAGCGATGCCGCCCGCACCGCAGCCCGACGCCAGGCCTGGTCCCGGCCCATCGAATGCACGCGATTGTTCAGGTCATAACGCCCTGCGATCGCAGAAAACATCCGCCGCACCCGATCGGCCTTGTCGGCTGCAGCGTGCGGGTCGGCGTTGAGGTCGCGGCGGGTCCAGGCGGGGGGAGCGTCTACAGGCACGGGGTCATCGAAGGATAAAAAGATGCCTGGACGCCGCAGCGTCAGTGGACCTGGTGGTCGCGACATGCACCGGTTTGGGAAACCAAAACCCCGACGGCGTCGCGGGGAATCTCAAGCGGTCCGGCAGAGGCGGGCGCCAGGCGTGACAGCGGCGTCAGCGCTCGATCGCGATACCGCTCGGGATAGAAACGATAGGCCGAGTCATCCTTGAAGTCGGGGTAGTTTTTCACGATGTAGTCATCGAGCAGCGTGATGCGTTCTTCGGGGTTGGGATGGGTCTTGAGAAACTGCGGTCCGTCATCGCCTTTGGACATGGAGGCGAGTACTTCCATGACGCCGATCTGTCCCACGGGGTTGTATCCGAGCTGGGTCATGTATTGGACGCCGAGTCGGTCGGCTTCGCGTTCGTCGTCTCGGCCGTAGGCCATGAGGGCAAGCTGGGTGCCGATCGAGGCGGCGTAGGCGGAAATCTGTGCGTATTGCTGGGTATCGTCGTTCACACTCAGGCCCACCGCCAGGAGTTGGATGCCGAACTGCGCGGTGAGTGCTTTTTCAAGGCGCTCGCCGGTGTGACGTGCGGTGACATGACCGATTTCGTGGCCCAGAACGCCGGCGAGCTCGGCTTCATTTTTAAGCTGGCTCATCAGCCCGCGGGTGATGAACACGTGGCCGCCGGGCAGTGCGAAGGCGTTGATGGTGTCGGTGTCGAGCACGGTGAAGTCCCAGGGGACGTCGGGCATTTCACTCACTGCCGCGAGTCGGTTGCCGACTTGGGCGACATAGGCGTTGATTTCAGAGGAGCTGAGTTCGCCGCCCATTTCACTGCGAAACTTTGGAGCCTGCTCGTCTCCCAAGGCCTGCAGTTGCTCGTCGGATAACGCAAAGAGGCTGCAGCCGGTGAGGCCTGGGAGTCCGCTGAGCATCAGCACACACGCCAACGCCGGGGTGGTGAAGAGCGACCGAAAGCGGACGACGCGATGGGGGGAGTGCTTGTGTGGCATGACACCAGAATAACGCCCAGGCGGCGTGTCGCCCATGATCCAATCGGTAGGTCCCGGGTTCGCTGCGGCGTTACGTCCCGCACCGCCTGGCGAGGCGTTCGCGCATGTCTCGGATCGCGGGCATGTGGGGGTTGATTGCCAGGGCGCGATCGTAGCTGTCCACCGCCTTGGCGTACAAGCCCAGGTGGGCGTAACAATGGCCCATGCCGCTCAAGGCTCCGAAGTGCGAGGGCATGCGGGCAAGGGCATCCTGGCAGTCGTCCAACGACGTGCCGTACCGCCCGGCGTAATACTGGGCAATCGCTCGCTGGTTGTACGCCTCGGCGAAAGTTTCGTCCGCTTCGATAGCCGCACCGAAATGCTTGACCGCCTCAGCGAACTGCTCTTCGGACAGCAGGCTCACGCCCTCGCGAAACGGCGGCGTCGCGGCGGGAGATCCCAGCCGAAACCAGACCGACCAGATGGAATGCTCGGCATTACGTGCCAGTTCCTGGTTTTCGTCATGCAGACACCGGCATAAGCACCCCAGCACCGCTGCCCCCCCCACCAGGCCCAGCACCACCACCGCCGCGTGGCGGATATCCAGTTCGTGATGCTCGAGCAGCCGGCAAAGCTCAGTGGGCTTCCACCGCTTGCGCACCTCCTGAGCCAGGACATCGGGGTCCGCCTGGGCGAGCAGCGGTTCGACGACCTGCATGAATTCCTGGCTCAGACGCATCGGCCAACTATAGGAGCGACAATGGGGCCACGCCGCATCGCCATGCTCAGAAGCCAGGATGCCGTCACAAGTCTCTAGAATGCTGCGGCCATGTCCACCCCAGCGACCCCTGCCGTGCTCAACCGCTTTTCTTCCCGCATCACCCAGCCCCGCAGCCAGGGCGCCAGTCAGGCGATGCTGTTCGCCACCGGACTGACCAAAGCAGACCTGGACAAACCGCAGATCGGCATCGCCAGCGTCTGGTACGAAGGCAACCCGTGCAACATGCACCTGCTGGACCTGGCGGGCGATGTGAAGCGGGCGGTCGAAGGGGCGGGCGCGGTGGGCATGCGATTCAACACGGTGGGCGTATCCGACGGGATTTCCATGGGCACCGATGGTATGAGCTATTCGCTGCCCAGCCGGGATCTGATCGCCGACTCGATCGAGACCGTGATGGGGGCTCAGTGGTACGACGGGCTGATCGCGTTGCCCGGATGTGACAAAAACATGCCCGGCTGCGTCATGGCCATGGGGCGGCTGAATCGGCCTTCGATCATGGTCTACGGCGGAACGATCAAAGCGGGCTGCGCAACGGTGGCAGACCGCGAAGAAAAACTCGACGTCGTCTCGGCATTCCAGTCCTACGGCCAGGCGTTGGCGGGCACCATCACCGAAGAACAACGGCAACGCATTGTGGCCTCATCGTGCCCGGGCCCCGGTGCCTGCGGCGGCATGTACACCGCCAACACCATGGCCAGCGCAATTGAAGCCATGGGCTTGTCGTTGCCGTACTCGAGCTGCACCCCGGCGGTGGATGGCGCGAAGAGCGACGAATGCCGACGTGCCGGGCTGGCCATGCTTGATCTGCTCGCGGCTGACCTCAAACCCCGTGACATCGTCACCCGCGCTTCGATTGAAAACGCCATTGTGCTCATCACCGCCCTGGGCGGCTCAACCAATGCGGTGCTACACCTCATCGGCATCGCCTCGGCGTTTGACCTTGAGCTTGGCGTGCAGGACTTCCTGTCAGTGTCCAAGCGGGTGCCGTTGCTCGCCGACCTCAAGCCCTCTGGCAGCTATGTGATGGAAGACCTTCATGCGGTGGGCGGCGTGCCCGCAGTGCTCAAGTTGCTGTTGGGCCAGGGGCTCATCGATGGCTCATGCCTGACCGTCACCGGCAAAACGCTCGCGGAAAACCTCGAACCCCTGCCCGACCTTCAGGACGGACAGGACATCATCGCCCCACTCGACAAGCCGCTCAAAGCCACCGGCCACATCTCCATCCTCCATGGCAACCTCGCGCCTGGCGGCGCGGTGGGCAAGATCACCGGCAAGCAAGGCCTGCGGTTCGTCGGCCCGGCACGCGTCTTCGACTCCGAAGAAGCCATGATCCAGGGACTTGAAGCCGGCGTGATCCAGTCCGGCGACGTGATCGTGATCCGATACGAAGGCCCCAAGGGCGGGCCTGGCATGCCCGAGATGCTCACGCCCACCTCCGCCCTGGCTGGCGCTGGCATGGTCGACGATGTGGCATTGATCACCGACGGGCGGTTCAGCGGCGGTTCGCACGGGTTTATCATCGGCCACGTCGTGCCCGAAGCGGCCCAAGGCGGGCCCATCGCACTGATCCGGGACGGCGACCCCATCGAAATCGACGACGCTCAACACATCATCCGCTGCGGCGTGAGTGACGACGAACTCCAACGCCGACGCCAGGCGTGGACCGCCCCCGAGCCCGCCGCGACCCGAGGCGTGCTTCGGCGGTACATTGCGACCGTGCAGGACGCTTCCCACGGCTGCATCACGGACGTCTAACGCACCGCCGGGGCTAAGCTCACCACGCAAACGCCTTTCGCACTGTTTGCCGGCGTCACCTCAACTCAGGACCCTTTTTTATGCGTGCCATGGTCCTTGTCACCCCCGAACGCGCAAACCGCGAAGACTTTCGCGCGGCGGTTCAATCCGTCCCATTTGATCAACTCGAAGTGAAGTTCACCGATTCACGTGAGCACGCCATCGAACTCACCGAGCGGGCCTGCCGTCAGGGTGTGGATCGCATGGTCTCCGCAGGCGGCGACGGCAGCTTGAACAATGTCCTGCGCGGTGCGCTCGCCTCGGGCTGCGACATTCCCATTGGACTTCTGCCGATGGGCACCGGCAACGACTTCGCCCGCCACGTGGGCATTCCTGAGGATGACCTCGCGCAAGCCTTGCACATCGCGTTACACGGCAAGCCCACACCGGTCGATGTCGGCTATTGCAACGACCAGCCGTTTCTCAATGCGGTGGTCATCGGCCAGCCTGCGGAAATTACCCGCCAAACGCCCGCCGCGATGAAGGCCACCCTCGGTGGAGCTGCGTATGGGATCTACGGGCTGTTCAAGCTTTACCAATCGCAGGCGGTGCAATTCGATGTGAAAGGCGGGGACTGGAGCTGGTCGGGCGACGCCTTGGGCGTGGCGATTGGCAACGGACGGTTCGCGGGGGGAGGATTCGCGGTCGCTCCGCAGGCGGCTTTGGACGACGGGAAGCTGGACATCATGATCTTGCCGGACATGGGCGTACCTCAGGCAGTATCGACCGCAAAAACCCTGCAAACCGTGGAGTATCACCAGGACACCTCCGCAGTCCATCAAACGCCGGTAGTTCAATACCTCAGCCGCGAAGTACGCATTGCGGTGGAACAGGCACGCGGCGCCAATGTGGACGGCGAGCCCGTGAAAGGCGATCGTTTCGAGCTGCGCATCGAGCCCCAGCGGGTCCGATTCATGATGCCCGCTTCCAACGGTTAACGCCACACCGCCTCGGGGATTCTCTAAGCTCGGCGTTTCAAATCGCACCCGCCTAACGCTCGGCCTGTCCGGAATCCTGCCCTGCTCTCTGATGTCCTGACCGCTCCTGTCCTATTCTTCCTGCTCGGCGTGATCGCCTGCGCAGTGAAGTCCGACCTGGACATCCCTCAGCCCGTCGCCAAGCTGCTGTCGCTTTATCTGCTCATGGCCATCGGGCTCAAGGGCGGCGTGGAGCTCGCTTCGGCGGAGGCTTCTTTTCAAGTCGTCGCAGGCCTGGGCGCCGCCGTGGTCCTTGCCGCGGTCGTGCCGGTCTGGACCTTCTTCCTGCTCCGCAAACGCATGGGCACCATGAATGCTGCAGGCATTGCGGCAACCTATGGCTCAATCTCCGCGGTCACTTTCATCATCGCGGCCAGCTTTCTTCAGTCTCGCGGCGTGCCCTACGGAGGACATATGGTGGCCGCCATGGCGCTCATGGAATCGCCCGCGATCATCGTGGGCATCCTGCTCGCCAACCGCTTTGGCGCACGTGATGAACAGACCGATGCAACCGCCCCCCGCGCGACCATCCAGTGGCCCAGGCTGTTCCATGAAGCATGCTTCAACAGTGCCGTCATTTTGCTCACCGGTGCCTTGCTCATCGGCATGCTCATCGGCCCCGAAGGCATGACCGAACTCGCACCGTTTATCAAGGCACCCTTCAAAGGCGTGCTGTGCCTGTTCCTGCTCGACATGGGCATCGTTGCCACTCGGCGTGTCGCCGACCTCCGCCGGGCCGGGCCCACGCCCATTGCCTTCGGCCTCATCGCCGCGCCCGTGCACGCAGGCCTGGGCATCGCCGTCGCCTACAGCCTCCGCCTGCCCGCCGGTGACGCGCTGCTCCTCGCCGTGCTCGCAGGGAGCGCCAGTTACATCGCCGTCCCCGCCGCACTGCGACTTTCGCTGCCCAAAGCCAACCCCAGCGTTTACGTCCCCATGTCGCTTGGCCTGACATTTCCGTTCAATGTCATCGTGGGCATCCCGCTTTACTGGGCTGTGATTCAATCCCTCTGGCCAGCGGTGAACCCATGACCCTGCAACATGTCAAACGTCTGGAAATCGTGGTCGAAGCCCTGCAGGAGTCCGCCGTGCAACGGCTGATCGCCGACGCCGGCATCGGCGGATACACCCTGACCCGTGGCGTCGTAGGCCACGGCCACCGCGGAGACCGCGACGCCGACGACCTCACCGATGTTTTCCGCAATGTCGTTTTCCTCGTTGCCGCCCCGCCCGATGCCGCCGAGCAACTGCTGATTCAGCTCCGGCCTTTGCTCGCCTCCTCCGGCGGCATGTGCCTCGTCACCGACGCCCAATGGCTCATCCACTAACCCACCCGCCCACGCCAGGGCCATCGCATTCTCTCAATAAATGGTGCCAATCAGACTTAACCCTCGAAGCCCACTGTCGATGGCGGCGGGCCCCAGCCCTGCAAGTGCTGCGCAGCATCAACCACACCCCGAGAATGCGACAGCCTTGTCCGCCCCGCCTGCAACCACATCGCACCAATAAACTCCCCGCACGATTCACGATGACATCCACAACCCCCACCCCGCTTGGTGAAACGGACCAGGCTCCGTTCGTTTCAAGCCTGCCCTACCAGACCCAGCGCATGCACGCTGCTGCGGTCTACTGCTCCGACGGCCGAGTCACCAAGCAATACGATGACTTCCTCCAAACCGGCCTGGGCCTGCCCCACTACGACCGTGTTGCCCTGCCCGGAGGTCCCGCCTGCCTCGCGGGCTACTCCCAGGCGCGGCTTGAAGAGGCCGGCGTCCTCGACGAACTCAAATTCCTCGTCGAAGCCCACGCCCTCACCCGCGTCATCCTTATCCAACACGAAGACTGCGCCTTCTACAAAATCCGACTCAACACCGGCACAAACCCGCTCGAACCGCTCCAACGTGCCGACCTCGTCCGCGCCGCCTACATGATCCGTCACGTCGTCCCCGTCCCCCAGATCGAAGGCTACTTCGCCCGCCGTATTGACCAAGGCGTTGCGTTCGAGCCTGTCCCGCTCGTCTGATTCGCAACGACAAACACGCCGCAAACATGGCTGCCTCATGTGCCTTAGCAGCTCGTCATCCCTGCAACACCCCCGCAACTTGCCCCTGCAAACGCGATTAAAATCCTAGCCCGCCTCACCCTCGCCCCGCATCGATTCAGAATCGCCCCGCCGTCCACGTCCACGCATCCATTGCACCGGGCCCGACAAGGCATACAACGTAAACGCTCCCGCCAGGCTGTACTGAGGCTTCACCAGCAGCAACCCCAGCACCACCAGCATCAACGCCAGCGTCCCCACGCCCACGCTCTCGCCCCGAAAGCGATTGACAAAATGCGCGTAACGCAGCCGACTCACCATCGCCAACGCACACAGTAGCGCAATCGCCACCATCGCCACCGCCGCCCCGTGTACCACCCATTCCCCAACCGGCTCGTCCCGAAACAGCAGGTGCTCATGCAGAATCACCAGTGACGCCACCGTCCCTGCGGCCCCAGGCGAGGGCAATCCACTAAACGCATCGTGTTCCGCCGCTTCCTGCGCCGCCGCCGCATCCAAAGCCACCCCCCCCACCGCCTGCTGCAACTCCACGTTAAACCGCGCAAGCCGAAGCGCCGCACACGCCACGTAAAGCCCCGCCACCAGCAACGCCGCCCTGTCAAACAATCGATCCAGCCGAGGCGACTCCGCCAGGAACGGCGTACCCACCCCCACCAACTGCACCACCAGAAACGCCGGAGCCAATCCAAAGCTCACCATGTCCGCCATCGAGTCCAATTGCTCGCCCAGCTCCGACGTGCTGCCCGTCATGCGCCAATCCGCCCGTCCAATGCGTCAAACACCATCCCTAAAAACAGCACACACGCCGCAAACACCAAAGGCGACCAGCCCAACGGCATCGGGGTGCCCTCCGGCCGAGACGCCAGGAAAATCGACGTCGCCCCGCAAAGCAGATTCCCAAGCGTGCAAAGCGTCGGCAGCAACGACCGCCTCCGCGAAACCTTCATCATCACATCCGAACCCATCGCTCGATCTTACATCCACCAAGCCCCACGCCTAAGTCGTACAACCTCCCGGCCCACACCGTGGCCCATCCCCGCCCCCCTCAACCTCACCCAGCCCCACGTCAAACCCAAGCCCCGCCGACCCGCCCCCGGGATCTCTTCCGACCCCCGTCTGCCCATCCGCCTCACCCACCGCCTCGCCGTACCGCAGCAAGGCCCGGCAAAGATGCGGGCTCGCCGCACCCCGATCAACCACCGCACCCCCAAGCGCATACAACACACCGGCCGCCCGACGCCGATACGACGCCTCGCCCGTCAACGCCGCCGCGTCCAGAAACGCATGCACCATCTGACTGTTGCCCCCCGGCACCGCACCATCCTCCAAAGGTCGGCCCCGCACCGGCAGCACCCCATCACGCCACGCGTAATACCCACCCGCCCGTGCCGCAAAGTTCCGCTCGGCGTGGTCCATCAAAACCTTCGCCTCCGCAATCCAATCCGCACTGCCCTCACCATCATCCCCAACGAGCTTGAGTTCAACTTCCGCCCGCCTCACCGCCAGCAGCCCAACCGCCAGATCCGCGTAGTCATCCAGAAATCCCGGGATCGACGCCGACCCGTTGTGCCACGCCCGCAGTAATCCTCCTCCAGCCTGCCCATCGCGCATGTGCTGCAACACCGCCGCCGCCGCCCGGCCCGCCGCCGCGACATACGACGCTTCCCCCAGCACCCGCCCCGCATCCGCCAGCCCCTTGATCGCCAGACCGTTCCAACCGCTCAGCACCTTGTCGTCCGTCGTCGGCTGCTTACGCGTTTGCCGCACCGCATACAACCGCTCCCGCACCACCTCCCGCACCCGCTCCAACGCCTCCGCATCCACCCGCTGCCCTGTGACCTCCGACACCCGGCCCGCCGCCTGCTCCATCGACATCGGCTGATGCAACACCGTCACCGCCGGCGCATCCGCGTGGTGCGGATCCTGAAAGTTCGGCCCACCCTCCAGCCCCATCAACACCACCGCCGCGTCCGCCAATCGCACCCCTTGCGCTTCCTCCTCACCCAGCGTCGTCACCACCTCCGCAGCCGTCCACACATAATTCAACCCCTCCCGCCCTTCGACTTCCGCATCCTGCGCCGACCAAAACGCCCCATTGCTATCGGTCATCTCCCTGACCAGATACGCTGCGGACTCCCGCAACACCCGGCGTGCCAAACCCACCACCGCCTCCCGCGCATCACCCCGCCACGCCAGGTAATCCGCATACAAAGACAACAACTGCCCCTGGTCATACAGCATCTTTTCAAAGTGCGGCACCCGCCAGTGAGCATCCACGCTGTATCGATGAAACCCCCCGCCGACCTGGTCAAACACCCCGCCCCGGCCCATCTGATCCAGCGTCACTTCCACCGCCCGCCTCGCCTCCTCAGCCGCCTCACCGCCGCCCTGCGCCATCTCCAGCAACAGTCCCACCGCCGACGCCTGCGGAAACTTCGGCGCTCCGCCCAGTCCGCCCCATTGTGCATCCACCATCCGCAGCAAGGCTTGCCCCGCTCGCGTCGCATCCTCAGGCCCAGCCGCGCCGCTCACATCCTGGGCCGACAACTCCGATCGCACCGCCGCCATCACTTTCGCCCCTTGAGTCTCGCAATCCCCCCGCCGCTCCCGCCACGCCGTATCGATCGCCACCGCCACCTGACCCAGCGAAGGTAACCCCCGCCCCGGCACTGCTGGCAAATACGTACCGCACCAGATCGGCTCCAGATCAGGCGTTAAAAAAACAGACATCGGCCAACCGCCTCGACCCGTCATCAACTGCGTCGCCGTCATGTACACCGCGTCCACGTCAGGCTGTTGCTCACGATCCACCTTGATGCACACAAACCGATCCGCCAACTCCAACGCCACCGACGCCACCTCAAAACACTCTCGCTCCATCACGTGACACCAGTAACACGTCGCATAGCCCACCGATAAAAAGATCGGACGATCCAACGTCCGCGCCGCCTCAAGCGACGCCGCATCCCAAGGCTGCCAAGGCACCGGATTGTGCTGATGCTGCAACAGGTAAGGCGAAGGCTGCCCGGCAAGTCGATTCGTAAGCGTCGTATCCACGCCCCCAGCCTAGAACCCGCACCCCCTCAAAGTCACACCCCCCACCCAAAACCCTCAACACGAGCCGCGCCCGTGAGGAAGCGCCCTCTCCACCTCACCCAACCTTCACCCCGCCGCCTTCCCCCGCCCCGCCGTGCTCGCCAGCACCACCACCAGCACCACCTTGCCGACCAACATCAGCGCCATCAGCGACGCCACGTTCCAAGGCTTGAGATCCCCCGCCGTGATCCGCCCCGCACCGCCCCCCGTCACCGCACCCACCACCGGCCGAAGCACGCCCCACGCAAAATAAGTCTCCGCCTCGGTCAACGTCAACGCCCAAAAACCCAGCCCGATCACACCCCCCATCACCGCCAGATACACCCCCGCCGACCGACCCAGGCCCACCGCCGCCAGCACTGCCGCCGCCAGCACCACCCCACCCGCCGGCGAGCCCGGCACCCCGCCCACCAGCATCAACCCCATCTCCACCACCAACGACGCCGGACGCTCCACGTCCCCAGGCCACCACGCCGCGTGATTCCCCCCGACCCCCGCCGCGTAAACCCCTTGCGTCAACTTCTCTAACGCCAACGTGCCCGTCATCGGCTCAAGCTTCTGCGCCCCCGACGTCGTCGCTTCATACCAGTGCGGCACCATCTGCGAAATCCCAACCCCTGCCGTCCCCAACACCAGCGCCCACACCGCCCACGTCACCCCCGCACGTCGCACCGCCCCGTGCCGCACCGCCAGCACGCCAAGCCCTGCCAGCCACCCGGCCACCCCCAGCACTGCAAACCCATACCCCGGCAACACCGTCCCCCCCACACTTCCCGTGCCCAGCATCCCGCCCCAGCCCACCAGCCCCGCCGCCGACATCCCCGTCTGCACCGCCGCTTCCCACGAAACGCCCGCCCCTCGAAGCCCACCCATCACCACCCCGCCCACCAACGCCAACCACACCACCGCCACGCAACCAAGCCAACCAATCCCCCAAGGCGACTTGCTCGGGCCCGACCGTCCACCCCGCGCCACCATCGCCGACTCCACCGCCGACGCCGACGCCACGATCGCCCCCACCGCACCAAGCTGATTGATCCCCAGCAGCACCCACCGCACCGATCCCGCCAACTGGTCGAACGGCCGAACCAGCAACCCATTACACGTCGCCGCCGACGCCGCCGACAACAACGCCTCCGGCCAACGGAATCCCGAAGCCATCCCCTGCGCATCCCCCGCCATCTCCACCGCCAGCAGCAACCCGCCAAACCCCCCAAGCCAAAGCACCACCACAAACACCACGTAACCAAGCGCGATCCGCCAAAGCCGATTCATCCCCCTAATTTACCCGAGCAACAAGGCTTCACACCCGATACCGCGCGATCAACGCGTCCACCCGCGCGTCCAACGCCGCATCCTGCGTTTCTCCCCCGTCCCGACGTGCCCGGTAATGTTCCGCTGCCGCCGCCTGACCGGACTCCAGGTCAAACGCCGGCTCAAACACCCCCACCAATTCTCGCACCTTGGTGTTGTCAAACATCACCGACCAACTCTTGTCGCCCCACAAAGGCCCTTCCTGCGATGCGTCCATCGCAATGATCGCGTCGCTGGGCACACACACCATCTCCGGCTCCACGCCCAGTGCCTTTCCAATCGCCCACACAATCCGACGCCACGGATATGCCTTCATGTGCTCGGTGATGTGGTACGCCTCGCCCAACGCTTCGCTGCGACCCAGCAACCCACAAAAATACGGCGCAAAGTCCTCCGCCCGCGTCACCGTCCAAAGGCTCGTCCCGTCCCCATGAATCATCACCGGCCGACCCTCCTCCATCCGCTTTGCAAATAAATCCCCACCCATCGGCAACGTAAACCGCGTCCGATACGTATGGCTCGGCCGAACCACCGTCACCGGCAATTCACTGCCCAGCAATACCGCCTCACACGCTGCCTTCTTCCGGCTATACGCCCAGTACGGATTCACCAGGGGCGTCGCTTCGGTAATCACCGCGTCCAGCACCGGCTTGTGATACGCCGACGCCGACGAAATGAAAACATACTGCCCGCAGTTCCCGCCAAACACCTCCACGTCTCGCCGGGCATGCTCCTCATCAAAGACCCGAAACTGACACACCACGTCAAAACGCTCAGCAGCCAGGGCCTGATACGCCGCGTCATCCTCAATGTCGCCCGTGATGAAATGCGTCTCCCCCGGCAGGCCTTGGTTGTGATTCCCACGGTTGAAGACATACGTCTCGTGCCCCAGCTCCACGCTTCGGTGCACACACGAAAAGCTGATCTGACCCGTCCCGCCGATGTAGAGAACCCGCATAACCACAAAGCTCCTCGCTGCGTCGAATGAAAAAACCCAAGCCTGATACGCACCGCTGAGCATACCCGCCTTGAAAGCCTGACTGCCAAGGCCACCCACACCGGCGCCCTACACCACCCCGCGCCGCCGTATCATCCCCATCCCATGACCACCACCTCCCCGCGTACTCACCACTGCAACGCCCTCACCGCCGACCACGCCGGGCAGACCGTCACCCTCGCCGGCTGGGTCAACCACTACCGCGACCACGGCGGGGTCCGCTTCATCGACCTGCGTGACCGTGAAGGCATCACCCAGATCGTCTTCCATCCCGAAGCCGGCGACGCTCACGTAGCCGCCCAGAAGCTCCGCCACGAAGATGTCATCTCCGTCACCGGCCAATGCGTCAACCGTGAAGGCGGAACCAACCCCAAACTCGCCACCGGCGACATTGAAGTCGACGCCAAAGACGTCACCGTCCTGAGCAAAGCCCAAACCCCGCCGTTCAACCCCGAAGACGCTGGAAAAGTCGGCGAAGAGCTCCGCCTTAAACACCGCTACCTCGACCTCCGCCGACCGCGGATGCAACACATCCTCCGCACCCGTCACCGCGTCACCAAGATCATGCGGGACTACTTCGACAGCCGAGGCTTCCTCGAAGTCGAAACGCCCTTTCTTTGCCGAAGCACCCCCGAAGGTGCCCGCGATTATCTCGTCCCCTCCCGCCTTCAGCCCGGCTCGTTCTACGCCTTGCCCCAAAGCCCGCAGCTCTACAAGCAGGTGCTCATGTCCGCAGGCATCGAAAAATATTTTCAGATTGTCCGATGCTTCCGCGACGAAGATCCCCGCAACGACCGCCAGGCTGAGTTCACCCAGCTCGATCTCGAAATGTCATTCGTCACCCGCGACGACGTGATGTCCATCAATGAAGAAATGGTCCGCACCGTCTGGAAGCAGGTGCTCGATGAGGACGTCCCCGACGTGCCCCGCATGACCTACGCCCAGGCCTTGAACCGCTTTGGCAGCGATCGGCCTGACCTGCGCTTCGGCCTCGAGCTCCTCGATGTCACCGACCTCGCCGCCCAGACCGACTTCAAAGTCTTCACCGCCACCATCGAGGCCGGCGGAAACGTCAAAGCCATCCGCGTGCCCGGCGGTGCGTCCATGTCCCGCAAACAAATCGACGCCCTGGCCGAGTGGGTCAAGCAGTTCGGGGCCGGCGGACTGCCCACCGTCAAAGTCGAGAACGGCGAACTCACCACCGGCGTCGCCAAGTTTCTTGCCCCCCACAAAGACACGCTCCTCCAGGCCACACAGGCTCAGGACGGCGACCTGCTGTGCTTCGGCGTGGACCGAAATCCCGCAGTCGTCGCCCGCGTCCTGGGCGAACTTCGCGTCAAGCTCGCCCACGACCTCGAGCTCATCGACCCCAACCAACGCGCCTGGGTCTGGATCGTCGATTTCCCCTTGGTCGAATGGGACGACGCCGGCGGACGCTGGCACAGTCTCCACCACCCCTTCACCGCGCCCAATCCCGAAGACCTCGAAAAACTCACCGGCGACCGCGACACCATCGCCTCCATCCGATCCCAGGCTTACGACCTCGTGCTCAACGGCACCGAGCTCGGCGGCGGCAGCATCCGTATCCACGCCCCCGACACCCAGCAGCAGGTCTTTGCCTTGCTCGGCATTGATGAGCATGAAGCCCGCGAACAGTTCGGCTTCCTCCTCGACGCCTTGTCCTACGGCACCCCGCCCCACGGCGGCATCGCCTTCGGCCTCGACCGCCTGGTCATGCACCTCACCAACGCCGACTCCATCCGCGACGTCATCGCCTTCCCCAAAACACAAAACGGAACCGACCTCATGACCGTTGCCCCCGCCCAGGTCGATCCTAAACAGCTCCAGGAACTCTCCCTCCGACTCGCCATCACCCCGTAACCCACACCCCTCCCTCAAAGCTCACGGCGAGCCAACCGTGGGCCGCCCCGCGCTCGCTCTAAGCTCCACGCCTCATGCAGCCGGTCCTGCTCCTCAACGTCGTCGGCCTCACCGCTTCGCTGCTGCCTCATGCTCCGCGGATTCAGGCCTTCGCCACGCAAGCCGGCCAGCGCAATCTCCTCCCACCCTTCCCCGCGGTGACTACCACCTGCCAATCCTCCATGCTCACCGGCCTCGACCCCGCCGACCACGGCATCGTCGCCAACGGCTGGTATGACCGCGAAACCGCAGAGATCCGCTTCTGGCAACGAAGCGCTCACCTCGTCCAAGGCGAAACCGTCTGGGACGCCGCACGGGACCGCGACCCCGCCTTCACCTGCGCCAACCTCTTCGGGTGGTACAACACCTACGCCTCCTGCGAAACCGTCGTGCAGGTCCGCCCGCAGTACCACGCCAACGGCCGCAAGGTTCCCGATCTCTACACCCAGCCCGCCGACTTTCGCGACACCCTCCAGGCTCCTTCGCCCCAGGGACTCGGCACGTTTCCCCTCTTCAACTTCTGGGGCCCGGGCGCAGACCTCACCTCCACCCAGTGGATTGCCCACGCCGCCGCCCGCACCCTCCGCGACCGACCCGCCACCCTCACGCTGGTCTACCTGCCCCATCTGGATTATCCCCTGCAACGCCTCGGGCCCGACCACCCCGACATCCCCCGCGAGGTCGCGGCGCTCGACACGCTGGTCGGTGAGCTGCTCGACCTCGCCCAGGCCCAAGGCATACGCCCCCTGGTCGTCAGCGAATACGCCATTGAACCCGTCGTTCCAGGCGACGGCGCGATCGCGATCAACCGCACACTCCGCGAAGCGGGCTTACTCAACATTCGTGTTGAAAACGGCCGCGAGCTGCTCGAACCCGGAGCCTCCGCCGCCTTCGCCGTCGCCGACCATCAAGTCGCTCACATTTACCACGACCCAGCCATCGACCTCCCCGATATCCCGCACACCCAACGCGTCACGCTCCGACACCCGCGTGCCGGCGATACCGTTCTCGAGGCACAGCCCGGCCGATGGTTCACCTATGACTACTGGCCCGCCCATCGGCCAGACCTCGCCCCCGACTTCGCACGCACCGTCGATATCCACCGCAAGCCCGGATACGACCCCCGTGAACTGTTCCTCGGCGTAAATAAAGCCGCCGTCGCGCGAAAGCTCATGCTCCGAAAGCTCGGCTTTCGCAATCTCCTCGACGTCGTGCCGCTCGACACCGCCCTGGTCCGCGGAACCCACGGCCGAACCCCCCGTGAGGCTGATGCGTTTCCCCTGCTCATCGGGGCAGGTTCCTGGGATACGCCCCTTCCAATGCGCGACACCAAATCCCGATTGCTGCAATCCATTTTTGACTAGGCCTGGTCCGGGACGCTTCCTCACGGGCGCGGCTCGTTTCCAGACCATGCCTGGCCGAGCGAGGATTCAACCTCCTCCACGCTCGCCACGATCCAGCACGCCAAACGTGAGCTGACACCGCTCGACCGCCCGCAGCGGCGACATGGTGATCCACCGCGTCCGCCGACGTTGATCGGTTTGCGTGGTCCGTTTCGCCAAGGCCGGGTCGCGTTCAAAGACCCGGCGGACCTTGGTCGGATGGTTGCACTGACCCGAGCGATGAAGCAACACGACCCGCCGGGGGTTGGGCCCGACACTGATCGCACGGATGGCCGACACCGCCTCGAAGGCCTGCTCGTTGGAAAGGTGCCCGGAGTCCGAAAGATTACGACGGTTCACGAAACTCGGCCGCGACGAGGTCTTGGTCATCTGCACGTCGTAGTTCGATTCAATGCATAACACGTCGACCCCGGCGAAGTGGTTGATGAGCGCAGCGGGTGCATGCCCCAGGTCCGTGGCATAACCGATACGCACGCCGCACCGCCCGGTGAGTCGGAACCCGATCGTGCCCTGCCGATCATGTTGCAGCCGCACAGTCGTCACCGTCAGGTCCGGCAGCACGTCGAGTTGATCGCCTTCGTTGTAGATCTTCACCAACCCCGCCGCCTCAAGCCGGTCGGCAAAGGGAATGCGACGCAGTTCAGGCAGGTGCCAGCGGTGCAGATACAACGGGATATCCAGGTCCAGCAGCGTGCGGGGCCAGGTCGGCCGAAAGTGGTCCGCGTCCAGATGCGTCACCAACACGCCTTGCACTTCGGCCAGCGTTACCCCGGCTTGATACAGCCGATTGGCCGTGGTCCGCGGTCCAAACCCCGCATCTACCAGCACCAGCCCCCGCCTGGTCTGCACCACCGAGGCATTCCCCCCCGATCCCGAGCCCAGCACGCACAACCGCAGCGGCGGATAACCACCCCGCCGCGGCAGGCGAGGCCCGGTCATAGGGCCTGGGGCCTTTTGAGGGGGGTCGGGTAATGCGGCGCAGGCAAACAGTGACATCTGCATGGCGGGTCAACGCTCCGTCGTTTGAGATTCGGCAAAGTCCGTGTGCCGATACGCCCGATAATTAGAAGACTCAAAGGGTACGTTAGGCGAAGCATCGGATAGAATAAAGCTTCGCCAAGGGTTTACCCCACCCCAGGCAGGATGCCGGGGTTTCTGGCGACGCAGCCCCGGTGCACGGTAATGCACCGCCCCGCTGCACGTCTCTTAGCCATGGACGGCGTCTCATAACGCTCCGGCCGGTCTACTCGGCTTGTGCGATGGTCGTGATCTGGACGATGCCGTCGCTGGATCGGACCCTCTTGCTTTGCGAGGATTGCTCATGCGTCGCCATGCTTTTAGAAACATCCTGGTCGTGATGGGGCTTTTGGCTGCCTTCACGGTATTGCCCGGCTGCTTAAGCAAGGCCCGCGCCCCGATGACGCAGTACGAGCCCGAGTTCAGCCACGTCCGCGATCTGCCCACCCTGGTACTCGACGACGTCTACAGCACCGAACGGCCGCTGCTGGTTTCCGCCAAGTAAGCCCACGCCCGGTGGACGTGCTCACGTCGCGTCGCGGTCGGCCTGCAATTTCTTGATCTCGCGTTCCAAACGTTTAAGTCGCGCGGCCATGTCCGGCAAACGCTGCTGTTGCAGCACCACCCGCTTGGCGTCGTTAAGCGCAATGGCTGGAGTGCCGCCGTACTTTCCGTCAGCCGGGAGGTCGCTGACCACTTTGGAGGAACCCGCAACCTGCACCCGGTCGCCCAGGGTGACATGCCCCACCACGCCCACCTGCCCGCCCAGCACCACGTACCGCCCGGTCGTCACCGAACCCGCCACGCCGACGTGGCCCACAAACAAATTGTCCGCCCCGATCGTGCAGCCGTGCCCGATCACCACATTGTCGGAAAACTTGGTCCCCCGGCCGATCCGGGTTTCACCCAGCGTCGCCCGATCCACCGAACAGTTGGCGCCCATTTCCACATCGTCCTCGATGACCGCAATTCCGGTCTGCGGGATCTTGTGGTGCACCACGTCATCCGGGGAAGTGTGATTAGCGAACTCCACCGCCAAGCCTGCCGGCCCGGTGGCGTAGCCAAACCCATCGTGGCCGATGGAGCAGCCTGCGTGAAGCGTCACCCGGTCGCCCAACCGGCAGCGCGGATACACACACACGCCCGGATAAAGCTGGCTTGCAGCGCCCACGTGAGCGTCCGCGCCGATGAACACGTTCGCATGCAGCACGGATTTAGCACCCACGACCGCGTTGGGCCCGATGACGCAGCCCGGACCGATCGTCGCCCAGGCCGACACCTGTGCATCAGGATCGACATGTGCCAGAGGCGACACGCCTGGCTTATGCGGCGTGTCCTCCGCATGCAGCAGCACTAGCGCATTACGAAACGCAAGATAGGGATCGCCCGCCACCATCAGCCCTCGGCCGGGCAATCGCTCCGCATCCTTGGCGTTGCAGATGACCACCGCCGCTGCGCTCGACTGCGCTGCCTGCAGGTATTTAGCATTTGTTAAGAACGACACCGCGTCACGGTCAGCCTGTGTGAGCGTGTCGCAGCGGGTGACCACCGCCTCGGCCGAGGCGTGCACAAGGTCAGCGCCGAGTTGCTTGGCAATCGCTCCCAGCGTCAGCCGTTCAGGCCGACTCACAGCTCGACGTACTCCACATCGCTGACTTTCTGCAACTCGGCAGGCGGGTAGTGCACGTCTTCCGCAAACCGATCACCCATCTCACGGTGCAGGCTCCGCAGGTCGTATCGACTCGACTTTGAGCCCACCCCCGCCGCATGCATCAGGTCCAAGGCAATCACGCCCTCAGGCTTGGCCATCTCAACGACCGGAATCGCAGCCTCGAACGCCTGAATCCGACCCTCAGCGTTTTCAAAAGTTCCTTCTTTTTCCGCCCAGGTCGCGCCGGGCAGTAGTACGTCCACCTTTTGGGTTAAGCGGTTGGGCAGCGTGTCGATCAGGATCGTTTGCTTGCCTTTGATCGCGTCAAGCAGGCTGTCGGTGATCCAGTCCGAGGGGTAGTTGCCGGTCAGCAGCAGCGTCTTGAGATCAGACACGCCGGTGCCCACGCCGCAAGCCCCGAGGAACCCGTCGTAATCCAGCACATCATCGGCCACCAGCTCCAACGCCCGGCGGACGCCGCGGGCGTTGGGGGCTTTCTCAGCCCGCAGGGTGTATCCGCCGGGGAACGTCTGGTCCTCACCGCTGTGCGGGATTGGGCCTACGGCAAAGGTCGCGTCGGGATCGATCGAGGCCACGAGTTTCGCCAGCAGATACGCCTCTTCGGACGCAAGCATCGGGCTGACCATCACGCCCAGCGTCCCGTGCGTTGCATCGGCGGTCGCAGTGCGCATCAATTTGAGTACCTGGGCGTACGCCTGAGTCCACCCGATGGCTTCGGGGCCTGCGTGGTTGGCGGACTGATGCATCGGCTGATGCAGCCGAGCCTCGTCGTGTACGAAATGCCAGCCGAAGCGGATTTCGTCGGTCGTCCACCACTTGTTCACTTCCATATTTGTGCGGGGCTTGATGCGATAGATCTTGCCCTCGTTGGTCTGGATGGAGATGTTGTCGCCGCTGGCGGTAAGGCCATCAATACTGGCGGTGCGAGTGAGGTTCCAGACCCGCATGGACATCAGGAAATCCTTATCCAGCAACGCCCCGACCGGGCAGATGTCAATGACGTTGCCTGACAACGGGTTGTTCAACGGTTGACCCGGGAAGACATCGATCTGCTCGGACGAGCCTCGGCCAAAGATGCCCAGCTCATTGGTCCCCGTGACTTCCCGCGTGAATCGCACGCACCGGCTGCACATGATGCAACGGTCGCTGTAGAGCAGCACGTGCTCGCCCAGATTCTTTTTGGGCTGCTTGATTTTGTCCTCTTCAAACCGCGACGCCCCGTGGCCGTAGCGGTAGCTGTAGTCCTGCAGCGAACACTCGCCAGCCTGGTCGCACACCGGGCAGTCCAGCGGGTGATTGATGAGCAAAAACTCCATGACCGCCTTTTGATTGGCGATGCTCTTGGGCGACTGCGTGTAGACCTCCTGCCCCTGCGCAGCGGGAGTCTGGCAGGTGGGCACCAGCTTGGGGATCAGTTCGACCTTACCCTCATTGCGAGGATTCGGGGCCGCGACCTCCGCCAGACAGATTCGGCAAGAGGCCACCACCGACAACCCGGGGTGGTAGCAGTAGTGCGGCACTTCCACCTGGTTTTCAAGGGCGACCTCAAGGATCGACTTCTTGCCCTCAAACTCGCAGGTTTGCCCGTTAATCGTCAGCGTCGGCATGGTGGGCGATTGTAGGACAAAGCTTCTCGTGCGGTGACGGGCCTCAAAATCCGCGCCGCACGTCACCGCGTTATCATCACATGCTTTTACTCCTAACAGGCTGCACACCATGCCCCGCGACATCCCGGTAGGCAACGGGCAGATGCTCGTTTGCTTCGACCGGCAATACCAGATCCGCGATCTTTATTACCCTCACGTTGGACAGGAGAACCACGCCGGCGGCGCGGCCTGTCGCTTCGGCGTCTGGGGTGAATTCCTCAACCACGACCAGGGTAAGCACGCCAACGGAGGCGAACGCCGACGGCACCGCGTCTGCTGGACCAATGAGCCCGGCTGGCAGATTGAACTCGACTATCAGCCCGACACGCTGGTGACCGAAGTCACGCTGCGTCACGAAGGCCTGCAGGTCGAATTGAAGTGCCGCGATGTGGTCGATTTCAACCGCCCCGTGCTGGTCCGCCGGATCGAAGTCGTCGACTTGTCCGGCCAGGATCGCGAAGTCCGCGTGGTCCACCACCAGGACCTGCACATGTACGGCCAGAAAGTTGGCGACACCGCCTACTTCGACCCCCAGCTCCGCAGTCTGATTCACTACCGAAAAGACCGCTACGTCATGTGCTGCTTCTACAAAGACGGCGAACAGCAGACCGACGAATATGCCACCGGCACCGCAGGCTTCGGCGGCGCCGAAGGCACCTGGCGGGATGCGGAAGACGGCCGACTCGGCGGCAACCCCATCACCCAGGGCGCGGTCGACTCGACCATGATGGTCCACGTCCCGCTCACCGCACACGGCAGCCGTGTGGTCCACATGGTCGTGGGCTGCGGCAAGAGCTACGACGACTGCACCGACCTGCACAGTTTCCTGCACCGCGAAGGGCCCCAGGGCGTGGTCGATCGCACCGAAGCGTATTGGCGGCTTTGGCTTCAGGCCAGTCCCGCCGACTTTTCCAAGCCCGACCAGACCGGGCTTTCTCCCAAAGTGGAAGCGCTTTATAAACGCTCCCTGCTGGTCGTCCGCACGCAGATCGATAACCAGGGCGCGATCATTGCCGCCAATGACTCGGACTATCTGCAGTATTCACGCGATACCTATTCCTACCTCTGGCCGCGTGACGGAGCCTTTGTCGCCGACGCCATGGACGGGGCTGGCTTCCCCAATATCTCGCGGATGTTCTACGAACTGTGCACCCGGGTGATCACCAAGCGGGGCATGTTCCTGCACAAGTACAACCCCGACGGCACACCTGCATCGTCCTGGCACCCGTGGGTCGATGCCCAGGGTCGGCCTCAACTGCCCATTCAGGAAGACGAAACGGCGCTCATCATCTGGGCCCTGTGGCGGCACTACGTGCGATACCGGGATGTCGAGTTTGTCCGCCCGCTGTGGACCCGCCTGGTGCAGCCTGCCGCCGATTTCCTGTGCCGATACCGCGACCCCGACACCATGCTCCCGCTGTCGAGTTATGACCTGTGGGAAGAGCGCTACGGCGTGCATGCCTTCACCGTGGCCAGCGTGTACGGCGGGATGCGGGCCGCCCAATCGTTTGCCACCAGTTTTGGCGACAAACGACGAAGCGAGCAGTACCGGCGTGCGGCCGATGAAGTCCGCGAAGGCTTTTGCCGACACATGTGGTCCGATCGCCACGGCCGATTCCTCCGCCGGGTCGAGCCCATCGACGCCGACCGTCAGGCTGAGTTCATCGGCGCGGTCCTCGAAGGTCGAAGCCCCAGCACAAGTGAATCCGCTGTCTTCGATTCGATCCTCGGTGATGACGCCCGCGACCACGATAAAGCTCGAGAAGAACGAGCCGCCAAGGTCGATTTTTACGAAGACGAAGTCATCGATGCCTCCATGTTTGCGATCTGGGCCATGGGACTGCTGCCCGTCACCGACAAACGCGTCAAGGCCACCATGGAAGCGGTCGAATCGACGCTCAAAGTCAAGACCGAGGTCGGGGGCGTGTCGCGTTACACCGACGACCACTACCACCAGGTGACCAAAGACCTGGAAAAAGTCCCGGGCAATCCGTGGTTCATCTGCACACTTTGGATGGCCGACTGGCACATCGCCTCGGCGACGAGTGTCGAGGCATTGCGTCCCGCTGCGGTCTATCTCGAATGGGTCGCTGACCGTGCTCTGAACTCCGGCTGCCTCGCCGAGCAGGTTCACCCCGAGACCAATGCGCCGTTGTCAGTCAGCCCCTTGACCTGGAGCCATGCCACAGTGGTGGCAACCGTGACGCGGTATCTGCACAAACTCGAGGAACTGGCCGAGCTCCGCGGCGACACCCATGCTGCTTCGCTTGCCGGGGCCCGCACGGCCTCGGGGGTGCGACACCAGATGGACCGCAAAGTGGCACAAGACCCCGTGCCCGAGCTGTAAGCAAAGTCCGCTACGCGGGTTCAACTTCCGTTGGGGATCATGCTCGGTGTGGTCTGAAAACGCAACGGCATCACGAGATGCTCGACAACAATCGAGCTGTATTACGAGCCGCGCCCGTCAGGAAGCGTCCCAGGCGGACAGGATATTTCGTGATCCCGGACGCTACCTCACGGGCGCGGCTCGTTTTCAGACCATACCTACGGCGTCCTCGCGGCGGTCGCTGGAGGTGCTGCTTGGGCCTGCGCTTCTCGCAGCGAATGGATGTAGAACACCAGCGCTTCCACTTCGTGCGGGCGGAGTTCGGGGTACAGCGACATGCCTTGGCTGAATCCTCGAACGATTTGCGCATTGGGGTCTCGGATGCTGCGCCGGATGTAGTCGGCGTCGGCGGTGACGGCGCTGCCGTCGTTGAGCAGGACCTGCGAGCCGTAAACGCCCCGCAGCGACGGGCCGGTGTTCGAGCTGCCGTCGATCGAATGGCAGACGTAGCACGCATTGGCCTTGAAGAGCTGGCGGCCAAGCTCGACCCGCGCGGCAGTCTGTGACGCCGTCAACGGCTGCGCAAACGGATCACCCGTCGGCCACACCTCCGAATCACACCCGCCCAGCCACGCCACGATCAACGCCAAGGCCAAGGCCAGCATCGGCACCACACCCCATCCCACCATTGTCGACCGCCAGCGTCCCACTACCCGCACGCCGCGTCCCCCCGAAGACACAAACTCGCGTCCACCAACAACATCGCGATCACCGCCGCCCCAACCCCACCCTCCACCGCCAGGTGCGTCCGCACGTCGTGCAACTGCTGCTCTGCGAAAGGCCGGGTCACCGCATCACGTGAAAACGCCGCCAAGGCCCAAGGCTGATACGTCGTGTAGTCCGGCTGCGTGTGCGCCTGGTGGTACACCGCGATCTGCCGAACCCGCTCCCGCCATTCAACGCCGCCGGGCCGATGTGACAGGAGATCCAACGCATGCAGCCCGGTGAGTTCACGGTAGGTCCACGCATCAAGCACATCATCATGCCCCAAGGCGTGCAACGGCCCGTCCCCTTCGCACCCCTCGACACAGGTCTGCCCCCGCACCGCCGCCGCCCAAAGCCGATGCGAAATATCACCGGGGTCCAAGCTCTGCGTCAGCATTTCCGCCGCCGCATCCACTTTGACCTTCAACGCTCCCGCTTCATTCAGCCCCCCTGCCGCCCGCTTCAGCAGCAACGCCAGCAACGCGCCATACACCGGCCGAGAATGCCCCAGCGCATCCACCACCCGCACCCGCCCTGCCCATTGCGTCCCGTCGCCCACCGCCGCATCACACACCGCGGCGGTCGCCTCAGCCAGCCCGCGCTGCTGCGCAAGTGCCGCCGCCACGCCTGCCCCCAGGCCGAGCGACACCCACCGCTCACCCTGCCGAGGCCGATGCACCGAGGCGACACCCCCATCCCGCTCGCATAACGCAATGGCCTCGCGGGCTGTCTCGTCGATCAGTTCAATCCAGGACACCGCCGTGGTCATGCCTTCATGCTAGACCAGACGAAACACGCAGGAATCAAATCCCTCTCCACCCTCCGCCGCCGCGTCCCGCCCTCCTCACACCACCGTCAGGCTGACCGTGCGGTCCAGGTCCGCCACCGGCTGGGCAATGCTGTCATAGCCATCGAAGCCGGTCATTCGGCAACGCACGACTTCGCCCGCCGCCAGCTCGCTCGCCGAGACCACATACGTGAGCGAATCGATCTCCGGCGACTGCCGCCGCGTCCGTCCCGCGTAGTGCATCACCTGGCCCTGGTCGTCAAGCTCGGCCCGGTCGATCAACACCGGCAACTCTTCTGCCGCATCCAGCCGGGCGTCGTTACGACGAAGCACCACCGCCTGCTGGGTCTGCATCAATTCGTCAATCCGAGCCTGCACAACCTCTGCGTCAATCGCATCATCACGATGCAGCTTGAAAGCCCGCGTGCCTGGCTCGGGCGAATACGGGAACACGCCCATGTGCTCAAACTCAAAATCATTGATGAAGTCCACCAGTTCGCGGTGATGGTCTTCAGTCTCACCCGGGAAGCCGGAGATAAACGTGGTGCGGATCGCCATGCCCGGGATCCGGGTCCGCAGCTTGTCGAGCAGGGTCTCAATGAGCTTACGCGACGTCTTACGCCGCATCGCGTCGAGCATCGGGTCAGCAATGTGCTGTAGCGGCATGTCGATGTAAGGCAGCACGTGGGGCAGCGCCGCGATCGTGTCGATCATTTCGTCAGTGAAGCACGAGGGGTAGGCGTACATAAGCCGAAGCCACGCCCCGCCGTGTTCCGCCGCGACGTCGTTGAGCTCGCGAAGCACACCGCTCAAGCCCCCGGGATATCCGAGGTCTTCGCCATACGACGTGGTGTCCTGCCCGATGAGTGAAAGCTCATACGCCCCGTCCGCCAGCAACTCACGCGCTTCGGCCAGGATGCGATCCACCGGCTTACTACGCATGCGACCGCGAATACTCGGGATCGTGCAAAACGCACACTGCTGATTACACCCCTCGGACAATCGCAGATACGCATAGTGCCGGGGCGTAAGTCGAAGCCGGGCCGTCTCATCTTCGTGGTACCCCGCGTTGGCGTCGGAGACCTGCATCAGCGACACATCTTCCCGCGCCCGCCGGGCCAGGGAAGCGCTGCCCGCGATCGAGGAATACACCGGCAAGTCCGCCGCCGCATCCGACCCCGCCGCCGCATCACCCGGCGCGAGATGCCCCCGCACCGCCAGGTCAATCCGGTCGCGGTCAAACACGCCGATCATCGCATCGACCTCCGGACACCACTCCAGAATCTTGGCTTTATGACGTTGCACCAGACAGCCCGCGACCACCACCCGCTTGAGCAACCCCTGCTTTTTAAACGCAATCGCCTGCTCGATCTCCCCGATCGATTCCCGCTTGCTCGCTTCCAGAAAGCCGCAGGTATTGATGATCATCGCGTCCACCCCACCGTCCGCGACGCTGTCCGGGTCCACCGGCAAAACGCCCTGCTCGGCAAGCAAACCCAGCATCTTTTCAGAGTCCACCAGATTTTTCGGACAACCCAGCGACACCATCGCCACCGTCCGCACATCATCATGCGGATCGCTCAGGCCTGGGGCAGGCGGCGACGGTGGAAGCGTGGAAGTCGTCACGGACCCCGCATCATACCGGACCTGAGCCACGGAGTCTGCGCCCTTGTCGCAGCACACAGGTCAATCGAAGCCCACCGTCTCTGACGGTAAGTCCCAGCCCTGCCTCACACCCAGACATTCATAAAGATCGCCTCTTCGCTGATCTTGCCCACCAGCGTTCCCACCGTGGTCGTCACGAACTTGACTTCATATTCCGGGTGATTGTCCAGCCACTGATTGACCTGAGCGTCCAGATGATCGATGGCATCAAGTCGTAGCTTGGCCACGAACGTGCGCACGTGAATCGCGCCCTTGCCGGTGACGTTGGGCTCTCGGGTCCACACCTCTTCGTGCGGCAGCCGGGCCGGGCCAAACGTTTTGATCTCCGCCCCCGGGATGTGCTCGTCCGCCGAGGCGATATCGATCGGCACCAGGTCTGCCTCACTGGACCCAAAGCCTTTGGCCTGCTCCACCTCCTCAGGACTGGCCTCCATGGCCTCCACATCGATCGGGATGGCCGTGTCCAGCAGTTCGTCATCTGTAACGTGGGCGTCTGGGTGGTCGTGGTGGGGGTGGTGGGGGTGGTGGGGCATGGCGGTCTCCTATGAAAAATGTGATTCGCAGACGTGAGAACCGTTTGAACCGTGATACGCGTGGACCGCGAGCGGTCCAGCCACAGCTCATGCTACCACCCGCCGGGCTTTCCGCCGCGTCTAAAGACTGCCCAGCGTCGCCCGCCACCGCTCCCCGTCCCCCCCCCCGCTGCCCATCCCACCACCCGTTCGCCGGACCTGCCAGACCTGCCCGCAAGTCCCGCCCCCGTTCCCCCCGCCAACGCCAAACGACCACGTCACCCGCAGACTCAGCCAGTCCGCCGTGTGCAAGGCATACACCACCCGTCCCGACGCGACCCGCATCACGTGCCCCCGGCCGCCGCTCACCCGCCCCTGCCCGGTGAGGTAGTAACGCCGATGCATCGGTAATGCCGTCAACCCCAATCCACCCCCCGACCCCACCGCCTCCCACGCCCCAGGCGGCACGTGGACACGAAACGTCAACAACCCCCCGACCTTCTCGTCCACACCAGGCCCCAGCGTGCCAAGCGTACCCCAACCCCCCCACGTCCCCAACGTCCCCGACGCCCCCGACCCCTCCAAGCCCTTCAGCCCCTTCAGCCCCGCCGGCGGCTCAAGCAACCAGTCATAATGCGTATGACCACGCTGCGTATGCCGCAACACCACCGTTTGTAACGCTCCCGAGCTGTGCATCCTCATACTCTCGGACCTTGCCCCATCGACCAACCCTTGTGCCCCGCGCGGCCCGATCCTATCTTCAACAGTATCCCCTGCCCCCACCATCCTCCCTCTTCACGAGGTTTCGACATGACCCGCCGACCCTGCCTTCTCCCGCATTCACGCATTCCACGGCTCGCCCTTGTGGT
This sequence comes from uncultured Phycisphaeraceae bacterium, assembly GCA_963799465.1. Classification (GTDB taxonomy): domain Bacteria; phylum Planctomycetota; class Phycisphaerae; order Phycisphaerales; family Phycisphaeraceae; genus JBCCOW01. The sequence continues at coordinate 2,444,965 of CAWCXG010000001.1, read as the reverse complement.
CCTCGCCGGCCTCACCATCCTCGCCGGCTGCAAGACTTCCGCAGGCTATCGCGGCGAAGCTCAGACCCATCGGCAGGCCGGCGAACTCCAGGCCGCAGCCGATGTCCTCGCCGCGTCGGTTGCCAAAAACCCTGCCAACTCCCAGAACCGCTACCTCCTGGGCAAGACGCTTAATGAGCTGGATCAACCGCTTGATGCGCAGACCCACCTCGACGTGGCAGCCGACCTCCTGCGTGACCACCCTGACCGGCTCGCACCGGTGCTCGATGAGCTGGCCAGGTCGTATTACCTCCAGGGCGCGAATGAACAGCTTTACGCGTTTCTCGAAGCGCAAACCGCCCGCCTGGGCACCACCGCCGACTACCTCCGCCTCGCGGAATACATGGTGAAGATCAACGACATCGACGCCGCGCAGGACGCCTTCGAACGGGCCGCCTACTTCGCCCCGCCCGGCGACGCCCAGCCTTATCTCAAGATGGCCGCGTTCTACGAAAGTATCAATGCCCACCCCCAGGCCGTCGAAGCCTATCGCTACGCCTTGAATGAAGCCCCCGACGACCCCAAGGTCGCCGCCGGCCTCCGCCGACATGACTACGTGCCCGGCCCCTCACTCAAGCTCGAACCCCCCAAGCCCGTCATCCCCACCGCCGCCGCCGCCGAACCCGAATAACCCCCCCCTCGAAGCCCACGCCGTCCCGGCGTGGGCATTCCCCCACTCCCTCTCACCAAGTCTCAAACCGCATCACACCGCATCACACCGCATCACACCGCATCCAGAATCATGCCCGGCAAGTCCGGCGTCGCCCCGGGCTGTCCCGCCACGTGAGCCCCCATCAGGTTCGCCAGGTCCGCCACCGCCTGCATCGGCTTACGCATCACCAGCCCCACCGCAATCGCCGCCGCACACGCGTCCCCCGCCCCCACCGCGTCCGCGTCAGGCCGAGGGTTGTACGCCGCCGGGGCACCATCCACATGACCCTTACGCGAATAAAGCCGGGTCCCCTCGCTGCCCCGCGTCACCGCCAGCACATCCAACTCGAACGCGGTCACCAACGCCGGGGCGTCTTTCACATTCAACATGTCACAGACCAAAGGCAACTCGTCACGATTGAGCTTGACCACCGACGCCACCTCGCAGCTTCTCCGCAGAATCCGGGCGTCGTAATAGTCCTGCCTCAGATTCGCATCAAACAACCGCACCGCGTGCCGGCTCGATTCGACAAACCGAATGATCGTGCTGCGTGACTGCGCGTCACGCTGTGCCAGACTTCCAAAACACACCGCGTCGGCGCGGCGGGCCAGGTCTTCCAGGTCCGGGTCCCATTGCAATGTGTCCCACGCCACGTCTTCCACGATTTCGTAGCTCGGGTCGCCGTCGTCAAGCGTCACGTAAACCCGCCCCGTCGCACGATCCGGATCGACCTGCATGTACGTGTTGTTGAGCCCCCGCTGCTTGAGTTCACGCAGCACCTGTCGGCCAAGCTCATCGTCGCCCACCCGTGATACCACCAGCCCCTGCCCACGGTCCTGAGCCAGCCGATGCGCATGCACCGCCACGTTGAGCGGAGCCCCGCCCAGCTTTTCCTCGGACCCGAAGATGTCGAATAACGCCTCGCCGATTCCCACGATGCTGAACTGTTGAGCCATAGGCGCGTAACATAACCGAGTCCCGGGCCCAAAGCCCCACACTGCCGGGTCAGCCCACCGGACCTTTTGCCTGCGACCTTCAGACATTCACGAGTAGAAAGCATGGGTATGCACACGTCGGCCGACCGCAACGCCATACGCCTCACCGCCCTTCAAACGTCCGCAGGGCCCCGGCCTACCCGCCAGGCGTCAGCCTTGTCACGCTTCAGACACCGGGCCCGGATTGCAGGACTCAGTCTCACCGCAGCCCTGTGCGTCGGCGTGACCATGCAACACGCCCACGCCCAAATCGGTGACGAAGCCGAGCTCCCCATTTATGTCAACGACTCCCGCGAGGCCCAGGAGCTTGCCGCTGAAGTGGACCGATTGATGCGCGAAAACCGCGTGTCCGCCGCTGCGGCTGTCGTACAACGCATTCTCGAAGACCACGGCACCCGGCTCATGGCACTCGGCGACAGTCGATACATCGACGCCACCCTCTGGGCCAATCAAAGGCTTCAGCAAAGCCAACCTCTTCTCGACGCCTACCGCCAACGGTTCACCCCCGTTGCGGAGCACGCCCTGGGCCAGAATGCCACCACCCTCACCCCCGGCGAGCCGGCCAGTGTGGATGTTCTGCTCGATGTCCGCCGTCGCTTTGGCATGACCCGCCCGGGCATGGAAGCAGCACTCCTGCTCGCCGGCCTCGACCTCGAACGCGGCGATCCCGATGCCGCCACCGGCCTGCTCGCCTCCCTCGCCACCCACCCCGACCAGGCGGCGCTGGCCACGCGGTACTGGCAACTGCGCGGCACCGCCGCAGCGCTGCGCAGCGACGCCCCCGCGGTCGAAGCTGCCGCCCAGGCCCTCCGCGAAGCCGACGCCCAGCCACAAGCCCGGGCACTCGAGCAATTGGCAGCCAACGTAAAGATCCCACCCCGCGACCCCGGCACCTCGGGAACCCGGCTCGCCGACCTCGGCCCCCCCACCTCCATGGAACAGCCCCTCTGGCAGGTCCCCCTGGAAGGCGGGGCGTACGACCTGGTCGTCTCGTCCACCGGCGAGCGCGGCCGAGGCGGAATCAACGACCAGCAAGGCCCGGTGATTACCCCAGTGCCCAAAGTCTCCGGGCCGATGGTCCTGATCAACGACGGCGGGCGTGTCCTCGCGCTCGATCGCTGGTCCGGCCGAGAACGCTGGGTCCTCGACTGGAGCAAAACAGACGCACCCATCGAAATCGATGCCACCGACCGCCGAGCTCAGTGGATGCTCAACGCGATGCGCCCCCTGCCCGACACCCGCGGCATCGCCGCACGCAGTGGCAAAGCATTTGCCGTCATGGGATATGCCACCGCGAAGTACCCCAATCAGGCCTATGAAGGCAAAACCGCAAGCCTCGCCGCGATCGACTTGCCCACCGGCGAACTGCTCTGGAGCCGATCGGTCCTGGACCTCGACCCTGAAATGAACGACGTGTCGTTTTTCGGCACGCCCGTGACCGACGGCCAACGCGTGTACGTCTCCGCTCACAAAACCCAACAGTCCGGCTTCGCCGACGCATACATCTTCTGCCTTGACGCCGCACGGGGAAACCTGCAATGGCGGCTCCACCTGTCAAGCGTTGCACTCGTGCCCGGCAACAACCGCGCCGGACAAGGCGCCGACATGGTGCTGATTGAAGACCGCTTATTCGCCTCCGATCAGCTCGGTACCGCCGCCGCGGTCGATGCCCGCACCGGCGTGGTCCAATGGATCCGAATCCTCGCCCAGGGTGGACCCGCGCGACGCGGACGGATGATCACCCAACGCGACATCGCCAGCCCACCGGTTCGCGTCGCCGCAGGCTTGCTGGTTCCCGTCGGCGCAGGGTCAACCAGCGTGCATCTGGTAGACCCCGAAACCGGGCTGGATGTGGAGGGCTTGAAGGAACGTCTGGAAGACCCTGCGTTCAATGCGGTCAGCAGGATTGAGCCTGCCGGGAATGACGTGATCGTCATCGGACGACGCATCGCACGACTCGACGGAGCCACACTTCAAACCAAGTGGACCCATACCCCTTCACGCTCCGATGCCCCCTTCCAACCGCTCATCTCCGAGCAATACATGATCGTCGCATCCGAGCGGCAGACCACCGTGTTGTCCACGCAGACCGGAAAAGTTCTCGACCGCGTCCAGTCCACCAGCGGACACGCCACCGGCCTGCCGGGCGAAGTGTTCATGGCCGAGAAAACGTCTGTCAGCGGATACATGTCCTGGGGCCATGCCTACGCACAGCTGATGCAACAGATCGAGCAACAGCCCCTGGACCCCTCCCCCGCCCTGGCACTCGCCCATCTGGGCCACCGCAACAGCAACGAAGACGGCCTGCTCGAAGGCCTCGCCGCAGCGGTGGCAGCCGTACAGGAAGATCAGCGTCGGGGTGACTTTGCCCGGGCCGAGGCGAACCGTGAAGAAATCTACAACCGCATGCTGGCCTACGCCGTCCCGGTCGGCGAATTGTCCAATGACACGCGGCAGACCCTTTTCGACCGCCTCGCCATCTTGAGCGAAAGTGCCGACGAAGAGGTCCGCTACCACCTCGCCGTCGGAACCTTCCTGACCGAGATGCAACGCGGAGCACAAGCTGCTGGCCACTTTCAGGCCATTCTGCTCGACCCCGCGTTGGCCGATCAGCCCGTGCAAGGCACCTCCGTGTCACGTCGCGCCTCGCTCGAAGCGCGTCAACGACTCGCCGCGCTGGTTCAGACCCAGGGCCAAGGCGTGTACCGCGACTTCGAAGCCCGGGCTCGCAATTTGTACGCAACCCTGGACGCGGACCCCGCAAGCACAGCGGACGATTGGTTGGCGCTTGCGGATCAGTACCCCGTGGCCAGGATTGCCCCTCGCGCCACGCTGCGCGCCGCCTCGACCCTGCACGCCCAGCAAGACGCCGCACAGGCCGCACACCTCTATCGGCAGGTCTATCGCAAAGTCCAAAGTGATCCGGAGCTTGCGGCAACGGCGGCCGGCGGCCTCGCGGCGCTCTACCTCGACTCGGGCCGGCCCGACGCGGCCGTCCGATGGCTCAAACGTGTCGCCGCCACCTCACCCGATCTCCAGCCCACACGGGATGGCTTACCCATGACCCTCTCGCAGTGGATCGCCGAGATCGAAGCCATGCCCGGCATCGCTGCGATCCGTCCGGTACTCCGGCCAGGGCTCGGGACGCCTCGCATGATCGAGGGGCAGCTCGTACGACCCCACGACAACGCCGGCCGCATCGTTGGCGAAGGGCTGCTCGTTCGCCGCGGCAACCAACTTGCCATGCTCGACGCCCAGGGCGAAAAAATCCGATGGTCCGCCGAGATTCCTCAGCCTGATGGAGCACTTCAACTCCTCATGCGGGACGAGGACCTGACGCTGGTGATTCAAAATCCTGCCGGCACGATGACCGCTTACGACAGCAAGACCGGAGCGCTGCGCTGGACCAGTGGAGCGGTGGCTGAACTTTTGTCCAAGCCTCCTGCCAGCAAGAAAGACCAGGCAGCCGTTGAGCGCAAAGACCGGCACATCGTGATGAACAACGGCGGAGTGGTCGTCCTGCAGGACCGTATACGCGCAGCAACGGTGCGCGAGACCCCTGCGGCAGAGGATGCATCGGACTTGCTGATCGGCGTGAGTGAGGCGGCAGTGTGTGTAGCCAATCGGACCGGTCTGATTTTTGCCATTGATCTGCGGACCGGACAGACGACCTGGCAGCGGGTGCTGCGTGTCGACGAAATGCTATCGATGGAAGTCAACGACGAGCAGGCGGTGTTACTCGGCGCTCGCATGCCTGAGAACGAGGCCAACTCCCGACTGATTACCGTGATCAATCTGTTTACGGGTGAAGATGGATTCGCTCCCATCGAAACACAGGAAGAGCCGTTGTGGGTCGGCCTGCTCCCGGACGGAGCACTGATCACCGCGATGAATCAGTCGGTGAGTGCCTACGACCCCACCAGTGGACGACGGGTGTGGCAGACCGGCATCGACGGTATCGACCTGGTCCCGCGCGGGTGGGCCGGCCCGGGCTACATCGCGCTGGCGGACAGCCTTGGAGGGGTGATGCTGTTTGATCCTGCCGACGGGCGGTCCACCGGGCGGGTGCAAGTCGCGACCGGATCGACCGAAGAGCGATTTGATCTCGTGGCCTGTGACGGTGTGCTGCTCGGCGTTTCGGGACGCGGGGTCACGGCGTTTACGCCCGCCGCCCAGGTGTTGTGGCGTGATGGTTTGGAACTCGGCGATGGCCGAATCACCGCTGCCGTGGCGGGAGACCGGACGCTTGGCCTGTTGGTCGGTGACGCCACGGCGGCGGCGTTTAATGCCGACCGCCGGCGACCCGCCGCCCGATGGTGGGGCCTGCTCAATCTCGACACCGGCCGCGCTCTGGCGGTGGAGCGCTTCGAGGGCGTCGTGGGTCTTGACGTGCGTCACGCCGTCGCCGGAGACGGGTTTATCGCCGTCGATGCCGGGGCCAAGGTTGCCATCCTCGCCGCCGTGCCGGTGTCGGACTAAACTCTTGGATCATGGAAGGCTCCAGGCTTTGGCCTCGGGTCGTCCGTCACCCTCACCGATGACTCCTCAGGCCGACCTTTGATGACTGATACGCCCACGCAAGCCCACGTCCCCGTCTTTGCTGACGCTCACGCGCTCGCCGATACCGACCCCGTCGTCGCCGCCATCCTCGAGCGCGAAGCCCACCGCCAGTCCAACACGTTGGAGATGATTGCCAGCGAAAACCATACCTCTGCGGCGGTGATGGCGGCAACCGGATCGCTGATGACCAACAAGTATTGCGAAGGCTATCCCGGCAAGCGGTACTACTCGGGCTGCGAACATTACGACACCGTCGAAAATCTGGCCATCGAACGGGCCTGCGAACTCTTCGGCTGCAAGCACGCCAACGTTCAGCCCCACTCCGGCGCCAACGCCAACCTCGCGGTCTTCCTCGCCTGCCTCGAGCCCGGCGACACCTACCTGTCCATCGAGCTCTCCGACGGCGGGCACCTCACCCACGGCAGTCCGGTGAACCTCTCGGGCAAATGGTTCAAACCCATCCATTACCCCCTGGTGTACGACGCGCATAGCCAGAACCGGGGACACATCGACTACGACGCCGTCATCACGCTCGCCAAAGAACACAAACCCAAGCTCATCATCTGCGGCTACTCGGCCTACCCACGGATCATCGACTTCGCGAAGTTCCGCGAGGCGGCCGACGCCTGCGGGGCCGTTCTGCTGGCCGACATCGCCCATATCGCGGGGCTCGTTGCGGGCGGTGCCCATCCCTCGCCATTCCCTTACGCGGACATCGTCACCACCACCACGCACAAAACCCTTCGCGGCCCGCGCGGCGGGCTGATTCTCTGCAACGACGATGACCTGGCCAGGAAACTGGATAAAGCGATTTTCCCCGGCTGCCAGGGAGGGCCTTTGATGCACGTCGTGGCCGCGAAGGCGGTCGCGTTTGGCGAAGCGCTTAAGCCGGAGTTCAAAGACTATGCCGCCAAAGTTGTGGCCAACGCCGCCGCCCTTTCCAAAGCCCTGCAAAGCGACGGCTGGAACCTCTCCAGCGGCGGGACCGACAACCACCTCATGGTGATTGACCTCGTCCTGAGCCTCCCCGAAACCACCGGCAAGCAGGCCGCCGCATGGCTGGAAACCGCAGGCATCATCGCCAACATGAACACGGTGCCCAACGACCCCCGGCCGCCCTTTCGCACCTCAGGCGTCCGGCTGGGAACCCCCGCGTTGACCACCCGAGGCCTGGGCGAAGAAGAAATGCGCACCGTCGCTGGCCTCATCGCCGACACCCTGCGAAGCGAAGGCGACGACGCCAGGCTCGCGGACGTCCGACAGCGTGTGGAAGCGTTGTGCGAAGCGTTCCCGATGACGCATTAAAAACCCTGAGGCAAAGCGCCACGAGTCCGCGGTCCGCCCAGAGCTGCCGCCGTGCATGTCTGCGTGCTGAGCATCACGTGACGCAGCGCCCGCTTTGAGGCGCTACCGCTGTTGCTGTCGCTTTTTTAGAAAGTGCCAGGCGGGCTCCAATGCCCACGCCACAACGAAAAATACAAACACCGCCACCCCAGCAGCCTCAGCCCCACCCACCACCAGCACCACCAGCCCCGCTGCGATACTCAAGCCTGCGTACAGCGTGGTGAGAAACCATCGCTTGCGAAGCAGGCCCCTCCATGCGTTCGGCTTAGCGTGTGGGGCAGGCACGGGCAGGTCAGATGCGGGTTGGGACGCTTCGACATCAGTCATGCGCATCCATCCTACAGTCGGTCTGGGCGTACACGAAGACGCGGCACATGGCTGTGTTCAGCCATTCACGTGACAACGTGACGCACTGATTTTCACAGTATCCAGGCAAGGGAGAGGCGTGGATCAGCCGGTCGGCTTTTCAGGCACGCCGATGATGGAGTAGCCGCAGTCGACGTGGATGGTTTCGCCCGTCACGCCGGTGCTCATATCGCTGAGCAGATAGACCGCTGTATCGCCGACCTCTTCGCCGGTGTTGCAGCGTTTCATGCTCGACGCGTGTTCCTGGAACTTGATCATCTCGTCGATGCCGCCCACGCCTGACCCCGCGAGGGTCTTGAACGGGCCGGCAGAGATGCAGTTGACGCGGACGTTACGGCCAGGCTTGCCAAGCTCGAAGGCGAGGTACCGGGTGGTGTGTTCGAGGCAGGCCTTGGCGACGCCCATGACGTTGTAGCCGGGCGTGACTTTTTCCCCGCCGTAGTAGCTCATGTTGACCAGCGCTCCGCCGGGCTCGGGCTTGGCGTCGGAGGTTTTTTGCATCAGCGGCAGCGCCCGCTTGGACAAGGCCAACATGGTGTAGGCCGAGGTATCCATCGCGCCCAGATACACCGCGCGCGGGGTCTGATGGAACATGTCAGGCTGAAGATAATCCTTGTCCGCAAACGCGATGGAGTGCACCACAAAATCAAGGCGGTCATGGTCGGTATCCCACTGGTCAAACACCGCATCAATGGAGGCATCGTCATTCGCGTCACACGGCACCAGCCAGGGATCATCAATCCCCAAAGACGCAGCCGCCTTGCGGACCCGGTGCTCCATCTTGCCCATAGGCAGGAAGGTGAAGCCGACTTGAGCACCCTGCTCGATGAGCTGCTTGGCGATAAAAAAAGCGTAGGACCGCTCGTTGGCGATCCCGACCACAATGCCGCGTTTACCGTCCATGATGCCCATCGGGTGTATTTCCTGTGAAAGCGTGTAGCGGCGGAGAGGGGTCCTGTGGCGTCACGCGGCCACGCTCCACCACGTCGCCGCGCTCACAGCCTAAGTCTGCGAGACCGGTCGTGCTTGATCGCAACATCCGCCCGCTCAAAAACGACGCGCGAAACGTCGGCGAAGCCAGCTTCGACGTGCTGGCTTGGCAATCGGCGGCATACTCAGATCGGCGGCGACGGCGTGGTCCGCAGTGTCTGAGCCTGCGTGGTCTGTTCGCTCAGCGACCGACGCGCAATCCAGTGTTTGCAGCTCTAACGCAGCCGCAAGGTCGAGATCCCCGACGGCATCCTGCTGAGCCTGTCGCAAGGTCTGCAGCAACGCGATTGCGGGCATGTCATCGGACGGCGGGGGATGGCTGAGCTTGAGTACATCCGCGATTCGGATTTGAGCAGGCGGGCGGGTTAGCGAGTAGCCGACGGTGCGATCTTCACCCTCATCATCCGCCATGACCCGATGCACCATGCCCGCGTGATGCAGGTCATCCAGCACCCCTTGGGTCATCGTGGGCGTGAGACCTGCCTGATCCGACAGCCTCAGCCGCGTCGCAGGCTGACCACAGGCAAAGGCCTGGGCGACCCCTGCCAGCACCCGGATCAAACTCACCGGGTCGTACTGTCGGGCATGACGTTCGCGTTCCTGTCGGTCCTGCCGCAGCCGTTCTCCGGGCAGCGTTTGCATCGCCCAGGTGAGCTCGAGTCCGAAAAGCACGATAATCCACGTGAGATAGACCCACATCATGAACAGCGGGATCAGCCCCAGCGAGCCGTAGAGCGTTGACGCGGACAAAGCCTTGGCCAGGTACAGCCGAAACGCCCACTTGCTCACTTCCCATCCCAGCGCCGCGACCACCGCGCCCACCACCACCGGGCCCAGCTTCAGGCGTGCCTTGGGCAAGAGGAAATACACGATCACCAGCAAAAGCCACGTGGCTGCAAAACTCGACAGCGGACTTAGCAGCGACACCACCGCAGGCAGGCCCGGCACCGTGGCCAGCGTTCGAAAGACAGACTCGCCCGCCACAAATCCTGCCGCAATCAGCAACGGCCCCAGCGTGATCACCGCCCAATACACCGGCACCCGCACCGCCCACCGCCGCCCCCGCGGCACGCTGCAAATGTCATTGAAGCACGCCTCCACATCGACCAGCAACGCCAGCGCCGCCCCGATCAGCACCAACGCGCCCACCACGCCGATGCCGGCAATGCTGATGTTCTCGATCCGCGACTCCAGCTCGGCCAGGAGGTCATCGACCCGCACCTGCAACTTCTCGCGGGTCTTGGCTTCGAGCTGCTGCTCGCCGGGCACGGGGGGCTGGGTGGCTGCGACTGGGTTTGTCGCCGCTGCGGTGTCCAGTCGGTCCGCCTCGAGATTGGGCTGGGTCGCGACGGTTTCGTCCACCGCCTCACGCGAGGCCGAAGCAGCAATGGCGTCCAGATTCAAATACCGCACCGCCCGATCCCGCAGCCCAACGCCCATCTCGTCGAACCCTCCCACAGCATTCACCACCAGCAACGCACACACCGTCAACGGAATAAGCGAGAACAACGTGCGAAACGTCAGCGCAGCCGCCATCTGACCCGCGCGATGGCGTTGCAGTTGATCCACCCCTTGCGAAAACAGATCGAGCAGATAATGCACGATCCGCTGACGCTTGCCGGGCCTGACCCCCGAGCCGGCCAGCCAGCGTCGAAGGATGGAAGGTGGTTGCATCCGCAGATAGTACGGCCAGGACGCGCTTCACCGCGAAACATACCCCTGCTTCAGTCCAGGGCCATCGCATGCTCTGAATACGATTGAATCCTCGAAGCCCACCGCCTGAGATGTTGGGTCCCAGCCCTGCAAGGGTTGGGCTTGATCAAGCCGACACCGACAATGCGACCGCCCTGCTACTCAGGCGATGCCAGCCGGCGGTGTAAAGCGTCCACCGCCGTCCTGAAGTGTTTGCGATACGCCTCAAGCGTAAGGGGTTCGTGCGGATAGGCCACGACGACCAGGTCGTAGCGCCCCGGCCAGGTGTGCTGGTCCAGCCGAAAGGCTTCGCGGAGCATGCGCTTGACTTTGTGACGACGGACCGCATTGCCCACCCGGCGGCCGATCGACAAGCCAAGCCGATGATGTGGCACGTCCAGCAAGCTCGGCAACGCCAGCACCGCAAACGGGCCCACACTCTTGCGGCAACGTGCGTCGAACACAGCCGCAAACTCACGCTTATGCGTCAGCCGCATCGCGGGGGTAAATCGAAACCGCTGCACGACGCCAGGCTCGACACAACGGTCCGCACGGACCGCAGATGACGCGGGTCGATCAGCTTGAGGGTGGACAGGAACATTCACAGGTAAGGCAAGCTTAATCTCGAAAGTCATTGGCTCTTGAGGGCAGCAAGCCTTTTGGTGTACCACGCGTTCGAGCCGAGCGGTGGCTTACAGTGACGCAGGCCACGCGGGTGCTCTAAGCTTTGCCAGTGTTCCCGACGATCACCCAGCGGCTGTTGATGGTGGCGGTCCTGGTGCTGGCGTTTGTTCCCGCTCAGTGGGGCGCGGGCTGGGCGTCTGCCCCGGATGGACAAGGGGGCTTGAGTCTGCTGGCGCGGGGGCGGGAGGTGGGCCTGCGATGATCTGGCTCCTGCTCGGCCTGTTACCCGCTTTGATGCTGGGGGTCGTATTGTCCTCGACCGGGCATGTCGCGTCAGGGCCTTTTGTGGTCGCCTGCGTCATGCTCTTTGCGGTGGGCCAGGACGGTGCGATGGATGCTGCCGTGCGACGGGACCCCTCCTCTTCAGCAGCCCATCAGCGGGTACTTGAAGCAATGATTTGGGCGGCGGCCGTCGCGGGCTATGTGTGGTGTTGTCGTGTGGGACGCCGTCGGCTGCGTGACCGGCTGCCCGAGTGGCTGGTGTCGCCGATCCGGGGCGGGGATCGTTCGCTGGGCCTCAAGCGGGGCCGGGGCATTTCGCTCTTGGCGGGTCTGGTGACCGCGTTGACCGCGGCGAGTCTCGGGTGGTTTTGCATCGTGACGCCCGCCTTATCGCAAGTGGCCTTTGGGGTCTTCACCGCGATGGTGGTCGGTGGGTTTTTGTCCGCCTTGATGCTGCCGGGTGCGCGGTGTGGGCCGGTGCTGACCGCAGGCCTGGCGGTGGCGGCAGTGGGGCATGCGTGGTCGGCGTGGCAGTTGGCTGGGATGTCGCCCCAAGCGGTGCTCTCTGCGTGGTACGTGCAGGACTGGAGCGGGTTGGCGATGGCGTTGCCGGTGGTGTATGCGTCGGCGGGGGTGGCGGGCGGGGCCACGGGATTCGGGCTCGCACAAGCCGCCGGCGAGGCCAAGCATCTGCTGCTCATGGACGAGATGAACTCGGTTCCCGCAGAGCGCAAGACGGCTCCAAAGGTCGCCGCCCCGGAGTCTCAGGCAGGTGGAGACGAACCGCCCTTGCAGGATCAGGCCGCCGAGTCCGTAGACTCGCCAGCGTGAGCTGGGCGAAATGGCGAAATGCGGGCGGACTCACTGGCTGGCGGGCTCGGCTTACGCTGGATCAGGAGTGGGTGCTGGTCCCGGTGGCTGCGGTCATCGGGGTGTTGGCGGGTCTGGGCGCGGTGGGGTTTGATCTGATTATTTCGGGGGCCAAGCGTTTCTTTTTTACGTGGCTGCCCGGGCAGTGGTCCGGGACACTGGCCCACGTCTGGGGCGGCGAGGCCTGGCTGATCCTGCTGCTGCCCGCGATGGGCGGGCTGGCGGTGGGTTTGCTTCGCTGGGCGCTGGGTGGGCGAGGCGTGGGACATGGAATCCCCAACGTCATCGAAGCCCTGGCCAAAGAGCGGGGACGGATGTCCATGCGGGGCGCGCTCTACAAAGCCGGAGCCTCGGCCTTGACCATCGGCTCGGGAGGTTCGGCGGGCGTGGAAGGGCCTATCCTGCAAATCGGCGCGACGCTGGCGAGTCAGGTCAGCGCCTTGCTGCGGATGGGCCGACAGCACGCCAGCACCATCCTGGGCTGCGGTGCCGCAGCTGCCACGGCCGCGATTTTCAACGCGCCAATCGCCGGCGTGGTGTTTGTGCTCGAAGTGGTCCTGCGCGATTTCACGCTCAAAACCTTCGTGCCCATCGTTGTCTCTGCGGTGTTCGGCACGGCTGTGGCCCAGGCCGTCGCCGCCGACACCGAAGCTGTTTTCTCCGTGCCGGACGTACTGCAGCTCTACGAGTTTCAACTCACAGAGCTAGTGCCCTACGCGATTCTGGGCGTCCTGTGTGGGCTGGTCGGGGCCTGCTTTGCGTGGACCTTGCAGTCGGCTGAACGGCTGAACGTCCGCGTTAAACTACCTGACCTGGTGAAACCTGCCCTGGGCGGCTTAGGCGTGGGTCTGCTGGGTGTGGGGTACATGGCGTTGGCGTGGCGGGTGGCTGGTCAGGACAGCCCGCCGTTCTTCGGCAACGGCTACATCGTGATTCAACAAATGCTCAACCCGCTGACCTATCCGGCGCAGGCGGCGTGGGCCGGGGCGGGATTGATGCTGGCCTTGCTGGGATTGAAGTTTCTCGCCACCTGCCTCACGATCGGATCGGGCGGATCAGGCGGGATTATCGCCCCGAGCCTGTTCATGGGGGCAAGCCTGGGGGCCTGCTTTGCGATGGCGTTGCAGGCGGCAGGCCTGTACGGCGGATCCACCCCGGCGACCTTCGCCCTGGCTGGGATGGCCGGAGCCATTGCCGCGACCGCGCACTGTCCGCTTGCCGCGTTTTTGCTGGTCTTCGAAGTCACCCGCGACTACGAGGTCGTGCTACCCATGATGCTCGTGGCCATCTTCGCCATGTTCGCCAGCCAGGTCTTCGGCTGGGAATCGATCTACCGGTCCTGGCTTCGCAAGCGTGGCATCCGCTTTGGCCGATTCGCCGACGCATCGCTGCTGCACCGCCTGGATGTCTCACAGGTCGCACTCATCGCGCCCGTGACCCTGCACCCCGAAGACCCCGCGCAGCGACTCATCGATCTGGCTGAAGAATGCAGTGTCGTGGATTACGTCGTCGTGGATGAACACGATCACTACCAAGGCATGGTCGTCGGTCAGGATGTACGCACCACCCTGCTGCAACGCGAAGCGATCCCGCTCATGATCGTCGGCGAACTCATGCGAACCGATCTCGCCAGCATCACCCCGGGCCAACGGCTCGACGTCGTGCTCGACCGCTTCGCCGCCCACGATGTCACCAGCCTGCCCGTCGTCGATGCCCAAGGCCAGGTCCAAGGCCTCATCACCCGCAGCGCCCTGATGACGCGGTATCAACAAGCGCTCGACGAAGAGGCATAACCGCACCCTTCTTTCGCCGATCCAACGCGAGGAAAGACCTCAGGCATCCTCCTCACGCACCAGCACATACGCCACGCCGGATTCAAGTGCCGCAATCCGCTTGGCCACGTCATCCCAATGATCGGGATAGGCAAAGCGATCGTTCGCCATGATGGCCTTCTCCTCCAGCCACATCGCCTCAAGATCCTGCTTGTGCACGCGAATCCCCCAGGCACCCCAATCCAGCGGCCGCAGTTCCCAAATGCCTGCCTCGACCCGCTTTTGGGCAGCCCGCGGAAGCGAACCCCTTAGCGGACGATCCGCCGGCCCAAGCCCGTGCACCGGGAGCGGCGTGTTACCAATCCGATATTTCTCGTCAGGGATGTCGTCCCAGTAAAAACCCGGACAGTCGAGCCTGCCAACATACGTGGTGTAACTGGGCATGAATCGAACCAGACTGATGCAATGCTCACGCCGAACACGGTAGACGGCACTCACCGGAATGCAAGCCACAAAAAAAGCCCAGCCAACTCTGGCCGGGCTTTTCAGAACAGATTTTTGTAACTAAAAACTCAACCTTCCGCAGCCTTCACGTCGATCCGCCGACGCCGACGCAGCAGTGCGGGACCCGCCACCATCCCGATGAGCAGCACCCCCGCCGGTTCGGGGACCTGCACATTGTCAATGCTGTAGGGGGCTATCTGGGCGAAGTTGTTCTGAGAATCACCAAAGATGATATTAAACCCCGTGCCGTTTTTTGGAGCTCCTGAACCAACATCATTTGAATAATTTCCAATACCAGGATCACCAATACCGATATTGGAGATGTCTTTAATCAATAATGGGTCGCCAGAGCTGTCCACTAATTGCTGACTTGAACGCTGAGCACCAGCTTGGATCCAGTCCAGGTCTGTGTAGTCGGTTTCATAGATCGCAATCCCCAGCGACTGAAAGTCTGCGCCGTTGATATTTGGTGTTAATAATCCGCCGCCGGCAGACAATACATGCGGAGCGATTACCGCTGCGTTGGTGCCGTCGGTGATCCAGATGTTAATGTATGGGGTGCTTGGGTTAGAGTCCCTTCTGGTGTAGCTCACACTCGGGATGTCACCGAGGGTCATACCGTCAAAAAATGCGGTGCCATAGCCCGCTTTTTCGCCGCTTTCATCAACCAGTACTATGACTCCGTTCCCATCTGCATCCTCGACGGCGGTGACAGGCGTCAAAGCAGGAGACGCGTTGGCATCTCGAATCAAAAAAGCTTCCCATTCCGCAGCATCGGCTTGCGGGTGACCGAATGCAATCGCAGCAAATGCTCCAACGACTATAGCCATATCACGTCTATACATCATTCATCCTCACTTCAAGCGTGCCTGACAAAGTTACTGCGGCCAGCGCACTTAGGTAGGCACATAACAGCTTCACACAACAGTGCGATCAGCCAAAAAATTTTTCAGCAACCCTCTCCGGAAGGTTGCCCCGGTGTTGGGAGGGGATCCCAACGTGTACCTGCAGGCGGAAAAACCGCAGGTGCTTCACAAGTTAATCGGGGGCACGGCCTGATGCAACCCTGAAGGATGGGTTTAACAAGATTTTCACGATGGATTTACCCTAGGTCGGGTTATCCCGCGGCTGGTTGCTCGATCCGGAATCCTGCTTCGCGAGCTGCAAACGCGGGGAGGCGGTACGGGATTCACAGACATATCCGGCTTTCGGGACGCTTCCTCACGGGCGCGGCTCTTGTTGGAGACGTCGGTCGATGCGAGGGGGTGTGGTTCCGATTGCGTGTCTACCGCCAGTTCGGCGTGCCGGCTCACATTTCGACGGGGTCGAGCCAGGGCATCATGGCCCGCAGTTCCTTGCCGACGGTCTCGACGCCGTGCTGGGCGTTTTCCTGTCGTTGCTGCTTAAACCACTTGAAGCCGTCGTTGTAATCGTCGCGGAAGGCCTTGGCGAAGCCGCCGTCCTGGATGTGCTTGAGTGCCTGCTGCATGCGGGCTTTGGTGTCGTCGTTGATGATTTTCGGGCCGGTGTAATAGTCGCCGAACTCCGCGGTGTTGGAGATGCTGTAGCGCATGTACTTCAGGCCGCCCTTGACGACGAGATCGACGATGAGCTTGACCTCGTGGCAGGTTTCGAAGTAGGCGAGTTCGGGGGGATAGCCTGCTTCGACGAGGGTTTCGAAGCCTTTTTTGATGAGTTCGGACAGCCCGCCGCAGAGGACGACCTGTTCGCCGAAGAGGTCGGTTTCGCACTCATCTTTGAAGTTGGTTTTGAGGATGCCGCCTTTGCCGCCGCCGACGCCGATGGCCCAGGCGAGTGCGACGTCTTCTGCCGAGCCGGTGGCGTCACGGTGCACAGCCATGAGCGCGGGGACGCCGCCGCCGCGTTCGAACTCGCTGCGGACGGTGTGGCCGGGGCCTTTGGGGGCCACCATGATGACATCGACGCCCTGGGGGGGATCAATGGTTTCGAAGTGGATGTTAAAGCCGTGGGTGGCGCCGAAGACCATGCCGGGCTTGAGGGCCGGGGCGATGTGTTGGGCGTAGATGTCGGGCTGGGCTTCGTCGGGCAAGGTGAGGATGACCAGTGCCCGGTCGCCGGCCTTGGCGATGGCGTCGCCGATGCTCATGGGTTCGAAGCCGTGCTCTTTGGCCAGTTTGCCGTTGGCGGAATCGGGGCGGTTGGCCACGACGACATTCACGCCTGAGTCGCGGAGGTTCTGAGCGTGGGCGTGGCCCTGGCTGCCGTAGCCGAGGACCGCGACGGTGCGATCTTTGAGTGCGTCGAGCGAGCCGTCTTTGTCGTAGAGCGTTTCGATGGCCATCTTCGTAGGTCCTGTGTCCGGGGCGGCGTGATTAAGCGAGCCGAGCAATGTAACGGGCGCACGCTGGGGCGTAAAGCGTGCGACGTGCTTTGAAATGCGTGGCTTGTCGCTGACGGGTTCCCGCCGGGTGCTTGCGAGACATCTTGTGCTTTGTTTGTCCTGGAACGCCTGCTGTGCATCGCGGTACTCTGCACGCATGCCCCAATCAGTCAAAATTGATTTACTGGTCTACGCTGCAAACGCCGGCGGGGTGGCCGCAGCCGTCGCAGGCCGGCGGGCGGGGCTGGAGGTGCTGGTGGTTGAGCCGTCGAATCACGTCGGGGGCATGACCAGTGGCGGGCTGGGGTGGACCGACCACGGCGATACGTCCACGGTGGTGGGACTGGCCCGTGAGTTTTACGCGGCCATCACCGATCACTACGAGAAGATCGGCGACCCGGACGCGCTGGCGATCCATGATGACTGGTACTTCGAACCGCACGTTGCTGAGCAATGTCTGCGGTCCATGCTGGGTGATGTTTCGGTGACGTTCGGCCACCGGGTGTCACACGTTGAGCGAAGCGGCAGCCGAATCACGGCGGTCACCTTTGATGCCGCACCACCCGAGGCCGACGGCGCCCCAGCCGCCCAGGCTGCCGAGCCTGGGGCGCTCGTGGTCAAGCCAACGTTCGTGATTGACGCGTCATACGAAAGCGATCTCACCCACCTGGCGGGATGCAAAACCATCTCCCGTCGCGAATCGGTCCAAGAGCACGGCGAACCCGTGGCAGGCATCGGCCCCGAACGTTTTGAAGACTTTGACGGCAACGTTCGGCCCCACGATCTGATTGGCGACGTGCGTTTGACGCTCGATCCTTACCTCACGCCCGGTCGGCCTGACTCGGGTCTATTGCCGCTCATTGAGCCCGGTCCGATGGGCGAGCCCGGCACTGCGAGCGATGTCATTCAAGCGTTCAACTTTCGCCCCTGTCTGGTTCGTGATGCAGATCATCAACAGCCGCTAGCTGCGCCATCGGACTACGATTCGCAGCGCTACGAATTGATGGGCCGGATCGTCCTGGGCCTTGAAAAGGCAGGCCGCCCTTTGCGGGGTGAGCAGCTTGTTCATCGGCCGGGCACCAAAACGCACTTGCTCAAGTTCAGCGTGCTGCCCGGCAACAAGTGTGACCTGAATAACTCCGGCCCGTTCAGCACCGACCTGGCAGGCGATCCCCGCAATGGATCCAACGCGTACGTGCATGGCACCTGGGCTGATCGTCAGCGGTGTTGGCGGGCGCATCGCGACCACATCCTGGGACTTCTGCATTTCATGGGCACAGACGACCGGGTCCCCTGCGATGCCCGGGCGGAGGTGTGTCGCTGGCGTTTGCCGACGGATGAATTCACGGACACCGGGGGCTGGCCGCACCAGCTCTACGTCCGCGAGGCCCGCCGGCTTGTGGGGCGGGCGTGTGTTACGCAGCACGATTGCGAGGCCGGTGAAAACTCACCTTTGGCCAAAGATGCGGTGTGCTGGGGCAGCTATCCGCTCGATAGTCATGTATGTCGCCGGTTGGCGGTCGATGGCGAAGTCGTGGCGGAAGGCGGATTCATGCGCCGCGTCAACACCAAATACCCCTTGCCGTTCGACGCCATGGTTCCCGCAGAGCCCGGCCCGACCAACCTGCTCGTGACCTTCGGCCTGTCCGCCACCCACGCCGCCTATGCAGGCCTGCGCATGGAACCCGTGTTCATGATGGCATCCCAAGCCGCCGGAAACGCTGCCGCCGCGGCGATCCGGAATGCCCCCTGACCCGTCCTGCTGCCTGAACTCACGCTTCAGCATCCTCGGTGTTCTTCCACTGCCGAAGCAGCAGGTCATACGCCGCCCCACCGAGCACCCCCCCCACGAGCGGCGCCAGGATGTAGACCGTCAAAAAGCCACCCCGTGGGCCGGGGATCGCGATACGTCCCCATCCCATGAAATAGCTGAACAGCCGAGGCCCGAAGTCCCGCGCCGGGTTGAGGCCTGCCTGGGTCAGCACCGCGACAATGCAGATGATCGCCGCCACGGTGAGTCCGATCGGAAACGCCACCGCCCGGGCCATCGGGGCCATGCGATTGCGGGGCTCGATCAGCGCGAAGATGAAAAAGACGAGCAACCCCGTGCCCAGCCCCTCCGCCGCCATGGCCTGCACGTGGCTTACCAACGCAAATGCCTCCTCGCCCACTCCGGCCACTGCCGGATTCGGAAAGTACTCGCCGTACGCCATCGCGGATAACTGACTGCCCGGCTCACCTCGCACCAACCCATGCGTCGCCTCGAACTTCGCAATCCAATTGAAGAACAACCCGTACAACACCCCCGCCGCCGCAAATGCACCGGCCACCTGCGCCGCGACATACCCCGGCACCCGCCGCCACGAAAATCCCCGCCACACCGCCAACGCCAGCGTCACCGCCGGGTTCAGGTGAGCCCCACTGATCGCCGCCGTCGCATAGATCGCCAGCCCCACCGCCACCCCCCACACCAACGCCACCTGACCCAGCCCCGCCAACGCACCGGTATACACCGCCACATGCACCGACCCGATCCCAAAAAACACCATCAAAAACGTCCCCACCGCTTCAGCCATCAACGGGCCGGTCAATGCGGGGAGCTTGGTCGCAGCGCGTGAATCTGGCATCGCACGGCATTGTGGCATATTCCACAATGCACGCGTCCTCAAAAGACAAACCAATCGCAAACTACCATCCTCGACGGTGTTCCCACCCTAAGCTGTCATTGGAATAACCAACCCTTACAGCGCAGTTAACCCCAGCGACCTGCCGACACTGACCGCCTCTTGCTCATGAAACTTGTATGACTACGACGTACCACGCCACCGTTCAGGATGTCTACCGAGACGCCGCCAATGCCCCCGCCGACAACCTTTGCTGTGTCCCCCAGGCCCCGCAATACCTCCCCGGGCTGCATATCCCCTCGATCATGCACCAGATGAACTACGGCTGCGGGTCCACCGTCAACGCTCAGGACATGACCCGCGACCAGACCGTGCTCTATGTCGGTGTCGGCGGCGGGCTCGAAGCGCTCCAACTTGCCTACTTCACCCGAAAGCCCGGCGGGGTCATCGCCGTCGATCCCGTCCCCGAAATGCGCGCTAAAGCGGCAGAAAATCTCGCCCTCGCCGCCGAAACCAACGACTGGTTCGACCCCTCGTTCGTCAACATCATCGACGGCGACGCCCTCAACCTCCCCGTCGATGACAACTCCATCACCCTCGCCGCACAGAACTGCCTGTTCAACATCTTCAAGACCGGCGGCGACCTCGAAAAAGCCCTCTCCGAAATGTTTCGCGTCCTCAAGCTCGGCGGACGACTGGCCATGTCCGACCCCATCACCCCCGAGCCCCTGCCCCAGCACCTCGCCGACGACGAAGTGCTCCGAGCTCAGTGCATCTCAGGCTGCCTGACCTACGACCAATACGTCGATCAGATCATCCAGGCGGGCTTTGGCTCCGCAGAGGTCCGGTCCCGCAACCCCTACCGCATGATTGATGCGAACACCTACAACCTCGAGCACAACATCCTGCTCGAAACCATCGAGATCGCCGCCTTCAAAACGCCCATGCCCGACGACGGAGCGTGCATCTTCACCGGCCGATCCGCCATCTACACCGGCCCCGACGAATCCTTCAATGACGGCAAAGGCCACCAACTCGCCAAGAACATCCCCCTGCCCGTCTGCGATAAGACCGGCAAGGCGCTCGAAAACCTCGGCCGAGACGACCTCGTCGTCACCCCGTCCACCTTCCACTACGGTGGCGGTGGTTGCTGCTGACCCTTAACCCATGCCTTATGTCAATATCAAAATCACCGACGAAGGCGTGACCCGCGAGCAAAAAGCCAAGCTCGTCGCCGAGGTCACCCACACCCTCGTCGAAACGCTCGGCAAAAAACCCGAGCACATCCATATCGTCATCGACGAGGTCCCCGTCACCAACTGGGGCTACGCTGGCGTCCTGACCGACACCTACCGCAACGCGACATGACCGCCCTCGAACTCCCCATTCTCCCTGAGCAGGCCTTCCACCGACGCTTTGAGCATGAGCTCCACGCCGCGCCGGTCATCTCCACGTTGCAGATCAACATCGGCCTGCTGTGCAACCTCGCCTGCCGACACTGCCACGTCGATTCCTCACCCCAGCGCCGGGGCGACGATGAAAACATGTCTGCTGATACCGCCGACCGGGTCATCGAATGGGTCGAGCGACACGAAAGCATCCGCACCATTGACATCACCGGCGGCAGCCCGGAGATGAACCCCCACTTTCGCCGCATGGTCGCCGCCTTCCGCGCCGCCGGCCGGGCCGTGATGGACCGCCATAACCCCACCATCACCACCGCTGTGGATCGCAAGACCGGCGACACGTTTGAGTGGATCCCCCAGTTCCTCGCTGACCACCAGGTCAACGTCATCGCCTCCCTGCCCTGCTACACCGCCGACAACGTGGACAAGCAGCGCGGCCGAGGCAGCTTTGATGCTTCGGTCGAAGGCTTACTGCGACTCAATGACGTCGGCTACGGCCACGAAGACCGCGACCCCGCCCTCAAGCTCAACCTCGTCTACAACCCCGGCGGACCCTCCCTCCCGCCCCCCGAAGCCGCCCTTCAGGACGACTACAAACGCGAGCTGCTCGAACACTTCGGCCTGGTCTTCAACGAACTGTGGACCATCACCAACATGCCCATCGCCCGCTGGCGCCGAGACCTCGAGCGGGCCGGCCAACTCGAAGGCTATCTCGACAAACTCGTCAACGCCTACAACCCCGACACCATCGCCGGGCTGATGTGTCGGCATCAGATCCACATCGGCCCCCAAGGCCAGCTCTACGACTGCGATTTCAACCACGCTTTGGATCTGGGCGTCCCGGGCTTCGAGGGCCGACGCCTGTGGGACGTCGAAATGGCTGAACTGCAGGACCGCGTCATTGCCACCGCAGACCACTGCTACGGCTGCACCGCCGGGGCCGGCTCGTCCTGCGGCGGCGCAATCGCCTGACCGCCATACCACCGCCAAAATCACCCCCCCCCCAAAGCCCAGGGATAGCCATCCCTGGGCCAGCCTCCCCCACGCCCACTCCCCCACTCCCACTCCCCCGAGAACACCCCTCCCCGGTGCCACCTAATGCAGCACCCGCTCGCACATCAAGCACGACGCAGGCACGAGCTTGATAGGGACTTTCCCTGATTTTCAATGCTTCGCCAATCGCTCTCTTCGCCCAGATTCAGACCAGGTTCACGCCAGAAAATCGCAGTTTTCAAGCGATGAAGCGACTTTTGAGACTTTTTTTTGCTCTTCACACATTTAGGGTTATCTCCTAACCGGGTGCTCACAAAGCGGGGATATTCTGCTCCCGTGCCAAGTCGGTATCCGCCTTGCACACCCCCCCTCGCGGAATCCTCCGCTCGCTGGGCCGCATGTTGTGGTCTGGTACCTCCCCGACAGACTTCCCTTGGAGAAGAACAGATTATGACGAAGTTTACGTTCGCAACCGCCGCCGCCCTCACCGCCCTCACCGCTGGCTCAGCCTCGGCTGATCTGATTCTCACGGGTGTTTTTGACGGACCTCTCACCGGTGGCACTCCCAAGGCCGCTGAGCTGTACGTTTCGGCCGATATCGCTGATCTCAGTATCTACGGCATTGGTTCTGCCAACAATGGCGACGGCACTGACGGCGAAGAATTTACCTTGAGCGGGTCCGCGTCTGAAGGTGATTTCATCTATATCGCTTCCGAGGCCGCCGGCTTTACCAGCTTCTTTGGGTTCGCTCCCACTTTTACGAGTGGTGCCTTGGAAGTCAACGGCGATGATGCGGTTGAGCTGTTCCAAAATGGCAGTGTGATCGACGTGTTCGGCGACATTGATACCGATGGTTCCGGTGAAGCATGGGATTACCTTGACGGTTGGGCCTACCGCAACGATGGGACTGGACCTGACGGCGATACCTTCGTTCTCAGTAACTGGTCTTTCAGTGGCGTCAATGCACTGGACGGTGAGACCAGCAACTCGACCGCCGAAACGCCCTTCCCCACCGGCACGTACGTCATCCCCGAGCCTGCGTCTGTCGCACTGCTCGGTCTCGGTGGTCTGCTGCTCGCCGGCCGTCGGCGTCGCTCGGCCTGATCGGCCTGCCTTCATCGGCACCCCATCTGAATAACCCCGAAGCCCACGTCTTCCAGGCGTGGGCTTTTTTTCGCGCCGCCCACACCGCGCAAAAAACAAGCCGCAACGATGCGGCTTGAGTCAGCATCCATTTCGTTCAAACTCAACTGGCCCTCAGGGACTCGAACCCCGACTAAGTGGATCAGAACCACTCGTGCTACCAATTACACCAAGGGCCACACTGCAGAACCGCAGTGTACCGACCCCCACAGCCTGCGGTCAAACCCCCGTCCCCGTAAATCAACTCAATCGCATTCTCAGTGTGTGCTCGATAAAGCCCAGCCCTTGCAGGCCTGGGGCCCACCGTCACAGACGGTGGGCTTCGAAGGTGCAGCCACATCCAAATAACATCGTCGGCAACTTCGACTTAGAGCGCACCGCGATCATTTGTAGTGGTTTGAGTGGGACGGGCATCCTGCCGGTCTTCGCTGCGTCGCAGCGACCGGATCACGCCTCGGCCTGCGGTGGGAGATGCAGTCTCATAGGCGAGTCTCGCAGCAAGCCAAGGCCACCGCCTGTGGTTTGTCCTGCTGTTCGCCGCGGTTCAGGCGTTCGGACTGAATTGGCTATAGGCCGATCGGAAGCTCGAAATGGCCCTGCGGGCCAACGACAGGCAGGATGCCCGTCGCCACTGAAGCCCAATGCGGGGACTTAGACCGCAAGCAGCCAACCCTGTGCCGCTCTATTGACACGAAGTTTGCTCTAGCCGTGGTCTGAAAACGAGCCACGCCCGTGTTGGAGACTGCGCCCTCACGTTGCGGTGCAACGCTCTTCAAGATCGGCCGATCGGCGCGGCGTGGAAGGCGTCGATGACCCCTTGCGGGTCTTCAGCGCCGAACAGAGCCGATGCGGTGACCATCACGTCACACCCCGCTGCCGCGGCATCGACCGCGGTGTAGGGATTCAGTCCGCCGTCCATTTGAATCCGTGTGTCTAAGCCGACATGATGGGCCAGCCAGCGGGTTTTCTCGAGCGTTTCGGGCAGGAACGACTGGCCGGACTTGCCTGGGTGGACACTCATCACCAGTAAGAGGTCGAGTTGGTCCAGGTAAGGCTCGACGCCTTGGATATCGGTCAGCGGATTCACGACCAGCCCGGCGGTCATGCCGTGGTCGTGAATGGACTTGATCAACGCTCCGACGTGAGCATGGCGGGCCCGCACCGGGTCGCAGACTTCGAGGTGAAACGAGAAGTGGTTGGCCCCCGCTTTGGCGAAAGGCTCGATGTACATCGCAGGGTGATCCACCATGAGATGGGTATCGAGAAACACCTCGGGCAGTCGTCGGCGAAGCGCGGCGATCATGTCGGCTCCCATCGTGAGGTTGCCCACGAAATGCCCATCCATCACGTCGAGGTGAAGCAGATCAGCCCCGAGATGTAAGACCCGCTCGCAGTCCGCACCCATGTCGGCAAAGTCGGCTGAGAGAATCGACGCGGCGACCAGCGGGTGCGATGGGGGTTGCTTGAGATCAAGCATGCGTTCTCGTTTCAACATTGAAAAGCAGTTTGGGACACTCAATTTTAATACCGCCACGTCAGCCCGACGCGGGCAAACGGAGCGTCATCCAGTTCCCGCACGGTATCGGTATCGCGCAGGTCCCAACCTCGCTCAAACTCCTGAGCGAAGGCATAACCAGCTGCGAGTTCAAGATCGAGATTGTCGAGCGCCTGCCAGCGTGCTCCGAGTTCAGCACGTCGCTCGAGGAAGAACAGCCGATCGTTGCTGTCGCTGTCCGCTTCATCCACGGCGGTGAAGTCGCTGTAGATGCGTCCGAAGAATGCCCACTGGTCGCTCAGGCGATATTCCACGTCGAGGGTGAGATCGATGGGCAGCAGATATCGCATGCCGATGGTCCACTGGTCGTCCGGCGTCCAGACAAACCCCGCAAACGGGAAGCCCAACTGAACCGCGACTTCATCATTGAGCTGCGTTTGATAGAGGAAACCGGGCAGCGGGATGTCGGGGAAGACCGACGCATTTCCGTCGTAAAACAGGGACACAAACAAAAACGACTGTGGGTCGAGCTGACGAAAGGCCACGACTGATGCCTTGCCGTACCACCCGTCCTGATCGTCGAAGGGTTCATCACTGGCGTGTCCTGCCCCGAGCGTCGCGGCAAGCTGCCAGGTTCCCCAGTCGCCCAGGTCTAGCTCGGTGAGGTCTACCGCGACGGCGATGGAGGTGTCGAAAAGCCGTTCGGGTAACAGCGGGTCATTCGAGCCCACGCCGATGAACCGGGACTCATAGCCCAGGACCCAGGACCGGGCGGGTGGGGCGTCCGCTTCGGGGGCGACTTTCGGGCGGGGCGTGAGGCGGGCCCATCCGTAGGCGTCGAGGGTGGCGAGATCGACGTCGTCGCCGCCGTTGCCGTCGCTTTCGGTGGTGGAGCCGTAGGCGGAGGCGTAGGTGCGCAGGTCGAAGGGGCTCATGCGGGGTTGGATCACCGGCGCTGGGCCGGTTTGGGCACCTGCGGCGACGGCCGACATGCAGACCAGGGCGGCGGCCCCGTAGCGGGTGAGTCGTATCAATGCTTGAGCCTTGCTTCGCGAAGTGGTCATCGCTGCAATCGTACCGCGCCAGTGAGAAGGATTGGCGACTTGTGGTTCAGCGGGTCATCGGCGAGACTCGCGGCCGTGTCATCCGACCCGTCCACAACGCAATTGCCAGACGAGGTGCAAGACGAGGTGGTGTCGCTGACGGATCTGTCGGTGGAAAGCCCGCTGGTCAAAGACAGCTTTGAAATCGCGGCGCTGGCGTGGATTCAATGGCGGCGGATCCTGGTGTTTCTGGTGGTGCAGGTCGCGGCGTCGCTGGCGTTGCTCGGTGGGTTGATGGCGTTGCAGGCTGGGTTCATGACGCTGGACATTTTCAGCCAGGACGCTGCCGCCGCATCGGCGGGAACGGGGGTGCCGCCGGTCGATGCACTGTTCAAGTTGCTGCCTCTTGCGGACGATCAGCGCTGGCTTTGGTGCTTTGTGGGGTTTCTGGTGCTGGGGTTGACGCACACCGCGTTGGACCACCTGGGGTGGGTGGTTCGGCTGCGGTTGTTGTCACGCTTTGAGATTCGTCAGATGCGGACCGGACTTGATCTGATTTGCGCGCTGGATTCGCGGGACGCAGTGGGGCTGACCCGGCGGGACATGTTGCTGGCGTTGCGGAGTGACTGCAAAAGCCTGCGGGTGGTGTTTCAGTTGCAGACGCTGGTGTTTGTGACGCTGGTGCAGACGTCGCTGCCGTTGGTGTATCTGGTGTGGCTTGAGCCGAGCATGGCCGCGGTGGGGCTTGGCGTTTTGGGCTTGAGTTTGCCTTTGGTGGTGACGCTTGCGCGGCGTTCGGGGCGGGTGTCGCTGTCGAAGCAGGAGGCGACGCTTGAAGCGGGGGGCCAGGTGTCTGAGATTCTTTCGGGGTTGCAGAAAGGCGACCTGCCGCCCGAGGCGCAGCGGGCGGCGCTGGACGCGGCGGAAGCGGCGGCCGGCGTGCAGCACCGGTACTGGCGTGAGCAGTATTTGTTGCGGAGCCTGGCGGACAAGGCGCCGATGACCGCGTCACTGTTGGCGGTTTTTGCGTTGCTGTTGTGGGGCGTGCACTTGATTCGCGAGCAGGCCATGCCGTGGGGCACGTTGTTGGTGTTCATCGTCGCGGCGCGGATGGTGTTTGAACCGCTGGCCCGGCTGGGCGCGCGCTTCGCCAAGACCGCTGAGCATTTCTATCGCGCCCGGCGTCACCTTGTGTTTCTCCGGCTTCTGCGTCGGCCGAGCCAAAGCCAGGTGGACGCCAAGATCGACCTGCCCCCGCCGATCACCACGCTGCAACTTTTGCCCGCGGTATTCACAGCCCCCGCCCGCCACGCCAACGCGTCGCACCCGCTGCGGGATGTCATTCGTTTGCAGCCCGGCGATGTGCTCAGCCTGGTGGACCCGCAGATCGCGCACGGCCATTCTTTGCTGTCGGTGTTGCAAGGGGCCCGCTACGCTCCGGCAGGCAGTGTGCAAGTCGATGGCCACGACCTGAACAATCTCACGCTGGGTTCGTTGCAGGCATTGATCGGCGAGCCGGTCACTCGGTTGCCCGGGGACGGCACGATCTGGGAATGCATGCAAGCGATCTGTCCGGAGATGACCCGCGAGCAAGGGGAAGCCTTTGCCTGCAGCCTGCTGACGCCCGAGATGTGGGAGGAAGTGGAAGAGGGCCTGGACACGTTTGTGAGCCATGCCCTCAAGCGCAGCCGCGAGCAGCCTTTCCAGGCCAGCATGGTGCCGCGGTATCTGGCGCTGCGCGAAGCGTTACCTTCGGTGTTGCTCTGCACGCCGCTGCGGATGCGAAACCCCATCCGGCATTACATGCTCCAGCAATTTATCCGTCAGTACCGCGATCGGTGTATCACGATCTGGGCGGACACTGCCCCCCGCGAAGACCTCGGCGATCAGCACATCATTGTGGCGCGGGGCGGACAGGTCGAGGCGGCGGGGGACCTCGCCTGGTTCAACCGGACGTATCCCGACTGGGACCGCGCCCCGCCCCAGCCCGTGCGTCGGCCTGCGGTGACGGACGACCTCGAAGTTGTGGAGGAAGAGATGTTGCTCGAAGATGGCTAAGGGCACACTCGCCCCCGCACGGAATGCAAATAGCTTTATGATTCCGGGTTCTACGACCACGGCGATACGCAGCTCGCGCCGCCTGCCTTGCCCCGACGCTTCATCATGACCGTGCCCGATCTCGAACGCTGTAACTGCCCCCTCACCGGCCAAGACGACGGCGTGGAAGTGGATGCCATTGAATGGCGCGGCGCCCGCCTGCCGTTTGTCATCTGCCCCACCACCGGCCTGCAGTACATGAACCCCCGGCCCACCGCCGCGTGGTACCGCCATCATTACGCCCAGGAGTTCTGGCCTGAGCATGCCACCTTCACCGGCTACACCCGCAAGCCCGACCGCAAGGCCAAACCGCTGGATGAAGGCGTCCAACGCCGACTGATTCGGCAACTCTGGCGGGCCCGGCGAATCGCCCGGACCGTCGAGGCCCACACCACGCTCACCGCAGACGACGTCGTCGTCGACATCGGAGCGGCCTTTGGCATCACCGCCAGCCTGATCGCCCGCCAGACCGGGGCCCGCACGCTCATTGTCGAACCTTCCGAACTCGCTGCCTCGTTTGCGAAAGACACGCTGGGCGTCGAACGGCTCACCCCCTTTGCTGAAGACCTGCACAAGCCCACCGCGGTGGACGGGCAGGTGTCGCTGTTCATTCTCAGCCATGTGCTGGAAAACCTGCTCGACCCGCTGACCATGCTGCGGTCGCTGCGGTCCAAGCTCAGGCCCGGCGGACGGATCTACATCGAGTGCAAAAACTACTACTACGCCAAAGCCATCAACCCCTACCACCCCTACGTATTCAATCCGGACAGCCTGACGCAGCTGCTCGCCGCGGCGGGATTTGCGGTGAGCTCAGCACACCATGAGCCTCACCCAAGCCAAACCGTTTGCGCGATCGACTTGTTCCTGCGTGTTGTCGCCACGCCCGGCCCCGCACCGATCACTCCTCCCGCCATCGACCCTCAGCAGATGCAGCGCGACCAGGCCCGAGGCATGGACATGATCAAGCAAGCTCGAAAGCAACGCAAACGTGATGGCGACGCCGGGGCCTACGGCGAAGCACCCCTGCCGACCGCAGAGGAAGTGGAGGCGTTTATTGCCTCGGCCCACGTCGCGGCGGAGTCATCGTCATGAAGCGGGTTTTGCGGGAACGCATCGAGTTTGCCCGTCACGCCATGCTTCGCAACGCCTCTTCGCGTTTCGCCGGCTGGAGCGAATGGTGTCTGCGGCAGTCCAAAGTCCACATGCCCTTCATGCCCACCGCAGGCACTAAGCGTCGGCTTCGCAGTACCTACGCGCCGTGGGAAGTGGTCTTGCGACAAGCAGGACGCCAGGACGCAGCGCGAGCGTTGCTGCACGGCGGGGCATTGGGCCACGACCTTCGCCGACAGGTCGTGGCTCCCGAGGGCAAGCGGGTGCTGGTGCTCGCAGCGCATCATGATGACGAAACCATCGGCGCCGGCGGAACGCTGCTACGCATGGGGCCTCAGGCTGAGGCCATGCAGTGTGTCTATTACACCGACGGCGCGAATATCTCCGGCAAGCTCTCGCCCCAGGAAACCCGCATCGCCCGACAGCACGAAGCGGCAAAAGTCTGGAAACGCCTGGGCGGCCAGGCCCCGATCTTCCTCGACATCCCCAACCGCCAGGACCACATCGACCCCGATGCCGCCGCCCGGCTCAGCAAGATTATTCACAAGTTCAAACCCGACACCCTGTTCCTCCCGTTGTTCTTCGAGCAGCCCGTCGAACACCGTCGGCTGAATCAACTGCTGCGCATGGCCTATGCCGTACGTCCGCCCAAGAAGCCCATCACCGTCTGGGGCTATCAAATCACGTGCCGCGTGCCGGGCAATGTCGTCGTCGATATCACCAACATCGCCAAGAAGAAATACAAGCTCAACCGCTTGTGGCGTAGTCAAAACTGCAAGACCAACTACGCCTACCTGGCGCAAGGCCGAGACATCGCCAACGGCTATCTCCTCAAAGGCGGCGGCACCGCCAAGAGCACCGGGCCTCACGCCGAGGCGTTTCTTTCGCTGCCCATCACGCAGTATCTCGAGCTCGTCCGGCTGTTCTTCGACCTGCCCGAATCCATGGACTACGCCGGCGAACCGTGGAACGCCCAGGCCCCGACCCCGCCGCCTCAGGAAGAATCGCAAAACAACATCGCGATCAACGACCCTTGGACAAACCCTCCCGCTGCGACTCAAACCAAGCCCCCCGACTTCTTGGTCATCGGCATGCAGAAGTCAGGCTCGTACTGGCTCACCGCCCTGCTCAACGCACACCCCGACATCCGCTGTTTCCCCTCCCGGCCCGGCGGAACCGACGGCACCGGCGAAACCCACCTCTTCGATCTGCTCGCACGGATGCGTCACGCCTACGCCAGCGGACGCAAATCCATCGCTCGCAAACAGCACGGTTACTTCGCCGACCAGCTCCCCGAGACGCCCCCCACCACGCCCCCGCAATGGGATCAGCTTCATGCACTGCTCCGCGACCGCTTCAACGCCTTTTGCCAGAGTCAGCGGGCGCTCTTTGACAAGACGCTCGTCGGCGAAAAGACCACCGAATCGGTCCACCACCCCGACCTGATCGACACGCTGTATCCGGGGGTCAGGAAAGTCTGCATCCTCCGCGACCCCCGCGATCGTGTGGTGTCGTTTTTTCATCATCAAAAACGCAAAGGGCGTTTCGACGACGACGCCCGCATCGACCGTGCGTTTGTCGACCGTTATCTTGAACGCGTTGAAAAAGACTACGCCGGCCTGCTGAAAATCAGCCAGCCGCTGCATGTGTTGACGTACGAAGCGTTGACCGAGGATCCGATCACGCAGACGCGTGGGCTGCTGGCGTTTCTGGAAGCAAACGACGAGCACGACATTGCAGCGGCGATGGTGCAGGCTGCCTCGTTTAAGTCGCTCAGCGGCCGAGACCCCGGAGACGCCAGGCAAGGCAGTCACTTCCGCCGCGGCGAAGCGGGGCAATGGTCCGGGGAACTCGATGCTGATCTCGCCGAGCGGATGGTGGACCGGCTGGCTCCGCTGACCCAGCAAGTCGCCCAGCTTGCCGGGCTCGATCTCGCACACTATTCATAAGCACCCACTGCGAAGACGGCAAGCCCCACAGTGTGACCGAGGCGTACCGCGTCACGGTGCTTCTGCGACGCCCGGAACCTCACGCAACACCGGCTCGATGACCGCCGCCAAATCATCCAGCACCACCGAAGTGGTTTCCGCGTTGCCCCGCGTTTTTCGAAGCCGTTGAAACAGCTTGCCCGCCGCTTTGCGCTGTTCCTCATCAAGCATGTTGAGCCGGCCCGCGTGCTCTGGCTCCGTACCGGGCGCTACAGCCTGGTCTGTAGCCAGCGTCACCTGCAACGCCCCTCGGACCGCGTGTGTGCGTTGCGCGACCACCCGATGGTGCAGCACCGCGCGGTTCAGCAGCACAAACGGAAAGTTCACCTGCGTCACCGGCCCACACCGCAGCGTCGCTCCGCCGCCGAGCACCTTACGCGTCGTCAGCGGCAAATCCGCGATTCGGCCCGCCGACCACCACCCCGCCGCCGCGCCACTCGCCGCACCCAGCACCGTGCCCAGCATGAACGAATGCCCCAGCAGGTGCGCGTCGATCACCCCGCCCGTCACCGCGCCGCCCGCCGCACCCGCCACCATCAAGTGCCGAGGCTTGAGCCCGAACAGCAGCCACGCCTCTTGACTAAACAGATCCGCCCGCACCGGCTTGACCAACCACGCTCCCCCGCTCTCCTCTCCACCCGACGCATCCGTTGTTGCGTCCGACGACACGGTCGAATCGTGCAGTTCCGCTTCTGCACGTTCTAGACCCGCGTGGTCATACATCTCTTCCACCGCCCGCCGACTCTTCGCTTCCAGCCCCCGAAGCTCAGCCATGAGCGCAATTCGCAACGCCTCCCGCGGCTGCGTGGCCGCGGCGTCCTGAGGATTCCCAAACCGCCGGGTCGCCTGGGCATGCAGCGACGCGGCAATCATCTCAGCGATCAGCCGAGCCGACTGCTGACGCTGGCCTGCCCGTCGTCGCGCAAGCTGCTCGACGGCCGACCGCAGCGGCGCCCGCCACGCCTCGCGCATCTGACCAAACGCTTCAAGCAGTTCAAGCCGTTGATCAAACGGAGCCTGTACCGCGTTGAGCACCCGCACAATCCGAAAATACTGACCCAACGCCGCCCGCCAAGGCCTAATGTGATCCGCCTTGCCGATCGGATTGATAATCGCCAGGCTCGGCTGACCCGTCCACCGCAGCACTTCCATCTCCGGCTCATAGTCCGGGCCGTACGGCACCGACCCGTCCACCACATACAACACCCCCGCAGGACGATCCGGATCCACCAAAGGCGTCAGCAACTCAACCTCATTCACGTAATCCGCGTGACCCGCATGCTCCGCCACAAAACGAGCCACCGCTGCCGCCCGATCCTCCGGCCCACTGGCATCATTCTCAAGCCATTGCAGCACCCGACGCGCCCGCTGAAATCCAGGCGTGTCGACCAATTCATACAACACCTCATCCCCGACGATCATCTCATACCCCGCCCGCCGCCGCGTCGTGCCCGGCTGCGGACCGATCCCCACGTCCGCGTCCCCCGCCAGCGTGGCGACCAGGCTGGACTTGCCCTTGTTCGGGTGACCGACGACGACAAAACGGGGTGGGGCCATCACGGATGCAGGTCCTCAGGACGTCGCAGAAGAATCAGAGCCACGGCTAACCGGCGAAGTCATCTCATCATCGGATACGACGCCAACTTCCGACGACACCACCGTAAGCCAGGGGTCACCCAACTGCCTGAGCCGATCACGCCAAACCCCCACACCCGAAACGCCCATCCCCTGGCCTTCGGAAATCTGTGCCTCCACCACCACCGTCCGGCCCGGCCCCAACGCACGCCGCAAATCGCCGAGAAAATCCACCACGTCCAGCACCGGCGGCTCCCACCCGCGCACCCGAAGCCGGACCGCACCCGCTCGATCTTTCACCGCTTCCGCCGCCCGCCCAATCGCCTCCGCGTCCTCCTCCAAAGACTGCCGACCTCCCACCCGAGCCTCACCCTCCAGCCCACCCCACCCAAGCGTCCACACCACCGGCTCATCGTCCGCACCACCCCCCGCCGACCCGTCATGCTCAGAAACCACATGACCCGCCGCGCCTTCCTGCCCCGTCGTCTCGTCCGCCCCGCTGCCCGCGACCGCCGCATCGTCACCGCCGTGGCTGGTCTTCACCGCCGCGTTGTGCAACCGCCCCAGCAATGCTGTCACCCCCGGTGTCTGCCGCAATGCCCACCCCGAGGCCCGCCGCAACCGCCACTGCGCCCACCCCCACGCGACCACCCGGGGCAACAGCCCATACACCAGCATCAACATCAGCAAAAACCGCCACCACCCCTGACGCCCCTGAGGCTCAAACGCCTGCCCCCGAAAATACCGCGTCTGCTCCACCAGCCCCTGCGACGGCACCGCCTCAGGCCACGCCCATCCCCACGGCACCGACACCGCCATCACCCCGGTATGAAAATGCTCAGGCGATACATCAATCGTCGTAGACCACGAAAACGCCAGGTCCGTAAAAGCCACCAACCCCACAAACGTCAACACCGCGGCAAGGTGAAACCCCACCCCCATGGCCTGCGACCATCGCACAATCAGCCACCTCTGAACCCCCCCGTACACCGCCGCATTCGCCCGCAAGACACCGACCGCCGACCCCGCCTCCGCCGGCAACCACTTCAACACCGCCGCCCCCACCAACCCCGGCGACAGCGTCGTCGATAACGCCCGCGCCCGGGAATCGCCCAAGGCAACGAAAGCACACCCGTCACCACCAGCAGCACCAGATTCAACACCCCGTACACCAGCACCGCCCGGATCACGTTCACCGGCGTCTGCCCGTCGTACCAGAACACCCCCTTCGCTGACAGCCAACCCACCAGCCCGCCCAACAACACCACCGCGACCCCCACCACCGTCACCGCAGACACCCACTGGTGCCGACGCGTCGCCATCGCGGTGTCCCGCGTTTTCGCAAGCCAATCCAACACCCGAGCAGTGCGTTCGCTTTCCTCGCTCAACGCATCGGGCAAGGCCGCCCAGGCCTCACCGATCTTCCGGTCCCGACGCATCACCGCTGCCCGGGGCAACGACTCGTCCCGCGACATCGCCGCTGCCAGTTCAGCAACATCAATCACTTGGACAGGCGGGGGGCGGCGGGGCACACCGCCATCATCGGCACGCAGGCCCGCCCGGGCAAACAACTCTCACGCATCACCGTTCAGCACACCCAGGCGACACCACACCAAAGCGCCTTCGCACGCATTCCCACTCAAGGCACCGCCACCGCCGCCAACGCATCGTTCAACGCCTTATACCGCTGGTGATCCTGCACCCGCAGTGACAATCGCACGCCATCCTCCAGCGTCTGATACCGCACGATCCGCGCCCGCCTTCGATAGGCCAGCTCAAACACCGGCCGAAACCGGTAATCCCGCAAGGCTTCAAGCGATCGCCCCACCCGCCGGGCCGCGCCCCGTTCGTCTTCAGGCGTCCGCCGAATCAGCGTTTGCGTGATGCTTTGAATCGGGACCGGCACCTTGCCCGCCCGCAAGTCAATCAGCTCAACCCCCGCCATCCCGTCCGGTGTCAGATGAATCGTGAACTGTCCCGAAAACACCTGCTTGAAGCTGCCGCTCTTGTACGTGAACGCCATCATCGGCTGCCCTTCCACCACCGCCACGACCGGCTTGAGCAACCCCTGCGGCTTGTCGATTCGGCGTTGCTTCAGCCAGACCTCCAGGTGATCACGCACCAGCACCATAATTTCCGCGTTGGTCAAATCGAGCGTGTACAGAAAATCCACCGGCACGGATTCCTGAAGCCGACTTGACGCTTCATCCTCGCCACTTCCCCGCAGTGTGAACCGAATGTCCGCGCTTTTGGTGTCCAGGGAGGCCGCAAGCGCTAACAACTTGTCATGCAGACTCTGCTCTGCCTGCTGCTGTTGCTCAGGCGTCTGGGCCTGCCACTCCTGATAAAACGCTGGCGCCTGCCGGGACAGCACGAGCAACGTCCCGACCCCCGTGACCACCAGCAGCAACAGCCCAAGCCCAACCCGCGCGGGCCACCGCCACCGACGCCATCCAAGCGGTCGTGCCATACCACCTATGTCGGTAATCTCCGGGTCGAACCTGAACCCAGGCCCACCGTGATCGCAAACGTTGGCCACCACAGCCACCCACAGAAGCGCAGGCGCGTCAACCGGCTACGGTATGGCGTTTCGATACCCCAAAGGCCGTGCCCCACGGGAAGACACCCCCGATTCTGCTCCCTTTGAGAATGTTGTGACCCATCGGCCCCGACTGCTCATCAGCGTGCCCGACGCCTTTCACGCGCTGGCCATGGCCGCGCCGGGTTTCGTGCACACCCTCGAAGACCACGCCCACGTGGACTGGCTCATCCCGCCCTGGCTGACCCAATCGCTCCCGCGCCAAGGCCAGACCCTCACCCCCCACCCCGTCGGCCAAGGCCTTCGCGGCAAGCTCGCCAACCTGACCTACAACGCCCGCCTCGACGCACTGCACCACCAAGGCCGACTCCCCGACTGGCCCCTGATCCGACGACGCCTCGCCTGGGGCACCCTCCAAAACACGCTCGTCCGCGCCCTCGCCCAAACCCTCAACCACCTGCCCCGCCTCGAACGACGACTCCGAACGCTCGACCGAAGCGTTCTGCCCGTCGCCTTGACCCCCAACGCCTACGACCTCATCGTCCTCGGGTCCGCCGGCGTCAAACGACTCGACCACGCGCTCGCCAACGCCCTGCCGCCCAGCCTGCCCCGCTACGGCATCGTGCACTCCTGGGACAACCTGACCAGCAAAGCCCCGGGCTTTGATCGCCTCGATCGCATTGCCGTGTGGAACGACCACATGAAACATCATGCCCGGCAAGCCCTGGGCTACCCCGACGACCACGTCGCCGTCACCGGTGTTCCGCAGTTCGATGTCCTTCATCACTTCACCCCCAGCCGCTCCCGCGCGGATCGACTCGCCGACTGGGGCTGGCCCGCGGACACCCGCTACGTGCTCTTCGCTGGTATCACCGCGCTCGGCTCCCCCTGGCAGGCGCGTTACGTTCAAACGCTGCTCGACGCCCTCGAAACCCACCACGTGTTGATCCGTGGCCACCCCGGCGAAGGGGGCGATGTCTTTGCAAGCCTCGCGGGCCACCCCCGCGTTCACATCGTCCGTGCGGGCTCGGGGGCCGTCTCACAATGGCATCCCCTGCCGGGCCAGAGTCTCGCCGCCGCCGAGCAGATGGCCGACGCCGACGCTGTCATCGGACTCGCCAGCACCCTCACCCTCGAAGCCCTTCAACTCAACCGCCCGGTGATCAATCTCGCCTATGACGCCGGCCCACCCGTCGCCGGCGTCGGTGCCCAGGCCTTTCTCGACACCCAGCATTACCGACCCGTCGCCCAAAGCCCCGCCGTCACCCTTGCCACCAGTCCCGCCGAGCTGGTCGAACAGGTCCGCACCATTCACCACTGGTGGCCGCAGGCAAAGACCCACGTCCCCCCGCTCAACCGCTGGGTCGATCCCTTTGGCGACGGCCGGGCCAGCCAACGACTCGCGGAAGACATCCTCCAAACCGCAAACGCTTGATTCCTTGAACCCAACTTAAGAGCCCATCCAAACGCTTCACCCATGCTTTAATTCACATAACGACGCGGCACGCAGGCCCCGAGGCGGCAAAGCATTTCATAAGGATGCGTATCCGCCAACCGCGCGAGCTCCGGCAAAGCATGCGGCGCCGCCGTGTCGTCACTGATCAGCTCCACTTCCGCATCGTGCAGGAAGGCCGGGCTGCTCGCGTGCACGCTCGGATCCACCGGGCGATCCAACAACGGCGTGAGATCCAACACCAGTTGATCCATACTGACCCGCCCCACCACCGGGCAGTCGGCCGGCGACCGTGTGAGGTCCAAAGGCTGAACCCGAGCCGTCGCCTGATTCGACAACGCCAGCGGATACCCGTCCCCATACCCCACCGGCACAAGCCCCAGAATCGCATCATGGCCCAGCGTCGCGGTTTGGCCATAACCCACCGAGGTGCCCTTGGGAACCGCCCGCACGTGAATCAGCCGCGACACCCACCGCACCACCGGCTGCAGCCCCACGTCATCCCACGTCTTACCTGCCCCCGCAGCCTTCACTCCCGCGGTCCGCGTGTAGCCGTACAACCCAAGCCCCGGACGGACCAGGTCATACGCACTGCCCGGCGAACGCAGCAGCCCACACGTATTCGCCGCGTGACGCAGCACATCCGCTGGCAATTCCCCTGCGACATCTTTCAATAAATCATCGAACATCGACAGCTGCGCTTGCGTCTGCGCCGGGTCCTCTTCCGAAGAAGTGAAATGCGTTGCGATCCCCGCGATGCGCAAATACCGTCGGCCCACCGTGTCCGCAAGCACCTGCCGACACTGCTCAGGACTCAGCCCCCCCCGCGTCATTCCGGTATCGACATAAAGATGAATCGGCAAACGCGTGCCCAGCTGCTGCCCCGTGCTGTTGAGCTCCCGCACCTGCGCCGCATCGTGCACCGTGAAGTGCAGTTTCTCGGCCACTGCATGCCGATACAACGCATCGCCGCGACGCACCCCCCCCATCGGCATCAACACCAAAATCGGCGCAGTCACCGACGCAGCCAGCAACGCCTCCGCCTCATCGGGGCTGTACACCGCAAACGAAGTCACCCCCGCCCGTGTCAACCGGTGGACCACCGGCACCGCACCCAGCCCGTAAGCATTCTTTTTCACCACCGCCAACAATCCCGCGCCCCCCGCCGTCCGCCCCCCACCACGGCCTAACGAAGCCACCCCCGCGAATCCTGAAACACCCACGGCCCCGGCACCTTTGGCGAAAACATCCGTGGCGGCCCCACCGCGTGCCGCAGCCTGTAACACCAAAGCGTTGTGCTCCACGCGACCCAGGTCAATGTCCAGCCGACTCCGCGCCGACGCCATCGCCACGTCCATCACCCGTTCCAGCGGTGCCGACGCACGCGGAGCAAGCCGCTGCGTCGCGGCGGGTCGAGTGTGTTGCGTTTGTCCCTCCATACAGCCCTCACTATAGTTGACAATCGCCGCTTCACCGACCTTGATGAAGCACGATCACCTGAGTCCGTAGCCAGCGGGAACGACCCGCGTGACGGGCCTTGCCCCTTCTCCCTTGTTCTTCGGCCACTGATGCCCAACACTCAATCTGTCTTTGCCTCCACCACGTTCGCCGAACTCAACCTCAGCGAGCCCGTCCTGCGAGGAATCACCGAGCACGGCTTCGAACACCCCACCGACATTCAGGCGGAGTTGATCCCCAAAATCCTCGCAGGCAAAGATGCCATGGGCCAGGCCCGCACCGGCACCGGAAAAACCGCTGCCTTCGGCCTGCCCATCCTGTCCATGTGCGACCCCGACGTCCAAGGCCAGGCCCTGGTCCTGGGCCCCACCCGAGAGCTCGCCGTCCAAATCGCCGCCGAACTCGCCGAACTCGCCA
Organism: uncultured Phycisphaeraceae bacterium; assembly: GCA_963799465.1. GTDB lineage: Bacteria > Planctomycetota > Phycisphaerae > Phycisphaerales > Phycisphaeraceae > JBCCOW01. Next base: position 2,406,572 of record CAWCXG010000001.1, on the reverse strand, counting down.
AACACACCAACATCGGCGTCACCTCCATCATCGGCGGCGAATCCATGTCCGCCCAGATGCGATCCCTCGAACGCGGTGGACACATCATCGTCGGCACCCCCGGACGCGTCCTCGACCTCCACAGCCGGGGCGAACTGTCCTTCGACAACCTCCGCTTTGCGGTCCTCGACGAAGTTGACCGGATGCTCGACATCGGCTTTCGCGATGACATCAAGAAGATCCTCAACAAGATCAAAAATCCCCACCAGACGATCTTCGTCTCCGCCACCATCGACGACGCCATTGAACGCCTCGCCCGGCAGTTCATGGCTGAGGACATGGAAATGGTCAATGTCGTCAGCGGCTCGCTCACCGTCTCGATGGTCGATCAGAAGTATCTCTCGGTCGAACCCTGGGACAAGCGGTCGCTGCTGCTCAAGCTGCTGGTGACCGAAAAACCCGACACCACCGTCGTCTTCTGCAAGACCAAAGCGACCGTGCGCAAGGTCACCGAATACATCAGCAAAAAAGACATTAAAGCCCGCGAAATTCACGGCGACCTGCACCAATCCAAACGCAACAAAGTCATGCATGCCATGCGTGACGGCGAGGTCGATGTCCTCGTGGCTTCCGACTTAGCCGCCCGCGGGCTGGACGTGGACCACATCACCCATGTCATCAATTACGACCTGCCCGAAGACCCCGAGATCTATATCCACCGCATCGGCCGAACCGCCCGCGCCGGCCGCCGCGGCGTCGCGTGGACCTTTGTCACACCCGAGCAGGGCCAGATGCTTACCGAAGTTGAAAAGCTCACCGGCGCGTTGATCGAAGAGATGCTCTACCCCGACTTCACGCCCGGCCGGGTCCCCGACGACGTCCGACAGGAACGCGAACGAAGCGACAAACAACGCGGCCAAAGCAGCACCGTCGCCGACCGCACGCTCAAGCCTGATGCCCCAACGCAGGACGTGGACGACGCGGAGCTTCGTAAGATGTTCCCCGATGGCAAGGTCCCTACGCAAGCGCCCAAACGTGGCCTGGGCGGACGCTTCAAACGACGCGGACGATGACGCGACATCACCTTGCAGCGCAGGGTCACGTGGCCATAAAAAAACCGGAACGTCGGCCCTTGCCCCCCCTTGGGACGGACCGACCATTCCGGCTGCGGAAGGTTAGCGAAAATTTCAGTGCAATGGGGAATTAACCCCCGCACCTTACAATCGGTTCAAACCCGTCCATCACTCAAGGCTGCCAAGACACCTGTTGATCGTCGCGTTTGCTTGATTAAAAGTGATTGCTGAAGCTAACTTCTTATCTTGCCTATTTTAACATCGCCTTGAGGTCTGCGGTGCGTGGTCGATTGATCTCGGGCGCGGCTTTGTTTTTTAGGAAACGGGCATAAGCGTGGTCGAGCCATCAAACGCGCATGAGGTGATTACAGGTGAATGAATCGCGATACCAGGTCGGGGTGGACCTGCTGGCAGCAGATGCGGACCTCGTTGACCAAGGATCGGCAGCTCTCATGACGTGCGAGCTGCATCAGCATTTTCAAGCAACCGTCCGTGCCTTTCGCGGTGAGCCAGGCGTCACGGGCCAGCTCAGCATCACGCTGCGCCGCCTTGTCCAGCCCCGGGTGGACCGCACGGACGACATGGGCCAAAGCCCGCGTTGGGGCGAGCAACTCAAAGCCGCTGTCGCCCTGCTCCATGCGGGTGAGCAGTCGATCGGCGAGGTCGAGGCTTTCATGGCCCAGCAGGTCGCCGGTGTAACTTCGGTGCAGGATCCGCGTCGCCGCGTTGTTCAAGGCAAAGCTCGCCAGTCGGCGAGGCCGGGGCAAGGCACACGCCGCATCGCCCGCATGCCGACGGATCAACCGCCGCGTCACCGCATCGTCGTGCAACCGCTGGGCGTCATCGGCGATCCCCACCATGGCGCCGACGTAAACGCTGTGACGGATCAATTCCCGGCCGGCGACTGCCACGTTCAGGCTGGCCAGCAGACCCGGCAGGCTGGTCTCCCCGGCCAGGTCGTGCACCACCGCCGCCCCCGTGACGACCAATTGCATGTCTGACAACGCGGTGTCGCCGTGCGTCTCCAACGCTGAAAGTAAACCAGCCGTCCGATCCGCCGCACCACCCGCCGCCGCGACCCCGCGATACATCTCAAAGTGATCCCGGCGGTCGTCAAGCTCCTGCCGATCCAACGCATCGCGATCCGATCCGGTGTAGTCATAAGGCGTTAGACGACTCACCGCACTGCGGACTTCAGCAAGAATGGACACCGCCAGATCACTGGCAGATAGCGCGGAGAGCGTCTGGCCATCACTTTCGAGAATGCGATGCCGTAGCGTTTCGAAACGCGTGGAAGCATCGTGCCCGGCTTCCACGCGGTTTGCCGGCGAGCGATGGTCGCCCAAGGCCTGGCGTCGCTGGCGTCGCAAATGGCGGACGGCGGTCTGCACCCGCTTGGGCGTGAGCGCCACGCCGGTGACACGCTGAATCTCTCGGCTCATCGCGGCGTAGCACACCTTCGTGACATCCGGGCCCGGCCGAAGGCAGCGCTGCAGGACCAACGCCAAATCGTGGTGATCCGCGTTGCCACTCACCGCCGCCGCCCAGGAAAGCACCGCCCCAGCCGCGTCCTGAACATCAAGGCGGAGCCCTTCGATTTGCCCTTGAACGTCACTGACCAGCATGGTCCTGGTGCTCGAGGCGGTCTGCCGCTGGAGCGACGATCGCCCACGGGCCTGGCCGGTCAGCAAGGCTGCTTCGAGCTTGCCCATGTCGCAGAACCGCAGTCCGTACCGAGTCCCAGTGGGTGCCGCCGAGGTTTGAGCCTCAGCAGTGCTGTGCGTCGAATTGGCGGTTGAATCATGCATGGGATAACCCGCTGTGCGTCACAGCGGCAACAAGGGCTCCAGTTAATCAAACACCCAAACCCTGGCTTAGCCAGTAACCGCTTCACGCGGTGGGTGGGGGCGGCGGGTTTCGGTGACAGCCCGACTCAGCCATCGCCGAGCCCGTGCCCAACACCCCGGCAAGCACCGCCAGGGCCAACACCGTCCGAATCAATATGTTGCGAAGTTTCATGGCAGGCTCCTCATGGCGAAGGGCATCGCACCGGATGCCCCTCCTATAAGACGGACAGGATGCGGCGTTTGTTTCAATGACGATGGACACCGAATCGAACACATTGATCGCTAAACTTTTCGCCAAAAGCAGTTTACGGGTTCGTATTTTTATTTTTCTTCATGTGACCCCCTCAGGTCGTCAACGCATGTCGTGCAGGGGGTCACGCCATCTCAATATTTCTTTGGATGCTGAAATATCAATGAGTTAGTGATCACGAGCTTACGACTCCAGGCCGTCCGTTCGCCGCAATCAACCCGTGGAGTGTTCCAGGCCTGCGAGGCCGGTCCGTCTGCCGCATGTGTCGGCCGACGCCTGCCCCGCCCCCATGACAGGAGCCCCACGATGCGACGTTCCACCCAAGCCACCCTGCTGTTCACCGTACTGGTGGGCGCCAGCCTTTTCGCTGCTGGCACCGCCTCCGCTGACCGACTCGAATGGCGGGACCGAGAGGCCCGCAACCACCAGCCCCAGCGGCAAAACCGAGTCGATCACCGCCAACGCAACACCACCCGCGTTGTGGTGGACCAGCGGATCGACAGCTCACAGCACTTTAAATTCCGCGGCCGACAGCAGCCTGTCACTCGCGTGCAGACCGTCACGCGACACCATCGTGAGGTCCTTCCCACCCATCGCTACAACCACCAACCGCGCTACCGCGACACCCGGCCGGCCCCGCGTTACCACCGCCCCGCGCAGCGCTGGGTGCCGGGCCATTATGTCCGTCAATACTGCCCGCCGGTCTACCGCTACGTGACCCAGGCCTGCGGCACCCAGGTCCGCATTCTGGTCCGCCAGGGCACCTATCAAAACGTCTGGGTCCCCGGCCGATACGTGTCCTACCGCTATTGACCCGGCCACCTCGTTCAGCCTGCCATCCATCCCGACGCCCCGCTGCGCCATCCCGCAGCGGGGCGTCGTGCATTTCACTTTCCTGAAAACGCTTCACGCCCCCGGGGCTAACGGGTTAAACTCCCCATGACCCGATTTCGCGTCTCGATTTTTTTTCATAACCAAACCACTTGAATACACCTGCTATGAACAAGCTGCTTCTCATCATCGGTGCCGTTGCTTACATCCTCTTGCTGCTCGTGCAATGCCTGGCGTATTGGGACAACGTTGAATTCAGCTTCATGGTCACCCTCGCGATTCTGCTGCAAGCCGTGCTGGCGGTGCCCGTACTGCTCCACGGCCTGAGCATTGTCGCCCTGCCCATCGAACGCTACGTCATCGCACTGTTCGCGCTCATCGGTGTCCTGGCGATCTCCGGCCAACTCGGGCTGCCCCGCTACGCCGACGCTTCAATTCAGCAGACGCGCATCAACAATGAAATGACCGACTACGTCAACGAAACGGTTGGCGAAGAGGAATATCTCGAAGCAGTGCTCCTGGCGGCCGAGGAGGAAGAGAAGCTGGAAGACTTCGACAAAAAGAAGACAGAAGCTTTGAAAGACAAGGACGAGCTCAAGGATGAAGATCGCCAGAAACAGCGTATCTATGAAGCAGAACTGGCGTTGGCAAAACATGAGCGACTTGAGTCCAGCGAAGATCTCTACGACTCCCAGCCTCTCAACGGCCTGATCATTCTCGCTGGCTTTCTCATGCTCGCCGGCGGGATGACCAACGTCGCCGGCATGCTCGAATCCACCATGAAAAAGCGATCCACCGCGACCCCCGCTGCCACGCCGCCCCCACCCACCACCACCCCGCCCTCAGCCCCAGCTGACACCCCCACCGCCACGCCGCATGACGACCAGACCGTCATCTCCTGACTTGCGATACTGAACCGCGCGCCTTGGCGCGTACCAACGCACGTTAGGCCGTGGTGCCAAACACCCGATCCCCCGCATCGCCCAGCCCGGGCAGGATGTAGCCCTGCTCATTGAGCTCACGGTCGATCGCCGCGGTGACCAGCGGCACATCCGGGTGCGAGGCCTGCATCGCCTCCACCCCCTCGGGGGCAGCGACCAGGCACACCAACGTGATCTGTCGGCAGCCGCGCTCTTTGAGCAGACGTGTCGCCGCCACCGCCGAACCGCCCGTGGCCAGCATCGGGTCCACCAACAGCACAGGCCCCTCGCTGATCCGTCGCGGCAGCTTCTCGTAATAGCTCACCGGCTTGAGCGCATCCTCATCGCGGAACATCCCAATGTGACCCATGAACGCGCCCGGCAACACCGAGGTCATCCGATCCGCCAAGCCCAACCCCGCACGCAGGATCGGCACCACCGTCACCCGCTCCGCCAAACGCCACCCCGTCGTCGGCTCCACCGGCGTCTCGATCGGAGCCTCCGCACGTCGAAGCCCACGTGTCGCTTCATACGCCAGCAACATCCCCGCCGTCGCAATCAATTCCCTGAATCGCGGCGAAGGCGTGTGCCGATCGCGAAGCTCGGTCACCAGATGCGCAATCACCGGGTGATCAATGACCTGTACCACGTTTTGTTCTCGCTTGCTCATCGTGTTCAACCCATCAACGCATTTCGCCGCTCCCCGTTGGGCGCATAAAAAACCGAGCAACGTAGGGATAAAAGAAGGAAAATAACAAAGCGTATAGAGCGTCCACGTCACTCGGTGGTCATCACGTTTGAGTAAAGACCCAAAAGCAATGAATCAGGATTTTCTGCATCACAGTCGGGCGGCCTCCTTTCAGGGGGTGACGTCCTACCGTCACAGTTTATTTTAGCAACCCCAAACGCGTCACGCACGCTTTTCCCACGATCAAGGCACCGACATCGGCACCCGCCACGCCGCCCGCGACCCATCCCGGTATACCACCTCCCAACCTTCCATCGCCCGCATCACGCCCCGCCCCCGCAACTCCGGGTCAATGCCGTAGGTCGCCTCCAACCGGCGCAGCTCCGCGAAGTTCACCCACACCACCTCCACCCCCATGTCGCGTAACGCCTCCGCCAAACCGCCCGCCTGCCCCTCCACGCGCTGAATCGCCCCAGCCAACGGATCGCGGTTAAACGCCGAGGCGTACACCACATTTGATCCCGCATAAAGCAACGCCCCCTGGTCCGCGACCACCACGGCCCGCCCCAGCCCGCCGTCCGCCAACGGGTGAGCCGACACCGCGTCGAGTTGATCGACCCAAAAGCCCGGCGAAACCACCACGCTGCCCCCCGCTGCCCCCGTCACCGCCTCCGTCGGCGCCGGCCGCGTCTGCCCCATCAACACCCCGAAACTCACACTCGCCGCCGCCACCCCCCACGTCGTCGCCAACCCCAACCCCACCGCGCTCATCACCCGGCCCCGCAGCCCCACCCAACGTGGCCAAAGCATCCACGCCATCCCCGTCAACACCGACATCGGCACCACCGTCGGCACCAAAAACCGACTCTGGCGATGCGTCAACCCAAGCCAACACGCAACCTGAACCCCCAGCATCAACCCCATCGCCAACGCCAGCCTCCGCGTCCGCCGATGCCACACCCCAAGCCCCAGGCCCACCACCCCCGCAATCAGCAACAACGACACCCCGCCCTGCCGCGCGAAACGTGCCACTTCCGTCGCCGATCTCGCCGTCTCACGACCCCCCGCCGCCCCGTACCCCGCATTCCCCACCCACTGATCCCACACCGCATCCCACGCTCCGTCATCTCGCGAAACCTCCCGGGCATGCCCCCGCTCCCACCGCTCCACGTCCAGCGTGCTCGTTCCCCCATCCCCCATCACAGACGCCAACAACGGATACACCGGATTCCCCGTCGCCAACCCCACCCGCGCATGCCAAGGAAACATCACCGCCGCTGCCACCACCAGCCCCACCATCAACCGAACCCACCGCCCCCCCCATCGACGCAGCCCTGTCGGATACCCCCACCGCTCGCCCACTCGGTGTCGGTCCACCCACCCAAACCCACACACCACCACCGCCACCGCCAAAGGCAGTCCCACCATCAGCACCGCCGTCGGCTTCGCCAGCGCCGCCGACCCCACCAACCCCGCCATCACCACCACCCGCCGCCAACCCCAACCCCCCGGGTCCACCGCCAACCACACCGCCGCCGCCAACGCTGCCGTCACCGCCAACTCGTTGTAAGCCTGAGACCCCACCACCACCACCCAAGGCGTCAACAGCACCGCCCCGCCACCCCACGCCCCACCCCCAACCCGACCCCCAACCCCACCACCGCCCCAACCTGCCCTCGACAGACCCAGGCCACCCCGCGTGTCACCCTCAGCCCGACCCACCCGACCCACCACGTCCGCCACACACCACGCTGTCGCCAACCCCAGCGTCGCATGCAGCAAGGCCGACGCATACACCGCCTCACGCATCGAGCCTATCACCGCCCCAAACCCTCCATAAGCCACCTCCATCAGCGAAGGCAAAAAGCTGTACACGCTGTGGTCCAGCCCCGTCACCTTGCCCCCCGCCAGCCACTCCCCCGGCAACACCAGGTGATACGACATCACGTCATACCCAAAAGCCTCCACCGCCCACATCGTCCCCGGCGGACACGCCGCCGCCACCCACAACCACGCGGCCCCAGGCATCCAGAACACCAACCCAAACCACCCCCCGCCCCGCCTCTCATCTTCCCCCCCGCCCACCTCCCGACCCGCCGTGACCCCAGCAGCCTCCGCCCGCCTTCCCCGCCACCACGCAACCGCCAAACACAACCAGCCCACCGCCGTCACCCCAATCACCCCCTCCAGCCGGTACCCCCCAAGACTCCCCACCACCAGCCAAAGCCACGCCCACACCATAAACCCACACACCCCCCGCACCGACCAAGGCAACCCCCCGATCAAACCCCCCTGCCCGCTTCCACCATTTCCCACCATCACGCCACCACGCGAAAGCCACCCCGCCACCACACACCCAAAACCAAACGCTGACGCCCACACCCCCGCCACCATCGGCAACGCCGTCAACATCACCCACACCAACCCCACCACCGCCCGCTGCACATCCACCTCACCGTCCACCCCCACCCCCAAACCCTCACCTACCCCGCCCACCAAACCAAGCCACCCGAATACCACCAACCCCACCACCACCACAGCCCCAGCCCGCCACCAACTCAAGACTCCCGCCCCATTGAAGCCCGCGCCCGCTCACGTGCCTGCAACCCACCCGCCTCTTCCACAGCATCCCCAGACGCCAACTTCCCCGCCTCCAGCACCTCCCATGGCTTGTGCTCCTTCAATGCCTCCATCGCCTCCGTTCCCTCCAGTCCCTCCGCTCCATTTTGCTCGCCGCTCACCGCGCGGCTCGCCGCATCCTCAGCCACTCCGCCCCCCCCGCCCGTCCCGTCACTCGGCAAATCCTCCAGGTCAAACAATCGACGCAGCGCCGCAGCATAAAACCCCAGCGGCGCGTCCTCCCCCGCTTCGTGCAACTGCTGCAAAGGCACGTGCAACAGCTTGTTGATCAGCCGACGGTCGTGGTCCGCCAGAATCGCAGCCGCATCACCCCCGGCCCCATCCCCAAGCCCACCCCCCACCCCTTCAAGCCGTCGACAGGTCCGCTCCGCCTCTGCCGCACCTAGATCGTGCAACTTGCTTCGCAGCTGCTTGACCAGCCGCCCCAGATCCCGATTCTGAATCGTCCGCAAACAACGCTCCGACGCTGCCGCCGCTGCCGCTTCCGCCGCCGCTGCCGCCCCTTCCCGCCCAGCCTGACCCCGCTCCGCCGCCTCCCGCAGCGCGTCCAGGTCGTACAAAAACACATTCGCCAGCCCCCCTGCTTTCGCCTCCACATCCCGAGGCACCGCCACGTCCAAAACCAGCAAAGGCCGACCCCGCCGCCGTCGCGCCAGCCCCCGCAGCATCCCCGCCGTGACCACAGGCTCAGACGCCCCCGTCCCACACGCCAACACATCCGCCTCCACCAACAACGTCTCCAAATCTTCCAATGACCGTGCCCCCGCCTCAACGCCCCGCCCCGCCCCGCCCGCCCGGCCCCCGCGTCGCAACACCTCACACAACGCCTCCGCCCGCTCCACCCGACGGTTCGCCACCCACACCCGCCCACAACCCCGCCGCACCATCGCCCCCAGCAACAGCTTGGTCAGCTCGCCCGCGCCAAGACCCACCACCGTCTTGTCCTCCAGCCCGCTGAAAACCGCCTCCGCAAAACCCACCGCCACCGACGCCACCGACGTCCGACCCCGGTCAAGCCCCGTCTGCATCCGAACCCGCTTGCCCGCACCCACCGCACCCTGAAACACCTGATGCAACACAGGCCCCACCAGCCCCGCCTCCGACGCCGCCGCGTACGCCCGCTTCACCTGACCCAGCACCTGAGCCTCCCCCAGCACCATCGAGTCCAGCCCGCAGCACACCCGCACCAGATGCCGAATCGCCGGCTCCTGCTCCCGCGTCACACACACCGCCTCCACCGCGCCCAACCCCACCCCGCATCGCGCCGCCAACGCCGCCCGCACCGCGCCATCGCTCGGCCCCGCATGGCTCGGCCGAGCCACGTACACCTCCGTCCGATTACACGTCGAAACCACCAACGACTCCACGCCCGCAAAACCCGCCCGCAAATCACGCCCAAGCCCCACCGCCCCCGCCATATCCAACGCCAACCCCTCCCGATCCGCCAGCGCCGCGTGCCGATGACTCGTACCCACCATCATCACCCGCATTCCACACCCCCCACCTGCACCGCCTCAACCCCCAGGCCCTGCACATCCTCCAGTTCATCCACATCCCCCGACGTCGAACTCACCAACCCATACACCACCAGCAACAGCACCACCCCGCCAATCGACATCCACGCCGCCCGCCGACCCCGAAAGGCCCATGCCCACCGCACATTCAGCAACACCCCATACACCCCCCACGCAGCCACCGCCAGCACCACCTTAGGCGACACCCACCCCCCCCCCGCGTCCGCCCCAAACGTGCCCCCCGCCGTGTGCGTTGGACCGGACAACACCACCGCGCCCGAAATCAGACCCGCTCCGATACACGCAAACCCCGCACCCGCCGACCGCACCATCAACCCCTCCAACGATTCAAGATTCACCCCACCACGAGCCCCGCCCGCCCCTGCCGCATCCCCGCTCGAAAGCTCCCCCCGTTTCAAACGCGCTTCCGCCCACAGATACCCCGCACCCGCGCCCGCCGCCACCAATGCCGCCGCCGTCCCCGCATACACCGCTGACAAATGAAACACCCGCCAAAAGGACGACAGGTCCGTCAGCCGAAACGGGTGATACGTCCACGCTGACGCGCACACCGCCCACCCCAACATCACCGCCACCAAAGGCCCCACAAACGCCGCGATCCCCCGCAACCGCGCCCGCGTCTGCAGATAAAGCGTCACCGCCGTCAACAACATCACCGCCAGCAACAACCCATCCACGTGGGCCCGGATCGGCAGCCACGTCCCCCGATGCACCAGCCGACCCACCCAAAGCACCCCCGATCCCAACAGACAAACCCCAAGCAATCCCTCCACCGTCCACCCCCAAAGCCGAACCCAACCACGTCCCCATCCCGTCCCCTTCAAAGGACCAGCCACCTCAGTTGCACCCCCCCGGCCCGCCGTCAACCCAAGCCGCAAACGCCAAAGCGCCAACCCCGACGCCACACACGCCGCCGCCGTCAACCCCATCAACACTGCACTCGTCACCGGATTCGACATCAGTCCTGCATCTTATCCCCCCCGCTCCGCCTCCACCCCCCACTGCTCGAACACCCACTCCCGCCAGCCCGCTTCCCCCCGCTCCCGCAGCACCCCCAGCGACGCCTCGCCCGTCAGTCCCGCATACACCGCCCGACGCGCCCCAGCATCCCCCACCGTCTCCCGCACCACCCTCCGATACCCGCTCGCCAAGCCCAGCAACGCCGCCCACTGCGGATCAATCCCCCCCACCGCCCGTTCCACCGCCTCCCGCGCCGCACCCGCCGACGCGCCCCCCGAATGCACCGCCACCACCATCGGCCCAACCCGCCGCGATGCCATCCACTGCACGTTCCCGCGTTCCGCCGCATCCGCCCGATTCACCAAAACCCCAGCCGCCTCACCCGCCGCCCCTGCCGCCGCGTTCACCCCCTCCGACCCAACGCCCCCCGCTGCCGTCACCACCAAAAACGCCCCCGCTACATCCCCAGGCTCAAACCCGCGCGACACCACCTCAAGCCGACCCCTGCCGCCCTCCGCCACATCCCCCGCCTCACCCGCCTCAGCCCCCCCCGCCTCCAGCAACCCAGTCATCGCCTCGCCCACCTCAGGCGACACCACCACCACCACCGCCCCCGCCTCCAGCAAAGCCCCCGCCCGACGCGCCGCCACCGCACCGCCCCCCACCACCACGCACCGACGCCCCCCCACTTCAAGCTGTACGCAAACACCCGCCATCCCCCAATCCTAACGCTCCCACCCACGACCACCCGCTACCCCCGCTCTGCAAAAACTATCCTCTCCCCCGTGCCGCTCGATCCCCTCGAACTCCTCGCCGCCCTGCCGCTGCCCGCGCTCCTCGCCGACCCCCAAGGCCGAGTTCTCGCCGTCAACCCGCCCTTCACCGACCTCACCCAACACCCAAGCCCCAACAGCCATCCCGCCCCAGCCCCCACCTCACTCCATGACCTGCTCGGCAACCCCAGGCCCATCCTCGCCGTCCCCACTTCCACCCACGCCAAACCCTACGAATCCCACGTCCTCACCGCCGACCACCAGCACCTCCCCGTGCTCATCGCCTGGACCCCGCTCCACCACCTCGCCCCCCAACACCCAACCACCACGCACCGCATCCCCCCCGACGCCTTACTCATCACCCTCACCGACCTCACCGACCTCAAGCAGACCGCCCTCGAAGTCGCCCACCTCAGCGACACCGTCATCGCCTCAGCCATGAAGCTGCAGGACGACAACGCCGAACTCGAACGCCGGGTCCGACGCCGCACCGACGAGCTCCACGCCGCCAACCGCGCCGCCATCACCATGCTCGCCGTCGCCTCCGAAGCCCGCGATCAGGACACCGGGGCCCACGTCCGACGCATCCAGCTTTACACCCACCACCTGGCACTCCACCTCGGCTTCACCCCCCTCCACGCCGAAGCCCTCGGCCGAGACGCCATCCTGCACGACGTCGGCAAAATCACCGTCCCCGACAACATCCTCAAAAAACCAGGACCCCTCACCCCCCACGAACGCCAGCGCATGCAACAGCACACCACCGCCGGCCAGGCCATCCTCGCAGACACCCCCTTCTTCCAAACCGCACGCACCATCGCCCGATCCCATCACGAACGCTGGGACGGCCGAGGCTACCCCGACCAACACGCCGCCACCGACATCCCCCTCCCCGCACGCATCGTGCACGTCGTCGATGTCTTCGATGCCCTCGCCAGTGACCGCGTCTATAAAGAAGCCTGGCCCCCCGCCCGGGCCGTCGCCCAGATCAAAGCCGGCTCCGGATCCGACTTCGACCCCGACGTCGTCCAGGCCTTCCTCGCCATGCACGACCAAGGCCAACTCCCCCAACTCGCCAATCAGGCCGCCGACCACGCCTCCAACGACCCCCTCACCCAAATCCCCTGACCCCACGCCAAAACCCGCCCCACCCCGCCATCCACCAGGCCTCGCACCAACCCCATCCCCTATCCTTGCCCCGTGCCCGCCAACGCAAAACCCGACACCCTCGAAGACCTCCTCGAACGTCACTTCGGACACCGAGCCTTTCGACCCCTCCAACGCGAAGCCATCGAAGCAGTCATCCAGGGACGCGACGCCTTTGTCCTCATGCCCACCGGCGGAGGAAAGTCCCTGTGCTACCAACTCCCCGCCGTCGTGGACTCCGCCGCTCCAGGCTCACAACCCGGCACCACCCTGGTCGTCTCTCCCCTCATCGCCCTCATGCACAATCAGGTCGACGCCCTCCAAACCAGAGGCGTCCAGGCCACCTTCCTCAACTCAACCCTCGACCCCCAGGAAGCCCAAACCCGCGAACGTGACGCCCTCGCCGGCCGATACAAACTCCTCTACCTCGCGCCCGAACGACTCTTCTCTGCCAACGGCCGAAGACTACTCGCCCAACTCCACGTCAAACGCATCGCCATTGACGAAGCCCACTGCATCAGCGAATGGGGGCACGACTTTCGACCCGAATACCGCATGCTCCGACAACTCCGAAGCGAGTTTGAAGGCCGCTTCCGCGATACCCCCATCCTCGCCCTCACCGCCACCGCCACCCCCAGCGTCGCCCACGACATCGTCGAACAGCTCGAACTCCGAAACCCCGCTGCCTTCCGAGGCGACTTCGAACGACGCAACCTCTTCTACGAAGTCCTCCCCAAACGAAAGCCCCTCGACGCGGTCGCTGCCATCCTCAAAAAAAACCCCGGCGATGCCATCCTCTACTGCGGCAGCCGCGACAAGTGCGAACGCACCGCCGAGCAACTCTCCGCCGCCGGCATCCCCACCGTCCCCTACCACGCCGGACTCCACGCCGACCTCCGCGAAGCCAACCAACAACGCTTCGTCCACGGAAACGCCCACGCCGTCGCCGCCACCATCGCCTTCGGCATGGGCGTCGATAAACCAGACGTCCGCTACGTCTTCCACCTCGACCTCCCCCAATCCCTCGAAGCCTATTACCAGGAGACCGGCCGCGCCGGAAGAGACGGACAACCCGCCCGCGTCATCCTCTTCTTCTCACGCGCCGACCGAACTCGCATCGAACGCTTCATCGACGAACGCCCCGACCCCGCTCAACGCGAGCACGGCCACGCCCAACTTCAAAGCCTCCTCGCCTTCGCCGAACACCCCAGTTGCCGCATGCCGCCCCTGCTCAACTACTTCGGAGCCGAACATCCCGGACAGTGCGAACACTGCGACAACTGCCAAAACCCACCCAAACTCCACGACGCCACCCGCGACGCCCGCATCCTCGCCTCCGCCATCGCCCGCACCGGACAACGCTTCGGTCTCGGTCACATCGTCAAAGTCCTCCAAGGCTCAAAAGAAGAAAAAGTCACCACCCGCGGACATCACGAACTCTCCGTCCACGGCCTGGGCCGACACCAAAAACCAACCTACTGGCACTCCCTCGCCGACCACCTCCACAAACGCGGGGTCATCGCCGTCGGCGAAGAACCCTACCGAAGTGCCACCCTCACCCCCGACGCCAAACCCGTCCTGCGTGGCGAAGTCAAAGTCGAACTCCCCCTCGGGCCTCTCCTCCGCGACACCCCCGCCCCGCCCACCCTCAAGCGCGTTCGTGACGAGCCCCAAGCCCTCCCGCCTCAGGATGCCGAACTTTTCGAAGCCCTCCGAGCATTAAGACTCGAACTCTCCCGGGAACACCACGTCCCGCCCTACGTCATCTTCAACGATAAAACCCTCACCGCTCTCGCCCTCGAAAAACCCGCCACCCGCGACCAGGCACTCACCCTCCCCGGCATCGGCGACATCAAATTCGACCGCTACGGCCAACAATTCCTCAACGCCATCGCCACCCACACCCCTTAACCCCAACGCCCCCCCCCCCGAAGCCCACGCCTTCCAAGCGTGGGTCAAAAATCCCCACGTGGGTTTAAAATCCCCACGTGAGTTCAGGATCCCCAACCCCCACCCTCACCCCACCCCCCTTAACCCCCCCGCTCCCCCGTCTCCCGATACGCCGCCCGCTTCGCCTCATACGTCTTCGCATCCACCGGCAACACCGGGTCCACCTCGCCTGCCATCACCTGCTTGTGCAACGTCCGGAGGTAAGGCACACACCACCCACACCCCGTCCCCGCCCCCAGGCACTCACTCACCAGCGACGCCACCGCCGGCCGCTCCCGCTTCACATACCCCACCAGCTTCCGCCGCGACACATGAAAACACAGACACACCTCATCATCCTGCGACATCCCCACACCCTACCCTAAACCATAATCCCACCATTTTTACCCCCGAAACCAAATACTAAAATCCAAAATATCACCCCCCCATGACCGCCTACGACCGCCTCCTCCAACACCTCGAAAAGCTCCCAGGCGTCGGCCGACGCTCCGCCGAACGCATCGCCCTCCACCTGCTCCGCCAGCCCGGCGAACAGACCCAGGCCCTCGCCGATGCCCTCCAGGCCTTCCGAGCCGACCTCAAAGTCTGCCGCGTCACCGGCCACGTCTCCGAAGCCGACCCCTGCGGCATCGTCACCGACCCCACACGCGACCACCACACCATCCTCGTCGTCGAGCAACCCTCCGACGTCATCGCCGTCGAACAGACCAACTCCTACCAAGGCTCCTACCACGTCCTCATGGGACGACTCGCGCCCCTCGACGCCATCCTCCCCGGCGACCTCAACGTCCAAAGCCTCATCACCCGCATCGAACGCGGAAATAAGGTGTCTGACACCTTTTCCGACGATGACACCTTTTCCGACGACCCCGACGCCAACGACGCTGCGCTCTACCCGCCCATCCGCGAAGTCATCCTCGGCACCAACCCCACCCTCGAAGGCGACGGCACCGCCCTGTACCTGGCCGAAAAACTCGAACCCCTCAATATCCAGGTCACCCGCCTGCCCCGAGGCCTCCCCACCGGCGGAAGCCTCCAGCAAGTCTCCAAAGCCGTCCTCGCCGACGCCCTCTCCAGCCGCCACTAACCCCCCACCACCCCCTCGAAGCCCACGCCTTCCAGGCGTGGGCCCCCACCCAAAACCGTCCCACCGAAACCCTTGCCCCCCCCCACGCACTCCATTACACTCCCCCCACAGCAGTCACTATGCCGAACCAATTCTGCCTACTCATACTTAGCTGACCTGCGATGTCTTTAGATTCCGATCCACTGCGTAAACAGGACCAAGGGCCGTATGGAGAATTGCTGGCCCGACCCAATCCCGACGACCTTGTTGTTCTTCAAGTTATGCCGGTCGATCAGATAGTGCCCCAGGTTGAGCAGCGCAAGGGCCGGAAACTCACTTCTGAAGAACTTGAGCAAATCCGTCACGGCGTTCCATCCGTGGTGGTGACTCACGACGAAGCTCGGAAAGTGGAAGCGGCAAGAGGGTACGCGGCTGACGGTCGCCGAACCACCGGCTGAAGCTAACCGGGGACCGCCGCGCAGAGTGGGGTGGCCCATACTTGACCCACTCTGTGGGCGGTCGGCA
The DNA here is from genome assembly GCA_963799465.1 of uncultured Phycisphaeraceae bacterium. Taxonomy (GTDB): domain Bacteria; phylum Planctomycetota; class Phycisphaerae; order Phycisphaerales; family Phycisphaeraceae; genus JBCCOW01. Next base: position 2,390,389 of record CAWCXG010000001.1, on the reverse strand, counting down.
ATACGGTAAATGACGTCAGGGGTTTTAATCATCTGGCGTTTGCTCGGCTGGCTCACTCGCATTGATCTAGGCGTGGTTTGAAAACGCAAGCGCTCACGCGGTGCTCGACGATTGTCAGGCTCCAGTACGAGCCGCGACCGTCAGGAAGCGTCCCAGGCGGACAGGACATTTCGTGATCCGGGACACTTCCTCACGGGTGCGGCTCGTTTTCAGACCACGCCTCGTAATCGGCATCGTTATCGTGACATGTTCTTGCGACCACTCTGCTCGGCAAGACTCACTCCAGGGTCTATATATATATATCTTAACTCAGCCACGCCAGCGCGACGAAGACGAAGACACCTGCCGCGACGCTGAGACCCGCCAGGGGGCGGTATGACTTAATGGCAAACGCCATGATCCCGCCGGTGACGAACAGGAGCACCAGGCCGATCATCCACAAGGCAGCGAACCATTTGAAAAGTTCGCCTCCTTTGGCTTTGTGAAGCTGAACGAAAAAGCGGTGGACGCCGGTGTCTTTAACCTTGAGCGTTGCGGCGAGTGGGTCGGCGGTGGGATGCAGTTGGACGTCCCGGTTGCTGCCGGTCCATTCGAGATAGAACGAGGTCCCCCCTTTCTTCACACCTGCCGATCCGCTTGGGAAGGCCAGGTCACGGGCAGCCAACTCGGATTCAGTCAATGCGACCAACGTGGACAGCTCTGAGGTCAACGGCTGGTCGAGCGCAACCGTATGTTCGACGGTGGTGTAGCCGCCCTTAACGCCCAGGCCGTAGAGTCCGCCGGTGACGGCATACATCAGGCCCATGGGCAAAAAGAAACCCGCGAGAACGGTATGAACGACGATGAGCGTTTTACGTGCAAGCATGGTGAGTGATCCAATACAGCCGATCGGTTACGAAAAGTTTATCAGGTGCTGTCCGCAAAGCCCGCGGCTCGACAGGCACGTCGGGCCAGGTGCGAAATACGATCAATGGTTTGCTCCATCCGAAACCCTGATGCATGAGCTGAAAGGATGAGCGTGCGTTTCGAGAGTAAATGAGGCATCAGGCTGCCGGGACGCTTCCTCACGGGCGCGGCTCGTACTTGAGTCGCCGTCACCGCGCAAGACCATCGGCAACTCCAACACGAGCCACGACCGTAAGGGAGTGTCCCGGGTCGCTGGATGTCTCGAAGAGGACGCTTGCTCAAGGGCGCGGGGCGTGTTCAGGATGCTGGCGGACTGAAGTTTTCCTATAAAGCAGGATCAATGCGCTTTGGGGTTATCCAGAGCGGCGTCGCGGGCTGGGTCAGGTTGAGGCTTGGCGACTGAGGATGCGGGTGGGTTTTGCGGGGACCTGGGTGACGCCGAGGTCGAAGATGACTTGGGTGCCCAGGCTGTAGACGCGGGGGAGCAGGCGGGTGTGGGAGCGGATGAGCACGTGGACGGCGGCGGGTGAGCCCACGAGGTGGGTCAGGTCGATGAGGATGATTCGTCCGACGGCAAAGGGTACGGGAACCAGCAGGGTGAGGCCTGCGTTGCTGATGTCGAGGGTTGAGCCTTCACAGAGATGTCGGGGTGGCTGGGGGATGGTGGGCTGGGATGTGGTGGGTTGGGTCCATACGGAGATGGGGACGCGCACTTCGTAGCGGGCATCGCTGCGGGCGTGGGTGAATTGCATCCGGGCCTGTTGGGCTCGGCAGACGGCCGCGTTCATAGCGAGCGCAGCCTGCTCAGGTGGTGTGTCGCTGTAAATGTCTTCATCCCCCGATGAATGTCAGTGTGGTGTGGTCTGTGCGAATACCATCGGATGGTGAGGGCGGGCTCGCGAGGTGGGACGGGGTGTCTGACGTGAAATGGCGGTCAAGCGGTGTGGTCCTGGCTTATGTCACCGTCAAGGCTTGCCCACCTTGTCAGGATCTGTCCGGCGGTCTCTCGCACGAGGTCGCTGGGGTCGTGCTGGGCGAGATGTTGGACGCGACGTCGCACCCCAAATTGCTGGGCCTGATCTTTGACGTTGCTCAAGGCGATCAGGGCGTTGCGTCGAACCATGTCGAGGGTCATGCGTTTGAGGGCTGAGCCTTGGAAGGTTTTGGCCCGGTCGTCGGCGGACCATTCGAGCACGTCGTGCAGGTCGAGCGTATGGAGTCGGGGGCGGTAGCGTAAGGCGATGGGCAGCGGCCGACGTTTGGCAGCTTCGTTGAAGGGGCAGACTTCCTGGCAGATATCGCAACCCGCGATCCAGTCTCCGATGCCTGCGTGGAGGGCGGGATCAATGGTGCTTCGGTGTTCAAGGGTGAGATAGCTGACGCAGCGGCGGGCGTCGAGGGTGTAGCCCTGGGGGGCAATGGCCTGGGTGGGGCAGGCGTCGATGCAGCGGGTGCATCCGCCGCAGCGGTCGCGGGGTTCGACCAGAGCGTCTGGATAGTGGAGCTGCGCGGCGTCGGCGAGATCGACGCTGGTAACGATGCAGCCGAGCAGGGTGTAGGAGCCATGCCGGGGGTGGATGAGCATGGTGTTTTTGCCGGTGAACCCCAGGCCGGCGGCGGCGGCGTGTTCGCGTTCAAGGATTGGGGCGGTGTCGGTGGTGCAGCGGAAGACCTCGGCTGGCCAGTGGGATCGCAGCTGTTCGGTGAGGGCTTGTAGTTTTTTCTTGAGGACCTTGTGGTAGTCGTCGCCTCGGGCGTAGCGGGCGATTTGGCCGCGGGGGGGGACGGCGGTGGGGGAGGGGTCGGAGGTGGGGGGTGGGGTGGGGGCGTTGGGAGGGTAGGCGTGGGCGACGCTGATGATGCTGACCGCCCCGGGGACGAAGGTGGCGGGGTCGAGTCGGAGCGGGGCGAGTTTCTGGAGGTATCCCATTTCGCCGTGCTGGCCAGAGGCAAGCCAGTGGCGGATGTGGTCGGCGTATCGGCTTGGCTTGGCGCGGGACACGCCGACGAGCCCGAAGCCCAGCGCAAGACCTGCCTGGATCACCGCGCGGGTGGCGGTGCTGCGGTCGGTGGGCCTGGGCATGGGCCTGTTCATACCGGGCACCCTACCGGTCCTGGCGGTAGCTTGAGGCGACATGTCACGGGCCTGGCGCTGGGGACTTGGTGATTTTCCTGAACCGATGACTGCTCCAAGCGTGATACGCCCGCTAAACTCACCCACGCATGCCTTACGATCTTCAACCGTTTGATGTCGACGTCGAGACCACGCCTTACGTCGATCAGGAAAAGTGGGCTCAGCAGGGCGACCGGTGGACGATCAACTTCGGCCCCCAGCATCCCGCCACGCACACGACGCTTCGGCTGGTGCTGGAACTCGACGGCGAACGGGTGGTCCGCGCGGTGCCGCACATCGGCTATCTGCATTCCGGGTTTGAGAAGCTCGCGGAGGTGCTGGACTACAACCAGTACGTCACGATCGTCTCGCGGATGAATTACATCTCGCCGATCGCCAACGACATTTGCTGGCATCACGTGGTCGAGCAATTGTTCGACATCGACCTCACACCCCGCTGCAAGGTGATCCGCACGATTTGTGCCGAGCTGGCTCGCATTCAGGATCATCTCATGTGTGTGGGTGCCGCGGCGCTGGACCTGGGCGCGTTCACGGGGTTTCTCTACGGCTTTAACGAACGCGAAAAGATCTACGACATCTGGGACTACATCGCCGGCCAGCGGTATCACCCCGACTACACCCGCGTCGGCGGGCTGATGCAGGACATCCCCGATGACGCTCAGTTCATCAAACTGGTCAAAAACTTCCTCAACGAGAATCTTAAAAACGCCATCGACGATCTCGAAGGCCTGCTGAATAAGAACCGCATCTTCCGTGACCGCACCGAGGGCATCGGATCGATCACCACCGACGAAGCGATCGCCTGGGGGATCACCGGCCCACTCGCTCGTGCGGCGGGAGTGAAGCGAGATGTGCGTAAGGATGAGCCTTACCTGTGTTATGCCGAGAATTGGGACGGGCAAGGAGCACAGGCCGTGACGTTCAAGGTGCCGGTGGCCACGGCGGGCGATTGCTTTGCACGGTTCCTGGTACGCCTTGAGGAGATGAAGCAGTCGGCGTCGATCGTCGAGCAGCTCATCGACCGCATTCCCCAGGGGCCGATCAATGCCGACGATGATGGCAAAATGACCAAGCCCGCCAAGTCTGCGGTGTATGGCTCGATTGAAGGGCTGATCCAGCATTTCGAGCTGATCATGAAAAACCGCAAGTGGCAGGCTCCGATCAACGAGACCTACGGCTGCCACGAAACCGCCAACGGCCAGCTCGGGTTCACGATCGTGTCCGACGGCGGGCCGAACCCCTGGCGGGCCAAATGTCGCCCTCCTTCGTTTATCAACTACGCCATGTTCAGCAAAATGATCGAAGGCCACATGCTCGCGGACATTCCCGCGATCCTCGGATCGATCAACGTCATCGCGGCGGAGTTGGATCGCTGAACACTTTACACGTCGCGTAACGCCCGTATTCACCCTTCCCGGTCTTCCTGATGCCTTGGATCGTAAAAGACAGCACGACCGCCCCGCCCCGCCGGGACACCCCTTACCTCAACGATGCGCTCAAGGAGCAACTCGAGACGCGCTATGCCCATCGCTATCCGACCCGCAAGGCGATGGCGTTGCCGGTGTTGCACGCGGTGCAGCATGAAGCAGGGTGGCTGCCGCCTCAGGCGCTTGAAGAGGCGGCGGCGTTTCTGGAGATGCAGCCCAGCGAGTTGTACGACACCGCGTCGTTTTACGAAGAATTTTTCCTGCACCCCAAGGGCAAGCACGTGGTGTGGGTATGCCAATCCGTGTCATGCGAAATCATGGGCGAGGCTGCGGTCACCCAGGCGCTAAGCGACACGCTGGGCATCGACCCCGAACAGACCACCGACGACGGCGAAGTCACCCTGATGAAAGTCGAGTGCATCGGGGCCTGCGGCGGTGCACCGTGTGCGCTGGTGAACGAAACGCTTCACGAAAACCTGACGCCTGCCTCCGCGCCATCCATTGTCCAACACCTCACAAGCCACTGATGCCCCAAAGCCCCAGGGATAGCCATCCCTGGGCTTTTTCCCGCAATGCTTTGAACGACCCCGCCCATGCCTACCTTCGGCTCCATCATGCGAAACCTCGGGCTGATGGTGCACCACGTGCGGCATCCCGATGCAGATAGCGAAGCGGGGACGAAGCGCGAACTGACCCGCAGCGTGGCGGAGGAGAAAGTCAGCGAGTCCGTCACACTTCGCCGCACAACGATCGAAGAGTTGGAAATCCGCCAGCCTGAGAAACCCGCCTAGCCGAGCACCGTGACCCGCTTTTCGAAACGCCCGCCTTATGCCTCTCGACTCCCCTTTACTGCTCAAGCGTATCCCCACTGCCCCGTGGGGTGACCCCGCCGACCGGACGATCGTGGACTACGACGCCTACGTCGCCAGCGAAGGTTATGCCGCGCTTGACAAGGCTGGCGACATGTCCGCAGAGGACATCATCAACGAGGTGAAAGCTTCGGAACTGCGTGGCCGGGGCGGCGCGGGTTTCCCCGCCGGGGTGAAGTGGGGCTTTCTCCCGCCGCTTGACGGTAAGCCCCGCTACCTGGCGATCAACGCGGACGAATCCGAACCCGCCACGTTCAAAGACCAACTGCTGATCCAGAAGGACCCGCACAGCATCATCGAAGGCATTGCCTTGTGCATGCTGGCCTGTCAGCTCGATACCGCTTACTTCTATATTCGAGGCGAATACCACCACCACCGCGATATCTTTGAGCAGGCACTGGCCCAAGCGTATGACCGCGGCGTGTTTGGCGAAAACAGCCGCATGGGCAAAGTCAACGAACGCTGGCCCAACTTGTATCTCCATCGCGGCGCGGGGGCTTACATCTGCGGCGAAGAAACCGGGCTGCTCGAATCGCTCGAAGGCAAACGCGGCTGGCCCCGCATCAAACCGCCCTTCCCAGCGGTGGCAGGTGCGTTTGGCCGACCCACGATCATCAACAACGTCGAGACGCTCGCCAACGTTCCGTACATCATTCTCCATGGCGCCGATGCCTGGAAAACCAACGGCAAACCCCGCCCCGAAGGGGTCCCGCCCCAGGTTCCCGCGTCCTACGGCACCAAACTGCTGGGCATCTCCGGGCCCGTCAAGCGACCCGGCGTCTACGAAGATCACTTGGGCGTCAAACTCACCGATGTCATCGAACGCCTCGGCGGCGGACCCCGCGACGGCGTGGCGATCAAAGGCTACTTCCACGGCGGCATCAGTATGGGCGTCATCACCCAGGAAGAAGCAGAGCAAGGCGTCGAACTCGATTTCGACATCGGCAAAAAATGGAATAACCTCGGCCTGGGCACCGCGTGCATCACCGTCATTCCCGAATCGATGTCCATGGTGGCCATGGCTCGCAACACCGCCCGCTTCTACAGCCACGAGTCCTGCGGCCAATGCACCCACTGCCGCGAGGGAACCAAATGGATGGCCAAAATGCTCACCCGCATCGAAGCGGGCGACGGCACCACCCGCGACCTCGACATGCTCCTCGAGCTCGCTTCCTCCATGGGCTCCATGCCCGGCAACAACATCTGCGGCCTGTCCGACGGCGCAAACTGGGCAATCCGCACCATCGTCAACAAATACTGGCATGAGTTCGACGCAGCAGTGACCCACAGCAACACCGTCAGCCTCGCGGTCGTCGGGTGACACGCCAAACGCCCAGGTCCGCTGGCGATGTCACCATCACACCGGTTGCAACAATTCGCCCCGCGCCCGTAAGGGAGTGTCCCGAGTCACCGGATGTCTCGAAGAAGACGCTTCCTCACGAGCGCGGGGCGTACTCACGTCACCTGCCACACCAGCGTGCTCCGTGACGGCGATCGTTCTCAGAGAATCTCGAAGATCGACTGCGTCCGAAGGATCTGTCCACCGCTGGCAAGCAGGTGGTAGGCCTGGAAGTGGTATTCTTTGCGGTACTTCTGAGCGTCGAGCATGGTCAGGTTCTGACCCGTTTCGTCAGCCCATTCGATGGCCAGTGCTCCGGTTTCATGAGCAAAATCCTGCATCTCGCGATACGTGGACTGATACAGATTGTCGCTCAGAGCTTCGGTTTGCACCGTGGCAAAGTAGCCCAGATGGGTGTCGCCCTGATGCTCATATTCCTTTTCGCCGATGCAGGGCAGGGCGTGAACCAGCCCCGCTTCGGGCAAGGCATCGGATCGGCCCGCATCGATGACGGTTTCGGTCATGACGTGGCCCTTGGCGGCAAATCGGACGACGTGCCCGCCGTGGGTCAGCCAGGATTCGACTTCGTACTCGCCGTGTCGATCAACCCGGCGAGACTGGAGGTTGAACAGTTCGGGGTGAAGCGGACGCCGATAGAGCATCAAACGCGGGATCAAGGCGGCGGCGGGTTTACTGCTCAAGCTCATAAGGATCACTCGTCCAGAAGGGGTTCCGGAGATAAAGCGGGGTACAAGATTTAGGGTGCATATGGCGTGAAACCCATCATGTTGAATGAGGTTCGGGCCAATCGACCCTGCCATAGCTCGGCAATTATAGCCGCTCCGAGCCATTTGGGAACCCCTAATGTCGCATTTTGGGCTCTCCATCTGCGTTGCACCGTGTCCCTGGTCACTCAGGGACCTCGACGCAGCGTGTTCACTGAGAATTACGGATGCAGCCCGGGCTGGGTTCGGGTCGATAACACCGATAGGACCCTCCTCACAACAGGACCTGGCAAGATGCCGGCCGCTGAGCTTATTCTCCAACAACTCGCCCGCTCCACTCACCCGGTCGCGGATCACGTCCTCGCGGCCGCGCTGCCGACCTCCGCCCCCACGAACCAGGCCCGGCTGGCGCGTTGTCTTCTCAAGCGGTCCCGATCGGCAGGACTCACCAGTCTGCTTAAGTGCTTTCACGTGCTCGATAAGGAATTGCAAAGCTCGATCGTGCGCGATGCCCGCCAAGGCCTGCTGGACCGGGCCATGCGTGAAGCCTTGGCGGAGGCGGACCAGGACGACGCGACCCCGCTGGCTCGAGCGCGTGAAGGCATGACCTTCAATGCGATCCAGCTCGCGGGGCGGGCGGAAGTCTTTCGGCTGGCGCATGACCTGATCGCAGCCCTCCGCCGCGGATCGACGCGGCAACGCCACGCCGCGGCGGAACTCCTGAAAACCTGGGCCACCCGGACCGGCCAGGACACCGACCTACCCGTCCAAAACGCCACCCAACCGGGGGCCTTCGAGCTCACGCCCAAAGACCGCCACGCCATCCAACGCGCGGTGGTCGAGGCGGTCGCGCTCTACCCCCAGCATCGTCGCGACGATGTGATCGACGCCTGGCTGATGCTGGGGCTGGCGGTACCCGACGGCATGCTGTATCGGCTACGGGACACAGGCAGCGCGGCACTCACTCAGGTGGCCGACCGGTTGCGAAGCCCCACACTCGACGATGAGCAGCAGGCGGTGCTGCCCGGGCTGACGCTGGACCTGCAGGTCATTCAAGACGCGGCACTGACAGGCCTGGCGGAGTGTGTGCGCAATCAATCCGTGAGCGAACTGCTTAAACACAGCCACCTGCTCGCGCTGCCCCGGGTTCGCAAACTCCTGCGCAGCCAGCACCGCCTGCGTGACACGCTGCTCGCTGAACCCGTGCCCCGGATTCTGGCCCGTCGATCTGCACCAAGTCCCGCCTCGACCACGCCGCGCTTACCCGCCACCTGCGCGACTCTATTTGAAGCTTTGCCGCTCACCGACGTGCAGCGGGTCGAAGTGATCTTCGCCCATTTAGCGCAACTTGAAACCGCCAACCCCCCGGCGGACCCCCGGCAACGCTTGAGCTGGCTGCGGGCGCTTGGCCGATGTGCACGCCGACTCCGGCAATCCAAAGACGCTCCACCCCTTCAAGCGGTGCGCGACGCCCTGCTGCACGAAGCGCGGGGGGAGGATGTGCCCTGCGCCAGGCTTGCCAGTCATCTGCTCGCACGACTCGGCGCCACCCGCCGGCCTGACGTCTCGCGTCACCTGCTGCAAAGCCCACACGCGGCGGTCCGTGAGACCGCCGCGCGGCGACTGTCCCGCTCAACATTTACGCGGCTCTGGGCGGCCTGGGACCGGATGGACGGCCCTCAGCGATTTGCTGCCGGACGCACCTTGATGCGGATGGACCCCCGATTCCACGACACCCTTCGCCGCAAACTTCGACTGGGCGATACCCCCCAGCGACTGCGCGGCCTCGCGATAGTGGCCGACCTGAATCAAGGCCCACTCTTCGCAGACCTTTGCCTCCGCTACGCCCGGCAAGGCAACGACCGCCTGCTCGCCTCGGCCGTCCGAGCCTTGGCAGGCACCACGACCCAGGCGGGGGTGAGTCAGATCCGTCAGGCTTTATCCCATGACGACCCGCGGGTCCGCGCCAACGCTGCCGCGGCGATCCGCACCACCCCCAGGGGCTTTAGCGCAGCCGACCTCGCGCCGTTGTTGTCCGATGCCAGGAGCCGACCCCGGGCCGATGCGATTTACACGCTGCTGATCCGGCACTGGAGCGACCCGCATGCTGAGCTTGAAGCGATGCTTACAGATTCTCGCCCCGACCACCGTCGCAGTGCTGCATGGTTGATTGGCCACGCCAGACTCGCCGAGTACGCCGCCCGCCTCGCGGAGATCGCGGTGAGTGACCCCGACCCCATGGTCCGCAAGCAGGCCCACGACGCCACCGATCATTTCATCGCCGAGCTCAGCGTCGCCGACGCACCCCCACTCACCGCGTCAGCTGCCTGACGCGGCTCAAGCAACGATTCCGTACCCGCGATGCACCCTCATGAATCTTCTCTGCTTTCCCCTGTTACTCGCTCAAACCACGCCCACCCCCGGCCGACTGGTTCAACCTTCCGCTGGCGAAATCAGCGACGCCATCGTCAGCCGCCAGTCCGGCTCGGCATCGCTCCGCTGGCTGCTCATGGCCATCGCTGTGCTGATGCTGATCTTCGCGGGCATCGCCACCTACCGCTATTTCACCCGGCCAGATCGTGTGGAGCATCCGCTGCGACTGTACAACCGCCTTGCCCGCCGGGCCGGGCTCACGTGGAGTGACCGCTTCACGCTCTGGCAAGTCGCCCGCGCACAGAAGCTGCTCTCGCCTTTGATTCTCATGATTGATGAACGCACGCTCCGCCTGCACGCTGCCGCCTTTCTCAATGCCCGGCCAGAATCCGTGGCCCGAGGCCCCGCAGAACGACTCAACACGCTGCATCACCGCCTCTTCGGCCCACCAAGCCACCCACCCTACGCCCCCCACGACCCCCACGCCCCCCACGCCCCCCACAGCTCGGCCTTCACCCTGCCCACCTCGCTCAAGGTCCGGGCACCGCAAGCCCAGCACCTCCACGATTTTGAAACACAGCACACCTCGCCTCCTCAGGTGGCCGATACTTAGGTACTACACTTAGTCCACGCGTATCGCGCGTCCCGCGAGCCGACCCCACCCTGCCCCCACCCTGCCCCCCACTCACCCGCGTGAAAGCTTAAACGTGACCATTGAAATTGAAGCCAAGATGAAGCTCAACGACCGCCACGCTCTGGAGCATCGGCTCGCAGAACTGGAAGTCAAGCCGCTCGACGCGTTTTCGGAATCCAATTCGTTTTTTGACACCCCCGAAGGCGAACTCAAAGCCACCGATCAAGGGCTGCGGATCCGTGTTGAGATCCGAGATCACGGCGAATCGCAGATCAGCTTGACGCACAAAGGCCCACGCAGCCACGGCAAGCTCAAAAGCCGATCCGAAAGTGAACTGCTCGTCAAAGATGCCCGCAAAGCGGCAGAATTCCTCAAAGCCTTGGGGTACCAGCACGTGCTGACCTTCGAGAAAAAGCGGGTGCGTTACGATTTGGATAAGTGCCGAATCGAGCTCGACACCTTGCCGTATCTGGGCGATTACATCGAAATTGAAGGGCCAAGCGACGACGCGGTCCTCGCAGTCCGCGACAAGCTGGGGCTCGGGGATACCCCGCTGATCAAAGCGTCCTACATCGCCATGCTCCTGGCGGGCCAACGTGACCAGAAAGTGCCCCAAACCGGATCGCAGGTCATCCGCTTTGAAGAAAAAAGCCTCGCCGCTGCGGCCAGCTGAAAGCATTTGCGGTGACCTTGACCCTCCTGATTGCGGCCTGCCTGCTGCTCGTCACGCTCAACACCTGTGCGTTCGTCGCGACCGCCATGCAGCTCCCGGGCAACTGGGCCATGCTGTTCATGACCGCCTGCCTGGCATGGGGCTATTGGGACCATGAACCCGCCCGGCTGATCGGCGGGTGGACCCTGGCGGCGCTGCTGGGGCTTGCGATCGCAGGTGAAATCGCGGAAACCGCGCTGGCGGGCGTGGCGTCCCGCAAGGCGGGCGGAACGCGCAGGGGGGCGGTGCTCGCCATCGTCGGTGCGATTCCAGGCGCGATCGTCGGCTCACTGCTCATCCCCGTTCCCATCATCGGAACGCTCATCGGCGCCGCGACAGGCGCAGGCCTGGGCTCCTTCGCCGGAGACGCCTGGGCCCGCCAGCCCATACGCCATGCGGTGCGTGCCGCTCGCGGCGCGGCGGTCGGCAAGCTCACCGGCACCGCCGCGAAACTCACCGTGGGCGCCGCGATGTGGCTGCTGGTCGTCGCCGCGCTGATCGTCTGATCTACCCCGCCAACGCGAGCCACGACCGTAAGGGAGTGTCACGGGTCGCCAGATGTCTCGAAGAGGACGCTTCCTCACGGGCTCGGGGCGTCATTGAGTCGCCGTCACCGCCTCAGTGCGGCACTTCTTTCACCGCGTTTCGGTTCCACTCGGGCACCCGCACCGTGATGGGGTCCTTGGTTTCGATCACCGCCTGACAGGACAGCCGGGACGTAATGTCGTTGCCCGGGGCTTCTTCGACCCGGTCAAGCTCTTCGTCCTCAGGCTCGCTTAACCCTTCCTCGCCCGCATCAATGTGGACGTGGCACGTTGAGCAGGCACAGACGCCGCCGCAGGCATGCTCGATGTTGATCCCGTGCTGCATCGCCAGCGCCAGCAGGTTCTGCCCCACTGCCGCTTTGAAATGGTGCTCGCGCTGATCGCCCCCGGTCAACTCCTGGGGGTTCTCCAGAATGTACGTCACGTCGACGTCTAAAGGCCCCACGGGCTTGGCGTCGGCTTTCATATGCATGGTCAAGGTCTCTTTGAAAAAAACGTTCAGGTCGACCCAATTGTAGAGCACCACTCCCGCCCACGTACCACCCTAGTGCAACACACCCGTGAAGCCCGGCGAGCAGCCCGACTTTGTTGCACCATCACACAGGCCGCCCTGCCGTGCCCCGGGCACGCTTGCGCCACTGCGTGGCGGTCACCCCCACATGATTCCCAAACACCCGCGAAAAGTACAACGGGTCCGCAAACCCCACCCGCGCGGCGATCTCCCCCACCGACAACGCCGACTGAGCCAGCAGCACGCAGGCCCAGTCCAGCTTGAGCCTCCGATCTTCCTGCTGCAAGGTTCGGCCCAGCAGTGCTTTGGCGGTACGACACAGATGCGACTCGCTGCACGAAAACGCTTCCGCTGCTGCGGGCAAACTGAACGGCTCGGTCAGCCGTTCCTGCAGATAGGTCTGCAGCGATTGAGCGGAGAGTTTTAGCGCGGCGTCCCCTGGGGGAAAGCTCAGCTCTGCGAGCACCTGGGCCAGCAACGCCTCGGCGGGGGTCAGCGTGCCGGGCTGGTCGGATGCCGTCACCGGCACCCGCCTGAAGGCCTCGGGCATCCGCGCCAGCCAAGGCGTCACCCGCCCCGCCGCCTCGGGCCAGAACGTAAACCGCTCGGCCCGCCCGCTCGCAATCGCACCGGCGGTCTCCAACGCCAGACGACCCGCAAAACGGCAGTAGTAATGGTCATACGGATCACGCGCATCCGTCATCAGGATCCCCGGATCGTCCCCGGGCAGCACCAGCCCCACCATCCCCGCAGACACCGGCAAGACCCCAGACCGCTGGTGATAGGCGCCCCGCCCCGACATCACCACCGTGAGCATCGCGTCGCCGTGATGGGTGCCCCGCGTGGAGTGACGCGGATCCTCTCGGACACGTCCCACCGCCCGCAGCCGGTAGGGCAACTGCGTGGGCACGGGCTGAGGTCGCGTTTCCAGAAAGTCCATGGCAGATCCCATCCGCAGGAGGCTCAGGCAATATCGTCCATATGACTCTCACGACCATCCATAGATACCCCATAAATCCGTGTCATGATAATGCGTCACCTGAAATACTTGAACACATGATCCATTTTGGAGCCTTGCCTTGAATCATCCTAAAGTTGCCATCGTCGGAGCGGGAAGTCTGTTTTTTGGCCGAAAGGCCATTTGGCAGATGGTGCATTCCCAGACGCTGCGTCACGGCACGCTCGCCCTGGTCGATACCGACGCGGACCGGCTGGACAAAATGCAACGCCTGGCCCAGAAGGTCATCGCGCATAACAAGTCACCCCTGACCCTCGAAGCGTCCATCGATGCTGCAGATGTACTTAAAGATGCTGACTTTGTGGTGCTCTCCTTTGCAGACCGCAACGCCCACTTCCGCGGAATCGATGTGGAAACGTCTGCTGAGTACGGCATCCGCATGTGCTCGGGCGACACCATCGGGCCCGGCGGCGTATTCCGAACCCTGCGCGAACTACCCCAGATCGTCGAGGTCTGCCAGCACATCGAACGCCTTTGCCCCGACGCCTGGGTAATCAACTACATCAACCCCTCGGCCGTCCACGGCATCGCGCTCGAACGCGCTTTCCCGCACCTCAAAACCCTCGCCCTGTGCGACGCTCAATGGGGGCTTCGCGGCAACTACGCCAAAGCGGCGGGCGTCACAGACGACGAGGACTTCGAACTGCTCGTCGCCGGACCGAACCATTTCACCTGGGTGCTCAAAGCCGAGTATCAGGGACGGGATGTCCTGCCTGACATCGTGGCGTCGATCCGTGAACGATCCGAAGGCGACCTCAACCAGCAAAAGCAAGGCAGCCAATCCCAGGCCAAGGGCTATCTCAACAACACCATCGCCATCGAACTCTACGAAGCCTTCGGCGTGCTGCCGACCGTTGTGAGCCACACCAAGGAATACGTCCGGTTCTACCAAGGCCACGGCGATGTCAGCCGAGACACCGTCCCGCCCCTGAAACTTTTTGAAGTGCCTGACCGCTTGAAGTGGACCAAGGACGTCTGGGAACGCGTCGACCATTACCTCTCGGGCGAGGTGGACATTGCAGAATTCGATACGGAGTTCGGCTCCGACCCGGCCACGGACCTGATCGAAAACATGTACACCAACAGCCGAGCCCTTCGGCCGGTCAACGTCATGAACCAAGGCACCGTGCCGAACATGGCGGACGACGCGTTTCTTGAGTTGTACGGCCGCGTCAGCATGCAAGGCGTCGAGCCCTTGCCCTGCCCCCCCATGCCCCGCGGCGTGCGGGCCATGTGTGAGACCGTGCTCGACACCCACGAGCTCACCGCGCAGGCTGCGCTGCACCACGACCGATCCCTCCTCCGCCGGGCACTGCTCACCGACCCTCTGAGCAACAGCCTGGGCGATACCGACGCGTTGATCGCAGAATTACTCGACGCTCAACACGACGCGGTGTCACCCGAATGGTTCGCTGCGCAAGCCCAGCCTGCCGGCGCGTGACGCCGCAGCGCTCAGGCAGTGCATGCTGCATGCGCGATGTCGTAAGCTCGGGCGATGACTGTGAATGCAGCAGCGCAAGCGGTGACCCAGGCAGCACGCGGCCTCTGCGAACACGTCGAAACCCTGGCCTTCAGTCCGCCGGTGGCATGCGTGTACAACCCGCTGCGCTACGCGTGGCGGCCGCACCAGGCGTATCTCCACCGGTTCGCCAGGCCGACGTGCCGTGTGGTGTTTCTCGGCATGAATCCCGGGCCTTGGGGCATGGCGCAGACCGGCGTGCCTTTTGGGGAAGTCGCTGCCGTCCGCGATTGGATGGACCTCCAGGAAACCGTCGATCAGCCCGCGGACCCACACCTCAAGCGGCCGATCCAAGGCCTGGCGTGTCCCCGCAGCGAAGTGTCCGGGCGACGGCTTTGGGGCTTGTTTTCCCAACGCTTTCCCAAACCTGACGACTTCTTTAGAGAGCATTTCGTGCTCAATTACTGCCCCCTGGTGTTCATGGCTGAGTCGGGTAAAAACCTCACCCCCGACAAGCTCCCCGCCTCTGAACGCCAACCGCTTGAAGCAGCCTGCGACGACCATCTCCGCCGCGTCATTCACGCCCTGCAACCCCAATGGCTGGTGGGCGTTGGAGCCTTTGCCCAAACGCGAGCGCACCACGTTTTGGCACAACTTGCCGTCAACATCACACGCATTCTGCACCCCAGCCCCGCCAGCCCGGCAGCCAACCGAGGCTGGAGCGAGCACGCCGCCCGGCAGCTCATTGAGGCCGGCGTCTGGCCAAGCGGGTAATTCATAGCCCCGGCCAACGCCGCACGCAACGTCCACCCGCCCCGCCGCCGACCAACCTTTTATAGTGCAGCCATGACGTCTGTCACCCCCCCGCCTGTCGATCACCCCGGCCCCGCCGCACGTCTGGTTCTCGAAGACGGCTGCGTGTTCACCGGCACCGCGTTTGGCCAAACCAAACCCCGCGTCGTCGAAGGCGAAGCCTGCTTCAATACCTCACTCACCGGCTATCAGGAAGTCCTCACCGACCCCTCCTACGCCGGCCAAATCGTCGCCATGACCTGCCCGCTCATCGGCAACTACGGCGTCAACCTCGACGACCTCGAATCCGACAACGTTCAAGTCCAGGGCTTTGTCGTGCGCGAACTGGCCCGGCTTGCCAGCAACTACCGCTCCCGCTCCCGTCTCGAAGACTGGCTTGCGGAACATGATGTCACCGGCCTGGCTGGCATCGATACCCGCGCCCTCACCCGACGCCTCCGGGTCCAAGGCGCGATGAAAGCCGTCCTTTGCACCGACCCGGACCTCACCTCCGCCGAACTGGTCGATCACGCCAGGCAATCGCCTGGGCTCATCGGCCGAAACCTCGTGGCCACAGTCAGCCAACCCGCCTCCCGGACCTGGTCCGCCAACCTGGGGGACTGGAGACCATTGCAAGGCACCGTGCAAGCCTCCGAAACCCGCCGCGTGGTGGCGTTGGACTGCGGAGCCAAGCACAACATTCTCCGCAACCTCGCCGACGCCGGGTGCGAAGTCACTGTCCTGCCCTACGACGCCACCCCCGAGCAGATCCTCGAACACAACCCCGAAGGACTGTTCGTCTCCAACGGCCCAGGCGATCCCTCCGCCGTCGAGCCCACCATCCAACACCTCCAGCAACTCATCGGCCAGGTCCCGATCTTCGGAATCTGCCTCGGCCATCAACTACTCAGCCGAGCCCTTGGTGCTACCACCTACAAACTTAAATTCGGCCACCGCGGCGGCAATCAGCCCGTCCAGAACCTCGGCACGGGCAAAGTCGAAATCACCAGCCAGAACCACGGTTTCGCGGTGGATGCTCAATCCTTAAGCACTGCTGGAGCGGAGCAAACGCACGTCAATCTCAATGACCAGACCGTCGAAGGCTTCCGCCACGCCACGCAACCGGTCTTCGCCGTCCAATATCACCCCGAAGCCAGCCCCGGGCCACACGACGCAAGGTACCTCTTTGATTGCTTTAAGTCCATGATGAAAAGCGGCTTAAGCCCAAGCGCCGAAGATATGGATCGTGCTCAGCAGGCCCGCAACCGTGTTCCTCAGCGTGTAATACAGGGCGTCTAACCGCCAAAACGACAGGCAGCATTGCCCCCCTCAACGTTTGCTTATGCTTTATTCATACGACTTTTACATTCATAGCTTGTGCATGACGGTTGCAGCGATTATGCTGAGTAAAGCAAATGTGTCGATGACGAGAGTCGTACGATGCAAGCTTGCACGAATCCTGGAAGGTTATGGAGAGAGAATAGGCATGCATCACACAAAAAAAATCAATCGGTGGGCCTGTTCATCACCGATGGCCCTGGGGCTTATCGCGGTTTGCGGAACCGCCCACGCGGTGCCCGTTCCCGCCACCATTGACGACTACGCCGACCCGATTTTTGTGCTCACCGACACCAACCCTCCCGGCGCGGCGTCCTCGATCTCTCAGACCGGGATCGATCTCGATCCCGCCGATGCAGGCGTGAATGCATTCGGCGACGAACGCACCGTCACCCTTCGAACCAATAACCCCGGCCTCAGCGCCAGCGCCATCGTCATCCGCGGCTTGCTCGACCTCAACGTCGGACCCGGCACCACCGCCGATCTCGCGCTTCTCTACGACGACTTCACCAGCCTCGACATCACCGGCGAAGGCAACTTCAACGCCTTTGCGGTCATCGTCACCTTCATTCAAGGCAACAGCGAAGTCGCCGTCACCGTCTCCGACAGCGACTCCACGGACACCGCAACCACCGTGGTCTCCGGCACCGGCCCCACCCTTGCCTCAGTGATCATCCCCTTCGCGGACTTCACCGGCATCGATTTCACCGACGTTGACAGCATCACGCTTAACTTCAATGTGAGTGATGAAGCCACCGACGTGCGAATCGATCGCTTTGCACTGACCCAATTCGTCATTCCCGAACCGGCCTCGGCCATGCTGCTCGTCGCCGGCGCCTCGCTGATGATCAGCGGCCGTCGCCGACGCTGAAGCCTTCAATCGTTGCCGGTTGGCTGTCAAAACTATAAGCCTGAGTTGACCTTACCCCGCTTTCAAATCGGCCAGTGTCATCAACACGAGCCGCGCCCGTGTGGAAGCATCCCGGCAGCCGAATGTGACCTTGCGTCTCCGAAACGCTCGCACCGCCTCGCAGCGCGTGTAGCATGACTCAGGTTTGATCAAGTCTGAGTCTTCTCAACGTCGGATGCCGTGACTGCGTCCGCACCCCTGGATCATTCTGTGCCCAGGTCGACGAGGCGGTTCAGCACAGCCGGGCCGTTGAGTTCACGCAGCCCACACCGTATGGGGTTTTTGAGAAGCGTCAGCCCGCCGGACGGGAACCGCAGCCGGCGAATCACCGACGCGCCCGGCTGTAGACGGCTCACCACCTGCTCTTGCCGCGTGAATCCCTTCAAACTCGCGAAGACAAACAATGACCGTGCCTCAGCACCGCGGTTGGTCACCACACACGTCAAGATGACATCCGCCTCACCGGTCGTCGCGTTGCGCTGAATCGTCGCGGTCGCGTTGAAGTCCACATCTTTGAGCCCAAGCTCCATAGGCGTCAGGAGTCGCAGGTCATACGCACGGTCGGCCTGAAATCGGAAGCGTGCTTCAAGATCATGCAGCCCACCGATTTCACTAAACGGGAACCGCAGCCGTACCGGCACACGCATTTCGCCCCCCGCAGGCAAAGAAAAGGATTGGTGTCGCGGCTCAATGGTCCACCCCTCAGGCTTTTGAATGATGAAGCTGCCGGTGATGGTGCGATTCCACGGATTGCGAAACGTCAGGACCCGTTCATGAAACGCCTGCGTGGATTCGATGAACGGCTCATCCAGCACGAAGCTCGACCGAAGCATGGCCACCTGCGCGTCGATCCCCGTGATCAGCGTGGGCGTGGCGTCGAGTTGCAGCACATGCTCATCGCCTTCCTGGGGTATCACGTCGCGATTCCCGAACGGGTCGATCTCCTCTGGGTTCTGTCCCAGCCACAGCTTCACCCTCGGCCGGACCTCCTCGGACCGATCATTCCAGGCCGCAAGCAATCCGCCTGCGGGTCCGTCGAGCACCATGCACTCCAACCCCTGGCCCAGGTAGACGCGTCCGAGCACCCGTCGGCCGGCCAATTCGTGCATCAGCGTGCTGAACACCCCGAGCAAGGGGTCAGGCAGCAGGGCGACCCGCTGTTCCCTTGCGCGGGTCCAGGGCTGATGCAGGACCAGCCCCCCCGCATCGAGTTCCCACGCATGCAGGACCCGCAGCACCAACTCGGTAATGCGTCGATCATGCCGTAACGCATCCCCGCCGGGCACCTTGAGATGCAGCCGCAGTTTCGTGGGCGGGTCAAGCCACGGGGCCAGTTGGTCCGCCAGCGCTTCGGGGGTCACGCCCGCAGGCCAGTCCAGGGCATACGCCACGTCGTTGGCCACTTGCCTCGGCCGAGGTTGGCTCAAGCTCCACGGAATGATCAGCGTCGGCGAGGGCACGGTGGCCCGCACTTCGGTCTCGACCTGACGGATTACGTTCGCGATATCGGCACGCAGGGCGGCCGTCTGGCCCGGCGGACCGAGTTGCCACAGCCTGACCCGCTGGCCGTGACGCATCAGCACCGGCTGCGTGAACGGCTGCCACACTCTGGGCGACAAGGCAAGCACGTCCAGCGGCGAAGGCGTTTCCATCCCCGCCGCCTCAGCCAGCTTCGCAGGCACAGGACCCAGCGACAGCGTCACCTCACCGCCGTCCTCCAGCAACGGCTTAAGCAGCGTGGCGTCCAGGTCCGCCAGCCACTGGTCCATCCCCTCAAGCGTCAGACCCGGCCGCCATGCCGACGCCGCCACGCTGCGAAGCCCCGTGGCCCGGGTCAACGGCGCGAGCAAAGGCCACTCTTCTGACTCCATCCGATCTGCCCACAGCGTAAACCGCGTGCGATCTGCATACGGCATGATCTGCTCAGGCCCCAACCAAAGCACCGCTCCCAGACTCCGCGCCACCAGCCGTTCCCGAGACGACCCCACCGCCGCTTCCTGAACCTGAAGGTCCGCCAAATACCAGCCATAGCCCGGCAATTCTGGCGACCAGCTCCACGAGGACGGCTCCCCCGCACCCACCGGCCGACGCAGCGTCGCCACCGGCTGCAGAGCATGGTCATACACCGTCACCCGAGCGGTCATGTTCCCCCGGATCAAATCCTGCACCGCCACCCGAAACTCTGGCCGATCCGGGGCACGCACCACCCCGAGCTGCGACTGCGTAGACACCTCCACCCGGGGCAAACGCCATATCGCAATATCATCAATCCAGGCATTCCCGCCCAAATCGCGAAGCACCACCTGCGAAGGTCCAAGCGGATGGTCCGCATGAGCCTGGGGTTGCACCACCTCCGCTTCCACCATCACCCACGCTGCCTTCGCGTGGTTCCCCGGCAGCCGAACTTCCAACGATTGCCATTCGCCAAGCGTCCGCACCGGATCACCACTGACCGACACGCTCTCTTCAATCCTCAGCCCAGCGCTATCGACAAAGTACGCCTTGAGCCGAACGCCCGACCGCACCAGCCCCGCCGTCCGCACCGACGCCGACACCGCATAGTCCGCCCCCGGCACCGCCGACAACACCCCCATCTCCAGAAACACCCCGCTGTGACCCCCGTCCACATCAAGCCGAAGCGAAAAGTCGCCCGACGTGCTCTGATCATTACCAAACCCCACGACCGCATGGTCGGCATACCCCTCCCGACGCTCCAACGCCTGATGCACCGGCTGCTGCAAAAACCGTGGATCCCCCTCCAGTAAATCCCGACCAATGGGATACCAATGCTCAGGCATCCGCCCTCCCAGCGCAATCTTCCGCCCGCGATCGTCGATGTCCTCAAAATCAAACAGCCGAATCAACCGGCGGTCCGCCTCCACGATCCCCGTCTGCGCAGACGCTCGCCCCGACCACCACGCCGACGACGACACCGCACACACAACCACAAACATGAACACACGCACCACCGTGTTATCGGAACACCAGCCCCCTGCGGTGCAAAAGCCTCAACGGCCGCACCCCACGTTGTCCAGGCTTTTGCCAAACGCCCCAACCAGAAATCCCACACCATGCCCTATGCTGACCCATGTGGCATTAACGATTCATCACCGCACCGTCGGCCAGACCCAGGTCCTCCGCCTCGAAGGCTCAGCCTCACTCGACGCCGCAGCCGATCTGGATCGCGCGCTCGACGACGCCCTGACCCATCAGCCCCAAAGCATCGTCATCGACATGGCAGGCCTGGACTTCGCCTCAAGCCTCGTCATGGGCACGCTCATCAAATATCGCAAACTTGCCCGCGCCCAAGGCATCTCCCTAGGCCTGGCCGCCCTGCAATCCCCCGTCCAGCAAGCCTTCGAACTCGCCCGGCTCGAGCAGTTCATCCCGATCTTCGACACCCTCGATCAAGCCCTCTCCGCCTCACCCTGAGCCGCCCGCTCCAATGCAATTGCCTTAGGCCTGGCCTGATAACCAGCCACGCCCGCGAGAGCGTTTGACGCCACCACCGTAAGATACCCACTATCAAGCATTTGCGTTCGCTATAGGTCACTCACCAAGAAGACCCATGATCGAACGCGGGTACTAAAAAGGGGTCTGACCCCGTTTCGATACCCCGCCCCCTCTTCTGTCTCACGCCCCACCCGACGCCTCCCTACGCCCCGTCCGCTGCCGCTCCATATACCCCACCACGTTCCGCAAATCCCCCGCCCCCATCACCGCCCCGCAAACGGAGTCAGACTCCGTTTCGATACCCAGAAGCGGCGACACACCGCAGTACGCCGCACTTCCCCCGAACTTGCAAATGACTCCCGACCCCTTATCCGTCTCCGACTCCTTTCCGTTCCAAGTCACTTTGGCAGGGATACGCTAACGGCGGGCAAGCAACTGTGTCGATAACCCGTATCAGTCCTGGTTAGCGATCACTTGACAGTTCACACTCCTTCGATGAGGATGGCTCGCATGGGCACGGACGGCCAACCCGTGAATCCTCACGAATTGCAGTACCCGCGGTACAAAAATCCACCGTTGACTGAGACGGTTTTCTCGGTCAATTTCGAGCCGATCGAAGGACTCCATAATGGCCGACTCGGCCTGTTCTGGCATGAGGTCAAGGACGATTTTCCTGAAGCGCAACACGCACCGCTGATCGAACCTACGACAGAACTCTTTGAGTCGACAGCGGGCTGGCCAGTTCCACCTCTGCAATTCCAACTTGACGACGGAACAGCAAGTCGACTTCAGCTCAAAGGTGAGAGCCGACACCGCTTGCTCCAGATTCAGAGAGACCGCGTCGTGTACAACTGGCTAAAGGTCGAGAATCAGGAATACCCTCGATTCGGCCAGATTTTCGCACGTTTTTTGCATTTCTGGCAAAAGTTCGAGGAATTCTTGGAAAATGAGCGGCTTGCGTCACCGAAATTGATCACGTGGGAGTTGGTCTATGTGAATCACGTCGAGCGGGGAAAACTCTGGCAAACTCCCGCCGACTGGCACGGCGTGTTTCCGGCCCTCTTCGGTGACGCTACATGTTCACCCGCAGGTGAACCTGAGAGCGTAGAAAGTCATTCGACGTTTTGCTTCCGTGAACCAAACGGCAGGCTTCACGTAGAAACGAGTAAGGTTCACCGACTCGACGAATCGAGGATTCCAGCCCTTCGACTTCAACTCACCGCGAGAGGGATGTTCACCGCAGATCTTCAGTTTGAGCAAGCGTACGATGCTGCACATCGTATGATCGTGACCTCTTTCCCAGCATTCGCCTCTGATCACGCAAATCAGTATTGGGGGCTTCAATCATGAGCACTTTTACAACTTCCACATCTTTCACGCGGCCCTGCTGGCCCGAGACTTTTGATCACCAGAGTCGGCCCCAAAGTCGGTCTGTTCTTACCGCAGACATTTCAGATGGTGGTCCCTACGGCGTAGGTGACTCGCTGCAAGCTCCCGACCCTAAATGGGGCGAGTTGATTGATGGACTTCTCAAAATCTGGGAAGACACGGTCCCTCACCGTCCGGATGTCACGCAAGAAGAGCCAACTCGTGAGGCAGTGCAGACGACATTGCAGTGGGCAATGTTTCTTAAAAAGCAGTGCCCTAACCTTCCTCCGACGGCCATGGTGCCAGACGGGAGCGGTGGAGTACAGATGGAGCGATTCGACGACGGGGCATTGTGCACAATATCTATTGACTCAGATGGCCGAGCCTTCCATGATCTCTTTGCTGACGGCAAGACGATCTATTCGGAAAGTCTTCCAGCAGTATCCCGAGAACTTCACGACGTGCAGGACCATTAGGTGTCGTTTATCTTGTGTCAATGAGCACGGATGCCCAGATGCAGCCGGGGGAGACAATCTACCGGCAGTTCAGCAAACGCTTGGATCTTCCTCAGAAGCCATGGTTTGAATCTGGGACGCCACCAGTTCCACCTGCATTCTTCAACCCTAGCCCGAATGACTTCGACGGGCTCTCTGTGATCCGCGCAGTGCAACGGCATCGGCGATGGGCGGGTCGACGCTATCGCCCCGAAGAGCCGAATAATGGCCTCGATGAAGCATTCAAACTCGGATGCCTATTTGCTGACGACGTCAGCAATGCCGGTATGAACGTCAAGTTGAGTAGAGACGAGTTTGATGCCCGCCACGAAACCAACGCTCATGCCGTGATCCTAGAACTTTCGATAGAACACAAGACTGGGCAACGCGGCGAAGAGGCGAAGAAGCAATTCATCAGCTTTCGAAATAAGCTGAGATTCGACCTGTGCAACCAAATCATTGGCCCCTTTGATTTGCCCGACGATTCGACTCCGATTTTGCCCGAAGACTAAAAAAGTGGGGCCGGAGAAGGTGTCCGGAGTCATTCTTGGCGATGTTGGGTGAGGCGTGCGAGTTTGTGCGCGCGATCCTTGGCGTGACGCTCGGCGTATCTCGGGCATGACGACGGTGGGACACAGTTTGATGGGGTTGTCGCTGGCGGCGTTGGCGATGCCTTAGGTGGTGGGGAGGGGGCAGAGATCAGGGATCCGAGGGGTCGGGTATCGAAACGGGGTCAGACCCCGTTTGACTGGGCTGGGGTGGGGACGTAGCCTCTCCGGATGCCTCGATCACGACGCGTTGACGCTGCGGGATATTGTTATCACGTTTTGAATCGGGCGAACGCCCGGTATCGGATGTTTCGCACCGACGAGGACTTCGCTGCCTTCGAGCGGGTGCTGGAGGCGGCGGTTGTGCGATCTGGTGACGAGGTTGATCTCCTCGCTTATGTGGTGATGGGCAATCACTGGCACCTGGTGTTGCGTACCCACTGCGACGGGGCGATGGGGCAGTTCATGAAGTGGCTGACCACGACGCACTCGGCCCGGTATCGCGTGGCGCACGGGCAGACGGGCATCGGCCATCTTTACCAGGGACGTTACAAGGCGTTTGTGATCGAGCAGGATCGCCACCTTCGCACGGTGTGTCGGTACGTGGAACGGAACGCAGCCCGCGCGGGCCTCGTGCCGGCGGATGAGGCTGAGGCCTGGCGTTGGTCGAGCCTGCACCGCTGGAGGTTTGGCGACCACGAAGCCAAGCAGGTGTTAAGCCGATGGCCCGGATGCACGGGGACAAGTCAGCGACCGCGACACTGGCTGCGCACCGTCAACCAGCCGCTGTCGGAGAAGGAACTCGAAGCCATCCGCCTGTGCGGCAAACGTGATCGCCCGTTCGGCACGAAGGACTGGCTGAGCCGGGAAGTAAAGCGTCACGGCCTGGAGTCGACGGTACGGAGTCCCGGGCGGCCGAAGCGGGACGCGGGGTAGCTCGGCGAGCGGAGGGCACGCGTCGGTGAGTCGGTGAGTACCCCAGGTCTTGCAAGAGGGCGTTGCTGTGCAAGCTCTGCAAGGGGCCTTTGAGGTGTCCCTGGCGTAACTATCGCAACGCCAATCGGGTCGGCAGTGATCGGCAATGCACCACCGACCAAGCCCGCGTTGAACTCACGCACCTCTACCCGAAGATCGAGACTTGACGGGCCACCAGGTAGCTCAACCCGATCGTCTCAGGCGGGCTTGGGTGCCCCGCCGCCGCCGCTTTCGTCCCGCCGACGCTCCTGCAGAATCAAGCCCACCACCGCTGGCACCAGGACCAGCAACGGCACCACCAGTGCATGGGACTCCAGACCGCCCGCCACCGTTTCCCGCGTCTGCTCCACATCCAGCAGCAAGGCAATCCCACCCATCACCAGCAACGTCGCGCCGCACACCGACGTGTAAAGCACGATCGATAATTTGAATAAAATGAATGCCAGCATCCCGCATACCACCAGCCCGATGAGGGCTCCGATCCAGAACTGCTCGGCCGGAACAACCTCCGCCGCGGCTCGCATGGTGTCGGTGACCTGCGCCGAAGCGAGGTTGGGATGCATCTTGCGCAGCTGGGCCTGATTCGCTGCTGCCGCCAGCCCGGCCCACAGGTTTGCCCCCAAAAACGCCCCCGACAAACCCGCCAGCGCCGCCACTGCGTACTTCATCAGCGGAAACGCCACCACCGCCAGCAGGATCCCCAGGCACGCCGCGATCACGATCTTGGGCGCGTCGATCTGCAGCCCAAGCCAAAACCCCGTGACACTCCCAATCGCCAGCATGCTCGCCAGCGTCGCCACTTTGTAAAACCGGTAGCCGTTGACCAGGCAAAGCAGCCCGAGAATCACCAGCGTCAATCCCCAGAATCCGCTGAGCCCGCCCAGCGACGCCGTCAACGTATCCGGGTGTGCCAGCACGTCCGGCCGCGACACGCTCAGCGTGGTCTGCAACAGGTTATCGACTTTCTCAGTCACCCCTGCAGGAAGCAGATCAGACGAAACCGACCCCGCTTGCGCTTCAGACGAAGCTGCCCCCGCCGAGGATCCGGGGGCACGCGATTCAACGCCAAGCATCAGGCTCCGCACGACAAACTCCTCGATAGAGGCAACACGTGACACCCGACGTCAACGACGCCGACACGATTACCTCTTCTCGGTTCGCCGACGCAAAAGCGTCCATTGCACCGCGACCCCCACCACCGTTATCAGACTTATCGCCAGACCCAACTGCTCGGGCGTCGAAGGCAAATACCCCGACCAGTCCGGGCGATACCGATCCAGCAACTCCCGCCCCGGCAGCAGCATCAGCACCGTCCCCACCGCGGCGGTCTGCAACGACGCCATCGTGTAAGGCAAGCCCAGCCCCAGCAGCAACCCCGCCACTGCGCCCATGACCGCGCCGGTGTAAAGCAGCTTCCGGGTCGCCTCGTCCGTCTGGGCCCACCAGTCTTTCACCGCCTGCTCGTTACGCGTCCAAAGCGAATCCGCTGCATCGCGCATCCCTTGCCGGGCCTTGTCTGCGAGTTCCTGGCGCGTCTTCTCGTCGATCAGACCCGTCGCACCCAACGACGCCGGCCCCGTGTCCAGCCCCGCCCCTGCGCCCAACTCTGCCGCGCCCTGTTTCACGGCTGCCGCCGTATTTGCCCGCATGGCCTCGTCAAGCCCCTGGACGCTCGGCATCGTCGTTCCCTGCCACACCAACACCGCCAGCGGCGCCAGCAAGGCCAACACCACCGCGCCGCTTAATGCCATCCAAAACCGAAACAACACCGCCGCCAGCAACGCCCCCGCCAGCGCTGCCCCCCCCGTCACCAGCCCCACCATCAACGCATCATCCGACCAGAATGAAGCGGTCACCATTGCCCCCACCGTTGCCCCCGTCACCAGCCCGCACAACACCACCGCCGGCCGAACCAGCCGACGACCCAGCAGCCACAGCACCAGCCCAAGACCCACCGCAACCGCCAACACGATCACCGCCGCATGCGGGGCCTGCTCGAGCATCGCTTCAACCGTCTGGGCCATCCCTCCAAGTTACACACTCGCCCCACCGCCATGCCAACCTTACGCTCTCCCGCCCAGCCCAGCCCAGCCGCACCGTGTCACAACCACGTAAGCTGACACCATGTCCAGCGGACCCCCTCTCGACCACGACCAGGCCCTCGCCCCTCTTCGCAAACGCATCGACCAACTCGACCGCGATCTCGTGGACCTGCTCAACCAACGCGCTCAGGTCGTTGTCGAAGTCGGCGAAGTCAAACGACAGACCGGCGGACCCATCTACGCCCCCGACCGCGAACAACGCGTCCTCGAACGCATCCGGAATCTTAACCAAGGCCCGCTCCCCAACGCCTGCCTCGAAGCGATCTACCGAGAACTCATGTCCGGCAGCTTCGCACTCGAACGACCCCTGCGCATCGGATACCTCGGCCCTCCCGGTTCCTTCTCCCACGCCGCCGCCGCCTCAAAATTCGGAGCCTGCGTCGAATACGACAACCTCGACGACATCGCCCTCATCTTCGATGCCGTCGAACGTAAGCACACTGACTACGGCCTGGTCCCCATCGAAAACTCCACCGACGGCAGCGTCTCGACCACCCTCGACGCCCTCATGCGCACCTCCGCCAGCGTCTGCGCCGAAGTCCTCATCCCCATTCACCACTGCCTGCTTGCCAACTGCGACCCCCCCGACATTCAACGCATCATGTCGCACCCCCAGGCGCTGGGACAATGCCGACACTGGCTCACCGCGCAGTTCCCCCGGGTCGAACGCATCGCCTCATCTTCCACCTCCCGGGCTGTTCAACTCGCCTCCGAACAACCCGGCACCGCCGCCATCGGCTCAGCCATGGCGGGGACGCTTTTCGGTGTCAAGCGACAGTTCGAAAACATCGAAGACAACCCCCACAACACCACCCGCTTCTTTGTCCTGGGGCATCAGCAGGTCCCGCCCACCGGCGACGATAAGACCGCCCTGCTGTTCGCCACCGAACACCGCGCCGGCGCACTTGCCGGGGTCCTCGACGTCTTCCGCGAACACGACCTCAACCTCACCCATATCGATAAACGCCCAAGCCAACTCGCCAACTGGGAGTACTGCTTTTTCGTTGATCTTCTGGCCCACGCCGCCGAGCCGCGCGTCCAGGCAGCCATCGACGCTGCCCGCCCCCATTGCAAAAGTCTCAAGGTGCTCGGCAGCTTCCCCCGCGCCAAGTCCGATTTCTAATCCTCACCACTTCTGACCTTCGCTCCAAACCATGTGGAAGCAGGCCGACCTCCAAGCCCAACCCGTCGTGATCGCCGAGTTGGGCGTCAACCACAACGGCCAGGAAGCCCAGGCACTTCGACTCGTCGATGCCGCCTGTGACGCTTGCGCTCACGCCGTCAAGCTCCAGGTCTTCCGCCCCCAGACGCTGCTGTCCCGCCAGGCCGAGCTCGCGGCTTACCAGCAGGACACCGCCGCGTCCGCTGCCGACCTGCTGCAAAACCTCACGCTCCACTTCGCGTCCCTCTGCCGTATCGTCGCTCATGCCCGCAATCAAAAACTTGCCGTCATCGCCACGCCCTTCAGCGTGACCGACATCTCGACGCTTTCAGAGCTTCACCTCGACGCGGTCAAAATTGCCTCGCCTGACGCGGTCAATCCGCTCTTGCTCGACGCCGCCCAGACGCTGGGCCTGCCGCTGATCATTTCCACCGGCGCCTGCACGCTCGAGGAATGCAAACTCCCCGCCCAGCGGCTGCTCGACCACCGCCCCGGCGGGGCCCTGCTGCACTGCGTCTCCAGCTATCCCACCCCCGCCGACCACGCCACGCTCGCCGGCATTCCCGCACTCGCCTCGCTCTTGTCCGAACGGGCAACTCCCTTACAAGCACAAGACCTGAAACGCGTGGCGGTGGGCTATTCCGACCACACCGTCGAGATCGACACCGGAGCGTTGGCCGTCGCCGCCGGAGCTCGGGTCCTCGAAAA
Source organism: uncultured Phycisphaeraceae bacterium (assembly GCA_963799465.1). Classification (GTDB taxonomy): domain Bacteria; phylum Planctomycetota; class Phycisphaerae; order Phycisphaerales; family Phycisphaeraceae; genus JBCCOW01. Next base: position 2,361,887 of record CAWCXG010000001.1, on the reverse strand, counting down.
ACATCTCACCCTCGGCCGCGACCAGATCGGCCCCGACCATGCTGCCTCGCTCGAACCGCAGGACTTCAAAGCCTACGTCCAGCAGGTCCTCCGGGCTGACCACATGCTCGGCCCGCCGGGCAAACGCGTCCTTGCGCCGGAGCGCGACGTCCGCCGTGTCGCCCGGCAGTCGGTCGTGGCCTTGAAATCGCTCCCCGCCGGACACCGGCTCACGACCGCCGACCTGGGCACCGCCCGGCCGGGGACCGGACTGCCCGCCGCACGACTCGACCGCGTCCTCGACGCCGTCCTCGCCCAACCCATCACCCAAGGCGAACTGCTCACGAAAGCTCACGTCCGAGAAGATTCAAGCGCAGCCTTCGCAGACCTCGATAAACCCTAGACGTGACTCACAAGGGCGCGGGAGAACCCCCGCTCAGATCAGTGCCTCTTCTCGGCGGTTTCCTATGATGTTCGTGGCATATCTGGCGGCCTGTTACGCCGTGGGGTTCGTGCTCGCCTTGCAGCTCCTGCGCGGCGGGCCCAAACGCCCGCAACTGCTGTCAGGCCGAGGCCAGGACCCGCCCCGCCCCGCCACCCTCCGCCGACCCCGTTCCGCCGCGATATCGATGCCTGCCCAGCAGCCCGGCGATGCCGTCGCACTGCCAGCCCGCGCCAGCCTCACGCCCCCCACCACCCCCACCGAGCCCGCCGTCGCAGCCGACCCCATCGAAACCGAAGTGGATTACCCACGACTCGCTGCCTGAGGCCGGCTGGGTTCACCGGTCTCCTTGACCCTACCTCTCCCCGCGCCTCTCCCCGTGATGCCTATCCCGCATCGCTGCTCAGCGCGCGCTGCGTTTGTCGGTACGCCTCCACAAACACCTGCCGAAGACTCACCGACACCCACCCCGCCCAAAGCAGTAAGCCAAGTCCAATCACCGTCCCCAGGCAGCCCAGTCCAAAGTAATAACCCACCACATCAGCCGCCAGGATTAAAACGGACAAGCCCAGACAGACCGCGCTCAACCCTGTGGCCGACATGGATAACCCTTCGCGTTCGATCGCCTTGGCCACCCGTGCTACGGTCAGCAACAGCGCCACAACCCACATCGTGCCAGCGATCTGAACCATCATGAACAAGCCCGAAGCAATGGCAGGATGAACGTGCAGCCACATCATGATTGCCGTGAGCACCAAACCCAACGCCAGTGACACCGGACCCGCCGCATACGCGATCGGCCGAGGATCGAATCGACCCACCGAGATCGACACCCCACCCGGCCAGACATGCGTGAGCAGCATGCTGCCGGTCATAAACACACAGACCATGACGCCCACCACAACGCGATCAAGCCACTCAGGCAACGCCACGCCCCCCCATCGCAGGACCGGCAGCACCATGTAAAACAGCACCGGCGCGATCCCCAGAACCCAGGTCATCAGATTCAAACCCAACATCGCCTTGCGTAAATAGCCCGTCCCCGCCAAGGCCAGCCCCCCCCGCCGCAGGCGTGAGGTCGCGACCAGAAGTCCACACTCCGGACACGCGGCCGACGCCTCAAGCCCCCGCAGCAAATAGCCACACGATAAACACGTGAGCTCATCGGTGACCGGATCCTGCGTCGGCGACACCGCAGGCTTGGACACCAACGCTTTCAACGTCGGCGAAGGACGTTCTGGGGGAGGCGGCTCCTCGGCGAGGTCGTAAAACTCCGAATCGTTCGCAGGGGGTTCGGCCATGAGCGGCGCAGCATTCAGACCACTTCAAACTCACACCGGCCGAGGCACAATGTCAGGCCCCTGCCCGTCAAGTGTCGGCTGGATGTCAATCACCGCTTCAGGCGTCGCAGCGTCTGCAGCGCTTTTCTTCTCTGCCGCGAGCAGGTCCGACACCGTTGCCTTGGTCAACGCATTACCCAGCATGATCTGGTGGACTTCTTCGTAGGTCAGCGTCTCGTATTTCAAGAGTGCCTGGGCCAGGTCTTCGGTCTGCTGATGATGGTCCTGTATCATCTGCTTGGCGTCGGCATACGTCTCGTCGATGAGCCTTTTGATCTCTTCGTCGATCATCTGCAGCGTGTCATCGGACAGCGGATTGGGCTGATCCCAGGGATTGCGCTGGTCATCTGAGCTGAAAAGGCGGAAGCCCACCCGTTCGGACATGCCGTATTCGGTGACCATTGCCCGGGCGATGCCGTTGGCCTGGCGGATGTCGCCCGCAGTGCCGTTGTATTGATCGCCGGTGAACATTTCTTCCGCGATGCGTCCGCCGTAGGACACCCGCATCATGCCCAGCATCCGCTGCTTGGACATGATGTTGCGATCCTGCTGAGGCAGCATCATCGTCGACCCCAGGCTCGGCCCACGCGGAATGATGGTGACCTTGTGCAACGGCTCAGTCGCATCGTCGTAATACATGATCACCGCGTGACCCGCCTCGTGATAGGCGATGACCCGCCTTTCGTCCTGCTCGACCTTGGCGGACTTTCGGCTCCGCCCGTAGCGGACCTTGTCGCGGGCCTCTTCGAGGTCCTCCTGCTCGACGAAGTCTTTGTTCGTCAGCGTCGCCATGATCGCCGCTTCGTTGATGACCGCTTCCAGCTCGGCACCGGAGAACATCGGCGTGCCCCGCGCGATCTTTTCCATGTCCACGTCAGGCGACAGCTTCACCTTACGGCTGTGCACCTTGAGGATTTCAAGCCGGCCTTGAATGTCGGGCATCGGTACGTGCACCTGCCGGTCAAATCGGCCCGGCCGAGTGAGCGCAGGGTCGAGCACATCGGCCCGGTTGGTCGAGGCGATCACAATCACCTGATCCGATGAATCAAAACCGTCCATCTCCACGAGAATCGCATTAAGCGTCTGCTCGCGTTCATCGTGCCCGCCGGACGAAAACCCGCTGCCCCGCTTGCGGCCGACCGCATCGATCTCATCGAGAAAAATAATGCAGGGCGCCGAGTCCTTGGCCTGCTTGAACAGGTCCCGCACCCGGCTTGCGCCCACGCCCACAAACATCTCCACGAAGTCAGACCCCGAGATCGAGAAGAACGGCACGTCCGCCTCACCCGCCACCGCCTTGGCCAGCAACGTCTTGCCGCACCCCGGCGAACCAATCAGCAGCACCCCCCGAGGCACCCGCCCGCCCAGGCGCTGAAATTTCTTGGGATTCTTGAGAAACTCAATGACCTCGCCCACTTCGTCCTTGGCTTCATCGATCCCCGCCACATCGTCCAGCGTGATCGTGGAGTGCTCTTTGGACATCACCTTGTGACGCGAGCGACTGAAGTTGCCCAGCATCCCCGGACCTCCGCCGCCGGAGCGCATCGCCCGGAAGACAAAGAAGTACAGCAGCAAAATGAACAGCAGGATCGGGCCCCACGACAGCAGGAAAGGCCAGAACAGCGAATTGTTGACCTCTTCCTTGATATCGACATCGCTGCCGGCAATTGAGCGGATCCGCTCCATCTGCAAGGCACGGGTTTCGGGAGAGACGGTGGCCTCGACTTTGACCTTCCCCGGGCGGGGGTTTTGCTGAGCGTCCTGCCCGGCGCGGCCTTCTTTAAGCAGCCCCGTCATCGAGTCGGCGTCGAACACGATGGGCTCTTCGGTATCGAAGTCGGCGTTGCGGACGTGCGTCTCGAATTCCGTGATCGAAATCTCCGACGCCCCGCGATTGGCGTTGTTCATCATGAGCAACAGCACGACAATCAGGCCCACCAGCAGCAACCAGCCTAAAGCCCCGCGAGACATAAACGAAGGGGTCTTGGGCAGCTTGCTGCCGTTGCCTCCGCTGGGCTTGTCATTGGAATCGGACTTGTCAGAGCCATCGCGCTGGCCCTTGCCTTCAGGCTTGGTGGAGCCGTGGCGTTTGCGGGGCTTGCTCAGGTCTTCGCGGCGTTTGGGGGCGTCGGGGTCAGGCATGGTGGCAGGCGCAACGGGGTCCGCCGCGGCACGTGGGAATCTAGTGTAGGGCTCGTGTGGTGCGAGCAGTCGGATGCGTTTGTAACGCCCGAGTTTACCAATCGTCCCGAAGCGTCGAAACGATCTGCTCGGCAAGTTCATTAACCGCTTCCCGCCGGGCGTAATCAATGGGCTCGCCCACGGGTCGGGCAGGCCGATACCGGCCCGCGGCGGTGAATCCGCGTCGGGCCTTGATGACCTCGCCGGTACGCAGGTCCCGCCACTCAAAATCGACCGTGACGATCAATTCCAACTCCTGCGGAATGCTGCCGGTGCTGGTGCGGGAAAGCTGCTTTTGATCGACGTTGATGATCGAGCCGGTCAGTGAGGTGTCTGCGGCCCCGGAGGCGACGCGTTTGTAGGGGGTGCGTTGTTCGAGTTGCTTGATGAGGGCTTCGGTGAGGTCATCTTCCATCCCGCGATGAAACGTGCGGTTTTCCCAGATCGGCACCGCGACCGACCGGTAGGCGGAGGGGTACAGGCCTTGGTTGGAATAGCCGCAGGCGGTGAGGATCAGACACGCAAGGCCCAAGGCAAGCGTACGCACTGCGATGCGCGGGCCTGGGGGCGGCGATGTGTCTTGCAGGCGACGCGGGATCAAGGCTTGATCCCCCAGGCTTCGAGCTGCTTGAGGGCTTCACGGGCCGGCCCGGTCTGAGGATACTCACGGACCAGTCGGCGGTAGAGGAATGTGGCGGAGACTTTTTCGTTTCGCGTTCGGTACCAGTTGGCGTTGACCAGGTCACGTCGGGCGAGCGATTCGGTGATGCGCAGTGTGAGCGCGTCGGCACCAATGCGTTCTGCGGCGGCGGGGAACGCCTGGCTGTAGTCTTCGAGTCGTTGCTGCGCTTCGATCAGGCCGGTGGTGTCGAAGCTGGGCCCGCGGAAGCGTGCGAGAGACGCCTGGATCAGCCGGAGCATGGCCCACTCACGCTGCTCACTGCTGGGGTAGTTTTTGAGGAACAGGTCGTAGGCGATGGCGGCCTGACGCATGTCCGAGCGATCAAAGTAGCTGTCCGCCAGGGCGAGACTGGCCTGCTCGCCGACCCGGCTGCCCGGGGCGCGTTCCTGGATGCGGATCAGGAGTTCTTCGCCGTCCTCGCGTGCCGTGAAGATACGAAAGCCGAAGATCGTGGACCGCTTTTTCTGGCCATTGGCGAAGAGCCGACCGACCTCGAGTTCGCGCTGCAACGCCTCGGGGAACTGAGGCGTTTGCGGGTAAGCGCGTGCGATGAGTTCGTAGTCGAACAGGCTGTCGAAATACCGCTCGGCGGTCAGCAGGGCATCGCCCCGCAGCAGGTGCGCCTCGGGAATGTAAGGCGACTGAGGGTGGTCGGCGATCCATCCGTCGGCCAGGCCTTTGGCTTGCTTGGCCAGTACGATCGAGCGGTGGCGGTCGCCTTGGGCAAGCGCTTCGGCAGCCTGGGCCAGCCGCTGGCGAACCGCGTCAAGCGACGCGCGGTCCGGCGTGAGGGTGGGCTGCGTGGCGGGCGTGAAACCTGCGTCGCCCAGCTCGAAGGTTTGCTGAGCCAAGGCTCGCGGGCTGAGCACCAGGCACACAAGCCACGCCCCGATCAACCATGTCCGGGCTGCCAGTGGGGTCATATCCATCTTTCGCGGGGGGTACCGGGGTCCACGCCTTACCGGGTGGACACCTCTTAGGAGTGGTCGTTATCTCTGGGCACCTTACCGAGAACCGACATGCGTACCAACTCCGCCAGGCTGCCTGCCTTCATCTTCTGCATCACATTTTTGCGATGGACTTCAATGGTTTTGTGACTCAACCCCAGCTCGGTGGCAATTTGCTTATTGAGTCGGCCTTGGATGACGCGTTGCATCACCTCGCGTTCCCGCTTGGTGAGATTGTCGTATTTTGAGTGAATCTTGTGGTTGAGGGTGCGGTCCTGCGTGCGCGTGCGGTCGAGGTCAAGCCCTTCTCGCACGCGGGCCAGAAGCTTGCGTTCGGGGTAAGGCTTTTCGAGAAAGTCAATGACCCCACTGCGAAACGCCTTGGCGGCGGCGGTCACATCGCCATGCCCGGTGATCATGAGTACGGGGAGATTGATCTCGCGGGCGTCGAGCTGCTCGAGCAGTTCCTGTCCAGAAAAATCAGGCAGCCTGAGGTCGGCGACCAGCATGCCCGAGACCTGCCCGTCGAGGCTGTCAAATCGCTCGAGTACCTCGCTGGCATTCTCAAATGTTTCCACGGACATCCCCTCGCCTTCCAGGATCCAGCGGAGCGACTCGCGGACTGCTTCGTCGTCGTCTACTACGTAAACCGTCTGTGCATCGCTCATAGTGAATCTCTTGCAGTGAATCGCCTGCCCGGAACCCGTGAACTTAATCTAAATAGCGTAGTTAATTTCGTGAGTCTGTCTATCGCTTTTAATGTGATTGGATTTGGCCGAGTCATCATTGAGTGGGAGTGTCAAAATAAATCTTGCGCCCCTTGAGGGCTTGACGCAACGTCAAGCTCACCGCCGTGATCATTTGCAATGGACTGGCTCACGGTCAGGCCCATCCCCATGCCCCCTTGCTTGGTAGTGAAAAAGGGGGTGAAGAGTTGGGCTCTGAGCTTTGCATCAATGCCCGGGCCTTGATCATCCACAGTGATGCGTACGGCTGTGTCGCCCACACGCGTGGCGTGGAAGTGGACGCAGCGGCGGGCAGGCGGCTGGTCCTTCACCGCATCCAGAGCGTTATTGATTAAGTTGACGATGATCTGTTCAATTTGAATGGCGTCACAGACAAGGTCAGGCATATCGGCTTGCGTTTGAAAACTCAAGCTCACACCGCGATCGTTGGCGTCGGCCTGAACCAGCGGATGGATATTGCTAATGAGACTGGCAAACGCTGTGGGCTCCATATCGTGCGCCCGTTTGGTCACAAACCGCCTCATTTTTTTGATGATCGACTCGGACCGCCGGGCCTGCCTGAGCGCTTGTCGCATCGGGGCCAGAACGTCTGAAGCCTCCGGCAGTGCCTGGGCCGGTCCTGAGACGTGACCTGCTTCAAGCTGACGCACGCATCGCTCGAGATACGTCGTGATGGCCGCCAGGGGTTGGTTGAGCTCATGGGCCAGGCCTGACGCCATTTCGCCCATCGCGGTGATTCGGCCGACCCGTGCGAGTTCGGTGCGATGCAGCTGGGCTTCCTGCTCGCGGAGCCTTTTGTCGGTCATGTCCCGCTGCACGGACACGAAGTGCGTCACCCGCCCGGATTGATCGCAGATCGGCTCCACATGCCATTCGACGACGTAGGCCTCGCCGGTCTTACGGTAATTGGTGGTTTCGCCGGTAAACGGCTGGGCGTGGAGCAGGCACGCTCGAAGCCGGTCGAGCACCGCGCGGTCGGTGTGAGGCCCTTGCAGGATGCGGGGATTTTGCCCGATCGCCTCGGCTGCCGGGTAGCCGGTGAGTTTTTCGAAGCCCGGATTGGCGTAGAGGATGTGAGGCCCGGGCAGGTCCACGTCGGCGTCGGTGATTACCACAGCTTCGCTGGTGTGATCCACGGCGGACTGGATCAATTGCAACTGTTCTTCAACGCGACGCTGCGCGGTGATGTCGCGGCCCACCGCCTGCCACTCGACCACATTGCCGTAGCGTCGCTCGACCGGCATGATCCGCCAGTGGTGCACCGCTGTACTTCCGTCTGCGACAGTGGTCTCATAAATCGATTCAGTCGGCTCGCCACGCTCGGTGAATTGGCTGATCCACTGTCTGACCCAGTGATGATCCGCAGGCGGAATAACTTGCAGCAGGCTTCCGCCGACGAGTTGCGCTTCGCTTTTTCCGAAGGTTCGGCAGTAGGCGGGATTCACAAATGTCAGCGTGCCCTCGGAGGTGAACCGGCTGATAATTTCCTGCTGGGTATCCACCACAGCGCGGTAGCGTTGCTCGCTTCGACGCAGGGCCTCGGTCCTTTCAACCACCCGCTTTTCAAGCTGTGCGTTGAGATCACGAACCTTGGCTTCGCTCTCATGGCGGGCAGTGATGTCCTGAACAAACGACAAAATCGAGTCCAGGGTGCCGTCGGGCTGGACGATCGCAGAGTTGAACCATTCGCACACCAGCAAGCGGCCGTCCCTGGTGTAGTTGCGATTGATGGCCCGCTTGATTTGCTGCCGGCCCGAGATCAATTCATCCGCTAATGCTTTCACAGCCGGGGCGTCCGCTTGGTAAACGAATGGCCAGTCTCCGAAGTGCATACCTACCAGTTCCTCGGCTTGCCAACCGAAGAGCGTTTCGCATCGCTTGGACCAGTACGTGACGCGAAAATCTCTGTCCCAGTAGATCATCCCCAGCGGGGTACGCTCGAGGTGAGTCGCCAGATCCAGCGGTATCACCGGCCGCGCGAAGGAGCCGTCGTCTCCAACGTTGGGTGCATCATCGGAGTGGAGCGTCATGTCGAAGCCTCTGGTTTGGCATCCACCACCGCCCGAACCCGCTCAGGATCCACCGGCTGATCAACACGCCCGTCACGTTTGACCCAGGTCCCCACGATCAGCCCCGCATCACCAAATGACCCAGCGGATGACGCGGTCACGCCGCTGCCCACGTACACCGGGACCTGCCCGGCGTGAGCCATCACCGCGGCGACCCGGGCCGGGTCGGTCGGCTGACCTGTCCCCACGCCTGAGACGATCACCGCCTGCGCTCCCGCCCGCTCCACCAGCTCGGCCACTTCTTCTTCCAACGGCCGATCGACCAACCCCGCCGCATGCTTGACCCGCACGTCCGCCCACACTGCCACCGCGACTGCGTCAATCGCCCGCCGGTATCGCATGACCCGGTACGCATCGCCTTCGATCAGCCCCTGATCCGCCGCGACCACGCCCGCCAACACGTTGACCCGGATGAACCCCGCCCCGCAGGCCAACGCCACCGCCAATGCGGACATCGCGTCGTTTCGCAGCACATTGACCCCAACCGAAATCTCAGGCCCCACCGCCTCGATCACCGCCCGGACCGCAACTGCCATGGCCGCGACCGTCTCCGGGCCCACCACGCCTTTCGCGAAAGGGACGTCTCCAAAGTTCTCCACGATCACCCCGTCCACGCCCCCCGCGACCAACGCACGCGCATCCCGGACCGCCGGCCCGACCACTGCGTCTTGAAATGCCGCCCCGGCCTGCCAGCGCGGTGAGCCCGGCAAAGCCTTGAGGTGCACCATCCCGATTACACCGCCCGACACAATGCTCATGGTTTTAGCCTACCGATTTGAGGGCCGTGGTTAAACCTTCAAGCTGATCTTTTGTGAATAAGCGATCAAAGATTCCCGGCACCGAAGAATCATGTCGTGCCGTCAGGTTTCCACGCCACGTCATCGACCCCGGCAGCCGCGTTCGCGGCGCGAGCCAGGACGAACAGCAAGTCGCCCACCCGATTCAGAAAAATCATAGGGATTAGGCCCACTGCGTCATGCGTGTGCTCCACTTCCTGGAGCGTGACCAGTCGTCGTTCCGCCCGGCGACACACGGTGCGGGCCAGGTGAAGTCGCGACGCCAGCTCTGATCCGCCGGGCAAAATGAACGATCGCAGCGCAGGCAGCTTTGCGTCGGCCGCGTCAATCGCCGCCTCAACTTCGGCGACATGCGCCGCAGTGACCCGGCCGACGGTATCGGGCTCCCGTGGCCCGGGCGCGGCGAGGTCGGCGCCCAGGTCAAACAGCAGGTGTTGCAGGCGATGCAGCAGGTGCAAAATCGAGCGGGCCTCTGCGGTGACCGGCACCGATGCGGCCAGGCCCAGCGCCGCGTTGAGCTCGTCCACCGTGCCGTACGCTTCAACGCGGGGGGCGTCTTTGGCCACGCGGGTTCCGCCCAGCAGGCTGGTCATGCCATCGTCGCCCGCCTTGGTGTAAATCTTCATCGCCGCAGTGTGCCAGAAAACGCCCATCCCGCACACTGTCACCCCAGCTTTACCGGGCCTAACATACCTGCCCACTTCACGCATAAACGCCTACGGATTTCCTATATGACTCCTTCCCCGACCGCCATGCCCGACGTGCAGGGCTCTCCCGACGCCCGCAATCAGCCCATCGACAAGGTGGGCGTGACCGACATCCGCTACCCCATCACGCTTCGCCGACCTGATGGCTCCGAGCAGCACACCATCGCGCAGGTCAACATGACCGTCGCGTTGCCGCACTATCAAAAGGGCACCCACATGTCGCGGTTCCTCGAAGTGCTTAACGAGCATCACGAGTCGATCAAAAGCGATGATGTCATGACGGTCTGCCGAGCGATGAAAGAACGACTCGAAGCGGAGGAGGCCCACCTGGAACTGAGCTTCCCGTACTTCATCGACAAGCCCGCGCCCGTCTCGGGCCAGACCGGCAAGCTCGATATCGAAGTCACTTTCGAGGCGACCGCGAACCATCACGAAGACTTCATCATGGGCATCAAAGTGCCCGCCACCAGCCTGTGCCCCTGCTCTAAAGAGATCAGCGCTTACGGCGCTCACAACCAGCGGTGCGAGATGCAAGCCAGGGTCCGCTTCACCCCCGGCAGCACGATGTGGATCGAAGAGCTTTTCGCCATCGTCGAGCAGTGTGCCTCCACCCAGGTCTTTGCGGTGCTCAAGCGACCCGACGAAAAGTGGGTCACCGAGCAGGCCTACGACAATCCCAAGTTTGTCGAAGACATCGTGCGGGACCTGGCGCTTGCGTTGGATTCAGCCGAACAGGTGGCGTGGTACGCGGTGGCATCGACAAATTACGAGTCGATCCACAACCACAACGCCTACGCGACGATCGAAAAAGACAAGCGGCCACAGAACTGATCGGCACCCCACGCGGCGCCCGATGCAAGCGCAGATCCAAGACATTCACGCCCGCGGATTGCCCCGCACGCAGGATTCTGCGAACCTGCCGCAGTTCTCGACAGCCTTGGGTCCCTGGTCTTGCCGCACATGTCATCAACCCCCCAGACGTTGGAGCGGACCGCAAATCGACCGCTGTGGCTGAATCGAAACTTCTCGCTGATGTGGACCTCCACAGCGGCGAGCGGGTTCGGCGACCGCATGATCATGCTCGCGGTCCTCGCGCTCTACGGCACCTACGCCAACGATGCCCAGGCGGCTGCCTACAACGCCCGATCCCAGTTCTGGTTCGTCCTGCCCTATGTCGTCCTGTCGATTGCTGCCGGATGGCTGGCGGACCGGCTTCCGCGTAAATGGCTGCTGTTGCTGTGCGACCAGGGACGGGCAGGCCTGCTGCTCGCCGCAGTGTTTCTTATTCCCATGACTGCCACGGCCGCGGTCATCCCCGAAGCCCAGTTCTGGCAGGTCGACCTCATGCTCCTGCTGGTGGGATGTTGCGCGGCGACCTTTGGCGCCGTTCGAAACGCCATCGTCCCCGAACTGGTGCCCCGGCCTCAACTGCAAGCCGCCAACGCGGTCATCCTCAGCATTGCGGTGGTCTTCGGCATGATCGCCCTGATTGTCGGGCCTTATGTCATCAACACCAATGATCGCCGAACGCTCAAGACCGCCCTGCTGTGCGCCTTTGCGCTGTATTTCATTTCCGGCCTGTTCTTCGCGTTTCTCAAGCCCACCCAACACATCGCCCAGGCTGACGCTGATGCCCAAGGCCCAGACAAGCGGTCGTTCCGCTACGGCATCCGCTACGTCTGGCAACACCCCCGCATCATCACGCTGATCCTGCTCAACGCTTTGATCTGGGCGGTCGCGGCCCTTGTCTATTCGGCCCTTCCCGCCATCGGCAAAATTAACTTCGGACTCACCGACGATCCGCTGATGGATTATTTCACCCTGCTCGGCGCGGCGCTGGGTATCGGCATGCTCGCGGGAGCGGTGGTGGTGGCGGTCATCCGCACCCGGCGGGAATCGCCCATGGTGTTGTTCGTCGGCATGGCGGCGTCGGGACTCTGCACGTTGCTCGTCGCAGTATGCCCGTTCCAATGGCTGACCCTGGCGCTCGCTTTCGGCGTGGGCTTCTTTGGCAACATGGCCATCATCGCCACCATCACGCTGATCCAGTCCTTCTCCCCGGGCTACGTGCGGGGCCGAGTCATGGGCATTACCGCAGTCATCGACAACCTCGCAATGGTGCTGATCTACCTGTTGGTCTGGCAGGTCAACGACGCTGACGCCCGGACCCGCATGGCGTTGTTCATCGTGGGCCCGCTGATGATTCTCGTCGGCGGGTTTCTGCTGTTTCGCCATTTCCAGCGCGGCCCCATGACCGGCGACTGGGGCGTGAACGCGATCTGGCGAATGGTCCGCTTCTTCTCCTACAGCTATCACCGCCTCGAAACCACCGGCAAGGGCTATGTCCCCAGCCGAGGCCCGGTCATCCTCGCCGCCAATCACACCGTCGGCCTGGACCCGTTTCTCATCCAGTCTCCGCTGCTGCGTGAAGTGCGCTGGCTGATGACCGACACCTACAACTTCCGCTGGGCGGACTTCCTGTGGAAACGCATTCGGCCCATCGTGCTCAAAAAAGATGCCGGCCGAAGCGAGCGGGTCCGCGAAATCATCGCCGCGGTGAAGCAAGGTGACATCGTGGGCATCTTCCCCGAGGGCGGCCTGCAGCGGGACAGCCGGGAGCTGGCCGAGCTTCAGCCAGGCATTGTGGTCATCCAACGCCGCACCGGCGCCCCGATCATCCCGGTGTGGATCCATGGCACGCCCCAGGCCAGGAGCATGATCTGGCACTTCTTTCGGCCATCATCCTCGAGCGTGTCGTTCGGCCCCGCGTTCGTGCCGGATGCCGACGCCACACCCGACGCGGTCCTGGCCGAGCTTCGGCGACGCATGGAAGCACTCCAGCCGCAGAGCATGGATCACGCAGATCACATGCAGGAAACCCACGACCACGCCGAAGCTCCCGCAACGCACCCATGAACCACGGGCGATTTCTCTGCGTCGGATCACTGCGTGGGGCTCCAACGCACCACCCGGTCAATGTGTGACGCGACGTCCGCCCCTGCAATGGCATATTCTGCACGCCTCTTGCATCTTCTAAAACTCTGGAGCCTGCCATGCCCCGCCCTGTCACACTCTTTACCGGCCAATGGGCCGACCTGCCCTTCGAGACGCTTTGTGAAAAGGCTGCGGACTTCGGTTACGACGGCTTGGAGCTTGCATGCTGGGGCGATCATTTTGACGTGGTGCAAGCGGCAGACACCGCCAACGGCGCGGCCTACTGCAAGACCCGCTGGGACATCCTCACCGCCAACGACCTGACCGCCTACGCCATCTCCAATCACCTCGTGGGCCAGGCGGTGTGCGATCTGATCGACGAACGCCATCAGGTCATCCTGCCCGAGGACATCTGGGGCGACGGCGAGCCCGAAGGCGTCCGCCAGCGTGCCGCCCAGCGGATGATCCTCACCGGCCAGGCCTGCCGCAATTTCATCGACGCCTGCCCCGACGCGCTGCAAAACGACCCCCGCGTGGCCCAGGGCAATATGGCGGACACCAGTGCCGGCGGCGACGAGGCGTTTCCCGCGGTGGTCAACGGCTTCACCGGATCATCCATCTGGCACAGCACCTACGCCTTTCCTCCCACCAGCCAGGCCTACTGGCAAAAAGGCTTCGACGATTTCGCCGCGCGTTTCGGCCCGATCCTTGATGCTTACGACCAGCTCAACGTCAACTTCGCCCTCGAAGTCCACCCCACCGAAATCGCCTTCGACATCGCAAGCGCCAAGCGGGCCCTCGAAGCGGTTGGCCATCATCCACGCTTCGGCTTCAACTACGACCCCTCCCATCTGGGCTACCAAGGCGTCGATTACGTGAAGTTCATCCGCACCTTCCCCGACCGCATCTTCCACGCCCACATGAAAGACGCCTGGTGGGGCCACGGCAACGGCGAGGCGGGCGTGTTCGGCGGACACACCGACTTTGCCGACCATCGCCGGTACTGGGACTTTCGCAGCCTGGGCCACGGCGACATCGCCTTCGAAGACATCATCGTGGCGCTGAACGACATCAACTACCGCGGGCCCTTGAGCGTGGAGTGGGAAGACAGCCGCATGGACCGCGAGCACGGTGCCGCTGAGGCTGCGGAGTTCGTCGCCAGCATCGACTTCCCCCGCAGCGACATCGCCTTCGACGGCCAGTTCGATCGCTGAGCTCGTCTAGCGCTGCAACCCAAACTCCCCTGATCCGTACGGGTCGTGGGTTCATGTACATGAGTCCTCTCATTGCCTCCTGCGTTAGGCTGTTGCGGTGATCTCACCCTCATTACTCTCCATCCTCGCCCAGTCGGCCCAAGGCACCGGGCCGAACGCTGCGCAGAGCGGCAACCACGACCTGCTGATCATCTGGGCGGTGGCGCTGATGGGGCTGGCGATCACGCTGTTTTTGATCGAAGTGTTCCTGCCCACCGGCGGGATCGTGGGGTTTCTGTCGGTGGCGGCTGCGATTGCGTCGATCGTGCTGTTCTTCTGGTTTAACACCACGGTGGGACTGATCGCGCTGCTGTTGACGTTGGTGGCGACACCGTTTTTATTGATGTATTCGATCAAGATTGCGCCGCATACCCCGTTGTTTCGAATGCTGGTGCTGGACCATGATGAAGCCGTTGAGCCACCGATGGAAGAACAACCAACGCAAGGTGTGACGGTGGGGGCGACGGGCACAGCGGTGACTGATCTGAGGCCTGTCGGGGCCTGTCTGATTGATGGTCACAAGGCGGACTGCCTGGCGGTCGGGCCTCAGATCGAGCGGGGCCAGCACGTCGAAGTCATCGGCCGCAGCGGGCCGCAGTGGCGGGTCCGGGTCCGCGACAAGGCTTGAAATTCTTCGCGTCTCCACGCGACACGCTCACCCGCAAGGGCAGGGTCAGTGCTCTGCGACGGCGGCTTTGAGTCGTTGCTCGGGCGGATGAATATGCTCGAGCCGGAGGCCGAAGTTTTCGCCCACCTTGACCGCATGCCCGGTGCCGATGCGTTTGTTATTCACGCGGACTTCGAGCGGGGCGTTGGCATGTTTGTCAAGCTCGAAGATCGCCCCGGGCCCCAGTGACAGCACATCATCCACGCTGACCGTTCGGCGACCGATCTCCACGATGAACGGCACATCAAGTTTAAGCAAGGATCGAGGGTCAGCAGACATGATGGGCATCAACGCGAGGAACATTCAGCAGGCGGGCCGGGCGACAGACCACTCGTGAATCATCGACTCACGCCGTGGTTTGGCTTCCAGTTTTAATGTGCGAAGGCTGGATCGCAGGGGTCAGGAGCCGAACGCCTGGCCCGCGAGTTCGATGGCTCGCGCGAGCGCCGACGCTTTCGCCTGCGTCTCGGCATGCTCCGCCTGAGGATCGGAGTCGGCCACGATCCCGCCGCCCGCCTGCAAATGCAAACGCCAGACGCCCGGGCCGCTTATCTCCGCAGATGCTGGAGCATCGGGGGGCAGCGCGACGATCGTGCGTAACGCAATGCAGGTATCCAGGTTGCCGTGCAGGTCGGCATATCCCACCGCCCCGCCGTACGGGCCCCGCCGGGTCGGCTCGAGCTCGTCGATGATCTGCATCGCGCGCACTTTCGGAGCACCGCTCACCGTGCCCACCGGCAGGCTGTATCGAAGTGCTTCCCAACAATCCAAATCCGCCCGCAGCCGGCCCCGCACCTCGCTCGAAAGATGCATCACGTGGCTGTAACGCTCGACCGTGAACAGCTCCGGCACCGTTACCGACCCAAGTGCCGACACCCGCCCGATGTCGTTGCGGTGCAGGTCCACCAGCATCGCATGCTCCGCCCGCTCCTTGTCATCCGCCAGAAGCTCCGCCTCCAAAGCCCGGTCCTCCGCCGCGTCCCGGCCCCGCCGACGGGTCCCCGCCAAAGGCCGACTCGACACCACCCCGTCCTCCACCTTGCACAACACCTCAGGACTCGACCCCACCAGCACCGCGCCCCGCACCTGCAAATAAAACATATAAGGCGACGGATTCACCACCCGAAGCGCCCGATAAACCGCAAACGGGTCGACACGCGTTTTCACCTCAAACCGCTGACTCGGGACAATCTGAAATGCGTCCCCCGCTGCGATGTACTGCTTGCATCTCTCGACCGCCCGGCCGTACCCGCCGGGACCCCCTGCCGCATCTGCGTCCATCGTGCTCAAGCCCAGATCAGGCGCTGGGACAGCCAGATCCACATGCCCCGCAGGCAGCCGCTGCGATTCATCATCGATCGGCTGCGACAACAGCTCCACGACCGCGTCAAGCCGCGCTTTCGCTTCACGTTCTTCTCGCTCTTCTCGTTCTTGTCGCTCTTGTTCTTTTAGATCATCGGTCTCACCGTCCGCCCCGGACGCAACGTGCGTCACCACCAGCACCGTCTTCTGCACGTGATCAAAAATCACCAACTCGCGATACAGTTGAAAGTGCAGGTCGGGCAGTCCGCGATCGTCGGCCGGGGGATGCTTGAGCTTCTCCGGCTCGACGTAACGCACCGTGTCATACCCCGCGAAACCCACCCATCCTCCGGTAAACGCAGGCAGGCCCGGCATCACGGCCCCCCGCAGCCCCCGCGTCAGCCGGGCCAGTTCCCGTAACGGATCCTCACAACACACTTTCTGAATCGGCGTGCCCGCCGTGTGCTCGTGCAGCTCCATCTGATGGCCGTACGCCAGAACTTCCGCGATCGGTCGGGCCCCCAGAAAGCTGTACCGCCCGATCTGTTCGCCCCCCACCACCGATTCAAACAAAAAGCTCGGCGACAGCCGGGCGTCACCCCGCACCAGGCGCCGATATGCCAGCACCGGCGTCAACGTGTCCGCCATCAGCCGACGCACCCGAACGCTCCAGGTCACCCCGGGAGCATTCAAAGAGTCCGCACCGCCCCCCAGCGTCAGTCTGATCCTGCCTGCGTGGTGTCCCTGCGTGGTGTCCTGCACTTCAAGCCTTAAGTCCGTGTCATCGACCTCATGCCCACCCGCGTCCGGCTCGGTAGTCTATAACTGACCTGCCCGGTTCTGCTTCGTACCCCCCGCTCTTTGCCTAAGGCCCGCCATGAATGTCCAAGACTTCTTCGCCCACCACGGCCTGAAAGAAAATCCCTTCGCCGCCGAAGAGGCCCGACTCGATCCCATCTTTGACCGCCTGGTCCACTCCGGCGCATCCCACCCCGATTATCCCAAAATCCTGGGCCGACTCGACCAGCCGTCCACCGCCGTGGTTTTCGGCGAAAAAGGCTCGGGCAAAACCGCGATCCGACTGCTTATGGGCCAGCAGATTGCCGAGCACAACCAGGCCCAGCCCGAGCGGTCGATCATGACTGTGGCCTACGACGACCTCAACCCGGTGCTCGACCGTTTGCTCCGCGTGAAGAAGCAGGACGTGGGCACGATGCTCAAAGAAATCCGTCTCGAAGACCACCAGGACGCCATCCTCGCCCGGGCGGTGAGCAGCATTGTCGGCGCCATCGTCGGCGAACCTGAACCCACCGAAGACGCCCCGCTCACCTTGCCCAGCGACACTAAAAAACGCTTACGCAAACTCAGCAAAAGCCAACGCCTCGACCTCGCCACCCTCGCAGCCCTCTACGACCAGCCCCGCAGCGGTAGCGTCGAGTCCCGCCTGGGCAAGCTCCGCAAGACCCTGCGGATCGGCGGCCTGACCCTGGGCAAGCTCAAGTGGGCGGGGCTGATCGCGGTGGTGCTGGCTGCAGTATTTGCCGTTTGGAAAGCGGTGGTTGCTGCAGCCGACGAGCCGATCTGGCTGATCCCGGTCATTGCGATTTTCGTCGCGCTGGCGGTCCTGTCCTGGGGCTTCTGGACATGGCATTGGTTTAAGCTTTGGAACGCCAGCCGCAAGGCGGTCAAGGACATGCCCGCCGTCCAGCGGGACGCTGATGAGCTCCGTCGTCTTCTCGCCGCCCTGCCCGTGGGCACCGTCGACAAGCAGCCGTTGCCCGCCCCCAGTCGACCGGGCCAGGAACTCTCCGACGCCCGCTATCAGCTCACCCGTCACCTCACCGATGTCCTCCCCGAGCTGGGCCAGCTGGGCATGGTCGTCTTCATCGACCGCATGGACGAACCCACCAGTATCCACGGCGACGCCGACCGTATGAAGGCCGTCACCTGGCCCATGTTTGACAATAAGTTTCTCAAGCAGGATCGCATCGGTCTCAAGCTGCTCTTGCCCATCGAGCTGAGCTACATGCTCAAAAAAGAAGGCCCGGCGTTCTTCCAGGAAGCCCGCCTCGACAAACAAAACCTCGTTGAACGTCTCACCTGGTCCGGCGCCACGCTCTACGACCTGTGCACCGCCCGGCTGCGTGCGGTCAGCAATGGGCTCAGGTCCACGCCGACCCAAGACGCTGCGGAGCCTGCGGGCGACATCAAGCTCACCGATTTGTTTGAGAAGGATGTGGACCGGTCGATGCTCATTGATGCACTCGACCAGATGCATCAGCCGCGTGATGCGTTCAAGTTCATGTACGCGGTGGTGCAGGAACACTGCCGCATGGTGCCGGGCGATGAGGGGGATTACGACATTGCCCGCATCACGCTGGAGACTGTGCGGCGCGACCAAAGCCAGCGGGTGCAGGAGCTGTACCGCGGGCTCACGCCGGCGTAACGACCCGCCCGCCTGAAACGCCCAGGGATGGCCATCCCTGGGCTTTGGGGGCCTCATTCCCATGCGCATTTTGCTTACCAATGATGATGGTTACGACGCCCCGGGATTGGCGGCGTTGTACCGCGCGCTCGTGGTCATGCCCGAGGCCAGTGAGGTCGTCGTCGTGGCGCCGCTTGAGGGCCAGTCGGCGATGAGCCATGCGATCACGCTGCATCGGCCGATGGACGTGACCCGCCGGACGGTGGACGGCAAGGGCGACGCGATGCCCGGCTATGCCGTGGACGGTCGGCCGGCGGACTGTGTGAAGGTCGGCCTCGCCGAGCTGGCGGGTGGAGCGGTGGACCTGGTGGTGTCGGGCATGAACGCGGGCGCCAACATCGGGCTCAACGTCCTGTACTCCGGCACGGTGGGTGCGGCACGGGAAGCCGCGTTTGCTGGCCTGCCCGCCGTGGCGGTGAGCTTGTACCTCATGGATCGTGAAGCGGTGGCCTGGGACCGCGCGGCCCGGCACGCCGTCGACGCCATGCGGCGGACCCTCGCCGCCGAAGCCGAACTCCCCGCTAACGCCTCCGCCCCCTTGCCGCTGGATGCCGCCCGCTTAAACCTCGAACGCGGCACCGTGCTCAACATCAACGTGCCCTTCCTCGACCACGGCCGAGAGCCCCGGGGCATCACCGCCGCCGAGCTGTGCCTCGACCCGGCGCAGACCCGGTACACCGATCAGCATCTCTCCGCCCCACCGCCCGACGAATCTGCCGCCGCGCACCGCTTTTTGCCCGGCAGCACCCTGACTTACGACGGCCCACCCCCCGGCTGCGATGTCGAGCGGCTTTTCGCAGGCTACACCGTCGTCACCCCGCTGCACTTCGACCTCACCCATCGCGGCGAAGTCGATCGTCTGCGAGCTGCGCTGGCCACGGTTACCGTTTGACCGGGCCGTACGCTTACAGGCGGTGCGCTCTGCCCGATCGCAACGACGAGCTGCTGGCGGGAGGCAGCGTCCGGGATCGTCATGCTCTCGAAGAAAACGCTTCCTCACGGACGCGGCTCGTCTTGAAACGTCCGGTCGTCAAGCCACCGCATCTCACCCGTGAAACCCGTGCGTCAACACCTCTTTGTAAAAGCCCGGGTTGAGCCACCGTGAGCGAACTTTCGCAAACGGCGGGTGCGACGCCACGCGGGCCTGCATCAGGGCCGGGTGATCGCCACCGTACTTCTTGAGCAAGGGGTACCGCTCAATGAACTTGCCAAACTTGTTGGTCTTACGTCGCTGCTTTTCGGCCTCGTCCAGCGTGCCCCACCAAAGCTGGTCAACGGTCTGCATTTTCACGTCGAGTTGTTCGCGCGTCTTGACCCAGCCGTAGTGGAACACGCGGGCGTCCTTGCCATCCTCGCCGCGTGCCCAGCGGACCTCTCGACCGAGCAGTCGTTTGTCGAAGTAGCCATCGTTGATCTTCAAGAACATCTGCAGGCGGCGACTTGTAGCCCGGGCCGCAGGCGTCGCCGAAGATCGTGGACTGGTTGTCCAGCCGAACCACCCGGCTGGCCTTGTGATACATCCACGGGTCGGTGGTCTGATAGTCGAGGTGAAAATGCAGATAGCGAAACAGCAAGGCTTTGACCTCACGCTGATCGCGATTGCGCTGCATCGCCTGAGCCACCCGCGGCAGGTCACGCTCATGAATCACCTCGTCAGCCTGGATGTAAAATCCCCAGGTCAGCCCGTCGTCAGATGCGACACGCTCGGCAGCCTCCATTGCTTTATTGGCTTCAATCGCCAGCACCGTGCCGTCAATCTGCACGTCAGGCCAGCGGGTATCGATGATTTCGATTGTCCCGCCTTTCCCGCCGGCCATTGCCGAGCCGTCGATCGACGCCACGCGGGCACGGGTGTCGTCCTCGCTTTCGCCGACCGCAAACACGAAGCGATCACAAATCGGCAGCACACTGCCCACCGCTGCCTCGACAGGATAGTTGAGCTTCGTGAGGTTTCGACCGAACGAAAACCCGCACACCCCCCCGCTCATCACCGACCCGCTGGTCTGTCGCTGCGTCATCGCGGGCATGCTACCGCGTGGGCAAAAGCGTGAGCGTGGTGCAGGTGGTTTGATGAAACCCCAGCTTCGCGTAAAAGCCCGGCTTGTGCGTGAACAGATGCACACGCCCGCCGGCGGGGGCAAGCCGGGCGTAATGAATCGTCTGAGCGACAACCATTTGCACCGACTTCATCCTGTGACGCACCCTTGGAGGTGACATGGCTTAGGCTCTGGACATATCTCCGGGCATCGCTGAGGTAAGCGTGCTCACTGCTTGAGCTGGCCTAAGAACGCTGAAAAGATCACCATGAAAATCCGCACGATCACCTGCCTGCACACCTGTCCTGGCTTTGAGAATCTGGTGCTCGTGAAAGTGGAAACCGACGAGCCGGGGCTGTACGGCTGGGGTTGCGCGACGTTTACGCAGCGGTCGCGGGCGGTGGTGACTTACGTCGAGCAGTATCTCAAGCCGTTGTTGATCGGGCGGGATCCCTCGGCGATCAGTGCGTTGCATCGGTTGATGCAGGCCAACGGGTATTGGCGTAACGGGCCGGTGGCGAACAACGCGATCTCGGGGGTGGACATGGCGTTGTGGGATCTCAAAGGCAAGGTGGCCGGCCTGCCGGTGGTGGAACTGCTGGGGGGGCGATGCCGGCCTGCGGCGCCGGTGTATCAACATGCCGCCGCGGCAGACGGGCCCAGGCTTGTGGAAGCGGTGGCGTCACTGACGGCCCAGGGGGTCAGACACGTCCGCGTGCAGGTTCGCAAGGACATCGCCGAGCCGTTGAGTGACGCAGTCAATGCAGATGGGCTCGTGCTCAGGCCCCCCAATGCGGGCTACGGCGGGACGGGCTACACCGGGAATCTTCCCGACGGAGCCGAGCCGGGCAGCTATATCGATCCACGGGTCTATCGACGTGAGGTCTGTGACGCACTGACGCATGTGCGGGATCGCTTCGGCGATTCGGTCGAACTGATACATGATGTGCATTCCCGCCTGGAGCCCAGCGACGCGGTGGATTTCGCACGTGAGCTGGAGCCGTTTGGTCTGTTCTTTCTCGAAGACCCCCTGCCGCCCGAGCACCTGGGCTGGCTGCCTCGGCTAACGCAAGCCACCACCACGCCGATTGCGCTCGGCGAGTTGTTCGTGCATTCTGCGGAGTGGCTTGCTTACGTGGCAGCGCGTCAGATCGCTTTTTTACGTTGCCATGTCAGTGCCTTGGGCGGGCTGACCCCTGCCTGGCGGGCAGCCACGGTCGCCGATGCGTTTGGCGTCCGCACCGCCTGGCACGGCCCCAAGGACACCTCGCCCGTGGGCCACGCTGCCAACCTCCACCTCGATCTGGCCAGCCCGAACTTCGGGATCCAGGAATTCACACCCTTCATCGACGCCGAACGCGATATCTTCCAAGGCCTGCCCGAGCTGCGGCAAGGCCTGCTTTACCCGAATCTCGCGCCGGGGCTGGGCATTGATGTCGACCAGGACGCGGCTGCGGCGTATCCGCCCAGGGATGAAGTGGTGCAATGGTCGCAGGTCCGTCGGCCTGATGGCTCGCTCGGCTGGCCTTGATCGTCCTGAGCATGTGTCACACGTCAATCGACGCCGCGCGGGTCGGGGCTTGCACGCGAAGAGGACGACCCCATTGGGCGGTGACGGTTTCCCCATCGTGTTGAACGTCCAACGGTTCGGTCGCATCGTCCCGGGCTTGGCCGCCCGTCGTGGCAAGCCCAGCGCCGACCACCGCCCACGTCGGCTCGAGGTCTTCGAGTCGGAAAGGCGCGTCCCGTTGAATCACGCCCCGTGCAACAAGGCGGACGCGGCGTTCCCCGCGTTCGAGATGCCACGCACATACCCGGCCGTCGACGTATGCCGGGCCTGTCATCACGGTCGCCCGTACGCCCGGAGCGGTCAGCGCAAAGTGCTGTTCGCCGACCTGCTCCGCCTCCACTTGCGGACCGTTGAATTCGACGAGGTAAGCCAGGTCCTGAATTGAGAACAGTGCTCCCCTCGGCCGATCCAGTAGGATGTGCCACACGCCCCGGCCAGTGGTCAGGCCCAGGACTGTCAAGGCTGCCAGGCCGTGTTGCGACTGTCGCACGCAGCCGCTGGCAAAGTCGCGGTCGCCTTGCAACAGCCGGGTACGCAGCGTCACAAGCTCCGCGTCGGCGGTGCGGGCAAACCCGATCATCGGCCGACGCTGGACCCACGTGTCCTCTCGGCTGACCGTCGCCAGACTCACAGGCCCCTCCAGACAGCACGTGGTGGATCGGTCGCCCGGCACCTCGGGTCTGCCCATGACGGGCAATGCCGATCGCACCGTCCGAGTTGGGGCATCATGGTTGATCTGAGCCAACACGTCCGCTGGACATGCCACCGCGATGCCCCTTGATGCACGGACCCGATCCGAGTCTTCGCCATCCGTCAAGGCCACACCCCGCGCCGCCAGCCAACGCTGTTGACCACGCGTCAACGCATCGCTGTAGGCCCTGGCGTGAGGTCCCGCCCACTGCCCGGTCGCTGGGTGAAACACTTCCACGATCCGCGACCAGTACCACCGGTGCAACGCCGTCGCGGCGGCAATCGCTTGCGGGTCTCGCGCGTAGCGCAGCACCGCCTCCAATGCATTCACGCCCACCGGGTAATACGTCGGGCTGTTGTACTCCGGCACGCTGCCCGACCCCTCCGCGGCCGCGAGCGTCGCCTCGAACCGTGCCGTGCCATACCGCACCAGCAACGGCTCACCCAACAGTTCCCCCGCCAACGTCGCCACCGCGCCGCCCAGCACGCAGATGTTGGTGTACCCCGGCCCGACGTTTCGCCGAAAGATCGACCACGCCGCATGACGCAATGCTTCAAAACACTGCGCTTTGAGTTCGCGCGATAAGCGGTCGCCGTGCCGGTGCACGATCTCAATGAGCAACTCACCCAGGAAATCCGCCCAGTTCCAGTCCGGCGGAGCCATCTGGTCCAACGGCTCTTCAAGCAAGTAGGCCCACAGCCCATACGTCCCACGCCTCGGGTCGGTGTCCTGCAACGCCAGCACCGCCCGCAAGGCATCCAATGCCTGATCGACCTCGACCTCGACCTCGGTCGCATCGACATCCGCATCTGCACCTGCGTCGAGCTGCGCAAGCACCCAGCGGAGCGTCTCACGGGTGGGGTGCACCCATATGCCGTCGGGAACTTGTGTGTGATACCCCCGGGAGGCTTGCGGTCGGCCGACCATGCACACCTCGGAGTCATAGCGCAACGCATTGACTTGAGACATGAAAGAGCTTCCAGAAACGCGAGACGTTCCTTCAGCCTAACGTCGGCCAACACAACGCAACGTCTTCTGCATCACCGCCATGCCCCCGTGGCCAGCTTCACCAGCACCTCCAGCCCCGCCTCGAGCTTGTCATCCGCACAGGCGTAGCTGATGCGAAAGTGGGTATCGCGTTCGCTGAACACGCTGCCGGGGATGACGATGAGGTTGTGCTCAATGGCCTCTTCGATAAACGCCGAGGCGGTGCGTCCTAAGTGCTCGGGCACTTTGGGAAAGGCATAAAACGCACCTTGCGGCACCGCCAATTCATAGTGCGGGGATAATGCATCAACCACCCGGTCCCGCTTTCGCCGATACGCTGCGACATGCTCGCTCAGGTCCACGTCCATCGCCGCAACGCCCGCCACCTGCGCCATCGACGGCGCACAGACAAAGCTGTACTGCTGCAATTTGGTCATCTGCTCAATCACCGACGCAGGCCCGACCGCATAGCCCAGCCGCCAGCCGGTCATCGCATAGGTTTTGGAAAAGCCTTTGAGCAGCATGAAGTCCCGCCCAAACGCGGAAGGCGAAGGCAGCCTGCCATCCTCAAAGTAAAACGCGTCGTAGATCTCATCCGCCACCAGCATCACCCCCCGCGCCCGGCAAAGCTCCAGCAGCCCCCGACAATCCTCAGCCGTCGCCACCACGCCTGTGGGGTTACTCGGGCTCGACATGACCACCAGCTTGGTCCGCTCGGTAATCAGCGGCGCGACCCGCGCAGGCGTGAGCCGAAAGTCGGGATACGTGTCGGCATACACCGCTTTGGCGCCTGCCAGGGTCACCAGATGCCGATACATCACGAAGTACGGATCAGGCAGCACCGCCTCGTCGCCCGGCTCAAGCGTCGCGAGCATCAACAACATCAACGCCCCTGAAACCCCTGAGGTCACCAACACGCCAGAGTCATCCGCAAGCACCTCCGCCCCCCCGCTGGCCTGACTGCCGCCGCCCCACGTCTGCGGATATGCCTGCGTGAGCTCGCGGGTGACCCGGGCCCGCAACGTCGCCAGACCTTGCGTGGGCGTGTACCGATTCATGCCTGACGCGATCGCGTCCTGCGCCGCCTGCTTCACCGGCTCGGGCACGTCAAAGTCCGGCAGGCCGATGGACAAATTGATCGGATCGCTCAAGGAGGCCGCGAGGTCAAACGCCCGCCGAATGCCCGACGCATCAATGCCCCGGGCCCGCTGGGTGATCAGGTGGTCGTAAAGCTCGCTCATAAGCAGAGAATAACGCCCCCCCTCGCCCCGCTGCTTGCTCAACGCGTGATACCACGTGCGAAGGCACACCCGATGCACACGCATCACTCCCGCACTCCCCGCGTTGCCGGTATAACCTCGCACTCCATGACCAATGCCACACCCACCGTGCCCCCCTGCGAGACGCTGCGATGAAATGGGGCGTTTCCTATTACCCCGAGTGGACCCCGCGCTCAGAATGGGCCCGTGATCTGGACCGGATGAACCAGGCGGGGCTGACCGTGCTTCGCATTCTGGACTTCGGCTGGTCCGCGATCGAACCCCGCGAGGGCGACTACCGCTGGGACTGGCTCGACCATTTTCTCGAACTCGTCGCCGACCGCGACATGCAGGTGGTGATGTGCACCCCCACTGCCACGCCGCCCCCCTGGCTGGCCCAGCAGTATCCCCAGGTCATGATCGAGCTTCGCACCGGCCAACGTCGGCCGTTCGGCTCACGACGCGACGTCGATCTCTGCTCGCCGATCTACCGAGACTACTGCGCCGAAATCGCCCAACGCATGGCCGACCGCTACGGCCACCATGCCACCGTGCTGGGGTGGCAGATTGACAACGAAATCGTCGGCCCCGAGCTTGCCCCCCCCGAATCCCACAGCCCCGACGCCAACTGGCGCTTCCGACGCTGGCTCCGTGAACGGTACGAAACCATCGACGCCCTCAACGAGGCCTGGTTCACCATCTTCTGGAACCAGGCGTTCAGCGACTGGGGCGAAGTCACCACCCCCCGCCATGACCGCGTCACCCGCGGCTGGGCGGTCGATCATGCCCGCTTCTTCAGCGACATGATCATCGAATACACCAAGGTGCAATACGACGTCATCCGTCCCCGCATCGCCGACCACCAGTGGATCACCACCAACTCCACCGCCATGATGGACCGCGGCATCGACCACGGCGAACTTCACAACCGGCTCGACGTCGCCGGCTGGGACGCCTACCCCGGCGCGGCGTCCGCAGGCCATGGCCATCCCATGGCCTTTACCGCGCTGGTCTGCGACTGGCTACGGGCCTCCACCCGCAAACCCGTCAAAGTCCTCGAAACCCGCGTCACCCCCGGCGAGCCAGGCACCAAACTCTTTCCCATGCTTCACCACCACGGCGTCGATACCGTGCTGCTCTGGCACTGGCGCGAACACCGCGGCAATGTCGAACAGCGAAGCCAGGTCATCTGCGACTGGGCCGGAGAGCCTTACCCCGATCATCTCGAACGTGTCAAGCAGGCTGTGGAATCCACCCGCAATCTGCCCGCGTTACCCGACGAGCTTCCACCCAAGCGCGTTGCGTTGATCTTCAGCCTCGATAACTACCGCGTGCACATGCACAAGGACCCGTACGACCGCAGCAAGCTCAACTATCTCGACACCCTGATCGCCATGTATGAGCCCTTGTGGGAAGCGGGCATCGAGATGGACGTGGTTCCGCCCGACGCCGACCTGAGTGGTTATGAACTGGTCGCAGCCCCGTCATTGCGATTGCTCGACGAGGCCGATGCGAAGCGGATCACCGACTACGTGGCCCAGGGCGGCGCCTTGCTGGCCTCCGCCAAATCCGCCCATCAAAACACCACCGCGGTGTTTTATCCCCAGCCGCTCAGCCCGCTGGCCGACGTCCTGGGCGTAACCCTCCGCGAAGATGCCCGGCCACCCGAAACGCCGCTGACCATCCAACTCGCCGACGGTACAACCGTCGATGCCGTCGCCTGGCCTGAGAAATGGGAAACCACCGACGGCGAGGTGCTCGGACACTTCGCCAGCGGACCTCTCGACGGCCGACCCGCAGTCCTCAAACGCCGCTTCGGTCAAGGACATGTCCTTTATCTCGCCGCCCCCAGTGCCCCGGCAATCACCGCCCTGCTGCCCGAATGGCTCAAACACATCCCCGGCCTGGACACGCTCATCGCCTGACCACCCATATACCCCTGCGAAGGCGCAACCCGACACCTGCCCATGCCTGAACAAACGCCCGATTGGTACCGCTCTGCGGTCTTTTATCAAGTCTTCCCCAGGCTCCACAGCGAAGCTGGAAACTTTGAAGGCGTCCGCGCCGACCTGCCCCGCATCCGTGAACTCGGTGCCGACGTGCTCTACCTCATGCCCATCCATCCCATGGGCGATGGCACCCGGCACCACCTCGGCAGCCCCTACGGCATCTACGACCATCGCGCGATCAATCCCGCCTACGGCACCGAAGCCGACCTGCGCCATCTCATCGAAGACGCGCACGCCCTGGGACTCAAAGTCATCCTCGACGTGGTACTTCACCACCTCTCGAGTCGATCCAAACTCGCTGCCGAAAAGCCCGAGTGGTTCCTCAAAGACGCCCACGGCGAGCTGATGTGCAAGGTGCCCGAATGGCGCGGCTGTGCGGATCTCGACTATCAATTCCAGGAAGTTTGGGACTATCAGATTCAGACCCTGCAGACCTGCCTGGATTTCGGTATCGACGGCTTTCGCTTCGACGTGGTGCCCCTGATTCCGCTGGCGTTCTGGCGGGAAGCCCGGGCCCGACTGGACCCTGACTTCAAACAGGTGTGGCTGGCGGAGACGGGGTACATGCGCTTCGTCAAGAAGGACAAAGACCTGGGCATCCTGCACCACGCCGACCCCGAGATGCACGACGTGTTCGACGTCACCTACGACGCCGACGGGCAGGAATATCTGCACGCGCTCTTCGCCGGCCAAGCGCAGCTCTCCGATTACCTGCATCAGGTGTATCTGCAGGAAGTGCTGTACCCCGCGCACGCGGTGAAGATGCGGCTGTTGGAAAACCATGATGACCCCCGCTTTGCCATGAAGGTCCGCGACCCCGCGGCGCTGCGATGCTGGTCGGCGTTGATGGCGATGCTGCCGGGCTGCTTGCTGATCTACGCGGGACAGGAGATTGCCGTAGGCCGGCACCGCGGCGTCGGCAGCCGGGGCCAGGAGCATTACCACAACGAACGCCACAATGTGCCCTGGGCCGATGGCGACCGGGAGTTTGAAGCCTTCACCGAGCAGTTGCTCGGCATCATGCATCACGTGAAGCGGGCCTGCACCACCTGCCACGTCAGCGAAGTCACGCGGGGCGTGGTGCGGATCGACTGGCGTGGGGGCGGCAAAGCCTTCACGGGCATTTTCAATCTGGAGAACCGCTTCGGCGGCGTGCCAATCCCCTGGACCCTCGAAGGCCGAGACCTGTTGACAGGCGATACCGTTTCGATCGCTGATGTTTACGAGATCGCCGCCAGGCCGATCCTGCTCGAGCTGGATGCCGCCACCGCCCCCGCTCCCGTCTCTGCCGGCGCGGGCTTCGCCATGCACGGCGGGGCCAACTGGGGCACCACCACCGCATCACCACAGACCTGACGCATCCATGCACCAAGAGCAAACTTCGTTCAAAGAGAGCGGCACAGGGTTGGCTGCTTTCGGTCAGGGTCACCGCATTGGGCTTCAGTGGCGACGGGCATCCTGCCTGTCGCTGGCCCGCAGGGCCATTTACAGCGTTCGATCGGCCTGTGGCCAATTCAGGCCCGACGCCTGAACCGCGGCAAACAGCAGGATCAAATCACAGGCGCTGGCCTTGGCTTGCCTTGGGACTCGCCTTCCAGCCTGCATCTCGACCGCAGGCCGAGGCGTGATACGGTCGCTGCGACGCAGCGAAGACCGGCAGGATGCCCGTCCCACTCAAACCACTACACATGATCGCGGTGCGCGCTAAGCGCAGCCCGGAGCGACCACGGCTGCTTTTCCGATCTCACCTTGCGCAGGTGCCGACGCCTCGACCTACCCGTTATCGCGGGTGGTCTTCTTGCCTGCGAACATCAGCACGGTACGCCAGATGATCCACAGGTCGAGTTTCCAGGACAAGTTCTCGACGTATTCGATGTCGTAGCGGATCCATTCCTGGAAGTCCTTGCCGTGATCCCGACTCCGCAGCACCTGCCAAAGCCCGGTGATCCCGGGGCGGACCGACAGCCGCGCTTCCCGCCAGGGCGGGCAGTACTGGTTTTCTTTGTAAGGGCTCGGCCGGGGACCCACGATGGACATCTGCCCGAGCAGGACGTTTAGAAATTGCGGGAGTTCGTCGAGATTGGTTTTGCGCAGGAATCGGCCGACCTTGGTGTGACGCGGGTCGTTTTCGATGAAAAACTGAGGCCCGTCGGCCTGATTCTCCGCCATGAGCTTGGCCTTGATGGCCTCGGCGTCTTTACGCATCGTGCGGAACTTCAGGCAGCCAAACTCCACGCCCTTCATCGATTCACGCTGATGCGCAAAGAAGAACGGTCGACCATCTTCAAGCAGAATCGCGAGGAACACCAGCGGATAAATCGGCAAGGTAAGCAGCAACGCAAATAACGCTGCAGCGATGTCGAATATCCGCTTGGTCATCCGCTGAATCGAGGAGACTTTGCGGACGCGGATCTGCTCGGGCACCACAATTTTGGCCAGTGCTTCACTGGGTTCAATGTGCTGCCACTCAATCGCTTCGACCGTCGGGCGGGAGGCGGGTTCGTCCCAGAGCACCGCCGGGCCGACCACCGAATCGACATCCCGCAAATCCCGCCCGGCCCCGACCCAGATGGGGCCGACAAACCGGGTCTTGGTTCTCCCGTGCAGGTCACTGTCCCGCCAGACGTCATCGGTATGGCGACGCGCACGGGCGATGGTGCTGTCCGGACGCTGCCAGATCCGCACCAGGGACCGCACGAAATCATTAACGCTTGTCGGGCTGTGACGGTCAAACACGTGGCCGTCGAGTGAACTGGTGGACCGCTTTTGAATATCCACCGACCGCCTGAGCATTTTCCAGCCCGCGCGACTGTCGGTAAGTTCCTGCCATCGCTGGGCAAGCTGCCGTGAGGGGGTCAGTGCGACGCGTCCCAGCCGCCAGTCTGCGGTGCTGTAGACCCGCTCGAATCGGACAAAGCGATCTTCATCATCAGTGATGACGCGTTCGTGATAGCCCGCGTCATGGGTGGTGTGCAGGCGGATGAACACGACCTCAGGCTTGAGCCAGGCGAGGGTGTCGATCAGCTTGGCCATGCGAAAAATCGCCAGGCAGTGCGGGTCGGTCAGCAGGTACAGTTCGGCATGCGAGATCAACTCGCACGGCTCGCCGAGGCGGACGACCTGCACCCCCCGCGCAGCCCAGAAGCGGTCATGCAGTTGCACCGGGTCCAGCCCCCAGATGGTGGGGGCAGGGTCCGGGGCATCGCCGGTGAGACCCAGCGTGTGCGGGCTCGAATGGGTGTGAGGTGCGGTGGTCACCGTCCGTGGGACTCCGGAGTATTAATCAAGGGACCGGACCGGGTCAGCAAGGAACGCCTCGCCGTTGACCGACTCGACATGCCCGTTGCGGGTGGGCGGGGCGGGGTGGCCGTTGGCGGATTTGGACTTACTGCGATGGCTGTAGGCGGCGACCGCCGAGCCCAGCGGGCCCAGTCGGGCACTGGTCACAGGATCGGGCGTGACCTTTCGGTCGGACTTGAGGCGACGATCGATCGACACCATCGAACCGTAGGACGTATCGCGCAGATCGCTGTCGCTGGCATGGTTGAAGACCACGCCGAGCATACGAGCCCCGATGCTCTGGAGGTGTTCCAGGGATCGGTTGATCAAACTCTTGGCGTCGCCGCGGGAGACGATGAAGATCACGCCGTCGCTGTGCGAAGCGATCATCGAGGCTTCGAGCGAGCCGAGCACGGGGCCTGTATCGACCAGCACCACATCAAACTCTGCCCGAGCCTGATCGACCAGCCGCCGCAGGGTCTGAGGCGACAGGGCACCGGCGTCGTTGGGGCCTGCACTTCCTACGGGCAGGACGCTCAGGTTGGCCACATCGGTCCCAGCCACGCACTGGGTCAGGCAGCCCTCGGCACATGCCTCGAGAATACCGCCGGTGGAGGACAGGTCGGCGGCGGTATAGTCATCGATCTGCTCGGCGGTGAGCAGGTCCCGGTCCATCAGGACTTCACCCAGGCTGGTATCCCGGCGTCGCGCTTCCCGCACCGCCTGGTCGATCACGTCTTCGCTGAGGATCGACGCATCACGCAGCACCTGCTCGAGCGGATGACGCACCACACCTCCAAGGCGTCGCGATAACCCGGCACCCACGACGTCACAGTCGATCAGCAACGTGCGCGAACCGGCTGCAGAGAACGACAAGCCCAGCGCCACCGTCAGGCTGGACTTGCCTGACCCCGCGGCCGGGCTGGTGATCGTGAAGACGCGTTTGCCTTCCTCGGTCGCGATCTGCAGCAGGGTGCGGACGTGGTGCACCGAGTGGGCTGCAGTTTCCGCCTGCTGGGGGTCTTTGATGTTGCGGGGCAGTGTGGGCAGGATGCCGAGCATGCGGATGTCGGGCATGCCGGTACGGGCGTCGGCCGCATGCCGCAATCGCCGATCGAACAGCCCCGCCATGATGATCAAGCCAAAGCCCACACCGCCGCCACCCAACGCCCCGAGCACCGCATTTTGCAATTGCTTCTCGGCATTGTAAGGCTGGCCAGGCAGTGAAGCGTAAGGTCGAACCTGCACCCGGGTACTGTTCTCAGCGGCCGCCTTGATGGTCTGCGTCACCGCGAGCTTCTGGCTATTCAATCCTTCAAGCCGATCCTGCTCGGTTTCCAGGCGGGCACGAATACTTTCAATCTCCTGCACACGTTCCGCGAGATCAATCGACCGCTGACGACTCACCGCCAGTTGGCTGTCAATAATCGCCACCTCACGACGCAGCGCATCCACCGGCGTCGGCGCCCGGCTGCTGTCGTCTGTCGGACCCGCCAATTGCTCGGTGACGTAACGCTCGAGTTCGAGCTTCAACGCATTTTGCTTACCCCGCAATACACGAACCGTGTGGTGACCTTCACCAATGTTCGACGCACCCTTGATCCCGGTGATTTCCTGCTCGTACAGCGCAATTTGGCCTTGAAGCTCAAGCGCCTGAGGGAACTCGGTAAGGATGTCGATCTCGGTGAGCTCGCGGTCTGTGGGCAGACGATTGGGGTCAGGCGTCCCGCCGAGTTTGCGGACCGCGTCGCGCTTCCACGCCTCAAGCTGTTTGACCGCGGTGTACTCCGCTCGCTGGTCCTGCTGGAGAATGTCGTACGTTCGGCCGTTGAGCTTGTCCGCAATCTCGCGTTGAATGTCAACGATTCGACCTTCAATGGTCAAAATCTCCGCGTTGAGCTGACGCAGCTTGCCTCGGTTGGTGTCTTCGTTCTGGCGATCAAAGAATTGCTTGAAAGCCTGCGTCAACGCGGTCGCGCCCGCTTGAGCCGTTCTTGGGGTCATCGCTTTCGAAAGTGACATACCCGATATAGCTGAGGCGGTGAGGCTCGGTGATTTGAATCGCCTCACGAAAGTCGCTTTCGGTCACGTCGGGCAGCCCGGCAGCCCGTTCGTGGTTTTTCCAGATCGGCTCCTGCATGGCCGCCTTGACCACCGCCGGGTTGCCGGTGATGGTTTCCAACTGCTGCTGCATGTACGCCTGGAAGTAAGGCGGGGTGCCTTGGTCCGGGCCGGTCACGAGCTCGACGGTCGGTTGGAACTCGATGGGCGTGGTGCTTTGGTATCGATCGTGATGGAGCGACCATCCCGCGACGCCGCCGCAGGTGCCCAGAATGACACCCAGGATGATGGCCCAATGCAGCCGACCTCGCAGCAAGGCCATGAGCTTTTCGCGTCGCCGCTTGAGCTCCTGATCCTGGCCACCGCTCGCGGGATTGCCCCAACCGTCCGTATTCTGCTGAACCATCTGCCAACACTCCTGCCCCGTGATCGCCACGACATGTGACTTACACGGATGCCTGCTGTCCTACGTCCCACACCGGCCTCGGGTTTGCCTGAAACGATCAACACAACCGATCGCCAGGAGGTCACCTCGACCAGACCGACCTTACGCAGGCCTGCCTGGATGACCATCGGCCGTTCTGCCCCTCGTATTCATGATAACCGGTGAGGCCGTGACGAAAGCATCCGGCTGGGAATATCGTGCTTTCGCGTTATCGGCTGTACACCAGCGTGTAGGTCCGCACCGGCACCGACGCCATGCCCAGAAGCCGGATCACGCCGACTAACACAAAAAATCCCGTCAACAGCAAAACCCACTCGCTCAGCAGGTGAATCACATCCGCTTGCCAGAACGCAAGCGACCCGTAAAGCCAAGCTGTGGCCACCGTGGCCAGTGCGTTGCACAGGACGGCCATGACCGGACTCACCAGCAGCACCAGCCCTCTCACCGATTGTCGCAGAGGCAGGCCGAAGGCATAACCGTAACAGATCAAAATCATGACCAGCAGCAAACCCAGCCCGCCGCTGGCGTCCCGCAGCGGAGCCGCCGCGTCGGCGAACAAAATCGCATCGTTCTCCAGATCCAGCCGGGCCTGAACCCCCAGGGACTGGTACACCCGGCAGGCCAGATCAGCGCTGAAAATACGGATCGGTCGCCCCAGTCCCTCCGCCCACGCCGCCGGGAGCGGTACCAGCAGCAGCAACACCGCCCACGCGGGGGCAAACCGCTGGGCGACATCGCGGCCTAATGCCGTGACCAGCATCCCCACCATGGTCAACACCGCCCCTAAATGCCATACCGCGTCCACTTGCGCCGCGTGGCCAATGACATACACACACCCGCCCAGAATCGTCAACGCCAGCCCAGGCCAGCCCGTCGCCGGATGCGTTACCGTCGAACGCACCCGCCGAACCCACACCAGCCAGATCACAATCACCGGCACCATCACCAGATAACGGTGCGTCTCACTGACCAGCACGATCCGAAGAATGTCGATCCACGCCGGCAGCGTCGCGGCCACGCCGAGCAACGTCAGCACCACCACCGAGGCCACGTGGGTGTTCGTCCATCCGTTCTTCTGAAGTCTGCGTGGCAGCATCGAATCACTCGCCGGGGTGTCGCGGAGCAGGCCCGCCCACCATACTGCCATGAAATCCGGAAAACCGCGTTCTCCGCGGCGCGAACGTCCTGGCCTCAGCGCGTCGACAGGCTCACCGGCTTGTCCGTCACCAGACAATCGATGGCCCGCTCGCCCGGACCCACCACCGCACCCGGACATACCACCGACCGAACCACCACCGCGCCGTTGTCCACCCGTGCACCACTTAAAACCACCGAGTCGTGAATCACCGCACGCTCGTGGATCGCCGCTCCACCTTCCAGAATCGCAAACGTCGGCTTCCACGTCTCACCAAACGGGCGACGCTCGTCAAGCCGGCCTGTCGCCCGGCAGTGATACTCCCGCAGCGCCTCGAGATAGTCGTCAAGCGTCCGCAGCGACATCGCCACCCGCCCGTCGTACCGGGCGACCCGAACGTCGTACCGCTTGGCAATCAAAGGCAACGCCTGCTCATTGAGGTCCACAAACCCCACCTTGTTCACCAGCCGCAGACTCCCGCAGCACATCCGCATGATCCCGCCGGGCGAGTGGTCAGGACGCACCAGCATGGCTACGTCGCCCCCCGCATTCATCAGCTGTAGGACCAGGTCGCTCAGCGGCGCAAACAACAGCCGCGACGCATGGATCACCAGAATCTGCTCGTCGTCGTGGTAGCCTTCTGCCAGGTCACTGAGCAGGCCGCCGGTTCCGCGAAACTCGGCGGGGTCCTGCTCGACTGTCATTTTCACCGGCCCGCAATTCAGCCGACGACGCCCCACGCTGCCGCCCTGCTCGACAATCACACGCACCGGAAGCTCACCCTGACCCAGCGACTCCGCCAGGCTGACCAACTGCTCTTTCCAACAGTCCAGCACGCTGCGGTTATTACCCACCGGCAGCCGCAACGCCCCACGCCCCGTCGCTCGACGCAGCGGGTTGGCCCGTACCGTGCCCGCCAGCAGAACCACCGCAGCAAGCTTCCGGCCCGGCCCTGGAGCAGGAACCGAATCCAATCGATGCGGAAGTGTGATGCCCTGGTCGGCGATTCTCAACAACATGGCGTATCCGCCCTTTCCTGCTCAATGCCTTGGTCTGCGCGTCCTGTGAAACCCCGCGTCACGACGTTCACACACACCCAAGGCCCTCCACGGTCGTACTCTCAGCACAAGCCGCCCTCAGCATGCCACATTTGATCGACAATTGCGAGGGGCCAGCGTGGACCAATCACGGTTTATTTGTGATCTTTCGACCATTTCACGCCAGACTAAGCACTTTGCTTACCCAGCTTCACGCCCGCCCCCGCTTAAACGCATCCGAACCGCCCATCCCATCATTCGCACCGCGAACGGAATCCCCTCAATGAAATATCGCCGACCCAGTCTTTTGGGTTCCTGCGCGACCCGATGGATCCACTCCAGCCCGAGTTTCTGCATCCACCCCGGAGCCCGCTCTTTGTCCCCGGACAGGAAGCTCAAACTCACCCCCACGCCCAGCCACCACGCCTGAGGCAGCGTGTCACGCAGCCGCTCAATGACATGCTCTTGTTTGGGGGATCCCAGCGCCACGTACACCAGATCCGCTCCCGAAGCCTTGAGCATCTCCCGCATCATGTCCCACTGCGCGGGCTGATCTTCAAAGCCCAGCGGCGGACAGTACAGCCCTGCAATCGTCACGCCGTGCGTCTTGGTCAGGTGTTCCGCCGCCCCTTCCGCCGCCCCTTCTTCCCCACCAAGCAGGAAGATCGAGTAGCCATGCTTCGCCACCGGCCCAGCCAACGTGTCCGTCAACGTCGACCCCGCGACCCGCTCAGGCAACCCCCGCCCCGCGATTCGGCTGGCCCAGATCAACGGCATCCCGTCCGCCAGGACCAGCGTCGCCTGCTCGTAAAACCCCCGATGCTCGGGGACATGCACAAAGCGACGCACGTGATCAAGGTTCGGCGTCACCACCCAGCCGCCCTGCTCACCCGCCAGCCCGTCGAGCACCCGCTCAACCGCCTGCTCCTGGGTCACCACGTCAATGGGCATCCCCATAATCGAGATCCGTGGGCCCGACCCATCTCCCCGCGGCGGCGCCGCCCCAGAAGAGGTCGGCGGCGGAGGCGACGCAGGCGACGCAGGGGGTGGGGGTGGGGGTGGGGGTGGGGGCACGGAGGCAGTCGAGAGCATCAGATTCATCGACAAAAGTTTCCTTACCTCAGGTCCCGGTCAGAAGACATCGACGCTTGTGCCGCCGAGGGTGCAGTTTGGGAGGTCGCCGACCCGATGCGTCGATCCCAGCCAAAAACAAGAAAATCCTGGCCAAGCGCCGTCGCCCGGGACTCCAGATGCGCCTCGATCCAGTCCGACGTCGGTACCGTCACCGCGAATGGCTGACGCCACTCCACCCGCTCAATCACCACCAAACCTGCAGGATGCCGGGCCACCGCTGCCGCAACCTGCTCGGGCGAACTGATCGTAGGTCGGCCCAGTCGATGGTCATCCTCGCCCTCTTCGTAACCCTCGATCTGCGTCAGACTGATGGTGTAATCCAGCCGATTGGCGTGAAACAACGACTTCGTGCCTGAGGACGTCAGCAGCACCGCCCCGTTGTCGAGCACAGGCTTGATCTCCCGGGCCATTTGATCCCAGTTCGGCTTGATGTAGCGGTGGGTCGTCCCGGGCTTGCCGTCGAGCATCTTCACGCCCAGGTGGTAGGCATGGGTGTTGTACACGAGATACAAACTGATCAGGCAAGCCACACCCCAGCTCGCCGGCGTGACCAACCACCCAAATCGCCGCCGCGCCCAACCCCGCGTCAGCCAAGGCCGAATCGCACGCCCCGTGATGGACACCAGATGCGGCAACAACTCCGCGGCCGCCAAGGCCCAGATCAAAATCATGAACGGCATCGCATAGCCCACATACCGCGGGGCCTTCATCCCGCCCAGCGACTGGGCAACAAACAGCGACACAAACATCCACGTCGCAAAAAGCCCCGCCATCGGCCGATACGCGATCGCAGCGACAATCAGCAACGGCATGCCGAACCAGAAAACGCCGTACCGCTCCAGAAAGTACTTGTGATAGAAAGAATCGTTGTCCTGATTCGCCGCCGCCCAATGCGTCGCCCGCCGGAAATACTCCCACTGCTCGCCCAGGATCCCACTCAGCCACGCCACCACCACGCCGCCAATCAGCGACGCCAGCAGTGCCGCCAGCAGGCTCAGGCTGCGACCGCGATCATCACGCGTCTCCCAGCTCAGCAAACGCACCACCAGGCAGCCCACCACCCAGCTGCCCAGGCTGGCGGTTGCGATGAGTGTGGTCGCCTGCAGGTGAAACCCAAATAACAGGCAAACCCCAACCACCCCCAGCACCCACCACCGTTGCCGACCCTGCCAAGGCCGCGTCATCAGCGTATAGACCCCGATCGCAGCGATCAGCGTCAGCAACGTCTGCAACATGTAAAATCGACAAAACGTCGAGAAGTAAAGAAACATCGGCAACACCGACGCGACACCTGCCGCGATCACGCCTGCCGTCCTCCCGCCCTCACGCCGGGCCCAGGCCCAGATCACCGACACCGTCAACGCACCCGCTACCACCGAAGGCAGCCGCGCCGCCCACAGCGTTTCGCCAAACAGACCCATCGACGCCGCCACCATGTACGTAAACACCCGCGCTCGGGTGTACTGCCCGGTCTCATTAATACTCAGACCCCGCCCGTCAAGCACCCCCTGCGCGGCGAGCACGTGATAATACTCATCAAAGTGCCCGCCCTCGACCGGGTAAAGCAACCGCGCTGCCAGCGCCACCAAAAACACCACCACGCTGCCAACCAGCAGGCCAGGCCAGGTGACCGGGATCGTTTGAAACTTGGCCAACGCGGGATAGGCGCCGGGGGGGTCGGCTGATAACTGGCTCATAGGGAGTCTCGCCAACCTGCATGACCCCAAGACCACCAGGTCTTCAAGGGCTTAGTCATTCGTCGGTCATTACCGACCCACGATCCAGCTCCACGCGCTACCAGCAAGGTCGATCCCACATTATCGGCCAGTGATGGGGCATCGTCCACTGGACCCCGCGAACCATGCGCAAAAAAACAGGCGGCCGAGGATTCAGCCGCCTGCTTGAATGTCAATTCTCAAATGATGAGCCGAGAAGCTCAGCCCTCGTAACGCCGTCGCCGCCGAAGCAGCAAGCCTCCTGCACCCATAGCCAACACCGCCGCAGTGGCAGGCTCAGGAATAACGCCGGTGGGAATCGATCCGTTGGCCTGGAAAGCCAGCGTCCAGACTTCACCCATCACCGCGTAACCCAGTTCGTTGGGGTGCAGTTCGTCGCCCAGAAGATCAAAGTTCGCACTGGCAATCGCATTCGCCGCCAGCGGGTCAGTGGACCCCTCGTTGATCGAGCTGTTGGCGTCGGCCAGGACCCAGTCGACAAATTCGTCATCGTCTTTCTGGATCGCAGCCAGCACGTCCGCTTCACTGATGCCCAATGCCTGAGCGACCCCTGCCGAGACATCCGACACGAGAATCGCGAACATATCGACGATCACGATGTTGTCCAGGAACGACGCACTCAGGTTGCCGTAGATGTCCGCGTCGCGTGAGCCGGGCGAGTTGAACGATTCGATCTGCTGGTTGTAAGCCAGGGTCTCGTTGTACACCTCTTCGAGCGTGGTCCCGCCTTCAATTTTGGGCAGAATCTTGGCCAGATAGATGTCCACATCGCTCGCCAGGTACGTCGATCCCGTCGAAGGATCGGTCGTGGTGGTCAGCAGCTGGTAGGTCTCAAGCGTCTGGCCGAGCTGGCGATCAATGGCAATGCCGGGGCTTTCTGCGATGGAGTTGGTGCCAATGTGCAGGGTGATGGCACTGGGCCGGCCGTTGCCAAAGACGAATTGCTGGAAGTCGCCAGCAGGTGCCCCTGCCCGCTCCGGATCACGCAGTTTGCTGGCATCGTTCACCACGCCGGTCCCCAGGCCTGAGGTGTCGTAGATGCGGTCCACCAGGCTGCGGACTGTGGAGTGAGCACTGCCCGCGGTTTTCACGTCGCTGTCCCGCACACCCCAGTTGATGCGCTGTCCACTGCTGTAGGTATTGCCCGTGTCGTTGGCGGAGATGCCGGGGATCGCGTAGTGGCGATACCAGCCGCTGTTGTTGGGGTCCGAGAGCTGGTTGGCCTGATCGCCGTTCCACCAATAGTTTTCGGTAGCGCCGCCGCGGGCCGCGTTGTAGTTTGAGGCGATATTGCTCGTGCCGTCGCCCGCCACCGTGTTGATGATGTAGCTGTCGCGGTCATCCCGGCCGCCGACGAAAGTGAAGCCCGTGCCCGCTTCGCCCAGGTTCATATCTAGGAATCGCCGGTAGCTGCCCCGCGAGGCAAACTGAGAGTTCGAGAAGTCACCGGAAGGCGCCCCGAGCGTTCCGCTCGCGTCTCGGCCGTCACCAATCACCCCGTAGGTAATGGAGTCGCCGTGCGAGAAAATCACCAGGTCAGACAGATCAACCGGAGCAGCGTCAGCGCTGAAAGAGGCGAGCAAAGTACCCGTGGCAAGCAAAGTGGCAGTCGTAAAGCGGGAACGCATAGCGGATTTTTCTCCAATCCTTGAGAAACTGTGCAGGGGTGTGCATCTCACACACCGTCTGAAAAAAGGCATAACCAGAACAAAAGCCAATACAGGACGTGTCCTCAAATGACTCTTTTACCCGACAGCGTCGTCTGATAAAAGACCTCACGAGAGGGCAGCCTGAGCTCGCGGACGGAGCTTGACAGTCCGTCACCTTATCCAGACCTTCGACGAAAACCTAGCATCAATTCAGCTCGATGCCAAAAAATGCGTCTCAAGGCCCTGCCAGCCGTGCGCCACACGCCACAGCTTGCCCAGCT
Source organism: uncultured Phycisphaeraceae bacterium (assembly GCA_963799465.1). GTDB lineage: Bacteria > Planctomycetota > Phycisphaerae > Phycisphaerales > Phycisphaeraceae > JBCCOW01. The sequence continues at coordinate 2,322,047 of CAWCXG010000001.1, read as the reverse complement.
TGACATATCACGCAATACCGCAGGGGTTTACCGCACCGTACGGACGCTCAGCAGCGTCGTGACGCCGTACGCCGCCGCCGACCACAGCACGTCCCGCAGCCGCAGCAGCACCGCCACCGCCAGGCCCAGCTCATAGCTTGACCCCAAGGCAACGAAAGTCGCGGCAAACGACCACTCCCACAGGCCCAGCCCGTTGAACGAAATCGGCAGCATCGTCACCACCATCACAATCGGCACCGCCGCCAGCAGCAGCCACACCGGCACCGTCGCCCCCAACGACCAGCACGCCACCCACGTCCCCCCCACCGCAGCCGCGTAGAACACCACCGAAATCGCCACCGCCCCCGCCAGCGTGCCAGCCTCTCGGCGGTACGCCAGCAACGCGTCCTGCACCTGGCCCACCTTCGCCAACAGCTTCGCCGCCGGCCCCACCCGCCCCAGCAGCCGCTGCAGCACCGATGTGGCCGGCCTCAGGCACACCATCACCATCACCGTCGCCGCGAACGCAATCCCAAGCCCCGCCGCTGTCATCAGTTTCGCATCGCCCCACAAAGGCCGAGCCACCACCAACGCCCCCACCGCGAACAGCGTCAGCACCCCAAGCCCCGTCAAACGCTCCACAAAAATCGATCCCACCGCATCCGCGCCATGCTCGATCCGCTTACGCAGCATCACCGCCCGCACCACATCGCCCCCCGCCGAGGTTGGCAGAAAGTTGTTGTAAAACTGCCCCACCACATACATATGAAACAAGGACATGAGCCCGACCTCATACCCTCGACCCGCAAGCAGCACTTTCCATTTCCACGCTGACACCAACGCAAACAGCGGGGCCGTCAACGCCACCCCCACCAATCCCACAACCGTCAATTGACCCGCGAGCTGCCCGACCTTCGACCAGTCCGTCTGCATCAGCACCCACGTCAGCAGCAACCCACTGACCGCCACCGTCACCAGCCGTTTCACGTGCCCGCGCAGGCTCCCAGACCCGCGCTGCTCCGAGGGCTCCACCGCTGACAGATCCGCGGTCGCGGTCGGGGTCGCGTCGGCGGTCAAGGCCGATCCCCGATCTTCCGCGCTGGCACCCCCGCCACAATACTCATCGGCTCCACGTCTTTGGTCACCACCGCGCCCGCAGCCACCACCGCGCCCGTCCCAATCCGCACGCCGTCCAGCACCCGCACCCCCGCGCCAAGCCACACGTCATCCTCAATAACCAAAGGCCCCCGCGTGTACGTGTCCTGATCGATCATCGGCCCTGCGTTTCGCTCAATGCCGTGCCGCGAACCGCCCAGATAACACTGCGCCCCGGTCATCACGTTCGACCCGACCTCAATACGACTGCAACCACTAATCTGCGAATGCACCCCGATGACCACATGCGACCCGATCGACAAGCTGCCCCGCTTGACCTGCACAATGCTGCCTCGTGCGATCAACACATCATCACCCAGCACAAAGCTCACGCCTTCATCCGCCCCCCGCGCACAAAGCAGCACCCCGTCGTCAATCGCACATCCTTCCCCGAGCGCCATCTTCTGCGGATGACGCACCGCCACGTCCAGCCCCCAGTTGATCCCTCCGCCCGCCTGCGCCAAAAGCCTCGCAAACAGCTTCTTACGCAGCAGATACCCTGCCGCCCCGCCCCGCCGCCGGGCCAGCGCGTTGATCAGTTCATACTTGAGCATGGCCACCAGGCCCGGCCGACCCACGAAAAAATAACTGTACTTCGCAAGCGCGCCGCCCTGACCCTGCTTGATGACGTCCATCATCAAAGGCTTGTCTTCCATCGAAATCCGCTCGCCCGCCCCGGCATCACCAGCCAACGGCGCAGCAGGGTCGGCATGGCTCGGCGTGTTCGACATCATCACTCACTCTCAAAGGCAAACGACAAACCCCACCCGCATCACCCGCCTGCCGCGTCCGACACCGCAGGCGTCTGCCCCGCCGCGTGGCGGGACTTGAGCATTTTCGCAGGCACCCCGCCCGCAATCACAAACGCATCCACCGACCGCGTCACCACCGCCCCCGCTGCCACAACGCTGTCCCGGCCGACCGTCACGCCGTCAAGCACCGTCACATTCGCGCCAATCCAGCAGTGATCCCCCAGGGTAATCCCGCCCTTTTCAATCATCGGCTGATCCAGAATTGGAATGTCCACCCGGTCCGTGCCGTGATTGCCCCCCGCGATCATGTAGCAATGCCCCGCAATGAGCACCTTGGTCCCGATGCGAAATTCCGTCTCGCTGATCAACGTGCAGTTGACCGAAATATTCACCCGCGGCGCAAGCACAAACTTCCCCGAGTTCGGCCCCATCGACTTGCACGACAGCACCGTATTGCGACCAATCACGCAGTCATCGCCAACGTCAATCGCCACGTCCTGCGTGCCCTTCGCGTCCAGCACCACGTGTTCATCGATCACCACGTTGTCGCCGATGCGGATGCGGTGCGGATGCCGAAACGAAGATCCCTTGCCGAACACCACACCCCGGCCGCACGAGCCCAACAGCGTTTTGTACAGCTTGCGTCGCAGCACGATGCCCGCAGCGCCCGGAAGGTTCTGCGACAGCAGCATCACGATTTCAAACCAGATCAGTCGGCCGATCGACCGCTTACCCACCACCAGGTCCATGTACTTTTTCAAAGCCGAGGTGTTCTCGTCCTTCAGCATGGATCGCAGCTCAGAGTCGGCTCCGACCTCGATCCGCGTAGGTGCTTCACTGTCTGCGGTCATGGTTGTCATATGAAAAATCCCCCTTTAAACCTTCACCCAGGCTCACAACACCTGCCGACTACGCCGCAGCCGACGCACCCATCCCCGCCACCGTGGCCTCGTATGTCGCACGGTCCACGACCGCGTCGATCAAGCCCTGCTCGTGATACCACACCGCCGTCCGGTACACGCCCTCTTCCATACTGATCTTCGGCTGATAGCCCAGCGTGCTTTTGATGCGTGCGTTCGAGAACGCCCGCGCCTTGATGTAAAACTCCGCCCGCCGTTTATGCAATGGCGGATCAATCCCAAAAGGCTTGCACACCGTTTCACAGGCCTTGGCCGCCAGCAGCAACGGCCCCAGCGGCAGATGCACCCGAGGCGGCCTGCCCCCCACCGCCGCCGCCACCAACGCCACGAACCGGTTCAGGCTGATCCACCCGTCGCCGCACACGATAAACGTGCCGCCCTGCGCACCCTCGTGCTCCCCGCACAAAATGATGCCGTCCACCATGTCGTCGATATACGTGAATTGATACGTCACCTCGCCCGAGCCGAACATCGGGAATCGCCCCTTCTGCACGCCTCGAAAGACTTTGAGAAACCGCATATCGCCCGGCCCGTACATCCCCGCCGGCCGAAACAGCACGCCCGGCAGCCCGTCGGCCATGGCCGCGAGAAAGCGCTTTTCACCTGCAAGTTTCGTGACCTGATACACATCGCCCGGGTTGTACGGGGCCGTCTCGTCACTGGGAATCTTCGACACGTGCCCGTGAACCCCCACCGTCGAGCAATGCACCGTACGCGGCACATCGTGAGCCCGCGCCGCGTCGATGATATGACCCACCGCCAGGTCATTCACATCGTGGTAGTACTGATCGTCATGGCCCGCCGTGCGAAAGACCGCAGCAATGTGCTGAATCAGTTCCACCCCTTGGGCCGCGGCGATGACCGCGTCGCGGTCCCGGATATCGCCCTGCACCAGTTCGATCCCAAGCGACGCCAGCGACTGCGCTGAGGCCGACGCGGGGTCACGCACCAACGCCCGCACCGCATACCCGCGCTGTTGCATCGCTCGCGCAAGCGCCCCGCCGGTGAACCCGGTCGCGCCCGTCACCAACGCCTTGGTACCCGCATTCACGCGGTGATCTGAAGAAGAGTTTGCATCCGTCATGAGTGTGAACCAGCAGCAGGAGAAACAGGATCGGTCATCAGCACTGTCGAACCCTCACGCTCTAGAGCCGCGTGGGGGATATCAGGATCAGCAGGCACTTCACCCGCACGGTCAGACGACAGGACGACCCGGGCCACATAATCGTACAACGCGTTAAGCCGACGGCGATGCGCAGGGTACGTGTGATTCGCTTCCACAAACGCCCGGCCGGCCGCCCCCAGCGTCACGCGACGCTCCGGATCGCCCGCCAGGTCACACAACGCTCGGCCAAATCCTTCCGGATTCGCAGGCGCAAACACGCCACCGACCCGTCGAGTAATTGCGTATGCGTCGGCAGATCCGTTAACAACACCGGCCGACCCGAATGCATATACGGAAAAATCTTCTGTGGCGTATTGATGCCCCGAATCCGAGGCGCGGTCAGGATGTCCGCCTCCGCCAACAGCTCATCGAGCTTCTCCGCCGGCCAACGCCCCAGAAAATGCACCCGATCCGCAATGCCCAGTGACTCAGCCTGCTTTTTCTGTGCGTCAATGGCTACGTCCGTCCCGCCGGCAATCACCAGCTCCACGTCCGCGCCCGCGTCCAACGCATGCTTGTATCCCTCCACCAGCAGGTCCACGCCTTGGTAAGGCTCAAGGTTGCCCACGTACATCAGGATCGGCCGACCCGCAGGTAGACCCAGCTTCGCGCGAAGAAACCCCGTCGGCTCGCGGTCCGGGTCCGTGAGCAGGGAAATATCGTGCAACGTTTCGACATGCTGCGCCTTCTCCTCCCGCGCGAGGTCCGCCAACGCATTGCATACCGGAGCGCAAGCCACCGCCCCGCGGATCGCCCGGGCTTCGCAGCCGTTGAAGAACTTTGCGAAAGGCTTGAGCCAGGTCTTCTTTTCGACAAGCTGCTGGGCGATCGACGAGTCCATGTCGTACACGTAAGGCACGCCGAACAGCCGCTTGAACAGCATGGCAAAAAACACCGCTTCCTCGCCCGCGTGGATCACGTCTGGCTTGATGCGTTTGCGCAGCTTCCACGCCAGGCCAAACAGATACACGTCAGCCACGAGTTTCTTCGCCGAGAAGCCCGGGCCGATGGGACCCAGCCACTTGGGCGGGCGGATACGGTGAATCGTCAGGCCGGGATACTCCCGCGACGCGCCTTCGTCGTAGACGCACAAATCAACGGTGTCGCCCCGCTCGCTCAAAGACTGGAGCAGGTAGTCCAGACAGATCGGAGTGCCACGGTCGATGTAAAACGCGTGGGGGGCAAGGGTGAGAATGTTCATCCGAGATGCTGCCCTGGTTCGTGAACGTTGCGTAGCCTTGAGCCTCAAACCGATGACGCAGCTGCGCTCACGCCGCGTCGGCAATCCCCGGCCCATCGGGGGCGTGCTCAGGTAAGTCGATCACCGCCCGCAAAGACTCGGTCACCGCGTGGGACTGCCGAGGTGTTTCGCCCCAGCAGGTCCGTCTTTGAACGATATCGTCCAGACAGACCACCGACTCCAACGCGACCATCCGCCGTGCCGCGTCGACCGCGTCGTCTGAGCCTTCGTACGTCGCAAAATCTTTGATCGCATCGGGAGCCGGACGCTTCGCCGAATCCTGAATCTTCGGGAGATCCTTGGCCCACATCACACGCAGGGCGCACTGCGCTTCAAGCCTGGCGGTGGTCCACTTCACGCCCGACACGCTGTAAAGCCCCAGGGCTGCGATCCGCTGGCCGTGGTCCACAAGCACCGGGCGGTGGGCGGTATCGGCTTCGCCTGCCGCATGCGCAGGAAGAAATCCAGCCAGCACCTCAAGCACCTGATCACGCCGCAGCTTCAAGTCTGGCACCACTTTGTTGAGATCCTCCACAAACGCCTGAATCGCCGACTCCGGCGGCACCGGCCGATCCACAGCGTCCCCCTGCACACCCGCCGCCGGCCACGCCATGTGATACGTGCCCACCAGCATCCGCCCCTTCGAGGGCGTGAGAAAATACGTCCGCGCGTCAGGCTCATGGGGGGTCAACGCGAGCGCGTGATCACTCGGCGGAGCCTGATCGATCAACAGATTGAATGCCAGCGAAGGCATGAACAGTTCGGGCATGTCATCCCCTGCCGCCTTTGCAAACGCACGCGTCGCCGGGCCTGTCGTACTCAACACCTTGGACGCAGTGAGCTCATACGACCGTCCGGTGAGTCGGTCGGTCATGCTCACGCCCGTCACCGCACCGCTGCGGATCGTCACACGCCCGACCGGGCAGTAGTTCAGCACGGTGGCCCCCGCAGAAACCGCCCACCGCAGCAGCTCCATCGTCAGCCGTTGGTGATGCACCATGTAACCGTCGTCCCAGGCCCCCGCCCCGGTAAGCCCCTCCCGCACGATGCCCGGGAACACCGCCGCCGCCTGATCGGGCGTGAGGATGCGGCCGACGCGCAGATGATTGGCCGCCGCCACGCCCAGGTTACGACGGCGGGCGAGCAGGTCATTGAGTTTCAAGGCCGCGCCAAACGTGCTCGGCCGCTTAAGCCCCTGGTTGTACAACGGCAGCAAACACCGCAAACGACCCGTGAGCTCCGGGTAATGCTGCATAAACCACCGCCGCTCGGCAGTGGACTCAAAGAACCGCGGCAGGTCCATCGATTGCAAATACCGCAACCCCCCGTGCAGGATGCGCAGGCTGTTATAGCTCGTGCCATGATTAAAATCGCCTGCTTCCACCAAGGCCACCTTCAAGCCCCGGCGGGCCGCTTCAAGCGTCGCCGTCACGCCGTAGATTCCCCCGCCGACGACGATCAGGTCGTAACGGTTGGCGGCCGCCGCTTCAGGATCGCGGGTCATCGTGACTGTCATGTCGGCAAGCCTTTCAGCGCCAGCCATCGGCGGGCCACACGCAACGCGATTTGATGGTGCACTGCCTTAGGCAACGATAAGTGCGACCCCAACTGCGGCGCATCGGGTCCCAGATGCCGCAACACCTCGACCAGATCGCGTCCGAAACGTTGACGATCAAAGCTGCCATCCACCCGCACCGCTCGAGACATCGGCACGGTCTGATTGCTGCGGATGATCAACGGATCACTGCCGGGCAGAATCGTCAGGCCCCGCTCCGCGGCGCGGACGAACTGACGAGGCGGACGATGCGCGAAAGGCCGGGCCGCGATTTCACCCAACGCCAGCTCCCCAGGCACCGCCGACTCAATAAACGCGTCGATAATACGTCCCCGTGCCCCCCGCCACTTACCGATGCCGTAGGACAGCACCGCCATCGCCCCCGCCTCCCGCGTCGCATCAATCGAATTCTGCACCGGCTGATCGTCCGCAAACTCAGCGTCTGCGCCAATGGCCAACACACCCAGCCGGCCCTGGGTCACAATCTGTCGCCCCGCCAAAATCACCATCGCCCGGCCGTCGTCCCGCGTGGCAAACAAAACCGCCGGCTCCCCGGCTTGCGTCAACGTCCACCGCCCCACCTGTCCACGATCACGCCACGCCCGAAAGCGGTGATACGCCCTCAACTCGGTCAGCGCCAGCACCGCCGTACCCTCACCCCGATCGTACCCCGCAACGTGATCGCTGGCAGCATCCAGCATGATCGATTCATCAAAACACTGGTACACATGGATGTGAGCATCGATATAGAAAGGCCCATGCACAAGCTCACCCGTCATCACGTCATCCGCCTCTAAAACAAATTGAGGTTCACCTGTCACACCACACTGAGTCATCCCATCACTCCGCCGTTTCGACGGGTTGGAGTGATTGACGCTGGCCCCGCAACCGTAGCGAAATCTGCTGCGAGATCGCTCGTAAGACGCCGCAGTGGCTGCCGTACGTGTCAGGCATCACCGCCCGCGAAGGCAGGGCCGCCAGCGTGTCCGCCAGCTCGTCCCACGTCGGCGGGCCGGAGATCACCACCCCCACCGACCCCGCCCGGTCTTTGCCCGACGCAATGGCCAAGGGGTCACTGCCCGGCAGCACCAGCATGCCCATCTGTCGGCCGTGGCGTAGCAAACCATCCCCCAGCCCGATCTTCGGCCGGCCCCCGTTGTCGCCCAGCGCCACCCCCGGCGGACGCGTGTCGATCACCTGATGAATCAACTCGCCCCGAGCCCCGGTCCACTTACCAAACCCCCAGGGCACCACCACGCCCAGCCCGGTCTCCCGCGCGGCACGCAGCGTCGCCTTGAAGCTCATCCCATCCGCCACGCCAGGTCGCCCCCCCAGGATCAACACCTCCAGCCGATCCTCCGCCAACACCTGTTGCCCCTGCACCAACCCCAGCTCCGCCCCATCGTCCCGCAACGCATAAAGCGACCGCCCGTCACCCCGCGGCTCAAACGTCCACCGCCCGTAGCGCTGGCTTTGACGCAAGCGGTCATAGGCCTGCTGATGTGCGTGCTCGGTAAGGCACAGCACGCCAAGCTCGGCTCGCGCATCCTGAAAATGACCCACCGCTGCATTTAACTGCTCGGCCACGTCAAAGGCGTCGTGCAGATGCACATGCGTGTCAACATGAAGGGTGTGGGGCAGCGGCGCGGTCATCCGTGATCTCGCGGGGGCAATGCACTGTCAGGCCTGCTCACGATACACCCTCGTGAACCCTCACGACGCCTTGCGCTTCACCGGCGGGGTCGTCTCCGAAGCACCTTGGTACAGATGCCGAATCTTGTAAGGCCGAAGTGACTGACTCTCGTGATAGATGCGGGCCAGCAGCTCACTGAGCACCCCCATCATCAGGAAAATCACCGCGACCATAAAGGTCATCATCGCAAACAGCACCAGGATATTGTCGTTGAGCATCACCGGTCGCCCGTGCTCGGTGAGGATGTTGAACTTCTGCAGGAACGCGAAGATCAGCGACACCCCCGCGACGATCAACGTCAGCGCGGCGAGCTTGCCGAAGAAGTAAATCGGTTTGGCCAGGTAATCGCCCAGGAATTTAACGGTGAGCAGGTCGAGCAGAACCTTGGCGGTGCGCTTGAGGCCGTACTTGCTTTTCCCGAATTCGCGTGCCCGGTGGTGGACCACTTCCTCGGTGACCCGCGCTCCTCGCCACTTGCAGATTGCCGGCAGGAAGCGGTGCATCTCGCCGTAGATCGTGACGTCTGCGAGTACGTCAGCCCGGTAGGCTTTGAGTGTGCAGCCGAAGTCATGGATCTCGGTGGTCCACGTCAGGCGTTTGATCAGGCGGTTGGCGATGATCGACGGGAACCGCCGACTCATCATTTTGTCCTGACGGTCCTTACGCCACCCCGACACGATGTCCCACCGCCCGGGCTTCTCGCCGAACTCGTCGAGCTTGCCGACCAGGCGGGGAATATCCTGCGGATCATTCTGTAAGTCGCCGTCGATCGGCACGATCACATGGCCGCGTGCCGCATCAAAGCCCGCCGCCATGGCGGCGGTTTGGCCGAAGTTTCGCATCAGCTCCACGACGGTAAAACGCGGGTCGCCAGCAATCGCTTCGACCAGCCGAGGCACCGTGTGGTCGGTGGATCCGTCGCTGATGATGATGGCTTCGTAGCGGTAGGCTTTGGCGTCCATCAATGCGGTGAGCTGCTCGATCAACGAAGCGACACTGTCCTCCTCGTTGTACATCGGCACCACGATGGACACTTCAACGCTCTCAGGCTTGGCGGGTGTGATGATCACGTTGTTGCTATCGGCCGATTGCGGGCCAGACTTTGCGTCAGGCCCCGCGTCATCGCGCCGCGTGTCCGTGGGTTGAGAAGTCGCCGCAGAGGCGGCAGCCGTATTTAGCTCGGCGGTGTCCATCGGGGTTCCCCTTGATGATCAAGCCGACGCGTCGCGCCAGCTTTTCCTCGGATCAGACAGTCCCACTGATAACGCCTGAGGAACCTGCGAAAACAAGGGTCGTCGTACCGCGCGTCACGTCTTAGTCTACTCGACACATAGCCCCACCACATTGCCGCCCCCCCCACCACCAAAGGAGGCCGCGCCGCGCGGAACGCCGCGCTCGCCGTCATATACGCCAGCGACGTCCCCATGAACGCCTGCCCGAACCCATGCCGCATCCGCCCCGTCAGGATGCCCTTGTGGCTCGAACCCATCGGTCGCAAGTGCACAAACCGCAGCTCCGGCTCATCCACCGACCCCGCTTTCCACCCCAGCATCCGGCAGCGATGGCAGTCAATCCCGTCCCACATCACCTGCCGCACAAAGCCGCCGATCTGCTCGAAACACCGCGTGCGATAAAACTTGGTCATCCCCACCGACATCTCATCGCCGCACGCCTCGGACACCAGGCCCGACACCTCAAACGCCGTCCCACGACCTGCCCCCAATGCATCCCGGCGGCCTTGGGCGTCAAGCGTCAACAACGCCTCCCGCGTCGGCGGTTCCTGCCCCCGCAGCACCTCGGGCGGGAAGAATGGCTTGCCGCTGACCGTGCCCAGTCGGGCGTCAGCCTCCATCAGTTCCATCAGTCGCTCGAAGTACCGAGGCCCGATATCCAGGTCCAGATCGAACTTGCACACATACGCAAACTCAGCCGGGTCGATGCTGTCATACCCGACATAAAACGTATCGATCACGCCAGGCCCAACCTTACGCTCGCCCCGATCTTCGCGGGTGATCACCGTCACCCACGGGCGGTCGGCCGCAAACGCAGCGAGAATACGGGGCGTCGCATCCGTGGAGCCATCATCCACCAGCACCCATCGCGCGGGCTTGACGCTTTGCGCATCGATCGCGTCCAGCGTCCGCTGGGCGAACTGGGCTTCGTCACGACAGGGGGTAATCAGGCAGTACCGCCGGGCGTCACTCACGCTGCGTCTCCCTGCACGCCAGGCCCGCCCGATGACAACGCTGTCGCGGCTGCCGCCTTAAACGCCGCAAGTAACCGTTGGATATTCGGCCCCATGGCAAACTCATCTTCCACGCGTTCACGCCCCGCCCTGGCCAGACGGGTCCGCACCGCCGGGTCGCGCAACTCCAGGAGCCGCACCTTCAACTCATCGGCATCTCCGGGCTTTGACAACAGTCCCGTCACGCCCGGCTCCACCAACTCACGGATGGCGGGCAAATCCCCGCTCAACACCGGCAACCCACTGGCCATCGCTTCCATCAGCACCACCGGGATCCCGTCCTTATCGCCCCCCGCAGGATCCACCCGGCAGGGCAACACAAACGCGTCCGCAACGCCCGGCTGCATCGCCGCGTGCACTTCCTGATGGCTGGCCTTGCCGGTCATCTCCACCACGTCCCCCAGCCCAAGCTCATCCCGCAGCGTCCGCAACGCCGCCTCCTCAGGCCCATCGCCCATCAAACGCACCGTCACACAACCCGCAGGCATCTCCGCCACCGTCCGCAACAAAATATCAAACCCCTTCTTCGCCACCAACCGACCCACCGCCAACACCCGCATCGCCCCACCTGAGGCCCCACCCGTCGCTCCGTCCGGCAGCCCTCCGCCCGGCACGAATCGGCGGACATCCACGCCACACCGCACCACCGGAAGCTTCGCGTCAGGCAACGCCAGCCCAGGCGCTGTCTCCCGGTACCACCCCCGGTGCCACTGACTGATACACGACACAAACGCAGCCCGCGTGAGCTTGGTTTTCAACGCATGCCCGTCGCGAAACAGGTCCGCCGCATGCCCCGTAAAACTGAAAGGCACCCCCAGCGCCGCCGCGCACGCCATCGCCACTGAGGCCGGGGTATGCGCGAAATGCGCGTGCACATGTGTGACCCCCCGCCCCGCCACCCGGTGCGCTAACGCATACCCCGCCTCGGACTGAAACACGTGCTTCATCCAATACCCCGCCGGCACTTCACCAAGCCCCCGCACCGGCCGAATCCATGCCCGCTTCGCCGCGTCGGCATACACCGCCAATTTCCCCCGCACGCCTTCCCCGTAAACCACCACCGCCTCGTCCGCCAGCGCATCCACCTCCGGATCGCCCAACTCACGCTCCGGCATGTGCAGCGACGCCACCGACACCTTCACCCCCGCATCACGCAACGCAAGCACCTCCCGATACACAAACGTCTCGCTGCGTTTGGGCAGGATCGAAGCGACATACAGGATATGCGGTACACGCTGCGCCACGTCTTGAGCTTATCGGGGCATGAGCCGCAAAACATGAAGCCAAGGCCGAATCGCCCATCACGCCGATCAGGCTCACGCGGGCACGATGTGATCGTCTTTGCCGTAGCGATGCCGCAGCGCGCCGCGGGTGTCGATGATCAGTCGGCCATGCTCCGCGATGAAGTCCCAGTCGTAAGCATCGTGATGCGTGGAGACCACCACCCCGTCGTACCCTGCCAGTGCCTCCGCCGTAAGCTCGATGCTTCGCATTTTCAGATCCCCAAAGTGTCGCATCGGATGCGTGGCGGGCACGTGCGGGTCGTGATAATCCACTTCCGCGCCGAGTTCTTTCAGTCGCACAATGAGCTCAAAGCTCGGGCTCTCCCGCACGTCGTCCACATTGGGCTTATACGCCAACCCAAGGATCAACAGCTTCGACCCATTGATCGCCTGCCGCCGCGCATTGAGTGCATGCATCAGACGCTCGACCACAAAGTCAGGCATGGCCCGGTTCACCACCCCCGCCAACTCGATAAACCGCGTCTCGAGCCCAAACTCCTTGGCCTTGTACGTGAGATAAAACGGGTCGATCGGAATGCAGTGCCCGCCCAGCCCAGGCCCGGGATAGAACGCCTGGAACCCAAAAGGCTTGGTCGCCGCCGCGTCAATCACCTTCCACACATCCACCCCCATGGCCGTCAACAGCACCTTGAGCTCATTGACCAAGGCGATATTCACCGCCCGGTACACGTTCTCCAAAAGCTTCGCGGCTTCAGCCACCTCGCATGTCTCCACCGGCACCACCTCCGCCAGCGCCGCCGCGTACAACGCTGACGCCACCTGCGTACTCATCGCATCCATCCCCCCGACCAGCTTGGGAATCGTCCGCGTCGAGTGGTCCTTCCGCCCGGGGTCTTCCCGCTCCGGCGAATACGCGAGAAAATAATCGTTCCCGCAGGCCAGCGACGTCCCAGCATCCGGACCGCCCTGCGATGCTTCAAGCACCTCGCCGATCCGCTCCCGCGTCGTACCCGGATACGTGCTCGACTCAAGTACGATCAGCTGGCCTGCGTGCAGCGTTTTCGCACACATCGCCGCAGCCTTGTCCACATAAGACAGATCCGGCGCGAGATGCTCGTCCAGCGGCGTCGGCAGACAGATCAGCACCGCATCCGCGTCGGCCAGTGCGTCGGGATCGCTGGTGGCGGTGAACCGCTCAGCCTGCATCGGCTTCACAAAGTCTTCGCCGAAATGACTCAGGTAGTTCCGCCCCGACGCGAGCAGCTCCACTTTCGACGGGTCGCTGTCCACGCCCAGCACCGTGAATCCCGCATCCCAGAACACCCGCGCCAACGGCAATCCCACATACCCCATGCCAATCACCGCAACCACCGCGTCACGCGCGGCAATCCGATTCAATAACCGCTCAGCAGGCGAAGAAGACGACGCGGGCGGGGAAACAACAAAGGCAGGATCGCGGACCATGCGGACAATGTAAGACTTTGCCGCCTCCTTGACCTCACGCCCCGGCTGAGCCCTTGTATTCCATCAGCCGCGTCGACCGCCCCCGCGCCCGATTCCACCAGTACGTCACCACCCCGAACCCTTCAGGCACCTTGCCCGCCACGCACCATCGGGCATACAACGCCGCTGCGTCTGTTGCATCACCCCGGCCAAGGCGATACCGATACACCTTCCATATCAACACCCCATACAGTCCCGCCCCCAGCAGCCCCAGCACCAGCAGCCCCGCCGCCACCCACTGCCCGATCCCCGCCAACGCCAACAACCCAACCCCCCCCGTCACCAGCAGCCCCGCCACCACCACCGGCCCGGCAAGCCCCCACACCACCGCACTTTTCGTCTGCTTCACATTATGAAACTCCGGACTCTTGCCGTGCATCGCCGCACCCTGGGCGTACGCATGCCCCGCCCGCTTGCTCCGCTTCCACCACTGCCGCCAACTCGTCAACGCCGCATCATGCCGGGTCATCTCCGCGTCAAGCCGACGCACCGTATACCCCGCCCCACGCAATCGAACGCAAAGCTCAGGCTCCTCACCCGCAATCAGCGTCTCGTCATAACCCCCCGCCTCCCGCACCGCCGACACCCGAAACATCGCGTCGCCCCCGATCGACCGCGCGTCGCCCACCGGCGTGTCCCATTCCATATCAATCAGCCGATTCCACGGACTCGCCTCCGGCTCTATCTCCCGCCGACGCCCCGCCACCACACCCAACCGATCCTCCGCATCCAAAGCCCCCGCCGCCGTCTCAAGCCAACCGTCCACCACCTCGCAGTCCCCGTCCACCATCTGCACGTACACCACGTCCGGATACCGCTCCGCCAGCCGCGCCAGCCCCGCGTTACGCGCCCGAGCCGCCGTGAATGGCCGACTCAGGTCCAGCTCAACCACTTCCGCGCCCAGCGCACGCGCCGCCTCCACACTCCCGTCCGTCGAGCCCGAATCCACGTACACCACCCCCACCGCCTCACCACGCCCACCGCCTGCCGCACCCAATGTCCCCGCTTGTGCATCACCCAAAACAGAACGCAGACACCGCACCAGCCGCTCGCCTTCATTGCGACCGATCGCCACCACCCCGATCCGCATCGGCGTCCCCGCCTGCGATACCGCCGCGTCGCGGTTGCCCAGCGAAGTCGCCTCGCCCATCACTTCACCTGTGCCGTATCGATCGCAAACTGCTGCCGCAGCAAACCGTCCCGCATGCGTGTCAATCCCGCCCGGCGGGCCACGATCTCCTTCAGCCAAAGCGCCGTGCCGTAACGCGCCCGGCGGGTCTGCATCCGTGACCACCGATCCTGCAACCGAAGCCGACACTGTTCAAGCCCGCCCACCTTCACCGCTGGCAATCCGCTCGGCTCATACCGCCGACGACGCAGCCAGTCCCCCACCCGCGCTTCCACCCGTTGCACCTGCGATTCGCTCAGCTTGGTCCGCCAATGCTGCACGATCTTGCGGTCCGGCTTGTCGTACGTCGTCGTCTGATCGTAATCCAGCATTGCCGTGTGATACGCAAGCCCCATGAACCGACACAGCCGTCCAAGCTGTTCCTCAGGCTCCGCGATCAGGTCCTCGAACCGCAATTCAATCCACCGCTGCGTCCCCAGGTCGCGGGCCGCGGCGTCCCACAATTGCTCGGCATGAAGCCAACGGTCCGCCGCTGCCCACACATTGCCGTTCCACCCCATGCCGATGCACGACCGCGCCACGTCGCGCGGATCACGCACGATGTGAATAAACGTCGCCTCAGGCCACACCCGCAGCAACCGTTCATAGTTGCGATGACACGTCGCGCCCACCACCGCCGGACGTTGCCCACCCGTCTGCGTCGTCTTCGCATCAACGCACTGCCGCAGAAAGTCACGCACCTGACCGGGCACGTCCAACGCCTCATCCAGCGTGTACCCGGTATCCACGAAAACGCGTTGACGTTCCACCGCCTGATCAAACGTGGGCTTGTCCGGAAAACCACCCGCCGCCGGCAGGTGATCCACCGCATATTCAAACTCACTGGCCCACGCGATCTGCGGGTGATGCGCCAACATCAAACGCAGCAGCGTCGTGCCGCTCCGCTCAGCGCCCACCAGAAACACCGGCCGATCCTCAGGCCGGTCCTCACGCCTAATCTCAGCCCGACCCTCCGCCGAATCAGACCCCGCGTCCTGCCCCGCCAGCCCAGCCTCGCCTTGCACATCCGTCACCGTCGATGCCTCACGCAATGCAGATTCCACACTCATGCCGGACTCCTTTCACCAAGGTGAGGCAACCCCACCCGACCCGCCACCAGGTCTGCAAATGCCACCAGCGTCACGCCGGACAACACAAACAACATCGGCTCGATCGGCAACAAAAAGCGCGCGGCCGTGATCGTCAACGTATACGTCAGTAGCGCCAGCCCCACAATCACCGCCGGCCACCCCAAACGCCATCGCGTCACGCCCCCCCGGCCCCGCACCACCAGCACCAGCCCCACCGCCGACAAGCCCAGCAATACCGCCCGGCTCACGATGTACACCGGGTTGCGAGCCTTGGGATTATCCCAGTCGATCCATAACGTCTTCGCCAGCCGCGTCATACAAAGCCGGGCGTACGCCCCGGGGTTCGCGCTGATCCAGCCCTTCGCATACGACCCGAAAATCACTTCACGCTCCACCTCAGGCTTGCCCCGCAGCTCCCGTCGCTGAGCATCCGACAGCAGGTCGTACTGACGCCATTGGTCAAAGCCCGGGTCCCGCGCAAGCTCCTGATTGCCCAGCAACCCGCCGCTTGCTTCCAACGCTGTCCGCTGCTCAGGCGTCATCGCCAGACGATCCGTCCCCGTCGCGTTGGGGTTGTTGCCCTTCCACATGTTCACCCAGAACGTGCTCTTCACCGGCATGGCCGTGTCATGCACGAAGTAATTCCGAAGCGTCCAAGGCCCAAGAATCGAAAGCCCACACACCAACAGCACACTGGCAAACGTAAAACGCCGCACCACCGTCAGCCGTGAAGGCCACACCAACACCAACAGCCCCGCGAAAAACATCGGCGGCAGCAGCACCGGCTCGGTCAAAGCCCCCACGCACCCAATGACCCCAAACGCCGCCCAGTACCGAACCCGCCCCGTGTCCAATGCCTTATAAAAAAGCCACACCACCGCGGTCATCGCCACCACGATCATCACCACCGCCTGCGCCACCGTCGCCGCATACACCTGTGTAGGCCACACACACACCATCGCCGCAGCCGTCAACCCCACCGCCGCGCCGCGCCAATCCGCCGCGCCATCAGGTACGTCACCGCAACCGCCAACCCGCCCAGAAACGCATTCAGCACCATCGCCGTCCCATACACCAGGTTCGGCTGATCCGTACCAAACACCTCGTAAAGCCCCCAAAGCAAAACCGGATAAGGCGGGCTCTGAACGCTCGTAATCTGCTTCACGTTCCAGTCAATAAACGTAAACCCCTCGCCGTTCGCCAGGTGCCACGCAATCGAAGCATGCTCCATGGCGTTGGGCTCTTCCCAGGCCTGCAGAATCACAATCGCCGCCAGACGCACCACCACCGCCGCGACGACCAACGCCGCCAACGCGATCCACGTCCGCCGCGTCGTGCTCGGCTCAGCACGCAGCACCTCGCCCTCTTTCAACTTCCGCATGCCGCTGCCCGCCTCAACCACCGCTGCCATCACGCCACCTCCGCTTGCGCTGCCGCCGGACGCACATCATCCGCACTCACCTGCGACCCCGCCCGCAGCGTCATCCCACCCGCGGACGTCCGCGTCGCATCCCGTGACGCCTCCGCGTCCTCGGCCACCTGCTGGTCGATCCGAGCCACCAGAAACGTCGGCCGACCCTTCACTTCCGTAAAGATGCGCACCAGATATTCCCCGATAATCCCCAGCGAAATCATCTGCACCGACGACGTAATCAACACCAAAAACGCCAGACTCGCCCAGCCCCGCGGAGCCTTCCCGATAAACAGCGTGTCCAGCACCACCCACGCCGCCAGCAATAACGCCGCGATCACCCCGATCACACCCAGCCGGGTGACCAGCTTCAAAGGCACCGCGCTGAAGCTCACCAACCCATCCATCGCCAGCTTCACCAGCGACCGAAACGTGTAGCTCGGAGCCCCACCCTGCCGTGCGTCACGTTCGTACGTAATGCCGATCTGCTTCAAGCCCACCCACGTCCGCAGCCCCCGTACGAACCGCTGCCGCTCGGGCAACGCGTTGATCAGGTCCACCGCCGACCGGTCCATCACGCAAAAATCGCCCGAGTCCAAAGGCATGTCGATCTCGCTGATCGCTGCCAGTAAACGATAAAAGCCCCAATACGCGATCCGTTTCCCGAACCACTCCTTACGTTTCTCCCGCACCGCATACACCACCTGATAGCCCTGCTCCCAGTGCTCCAGGAACCGCGGCAACACCTCCGGCGGATCCTGCAAATCCGCATCCATCACCGCCACCACATCCCCCCGCACCAGCGAAAGCCCCGCCGAAACCGCCGCCTGATGCCCGAAGTTACGCGTGAGATGCACCGACCGCACCCGCGAATCTTTCCCCGCCAGCTCAGTCATAATCTCCGCCGTCCGGTCCCGGCTGCCGTCGTTGACGAACAGAATCTCCGTCTCAAGACCCATCGCGCGAAAGCTCTGGGCCGCCTCCGCCGTACGACGGTACGTCTCAGGCAACACCTCCTGCTCGTTGTGGCAAGGCATCACGATGCTCAACAACCGAGGGGTCGCGTCGTCGGCGTGAGAAGTGGAAGGCTCAGGGATCGTCATGACAAGGGCTTTCATCGGCAAGCAGGACGCATCGCGGGCAACCTGAGCAAACGCTCACCCACGCCGCAGCGGTTCACGCCCCGGCCACGTGACCGGGTAACCGACCCGACCCCGTCGGATCCGCGTCAGAATCCAAGGGGTCCGCAGGCAACCCATCCGGGACATCACCCACCGGGTCGGGGGCTTCCACCGACCCCATCGCGGGCAGACGTTGACCGCCTATCACTCCTA
Organism: uncultured Phycisphaeraceae bacterium; assembly: GCA_963799465.1. GTDB lineage: Bacteria > Planctomycetota > Phycisphaerae > Phycisphaerales > Phycisphaeraceae > JBCCOW01. The sequence goes on along the minus strand of CAWCXG010000001.1, from coordinate 2,303,592 downwards.
TCGTCGCACCGACCGCCAGGATGTAGGCCGGACTCAACATCGCGTTCAACAAAGAGTCCAGCGCAAAAAGCGTCAATAACACCCCCAGCATGGCCGCCGGCGAGTAAGGCGGCTGCATCCACTCCCGCCCCCGACGCGTCTTAAGCCACACCAGCACACCCGAACTCAGCAACATCCCCAGCACCGACACCACGCCCACCAGTCCGTCCCGGTTAAACGCGATGATCCACAAACCGTCCGGCACGCTGATGTTTTTCTTTGTCACCGGATCAATCACCTGCGATCGGTCCCACCGACTCCACCCCAGCATCGGACGCTGCCAGTTCCGCGCGATGTACAGGTTCTCATTGCGAAACCGCCCGGCAAGCGACTCCGACCGCTCCTCGCCAAACACGTCCGCCGCCAGGGTCACCGCGTGGCTCCCGTCCCACACGCCAAGCGCCCGCACCGACGCATACATCGGCACCAGCGCCAGCACTGCCACCATCGGCCAACGCCAATCCAACCGCTCCGCCGCCAACGCCACCAAAACCCCCACCATCAACAACCCCAGCGCCCCGCCGACCGGCAATTCAACGTCACCAGCGTTAGCAATAACAAGGCCCAGCCCACCGGCATCCCGCCGATCTTGCGGATCAGCTTGCCCCGCCAGCACCACCAACCCGCCAGTGTCGCTGCCGTCATGAAAAAGCCCACCATCAGACCGTGCTGCATGAACACGGTGGGACGAAACCCGCCCATCCGCTTGGCCTGGCCAAACGCGTGCGCATGCGACCCGTAGACCCAGCGGTGCAGTTGAGGCGTCAGCCGCATCTCAATCAGGCACAACGGCACATACACCAGGCCAGCCGCAAATAATGCCACCACCAACGCCCGCAAGTCGTCGGCCGTGCGGAACATCGCCCGCCCGATCAGATAAGGCACGCCGAACACCACGGCATTCTGCAACACTAGCGTCAGTCCGCCGTAGATCGCGGTGGCCGTGCCGCCCCCGATGCCGTTCGACACGCTCGACGCCATCGGCACCAACACCCACGCCACCATGAACAAGTCCCACCACCGCCACCGCAGCCCCGTCAAACGGTGCGGGCAAAACAAAATGACCCCAGTAAGCACCGAAAGATTCGTGCCCGTGTATTTGGTCCAAGGCGGAAGCAAAGGCAAGTCCACCCCGGCCCGCTCAGGCAGAAACATCCACCCCGCAAAGATGCCAATCAGCACCGCCGTGCGTGGCTTGAAAAACAAAAACAAGCCCAACACAACGGGCAGCCAAGCGTAGATGGCAAATGTGGCGACCAGATTCATACAACCCCTCCCAGTGCAACCGACGCCGCCGAGGCCTGAGCCTGCAATCCGTCTTGCAAATCATCAACACCCCGAGCATCCGTAGCCGCGGTGCCTACATCGTCCACCCCGCCAAGCGTGGCTCGGATCGACCGCTCCAAGGCCTGGGTCGCATCCGACCAGGTCCACCGCCGAGCTGTGGCATACGCCCGATCCGACATCGCCCGCCATGCCTCAGGCGACAACCCCAGCACCTGCTCAAGCCCTTGCGCCATCGCCTCCACATCCCCCACCGGCACCACCACACCCCGGCCAGTCTCATCCATCTGGCCAAGCTGCGTACCCAGTAATTCAGGGGCCGCCCCCGTTGCCGTCCCCACCACCGGCGTCCGACAGGCCATCGCTTCCAACACCGGCAACCCATACCCCTCGCAGTCGCTCGACATCAGCCAAACATCCGCCTGAGCGTATAACGCCGCGATCCGCGATTGCGCCGGGTTCGCCTCAAATCGCGTCCCCTCCGGCAGCGACAACCCGCCCTCCAGCACACTCGAACCAAAGCCCACAATCTCCAGGTTCGGCCGATGCTTTCGCACCCGCGCAATGGCCTCGAGCGCCAGATCCGTCCGCTTGAACTTCGCGTTCGACACCATCAACCCCACGCAAGGCTTCGCGTGACGCATCCGAGGCGGCGCATCGAACAACGCCAGGTCCACCGCATTGGGCACCACGTCCACCGCTGGATGATCAAACTCACGCCTGAGCATCTCGCCCAACCAGTCCGCCACCACCACCGCCCGAGCCGACAACCGATACGTCTTCTCCACCTCTGCAGCCAGAGAGGGCGTGATCAACCGTTCGTCGTGCTGCACCATGTAAAGCCGCTCCCCACACTGCCGGGGCAGGGCTGCCATATCCCGCGCGGTCTGCCACCACGTCGCAATCACCGCGTCACCGTCGGGTACATCGCCGGCGCGGTACGGACCGTGATGCCGCAGCACGTGGTGCTCGAGCGCATCGCTGATCTCGAAGCTGCCCGTATGGCCCGGATGCCAGGACTTGCCCGACAGCAACCGCTTCACGCCGCGTCGCCAACCCGGACGCCGCCGGGGACGCGAGACCAGCGTCACGCGATGGCCCCGATCCGCCAGACCTTTCGCATGCTCCAACGCCACCCGCACCCCGCCGTTCTTCCCGGCATAGGGCAACAAAATCGTGATCGCCAACGAATCACCACCCATCATGCCGTCACCTGAGAAGAAGTGCTGGAACGCCGCGGCATGGCCTTTTTCATACAAACGCCTGCGAGCGTCTTCCAGCTTTTTCGAGCAAACGGCTTGAGCGTCACCGCCCGACATGCGGTACGAATCGCCGCCCCCTTCGCGCCCCCGCTGTGCAACCGCCACGCCTGCCCGATGAGCATCCCGTGGATATGCCGCCCCGCGTCGTGGGCCTCGCCCTCATCGGCATCAGGAACCACCGGCACCTCGCCGCGGTCCAGCGCATCCTGCCCGGTCGCCGCCCGCTCTACCGCAAACTGCCGGGCCAGGGAAGTCAGAAATTCCCGTCGCGGCGACCCGCTGGTGTGCGTGATCGACGTGCCGTGCAGCCGGTAGCCGTACGCAGCCCCCGGCTCATAACCCACCGACCCGTGACACGCCAGCCGACATTGCAGATCAATATCTTCCGCCACCGTAAAAAACGCCCGGCAGCCCCCGACCGCACGCACCGCCTGGGTCCGCACCGCCCACGTGCCAAAGTGCGTCCGCGTCTTGCCCGCTTTCAATTCCTCCGTGATGTCTTCGCTCGCCTCGCCGGTCTGCATCACCGCGATCCGCCGGCCGCTCGGCTCAAGGGTCTCAAATCCGCCGCAGACCGCGACATACTCCGGGTGATCGTCCAGCCAACGCACCTGGGCCTCCACCCGCCCGGGCAGCAGCACATCATCCGCATCGCACCGCATCACCACCCGCCCCGCCGCCGCCTCAAAGCCCCTATTCACCGCCGCCGAAATCCCCGCGCAAGGCCCAGCCACAATCCGCACCCGAGCGTCCTGCAACGCTGTCAACCCAGACACTGACCCATCCGTCGAGCCGTCGTCCACCACCACCAATTCTAACGCTGGCCCCGCCTGGTCCAGCACCGACCGCGCCGCCTCCACCACGTAGTCCTCCGCATTACGCATCGGCATCACCACACTCACCACGGGTTGATCAGACGACGCATCGCTCATGAGCCCCCCTCCACGCCCGCAGACGTCGCCGCACGGGTCGGCATCTTGCGACCCGCCTGTCCCGGCCGAAGCCAGGCCGACCGTAACAACCGCCACCCCGGCATCTTGAAAGGTGCCAACTGCACCGCCTGAAGTCCGTAGGACCGCGCCGTATCCGCATGCCCGGAGTTGTACGCCCACCAGCCATACTTCGCGGCAAACGCCGCGCGAGACGAACGCTCCGGACCAGGCCGCCATCGTCCCGACGCTTCAAAGGTTCCCTCGATCCCGCGACGCTTCCACGCCGCTTCGCACGCCATCCGACACCGCCGACGCTGTTCATCGCCCTTGCGCTCGCTCACCGACGACGCGTGCAGCCGGTACTGCATCAAAGGCTCGGGCACATTGGCCAATCGCCCTACCTCGCCAAGCCGAAGCCACAGGTCGTGGTCTTCCGCACTGCTCACCTCCGGGTTGTAATCGCCCACCTGACGCTTCGCATCCATCCGCATCATCACGCCCGTCTGCCAGATCGAGCAGTGACCCTTGAGTAACGCCGCCTGAATCGATGCGTCGTCCGTTGGATTGTGAATGGTCGTCAGTTCCCGACCTTCGCTGTCGATGAAAATCACCGAACCCCCCACCGCCACCACCTCCGCATTCGCTGGATCATCCAGAAATGCGACCTGCCGTTCAAGCCGGTTCGGCAAGGCGACGTCATCGCTATCCATCCGCGCCAGGAACTCGCCCTCGCATGCCGCGCAGGCCCGGTTCGCCGCCGCCGCAATACCCCCGTTGTCCTGGTGGATCACCCGCACCCGCGTATCACGCTGTGCCCACGTATCCGCCAGCCCGCCGCTTCCATCCGTGGACCCATCGTTCACGATCACCAGCTCAAAGTCGCCATACGTCTGGTCCAACAGACTCCGCACCGCCGGCTCGAAATAACGCCCAGCGTTGTACACCGTCATCGCAATGGAGACCCGTGGTGTGGTCATGAATGGCTCTTACCTTGCCCATCGGCCTTCCAGGCCGATAAATCCAGACCCGTCAGCTGCTCGAAGCGATCAATCCGCGGAGCAAAATACGCACGCAGCTCGGATCGGGTTTCTGCACGCATCGGCGGACAGCGAAACTCCGACTGAACCTCCTTGCCCTTCACCTGACGAAGCCCCTGAAGAATCGCCTGACGCACGATCGGCGGGGTCACCCGACGCACCCACGCCGCGCCAGGCTTGGATAACGCTTTGTCCCGCAGCACCCGGTCGGTCATGTGATCGTGGAATTCGCGCGTGGTGTTCGCCTTCACATTCCCGTCGGTCATCCAGTCGTGCTCCAGGCCATCCCCCGCCGAAGTCAAGCCGATATGCTCAGCGATACGCGGCAACACCGATGCGGGGTCCGCCACAAACTCCTCGAACACCACCACATCGATCTGATCCGCATCGTAAAACGCACGCATCGCTTCATACTGCAACGCGTAATCGCTCACGTCCAGATAATAACGCTCCTGCTCCAGCCGCTGTTCAAAACTCAGCGGCGGACCGGCGTGATCCTCCAGAAACACTTTATTTTTCAATTCCTGCACATACCCCGAATACGCCCGTGCCACCGGCTCACGCACCATAAACACCAGTTTCGCATCGGGCAGCACCGCTTTCATTCGCTCAAAGGTGTGCGGATACCGCGGAGAGCACGTGTAAGCCGTCGACGCCTCGCCGACCCGCTGGTCCGCTGCCGCCCCCTCAAACAGCGACGCATACCAGTCCAACCCCTTAGCGAAGTTCTCATCGTGCGAGAAAAACTCCGGCTCCTTGGGCTGCGACATAAACAACGCGGGGTGCCGCAGCAGATACTCATACAACGTCGTGGTCCCCGCTTTGGCAGAACCCACAATCACAAAGTCCGGCAGCCGTGCCGCGGTCACCCCGCGCGTTGGTTCAACATGCATATTCAACGTGGCATTCATAGGCAAACTTCTCCTACACCGTGAAAGGCAACCCAAATCCGAGCAGGTAACGCATCCCGGACAGACCCACCGTCAGGCCCACAAACATCGCCGTACTCAATACATCCTGCCGCACACATGCCAACCCGTGACGCACCAGGCCGGTCAGAATCGCGAGATACTTCACCGTCTCACCGACCAGCACGGCAACGATGAAACCCCACATGCCATAGCTGCCAAACAACGCCAGCCCGGCGGGCACAAACAACGCCAGCCGAATCGCGCATGCTCGACGCGTCGTAGCGTGGCAGCCCAATGGCCCGCAGCGCCGGGCCCAGCGTGATGAACAACGTCGTGGGCCACACCCCAAGGGTCAGCAACGCCAACATCCATCCCGCATCGTGGTACCGCTGGGCATAAAGCAGCTGGATCAGCAGGTCCGAGGTGACGAACATCAAGGCCGTCCCCACCGCGATGGCCGGCAGCACCCGCGCCCGAGCTTTTTGCAGCTTGGCCCGCAATTCATGTCGGGGCAGGTCCTGGCGCTTGGACACCACCGGGAAAATCACTTGGCTGCCGATGTGTCCCAGCAGCGTCTTGGGCACCGCCGCCATCATCACCGCAATGCCGTAGACCCCCAGCTCCTCGATGCTGATCATCTTGCCCACCATCAGTCGGTCGATCTGACCCGAGGCAAATGCCAGCATCGTGCTGATAAAAATCCACTTGCCAAACCGCACCAACTCGCTCACCGCCGTGCGATCCCAGCAAAACCGATTGCGAATCCCGGGAAAATAGGTGTGACTGGCGACCGTGTGAAACACCGCGCCCAGGATCGTGGCAAACACCAACGCCCACACCGTCTGCGTCACGTACACCGCGATCGCCACCGCAAAGGCCACCACCACGATCTTTTCCGCGATCATCACGATGGTCAAAGGCTTAAGCATCAGCTCTCGGTTGAGCGAGTGCTTCCGCGTCGAGACAAAGCCCTGAGCAAGGGACACCAACGCCGCCACCGGCAGCAGCAACTCCAGCCGGGGCTCGTTAAAGAACCACGCCGCAGGCCTCGCCAAGGCGATCATGCCCAGCGCGATCAACACCCCCCGCCCCACCTGCATCGTCCAGGCCGTATTGAGAAAACGGTCGTCTTCCCGCTTGTTCTGCACGATGCTGGGGCCAATGCCCACGTCCGACAGCATCGTCATCCCGATCAAAATGATCGTGATCAACTGCATCAACCCCAGATCCTGCTTGGTCAGCAGGTTGGCCAGAACCACATTGCCGCCCAGGCGGATGACCTGCGTGACGCCGAAGCCGAAGATATTCCAGCTCGCACCCGCTTGGCTTTTTTCAACAGCGACGGCTCGGGTCCGTTCGCAGGCGCGGGGATCGCGTCCGTTGCGGTCGCCCCGCCCCCCCCACGAGCCGTGGCCGTCGGGCCTGTAATGTCTGCCATACCCTGGTTCGTCCCTGGTCGTCGCGTGAGGCTCAACGTGCTTGCGTCACAAGCAGCCGCCCCGAGCCTGTCCTGATCATCGGTCCATCGATGATCCCAGTTTGACAACCGTGCACGACCCCTGAGCCAGGAGCCCAGGCCGCCAAACCCGCAAGTCGCAATCGTCCACGCAAATCAAGCAATCCCGCCTTGCCACAGGCCGCCACCAACGCTCACGCGAAGCACCAACCACGTTTTCACGAAAAGGCCCACCGCACCACCGGGCTCAATCAAAAGGCCGAAGCTCCGCCCCGGATCGAAGCCAACTGCCCGCGCCCTTCGCCGTCATCGCTTCACGCCACGCACCCCGACGCTGACCGTCCGCCAATGCTGCCCACTGCTCAAGCGAGTTGACCCGTGCCACCTCACGCCAGAACCGAGGCATCGTCCGCTTCGCATCAATCACCCGCGTCTCCGCAGGATTCTCCACGTTGCCCGTGGCCGGACTAAATCCATCCACCAGTGTGCGTGCACCATCCACATGCAGCCATCGCACCACCGTGTTGCCGCGTGCGGCCACCCCGCGATTGTGACTGCCTGCCCGCATCGCCGGGGCGTTGTTCGCATCGTCATTGTCGATAAACACGTTGCTCTCCACCACGCCGTTCTGCACACAGTTGAGCACCACGCCCCGGCCAAGCGCCTTGTTCGTGTCGTTTCGGCCCATCCGGGTAAACACATTGCGACGCACCGTCACGTTGATCAGGTTCTGGCCCGGCGTGCCGACCCCGTCAGTGTTGGCGTACACCCCGTCCGTGCAGTCCAGAAACAAATTGCCCTCAACCACCACGTCCGTCATCCGCGACGCACCATCGCTCCGCAGCTTCAGCCCGTAGTTACTCGACCGCATGCTCACGTTGCCGATGAACCGCACGCCTTTGAGCTCTTTGATGTACACGTTGTGGTTGAACCCCGACCGCCGTGCCCCGGACACCGCCGGGTTGTAGCCGTTGTGGTCCAGCACGTTTTCTTCAAGCGTGAAGTTACGAAGCCCATGGTTCGCAAACACGCCCTGGCTGTGGCCGCGCGTGTTGTACGAGTACCGAATCACGTTGCGACGCAGCGTGATATCAGTCATCGGCATCGGATTGTTCTGACGATTCTGAAACACAAAATTGTTCTGGAACCACTCGACCAACATGCCCTCAAACACCACGTCATGCGTCGGCGTGCTCCAGTTGATGCCGTCTTCACGCACGCTGTTGCCCTTGAAATCCCGGCTCTTGGGGTTGCGGTGATTCGCGGTGATCACCAGATCACGGAAGATCACGTGCTCCACCATCTGGCCGTGCGCCACCCGCAGGAAGCCCCCGCCGTTGGTATGAATGATCGGCCGACGCTCGCTCATCGAACCGTACGCGCCCACCGTCATCTTGCGATCACGATCCGGGCCGCTCTTATTCCAGCTGATGAAAGGCCGATCCGCTTCGCTGAGCTTGAACGTCTCGCCCCGACGCAGCAGCATCCAGTCCGGCTTGCCGTCACGCAGAAGGCTGTACGCCCGGCCCAACGTCTTCACCGGCGAACCCGTGCTCCGACCGTCATTGCCGTCGTCGCCCCGTGCCGCACTCACGTAAATCACCCGCGTGTCGGCAGACGCTTGCATCGCCGACCAACCGTCACCCGAGTCCACCGGATCAGGCGTTTCGCCCACCACCGGCTCTTCCACGACAGGCTCCTCAGGCTCCGCCACCGCGTCGTCTCGTACGATCGTGATCGCATGCGTCACCCGATCAATCACCTGGTTGTTATGACGCACTAACGCCTGAATCTGATTCGGGCCCGCAGGCAACTCCGAAAGCTTCACGCTCGTCACCATCCAAGGCTCCGCCGCCAGCACATGCGGAAACTCAGACGACATCGTCCGATCCGTATTCGACCACGCCACCATCAACACATCCGCACCCTCAGGCAGCGACCCCTTCACGTCCAGCGTCAAGTGCGTATCGCTGCCCACCTCAAACAGACTCGGCGCATTAGAGGCAAATGCTAGCTCAAATCCCGACTTGGGAGGCACGCTCGTGTCTTCATCAACAGGCTCCTCCAACCCAGGCACGGGAGCCGGCGCGGGGTCTGGCGTGGGATCAACTTTAGGCAATGTCGGCGTCGGATCCACATCCGGCATCGGATCCGCAGGCACCGCAGGACCAACCGGCGTCAACGGCGTCGGACCCACAGGGGTCAACGGGTCAACCGGCGTCACCGGCACCGTCACCGTGTCCGTCCCCTCCACCTCCAGCTCATGACGCGACACCTTCGTCACATCACCCGACTGACGCGCCAACACCTGAATCTGATACGACCCGGGCTTCAGCAACGACAGCCGATCCGCTGGCACACGCGGATTCTCAAGATCCACCTCAAAGGCAAACCCTGACACCAGCTTCTTATCCGCATGACTCCAGGCCTGGACCACCGCGTCGTCCTGCGCCGTCCAGTCGCCGCTGAGTTTCAACGCAAACGAACGTGCACTCCCAAACGTCACCGCGTCCGGGGCCTGCACAAACGCCACCACCGGCGGGGCGGCCACGTCAGGCACCCCCGCCACCGGAGCCGCGATCTGAACCTCACGCGACACCCGCTTGGCCAACTGATCGTTGAGATACGTCGACACCTCAAGCCGATAACGACCCGCGTCCAAAGCCTTCAACGCAGCCGGATTGATCGTATAAGGAGCCTTGCCCAATGCCTGCCTGGTGCCCTCGACAACCAGGTCGGTTGCGAGATCCACCACCGCAAACGTCACCACCCCGCCCAGGGGCAACTTCCCGCTCAACGCAAGCGTCGGAGGCGTCAATCCGCCAGGTGCCACCGTCGCCGGCACCGTCCCCACCGTCAACGTCGGCATCGGCAACCGCACCGTCAACTCGTGACGCACCTTACCCATCACCCGACGATTCAGCCGAGGCAACAACTGCAACGTGTACCGGCCCTCGGGCAGCGTGTTCAGCTTGCCCGCAGGAACCTCCCACTCACCGGCCTTGAGCGTAAACGCAAAATTCTTCACCATCGTCCGGTCGTCATGCGACCACGCCGCCACCAGCACATCGCCGCCCACCGGCAGGTCCGCACTCGCCGACGCCGTGATCCCCTGGCTCGAACCCAGCACGAACGTCGACGCCGCCTCCGCAAAGGCAACCTCAGGCATCGTGATCGGGGCCACCACCCGAAGCTCGTGCGTCTGGCGGTCCAGCACCCGATTCCGCGAACGGGCCAAAGCCTGCAACTGCACCCGGCCCTGGGGCAATCGATCCAGCGACGCCGCGGGAATCACCCAAGGCGATTCGGTTAAACGAAGCTCAAAATCACGAACCACCCGACGCCGCTCATGATCCCAGGCAATCACCAGCACATCGCCCTTCGCAGGCAAGGCGCCCTTCAAATTCAAACGAAGACTCGACCCATCGCCCTGCACCCGCCGATTCGTACCCTGAAACGTCAACGTCGGAGCCACCGGGGCTGGCGCCTCAGGCAACACCACCAAATTCACCTTTGCCCGCGCCACCACTTTGCCCTCAACCCGCGTGAGCACCTGCAACTGCACTCGCCCCTCGGGAAGCGTGTCCATCCGGGAGGCACGCACCGAAAGCCGACGCGGATTGCTCGTCTGCAGCACATGTTGGGCACCGCGATGCAACCGGCGACGACGATGGTCCCACACCTGAATGACCACGTCCGACCCCTCAGGCAGCTTGCCGACCTTGCGCAAGCCGATCCGTCGGTCCGAACCACGCTGATACGTCGCACCAACCCCGTTCGTAAACGTGACGTGACCGCCATCCCTCGAATTGCGGTCAAGCTCAACTTCCCCGTTTGTCGCTGCAGTCGCCACGGCCGTCATGCCCGTGATGTTCGCACGATGTACGGTATTTGTCAAGGGCCCCGCTGACGCCGTCTGAGCCAGTAAAAGCCCCGAGGCCGCAACCGCCCACACACCACATCCACGCCGCATCCACCGATTCAAGGTCACCATGACAACTCCGCTCCAAAGGCTGAGGTTTTCAGTTCCACAATGTGGCATCGACCAATCCTCACCCCGCGTTCACCCACTCCCCCTGTTTTACGCTCAACACCCCACTCTCCCAAGCCCCGCAACCCGCACAACCCCACTTTCCATCTTTATAGACACCACCCTTGATCCAGCACCCACACCCTTTAGAGTAAACCCATCATGCCGCGTGCCGCGCCAGAAATCCCGACCCCCCGACGCCCAACCCCGCCCCAAGGGCCCCCGCCCACCGCCAGCCCCCCCCTTGCCGTCCTCAACGTCAGGCACCGCGACACCAACACCACCGCCGCCCACCCCGTCACGCACTCCCCCATCACCCTGGGCCGCGACGCCGACGTTGACATCCGACTCGACGACCCCACCGTCTCACGCCAGCACGCCCTGCTCTCCCGCACCCCCATCGGAACCTGGGACCTTCAGGACCTCGAATCCCGCAACGGCATCTGGCTAAGGGATCGACGCATCACCCATGCTCAGATCATCCCAGGCGAGCCCATCCGACTCGGTGCCTTCACCCTCACCCTCGATCCCCTCGCCGACCCCTCCGACGCCGACCCCCACCCCCACGCCGACGCCGACTCACCTTCCAACCACGCCGCTCAATCGGAACCGTCCGTCACGTCACCCCCGTCCGGCCACACCACCAACATCCTCGTCATCACCCCCGATGATCCCCACCGGCCAGACGATCACATCCGAGCCCTCAGCGAGCTCCAACCCCCGCCCCTCGAACCCGTCCACCTCAGGCTCCTGCTCGACTTCGGCCACGAGCTGCTCACCATGCCCGACCGCAGCCAACGCTATGCCGCGCTCTGCCGCATCATGCTCTCCCCCGAGCTCCACGGACGATCCGCCACCATCATCCGCCTCAAACCTGCCGCGCCCGACAAACCCCCCGCCGTCCTCAGTCCCGCGCAATCCAGGCCAGGCGACCCCCTCACCGAACCCTACATCTCCCGCTCGGTCATCAAGGCCTTGCTCCAATCCCGACAACCCATCCTCGCGACCAACACCAATCCCCCCCAGCAACCTACCGGTTTCAGCTCTGGATCCTCCCCGCCTCACGCCCCGCATGACCCGCACGGCCCTGCCCCCCACGACCTCTCCCTGATCCCCACCACCGACGACCAGCGCATTGCCGTCCTCGCCTGCCCCATCGCCTCCGAAACCGACCGGCTCGACGTGCTCTACACCGTCGCCCCCCCCGAGTGTGGGACCCCCGCCTGGCTCCACCTCGCCGAGTTCGCCGCCCGACTCTTCCGCCAGGCCGAGCAGAACTGGCTCCTCCGCGCCGCCTCCGCCGAACAAGCCGCGCTCAATCGAGAACTGGCCCGCGCCCGACGTATCCAAAACATGCTCATCCCCGAGCACCCCGCCGCGCCCGGGCTCCAGGCGGGCATCTGGTTTGAACCCTGCCTCTGGGTCGGCGGAGACTACACCGACCTCATCCCCCTGCCCCACGCGCCCAGCCAATCCCCCCCTGCCCTGGCCGTCCTCGCCGATGTCTCCGGCAAGGGGCTCCAGGCTGCCCTCGTCACCGCCACCCTCCACGCCGCCACCCACGCTGCCGTCGCCCGGTGCCCACAGCCGCCTGCCTCAGGCCCCGCTCCACCCGCCTTCTCCCTACCCGACTTCGTCCACCAGCTCAACACCTACCTCTGCCAAACCCTCCCCCCCGGCACCTTCGTCACCTTCCTCGCCGTCCTCCTCGATCCCAACACCGGCAAAGCCACCCTCTGCAACGCCGGCCACCCGCCCCCCTTCCTCATCGACCCCCAGCAACGCCTCACCCTCCTGCCCGACTCCGACAACCCCTTCCTGGGCGTGATCCACTTCACCCCCGTCTGCCACGATTTCACCCTCCACCCGAATCACACCCTCGCTCTCTACTCCGACGGCCTCACCGAAGCCGCCAACCCCCAGGGCCACATGCTCGACATCCAAGGCCTCGCCCAACTCATGGCCAGCCTCCACGACCCCGCCGCCGACCTCCCCCACGCCGCACAACGTCTAAAAGACGCCATCAACGCCCACCAATCCTCCGCCCCCACCGCCGACGACCGCACCCTCCTGCTCCTCCGCCGCGATTAAACCACGCCCACGCGGCGGCGACACGCCGCAGCTCGCGTGACCCTACCCGCCCGTCCGCTGCCGCTCCACATACCGAATCACGTTCCGCAAATACGCCGCCTGCGTCACGGGTTTCGTCGAACCCCCCGTCGCCCACCATCGACCCGCCGGCCGACCAAACGTCTCACTCAAACCCTCCCCCAACCACCGCTTCAACCACTTGCGGATGTCCTTGGGCTGCCTGTTCTTCGCCGCGTCAAGCACCACATGCACATGGTTGCCCTCCGCAGGTGCTGCCACTGCCCGAAGCGTCCACCCGCCCCGTTCGCATACCGACGCCATCACCCGCTCCACCGCTCGCCGCTGCTCAGGCGTTAACACCACTGGCGGATGCACCGGCTCCCGCTGATGCGGATTCCCCTCTGGAAACGCCGTACCCGGTTGATTCCGCGCTCGCGTCACCGTCGCCGCCGCGTCCGAATGCAACCGCGTCGCATAGGTTCCGAACGTGAGATGCCACGTCCGTCGCTCCGGATCAAGACACGGTTCCGCCATGCTTATCAATCTACCCCCACACACCGCAAGAGGTCGCGCGAGCCGGGGCGTGTCGCCCCGGCAGCCTTACGCCCCGGCAGCCTCACACCCCGAAGCCTCAAACCACGCCCGCGGTGCCGGTGTAGATGGGGGTGCTGACGTATTCGCGGGGGTCGGTCACGCGGCCGGTGAGGGCGCTGGCCGCAACTGTGAGCGGGCTGGCAAGGTAGACGCCTGCTTCCTTGTGGCCCATTCGGCCGGGGAAATTACGGTTGGTTGTGCTGATGCAGTTGATCGGCTCGTTGAGCCGGCCAAACGTGTCCTTGGGCCCGCCCAGACAGGCGGCGCAACTCGAGGCTCCGAGCAGGCAGCCCGCATTTTCAAGGGTGGCCTGGATGGAGACGGAAGGGTCGAACGATTGGGATGATGACTGAGTGTCGTCGGGGGTTTGGCCCAACGCCAGGCCGAACATGTTGAGGCGTTGCATGTCCGCGTGGACTTCGGTGGAGCCGGGCACGACGAAGGTGGGAATCTGCACCGTGTTGCCGTGGAGGATGGCAGCCGCGAAAATCATGTCGGTAATCTTGCCCCCGGTGCAGGATCCGATGTAGGCCCGATCAAGTTTCACGTCGGCCAGGTCTCGGGCCAAACGGGTGTTGTCGGGACTGTGAGGCGCGGCGACGAGTGGCTCGAGGATGCCCAGATCCCAGTGGTTTTCGTAGGCGTATTGAGCGCCTGGGTCTTCGGTGTAGACGGTCCAGTCAGGGCGGTTGGATCGAGCGTTGACGTAGGCGAGGGTTTTCTTATCGACGTCGCAGATGCCGTTTTTGCCGCCGGCTTCGATAGCCATGTTGGTCAGGGTCATGCGGTCTTCGAGCGACAGCGAGCCGACGCCTTCGCCGGTGAAGTACATGGCTTTGTAGGTCGCACCCGCGAAGCCGATGTCACCGATGACCGCGAGGATCAGGTCCTTGGCGGTGAGGTAAGGCGGGATCTCGCCGTGGAAGACAAACTTCATGGTGGGCGGGACTTTGAGCCAGGTCTTGCCGGTGCCCATGGTGAAGGCCGCGTCGGTGTTCCCCACGCCTGAAGCGAATTGGCCAAAGGCGCCAGCCGTGCAGGTGTGAGAATCGGTGCCCAGGAGGATTTCGCCCGGCCGACAGTGGCCTTCCTCGGGCAGGGCTTTGTGGCACACGCCTTTGTAGTTGGTCTTGGTCGGGTCCAGATAGGGGTTGGGCATGCCCGGGTTCATCGAGATGAAATCGGGGTCGTAGTAGTACGGGATGTTTTGTTCCTTCACGAAGTCGCGAAGGGTTTGGATGTTGCGGTGACACTTTTCTTCCGCGGTGAAGATGTAGTGATCGGGGATGATGGGGATGCGGGAGGGGTCCCAGACTTTCGCGTCTTTGCCGAACTCTTTTTTGAAGATGCCGATGGTGCCCGGGCCGCAGACATCGTGGGTCATGAGGACATCGACCTTGCACCAGACGTTGTCGCCGGGCGAGACCTCCGCGCGGCCATCGATGCTGTGGGCGGCGAGGATTTTTTCAGTCAGGGTCATGGGTCTGGGCATAGCCGAAGTATAGGAACCGCAGGCTGGCGGGGGAAAGCTCAGGGGACGGCTTGAAGAAAGCCCGGGGATGGCGATCCCTAGGCCCTGACGTGCGGCGGCTTTGCTAGAGTTTCGGCCATGAGCAATCCCCTACGCGTCACCGTCTGGCATGAATACCGCCACGAGCACAAGAGCAAAACTGTCGGCGAACTCTACCCCGACGGCATGCACGCGGTGATGAAAGCCGCAATCGAGGAACACCTCGGCGAAGCATGCACGGTGACCACCGCCACCCTCGACCAGCCCGAGCACGGGCTGACCGACGCGGTGCTTGACAACACAGACGTGCTCACCTGGTGGGGCCATTCAGCGCACGGCGAGGTCGCGGATGCTGTGGTCGACAAAGTCGTGGCCCGCGTGCTGGGCGGCATGGGCTTGGTGGTGCTGCATTCCGGACACTACAGCAAGCCATTCAAGCGGCTGATGGGCACGGGCTGCGGACTCAAATGGCGGGAGGCAGCAGAGATCGAACGCCTGTGGTGCGTCTCGCCCGGCCACCCCATCACCGCCGGCCTGAAAGGCGACTACATCGAACTGCCCAGGACCGAAATGTACGGCGAACATTTCGACATTCCCGAGCCAGACGAACTCATCTTCGTGAGCTGGTTCGAAGGCGGCGAAGTGTTCCGCAGCGGATGTGTCTGGAAACGCGGAGCGGGTCGCGTCTTCTACTTCCGACCCGGACACGAAACCTTCCCGATCTACTACGACGCCAACGTCCGCCGAGTCCTGGCCAACGGCGTGGCTTATGTCGCGCCGGTCGCAGGAACCGTTCGGTACGAGCCCAAAGCGCCGAATATGCCCAAGCCGTTGTCGCCTATTGCAACCCAGCACGAGGTCGATGCGAGTCTGCACAAGCATTGATCGGTGGGTGGGGCGTCACTGCTTGATCACCCTGGCCTGTAGGCCAAATACGCTCTGCCTGGCCTGACAGTGATCGAGATCTCTACTTCCCGGATGCCGTGAATCGACGCAATCGGCTTCGACGGGCTCCATCCGAAACCCTGCTGCACGAGCTGCGAGCACGAGCGAGCGTTTCGAGATTCAATGACCCATCAGCCTGGCGGGACGCTTCCTCACAGCCGCGGCTCGTGTTGGTGACACGGGCCGGCTGGAGTTGCGGATAGAGCAGCCTCGCCGGGCGATGCAAGCTCAGCGAACGCAGACCAGGTTGATCTCGAAGCTTGTTGCTGTTCGGGGCTCACTCTGCAGATGGTGTTGGCAGCGAAATGCCCTTCACTGGCGTTTGGGATGCGATCCGCAATTCAGTCGCTGAGGATAGGCCCATGTGTGCTGAGCCTTGGTGATCGGAGATCGGCATTTGAGTGACCTGGAACACAGACCACCGCCGCTCAAGGCTGGACGATGTTCTACAAATCTTCGACTGTGCGGAGGCTCGTGCTTGACGCCTGCAAGTATTTGCGGTAGTCTTGCAAATACTTGCAGAAAGCTTTCTTTTATGGTCGGACTCAAAGACATCGCGGATCGCGCTAACGTTTCAGTGGCTACGGTCTCGCGGGTTTTGTCTCGGCCACATTTGGTGGCACCCCGGACCGCCCAGCGGGTTCAACGGGTCGCTGACGAACTTAAATACCGCCCCAACCTGCTTGTCTCAGGCATGCAAACCGGGCGTACTGGAACCGTTGGGGTGATCGCGCGTGGCTGGAGTGATTTTGAAGGCAAAGTCATCTTGGGGATCGAGCGGGCGCTCGGCCAGGCCGATTGTGTGCCCATTGTGGTCTTCCACAGCAAGCGCGACGGCCCTGAGCAGGAACTGCAACTGCTCCATCGGCTGCTAGATCGGCGTGTGGATGGGGTGATCGTCTTTGCATCGCACGAGCGCTTCAACTTGGACCACCACGCCGAGGTCTGGGATCGTCGGGTGCCCTTGGTCTGGATCGGACGCGACATGCCGGGCGACCGGGGCGATCACATCGGCTCGGACAACCGAGGGGCAGCGGCGGCGGCGGTGGACCATCTCGTCAGCCTGGGGCATCGGGTCGTGGGGCACTTGGCGGGGACCTTATGCGACGGCCCAGAGCGTCAGCGTCTTGAGGGCTTTCGGGCCGCAACGCATCACCGCCTGGGGGCTCCCGGGCCTGTTGCTGAGGCAGCCACCTGGCAGGACGGGTATGCCGCTGCACTGCAGTTACTCAGCGCCCCGCAACGTCCCACAGCCGTGTTCGCCGCGAACGATTACCTGGCCATGAGCGTGTACCACGCCGCCGCGGTTCTGGGGCTGAACGTTCCTGAAGACTTGAGTGTGGTGGGTATGGCCGACCTGGAGTTTGGGCCGTATATGGCCCCCCCGCTCACCACCATCTCGCAGCAATCTCAAGCCATCGGCATGGCCGCCGCTGAACAACTACTTCGTCGCACCGCAAGCGACAACCCCGTCGGCCCTCGAGAGCGCGTGCTCGTACCGACTCAGCTCGTGATTCGTGATTCAACTTCCCCCCTCTTGGAGAAAACGCAGTGAAGATCCTTAAATTCCCGATCATCCTGATCGCTGGCCTTGCCAGTACGGCCCTGGCCTTACCTGCATCGGCGGCTGTCTTTACCAATGGCAGCTTTGAGACCGGACCCAGCAGCACGACAAACTTCAGCGGCCCCACGACCAACTCCACAGACATTCCCGGCTGGACCCTCAACGTCCCAACTAACAGCAGGGCGCGGTACGAGAGCGATGGCTTCTTCGGCTTGCTCGATGCGAGCGATGGTCAAGACCAGATCATTTTCAACAACGGCCAGCAGAATCCCGGCTCGTCAATCTTTCAGACTTTTGACACCGTCATCGGCGTCCAGTACCAAGTGCTTTTCGACGTTGGGTTTGTCGACACGACGGGTACGAATAGCGGATTCAGCCTCGGAATAAGCGGAACCACGGATGCCACGCTCACCGGCATTGCCACGGTGACCCGGTTTGAAGCCGCCTCGGTAGACAACCCTGATGTGTACGTGACAGACAACCTGTTGCTCTTCACCGCTGACAGTCTCTCGACCACACTGACGTTCACCGACGTTTCTACGGGTACCGATGCTGCCGATGTCGCTTTGGATAATGTCCGCCTTTCGACGGTCATCCCCGAGCCCGCGTCCATTGCACTGATCGGCCTTGGCGGATTGTGTCTCTTGGGACGACGTCGACACGCCTGATCGCAGCTTTCATCAACCCGTATCCGATCCAGCCGACGCGGCCGCCCGCGCCGGCTGTTTTACGGCAAAGGAGTCAGGATCGCAACGTCCGCTTCATCGAAGCAGGCTGGAGGTCATCGGACTCCGCGCACCCATTGTTCCTCAAGCGCGGTGTTGATCACCCGAATGGCACCGATGCGGTCCCGTGGGAGCCGTCACGTGAAGTCATCCGGCCATGTGGCTACGTGACACGGCAAGCGGTGATACGAGTGTTTGCCCGGACTTCACAGGCGTTACAGCTCGAAGTGACGCATCGCAGTGTGCGCGACGTTCACTGAGCGTCGGCGTCGGGCGATGCGGGAGTGTGCTCAGACGGTCCGCTGTTCGCAACCTGAGCCGGCGCGCTCTTCGACTCACTTTGCTTTGCCGCTGGCCTGGACTTCTTAAAGCCCCAGCCCGACGTGATCACGTAGAAGCTGGGGATGATCAGGATGCCCACGACCGTCGCCAGCGTCATGCCCGCCACGACCGTGGTCCCCAGTACCTGCCGGGCACTCGCCCCGGCACCGCTGGCGATCAGCAAAGGCATGGTGCCCAGGATAAAGCTGAACGCAGTCATCAGGATCGGGCGAAACCGCAGGCGGGCCGCTTCGATCGCTGCATCAATTCGACTCTTGCCCGATTCGCGTTGCTGCTTGGCGAACTCGACGATCAGAATCGCGTTCTTAGCGACCAACGCCACCAATAACACCAGCCCGATCTGGGCGTAGATATCGTTCGCCATGCCGCGCGACAACAACCCAAGCATCGCCCCCAGCACACCCAATGGAACGGCCAGCAAAATCGCCAACGGAATCGTCCAGCTCTCATACTGAGACGCCAACACCAGATACACCACCACCAACCCAAGCACAAACGCGATCGGAGCCGCGTTGCCCGCTTCAAGCTGCTGATACGTCACACCCGACCAGGCGAACCCCATGCCTTCGGGCAAGTTGGTTTGCGAAAGCTGGGTCATGATGTTGATCGCTTCGCCTGACGACACGCCCGGCGCGGCCTGACCGCTGATCGCCACCGAGGGATACAAGTTGTATCGGGTCACCGACTGCGGCCCGGTCGCCTCTTCCACGCGGACAAACGTGTCCAACGGCACCATCTGCCCATCACGGTTGCGGACATTAAGCCGACGCAGGTCATCGACGTTTCGCCGAAACGCCACGTCCGCTTGCGCATACACCCGGTAGACCCGGCCGAAGTAATTGAAGTCGTTCACGTACGCCGACCCCAGCGCCGTTTGCAGCGTATCGAACACCGACTGAATCGGGATGCCCAGCTTGAGCAATCGTGTGCGGTCAATATCTAAAAACAGCTGCGGCACATTCGCCCGGAATCCGCTGAAAGGCCGATCAATGCCCGGATGCTGCGCGGCGGCCCCGATCATCCGGTCCGCCGCGACTTGCAACACATCCAGCCCCAGATCGCTGCGATCCTGAAGCTGGTAATCAAAGCCGCCCGACGAGCCCAGCCCCTGGATCGAAGGCGGGTTGATGGCAAGCACCTGCCCGTCGAGCATGCCCCCGAACCTGGGCATGATCGTGCCGATGATGCGTTGCACGGGCCAGTCGGGTCGATCCTCCCAGTTCTCCAGAATCGCCACGCCCAACGCGTAATTTGGAGCCGCACCATCCGCCAGGATCGAGAAACCGTTGACCGCGATCACGTCCCGTACGCCGGGCTGTTGGAGCAGCGTCTGCTCAACCTGCGTGAGCACTTCATCGGTCCGCCCGAGCTTTGCCGCATCCGGCAGCTGCACGTTGATAAAGAAATAGCCCTGGTCCTCTTCGGGCAAAAATCCTGTGGGCGTGGCGGTCACCAGGTAGCCCGTCAGCCCGACCGCCGCGAGATAGAACACGCTGACTAACACCGGCAGACGAACCGCCTTGGACACAAACGCGGTGTATCCGTTGGTCCCGACATCGAACAATTTGTTGAACGGGCCGAACACCAGCTTCGACAGCCACGACTTCGATCGTGCATCGCTTTTCGCTTGAGGCTTGAGCAATAACGCACACAACGCCGGGCTGAGCGTTAATGCATTAATCGAACTGATGATCGTCGAGACCGACAAGGTCACGGCAAACTGCTCGTACAGCTTGCCGGTCATGCCCGGCAACAGTGCCGCAGGAATAAACACCGCCAGCACCACCAACGTCGTGGCAATGATCGGCCCGGTGATCTCCTTCATCGCATCCGTCGCCGCGTCGGCAGCACTGCACCCGCTCTCTGAAATCAGACGGGCGCAGTTCTCCACAACCACAATCGCGTCGTCCACCACGATGCCGATCGCCAGCACCAAGCCAAACAAGGTCAGCAGGTTCAGCGAATACCCCATCACCAGCAGCACCGCAAACGTGCCCACCAACGAGACCGGTATGGTGATCGCAGGCACCAGCGTCGCCCGCCAGTCCTGCAGGAAAATAAACACCACCAGGATCACCAGACCCGACGCGATGATCAGCGTGATGATCACCTCTTGAATCGAGGCTCGCACAAACTTGGTGAAGTCAAACGTCAGCTCTGCCTTTAGCCCAGGCGGAAACGTCGCTTCAAGCCTTTCAATCTCAGCGTTGATCGCGTCCACGGTTTCCACCGAGTTGGAGCCCGGCAACTGATACACCGGAATCTGCGCACCCGGTTGCCCGTTGCGCCGCGGTGCCTGAATACGTCTCCGCCCCAAGCTCCACCCGAGCCACGTCCTTGAGGCGAAGTGCCCGTTGATCCGCACCGACCCGCAGGATGATCTCCTCAAACGCTTCTGCGTTATCAAGTCGGCCTTGCGTCCGCAGCGTGTACGTCACCCCAACCTTGGAGTCGGTCGGCTGCCCATCCAGTTCACCGGCAGCCACCTGCACGTTCTGCGCCGCAGCGCCTCAAGCACATCCACCGTCGTCAGATTGCGGGCCTGCAGTTTGTTTGCGTCGAGCCAGATCCGCATCGCATAATCGCGGGCTCCAAACAGCCCTGCCTCGCCCACGCCATCCACCCGCCGAATCGTGTCCAGTACGTAAAGCGTCGCGTAATTCGACAAAAACGCGTAGTCATAGAGCGGCACGTCCTTGCCGGTCTGCGGGTCCTTTTTCGTATCGCTCACCAGTGAAATCACCATGAGCAGCGAGGGCGACCGCTTGATCACCTGCACGCCCTGCCGGGTCACTGCCTCAGGCAACCGGGACAGTGCGGTGTTCACGCGATTCTGTATGCGAACCGCTGCCATATCCGAGTCTTCACCGAGCGCAAAGGTCACGTCGATGTTGACCGTGCCGTCCGCTGAGCTGGACGACTTGAGATAGATCATCCCCTCGACGCCGTTGATGCTCTGCTCCAGCGGCGCGGTGACGGTATCCACCAACGTCTTCGCATCCGCACCGGGGTATCGGGTGGTGACCCGCACCGTCGGAGGCGTGATCTCGGGATACTGCTCAATCGGGAGCAACGGCAACGCCACCGAACCGGCCAGCAGGGTGATCAGTGCAATCACCGTCGCGAACACTGGCCGATGAATAAAAAAACGCGAGATCATGGCGCCGCCCGGTCCGCCGGAGCCAGAGACGCGGGCAGGCCCGCGCCGCCTGGCTGGGTGCCGATAGCCGGAGCCTGGCCCGGCGGGTCGTCGTCGGGCGGGGCCGCCGGGGCCGTGCCTTCCGGACGCGGCACGACCTTCACGGACTGGTTAGGCCGAATCCCCTGAACACCCGCCACCACGTACCGCTCCTCAGGCCCAAGCCCTTGCGACACCACGCGGTACGCCCCCCGAAGCTCGCCCAGAGCCGGCAAATACCGCTTGGCGGGAACATTATTGTCGCCCATCACCCACACAAACCGCCCCGCCAGATCGCTGCCGATCGCATTCTCTTCGACCATGACCGCGCCTTCAATGCGGCCATACGGAACACGTGCCCGTGCGAACAGGCCTGGAAACAGGCTCCCGTCGTCATTGGGGAAAATCGCCCGCACCCGGATCGTCCCCGTCGCCTCATCCACTTCATTGTCCACGAAATCCAGCCGACCCTTGAACGGATACTCGCCCGCAGGCGTGCTCGCCAGCGCCAGCTCCACCAGGCCTCCGCTGCCTTGCGATTCATCCTCATCCGCCCGGCGTACCTTGCCGCTCTGGCCCCGCTTCAAATACTCCAGCACAATCCGCTCGCTCACATCAAAGTACGCCCACACCGGCCTGATCTTCACAATCGTCGCCAGCAACGTCGGCCCGTCCGACCCCACCAAATCCCCCGCATCCACCTGATTGCGATCAATCCGCCCGGTCAACGGCGCATTCACCTCGGTATAGCCGAGTCGAATCTTCGCCTCCGCCAGGTCTGATTCCGCCAAGGCGACCTCGGCCTCACGCTGTTTAAACGTGCCCTCGGCGCGAAGCAATTCCACCACCGCTTCCGCCCGACCCGCATAGACCTTTTGCGTTTTCTCAAGCTCCGCCTGCGCCACCTGCATCGCCGCTTGCGCCCGTTTCAATGATGCTTCGGCGGCGGCCACGGCGATCTGATAAGGCTCCGGCTCAATGAGAAAAAGCGGGTCGCCCTTGGTCACATCGCTGCTGGGCGAAAAGGTCACCGCTTCGATAAACCCAGGCACCCGGGCCCGCAGCTCCACCCGCTCCGTCGCCGCCAGCGTCCCGGTATAGCTGTAGTACTCCGTGATATCGCGGACGATCGGCGTCGCCACCGACACCGCCGAGGGGGGCGGGCCCTGCGTCTCCTCACCACATCCCACCACCACCAGCATGCCTGCAATGACCGCCAGCGTGCCAAACACATCTCGGACCGCACGCGTGCACATCGTTTCAAGTATTGCGTTATTCACGTCGCTGCAATGTAGCACGCCGGCCGGCCTCTGCGATCGCCAGGAACACAAAAGGCAACGGCCACACGAAGTACTGCACGAACTGCACCGGATTGAGGTGCACGAACATCATCAACACCCCAAACGTCACCGCCGCGATACCCACCCCCCAACCCCCAACCCCAACCCGTCCCCACGCCCACACGTACATCAGCAACATCCCCGCCACCACAACCCACCGACCCGCCAACCCCTCCCATTGCAGCACGTCGGTCAACAAAGGCGTATCAACATGCCCCTGCGCCACCCGCGTGGTCGAGAAAAACAGCGACTGAAAAAACCCCACCGGACTGTCCATCAAAAACACCAACGACACCGCCAAAGGCACCCCCACCAACGCCAACGCCCCCCACCCCATTGCCTTCCAACGTTCACCCCCCGTCCGCAACCACGCCTGCCGCACCACCGCCATCGCATACACCGGCACCATGAACACCGCGATCTGCTTCACCGCCAAAGACACACTCAACAACACACACGCCAAAAGCAAATGCCGCCGAAACACAACCACCGACGCCACCAAAGGCAGCAGCGCCAAAGGCTCAATGTGCACAATCGCCATCACCTCCAGCGTCCACCGATTCACCCCCCAAACCACCAGCCCCACCATGCCCAGCCCCGGCCACCCCGCCCGCCAACACGCCCCCAAAATCAAT
This sequence comes from uncultured Phycisphaeraceae bacterium, assembly GCA_963799465.1. Lineage (GTDB taxonomy): Bacteria > Planctomycetota > Phycisphaerae > Phycisphaerales > Phycisphaeraceae > JBCCOW01. The sequence goes on along the minus strand of CAWCXG010000001.1, from coordinate 2,279,717 downwards.
ACCCCAATCAACACCGAGCACGTCGCAAACACCAGCCGCCAGAACCCAACAAACGCCTCAAAGCTCGCCGCGCCCAACGCCTGACTTCCCGCGCCCAGCAGATAAAAGCCCGGCAAATACGTCGCGTACTTGTCGTTATTCACCATGTCCCGCCCTTCAATCCGGCGGTACGTGTTCTCGCCCGCCAACGTCCGCTGAGCGTCGAGATAAATGTAGTACACGTCCTGCACCTGCGACCCGTCCAAAGGCATCGTGGTGTACATCACCCAAAGCCCCACCGACACCACCGCTGCAGCAAGCACATAGAGCGTCCTCGACATCCCGTCCACCATACCCCTGAACGCAAACGCTCCATCCGGTACCCTCCCCTCGTGCCTGAAAACTCCTCCAAAATCAATGTCCTCATCCTCGGCTCCGGCGGGCGTGAACACGCCCTGGGCTGGAAGCTCAAACAGTCCCCACGCTGCGGCAATCTCTACTTTGCCCCAGGCAATCCCGGCACCGCGGCGCTGGGCACCAATCAAAAGAACCTCTCCTTCGAACCGGTCAACACCAAAAACGCCGACGCCATCGATTACTTCTGCCGCAAGCAGGACGTGAGCCTTATCGTCATCGGCCCCGAAGACCCGCTCGCCCAAGGCCTCGCCGACCGCCTCGCCACCCCCGGTGCCGGGGAAGGCCACGACAAACCCCGCTACGTCTTCGGGCCCAACGGCCAGGCCGCCCAACTCGAAGCCGACAAGGCCTACGCCAAAGACCTCATGCGCTCGGCCAGCATCCCCACCGCCGACGCCAAATCCTTCACCCACTTCGAACAAGCCAAAGCCTACGTCGAAGCCCGTGAAACCCCCATCGTCGTCAAAGCCGCCGGACTCGCCAAAGGCAAAGGCGTCATCATCCCCGACTCCACCGAGCACGCCGTCGAAGCCCTCGAACAGATGATGCTCCACCACGCCTTCGGCGACGCCGGACGCACCGTGATCATCGAAGAACGACTCGTCGGCAAAGAAGTGTCCGTCCTCGCTCTGGTCGACGGCCGAAACATCTATGTCCTCGACCCCGCACAGGATCACAAACGCGTTGGCGAAAATGACACCGGCCCCAACACCGGCGGCATGGGTGCCTTCTGCCCCTCGCCCCTGATCAACGACGAGCTCATGCACACCGTCTACACCGAAGTGCTCGTCCCCACCGTCGATGCCCTCAAACGCGACGGCGTCGACTTCAAAGGCGTGCTCTATGCCGGACTCATGCTCACCGCCGGCGGACCCAAAGTGCTCGAATTCAACACCCGCTTCGGAGACCCCGAAACCCAGGCCCTCATGGTCCGACTCCAAGGCGACCTGCTCGACGCCATGATCAAAACCTGCCAGGGAAAACTCGACCAGGCCGACCTTGGGTTTTCAGAACAGGAGCATGCCGTGTGCCTCGTCGTCGCCTCGGGCGGATACCCCGGCGACTACCGCAAACACCTGCCCATCACCGGCATCGAAGACGCCGCCGCCCTGGACCATGTCCACATCTTCCATGCAGGCACCGCCCTGCGTGATGGCGAACTCGTCACCGCCGGAGGCCGCGTCCTCAACGTCACCGCCACCGGCGACTCCCTCGCTCAGGCCCGCGACCGCGCCAACGCCGCCGCCGCCCGAATCAAGTTCCAAGACGCCTTCTTCCGCCACGACATCGGCGCCTGACGACGCCTGCGTTGACATCTCCCGCCAACGCGACGCTCAGCTCAGCATCATTCACGTGTGATACTCTTTTGTGCGATGACCCGATCCTCGCTTCCGGAGTAAGCCATGTTGCGCGAAATGTTTCTGACTGTCTCACCTGGCCGATGGACATCGACCGCCTGTCTGGTGGCCACACTCTCACTGCCTGCTGTGGCTCAACAGACCCAGCCAGCCGAGCCTTTGACGCCGCCCGCACTTCTTGATGCGGCTCAAGTCATTGAGCGACTGGATGCGCCTCTCATACCGAACGCCAATGACGGGGGCATACACCAAGTCTCGCCCGAAACTGGCGTGATTGAATTGGAAGCTCAATGGGACGACCTGGACTCTGACACAATCGCCACCCGCTGGATCGAGTTAGCCCGCGCGAGTCTGGAAATTAACAATCCCAAGATGTTTAGAGACTTGCTTCAGACCCTGCCCCCCGCGGATCAATGGGATCGGCTGCACGAGCAGGTCACCGCGTTCGAAGCCAACTCCGACCCAGCCAAGATTCGACATCAGGCACTGCTTGTACTCACCGCAAGGCTCACCGGCGATCAGGAGACAATCAAAAGCTCATTCAACAATCTGGCCGAATTGGTCAAGAATGATCCTTACTTGCAAGAATCGATCCCGAGGACCCGCACCAATGCATTAAGCCAACCCACTGAGCAGCAGAAGCCGCCTGACGCAGAGTACCGAGCACTACTCGCACATATTGCCCACCAATCTGAGAGCGAATGGGGGGCTCGCAGGGTCACGATGTCACGCTTGGTCGAGCGTTTCGGCGAGGTCAAAGCCGAGCAACTGCTGCGGGCGGCATTGGGCAGCAAGATCACCATCAATGTCCCCGAAGATCTGCCAACCCGTGAATTAGCTCAGCGGCTGATGCTCGAGATGGCTCAGGATGTGGTTGTTCCCCAGTGGAACCTGGTCGAAGGCACTCAAACCATAGAGCTGTGGGAAGCAGCCGCCAGCCTCTCACCCCAGTACGCCCAACTCATCCAACGGCACCGTAATGGGCAGATCCACGCTGCCGCAACCGCACCTGCCACCGCACCCGCTGCGACGCAAGCCAGGGCTGGACAACGTGGACCTCAAGAAATGCCGTCTGCCCTGACACTGCTCTTTCGGGCTATGAATGGAAAGCCCGCAATCCCGCCAGACTTTGACGGGGAAAGCAATTTGGACGTCGTAATGGATACGTTCCGCTCAGGCTCGGCCGCCCATTCGCGTTACCTTGCTGCCCTCATCGCCCAAAACCAGACCGATCTCGCCGCCGAGCTGTTGCCCTTGTTGATCAACAACCTTGATCAGGAAGCGTTGATGTACAGCCTGCACAGTTCAGAAAGTCAAGGCGTTGCGTATGACGTCACCGTTAAAGCGCTACGTGCTCTTCACCGTCCAACTGAAGGACAGGAACCGGATGGAGTCATTGAGCGACGCACCGAAGCAGACGCACTGACGGACTTTGGGATCGGTTCCGGCGGCATCTCTGCCGGATCTTTCGACAGCGACCCTAGCTCAAGTCAGAGCATTTGGTACGTGATGATTAACCTCGCGATTGCGACCAATCAAACTGAAAAAGCTGTTGAGTTGATCGACGAATTACTCCAACCCAACTCCAGCACCCAACACCGCATTCAACAGGCTAGTTATCTCGCTGCTGCGGGCGAGACCGACCGAACCATTGCCATCATGCAAAGCCTGGCTTTCGATACCGAGGCCCAGGATCACCGGGATATGAGATTCGCAATCACCCAAAAGCTGGAGTTGATGGGCCGGCTGCTTGACCGACCAGAACTGAGAGCACAAGCCATTGAGGCCATGCGATTTCACGCCCGAATGGGTTTGAGTGATCCCGACATGATCCTGGAAGCCTTAGACGATTTAGAGCCTGCGATCCGACAAGATTTACTGATGCAGACCGGCGCTCAGGCACAACGCATCATTCAGTCTTCACTCACGTCGAATCGCGATGAATTCTGGCTTGTGAGCGATGCCGTTAACACCATGCAGACGGTGATGTTCGAGCTGGTGCAAGTCGCTCTCGAAACCGATGCGTCGCAAGCGTCGGTCCTGATAAGCGAGTCTCCGTTTTGGTACGCTAACAAGCTGACAGACTTGTATGATTGGCGTATGCGTGGTAGCCTTGAAATACAGGGCGTTCGCCTGCTCATCGCCGAGGGAAAAAACGACCAGGCGCTCGCGGTACTCAAGACGTACCTGATCTCGAACCTTGGAGATGATGACGCTTATGCGTTACTCCCCGAACTGGCGGGTTCGCAAACCCTGCCGATCCTTGACGCATTGGCCACCCTGGACCGGTTTGAAGAGCGTCCGCTGATCTGGAAAGCCAGACATCTGCTCGAAGCTGGCGACGTTGAGGCCGCTGAGAAGTCAGCCTTGGCCGCTATTGCAATCGACCCGTCCGACGGGGAGGAGGATCGCGGCGACCGGATGCGGGCCTACGCCGTGCTTGCTGACGTGTACCGCGTCACAGGGGATGCCGAGCAGGCGATGTTTTTTGATTCAGTTGTCCAGGCGATTCGAGCTTCTGAACGCGCCGACCAGCTTTATGCTGCCGGCCTACAACGGGCTGCTGCAGAGCTGTACGACCAGTCTCTGCAGACCTTCGCCGATGCGTATTGCATTCAGTCCCGCTTGGCGATTCGATATGCCGAAATGGGCGATATGGCCCGCGCTACCCAGCACTACCAACGCGCATTTGAACTGATGCCCAGTAGCTTCGGCTTTGTCGAATCACATTGCTTCGGCTGCGAAGGCGCCTTTTCCGGGCCGCTCGCTCAGTCCATCGCCGAGCAGGTACTCACCCAGCTCATGCAGGAACAGCCCAACAATCCGCAGGTCCATTACCTGCTGGGCTATCTGCGCCGAAGTCAGGGACAGACTCTCAAAGCCATGAGCCACTTCAAGCAAGCGGTCGCTTTCGCGCCGGACTACTTCAATGCCTGGGAAGCAATCTCTGATCTCAATGAAGATAACGACCAATCCTCCAAATTGGCCGAGTTGGCAGCGGTCAACTTAACCCGACTGGATCCCTTTGGGCAACGATTTCGACCCCAGGCATCCAACATCACAGACCTGCGAATGTTGTACGCCATGCTCAAACAGCCTGAGCTTCCAGAAATACTCCGGGTCGATGAACGCTTCAAGGACTTCGAAGTGGAGCTCACTGCCTCGAAACAAAGGCTTGCCACTATTTTGGAAGATCATCAAAATTTCGAGGCAGCCTTGAGTTCAAACTATTACATTGAGCACGATAACCCAGACAGCCAACGAGTCCGTTTCGCCAATGCGTTGACCCATGATGACACCATCGAACCTGCCTCTCGGCTTTACCAAATGGCTGAGAACATGAATGCGGGCCAGTGGTAGTTCCAACCGTATTAATCACCCAGGTGCAGCATCACCGAGAAGCCCATGCCTTGGTGGCCGTTCTCGCAGCGTACGAGGATCTGATTTCGCCCGGCTTTGAAGGGCACGAGCAGGCGGCGCTCGGTGGGGTTCCACGACTTGTGCGTTGGTGAAGACACCCACAGCTGCTGGCCGTTGATCCACAGGGTGCCGCGGTCGTCGGAGCCGATGGCGACCCAGAGATCGCGGGGTTCATCGAGGTTGATTTCCGTCACGCCGTACCAGATGCCGTAGGGTTCGGGATTGGTTGGACTGACAAAACCCAACGCGTGATTCGTGTTGATGAATTCCCAGCGGATGGGCTTATCGCGCTTGCCCAGATAGGTGGCGTCGAGATCGATCACCGATTCGGGCGGGAACTGCCGGGTAAGGTTGCGTCGGCCGGTGTTATCCCAAGGCCCGATGATGTGCCAGTCGTCCAGGGCGACCCACGTCGCGGCCTGGCCCTGGGCTCCGATTTTGCGTCCCAGCTCCGCCCGCTTCACGTCCAGCTTGGGAGGCGGCGAGGCGTCCCCAGCCGGCCTGCTGGGCTTGGCAGAGGGCGATGCTGACGAATCGTCCGAGGCATCATCCGAATCGGCGTCGGCCGTTTCACTTTGCGCCTCCGCATTCGCACTGGCCAGCGCAGCGCCAGTCGGCCCACCGACGCGCCGTCCTCCGCCCCCTCGCTCTCACGCTGAAGCTGACCGAGCAACAGCGACCCCAGATCCACCATGGACTGCGTTTGCTCCAAAGCCGTTTGCACCGCTTGCTTCTTCGCTTCCAACCCGCCTGCACTGGAAACCTGAGCGGTGAGCGTCGCGGCATCGAGGTCAGGCCGGACCGGTGTCACATCGTCCACCGACTCCCGCGCCAGTTCGACCGACGTGTCACGAATCACCGCCAACTCCATGGCCCGGACATTCTCAAACGCATCGGTCAACGCCTGCTCGGCCTTCTGGGCCTCCGCATACAGCTCCGCCAGCGATTTGCCGTCCAGACTCTCGGCTGGCTTCTTCACGGCGACTTGCGTGCCTTCAGGCTGTGTGGCGGCGGCAGTATCGCTATCACCAGCCTCGGGGGCGTCCTGCGCTTTCGCCGCATCCGCAGCAGCCTTGACCAACGCCAACACCTGCTCCTGCTGGGCGATCGCCTCAGCCTGCGTGGTCTGCGTTGATTCCCCCGCCGCCTCAATCGCGGCCTGCGCGGCATCCACTTTGGCCTGGGCTGCGTCACGCTTGGCCTCCTGTGCTTCGAGCTTGCGCTGCTCGTCAGCCTGCTTGGCCTCAGCACGCTTCAAGCGATCTTCCAAGGCGTTTGCTTCACGCGTCCGCCGGGCGGTGTTCTGCTCAATACCCTTGAGCTTGCGGGCGTCAGTCTCAGACGCGGCCTGCTTGGCCAATTTGTCAAGCTCAGCCTGCTTTTTCTCCAGTGACGTGGCATTCTTGGCGACTTCTCTCGCCTCTCGCGCGACCCGCCCCGACGCGTCCTTGGCCCGCCGGGCTTCGGTACTCAAGCTCCGCTCCGCCTGCTTGCGTTGCTCCAGGCCTGTCTCGATCGTCGTCCGCTCATCACTGGCCTGCGTCTGCGTCTGCTTTGCCTCACGCTGCTGCGAAACCGCTGCACCCACCGCCTGGGCAACCGATGCATCCGCACGGGCCGCATCCAGCATCGTCAATCGGCCCAGCGCTTCGTCCTGCAGTTGCTCGGCATTGGACTGATGGTTGCGAGCTTCCACCAGTTCACCTGCCTGGAGTGCAGTCTGCGCTTCCCGCATCGCCGCCAACGCCGCCTCGGCCGCTTCCACTGCCAAAGCGGGAGCCTCACGCTCCTGCTCAGCCCGGAACGGCTCATACTGCGCTTCCTGTTGCTGCTCGATCTCATCCATCTGCTCACGCATCACCCGCAGCACTTCAACCTGCTGACGCAGCTCACGCTCCTGGACCTCGCGCATCACCTCGTCAATCTGACGAACCTTCTCCCGCGACATCGGCTCCGGCGTCTTTACCACCGCCTCCGCCCGGTCGATCAGGTCCTGCCAAGGCGTGAGGAACACCAACACCAGCAAGACGACGACATGAAACAAGACCGAAATGCCCAGCAGCATTCGGCGGTCGCGACGTTCGCGTTGCCGACGGGCTTCGAGGCGGGCCGAAAGCGTTTCAGACGCCTCTTGGTGGGAGGTCGTCTCAGGGCGCGGGGTTGTCGGTGCCGGGTCGGACATCGGTTAATCCTTCAAATTTGAGGAGCTCGAGCACCTGCAACACCGACGCCCAGGGGGCTTGCCGGTCCGCATTAATTCGTACAGGTTGAGATGCATCGTCGGAGGCACGTTGCTTAATTTGTTCGTGAAGAAAGCCCACGCTCACCGCCTGGGCGTCAAGGTAAAGCTGGCCCTGCGCGTCGATCGACACCGTGAGCATGCCCTCTTCCTGGGTGACCTTGTTGGCAGCGAAGGTCGCTTCGGGCAGTTCAAGCGGAACCTCGACTTCGATTTTCTTCAGCGTGGTCGCCACCAGAAAGAAAATCAACAGCAGGAACACGCAGTCGATCAGCGGAGCCATCTGCACTTCAACGTCATCGCTCTCGGGGAGGTTGGCTCTCAAGACGCGTTCCCTTCCGAAGCAGGCTTCACGCCGGGCTGAGGCGGGACCGCACCGGGCTGAGGCGTGGCGACGACCTTGACCGCCGCTCCCGACGCTCCGGACGCTCCGGACGCACCCGCCTCATGGGTTGCGTTGCCCAGGACGAACCACTCGGCAATAAACTCGCTGGCGACTTCTTCGAGCTCCACGGCGAGCCCGGTGGTTCGGCTCTTGAAAAAGTGGTAGGCCGCGAGCGCGGGAACCGCAATCGCCAGGCCGGCGCCGGTGGTGATCAGTGCTTTGGAGATGTCGCCGCCAAACGCGGCCGGGTCCGCCAGTTCGCCCAACGCCTCGATGGTCGCAAACGCCCCGATCATGCCGATGACCGTGCCGAGCAGGCCCAGGAGTGGTGAGAGCGTGGCCACGATCAACAAGGGATACGCCCGCTGCAGGTGCCGCCGCAGGTCCCGCGAGGCGATGTCCCCCGCAATGGCTGAGACGTCAGCCGCAGTGTTTTTACGGTGACGGACCAACGCACTGAGCACCCGCCCGAGGGTCGACGGGTTTTGCTCGGCAAGTTTGGTCAGCGCGTCGTACTGCCCGCTTCGCCACAAGCGGTCTGCCTGATCCGCGAGCTCCAGGGGCACGATGCCCTTGCGTTTGAGGCGTAATGCCCGCTCGATCGCCACCGCCACGCCGACGATCGAAACCAGCGCCAGGAAGAACATGGTCCAGCCGCCCTCCACGAGCTTGCGGACCAGGGCTTCGCCCTGGGTCATCGCTGCCGCGTCGTCGGCTGCGGCAGCGTCCTGAGCTGCCTGCCCGGCTGCGGCATCCGTGGACGCAGCGGCATTCGCTGGCGCATCGGCAGGCGCTTCCTGCGCCAAAGCCCCTGACGCCCCCAGCACTCCCACGCACACCACAGCACACAGCACAACCCGGGACAGTATCGATCGCAAGTCAGTCAAACGTGAATCCTTTAAAGAAACAGCACATCCTCCGGCGGAGGCTCAACGTGCGGCAGGACATTTTACTGCATACCGCGTATCAATATGTATAGAGACGCCGCAAACGTAAAAACCAACTCACACGCCCACCTCAAGCTGCTCGCCTTGCACCAGCGCAATCAGGTCGCTCACCGTGCGGTGCGCCTCCACAGGATGACGCAACGGCTGATGGCGGTGCACGGTGTAACGGTTGCGACGCCCGACTTTTTCACGCGTCAAAACCCCCGCCGACTCCAGGTCCGAAATGATGCCTTGCACAGCACGCTCGGTAATTCCCACCTTCTCGGCCAGATCACGCAGCCTCAGCTCCGAATCCTGGGCAAGGCACAAAAGGACATGCGAATGATTCGTCAGAAACGTGAAGGCAGGCGCAGGCGTCATGGATGGGTTCCCAAGTGAACGCCCAGTATAAGACACGATCTGGGAATCACGCAAAACTTTTCCACAATTCGCCCCAAAGCCTTGACGCGGCACGCACGAAGCGTATCATACGAAAAGCAATTCGCGTATTAAACCACACCAAAACTCTTTCAGGTACAACCCCATGACCACCATGACCCACACGCCCGCCTCCGATATCCCCTCCTTCGACGACGATCACCACGCTGCCAGCGAAGCCCCCCGCACCGCAGTCCCTGTGAGCGTGGCCCCCGGCGACGGCATCGGCCCGGAGATCATGAAGGCCACCCTCCTGATCCTCCGCGAAGCGGGCGCTTTGATCGATCCCCAGCCCATCGCCATCGGTGCCGAGCAGTTCGCCAACGGTCACCTCTCAGGCATCGCTCCCGAAGCCTGGGACCAGCTGCGAAGCACCGGCGTCCTGCTCAAAGGCCCCATCACCACCCCCTCGGGCAAGGGCGTGAAATCGCTCAACGTCACGCTGCGAAAGACCCTCGGCCTTTACGCCAACGTCCGACCCTGCCCCAGTCATTACCCCGTCATTGCCTCCGCTCGGCCGGGCATGGATGTGGTCATCATCCGCGAAAACGAGGAAGACACCTATGCCGGGATCGAGCATCGGCAGACCGCTGAAGTCACCCAGTGCCTCAAGCTCATCACTCAGCCGGGCTGCGAGAAAATCGTGCGGTACGCCTTTGAATACGCCCGGGCCTACGGCCGAAAACGCGTCACCTGCATGATCAAAGACAATATCCACAAGCTCACCGACGGCCTGTTCGCCTCCGAGTTCGCCCGGGTCGCTGCCGAGTACCCCGACATCGAGCACGACCGAATGATCGTTGACATCGGTGCCGCCAAGCTCGCGACCAAGCCCGAAAACTTTGACGTCATCGTCACCCTGAACCTCTACGGCGACATCCTCTCGGATATCGCCGGCGAACTCACCGGCTCGGTCGGTCTCATCGGCACCAGCAACATCGGACAGCACGGCGCGATGTTTGAAGCTGTCCACGGCACCGCTCCTGACATTGCCGGCCAAGGAATCGCCAACCCCAGCGGACTCCTGCTCGCTGCCGTGCAAATGCTGGTGCACCTGGGCCAAAGCGATGTCGCCCAAACCATCCACAACGCCTGGCTCGCCACGCTTGAGGACGGACTCCACCCCGGCGATATCTACCAGCCCGACCACAGCGCCCAACGCGTCGGAACCATGGCGTTCGCCGAGGCGGTCATCGAACGGCTTGGCAAAAAGCCTCAGACCCTCCCTGCTGTGACCTATACCCAGGCACCCGAAGCACACCAGGCTCAGACTGTGTCCACCGCACCGGCGACCCAGGCTCCCAAACCCGTCAAGCAACTCGTCGGCACCGACATCTTCCTCGACTGGGATGACTGTCAGCGAAACCCCGAAATGCTCGCCCATCGGCTCGAGGCCATCGCCTTGCGGTCCGCAGGACTCAAGCTGAAAATGATCACCAACCGAGGCGTCAAAGTCTGGCCTGAGGGTCAACCCGAGACCTTCAAGAACCGATCACTGGCGGTGTCGATTCGTCCATCGTGACGGCCGAATCGTCGGGCCCCGGGCGCTGGCGGAGTTGCAGCTGCGACTCATCGAAGTCGGACTCGACGTGATCAAAACCGAAAACCTTTACACCTTTGACGGCGTGTCCGGCTACTCCAAAGCTCAAGGCGAATAAACCCGCTCCCCTCACCATCCCCCCTTTCGCCGTCAGATGCTGTGTCCCCTCCGGGAGACCTACGTCTGACGGCGATTTTTTATTGCGCGACATATAATCTCCGCAAGACACGGTCGCTCAGCCCCCCGTCGCCGGCTCAATGACGCTGAGCATCCGCCCGGTGGCCTCCCCGCCCCGCCAGGTCACATCCCGCCGGTGACTGAAATAGTCGGCCTCCACGCAAGCGGTGCATGCCGGGCTGGGGTCGATGTCCGCGGCATCGACTCCACACGCCGCCAACCGCGCCGCCGCCGCCGCTGCCAGATCCACATGCGGCTTGGGGCCACGTGTCCGGTCCACCACCGAATCCTCAAACGCCTCCGCCACCTCATTTCCCACTTCAAAACATGCCTGACACAGGCAAGGACCCACCGCCGCGCACAGCCGCACTTCCTGATGCATCTCAGCTTTCAATGCTGCGACCGCCGCTTCCACCACGCCCGCCACCAGCCCCCGCCAGCCCGCGTGCACCGCCGCCACCGCCGACCCGTCCCGCGCGGCCAGCAGAATCGGCACGCAGTCCGCCGTCACGATCCCCACCGCCTCCGACCCGCCCCCCGCAACGTCCGACGCCCGCGCCACCACCGCATCACCCGCCGGCCACCTCGCCATCGCCTCCGACGCCAGCCCCGCAAGGTCCGCACGCACCCAGTCACAGCCGTGCACTTGACGCACCCGGCGAAGCGATTGCCCGTGCATCCCTGCAGCCGACATCAAGCCAGCCACGCCCACGTGCCGCGTGCCAAAGGCATGAGCCGCGCCGGTCGCCTCCAGCAACGACGATTGCCACGCCACCCCTACACCGCCCGATTCAAAACGCACCCACATGCCCAGAAGAATAGAGCACGCCTACCGCCCGCGCAGAATCATCGGGGTCCGGTTCACGCACGGGACGCCATCAGACTGACACCGGGCCAATCACGCTGCCCCGGATCAATGCGATGACCGCACCGGCCTCATCCCAATGCAGGCCGACGCCGACGAGCCACCAAGCCCAGCAATCCCATCACCCCAAGTCCCGCCGCGGCAGGTGACGGAATCACCGTGTACGTCACCCCAACCAGCGCGACTTCATCGTTGCCACTCTTGGCCCGAATGCCGAAAACCTGACCCGCCTCATCCAGCGCAACGGTGGCCAGCGAGCCAATCTTGAAATCACCCAGATCGACATCGCGACGCACCACACCCGCGCCGTCGGTCAACTGCACGTCATCCCACCGATTCACATAGGCAAAGCTCATCGACGTCAGCCGCACCGGCTTACTGAAACGCAAAAACAACGCATCGTCCCGTCCCTGGCCGTCCAGCAACGCTTTGGTATCACTCCCCTGGTTCGTCACGCCCAGGCCCTGGGCATACTGCCCGACCTGCGCATCCTCCAGCACGCCCCGGTCGTACGCCCCAGCCGTCACCGTCAAGGTCGCACCGCGGTCCAGCGTGAACGTGTAGTGATCCGCCAGCCCACCCGAGCCTGCGAACTGGACTTGCGTATCCGCGTGAGCCGCAGATCCCATCCCCACTGCAGCAGCCAGCATGCCCGCCGCGCACATCATTTTCAGCATTGTCGTCAAACCTTTCTCGCCCTCCCAGGCAGTTGATGCGTCGCGCGGGTCGCCAAAATCGCCCTGCATGACACGCAGATGAAAAGTACCTCCGGAATGACGCCGTGCCACAAATCCAGCTGATAAATCCGCACACTTCCAAATTCAAACGCTGCGTTTGAAACCAAAACGCGGCCCGGTTGTGCGAGAATGCACACCGGGCCGCGAGGGGTGGGGTCTATTAAAGAAAACCAGCGCGACGGCGAAGCGTCGTCCGCGATAGGTCAGGCCGCACGTCGGCGACGACGGGCCACCAGGCCGAGCAAGCCCATCAGGCCCATGCCCGCCGCTGCGGGAGAAGGCACCGCGTGGTACTTCACGCCCAGGAGCTTGACGTTGTCGCCCGAGCCCTTGGCCTTCACGCCAAACATCGTGCCGTCTTCATCCGTGGGGACGTAGCCGTAGAAGCCGTGCTTGTAGTCACCCAGGTCGTAGTTGGCGAGCTTGGTGCCCTTGCCGTCGGTCAGGACCACATCGTCCCAGTGATCGACGTAGCTGAAAATCAAGCCCACCAGTTTCACCGGCTTACTGAAGTTCAGGAACAGAACGTCTTTCCTGTAGTCGCCGTCCAGAAAGTGCGCATCACCGTTGCCGTTGGTCACACCCAGGCCGTTGCTGTACTGACCGACTTTGGCCGAGAGCAGCGTCTTGCCGCTGTAGGCACCCGCCGTCACATTCAGTGTCGCACCTTCATCAAGATTAAAGCTGTGGCTGGTCTTCAAGCCGCCGTGGCCGTTGAGCCATTGCACGCTCGAAGCTCCCGCCGAAGCCACCATCGACACACAAACCACCGCCGCAGCGGCTACACGCAAACCAATCATCTCTCGATCCTTTCCGCCCTCCCAGGCGATTTTTTAGTCCCAACGCTTGTTGCAAGCTTGGACTCTTTCTCTCACGGACCCAGCCGCACCGTATGCGGTAGGTCGCTCCTGACACAAAAACTACCTGCTCGTTTCGCCTCAGGCAAGGCCTTAGACATTAAAGATTCAACATTTCTTCAAGTGGCCCGGACAAGCCTACAAGCTGGGCGCTCTAGGTAAAGCCAAACACCATGACGCGACATCACCACCATCACCAAACCCCTCAAGCGTCCGCCTGCGCCTCGCGTAAAGTCTTCGCAATGGCCAGCTCCGCCAACCGTACCGAGCCGTGATCCATTCCCGTTAACGCCTCCGCAAAAGCTCCGAGTTCAGGCTGGTCCGCGTCGATAAATCCGCCGACCTCCGCCATTGCCGATTCGATCCGCTCCCGCTCTTCAGCCGGCAATGCGTCGCCCACCCGCTCAAGCTGACGCGTGATGGCACGCAGGTCCAGCCGGGCCTGATTCTTCAAATCAATCCGCCGATGAGCGTCCATGTCTTCACGCGCATGCGTCAACGACTCCGCCTCCATCCGCTCCACTTCCGCACGCGTCAGCCCGTGGGTCGGCGCGACCTGAACCGCCGACCGCTTGCCGCTGCGTTGCTCAATCGCTTCAACCGTCAAAATACCATTCGCATCCACCACAAACGTCACGTCCAGCTTGGGCAATCCCGCAGGCATCGGCGGAATCCCTGTCAACTCAAACTGGCCCAGCAACCGGCAGTCTTCCACCAACTCCCGCTCGCCCTGATAGATATTGATCGCCACCCGCGTCTGCCCATCCACATAGGTCGAGAATCGCTCGGTCGCCCGAGCCGGCAGCGAACTGTTTGCTGCGATCACCTTGTTGACCGCCCCACCCATCGTCTCAATCCCAAGGCTCAGCGGAATCACGTCCAGCAGCAGCCGGTCCCGCTTGAGCCCTGCCAGCACCGCGCCCTGCACCGACGCCCCCAGCGCCACCACCCGATCCGGGTCCAAAGCCGTGTAAGGCACCTGCTCGAAATACGCTTCCACCGCACGCCGCACCGCAGGCACCCGCGTCGAGCCCCCCACCAGCACCACGCGATCCAGGTCCCCCTTCGCAAGCCCCGCGGCCTGCACCGCCTCCCCACATCGCGCGAGCGTCTTGTCAAGCCAGGGCTGAATCATCGCCTCGAATGCCTCCCGCGTCACCGACCACGCCACCGTCACCGCCCGCCCGTCCGACGAGCCGCCCTGGGCCCTCACGCCGATCTCCACCGTCGCTGACATCTGCTGCGAAAGCGTGATTTTCACCGCCTCTGCGGTCTCGCGAAAAGCCTGACGCGTCGCCGCATCAAGCCGCAGCTCCCCCCCGCACGCCGCCTGTGCCACCGCCTCCAGATCGCGCATCAAGAGCTGATCAAAATCGTCCCCGCCCAGATGCGTATCGCCCGCCGTCGCCAAAACCTGATCCACCGCTCCGAGTTCCGCGTCCCGCTCCAGCTGCAGAATCGACACGTCAAACGTACCCCCGCCCAGGTCGTACACCGCCACAATTTCCGAGGACATGCCTCCCGCTTGATCGCCCGCCGCCCCACCCCCGCCGTACGCCAATGCTGCCGCCGTCGGCTCATTCACCATGCGCACCACCTCAAGCCCCGCCAAACGCCCCGCATCCCGCGTCGCCTGACGCTGCGCATCATCAAAATACGCCGGCACCGTCACCACCGCCCGCTCCACCGCCCGCCCCAACGCCGCTTCCGCCCACCCTTTGAGCTCCCGCAAAATCACCGCCGAGACCTCCGGCGGACTCACCATCACCCCGCCTGCCCCCGCCCCGTTCAGATCGCCAAGCCCCACCCGAGCCGTGTCCTGTGGCCCCTGCACCACTGCATACCCCAGGCCCAAACGCTCACGATCCTCAAGGTCCCCCACCGACCGCCCCATCAACCGCTTCACTGAATGCACCGTGCGATCCGGGTACATCACCGCCTTCGATCGTGCCCCCTGCCCCACTGCTTCCACCGAGCCATCCACCCCGAATCGCACCACCGAAGGCAGCATCGTCTCGCCGCTCGGCGAAGCCAGAATGCGCGGACCCGACGCGTCACACCACGCCACCAGCGAGTGCGTCGTCCCCAGATCAATGCCCACAATCGGATCGTCCCGCGATACTTGCGTCTTGGCCTTCATCACCCCACAGTCTATGGCAGCTCCAGCCCCGCTGTCCCCACCTGCCTCAACCCAGTCCCCTACCCCCACCTGCCATGTTCACCGCTGACGTCTCCCACACCTTCCCCGCGCACCACGCCATCCGCCTGCCCGACGGCTCGCTCGAAACCCTCCACCCCCACGACTGGCACGTCACCGTCGAAGTCGCCTGCACCCAGCTCGACGCCATCGATTGCGTTCTCGATTTCCACCCCCTCCACGATGCGCTGTGCGACGTGACCCGCCCCTACGAAAACGCCAGCTTCAACGACCTGCCCCCCTTCGCCGACCCCCAAGGCAACCTCCGCCTCAGCCCCACCGCCGAACGCATCGCCGAGCATTTCGCCCAGCAACTCATCCACTGGCTCACCGCCCAAGGCCACGCCCCCCGCGTCCACCTTCAACGACTCACCCTCACCGAAGCCCCCACCTGCCACGCCACCTACCACCCCTGAACCCACCCCCCCCTCGAAGCCCACAGCTACCAGCCGTGGACCCTCCCCCCCAACCCTCCCCCAACTCGCCACCGATCACACCTCACCGCACCCGCTTCACCCCAAACAAACGACCCATACTCACCGACGCCGCGTCATACGGAGCTTCCAGCTCAAACCCCGGCGTCATCACCGGCTTCAACGCCGCCAACTTGCTCGGCGGGTCCGGCTCCACCGCCCGCTCCTGACCCGGAGGCAACCCCCAAATCACCGACGTCTCACCCGCCTGCAGCACCAAACGAACCCGACCCACCTCGTCCCGCTGACCCACATCAATCCGCGATACCTGACCCGACCACCCCTGACCCGCCAACTGGTCCAACAACAAAAGCCCCGCCTCCACATCCTCACCCTGCCACACCGCGCCCTCAAACGGCGGGGCCGACGAAACGCCCGACACCACCGGCAACGGCATCCCCAACGACTCCAAACGACGACCCTCCACAAACCGCTGCGTATACGTCACCGGCAACCGAACCCGATCCCGATCAATCAAGTGATACCCCGCCTCCGACTCCACCAACGCCACCGGAACCCGATACACCGCCGCCACATCCACACCCCCGTCACCTCGCCGACGCACCTGCACCACCGTCTTCACCCAAGGTGATCCCGCAACCTCTAACGCCGCACCCTGCAACCCCACCGGATCGATCGGCCGACCGTCCACGTGTCCCAACACCAACGCAATCAACTCCTCCCGAGCCCCCATCGGAAGCCACACCGGAACGTTCACCAAACGCACCGACTCCGCATCCAAAGGCCCAGCGTTCACCGCATTCACCCGGTCCACCAACGCCTGACCCCCCGCGTGCCATCCATAACCACACACGCCCACCACCAGCACCACCGCCCCCGCCTTCAAACCCACCCGCAACTGACCCTCCGTCGGACGAGGCCATTCAAACCCCGGCCCACTGCTTCTCTTTACCGTCTTCTTTGCGGTCTGACGCCCACCCCGCCCCTTGCCCGACGCTCCACTCTTACCACTGCGTTGCGAGTCAAAAGGCCAGACCATGTCGCGCTCCTGAAAAAAATCTCAACCACTCATCATGCCGCACCAGACCGGCCCAACACTCCTTGTCTCATCGACCGCCCCGACCCGCCAACCCCACCCACTTCCTTGCCCGCGATTTTATCGGAAGCCCCCACCTCCGCCCCACCCAGCGTTCACCCCGCCTTACCGCCCCCGACCCGCCGCCAGCCGCACCAGCCGATCACACAACTCTGAAAAACCCAGCCCCGCCTGACCCGCCGCCATCGGCAGCAGACTGTGCGGCGTGAACCCCGGCATCGTGTTCACCTCCAACAACCACGCCCCCCCCTCCCCGTCCACCATGAAATCTGCCCGCGACAAATCACGACACCCCAGATGATCGTGCGCCTTCACCGCCGCCGCCCGCAGCCGCGCCTCCAATGCAGACCCCATCGTCCCGAACGCATACCCCGTGTCGTCCCGCTCATATTTCGTCGCGTAGTCATAAAACGCCGACGCGGGCGTGATCTCAATCACCGGCAACGCCTCCGCCTTCCCATCACCACACCCCAGAACCCCCACCGTCACCTCACGCCCTTTCACATAACGCTCCACCAACGCCCGCCCCAGCCGACCCACCTGCTCGCGAACCGCCGCGTCCCGCGTCGCCTCCTCCATCGCCAGCACCAACCCCAGGCTCGACCCCTCGTCCACCGGCTTCACCACCACAGGCCCCGCCAAACCCTCCTCCCACCCATCCTCCTCCACTTCCGCCCGCGTCACCACCCGCGACGCCAGCATCCCCACGCCTTCCCCAAGCGACACCTCCGCCAGCGCCGCTTTCGTCGCCGCCTTATCCATACACACCGCCGCCGCCCCAGGCCCGCTCCCCACATACACCGCCCCCCGCGCCTCCAGCTCCGCCTGCAAACCGCCCCCCTCGCCCCACCGCCCGTGCAATGCCGGAAACACCACGTCAAACCCGCTCGATCCCCCCATCGCAAACGCTGGCACCCACCCGCCCTCCAGCTCCCACCGCGTCACCGCATGCCCCGCCTCCACCAGCCCGCCCGCCACCTGCGCCCCCGACACCAGCGAAACCGCACGCTCCCCGTCAGGCCCCCCACACAACACCAAAACCCGCAGCGCATCACCCATCACCCAAAAATAGCAAACCCCCCCACCCCCTCGAAGCCCACAGCTTCCAGCCGTGGGCCTCCCCACCCCCCAATACCAAAACCCCTCACCCATCCAACACCGGAAAATACGCCCCCTCAAATCGCTGCCCCTTCCTCGGCCGAGGCCCCAGCAACGACACATTGCCATGCCACTGCTCCGCCGCCGAGTACCCCGTACCGTCCGGCATCACGTGCGCCACAACCGACAGCCGAGCCTGATCCGTCTGATTCGCACCCGAACCATGAAACGTCAGACTGTGATGAAAACTCGCCCCGCCCGATGCAATCAGGCAAGGCTCATCCGCCCATTCACCTAGATGCCCGTACTTCGCCTCAAGACCCTCCAGATCCTGATCGAAAAACGTATCGCTGTCCTCGATCAGCCCCCACTTATGGCTACCCGCGATCGAACGCATGCCCCCGTTCTCCAAGTCCGTGTCCTGCAACGCAATCCAGACCGTAATCATCTCCTGCGTATCCGACGCGTGCCAATAGCCATAATCCTGATGCCACCCGACATTCCCCACTTGACCTGCCTCCCCGGTTGGCGGCTTGTAAATCACCTGGTCGTGCCAAAGCCGCACCCGCTCGCACCCCAGCAGCTCCGCACAAAGCTGCCCGATTCGGCCATCCGTCACCACCGCGCGCACCGCGTCGTTGATCCACCAGCCATTGTCAAGCTTTCGCAAGCGGTTCGGTTCGTACGTTGACTTCAAGGCCGCGTTGCCGTGCCGCGGAAACCCATCGCCGTCAAAATCGCCCGCCCAGATCCGTTCGTGCGCCTCCCTCAATCCCGACACCTGATCCGCATCGATCACCGGGCCAGAGACCCAGTACCCCTTCTCCGCAAAGGTGTCATGGTCGGCAGCCGTGAGTTCGGGAAAAGCAAGCGGGGTGGTGGACATCAAGTCGCTCCTGTGAAGTAAACCAAAGTGATGCGAGCAGGCTATGACCGCCCGACTCACTTGTCGTCCGACTTGCTGGGCCGTAGTTTTTCAAACATGCCCAAGCACCACCGCGAGATCTATCAGTCCTCTCAACTCCTGCTCGCCGAGCTTGCTCACCTCGGCCATCACGTCAGCCAAACCGCAGGCCACCTCGAACTCCAGGCCCACCAACACACCAACTGCTACGAGATCTGTCTCATCGTCCGCGGCGAAGTGGATTGGTGGGCCGGCAATGATCTCCACCATGTTCGTGCCGGACAGATTTACATCACCCAGCCCAACGAAACCCACGGCGGCGTTGATGATGTGCTCCAACCCTGCGAGCTTTACTGGCTCCAGGTTCGCCTTCAAGGCAGCCGCTCGCTCCAAGGCGTCACGCCCTGTGAAAAACAGCAGATCAGCGACCGTTTCGCTTCCCTCCAACGCCGCCGCTTCAACGCTTCCCCCCACCTCACGCCCCTCTTTGAAACCCTCGTACGCGAACACCGCCAGCCTGCCGGGCTCGCTCCCACCGCCGCACGAGCCGCGCTGCATCAACTCCTCGTGACCGTCCTCCGAGACCACGACCAGGCCAGTCAAAATCAACCCGACCGGGTTGAAGGGGTCTCACCCCGGATTCGCCGGGCCCTGCTGTGGCTACACACCCAACTCACCCAGGAGGTCACCATCGAGCAGGCTGCGCAGGTGGCCCAACTCTCCGTCACGCAGTTCCACCTGCGCTTCCGCGAAGAGGTCGGCCTCACCCCCCACGACTGGCGGTTACGTCAACGCATGGCCCTCGCCCGCCAACGACTCCGCGACTCCAATGACTCCGTCACCGTCATCGCCCACGACCTGGGCTTCGCCACCAGCCAATACTTCGCCACCACCTTCAAACGCCTCACCGGCCTCACCCCCACCACCTACCGCCAAACCCACCACCCCAACAAACACCCCGAAGCCCACAGCTTCCAGCCGTGGGCCTCCTCAAACCAATAACACCACCGCACCCCCCCCGCCGCTCACTTCTCCGCCGGCCCGAGCACCATTTCGTCCACGCTCTTGCCCGCCGGGATCATGGGGTACACGTGCTCGTGCTTCTCCACCAACGCCTCCAGCACCGCCGGGCCTTCATACGCCAGAAACGCTTTCATCACCGCGGGCAAATCCGCCAGCTTGGTCACCCGAAACGCCCCGCAGTGCATCGCCTCGCACAACTTCACGAAGTCCGGATTGTGCATCTCGGTGTGGCTGTACCGCTCGTCGTAAAACAGATCCTGCCACTGCTTGACCATGCCCTGGAAGTCATTGTTCAACACAATCGTCTTCGCCGGAATGTTGTACTGAGCCGCCGTGCAAAGCTCCATCGCAGTCATGCAGAAGCTGCCATCCCCGTCAATATTCACCACCTGCCGCGCCGCTCGGCCTTCCCGCTTCGCGTCCCGCATCTCGCCCACCTGGGCCCCGATGCTCGAAGGCACACCAAAGCCCATCGTCCCCAGACCGCCCGAGGTCAGCCACTGCTTAGGCGTCGTGTACTCATAAAAATGTGCCGCCCACATCTGGTGCTGACCCACGCCGGTGGTAATGATCCCGTTCTCGCCCAACTGCGTGTAAAGCTCCGCAATCACCGCCTGAGGCTTCATGTGAAACTCACGCTCGTCGTGGTCAAAACGCAGCGGAGCCTTGGCCTTCCATTCATTCACTTGCGCAATCCACTCCGGATGCGTCTTCTCTTCCAGAAGCGGCAGCAGCAACTCCAGATTCTTCTTCGCATCGCCCTCCACGCCGATCGTCACCGACACCGCTTTGTTGATGTTCTCCGGCGCGATATCAAAGTGAATCAGCCCGCCCCGACCTTCCGCTTCGGCCGCTCGGGCACCGGGCGCGAATGAGCTGATCTTGCCCGTCACCCGGTCGTCAAAGCGTGCCCCCACCGACACGATCACATCCGCGTCCCGCATCGCCCAGTTCGCATACGCCGCGCCGTGCATGCCCAGCATGTGCAGGCTTAGCTTGTCGGTTTCCGGAAACGCGCCCAGCCCCTGCAACGTCGTGGTCACCGGAATGTTCGCCTTCCGCGCACACTCCGCCAACACCTTCGACGCCCCCGACAGCACCGCCCCCTGCCCCACGTACAACACCGGCCGCTGGGCCGCATTGATCATCGCCGCCGCCCGCTCAATCTCGCTACTCGTCCCCGCCTCCCGCACGTGATACCCCGGGAGCTGAGGCTCCGCCGCCACCGCCCCCGCAATCACCGCCGCCGTCACGTCCTTGGGCAAATCCACAAACACAGGCCCAGGCCGACCCGTCGTCGCCACATGAAACGCCGTCTCAATCGCACGCGGCAAGTCCTCCACCCGTTTCACCAACACGTTCCACTTCGTGCAAGGCCGGGTGATCCCCGTCATATCCGCTTCCTGAAACGCGTCGGTCCCAATCGCCCCCGTCGCCACCTGACCCGCAAACACAATCATCGGCGTCCCGTCCATCAACGCGTCCTGCATCGGCGTCACCGTGTTCGTCGCGCCCGGCCCGCTGGTCACCAACACAATCCCAGGCTTGCCCGTCACCCGTGCATAGCCCTCCGCCATATGCCCCGCGCCCTGCTCGTGACGCGTCAAAATAAACTGAAAGTGAGGCGAATCATGAATCGCATCAAACACCGGCAAAATCGCGCCGCCGGGATATCCGAAAATCGTGTCCACACCGTGCTCACGCATCAATTCGTGAAAAGCTTGCGCACCGGTCATCCCTGCAAACCGATCGGTGGTCGCAGCGGTCGTATCGTGGTCCGCAAAGGTCGAAGCCGACAACGTGGTCGTGTCATGCGCTGAGTGGGTCTGAGTGGCAGTCATGGCGAAATCTCAATAAAAGTTGAAAAAAAGTCGTGGTCCGCAAGGGCCCAGCCCCCGCAAGGGTCACCCGTCCACGCCGAGGTTTCGAGGCCACGACCACCTGCATCGCAGGCCGGATGAGTAAGAATTAAAAATCGTGTGCAAAAACAGTCTACAAGACCTCACCAGAATCGGCAGGCCTCGGATTCAACCATCTCAATGCGGGTCGCCCGCTCAGCCAACGACAACACCCACGCGCACCACACCTGCCAAGGCAAGGGCGTCGGTCATCAAAGAAGGCACACGCAGCGAGGACATGCGAACACTATACACCCCACCCCCCAAAAAACCACCCCCCCCTTAGCCCCCGGCTCCGCCGGGGGTGGGCCACCGGAAACGCCACCGGCCGCCGTGCCGCCGCCGCGCCCCGCCGCCCGCCAACCCATCCGGCTCAATTCACCCAACCCCGGCCCCACCCCGGCCGCCAGCCTCAGGACTCCGCCTCCAGCCTCCGCTGAGCCTCCGCCAGCTCTGCCCGTGCCGAATCGCTCACTTCGGGAAACGCCGGGTTTAACGCCGCGATCTCACGCACAATCGCCTGCACCACCACGGCACGCGTTACCCATTTATGATCCGCCGGGACGACATACCACGGCGCTTCCGCGGAACTCGTTGCTGAGATCGCCGCTTCGTATGCCTTCATATAGTCTTCCCACCGGTCACGGTCTTTCAGGTCGCCGTGCGAAAATTTCCAGTGCTTCTCCGGCTCCCGCAGTCGATCCAGAAATCGCCGCTTTTGCTCCTCAGGCGAGACGTGCAGGAAAAATTTCACCACCCGGGTACCGTTGCGCGCCAGGTGTCGCTCAAAGTCGTTGATACTCTCAAACCGCGTCCGCCAGAATGCCTCGCCCGGCCCACCCCCATCTGCTCCCGCCTCCGCATGCACCGGCAGCAGTTCCGCTGGCAGCTTCTGATACCCCAGCAATGCCGGATGCACCCGCACCACCAATACCTCCTCGTAATACGAGCGGTTGAAGATGCCGATCCTCCCCCGCGAGGGCAGCTCCTGGCTACACCGCCAGAGAAAATCGTGGTCGAGCTCCGTGGACGAAGGCTGCTTAAAGCTCACCACCCGGCAACCCTGCGGGTTCACCCCGGAAAACACATGTTTGATCGTGCTGTCCTTACCCGCCGCATCCATTGCCTGAAACACCAGCAACAGCGACCATCGATCCGCTGCCCACAGCTTCTCCTGCCAGGCCCGCAGCTGCTTGACCCCCCGCTTGAGCACCTTCTTGCCTGCTGCCTTGCTCTCTTCAAGGCTCTCACCCTTCCCCCCGCGGGGCACCCATCCCGGGTCCCGCGTCACCAACCCCGCCGACTCCCCGGGCTGCACCCGACACCGATCCAGCAACGCGACATCATCAAGTTTCATCAACCCAAGCTACCCCAAAGCTGGAGGTCACAACACCTTTTCAGTCCATCGCTCAATTTTATGAAAGCACAATTTTAAGAATGGGGGTGAGTCCCTTCGCAGCAAGAGTTGTTATTTCGCTTCGCCTTGCGTATCGCCTGCACGAAACAGCGGCATGTGATAGCCCTTGATCGACCTTTGCGAAAGAGTGCGGGTCTGCCCATCACGCGTTTCGGACACGATGGTGGTGAAGGGGGTTTTGTGGTGATAAAAGCCAAGCGATACCGCGAGGTCGCTGTCGGTGATCTCAAACATCGGCGGATCGATAGGCTGGTTGCCCCACGACTGATACGCCACGCCGCCGAGCACTTCGACCTTGGCCCCATTCTTGGCCACGATGTGAGTCGCTCGCCCCTCGGTTTTGAGTCCCAGCACCCAGAGCTGGCCGCCGTCGACGTGAATCATGTCGGCCTTGGGCGATTCGGGGTTGAACTGCCTGGCCCAGACCCGCTCGCCCGCGCCGATCGCCAGGGTGCTGGTGCGGCTGGGGGACACGTCCTCGATAAACCATCGCCCGCCGGGGTTGGCCTTCTTGGTCGTGCCCCCCACGCCCACGCTCTTGAGCACAATGGCCGCATCGCTTTGGTTGTCGAACATCGTGACGTGAGCAGGGCAATCCCACCCGCCGAGCAGGAAGAATTGCTCCACGATCAACGCGTCCGATGCAAGGTCCGCGAAGGTGAATACCGCCGGAGCATCGTCGCCTTTGAAAACGCGGTCGGGGTCTCTGACATCAACCAGGCCCCGCATGCCGACGATGCGATTGATGCTGCCGTGCACCCGGATCGGCCCGGTGATGCGCTGCTTACCGTCGCCGCTGGGGAAATAGATCGTCGTCATCCCCTTGGCAGCTCCGTCATCAATCGCTTTTTGCAACGATTCGGTCACATCCTTGCCGCCCGTGGTCTCAACTTTGATCCACCGGCTCAAGTCCGTCTCCCAAGGCACTTCAGGCGTCTCTTCAATGGGCAATCGCAGTGATTGCGCCGGCGTACCCTCGTTTTCGCCGAATAAGCGGTAGGTGTCCATCGCCTGCCACTGCTCAAGCGAGTCGCCTTGAATCTTCTCGCCGCTGGGCGTCTGGAGGATGTGGCCGTAGCCGGTTTGATGGATATCACGCAGAAACACTTTGGGGTCGCCCAGGACGATCGCGGTTTGATCCGCCTGGCCGCCGGTGAGTTCAGCGTCGATCAGGGTGAGTTGGGCATGTTGACCGGTCACGACAGCTGGCACGCTGTTTTCGCTGACCAGGCCCCGCATGGTGACGCGCGAGATTTTGTTGAAATAGCCCGCGACACGCTGGTTTCGCAGCTCGATGTGTTCAAAGACCAGCGAGAAGCTGTTGGCACTCTCCATGCCGTGGTCGAATCCTTCGACGGTGATGTGTTGGATCAGCCCGGGGCCGTTCTGGCTTTGCCGCAGGTCCAGGCCGATGGCTCCCAGGCCGGCGGGATCACTGCTGCGGATGGTGACGTGCTCAATGGTGCCCACGTTGTTGGTCATGTACCGCACGCCCACCGCACCGGCATTACCCACTCCCACATCCACCGTGAAGTGGCGGGCATAGCTGTGCATCGCGTCGCCCGTGCTTTGGCCCTGATAAAGCGACAGCACGATCTTTGGCTTATCCGCATCGGTAAAGCCTTCGCAGTTGTCTTTGAGCTTGAACACCGTGCCAGCCTCGCTCTGGCCCTGGATCGTCACGAACCGTTTATTGCTGTGCGGCTTGGCGTCGAACAATCCGAGCGAATCACTGATCAGATACGTGCCGTCACGGAAGTACAGACGTTTGTTGCCCTTCTTGACGCCCTCCTCGACCGCTTTACGGATCGCCTCGGTGTCGTCTGTCACGCCGTCGCCCGTGGCACCGTACGTGGCCACCACATCCACCATGCCAGCATCCTGGGGGAACACAATGCTCTCTGCGGTGACGGCAGGGACGGTGAATCCAGCGGTCACACAAACGATAAAAGTGGATAGCAATTTCATGAGCAGCAGTCCTGCGAGGGGGAGCGAGGTGATGGGGTTAGTGATCAGAAAGATTTGAGGTGAGCGGTGAGCGATTGGAAAATGTTACCGACCGCGCCAATATTTCCAGTCGGCATTGTTGGCCGGTGCGGTGTTGCTGTTATGACCGCGAACGCTTTTGTGCATCCGGTCGTAGGTCCAGTTCTGTGCACTGGCGTCGAGAAGGGCCAGGTTAATGCTTTGTCCGTGCTGATTGCCGAACATTTCGCCGCTCTGCCAGGTGCCATCGATTCGCACACTGGCGGACCAGAATGCGCTGGTGTTCCAATGCGACTGCGTGACACCCCGGTCGAGGGACGCGTACCAGTACCCGAGCTTTTCGGTGGCGTAGAGCCGGTTCGCTGGCTGACTGACGGTATCAAGCGCAATTTCAGGTTGCGCGGCGGGGTTAGGCGGGTCACCGGCGGCGAGCAGTCGGCCGTTACCGAAGTAGCTCACCCCTTCATAGGTCGAGTCCCGGGCACGTTTGCGTCGGATGGAGTATTCGTCAGAGGGGCAAACCACGATGGTGTTCCCATTGTGCCGCCATTCGGTGCCGTTGTAGAAGCCGCTGTCGAGGCTGTAGGTTGCCGCGAGCCGAATCAGCCAGCGGGTGCCCTGGCGTGATCGGTTGGGGTTGGCGTCCCAGCGGCCACGGGGCAGCAAGCCTTCGTTGTCGGTAGTATAGAGGTGCAGCGCCAGGCCGGTTTGCCGCATATTGGAAAGGCATACCGATTGCCGCGCCGCCTCACGGGCGCTTTGCATCGTGGGCAGGAGAATCGCGATAAGCAGCGCGATGATGCTGATGACCACTAAAAGTTCGATGAGGGTAAAGGCTTTCGATCGCATCGTGATTCTCTTGGGAGAAGAAATTGCTGAACCTATGAGTCAAGATTTGAGAGAAACGTCGCAGGGCCCGCTGAGGCCCGGCGACAGGTTGAGCCGTGTCATCCTGTCAGGCGCGGGCCCGACGACGGCGTGGCAGCAGGCACAACCCACCCATGCCAAGTAAAGCGAGCGAGGCAGGCTCGGGGATGGGTGAACTTTCAACGATATCGGCAGAAAAAATGAAGCCGTCGGAAGTTGAATTATCTTGGAAGAGCCGCATCCAGTCAGCATTTCCCAGTTCACGACTGATCGAATACCGGATTTGCACAGCGTTCTCGCCATCAATGAGCGAAAGCGCACTGGTATTATTCACAGTGGTTCTTGCAGAATTCGTAAATAAAGTATTCCAGCTAGCCCCATCATCAACGCTGTATTCCCCGGTGAATAGATTCTCTGCATCTGAGTCCTGATTCTTAAACATCCGAGTGAAAACGGATCCGGAATCAAACTCAAAACCGACCGGCGTCTGAAATTCGTAAAGCACGGTATAGCTGGCGGGTCGGGAAAACAATCTGCTGTCGCTTATATAGCTTCCCTGGTCGACGGGGCCATTGCCTGTGTAGGCGGCGTTGGCATCGGGACTACTATTCTGGCTGGCACCCCAGCTATAGGTATAGCCTGGCGTCGTGGTCGTGATGATTGCCGCTTGACTAGACGTGCCAAGCATCGTGGCGGTGGCGGCGAGACTTAATAAGACTGTAACGCGTTGCATAGGTGATAGACCTCCAAAAGAATATGAAACATCATGCCCGTCAACATGACGGGACCATCGCGAGCGTTTGCTCGGATTTGAAACCAAACGGCAGCACGACCGTGGGCTGCTCGGTATGCGGGGAAGCGATGCGTCGGCTGAGCAGGTCGGCGGCAGCGTGCCCGACCTCTACTTCGGGCACAATCATGGTGGCGAAGTGCAGGCCCATCTCGTCGTAAGCGCCGGTGTCTGCGAACATGACGATCGACAGGTCGGCCGGTATGTCGAGTCTCATCGCGAGCGCGGCGGCAGCGACCGAACGAGCCTCGCGGGGGCCGTAGCACACCACGGCTGTGGGTCGGTCAGGGCCGGTGAGCATGGCGACCAGTTCGCGGTGGACGCGTAACTTTTCGTCCAGTGCCTCGACGCTGCCGATCCGCCTCGGGGTCAGCCCGGCGTGGTCGAGCGACTGCCGGTAGCCGTCGTAGCGTTCGATGGCGCTGTAGTGGATCGCGGGGTTGGCCACCGAATGGGAGTAATCCACGTACATCAACCGGCGATGGCCCAGGCTCAGGATGCGTTCGGTGGCCTGTGCTGCAGCCCCGCGGTCATCGGGATAGACGCAGTTGCTCGGTTGCTGGGAGTTGATCCAGACGGCAGGCACGTGGTGCAGATGAATGAGCTTGATCAGCCGATCAGGGATGTTGGCGCTATAGTTGATCAGCAGGCCGTCGGCGGTGAGTTCGCGCAGGATTTTGGGGACAAATCCGTCTGCTGTGAGTTTTGCATCGGGCAGGGGCGACACGATGAGATGGATGCCCCGGGGCTCGAGCGCAGCGTGGATTCCGCCCAAAAGGCCGGGCGGGAGCACGGAATGAGCCTCCGAGGTGCTTTGGAGCAGCGCGAAGGTGCCGTAGCGACCTGTCCGGGTGGTACGTGCCGCCGCATTGATGCGATACCCCAGCTTTCGTGCAGTGTCCTGGACGCGTCGGCAGGTCTCCTCGCGGTACTTGCCCGCCTGCCCGTTGAGGATGCGACTGACCGTGGGCTGGGTGACACCGCAGGCGGTGGCGACGTCGTAGGCGGTGACCGTGTTGAGCTTGGGTGCGGGCATGATCGGATCGTGATACATACGGATGCATAATGATACATCCGTATGCATTGGTGTCAAATTAAATTGTGCGTGGATCGGGGGCCGACCCTCGGCGGAGCCGGGGGGCTAAAAGTGGTGAAGGGGAGCCGGGGGGGGGGAATTACGCCTGAAGGTGGGCGAGTTCGTCGGCGTCGACGTGAATCATGGCGGCCTTGGGGTATCGAAACTTGGTCTGGCCCGTTTCGATACCCGACCCCACCCTCACCGAAGTCCTACCCCAATACGACTTCACCACCCTCGCCGCCAAGGCACTGAGCGGGGTCCAGACCGAACCCTGGAACCGACCCGTATCGCTACTCCCCGCGGCCGCGCCGCTTAGGCCGCCAGGCGGGTCGGGCTGGTCATCGCCAGCGACAACCGCACGACCGGGGCGTCCTCCAGCGGGGTCACTCGGCCAACTGGCGTTGCCAGCGGGCCGGGCTCGCTCGTGGGGCTGAACCAACAAGCCGTGAACCACACCCGCTCACCGGGGCGCACGTCGCTCGGCCGAGTCCACGTCACCCGCGGGTTGGCCGTGTTGCACAGCCACGTCCAGTCGCTCGCGTTGGACGAGGGGTGCTTGCCCACCGTGTACATCAACGTCGCCCCGCCCACGTCGCCCGGCTTGCGACATCGGCCGGTCTGCAGGTCGATCAGCCTCAGCTCAAACCGATGCCCCTCGGCCGCCCGCACCCGCAGCCCCGGCGCCTGCTCGGGGGCCGGCACCCGCCGCCGCTTGGGGCGACGTACCCGCAGCCCCAGTTCCACCATCTGGGCCGCACTCACCCGGGGGTCGCTTCGAACCACCCCCGCGCACCGCCGCGCTTCGATCATGAGCTTCTCCCGCGCCACATTCTTCTCCAGCGTTGCCACAGGCCCCGCCGAGACGGGCGTCACCGACCGCCGATACGCTGCCGCAAACGCCGCGTGCGCTTTGCTCAAGCGCCCCGCCTGATCCGGCGTCAGCCCAAACGCCCCCGGGTCGGCCGCGACGTGCTGCTCGAAATTGTTCGACCAGTCCACCAGTTCCGCGTCACGCCTTGGCAAAAAGTCCGGCATCGTGCAACACCCCGTGAAAGTCCCGCTCAAACTGCGGCGCGTCCGACCGTGCGTCAGCCGCCGCGCCTCCCAATCCTTCGCGGACTGGTGCCAACACCGCGACCGCAAAAGCACCACACGCCCCGGCCACGACAACGACCCGGACGCCCATTTTCAATCTCCCCGGAAAGCCAAACCGCCTTCCTCCCCGCCCCAATCGACACCCCAAGGGTTCGCCTTAACCCAAAACACCCGCAAAACCCGCAAAATCGTCAAAAACCTCCCGCCCCCCACCCCCCGGACCCGAACCGACACCCCAACCCTCCCGGCCCACCCCCCACGCACCCAAACCACAAAGCTCCCCGACCCGGCCCCCACCCCGCGGACCCAAACCGCAAGGTCCGACATTCGGGTCCCCGCCCCATGGACCCAAACGCAAAACCTCCCCGTTCCGGTCCCCACCCCCCGGCCCGCAAGCGAAAAGTTGCCCGTTCAGGTCCGCACGACGCGGCCCGCGACGCCGAAACCCAAAACAAACGCTCTCAAACCCCCCGTCCTGTCCACGAAACCTCAACGTGGAGCCGTGACATGTCCAGACCCAGACCGCCAGGCCCGAAAATTGACCTCCTGACCCCTTATCTGCTCCTGGCACGTCGCGCCCGCTACCCGGTTCGAAGATTTCGAGGTAGTAGCGGATAGGTTTGTGCATGGAAGGCATAGCTGTCCCCGTGGTTTCTTGCGGCCTAACGTAAAAGGCTCAGTTCCCGGCCGCCCGCGGGAGCAGACTCCAAACCGACAACACAATTATTTATTGCGGGCGTCCCCGGTCAACTGCAGCCGCTGGTTAGGCGACCGTCAATTCTCGAATCCTGTTCGGTTTGCCGATACTGCACCGAAGAACTCGATGTTTTGCGAAAATCGAAGTAACCAAAACAATTGAAGGGGGTCATCTTCGACAATCGAATAACCGTAGCGAAAATAATTTGGCGATATCTCATGCCATGTAAATTCGGGCTCAAACGCTTCAGGAACTTGGATTTTCATGACATCGCAAATTACTCGACGATCTTCAACTGCTGAATCGAATTCGTGATAATGGCACAGTCCCCTGACAATCCGCCGCAGAACGAGGTTAAAGCGAGGATCTTTGGCTGGGAAGATCTTTTCGCGCTTGCCCGTGGGCGTTTCTACGGGAACAAGCTGGTCAGCAAAGTCTTTGAATCGCCGTGCGCCGTCGCACTTGGTTAGGCTGCGTTGCATGCTCTTATAGCGGCTATCGTTCACAACTTCGTCTGGGTTCCAAATCGCAACCATAATATTGCGGAAGTGCGGCTCCGCATCTTCCCAAAGCGATTTACATTGGAGACATTCTGGAACTGTGATTCGTTGAGCGTTTGGCAGTGTGTCCGGATACAAAGCGCGTGGAATCACATGTCCTTTGGTGCGTTCGACCGAAGTAGTTCCGCAATAAGCGCATGGTTTGTAGCGGACGGACATAATCTGATACCCAGAAGCCTGTGCTATGTCGCCTAACGTAAAAGGCTCAGTTGCCGGCCGCCCGCGGAAAGCGGGCTCCAAACCGACTACACCATTCTACTCGCGGGCGTCGCCGGTCAACTGCAGCCGGTGGTTAGACCGCTCCGCTCTCGCGCGTACCGTCATCGCGGATCTTCCGCTCTACTCGATCCTCCAGTTCCGCGATTTCGTGAAGCACCGCCTCGCTGAAGCCCATATCAACCGGCTCAAGATCATCCGGTTCCTCGTGACGCCAGATTACGATTTGCTGATCCTTCGTGAAGCAGTAAGGGTCGGCATCGCCCAGTATCTGTAGGAACGGTACAAGCTGGGAGTATCCAGCCTCTTTCATCTCCGCCCAAGCTGTACGCATCTGGAGCCACTCCGGTGCTTCCTCCGAAAGGCTGTAGACCATTACGCCCCTCAGAAAAGACCAGAATGGCCCGACATCGTATGGCTTGGCGAGAGGCCAGATTTCCTCTTTCGCCTCCACGTAGAGACCGCCGAGCGGATGTATGGCGAAGTCCCTGAACTCTTCCGGTAAAGGGAAGCCGATGAGCTGTTCAAAGGCATTGACATCCGCGGTAGATGGTTCATTCCCCTGTTGCGCGAACAGGTCGTACCTTTCACGATCTCGATCCCGCACGAATGCCTCGATGTCGCTGATGGTCATGCGCTGGCCCCCAGGCGGTCTAACGTAAATCGGCTCAGTTGCCGGCCGCCCGCGGGAGCAGGCGTTCGACCGACCAAACCATTCTACTCGCGGGCGTCGCCGGTCAACTGCAGCCGGTGGTTAGCGAGCATTTTGTGCCGCGCCGCATTCTGGGCAGTCGTTCCCGGCAAGACGGCCGCGTAGGTCGTAGCCGCATTCAATACAGGTACCTGGCCGGTGTTTAAGCTGGCGGTATCGAACGTAGCTTGGTACTCCAACAAGTAAAGTTACGAAAGCGACGATTGCCAAACTAACGTAGATTGGAGAATCAGCCGGATCGCCTGACATTCCCACGTGTAAAAAGTGGATCATCAACGAGAAAGCTGTACCAGCTAAAAATAACAAACCAGTGCCACCGAATCCAACGATGGCCACCGCTTTGTTCGACTTGCATAAAGCGAGGGCAATCGCCGTTCCGAAGAAGAGCCCTATCGCAGCGAAAAATGACAGGCCGATCGGGTGCATTGCTCACTAACGTAAAATGCTCAGTTGCCGGCCGCCCGCGGGAGCAGGCTCCAAGCCGACCACACCATTCTACTCGCGGGCGTCGCCGGTCAACTGCAGCCGGTGGTTATGCCACCTCGTTGGCAAGCGAATCAAGGTCGGGTTCAAGTAGTCGCCGCTCTTCGGGATCGCTGACGGATTCTGTGATCGTGCGTGCTTCGGCGAGATGCTGTTGGGCGGTTTTAACGTCACTTGCGACGAACGCCGCACGGGCCATCGCTTCGTGGGCATAGGCGAGATAGAAAGGGGGCGAGCCCTGCGCCAATGCGAGGCAGCGTTCACCATGCTTGCGGGCAGCGTTGCCGTCTCCAAGCAAGGCATAGATACGCGATACCTGCCAATGGCCGATGGAGAGGTTGCGATTCGTGCAGTCTTCGCGCTGGGTCCAATGCCAGAGCGACGACAACGCGAGAAGGAGCATCTGCTCATCATCTGCCGCATCGCGGTCGGGCTTCTCGATCAGCGTCCAGGCGCGATTGAAGCAATCAGCGGAAAAATGGCCGTGAGCGAGTACGAAGTCCAGTTTGGGTGCGTCTGGTGGCATAACGTCAATCGGCTCAGTTGCCGGCCGCCCGCGGGAGCGGGCGTTCAACCGACTCCACCATTCTACTCGCGGGCGTCGCCGGTCAACTGCAGCTGGTGGTTAGGTCGCCCTCTCAAACCGGCGAGTAGCTGCCTCCGAACCAATTCCCACATTGACGAAGCCACACTTTTCGAGGACTCTAACCGAAGGCCAATTCTTAAGCGAGCAGTTGGCAAACACTAAGTTCACACGCTGGCTATGAGAAGCTTGCTCGACGAGCAGTTCGACAGCCTCGGTTGCATAACCACGCCCCCGGAACTCGGAGAGTGTGCCGTAACCGATCTCAACGGTTCTCGCATCGTCCGGTGGACCCTTGAAGCCCCCGCTGCCGACGAGTGTGGGACCGCTCCCGGGATCGGCGACCCAGTACCAGTGATGCCAACCCGACTCGTGGGGGTGCTGCCGAAGATGCTTGGCGAACATCGGCAAAACGGGCCGGACTTCCACGGGCGGCCAAGCTTCGGGTACCGCACACCCCAGCCAGGCCGAGAGACTTCGGTGATCGGACGATTCCCACGCTGTGGTTTCAGCATTCGCAGGAATAATCTTCAGCAAGAGGTTTAGCGACCTAACGTATCTCGGCTCAGTTGCCGGCCGCCCGCGGAGTGCAAGCTACAAACCGACAACACCATTCTACTCGCGGGTGTTGCCGGTCAACTGCAGTCGGTGGTTAGGTCGCTCGACGAAGCAACTCACTTGGACCGCTTGTCTTTGAATCCAAAACCAGGCTTTTCTTCGCGATCCAGCATCCCCATAAACTTGTCGAACCTCCGTTGCCTGGTCTCAGGTTTCTTTGCGGTCGTCAGTCCATAGGTAATTGCGTATTTGCTCGACTTGGTCAACGTCTCAAAGAAACGCTTCGCCTTCGGCTTGCGTTTCAGGGCAGCAACGAAATCCTCCGGCACTTCAGTCTCGCTCGGAGGGAGATACGCATTCTCCCATCGGCCGTCCGCTTTCGCAGCACGGACGTGCTCAAGCCCCGGTTCCTGCATCCTCCTTTCGGAGATGAGGCGCTCTACGTGTTCGGTATTCCGTTTCGACCAAGCGCTTCTGGCTTTTCTAGGTGAGATACGCTGGAAATACGAGTCGTCGTCGTGGCTCTTCTTTACCCCGTCGATCCAGCCCCAGCAAAGCGTTTCGAGAACAATATCGTTCCAGTTAACACTTGGCTTGCCAGAGCTCTTCTTGAAGACTTGCACCCACAGCTCGTCATTGGATGCGTGATTAGACTTCAGCCACTTCCCGAGTTGTTCCGATGATTTGAAACGCCTCGTTTTTTTCAGATCAACTTCCGGCATGGCCTACTCTTGCGACCTAACCATGATTATACAGAATTGGTTCGGGAGAACGTCCCCGGAAAGTTGGGGTGATCTGGGGCGATGATCGCGAGCGAAGTAGCGTCTGTCAAGGATGTTATCGATTGTTATCGCCGATTGGCAGTTTGGATATTGGGCGCGGCAAAGCCGAATCGCGGAACGAAAAAGCGTCGGTAGACGGAAGTCGTATCTGGCGTGATGTCACGCCTCGAGCTTCGCCATCTCTTCTTCGTCGATCTCGTGGTTGGCGTGGACTTTCTGGACGTCGTCGCAGTCTTCGAGGGCGTCGAGGAAGTTCAGGGCTTTCTCCGCGTCGCGGCCGCGTCGCCTGGCGGTGAGAAGAGCGGCGAGGTCGCCGGGCTCCTTGATCTCGATCGGCTCGCCGGAGGCTTCGGCTTCTTCGACCGCGATGCGGAGCTTGCGGCCGGCCTCGGCGCGGCGGGCGTGCTGCTCCAACGCTTCGGCGGCGAACTCATCGAACGATCGGCCGTTGAGCGCTTCCTGCACGCGAGCGGCGGTGTCGTCGGGGAGGGTGATGGTGTGGCGGACCATGGGTGAATTGTACTCGGTCGCGTCGACGAAGCCCATGACCCGGTCGGCATGGGCTTTCATGCGATCTCGATGGAATGCAACTCGGGGGTCGCTCAGAAGTTCGCTGATGGAGTTGGCGTGTTGGCGGAGCAACGCTTCGACAAGTCCCGGCGGGCTGTTGCCGCAGCGGAGCCAGACGA
Organism: uncultured Phycisphaeraceae bacterium; assembly: GCA_963799465.1. Lineage (GTDB taxonomy): Bacteria > Planctomycetota > Phycisphaerae > Phycisphaerales > Phycisphaeraceae > JBCCOW01. The sequence continues at coordinate 2,245,216 of CAWCXG010000001.1, read as the reverse complement.
CTTTGGGTGGGCTGCCGAGCAAGCGACTGCGTTCGATGAAGTCGCTGTCTTTAGTGACGATGGCGAGCGTGTTTGCCCTGGCGTATTCCCAGATTTGGGCGTCGCTGGCCTGGTCGAGGCGAAGCGGCCGGACGTGCTGAGCGGCGGCGAAGAGATCGGCGAGCCGCTGGGGCAGGCGGCGGCTGAGGTTCTGGTCGAACAACAGACTCACGCCGCGGGGTCCATCGAGACCAGATGATGTTCACGATCGGCGGCGTAGGCGAGGGCGGCACGGATGTCGGTCTCGGTCAACTCGGGGTACTCGTCGATAATCTCGGCGTGAGACATGCCTGCGGCAAGCCAGCCGAGAACGTCGTAGACGGTGATTCGCATGCCACGGATGCACGGGCGGCCGCCGCGCTTGCCCGGTTCGAGCGTGATGATGTCGCGGTAGTGGGGCATGGGTTCAATTGTACGCCATCCCCCCGGCAGAGCCGGGGACTAATGGGGAGGCGGGTTACGCCTCGAGCTTCGCGAGTTCTTCTTCGTCGATCTCGTGGTTGGCGTGGACCTTCTGGACATCGTCGCAGTCCTCGAGGGCGTCGAGGAAGTTCAGGGCTTTCTCCGCGTCGCGGCCGGTGAGGGTGACGGTCTGCATGGGGATCATGGCCAGCGACGCGGAGTCGGGCTCGAGGCCGGCGGCTTCGAGGGCGTCGCGGACGGTTTGATAGTCCTCGGGGGCGGTGAGGATGCGATAGGCGCCATCGGCGTTTTGAAAGTCCTCAGCCCCGGCTTCGAGCACGATCTCCATGACGCGGTCTTCGTCCGCTTTTTCACTATCGAGATAGATCTCGCCCTTGCGTTCAAAGTTGAAGGCCACGGAGTTGGTGGCACCGAGGTTTCCGCCGGCCTTTTCAAAGATCTTTCGCATTTCGGGGGCGGTGCGGTTGCGATTGTCGGTCAGGGCGTGCACGAGGACCGCCATGCCTGCGGGGCCGTAGCCTTCGTAGACGATTTCTTCGTAGTCATCGCCTTCCCCCCCGCCGGCCCCTTTGGCGATGGCTTTTTCGATGGTGTCCTTGGGCATGTTTTCCGCTTTGGCGTCATCGATGGCATAGCGGAGGTTGAGGTTCATGGCCGGGTCGGCTCCGCCGGACTTGGCGGCGACAATGATGGCGCGCGAGCACTTGGACCAGACGCGGGAGCGGCGTGCGTCCTGCCGGCCCTTGCGGTGCTTGATGTTGGCCCATTTGGAGTGGCCGGCCATGGGGAATCCTTTGGATGCTGGCGGGGGTGATCTAGAGAGCGGAATGCAAGAGAGCCATTGTAGAGGGTGAGGGCCCCGCGTTTGGAAAGCATGGGCCACGCGGGGGCAGAGGTGTGCGGCATAGGATGAGCGGATGCGTGTGCTGGTGCTGAATGCGGGGAGTTCGTCGGTGAAGTTCGCGGTGGTGGATGCGGGGTCGGGGTCGCGGAGCCTGGAGGGACAGGTCGAGGGGGTGGGCAGCGGTGACGCAGGGTTGATGTGGTCGGTGGACGGGTGCGATTCACATCGACGGGCGTTGGGGGAGGCGGGTTTTGAAGAGGCTTTGGAAGCGGTGGCGGAAATTTTGGATGATGGTGACAGCGGTGTGGGGGGAGTGGTGGGGGCCGTGGTGGGGGGAGTGGTGGGGGCAGTGGGGCATCGGGTGGTGCACGGCGGGGAGCGGTTTGGGGGGCCGACGGTGGTGGATGCGGGGGTGGAGCGGGAGATTGAGCACCTGAGTGGGCTGGCTCCGCTGCATAATCCGGTGAGCCTGCGGGTGATCCGGTGGGCGCGGTCTCGTTGGGAGGGTCTGGCTCAGGTGGCGGTGTTTGATACGGCTTTTCATCAGACATTGCCGGAGTCAGCGTATCGGTACGGGGTGCCGAGGTCGTGGTACACGGATCATGGCGTGCGGAAGTACGGGTTTCACGGGACCAGCCATCGGTTTGTGAGTCAGCGTGCGGCGGCGGTGCTGGGCAAAGCGTTGGAGGACACGACGTTGGTGACGTTGCACCTGGGCGCGGGGTGTTCGGCGGCGGCGGTGGTGGGCGGGCGGAGCGTTGATACGACGATGGGGCTGACGCCGCTGGGCGGCATGATGATGGCGACGCGCAGCGGCGACCTGGACCCGGCAGTCGTGGGTTACATCGCCCAGCAAACGGGAACCGATGTGGGGGATATCGTCAAGCAATTGAACGCAGCGAGTGGGATGCTGGGCGTGTCGGGGGTGAGTGGCGATATGCGGAAGCTGCGGGCGATAGCGTCCGGGACGGTGGAGGCGAGCGCGGAGGACCGGTCGGCGGCGGGGCTGGCGGTGAGGATGTTTGTCGAGCGGGCGGCGAAGCAGGCAGCGGCGATGGCGGTGTCGGCCTGCGCGGGTGGGCGGTCGCTGGACGGGCTGGTGTTTACGGCGGGTATCGGGGAGCACGATGCGGCTACGCGGGCGGAGATCGTCGCGCGGCTGGGGGTGATGGGGCTGCGTGTGGATGAGCAACGCAACGCGGAACACGGCCGGGACACGCATGGGGTGATCTCGGCGGAAGGTTCGGCGGAGCATGCGGGGGCGGTGATGGTGGTGCCGACGGATGAGCAGTGGATGATTGCGCAGGAAGTGGCTGGGATTTTGGAGGGCAAGGCATGAATACGTTGCTGGTGGTTCCCACGCGGCAGGATGTGGGCTTGACGTCAGTGGCGATTGGTTTGCTGCGGGCGTTGGAGCGTCGTGCGGTGTCGGTGGGGTTTGTGAAGCCGATTGCGCAGCCGCCTTTGGATCGATCCGGGCGTCGGCTGGGTGAGGATCACGCGACGGCATTGGTTCGTGCGGCCACGCGGCTGGACCCGCCGGACCCGATTGACGCGGAGGCGTTGGGTCGGTTCATGCGGGACGGGCGTGAGCAGGATTTGCTGGAGGAGGTGGTGGCGCGTTGCGAGCGGGCCGGGCGGGGGTATGACGTGCTGGTGGTGGAAGGGATGGTGTCGGGGGAGGACGCGACGCCGGCGGCTCGGTTGAACGCGCAGTTGGCTCGTGCGGTGGATGCGGGGGTGGTGCTGGTGGCCTCGCCGGAGGATTCGGATCTGGACGTGGGGCCTGGTGCGGCTGTAGCAGGCCGGGCGTATGAACGGGCGGGCGGCGGGTCGCGGGTGGTGGGGTGTGTGGTGAACCGGTTGCCGGCAGCAGGCGGGGGTTCATCGGAGTCGCAAGGTTCGGCAGCAGAGCAGGTGGCGCGGAGCCTGGAGCGTCAAGGCCTGGCGTTGGCGGGGGCGGTGCTGGAAGACGCCACTTTGGCGGCGCCGCGGGTAAGCGATGTGATCGCGGAGCTCAAGCCCAAGGTGCTTAATCGGGGTAAGGCTCACCAGCGGCGGTTGGAGCGGGCGAAAGTCCTGGCGATGCAGGTGCCCAATGCTTTGATGGGGTTGACGCCCGGGACGCTGGGGATCACCGGCGGGGACCGCCACGACATCCTGATGGCGGCGGCGTTGCAGGAGCTCGCGGGCCAGCGGTTGGCGGGGCTTTTGTTGACCGGAGGCCTTGAGCCGGATCCGCGGGTGCTGGCGTTGATTGAGCCGGCTGCGGATGCGGGGCTGCCGATTCTTCTCGCTGTCGATCGATACGTATCAGGCCGCGCGTCAGGTGTTGCGGATGGACCGTCAGGTTCGCCCCGACGATCTGGAACGCATCGAGCGGGTGATGGACCATGTGGCGGACGGGCTGAGCTCCTCGTGGCTTGACACGTTGGCGCAGGACACGGGGTCTCGTCGGCTCAGTCCGCCGGCGTTTCGGTATCGCTTGATCCAACGTGCTGCGGCGACACCGATGCGGGTGGTCTTGCCGGAGGGGGATGAGCCTCGGACGGTGCGGGCAGCGGTGGAGGCGGCGAAGAAAGCGATCGCTCGGCCGGTGCTGTTGGGCGAGCCGGGGCGGGTGCATGCTGCGGCATCCGGTCAGGGGCTGACGCTGGGCGAGGATGTCGAGGTGGTGGACCCCGCGGATCACGTGGACAGGATGGTCGGGCCGATGGTGGAGCTTCGGCGTCACAAAGGCCTGAACGAGGAGATGGCTCGCAACCAGCTTTCAGATCGCATCGTGCTGGGCACGATGATGTTGCAGCAAGGCGAGGTGGACGGGCTGGTGTCCGGAGCGGTGCATACCACCGCTCATACGATTCGCCCAGCTTTACAACTCATCAAGACCGCTGCGGACGCCAAGCTGGTGTCGTCGGTGTTTTTCATGTGTCTGCCCGACCAGGTGTTGGTCTACGGCGACTGCGCGGTGAACCCGGACCCCAACGCAGAGCAATTGGCGGATATTGCGTTGCAGTCGGCGCGGTCCGCAGAGGCGTTTGGCATTGAACCAAGGGTGGCGATGATTTCGTATTCGACGGGCAGCTCGGGGGGGGACGGGGCAGACGTGGACAAGGTGCGTGAGGCAACGCGGCTGGCTCAGGCGGCTCGGCGTGAACTATTGATCGACGGGCCCTTGCAGTATGACGCCGCCGCAATCGCGTCGGTCGCCAAAAGCAAAGCGCCGGATTCGCCGGTGGCGGGCCGGGCGACCGTCTTCATCTTCCCGGACCTCAACACCGGCAACACCACCTATAAAGCGGTGCAGCGGTCCGCCGACGTGGTATCCATCGGACCGATGCTCCAAGGCCTGGCCAAGCCGGTGAATGACCTGTCGCGGGGCGCGCTGGTCGAGGACATTGTCTACACCATTGCACTCACCGCAATCCAGGCCCAGCAAGCTGAGTCCGCTTCGGCTAAGTGACGAAGGCGCTGAGAGCCAGAGCGTCCCCACACACGTACGGGCACTTTCCATAACGCATTGGGCTCAAAGGGCTAATCGCTTGGATGGCGCTTCCTCATCGCATGGGGCAACCCTATCGTGGCATCCTTCGTTTCAACTTCACTGGAGTCGTTTGATGAGTGCCGTGACCGCCCATGCCAGTCAGCATGCTGAGAAAGCCAAAGAGCCCTCAAACTGGCTCAAGGTGCTCGCGAAATCCGGCTATGCCGCGCGGGGAGTGGTGTACCTGGTGATTGGCGGCTTGGCGTTGTTCGCTGCGTTCAGCGGCGAGCGGGCGGAGGGATCGAAAGGCGCGATTCAGGAAATGCTGGGCGGTCCGTTCGGGACAGTGCTGGTGGTATTGGTTGCCGTGGGCATGCTGGGGTATGCCGCTTGGCGAGCGGTGCAGGCTGTGCTCGACGCGGACGACCACGGCACCGATAGCAAGGGCGTGGTGGTGCGAACTGGCCTGGGGATTTCCGCGATCACGCATACGTTGCTGGCGGTCTATGCGTTTGGACTCCTGACCGGCGGCTCGAGCGGGAGTGGGGGTGGGGGCAGTGGGTCGCAGCAAGCGGTCGCGACCTTGATGCAGCAGCCGTTTGGTCAATGGCTGGTGGGCTTCGTGGGGCTGTGCGTGGTGGGTGCCGGCGTGGCTCAAATCGTGAAAGGATTCAAGGAGGGGTATCGCAAGTACCTGCAACTCTCAGATCAACAGTGGCAATGGGCCAACCCGGTGTGCAAAGTTGGACTGATTGCGCGGGGCATCACATTTCTCATCATGGGCGGCTTCGTGTTATGGGCGGCGTACACTGCGAATTCGAGCGAAACCCGCGGACTCGCCGGGGCCTTGCAAACGGTCAAAGACCAGCCGTTTGGCCCTTGGTTGTTGGCGACCGTGGCCGTCGGTTTGCTGGCGTTTGCGTGTTACTCCCTGCTCGAAGCCTATTCCCGGCGGATCGACGCACCCGACGCGATGGACTAACTGACCGCAGCGTTTGACAAGACCCATTGGAAAACTGCCGCCGCGCCGCCGAATCGGCCGATGGATCACTTATCGGGCGTCCCACCGCACGCCTGAGCCCATCGCCATGCCGGAGTGCTGCCATGTCCACCGCCCTGCCTACTCAACTGTCTCACGAGCCCACCCCCGTATTGCCAGCGCCCCGCCCGCTGCGTCGCATGCGTGAACGCCGACGTCGCCGGATCACGCGGATCACCAGCGTCGCGTTGCCCGTGGCGATGGGCACAGTAGGCTGGCTGCTCTTCGGCGTCAGTACCAGCCCAAAAGTAGCGGAAGCCGCAACGCCCGTCGCAGTCCAATGGACCCACACCCATGAACTCACGCCCGATGAAGGCAAAATGCCTACCGTGAGCCGGTTGTGGACCGCCCTGCAAAGCAACCCCCTGCCCGATCTCGTGGCCGCCGCCGAAGCGACCATCAGCAACGCCGTGCCGCATGAGGCATCAACCACTCCAGCTGCATCGGTAGCTAAGAAGCAAACAGACCAATTGAGTAACAAGGATGACGCGAGCGAGGTACAACCCGTCGAGGCCCCCGCAGAAGTCCACTCCCGCGCCAACACAGCATCGCCCGCACCGCTGAAAACATCGCCTGCCAGGCCTGATCACGCAGGTCACCCCGTCACGCCGCGCCCGGCCGCGAAACCCGCACGCTCCGCCGCACCCACCGACCCCGCGTTGCCAGCCGCGCGCCAGGCCGTCCCCGCTCCAGCCGTCCCCCTAGCTCCCCTCGCTGCCCACGCTCCCGCACGACCGACCGGCGAAACCGTGGTCTATCTCGTCGATATCTCCGGCTCCATGGTGGACGTCCTCCCCGAAGCTTCCGCCTGGGTTGCCCAGAACTTCGCCAACCTCAACGCCCACGATCAGGCGGCCGTAATCGGCTTCAACAGCGACCACGTGCTGATCAGCCCCCAAGGCCCAACCGCCCCCACCGCTCAAACCGTCACCCACGTGCGACAATGGATGAGCCAGACACTCCCTGCCGCCGCGTCCGGCCGATCCGACGTCGAAGCAGCCCTCCACGCTGCCTTACGACTCCAAGCCGACCGCATCGTGCTCATCTCCGACGACGGCTTCAACCATCGCTCCATGTGGGGCAACGGCAACCAGCTCTACGTCGAAATGACCGCTGCCCTCAATGACGCCGGGGCACAACTCGATACCGTTCAGGTGGCCTACCGCTCCCGCCTCGGCGTGCTCGCCCGACTCGCCGGACGCGTCGGAGGCGACTACACCTTCGTCCCCGGAAACACCACCCGGCCCCAACTGACCACCGGGCCCGCCATCGTATTCAAAGACTAGACCGCACCGCAATCATTCGTAGCGGCTCAAGTGGGACGGGCATCTTGCCGGTCTTCGCTGCGTAGCCGCGACCATATCACACCTCGGCCTGCGTTCAAGATGCAGGCTAAAAGCCGAGCTCCACGGCAAACAACCGGACCAAAGTCATACGCAGTGGCCTCGCCCGAAACGTTCGCCTCTGCTCGCGACGCGTGCCGCAGGGTTCCGGACCGAGCCACCCACATCCCGCCCCGCCTAACGCATCCGAACCGACGCCAGCAGCACCACCGCCTCATCCAACGTATCATCCGTCACCAGCCGCGAAGGCTCCAAAGGCAAAACCGCCCCGTGGTCGTGGTCCGACGCCAACACCAACACCCCAGGACACACCCGCTCCCACCCCATCTCCGCAGGCTGATGACCGAGCACAAACCGCTTCACGCCCAGATCCCGCCACGCCTCCACCAGCTCCCGAACCACCTTCGCGTTGTGCCACCGCCCCCACACCATGTCATAGGCCGACCCCCCACGTAAATCCGCCTCCGTGGGCATGCGACGAATCACATCCGTATCAAATCGCTCAATACTTCGCGGCCCCGGCAAACTGTGCGCCACCATCACCCCGTGGTCCAGCACCACGCCCAACGGCAAACTGTCGATGTACGCATTCATCGCCTGCGTGACCGCCTCCGCGCCATCCCCAAAGAGAAATGAAACGCCGTCCGAAAACGCATCGACCACCGCCACGCCGTGCTTGGAAATCGGATCGTCCAGCCGCTGGGCCAGCTCATGATTGCTCTGCAGAATCGCCACCTGTCCAGGCCGCAATGCCCGCAAACCCGCCGTCCGCAGCAGCATCCGAATCGACAGGTCCATGCCGTTGATGAACCCCGGGCCGTGCACCACTTCGTGCAACACCAATCGATGGGAAGTGTCCGCATCAAGCCGGGCAAACTTGAGAATCCGCTGATAGTTCAACGCATGATCATGCAGATCGCCCGTCATCAGCACCCGCCCCGGCCCAGCCCAGCGAAGTAGCCCCCCCTCCCGCTGCGGATCCTCAACGTTCCCCCGAGCTGCCGCCTCCAACACCGCCACCGCCGCGTTCGCATCCCCCCCCACCGCCGCCTCGACATCCAGCACCACATCCTGCATACCCACACCTTAGACAACCCCCAGGCCCTGCCAGCGACCACCCCCTCCACCCAAATCCGCCCGAGTACAAAAAAATCAGAAGCACCCGACCCGCAACGCCCTACACCCAGAATCTCCAACACGAGCCGCGCCCGTGCGGAAACGTCCCAACGTCAATCGGCTCAGTTGCCAACCGCCCCACCATTCTACGCACGGGCGTCGCCGGTCAATTGCAGCCGGTGGTTAGGGCGCTGCGCTGTTCGAAATACCATCGTAGAGAGCGAAGCCGTTTACCTGTTTCCCAACGGAAGATCGCACCTATAACCGGATGAACTAGCCATCGCAGGCAACGCGGACGTGCTTCAAACTGATATCGGTACTCGATTGATGAGCCACCATCTGGAAGGTCACGGTGTTTGATCGTTGCGACGAACGTATCGAAGAAGGGTGGCTTGTTCAGCATTTTGACTGCTGCGATTACACCGGGCACAAACGAAACGTATTCGGTCTTTAGGGCAATGCCGCCGAGATACCAACGCCCCTTACAAAGCGATGTGGCCTGACGCTGCGCAGTTGTCCAGCCATCACATAGATGGGCCTGCTGTAAAAGGGTGTCCCACTCAAGCCGCTTGTCGTAATCGTGTAATAGATCGAAGACAGCACCGCTTGAAGCCGGAATATTCTCGACAAGTGATCCCTTCGGCAAGGCGTAATTTCCAGAGGTCTAACGCAATAGGCTCAGTGGCCGGCCGCCCGCGGAAAGCAAGCTCCAAACCGACAACAACATTCTACTCGCGGGCGTCGCCGGTCAACTGCAGCCGCTGGTTAAGGGGCCGACGTTGGGGAAGTCGGGAGGGGTTGAACCGCAGAGGCGCGGAGGACGCAGAGACAACCCAAGAGGCGTCGTTCTGCCTCCGCGAACTCTGCGCCTCTGCGGTTCCTTTACTATCTGACCACCGGGTCCCCCTAACTATGATGAGACAGAACCAATTCCGGGGACGTCCCCGGAGGGGGTAGTATCGCGGGGCGAGGGGATGGGGTCAATGGAACGTGGGGGCACTTGGGCGATGTTTTGGGCGTTTTTCTGGGCGCGGGGTAGGGGGATATCGCTGTATGCTAAAGCACAATGCGCGGGGGGAACCGGAGGGTGTCGGACATGCTGTGCTGAAAAGTCCCATCTATCACCCATGTTGTGCCGAATCAATCAGACCTCGGGGCACAGAATCGCCGTTTCTCTCTCTAAAGCCAAAGCCGCCACGATAATTCGTCGCAGATCGAGCTTTTCAGCTAAGCAAGTCGGACACCTTCAACTCTTACGCGCGAGGTGCGGGGTTGGGTGGTGCGTGGGGTGTGGGGGGTTCAGATCTCGGCGGTCAGGCTGCGAGCGTTTCGGCGGCTTGGCGGATTCGCAGTTCGCGTACCGACAGCGTGGCTGACTGACCGCGGGCGATGCGACGCACCTGCCTGAGCGTTGGGCGATCGATCAGGGGCAGCATTCTTTGTTCGACCGCATCGAAGTGTCGCAAGGCGTCTTGAATGGCTTGATCGTGATCGTCTGCGAAAGTTTCCAGGTCGCTTTGGTTTACTACACCCCGGCAGCGGGGCGAGCCGCAGCAGCAGGAGAACGGTCGATCAAGATTGAACAAGGCGTAGTCATCGGTGATTTCTTCGCCGGCCGCGATGTCGCGCACCGCGATCTCGAAGCCGTAGGGCGTGGAAAGGGTGTTGGGGTCGCAGGCGTGGTTGACGTACTTTCCGTGATCCCAGCAGACCACCCGACTGCCGTCGGGCATGACGTACGCGTATTTGTCGAGGGTCTGGGCGTAGAGCGGGTCGCAAAGCAGCGGCGAGTCGGCTGGAAGCACGAGATCCATCGGCTCAAGCACGTAGACCACGGTGCCTTTGGGGATGGGTTGACTGGCGAACACGCCAAGTCCGATGAGGTCGTCCACGGGTCGCAGCGCAGTGTCGGGGTGCATCATGGCAGTAATCGGTCCAACGCTTGGAGCACAACCTCCATCTGTCCGCCGTTCACAGGAGACGGCGGGCAGTGGGTGAATTGGACTTGAATGTATCGACAACGCCGCGCGAATCAACAGGAAACAGCCCATGGTTGTGAAATCGTGAAGTTTGGTGATTTTCAACGCATCACAGTCCTGGTGACTGGTCCATGCGGCAGTGGTCCGTGGCGGGCGATCGACGGCAACGCGGGCCTGGTCACCCGTGACCTCAGGGGCATACGCGTCGGGTCATGCCTGAAGCGCAGGCTTGAGCTCCCCTGGCTTGACAGCTCATGAGTACAACGGGCATTTTTGGGCAATGGCACATGCGTCTGGCTTGTGCGGTCGCGTTGCGACCGGTGGCTTCACTTCGCCGCTTGGTGTCGATACGGGCCAGACGCCTAGGCCACGCGCCACGCGTCATGCGTGCGGCTCGAGGCATGGTCTGAAGAGGAGCCGTGCCGGTGATACACGCCCGGGATCCCGAAATGTCCTGTCCGCCTGGGACGATTCCTGACGGGCGCAGCTCGTAGAAAAGTCCGACTATTGTCTAGCACCTCGTGCGCGCTGGCATTTTCAGACCACGTCTAGTCTGCTGGCAGCGGAGCAGTCGGGTGGATCGCAGTTGCCTTATCACGCCACTCCATGCTCGTTCATCACTGCTGGCCATTGGTGCGGCGTACGCGAGGCAGATCCGCCACGGACTTCACGCGGTGTTACGGGATCGGGTCACCTGCTCCTGAGCGGGCCCTATCGAGACATAAATATCGTCGATATTTGATGTGTCGCAGGTGCAGACTGCAGCTGGCTCGATGCGTCATCGATCCGGGGACGAGATATCAAAAATGGTTGATCTTTTCAGATGCTTTGGGTGGCGTTGTGATCCACCCATCGCTCGTGCGACTTTCAGCCGGCTTGCGATGACGTTTGCAATAAAGCCTGACCGCGGGCGTTACGCTGGTGTTGCTGGATGACAGACTCTGATACTTCTACGCCTGAGCTCCCTGCTGCGACGCTTGCGCTGCCGGATGCGCAGGCCCCGCCGGCACCGGGCTCCCGTCCGCCGGTGCGTGAGCGTGTTTCCCAAGCGTTGCTCGCCCGCGCGGCGGCGGGTCAGGTTGAGGCCTGGGATGAACTCGTCGCGTGCTATACCCCACGCGTGTACGGGCTGCTTTTGCGGCAATGCCGTGACCCAAGCCTCGCGGAAGAGCTGACGCAGATCACATTCGTCAAGCTGGTGGAGACGTTGGTGCCGGCTCCACAGCATCCCGGCCAGGACCAGATCGAAGTAAGCCCCCCGGCTGTTTACACCGAGCAGGGGCAGTTCGAGGCGTATCTTTTTCGCATGGCGATGAACAAGCTGCGGGACGAGATGCGGCGACGCAAGCGGCAGGCCATCCCGACGGACATGTCTCCCGGCGCCCTTCGTCTATCGAAGCCCAACGCCGCCGGCGACCCAGCCGCCACGTCAGGCCACGCCTCGGGGACCCCGCCGCTGTCTCCGCTTGACGCTCTTGAACATGCTGAACATCTCCAACGCCTCCGCGCGGCGGTCGATGCGCTCCCTGACGCGGACCGCGAGGTGCTGCACCTGCGTCACACCGCTGGGCTTTCGTTTGCTCAAATTGCTCAAAGTCTCGACCAGCCCCTGGGCACGGTGCTTGCCCGAGCGCATCGCGCGGTCAACAAACTCCGCCATGCCTTCCCCGAGGTTCAATCGCCTGAATGACTCGCAATAAACGCCTTGCTCCCGCGTTATTCCCTTAAGCCATGAGCCACGACGCTTCTTCCCATTCTGCGAACCCCATCAACCCCGACGCCCCGTCTGTCTGCCCAGCGACCGACGCCGCCGCTGAGGCCTGGTTGACGCTTGCGCTCCAAGCCCCGCCGCTTCCGGACCGTGTCGCGGCGTCTGCCATGGATGCGGTGCATGCGGCATTGGCTGCGGCAGGCCCCACGCCGATCAACGGCGAATTGGCTCGTGCCCTTGCTCGCGCTGACTCAGTGGCCCCGCCCGATCTGATCGCCCAGACGCAGGATCAGGTCCGCAGCGCGCTCGCGCGATCCGCCCCGCCGTTCGCGTCTGAATCTGACCATGCACCGGACCTTCATCACGCTGTGGTCGGTCGGATTGAGCCGATCACCCGCCGTGTCTCCCCTTGGCTCAAAGCGGCCGCCGCCGTCGCCGTGGTGACAGGCCTGACCTGGATTCTCGTGGCCTCGCAGGATGCCCCACGCCGTGACACCTTCACCGCGAAGGTGACCCAACCTTCTCCGCAGCCGAATGCCGCTAGCCGCTCGTCCGTGTCACAGCCCAACGCGGACATCATCTCGCCCTCCCCGCTGCCGTCGCAGTTCGCCGATGAGCTCGCGGCGGGGCTGACCACGCTTGCCCTCGCTGCCGACGCCGGGTGGGTTGATGCCGATCTCGAACGCGAACTCGATGTCTTCCAGACCCGCATCGTCCTCTTCGAGGCCTCGCCCAGCAGCGATCTTGATGAGTCGCCTGATGCCGTCGTGAACGACCTCGCCACCGACGCTGGCCTCGAACAGATGCTCTGGCAAGACGAAATGCTTTTCTAAAGTCACACGCAAAGTCACCCGCCATGTCACCCGCTTTCCGATCGATCTCTAGCCCGCTCCTGCGTTGCCGCTCGGCGTTGTTTGCATCGCTCGCCTCGGGCCTCACGCTGGGCGTTATCTTCGTGACCACCGCCTCCACCGCCCAGCCTCATCCCGCCACCCAGCCTGCCGCGAAACCCACCACCCAGCCTCATACGACCGTCGCACCTGCCGATCGATCTGCACCCTTCGCTTCTCCCGACGACATCGACGACCCGCATCATGACGCTGGACCAAGGCGCCCACGCCGCGACATGTCCGCTGAGGAACTCGCTCACGCTGGCGAAATCATTGCCGTGGTCAGCCCCGAATTCGCACCCAACTTTGAGAAGCTTCGGCTGGAGAACCCCGAGAAGGCCTCTCGTCTTCTGCAACGTCACTTCCCCCAGGCGCGGGATGATCCGACTGCGACAAAGCGACCCCGAAGCGTTCAACCTCCGCCTGCGCGACCTTCAACTCGCCCGGACCGCTTTTGCACTCGCCCGCGATTACCGCCGCGCGGCAGACGATGAACCCGCCATCCGTGAAGCGCTTGAAGCCCGCATGCAAGACGCCTTGGCAGAACGGTTTGAAGTCCGGCAAGCCATCCGTCGCCGCGAGCTCACAGCACTCGAAAGTCGCTTGACCGACTTCCGCGAGCGTCTCGATGCCGACCGGCAAAACCGTGACCAGATCCTTGAAGATCAACTCGCAAGGCTCACCCGTGCGACCGCAACCTCCACCGAAGACCGCAAGCCCCCCGCCACGCGTCCCGGCAATCCGTAACCTCCCCGCTGGCGTCCACAGGCCACAGAACCACCCAACTGACTCACCCCGGCGACACCGACCGTGCGCCCCGCTTCGCCAATCTCGGAGATTCGCCGCCCCGTTCCGAAGCGATCTGACGGTCCAGCAGGCTTTGCCATCGCATGCACCCGCCGCACGCTCCGCACGCCACCCCGCCCCCCGCCCGCACTTTGCCACCCCGCCTGGCTGACACCTCCGCCCCCGCACCATCGCACCACCACGCCAACCCCCAGTCAACCTTCAACCGACCCCCCAGGTCCACCACCTGTGCATCACTCATTTCCAGCAAAGGCATATCAATCACACAAGGACCAACCGTCCCAACCGCCTCCTCACTCCCGCCGGTATCTCCCACCGCCTCGCCGCCGATCTCTCCAAGCTCTGCCGCCCACAACGTTTCACACAGCACCGCCTGCTCCCCCGCCCGAATCGTCTGCGTCACCTCCAGATTTACGCCCACCGGCCACACCAACCGCTCCGACTTTAACCCGCACGCCTGAGCCACCCCTTCGAGCAACAAGCGCGGCCACACCAACACCCCCCGCGGCAAACCGTCGGCCCCCGGCCGATCCCCGTACAACTGCCGAGCCACCACCTCCACCAGTTTCGCCTCCCACGCTTCGGCCTGGCGTCGCACGTGTTCCCGACGCGCCCCGGAACTCGCCCGACCGTCCACCACATGCAACACCGTCAGCCGAGCTGTCGGAAGCTCCGCCCGCACCAACGCCCCCGCCACCAGGCTGCGCACCCCGCCACCATTCATCAAAACCACCGCAGGCTCAGCCATAACCTGCATTATCGGCCCGACCCCCCGCTTAGACTTTGCTCTTCCACCACGATATCCCCTATTCTCTTCAAACCCACGGAAACGTCCGCAATCACCTTGCCCACGTTTACCCCGTTCCAGACCCCCTGCTCACGCCTTTGGACCCATCGTTATGAAAGTCATCTGTGACCGCGGAGCCCTTGTCGAATCGCTCGGACTCGTCGGCCCGGTCATCGTCTCTCGGACCCCCAAGCCCGTCCTTACCTGCGTCAAACTCGACGCCGGCGACCACGGCCTCACCGTCCAAGGCACCGATCAGGAAGTGTCCGTCACCCTGTCCACCCCCCGTGTCGAAGTGCAGGAGCCGGGTCAAGCCCTGATCCCCGCCGACAAGCTCCAGCAGATTGTCCGCGAGTCCATCGACCCCACGCTGTCCATCGACACCGAAGACCAGGCCGCCGTCATCACCGGCCGGGACTCGCGCTTCAAAGTCCTGGGCCACGCCGCCAAAGACTTTCCCGAGGTTCCCACCTTCACCGGCGAGCCCGACTTTCAGGTCGCCGCCGCCGACCTGCACCGCCTCATCGCGATGACCATCTTCGCCACCGCCCGCGAAACCTCCCGCTACGCCATCAACGGCGTGCTGCTCGAACGCGACGGCAAAAACCTGGCTGTCGTGGCCACCGACGGCCACCGACTCGCCATGGCCCGCGGCACCTGCGAATCCGCCAAAGCCGAAAAACGAAACGCCATCATCCCCACCAAAGCCTTGAACCTGCTGCTGCGACTCTTCGACGACGCCGAGCAGATCGTCAAAGTCAAAATCGCGGATAACCAAATCATCTTCGCCGCCGACAACGCCACCCTCTCCTCCAACCTCGTCGAAGGCAACTTCCCGCCCTACCGCGATGTCATCCCCAAAGACAGCGATAAGAAAGCCACCCTGGCGACCGACCTGTTCGTCTCGGCGGTGCGACGGGCTGCGCTACTGACGAATGAAGAATCCAAGGGCGTTCGCATGGCCTTTTCAGACCAAGGGCTCGTGCTCTCCAGCCGGGCACCCGAAATGGGCGAAGCCACCATCAACGTCGAACTCGCAGGCTTTGACGGCGAAGCGATCGAAATCGGATTCAACCCCGCCTATCTCCTCGATGCCCTCAAAGTCATCGATCAGGAGCAAGTCCAGATCGATCTCAAAGCCGCCAACAAGCCCGGTATCGTTCGCACCGGCCCCGACTTTCTGTACGTCGTCATGCCGGTCAACCTTCAATAATGCCCCCGCGACATCACCCCTATCCAACCCCGGCCCCTGGACCCGCTGGAAGATGACACTCGCCTGGACCGACACCGAAGACCTTGCCCTGGCCCTCGACGAAGCCCACCCCGACGTCGACCCGGCCGCCATCCGCTTTGACCGGTTGCGTAATCTTGTCGAAGGCCTTGAAGAGTTCGAACCGCCCGACGATCAACACGTCAATGAGCAGATCCTCGAAGCCCTCCAGGCAGCCTGGATCGAGGAACGCCAGGATCGGCTCGACCAGTCCGACGACGGCCCGTCCTACAAGCCGCACACCCCTTATCGCTAATCACTCGCTTCACGCGTGCTTCACCCGGCGTGACCGATTTATGTGCGATAGACTTATCCTGCTCTCCCCCACGCGCCGCCCTTCGTTGTTATGTCCACCGACGCGATCGCCATTGCCGCTGCCCCTGAAACACCCGACCCCTCGGAGTCACGGGCCCAGACCCCCGCTGGCCGCAAGCTGCCCGATATCGTTCGTCCGCCCACCATTGATCCCGACGCGGGGTGGTGGACCCGCTTCGTTCAACGCACCGAAGCCAAACTCTCGCGTCTGTCTACGAAAAACAATTTCTGGCACCGCAACCTCGCCCGCATTTTCCTGCCCCTCGCCTGGCGGTCAGGCATTAAGTTCCGAAGTCAGCCCGGCGACCCGTTCCAGATGGTGGTGCCCTTCCGCCGATTCAACAAAAACTGGTACTCCGCCATGGCCGGGGCCGCCATGCTCGCCAACTCCGAAGTCGCCGGCGGCATGTACATCTTTAAGTACGTCGGCGCGGACTACACCGTGGTATGCAAAGAGCTGCAGTACAAGTTTCTCCGACCCTGCCTGGGACCCGCGATTTATCAGGTCGAACCCGCGGCCGGCGTGGACATTGACGAACTCAAACGCACCAAGCTCGAGTTCAATGTCCCGGTGGTGATGAACATCTTCCAGGCGGTGGTCCACAAAGACGAAAAGCAAAGACGCGTCGGCCGATCAACCGCAACGTTCCATGTCGCGCCCAAGGCCATGCTGCGTCAACGCAAAGCCAAAGCCAAGCAACGCGCCAGCGAAGCGACCTGATCCCCCGCATGCATTCGCACCGCCAAGCCCAGAGACGCGGTGTGGCCAGAAAACGAGCCGCGACCGTGAGGGAGCATCCCGGGTCGCTGCATGTCTTCCAGAGGACGCTTCCTCACGGGCGCGGCTCGTATTCAAGCCTGACGCGTGTCGAGCACCTGGTGAGGCTTGGCGTTTTCAGACCACGCCTCATCCAACCCTGTCGAATCTGTACTCAGGCCCGCGACATCGACGATGAATGCGTCATGTCACGACGCACCATGACGTTTGGCCAATGGCGGGCCGAGTTAGGCCAGGCTGATCCACTCGCTGACGCTCCGCGCTTGCTGGGATGGTCCGACATGCAGGTGCGTGAGGCGGTGCTGGCGGGCAAACTTCGCGTGAGCACCTTCCACGCTTCCGACGGCCGAATCTTCAAATGGGTCCGACGTACAGACCTGATCGAACTCAAACAAAGCGGAGCCCCCAAACCCGTCCTCACACTCGAAGGCATGAAAGCCGCGTTCCAGCAAATGGTCAGTTCCTGATCGACGTCGTTGCGGTGCACGCTACACGAGGCTCCCGTTTCACGCTCAAGAAGACATCACATTCCCGCGACGACTTCTTCACCCATCGGCGAAGCCAGCACCGACGGGCTGCCGGTGAGATACGTGTCGATGGCCTTGGCGGCACCACGGCCTTCGGCAATCGCCCACACGATCAGACTCGCACCGCGCCGCATATCGCCCGCCACAAACACCCGGTCGCACGACGTGGCAAAGCTTGAGGCGTCCGCCTGAACCACCCCGCCTTGGGTCGCCAGACCAAACTGCTCCACCAGCGTCGGCGTGTCGTGTCCGGTGAACCCAATGGCCAGGAAACACAAGTCGCACGGAATGTCTTTCTCAGATCCCGGCACTTCGCGGGACACATGTCGGCCTGACGCTTCGTCGTAAGACCACTCAAGCATGGATACACGGACCGCGCCCAGGCGATTCGGATCGTCCACATGAGGGACGAATGCTTTGGGCAGTACGCGGTATTCGCGGGGGTCCCGGTCGTCGCGAGCCTGACCTTCTGCGTGGCCGTAGTCCACGTAAAAGGTCCCGGGCGGTCCGGGCCAGGGGTGCTGATCGTCCCGCATGTCAGGCTCACGTTCCCGGCGGGTGATGTTGGTCACGCTCGCTGCCTGGTGCCGAAGCGCGGTGCCGATACAGTCGGTGCCGGTGTCGCCGCCGCCGATGATGACCACGTGCTTGTCCCGCGCATCGAGAAACTCAGCATACGACCCGACCGCGTCACCCTTCGCATCGCCAGCCTCGGGCCGATTTCGCCAAGGCCCGGTCGCCGAGCGGTCATCGCCTGCATCAAGCATCCGCTTGGTGTTTGCGTGCAGATACTCCATGGCTCGATGGACGCCTTGCAATTCGCTGCCGGGCATCGTGAGCATGCGTGCTTTGAGCGCTCCGCAGGCGAGCAGTACCGCGTCGAATTCATCGAGCAGCGTTTGGGCTTTCACCGTCTGGGCGAAGTCACCGCGGCTTGACGCTGGGGCTGACGCAGGCCGAGCAAACCCGTGGTCGGACGGATCCCCGCCGACGTTGACGCGGGTGCGAAAGGTGATGCCCTCGGCTTCGAGCAGATCAACCCGCCGCTGGACGATGTTTTTATCGAGCTTCATATTCGGCACGCCGTACATCAGCAGCCCACCGATGCGGTCGTCCCGCTCGAATACCGTGACCGTGTGGCCTGCCTGATTGAGTTGGTCCGCTGCCGCCAGACCCGCAGGCCCCGAGCCGATGACCGCCACGGTCTTGCCCGTCCGGTGGGTGGGGATCTGGGGCACCACCCATCCGGACTCAAACGCCCGGTCGATGATGGCACACTCGATCGACTTGATCGTCACCGGCGGGTCGGTGATCCCCAGCACACACGCCGACTCACACGGCGCGGGACAAATCCTGCCGGTGAACTCCGGGAAGTTGTTGGTCTTCATCAGCCGCTGCCACGCGTCGTACCAGCGGTCCTGGTACACCAGATCATTCCACTCGGGAATGAGGTTGTCGATCGGGCAGCCTGTCGACGACTGGCAAAACGCAACCCCACAGTCCATGCAACGCGCCCCTTGCTCCTGCAACACATGGGGGTCAGACCGCTCGTAGATTTCATAGAAATCATTCAGCCGCAGGGCAGGCGGACGCGACGGCATGGGGATGCGTTCGTATTCAATAAATCCGGTCGGTTTACCCATAAGTACGCGAACTCACCTACGCGATGCTGTGAAAGAATCCAACAAGTCCAGCAGGGCCATCGAGCGTCAATCGACCGGTTCCATATCCGCGCCGAAGCGGTCGTTGGCGGGCTGTTTCATGGCCCGCTTGCTTTCCATCCGCTTGTAGATCCAAAACGACCCGCCGCCCGCCAGAGCCAGTCCTAACAACAACATCACGATCGCGCCGCCCTGCTGTAGCGGTTCCTTGCCGTGCTGGATCAGCACCACGTCGTCCGGGGACACGCCCCAGCCGCTTTGCATCAAGCCGCGCAGCTTCGCGTCGAGGCTGCCCGTTTGTTTTGTGCCCTTGACGGTGGTGGCTTTGAAGAAGTCCTCAAACGCAAAGTCCTTGTCATCCACTTTGGGAAACATCGCTTTGAAGTCTTCCTCGGTGTACTTCACGACCAACATCGGGTTGGGGGTCTTGCCAGACTTACCCAATAAAGCCTGCACCGAGTTCGCAGCAGCCTGAGGCTTGGTCAAAACGCGGACGTAAAAATGTTTATTCATTTCTTCGTTTTCGCCATCGCGCTGTTCCCAGAACGAGACCACGTTGTCGAGATACAATCCGCCGTCGCTGACTTCAATCCACTTTGGTGCCGCTTTGTCCGTGGAAATGTCGGCCAACCCGGTCGCTGTGGGTTCGGTTTCACCACCACCCAATGCGGTGGCACCGGCGGTGGCAACCAGAATCACGCCGATCACGATGAGGGCCAAAGGGGCAAGTTTGCGAATCAAAAAGGACATAACGGACTCCGGAGGTGAGGATCAATTAAAAACGTGACAGTGGTTCAGGGACGATTATGCACCAAGATGACTTACAGGACATGAAAAGAGCAGGATGGTCGAAATCTTTCTCGCTCAGCCGTGCCCGACTTCTGCGGCGTGCTCGACTTCAGGCTCAGGGCGGCGGGTGAGCAGAACCTTGCGGTAGTCCACGGGCATAACCATGACAAACCGGCGAACCACCTCGTCCCAGTGGGTCAGAATGTGGGCGGCACAGGCAGAACCGGTGGCTTGGTGGTGGTGTTTGATGAGCTGCCGACACTCGGACGCGAACGACGCGTGATCGGGGTCGCCCAGAGATTCGAGATCGACCATTTCGGGATTGCATCGCGATTTGAAGGTGGCCTGGGGGTCATAGACGTAGGCGATTCCGCCGGACATTCCAGCTGCGAAGTTTCGGCCGGTGGGCCCGAGGATCACCACCCGCCCGCCGGTCATGTACTCGCAGCCATGATCGCCGACGCCTTCCACGACCGCCGCCGCACCGGAGTTGCGTACGGCGAACCGTTCGGCGGCGAGGCCTTGGAAATACGCTTCGCCGGCGGTGGCCCCGTAGAGCGCAACGTTGCCCACGACCACCTGGGTGGCGGGATCGAAGGCCACGTTGGCGGGTGGCGCGACGATGACCCGGCCGCCGGACAGGCCTTTGCCGACGTAATCGTTGGCGTCGCCGATGATGCGCAGGCTGATGCCTTGCGCGAGGAACGCGGCCACACTTTGCCCTGCCGAGCCGGTGAGTTCGAGTTCGATGGTGCCATCGGGCAGGCCTTGCTCGCCGTAGCGTTTGGAGACTTCGTGGGAGAGCATGGCCCCGACCGCGCGGTCGAGGTTGCGGATCGGCCGCTTAATGACCACATGGTGCGCGTCGTCGAGCGCAGGCTGGGCGTGTTCGATGAGTTCGCGGTCCAGGACGGTATCCAGGCCGTGATCCTGCTCCTGGGTTTTGCGAACGCCTGCGTGGGGGTAGTTGAGCGTGGGTTGCTGAAGGATGGGCGTGAGGTCCAGGCCGTCGGATTTCCAGTGACGGATCGCGCGGGAGGCTTCCAGCAAATCGACGCGGCCGACCAGATCGTCCACGGTGGCAACGCCCATGGCTGCCATGAGTTCGCGCATTTCCTCGGCGACGAGGAACAGGTAATTGATGACGTGCTCGGGCTGACCTTGGAACTTTTTACGCAGACGTTCGTCCTGGGTGCAGACCCCCACGGGGCAGGTGTTGAGGTGGCACTTTCGCATCATGATGCAGCCGATGGTGATCATGGGCGCGGTGGAGAAGCCGAACTCTTCAGCACCGAGGCAGGCGGCAATGACCACGTCCCGGCCGGTCTTCATCCCGCCGTCCGCTTCGACCCGGACGCGGGATCGCAGGTCGTTCATCACGAGCGTCTGGTGCGTTTCCGCCAGGCCCAGTTCCCAGGGCAGGCCGGCGTGTTTGATGCTGGTGAGCGGCGACGCACCGGTGCCGCCGTCGTGGCCTGAGATGAGAATGTGGTCGGCCTTGGCCTTGGCAACGCCCGCGGCGACGGTGCCCACGCCGACCTCAGCCACGAGTTTCACCGAGACCTGAGCGGAGGGGTTGGCGTTTTTCAGATCGAAGATCAGCTGGCTGAGATCTTCGATGGAGTAGATGTCGTGATGCGGGGGAGGCGAGATCAAGCCGACGCCGGGCGTGGAGTGTCGGATCGAGGCGATGTAGGGATCGACCTTGAAGCCGGGGAGCTGTCCGCCTTCGCCGGGCTTGGCGCCCTGGGCGATTTTGATCTGCAAGCGGTCAGCGTTGGCGAGGTAATGGCTGGTCACGCCGAATCGGCCCGAGGCAATTTGCTTGATGGCCGACCGCTTGGTCTTGGGCGACCCGTCGGGATATTGCGTGAGGCTGTAGCGGGCGGGGTCTTCACCCCCTTCGCCCGAGTTGGACATGCCGCCCATGCGGTTCATCGCCAGTGCGAGCGTTTCGTGGGCTTCCTTGGAGAGTGCTCCTAATGACATCGCGCCGGTACGGAATCGACGCACGATCTCTGCAGCGGGCTCCACCTCGTCGAGCGGGATGGCGCCGGGGCTCACCGTCACCTGGGGGGCAGGGTCGGAGGCGTCGCGGGGTTCCAGATCCGGCTGGGCTGGTTTGGAGGTCTTGAGATCGATCAGTCCGCGCAGGGTGCAGCGGGTTTTGCTGTCCTCGTTGACCATGCGTGCGAACTGTTCGTAGGACGCCTTGCCGTTGGTGCGGGCAGCCGCCTGGAGCGTGGCGATGACCGGCGGGGCCAGGGCATGCGATTCGCCCAGGGGACGCCAGTGGTATTCGCCGGGATTTTCAAGTTGTGTGGCCGCGTCGCGGAACCCAAGCTCGTGGCGGCGCAGGATCTCAGCTGCCAGCGTGCTCATCGACACGCCCCGCAGCCGAGAGGAGCAGCCGAAGAACGCGCGGTCCATCACGTCGGTGTCCAGCCCGACCGCCTCGAAAATCTGAGCGCCTTTGTAGGACGCCAGCGTGCTGATGCCCATTTTGGACATGACCTTGAGGATGCCTTTTTCGATGGCAGTGACATAGTTGGCGGTGAAGGTCTGAGCGGGGGTCGCGGTATCGAGGATGTCGATGCGGTGGAGGTGTTTGATGACCTCGTAGGCGAGATAGGGGTGTACGGCGTCAGCGCCGAAGCCGAACAGGCAGCAGAAGTGATGGACTTCACGAGCCTCGCCGGACTGCAGGATGAGTCCGACTTGAGTGCGGGCTTTTTCACGGATCAGGTGATGATGGACGGTCCCCACCGCGAGCAATGAGGGGATGGCTGCACGCGTTGCGGACAGCGCTTTGTCGGACAAGACGATGAGCTTGCGTCCCGATGCGATGGCCTGGGACACTTGCTCACACAGCCGATCCAGCGCTGCGGCCAGCGCGTGGGACCCAGCTTTGGCATGCGGGCGGTTGGCGGCATCGGCGTTGTGCGTGCGATCAACCGCGTCGACGTCAAAGGTGATGTCAATGGTTTCGCAGCCCCAACTCGGGTCAAGCTGGCACAGCGCGTCAAACCGCTCGTCGGTCAGCACGGGATGCTCAAGCCGCAGACGATGGGCGTGCTGGGGCGTGGTGGTGAGCAGGTTGCCTTCAGGGCCGATGCACGTCGCCAGCGACATGATGACCTCTTCGCGGATGGGATCGATGGGCGGGTTGGTGACTTGCGCGAAGAGCTGCTTGAAATAGTCGTACAGCATCCGAGGCCGATCCGACAGGACCGCCAGTGCCTGGTCGTTGCCCATGGAGCCCAGCGGCTCTTTGTGGTTTTTGGCCATGGGCGTGATGAGCATCTCGACGTGCTCGAGGGTGTAGCCCAAGGCCCGCAGCCTGGGCATCAGCTCGGCGGGCATGGGGGTGTTGGCCACGCGGGCCCCCTGGCGTTTCGCAGCGTCGGACTCGGGCCGAATGGTCCGGGTGCGGGTCGCAGGCGGGTCGGGCAGGGTGACGGTTTGTTCGCGAAGCCACCGGGCGTAAGGCCGGGCCGAGGCAATCGTGGCCTTGAGCTCTTCGTCAGGCACCAGCCGGCCTTGCTCGAAATCAACGAGAAACATCCGCCCGGGTTGGAGTCGACCTTTGATCTTCACCCTGTCGGCCGGCACATCCACCACCCCGACCTCACTGGCCATGATGACCCGATCGTCGGTCGTGACGTAGTAGCGTGAGGGGCGCAGCCCGTTGCGGTCGAGGGTCGCACCGATGACCTTGCCGTCGGTGAACGACACGCTCGCCGGGCCGTCCCAAGGCTCCATCAGGTTGGCGTGATAGGCATAAAACGCGCGGCGGTCGGCGTCCATGGATTCATGATTCTCCCACGCCTCGGGGATCATCATCATCATCGCTTCAGGCAACGATCGGCCGGCCATGACCAGCATTTCAAACACGTTGTCAAACGAACCCGAGTCGGATGCCGCAGGATTGACAATCGGGAACAGGTCGTCGAGGGCATCGCCGAACATCTCTGAGCGCATCAGCCCCTCACGGGCCGCGATCCAGTTGCGATTGCCTTTGAGTGTGTTGATCTCGCCGTTATGGCTCATCATGCGGCAAGGCTGCGCCCGGTCCCACGAAGGAAACGTGTTGGTGCTGAACCGCGAGTGCACCATTGCCAGATGCGAGATGTACTCAGGCTCTTTCAGATCGGCGTAGAGCCCGGGCACCTGCTCGCTGGTGAGCTGCCCCTTGTAGACCAGCACCCGTGTCGAGAGCGAGCAAATGTAAAACTGATCGTGCGGCACGTCCGCTTCACTCTTGAGCACGCGGTTGATCACGCGGTTTCGCACGACATACAACGCCCGCTCAAAAGCATCCTGCATCACTTCGGGGTCGCTGAGGTCCTGGCCCTTGTGGACGTAACGCTGCAGCCGATCCGTGGGAGGCGTGCGGACGTAAAGCTGCTCAATGGTCGGCATGCCCCGACGGGCGGTGGGGCCCAGGTCCGCGCCATCCGGATCCACCGGCACGGTTCGCCATCCCAACGTGGTTGCGCCGACTTTTTCAAGTTCCTGCTCATACGCCCCGCGGCACCAGTCACGCTGCGAGGCATCCTGGGGCAGGAAAATATTGCCCACCGCATAGCGACCCGGCTCAGGCAGATCCACGCCTAAATCTTCCTGCGCAAACCGCTTGAGCAATCCGTGCGGAAGCGCGGTGAGAATGCCCGACCCGTCGCCGGTGTTGGTCTCGCAGCCGCACGCCCCGCGGTGATCCATGCGTTGCAACATGGTCAAGGCATCGGTGACGATGTCGTGCGACCGTTGACCTTTGATGTGCGCGATAAAGCCCACGCCGCAGTTGTCGTGCTCGAACGACGGGTCGTACAACCCTGTGGCTGTAGGCCGCGACACTGAGGAAATCGTTGATGTGGCGGGTAGCGGTAGGGTCATAGTGAAGCTCCAGACGTGAAAGCTTGAAGAGCAGAGGCCCGGCGGGCGGTGGCGGCCGGTGGGCGGGATCGCGGGGTGCTCAGGGTCGCCGCGGCGGTTGGTAATTCGTCAGGCGGGGTGATGAGCACTGCGGTCGTTCCGGGCGATGCGGCGACCGCGAGCTGCTGGAGTTCCTGCAAAAACACGTCGCCCGATGCGTGCCAGCCGCCCGCTTCACCACGTCCAGACGACAGCCGCCGGGCGATCACGGAGATCGGACGATAGAGCGCGGGATTCAGCTCCACACAGACCATGGCCTGATCCGCCAACTCCTCCGCAACCGTCCGCCACGGCAGCACCGCCGGCCGACCCGTGGCCCGCACGGCCGCTTTGAGGGTGTCAAGGTTGTCAAATCGATCACACAACGCAACCACCACCCCCTGCGACTTGAAATACGCATCCACCGCCCGCCCCACCGGCAGCGAACGGTCGAACCCCACCATCTCCACCGACGCCAGGTGCCGGGGCCGAACCGCCGCCTCCCGCGCCAGCCGATGCTCAGGCGGACACACCACCATCATCCGCTCCCACCACATCGGCCGGGCCACCACCCGCTCCAGCTTTGCGCCATACGCCAGCAGCCCCAGGTCCGCGTCCCCCTCCACCACCCGGCGGTGCACCTCGTCAGGCTTGCCGTACGTCACCGCCACATCCAAACCATCCCCACGCACATTCCAGGCCTCCGCCGCCCGCGACATCAAATCAATCCCCGCCGAATAAATCGCCGCCACCCGCAGAACCTCCGGCCCCGCTGCCGCCCCACCGCCCAGCCGCGTCACCCGACGCTCCAGACGATCCAGCTCCCCAAGCAAAGGCCCCAACCCCTGCGCGTACGCTTCGCCTGCCGGCGTCAAAACCAATGGACGCACCGAGCGGTCAAACAGCTCAACCCCCAGCCGTTTCTCCAACTGACTCACCCGCTGACTGATCGCCGACTGCGTGACCCCAAGCGATCGCGCCGCAACGGAAAAACTCCGCTGACGGGCAACTTCCTGAAACAGACGGGCGTGCGAGATCATCGACGTCGCTAAGAACCTTTGTATAAGAAAATCTAATAACAGCTTAAGACTCATCATCTTAGCTAATGCGACCGCCAGATCAACTTGATTTTGAGTCTCACCCTGGCGACGCGAAATAGGCGATATCGTGGAGAGTTCTCCATTGGACAACTGCCATTTACCAAGCTCTCACCCCTGCGGTTATCGCCAGCATCATTGCCGCCCTGGCCTGCGGGCTCGGCGTCGTGCCGCTGCTCCTGCCCGGCCTCGACCCCGCCAAACATCAAGGCCTGGGCTACGCCTTTGCCAGCGGCCTCATGTTCGCCGCCTCGGTCTACAACCTCATCCTTCCCGGTCTCAATCTCGACGTCGACGGCTGGACCTTCGTGGCCTTGCTTCCCATCCTCGCGGGCCTGCTGGTCGGGGCAGGCTTCCTCGCCCTGACCAACCATCTGCTTCATCAACGGCAGCACAAAGCTGACGCCGAGAACAAGCTCCGAGGCCAGGACAACCAAAGCCCCGCCGACTCCCATGCCGCCTGGGGCGGACGCACCGGCCTGCTGGTCTTCATCGCCATGACCATCCACTCCATTCCCGAAGGCATTGCTGTAGGCACCGGCTTCGTCGCCGACGCCGCCTACCCCGACGCCGTGCCGCTGGGAGTCTCGCTCGCTGCCGCCATCGCCATCCACAACATCCCGGAAGGCCTCGCCGTGGCGATTCCACTGCGGTCTGCCGGCGTGTCCATCCCCCGTTGTGCACTCGCTGCCATCATCACCAGTTTGCCCCAGCCCCTTGCCGCAGTGCCTGCGGTCATGCTCGCCTGGTTCGTTCAGCCGCTCATACCCGCCCTCATGGGTTTCGCCGCCGGGGCAATGATCTTTCTCATCGTGCTTGAACTGCTCCCCGAAGCCTTGAAGTCCCTCAGCCCCACCACCCTCGCCTGGGCCTTCACGCTGGGCTTCGCATTGATGATGCTGATTCAGGTCGCGCTGTGACACCCGCCTGAATACGCCGGATGCACGCTGCAGGGCTCATCTCAAGCCAGCCAATCTCAACCTGTTCACGCTGACCAGCCCGGTCCACCGCCGCGACACGGTCCCCTGCCCACCCCGGCGGTGGTGGGCATCGCGCCGCGTTTGCAAACCTTTTCCACTCTCCGCACCGCCTCACCCGATAACTCCACTACGAACCCATTCCATCCCGTTCCCCATTGTTGATTTCAAACGCTGTGCCCACCGTTGCCCACCTGCTCCACCGTCTCGACCGCGCCGGTGCCGAAGTGCTCGCCGTCGATCTCGCACGCCACCTCCGCCACGCCCCACTCATGGCCGGCCACGCCTATCGGCCGGTCCTGATCACCCTCGACGGCCTGGGACCCCTCGCCCAGGTCGCCCGAGACCATCACATCCCCGTCGCCTGCCTGGGAAGAAGGCCAGGCCTGGACCTGCGACTCGCCAAACGACTCGCCGCCGCCTTCGCCGACCACCACGTCGATCTCGTCCACGCCCACCAATACACCCCCTTCAGCTACGCCGCGCTGGCCCGACTCCCAGAACTGCGACACGCCAACAACCCCCGCGACCTGCCCATCATTTTTACCGAGCACGGCCGACACCATCCCGACCGCGTCTCACTCAAACGACGCCTCGCCAACCGTATCCTGCTTCAATCCCAGGACACCGTCACCGCCGTCGCCCCCTTCATCCGCGAAGCCCTCATCAAACGCGAAGGCCTGCCCCCCCACCGCATCCGCGTCCTGCCCAACGGCATCCCCTCTCAGACACCCACCTTCGCCACGCGCGGCACCCCCAACCCGCCCCAGTCCACCCCCCGCGCCGACGCCCGCCAACGCCTCAATCTCCCCCAGCACGCCCCGGTGGTCTTCCACACCGCAAGGTTCCATCCCGTCAAGGACCACGCCACAGGCCTCAGTGCCTTTGCACTGCTGCGTAACAAACTCCCCGACGCCCGCCTCGTGCTGCTCGGCGATGGCCCCGACCGAAAAGCCATCCAGGAGCAGATCACCGCCCTGGGCCTCCAGGATGCGGTCACCCTCGCGGGCCACCGCGCCGACGCCCGTGACCTGCTGCCCGCCGCCGACGCGGCCATGCTCCCCTCACTTTCCGAAGGCACCAGCGTCACCCTCCTCGAAGCCCTCGACGCAGGCGTCCCCATTGCCGCCACCCACGTCGGCGGAACCCCCGACCTGCTCGACCACCACCACACCGCTCTGCTCTCCCCCCGCCAGGATCCCCACGCCCTGGCCACCCACCTCCACGCCCTGCTCACCCAACCCGCCCTCGCCCACCGCCTCGCCACCCAAGGCCAGGCCCACTTCCAGGCCCACTACCGCCAGGACCAGATGCTCGCCGCCTACCGCGAACTCTACGACCACGCCCTGGGACAACCCCAACCCCACACCCACACGCCCGCCCACCCAATCCTCACCCCCTCACTGGCGCTACGCCACGCCGCGTGAAGCAATTCCCCCAACACGTGCGAAACGCAGCCGCACGACCGCGCGAGCCGCGGTTGGATGAGCTGCGTTGTCTCGAATTTCCCCTCCAAACGCATTGCAAACGAACAGCCGCGTTTGATCGTCACGCACCCAACTAGACAACGTTCGCCCAGCACCTGCAGCAGCTGAAATCAGGCTTGCTGCTGCTCACGCTGATCGCCCTACCCCAGCCGGTCGGTCATTACGTGGTAGTGCGGGTCTTCGGAGATGTTGGGCTCGACCAGGTCGCCTGCTTTGTCCAGCAACGCCCGGCATTCATCGCTCAAATGCGTGAGGTGAATCCGCTTGCCGAGCTGCCGGTACTTTTCGGTGGTGGTGTTGATGGCTTCCAGGCCGGACTGGTCGTAAACGCGGGTGAAGTAGAAATCGATCACCACGTCGTCGGGGTCGTCCTCAGGCGTGAAGAGTTGCTTGAACGCGTCGTCGGAGGCGAAGAACAGCGGGCCGTGGAGCTGGTACACCTTGCTGCCGTGTTCATTGAACTTTACGTCGGCGATGAGATGCGTGGATTTTTTCCAGGCGAAGACCAGGGCGGCAAGCACGACACCAAGAATCACCGCGCTGGCCAGGTCGTGCATGAACACGGTGTAGCCCGCGACGAAAATCATGATCAGCACGTCGGACAGGGGGACCTTGTGCCAGGTCTTGAGCGTGGTCCATTCGAACGTACCGATGACGACCATGAACATCACCCCCACCAGCGCCGCCATGGGCACGCGTTCGATCAATGGTGCGAGCAGCAGAATAAACAGCAGCAGGCAGACCGCTGCGGTTATGCCGGACAGTCGCCCCTTGCCGCCGGACTTCACATTGATCAGCGACTGCCCGATCATCGCGCATCCGCCCATCCCGCCGAAAACGCCGCACACCGTGTTCGCCACACCCTGCCCAATGCACTCCCGATTTCCCCGGCCCCGCGTTTCGGTCAGCTCGTCAATCAGGCTCATCGTCATCAACGACTCAATCAGCCCGACCCCCGCGAGAATCAGCGCAAACGGCAGAATGATCCATAGCGTTTCAAGATTCAGCGGCGGAATCAGCGACGTCGCCGCCTCGCCCACGTAGGTCGGATCAAGGAAAAACGGGATCGGCAACCCGCCTTTCATCGTGACCTCAGCGGGATTCACCCCCGCGACCGCCGCCTCGATTTCCGCGTCAGGCAACGCCTCGATCGCCGCTGCCATCGCCTTTTGATCCAGCACCCCGCCGCCCGCCAATTCCACGCCCGGCCCCGTCACCGCGGCCTCACTCAACAACACCGCCGCCCGCTCAGCCCGGCCGCTCGCTTCGGTCCGCGCCACGTCCGCCACTGCCGACGCCCGCGCCCCATCCACCAGCATGTCCTTCACCGTCGGCACCAAATTGGTGTCCGCCGTCGCGCCGCTCAGGCTGTTGATCCCCGCGCCCAGCAGACTCACCGTCACAATCGCCGCCAGGGACGAAGGCACCGCCTTGGTCAACTTAGGCAGGATAAAAATAATCGCCATGGTCAACAGCACCAGCCCCACCATCACCGCCATCCGCGCTCCGGTGAGGTACTGCATCACGCCGTCGGCCCCCAGCGTCTTGAAGCTGCCCAATTGCGCAAGTCCGATGACAATCGCCAACCCATTCACAAAGCCGAGCATCACCGAGTGGGGCACCATGCGAATGAGCTTGCCAAGCCTGAGCAGGCCGATGGTGATCTGAATCAGGCCGCACAGAATCACCGCCGGAAACAGATAGCCGATGCCGTGGATCGCAACCAGCGCCACGATCACCACTGCCATGGCTCCCGTGGCCCCGGAGATCATGCCCGGCCGCCCCCCCACCACCGCCGCAATCAGCCCGATGAAAAATGCCGAGTAAAGCCCCATCATCGGCGGCACCCCCGCGACAAACGCAAACGCCACCGCCTCAGGCACCAACGCCAACGCCACCGTCAAGCCCGACAACAGGTCCGCCTTGGGCGAGGCCTTGAGCTTCGATACGATGGAAATCAAGGGGGAACGTTCAGCAACCGCCTGAGCGGCGCGAACCGGGGCATCGGTCATGGTTTCTCCAGGATCCCAGAGGGGCAAAAAATCGCAGTCGGCTTTGGCCAAGGACGTGGCAAACTCAAGAAAGCCGAGACGGCAGGATAGGTATCGGCCGCGCGGGTTGCAGGCGATCAATCGTGCTTCACGATGAACCATCACTAAGCGGTTGCGTAAAATCGAGAGATGCTCTTCGCACCACTGAGGCTCATGACTCTGGCTCTATTGTTATCCGCTGCCGGATGCACTCAGCCCTATGACGCCCAGATTGAACCTGATTTCTCATCGCCCTTGGAAATCTACATCTTTCCAAGGCATGACTCTGGCTGGTTCTTTACCGTCTTTCCTGATGGTCGCGTGAACGCGCAATGCGGATCAGATGCTGATGATGAAGCATGGGTTCCGCCCGGCTCGATTGATTTTCAACGGCTACTCGACGAAATTGACCGTGAGAAAACCTCACGAGTCGTGCGAAGCAACATTCAGGCTGGCGTACGCTACGCCAACGCCCAAACGATTCAATCTGACTACTTGAAAAACGATCAGCAGGTGATGGCGATGCTGCGTCGCCTCGATGGTCAGTGGCAGCAGTGGGAGTATAGATTGGCTGATATCAACGAGCCATCGCTGAAAACCGCATCGACGGCACCAAAGCCTGGCAATGACTTGGAAACGTTGCTTGAGCAATGTCCAATGTGGCCCCGTGAAGAGACTGCGTCATCGATGCCGCTCAGTGATGACTAACCCCGCCAACATCACCATGGCCGCCGCCGCCCCGCCCGCACACAGCCAGAACATCAACGCCATCGAACGCTCCGCCAACCACCCCGCCAGCGGGTGACCAATCAGCCGGGCCGACCCGTACACCACCATCGCAAACACCCCGTGCACCGACGCCCGGCAACGATCGTCCGCCTGCGACGCCAAATACACCGGCGGGGCCACGAACAACACCAACACCATCAGCCCGTGCAACACCTGCGTCCCCACCGCCACCTCCGCCGTCGGCACCGCCGCCAATAACCCATACCGAAGCGCCATCGACCCTGCCCCCACCGCCACCAGCCCCAGCAAGCTCCACTGACGCACCAGTAACCCAAACGCCAACATATACCCCACCTCCAGCACCACCCCCAAGCTCGACACCAGCCCCACCCACTGTTTGCCAATCCCCACGCCGCCCCGGTTCACCTCACCCACCAGATACTGCGGATACACCTGGTAATACGCCGCCGCCGTCACCTGCAACAAAAACAACGCCCCGCAAAACACCATCACCCTCGACCGACGCAAC
This sequence comes from uncultured Phycisphaeraceae bacterium, assembly GCA_963799465.1. Classification (GTDB taxonomy): domain Bacteria; phylum Planctomycetota; class Phycisphaerae; order Phycisphaerales; family Phycisphaeraceae; genus JBCCOW01. The sequence continues at coordinate 2,213,651 of CAWCXG010000001.1, read as the reverse complement.
ACGCCAATCGCCGCCAGCGTCGGCCAACCCCGCATCCGCTCCATCACCCCCCGCCCGCCCGCCGCATCACCCGCCGCGTGTTCCCCCTCGCCGACCACTTCACCCAGCCGATAGACCCGCGGCAGCCACCACGCCAGCCCTGCCCCCACCGCCGCCACCGCCGACCCGGTCCACATCGCCGACGACGACGACAACCCCAGCCCTGTCTGCACCCCCGCGAGCGCTGTGTCCGCCGGGAGCAGCAAGACGTAAAGCAGCACCGAAGGCCCGATGAATCCCGCTGTCCCCCAGACCCGCACCCGGTGATAGGCCGGAGTTGTCAACCCCTCCCGCTCCCGCCGCGCCGACCAGGCAAACAGCAACCCGTCCTGCGTGGGCATCATGGCCGCGAAGGCCAGTGCGAAGACGCCGTACGTCAGCAGCAACGCCGTAAACCCTTGAGCCGACGCCAGGGCCGCCAGCGCAACCGCCGCGACCGCCGACATCGCCGAAAGTATCCACCGAGGCTCGATCCGCAGGTCCGCCAGCAACGTCGACAGCACCGGCGTCACCAACACCCCAAGCCCCTGCACCACAAACACCTGCCCCACCTGCGTGGCCGAGAGCCCCTGCTCCCGCAGATACACCGACAGATAAGGCAGCACCGCACCCATCACGCAGAACGTCACAAAATACTGCGCACGGATCACAACCATTCAATCAACACCACGCCCCCAAAGCCCAGGGATAGCCATCCCTGGGCCCCCCACCCCACCACTATCCATCACTCCCCATCACTTCGTAAACATTTCCTTCAATGCTTCATACTCCCGCAGAAATCCGACAAACTCCCGCCGGTGCTCTTCTTCTTCGCCCTTAAGCTCGATGCAAAGATCCTGCGTCACGGGATCCGCGTCCTCGCCGGTCGCTTCGATGATCTTCTGATACTGATCAATCGCGCCGTCCTCTGCGGCAATCACCCCCCGAATCACCGACTCAATATCAATCGTGCTCTCCGGCGGCTGCAGTGCCGTTTGCGTCATCTCCAGCTCCTGGGAACCGGGAATCCGCCCGCCCAGAATCTTGATCCGAGCCGCAATCCGCTTCGCATGCGCCAGCTCTTCTTCAACGTCAGACGACAGGCTTTCCTTAACCTCCATCGCGAGCATCCCATCGAGAAACACCGAGTTGGCCAGGTAGTTGGCCACCGTTTCGATTTCCATGATGTAGCTGGTCCGCAGCAAGCCGACGAGTTCTTCACGCTTCGCATCGCTCAACGTTGAGCTCTTCTTGATGTCGTCCTGGACGTGTTGGTTCATAATCGATGACATAGCGGTCTCCTTAAAGTTCCGTGTGATTATCACATCATTCTAGCGCCGCCGCCGCGCCGCACCCGATCCGATCCGTCGCTCCCGACAAGCCGCCCCGCGGTGTCTATCCTGTCCCCCATGCGTCACGCCCTGATCATCGCTGGAGGCTCAGGCACCCGTCTGTGGCCGATGTCCACCAAAGCCCTGCCCAAGCAGCTCATCCCCTTCATCAAACAGCCCGACGGCTCCCACCGCTCCCTGCTCGGCATCGCCATGGACCGCCTCGCCGGCCTGGTCCCCGCCGACCGCATCTGGGTCTGCGCCGGAGAAGCCACCCGCGCCGTCATGCTCGACAAGCTCCCGGACCTCCACCCCGATAACTTCATCGGCGAACCCATGGGCCGAGACACCCTCAATGCCGTCGGCCTGGGCTGCGGCGTCATCGCCAAACGCGATCCAGACGCCTGCGTCGCCATCTTCACCGCCGACCACATCATCACCCCCGTCGACGCCTTTCAGAACATCGTCAGCCAAGGCTACGACCTCGCCGAAACCAACGACAACACCCTCGTGACCTTCGGCATCGCACCCACCGAAGCCGCCACCGGCTACGGCTACCTTCAGCTCGGCGAGCCCATCGGCGATACCTCCGCCAACGCCCACGTCGTCGATGCCTTCAAAGAAAAACCCGACGCCTCCACCGCCGACGCCTACGTCACTGCCGGACCCAGCAAATACCTCTGGAACTCGGGCATGTTCGTCTGGAAAGCCAACGCGGTCATGCAGTGCATCGAAAAGTACAAGCCTGACAACCACGCCACCCTCCAGCAGATCACGTCCCACTGGGGCGACGACGACACCATGGCCGCGCTGCCTGAGACCTTCGCCTCGCTCGAAAAAGTCAGCATCGACTATGCCGTGATGGAGCCCGCCTCGCAGGACCCCGACGTCACCGTCGCCGCCGTGCCCATGCCCCTGAGTTGGCTCGATGTGGGATCCTGGCCCAGCTTCGCCGAAACCACCGAGCATGACCAGGCTGGCAACGCCGTCGCCGCCCGGGCTGTCATCCTCGACGCTGCCAACAACCTCATCGCCAGTGACGACCCCGACCACCTCGTCACTGCGTTGGGCGTTGAAAATCTCATCATCATCCATACCCCCAAAGCCACCCTCGTCTGCCACGCCGACAACGCTCAGGACATCAAAAAACTGCACGGCCTGGTCGGCGACGCGTTTGGTGATGCCTACCTCTGACCCACAGCTTCGTCCCAACCTACTCCAGACCCAACGTCCCCCCCGGCAACGCCCATCCCGCGCCATCCCTACCCGCATGCCCCGCCTCGTCCTCGCCAGCCAATCCGCCGGCCGCCGCCATCTCCTCACCCAGGCTGGCTACGTGTTCACCGTCCGCACACCCACCTTCGACGACCCCGCCAACCCGCAGGACAACCCAGGCCACCCACCACCTGCCGCCACCTCCGCGCTGGCCGACGCCCAGCATCTCGCCGCCCGACTCGCCTTGGCCAAAGGCCAAAGTGTCCCCGCCACCGACGCTACCGTTCCCGAAGTGCTCCTTGCCGCCGACACCATCGCGGTCACCCAGGCCGGCCAGCTCATCGGCAAACCCACCACCCGCCAACATGCCCACGCCATGCTGCTTGAACTGGCCGACGCCCACCACGCCGTCGTCACCGGCATGGCCCTCCGCTCGCCCCAGGGCCACTGGCAAAGCCTCGCCGACGTCGCCCACGTCCATATGGGTCCGCTCGACCTCAAAACGCTCGATGCCTACCTCGACTCAGACCTCTGGCAAGGCAAGGCCGGCGGCTACAACCTCATCGACCGACAACACGCCGGCTGGCCCCTCACCGTCACCGGCGACCCCACCACCATCGTCGGCCTGCCCATGCAACAACTCACCCCCCTCCTCGCCCACTTCACGATTTTCCCCCAAAACCAACCCGATCGACGCTAGCACTTCAATCATTGACCAACCCTCCCTTGCGTTCCGCAACGCGTTCATCAAGCCGATCCCGTCATCCCGCCCAGAAGGCGTAAACTCCTAACGCCTTGACCCCCGATCAACTCCACGCCCTGCAGTCCGGCCAAGACCGCTCCCCCTCCGCAGCCCTCACCCGGGCCGGCCTCACCACCCTCACGCCCGCCTATCGACTCGCCAACGCCGCCCGCCACGCCGCCTTCGACCTTCACATCCGAAAACCCCGCCGCCTCCATCGACCCACCGTCAGCGTCGGTAATCTCACCACCGGCGGCACCGGCAAAACCCCCGTCGTCCTCGACCTCTGCCGACGACTCATCACCCAAGGCCAACGCCCCTGCGTCCTCACCCGCGGCTACCACGGCGGCGACGAGGCCCGTGAACTCGCCGACGCACTAGGCCCAGACGCCGCCGTCCACGTCAACCCCTCCCGCGCTGCCGGTGCCGCCGAGGCGCTTCACACCGACCCCGACATCACGGTCTTCGTCCTCGACGACGGCTTCCAACACCGACAAGCCCACCGCAACCTCGACCTGGTCCTCCTCGATGCGACCAACCCCTTCGGCCACGAACGACTCCTGCCCCGAGGCCTGCTTCGCGAGCCCCTCACCGCCCTCCGCCGAGCCCATCACGTCATCCTCACCCGCACCGATCAAGTCACTTCTGCGGACCTCAACGCCCTCGACCAACGCGTCACCACCCTCACCCGCCGTCCCCCTCTCGCCCACATGGCAATGACCTGGACCCGCTGGAAAACCAGCACCATGACCAGCCCCGCGCAGCCCAACCTTCCCATGTCGGACCTCATCGAAAAACGCGTCTTCGCCGTCTGCGGCATCGGCAATCCTAACGCCTTCCAGACCATGCTCCGACAACATGTGCCCCACATTGCCGATGTCATCGTCCGCCCCGACCACGCTGCCTACACCCCAGACCAACTCCAAGGCCTGTTCGATCAGGCCGCCCGACTCCACGCCCAAGCCGTCGTCACTACCGACAAAGACTGGGTCAAATGGCAGCCCCTGCTCGAACATGTCAGCACCCACTTGCCGACCTTCCGCCCCGTCCTCGGCATTTCATGGCAAGACGCGGACAGACGGATCAACGCCCTGCTCAAAAGCCTGCTTGCTGCGTAACGCTCACTCCCGTGCCCTGAGCACCGCCTCGAGCAGCCCCGGAAACCGCTTGCTGAACTCAGCCTTTCGCAGGTAATTCCGCTTCTGCACGCCGTCCAACTCCTGGCGAATCAACCCCGCTTCCCGCAAGACCCGCCAATGATGCGATGCGCTGCTCTTGGGCACCGCGGTGATGAACGCATTGCAAGGCAGCCCCTCAGACTGCGTGGAGAGCTGCACAATCTCCCGTCGTACCGGATCCGATAACGCCGACAACGCCTGCCCCAACGTGACGTCCTTCAAATCAGGATGCGTGGGAGGCCGAGCCATGGCCAAAGCATAGAGCATCACATTGACAAACACGATTGTTCGTATACCATAGAACAATCGCACTTAAGCGACACGACCGCTCTGGCCATCGCTCCACCTCACCACCCCCCCTTGAAGATCACCATGAACCGCTACGAAGTCCAAGGCTCCAACGGTCCAGCCGCCTCACTTCATCAAACCCAGTGCGATCCGCCCAGGCCCGGCCACGGCGAAGTCCTCATCGCCGTCAAAGCCGTCTCGCTCAACTTCCGCGATCTCATCATCACACAGGGCGGCTACCCCCGCAATGAAATGAACCCCGTCGTGCCCGCCTCCGATGCGGCCGGTGAAATCACCGAGCTCGGCCCGGGCGTCGAAGACTGGAACGTCGGCGACCGCGTCATGCCCAACTTTCTGCGCCACGGCATTGCCGGCGACATCGGCGAAAAAGCACTCGCCAGCGGACTCGGCGGCGGCGTCGACGGCGTACTCGCCGAGTACATCGTGGCCCCCGCCGAAGCGATCGTCAAAATCCCCGACTACCTCACTGATATACAGGCCGCGACCCTGCCCTGCGCCGCGCTCACCGCCTACCACGCACTCACCGCCGCCCACGTCAACGCCGGCGACACCGTCCTGCTGCTCGGCACCGGCGGCGTCTCCATCTTCGGCCTCCAACTCGCCAAAGCCCTGGGCGCCCAGACCTGCATCACCTCCAGCTCCGATGAAAAACTAAATCGCGCCCAAACCCTCGGAGCCGACCACACCGTCAATTACCAACAGCACCCGCAATGGCATGAACCCGTTCGCGCCTGGACCCAAGGCCAAGGCGTGGATTGCGTGCTCGAAGTCGGTGGTGACGGCACCCTCGAACAATCACTCAAAGCCACCCGCGTCGGCGGAACCATCAGCCTCATCGGCCTGCTCGCCCAAGCCGACCCGCCCTCCCTGCTGCCCGCCCTGCTGAACCGACTCACCGTCAAAGGCATCTACGTCGGCAACGTTGCCATGTTCCAACGCATGCTCCGCATCTTTGAAACGCACCAAATCCAGCCGGTCATTGATCGCACGTTTGCCTTCGACAACACCGTCGAGGCCTACACCTACTTCGCCTCGCAGCAGCACGTCGGCAAAGTCGTCATCACGCTTTGACGGAATCCGCCTGCTTGTTTGCCAACGCGCCTGCCAACTTTACAACCTTAGTCGCGCGTCATTTCTCGTGGGGATCGGCCGGTGAGTTCTTTCACCACGCGGTATGCCTGCGCATAGCTCCCAAACCCCGCGATCCGTGCGGCCTCGGTTTTATTGACCCGCCGGCCCCGCCCCAACGCCGCCTCAAACCGTGCGACGCGGCAGCGATTGCGATAGGCCGTCAACGTCATTCCCAATTGCTGCTTGAACAGCCGCGATAAGTGAGGCCGACTCATCGAGCATTGCCGCGCCAACGCTTCCAGTCCCATCCCCCGCCCTTCGCTGTCGCCTGTCTCTTCGTGTAACCGCCACGCCGCCCGCTCCACGGCAGGGTGCAGGTGCGATCCCGCAGGCAGATCCGCCGCCGCCCGGCCTTGCATCACGCACTCGCCCACCAGCACCGACAACACGGCCGTGTGATGTCCACGCGGGACCGACCCGTCCGCCGCCCACGCAAACATCGACCCCAACTTCAATGCCGCCGACTCGTTCAACAGCCGAGGCCCCGGCAACCCGCGCCCAGCCCCAGCCCCCGCGACACCCACCACCCCCTCGCCCACCCGCCGCACCGCCCGCCGGGCCAACGGCTCGCGAAACACCCCCACCCACATCTGCAATGACGCCGACCGCTCAATCAACAAGTGCCCCTGCTCAGGCATCAACCACGCCAGCGTATCTGTCGGCCAACGCTGCCGCACGCCGTCCACCGCATACTCCGCCCAGCCCCGCACCACCAGGTTCACCTCCCACTCCACGTGACGATGCGCCCCGGACATCGGCCCCTGCCGCCCCGCGTCATGCAGCCACACCCCGCCCGCTGCAGCCCCACGCACCACACGACCCAGCGGAATATCACCAGATGCAATCTTTTCCATCGCAACACCCATTGTATCGCGAAATGTTCGCATCAAAATAGAGGCAGTCCTCAAACAAAGGAATACGCCATGACAAGCTCCACCCTTCAACCCGCCCTCTCCACTGCCGCAGCGAATGATCCCTTCGCCGTCCGCGATGCCAATCTGATCTTCGCCGACCAGTCCCATTTACCCCAGGATCAGCAGGACTACCTCTTCGAAGTCAACGGCTGCCGCGTCCTGCATCAGGTGCTCGACGCTGACACCCTCGCTGCGATTCATCAGTGGGTCGATCGACACAACCCCGCTCAACGCACGCCCGGCGAATGGATCGGTGACGTCGAAATCCACTCCTACGGCAGCAAGGACGGCGTGAACTTTCAAAACATCCTCGCCGCCGGCCGCCCTTTCACCACCCTCATCGACCATCACGCCTGGATCGACCTCGTCAGCCGATACATCGTCACCCCCGATCATCGCCTGGCCATCGATGAAAACTTCCTGAACGTCCGTGAGTCCGGCGGATTCATCCCCATCCACTCCGGCGGCGCGACCCGACGCCTCACCTCCAGCTTCCGCGCACTGAGCGGGCAATGGGCGGTCGGCCAGATCAACATCCTCATGGCGCTCACCGATGTCGGGCCCGGCGACGGCGCGACCACCGTCGTGCCCGGCAGCCACAAAGCCGCCATCGAACACCCCCAACGCGACGGAGCCTGGACCCCAGGTCAGGAAGTCGGCGGCGACCAGGCGGCCGGCATGACCGAAGTCCACCTCCGTGCCGGCGATGCGCTCATGTTCACCGACGCCCTGTGCCACGGCTCGATGCCCCGCACCAACCCCGGCCAACGCCGCGTCATGATCTACCGCTACAGCCCCCACCTGCTCGCCGCCCGACACCACTACCTCCCCGCCCCCGAATTCCTCGACACCCTCACCGACCGCCAGCGCCAGATGGTCCTGCCCATCCCGCCGCGTTTCGCCCCTGGCCGAACCCTCAAAGCTGAGGACTACCGCCGCTGAGCCAACAACCCGCCAGGATCAAGGATCACTACACCGTACGTTTTCGCGTGACAGAAGCCTGAATCACATCAGCGTGAGCGATCGCAGACTTTAGTGACGCTGGCCTGTGCGATGCCTTGGCTCACCTCGCAGCTGCCATTTCAAGACGCGGCAGTTTCTGACTCAGGATCTTCGTGCAGCGCCCCGCGAATGTAAAAATGCCGGGTCGCAACCATGCCCAGGACCGCGATGGGAACGCCGACGATGGTCCCCAACGGTCCGAACAAGGTGCCAAACGCAATGATCGATAACAGCGTCAACACCGGCGGCAGTTCGACTGCTTGTTTCTGAACCAGCGGCGTGATCAGATTCCCCTCAATCTGGAAAATCACCGCATACGACACGCCCACCCACACCGCCGTCATCGGCGACACGGTCAACCCCAGCAAAACCGCGGGGATCGCTGCGAGCAAGGGTCCAATCACCGGCACAAACTCCAGCACCCCGGTCAGCACCCCGATGGCCACCGCCCCCGGCACGCCTCACGCCAGCAGTGCCGCCGACGCCAGTGCCCCCACCGCCGCCATCGCCAACAGCCGCCCCAGCAGCCATTTCCACAACGTTTGCGCCGCATCCACCAGATACCCATCCACCCGATCCCGATAGCCCGGCGGCGTAAGTTTTAAAACGCCCCGACGGTAAAGCTCAGGCGACAAGGCCAAATACGTCCCTAGAAAAACAATCAGCAGGCCCTCGACCAGCACGTTAAACGTCGTCGAGGCAATGCCCGTCGCGCGCGATGCCACCTGACCGGTCCCTCCCAGCAGGCCGGCAGGACTCGGGACCTGGTCTACAAGTTTCTGCCCCCATGCGGTGGCCTTTACGCGTTCCACCCCCTGCTCATAAGACGCCTGCACCTGATCCACCTGTGCAGCCAGTTGAGCGCCCATCAACCACACCCCGCCACCGAAGACCGCCGCTCCAACGACCAGCGTCAGAACCACTCCCACCGTTCGGGGCACGCGTAACCAGCGGTGTAAACGTTCAGAGGCGTTGTAAAGCATCACCGCCACCATCATGCCCAGCAACGCCAGAAGCACCGCGTGGATCACCTGCCACAGCAACGCCAGCAAGCTCACCAACAGCAAAACCACCAGAACGCGCGCCGCAAACCCCCACAGCGGTCCCCGGGTTGGTGTGGCATCGTTGGATGGGTCCACTTGAGCCTTGCCTTTCAAATGGGTATCGGCTGAATGCATCTTGGGCCAGGCACGACGCAAGCGATGAACGCCTCAGGCGGTGTTCGTTTGTGACAGAGACCAAACGCTACTTGCGCTTGCGTTTTTTGTACTTACTCGACACCTTGGTTGATCCTTTGCCTCGGCCCAGGCCGCCGCGCTGGGCCATCATTTCCATGTCGGCCGGGCTCGCGCCGGACATCGCTTTCATCTTCGACATCGCGTTCATCCCCGACATCTGCCGCGTCATCGTGCTCACCATTTCAAAGCCTTTGACCAGCTGCGACACATCCCGCTGATCCGTGCCCGAGCCGCGCGCCACCCGGCGACGCCTTGAGTTATTCAACAGGTCCGCGTCGGCCCGCTCCTTGGCGGTCATCGACTGGATGATCGCTTCGGTCCGGTCGATCTGCTTCTCTTCCAGCGGCAGGTCCTTGAGCTGCTTGCCGATGCCCGGCATCATCCCGAGCAGACTTTTCATCGAGCCCATCCGACGGATCGTCTTGAGCTGCTTGAGAAAGTCGTCCATCGTCAACTTCCCCGCCTCCATTTTCGCCTGAAGCTGAGCCGCCTCCTCTTCGCTCACCTCTGCCTGGGCCCGCTCGACCAGCCCGACGATGTCGCCCATCCCCAGGATCCGCCCCGCGATCCGGTCGGGGTGAAAGGCTTCCAAAGCGTCCAGCTTCTCGCCCACACCGACAAACTTGATCGGCTTGCCGGTCACCTCGCGCACCGAGAGCGCCGCACCGCCCCGCGTGTCACTGTCGAACTTCGTGAAAATCACGCCGTCCAACTCCAGCCGATCGTTGAACGCCTTGGCGGAGTTCACCGCATCCTGACCGGTCATCGCGTCGAGCACCAGGAAAATATGGTGCGGCGGAACGGCCCGGCTGACCCGCGACAGCTCATCCATCAGCTCGTCGTTGAGGTGGAGCCGGCCGGCGGTATCCAGAATCAGCACGTCCACGTTTTGTGCTTGCGCCTGTCGATAGGCACGCTGAGCCACTTGCACCGCCACGCCCACCGCCTCGCCGTAGGCCGCGCACTGGTCCGGCTCGCCGTGGAACAGCACCGCCCCGTCGCCGGGCATCTCCGCCTGCACCTGCTCGGCCAGCACCCGCAGCTGCGTGACTGCCGCAGGCCTTTGCAAGTCAATCGCCCCGAGCATCACCCGCTTGCCCCGCTTTTTCAAAAACGCTGCCAGCTTCCCGCACGTCGTGGTCTTTCCCGACCCCTGCAGCCCCGCCAGCATCACCACCGTCGGCCCAGGCTCGACATACATAATCGGCTGCACTTGCCCTGCCGCCCCGGCCGGGTCAGCCAGCTCCGCCTGGTTCGCCGACGCTTCCACCGCCTCGTCCCCGCCCAGTAATCGCACGAGCTCGTCATGCACAATTTTGATCATCTGCTGCCCAGGCTCCACGCCTTTAAGCACGGCTTCCCCCATGGCCTCGCGTTGCACCCGCGCAACAAACCCCTGAGCGACTTCGTAATGCACGTCCGCTTCCAGCAGCGCTTCCCGCACATCCTCCATCGCCTCGCGGACATTGCCCGCGCTGATCTCGCCTTTGCCAGACAGTTTCCGCAGGGCACCTTCAAACTTGTCAGAAAGATTGTCGAACATCGGGGCAGTCTAAACCACGACTCACCCGAGGCGTCACGACATCAACCAGCCCAAAGCCCAGGGATGGCCATCCCTGGGCTTTCCCCCCACCTCCCCCACCTCCCCCACCACCCGCTCACCCGCCGTCACGCCCTTCGCCGCGCGGCCCGCCGATGGCGCCACGACACCCGCGAGATCACCACACCGACGCCCAACCCCACCAGCAGCACCGCGAGGTAGTCCCACTGCAGCACCGGATGCAACACGCCCTCCCACCACGCATGTCCCGCGTCGTGCTCGCCGTGCCCGGGGTGGGCCCAGGCGCGCGTCGAAATCAATGTCAACCCCAACCCCATCGCCGCTGCGAACATTTTACGTGTGGCCAGCATCCGTTTTTGCGTCATTTCATGAGCTCCTTGGAAAGCGCACAGCTTAAAGCTTTGCGCCTGATCCCCGCGCGCACAATCTCAGAGCACGCGGATAATTTTTGACGATTCAGTCGAACTCCTCGCCCCGCCCCGCCGTCCAGTGACTCAACCCTGCCAGCCTCTGCTGCGCTTCACACCTCCCGGGCGACCCTTGATGCATCGACTTAAAACCACCTGGACCCACCTCGACGCCTTGCTCCGCGGCGAGCCCACCGCTGACCCCGCGTTGAGACAAGGCCGTCTCGCCCTCGAAGGCAGATTGCTTGCCGTGGCCGCCCTGGTCGTCGGCGTGGCCTACGGCCTGTGTGTCGGGTCCTACGCGTTGATCCGCCAGCCTGACCGACTCGACGGCTGGGGCCAACTGCTCGCCAGCGCGGTCAAGTTTCCGATGCTTTTCGCACTGACGCTCCTGGTCACGCTGCCGTCGTTGTACGTGTTCAGCGCAATCGCCGGGTCTCGACTCCGCTTCGAGTCAGTCATCAAACTCCTGATCGCCATGTCCGCTGTGGCGCTCACCGTGCTGGCGTCGCTGGGGCCGATCCTCGTATTCTTCGGCCTGAGCACCACCAGCTACGCCTTCATGGTTCTGCTCAATGTCGTCGCGGCGACTGCGGGTGGTGTCATCGGGTTGACCTTCCTGCAACGCACGCTTCGCCGGCTCATCCCATCGGAAGCACCGCAAGCCGAGCCGGCCGAGGTCGCAGAGATTGAGCAAGAATCCACGCAGGACACCCCAGACCATGCGGACCCGATCGATGCACCAGATGCACCGCCTGGCGAGCCCGACGCGTCAACACCACCTCCCTCGGCGGCGAAGCATTTCGCTGACCGCGCTGCAGAGCGATCCGCCTCGCAAGGACCCTTGGCCCGTGACCAGAGTCCTACTGACGCCCGTGCCAAGTCGGTGTTTAACACGTGGACCGTGCTGTTTGCGGTCGTGGGTGCTCAGATGAGCTGGGTGCTTCGGCCGTTCATCGGACACCCCGATTTGCCCTTCACGTTCTTTCGGGAGCGGGGCGACAGCAACTTTTTCCAGGCGGTGATGGGAGCCTTGGCTTCGTTGCTGGGGTTGAAGTGACTGCTACCGAGGCGATGCCGGTGCGACGTCCAGCGGCGCTGCGGAGCATCGACGCCGTGCTCCGGGCCGAGCCTTGGCTGGTGGCACCCCACGGCGGCCAGCGGAGACTTCGCACCCTGATCGGCGTGTCTGTCGCAGGGTGCGTGGTCTACGGCCTGGTGATGGGCAGCTTCTCGGCCCGCCCGCTGCAAATGCTCGTCACCGCGAGCAAGACCCCGCTGTTGCTCAGTGTGTCGGCGGCGCTGGCACTGCCCAGCTTCTACGTCATTCACGCTTTGTTGGGGCTTCGCGAGGACTTCGGATCGGCCGTGCGTGCGGTCGCCGCGTCGCAGGCAGCAATGGCGCTGGTCCTCGCAGCGTGTGCTCCGCTCACGATGTTCTGGTACGTCAACGTCACCCGCTATGACCTGGCGCTGATTTTCAATGTCGGGGTCTTCGCCCTCGCCGCGGTGACGGCTCAAAAAGTTCTGACCCGCTTTTACGCCCCGCTGGTCGCACGCAATCCCACCCACCGCCGATTGCGGAAACTCTGGCTGTGGCTGTACGGATTCATCGCGGTGCAGATGGCGTGGGTGCTCCGCCCGTTCATCGGAGCACCCGGCAAGCCCGTGCAATTCTTCCGGGAATCGGCCTGGGGCAACGCCTACGTTGAACTCTTCGAACTCGTGCGCCGGCTGGTCATGCCGTAGCCAGTCACCAACGCGATGCCGCGTAAAGTCGGCTGTGAATCAAGCTGTCACCACGTGCGCGGCGGCGGCAGCAAAACATTCTTTGGCGATCTCCACCATCTGCAAGGCATCCAGCCAGCGGTCTGCTTCTTCACGCATCACGCCGTCCGCATCCGGAAAGACGCGGGCGTAGTTGATCGACGATCTCAAGAGCTCGGGGGCGAAGATCAGCACATCGCCCGGCCCGGCGTTTTCAATAAAGCCCTGCATCGCGCGGGTCCACATCACGCGAAAGTCGTCCAGATAACTCCCTGCACTTTCCGGCAGCGCGGGGGACACGGTCACCGGCACTTGCATCGATCCTGAGTTTCCAATTCGGCCATGCATAAACGCCACGCGGTCAAAGACGGGCTGGATGAAATCAAGCTTCGCATCGAAGTTGCCATAAGGCATCTCCAGCCCGGTGTACCAGTGTGAGAAGTCGCCGTTAAAGCGGATGCCGGGGTGCCGATGGACCATCTGCACGGTCCGCCACATGTCTTGCGTTATGGTTGCCCGGTGGGTTTCGATATAGATCGGAAACGCATTCGCGGTCGAGGCCTCGATGACGGATTCCACGAGACGGTCGATCACGTCGTCATCTTCGTTGCCGCCGCCGACGTGCACGGTCGCGCAAAGATGGCCTGCCTCCTGGGCGGACGTTACGAGTTTGTGAGCACCGTGAACCGTATCGATCCGTCCGCCGCTGCAGGTCAGCAAACCAGCCTCCCGACAAGCCTTGGTGTCGTAGCCTTGCATGCCTTCAAAGCCCGCGGCCTTGACTGCCGCAGCGATGTCCGCAGGCGAGCCGGTGGGGGCCTGGCTCCAGGCGGGAAGGTCGCCCAGGTTGCCTTCATTGAGCCAGCAGGACAGTCGGGGCGGGGCTTGGCTGGCATCGTTGACGTTTTGAATCGTGGCGGTCATGCCGACGAGTCTACGTTACCCGGGGCGTGAGTCTCTTCGAGCGAGCGCTGGAAAAAGTGCACGGTCATCGTTCCGTAGTGGGCTGCGAACTGGCCGTCGTAGACCTTGCTCTCGGGCACCTCGACTTCGCGTTTGGTGCGTAACAACGTCACCCCGCCGGGCTCTAAAGATTCGTGAAGCTGATCGACCAGTTCGAGCATGGAGGCGTGGGTGCGCGGCTCATCGGTCATCGTGTAAGGCGGGTCGAGGCTGATGATCCGAAGCGGTCCGGGCGCGTAGGCCGACCAGAACGGCATCATCGCCGACCCCGGTGCCAACGTCCCCCGGTCGGACAAGCCCAGGCTTTCGAGATTGTCCTCCAAACGCTCACCCGCGTCGCGGTCGGTTTCCACGAAGGTGCAGTGCGCTGCTCCACGACTCAGCATTTCCAGGCCCATCGATCCGGTGCCCGCAAACGCATCGGCGACATACCAAGGTTCGCCCGGCGGGTCCTGGGCCAGCATCCCCAGCGAGGTGAGACGGTTAAACACCGCCTCCTTGATCCGATCGGGCATCGGACGGGTCGTCTCAGCGTCTTTCGGGGCCAGGTAAGGCCGACCGCGGTGGGTTCCAGCAATGATGCGCATGGGCCCATTATGAACATCGCCGCCGCGTCCCGCCTCGCACGGCGTTATCACCGTTGATGCGGGCCGGACGGGTTTGCCTCAGGCGTTTCGCATGCGATCAATTCCCGTCGAGATTGTTCGCCACGCCACCCCGTCGCGCTGCCCGCTTGACGTGCGGTTTGAGCTTGCGCGATCGACCCGGTTTACGGGATGGCCGTGTGCCGACCGCATTGTCTCACCTGGCCATCAGCGGGACATCACACATCCTTGCCGGATGTCCATCAGACAAAAGACCGCCCAGTGTTTGCACCGCACGTAGCGCCTGCACGTCGCGTCCGCTTAATTCAAATATCGTCGATATTTGAACTGCCGCCGCCCGACCCGGTGCCGCGCGGGGCGTTATCTTGCCCAGCCATGGCCAAACGCAAAACCAAGAAGTCCAGGACGCCCCAGGCACCGCCCCCGCCGGACCGCACGGCGAAAGGCGCAGACCGCTACGAGCTCTATGGCTTATCGGTGCAGGACGCGGGGCACGAGGTGGACTTTTTTGAACGTGTCTACCGTGACCGCCACGGCAAAGCGGCCACGCCCCGCGTCCTCCGCGAAGACTTCTGCGGCACGTTCGCGGTGTGCTGCGAATGGGTGCGTCAGGATGAATCCCGAGAAGCCATCGGCGTGGACCTTGACCCCGAACCGCTGGGCTGGGGCATTGCCAATCACATGGACACCCTCGAGGCCGGCCAGCACGAACGCATCACCCTGCTGCAGCAAGACGTTCGGCGGGTCAGCAAACCCAAAGCCGACATCCTCGCAGCCCAGAACTTTTCGTTTTTCATTTTTCCCACGCGGGACGAACTTCGGCTGTATTTGCGAAAGGCGTTGCAAAATCTCGCGCCCGGCGGGGTCATGGTGCTCGACATGATGGGCGGACCGGACTGTTGGAAAGAAGGTCAGGAGGACGTCCGCAAAATCGGCAAGGGCAAGCGTCGATTCAAATATGTCTGGGAAACCGAGAAGGTCGATCCCGTGAGCCATCACTGCCGAATGCACATCGGGTTTCGCTTCCCCGACGGCACTGCGATGGAGCGGTGCTTCACCTACGATTGGCGGCTGTGGACCCTGCCTGAGGTGCGAGAGCTGTTGGCGGAGGCAGGGTTCGAGCGGTCGGTGGTCTACTGGGAATCGGAGGACAAGGACGGCGACGGTTCCGGCCTGTATGAGCCTTTGAAAGACGCTACGCCCGTGCGGATGGACCCCGCCTGGGTCGGCTACATCGTGGCGTACGCCGGGGGCTCGCCTTCGTGAAAGTCACACCATGCCGCGCTTGAACCTACCCCGCGTCATGGAGCCCGAGGTGATGGATCAGCCCGGGCTGGACCCGGCAGAACATCGGCGTGCGTTGCAGGCGCTTGGGCGTATTCACCGACTCACGCGGACCGTCGCCAGCATTGAGCCGGTGCTTGAAGCCTGGGCGAAACGCTGCACCCGCCCACCCGATATTTATCGTTTTGACGCTCCGATCCCGCCGCGTGCAATGCGTGTGCTGGACCTGGCTTGTGGAGGCGGGCAGCTCACACAGCGGCTTCACGCCAAAGGGCATTCCGCTGGCGACAGCCGCCCCGCATGGACCGTCGAAGGCGCAGACATGTCAGAAGTCGCCTTGGAGCAGGCCCGCGCACAGACCGGGCGGACAGACGCGTGGCACCGCATCGATCTGCTCCGGGATGAGCTGCCCGAGGGCTACGATGCCATCATCGCCACCTTGTTTTTCCATCATCTCACCCGGGACCAGGCGGTCGATCTGCTTCGACGCTGTGCATCAGCTGTGCCCCGTGTGCTGGTGCATGACCTGACCCGCAGTCGCTTAGCCCTCGCCGCCACCACCCTCGCCACCCGCCTCGTGACACGCAGCCCGACGGTCCATGTCGATGGCCCGCGATCGGTTCGCGCGGCCTGGACTTCACACGAAGCCCGCCAACTTTTCACCGACGCCGGACTAGCCAACGTGAAGATCTCCCGCGTGGTGCCCTTTCGCTTTCAAGCGGTATGGGAGCGGTCGTGAGCCGGGCCACCCTGCAACCCCACCCCGCACCCGACATGCCCACCTCCGTGGACGTCCTCATCATCGGCGCCGGACTCGGCGGTACCGTCGCCGCAGCGATCTGCGCTCAGGCGGGCGTCCGCACGCTTTTGGTGGATCGCGCGACGTTCCCCCGCGACAAAGTGTGCGGCGGCTGCCTCGCCCAGCGCGGCGTCAACGCGTTGCACGACCTGGGCCTGACCGATGCCCATTGGCAACGCACCACCACGCCCCTGACCACCGTCACCGTCCACCATGGAACCGCCCGACTCGACCTGCCGCTCAGGCCTGGCCGAGTCGTCGACCGAGCCGTCCTCGATGCCCAGCTCGTGGCGGAAGTGCAACGACGCGGCGGCCGCTTCGTCGCCGGACACCGTGCCATCATTGACACCATTCAGACCGACGCTGTGAATGTCCAGATCGGACCGCATCGGGTCCAAGCCAAAGCGGTACTCGTTGCCGACGGCCTGGGGGGCCGAGCCTTGTCACGCCTGCCCGGCTTCGAAGTCACCACCGCACCCGCCTCACACCTGGGCCTCGCAACCACACTCGACGTCACACCCGAAGCGCATGCCGCCTGGCCCCCCGCGGAACATCTGGACATGAACACCACCCGCGCCGGCTATGTCGGCGTCGTGCGCCTCGCCGACGGCCGGGCACACCTCGCCGCCGCCTGCCGGCCCCACCATCTCAAAGCCGCCGGCTCTCCCCATGCCGCGCTTTCGCAATTGCTGCCCGCAGGTCCCCTGCGTCATCAAATCACGCCCGACGTACCCTTGCTTATCACGCCCCGCCTCACCCGACACCGGCGAAAACTCGCCGATCACCGCGTCCTGGTCCTCGGCGACGCGGCGGGTTACGTCGAGCCCTTCACCGGCGAAGGCATGAGCTGGGCCATCACCGCCGCCCAGGCCGCCACCCACCTCGCCCTGCCTCACCTCAACCACTGGCCCGCCACCCTTGCCCATCAATGGGCCGCGCGCTACCACCAGGACATCGGCAAATCCCAACGCACCTGCCGCGCCCTTGCCGCTCTGCTCCGCCGACCTCTGCTCACCACCGCGGCGGTTCGCATTCTCGCAGCCTGTCCCGCCGCCGCCCGACCCCTCACCCGACGCCTCGCGGCCTGACACCTCATGGCCTCCCCTCACCCCGCCACTCCGGACCACACCGACGCCAATGCGCCGGCCGTCACCCCGGCCTCGCCCCAGGCCAGGATCCTCGGCGTCGGCTCCGCACTCCCCCCCACCGCCGCCGACCAACCCACCCTTGCCCACGCCGCTGCCCCCAATAACACCGCCACACCCCGCGAAGTCAGACGCCTCCACGCCCTTTACCAACGCACCACCGTCGCCACCCGCTCCAGCGTGCTCCTCAGCCCCGACACGCCCATCACCAAGTTCTATCCACCCCCCTCACCCGCCACACACCCACCCACACCCCCCTGCGTTGACGACCCCGCCTCGCCCACCACCGCCGCCCGCATGCACGCCTACCGCCAACATGCAGGCCCCCTCGCCGCGCGTGCCGCCCAACACGCACTCACCCACGCCAACCTCCCCGCCCAACGCATCACCCACCTCGTCACCGTCTCCTGCACCGGCTTTCATAACCCCGGCATCGACCTCGAACTCCTCCAAACCCTCTCCCTCCCCGATCACACCCAACGACTCCACCTCGGCTTCATGGGATGCCACGGCGCGCTCGCAGGCCTACGCACTGCCGCCGCACTCGCTGCCTCCACACCCGCCGCAAACGTCCTGCTCGTCTGCGTCGAACTCTGCACACTCCACTTCCAGTACGGCCCGCAGCCCGACCATCTGGTCGCCAACGCCCTCTTCGCCGACGCCGCCGCCGCCGTCGTCCTCACCACGCCCTCTGACACCCACCCGCCAAGCCCCCGCTACACCCATGCCGTCACCGCCCTGGTCCCGGACTCCCGCGAGGCCATGTCCTGGACCATCACTGACCACGGCTTCACCATGACCCTCTCCCCCCGCGTCCCCGATCTGGTCGCCGACCACCTTCCGCCCCTGCTCGACCGCCTGCTCACGCCCCACCACCTCACCATCCCCGATGTCGCCCACTGGGTCATCCACCCCGGCGGCCCCCGCGTCATCGCCGCCGCCCTCCGCACGCTCAACCTGCCAGGCCACGCCGCCGAACTCTCCCGCCAAATCCTCCAACAGCACGGAAACGTCTCCAGCCCCACCGTGCTGCTCATCCTGCAACGTCTCTTCCAACAGTCCCCCCCGCCCCGCGGCCCCGTCGTCATGCTCGCCGTCGGGCCCGGCCTGTCGCTCGAAGCCGCCCTCCTGCAAGTCTGACCACCGCAACAATTATCACCCTTAAAAAATACGCCGCGAGCGTTGACATCTTCTCATTAGTTTGTATTTTGTTTGGGTGCCCCGAACATGTTCCTATCCCGCCTCATCGGACCCGACTCGATCGCGCGGTCGATATCTGCCCTGGCTGCTCGCGCCTCTGCTGCTGCTCGGCTGCTCAGGACGTGACACCGTCGATCATGTCGCCAAGCAATGGGCGCTGACGCTTCGCGCCAGTCAGGTTCTGCCGGTCTATCCGCTCACCGAAGACCTCCAGCCCGGCGATGTCTTTCTGGTCACGCTGCCCATTCAGCGTCAGCAGGCCATCTATCACAAGCGCGGCTACCTGCCGCTCGATCAACTCGTCACCCGCCTCCACACCGACCCTTCCCACTATTCAGATTTCTACGCCGATGCCTATTTTCAAGGCGATTACCAGCATGCCCCCCACCCCCGCGACGGCTCCGCCGTACGTCCCGTTGCCATCCCCGCCGCACGCTTCCCGACCTATCAATTTCGCGTTTCGCGGGCCGCAGGCTTGACACTTGCCCTGCCCGTTCAAGGCATCCCCCTGGCCTTGAACCTTCTCAAGTCCGATCAGGCCGTCGGCTCCGTATCGCTCCGCAAAGCCTTCACCTACGCCCAGCCCGGCGACCAACTCCTCGCACAACTGCTCGACTGGGCGTCCCATCCCGACACCCAGGCCATGCTCGCTGCCATGGCACAGGCCCAGCCCACACACGCTGCGGTCTACCTCCGCGTCGTGCAACGCGTTTACCTCGTCGGAGGCGTGGACGTCCAACTGTTCAACACCCAACGCCAACGCACCACGATCAACGCGGCCGCCTCCGCGTTGCCCTCACCCGCCCGGCCCGTCCCCGCCGCAGGCCTGATCCCTGCCGCTTCCGTACAGGTGCAGTACGCCACCGATCGCACGGTCGCCTTACGCGAAGACTTCGACCGACGACTGGTCATGGGTTACCTGGGTTTTGATCTGCCGATCCTCGCCGATGGCTCCCTAGGCCCCCCCGTCACCACCCGTGATCGACTCGAAGGCCAGGTTCCTTCCGCCATTCCTCCCGCCGTCTCACTCCCCCCGCCTGCCGACCCCCGCCTCACCCGACTCCTCGCCGACTTGAGCGAACGCCGCGCCGCCCGACACCAACGCACGCCCGCCCAAAGCGCCCGCATCGTCGCCGTCTTCGATCAGGCCTCCGAGCTGGTCGGTCAGCCCGACTGGGCCACGCTGATCCAGCACCGCCAGCAACTTAACGCCGCCGACCTGCTCCGCGTCCGCACCTACCTCGACCGACATCTGCCTCCCCCGCCAGCCACCACAACCCCGTCGGAGCCTGAGCCGTGAAGAATCCTCTCGCCGCCACCGACACTCACCGCCCCGAGGCTGCTTTCGTCTCAGACCGCCGACGCTTCACCCGCCTGGAAACGCTCGACCTGCACCATGTCGATCTCGATCTGGACGACCGCCTACAGGACCTCTGCTGGCTGTATGCCGACCTGGGCTACCGCCTGTCCGCCATGACCGTCATCCACCATCAACTGGTCCTCGTCTTCAACCTCCACCCCGTCCCTTCACCTCAGGAGCCGTGATGCCTCCCACCTCCCACCGCCCTTATCGTGTGCTGTGCCTCACCGGCGGGGGCATCCGAGGCATCCTGCCGGCGCTCTGGCTTGAACATCTCCAGGACCGCCTGCCCAGCCCGATCATCGAACACGTCGATCTCATCGCGGGCACCTCAACCGGCGCCATCCTCGGCACCGCGCTGTCCCTGGGCCTGTCACCCACCGAACTCGTCGATCTCTACCGCTCCGACGGCCGACGCATCTTCCCCGCCACCACCGCCCGCCTCTGGGACCGCGCCCGCCGGACCTTCACCCAAGGCATCAGTGCCCCCAAATACAGCGGCCGAGGCCTCGCCGACGTGCTTGACCTCCGACTCGGTGCCCACACGCCGTTCGGAAGCTGCCGCAGGCCCACACTCGTCATCAGCTACGACACCATTAACCGCCGACCGCTGGTCTTCAAATCATGGAAAGCCGATCACCGACACCTGCCCGCCGCTCGGATCGTGCACGCATCCTGCGCCGCGCCGACTTACTTTCCCTCAACCATACTGACCGTCAACGGTGCCGACCTGTCGCTGATCGACGGCGGGGTGGTCGCCAATGATCCCACCGCCTGCGCAATTGCCGAAGCATTCCGACTGACCGCCAGCCTCCCCGAACCCTGTGATCTCAACTCGCTCAACGTCATCACCATGGGCACCGGCTCATTGACCCGCGCGATCACCGCCGACCAGGCCCGGGAGTGGGGGCCGCTGGAGTGGGCAGTGCCCGTCATTGACGTGCTCATGGATGCAGCCGCCGACGCGGTGGATTACATCGCCTCGCACCTGCTCGATCCCGCCCGCTATGTGCGATTTCAAACACCGCTGCAAGCCGCGTTCGATGACATGGACGACGCCTCGAACACAAACCTGCAGGCACTCATCCATACCGCCCAGGCGTATCTCGAAACCCAGTCCGGCCAAGACGCATTGGACAAAGCCGCCGCCCTGCTCAACCCAGCGTAAACATGCACGGCAATCCGGCAATCCCCGACCCGACGCCGCTACGCTTCGGTTTTCTTTGAACCGCCTTTAGGCTTGTCCGATGAGCCAGAGCTTGAAGGCTTCGCATCAGTCTTTTTGGTTTCCGACGTGGACGATGTTATCTTCGAGGTGCTCTCAGTCTTGCTGGATGACTTGCTGTCGCTTGAATCGCTGTCGGATTTTTTACCCGTATCGCTTCCGCCCGTCTGGGCCTTTTTATCTGCCTCAGCCGACTTTTTATAGCCCTCGCTGCGGTAATCGGTTTCGTAGAACCCGCCACCCTTGAAGATCACGCCTGCACCAATCCCGATCTTGCGTTTGAGCTTCAGCTTGGAACACTCGGGGCATTTCCGCAGCGACTTCGCCGTGATGGACTGAAACTCTTCGAACTCATGCTGGCAGTTCTGGCAAATGTATTCGTAGGTAGGCATGCGAGTGGGCGGTATGGGCGAAGGGGCAAACGTAAGTCAAAGCCGGGATCATCACATTGCGGGGCGTCACCCGCGAAACACTTACTCTGCGACGGCCACCTGAGCGGCACGCACCACACGGTCGCCCACCAGATAGCCCGGCTGGAGCTGCATCACGATGTGATTGCTGTCGATGTCCTGGCTTGGTTGACGCATCAAAGCCTCGTGCCGATTGGGGTCGAACTCCTCGCCCGCCTCGACATCCAGCCGCTGGATGCCAAAAGACTGCAGCGCTTTGAGCAGTTCATCCCGAATGCTGCTCACGCCGCCAAACAGGTCAGACACCGTGGTGGACTCGGGATCCACGCCCAGCGCCCGATCGAAGTGATCCAGCGTGGCGACCAGTCCCCGAGCGATGTCGAGGAGCTTTTGCCGCTGGGCATTTTCGACGTTTTGTTGCGCCCGCCTGGCGTAGTTTTGATAGTCCGCCGAGACGCGAAGAATGCGTTGCTCGAGCTCGTCATTTTTGGTCTGTAGCGCTGCAATCGAGTCGTAAGCGTCGGTAGCTTCGCCCGCTGCCTGGGTCTCGCCTTGCGAGAAGCGCAGGTCCGGGGGAGGTGTGGGGTCGTGGGGGTCGTGGGTGTCTTGGGTCATATCAGGCTGCTCCCCCGAGGTGCTCTTTGATCCGGTTCCAGAAGCCCTTGGTTTCAGGCATCACGTCGTGGTCTTCGGTACCCGCCAATTCCCGCAGGAGTTCTTTTTGTCGGCTGGTCAGTTTCTTGGGCACTTCGATGAGTGTGAGTACCGCCAGGTCACCCCGGCCGTTGCTGCGCAGTCGGGGCAGCCCCTGGCCTGCGAGGCGGAGCATTTCACCGTGCTGCGAGCCGGCGGGCAAATCAATTTCGCGCTCCTGTCCGTCAAGCGTGGGTACCCGCAGCGTTGCGCCCAGTGCTGCCTGCGAATAGCTCACCGGCATTTTGAGAATCAAATGCTCCGCTTCCCGCACAAACACCGGGTGCTCGGGGATGCGTACGACGACATGAAGATCGCCGCGTGGACCGGCTTTACCATCGGGCGACATGCCTGGCTCGCCTTCCCCTGCGACACGGATGATTTGACCGTCCTGAATCCCTGCGGGCACCTTGACCGAGACCTGCCGAGGCGTGGGGACTCGGCCTTTGCCTTTGCACCTGGGACAATCTTCGGGATACGCCTGGCCGGCGCCGTTGCATTTCGGGCAGGTCGTGACCATGCGGAACATCCCGCCGAGCCCCGCCTGCTGGACCTGACCCACTCCGCCGCACGCCACGCAGGTGGTCGGACGGGTGCCGGGCTTGCCGCCGGTGCCTTCACATTTGTCGCACAGGTCCATGCGGCGAAACTCGATGGTCACCTCAGTTCCGGTGAGCACCTGTTCCAGGGTGATTTCGGTCTGCGTTTCGAGGTCGTATCCCCGCTGCGCCCGGCCGCGACCGCCCCGCTGCCGGGTGGACCCGCCAAACACCCCGCCAAAGATATCGTCGAACATCGAGAAGATGTCCTGCGCGTTCATGGAGTTGAAGTCGTGCCCCGAAGTGCCCCGCAGCCCGGCATGGCCGAACTGGTCATACCGCTGACGCTTCTCGGGATCGGAAAGCACCTCGTAGGCCTCGGCACACTCTTTGAATTTCTCCTCCGCCTCCCCGTCGCCGGGGTTACGGTCGGGATGAAACTTCATCGCCAGCCGTCGGTACGACGACTTGATGGTGTTGCCATCTGCGTCGCGGCTAACGCTGAGTACTTCGTAATAATCTCGCGTGGTCGGCATGGCGTATTAAAAGCAGGGCGGAAAATGACGGACCCAGGTCTCCCTGGGTCCGCCGATGTTAATCATGTGGGTAACGCATTACGGCGTACGGACCACGTGGTCTGGATCAGACCACCGCACCGACGACTGGCTCTTCATCGTCTTTAAGTTCAGCGACCAGCACGTTGGTCGTGAGCATCAGGCCTGCCACCGAGGCTGCATTGGTCAGCGCAGTTCGACTAACCAGCGCGGGGTCGAGGATACCGGCTTTGATCATGTCGCCGTACTCACCCGTGGCGGCGTTGTAGCCGTAGTTTCCGCTGTGAGCGAGCACATCTTCGACGACGACGTGGCCGTCTTCGCCGGAGTTATCGACGATCTGGCGCAGGGGCATTTCGAGTGCGTTGGCCACGATGTCGTAGCCGAGCTTTTCGTCGCCCTTGGCTTTGGAGCGGGCCTTGTCGACCGCTTCGATGGCACGCAGGAACGCGACGCCGCCGCCGGGGACCACGCCTTCCGCCGCGGCAGCCTTGGTGGCATGCAGGGCGTCATCGACGCGATCCTTCTTTTCTTTCATGGCCGATTCGGTGTCCGCTCCGACGCGGACGATCGCCACGCCGCCGGTCAACTTCGCAAGCCGCTCCTGGAGCTTCTCACGGTCGTAGTCGCTGGTGGTGGCTTCGGACTGTTGACGGATCTGCTCCGCGCGGGCAGTGATGTCTTTCTTCTTGCCGCCGCCTTCGATAACGGTGGTGCTGTCCTTGTCGATCACGATCCGCTTGGCGGTGCCGAGCTTGTCGAGTTCGAGCGTTTCAAGGTTCAAGCCCAGGTCTTCGCTGATGAACGTGCCGCCGGTGAGCACTGCAATGTCGCCGAGCATGGCCTTGCGACGATCACCAAAGCCCGGAGCCTTGACCGCTGCAACCCGCAGCACACCCCGCAAACGGTTCACGACCAAAGCCGCGAGCGCTTCGTTCTCAACATCTTCCGCGATGATCAGAAGCGGCTTTTGCGCCATGGCGACCTTGTTGAGCAAGGGCAGCAGGTCAGGCAGGTTGCTGATCTTCTTCTCGTGCAGCAGGATCAGCGCGTCTTCGAGCACGCATTCCTGGCTCTGCGGATCGGTCATGAAGTAAGGCGAGAGATAGCCCTTATCGAACGCCATGCCTTCGACGTAGTCGAGCTGGGTTTCGGAGACGTTGCCTTCTTCGATTTCAACTACGCCGTCTTTGCCGACCTTGTGGATGGCTTCAGCGATGAGGTTGCCGATTTCCGCGTCGTGGTTGGCTGAGACGGTCGCGACTTTGCGCAGGTCGTCGATGCCTTTGACCTTGCTGGCGGAGGCTTCGATGGCATCTGAGGCTGCCTGAGCCGCGGCGTTAATGCCACGGTGCAGGGCCATGGGATTGGCACCGGCGGTAACGTGACGCAGGCCGGCGTTGTAGATCGCGTTGGCGAGGACGACGCTGGTGGTCGTACCGTCGCCTGCTTTGTCGCCGGTCTTCTTGGCGACTTCGACGACCATCTTGGCGCCCATGTTTTCAAAGGGCGTATCGAGTTCAACTTCTTTGGCAACCGAGACGCCATCCTTGGTCACGGACGGGCCGCCGAAGGACTTATCGAGGATGACGTTGCGGCCGGTGGGGCCCATGGTGACTTTGACAGCGTCGGTCAGTTTCTGGAGGCCGCGCCGCATTTCCTGCTGCGCTTCGGCTCCGAAGATCATTTGTTTAATGGACATAAATAGTGCTCTGGTATGCGGGAATGGGGGAGAGGTAACCAGCGTCGTGCGCTGGCCGGGCCGGGCTTGCTTAGCCTTCGAGGACGCCGAGCAGCTCGGACTCGCGCAGGATCATGTGGTCCTCGCCGTTCACATCGACTTCGGTGCCGGCATACTTGCCGTAGATCACTTTGTCGCCTTTTTTGACGGTCAGCGCGGTACGGGAACCGTCGTCATTGAGCTTGCCCGGACCCACGGCGACCACGGTGCCGGTCATGGGCTTTTCTTTGGCGGATTCGGGGAGGTAGATGCCGCTTGCGGTTTTATCCTCGGCTTGCGAAGGAAGGAGCAGGACGCGGTCTTCGAGGGGCTTGATGTTGGTTCGTTTTGCGGTGGCAGTGGCCATGGTGGAGTTCTCCAAAAGATTGAGCGAGGGGTGAATGTTTGCGTGAGTTAAAGGGAAATTGTGCTGCTCAAGCAGCGGGACTGGGTGCGTCCAGGGCAGGGCTTACATCATGCCGCCCATGCCGCCCATTCCTCCCATGCCGCCCATGCCGCCCATGCCACCCATGCCGCCGGGCATTCCGCCGGGGGCACCGTGGCCAGCGGGCTCTTCATCCTGTGGGGCTTCCACGACCACGCAGTCGCAGGTGAGCAGCAGCGTGGCAGCACTGGCGGCATTTTCAAGAGCGGTCCGGTCGACTTTGGCGGGGGTGATGATCCCACGTTCGATGAGGTCGCAGTATTCGAGTTTCAAGGCGTCGAAGCCTTGGGCACCCTTGGCCTGCATGACTTTCTTGACCACCACGCTGCCGCGTTCGCCAGCGTTGGTCGCGATGGTGAACAAAGGCACAGTCAGGGCGCGAAGGATCACTTCGACGCCAGCCTTTTCGTCATCGCCCGTGGTTTGAACGGTATCGAGCTTGGACAGCGAGCGAATAAACGACACGCCAGCACCAGGGACGATGCCCTCAGCAATGGCGGCACGAGTGGCGTGAAGGGCATCTTCAACGCGGGCTTTCTTTTCTTTAAGTTCCGCTTCCGACGCCGCGCCGACGTTGACCTGAGCCACACCGCCCGCCAGCTTGGCCAGACGTTCCTGCAGCTTTTCACGGTCGTAATCGCTGGTCGTGGAGTCGATTTCGTTGCGGATTTGTTCGATTCGGCCTTGGATCGCAGCCGACTCGCCAGCACCTTCGATAATGGTCGTGGTATCAGCGCTGACCGTGACCTTCTTGGCCATGCCGAGTTGAGAGAGTTCGACGGCATCGAGGTCCACGCCGAGGTCCTTCATGATTGGATCGGCACCGGTGAGCACAGCCAGGTCCTGCAGCATGGCCTTGCGGCGGTCGCCGTAGCCGGGAGCTTTCACCGCCACGAGATTAAGCACGCCTCGGAGCTTGTTCATGACGAGGGTGGCCAAGGCTTCGCCTTCGACGTCTTCGCAGATGATCAGCAGGGGCTTCTTGGCCTGCTGAAGCTTTTCGAGCAGGGGTACGAGCTTCTGGATCGAGCCGATCTTGTCTTCATAGATCAGGACCAGGCACTTCTCGTACTCAGCGACCATGGTGTCCGCGTTGGTCACGAAGTTGGGCGAAAGATAACCGCGGTCAAACTGCATGCCTTCGACGACATCGACGTAGGTTTCGAGACCCTTGCCTTCTTCAACGGTGATGACGCCGTCCTTGCCCACACGGTCGAAGGCGTCAGCCATGATCTTGCCGATGGATGGATCGTTGTTGGCCGAGATGGACGCGACGTTGGCGATGTCTTTCTTGTCGTCAATGGGCTGAGCCATCGCTTCGATATTCGCCACGATGGCGGCCACGCCTTTACGCATGCCGCGCACCAGCGCGTTGGCGTCCACACCTGCGGTGATCTGACGCAGGCCTTCCTTAAAAAGAGCCTCCGCCAGAACGGTCGAGGTGGTCGTGCCGTCGCCCGCTTTATCAGAGGTCTTGCTGGCGGCTTCCTTGACCAGCTGGGCACCCATGTTTTCGGTTTTATCCCGGAGTTCAATTTCCTCAGCGACGCTCACGCCGTCCTTGGTGACCGTCGGGCCGCCCCAAGACTTGTCGAGCAACGCATTTCGGCCACGCGGACCCAGGGTGCTCTTGACCGCATTGGCCAGCTTTTCGACCCCGGATAAAAGGGCTTTGCGGGCTTCAAGGTCAAACGTCAGTTCTTTAACAGCCATGTCGGGTGCGTCTCCAAAAGTTGGGCACGGGGTTTCGTTCGTTCAGGTAAGGCCCGCCAGGAGCGGGGTCGGCACACCACAGCGGGCATGTCGTGTTCTTCATGATGCAAGTCAGGCACCACACCATGCAGCCAGGCGAATATCACACTAAACTTACACCTGTAATATACTTACACGATTGGATCACACTCTTCCGCCAGGCCTTCACCCTACGCTGCTCTGCCAAGCTGACAGATCGGCACCCCGCCGCCTGTCAGTCGGACGCCACCCAAATGACCGGCTACAGTGCATCGCTGACCGCTTCCCGATGCGCTGATGCATCCACACCCCTCACGGAGTAACGCTTATGTCTGACCACGTTTACAAACTGATCGAAGTCACCGGCTCGTCCACCGAGTCCACCGACGACGCGATTCGCAATGCCATCAAACGGGCCGCCCAAAGCGTCCACAACCTTCGGTGGTTTGAAGTGACGGACACCCGCGGGCACATCGAAGATGACAAACTGGCTCACTTCCAGGTGACCATCAAGATCGGGTTTACGCTCGACAAACCCGAGTAAATTTGCGGCATGCCGATCCAGAACTGCCGAAAACCCGCTTTCAGGCTGGTATGCTCGCGCTATGGCGGATCGCAAAACACCCGAGGACTTGATGATCGGGGCGAATCTTGAGGAGTTCGCAGCCAAAATCGGCAATATCTGTGCCCTAGAACTCGGCGGCAAGCTGACGGTCGAAGATGCATACGACCACATCAAGATTCTCTACAAGGAACTCAGGCGGACGCACAAAAGCATCCGCCGTACGTTTCCCGAAGAGGACTCCGACCTGCCCAATGCGTAAACGTGCGTCTGGCATTTCGTAATGGTCGAGAGTCACGTGCTGTTTTTGTGTACCGGCAACTACTACCGCTCCCGGTTTGCCGAGACGTATTTCAATCACGTGATCGTGCGCCAGGGATTGGCTTGGCAGGCACGGTCGGCAGGGTTGCGGGTGGATGTAGAGCAGCGGGTGAATGTCGGGCCGATGTCGCCTCAGGCGATCTCGGCATTGACGCAGCGAGGCATTGATCTGGAGATACTGGGGGTGCTGGCAATGCCGCAGATTTGCGACGTGTCCATGCTCAACGCCGCGACACGCGTGGTATGTCTGCTGGAATCCGAGCATCGGCCGATGATGACTGAGCAGTTCCCCGCCTACGCTGACGCTGCGGTGTACTGGGACATTCTGGACCAGAGGCCGACCGCCGCGTATGACCCGATGGCCGAGACTGCCCGGCGGGTGGAGACTTTGATCGCGTCGCTTTAATCCTTTAGAGAGGGAGGCGGTGGAATCCTGACCATGCTTTCCAAACGGCGGTTGCAACGCGTGGGGGTGGCGGTGCTCGGGGGACTGGTGCTCGCCGCCGGGCTGGTGTTGTGGATCAGCCCGGTGCCGCTGGGGATCATTCTGGTGCCGCTGGGATTGCTCATCCTGGCGTCGGAGTTTGTCTGGGCCCAGCGGCTGACGGTCTGGGTGAAGACACGCACCGGGCGGTTTGGGAGGTTGGTCACCGCGTCTGAAGCCTCGGCGCGACGTCGACTTCCGCAGCGACTCAAGGCCCACTGTCACCGTGAACTCAAGGCGACTTACCAGCCTGACGACGCACGGCTTTCCCAGGGCCGATGCGATGATGTCACGCGATTGATCTAATGTATGGCGGAGCGACACGTCACAAATCGCTCGCGGCGGCCCGTCTTTTTAAAGGAGTTTGACGATGGAATGGGACAAGCAAAAATGGGTACTGCTCGCAACCGGTGCGGGGATGCTGGCAGGACTTGCCGCGAAGAAAGCCACCGGGAAAGCGTGGCTGACCCTGCTGGACGAAGACGAACTGCCCGAAGAGAAGGCGGATCCCTCGACAGGTGAACTGGTGGCGTGGGCGGTGTGCTCAGCGAGCTTGATGGCACTGAGTTCGACGGCGGTCAAGCTGATCATCGAGGAAGCGGGCCGCCGGGGCGAGACCAATTTCTTGGCGATCGACGAGGATTAGCCGTGGTCTGAAAACACAAGCGCTCACGCGGTTCCCGACGCGTGTCGGTCTCAGATACGGACCACGACCGTCAGGGACGGTCCCGGGCGGGCAGGGCATTGCGTGATCCGGGGCGCTTGCTCACGATCTCGGCTCGTTTTCAGGCCACGCCTGGCAGTCTGCTTTAGGCGTGTGACCCGGATCGACCGGGGATCAGCTTTACCGCGAGCACCACCAGCAGCCCTGCCCCCGCGAATACGCCGCCCGCCAGCCAGATCAAGCCCGACACCGTGCCGTCCACCACGCCCAGGCGTTCTTCAAGCTGGGCGGGCTGGGTCACATCCTGAGCGAGTGTGATGGCAGACTGCGCTTCGCGCAGCGTGACGGTCGCAGCGTTCAAGGCCTGCGTGTATTCGGTGATGTCGAAAGGCCGACTCGGCTGGGTTGAGGCCGGCCGCGGGTTGGCGGCGGCATCGGCAAGATCAGCAGCCTGCATCGACTCGACCCGAGCCACCACCCGATCCACCTCGCCCACCAGGTCTTGAGCCGAAGCCAGCAATACTTCGCCTTGGTCGGCCAACTTCAACGCGTCACTCGACAGCGTTTCGGTGGAGGCAATGGTCTGTTTGACATCGTTGAGCAACGCGCTGATCTCAGGCTGACTGTT
Organism: uncultured Phycisphaeraceae bacterium; assembly: GCA_963799465.1. Lineage (GTDB taxonomy): Bacteria > Planctomycetota > Phycisphaerae > Phycisphaerales > Phycisphaeraceae > JBCCOW01. The sequence continues at coordinate 2,183,506 of CAWCXG010000001.1, read as the reverse complement.
TCGCAGGTCGTTGAACAACGCTTCCCGCTGCTTGCTGATCTCATTGGGGAGGTTGGAGGCGATCGCGGCGAAGGTGGTGCCCACATTGAGTGCTTCCCGCACCTGAGGTGTGGCGAGCGTTTGGTACACAATCGCCTCAGCCCGCCACTGGGCCATAACCATCAGCCGGGGCGTTAGCCAACTCACCCGCTCGGCGAGAATCTGCGCTTCGCCCAGGGTCTGCCCCGCCTTATTGACCGGAATGAACGAGTCGAGAAACCGAGCCGGCATGCCGGTGAACTGGCCCACAAGGTTCTGTACCGGATTGCCGGTCGCGGCCGCAAAGTCTTCAAGTCGGGCATACCAGATATCAGGGCTTCGACCCCGCTTTTCCCACCATTGCAGGCAGACCGCCATCAGGCCGGTGCGTTGCTCGCCGGTCATCACACGGGCACCGATCCGCCAGACTTCTTCTTCGAGTCGCTGCGAAGCGGCGAGCAATTCTTCGTACCCATCGCCATACCGGGCCAGTCCGTGAGCCTCGAGAACCTTGGCTTGCAGCGAGGTCATCACCAACGCATTGAGCAACGCCGTCGCCGGGACCGGATCCATCACGATGTCATAGATCGCTGTGGACCCGTCGAGCTTCAACGCATGCGAGCGCCGGCGGACCAGGGGGTCGCTGGTGTCCTGGCTGATGCGATCGCAGGCAGACCCCATGGTCACCCGGAAGTGGTCGGCATAGTTACGCAGCATGCTCTGCAACTGGGCTTCGGTGAGGTCGCCCTTCACACTCTTGCCGCCCGGGGGAGGCGGGCCCGGAGCGGTGGTGTCCACGTTCAGGCTCGAAGGGGCTGTCGCGGTCCCCGAAGTGGTAATGACCGCTTTGGGCTCGCCCGAGCAACCCGTCAATGCCAACGAGGCCACCGCACCTGCCACAAGGCTCCACCGACCGGGCTTGACGCGAAAAAAGATTTTGTACATACCCCTTAGCTATCGGCGTAACTGGGGCAGCGTTCGACAAAACCTGATCCATCCGCCTAACCCGTGAGATCAGATCAATCTGCAGGCGGCCCCACTGGATCGTGTTCATGCCCTGTGCCGCCCGCCTCGACTTCACGCAGCTTGCGGTCAATCAGGAACGGCCCAAACGGCACCACCGCCGCAACCGCCGACCAGAGCGACAACCGCCCCCCCAGCCGCCCCGCCGCATAGGCCCCGACGATCAACCCCACATACGCCAGAAAAAGCACCCCATGCGCCATCCCCACCACGCTCACCCCCGTCGGCCAGTTCGCAAAATATTTCAAAGGCATCGCCACGCCCAGTAACAGCAAAAACGAAACCCCCTCCACCAGCCCGACCCATCTCACCCACGTCACCATGCCGCCGTTCATGAGTCACAGCATAATGAGGATCCCCGGCAACCCTCACCCGGCCACCTGCCTCGCGTGGTCCTCATCACGCCCCGACTTGAAACGCACCTCTAGCATCGCAACCCCACACGACCTACAATCTCACATGGGTCATCCCTGTGTGCCGATAACACACCTGCGAACCCCCTTTCAATGCCCCCCGCGTTGATCCTCCTCGTGGCAGACAGGCCCTTCGTGATTGTTTTCCCCCTTTAGGCCTTCACGCTGCCCACACCCTTCAAACCTTATTGGAAGTTTTTATGAGCACGACGTCTCCCGCGAACGTCCCCGCAGATCAATCCGCTCCACACCGAGGCGGCATCGACTTCAAAAATCTGGACTGGAATGTCATCCTCGCCATCGGTGCGCTGCATGTCATCGGCCTGCTGGCGGTACTTCCCGCTTTGTTCACCTGGTCCGGCTTGATCATCGCCGGCGTGCTCTATTGGGTCACCCTCGCCCTGGGCATCGGCCTGTGCTATCACCGACTCCTCACCCACCGCTCCTTTAGAACACCAAGGTGGTTTGAATATTTTCTCACCATGTGCGGCTGTATCTCCTGGCAAGGCAGCCCAATCCACTGGGTCGGCACCCACCGCCTCCACCACCGACACTCCGACGACGACCACGACCCCCACTCACCCGAACATGGATTCACCTGGGCCCACATCCTTTGGATGCTCCACAAAAACATTGAAGGCATCTCCGGCCGAGAAGCTGCCAAAGACCTCGAAAAAGACCCCGGCATGCGACTGCTCGACAAGTATTACTGGGTCCCTCAAATCGTCCTCGCAGCCATCCTGTTCGTCGTCGGCTGGATGGTCGGCGATGTGCTCACCGGCGTGAGCTGGGTCGTCTGGGGCATTGCCGTCCGCACCGTCGCCGTGTTCCACTCCACGTGGTTCGTCAATTCCGCGTCCCACACCTGGGGCTACCAGAACTTCGAGACCGGCGAACGCTCCACCAACCTCTGGTGGGTCGCCCTGCTCACCTGGGGCGAAGGCTGGCACAACAACCATCACGCCCACCCCCGCTCCGCGGCCCACGGCCTACGGTGGTTCGAATTCGACCTCACCTACTGGACCATCAAAACCCTCTCATGGGTCGGCCTGGCCCGCGGCGTCGTCCGCCCCACCGAAGAACAACTCGAACAAGTCCGCCAACGACTTGCACGTGAACGAGCCCGCGACGCTGAAAAAGCCGCCAAAGCAGAGCGCGCCGGGATGGCTGCGAAGACCACCCACTTCGCCCACCTCGCCGGTGAAAAAGCCCATCAGGCAGCAGAAAGTGCAGAACGCGCCGCCGCCGCTGCCGTACAGGCCGCATCCCCCCGCCGCGCCACAGGCGCCTGATCACACCACCCAACCAACCCAAAGCCCAGGGATAGCCATCCCTGGGCTTTTTTTCAAATCCAATCTCCAAGCCCCCGACATCAACCGCCAATCAACTCCGCCACCACGCTCAGTCCTGACAATTCGTCACCGGCGACGCATCATCGTCCAGCCAGCCCGCCATCACATTTTCCTTGGCCGTCTCGTTCGCCGCCGACCACTGCGTGTTGTTGGGCGTGCCAGACTCGGCTTCGAGTGGCGAAATAGGTGTCGGACCCCCTGTGCACCACCCAATTGAGCACGTGATTGCAGTAGCTGGCAGCGTCAACTCTCCGTGATCGGGGCACCCAGAAAGACTACGCCAACGCCCCAGCCTAGCAAAACGGGGTCTGACCCCGTTTCGATACCTTTAACCCAGCCTACGATGCCGCGGGGAACCTCAAACAAGGCCCAGACCCCCGGAATCCCGGATCCCCCGGCTCCGTCACTTCCGGCGGGACGCACAGCTACGTCTACGACGCGTGGAACCGGCTGGTCACCGTGACCGACGATGCATTGGACTCCGGGGCCGGCCTGCTCATCGCCCGCTATGAATACGACGGCTTAAGCCGTAGAATCGTCAGAACCTTGAGTAACTCCGGCGACCTCAACGCGACCTACCACGACTACTACGACGGCCAACGCCTCGTCGAAACCCGGTCAGGCGGCACTTCCGGGGGCGGCCTCGTCATTCGACATCAGGTGTGGGGCTTGCAGTACATTGACGAACTCGTGCAGGTCACGGTGAATCGAGCCTTGCTCGACGATCCAGATATGGACGCCAGCGATCCGGACCACGATGTCCAGGTGGTCTATGCCGTGCTCGACCCGATGTTCAGCCTGCTGGGCCTGGTCGACGCATCGGGCGACCTGATTGAACGCTACGAGCTCGATCCCTACGGCCGCCGCCAGGTCTTCGGCCCCGCCGACGTCAACGACACCACCCTCACCCTGGCCTTAAACAGCCCGGCTCGTGTTGAAGCCGACACAGTCGAGCAACCCTACGCCCTGACCGACGTGAGCCATCAGGGCCTGCCCCTCGACGAAAACACCAGCCTGCTCTACAACCGCGCCCGCTACCGCAACCCCGCCACCGGCCGATTCATCAGCCGCGACCCGCTGGGATACCCCGACGGCATGAACGGGTACGCCGCGTGGCATATAGCAACCCGTAGCGTGGATCCTAACGGCCTAAAAGCAATAAGAGTTGATGGTAATGTAACAAGTTGGCCATCCAAAAATCATGGCGGCCCACCGGAGCCACACTTTTCTGGACAAATGTGGGTTGATTCAAACTGGTCCTACAATTATTCCTTCGCTGTGGGATGTCAAGATGGGAAAGCTAGTGTCAGTGATTTTGATCCAGGGGATGTCAACTGGACTGATCGTCCAGAATCAATAGGATTCTCAGTTTTAATTGCAGGGGTGACTGTAAGTGATATTTCCAGAAATTACATATTGTATTCAAGTTCCGAGGCCGTTGACTGCGAAAAAGGCCGGGCGCAAAGGTTAACTTTTGTGGTTCGGACCTCGATTAAAGTCAAGCGGAGCGCAGGGCTTAATCCCGGCCTGGGACCATTTAGTTGGGATGTGGGCATGTCGCTCGGCCGAGAAACCCAATATGCCATTATGGATACAACATATCAAGTTAGTTGCTGCTGCCTTAACGTTGACTACAAGGCCGGCGCATTTGACCGCCCGGATCGAGTACGGCGCGTGTTAGGGATTGCGCTCTGGCGGTGGTTCGGGTAAGAAGGGGGCTGGTCGCGAGCTCGCAGGATATTTCAGCCCTCTTGCCCGGAGTTTGGTCATGGCCGACCTTGCCCAAAGTGGTCCCTTGCGCTACTTCACCGCGCTGCCCGATCCGCGGGCGGACAACGCGACGTTCCGACTCATCGACCTGCTGGTGATCGCCTTGTGCGGCATGATCTGCGACGCGGATGGTTGGGACGATCTCCAAGACTTCGGCCGCGTCAAGGCCGACTGGTTTGCGACGTTCCTCGACCTGCCGAGGCATCGCGACACCGGCGAGCCACGCACACCAGGGGCCGACACCTTCCGCCGGGTGTTCAGTCGGCTCGATCCAGAAGCCTTCGAGCGTTGCTTCATGAATTGGATGAACGCGGTGGTCGAGCAGTCGGCGGGCCGACTCGTCGCCGTCGATGGCAAGAGCATTCGCCGGTCGTTCGAGCACGGCTGGGACAAGAGTGGCATGGCTCACCTGGTCAGCGCCTTCGCCACCGACAACGGCGAAGTGCTCGGCCAGCTCAAAACCGCCGGCAAGGGCCAGGAGATCGAAGGCATCAAGCAATTGCTGGGCCTGATCGACCTCAAGGGAGCCACGGTGAGCATCGACGCGATCGGTTGCCAGAAGGACATCGCCGAGCAGGTCATCGACGCCGGAGGCCACTACGTGCTGGCGGTGAAGGCGAATCAGCAGACGCTGCACCGCCGGGTCAAGGCCGAGCTCGACGACATGATCCGGATGAACTTCAAGGGCACCTGGCACGACCGCCACGAGCAGACCGAGGGCGAACATGGCCGGATCGAGACGCGGCGCGTCTGGGTGACCGATCAGCTCGACTGGCTCAAGGTCAAAGACCAGTGGCCGGGCCTGCGGAGCGTGGTGTGTGTCGAGGCCACGCGTGAGGTCATCGGGCAGGAACCCACGATCGAGCGTCGCTACTACATCACGTCACTCGCTCCTGACGCCAAGCACCTCGGCCACGCCGTCCGAAGTCACTGGGGCATCGAGAATCGCCTGCACCACATCCTCGACGTCAGCTTCCACGAAGACGACAGCCGCGTTCGCAAAGCCCACGGCCCCGAAAACCTCAGCCGACTACGCCGCATGGCCTTAAACCTGCTCAACAACGCTGACCACCTCACCAAGCGAAAAAGCATCAAGGGCCGACGCAAGATCGCCGGCTGGAACCACCAGTTCCTTTTGCGCGTCATCGCGGGGTAGTCATATGCGGTGGCCCTGACGTTGACTATGAGATGATAGAATCTGTTCTAAGATGGCGCAAGAGCGAGAATGACAGACCTGTGTCATGGGAGGCTACTGCAGTAGACAATACTGGCCGAGGCACTAATCCAAGAACAATGGGAGAGGTAGTTTAATGTGGATTTTTCTGCGAAAATTATATTCTTTCAATATGTATTTCATGGCCTTTTTTGGACTACTTTTTTTAGTTTTGCATTTTTACCAGAAACATCAGGTTTTGCTGGCCGAAGAGATCTCTGGCCTCTAATGGCCGGCTTGAGTTTGTTGGGATTTTTATGGGCTATACTTAGGGCTAATCGTGTCATTTTGTATCGAAACGAGGCCTCTAATTACTGCAATAAATAGATAAATAGCGTAGGGATATATATCATACTTTAGAGGTATCGAAACGGGGTCTGACATGCTGTGCTGGAAAGGTATCGAAACGGGGTCAGGCCTGCCCTGTAGAAACCCTCGCTCAACGAGTCAAACTCGGGCGGATTTACCGCTGAAACGGGGTCGTGAGGGTATCGAAACGGGGTCAGACCTGCCCTGTAGAAAAGCTTACCGGACGCGGGTGGTCTCGCCGATTCGAGGTGCATGAGTCGCACCAGCAAGTCACCGTTGAAGGTCGCCCGGGCCGCGTACCAAGCCGGCCAGGCGGCACTGCCGCGCTACGCCCACAAGTTCAGCCGACGCGACTTCACCTGCCCGCAACTCTTCGCCATCCTCGTGCTCCGCAAGTTCTTCAAGACCGACTACCGCGGCGTGATCGCCATCCTCGCCGAGGTATCGAAACGGGGTCAGACCCCGGGAAGAAAAGGTGTCAGACACCTTTTTGGTACTTTTTGGTAGGGTGTGGGCATGGGACGACCGAGGGAAGATAAGGTGTCCGACACGAATGCCGTTGACTTAAGCCCTCGCTTTGGTAGCAGCTGACGCCAGCGGAAGTTGGGTGAAGTATTCGTCGCGGGGCTTGGTCATGAGGGGGTAGTTGGGCGGGGGCCGCTTGCGGATTCTCGGCTCCCAGTGTCTCGGATTGAACGGGTTGACCGTGACGCGGTGGAGGCCGGCGAGCAGACACAGCACCGGGGTCAACGCCTGCTTGAGGTGTCGCCAAACGTCGGTGAAGCTGATGCGGTCGATCGGCACGCCCTGCCGGGTCGCGGCGTTGATCGCGGTGACACGCACGAGGTTGTAGGCCATCACGTAGCCCCACAGTTCCTTGAGCACCACGTCGGGCGTCTGACCTTTGAGCACCGCGGCCCCGAGCGTTCGCTTCAACGCCCGGTAGTGCACCTCGATCTGCCAACGCTTGAGGTACAAGGCCGCGAGGTCCTCGGCAGGAACACCTCGCACCGACGTGTGCAGGCACACCCGACGCGACCGGTAGCCGCTGGCCTGCAGCGTGTACACCACCCGCCGGAAGCGGACCTTCGGCCCCAGGTCGACGAACATCACCGGGTCCAGCCAAGGCGGGCACTGCCGCGTGAGTTTGCGTGTGACCCATGTGTCCTCCAGAATCGTGACCGTCACCGCACCCCGCAGCCGGGGCATGCCCCCGGAAGTACGCCCCCCACGACCACCGGCCGCCTTGCCGCCCAAGTGCCCCTTTTCTTTGACCCGCAGCACCGCATCCAGCCCGCTGTACATCACCGCCGCCAGGTGCGTCAGGCCGCCGAAGGCGCGGTCGGCCAGCAGCAGATCGCCGGGGCCGAGGGCAGGGGCGGCGAGTTCTTCGTGCATCTTGGGGCAGCTCTGCAGGTCGTGGGTGTTCCAGCGGTGGACGCACACCCGGACGATCAGTCCGGTCGCCAGGTCGACCATGCCCAGAAGGTGGCCCACCGGCAGCAGCGGCCGCCGCGTCCCGCTGTCGAACGGCTTACCGAAGTGCTCGGCGTTCGCCTCGGTGTCGGGCATCGACACGCTCGTGCCGTCGAGCAAGAACACCCGCCAACCGTGCCACCGTCCCCCGGAACTTCCCCCGGAATCTCCCCCGGAATCCCCCCCGGAACTTCCCCCGGAATCCCCCACGTCTTCGGTCCGCTCGAGCAGGCCGTGGGCCATCCGCACCGCCAACGCCTCGAACAGGGCCAAGGGCACCCGCTGGCGTGCCCGGCAGAACGCCGACGCGGTGACGTGCAGCCCGGTCTTGCGACCCAGGTCGCAAAGCGCCGTGTTGCCGTGCAACGCCTGCACGATCACGGCCGTGACCGTCATCAGCGGCGTCAACACCCGCGACCGACGCGCCGGGCCGAACAGTTCGAGTTGCCGGGCATGGTCCAGCGACGCCGCCGCGGCACCGAACACGTGGGGATCGACGATTCGTGTCGGGTCGTCCTTGACCCGCAGCAGCAACGAAGCGAGAGTATGGGCCATCCGTGGCCTCCTTGGGATGAGGGTGCGTTGAACAACACCATCATCGCCGGAGGCCGCGGTCTTTCAAGCCCGCCGATCGTAAACCCCGCCCCAAACACAGCTTGCCAGCTAAGTCAACGGTATTCGGGTCTGACACCTTATCTTCCCCCTTATGTTCCCTTATCTTCCCCCCGTCGAAGTGGGGGTTCCGGATAGAGCATCCTGGGGGCCATTCACACGTTTTAACGATCTAAGGTTGAGTTACTATCATCCAGTCGAGAGCGCAAAAACTCTTCCACGGCCCTGCGGGTAGATTCAAGGTATTGATCGACTTCATCGTTGCTGACGCGATTAAGTGATTCCAATGAAGTAAAGGCTGGCATCAAAGACATCTCGCCATATGGAACGTTGCCTGAATTTGAATTACTGTTCTTGAAAGTATTACATGGATCGCGGACAGCTTTGCAGCAACCAGAAAATATAAACATAGCAAATATGGCTACGACAGTTTTAGTCATCAACGCGAATCCCCCAAACAATACGAGATGCGGCGACCTCGCCAAAATGCGGCTTGATTAGCATTCTCCCGGGGACTTCTTTATTATTTTTAGCAACATCACTTTCATGCATTTTTTGAACTGATGCAGCGAATTTCTGTCTATGATTAGCCAGTACTGCCTCCAGCCTTACTTTGACCTCCGCACACGGATGGGGGGCGTCGCACGAACCAATCTGCGCTGATTCATTTTCGGCGTCTGAAGCAAGAATCTGCATGACAAAGCCGTATCGCTCAGCCCATGTAACTCGCTCGAATCGTAGAGATTTGGAGAGTAATTTTTCTGCACCAGACCTTGCCGCTTTGTCATATATTTTGACGCCCATTTGAGTAAGTAGTGCTTCAACTTCTTGTATATATATAACAATATCTAGATCCCAATCAACCACCTTGCCTCCGATGCACCCCGAGTTTTGAGGGCAGCAGGGAACAATGTACATCGTAAAACGGCCAGATCGTAAACGAGTTCCTGCAGTTGTCCCGGTATTTCTATAAAAGTTTTCATCTTGCACTACCGAGATGTCAACTTCCAATCCGAATGAGTCATAAGAGCCTAGCATCACATGCCACGCCGCGTACCCGTTCATGCCATCGGGGTATCCCAGCGGGTCGCGGCTGATGAATCGGCCGGTGGCGGGGTTGCGGTAGCGGGCGCGGTTGTAGAGCAGGCTGGTGTTTTCGTCGAGGGGCAGGCCCTGATGGCTCACGTCGGTCAGGGCGTAGGGTTGCTCGACTGTGTCGGCTTCAACACGAGCCGGGCTGTTTAAGGCCAGGGTGAGGGTGGTGTCGTTGACGTCGGCGGGGCCGAAGACCTGGCGGCGGCCGTAGGGATCGAGCTCGTAGCGTTCAATCAGGTCGCCCGATGCGTCGACCAGGCCCAGCAGGCTGAACATCGGGTCGAGCACGGCATAGACCACCTGGACATCGTGGTCCGGATCGCTGGCGTCCATATCTGGATCGTCGAGCAAGGCTCGATTCACCGTGACCTGCACGAGTTCGTCAATGTACTGCAAGCCCCACACCTGATGTCGAATGACGAGGCCGCCCCCGGAAGTGCCGCCTGACCGGGTTTCGACGAGGCGTTGGCCGTCGTAGTAGTCGTGGTAGGTCGCGTTGAGGTCGCCGGAGTTGCTCAAGGTTCTGATGATTCTACGGCTCAAGCCGTCGTATTCATAGCGGGCGATGGCGGGCTTCAGGGTGAAGACATTTACCGCTTGAAGGGCTTGGTTCGTAGGGCAGGCATCTCCGCCTATCTTCGACCGAAGGCCCGATAAGACGCAAGGACGGCCCTTCGGGCCGTAGACCGGCTGGAAGCCCGTCCTACTAAAAACCAGATGTCTTCACCCTGTGGTGGGCACCGCAGGGCTTGGGCATTTTCGGAGTGTGCTTGAGGAAGCCCAGCCCTTGCAGGGCTGGGGGCCACCGTCGTAGACGGTGGGCTTCGAGGGTTTGCGTCACATTCAGAGACATTGTCGGCAACTTCGATTTAAGGATGTGATGGCCCTGTCGGTCACCGTCATTAACCAGTTCCATGTGCCGTGGAGATCGTGTTCGTTTCGCCTGAAGAGCTTCCGGGGAATACGCACTGAAGCTGCCGCCGGGTGAGGTACACATCCTGACCAAAACAAAAGTGGTCGCCCTGTCGCGGATAGAGGTCAGTCGTGTGGGGTTTGCCGAGCGTTGCTGGTTTGAGCAGGTTGTAGCGGGGGATAGCGCAGCAGCCATTGGCCATGACGAGCGTTTATCCCCGCAGTCGCCCCCCCCACCCCACCACTCCACCACGACCACCACCCCCCCACCCCCCGTCGCGTCAGCCATCGCGACACTCGCCGGGAGTATAAATATCGTCGATATTGGATATACGCGCGCGAGGCTCAACGCGTGCGAGCTCGATTGCGCTCTAAATGGCCTTGCGGGCCATCTCCAGGTGGGACGCCCGTCGCTACGCTCGTCGCCACTGAAGCCCTATGCGGTGACCCTGGGGATCACGCCAGGCCGGCGAGATGGTGACACTGCTCGCGCGTGATGTTGTGGCGGGTGCCGCCGGGGGTGGTGACGCTGATGGCTGCGGCGGCGGCGGCGAGGCGGGCCGCGGACTCGGGGGCATACCCGCCCAGCACCCCGGCGACATAGCTGGCGAGCAAAATGTCGCCGGCGCCAGTGGTGTCCACCATTGGGCCCGGTGGGGTGAAGCACGGCACGTCGATCCACCTGCCCGCAGCGGGCGAAAGCAAACTCCCCTGCTCGCCCAGCTTGATGCCCACCGTATGCACCGCCCCGGCCTCCCGATAACGCTCAATCATGCGGCGGGGGTCGTCCTCTCCAGTCTGTTGAACAGCCTCCACACGGGACGGCCAATACACATCGGTCTCGGGCAGAATCCGGTCGAGAGGGTGCATCGAGCCTCCGCCTGACGACGTGTCCAACACTGTCATGCACCCCGCCTCCCGCACACGGGCAAACACTTCGGGCAGGTCCGGCTCCAACGCGGGCAGCATCGCGTAATACCCCAGCAGCAACGCCCGGCGACGGGTCCAGAGTTTCGCGTCCGCCAGCAAATCCCCTGCGTCCAGTTGACGATGGGCACCGGGTGAGTGGAGAAAACTTCGCCGACCCTTGGCGTCCACGAGTGCCACCGTGGTGCTGGTCGGTTCGCCCGGCCGACGCGACACCCGCGATCGGCCGATGCTTTGTGCATCGAAACGCTGGGTGATTAAATCCGCCCAGGCGTCCTCCCCCACACGGGTCAGCACTTCCACGCCGATCCCCAGCGCGGCGAGTGCAAACGCGGCGTTGCAGGTGAAGCCCCCGGGCGTGAAGGTGATCGGGTCGCACCGCAGTGTCGCGTCAGGCCCGATGGGCAGGTCCAGATTCACCGGCCGACATGTGATGTCCGCCACGCATGAGCCACAGACGACAACGTCAAAGTCCTGCTGCATACCGGGGAGTATGACGAGCGATCGCAGCGTGTCCGCTGGCGTTGCAGGCCTGCACTACATGAGGCGAAGGCTCACATCAGGCCTGAGGCAACGTAGAACTGCTGAGTCTGTGGATTGAAGTCGATCGCATCGCGGTGCTGTTCCCACCAGTCTTTGAGATCACGATTTTCGGCATCGACGCCCGTATGCTCCATGACCGCGCGACGCGTCTGACGGGCGGTTGAGTCGGCAACCGCATCATCTCCGGTGGGCAAGGCCTGGATCAACACGCCTAGGGCCTCGGCGTGACCATGACGCACGGCGATGAGTGAGACGTTACGCAGCTCGCGCTCATGCAGCGGGCCGGCCTGCACGCGTCGCCAGGCCTGGGCCACCGCTGCATCCAGGTTGATGCCCGGCAGGTCGTGCAGCAATTCGTAATACGCGCGGTTGCAACGTGTGCGGACCAATTGATGGCGAAGCACATCATACGTCGCGGGGTCTTCAAGCCGGGCCAAGGCAGACGTCCACACCCACGGCGCGGATGCCTGATCGTTTGCCAGAACCTGGATGATGTGATCGCGAGCGTCGGCTTCCCATCCGCGATCCACCACCAAACCGATAAGCCGGGGCTGATGCTCGAGCGCGTCGATGACGAGCGCTTTTTGCTCACTGGTGATGCTTTGTTTCAAGGCCCGCGTGGCGTGATACCGCAGGCTTGGACGGTCCAGCGCGTCGATCACGGCTTGCGGTTGATGCGTGGCGAGTTCAATCAGCAGCGTGATCTGGGGGTCATTTTTACCCAGGCGGTGCTGATTTTCGGTGATGTCTTCCAGGCGATCAAGGAACTCCAGAACGGCGGCGCCTTGCGAATGAGTCGGCACGTCGAGTTGCTGCAGGGCGTCGAGGTCTGGCCCCGCGCGACGGTTGATCTCTTCACGAATGATGGGCAACAGGTAATACCGCAGCACGGGAAAGTCGTCGCGGGCGGCGATGAGCTGATCCATGTGATCGTCCGCCAGCCCCTGGAGCATGGCTTGCTGGGGATCGGTGCGTTTGAGGCCTGTATGTCGGGTTTGATCGCCGGTGAGCCGGGCGACCTCAGCGAGGTAGGCGGTGACGTGCGCGGCGGTGGGGTCTGCGGGCAAGTGGAGGTCGTCGAGCGCTTGCCGATACGCCGGCTGATGAGGTATCGCGGCGGGGCGATCGTCGTCGAGTGGACGGTCGGCCAGGGCAGCGCAGGGAGATACCCCCGACGCGAGAAGCAGGACAAAAGCACAACGCAGCATGTCGGTCTCCTGGGGCGGGAAACGGTAAGCAGGCCCCCTTGGAAGCGGCCAGGCCGCGACCAAGACTTAAGGAGTATCGGCATGAACGGTAACAAGCTTGAGCGGAGGTGTGAAATTTGTCGTTTGCGTGGTCTGTCCGCGTCACCGGGCCTGCGGAGTCTGCGCGGGGACAGACAGGCTAAAGACGCTTTGAGATGCCTGGGTGCGACGACTGTGGGAGGGCAAACGGTGCGGGTCAGGCCCAGGGCTTGCCGCTTTTGCGGGTGCCGCAGAGGTTGACCTGCAAGCCCATCGCCTGAGCCATGGCTGCTTTGGTCAGCAGGGCTTTGTCTGCGGAACGGGCGTCATTGGCGTAGATGCACTGGATGTGATTGGACTTGTGGCGTGCCATCATCTGGTCGCGGGAGATGCCGTAGGTCACCGCGTGCATGATGGGCCATTGAGGGGTGGTTTCGTCCCACCGTCGCTGCGTTTCTTCGGGAGGCAATGCGACGACGCCGGCCCGGCCGAGGTCCATGCACAGTTTGCCGCCGCCGCCGGGCTTATTCCCGCCGTCAACCCAGACCCGCGACCAGATGATTTCGCCGACCTTGGCAATGCCACGCAGCGTCGAGCCGCCCAGGCGGAAGTACATTCCGGGTTGGCGGAAGCCTTCGCTGCCCGCCCAGCCATCGACATGATGCGCAGGGGGTGCCGAGCCGCTGATGAGAAACACCCAGACGTAATCCTTCACCGTGCCCGATGCGTCGTCATCGCCCCACCGCAGGTCATGCAGCGTATTTTCGACGGGCTGGCCCAGTTCTTTATGCACGCGGTAGGACATCAGGCCGTCGAGCCCGGCGCACTCGTCGACCTCGTTGAAGTGCGGGATGGGCTCGCCGGCATACAACTCACGCGTGCCGTCCCGGCTGAGCACCGGCGGACGATCCGCATTGTTGAGCGTGCCTTCCACCAGGTCGCTCGCGGGCAGCAGGTCCTTGAGCCCCTGCTGATATTGAATGCCAATGGTGTGACACCCAAAATCATCCGCGATCCGAACCGCAGCGATGTACATCTTGCACTGTGCGAGCACTTGCTCTTTGGTCAGGTCCTCCTGGTCGTCTTTGCCGAAGTGGAACGTGAAGCCTTTGTCGATGTACCACTGAAAGACGGCGTTGGCTTCGCGGTCTGAGACCTGGGTGGTTTCGAAATACAGCGCGGACTGGCTGAGGCGTTCTTTGAACACGCCGGTGGGCATGAGCAAATGATCGGGAATGATGGCGTTGTACATGCCCATGCACCCTTCATCGAAGACGCCCATGATGGCCTTGTCGCGTGCAAGCTCAGCGGCGAGCTTGGCGCCGGCGCGACGCGCGGCAGGCGGCAGTGCGATCTTCGAGAGCGATTTGACATGAGGCGTGGGATGCGTGCACCGCCCGGTTTCCAGCCATTTTTTGAGACGGGACTTGAAGTAGTCGTCGGAAAAATCGTTGCTCCACAAGGTCGAGTAGTTGACCCCGGCTTTGGTGAGCGAGCCGTTGAGGTTCAGCATGCCCACCAGGCCGGGCCAGGTGCCTGACCAGTTGGCGACGGTGAGGATGGGGCCTTGGTGCATGAGCAGGCCGTGGAGCAGGTGGTGCGAATATTGCCAGACTGCCTCGGCCACGATGATCGGTGCCTGGGGGTCGATGGTGCGGAAGACCTCCATGCCGTGTTTTTGCGAGGCGATAAACCCGTGGCCGGCGTCGGTGTCTCCGGGGTGAGCGCGGTGCACGGTGGTCTTGCCATTCGTCAGGTCGCGGATCACGTCGGACAGGCTTTGTTCCATGGCCTGTTGGGCGGGCCAGCATTTCTGGTTCGCTGACGTGCGCAGGTCGCCGTTCGCCACGAGCTGCACCACTTTGGGCAGGCGGGTGACGGGCGAGCGGGAGGGCTTGGTCTTGGGCTGCGGCTTGAGTTGTGTCTTCGTTGACGCGGAAGCATCGGCTTTGGATTTGGATGTGACAGCAGGGCGTGCGGCGGTGCGGGGTGACATGGCAGACTCTCGAATAGGGGCGATGACCGAACGGTGCGACGTGTCGATGTGGACAGACTAAAGCCACAGCAGATCACACCGCTGCATGTTATGAAAAGTGGTGGCGGATTCCCGAGGCGAGATCGACACGGGCGTCACTGACAGCAAGACCTTCGGAACCCAGCAGGGCCCGCTTCATATCCAGGCCTCGGGCAAAGCCGGTAAGTTTGCCGTCACTGCCCACCACCCGATGACACGGAACCGCCGGTGCGAAGGGATTGACATGCATGGCTGCGCCCACTGCCCTTGCCCCCCGCGGCGAACCCAGCGACGCCGCGACATCGCCGTACGTCGTCACCCGACCCGCCGGCACCCGGACCACCATCGCCCACGCCTTTTGCGTAAAGGTCATCTTCTCCGTGACCCGGCCCGCGAGGATGTCAGCCTTGGTTTGTGCGTCCATCACGAGAGTGTAATCGTCGACGCTCCCCCGCCAAGTCACCTTCACCTCGACGCATGCGCTCAAGGCTCGTGGGCCACCCGCTCGATGACCCTTGCAAAGTAAGGCCACGGCGCATACTCAGGCCCGCGGAAGCGATTGACCAGCTGCCGGGCGGACCACCGGTCCACCAGATCTTCAGACCACCTCGGCGGATGCAACTGATACACGTCGCGTCGATAACGCTCCTGCAGTCCGGGTTGGAGCTGCGTGAGCTTCGGAACAAACCAAGGCGGCCCGGCCGGCTGCTTGGCGCGTTGCTCGACCGCTGCCGCAGCGAACGGGTCAGCAGGCAGGTCATAAAAATCCAGCAGAAACCGAGGATGCAGGTGCGGCGTGGCACACAACACATACACGTCGCCCACCCATTCCTGAGCACGGGCCAGACGCTGCATCGTCGGCTGCGCTATGGCAGGATCCCACAGGTCCACCCCCAATCGCATCGCCACCCCAGGGTGATTCGTCAAAAGTCTCCGACCCGGCGTCCCCGCCCCTACCTCCCGCGCCACTTCCGCAGCCTCCCACACCACCCGATAGTCCCGCTTGACATACACCTGCATCAGCACTGAGTGCAGTACCACCCACACCAACGCGACCCACACGCCCCCAACCATGAGCCACGAATGCCCACGCAACCAGACGGCAACCGCAGTGTCACGAAATTTCAGAAACCCCATGCCCGCCGCGATCCCGCCGATGGGGGCAATGCTCGCGAAAAACCGCAGATACCCCGCCGTCTGAAACAACCCCCCCGCCCATAACACCGAGTGCAACCCATAAAACGCCGCGAGATAAACCACCGGCAACCGGTGACCCCGCCGCCACAACACCGCCAACCCCACCGCCACCGGAACCACAAACACCGGGTTATGAATCGCCGGCGAGGACAGCACAAACTTCCCCCAAAACCCCGAGCCATACCAGTTGCTCTCCGAAGTCACAAAATGGTTCGAGAACAGCAACGGCACCAGATCTTTCCATACGCCCACCCGCTGCGGACCGTTGAGAAACAGACCCAGGTTCCAAAGAAACGGAAACACGCCAAGCAAGACAATCAGACCGCACACGTGCAACGCCCGGCCCGCCGTCCATCGCCCCGGCTCGCGATGAAACCGCCACGTCAACGCCCCGGCAAAAACCAGGAGCAACGGCATCCCTTCAAGCCGCGTGATCGCCGTCCAACTCATCGCCAGGCACGCCCAGACCAGCCACCCCTTACGCCACGCCAGCAGGCCCAGCGCGAGAAAGCAGGCAAAGACCGTCTCCGTCAGCGCACCGTGAGCCAGCACGAAAAAGTGCGTGTGCAGCCCGGTCGCGAGCATGCCCAGCGCCGCGACGTGTTGGCCGTAGGATTTGAGCCAGGCCCCAACTGCCATCAGCGTCACCAGCGAGAGCACCACGCTCATCAGTCCCGTGCCCTTGTATCCAAACTGAGCAGCGGGGCTGTGCAGCAAGGTAAAGCCCGCCCGGCCCCAGATATTCAACGCAACATCTGCGTGGCGATGCGCCCAGCGGGCCATCATGTGATGACTGATGTCATCCTCCGAATAGGGATAGGGTGCAAGCGCCCAGACCATCAGCCACACCCCCAGCATGGACAGGACAACCGTTCGTGGGGTGACGTAGCGCAACATGTGAAGCCTTGGGAAGCGAGCAGGGAATCATAAAGGCCGCCCGGGCCGACGCGATCGCGTTAGGCTTGCCGCATCGACTTCTTCGCCGACTACACCTGTCCCTACTGCGGCGAAGGCTCAACCCTCGAGATCGACCCCACGGCAGGGCACCCACAAACACTGCTGGGCGACTGTGCGGTGTGCTGCAACCCCATCATCTTCGACGTGCAGATCGATGCTCTAGGCCACGCCCGTATCGACGCCACCGCAGAACTCGATTAACACCGTGCGGCCTGGCACCCGCAACACGCTGAGCTGCCGGAGCACGCCTGCTCGCAATGCCGACGCAATTCGCTCGCGATAAGGTGTGCGGATGACCACACAGGCTTCCACCCTCGGCACCGCCCCCTCCTTCGGCTTCGGCGATCGGCTGGGCCTGGCCACGCCCGGCCATCTCGCCGCGCTGCTCCACGCCGGCGGACCGATCAAAGGCATCTTCGCCCAGCAGTCCATCCGCGAAATGAGCCGCACCCAGCGAACGCCCACCGACGTGATGTCCGCTGCGTATGACACGTTGCGTGAGGCAGGGTTTGACGATGAATGGGGCGCTGACGCCGACCACCTCAAAACCCCCGCAGATGTGGACCTCACCGCCGACGCAGGCTTCGTGTTTTTCACCATCGACCCTTCGGACTTCGTGGATCAGCGGGCCGATCATTACTCCGCCGCTGAGGTCGAAACGCGGTATCAACCGCCGCCGTGGATCGACACGTATCTCAGCAGAACCTTTCGCATCGGCGACGGGCTGTCACTGGATTTCGATGAGCTGACGGTCAAGCGTGCTGCCGTGAAATATGGCAAGGCCATCGACCACGCCGTGTCACTGGCCGCTTACATCAAGCAGGCTGCCGAGCAACGCCAGCAGCTTCACGAAATCGAAATCAGCGTCGACGAAACCGACCAGCCCACTACGTTGCATGAACATTTCATCATCGCGGACCAACTGGTGAAAGCGGGAATCAATCTGGTCAGCCTGGCGCCGCGATTCGTGGGCGAACTGGAAAAAGGGGTGGACTACAAAGGCAACCTCGACACGCTCGCTGCGTCGCTCAAAGACCACGCCGCCATCGCCCGCCACGTCGGGCCTTACAAACTCAGCCTGCACTCGGGCAGCGACAAACTCTCGATGTACGCCTTACTCACCCAGGCCACCGGCGGGCTGGTCCACGTCAAGACCGCCGGCACCAGTTATCTCGAAGCGCTCCGCGTCGCCGCCCGGCATGACGCCCACCTGTTCCGCGCCATCATCGACTTTTCACGCAGCCGGTACGACACCGACAAAGCGACCTACCACGTCTCCGCGACGCTTAACGATGCCCCCGCCCCAGCCGACATCGCCGACCACGACGAGCTCGAAAGCGTGTACCTCGAAAAGTGGGACACCGTTCCGCAAGGCCAAGGGTTCACTGCCCCCGCCCGCCAGGTCCTGCACTGCACCTTCGGCTCGGTACTGACCCATGACGACCTGGGACCCAGACTCCGCGACGTCCTGGTCGCCAACCCGCAAACGCACCGGGATATTTTGGCCGAGCATTTTGCCCGTCACCTCGAAGCCCTGCGTTCGGGCATGGCTGAGTGAGGCGTGTCGCAGGCCGACGGTGAGCTGACGCGCTCGACCGTCCGATGACCGCGTGGGTTAGCTGGCTGCATGCGATGCACATCGTGGGCGATTTCGAAAAGGCTGCTCCCGTCACAAGCCGCTCGGGGACACGCAGGTCACGTCGCCGCTGCATCACGTTCGATCAACCAGCGCTGTACCTGAAGAAGCGCTTTACCGCGATAGGTGTACAGCCGGGCTTGACCGACCTGGCGTTGGGAGACCAGCTTGACCTGGCGGAGCTTGCGCAGGTGGTGCGACAACGTGGGCAGCCCGATGGGAAATCGCTTGGCCAGGTCAGACACCGGCTGCTCGCCTTCATCTTGAAGCACTTCGAGAATCCTCCGCCGCAGCGGATTGGACAGCGCGTCGAACACATCATGCGTCGGTTTGAGTGGGCGTGACATAGATTCTAATTTCGACGAAATTAAAAGCTATGTCAAGTCTTTATTTTGGCAGCTCGCAAAAAGGTTGAGCGGTCTGGCCTTTGAGACGTTCGCCCTCTTCTAGCCCCATCACGTCGTCCAACATCACAACCCCACGACCCAAGCCTCCACGGCGAGCGCCCCCGCCTTACGCCCCGCGTCGTCACCCATTAAGCTCCTGGGTTTCCGCACGACCAGGAGACGCTTCGAGATGACCTGCATCCTCTGCCCCGGCCAAGGTGCCCAGCAAGTCGGCATGGGCCACGCCTGGGCTCAACAATCGCCCACCGCACGCGACCTCTTCGCTCAAGCTGACGCGATCCTGGAGATGAACCTCTCAGCGTTGTGCTTTGAAGGCCCCGCCGACGCCCTGAATCGCACCGACATTGCGCAGCCCGCGTTATTTGTCGCCGGCGTCGCCAGCTATCAGGCGGGCCTGAACGCCGGGACGTTCGCACCGCCCACCGTTGCGGCTGGACTGAGCCTGGGGGAGTTCACCGCACTTCACCTGGCGGGCTGTTTCGATTTCGAGCAAGGCGTGAAGCTCGTACGTCTCCGAGGACAGGCCATGCAGCGCACTGCGGAGGCGAGCGCGTCGTCCATGGTGGCCCTGACCGGCGATGTCAGCGAAGCGTCGGTCCAGGCGTTGTGCGATAAGGTCAATGTTCAGCTCCCCACCGGGGCGGTGCTGGTCCCCGCCAACTACAACTCTCCGATGCAGGTGGTGGTCAGTGGCACCCTTGACGCCTGCGAGCGGGTTGTCCCCGAGGCTCAGGCGATGGGATTCAAAGCCACGCCTTTGACCGTTGCGGGAGCATTTCATTCGCCGCTCATGCAACCGGCGGCGATTGAACTGGCACAAGCGCTCGAAGACATCGACCTCCAGCCTCCGACCTTTCCGGTACTGTCCAATGTCACCGGAAAGCCTCACATTCCTGACGCCCGCGCGATCCGCCAACGACTCGTCGAGCAGGTCACCATGTCCGTGCGGTGGACCGAATGCGTCCAGCACGCCGTTGGTCTGGAGCCTTCCGCGTTCATCGAACTGGCACCGGGCAAGGTGCTTGCCGGGCTGATGCGTCGGATTGACAAAGCTGTCAAAGTCACCTCGCTCGACACGCCTGCATGACCTGCAGACCCGTGCTGTCTGCACTTCTTTAAAGCCAGCTTTTTAACTTTACGCGATACCACGCCCCCACGGAACCTCCTCATGTCTGACACTTCACCCTCCCGCGTTGCGATTGTGACCGGCGCTTCCCGCGGCATCGGCCGGGCCATTGCGCTTCGACTCGCTGCGGACGGCCGACACGTTATTGCCGTCGCTCGCAACCAGGAAAAACTCGACGCCGTCGTCGATGAAATCAAGCAAGCGGGAGGCCAGGCTTGGGCCCGCACGGCCGATATCAGCGACCAGGCTTCGATTGAATCTCTGATCGAAGCGGTCACCGAAGAACACGGACGCCTCGACATTCTCGTGAACAACGCAGGCATCACGCGGGATAATCTGCTGATGCGGATGAGCGACGCGGAGTTTGACGACGTGATTCTCACGAACCTGCGGAGCGTGTTTGTCGCTTGCCGGGCGGCGGTTCGGCCGATGGTCCGGGGCAAGTTCGGCCGGATTGTGAACGTCGGCTCGGTGTCGGGCGTCGTGGGCAACGCCGGCCAGGCCAACTATGCCGCAGCCAAAGCCGGGCTGGCGGGCTTCACCAAGTCGCTGGCCAAGGAAGTGGGCAAAAAAAACGTCACCGCCAATGTCGTCGCTCCGGGGTTTATCCAGACCGACATGACGGACGTGCTGCCTGACAAAATTAAGGACGGCGTGGCGCAGATGACCGCAGCGGGACGAATGGGCCAGCCCCACGAAATTGCCTCGGCGGTGGCTTTTCTCACAGCCGACGATGCCAGCTACGTCACCGGCCAGGTGCTGCTGGTCGACGGCGGCATGACCATGGCGTAAGGGGACAGATCTCAAGTCGGCTTGCTTGATCAGCCGACGATGACCGTTCGTGGTGGCATCACACCAAGGGGCACGCTATAGTCCCCATCTTGCACTTTATTCCACCGGCGGCAGCCGGACTCAAGGAGATCGGGTATGACCGAAGAGGAAATCCTCGAAAAAGTTAAGACCATTGTCGCCGAACAAATGGGCGTCGACAAAAGCGAAATCACGCGGGACACGTCATTTGTCAACGACCTCAATGCCGACTCACTCGACACCGTCGAGCTCGTCATGGAGTTCGAGGACGAATTCGAGACCAGCATCCCCGATGAAGAGGCTGAGAAGATCCAAACCGTCGGCCAGGCGGTGGACTTCATCAACAGCCATCAGGACGCTGCTTGATTCGCAGGGTCTTGAGCCTCTGGCGAACCCGCTGGGTTCTCAACGAGGCGTCTATTCACTAGACTTTGGAGCCCGCGGCCAACGCCTCGGGCTTCTTTTCCATTGAAGGCGAGCCGAGGGTTCGCTTCTCGGCTCCGTTACCATCGCTCCAAGCATCTCCTGTCATGTCCGAACGCCGCGTTGTTATTACTGGTCTGGGTCTGGTCACAAGCCTTGGCAATGAGGTGGACAGCGTCTGGGAACGCCTGATCCGCGGCGAGTCGGGGATCGCCACCCTGACCCGCTTCGACACGTCGGAGCATGCGGTGAAGTTCGGCGGCGAGGTCAGCGACGAAAACGCCGCACCGCGCATCGAATTGCGGGCGGCCAAGAAGATGGACCGCTTTGGCCAGTTCGCGCTCAATGCCGCGATCGACGCGGTGGAACAGTCCGGTCTGGATTTCTCTAAAGAAGACCCGTGGCGGTGCGGCTCGATCATCGGGTCCGGCGTCGGCGGGATCGAGGAGTTTGCGCAAGGCCACGAAAAGTTGCTCACCAAGGGGCCCAACCGGGTCAGCCCGTTTATGGTGCCCAAGCTGATGTGCAACGCCGCTCCGGGAAACGTGAGCATCCACTTCGGCTTGCGCGGCCCAAACTTCGCCACCACCACCGCCTGCGCCAGTGCGGGGCACGCCTTGGGAGCCGCGGCGGACACGATCCGCATGGATCACGCGGACATCATCGTGGCCGGCGGGTCCGAAGCAGCGGTCACGCCTTTGGGGCTGGCGTGCTTTATCGCACTCAAAGCCTTGTCTCGACGCAATGACGATCCAACGGTCGCGTCTCGTCCGTTTGATGAAGGACGCGACGGCTTTGTGCTCGCGGAGGGCGCAGGCATTCTGGTGCTCGAAGAGTATGAGCACGCCAAGGCCCGCAACGCCCCGATCCTCGCGGAGCTCACCGGCTGGGGACAGTCGGCGGACGGCTATCACATCACCGCCCCGCTTGAAGACGGCGCCGGCGCGGCCCATGCCATGCAACACGCGCTGCGATCTGCAGGCGTGACCCCTGATCAGATCGGCTACATCAACGCCCACGGCACGTCCACCGGACTGGGCGACCTCGCGGAGACCCGGGCGGTCAAACGCGTCTTCGGCGAAGACGCCAAAGTGCCTGTGTCCTCCACCAAGTCCATGACCGGCCACCTCCTGGGCGCCTCGGGCGGACTCGAAGCGGTCATCTGCTGCAAAGCCCTGCAGACCGGCGTGGTCCCGCCCACCATCAACCTCGATTCCCCCAGCGAAGGGTGCACCCTCGACTACGTGCCCAAGGAGGCGCGGACCGTCAACCCCACCACGGTGCTGACCAACTCCTTCGGCTTCGGCGGACACAACGTCAGCCTCGTGCTCTCCAAGGTGTAAGCGTGCCTCACCACTTCAGCGCTTGATGCAGCGTTCAACGTTTTGAGCGTGAATGCCTTTGCCGATTCGCATTTCGGGCACCACAGATTCTGGCTTGCAGGTTGTGCACATTTTCAGACAACAGGCTTCCTGCTTTTGCTTTGCCGCGTTACATTCGCATCATGATGAACGCGATTTCTCCTGCTTGCCCGCACTGCGACGCCAAGGTCTCAGCGAGCCAGAACTACTGCGAGCAGTGCGGCAACGCGGTTCGGGCTCCCATTAACGAGATCAGAATCACCCGTAGCGACAGCGACCCTGCGAAGACCTCCATCGGGGCGGTCTATCAAGCTGAAGGGCTTCGCAGCGAAGCGGTCGCGGCCTGCAATGTCTACGGCGTGCTGGCGATTCTGGTGGCGGTGGGGTTGGCTCTTTTGCTGTTAGTCGGACAGTCTCGTGCGACGGACTCTCAGAGCCCCGGACTGATGCTTCAGTTAGGTGTGGTGTTAACGATGTATGTCGGGATCTGGTGGTGGTCGCGTCGAAGTCCCCTGCCAGCTTCGATCGTCGGACTCATTTTTTTCAGCAGCTTGGTGCTGGTGCAATTCGTACAGTTGATTCCGCTGTTTGCAATGATTTCCGGACCGCTTCTCATCGCTCTGATTGTGCGATTCGGCATTCAAGCGTTGATCATTGGTTACATGATCCGCGCTGTGAAACGAAGCCTCAAAGCCCGTGAAGCCATGAAAACCCTGGCGCCCGGCCCCATGGTGACGGCGTGAGACCGCCTGCTGTCGGAAGACGTGACGTGGTGGTGATGCCTGACGAGGCAAGATTTGCGAATCTGTCACATGAGGCGGAGAAGTCTGTCGCCGGTCGGTTTTGCAGCACGTGCGGCGGGGTGCTTGAGGATCGACCTTGCAGCGCCTGCCGCGACACGGATTCCCCGCAGGCCACCCGATCTCCCGGCCATCACGCAAAACATGGGCTGGGCGGATTGCTGTTGTTTTATTTTCTGCTGCTGGGTGTGATTCTGACGGCGGTGGTGGTGTCGCTCGTGACTGGCGAGGAGGGTCTGGGCATTGAGCTGCCCGCAGCGGTGGTGATGGCGGGTGTGGTGAGTCTCTTTGCGGTGATTCATCGCAGCACGCTTGTGTCGGCCATGCGTTGGCCTTCGCTTCGGATCTGGGCGTATGTCGCGGCATCGGCGGTGTTGACGCTCGGGGTGGGCTGGGGGTTTGTGGAGCTGCTGGTTCGCGGAGCTGGCTTCATTCGCCTGGATAATCTAGAGCTCCTGCGTGCGCGGGGCTACACGCCGATGTGGCTGGCGTTGCTTTATGTTCTGTACCCCGCGATTGTCGAAGAGGTCGCCTTTCG
Source organism: uncultured Phycisphaeraceae bacterium (assembly GCA_963799465.1). GTDB lineage: Bacteria > Planctomycetota > Phycisphaerae > Phycisphaerales > Phycisphaeraceae > JBCCOW01. The sequence continues at coordinate 2,159,348 of CAWCXG010000001.1, read as the reverse complement.
GGGCATCATTCAGCCCCGGCTGGCGTCGATCCTGAGTCGTCGGGAGGCGGTGGTGGTGACGGCTGCGGTGTTTGCGATCGTGCACATCGTGATTGCTGTGCCTCAGTTTGTTCTGGGATTGTGCTGTGGCTGGATTCGGGACAAAAGCGATTCTCTGTGGCCGGCGATTGTGTTGCACGGCTTACACAATGCCGGCACGCTTCTGATTGCATACTGGATTGAAACAGGAGTTTTCTAATGTTGAGTGAATACCAATGGCTGGTCACCGGACCCGATGATGCAGTCCTCAGTGCGGTGGCTGAGCGCTTACGCAAAATGGGTTTTGATCCGAAGCGGACAGAAAACGGTTTGGAAGCTGTCATCGGATCGGAACGCAAACAAAATGAGAAGGCAGCCAGCCACGTCTGGCAACGCCTGCATTTTCGCCTCGATCGGGGACTGGCCGAGCTGGTGGCGTACACCCCGATACGCAAGAAACTCAAAGACCGACAGCGCGAGCGGCTGCGACTGCTGGCCCCAGCGGTGGAAGAAGCCACGCTGCCAACCCCGAGCGGTGCAGCACTCGAACGCTGGACCTGGGCCGATCACGGTGAACAGCAAACCTATCGCAAGGCCAAGCGCCGCGAGAAAATCCTGCTGGTCATCGTCAGCCTGTTTCTCATCACGATCGTGGGATTCATTATTTTTGCAGTGACCAGTTTTGATACCTATTAAGCCACTGGATGCCATGCGATCCGACTATTTCTGCTTTGCGGAGAAGATCTAAGCCTGGCAGATCTCAGCGAGGGTGGCGGTGAGCTGGGCGATGCGGTCGGGGTGCTGGGTGTACAGGTTGGTCTGTTCTTCAGGCTCGGCCTGGAGGTCATAAAGCTGGCCAACGGGCGCGTCCTCGGGAACCTGGGAGGCGGGGAGGCTCCAGCCGCCCGAGCCCGGGCAGGTGATGAGTTTCCAGCCTTGGTGTCGGATGGCGAACTCGCCGTCGATGGAATGGTGGACCACCGGGTGATCGACGATTTGGCCATCGGGTTGGGCAAGTTGTGGAGCGAGATCGATGCCATCGGTCGCGAGATCGGTGTGGGTCTCAAGGTCAAGTCCCGCCGCGACGGCGGCGGTGGCGACGAGGTCGTTGTGGGAGACGCAGGCGTCGCAGGTGGTGCCTGGCTTGATGTGGCCCGGCCAGCGGACGAGCAAGGGCACGCGGTGGCCGCCGTCCCAGGCATCGGATTTCTGGCCTCGGAAGTGATGGTTGCTGCGGTGGCCGAACTCCTGCTCGAAGTCGAAGCCGTTGCCGCGCATGTGGGCCCCGTTGTCGCTGGTGATGACCACGAGGGTGTCCTCAGCCATTCCCGCTCGATCCAGCGCGGCCAGCACGCGGCTCACTGCCCAGTCGTGTTCGACCACGAAGTCGCCGTAGGTGCCTGCCTGGCTTTGGCCTTGGAAAGGTGGCCGGGGCATGTGGGGGGTATGCGGCGAGGGGGCGGCGAAGTAGAGAAACATGGGTTGATCGGGCGCGTGACGGGCGTGATCGGTGATGGTGGTTTCTGCTCGGCGGGTGAATTCGAGCAGACAGGTCGCGTGGTCGAATCCCCGTGAGGCGGGGCCGGGCCTCCAGAACAACGGTCGGGCGTTGCCGGGGACGCGGTGGGTTTCGGGGTCGATGACTCGGCCGTTCTCGATGTAGACGTAAGGCGACATGTCGAGTGAGGCGGGCAGGATGCAGGAGTCTTCAAAACCAATGGTGTGCGGCCCGGCGGTGAGCGGTTCATGGAAGTCCACCTCCGGTAGGTCGTTAAGGTCGGGATCGTTGGTGATCGGCCCGTTGGGCGTGTTCCAGCCCAGTCCCAGGTGCCATTTGCCGATGCAGACGGTGCGGTAGCCTTGCGATTGCAGGGCGTTGGGGAGGGTGGTTTCTCCGGGCTCGAAGAGGCTTGGGGAGTAGCCCGAGAAGACGCCGCGATGAAGTCGGGTCCGCCAGGCGTAGCGGCCGGTGAGCAGGCTGTAGCGACTGGGCGTGCAGACCGCGGAGGTGGAGTGGCCGTCGGTGCAGGTCAGGCCTTGGCGTGCGAAGGCGTCATGGGCGGGGGTGTTTATTTTGGCTTGCGGGTTGAGGCAGGACACGTCACCGAAGCCGAGGTCGTCGGCGACGATGAAAACGATATGGGGCTTGGCGTGTGACATGTGGGCAGGATATGACAAGCCACTGGGCGGGTTGGTTTGCGGATGGTGCGGGGCATCTCTATGGTGGCTCGCGTAGGGCTGGGCGAACGGACGCCAGGCCGCCTCGGGGGGTGGTTGATCGTGGATTGAAGCCAAGCATGACCGTTTATTTGGCGCTGTATCTGGCGACGGTGTTGGGTGCGGCGGCGGTGGCGTTGCTGATGCCCACGCGGCGGGTGAAGCTCGGCTGGCTGGGGGGGCTGCTGGGTATCGCAGCGCTGGGTTTGGCGTGGATTGTCGCAGGCCGCACGTGGTGGTCCGCCAGCGAAAGTCCGGGCCTCGCAATCGCGGCGTATTACTACGTGTTTTCACTTGTCGCGATCGTGTCGGCGGTGAAAGTGATCACGAGCAAAGTGCCGGTGTACTCGGCGTTGTGGTTTGTGATGGTGGTCGTGGCGTCGGCGGGTCTTCTGGTGTCGCTGGCGGCAGAGTTCATGGCGTTTGCCATGCTGATTATCTACGGCGGGGCGATCCTGGTGACGTACATGTTCGTGATCATGCTGGCCAGCCAGTCCAGCGGCGAGGAGCCGGGCGTGGTGCAGGGCACGGATGCGGACCAGCGGGTGGACTACGACCGGGTGGCGCGGGAGCCGTTGTGGGCGGTGGTGGCGGGGTTTTCGCTGTTGGCGGTCCTGCTGGGCGTGGGCTTTGAGGATGTGTCGGGCAACCCCGCCGCCGGGATGCAGCCCTCCGCCGAGGTGGTGGAAAATATTCTGCCCGAGCGGGGGCTGACCGAATCGCGTGCGGTGATGGCGGCACGCGAAGCGGGGCAGACGCTGCCCGACGCTCAGGCCTTGGAGCTGACCAATGGGGAACGCGTGGGGCTGGACCTTTTTCAAGGTCATCCGTTGACCATTGAGCTGGCGGGCATCATCCTGCTGGTATCGTTGGTGGGCGCGGTCGTGATTGCCAAGGCTCGGGTTGCTGAAGAAGCTGGTCCGGTGACCGGTTTGCCGGGCGAAGGGGGAGCGACGGCACAGCCCACCGGCGAGGCGGGCCCGGACAGTGACGAAGTACTCGGTAGCCTGTCCACGGGACGCATGGGCTTGTAAATGTTTTAGGCCGCGATCTGCGGCAAGATGTGTTGCGTGATGCTTGATCCGATGTCCAGTTTGACCTTCAGCCACTACTTCTTCACCGGAGCGGTGTTGTTCGTGCTGGGCTTAGTGGGTTTTGTCAGCCGGCGGAACCTGATCGTCATGTTCCTGTGCACCGAGATGATGTTTCAAGGCGTGGTGGTGACCCTCGCGGCAGCGGCCCGGTTGCACCTGCACGTGACAGGGCAGACGTTTGTGATCTTCGTGCTGACGATCGCAGCGGCTGAGGCGGCGCTTGCACTGGGTCTGGTGGTACTTCTGTACCGTCGTAAGCGGACGTTGGACGTGGAAGCGTGGTCGGAGATGTCGGGGTGATTGCAGGCAAGGGACGACGTTTTACGATGATGACAAGGGCGCGTAAGTATATTCCAGCGAAGACTTTGCAGTCGAAATGGCTGGGAGTGGGGCTGTCGCGGGAGGTCGCGGAGCGATGAGTATTGAACTCGTAGCCTGGATCCCCTGGATCGCTTTGATAACGTCGGCGGTGTGCGCGATCCTCGCGGCGACCGAGCTCAAGAAGTGGGCCGGTTGGGCGTGTGTCGGTGGCCTGGGTGTCTGTACGCTCGTGTGGCTTTTGACCTTCGGTCAGCAGGAAACCGGGGGCAACATCGTCCGCTTTGCCCCGTGGATCCGCACGGCGGCGTTCAACGGCGACTTCAGCTATCTGCTCGACGGGCTGTCGATGACCATGTTGGGCGTGGTGACGGGCATCGGGCTGCTGGTCACGATTTACGCAGTGGGCTACATGAAGGGCGACACTGGTTTTGCGCGATTTTTCGCGGCCGTGGGCCTGTTCATCTTTGCGATGACGACCGTGGTCATGGCAGACAACCTGGTGCTGCTGTTCATGGGCTGGGAGGTCGTGGGGCTGGCGAGCTATCTGCTCATCGGACACGACTACCAACGGCCGGCGGCGGTGGCGGCGGCGAGCAAAGCGTTTATCGTCAATCGTGTGGGGGACTTTGGGTTTTTGCTGGGGCTGTTTTGCCTGTTTCAGGCGTTCGGCACCGTTGAACTTGACCCGATGATCAAGGCCGCCCGGGCTTTGATCGAAGGCGTGCCTGCCGACGGGCTGGCTGAATCGGCGATGGCAGCCTACACCCATGCCCAGACGCAGGGGTCGATCTTCCTGACCCTCGCACCGTTTGGTTTGATGCTCGGTGCGTTTGGTAAATCCGCCCAGATTCCACTTTATATCTGGCTGCCTGACGCGATGGAAGGTCCGACGCCGGTGTCGGCACTCATCCACGCGGCGACCATGGTGACCTCGGGGGTGTACCTGATCGCCCGTACGATTCCGATCTTCGAGCTTTCGCCCTACGCCCTGCCCACGGTGGCGGTTGTCGGAACGCTGACCGCCTTGCTGGGCGCGACGATTGCCTGCCTGCAGACCGATATCAAGAAAGTATTCGCCTATTCCACGGTGTCCCAGCTGGGCTATATGTTTCTGGGCGTGGCGGCGTTGTCGACGGTGGGCGGCATTTTCCACTTGATCAGTCACGCGTTTTTCAAGGCTTTGCTGTTCTTAACCGCAGGCAGCGTGATGCACCAGCTCGCGGGCCAGCTGGACTTGCGCTACATCAGCGGGCTTCGTCACAAGATGCCTTACACCTTCGTGCTCATGGGCATCGGATGTGCCTCGCTCGCTGCGTTTCCTTTTGTCACCGCAGGGTTTTGGAGTAAGGACCTGATCCTGGGAGACGCACTGGCGTTTGGGCTTCATGGTCCCCACGGCGGGTTTGGCGGGGTGTATATCGCCTGTGTGGTGGCGGCAACGTTTGGAGCATTTCTCACCGCGTATTACGCGTTTCGGGTGTGGTTTCGGGTGTTTTTCGGGGATGAACAGATTGAATTGGGTGACCACGCATACCCCGGCACGGATCCCCACGGGCGGGGCATCGAAGATGTGGGTCCGGTGATGAATGGGCCTTTGGTGGTCCTGGCGGTGGGTGCATTGACCGTTGGCCTGCTGCTCGGTCCGCTGACCCATGGCGTGCAGGAAGCGGTTTCGCGGAGCACTGCGAATCCCGTGGCCCTGCCGATCGGGTCTGATGCGGGTCACCACGGTCCACTCGATCCGCACGAGACCATGATGGCGGTGTCCACTGCGGTCGCGTTTGCGGCGATCTTTCTGGCGTGGCTGCTGCACGCCCAGGAGCGGGGCCGGGCGGATTCGATGCGGGCCAGTTCGGGCTGGGTCGGCCGGGTGATCAGCGCAAAGTTCTACGTGGACGAGGTGTACCACGCGCTGCTGGTGGTGCCGATGCGAACGGTTGCGAACTTGTTTTATGTGATCGACGCGGTGGTCGTCGATGGGCTGGTGCGTGGTCTGGGATGGGGCCCGCGAGCGCTTGGCGAGAGTCTTCGACCAGCACAGTCGGGCAAACTGCAAGGCTACGGGTTGGGTATGGTGCTCGGCCTGGCGGTCGTGGCGGTGGTGGCCTTTTTCGCGTTGACATGATCATGCGTTCTGGCTCGGGTGACATGATGGGTATGACCAAGGCAACGACTTTGCTCACGATGGATAGACACCTCCACAAACTGACCCGTGAGCCGGCATGTGCCGGGGCTTTGTCGTGGGCAGACCCGCGGCTGAACGTCTGGTTCCGTAGCGTTTCTGGAGAGATGGCAGCCCTGTGACCGGCGTATCCACCGACTATTCCTGGCTGATTGTGCTGCAGTTAACGCTGCCCGTGCTGTTTGCGGCCGGCCTGCTGCTGCCTTTGAATGTGCTTAAAAAGCGGCGGGCAGCATGGTTGTATTCCGCGGTGACGTCCACGATCTCCTTCGGCCTGGCGCTGGGCGTAGCGTTCACGTACGACTGGTCGGCCAGTGGACTGACCACCACGCAATTCGAGGGGCGGTGGGACTGGATTCCCGCGATGGGCCTGACATTTCACTGGGGGGTGGACGCGATCACGCTGTGGATGATGCTGCTGACCGCGTTCTTAATGCCGTTGGTCGTGATCTCAAGCCTGATCGAAGTGGATCACGACATGCGGCAGTTCCACTTCTGGCTGCACATTCTCGAAGCGGCGTTGATCGGCACGTTCGTGGCGCACGACATCGTGCTGTTTTACGTGTGCTTTGAGTTCACGCTGATTCCGCTGTTTTTCCTGATCGGGGTGTTTGGTCATAAGGAAAAACTTCGGGCTGCGACAACGTTTTTCATGTTCACCTTCGCGGGCTCGATTTTGAGTTTCGCGGGGATTTTGTACGTGGGATGGTGGGGCCAGCAGCAGACCGGACAGTGGTCGTTTGAGATGGCGTGGCTTTATGAAATCGGTCGGTCGATGCCCATTGAGCAGCAGTGCTGGGTGTTTGCGTCGCTGCTGATCGGCTTTGGCGTCAAGACGCCTCTGGTGCCGTTCCATACCTGGCTGCCGCTGGCGCATACCGAAGCGCCGACCGCGGGCAGCGTGGACTTGGCGGGGCTGGTGCTCAAGCTTGGGCCTTACGGATTGATTCGGCTGGCGATTCCGATGCTGCCCGCGGCGGCGGTGATGTTTGCGCCGTGGGTGGCGCTGGTTGCGGTGATTGGCATCCTCTATGCCGCGCTGATCTGCCGGGCTCAGAAGGACGCCAAGCGAATGATCGCTTACTCCTCGGTGTCGCATATGGGGTTTTGCGCCTGGGCTTATTTGTCTTCGATCCGGATGACATCGGGGCAACAGGCGCGGTGGTCTACATGCTGGCGCACGGCCTGGCGACCGGCGGGTTGTTTCTGTGCATCGGCATGCTCTACGACCGCTTCCACACCCGGCGGCTGGGCGAGGTGGGCGGGCTGGCCAAGGCGATGCCGTTGTGGTCATTCTTCTTTATGTTCTTCGTGCTCGCTTCGGTCGGGCTGCCCGGGTTGAACAACTTCGTGGGCGAGTTCATGGCCCTGCTTGGAGCGTTTCACTCGACCTTGTGGTTTGCCAAGCCGTTCGCGGTGCTCGCAGCCCTGGGGATCGTGCTCACCGCGATCTATCTGCTGTATCTTGCCGCCAAACTGGTCTGGGGTCCGCCGGTGATCCCGCCGACCTACAAGGGCTACAGCGATATGCATGAGCACGGCATGGACCCGGGCCATCCGATGGGCCTGTCGACGCGTGAAATCATCACACTGACCCCTCTGGCTGCGATTTGCCTGGCCATTGGGTTATTCCCGTTTCCGCTGATCCGGTCGCTTGAGCCTTCGGTGACCGCTTTGGTGGAGCCGGCACGTCAGCTCGTGGTCAGCCAATCCCAGACCCAGGCCACGCCTGAGCTTGTGATTGATGACCGACCGGCATCGATCCTTGCGGGCGACGATACCTTGACGGGTGAAACGACCGCCCTACCCAGGGCCCAGGTTTCCGCAATGCGTGAGCCGGTCGTGTTGGGAGGTGAGCGTTGAATTTGATGCACCTCGCAGTTTCCAATCCGACGGTGGAACGTCTTGGCGAGCTTTGGCCGGAGATGGCCCTGCTGCTGGGGGCGTGCGTGTGTCTGGCGACGGGGTTGTCGCATCATGCGGCCGTTCGCAAGAGCACGGCCGTGGTGGCGGGGGCGTTTATCGCGCTTGCGCTGGGACTCCTGCTGACCGGGACCGGGACGCCCGGGGACGACCACCCGCTGGGGCTGGGGCAGACGGTGCTGTTTCTTAAGGCAGCCAGTCTTTCGGTGGGGTTTGTGCTGCTGCTGATCGCCGCCCGCACGCCGGGGCATCTCAAGCAGATTGTGAATGCGGAGGCAGGCGAACGCTTTGAGCCGGGCGACGACTTTCGGGGCGAGTTTTTCGCATTTTTCCTGTTTTCGCTGTCCGGCGTGCTGTTCACCGTCGGGGCCCGCGATCTGGTCTGGCTTTTCCTGGCACTTGAGCTCACCAGCCTTCCGACGTATGTGCTGGTAGCGATTGCGCGTGACAAGGCGGTCGCGCAGGAATCTGCCGTCAAGTACTTCTTCCTTGGAGCTTTGTCTGCCGCGGTGTTCCTTTATGGTTTCACCCTAATCTACGCGGCGACGGGTTTCACGGATTACGCCTCGATCCGCGGGTTCGTTACGGAAACGCAGTTGGCGGGTCGCAGTCTCCCGGCACTGCTGATGCTGGGCATGGTGCTGTCGATTCTGGGTATTGCCTTTAAGATCGCAGCGGTTCCGATGCATTTTTACGCAGCGGATGTGTACCAGGGCGCTGCGGTGCCGGTCACCTCCATGCTGGCGTTTGTGCCCAAAACCGCTGGGTTTGCGGCACTCATCGGGCTGCTGTCGCTGGTGGGATGGTCCACGCCTGGGGCGAACGGCCAGCTCGGCCTGCCCCCCTTGCTTGCCGCGATCATCGCGGTGCTGGCGGTGGTCACCATGACCTACGGCAACGTGCTGGGACTGCTTCAAAACAACGTCAAACGGACACTGGCCTACTCTTCGATTGCTCAGTCGGGGTATATGTTGGTCGGGCTTCTGGCAGGGCCCATGGTCGTATCTGAACTGGGCCTTGATCGCACCGCGTCCCCCCTGGGAGACGGTATCGCAGCCATCGCGTTCTATCTGGTGGCCTATGGGTTGGGGACCATCGGTTCCTTTGCTGTGCTGGGTTGCCTGCATGGGCCCAACGGGGATGAGGCAGATACTTACGACGACCTGTCCGGCCTGCGGGTGCGACACCCCTTCCTCGCTGGGACGCTGCTCATCGCGTGTCTGTCGCTGCTGGGCTTCCCGTTTACCGTGGGGTTCCTGGGCAAGTTCGCGTTGGTCACTTCAGGCTTCCAGGCTGGCTACAGCATTGTGGTCGTGATCATGATGATCAACTCGGCAATCTCCGCAGCCTATTACCTGCGGATCGGCAGCGTGTGCTTCTTCGGTGCCGACCGGGGAACCACGGTGGCTCGGTATGTGCCCGTTCGCGTCACGGGGGCCATCATCGCCTCGGTCCTGGCGCTCGGCCTGGGCTTTCAAGGCGAGTGGCTGGTGGAGCAGGCAGGCAAAGCGAGCATGATCGCTCCGGCCGACACCACCCCGCCAGACATCGAAGTGACCGTGGCGCAAGATCCGAGCACCCCTTAACGCTTCTGCACGTCCGATCGTTCGTGAGCAGACCGCGACGAAGAAGGTGGGCTGCGATGGGCCGCAACCGCAGAACCCGATGCGACTGTACGTTCGTCCATCACGACCCGTGATGACGTGGTTAAGTCATGCACAATTCTCATCGCAAGGCGGATGACCTATAAAAAAAACACGCACCGTTGAGCGCGTGTTTTTGAAGTGCGTTATTCAGGTTGAGGCTGCGTTTACCACGCGAAGTGCGCGAATGCCTTGTTGGATTCCGCCATGCGGTGGGTCTGGTCGCGGGTGTTGACGGCTTTGCCTTCGCCGTGGTAGGCGTCGGAAAGTTCTTTAGCCAGCGAGAGATGCATGGGCCGACCTTTTTCGCTGCGGCAGGCCTGGAGAATCCAGCGGAACGCCAGGCTCTGCTGGCGCTTGCGATTCACCTGCATGGGAACCTGGTAGTTCGCACCGCCGACCCGCTTGCTGCGAACTTCGACGTTGGGCTTGACATTATCGATAGCGCTGTGAAACACCTCGATGGATGTGGGCTCGCCGCCGGTCCGGCTCTCAATTTCGTCAAGAGCGTTGTAGACCACCCGCTGGGCGACGGATTTTTTGCCGTCCAACATCAGGCAGTTGATAAACCGGGCCAGCACCTTGTCATCAAAGCGCGGGTCTGGCTTGAGTTGCTGTTCAGCGGCGGTAAAACCTCGTCCCATGGGCTGTATCTCAGATCAATGCAGCCGCGATTGTCGCGGCAAAGGGTGGTGATAAACGAAACGCTGACTAGGTGCGTCGATGACTTAAAATCGTAATGGATCAGCCCTTAGGCTTCTTCACGCCGTACTTGGATCGCCCGCGGTTACGACCATCGACGCCCAGGGTGTCCAGCGAACCCCGCACGACGTGATACCGCACACCGGGAAGGTCGCGAACTCGGCCGCCCCGCACCAGCACGATCGAGTGCTCCTGGAGGTTGTGGCCTTCGCCGCCGATGTAGGCGGTGACTTCTTTACCGTTGGAAAGTCGCACACGGGCCACCTTGCGAAGCGCCGAGTTGGGCTTCTTGGGGGTGACCGTCTTGACTTGGAGGCATACCCCACGCTTCTGCGGGCAGGCTTCGAGGTCCTTGACCTTCGACTTGGCCTTGGGCGTCTCACGGGGGTTGCGGACCAGTTGGTTAATCGTCGGCATAGGGCGACTCAAGAGCTCAGGGCAATATCAAATCAGAACGCGCACAGTGGCGAGCCGCATACTTTACACATTCCCCGTTTCACTCGCAACCCCAAACGCCCACCATGATGTGGCCTTAGTTCACAACGCCCCAGCGCGACGTTGCCAGGCCTGACTCACGGCGTCGCGACCGCTTTGAGAACCGCTTCGAGCCGTTGCACATGCGTGGCCATCCGTAGCTCGACCGCCAGCGCTTCACCCCCCGCCGCGATGGCCTCCCGGCAGGCCGACCGGGCCTGGGCATCGCACAGCTCCGCCATCGCCTGAGCCAGCGCCCCCGCGTCGGCAGGGTCAGCAATCACTCGGCCACGCATGCCTTCCGCAGAGTCAAGATACGCGCTCGCCCCGTTGTACATCGTGCTGATTGCCGGCGTGCCGCTGAGCAACGCCTCAAGCACCACCTTGCTCGAAGGATCATAAAACGTCGGCAACACCACCACATCCGCCGCCGCGTGAAGCGACCGCATCTCACGCGTGGGGCCAACCCACCGAAGCCGATCCCGCACACCCCGTTTTCGCGCCGCTTCATGCATCGCATGCGTCACCTTCCCCGCCAATAACACCACCGCCGGCCCCGCCGAATCCAACCCCTCACCTTCAAGCCGCACCAGCGCCTCAAGCAACGTGCCGAACCCTTTAAGCCTCGGATTCGCCGCTGCAAACAGCATCAACGTCTGCTCAGGGCCAACGCCCCACGCCGCCCCGATTTCCGCCCGTCGTCGCTGCTTGTTATCCGCGCTGACCGACGCGACATCCGCACCGTTGGGGACCCGCACGACCCGCTGGCCAGTCACCCCGTAATGCTCCGCAAGCTGACGCTCCACATAGCCCGAAAGCGCGATGACCCGCTTCACCCGCGTGTCCGCCATGGTTTTCGCCTCAAGCCTCAATTGCACCTGACGCTTGAGGTTCACCCGCTGCCCCACCGCCGCCGACCACCGCCCCATCCCAGCCGGACGAGACGCCAGCGTCCGGCGCAACGTCTCTTTCACCGTCCCGCCCCGAGGCTCCACCACCGACGCAGGCACCACCATTGTCATCGACACCGACGCGTCGTAATTCCCTGCCTCCAAACGCTCCAAAGCCCACCGCCGAAACGCCAGCAACCGCACCACCCCCGCCGATCGACTTCGCCGCATCACTTCAAATCCCACCCGCCCACGCTCCCGCTCACCTTCAGCAACTGCTGGCTCAGGCTCTAGCTCCGGCCCATCGTCCGCTGCCGCTCGCCCACGCATCCCTGTCTCCTCACGCTGCACCGGCAAATCCGAAGCGTCACCCCCCAAGGCTGACACCGCGTCGGCCGCAGCACTCCCACACAACACCGTCACCTCGTGCCCCCGCGACACCAACCCACGCACCACCTCGTCGGTCGACCGCTCGTTCCCGCCCGCCAGTGGGTCATACCGTTCGATTACCACCGCCAGCCGCATCACCCATCCTCCTGGCCGGCACCGCCGACAGCGTCTACACCCTCATCGCCCATCAAGTCCTCCACTGCCGCCCAGACCGCCTCCTGTGTCACCGCGCGGATGTCCCCATCCTCTGCCGGCGATACTACCTGTCGCTCCTGATCGAAGGGTATCAGCGTCCAGGCCGGTGCCGTCGGCCCAAACACCGCCACCACCGGCGTCCCCAATGCCGCCGACAAATGCCGAGGCCCCGTGTCGTTCGTCACCGTCAACGTCGCCCGCGCCATCAATGCCTTCATCCCCCCAAGCGACAACCCCGCCCCCACCAGATTCACCACCTCGCCCCCACCACCAAGCCCGCCATTCCCAGCTCCAAGTCCACCCCCACGCTGCCTTCGCGACGCGACCCGCGCCGCCTCAAATCCCGCTACCACCGCCGACGCCGCCGCCGCTTCCCCACGCACCCCCGTCACCACGACCCGAAGCCCCCACCGCGCTGCCGACCGCGCCGCCACCCCGCCAAACCACCCGCCAGGCCACCGCTTCTCCGCCTTCTGCGAACCCGGATGCACCACCATCAGCCGTTCCCCATCTCCCACTCCAAAGCCTCTCAACACACCCTCCATCTCTGCGACATCCTCCCCCAACACCCCTAACGCCAACCCCCCTCGAAGCCCACGATTTCCAGTTGTGGGCCCCTCCGAACCACCCCCCGCTGCCCGCTCAACCGCAGCCATGTAATAGTCCACCGCCGACACCGCCTTGCGACGCCCACCCTCCCGCAGCACCTTCAATCGATCCGTCAGCAAAAATCCCCGCCCGTCCCGTGCATACCCCACACGCTTCGCAACCCCCGCCAAGCGTGCCACCAACGCACTGCGAAAACTATTCGAAAGCAGCACCGCCGTGTCTGCCTCAAGCCCCCGAACCACCCCCGCCGCCTGCCACACCGCACCCAACCGCCCGCCCCACGGCAATGCGACCACCCCATCCACAAAATCCAAACCCTCCAACAACGCTTCAAACCCGGGCCGAACCGCTGCCACCACCTCTCCCTCCCCAACCTGCGCCTTCAACGCCCGCAGCGCAGGCGTCGCCATCACGCAATCCCCCAGCCACGTCGGCATCAACACCACCACCCGCATCAGCATGGCCCCCTTCTCATCGATCCAGCACCAGCACCGCCAGCGAAACCCCTTGCGCCACCACCGCCGTACCCAGCCACCGCAGAAGCTCCGCCTCATTCTCGCCGCCCAGCCAAAGCCCCGCCGCCAGGCACACCACCGCCACGATCTGCAACACAATCCCAAACACCGTCGTCGCAGTGAATTCCCGGCCCGACCGACCCGACCGCAGCTCCTGCAGAATCTGACGCAGCACGCGGGCCTCCTCTCCCGCGCCCCCCGCCCCAGGCTCTCGCATCACCAGCCGGGGCTCCGCCGCCACCCCTGGCTCCAACACTTCACGATCCCTTTCATCCACCTCAGCTTCCGCATCCGAGGCTTCCGTCGGCACTTCCTCCGCCTCCATCGCACGCTCGGCAGACTGACGACGACGCTCCTTCGCATCCGCCATCACTTGCTTCAGCCGCTTCTTATACCCCGGCTCCGCCACCGGCCGATCCCCGCCCAAACCCGGTGCCCCCACCGGCCGAAATCGACGCGCCGCCTCCGCATCCTCCTCTCCCCGAAGCCCTCGACTTACCGCCGTCCCCTCCCCCCCACGCTCGCTTCCTCCCGCCGACCCCTCCCGTCCCGAAACCTTCCCCCCCTCCGCCACCCGACCCGCTGAACGCTGCAACCGCGCCACCGCCGCCGCGTCCCACTTCCGACCCGCCGTCCGCACCGTGTCGTCCGAATCCTCACCCCCCTCACGGGCCGACACCGGCTGACGCTGATGCGCAATAATCCGAACCGCATCAATCAAATGCGACGCCAAATAATCCGGCTTCACCAACCCACCCCCCCGAAGCCCTCGGCTTCCAGCCGTGGGTCCCCCCACACCCCCATTCCCTGCCAAATCCCCATCCTCCACCTCCCCGGGCCGGGCCACATCCAAAGGCGTCATCGAATCCGCCTCCGACGTCAACAGCACCGTTCGCACCCCCGCCAACTTCCCCGCCTCAATATCACGCATCTGGTCCCCCACCATCCAGCTCCGCGATAAGTCCAGCCCCATCTCCTGCGCCGCCTTGAGCAACATCCCAGGCCGAGGCTTACGCAACGCATGCTCACACCGATACGCCTCCACCGTCCCCTCCGGGTGATACGGACAAAAATAAAAACCGTCAATCGCCGCCCCGTTCGCCCCCGCCCGCACCAGTTCACTCAATCGCTCGTGCACACGCTCCACGTCCGCCTCGCTGTACTTCCCACGAGCCACCCCGCCCTGGTTCGTCACCACCACCACCTTAAACCCCAAACCCCGCACCGACGCCACCGCTGGACCAACCCCAGGCAACAACTTCACCAACGCCGGATCACCCAGATCCCCGTCGTTCGCGATCAACGTATTGTCACGGTCAAAAAAAACCGCCGGCATGCTCATCCCCACAGTGTAAACCCCGAAATGGCCGATGCTAGACTCCAACTATGTCCGACACCGTCATCTCGGTCCGAGACATCAAGAAACGCTACACCCTGGGCGAAACCGTCCGGCATGATGTGCTGCGCGACCAGATCGCCCACGCCATCAACCCCCGTCACTGGACCAAAGCCGCCCGAAACCTCGCCGCCGCCAACCCCAAACCCAAAAACAGTCGAGACTTCTGGGCCCTCAACGGTGTCTCCTTCGACGTGCAGCAAGGCGAAGTGCTCGGCATCATCGGACACAACGGCGCAGGAAAGTCCACCCTCCTCAAAATCCTCTCCCGCATCACAGAGCCCACCCAAGGCCGAATCACCATGAAAGGCCGCGTCGCCGCGCTGCTCGAAGTCGGCACCGGATTCCACCCCGAACTCACCGGCCGCGAAAATACCTACCTCAACGGCTCCATCCTGGGCATGTCCAAAGCCGAAGTCGACCGAAAATTCGACCAGATCGTCGACTTCGCCGGCGTCGAACAATTCATCGACACCCCCGTCAAACGCTATTCCTCAGGCATGCGCGTCCGCCTCGGCTTCGCCATCGCCGCACACCTCGACCCCGACATCCTCATCATCGACGAAGTCCTCGCCGTCGGCGACGCCGCGTTTCGGCAACGCTGTCTACAGACTATGCAGGAGAAAAGTGAATCGAATGCAGTGTCCACAATCTTCGTTAGCCACGACATGCCATCCATCGAAGCGATCTGTACCAAGTGCATTCTCATGGATCATGGAGAAATACAATCAAGTGGCTCCGCGAGCGAAGTGATTCAGCATTACAACTCGAAAGCATATGGCGATTCGGAAAGTGACGTCAACGGGGATGTGGTCAAGAAAATATGGGTAGAAGGGACCGAAAAATCCCAAAAGCCCACTAGCGGGCGCGGCTGGGCGATAAGAATCGAATTGAACGCCGCACGTACGATAAAACAACCTAAAATCGGAATTGGAATCAGCAAGCCGGATGGATTACGTGTGTTTACCGTCCATACGGACTTTACCGGAGACAGCATTCCCAGCCTCGAAGCGAGGGCAGTATTAATTTGCGACCTGGGGGAGTGCGATCTTGTCGCAGGCGATTATGTGGCAAAGATAGCACTGGATGATGCCGCTGAATCAAGAGAAGTCATTGAAAAATTCCACTTTACTATATTGCCTTCAGATATCTTCGGAAGCGGGAAGACACCTTCTTCCAAACAAGGCGTTATTTGGAAGAAAGCCAGCTGGCGTCTCATAAAAACCAGCACAGCGGTATGAACTGGAATGAAAACCCACACCCCGCAAGTAGATAGTTTTACGCAAAATCGGATGCCTGCGGCATGCTTCGCCGTACCTTCGATTCGAAAACAGCTCCCATTACTTTTAAAGACATACAGCTTAGCGTACCGAGCCCATAGAAGATTAGGCAACAAGTTTCAGCATACCTCACTTAAGATTCTACGAGCCACGCAAAGGATCCAGGGCAAAGTAAATCGCTTTGGCTTTATTGATTTAGGTGATCTTAAAGTTCACTGTGACTTTTCAGACCCGAGATTTGCCAAAGTGATTGAAGAATCGTTTCGCGAGAGCGCAGAGAGCAAAGCGATAGAATCCATTCTCAGGCAAGGCGGAACCTTTTTAGATGTCGGATCGAACCATGGCATCTATGCCGCACGCGCAGCACGCATTGTAGGAAACACTGGCCTAGTTATAGCTTTTGAACCCCAGCCCAACCTTGCGTCACTCATCGCAAAGACTTTAAAGGCTTCGAATCAAAGGTCTCCTAGCTATATTTATCGCGTGGCGTGTGGATCAGATTCGGAAACCAAAACTATCTATTCTCCCAAGAGAAATTCTGGGGAAGCATCACTTTACAAGAATGTCGCTGATGATGACAATGCGATATCAGATAGTGTTCAAGCCATCCGTATTGACGATCTAATTGACCCAACCGTCGTGAGCCAGCCTGTTTTGGTCAAAATTGATGTGGAGGGATTTGAGCCAGAAGTATTAGGCGGGGCGAGAACTTTTCTACGTGTCGCCAAAGCAGACCTGCTTCTCGAGATCAATCCTCGTGTTCTTGCTAAGGCTGAAACCACTGTCGGCCACTTAATCACCTCGCTCAACGAAGCTGGTTATGAAGATTTCTCGACGCTTGACAATCTGGCTAACAAAATCCGATTGAAAGACTATAATTTCTCAGATGAAATTAATATTGTAGCCTGGGGATCAAGTCCAGAATAACCGACCCATGACCCGAATCGCCTACAATATAGCTGTTTCCGGCACATCATTACTTTACGCTGATTTTGCATGGGTAAGCTCTCAGTTCGCGAGACATCTTCACCCAAAAGCAGAGATCTTATTGTTTTTCGACAATGAATCTTTCAACATACTCAAATCGAGAAGTCATCCAATTCTTAACCTGGGATTTGAGCTTGTATTAATAAATGGGATTTCTGGGGACGCTCATTATCGTAGTCGTGACTGCAAAACAAAGCTCCCGATGCATCTATCGACGGATCCGTTTATTTACCTAGACTGCGACGCGGTTCCGATGCAACCATTAGACGCATTACTACAAAATGGAAGAACATTTGCAGCTTCCCCTGACCTTGATCCACGCGAGACTCCGGGAATGTTGCCTACCTATTTTCTTGAATCTTGCCCTGAGTATCGAAATCTTGAGCTCAAAGCTTATTACAACTCCGGCGTCACCGCATGGGGAGGGGGTGAACAGCAAGTTGATTTGGCCAAAGAATGGCGAAAGGTTTGGCTTTACACGTGTCAGCGCGGATATTCAAGAGACCAACCAAGTCTCAATATCGCTGTTACCACACTGGGTGTAGACCAAATTGCACTAGACCCAATTTGGAATGGCCAATTCTTACACAGGCCCTCGCTAGGCGCGTATTCTAAAGTACTTCATTTTTTTGGAAGCCTCCAAAGATTGCGTAGGCCTCAATTTTTGTACACCCTCGCCGACATGGCTCAAACTCAAGAATATCTTCCAACCCATTTGATCCAACACTTTGTTAGGCGGCAGCACGCGTGGAGCTACGCCCCGCCTTTGGATGTGGCACTTTCGACTCGAAAACCCGGTCTAATTGCCAGCTCTGCTGCTTTTTCAATTCGCTCTAAATTACGCACGGTCGCTAAAAACCCAGCGCGATCCTCAAAGTACGCTTTAAAGATTTTAACCGGCAATGCCAAACGTAAAAGGCCACCCCTATGAAGGAGTGGCCTTTTCTAAAATGTAACGCTAATGAAATTTAGTTTATTAGTCTTGGTTGTTATACGCACCAGCACCAGCTGTGCCGAAGAAGACCATAGCGGCCTCATCGTTAGCGGCGGAAGCACCGCCACCGTCGACCAAGACTGCATCATCGGCTAGGAATAGATTATCATTCCGAAGTGCAGCACCGCTACCGTAACGAGTGTTATCAATGACCTCGTTAGTTTGAAAAGCAGTTGAGTTGTCATTGTTGACAACCGTTCCACGCCAGTCACCTTCATCAACTTCAGTCCAAGGCGAGGAAATCGCACCGGCAGAATCATTACCGGTGTTGCGGTCACTCATAACGGGTGCCTGGGTATTAAGGCTCTCAGCCCATTCGCTAGCACGAGGACCAGGACTATCGCCGGTACCATCAACCGCTGCTGTGCCATCATCACCACGGATTTGCAACATGGCGTAAGAATACATCGTTGCATCAATATCAGCTGCGATAGTTGCTTCAACCTTTGCAGTATCGACCGGATTAATAATATATTCGGGCGTGAAAGAGTTCGCTTGAAGCATAATTCCGTAGCGTGTTGCGGGTACAGCCCCATGCTGAGCAGAAGTGTATTTGCCAGCATCAGCTGCCTGGCCAAGTTCAGCGGCAGTGCCAATCGTATTGTCGGCACTAAGGCCGGGGAAGTTTGATTTATTGCCGCCTGCATAAATCACCATAGCCTGCTGGATACCACGCAGCTGGGTGCTGTTGGTCATGCGGCGGGCGGCGTTACGGGCTGCACCGAGGGCGGGCAAGAGGATGCCGATCAAGAGGGCAATGATCGAGATCACAACGAGGAGCTCAATGAGCGTGAAGCCGTTTCGCTTCGAGAAGGAACTGGGTCGCATAAGGAATCTCCAAAATAAGAGCGACAAGGGGAACGCGGGTCGTCAGGCGGTGCTGTTTGCGGGGCCGAGCCGGGAGAACACCCGGCAGCGGTAGGACGAAAGAAAAAGGGCGTTGGCGGTCCGTGAACAGCGGCGGAGACAACCCAGGCCGAACCATTCGGCCAAGGGACAATATGAGGCCTTTGAACACGCCGTCCCTGGCGTGGTGTTAGACCGATCCCTCGGAGATGAGCGGAAAGAAGATGACGCTCAGTGGATCATAACGGTCTAAGCAGGCGAACGCGTGCAGGGTCGGGAATGCCCTAGCACGATCAGCCCAGTTTAACATGTCTACGCATCGTGTCAAGAGTTCTTTTTTTTTGCAAACGCATGTAGCCTTTAGACTTATGGGTATGTTATCCGGACCCGTCACGCCGATAAGTCACTTGGAGATCAGCTTGATCCCCCGGCCGACGCACCGTGGCGGCAAAGGCCACGCCTTTAATACGAAATGCAGAGCCGCTGACTTCGAGCGCTTGTCCCGCCGTTCCACTCATCACGAATCGGACCTGGCGTCGATCACGCGAAAATTTCCACTGGTATCGCTGATCCACATCTATAGGAAGGATATGGCGTTCGACGACCCTGCCCCGTTTATCTAGGAAGAGCAAAATATAATTGGCGCCGTCCGCGAGACGCGGTTCGGAAGCTCTAAGCCAACCCGCCCATCCGTGATTCTCAAAGGATATGACTTTGCCGAAGTGACCATATACCGAGCCGTTGATGACGACGACGTCATGCTGACTCGCTCCAAAAATACGTATCCGTCCGGGTTGATACATCACCCCAAGCTCGTCCGGGATATGGACGCCAGGGCGTTGCAGCTCATTGAAGTAGCGATTCACCGCCACGCCTTGCGGCAAGGGCAGACGGCGATTCAACGTCTCGCCGCCTTTGCGGACCGCTTCGAGTTGTCCGTTGAGTTGCACCGCTTGCTGCGTGTCACCGCGCACAGCCGCTGCATCGCGGGCCGTTTGCACCAATGCCGCAAGCGTTTCCTGAGCCTGGAGGATCTGATCGCGATACTCGGCCCGGGCTTGAACCAGAGGCTCGAGGTCCAGCCCTTGATCCGGCGAGGTGACGGGGTTGGCTTCCCCAAAAGCGATCTGGGCATTTTCCCGCCGCACCCGCTGCGCCAGCTCAAACGCCCGGTTGCCGATCTGCTCGGTGTAGGCGGTGTCGTAGGCTTGGAGCATCTGCCCCAGGGCTGTCATCTGCGTCGAAGCGAACGTGTCGTAGGCCTGGTCAAGCTCAGCCTCTTGAGCAGGGCAACTCCAGGCGAACACGACGCTGGCGATCAGATACAGCCCAAGCCAACGCATCGGTCGTGGCGTAGCTGTCGGGCTCAAGGGTCGCAGTGAGAGTCCAGCCATGTGAGACCACTATATCTGGCACGTTGCGATGAAACGCTGGGAACTTACTGCCGCTCGACGTTCTGCGCGGGATTCTGGGCTGGTCCCTGAGGCGGCGCTTGCTGGGCTGCCTGACGCTGGGACTCGCGAAACTCCGCCAGATTCGGCGGATCAGGAAACAGAAAACCCGGATCAAGCCCTGACATATCCGCCTGCTGACGGAGGCGGGGAATCACCCGGTCATACACGAAAGGCAACATCCGCGGCTCAATGCTGTACATGTTGATCCACACCCGCGAGCGATACAGCAACGGAATGCGGGGGTCCGACAAAAAGTTGACAAACGCGTTGAGCTGAAACGTTTCGAAGTCCGGCAAGGCCCGGCGATCCTCAAATGCATTGGGATTGCCGCCGCCTTCACGTTTTTCCTGCGCATTTTGATGAATGTTGCGGGCGATTTCGACCGCCCTGAGCCATTGCTCGGGCCGATTCAGAGCCACGCCCGTGCGGAAGCCTTGATACAGCAGCCCCTCGATCGCCAGCCGGGGCACCTGCTCCATGCCGCTGTCCTGGACCCATGTGGTCGTGACGAATCGAGCCAGTGGTAATTGATACTCATCCTGATACGCCGTCTGAACCTGGCCTTCGCTGTCTTTGCCGTACAGCTTTTTGACCCGTGCGTAGAGCTCGTGTGCTTTGGTTTTATTGCGATCCGCGTCGTAGAAGTATGCCGCCCGAATGGCGTCGTGCAGGAAGTTTTCGTGGCCGGCCTGATAGGTGGTGTCCCGGCCAACGCCCCAGTCAACCTGCATCCCGCGTTCACGGGCCTGCTCCACCGCGAGTTCGTAACTGTCCACAAAGTCAATATTGGGATCCCCGGTCACCACGCCCTGGCGTTGCTGGCCACCGAGCGGATCGAACGCGAGTGTGCCGAATCGGAACAGCCATTGCAGCGAGTGGATGATGCCACGGTCGGTGTTGATCTGGTCGTACTTGGTGCGATCGCGGAGGTCATACGCCTGGTCCACGCCCCGGGCATACCAGTAGAGGGACTGCCCCCCTGCCGAGCGCCAATCGATGGGGCCGAAGCGTTCGATGAGTTCGACCATGAACCGGGGGTCCATGTGGTATTCCTCGATGAGCGTCTGGGCTCGGAGAAAGGCCAGCAGGGGAGGGACCCCGGGCATGAGTTTTGCTGCTTTGATCGCCTTGTCGCGAGCCTCAACACTGGGAGCCCGGAGGATCGCCGTCCGCTCCGCTTCAATCTGCTTGAGCAGTGGAATCAGTCGGCGGGACGCGTCAGGCAGTACGTCGTTTTCCAGGCGCTCCACCGTCGGCCAGGGGTAATAATCCCGGAACATCTGCAGCGTCCCCCACGCTTTGAGCGTGGCGGGCGAAAGATCAAAGCCCAGCGATTTCAATTCAGTAACGAGCGGGGCGGTCTGCGGGAAGTCGGTGCGGAAGCGGATCAGCGTTTCGGTGGAAGGTTCGCCGACCAACGCCCCGGTCTGTCCGCCCACGAAGTAATTGCGGGTGATCTCGCCGAGCTGTTGCCAGTGCTTTTTGTACGCTTCAGGCGTGAGCTGCTCGATGTCGTTGCCCACGATGGGGTGCCATTCCTTGGCGAGCTGGGCTTTGTAGTAGTGATGCATGTCGTCGGTGGAGCCGCCGACTTTGTGAAACAAAATCCACCCGAGCTCGCGATAGACCCGAATGGCGTTGGGATTGTTGGGGATGCCTTCATCGCGGAGCAGGTCGATGCCTTTGTTGACCCAGTCCCAGCGTTCCTCGGGGGTCGAGGTTTTGACGGAGATGTTGTAGGCCATGTTCCAGCCCATAAAGCCCCACACCTGGGGGAAGCGGGGCTGGAGCTTGGTGATCAAGCGGGAGAGCTGATTGGCTTCGAAAAATTTGCCCGCCTGCTTTTGCTGTTCAAGCTGATACCACAGGACATTGACCGCCACGCCTCGGAAGCTGCCCAATTGAGCGAGCAAGGCATATTCAGGCGGCACGCGTTCGTCGATTTGTGTGTCGGCCCCGAGTTGCAGTTCGCGACGCTGCACGTTGATGCCATACATCAACTGCGTCAACCCGACGAAGCAGGCCACGATCACCAAGGCAGCAACGAGTTGGACGAGGCGGTCTTTAGACAAGGTAAAACTGAAAATGGGAAATGGACATGAATGGTACGTCGCGCTGGCGTGTTGCGTTCAAAACCAACCGCGTGGCATCGATGCCTTCGAAAAATGCATAACGGTCGCGCACCCTCACACCGTCACCCGTGCAATCTCGCGGCGGCGCAGCAAGGCATATCCGATCAAACCCACCGTGCCGCTCCACACCAGAATCAACCAAACCGCCGCCTCCCGCACCATCCGCCACGGCACCAGCAGGCCATCCGCGATCAGGGGTTGCGGGTTGAACCGATCAAACGCCGGGACAAGGGCCGAGAACCCCGCACCCAGCAGACCGATGACAATCTTCGCAGCCTTCCAGTACTCGCCTTCGCCGACCCGCGTTGAAAACTTCGCCCACATCACGCTGGCTTGCTCCCGCAGGGGCAACGCTTCACGCGGGAAGGCGGCAAAGTCGACCAGGCTGTCGTCGAGAAACCCGGACATCCCGGCAATGAAATAAACCACCGAGGCCAGCAAAACCGTCACCGAAAATCCCAGTACGGTTCCCGCGGCCAAGGCAACCGCCGAGAGGAACACCAAACGACTCCAGACGATGCCCAAGGCCCGCACGAGATTCGGGCCAAAGTCCCCGATGGGGTAAAGCACCCGCATGCCGTCGGCATAGCTGAAGCTGATGGTCGGTTGGGCCTGGCCCTCACGGGGCAGATTCGTGACCCGCAGGTCCAGCGTGCCGTCCGAACTGATGGCCTGCACCGGGATCCGCAGCACATGCGGATCGTCGTTGGAAACCAAGGCCGCGCCCAGATCACGGTTGCCCGCCGAAAAACCCAGAAGCACCTGACTGTCCGACACATTGCCCGCCGCCTCAGGCTGATACCGCAGCTGCAACGGCGGCAGGTAGGTCGTGCTGATCAACTCCGCCACCGCAGGCAGCGGCAGCTTGCCTTCCCGCGTCATGACCTGAATCAAACGGGGGTCTTTCGCACCCTCCGCGGTAAGTTCTTCGAGCAGGACATCCACCGGTTTGCCCGGAAATAAATCGATCTGCTTGTAAATCAGTGCAAACTGAATCGCCGCAAGCTGTTCGTCGGCCGCGTCGCCTTCAAACCCATAACGTGCCAGCAGCGCGTCCACCGCCTCACGCCCCGCCCGGTACCGTTCAGCCAACGCTTGCAGATCCGTGAACCGAAACGTCTTGGTCTCCCCAGGCCCAACCTTCAACCACTCCGCCAGGACCCGGCCCCGCACCTCGTCCAGATCCGCTCCCGCCACCAGCTCCAGCGACGACCCGGGCATCCCGTATCGGCTTGGATCGTCTGCCCGCAGCGTTTCCACCCGCTGCATCATCATCCGGTCAAGCATCGCGGCATCTGCGGGCTGCGGCTGCCGGGCGATGCGGGCAACAAGCACCTGGTCCATCACCGCCGCCTCGTCCGCCGCGTCCCAGCCGTCCTGTGCCCGCATGGACTGCGCAAACAGATACACGCCCAGCCCCGCGACCGCGACCAACACCAGATTCAACAACGACACCCCAACCACCTTGCCCAGCAAATACTGCCACCGCGCCACCGGCTTGGTCAGCGTGAAATACACCTGCTTGCGGTCAAATTCCGCAGTGATGCTCCAGGCCGCCACCAACACGGTCATGATCCCCATGAGCAAGGAAATCAGGCTCATCGACCACGCCAAAAACGTCTGCACCCGATACTCCAGCCGATCCTCGCCGGGCAGCAGCGACAACGCGGGGATTCCCACCAGCATCAATCCCACAAACAACATCGCCACCCGCAGCCGAACCGCTTCGTCGATAAGCGTCCGCGCCACCCCCAGGATCGGATGCCCCGGCCGCATGGCAAGCCTTACCGCCCAAAGCCCAAGCGACGCGGTCATCACCATGCCCGTCGCACTGCCGACCATCACCGCCAGCCAGGTCACGTCCAGCGCCCACGCTGCCCGGATCACCAACCCCACCGCCCACAGGACCGCAGCCCATCGCCCGACCCGCGACACCCAGGCCACCGACCGCCAGCGGATAAGCCCAAACACCAGCCAGCCCGTTGCGACCCCGCCCACCATGCCGCTCGCTGCCGCGCCTTTGCCCGGCGAACCCTGGGCCGACAGCAACGCATCCAAACCCACCGCCCCACCGATCAAGGCCAGAAGTACCAGCGTCCAGAGTGGCCAGGTCAGTTTCATAAACACCGCTGCGTTAAATCGCAGTTCGCATGGGTCGAACAAGCCCCCGCGTTGCACGCGTGCGGCGAGGATACCGACAGGTCACCGGCGACCCGCCGTCGAGAAACAAACGCTACACAGGACGATCCGTCGGCGGGGCCGAGCCGTCCTCGGCAGGGCCACCCAGTAACGCGTCGAGCACCCCACGGTCCGCATCCACCGAAACTTGAGCCGGGGCCGGTGCAGGTTCCGCCGGTTCCGCCGGACCCGCCTGATTCCCTCCCACCAGTTCGGCCAGGACATCATGCTCCGGGGCAGGCGGTGAAGCAGGCGCCGCTGGCGCGTCGCTGGTATGCGAGGCATTAGCCTGAGTCGAATCACCGGGTAACGCAGTGTCCGTCTCCACCCGCTGCAACGCCGCAAGGACCTGCTCGGGGGCCACCTCTTGGGGGAGTTCACCCGCAGCCATTCCACCTTGCGAAAGAAACCCTGCAATCGCCCCGCCGCTACGAGCCCCAGCTGTGACCGCACCTTCCGCCTGAGCCTGTCGCACGATGTCCAGGAACAACGCTTCGAGGCTCTGCCGGGGCCGCGACACCGTGGCATCCAAAACGCCAATACGTTCCAACGCCGACATCACCGCGAGTTGCTCTTGCTCATTCATCGCGCCAGTCGTAAAGGTCGTGCGGTCAGTTTGCGTCAGCAGTTCATCGACCCGGCCCCGGGAACGCACCTTCCCGCCAAACATCACCGCCACCCGATCCGTCACATCCTCCACGTCCGCCAGCAGGTGCGAGCACAGCAACACCGTTTTGCCCCGCTCTTTGAGTTGCAGAATCACACGCTTCACGTCCGCTGTGGCGATCGGGTCCATCCCCGACGTCGGCTCGTCCAGAATCAACAGGTCCGGATCATTGATCAACGCCTGCGCCAGACCCACCTTGCGCGTCATCCCCTTAGAAAACTCGCCCACCGGCCGACGTGCAGCATGCTCCAGGCCCACCATTTCCAGCAACATGTCGATGCGTTGCCGTCGGATCGACGGTGCCAGCCCAAACAGCTTGCCGTAGTAGTCCAACGTCTCGCGGGCCGACAAAAACCGATACAGATACGACTCTTCGGGCAGATAGCCGATGCGTTTTTTGGTGCCCACATCCGAAGGGTGCTTGCCAAAAACCGCGATCTTGCCGGCGGTGGGCGTGAGCAACCCGAGCAGCATTTTAATCGTCGTCGATTTGCCCGAACCGTTGGGCCCAAGCAGACCGAACACCTCACCCTGACGAATATCCAGATCAATCGCATCGACCGCCGTCACCCGAGGCCGAAGCCAGAAGTCCTTGAACACTTTGGTCAACCCCACGCACCGCACCAGGTCGGGAGTGTCCCGTGGGGCAGCGGGTGTCGACACAGTCTCGGGGGTTGCAGTGGCTGGCATGGTCAATCACAAAGACGATGAACGATAGGAAACGAAAATAAGACCCGCCCGTGCATTCTTACGCGTGAAGTCGCGCTCAAGGTTCGCGTTCTGTGCTGCCCCATGTGTCATCCTTGAAGTCTTATCGGCTTCGCACTTCCGCGCCAGGATGAGCTTTGCGGTCATGTCGTGCCAACACCTGGCAGCGCAGGACGTACTCTCAATCGAATACTCAAGGGCCCCCGCCTTCGCTGGCTCGCTGAGCACGTTCCTGTTCCCGGCGCTCCGCTATCGCGGGGTCACGATTCACTTCCAGATACAACTGCCCTTCCTTGGGCGAAAACACCAGTTCGGGCGGATTGTCACCGGCCAGCATCTCCTTCAGCGCCGCCTGCCAGACCCGCTGCTTAAACAGCCGAGGGTTTTGCTCATAGCTCGGGCGGAGCTCTTCAAACCGCTGGGCCTCGCGCTGCAACGCTTCCACAATATTGGTGCGGTAACTGCGAGCCTCATCGATAATCGAAGCCGCCTGTCCGCCGATCTCGAAAGACCCCTGCTCGGTCTCAAGCGCCAACTCACGAAAGGCTGAGTCAAGCTCCGCCTTGAGCGTGTCCCGCGCGGCATCATCCTCCGGCGTCGCCTCATAGCGATCAATCAATCGAGCCAAAGGCCCATCCTGCGCCCCCCGCGGCGCTGCGGCAGGTCCCGCCGCGGCAGCCAGGGTCTTCGCCCGATCCCGCTGGGCCTGTTCGATCAGCGTCGCCCGATCCGATTCGGCATTGTTCACGGCGTTGTACGCACCGCGAACCTGGATCGGCATCGTCGGCGCAAGCACCTCAATGTTGTCCACCACCAGCCCCGTGTTGAGGCCCTCAAGCTGCGCGTTGGCATCCGACGCGGCACCCTCCAACCGGGTTCGGCCGGAGATGAAATCATCCGCCTCGACCGTCGCCGCCCGCGCCACCACCGACGCCTGGACGGCCTGCTCGACCAAACGCCTCTGAGCCGTCTCATCGCCAACGTGGATGACATACCGCTCCACATCGAAAACCCGATACGTCACCCGAAATCGGCCGTGCACAATGTTCGCGTCGCCGGTGATTAAATATCCGTCGACCAACGGATTCAGCGGGCCGCGTCGCCCTGATGCCGCGAGCTCTTCGACGGTCATCTGCTGCTCTTCGTCGGTTAGCGCATACCAAAACGCCTGATCCAACATGAAGGTCTGCGGCGCCGTGCGCACAATTAGATGCGACTCAAACGGGACGGGCAGCCCAAAGTGCGGACCCGGGCCAAGGACCCTTTCGCCCGGCTCACCGACCAGCTGTCCGAAGCGCATTTTCACCGCGGCTTGCTGCTCATCGACCGTGAAATACCCAGTAAACAAATACGCCGCCGCCAGCGTCACCATCACCAGCTTGAGGATCAGGAAGCTCACCCGCAGCGCATCCGCCAACGACTGCGCAGCCGGGTCCGCCGCTGTGGCAAGCCCCGGATCTTTCGACAACTCACCCACAGCCTCAGGGTCAGGCAAGCCAACTCCCGGCACCAACGCATCAGCGGCCGGCGGATCAGACGGGGGCGGGGTCAACGAGGTGTCGTCGGGCGGCGTGGCAGACATGGGGCAGCGTGAAGGTCGCGGTCAGATCAGCAGGGACATCGGAAAACAGGAACGTCGTGCAAAGCTCAGGAATCAGAGTCGGCCGGCTGCGCCGCTCCGTTTTCCAGACCCTCGGGGGTGAATAAGTGGAATGGATCAAGCCGATTCGCGTCAAGAAAGAACGTGGACTGGCCTGCGGAGAGGATCTGCTTGAGCGCATCGACATTGAGTAAAAAGATCGCCAGGTCCGGGTTGGCCGCGAAAGTGGGGAACTGCCGATTGGCGATTTCTTCCCCCTCGGTGCGGATCCGCTGGGCCTCGGTGCTGGCGAAGTTTTCAATTCGGCTTGCGATCTGCTCAGCCTTGCTGCGGATGTCGCGAGCCTGGGTTTCGCCCTGCTCACGGGTGTTGGCCGCAAACGCTTCGCGCGAGGCAATCATCCGCTCAGCCACCTTAGGCGTGATCGATTCCGGAAACAGCAGCCGCGGCAAACCAAAGCTGGTGACCTCGAGCCCCAGGTCCTGCTGAGCGACGCTCTGCTGCACGCGGGCAAGAATCTCTGCTTCGATCGTGCCCAACTGGACCGAATCGCCGTTGGTGTTGAACAGATCTGCAAAGGCGTAGGACGAAATGACCGCCTGGGCCTCGCTCATTGCAGCCAGCAGTTTGTCGTCCGCTGCGGCGAGGTATTTGGTCGATGTCGAAAACTTCAACGGGTCGGTGACTTTCCAGGTCAGGTACATGCGGGCGACGATCGAATACCGATCCGAAGTCTGCACTTCGGTGGCAGGCTTCTCCACGATCTGCAGCGTATTGGGATATGTCTGCACATCCTGAATCGGCAGCGGCCACCGGAAGTAAAGCCCCGGCTCGGTCACCACCGACTGCACCTCCCCGAACTGCGTTTTCACCGCAACTTCGTTGAACTTCACCGTGAAACTAAACATGGTCGCTGCCAGCATGGCCAGCAACACCACCGCAACGAGAAGGATCGGCAGACGTTTCATCTCAAAGCATCACATCGAACGTAGCGGGCAGCCGCTCGCGGGGAAAACAGAACAAGAAAAGCGGTCCACACAGGCATCAACATCACTCCAACCCCGTAAAGCCAGCGGTGGTATCGACCAGGTCCAACCGGATCGTCGGAGCCGCCTGGCCCTCGACGGTCATGATGTATTTTCGCCCCTCCTGCATCCCTTGGGCCAACGCATTGAGCCGAGCCCGCTGGCGGTAATAACGCGGAGCTGCCTGAAACGCTGCGAGCTTGGTGGGAAACTCACGCGCCCGGGCCTCAGCATCCAGCACCAGCCGGGTCTTCTCCGAGCGAGCCTCGGCGATCAGCCTTGATGCCTGCCCGCCTGACCCGGCGATGAGAGCCTGCACCCTTTGCCGCTGCGATTCAACCGCCTCCGCGTCCGCCCCGCTGCGACGCAGTCGGCCAAGCTCCGCAATCCCCGCATCAATCGCCAGCGCCTGCCGACGCGAGCCGGCCACCTCCGCCAGCGTCCGTGCTTCCTCACCCCGAGCGCGTTGCACAGTGGTGTTGCGCTCCTGCAGCGCTGCGGCCTGGCCCTGGAAGCTGGCCGCCACTTCATCCCGCGCGGGGGCTGAAGCGTCAACAACCCGACGTCCAACACCACCACGCCCAGGTCATACCCCTCTGGCCCCAGCCGCGCGTTCACCCGCTGGGTCAACCGACGCCCTGCGTCCTGGCGGTTAATCGACAAAAGCCGATCGATGTCGTGTGTCGCCGCCAAACGTGACAGCTCTTCGGTGGCCACCAGTTCAATCAAAGCCTCCGGCCGACGTGCCGAACGCAAGTAACGCTCCAACCCCCCCGCGCCCCCCACCGCGTCCCCCACCGCGTCCCCCACCACCTCACGGGTATCAATCTTCCACCGCACTGCCGCCACCGCCACCACCAATTCGCCCAAGGCTGCGCCTTCATCACCGCCGCCCTCACCAGCAGCCTGCGTCATTGCCCCTGCCTCCTGCGATCCTGACCCGCCCGACCCGCCCGCTCCACCTGCCGCTGCGGTCACGAAGAACTGCTGCGTGGGCGCGTCCACTTCCGAAGACCACAGCACCGGCTCATTTAACGCCAGCCCCTGATCGCCCACCCCCACCAACGTCTGATGCACCCGATCCACCTCAAACCGCTCGGCCCGTCCCGCCGGCCAAGGCCACTTCACCTGAGCCCCCGGCCCGACATACCGAGGCGATCCACCCCACGTCGTAATCACCGCCTGCTCGCCGGGCCCCACAAACACCAGACTCGACAAACCCACCAGCAAGACGGCCGCAAACCCCACCAACGGCAGCAACGCCCGACCCAAAAGCCGATACACCCACGAGGTCGAAAAATCGATGCCGAACTGATACCGCAGCGTTTCGGTGACGATCCGCCCCAACGACTCGGGCCGGGTCAAAAAGCCCAGCAACCGCGAATCAAACGCCGCCCGCGGCACCTCGTTGCCCCGCCGAGGACGATAAAGCCCCAGCACCAGCGACAGCACCATCTCCACGCCCAGCAGCAGCATGATGACTGGCGTCACCAGCGCCATCACCGCGAACCCGCCGGTGATCCCCGCCAGTTCCAGCGCTGCTGCCACCGCCAAGCCCAGCGCCACCACCAGATTGCCCATCAGGTACGCCGCCCCGCCCCGCAGCAACTGCCACGCGGGGACCTTGGTCATGCCCGCCAGCGACCGTGCCGCCAGAAAAATAATCAGTGCATAAAACACCGTCGCCGCGAGCAGCAAGCCAATCGACACATCCCCCCGAAGCGACGCAGCCTGCAACAGTGACCAATCGCCTGTACCCCCCGCGTCGTCACTGGCGACGATCAACCCGCGTGCGTCCAGCAGCAAGGCCAGCCCCGCCCACAGCAGGTACACCGCCACGAACGCGGTCACACTGTTGAGCCCGTAGCGATACAGCTTGCCAAGCCGACCGCGAGCGATGGCCAGTTGCTGACCCGCCTCATCAAACAACCGCGCGGCGTCCGCATCCGACGCTGCCAACTGCTCGGCTTCCAAGGCTTCAAGTCGTTCGAGCTTGTGCTGCTGATACACCACCCACAGCACCACCCAGATCGCCAGCCCACCCAGCAGGTGCCACGCCGCGGCATGCAACGCCAGCGACCCCGCCCACACCCCCAGCACCGCCACCCCCACGCCCACCACCAACTGCACCACCAGCCCCACCAACGCCGCAATCGCGCCGCGGCGGTAAGTCTGGCTATCGGCAAAAATCGGGACGTCGTCAGGCATGAGCAATCAGAGGATCAACGAGAAACGATGTCAAGAACAAGCATCCCCGAAACATACCCACAGGGTCGGACAGAATAGCGACTCGCGCCCCGGCCCCGCATCACCGCGACCCCCCCGCCCGATAAACCGCCTCGCGCCGCCCCAACCCATCCCACCAAACCGCCGTGACTCCACTGGCGTATAGTGCTCGGCCCATCTTCGCCCTACGCCCCGTCTCCCGCACCAGTTCGGACCGCCATGCTCGGCCAGTCCTTCACCATCGCCCGTAACACGTTCACCGAGGCCATCCGCCAGCCGGTCTTTATCGTGCTGGTCTTCGCTGGCTTCGTGATGCTGTTTCTCAACCCCTGGCTGGCTGCCTACACCATGGAGACCGGCGGGGGCGACAACAAAATGCTCGTCGACATGGGCCTCTCCACCCTGTTTCTCATGGGCCTGCTGCTCGCCGCGTTCTCCGCCACCGGCGTGCTCGCTCACGAAATCGACTCCCGCACCGTTCTCACCGTCGTCAGTAAACCCGTCCCCCGACCGGTCTTCATCGTGGGCAAATTCCTCGGCGTCGCTGCCGCCATCGGACTCGCGTTCTACATCCTCGCCCTGATCTTCCTGCTCACCCTCCGCCACCGCGTCATGGCCACTGCGTCGGACGACCTCGACGGCCCGGTGCTGGTCTTCGGCTTCGGGTTCGCCCTTCTTGCCCTCGCAACCGCCACCTTTGGCAACTATTTCTTCAAATGGGTCTGGGCCTCGTCGGTCGCTCTGGGACTCGCCGCCGCGCTCACCGCTGCCTACGCCGGCGTCCTGGTCTTTGCCAAGAACTGGGCCCTGCAACCCCCCCTGACCGAGTTCATCATCGATGAAGGACTCGCCGGCCAAGTCGTCTGGGGACTCGTGCTTGTCTTCCTGGGCGTACTGATCCTCACCGCACTTGCCGTGGCCATCTCCACCCGCCTGGGCCAGGTCGCCACCCTTCTGATCTGCCTGGTCGTCTTTGGCATGGGGCTGGTTTCCCAATCCTTCATCCGCCACATCGATAACGCGGTAGGCACCACCAGCGAAGCCCATCTCGCTCACGATCACGTGGGCATCGGCGCACTTCACCGCATCGAGCAGACCTGGAGCAATTCCGATCTCAAAGAATCCGTTCGGATGAGCCTGGCCCGGCAAAGTCGTGTCTTCACCCGCGAAAACTTCAACAACCTCGTGGGCGACCTGCCCCTCGACGACGCCCAACGCGACCAAGCCTTCCGCGCCTACGTCACCGACCGCAGGCTGCCCGAAGACCTCGCCGACCAACTCGCCGACCAGGCCGCCCTGCCGCTGGGTAAGAAAGTGTTGTACACCGTCGGGGCGGTGATGTACTGGCTCACCCCGAACCTTCAGTTCCTCTGGCCCGCCGACGCGATCACGATGGGCAATCCCTTTACCGCCAGCTACATCGCACGCTGCGCTGCCTATGCCGGGATTTATGTCACCGCGCTGCTCGCTCTGGCTGTGGTGTTGTTCCAGCGTCGCGAAGTCGGCTAACGCATTCGGGAAACGCCCCAACGCCTCCTGCCCACCGCATTTCCCTGCCAACGCTCATACCCCCGACAGGACTTGAACCTGTAACCGTCAGCTTAGAAGGCTGCATAGCCTTGTTATTTTGCATCTATTTTTCATAGGTTTTTTTGGCAAAATCTATTTCAGGGGTCCGATCAGGGGTCTGATACAACCTTAAAGCTTTGTGTATTTTCGCGCTCGCGACCGCCCACATTTACCCCCGCATTGCGCTCACGCCCCAAAGTACCTTTAGCCGACCGCACCGCCCGAATATGAGCTCCGCGATCGCTGGTCAGCCAAAGCCAGATCCCACTTCGCCACCGCATCGCTACCCGTCTGCAATTCAGGCATCACAACGGCCACGCCATT
The DNA here is from genome assembly GCA_963799465.1 of uncultured Phycisphaeraceae bacterium. Classification (GTDB taxonomy): domain Bacteria; phylum Planctomycetota; class Phycisphaerae; order Phycisphaerales; family Phycisphaeraceae; genus JBCCOW01. The sequence continues at coordinate 2,126,789 of CAWCXG010000001.1, read as the reverse complement.
CGGCACGCGACGAAAGACATCCCAGCCCTCCACCCACCACTGAACGTGACCACACTCCTCGCAATACAGCATCCGCTCCACCACTTCACCGTTGATCACCCGCCCCCCAATGGCATCCAACCAATAAGGCAACCCCGTCACCACCGCCGCCCCGTGATACACCAGACCACACCCCTCCCCCGCACAATCCGCCGTCAATCCGCCGCCCAAACGCTCCTCTAACCGCTCGGGCATCTCATCAACCACCGGGACCAACCGAAGCTCCTGACGCTCCTGACGCTTCTGACGCCCCATTGGCTCTCGCTTCACCGCCTCAACCAACCCCGCATCCTGACACGCATCCCCAGGCCCCATCACTCCCAGGGCTGCCCGCCCCCCCTGCCCCACATACGCATCCATCAGCCACTGAGCCCACGCCGCCGCACCCACGCAATCCTCCTCCATGTCCTCGCCGGAACCGTGATGCCAACGCCAAACATGCCGCAGTGCATGCAGCAGCACATTCTCCCGGCGCTCAGGCCCCAACCCTGCCCAAATCTCGATCACCAACGCGTCAAACCGCGTCAGCTCATCCGACGCCTCACCCGAATCATCCACCGGACGATCACGCACCACCAAAACCCTGAAAACGAACGGCCCAATCTCAAACTGCATCACTTGACTCCCAAAAGGTCGAGCCAATATAGCACCTAACAAAAACCTTTCAATAAGTTAAAACCCTACCGATGAACAACCATCACCCCCAACCGCTTCAACCCCTCCCCCGCCACCCAAACCCCACGCTGGCCCGACCAAAGCTCCCCACCGACCCCACGCCCTGCTGCGTCACCGTCCCGTCCTGCACCCGCCCTGTCTCCCACCGATCATCCCGATCCAACACCCGCACCAGACCCGGATGACCCGTCCGAATCACCACCCGATCCACGCCCACCCGACAAGAACTCCACCCCCGCCACCGTCGCCAGCAAATCCCGCACAACCCCACCCCCTGCAGACCCGGCAACACCACCAGCCGATGCACCGTTCGCGTCCCTGGCTTGCCCATCATCCCCGACATCGCCACAAACCCCCCCGCCACCCAAGGCCCTGCCCGACCCCCACGCCAACCCCCCATCCTCACCCACGCCTCATACCCCGTGGCCCCCTTCCGCAAACGCGAGCTCAAATAATGATGCGACCAATACACCGGCCAACGCTCCGCCGCCCGGCATCGTCGCACTTCCACTTCAAACCGCCCCCGCTCGCCCCCGCAAAACCCGCCAGCGTCACCGCCAGCCACCTCCTCCCCATCACCCCCACCACCCCCGCCGCTCCCAGCATCCCAACCCCGCAAAACCCCATCCTCCATATCCACCCACCAGTCCGGCTCCGCCCAACGCAACCAACCCTCACCCAAATCCCCACCCGAACCCACCCCCTTCGCTCCCACCAACACCACCCGCTTCGCACCCGTCCGACCCTTACGCACCGCCTTCGACACCGCCCGCGCCGCCGTCGCCGCCTCCAGATCACTCACCAACGCCCCAAACTCATCCACCCCCACCACCGGCCGATCCTCCACCAACGCCCGAGCCAACTCCGCCCGCCAACGCTGACCCGTACTCAACCGACCCCAAGGCAACAGCCACGCCGGCGCATCACTAAACCCCACCGCCTGAAACAACTCCCCCACCCGACCACCGCTCACCGCCGCCGGAAACCCATCCACCACCGACCCCTCCACAGGCCACTCAAACGCCGACACCCGACCCGGACCAACCTCCAAAAACGCCTCCCCCAACATCGCCCGAGTCACCTTTCCCTTCCCCGAACCCGAAGGCCCCACCACCGCACCCACCTGCCAATCCCCCTCACCCCTGAGGCCAGGCCAGGCCACCCGCCACCGCTTCACGACCTCATCCCCCGCCGCCGGCAACGATACATCCATCACCCCCGCCAGCGAATCCACCCGAAACGACCGCACCACCCCCGACCGCGCCTCCGCCTCAACCCATTCCATACCGCAATGATACGCGCCATCCCCCTCCAAGCGAGCCGGGCCGTGCCGGCCCGCCTTCCCCCCATCACGCCCCCAACCCACCCGCTCCACCACCCCCCACACCCCCCACACCACGCCCCGATCCCTCCAACCACCCAAAATCATCCCGACTCCCCCGCACATACCGCTGCACCATCCCCAGAGAACCCAGCCGCGCAGCTTCATCACCCGGTTCGCATCCAGCCCACGCCCCCCCGGCACGTGACCCTCCAGCCACCACGTGATCGCCGTCGCCCGCAAACTATGAAAATCAACCACCAGGCCCGGCAAATCCAAAATCCCGCCCAACCCCGCCCCCGCATATCCTCCCGCAGCCGCCACTTCGCCCCCCCAGGACCCGCATACACCTGACGCTTCACCAACGCACCGCCCACCTCCACCGTCTCCATACGCGTGCGACGCTTGCCCTTCGTCACCCAAAACAACGCCGCACCCGCCAACTTCCGCTCATCCCGAACCCACCCCACCAACGCCTCCGCCAGATCCCCCGGAATCGGCACGCTCCCCGCCTTCCCGTTCTTCGTCAACCGGCCGGGCAACCGCACCACCGCCGGGCCCCCCGCGTCACCCCCATCCCCGACGCCGCAAACACCCCGCCCCCCAGACTCGAAACCCGAAGCGACGCCAGTTCATTCAACCGATACCCCGTCCGCACCGCCGTCCAATACAACAACCGACGCTCACGCGTCCCCCAACGCTCCGCCCCGTGCTGACCCGGCAAACGGTCCGGCTGACCCGCCAGCCAATCACTCAACTGCGCAAACTCAACCGGCTCCAAAGGACGACGGTCCCACCCCGCCACCTCCCGCGGCATCTTCATCCCACCCCCACCACGCCCACCACGCCCACCAACCCCACCATCACCACGCCCACCCAACCCCGCCTCCAAACCCAACCCCACACGACGCTCTGCGCCCTCCCGCACCCGACGCGTCCGCACACACCATTCCGCAAAACCCCGCACCGCCACCACATACTTCGACCGCGTCGACGAACTCAACCCCCGGTCCGTCAACTCCCGCATCACCCCCTCACCCAGCTCCGAACCCAGAATGTCACGCACCGCATCCTCCGCCACCAACCAACCCATCCACTCCCCCACCCGCTCCACCTTCCGCCAACTCTCCCGGGCATGACGCGTCATCCCATCCCGGCCACCCGCTCCACCACCACCCCCAACACCGCCCCCGCCACTCGAACGCATCGAAACCACCCCCGCCCACGCCTCCAGATGCGCCGCCAATGGCAACGCCGCCACCCGCGCCCGACCATCCACCAGGCCCAGACCCGCCAGCTTCCCCGCCGTCGCCTCCCCAAGCGCACCCACCCACCCCAACAGCTCCGGCGGAACCCCATCCCCCTGACTCCGACGCTCAATCAAAATCTCCAGACGCTCGCAAAAACGAACCGCCGCCGAACGCGAACGCTGACCCGTCGAAACCTTGTACCGCTTGCCCCCACGCTCCAAACGAAACTGACACACCCACGGCCGACGACAATCCGACCCCTGAGATACCAAACTCACCGCCATCACCACAGCATACCCCCCACCTCAACCACAACCCCCACCCACCCGCTCCCCCCTCCACGAAGCCCACGCCGTCCCGGCGTGGGTCGCCCCTCACACATCCCGCAAACCCCGCAAACGCATCCAACGCTCCAAATGACCCACCGGATAACGCACCAGGTTCCGACGCGGACGCGGAACCACAAAGTGAGGCGGAGCCTCACCGTCCTGACGCCAACGCAGCAACGTCCCCGGATGCACACCCAAACGCTCCGCCGCCGCCCGCTCACTCAACGCACCCTCAGCCATCACTCCCCCCACTCCCCCCACAACCACCCCCAACGCCCCCCGCACCGCGACGCTCCAAACCGCCCTCCAAACCGCCCAGCCGACCCACCACCCAACGCACAGACCAATCGCATCCGCCGCATCACCCCCACGATCCACCTGCCAGTTGTAACGCGACCCATACAACATCCGAAGCCGCGCCGTCCGCATCGGCTTACCCCCCTGGCCCGCCGTCCACTGACGCTCACTCACCGGCAACACACCCCCCCACGCCTGCTCCGCCGCCTCAAACAAACGACCCACCGCCTGCCCATACACAATCAAACTCGAACTCCCCCCCGCCCGACTCCCCGTACCCGCCCGACCACTCGAAACCTCCATCGCCACCACGTCCGGCTCAAACTGCCCCACCATCAACTTCAACGCATCCAACACCTCATCCACCATCGCCGTCCCCCGCCACCACGCCGGCAAACTCGCATCCCGATTCACCTCCAGCCACGCCCGCTCCCACGCCGTCATCCCCGAAGTCTCCCGCTTCTCCAATGACGCCCACCGATACCCCCACTTCCCGCTCGGACGCACCACCACCCCATCCAATAACCCCTCACAACCCAAACCCTCCACCACCGCCAGACCCGTACACGTCGAGGACGGATCAATTCCCAACACCCGCAAACCCCGCACCGATGCACCCATCACACACCTCCTCGTATAAGCCGCTCCCGCCACCGCGCCCGACGCGCCACCTCCGCCTCCAACGCCTCCAATGAAACCCCCGCAACCTCCCCGCCTGCCCCCAACACCGCCAGCGCCGCCGACAACTCCGCATCCTGCCACTGACGCACCCCCAGCCGCCGACGCTTCGCCGCACCCATCGCACGTAAACGCTCCCGATCATCCATCACAACGTCCCCCCTCCAACGTCCCCGACGCCCTCAACCTGCAACGCCAACACCGCCTCCCAACCCCGCTCCAGCACAAACTCCACCAACACCTCCACCACCCAACGATCACTCAGACGGGCCTTGCGCAAACGATCCCCCGCCAAACTCGGCAAGCCCACCGCCGCCGCCCCCCGCAAACGCTCCAAATCCCCCACCGACCACCCCCGCAATCGACCCCGCACCGCCTTCCGCTCCCCCGATATTCGCACATGCTCCGCCCGCTCCCGTTCCGCCCGCTCCCGCTCCACCGACATCGCCCGCTCCCGAGACGCCGACTGACGCGCCGCCTCCAACGTCTTGCGCAAACGCGGCGGACGATCAAACCGACCCGCCTCCAACGCCGCCTTCACCCACGCCGAACGACTCCGAACCCCCTCCTCACGACCCGCCAACGCCTCCGCGTCCAGCCAGTCCATCACCTCCACCAACACCAACGCCTGACCCGGCGTCGGACGATAAAACGCCACCAACCCATGAGCCACCCGCTCCGCTAAACCACCAGCCACCAACGCCGACACCGCCTCCGCCGCATACCCAGGACCCCCCGACCCCAAACCCCCCTCCCACACATCGCCCCCAGCCCCGCCCCCAACCCCACCACCGGCCCCGCCTTCGCCTAAATCCAAATCGCCGCCGCCCGCCGCTGCCGCATCTTTCCTGTCTCTTTCCCTGCATCCTTCGGGAGTACCGCCATACCCCCCACCCCCGTACGCCCGTACCCCCCCATACCGTACCGCCATACCCCCCCCCCGTCTCCCCAGACCCCCCCCCACCACCACCCCCACGCCCCCCACGTGCCCCGCGAGCCGGGCCGTGCCGGCCCGCTCTCCCCTCCCCCGCTCTCCCCCCACCCGGCACCACCAACACCACCTTCAAGCTCGCCTTGTCCTGCACCGCTGCCTCGGCCAACAGCCCGTGCACATCCACCAGACGCCGCCGCGCACGCGACGTCGCCTGATGCTTCAAACCCGCCGCCTCGGCCAGCGACGTCACCGACGCCCAACATTCCCCCATCCCGTTCGCAAAACCCCACACCGCCGTCAACACCCGCGCCTCGCCCCCCGTCAACCCCGCCAAAACCGCACCCGAACGCACCGCCGACAACCACGCACCCCACCCCCCCGACGCCAAAAACCCCGAGCCCTCGCCCTCCACCGAAACCAACCGCAACGCAGAGTCACTCAAAACCCACCCCCACCCTCAAAACCAACCCCCCCCACATTCGCCCGCACATTCGCCCGCACCAACGCCTCCGCCACCGGCGGAGCCACCGAGTTCCCACACATCCGCACCTGGTCCGTCTTGGTCAGCTCAACCATGCGGTCCTGCTCGTCCAGCCCGTAATCAATCACATAGTCCTCCCCAAACCCCTGCGCCCGATACAGCTCGCGCGGCCGAAGCATCCGCATCCCGATGTCCTCGATCACGTACGTCGCCCCGTCAATCTGCACCAGCACCAGGCCGTACCGGTCCCGCGTCGGAATCGTGTGCAGCGGACCATCCACCCCATACCCCCCGTCCGCAGTGCCGTAGTATTTGATGAGCAACGCCGCCACCAACGCCGCGTGATTCCCGCCGGCGGTAATCGTGCCCAACGGCTCACGCAGATCCCCGCCACCGCCACGGTTCGATCCGTACAAGTGCGTGAGCTGAGCCATCACCAATTGATTCTGCGTCCCCCGGCAAGTCTGCGTCGGAGCTGGCTGGTCCAGCCGACAGCCCACCGCCCCTGTGTAATGCTTGGCCATGAACGCCGCCACCAGCCCCCCGTGCCCCGCGAGCCGGGCCGTGCCGGCCCGCTCTCCCCCCACCCGCGCTTCCCCCACCTGCACCAACGTCGGAACGCAGATCGCCTCACCGCCCCGGCACGACGCCGTCACGGTCCGCATCGGCTCGTCCAGCGGGTAGGTCCGCCGGCCGCCGCTGTCGCCGTGGTTGGTGGCCACCAAGAACGGCTGCGGGCTGTCCAACACATACCGCTTGATCCCCGCCGCCACCCGCCGCAGCGTGTTCTCCGCCAAAGGCCGCTTGGGCCGATGCTGACCATGCGCCTTCGCCCAGGCCGACGCCTCCTCCTGCGTCGCGAAAATCGAACAGATCGGCAAGTCAAAATCAATGCACTCGGCGGCGGTGCGGTGGGGGATCAGCCCACCAGTCGCAAGCTGCCGCGGGTCGGCCTCGCTGCATGGAATAGCTCGATCACCTCCCTTATGGAGCGATTGAGATCCGTAGTCAAAGCCGAAGCCTGCCTGTCTTGATGCACAATCGTGACCTTGTAGCCGCTGGGAATCTTCATTACGACGTACAGATCGTAAACCGCAAGTCGTGCCATCTGATCGCGCATGTGTAATCTCCGGCCAAACAATCGGCTGCCCATCGCACCGCGCGATCGAGAAACAGCCGTTTACGGATCGTCGGGGCCCCGTAGTCGCATGCCTTGAGCACCGCGTGCTCCACGACATAACCACGCTGCTCCAACTTCCGCACCCACCCCCGAAACGTCTGGCCTTGACGCTCCGGGTCGGGCTTCTCGTAATCCGGGGCCAGCAAAGGCCCCCATGTCTCAAACTCCTCCACGTTCTCCAACATGATCACCCGAGGCCGAACCAACTCCGCCCACCGAATCACCACCCACGCCAGACCCCGCACCCGAGGACTCACCGGCCGACCCCCCTTGGCCTTGCTGAAATGCTTGCAGTCCGGAGAAAACCACGCCAGCGACACCGGCCGACCCGCGCCACCTCACGCGGGTCCACCTCCCACACATCACTCTGCCAATGCTCCGTGCCCGGATGATTCACCCGATGCATCGCAATCGCCTTCGCATCGTGATTGATCGCATGATCCACCGGCCGACCCAACGCCCGCTCAATCCCCAACCCCGCACCCCCTCCGCCAGCGAAATTATCCACCACCAAATCATCAAACAACGCAACGCGAAAAGTAGACGACGCCCGACAAATCATTGCGCACCCCCACCCTCAAACCCCACACCATCTCCACAATCCCGCCCCCCACGTGCCCCACGTGCCCCGCGAGACGGGCCGTGCCGGCCCGGCATCTCGCGCACCCGCAAGTCCTCCGGCCATTCATCAATGTCGCCGCCTTTGGGGTCGGTGAGGTTGAGCCAGCGACCAGACTCCATCCATGCGGTTTCTCCGCCAACTTTGCGACCCCTTACCGTGATGTAGTCGTGCCGATCTCGCTGCCGCAGGTCTCCCTCGCACGGCCTCGCCCCCACCTGCTTCACAAACACAGGCACCCCCGCCGCCTTGCACTGCCTGATGATGTCTCTGGCCCACTGGATGTCGAAGGGTCTTGCGTTGGGGCCAGACTCGCCGCCGATGATGACCCAGTCGATGCCGCCGAGGTCGAAGCCATCGGGCCACCGCGCATCGCGTTTGCACTTCGGGCATTGGCTGTCATCGACTGGGTGCCGATCCTCCACGCGGAACTCAATCTCGTCATCGGGCAGGTAGCCACACCCCCGGCAGTGGTAGCCCCAGAAGAACGGTTCGAGGTCCACCGCCCCCAGCAACGGCTCGCACGACAGAAAACGCACCGCAGCCGGACACTTGAGCAGGTGCGGGATGCGGGCGTCAGCAGTGGCTTGGTTCTCGATCGACGTGCCAAGCCAGACGTTGGGGAGAGCAAGATTCTCAGTGATGATCTTGTCGCCAACCGCAATCTGTTCTTCGCTTGCATCATCCGGCCACGGGAAATACCCGTTATAAAGCATCAAGTCCCAGCCTCCAGACTCCTGCATGCGGTCACGGCAATACTCCGCCATCCGCTCCGGCCGCTTCGTCAACACCTGAAACGTGTGCTGTGGACACAACGCCATCACGGCGAAGACGCGATCAATGAAGTCGAACGGCACGTCAGCGTGGAACAGGTCGGACATCGAATTGACGAAAACCCGGCGGGGCTTCTTCCATCCCAGCGGATCGGGCAGTGCCTCAGGCACGGTGACCGCCCGACCGTTCCAATGACCGTCGTCGCGCACCACCAGCGAATAGTTCGACTTGCGGCCGGGGTCCTTGCCCTTGGCCGCATCAGCCCTTGCCATCGCCGCGAGCCGCTTGCTCATCGTTTCCGCATAGCAGTTGGCACAGCCGGGGCTGACCTTCGCACAGCCAACAACCGGGTTCCATGTCGTATCCGTCCATTCAATCTTGCTGTCAGTTGCCATCATTCAGCCCTTCCACGGATCGCTCCGCATGCATCACCCGAACACTGTGCAACTTCGCCGCATCCGGCCCAAACCCCATACGCACATCACACCGCACCGCCCGGGCCTCATCGCCATCGCGACCAAGCCCCAGCACCGTCTGCAACCAGCAACGATCCTGCTCGTCCTCCGGCCTAATCACCAATGCGTCCGACTCCACCGTGAGATTCACGCCCCACCCCCCCGCACGATCAGCAACTCCGCCTTGGCCCCGTTGGTCTGCGTCCGCCCCACCAGCGGCTCGATCGTCCACCCGTCCCGCTCCTGATAAAGCTCCCGCACCAGCGGATGCTCATTGATCCGCACCACCACCCGAAGTTGCTCATACCCCACCAGCACCGACGCCTGCCTCTTGTGATCCCGCTCGGTAAACCCGTGCTTGTATTGATCGTCGTCTGCCCAGGGCCCGTCCACGTACAGCACGCTGCCCGCCCGGTCCGGCGTCTTGGCGATCAGCTCAAACCCGTCGCCCTCGACAAACTGCACCCCGGCCAACGCCTCACCCCACGCCTCCAGCGATTCCACCGCCGAGCGATACCGACGCGTCGGATCACCACCGCCCGCCTCGTACCGCACCGCTAGCCCCGCCGACAACTCCCCGTCGGTCCCCGCCACGCCCGACCGCCCCATCCAGCAACAAACGAAGTACGCCGCCGCCCACTTCGCCATCTCATCCGGCCCAAGCTCCCACGCGGCGGCCCCAAACCCAAATAGCGACGGCGACCCCTGCACTTCGCGGTCGCGGCAATACGCCTGCGCGTTGTCCAGCACCTGCGAGCTGAACGGCAACCCCATCAGATGCTCAACCATCAGCCGCCGCAGCGGCTCCGACGCGATCACTTGAGCCAGGTTGATCACCGCCGCGTGCTTGTCGTACACCACAATCGACCGAGCATCGATAAACCGCAGCTCCGGCATCCCCCCGCCAAAAGGCACCCCGCACCAGGCACACTTGCCGATCACCTCACCGATCCGCTCGGCCACCATCCGCGCCGACCCAAACCACGGCACAATCGCATTGATCTTCGGCTTAGCCAACGTCACGCCCCCCTCCGATCCACAAACGCCCCGTCGATACAACACGTCGCCAACCGCTCGGCATCGGCTTCGCCGTAGGCGATCAGCACCGATGGCCCGCCCGCGTTCTGTGGCGACCGCTTCCCGTCGGGCGTGTAGAAGTTGATCCGCCCCCGAATAAAGCGCAGCGCCGACGCCCGCGGCCATACGTGACGATGAAACGCTCGCGTCTCGGTCCGGGCGAACACCAGCGCCATGCCCCGGCCGTGAATCGCCATCAGCCGCAACCAGTCGCCAAGCTCGGGGCCATACGGCGGATTCAGCCACACCCGCCCGAACCACTCCCGCAGCCGCCCGTCGTCCTCCGCCGTCCACATCGTCCCCGCGGTTGACCAGGGCATCGGGTCCGCCGCACAAGGGTCAAGATCGAACGGCCCAAGCGCCGGAGTACCTCTGGTGGCGTCAGCCACTCGTCGGTCCGGCCTTGGTAGGCCCGGTGGTGTCCGCCGATGCCCGCAGTCGTCGCCGCCGAACTCATCGCAACCCCTCCGGAAACAGCACCGCCGTTGGCCGCACCTTGCCTGCCGAGCGATCGATCAGCCCCAGCGACGACAGCCGCGACAGGTACGTATTGAAACTCCCTCCGCCGGCGGCATACCCCGTCGCCTCCGCAATCTCGCTGGGCGTCATCGCGCGATCGCCCATCTTGGTAATCGCGAACATCAGCTTTCGCCCCGGCCCGTCCAGCCGCTCCGCAATCGCATCGTGCAATGCCAGCATCGTGCAAGCCCGCTTCGGCGTCCGGGCCAACGCCCGCCCCGCTTCGGTCAGCTTCACCGTCCCGCCCCCACGTTCAATCAGCCCATCACTCGACGCCCGCGACAAGTACGTGTTGAAGCTCCCACCCTTCGGCGCGTAGCCCGCGATGTACCCGCACTGCACCACCGACGGCTCGACGATCCCCACCTGCTCCCACCACGCCACCGAATCCAGAATCTTCCGCACCGGCCCCGCCAACCCCTTCCGCGCCTCCGCGTGCCCAGGACGCATCGCATCTTCGAAGCCCACTGCGTCACGCGGTGGGTCCGCCGGCGGATCAAACCGCATCGCCGACTCACTCACCTCGACCGGCCGCACCCCCGGCGTCGACTCCACCGATGACACCGCCGCGTCCACGTCCCCCCGCGCCTCCCGATTCGTCGGCGACGCCGCACCCAACGCGTCCTTCAATCTCTCCCGCAGCGGCTTCATCACCTCATCGTTCCAGCGCCGATCATTCCGCCTCACCGCCGCGATCACCGCCCCCTCATCCACCGCCGGCCGCTTCACCAACTCCGCCCGCACCTGATCCCGATCCTCTCTCATCGCCTTGACGACGTCCGCCGCGACCTCGCGTGCTTCCTTCGCCTCCCCAAGCTCCCCCCGCAGCCGCTTAATCGTCGCCCGCGCCGCCTCCAGACTCTCCGGCTCGTCCGCCCGCTTCGCCGCCAGCTCCGCCAACTCACCAGCCAGCTTCTGCGCCTGCCGACTGCTCGCCTTCCGCGGCGGCGGCGCCGACAGCCCCGGCTCCGGATGCGTCGTCTGCACCGCCCCCGCCTGAAACCGCACGATCCCCCGCGTCGCCTTCCCGCCCTCGAGCACCGCCGGCCCCACCGCGAACCACTCCCCATTCTCCAGCGTCTGCAACGCGCCCGCTTGCTCGGCGTCAACTGCAGAATCCCCCCGGCCCGCTTCAAGTCCGTGTCCAGCGTCGTCCGCCCGATGAACGTGTTGTTCAGGCTCGCCGCGAGCTGCTTCGACACGTCCGACAACCGCTGGCTGGCCACCACCAGCCCCAGCCCCCGCTTGCGACCCCGCCGCCCCAGGTCCACCAGCGCATCGTGCACGCCCCCACCCGAACCCTCCGCCACGAACAGGTGCGCCTCATCCAGAAACACCAGCACCGGCCGCCGCTTGTCCCGCGGCAAATCCAGCAGCCCCCGGCAAACATGCTCGACGAACACCTCTTGATCGCCCGCCGGCGTCTCGCTCAAGTCCAGAATCGCCGACGCCCCGAGCTCCACCAGCCGCCGGGCCAACCGCCCGCCCGACTCCGGCTCCACCGGCAACTCCCCGTCCGGACCCACCAGCAGAAAATCATGCTTCTCCCGCAGCGTGTGATACTCCCCCTCCGGATCAATCACCAGGCACATCACCTCGCCCACCGCCTGCTCAATCAGCAACCGCTTGAGCCAACTCTTGCCCGCCCCCGGCGTCGCAAAAATCAACGCCCGCGACGTCATCAACTTCCGCACGTCCACCCCCACCAGCCCCGGACCACCCGCCTCGCCCTGGCTCACTATCAACTCGCTCATCGCCAAAACCTCCCGACAACCGCGCCGAAAAAGCCGCACAGCACGCCCGAAACAGCCATCGATGCAAGCACTTCAATCCATGTCATCGCTGCCAATCCTCCGCCTCAACCACCGGATGACCCAGACAATTGCCCTCGGCGGCGTGGTGGTCGCAGTCCGGATGCGGGACCACCTCAAGCCCCCGCTTGAGCATGTCGCACAGTTTGTTCCTCACGGCAAAGCCGCTCAAATGCTCACCATGGTCACCGCGACAGATTGCAGCCAGTGCCCGATCGCCCTCCCCGAGCAGCCCACGGATCGACCATGCGACGTGGTATGTCGTCCAGCCCTCCTTCAACGCCACTGACTCACTCCGAGCGCTCATCGCTCAACCCCCCATCCCACATCCATCCCCAACCGCTCGGCGGCCCGCTCGGTCACCGCCTCCAGGAACAGCCGCCGATCGGCCTCGGTCCATGTCGCGCCTCCGGGTCGGTTGCCCGCGATCCGCTGGTGCATCTCCATCAATTCCGCCCTATGAAGTGGCTCGCAGTCGGCGAAGGCGTCGACCAACTCCAGAAACTTCACAGCCGCCTCCATCTCAACCAGCCACGGCGGCGAGTCCGCCGCGTGCACACTCCCGCAAGCAAACCGCCCCGACACCGGCTCCCGAGGCCGTCCCGCTTCAGCGGGACGGTTCTTCGCCCAAGGCCAGCCCCAGAGAGCGATCGCAAGCGCCGCCCAGGTCGCCAGGCACGCCACGGCCCAGATCACGACCGCCCACCAATTCATAGCCCACCCCCCCCTTGACGCTGCGCCTTCGCCCGTGGACCACAACCCGGCACCAGCACAATCAACATCCCATCCTTCCGCTCCACCGGCAGCACCCCATACGCCCGCTTCACATCCCCGCCGATCTGACGCAGCGCCGTCGCCACCGACAAACCCCGCTGACCCTCCACCAACGCCCAGGTGTCCACATCCCCCTCCCGTGCCGCCCGCAAGGCCAAACGCCCCGTCACCTTGCACGCAAACAACGCAACGCGATGCCCCAGACCACACACCGACACATCCTCCTGAGACAGACGCAACATCCCCAACCGCAGCGTGCAGAACCCGCCCCCAATCGAAACGCCCCGCGACGTCTTCCGCACCGGCTCAAAACTCATAACGCCTCCCCTTCCGCCCCGTGGCCACCCATGTCCCCCTCACCGCTCGCCGACGCCGCCCCATCCACCACCTGCATCCCCAACCGAGCCGCCGAATAACGCACCACCGCCTCCAGAAACAAACGCACATCCGCCTCCGTCATCGCCGCCACACCCACACGATTCCCCTGCACCCGCTTCAAAACCGAAAACGCATCCTCAAGCGTCGCGTCCGTCAACGCACCCAGGACCGCCCGATCCACCGCCGCCATCCACCCCATCCCCGCCACCACCGCCCGATGCGTATCCCCTTCCACAACCAAGCCCCGCGAGCCGGGCCGTACCGGCCCGCCCCCATCCCCGCCGCCGCCATCCCCAACACCGACCCCACGCTCCCCCGTCACCCGACCCTCCCACCAGAATCGCACCCAAAGGCACCCCGCCACCACGACCGCACACACCAAAACCACCAACGCCAGCAACCCAAACCACATCGCATCACCCTGCATCCTTCACCTCAACCTTCACCTCAAAACCCGCCAACGCCATCGCCAACACCCCCGCACACGCCCCGATCGAACACGAGGACGCATAAGTATGCTCGCCGTAAAACGCCACCCAGAAACCGCCCCCACCCGTCACCACGCAATACTCCAGCTCCAACATCAAACACCCCCCACACGACCCACCCGACCACCCGATGCCAGGTCCTTCCGCCCCGGACCTCCGAACGATCCACCGGCATCCGCCGCGGAGCCTCCACCCCCAAACAAACCTTGTCCCCCTGAATCTTCACCACCGTCACCACCACCGCATCCACCCCCGAACCAATCACCAAACGCTCATCCGTCATCCGTGACAACACCAACATGCGCCAAACTCCTTGGTTGCGATATCCAGCAAAACACCACGCAAGCCTCGGCCAATGACCAAGAACCCATCACACCCCCCCACCCAAACCCCACCCCCGCGAGCCGGGCCGTGCCGGCCCGCCCTTCCCCCACCCGACCCGCCCGCCTCTTAGGAAAGAAACGGACGGGCCTTCCGGGGGCAAAAAACCGAAACACGCCGTTACGCCACGACGTCGCACAAAGACCCGGGCCGGCCCGAAAGCCGACCCGGGCCCGGAGGAGAAAAACCCGGGGAACCGGACGCAAAAGTCTTTCCAACGGATCGCGAATGAACCCCGAGACCCCCACCTGATCCACCCCCACCCACACCCCCACCACCCACACCCCGGGCAACCCCAGCCCGACCGCCATCCATCACCGATCGCCGCGTCTCGAAAAAATCCGCCGCGTCCGCATGCTCCGCCCGCCATTTTCGCGCATAACACGCCGTGAAATCATTGTTCAACTTGTACCGATCCCCCCCAGGACGGCCGTCCACATCGCTGTGAAAACGCAAAACCTCAATAATCGTCTTCGCCGAATAATGCGTGAAACCCTTCGCACGCACCCGATCCACCAACCGACAAAACAAACGCCACACCTCAGGATGCGACGCGTCAAACGCCGCAAAACGTGCCTCCAGCGAAAGACGCTCCGAACCCCCACCACCCCCACCACCCTCACCACCCCCACCACCCCCACTTTCCCCACCATCACCCAAACCAGAACCGCCCCGCAACGCCGACACCGGCAACGAACGCTCAAACAACCCAACCCCCCCAGACGACATCCCCGACAACGATCCCACGCTCATCACAACACCCCCGCCGGAGAATCCACCGAATCACCAGAACCCACCAAACGCAACGCCGGCAAGCCTTCAAGCAAAGACTTACCGCCCTGGCTCGTCGCCAATGCGCACTGCTCATCGCTCAATAACTGCCACCCCGTCAACAACACCGCAAACAACTGATGATGCTGCAGCATCGGCAACACCGAACCCGTCACCCCGCCCTCCACCGCATCAACGTCCGACCTGCGAACGCGAAGAAACTTGTACGGGTTGTCCGTCGCAGATGCCATGCACCGAGTGTATCGCAAAATCAATTGAAAACAATGAGATCAATAGAGAAAATTGAAGTATTATTGAATCTATTGACCTAACTATATTTAGTTCAACGCGTTACAATCTTTCCACAATGCCCGTCATCACCTCCATCCAACTCGACAAACCCATGGCCGAGATCACCGCTCGCGCCACCGACGCCACCGGCATGAGTCGCGTCGAGTTCATCCGCCGACTCCTCAACTGGTACGACACCCAACCAGACCTCATCCAACGCCAGGTCCTCGACGTCCTCCCGCCCTCATTGCATGACCCAGACCTTCTCCTCACGCTGATCCAACAACTCCAAACCCCACCGCTCAAAACCCAAACCACCCCCCTCGCCACCCTCCCCGGCCACCAACCCGCCCCCGAACGAAAACTCAAATCCGCCGCACACCGACAAACTAAAAACGCCTCCATCAAACCCCCCAAACGCAAACCAAAACCCTGAAAACCCCCACCGTCCACACCCAAACCCAGCCCCGACCACGCCTCTCAAGGCCGCCGAAAATGATGCCCGAACACCTCATACCTCGACTCGTGGCCAGCCTCGTCCTCTGCATGCTCTACCTGCTGGTGTCAATGGGGTTGCCCGCCTGTGATGGCGACAGCGACAACCGCTCCCATGACACCACCACCTCACCCGCGTCAAAATCGACAGCACCCCACGCACCCTCCACCCGCCTCACGTTCAGCGAAGCCAATCGTCGCAACGTCGCAGCATTCGATTCCTGGACAACTGCAATCGTACGCGGCCAGCCAACCGCCGCACACAGCGATGAAGTGGCAAAAACCACGCTGCAACTCATCCAGGCAGCTAACCGTGAAAACATCTCGCGATCCGAAGTCGATCGACAGATCGATGCCTCACTCGCCGCATCGGCAATCTGGATCGCGACCAACGCGAAAAACAAGCAAGCCGCCACCCGCCGGCACAAGATCGCCGTCGATGAACTCACCCAGCGGCTACAAGCCCGCAGCAGCCCCTGACACCTCACACCGACAAACCAAAAACGCCTCCATCAAACCCCCCAAACGAAAACCAAAACCCTAAACCCCCCCACCCCCACCCAATCCCCAGCCGTGAACCAACCCCGACTCGCCTACACCCTCACCGCCAGCATCATCGCTCTCACCGCCCTCGCCCTGGGCCTGGGAATCCACCACCTCGTAAACCTCCCCCAATCCGAACCCAACGTCCAGCAACCCACCCGATCACCGCCCGTCTTCCCCAACCTCGACTACCGCGTCACCACCCACGACATCATCCCCGGCAAAAAACGCAGCCTCGAAGTCTTCCTCAGCCGACGCGTCGATGCGAAAACCCTCCGCACCCTCGCAAGCTACATCAAGTCCAATGATCCCGCCGTCTATGACCGAACCTTCATCATCTACCGAATCCCCTACGCCGACCCAGGCGACCTCGCCTGGGCCACCACCCACTTCAATCCACACCTCGAAGTCAACATCCTCGGCCTGACCCCCGAGCAATACGCCCAGGCCAACCAAACCCCACCCCCACACCCCAACCGCGAAATCATCGGCCACTGGCTCATCGAACGCCCCGCCATGAGCGGACGACTCACCATCTACCAACAGAACAACCAACTCCGCTCCGAACGCATCTACCAGGACGGCTCAAGCAACATCAACAACCTCCGCGAAACGCACACCCCCACCGGCCGACGCTTTGAAGACCTCAGCCAAACCGACTTCCGCGGCTACATGATCATCCGACCCACCGGCGAACTCGACACCGGCGACCGCAACGGCATCTTCGACACCGCCCGACCCATCCCCCACTAAACCCCGCGAGCCGGGCCGTGCCGGCCCTCTCCCCCCCGAAGCCCACGCCGTCCCGGCGTGGGTCCCCCTCCTTCCCCCTCACACCGACAACACCCGCACCTCCCGATCCCGACTCCGCATCAAGCCGTACACCGTCTCCTGCTCCTGCTCATCCCGGCAGTCCACACTCACCCACCACCCCCGAACCCCACCACCCCCACCCGCGCACACCGCCCGCTCGTGCGCCGCCTTCACGTTCGCACCATCCACCTCCCGCAACATCGCCTCCAAAACCGCACCATCCCCCTCCCCCACCCGCTCCCCCACCCCATCCTCCAAACCCATCCCCTCAAGCAACGCCGAAACCTCCGAACGCAAAGACCCAAACGCCTCCACATCGCCCTGCGCCCACGAGCCCAGCAAGTCATAACTCGCCAGCACCAAACGCTCCCGACGCTCGTCCAGCTCCACCACAAACACCTGCATCTGCGTCTCGCCCCGCTCCGCCGCCCGCTTCACCCGCAAATGACCGTCCAGAATCCGCTCGGTCACCCGATTCACCACCGGCACCCCCGCCACACCCACCCGCGCCATCACCGCATCCAACGCCGAACGCTGCTCCAACCCATGCACCCGCCAGTTCAACGGATGCGCCCGCAAACGCGATACCTCCCACACCTCCAACACCCCCTCCACACCCCCGCTCTCCCCCGACCCAAGCCCACGCCGAAGCCCACGCCGTCCCGGCGTGGGTTCCCCCTCACCCCCCTCCACACCCCCGCTCTCCCCCGACCCAAGCCCACGCCGAAGCCCACGCCGTCCCGGCGTGGGTTCCCCCTCACCCCCCTCACCCCCAGCTACCACCGCACGACGCACCGCCATCACACCGCCTCCGCACGCTTGACCTTAAATCCCGCCGCCCGCAACTCCGCCAGCAACACCGTCTGATCCAACTCATCACAACACTTCACCATCACCCGCCGAACCCGCTTCAAAGGCTTCGCCTCCCCCTCACCCCCAACACCACCCCCCACCTCACCCCCCGCGTCCACGCTGCCCGCCGACCCCTCCCGCCTCCGACCCCCCGACAACGCCCGCTCCACCCGACGCTCCAACGTCTCCAGCAAGCCCTGCACCTCCGCCGCACCACTCTCCACCTGCATCAACAACCGCTCACCCGCCGCCGCGTCCAGACCCGCCATCGATCCAATCGGATCGTGACTCGACAAAATCAACAACTCCTGCGCCTCCGACCAACGACCCACCAACGTCGGCAAACGCTCCGACGCACCCGCCTCCGACACCCGCATGTGACCGTCGAGTACATGCCCCGTCTGCTCATTCAGCAGCACGCAACCGCAATACCCCACCTCCGAACGCAACGCCCGCCACGCCCGACGCTGACTCTCCGGATGACGACGCCAGTTCCGCGGATGACCCGCCGACTGCAAACTCGCCCCCGTCCGCCACTCCAAACGCAACGCACCAACACCCCCGCCCCCACCCGCCGCATCCACCTTCTTCGCCGGCCGCTTCTTCGCCACACCCACCTCCCACACAACACATCCACACCCACCGCCACACTCAACCCGCGTACACCGTCTCCGACCGCCGATCCAGAATCCCGTCCACCCCCACCGCTCCCCCCGACACCGTCACCTCCGCCAACTTCAAATGATCCCCCCCAGGCCAGCCCGTCCCGTCCGACGCATGACCCACCGATCCCACACCACCCCCCGAATCCACCAGCCACACATACACCACATCATCCCCGTACGACGCCAGGTCCAACACCCCCCCGTTAAACGTCACCACACCCCCACCAATCCTGCACCGACCCCGGCCAACCCCCACACTCACCGCCGACGCATCATCACGATACACCTCCAGCATCGCCAAAACCTCCAGCAAACCCATCAAACGGTCAAACAACCGGTACATCGGCGCACGCATGTCCGACGTCGCCGCCGGCAAATGCCGCGCCGCGTCCGCACGTCATACACCCCCGATGAGCTCCCCAGACCCACCGCTTCCGCATCCGTCAAATCAACCCGTGCCATCCCAAAACACTCCCAAAAACCACCCAAACCCCAAACCCCAATCCACACCACACTCAATCCCACTCTACCACCCCAGACCCCGCATCCAAACCCAATCCCGACACCGGCAACGGACGCGGACGATGACGCACCACCACCAACGCCGACCAGGGACCCCAATTCCCCGCCCCGTCCTGAGCCGAAACCCGAACCCCGTAATCACCCGCCCCATACACCCCCTGCGTCAACACCTCCGCCACCTCCACCCCCTCAAAATAATACCCCCCGAAAATCGACAACCCACCCGAACCCACCGATCCCCGAGGCTCCAGACGCGGGCCCAGACCCGCCGCCGAACCCGAACGACCAAACCACGCCGCCGCCGATAAATCACCACTCCCCGAAACACCCACACCCCCAAACAACATCACCCGATCCCCCAGCACCACCCCACCCACCTCCAGACGTAAAACCCCCCCCGATCCCAACGCACCCAACGCCGCCGTCCGCAAAATCCCAACCTTCAACCGCTCAGACATCACAAAACCCTTCGGCTTCTACGTATACGTAAAGCTCGGTGAATACAAAACCACAAACCGCGGCACTTCCCCATAGGCCCCAGCAAAGTGATAGGTTAAATTGGATCCACGATCCGCAAAGTCGCCAGAATCAGGCTCAATTGACGGCCAATCCACATAAAGCTGGTCACGATCACCCAGCGTCGCACAACGATACCCCGATCCATCCCAGGTAAAGGCTACTGACGCCACAATCGTCCCCCAGGTGTTTAACGTCAAGCCGCCCGGGATCCAACTGGAATCAAACTCAGAAAAACCACCGTAATTGGATAAAAATCCGTAGACATCACCCACCACCTCAATGCTGTGATCCGACCAACTCGCAACTTCATTGGCAAGAATCACCGGCTGTACCTCGGCCGATTCAACGGCCGCTGACTTCGCCTGAAAACCATTGCCGTAACTACGTCTGGAACCGGCGCCTCCACCTCGATTTGAGCCGAGCCAGTCCGCATACGCCTCTGCCCGTGCGTCCTCCCATGTCGCTGCAAAAAGGGTTTCGCCCCGCCGACTCGAAACCCATATGCTCTGAAGGGTACCACTCGGGCTGTCACTGGTCGTACGCTGACGCAAAGCCTTGAGCGACGCCTGCAACTCATTGAAAACCCAAGGGCCAATATAGTCCCCAGGCTGCATGATCCCGTGAGATTCAACCACATCAGACACCGCCGGCTGGGGATCCGCCAGCGTCCAGCCCGAACCGTACACATACATCAACCCATCTGTCAGATTCCGGGCCACCTGACCAGATGAACCCGCCGCTGAAAGATTCACAATCTCACGCGGAAACTTGCGTAAAAACCCATCCGCGTGCAATCCCGCCGCCGACCGGAAACCAGCCAGATCATAAAGCCAATCGTACTGCGTCAAATAATCAGCAATCGGATCAGCCGGAAATCCAACCTTCGACGCATCAACATAATAACGCCGCGTCTCCTCAACCCCCTCTTGCAACAAAGCAAAAGACTGGCAGATATCCCCCGCCTCATAAAGAGAAAGCGGCGCATTACTAAATAATGTCGATCCCCCGCCTTTCCATGTACCGGGTGTAAACGCACGTCGCTCATTTAACGCATGCACAAACTGATTCAGAAATGATAACGCCGTCCAGTCGGTCCCCTGATCCGCTGGAAGATTGACCCAACTCATGCGTGAGCCCTCACATAATCAACCACCCAGGCACTCCCCGCCGCGTCCACCTGCAACACCTGATACGCCAACCCCACCGCCGGCAACCCACCACCAGACACGATCACCCAAACCAGCGAACCATCCACCCGACGCGATTCAACCAACAAAACCACCTCACCCCGCGTCGCCGGCGATACCGGCTCCAAACCCGTCGCCCGCAAAGGATGCAAACCCTCATCCAGATTCCCAGAACCGCCGTCCCAAACCAAACCGCCCTCCAGGTCCAACCACTCTCCCGACAACGCGTCCCACGCCGCCTCCCGCAACTTATACGTGCCCGCACCCCCGACCCCCGCCGCAGTCGGACGAGCCCATCGGGCATCAATGCCGTGCGCCACGCCCCCCCGCCGGCCACCCACCCCCACCACCCCCAAACCCGAATCATCCCAACGCACCGAAACCCCGCCCCCACCCGAAACCCGACGACCCCGCCACCACGTCAAAAGCTCCTTGAGCCCACGACGCTCCGCACTCGAAAACGCAACCCATCGACGATCACCCATGACTCAAAATCCAAAATGCGCCGCAAAATCCAACGTCTCATCCCGAAGCGAAAAACCCAACTGCACCGTCGCCGCCTCCTCCGGATTCACCGAACCCGTCCCGTCCAGCAACACCGCCTCCGACACCGGCCGACCGTCCTCACCCAACACCGTTCTTGTACGTCTGACGACCCTCCACCACCGCGCCCAACTCCCGACGACCCCGATCCACCACCCGACGCAGCCAACCCGACTGCACACCCGTCACCACCGAACCCCCCACATACACCGTCGCATCCAATCCATCCACGTTCACCGGCTCGCGATATTCCCACGTCCCCTCCGCCCGCCAGGCAATCCCCGGAACCTCGTCCACCAAACGCACCCCACGACACAACAAACTCCCCGCCACCGCACCCAGCATCGCCTTCGCATTCAACTTCCCCCGAGCCGCACGACACAACCCGCCCGCCACCGCAAAATCCCCGTCCATGATCCACCAACCGCCCCGAATCACATCGTGGTCCACAAACTCGCTCAAAGGCGGATCCAAAGGCTCACCCGCTGAATTGGCAATCACCCGGCCAGACGCATCCACATCCACCGGACCACCCTCCAACGTCGAATCCAAACGCCACACCGGCGGACCCAACAACTCCGGCTCCGCCGAAACACTGCCCCCCCCAGGCGTCTCAAACAAAACCTTCACGTAATACATCCCCTCCGAACCCACCCCCTTGCCCTTCTGAACCATCACCTCCAACTCCCGCGCCACCAACCCAAACGAGACCGCCTCCCCCTGCAACGATTCATACACCGCCCCCCTCTCAATCCGCCGATCCCGCAACCGAGCCAACGCCTGCAACTGACTCACCGCCAACACAAAATACGTCACCGAAATCGAGGTCCGGCCTTCCTCCACCACCAAACGACCCTCATCCAACACACCAAACACATCCAACGCCATCACCAACTCCTCATCACCCCCACCACGACCACCTGTCACACCGCCACGCCGCCTTAAAGACCGCCCGTCGCCCGACGCACCAACGTCTGCATCAAAGAAACCAACTCACCCAAACGCCCCTGAGACTGCTCATCCCCGGTCGCCACCGACTGCACCAGGCCCACCAACGACGACACCCCCGACTCCATCCGCTCGCTCGACACCGCCGATCGCTCCGCCGCCAACGCCGCCCGCGCCACCTCCTGACCCCCCGCAAAACGCGACGCCGCACCCGTAAAACGCTCCGACAACTCCACCGCCTCCACCCCCCGGCGAGAAGACCCGCCAAACGCATCGTTCCCCCCAACACCCCCCGCCCCCCCAGCCCGAACCCGCGCCAACGTCTCCCGCAGATCAAACAACTTCACCAACTCCGCCCGCTCACCCGCCGACGACGCACCCTCCAAACGCTCCCGACGCTCGTCCGCCAGACGCTGCATCTCCACCGCCAAACCCGCCTGCCGTGCCGCCGCCTCCGCGCCAACCCCCGTGCCAGGCAACCCCGCCGCCTGACGCGCACGCTCCGCCGACAACTCCAAACCCTGCAACCGCACCGACCGCGATACCGACGCCTCCCGCTCCGCCAACGCAGCCTCAAAACCACCCATCGCCACGCCCACCTGATTCAAAACACCCATCCCCTCACCCTGAACCCGCATCGCCGAAGAACCAAGCCAACCGCCCAACGCGCCCAACGCCTCAAACCCAAACCGCAGCGACGAACCCACCCGCTCCCGCTCCTTCTCCCACGTGCCCAGCCACACCAACATCTCCGACCGAAGCACCTCCGCCGAACCCGGGCCCTCGCCCATATACCGCTTCGATTCCTGCACCGCCGCCCGATACGCCTCCGGATCACGCCGCGCCATCTCCGCCAGTCGCTCATCCTCACTCAAACGCGAAGATCGGCCTGGCATCGACTCCGCAAAACGCAAACGCTCCCGAAGGGCACCCAACTCCGCCGTCCGCGTCCCCTGCAGATCCCCCTGCATGGCCCGCAACGCCAGAATCGAACGGTACAAATCCTTCGCAAACGCCGTCTCCCCCGCATTCAGTGCCGCGGTCATCTGACGCATCATCCCCCCCTGCGTTTTGTGCTGACCTGTCAATTGATCCACCATCCCATGCGCCGGAGCCAAAAAGCCCAACAGCGTCGGCAACCGCAACGACGCATCCAACTCAGCCAAACGACGACGCACCTCAAAATCCATCGTCCCCGAACGCTCCGCCCGCTCCAAAGGCACGTTCGCCCGCATCTGCTCCAGCGATTCAAGCCGACGTGCCCGACCTGTCATCGGATCGCTCATCAACGCCCCGATCTTCTCACGCACCACCCCCGCAGGCGTCCTGGCAATCAAATCAATCTCTTCCCGCAGCATCTTCGCCTGTTTCACCGCCTGAAAAAGCAAGGACACCGTCCGGTCGCCAAACAAATCCGTCAGCGTGTTGGGGTCCACCTCCGACAACTGCTCAATCTTGTCCACCAGCGAACCCTGCAGCGGAATCCCCGCCTCCACCGCACTGTTCATCCGCAGAATGATGTTCCGCACGTCGGTCATGGTCATTTTCACCGTGCCGCCCACCCGCGTGGCCCCCGCCACAAAACCAAATGCCTCCTCCAGGCTGTGACCCATCGCCTCCGCCGACGCCGCTACCTCCGGCATCGACTCCGCCAAATCCGCAAACCGCATACTTCCCCGCTCCGCCGTCGCAAACAGCAGGTCCTGCGCCCGACGAGCCGCCGCCGCACCCCGCGGCAAATCACGCTCGTAAATAATCACCGTCTTCGTCACCGCGTTCGCAATGTCTTCCAGCGCCGCCCGGGACACCTGACCCAGCTCCAGCGTCGATTTTTTGATCGCCTCCCGCGTCGCCTCGTCCATCCCCGCCGTGCCCGACTGAATGTAAAACTGCAGACCCGCCACCTCATCACGACCCCGACCAAACGCCCCCGACGTCGATGTCACCTGATCCCGCAGACGCGCCACATTCCCCGCATTGTCGCCCAGACTCGCGAGCTCACGCATCTCCGCCGCCGACGACCGCACCGCCTCCACATTCGCCTGCACCCCCTGCACCGCCCCCGCAACCCCCCGCTGAATCCCCGCAATCCCCAGATACCCCGCCCCCAACGCCCCCAGCGTCTGCACCAGGCGACCCGTCACCACGTTCAAGCGACCCGTCCCCCGCTCCGCCGAACCCAGCATCTGACGCTCCGCCGCCCACGCCCGCTGATACGAACCCCGCAAACGACCCAGCGCCGCCGTGTGCTCCTGATCCAGACGCACCGCCTCACGACGCGCCGCATTCTTCACCGACTCCGACGCACCCTCCGCCCGAATCACCGCCGCCAGCTTCGACCGCTCCGCCCGGTACCGACCCACCATCTGCACCTGCTCGAGACGAATCCCCGCAAGCGCTCCCCCAAGCCCCCCCAGCGACGACGCCCGACCCAAACGTGCCTGCATCACCCCCGACACCGCCGAACGATGCGCAGACTCCGCCCGCAAACGCTCCGACGCCGCCGTCTTCGCCGCTTCCGCACCCAGCCGACGATACTTCACCGCCAGACGATCCATCACCACCCCGTGCTCTGCGTCCAGCGCCGTCCGTAAACGCTGCCGCCCGCGCTCGCTCAGCCTCCGTCGCATTCTGATTCGCCACCACCCGCGTCAACTGCAAACGCTCCGCCCGATACCGACGCACCGCCGCCGTCTCCTCACGCAGACGTGCCGCCACCGCCGCCGAACCCCCACCCCCTGCCGCACGACGACCCAGCATCGTGTCCTCTATCCGTGCCAGCTCCCGACGCGATGCGACCAACGCCGCCGTGCCGTTCAAACCGCCCCGCCCGTCACCACCAAACCGAAGCGCCTTCCCCGCAGACGCGTCCAATGCCCGAAAACGCTCCATCATCCGACCACTGCTCGCCGCCTGCGCCGACGCCAGGTCCCGCAAATCCGCCGCCGCCGCCTCCGTCGCCGGACGCACCCGGTTAATCCCCTGCAACACCAACTCCAACCGCTTCTCAGCCATCATCCATCTCCCGCATCACCGACAACACCGACAACACCCGATCCCGCTCGCCGTGCACGAAACGAACCGCCGACACCAGACCCGCCGCCTGATCCAGCACCCCACCCGCCGCCGGCATCATTCCCTTCTCCCAGAAATGCGCCAGCTCCAGCACTTCACTCACCTCATCACCCAGGTCCGAACAAGACACCTCCACGCTTCCCAAACCCGCGCCACGCCGGGCACGACGCCTCCCCCATCTCTCCCTCACCCCGGCAATCCGGACACCACACCGACACCGTCTCAGGCATCACCCCGTCCCGTCTCATGCCGATGGCGATTCCAGCGGCAAGGTTTTTTTTTCAACACGCCGCAACCGACAACTCACCCGAAGCTGCTGAATCACCTTGCCCAGATCCCCATCCTCCAACACCACATCCAACGCCGACGCATCAAACGCCAATGCCGACCCCGTGTCCGCCCGCACCTGGTGACGCCAATCCACCAAACGCTCACACGCAAACGACATCGCCTCCTCCCACAACCCCGCCTCCTCCTCCGCCACCTGATCAAACGCCGGCAACGTCGGCATCGCCAAAGCCGCACCGCCCGCCGAAACCGCCTCCGCCCCGTCCCCATCCAACGCCCGCGCTTCACGCCCCGATTCATACGCCGCCACCGCCGACTCATACGCCTCCACCTGCGCCCGATGCGACGCACCCAACGCATCAAAACGTCGCTGCAAATCCGCCAACGCCCGACCACAACGATGCGTCAACACCCGAAACACCAACACCGGCCGCTCCGACGCCGACAACCCCGCATCACGCGACAAACTCACCTCAAACGTCCGCTTGGGATCAATCTGCACCCTCACCACCTTCCCGGACCGATTCCGATCCATTGTCAGCCTCAACCGCATCCCCCGCCTCCGCCTTCACCGAACGATCCAGACGCATCAGATACCGCTTTCGCACCTTCGCATCCAGCCGATCCCACAACGCCCGCAACGCATGCGCCGGCTGACCCGCCCAGCCGCCCCGCGAGCCACACACCGCCGCCCGCAAACGCTCATCACTCAGCCGTGCCATACCACACTCCCTGTCGCTTCAAAAACACACACCCGCCAGGACCACGCGAAACGCACCCCCGCCACGCACAATTACGCCGCGTCCACCGCCGTCAACACCAGCGTGTCCGAACCACTGCTGGTCTCCTGCAACTCAAACTCCACCTCGTCCGTACGCATCGCCGAACGGGTGCCCGGCTTCGTGCTCGTCCGCTGAGCCGCCGCCATCGCTAGCGATAACGTGTTCCCATCCACATCCGTAAACCCGATCGACACCGCCTCAGGACTTCCGCTCAGCAACTTCCCATACGCGTCATAACCCGCCACGCTCTGACCCGCCGGGTCCATCGTCAACTTCGGATTCCCCGGCGTCGCCAAACCATGCGCCAACGCCTCACTCTGCGTCAAATCCGTCCAGTCCTGCAACTGATTGGCCACATCAATATCAAACGTGCTCACCGCCGGAACGCCACCACCACCCACCTGCAGCGTCAAGCCCTTCGCCCGGATCGCCCGGCTGGTCAGCGCCGCATTCGCCGGCACCGACGCATCCGTCACCTCGCCGTAAATCCCGCGGAACTGCCAATCCAACATCAACCGACCGCCCGGATTCCCCGCGCCAATCGAACCGTCCCCATCGCACCCGACAACACAAACAATCGGCCAGCATCCCAGTGATAAAGCGTCAGCGTGTTCGCGACGCCGTAATTCCCCGCCCTGTACGTCGCCGTCTTGGTCGTCGTCCCCGACACCTCAAACAGACAACCCTCCAGCAACGTCATCGTCACATCCCCGTGGCGATACTCCGTTCTGAAACTGCCCTGGCCACGGCCCATCACCCGGATCCGCTCGGTCAATCCACCCGTCGCACTCACCGGCCGACGCTCCTCAGGAAACAACTCAATGGGCTCAAACATCACGTCGTAAAAACGCGTATTCACCGCCGACGCCGACACCACCACCGCCGTCCCCGCCGTCGTCTCTTTCCCAACCCCCACCTGACCCACCATCGGATACAGCACATTGATCGCCATCGCGCACCACCTTTTCTAAAAAACCAGCCTCAACCCAAAATCGCTTCCACCCCAGGACCCGACGTCGGATCCAGATCAAACATCGTGTACGTGCCCATCAACCCCAGCACCGCATAAAACCGCCCCCGATCCTCCTCGTCCGGCGGCGGGGCCGACGTGCCCGCAAAACGCCAACCCCCCGCCACCAACACCTCACCCGACGAATCCTCACCCCCCTCCCGACAAAACCGATTCCCCCGCACCACCGACGCCAAACGACCCAGCCAACGATTGTGCAACGCCGACGAAGATTCATTCACCGCCGACGCATTCACCGCCGACGCCGAAACCCGCTCAGGCTGCAACACCAACGCCTCCAACTCCAACTGCAAACGCACGTCATCCGCCCCGTGCTCGCTCACATTCAAAAGCTCCTCGACAACCTCCTCATCCCCCGCCGTCACCACCACACTCGCCACCCGCTGAGAATTGCCCCGAACATCCCAACGCTCCGCCCCCACCCCCTCCGCCATCGACGCCGGCAAGCGACCCGCCGACACATCCAATGCCACCCAGCCCGGCAACGCCAACGCCACGTCCGACGCCACCTGACGCTCAATACGCTCCTTAATCGTCAACGCCTCAGACAACACCCACCCCCCGCGATCGACCCCGACCCACCAACCGATCCACCTGACCCCGCAACTCATGCGCCAAACGTGCCTCCGCGCCCGACGCCAACAACGCCTTCACCTTGGGCTCACCCTGCGCCACATGCGGAATCGAAGGCCCAAAACGCTCCCGAAACACCCCCTCGTCCCCCAGCTTCGCCCGACCTCGCGCCACCTGTGCATACACCCGCTTCATACCACTCCCAAACTCCACCAAAAACAACTTCCCCGCCCGACGACGCGAACCCTGACGCTCAATCTTGTAAGACACACCACCCCGGTACCGCTTCCCGCCCGAACGACGCCACACCTGACGCGCCGCAAAACGACTCAAAAACAAACGCTTCCCCGACACCAGCACAAATCCCGACGTCAAATCCCCCGCCCGATTAACCCGCTGCGTGATCGGACGGTTGCGGTTCACCCCCCGCTGATACAACTTCCCCCGCGGAACATTCACCCGGCCGTGCACCGCATTCACCACCCGCACCCGACTCCAGTCCGTCGCCTTGCTCACCGCCGACTGCACCGCCGGGCCCGCATCACGACCCAAAGCCTCCAGCTCCGATCGCATCGTCGCCACCACCCCGGACGCTACCACCGCCCGCACCTCAATCAACTCACACCCCCCAGGCCCAAAAGCCAATACGTCGGGTCCGAACGGTCCCCCTCCACCGCCTCCACCAACAGCCGCACCGTCGCCTCAGGCTGACGCACCCACGCACCGGGAACCTCCACCAGGTCACGCCGAAGCGCCACCGACACCAACTCCGCCTTGCTCACCGACACCACCACCTCGTGCGGCAACGATCGACGCTCGTCCTCACGCGTCATCGGACCCGCCCGCACCGAACCGTGCACCTGACGCACCACCCCGTTCGCATGGTGGTACCACAGCAACGTCCCGGACAACCTGTGCCCGGAACCCGCCATCCCCGCCCGAACCTCATCCAACGTCGGCAACATCAGCGATCCCAAACAACCAACACCCCAACCAACCCTGAAGCCCCCGCCGTCCCGGCGTGCACCCCGCCTCACCAACCACACCCCTCACCTACTGCGGCGAGCTCGGCAACTTGTTCAGCAAAAACGTCGCCGTCGTCTCTGTCGCAACCTTCGCCCCCACCGCAACCCCCGCCAGCAGGTTGCCCGTTGCCGTGTCCGTCAGCTTGCCCTCGCTCACGTCCCAGTACACGCTGTCGCCATCTGCCCAAGCGTCCGCCGCCGTCGCCGGCTGCTCGTGCACGCCCGTCAGGACCACCGCGCCGCTTTTCGTGTCGGCAATCGCCACCTGCGTCACGCCCAGCAACCCACCGTTGCCCAGCGCCACCACCGCATCCCGCGCCACATCCGACCCCGTCCCGTTCGTCCACGCCCGCGTCTGTCCTGGTTGAATCCACATGCTGCATATCCCTTTCGTTATGCCAAAATCAAAAAACCCATCACCCAAACCCAATCACCCGACCACTCACCCCCTCACCCAAACGTCCCAGCCCCGAGGCCCTTAGTTCCCCGACGATTCGCCGTCGCCGCCGTTGTCGTTTCCCTCCCCCTGGCCCCCCGCCGGCTTCGACGCCATCCGCTCCGTCTCTTCCGCCGCGTCACGCTGTGACCTGCTCCACGCCCGCCCCCCGTTCAAACGCGCCTCCACGTGACCCCGCGTGATCCCCTCCGCCACCGACACCACCTCACCCTGCGCGTTCACCGACCCCAGCACGTCCCCTGCATCAAACCCCGTGCCGTTGATCGTCTCTCCACGTTTCAAAAACACCGACTCATTCGTTCCTTTGGCCATCACCAACCGCCTTTCAAAAATGCCTTTTCAAACCAAACCAAACCAAACCACTAAAGGTTCGGGCCGCGTGTCCGCCGCCCGAACGAAATCCACCAAAACGTATCAGCCTGCGTTTTTGTAAAGCCCGCGGTAATCCACCGCAT
This sequence comes from uncultured Phycisphaeraceae bacterium, assembly GCA_963799465.1. GTDB lineage: Bacteria > Planctomycetota > Phycisphaerae > Phycisphaerales > Phycisphaeraceae > JBCCOW01. The sequence continues at coordinate 2,096,495 of CAWCXG010000001.1, read as the reverse complement.
GAGCCTCCACCACGTGCACCACCCGATACTCACGAGCCAGAACCCGGAAACCCGACTGCTCCGCCAGGTCCGGCTGCTCCATGCCCTGCAGGAACGCCACCTCAATCGTGTCCACCATTGCTGGGTCCGCATACCCGTACCAAGCCGTGGTCGAATCACCATCCAAACGACCACTTTTCACCAGCTCCAACTCCCCGTCCCAGATATTCGCCACGCCTGAATTGTTGCTCGCCGGGTCCGCCGTCGAACGCAGCAGTTGCCTGGCCGTACCGCTCAACGCGTGCGGCGTAATCAGGCCCTTGGGCTCCAAATCCAGATAGATCGGATCTTCCTCATCCACTGTCAGGCCCTGATGCGTACCCATCGCGGTCGACATCGCGTTCAGCGTCGCCACGCTCGGCACACCCGTCACACTCGCCAGGTTCCTGTGCGCCGCACTGAACAACGTGTGCCCGTCTGCCATCACCGGATTCGCCGTCAGGATCGAGAACGCCAGCGTGTCCTCTTTGCGACCCGCCGCCGCGCCCCGCTGCTGTGGGAGCCGCGTCATCGCGTCCAGATCATCGTTGATCAGCGTCTGCCACGACAATGCAAAGATATTGGCCCACACCCTCAGGTTGTACTGCTCCTTGGCCTCGCCGACATACACCTGGCGAATCTCCTCCAGCTCCCCCACCTCAGACAAGCCCGGCAACTCCCCGATCTGATTCCGCGTAATCGTCTTAAAGTCCGGATTCGTCACCCGCCGGCAGAACAAAGGCCAACGCCGGGGAGCCTCCATGTACGCCCGCCGCAGCGTTCTTGTTCGCCACATTCGCCAGCAAGCCCGGGAAGTCGCTCGTAGACATCGCCCCCGGAACGCCCGCCGCCGCCAACGCGCCGCGATCAAACACCGTCTTCGCAATCTGAGCCGGGGCCATCGTCTCCACCCCCACCGCACCCTGAGCCACCAGATACTGACGCGCCGTCTCTACCAAAGAACGACCCCGAAACGTCCGCGCCCGCTCGTGAGCCTTGCGACGCTCCGCCCGATGACCCACCACCCGGCCTCGCTCGTCCGTCACCTCCCCCAGCACCACCTGACCCTCCTCATCCACCTCCACCAACGGCATGTTCGCCCGCAGACAAACCGCGTCCTCCACCGCCGCACCCAGCGAATCCAGATTCAAATCAGAACCCACCGAAACCCGGCCACCCACGCCACCCGAACCCTCCACCTGCACCGGACCCAGACGCGCCGACGCATGCGCCAACGCCACCTCCTGAAACGCCGAAACCGACGTGCCGCCATCAATGTGACGCTGCACCGCCGCCGCCGACATATGCGCCATCTCCGCCGCCATCTGAATCCCACGAACCCGATCACGCTCCGCCGTCACCGCTCGCGCCGATGCCTCCGCCGCCATCCGAGTGAAATCCACACCACCCCCCTGAGCCGAATCCGCACCCCCCGAACCAACCCCGCCCTGAACCCCACGCTGTCCCGCCGCAGGCTCCCCCACCGCAACCTCACCCGCGTCATCACCAGACCCACCAGCCGCACCGGCCGCACCAGTACCCTGGCCTTCCCCCGAACCGTCCAGCGCATCAAACAACGCCCGATCCTCCGCTTTCATCCCCTCCAAAAACGCCTCCGCCTGGGCCAGCGTGGCACCTTCCACCAGACCCCGAGCCTTCATAAACGCCAATTGTTTCTTCGTAAACATCCTTTGCTGCCTTTCCGGGCCACCCTCGACCCTCACACCAACCCCTTGCACCGAAAGCCCACCCACGCCGCGGGGTGAGAACCCTTTCTTCAAAACACCTCCAACGTCTGTCCCCCCAACCCCAACCCCCACCAACGCCAACGCATCCGCAAACCGACCCACCCGGTCCGCCAGACCCGCCGACACCGCCCCCTGCCCCACATGCTGCTCGCCCGTCGCCAACGCCTCCACCGCCGACAACGCCATCCCCCGGCCCCGCGCCACCGCCGCCCGGAACGGACCCGCCGACCCGCTCACCAGCCGCTGGACCTCTTCCAACTGCTCCGCCGTCACTTCCGTCCCCGGATGGGCCAGACCCTTGTACTGACCATCCCGCACCACCCGCATCTTCACCCCCATCCGCTCATACAAACCGCTCTGATCCTCCACCGCCCAATAGGTCCCGATTGCACCCACCACCGCCGTCGTGTCCACCACCACCGACCGCGCCTGACTCCCAATCCAATACGCACAGCTCCCCATCTTCGCCGGCACATACGCCACCACCGGCTTCACCTGACGCAAACGCCACACCGCCTCCGCCACCGCCGACGTCCCCGCCACCTCGCCACCCGGAGAATCCACCCACAACACCACCGCCTGAACCGACGCATCCGCCGCCAGACGATCCGCCGCCGACTCCAGCTCCGGCAACGTCGCCTGACGCGAATACCCCAACCTCCGCATCACCGACACCGACCGCGCAAGCGCCCCCACCACCGACAACACCGCCACATCCCCCACCATCACCACCGGGTCCACCGCATCCACCACCGACTCACAACCCAGCCCCACACCATCACCCCCAACCTCCACGCCCAACCCCGCCAACGCTTCCGACAAGCCCGGAGCCAGACCCAAAACGCCCAACTCAACCCCAGCCGACCCCACACCATCACCCACGCCCGAATCAATCGAACCCTGCAAACCGCCCGAACGCGCAGAATCAAACCGACCCAGATGATCCAGCACCCCCGCACGCTCACCGCCAAATACCATCCACGTCAACGCTCAGCCCCCCCCTCATCCGCATCATCCCACGCACCCGCCAGCGCCAGCAACGCCTCCGATGTGTCCAGCTCCCCACCCCGACGCACCACACCACGCCCCCCCATCCAGCCCATACCTTCCGCGTCCCCATCCTCCGATTCCGGAGCCGATTCCATGCCCCGCACCGGACGCGACTCCGACGCAGACGCCCCCGGCCGACCCCCGCCCGACATCGCCACGTCCTCCGGCAAAGGCACCCCCAACGCATCCGCCAGACGCTGGAGCTCCGCAATCTCCTCCAACGTCTCCCCCGCGTCTTCCCCGTCCAGATTCGCAAAATACCCCCGGCTTTTCAGCCGGTAATCCAACATGATCTTGCGGTACGCCGCCGACTTCGCCTCATCAATTGCCGGACGCGGCGGCGGGGCCCACTTCGCCTCGCTGTACATATACGGATCCTTCGCATACGCCTCCAGCGTCAAAGGCAACCGACCCTCAATCACCTCAAAACGCAGCCAAAGCTCCCACACCCGCTGACCCAGACCCGTGCTCACCTGCAACTCCTGCAGGCCGTCCACATGCTGATATTCCACCGCCTGGCCCTGACGCCGGCTCGAATAGCTGCCGTTGTAATTCTTGCTCACCGTCGCCACGTCCAGACCCGTCGCCGCCGCCAGCGCGTGCATCTTCTGGTCCATGAACTCCATGTAGGTCGAATGCGGACGCTTGGGGTTGAACTCCTTGAACTTGCCCTTCGCAATCATCCCCGGCTGAAACGTCACCTCCGGCCGACGCGCCGCCTCCGCGTCCGCCGCATGCGTGCCCCACCCCTCCGGGTCACCTTCCTCATGCGCCCCAAGCCCATCGTCCGCATCCTCCACCTCTTCGTCGATCAGACCCACGCACTGCTCCATCCACATCGCCATCAGCGTCGCCTGGTCCACCTTCTGACGCTGCCACAAACCCACCAGCTCGGGCGTCAAAACCCCCAGACCCGACGTCTGACGCACCCGACGCTGACGCATCAAATCAATCACCCGCGACGCCGGCACCCGAACCGAACGACTCCGCGCGTCCTCATATGGATGCCCCCGGCGATGCAGGTGATACGCCACCGCGCGGCCGTACACATCAATCTCCACCCCGTCCCGCACCTCACGACCCTGCCACGACTCAAGCTCCAGCGCCAACTGCTCAGGCTCAATCATCTGCAACGTCAAACCGCTCACACCCGCCCGCTGACGCCAACTCCACACCACCAAAGCCCGACCCACCGACGCAAACTCCTCACCCGCCAGACCCTGCATCTCGTTAAACGTTCTGCGACCCTCCAGATCACACAACTGCGGCCGCGAAGACCACCGACGCCACAACACATTCGCCGCTTTATTAAACCCCTCCAACAACTTGCCCGTCTGCGGATCCCGGGCCGACGCACGCGGCGTCAAACGGCTCATCGAACGCCGATACGCCAGCGCCACCGCCTCGGCATAACCGTTGTTCCGCATCGCCTCTCGCGATCGAGCGTTCAACACACCACCCGATGCCCCCAACAACTGATCCATCGATGCCGACGACAAAGGCCAACCCTCCATCGTCCGATCCCGCTTCGCCGCCGCAAACCCCGCCTGCATCCCCGCCTGTAACTGATTCCGAAGATTCCTGCGAAACTCAGAGCCCCCGCCACGCACCTCACCCGACCCATCGCCCGCCAGCGACGCCAATGCCGCCGCTTCCCGTATCACCACGTCCGCACCCAAACGTCGTCCCGCTTTCATGGCTCCCCCCGCCGCACGTGCACAAAACGACCGCCACCCGAACGCGACCGCGCCACCCGACGCGACAGCTCCGTGCGATAACGACGCATCGCGTCAAGATTCTGTGCCGTGTACACCACCCCATCACCAGGATTCCGCCACTCCGATAGCTTCCCCACCGCAACCTCATGGATTGCTTGGTCCAGCTCATCAAGACGAGTTTGCAAAACCGCTGCAGACGCCAAGGATGGTTACCCAGGCGATCCACTGGAAAGATCATCCCATCTTGACCGCACCAGCCCCGACCGTCAAGCCAGCGCAAAAAAAGGCCCCGGTCACGACTTGGGGGGAAGTCGCTCCAGGGCTACGCCCAAACAATACCCGCCCCGCCCAAACTTGTCAATCCCCCACACCCCCCCCACACCCGCTACACCGGCGAACCCTCCACCACGCCCACCCCCGATGCACCCCGACCCCGCTTTCGACCAGGTTTCGACACACCCCCCCGCGACCGCCGCGGCTCACCGCCTGGCTCCAAACGCACCCCCGGCACAAACGCCCCCAGCCGCCGATCCGTCGCCCGCAAAGACCACACCGCCACCTCCCCCTTCTCCGCCAGCGCATCCGCCACCGCCAGCGTGTAACAAAAATTATCCCAATGGTGATTCGCCCGCCCCGCCGTCTTTAACTGCCACGTCGGCTTGCCCCCCTTCGACTTAGGCTTCAATTCCTCACTCGCCATCTGCGACACCCACGCCTCCGATGTCTCCGCATGCAGCCGCACCCCCCCCGGATCATCCCCCGGACGCGTCAACATCGCATGCGCCCGGCTCTTAAAAGCCCGCGTATTCACCCACCAAAGCGTCACCGGATCAGCCCGAATCTTCCCCTCCACCTCGCTCATCCGAAGCGTGTACGTCGCGTCGTCCTGACCCTTCACCACCACCACCCCCGGCCGACGCGAAAACTCATACACCTCCCGCGCCCGATACCCCGAATCCACCGCCACCGCCCAGGGACGCATCCGCAAACTCGACTCCCCCGCCACCGGATACCCCCGCATCAACCGCGTATACAACCGATCCAAAGCCCCCTGATAATCCTCGTGCTGCACAAACTCAATCCCACTGTCCACACTCCAGCTCCGCGACTCCCCGCCCCCCGCCGCTGCCTCAGGCTCCGGACCAAACGCCCACACGTCGTACACCAGATACCCCCCTCCCTCCTCCTGCACGTCCACCGACGCCAGCACCACCTTCGCATCCTTCGGAATCACCCGCGCCGCAAACGCCCCCTTGCGCTCCAGAATCTTCCGCTCCTCCAGCCCCGCCAGCGTCACCTTCCAGGGCAAACACTTCCAACTGTTCACAAACACCTGCAACCGTTCAGGATTCCGCGACTTCTCCGCCTCAAACCACTCCGCCAGCATGTGACTCCACGTCCGCTGACGACTCAGGCCCTCACTGTTCAGATTCGCCGCCCACAACCGATACCCCCGATGATCACCCACCGCCGCCTGCCCTGACACCTCAGGCTCCCAACGCGACCCGTCCGGCTTCCACGCCAGGCTCCCCACCTCCACCACGTCCCGATCCCCCAGCGGCAACCCCTCCACCACCTCACCCCCCGCCGGCACCCACACCCCCCGCAAGCTCATCCACCCCTGCCAGCGATCCGAAATCAGCACCCCGCAGTGCTCACACACGAAACACCCCAGCCGCTGACCTCGAATCACCTGCGGATCCCGCTCCGTCCCCCGCGTCCCCCGCGAGCCCCGCGAGCCGGGCCGTGCCGGCCCGCTCCCACGCCCCGTCTCCGACACCACAAATCGATCCTCAAACGCCCCCCGCTCCGCCGGCAAACGCTGATACCCCCCGCACTCCGGGCAAGGCTCCCAATACTCCCGACGATCACTCTGATCCTCATACGCCCGATAATTCGCCCCCGTCTCATACTTCACCGAGCTCGCGCCCACAAAATCGACCGCGACTCATCAAACGCCTGCTGACGATCCTCCGCACTCTTCAGCACGTCCCCCAGCGTGTTCGATGACACCTCCCCGGTATCCGTTTCGTCATAGAAAATCCGAGCTGCCGATCGACTCGTCAACTGACGCGTCACCGTCGCGGCTGCGGCATACAAAATGCAACGTGTCAACTCAATCCGGGGATTCTTGCTCAGCACCATCCACTGACTCCCCGATTCCCCCGCCGGAATCAGATGCGACAAGTTCGCCTCGATCATCGGCCGAAACCGATCCCGAAACGCCTCATCAATGTCAGGCTCCGCCGGCCGGATATACAGCACGTTCAGCGGATCATGCTCCAGCAAATACCCCAGACCCACCTCCGATGCCTTCGTCTTCCCGCTCTGCGGCGGAAACACCCAGTTCATCCGTCGGACCCCCGGCAACCCCAGTGCATCCAACGGCTCACGCATGTAAGGCGTCATCCGCAAGTCATAAGGCCCCGGAAACGCCGCACCCTTCTCCACAATCAAAAAAGGCTTCGCCCGCGCCACTCCGACACCGAACGACGCGGACGAACCTCCAACGCCTTCACCACCCGGCCCGGCAACCCAAAATACCCATCACCCACCAGGCCGCCCATCACCCACCCCCGCCCGCCGGCCGACCCCGCCGACGCTTCCGAGTCTCACCCATCACATCGTCCAGCGACCGCAGCTCATGCTGAGCCCGACTCAAAATCCGCTCCAACCCCGCATCCAACGCCTCGTCAAACACCGCCCGATCCAAACCAGGACACCGCGTGGGCAAACTGCTCCGAAGCCCCTCCAACATCTCCCGAAACGCCTCCGCCAACCCACCCAGCCCCCCCTCAAACACCGTCCGCGTCACCCGCTCCTGCTCAAACACCTCACGCTTGAGCTTCGCCATCTGAGCCTGCTGGGTTTTCAGTGCCGTCTCCGCCTGCAGCTTCATCTTCCGAAGCGCCGCCATCTCCCGCTCCGCCGCCTCATCCACCCCCGCCACACCGCCCCAATCAAACCCCCCAGCCTCCCGACGCGAATCCCCCCGCATCCCCGCCGAATGATCCTCCTGCACCGCACCCCCCCGATGCCACGCCCGCACCCGCGAAACATCCTCGCCCGACCAAGGCCCCCGACGACGCACCGGCCAATCCGCACGCTTCACCAGCTTGCTCACCGCCTGCTGGGAAATCCCCAGCACCCGACCCAGCTCAACCTGATTCGACACGCCACCATCCACCACACGCCCATCATCCCACAAAGCCCCAAAACACCCACCCCAAACTCAGCCGCAGCCACCGCTGCTCAACACCCCCCCCAACACCACCGGCGACAACGGACCCGTCGCGTCCACCACCACCACCCCGCTCCGCACCCAAGGCCCACGTACCCCCCCCACCTCACCATCACTGCTCCGCACCGCAAACACGCCCGTCGATCCATCCGACAACCCATGCTCCCCCACCTCCAACACCCGCTCCCGCCACGACACGCCCCCCACCTCCGACGCCACCACCGACAACACCCCATCGGCCACCAAACCAGACCCCAACTCCCAGACCGCCGGCAAAACCCCGATCCCCTGCTCCGCCGCCGCCACCGACGCCCGCCACCGCAACCGCACCGCACCCCCCGCCTCCGCCCGAGCCGTCACCCCCGCCGCATCCCGCATCACCACCGACACCAACCCCCCCGACACCACCACCGACACCGACCGACCGTCACTCACGCACCGATCCGTCCGCACCACCGTCAATACATGACGCCCATCAGCCAAACCCAGATCCCCCACCACAAACGACGTCGCCCCCGGCCCAAGCGTCAGCAACAGCCGATCCCCCGCGTAAACCCGAAACCCCCGCGGCAAACCCTCCCGCTGATAGTGCCAGTACGACATAACCCGACCTCCTCAGCCCAACCGATCAGTCCACCAGCCCGACCCCAATCTCAAACGCCCCGTCCCCCGCCTCCACCCCAAACCGCACCCCCTGCAACGCCTCAGGCCCCCGACGCACCTCATACTCCGCCCCTACAAACAGATTCGTCCACACCGCCAGGCCCGAATCGTCCGACACCACCGCATACTCCGACCCGTCAAACAACCCGTGCACCCCAGGCGTGATCATCACCAGCGACGCCGGCACCCCCGCCTCCGCCAACTGATCCGCTCCGTACACCGCCAACCACCCCGTCCGCCGCCCAGGCACCGACCCCCCCACCGACAACGCCGACATCGCGTACGTCACCGACGTGGCACCCGAAACCGCAAGCGCCGCACCCGCGAACGCATACAGACCGGTCGGCGCAATCGACACCACCCACGTCGCATCCTCCAGGTAAAACGTCGCCACCCCCTGCTCATCCGTCACCGCTTGCCGCACCGAACCCGCCAGCGACGCCCGAACCTCCACCCCCACCACCGACGCACCCCCCGCCGTCACCGTCACCGACACCGTCGAATCCCCAGAACCCGCCAGCGCCGCTTGAATCTCAGCCGGGGTCGCCGGCGTGGTGTAATCACTCCCGGCCAGCCGCGTTGATGTCGCCACATCCAGGATCACCGTCGTGGCTCGCGTTCCACCAGCCAGCTCGGCATCCGGATGCTTCACCCCCACGCGATACGCAGACGCCCCCGCATCGGTCGCGGCAGTGGGCACCGTCGCCAGGTACATACCCGCGCCAAACGTCACGGTGTCCACCGCCACGCTCCCCCCCGCCGTCCACGCTGACCACGTCCCGTTCACCAGCCGGGAATAGCCGACTACAAAATCACCAAGGGTCAGCCCATCCACGCCCCCCTCATCGCCAATCATGAGAATGGGTACTTGGGGATTTACCGTGCCAACGGGCATGCGCAGCATTTAATGGGCCCCCGCAGCGGCGTGATGGTGGAGGCGATTGATGCCGCCCAAAAGCTTGAAAACTTGCCATGGATCATTATTTACAGCCACAAGTTCTGCTGCCGACAGTACGCGATCCCAAACAAAGCAATGATCGGCAACCAGAGACACATTTCCTATGGACGTTCTCTGGGCTGGATCGGATACAAATGAAACGTTTGTGCCATCCACTTCCTGCGATCCAACAAAGAACCCGGCCCTTGATCCGTCGTAATCTAGTGAGAGTCGCGTGAAGCTCGCTTGATTAACCGCGTTATTATACGAAGCAAAAGATGTAAAATTGTTGGTCTGATGTGCGTTAAGGTAGGCCCTGAATCCCGTATTACCGTCTCGATCTTGCCATTGGTGTCGTCTTAAACGTCCTGAGGGATGAGAGTCAACAAAAAACGAATCTGCACCTAAGTAGTTGGCGAACTTGGTAGATGCAGAGGATGCAATCAGGTTAGCGGTGACGGTGTATTGTCCGTTTGAGACTGGCTCGTCTAACGTTCCCCAAAACAAGCCACCACCGTTATCATTTAAGTTGTCCGCAGAAGGTCCGCCAGCGACGACATTTCCATCTGAGGCATATACAACAGCCACCACCAACCCATTCGTTAATGGATTTGACGTGTCAATTTGATAGGTGCCAACTTCGGGCCTAGGCATTTCGCGTCAACTCCCCCGTCTCCTCATCCCACGCATACCGCGCCGGCGTCTCCGGCTCGCTCACCACCGGCAAGTCCACCTCCGCATCTTCAATCGACGCCTCCACAATCGCCTCCAGCTTGGCGATGTTGCTTAGCGTCCCCTGGGCCACCTTGCGACGGGCATGCTTCGCCTTCGCGTCCGCCACATCCTGCGCGGTCACCTCCCCGCCGTGCGTGTCGGTTAGCAGCGACGCCAGCCGCTCAAGGTCCTGCGCGGTGAACGACCCAGGCGACGCCACCACCGCCGGCAACCGCTCGCGCACCATCGGATCCGCGAAGTTCACCGACCCCCCGTTGATCAGCGGAGCCAGCACCGCCGTCCGCGTGGGGTGACTCGCCGAAGTGGCCTGCACATTCTGAATCAGGCGGTCCGCCAATGCCTCCGCTTGCCCGCTGTCAAAGCTAGGCGTGGCCGCAAGAAGCCTGCCGAGTGAAAGCAACGTGACCTCCAGCGCCACATACCGCGTCGGCAACGCGTTGTACGACGCCGCAATCGCCGCATCGTCAGCGAGCTTCGTGTCCAACACAAAATCATCCAGCGACATCATCAGCTCCTATTCCACCGCCCCCACCACGCGCACCCCGTCCCCGTCCGCCGGCGGACCCATCTCCAAACCCCGACCCAACACCACCAGCCGCGTCGCCCCCACATAATCCACAATCCGATAGGCCAGCCCCGCATACACCCCGCTCGTGAACTCCAGAAACCGATCGTTGTACACGTCATCCACCGCCGCAAACCCCGACGACAACACAAACTCCAACACCCCCCCCGCCCCATCATTCACCGTCCCCACCACACCACTCAAAGCCGCCTCTCGAATAGCCTCAATATCCTCTGTCAATAAAGGCATTTGGTCGATTCCTAAAGTGGCCAGCAGGTGAATCCCATCATCCGCATAACGCGGCTCATTCGCGGTGTCCACCGCGCCACCGTAAAACGGATCAATGGCGAGTCCAATACGATCCCTCGCGTCGTCCGGCCTGGGCAGATTCGTTTGATTGCAAACCACGGCCGCATTCTGACCGGTATAGGTCTTGACGCCAGACCCCACCATCACAAACTCACCACTCGGAAAGCCGTCGCCGTTGGTGTGTCCGTTAAACGCGATACTGCCCACGCTCGTCGTGCTTCGCGTCAGGTCTACCAACTCCCCAGCAACGCACCAACAATTGATGATGAGGCTTTCCTGCCCCCCACTCGCCGCGAAGTTGTTCAGCAGCGTTCCCGCCGCAGAAGTTGATCCACGGAACCAACCAAACTCCACGTTTTCCCACATCGTGGCGCCGCCGACTTTAGAGCCGGACCTGCCGAACCCTGCGTTCGAAGCCACAATGTGCTGGCCTCCGTGCAAGACCGTCACGTCTTTCACGACACCGGGTGCCCCGTCACGCTGCGACATGCGAATAGCAGACGGCTGATTGACGGTGACGTTGTTCGACATCCCCCAACCCTCGAAGTCGATTCCTTCGATTCGACAACCAGAAGATTGCACATCAATAGCCGTGTGTTCATTGACGTAGTAAAAATACCAATTGAAGCCATCGGGGTCGCCCGTATCAGTGAACTGAGGCGAGCCGAATCCATTTTGCACCGAGTCGTTAACGCTCACTGCATGATTATCAACGTGCAGGAACCACCGTCGTTCGATTCCCGCATAGGTCTGTACGTCGGTTCCCGTTGTTTGCTGGCGGAAGTGTTCCCAATACCGTCGGGAGTCGGTGTGGGCAACCCTGAGGGCTGCACAGTTCGCAAAGTAGGAGCTTCCGACAAAGTTTTGCCATCTATTGCCCGACACAAAGGTCCATGCGTTGCCGCCACTGGCTTGATACCGACACAAAATGACCAACGGCCTTGCACCTGTGCCGTAAGACCCGATGGTCACGTTCGGCGAAGTCACGAGGCACCGAACCGTCGGCGTCGTCGGGTTGGATGAAACGCATCGGTAGACGTTCCCTCTCTTAATCAAGATCGACTTGTCGGCAGCCTGCTGAGCTTGGATCAGCGTCAGCAGATCATCGCCGTCGGAAACCAGGAACGGATCGGCCAGGGTGCCCGCACCGCCGCCACCGGTAGAGCTTCCGTCGTCTACATCCAAGTCGATATACACCGTGCTAGCCCGCTCGAACGGGCAGGCCGCGTTAAACGCATCTCGTCGCCGTGCGACCGCCGCCAGGCGATCATTGTTGGTGCGGGCCGTGGAGATGGCCGGAATACCTTGGTCGCTGTAGAAACCCATTACTCAAACACCTCTCTCGCCCATTCCAAGGCGGCTCCTGCGTTGTCGAAAGCTGGTACTTCCGGGGCCTCCTCAAGCTCGATCGCGTCCCCACCCCCGCCCGCTCCCGTCACCAACGCCCCCCGACGATCCAACCCCGCCGCACGCACCACACCCACCGTCACATCACGCACCGGCCAACCTTTGGTCCCCACCGCCACCACCGGCTTCTCACCCATCGCTTCCGCCGATCCCACCGCAAACACCGCCCCCACCCGCCCACGCGTCACGTTCGCCACCCGAACCATCGCGTCGGCCGACACTGGGCTGCCCGGCTTGCCATGGTCCAGCACCAGGATGTACTCGATCACCAGGTCCGTGATGGCGTCGTCGAGCGTAGCCGCGTCGAATCCCTCAGACCTCGCGCCCGCCGCATCGCTCAAGACTTGAACCGCACACGCATTGCCCCGGGCCACCACATTGCGAATCACCACGTCTCGACCCTCGCCCGGCCGATCCCCCCGCACCTTCACCGCGGCGTAGCTGTCGCCCTCGCTCACCAGCCCATCAATCAGCACCTTCGAGCAGCCCCGCAGATAGCTCCCCTGGCTCTTACCCCGCGTGTCTTCATGCCGCCGGCCGTTACGAGCCGACCGATGGTCGGTCACCACCAGACCATCGACCCACTTGGCAAACAGCCCGATCACATGGCTGTCCGCGTTGACACTGTCCTCGATCGAGCAGCCATCGATGACGACGTCCCGCACGCCGCCCGGCTCACGTCCCTGAATGTCCATGCCGCCCCGCATGTGCTGAACCGTCACGCCTCGCAGGCGCAGGCCGCGCGTCCCGTCGCTCGCCGCCACACCGATCACCCCCGCGTCGGTCACCTGATCGCCCGCTCTCCTGGGATCGATGATCGTCACCCCCTCGATCACCACATCTGCGACCCCGAACACCCGGATTGCCGCATCACCCTTGCCCGTCCCCCGATCAAATCGACTCTCGACCGTGGCCCCCTGCCCGATCAGCTCGAATCCGTCGGCCGTCACTTTGATCCCGCGCTCGAGCACGTACCGCCCCCCCGGCTCCAGCACCACCATCCCCGCCTCGCCGCCAATCTCTGACAGGTCCGCCCCGGACCGATGCGTCACCGCCCGCATCTCAGTCGGCGGCACAGCCACATCGGGCACGGGGTCCGCATACCACGCCCCCGGCACCGGCTCAGACTCCCAAATGATCACCCCGTCCGCCGCCGCCTCCACCATCGACCGCCACTCACGCCAGTGGGCTGCATCCACGAATCCGTGAGGACGAATGAACGGCACCACCGGCTTGCCCAGCCTGCGACCCTCCGCCACCACCGCCGTCAACACCAGCCCCGCATGCCCCCGAAACTCCGGCCAGCGAGCCCGCCACACTTCGGGCAAATACAGCGTCGGCGCCAAAACATCCATCTTGTCCGCCAGCGAGACGCCATTCGCATCCACCGCCCCCGCCAACGCGCGGACCGCCTCCTGCCACTCCTCCAGGCCCCCGCCGCCCAGCCGAATGCGTGTGTAATGCGTCGGCGTCAACACCGGGATGCCATACAACCCCACCGCCCCGCGCGTGCCCGCCCGCGTGGCGTCCAGCACCGCGTGAGCATCAGCCACGTGAATCGCCCAGGTGGCCGCGTCTGGCGTCCGCAACGGGTCGATGTTCGCAAGGGCCTCTCGGGATTCCCAATCAGGTACTACAAACCCCGCGTCAGCACCCACCACCGACACCACAGTGTTGACAAGGTCGCGCGGGTTGACGTGATCGATCACCTGCACGGCCCGGGCACCCGCAATCGGGCCCGTCCGAGCCCCCGGCAGCCGAGCGTCAAACACGCCCCCAACCCACACCGCATCCCCGCCGGCAGGCACCGCGTCCATCGCCGCGTAGTCGTCCGCCAGCCGCACCGACAACGCCAGCGCGTCACGGATCAACTGCGCCTGACGCCATCGCTCACTTTGCCCCTCCGCCGCATGCAGCCGCGAACGCTCCGCGTCATACCACTGCCGCAACTCCCGCAACGCGTCCGCCTGCTGCGCCGCCGTCACCTCGCTGTAAGCAAGGGGAGTGACGAACAATTGAGTGATCACCGCAACAATCAAAATCAGTTGCAAGCGAATAGTCATCCCTCAGGTTCCCTGGGCAGTTCTGGAAACGGCGGCGGCGTCAAACTCGACGCCTTCCAGAGTGGCGCGACGTGTTTCTCAAGCAAACGGTGAAAGTCCCTGAGCTCGCCACGAAAGACGCGGTCCCGTGTCGCAAACTGCGTCACGGTCACCTTGGCGTCAATCTTTCCGACGTCTTTATCTACTTCCGCGACATCTTGTTTGATCTCTGCGACGTCACCCTTAAGGTCTGCGATTTGAATAAGAACTTTACCCTGCTCTTCCTCTACAACCTCTTTCGCAATTTTGGTCTGCTGTTGTTCCAGATAGGGACCAAGTGCAATGGCGAGATTAGCCGCATCGTCTGTCGTAAGCTGGCCGTAGATAGCGCTTCCGCCCCAAACCGACAGCAATATGCTGGCCGCATAAACGATGTGTTTGATATCCATTTTGAATGATTCAGGCATTATGTACTCCGCCAACAAGTTGCCTTCGCACACTCAAGCCAAGCCGATGAGCCCGGAAACCAGCACGCTCACCGCCTGACGCGCCGCTGAATCCACAAACTCCCGCACATCAACTGCGCCGTGACCCGCCAAGGTCTCCAGCCTGGAAACCTCCAACGTCATCGCCGTGCGCATGCGATCGACAAACACCGGATCATCCGCGTGACGCATCGCCTGCTCGATATACGCCGCGATCCGCTGTGCAATCCGTTGGGCCGGCAGCGTGTAATTCCCACCCACGCCCTGCATCAGTTTCTCAAGCTCAGCTTCGAAGCCGGTGGCAAACGCATCAAACATAGAAATGCTCCCTGGGTAAAGAAACCGGGTCAGATCATTCAACGCGGCTGTGTGGCGGGAAACGCGATCAAAGGCGTGCCTTCCTGCCCCGCAACCCGCTCAATCAGCTCCCCAAACTCCAGATGAGCCGCCCGATACGTATCCCGCTCTGGCTGGGTCAGCTCAGCATCCGCCTCCACGTAACGCAGCCAACGCTCGCCCACACTGGCGTGATAGGACGCCGTCGCTCGAACCGGGACCCCCGAGCAACCCGCCCCAAGCAAAACAACCAAACACACCGGCAGCAACACCCTCAACTTATGACCAGGCGTGTCACTGATCCGCTTGAACCACGAAAAGAACCCGCTGGCGCTGGACGCGAAAACGACACTCAACACCGTGTACATCAACGGCCCATAGTCCCCGGAAATAGCACCCAACCCCCACTTGGCAACCGCCGTCACCGCAAATGACACCAGCACCGCATGGACCCATGTCGGCACCTTCCTCAGCATCGGAACATCGATCCCAGCAATCAAATACTTGACCACTTCGGTCACGAAAAACGTGACCGAAATAATCCCCGCCACAGTTGAAAACGCCGGAAACGGATTCGCCGCGTCATACGGCTGCGTCGCCTGAGCAAGTAAAATTGAAATGTCCCACACCACGTGATGATCTCCGTAGAGATCCGCTGGAAAGATAAACCGTTTCTACACCCAGCAGCACCCCGAGTCAAGCCGCCCGACCAGCCGCCAGGGGTCCCGCCAGGGGTCCACTACGCGCCAAAATAAAGCAATTTGCGCAACATTCCACCAACGACCCGCCCGCACGATTCAATGCGATCCCCCCCGAATATCGCCGTATACCCCTGAAAAACAACGAAAATCAAGCCGATCCAAAATACCCCCGACAGGACTTGAACCTGTAACCGTCAGCTTAGAAGGCTGATGCTCTATCCAATTGAGCTACGAGGGCGATCCGCTCAGAATACCAGCCCCCACTGCCCTCCAACACCCACCGTGCCCCCATGATCAGGCCCCTCGAAGCCCTCCGTCTCTGACGGTGGGTCCCAGCCCTGTAAGAGCTGGGCATTATTAGGCACACACCGAAAATCCGATGGCCCTGCCCCGACGATCGATCAAGCCTGATCCCGCGCGTCTGGTGCAGTTGCTCCCGCAGACCGCCCCGCCAACGCTGCCGCAGCCGCGTACAGGTCCGGCCCGCTGGCCTCCCATATCTCCGCGTCTGGCGGCCTCACGCCCTCGCCGACCTCGGCATCGGCTCGCCATGCTGGCTTGCACTCACAGGGGCTCACCGGCAAGCCAGCCTGCGGGCGGCGGTCTGAGCAGGTCCACCACATCATCCCGCCCGGCGGCGGGGTCGAGCCAACGCTGCACGTCCTGTGGCTCGGTGAGGAATACCACCATCCGCGGATCGTCGGGTTTCTTGTTGTGGACTTCGGCGGCGATCCCGGTGGCCCTGGTGGTCATCATCGAGACGCCCCCGTCGCGGTCCTGGATGGCGGCGATGGCGGCGATGGATTCGTCGGCTGGGAAGAGCAACCATGGGGCGGGCTTGCCGTGGGACTGGCCCAGGAGGTCGATGGGGTAGCGCCACTCGACGGCCCGGCTTAGGGGCATGACGACGCGGCCGCTGCCCATGAACCGGCCCCAGATGTTCAGCTTGTCGTCACGGCTGTTCGTCACCCGGTGCTTGCCCAGGCTGATACCCCACTCGGCCCCCGCCAACTCCCGGCCGGCGTCTGCGGTTCGGATGATGGGCACGGCCGAGCCGGGGTAGAACTCGCGGCCGAAGTCGAGCCGGGGTTGGGTGGGGTTGGCGGAGAAGGCGTCGCGGACTGCGGCGGGTGTCGCGGTTAGCTGGTAGCGGTTGCACACGCTTCGATTCTACGGGTGTGGGCGATGGGTAGCTCATCCCAGCGGGTGGTCCAGCGGGGGCTGCGGTGGTCGCTACGAAGATGCCACGTCCGGCACGGCTTGAGGTCCATCGGAGACGCGGCGGCGATCCTGATGGTGTTGCGTCCGTGGCCGCGGTTGATGGTGTCGAGCGTGGCCATGAGCCGGCGTGTTCGCTTGTGGTCGCGTCGGTCATAGAGCCCCGGTTGTCGGGCCTCACGCTTCACGAGGTCCACGAGCAGGACCCCGGCTTTCTTGTAGCGGTGCTGGGGTCGGTAGATACGGCGGAGACACCACGCGGCGACGCGGGATAGCTCGCGGGTGTCTTCGCTGGCGACGGTGAGCTTGACGCCGTAGCTGTTGGCGTACTGCTCAACCGGCGCGTGCCGGTCCGTCTGAATGAACGCGACGATGCCACCCGCGGCCAACTGCTGGTTCCTGAGCTTGAAGGCGGCCTGGCTGGTGAACGTGGCGATGGCCTCGGTCAATGTGTCCAGGCATCCGGTCACTTTGTCGAAGCTGCGGCTGCAGCAGACGTTCTTTCGGTCAGGCCGGATGTCTTCGATGGGCAGGCACGACTCGCCGCGAAGCTCGTACACCATGCGTTGTCCGACGACACCCAGGTGTTCCCGCACGCGGTTCGGGTCGGCGTCCCGGAACTGGCGGGGGGTGGTGATGTTGAGTTTGGCGAGGCGGCGGATGTTGCCGTGGTTGATGCCCCACAGGTCACCGAGCTCGATCCGCCCTAACGCCTGGTCGATGATGTTGGATTCGGTCAGCACCGCGACGCCTTGGGGCATCCATGGCAGCGGGTCGCGTTTGGCGGCGTGGTTAGCGAGCTTGGCCAGCGTCTTCGTGGGGGCAATGCCGATGCCTGTGGCGATGCCGGTCCACTGCTGGGCTTGGCGTCGAAGGCGGTCGCCCCATACCGCGAGGTCGTCGTCGCAGGCCGGGCCGAGGGTGAGGAAGGCTTCGTCGATGCTGTACACCTCCACCCGCTCGGCGTGGCCGTGGTAGACGGTGATGAGGCGTCGCTGCATGTCGTCGTAGAGGGTGTAATTACTGCTGAACACCTTGACGTTGTGGCCCTGCAGCTGGGGCTTGATCTGGAAGTACGGCTTGAACATCTCGCACCCGAGCACCTTGGCGTCTCGGCTGGCGGCGACGATGCAGCCGTCGTTGTTACTCAGCACGACGACGGGGCGCCGCTTGGCGTCGAGGTCGAAGACCTGCTCGCAGCTG
Organism: uncultured Phycisphaeraceae bacterium; assembly: GCA_963799465.1. Classification (GTDB taxonomy): domain Bacteria; phylum Planctomycetota; class Phycisphaerae; order Phycisphaerales; family Phycisphaeraceae; genus JBCCOW01. The sequence goes on along the minus strand of CAWCXG010000001.1, from coordinate 2,078,119 downwards.
GCATAGAACGCATTGCCATCGACCAGGGCGAACATCGGCGGGCCTCACTAGAACCGGGTAACGCACGCGGTGACAACGCCGAAGACGATGCGGGGGTGCTGGGTCAATCGCTCAACGATGAAGTCGTCGTCGGCCTCCACCACCGCCAGCCGACCGGGGCGGGGGTTCACGCTGCGATCCACGATGAGGATGCTGCCGTCCAGGATGCCGTCGGGCTGTAGGTCGTCGCCCTTCACGCGGTAGAAGAAAGTGGCGGCGGGGTTGCGGATGATGTGAGCGTTGAGGTCGAGCGTGTGGTCTTCATAGCCCTCGGCGGGACTGGGGAATCCGCACGCGATGAAGCCCCAGAAGGTGAGGTCTCGGCTTGTCCATCCTGTTGGGTGCATACCCTAATAATGGCCGAACAGATAGCGGGCGTCAATCCCGATGCGTAGCGCATGACCCGTCGCCTTGTCGGTCGTACTCGGCCAGCACGCACCCGTGGCGTTCGGTGAGCGAGGCCAGGCCCCTCGAAGCCCTCCGTCTCTGACGGTGGGTCCCAGCCCGATGGCCCTGCCCCGACGATCGATTAAGCCTGATCCCGCGCGTCTGGTGCAGTTGCTCCCGCAGACGGCACCGCTCGCACGGTACGCTGTAGCACCGCCCGAGGGGGTGTAGCTCAGTGGTTAGAGCAGGGAACTCATAATTCCTCGGTCGCGAGTTCGAGTCTCGCCGCCCCCATGAAACGCAAGGTTGTGTGATGCATCGAAATGTCTTTGGCATGCTGAAGATTCAGAATCCGTCGCGATTGAATCCACGCGTCATCCCCCACCGGACCCCGCGAAGGCGCAGGCCCTTCTCGCGATTTACGTGCGGAGTCACGGGGGTTGCGCTGGCTCTGGGCGTGATGGGGATTGGGGCATGTCAGCCCGCATCGTTGGTGGTGGGCTTGGTGCCGAACGTCCAGGAGTTGACCGAGTCGCCGGTGGCGGGGGATCAGCGGGCGTCGGACAAAGTGGCGCTGCTGGATATCACCGGCGTGATTATCAATGCGGATCGGCCGGGGCTGCTGGTGGATGGGCGCAATCCGGTGGCGGACCTGACCGAGCAATTGAACCGGGCCCGGGACGATCGGCGGGTCAAAGCGGTGGTGCTGCGGATCAATTCGCCCGGCGGCGGAGTGACTGCCTCCGACGCGATGTATCGAGAATTGATGCGGTTTCGTGAGCAGACCGGCAAGCCAGTGGTCGCGGTGCTGATGGATGTGGCGGCGAGCGGCGGGTACTACGTGGCGTGCGGAACCGACCGGATCGTGGCGTATCCCACATCGGTCACCGGCAGCGTGGGCGTGCTGATTCAGTTGGTCAGCGTCAAGCCAGCCCTGGACAAACTGGGGGTGCAGGCAGTCACGCTCACGTCAGGCGATCTCAAGGCGGCCGGCTCACCTTTGACCGAGCTGACCCAAGCCCAGCAAGCGTCTCTGCAACGCCTGGTTGATCAGTTCTATGAACGATTCACAGCAGTGGTCCGGCAGCGGCCTGGCCTGGCGGCTGACGATCACCCCCAGATGCAGGCCGTGCTGGACGGCCGGGTGGTCAGCGGCACAGACGCGGTCGCTGTGGGTCTGGCGGACGAACTGGGCGATGTGCACGACGCCTTCGCCGCAGCCCGCGTGTTAGCAGGCAGCGAACGGGCCAAACTCGTGCGATACCATCGGCCGTTGCAATATGTCGCCAGCCCCTACAGCCACGCCAACCCGGGCACCACACCCTCACGCGGCACGCAGATCAATCTCGCTCAGATCAATCTTGGTTCCACAGGCTTGGGCCCCCACGCCACCGCAGGCTTCTATTACCTCTGGCAACCCGCAGGGCCGTAAGCCCACGATTGCAAAGCGTCATACCTCTCAAGCACCCCGCCGGTGAGCGTTCGTCATATGATGGCACCGTGCAAAGCTTGGCCACCCTCATCTCTCGTTCAGGCCGCCGCGTTCGCCGGGCATGGCATCCGTTGCTGGCCCCGTGTGTGATGGCATTCGGCACGTTGACCTGCGCCCTGCCCGCCCATGCGCAAGACGCTGCGCCCGGCGAGGTCAGCCCGCCGGCCCAGGGGTATGAGCTTCTCGATCTGTTCATGTTTTCCCCGGTCATCAACGGGATGATCGCAGGCCTGTCCGTGCTCGCGCTGGCCTTATTTGCATTGCTGATTTTGACGATCAACACCCGTGCGATGGCGCCGTCGGACATGGTCGAAGAGGTCCGCAAGCTGGTGCAACGCCGACAGTTTGAAAAGGCGGGCGACGTGTGTCGTCGTCACCGCCGGGTGTTTGTCTCCAGCGTGGTGCAGCGGTGTCTGGACCACGTCGGCCAGCCGCCCACGGTGTTGCACGGCGTGATCGACGCAGAGGGCCGACGTCGTGCGGACGTGATCTGGAACCGCGTGAGTTACCTCGCAGACATCTCCAATGTCGCGCCCATGCTCGGGCTGTTCGGCACCGTTGTGGGCATGATCCGTGCCTTCTTTAGCCTGGAGTTCAGCGATGGCAGCGCCAACGCCAAGCTCCTCTCGCAAGGCATCGGCCAGGCGATGGCAACGACGTTGTTCGGCCTGGCGGTGGGCATTTTGTCACTCGCGCTCTACTCCATTGTGAAAGGTCGAACCACGCGCACCCTCGCCGACGCGGAGTCGGCCGTAACGTCCATCGCCGATGAAATCGTGGAAAGTGATCGTTACGCCCGCTCGTTGGATACCCCTTCCGCAACCTCCGTTAGCTCGGTTAGCTCTGACCCGGGCATGGTCACGCCGCCCGCCGCAGTGCCCGCCCACCCGCTTCGCCGGGCCACCGATCCGCCGGCAGATGGTGCGTCGGCCGAGTCTTCGCCGAGATGATTCTGGGTGGCACGTGTGGTCAGAAGCCTTTGATTGGATGTTGATGTTGCCATGAGTTTCGCTGCCCCAACCCGAGACCGCACCGGCCCGGTCCTGCCCCTGGCGGGCATGGTGGACATTCTGTTCCTGCTGCTCGTGTTTTTCATCACCACCAGTTCGCTGCGGGCCCAGGAAGCGTTGATCGAAATTGATCCGCCGGTGACCGATGCACCGGGCGTGGGGGGAGCGCCGGGACTGGTCATCACCGCAACCGCGGAGAACGAACTCATGCTCAACGGGCAGATCATGGAACCCGCAGCGATTGCGCAGCGTCTCAAGGAGCTTGCCCCGCTCTATGCCGACCCGGTGGTGACGTATCGGGGCGATACCGCGTCGGATCTGGGCTTGTTCGCAGCGGTGCGTGACATGGCCGACGACGCGGGCCTGAGATTGAAGTGGGCCGCCGCCAGACCAGCGAACAACGCACCGTAAGCCCCCTACCGTCCGATCCGCCCGGGGAAATCAGTCATGAGCCGACACGCCTCACGCCTTACTAAGACCCTGACCCCCCTGGTGCTGGCCGCCGTGTCGGTCGTCGGCGCCGTGCCGCAGGTGCTGGCTCAACCCGCCCGACCTGCGCAGGACCAAGCCAAGCCCGGCCCAGCCGATTCTGCCGAGCACGCCCGGTTTCTCTTTGCCTACAAACTGCTCTCGCGGGGGCACTCTACCGAAGCCGCCGCCGAGTTTGACCGCTACCTCGACCGTTTCCCACGGGGCGAAAAGCGGGGCGATGCGATCTACTACCGCGCGCTGCTCCACCGACAAAATGGTGCCTCGCAGCAAGCCGTCGCGCTTCTCGACACCGCCCCAGCTCCCACGTTGGTAGCCCCCGCGCGGGTTCGACTGTTGCACGCCCAGGTGCTGCTCGATCAGCAGCGTGCGCAGGAAGCATTGAATGTGTTGCAGCCGTTGGATGACGACGCGGTCCCCGACGACCTCGAAGCCGCGGTGTCCTATCTGCGCGGCCGGGCGGCATGGTCCGCCGGCCATCTCCCCGCCGCCGAGCGCAGCCTGACGCACGCTTCCAACGTCGCGACCGGGGCATTACAGGCCAGGGTCCGCCTTGATCTGGCACGGGTTCAAGCCGCCCGCGGCGAATCTGACCAGGCCGCCCAAACCCTCAAGGCTGTGATTGACGACTCCGCGTCGCCGCTTGCACCCGAAGCGGCCAAGCTTGCCGGGGACCTCGCCTACCGCGCTGAGCAATACGACCAGTCGGCGACGCGTTATGCCCTGCTGCTCGAGCGCTTCCCCGCCAGTGCCCAGGCCAACGCCGCACGGGTCGGGCTGATGTGGTCCAGGCACTCCGCCCAGGACGCGCGCGGCGTGCTCAAACTTCATACCCAGCACCGTGAAGCGCTCACCGGACCCGACGCCGCCGCAGCGGATTACCTGGCCGGGGTCGCTGCCGCAGAGCTCGACGATCACCGCCGCGCCACGCAGCTCCTCCGAGCCGCCGCCGATGGGCAGGCTGAAGATCGCCTGCTGGCCAAGGCCTTGTATCAACTCGCGCAGAGTCGTCAGCAACTTGACGACGCGCAAGGCATGGACGATGCCGTGACCGAACTTACCAACCGCTTCCCGCAATCCCCGCTGCGGGTGGACGCTGCGTTTCTCACCGCCTCCGCCGACGTCGCGCGAGGCGACATCACCACCGGCGCCGCCAAGCTCACCGACTTCATCACCGCAGGCCCCGAGCATCCTTACTACCGCGCAGCGTTGCTGCGCCGCGCCCGGCTTTATGAAGCCGCTCAGAAACCCGAGCAGGCGGTTGCGGACTACGATCGCTTTCTCGCCGCACCCCCATCCGACCCCGACACGGCCGCAGCATCCACCCTCGAGACCCGCCTCGCCGTCGAGCTGCGTTTGCTGGCCCTGCGCACGGTGACCGGGCAGGCAAAGCAAGCGCAGCAGGATGCCCAGCAACTCCTCGACACCCAGACCCTCACCGCCGCCCAGCGACAGGAAGTCATGCTCCGGCTTGCCGAGGCCTACCGCGTGCTTCAGCAACGCGACCAGGCACTGGCCACGCTCGACACATTGGACAACGACTTCCCTCTGCATGCGTTTCAATCAAGAACGCAATGGCTGCGGGGCATGTTGTTGATGAGCAGTGACAACCCTGAGCAAGCGGTTCCCCGGCTCGTCGCCGCCGCCGCCGACGAGACCCTTCCCACCGATCGTCGCGTCGATGCTTTGCGTGTCCTCGCCGCGTTTGACCTCGCCTCCCATCAAACGCCCCGCGCCCAACGCAGCCTCCTGCAAATCGTCAGCCTGTCCGGCATCGAAGCCCTGCAGCCCGCAGAACGCGTCGCGCTCGCCGAAACCCTGCTCGACTCCGGCTCGCCCGCCCCAGCGATCACCTACCTCCAGGGCCTGACCGACCACGACACCCTGGGCGAACGTGCCGCGATGCGGCTGGGTACGGCACTGCGACGCACCGGCCAACTCGATGCCGCGCGAGATACCCTGCTGGGTGTGGTGGCACGCAGCGTTCGCTACGGTGCCGAGGCCCGGCTCGAACTGGCCCAGACGTTCGCAGACGCCGGCTCACCCCGCGAAGCCTTGGCCGAGTTGCGGGGACTAACCGACGATCCGCAAAACCCCCGCCTTGCCGCCGAAGCCTTAATCCAAACCGGGGCCATTCATCTCGCACTCGCACGACAGGCGGCACAGGATGACCAACCCAAACGTGCCGAGGACCAGCTGGCCGAGGCCCGCCGAAGCTACCGCTTTGTCACCCTGGTGTACGACGCAGACGCCTTGGCGCCCCTGACCTCACGGGCCTACCTGGGCCTGGCGGATGTCGAAAAGCAAGCAGGCCAATCCGACGCTGCCAAACAGGCATTGACGCAGCTTATTGAAAAGTTTCCGGGCAGCCTGTACACCGATTTTGCAGCCGCCACTTTGGCCGCACAGGCCGGAAAAAAACGCGAGGCCCGTGACGTCTTCAATCGCCTGCGGCAGGATCCCGCCCTTCCACCCGACCTCCAGAAACGCCTCGCCCCAACGCGTGACTAACGCAGCGCAACCGCTCGGATGACCTTGGTTTCGTGATGGCTTCGAATACTCCTTCCACCTCGACCACCAGCACCCCGCGGCGGACCTACCGCCTTGCGGAAACGCCTTGGGCTGTCTTCGCCGGTGTGGCGGTGGGCATCAGCGTGTTGCTGCATGTCACCGGCGTCCTCGCCGCTGCGGACCGTCCGCTCATCGTCTTCAACGCCCCGTCCACCACTGCGAACGACCCCGCGGCGATCCGGGTCGTCACCGCCGACAACCCCTACGATTTCTCAACCTCGCCTGGAGCATCGCTCAGCGATGCAGACTCCGAACCGGCCGCCCCGACCCCCGAAGACCTCGCAGCCCAGGCCTTGGAAACACCCGCCGACCCCGAGCCGCCTTCCGATGCACTGGACCTCACGCCCCGCGCGTTTGATGAGCCCGACCCCGCCGCGCTGGCGCCCGAACTTGACCTCGCCCCGGCGCTGATCCCCGATCAACTGCTCACCGAGCCCGGCGACGCGCCCGACGCGCTGGCCTTCGATCTCGATCCGTCCGCTCAGGACGCGGCCCCCACCAACGCGGCCGGCCTCGCGGACGACGTCTTGACACAAGCCAACGCCAACGCCGCCGGCACCGGCCAAGGCGCCCCCGGCGCCAACCCCGCCCTCGACCGCGCGACCGCCCCGCCGTCCGCCACCCCCCGACCCCTGCTCGACCCCTTCGACGACCCGCCTGTCTTCGACCCCGGCCTGGGCGACCCGTTGGACCTCCTGGATCTCACCGGTATCGAGATGCCCCTGCAACTCGACGAAGACTTCGGCTTCCGCGTCGAACGGTTCACCCAGACCGGCGAACCGGGCTACCTGCGAATCGAAGTCCAGGCCCAGCCCACGCTTGACAGCAAGCTGCGGGTGCTCCCCAAAGACATCGTCTTCCTGATCGACGCGTCGGGCTCGATTCAGGACAGCACACTCACCGAAGTCACCGCCGGTGTGGCCGATGCCCTCTCGGCCCTCAACCCCGGCGACCGCTTTAACGTCGTACACTTCAGCGACGGCGTCACGTTCTTCCACGACCAGTCCCGACTCATTGAAGCCACCCCCGCCACCATCGCCAGCGCTTCGACGTTCTTACGACAGGCCAAAGCCGGCGGCTTCACCGCGGTCGATGCCGCCGTGCGTCAACTCCTCATTCCCCAGGCCGAGCCCGGGCGGGTCTACAGCCTGGTGCTCATCACCGACGGCGTGCCCACGCGAGGCGTGCTCAAATCCGATGAACTCATCAATCTGGTCACCGCCGACAACAACCGCGTCGCAGGCATCTACACCGTCGGCGTCGGCCGCAAAATCAACCGCACGCTGCTCGACTACCTCGCCTACCGCAACCGCGGCTTCGCGCGGTTCGCTGACCGCGATGAGCTGATCCGACCCACACTGCGTGAGCTTTCGCAAACACTGCGGTATCCGCTGATCACCAGCGTCACCGCAGAGGTCGCGGGCATCGAGCCGGGGTCGGTCTACCCCTTGCGCCTGCCGGACATTCACCGCGGGCAGACCCTTGACCTGTATGGCCGATTCAACGAAGCAGGCCCCATGATTCTCACCCTTTCAGGTCAATCCGCACGCGGCAAGGTGGACCTGACCATGGCCCGCGACCTCGCTCGCACCGGCTGGGCCGGCTCCGCCATCCGTCAAGGCTGGGCTTCTCGCAAGCTTCACAGCCTGTACAGCGACTACCTGAGGCAAGGCAAACCCCGCGCCGCGCTCGAAGAAATCCGACGTACCGCCCGGGCCTACCGGCTTGAGGCCTATCAGGATTGACGTCACCCTGAAGTCAGCGCGATTCACCCGAGCCAGACCCCGGCCGCCGGCCCCGCCACTGCCGCATCATCTCCCACCGCCAGGCCTGCAACTGCGGGTTGCCGTTCGCCAGATGATCATTGGCGCGATCCAGCCCACGCTGCCGCCGATCCGCCTGTTCCTCCGCAGTCGGCTCGGGACGCTCACGGGATGCCGCCTCGCCATTGCCTCTCTCGCGCGGCTGCGTGCTGGCGGTGTCGCGCGAAGGCCGACGCCCTTGCCATTGCTGCATCATCTCCGCAGCGATCACCGCGCGTTCCGCTTCGCTCGCCAACGCATACCGACGGGTCAGGTCGTCCCGTTCCGCATCGCGAGCTTCCCGGATGGCCTCGTCCCGCCGCAGCTCCCGCTTTTTCTCCGGGTCAAGCGATCCCCATTGCTCACGAATGCGGTCGTAGTAAGGCTTCTTTTCTTCTGCGGACAGACGTTCAAACCGCGCGGTCTGCACCATCGCCTGCGCCGCTTCGTAATCGTCAGGCATGGCCGGGGGGCTCAAATACCACCATCCCAAACCTGCCGCGCCGCCCACAATCAGCAGGCCCAGAGTGCCCACCCCCAGCTTGAGCCAGCGACTGCGACGCTCACGACGCTCATCCACTTCACGCACGTTCATCCCAGCAGGGGGTTTGGTTGTCATTAGTTGCTAGCTCCAGGAATGGCATAGCCAACGTGGCCGTCGGCGAAAAGCATATTGCGGTCAAAGTGTCGTTCCGGCACCGCCAGCGTCTTGCCCCCGGTCAGGTCCGCCGGCGGATCGACCAGATCATCAAAGTCCCGCATCACCATGATCTGCTCAGCTGAGATATTCATCCGCCGCACCAGCCAGCTTTCATCAATCGTCCGGCCTTGCAGCAGTAGCGAATAGGCATAACTCATGCCTGATACCTCAAAGGCGTCCTCATCCTGCGGACACTGGTAAATCGCGTTGGTCGGCCCGCCTGCAAACCCCTGCCCACCTGCAAATGTGGCGTCCAGCGGCAATTTGTCCTTGAGCACCGTGTGAAAGCCGGGATCCGACGTGATCGACACGAAAGGCTCGGGCATATACCGGGCCACGGGGTAAATGTCTTCCTTCTCGTTCAGCTCGGTCTCGAGTGCGATGCCAATCTGGCGCAGGTTGCTCGAGCACGTCACCTTGTACGCCGCGCTGCGCGTGCTGCTCAGCACCGGCACCGCAATACCCACCAGAATCGCAATGATGCCGATGACCACCAGCAACTCAATCAGGGAAAAGCCGGGGCGGGACATTCGCATCATCACAGCCCAACGTGCCGGGCCGATCTTTATTGCTTGCAGATTCTGCACTACGAAAGATTGCACGGCTCAAACTTGCACACCAGATCGAACAACCCCGCTCCGATACCGCTGGCGACCCCTTCATCTTTAATCATCGCGATCTTCAGCGTGTCCACCGTCAGCCGGGCGTCGTAGTTACTCTCCACGCCTCGGCCCATGCCCTCGAGCACCACCAGGTCCACCCCCTCACGCTCCACCAACGCCGCCAGCTCAACCGACACCTTGGTCAAGTCGATCAGCGGGGCCCAGTTGCCACTGGACACCAGCATCAAACGCCCGTCCCGCAGCGCCTCAGGCAGCACCGTGTCATGCTCCGCCACCGCCGCGAGCAGACCCTCCAGATCCTTGAGCGTGACATCGTTCAACGAAGGCTCCGCGTTCGCAGTCAAAATCACCCGCGTACCGCTCTGCAACAACGCTCGCGCGAACGGCAGCATCCCCAGCAAAATATCGCAGCCCGCGTTATCAATAAAAAGACACGCTGACCGATAGCCCCCGCCCTGCCACCGCTCGATAAACGCATCCGCGCCATCCACGAACCAAGGCCGAGCTTTAAGCTCTTGACGCACCTGCGAAAAATCCACCGGCCCGTCGCGGAACATGCGCTCCGTCTTCGTTGCGCCCAGATCATAAATATTGCCCGCAAACACACCCTGCAACAGCGCCAGCCCCCGCTCATCGTCCGACAACGCGTCAAGCTGCTCAAGCACCGCGGGCAGCGACTGCATCGCCTGGGCGTTCGCCTCAGCCTTGGCGGTCTGATACGGATCTTCAAGACCCGCCGCGTAAAGCGCTTTCTCGCGCTCCCAGCAGATGTCCAGAATCGTCAGGCAATCCATCGTCCCCGCGTGCAATTCCATCTGCTCGAGCACCCCGATGAACCGGTCGTTCGCCATCGCCAACGCTTCATCCAGCGTGTCGGCAGGCGAGCGAGGCACGATGTTGCCCGTCGCTTCAGCGGTCCGGCGGGCTTCGTCCAACAGCCGAGGAAAATGCCCCTTAAAAAGTCCGATCCAATACGCCCGGCGGTCGGCGTCACGCGCGAGATTCCATGCGCAAGCGCGATACCCCGCAGGATCTGCCAGGAGAGGAAACACCGCATGGTCGTCGTGGTCGGGCAGAGGCATGAGCGGGAGCGTATCAGGGTGGTTCAGACGTCGGACAAATTCCAAAGATCACGCAGACCACTGGGCAAACACGTTGAGAATCTCAAGACCCGCCGACTGGGACTTTTCGGGGTGGAATTGGGTCGCAAGCAGGTTCTCATGACGCAGCGCACTGCAAAAGGGTCGGCCGTGCGTCGTCGTACCCACGCGGTCACTGGCCCGCTCCGGGCAACACACGTAGCCATGAACGAAGTAAAAGTCGCGATCCCGCAACGCCTCTGCAAACGCGCCGCCGATATCGGTCTCCACCGCCACCGTGTTCCACCCCATGTGCGGCACCTTGTACCGGGGGTCATCCACCTCGCCCGGCGGCATGAACGCAACCACCTCCCCTGGAATCAACCCCAGGCCCGGCACTGCTGGACCGCCTCGCGGAGCCTCTTCTTCACTCGACGTAAGCAAAAACTGCATCCCCATGCACACCCCCAGCACCGGCCGACCCGTGGCGGCAAAGTCGCGGATCGCATCGTCCCACCCCCCGCCGGTCAGCAGTCGCATCCCGTCCGCGAAGTTGCCCACGCCCGGAAGGATGATGCGGTCTGCCTGCGACATCTCCGCAGGCTCGGAGATCAGCGTGGCGGGGTATCCGACCCGCTCCAGGGCTTTCTGAACCGAGCGGACGTTCCCCAGGCCGTAGTCAAGGATCGCAATCATGAGGGATCGCCCAAGCCCCGCAGGCAGGCCAATCTGGATCAAGTCATCGTGGATCGCTCAAACACTGAAGACATGAGCACCACAGATCGGGATCATTTCTCGACGACGATCTCGACCCGCCGACTGCTGGCTTTGGTGGCCTGAGGCTTGGCGGGGCCAAAGCCTGCCGCATACATCTGGTCCGAATTCACACCTTGCGTTTCCAGGAACCGGTGCACCGCCGCCGCCCGTTGCAACGACAGCTCGAGATTGTCTTTCCACGGGCTCCGCTTGATCGGGTCTGAGTCGGTATACCCCTCCACCCGAATCGCCGCGTCGGGATAATCCGACTTCAAAACACCTGCGACCTGTTCCAACGTGGACTTCGCTGCCTGACGCAAGTCAACCTTGCCCGAAGCAAACAACACATCGCCCGGCACCCGGACCGTCACGGTCCCTGCGGCACGATCCTCAAAAACTTCGATATCGCCGATTCCCGCGAAACGGTTCGCCTGGGCCGGCTCTGACTCACGCACCACTTCCACCACCTGTGGCATCGCTGCCGGACGACGTGACATCCCCGCCAACTGCGTCCGCAGCGATTCAACCTCAACCGCCAACGCGTCCCGCGCCGCGTAGGCCCGTTGCAGCTTCTCCTGCAACTCGGTGTTTTCCTGGTGATACGCCGAGCGCTCCGCAGACATTCGCCCGCCTGCACACCCACCCATAGCCATCAGCATGGCCCCCAGGCCAAGCACCAGACAAACCTGTTGCGTCACGCCACGTCCCGTCATCATCATTACCCGCATCGTTGAACCTTTCGATCACGTTGAAAGTCACCAGCCGCACACCCCGCACTGCTTCCAATCCTTCGCGTGGTCAGGATATCACAATGGGTAAAGCCGTCCCCGCCCCACGAACAGCAGCACCGCCGCCGCCGCCGCCAGGTAAGGCCCATAGGGAATCGCTCGCATCTTGCCCGGCCGGGCGATCGACACCAACGCCAGCACCGCCGTCATCGCCAACCCGATAAACGGTGCCACGAAAAACACCAGCGTCACGTCAAACGCGCCCACCACCGCGCCCACTGCACCGAGCAAATGCACGTCCCCCAGCCCCATCGCTTCTTTACCAAACCCAAGCGTGCCCAAAATGCGTGTACCCCAGATCGCACCCGCACCCGCCAGATACCCGCACACGCTCCCGCCCAAAACAGAAAGCCACGCCGGCACCTCCACCACCGGCTGCACCGCAGCCCCTCCCACCACCGCTGCGTCCGGTGCCAGCAACACGCCCAACGCCCAGTAATGCGCTACCAACGCCCCGACCGACATCCCCAGCAGCGGGAACCCGACAAACAAAAACTCCTTAATCACCTCGCGCCTCGGATGCGGGTGCACCAAAAACTCGTCCGGATCATCGGACGTGTTGCGAATATCGTCCTCCGCCACCACAAAACTCCGCGGAATCCACCCCCGCCAAAGCCCTGCCAGCGCCAGCGCCAGCCCTGCCGCACCGCCCGCCGCGACGCCCACGCCCACCGGCCCCACCGCCGGAATCACCGGCTGAAACTCAGACGCAAGCCACAAGGCCGACTCCGATACGCCCCCCAAGGCCACCCCCAAGGGCAACCCCACCACCGCCACCGCCGTGCACACCCAAGGCACCTCCAGCGGAATGATGTAATACCGATAGTCCACCACCGTCGAAGCCAGCAACCCCCACAGCAACACCGCCTGCACCAGAAACACCGGCCAGGTCTGCGACCACCCCAACGCAAACATCGCCTCCCGCCAAGGCGTCGCGTAACACACCCAAAACAACCCCCCCGCCAGCACCGCACCCGCCAACTCCACCAGCGGATACTGCACGCTGATCCGCTTACCCGTGTAACGCGATCGCCCCCGAAGCATCACCCAACTCACCAGCGGAATATTCTCCCACCAGGACAATCGCTGCCCGGTTTCAGGATCATGCGAAGGCGGGGAAATCACGCTCTGACCCGCGGGCAGGCGGTAGATCACCACGTTCAAAAAACTACCCACGCACGCACCCCACGCCGTGACCAGCCCAAACCAAAGCCAGTCAGTGGTCTGCATCGCCGCCCCCGCCCACCCCACCCACGCTGCCACCACCCGGCCCCGACTCCCCCGGCATCGGCGTCAGCACCGGCCGCCCCTCCGAGTCCTCCGTCAACTCCGCAATCCGACGCTCCGCACGGTCCAGAATCAAACGACACCGATTCACCAACGCGCACCCCTCCTCATACTGATGAATCGCCTGCTCAAGACCCACCTCCCCGGACTCAATCCGCTCAATGATGGCTTCAAGTTGCTCCACCGCTTCTTCAAAGCTGGGCTCAGGAGCGTCAGTTGGCTCTGGGGTTTCGTCCATGAAGTGAACAGTTTACGCAACCACGCAACCCCGCGCGAAACCCTCCCAGACCGCAGCACGCCCGCATTCGACCCGCCGACTGACATCCCCTACGCTCTGCCTATGAGCAAAACCGCCACTATCGAAACGACCCGCGGCACCATCCACCTCGACCTCTTCGATGAACAGGCCCCCGACACCGTGGGCAACTTCGAAAAACTCGCCAAAGATGGCTTCTACGACGGACTCAAATTCCACCGCGTCATCAGTGATTTCATGATCCAGACCGGATGCCCCCAGGGGTCGGGCACCGGAGGACCCGGCTATAAGTTCGACGATGAAGCGTCCGCCCTCAAGCTCAAACACGACAAAGCAGGCATCCTCTCCATGGCCAACGCCGGACCCAATACCAACGGCTCGCAGTTCTTCATCACCCACGGCCCAACGCCCCACCTCAACGGCAAACACGCGGTGTTCGGCACCGTCACCAAAGGCCAGGACGTCGTCGACAGCATCAAGCAAGGCGACACCATGGAAAAAGTCACCGTCTCCGACGACTGACCCTCCCTCCGCCCTCAGCCCCCCCCTCATCCCCCTCAACCCCATTGTCCAATACGCGAACCCACCCCCGCCCCGGACCTCCCCGGGGCGGTCTTTTTTACCGCGTCCCCGTGCCCATATCACGGCAACGGCAACGCCGCCCCACCAGCAGCATGCCGCCGGCCAGCATCACGAGCAAGGCTGTCGGCTCCGGCACGGCGAGCAGCGTGTAAGCCTGCTCGTCTCGGGCCACAATCGTGTCAATCTGATCCAGGTAAGGCGACAACAACGTCGAAACGCTGAAGTACGGGTCGAACTGAGTAAAACGGTCGGGGTTGGGTGCTTCATCCGGGGCGGGAGGCTCGAAGCCTGAACCGATGCCAAAGTGAGAGCCCAGAATCGCAAGCTGACCGTCCAGCAGGATCAACGCTGCGTTCCCCGAATCACCGCCCTGCAAGCCCGCCTCGTCAGGCCCCAGGCCGTCGGTCAATGGGCCTGGCCCGTCGCCGCCGCTGTTCTCGGTGGTCTGAAAGATGCTGGCGAATCCAAAAGTCGGGCTGTCAATCGGATCGTCATCGAACGCGTACAGATCCGTCTGTTCAATGACATTGCGACCCGCGCGATCAAACCTGCCAAACGTGTAGGCCTCCCGCCCGACAAATCCGTCAAGCGACCCCACCGCAATCGGCAAGGGCGTGATGAAATCCGTCCCCGGATCCACCGGCGTGGCCAAGGTTCCAATGGAAATATCCGAGCCGATCCCGCCGGTGGTCAAGCGTTGATAGCCGCTGACCGCGAAGCTGCGATCCATGCCGTCGGTTCCGCGAAACGTGACGTTCGCACCGGGCTTGAAGTGGTGGGCCGTGACGAAGTGCTGATTTGTGAAGAGCGCCGCCCCGCTCCCCGCGTTGTCCCGCTTCGCCACCGCAGACGTGTCGTAACCCGCAAGGAGAAACGTGGGATTGTCAATGCCGCCTGCGTAGCGGTTGTGCGTGGCTGGCACGTAGTTATCAAACTGGATCGCGTCGGCAGGCACAGCAAGCCAAAGCGCACTCACCATCGCCGCAGACCAAAACAACATAGGACGCATGAAGGGGTACCTTGAGGAAAGTGAAACGCTGCCGCATCATACCCCCGTCGGGGTTCACCCTGATGTAAAAAGCGCGTGACAGCGCTTTATCCGCAAACGCCCGCCAACCTGTGTCGCCAACACGAGCCGCGCCCGTGAGCAAGCGTCCCGGCAAAGGCTGCTCATCGCCCCCGCAGTCGCCTCCACGGAAGCTGCCCCAGCTCCGGCGACTTCACCGCCCAGCTCACCCCCAGATACGCAAGCCCACCCGCCACCACCGTTGACGCCAGCGTCACTCCCTGCCGCCAACCCGCCCCATCGGGTGCATCCACTGCGTGCAGCACCCCCCACGTCACCCCCCCCATTACCGCCGTCGCCCCAGCCGTCTTCAACCAGCTCACGCCCACCGCGCGATCCACCAGCCGATGCCGCGTCCCGGACCGTCGGCCCAGCAACCACAGCAACACCACCGCCTGACCCGTCCCACTGATTGCGGTTGACCACGCCAACCCCGCAGCGCCCAAAGGCCAGATCAAAATCACATTGAGCGTCAGATTCAAACTCACCATCGCCAGACTCACCCGCACCGGCGTCTTTGCATCCTTCAACGCATAAAACGCCCGCGTCAGCACATGCGTCAGCGAATACGCCCACACACTCGCTGCATACCCCATCAGAATCCACGCCACCCGCCGCGCATCCTCCACGCTAAACGCGCCCCGCTCATACACAACGCGCACCAAAGGCTCCCGCACCACGATCAATCCCAGCGAAGCCGGCAACGCAATAAACATCGTCAGCCGCAGCCCCCGCCGCAACACCGCATCAAACGCATCGCCCCCATCGCCCCCCGCCAGTTCATTCCCCCCTGCGTCGCCCCGTGCCCGCCCCGCCGCGATCGCCAAGGCTGGAAAGATCGCCGTCGCAATCGCAATGCCAAACACCCCCAGCGGAAACTGATATAGCCGCTGCGCCCATTGCAACGCGGCCACCGCACCGTTGGCCATCGGAGCCGCCACCGCATCGCCCAGCAACAGCGTGGACGTCCCGCCCATCTCCGTCGGCGAAAGCGCGTAAGCAATCAGGCTGTCGAGCATCGCATTGATCTGAAAGATCGCCAGCCCGATCATCATCGGCCCCATCATCCGCAGCGTGTCCGCCAATGCGCTCCGCGTTTCACGGCAACCCCACCATCCCCGCCACCCCCATCCGCCCCGCGCTAACACCCCCCACGTCCCTGCCGCCTGCCACACCACCTGCAACACCCCCGCGCCCACCACCGCAAGCCCGATCAGTCCCGCCACCTCCCGCCCCCCCCAGCCCGAACGCATCCCCCAGGCCGCCGCGCCGATCATCGCCGCGTTCAGCACCACCGGCACCGCTGCGGGCAGTCCAAATCGCCCGTGCACCTGCAGCACCGCGCCCAGCAACGCCGTCACACACACCAGCGGCAGATAAGGCAGCATCACTGCCGTCAACTCCACCGCCCATCGCACCTTCTCAGGCCAACCCGCCCCATCCCCCCACCGCCACGCCGACCACAACGCCGCCTCCCCCAGCACCGTGATCACCCCGGTCAACAACGCCAGCAAAGCCACCACCAATTTGGCAAACCGCGCCCCTGCGTCGGGATGCTTCGCTTGCAGCTCGGTGTAATGCGGAATAAACGCAGCGGTCAACGCCCCCTCTCCAAACAGCCGGCGAAACAAATTGGGCACCAAAAACCCGATGAAAAACGCATCCGCCACCACCCCCAACCCAAACGCCGCCGCCAATGCCGCATCCCGCACCAGCCCCGTCAGCCGAGACATCAGCGTCAATCCCGAGACCACCGCCGCATTCCGAGCGAACCCGGAACCCGCCTCGGGCTCGCCTTTGAGTTTGGAGTTTTCAGGGCTCGACATCGCGGACATCCGCCCAAGCTAACGCTTACCCCGCTTGCCTCATCCCGACATGCCGCATTCGCCGGTCATAGGGCGCCTCAACTTCCTCGCCAATACAGCGTCTTGGACTACACTTCGCCCATGCCTGCAGCACCCAACGACCTTATCGTGATCGCCGGCGGCGGCGGATTCATCGGCGGCCACCTTGTGCAATATCTGCTCAACCAAGGCTTCACCAACCTTCGCAGCGTCGATATCAAACCCACCGACCAATGGTATTTCCACTATGACCAGGTGGACAACGTCGTCGCCGACCTGCAACTCAAGCAGGCCTGCGATCAGGCGTGCGCGGGCGCGGTCGAGGTCTACAACCTCGCCGCCGACATGGGCGGCATGGGCTTTATCGAACTTAATAAAGCCGCCTGCATGCTCTCGGTGCTTATCAACACGCACCTCCTCGAAGCCGCCAAGAACGTGGGCACCGTCGAAACGTTCTTCTACGCTTCCTCCGCCTGCGTCTACAACGCCGACAAGCAACGCGACCCCAAAGTCACCCCGCTCAAAGAACAAGATGCCTACCCCGCCATGCCCGAGGACGGCTACGGCTGGGAAAAACTCTTCAGCGAACGCATGTGCCGACACTACCGCGAAGACTTCGGCCTCGACACCCGCATCGCCCGCTTCCACAATGTCTACGGGCCCCACGGCACCTGGGACGGCGGCCGCGAAAAAGCCCCCGCCGCCATGTGCCGAAAAGTCATTCACGCCAAACACACCGGCAACCACGCCATCGAAATCTGGGGCGACGGCGAACAGACCCGCTCGTTCATGTACATCGACGACTGCACCCTGGGCATCGACCGCATCACCCACTCCGACATCATCGACCCCATCAACCTGGGCAGCGATGAACTCGTGACCATCAACGGCCTGGTCGATATCGTCGAAAACATCGCCGGCATCACGCTCGACCGCACCTACAAGCTCGACGCCCCCAAAGGCGTGAACGGCCGAAACTCCGACAACACCCTCATCCAGAACAAACTCGGCTGGGCCCCGTCCACTCGACTCCGCGACGGCATGGCCAAAACCTACGCCTGGATCGAGCAGGAGTATCTCAACCAACATCGCTGAAAAAACGCGCCACGCCTTGAGGCTTGTCGCCCAACACCGATGATACGCACGACAACGGAAAGCATCGACTCTATTCGTTTGTAAAAGTATGGCACTTACCCACCTCGTTAAATCGCGCCTGCCGCCCGCGCTTAGAGCTTTGCTTAAAACCGGCCAACGGTTCGGGGTCAATATCACCCCTAATCATTTCTATAGCGAGATTGCCGACATGCGGCACTTGCTTGAACATGATTACTGGCGGAAGCCCTACTCCATGCACGGTGTCCTCGGCACGGATATCGACGCCCAGGCCCACTTTGTGCAGCAATGCTGTGAGCCCTTTCTGGATCTGATGAATAACGCTGACTTGTATACGCAAGCCTGCCAACGCAATGGCGAACCGGGGTATGGGCCCGTCGAAGGATTGTTTCTTTACGCCTATCTTCGCCGACATCAGCCGCGAAAAATTGTTCAGGTGGGTTGCGGCGTGACCACGGCATTGGTCTTGGAAGCGATACGCGACGAAACCGATTACGAGCCAGAGATCGTCTGCATTGAGCCTTACCCGACCGATTTTCTCAAACAGCTCGCTGCATCCGACGCGATCACCCTGATCCCCGACATGGCTCAGAGTGTTCCCATCGATCAACTGGTTGATGTGGGCAGTGATGGCATGCTATTTGTTGATTCTACCCATAGCCTGCGGGTCGGCAGCGAAGTGATTCGATTAATTAGTGAAGTACTCCCTCGCTTGCCTGTCGGAGCAAGAGTCCATTTTCACGACATCCCGTTTCCATATGACTTCACGCCAAAAATTTTGAATGAAGATCTTTTTATCTTTCGAGAGCCGGTGTTGTTGCACGGTTTTTTGGTCAACAACTCAGGCTATAAGATTGAAGCTTCATTGGCGATGCTGCACCACCAGGCTCCCGAGAAACTCATCCATTCAATCCCGGCATACCACCCTTTACCGACTAAAAATGGACTGGCTACCAGTCGCGAAGGACACTTCCCGTCGTCCATATTCTTACGTGTAATTAAGCCAGAGCTGGGTCTTGATGTCTAAACCCACCTACGCCGTCATCAGCCAGACGTACGTGCCCGACACCCCCAGCGTCGGTCAGCACATGCACGACGCGGCGGTCGATCTCGTGGGCCGGGGGTATCACGTGGTGACATTTGCCGCCGCCGCCGCTTATGACGACCCGTCCCGCAAGTTTCCAAAACGGGAAATGCTTGATGGCGTGGACGTCCGCCGGCTCCCGATGTCTTCCTTTGGCAAACAGTCCATCAAAGCCCGCCTGGCCGGCGGCATGTCGTTCACCGCGCAGGTTGCCGCCGCGTTGGCTCGCCTGCCCAACCTCGTGGGGGTCCTGGTCTCGACCTCCCCGCCCATGGCACCGCTGGCGCTCGCCCTGCGGCAACGACTCCGCCCGGTGCCTTTTGTCTTCTGGGCCATGGACATCAATCCCGATCAGATGATCGCCATGGGCAAGACCACCGCTGACTCACGCGAGGCCAGGGTCTTCGACCGCATGATTCGATCAACGCTGCAAAACGCTGACCGTGTCGTGGCGCTCGATCGATTCATGGCTGAGCGTCTTGAACGCAAAGCCGACCTCACCTCCAAGCTGGTGGTCATGCCGCCCTGGCCTCATGAATCGCACATCGAGCCCGTCGCCCATGCCGACAACCCCTGGCGACGCGAGCAAGGCCTCGACGGCAAACGCGTGGTCATGTACAGCGGCAACATCTCCCCCGCCCACCCCCTGGACACCCTGCTCGATGCCATCGCGCAGGTCCGCGATGACGACCGCCTGGCCTTTGTTTTCATCGGCGGCGGGCTCGCCAAACAGCAGATCGAAACCTACGCCGCAAAGCACCAGCTCACGAATATCCGCACGCTGCCCTACCAGCCTCTGGAGACGCTTCGGTACAGCCTTTCGGCGGCGGACGTGCACATCGTGGCCATGGGTGACGCGATGGTCGGCATCGTGCACCCTTGCAAAATCTATGGTGCCATGGCTGTCGCCCGACCCGTCCTGCTGCTGGGCCCCACCCGAAGCCACGCCGGCGAAATCCTCGAACGCGCCGACTGCGGCTGGCAGATGGATCATGGCCGCACCGACATCGCCGTCGCCGCCTTGCGAGAAATCGCCGCCGCCTCCGAGGAGCACCTCGCGGCCATGGGTCAGCGCGCCTGCGCCGACCAGCAAGCGCATTACACCGACGCTGGCCTACGCGGACAATTCGCCGACACCCTCGAATCCGTCGTCCAGTAGCCTTCGCTCTGCGCTCGTCCTGAACCTCTACCTTTTTATAACGCGTTACGCCGATCTCGTTGCATGACTACTTCACGCGTTGCAGTTTCCGGTTGCTTCGACCTGCTCCATTCAGGGCACGTCGCGTTTCTCACCCAGGCCGCCCAGATCGGCCCGGTCACGGTGTGCCTGGGCAGTGACCGCACGGTGATGCAACTCAAAGGTCGGCCGCCGGTGACCAACGAGCGGGAACGCCAGTACATGCTCGCGGCCTTGGCGTGCGTCGATGCGGTCAGAATCTCCCGTGGCTCTGGCCTGCTCGATTTTCTTCCCGAACTCGAAGACGTTCAGCCCAGCGTGTTCTTCGTCAATGCGGACGGCGACACGCCGCTCAAACGTGACACCATCGAAGCCTTGGGCATCACCTACCGCGTCGCAGACCGCGTGCCCCACGAGCAACTGCCCGGTCGCAGCACCACGCATCTGCGAACCCTTGAAACGATGCCGTCCCGGCTGGACCTCGCGGGGGGCTGGCTGGATCAGCCTTTCGTCAGTCAGCACGCCGCCGGGCCGGTGATCACCATCTCGCTGGAACCCGACGAGCGATATGAAAGGCGGGCAGGCATGGCCAGTTCCACCCGTCAAAAAGCGCTGGGACTCTGGGGCCCTCGGCTTCCCGTGGAGGATCGTCTCAAGCTCGCGCAGTTGCTCTTCGCCTACGAAAATCCCCCCGGCACCCAGGATGTGGCGGGCAGTCAGGACGCCATCGGCATCGTCTACCCCGGCCTCAACCGCCTCGACTACGACAACGCCTACTGGCCGCGCGACATCACGACCCGCATGGACCCCGATGTGCTCGATTTTCTGCAATGGCACCTGCATCTGGTGTTCGTCGAGTCTCGGCCGGGCGGGTTTGAAGTCCTCTCCGAGCAGAACGTCACCCCCGCCGCGGCCGGCCGACTCGCCGACGCCGCCGATCGCTTTTGGCACGCTGCACTGGCCAAAGACGCCCATGCTGCCGGGCAGGCGATGACCGATTCCTTTCATGCGCAGGTCGAGATGTTCCCACTCATGCGCTCGCCGCAGGTCGATGCGGTGCTTCGCGAAGTGGTGCCCCACGTGCTGGGCTACAAAATCAGCGGGGCCGGCGGGGGAGGCTACGTCGTGGCCTTCGCAGACAAGCCGATCCAGGGGGCTCTGCGTCCCAGCATTCGCCGCGAGGAATAGCGATTGCCTGGGTGCGTTCTTGATACAGCCCAGCCCTTGCAGGGCTGAGACCCACCGTCACAGACAGTGGGCTTCGAGGGTTTGAGTCATTTTTTCGCACGGGTTTGGTAAGCTACGCATGTTCGTTTGCTCTCATTTGCGACCTGATTTCCTGGGGGCCATGGTCTTCACGGGTCGTAATCTCATTAGCGATAGGTTGCTGCACAAGTCAGGGGAAGGTTCACTTCTAACATCTGCCGCAACACGCCATTTCTTTGATTCATTGGTTTTGCTGAGTCCTCGATATGACTGAAAAGCATGCAGTCGGCCGATTCCGTTTCGTCTTAGGGTGTGCGCTGCTCGCGATGCCGGTGTTCAGCGTGGCCCAATCCGCAAGTTCGGAGGTGCCGGGCGTGCGCTTGGAATCGGTTGATCTGAGTCGGTACGAGGCGATCGTGCAGCCCAGCCGTCTTGTGTTGCTGCGAGCGCAGGTGCACGGGCCGCTGCTGATCGATCCGACGCCGCAGGAGGGCGACCGCGTGGCGAAAGATGCCATTCTTGCTCGGATCGAAGACGCCGAGCCGCGTGCGGCGGTGGAAGAGGCGCGGTTGCAAGCTGAGCAAGCGGTTCAGATCCAGCGGGCACGCAAGGTGCTTGAAGAGATGGAAGTCCGGCTGGAAAAAGCCGTCGAAATGCACGAACGCCAGGCAGGCACTGAGTTCGAAGTCCGGCAGGCGCGGGTGCAACGCGACCTTTCCAGGATTGATGTCGAACTGGCGCAACGCGAGCGGGCCCTCGCTGAGCAACGCCTGGCCCTGGCGCAGACACGGCTGATGAAGTACCACCTCACCGCCCCGTTCGCCGGGCGAGTCGTACGGGTCGCCGTCAAGGGTGGCCAAACGCTTGAACTCGGCGACGAAGTGCTCACCCTCGCGGCCATGCAGGAACTCGAAGCGCCCATGTGGCTGCCCGTCGCGTTGTACCGCCAGTTCAAGGTCGGCCAGAAATACCAACTCACCGCCGATCACGCCGGCAAAAGCAATCTGGTCGGCACGGTGAAGTACGTCGATCCCTTGATCGACTCGGCCAGCCGAACTTTCCGCGTCGTGCTGGTCATTGATAACGCTGACGAAGCGCTTCCCGCAGGCTTCGCGGTGCGTCTTGTGGAAGCCAAACCGCTGCCCACAGAACAAGCCACTGCCACTGCCGCCGCCGACTCCGATCAGGAGGCCCCGTGAATACGACTGTTTCGGGCTCCACGCGTCATAAGCGTCAGGCAGGCGAACGCCGCGCCGCCCAGGCGGACCGTGCCACGACCCTGGTCGAATCGCTCGCCTCCTTCCAAGGCCCACCCGAAGAATTCCTTCAACGGCTCCTGGTCATGCAAGGTCGACTCGCGGCGGCGGACAGCGGCGTGCTGCTGCGCTTCAGCGAAAGTCAAGGCCCACGGGTCGAAGCGATGTACACCCCCCAGCACGACGCCTTGCCCCCGGCATGGCTGGACGCTGCGGTGCAACAAGCCCCCAAGGCCTTTAATGCCGTGGGCGCGGTCGCCATGGAGCTTGCTGACCATGTCGCTGCAGGCACCGGCCCCGAAGTGCTGATCCTGCTGGCCTTCCCGCCGTCGTTCAGCGACGCCGTGGTCGGAGGTGACCGGCTGATGTCAGCCTTCATGGTTCGCCACGCCAACCACAACGCCATCGCCCTGGCCCGCCAGCAGGTTGAACTCACGCTCGGCGTCATGAGTGCGTACGAAGCCCGCACCCTCCTGCAGCACCAGGCGGTCAGCTACGACCAACTGTCCGAAGCGCTGGAGATTGTCGGCTGCGTCAACGCAGCTGAGCGGTCCCGCGAAGCCGCGTTCGCTTTGTGCAACACGCTGGCCTCCCGGTGGTCGGCGCACCGCGTGAGCCTGGGCTGGCGGCACGGCGAGACCGTCAAAATCGAAGCCATCAGCCGGACCGAAAAGCTGGTCCGAAAAATGAAGATGGTCCAGGACCTCGAAGCGGCCATGGAGGAGTGCCTCGATCAGGACACGGAAGTCGCGGTGCCAGCCGCATCCAACGCCATTTCCATCGCACGTGAGCACGAGCGCATGGTCCGCGAGCACGGCAGCCGGGCCATCCTGTCGAGTCCCATCCGGGCGGGGGGCCAGGTGGTCGGCGTCATCACGATTGAGCAGGAGCCTGACGCTGCGGCTCAGGAGATCACTGGCGACGCGAACGCACAGGCGGAGCATGCCGCGACACCGGTCGAGGACTGGAACGCCCGGGCGTTGTCGCTTCGGCTCATCGCCGACATGTCGGCTCCGTATCTGTACCGGCTGTATCAGGCCGACCGCTGGGTGGGTGCGAAGCTCGCACGATCCACCCGCCGGGCCGGGGCGGTGGTGGTCGGGCCTCGTCATACATGGGCCAAACTCACGGCTGTGCTGGTCCTCGCGGCCGGTCTGGCGTCGGTGCTGCTTGAAGGCAGGGACCAGATCGAAGCGCCTTTTGAAGTCCAGGCCGTTCAACGTCAACTCATCACGGCTCCTTTCGATGGCCATCTCGACCAGGTCCTGGTCACGCCGGGCGATGCGGTGGTGGCGGGCGTGACCGTGCTGGCCACGCTGGATACCGCAGAGCTTCGGCTTGAGCGCTCACGATTGCAAAGCGACTTGATCAAGTTCCAGCGGCAAGCCGAGGCGGCCCGTCAGGAGCAGCGGATGGCGGAGGTCCAGATGGCGTATGCCGAGGCAGACGCCATCCGGGCGCAGATGAGTCTGCTTGAAGCTCGCGTGGACCGGGCGCAATTGCGAAGCCCGTTGACCGGCGTGGTGACCGAGGGCGACTTGAAGCGTGCCATCGGCCGACGGGTCACGCAAGGCGATGTGCTCTTCGAGGTGGTGCCGCTTGAGCAGCTGCGAGCGTCGTTGCAGTTGCCCGAGTCACGCGTGGCCCAGGTGCAGGCAGGCATGACCGGCGAACTCGCTGCCGCCGCCCAGCCGGGCCAGCATGTGAACTTCACCGTGGAGTCGGTCCAGCCTGCCGCGACGACCAAAGACGGCAGCCACTACTTTGCCGCCCGTGCCCATTTCGAGGATCGGCCCGCGTGGCTTCGCCCGGGGATGAACGGCGTGGCGAAAGTTGATGCGGGCGAAAAGCCCTACATCATCCTGTGGACCCGCGAGGCGGTCGATTGGTTACGTATGAAGCTGTGGATCTAAGTGGATCTGAGCGGATCTGAGCGGCCGTTTTGTTTGCATTTCTCTTACTTACATCGGTCACACGTTGTCTTTCCACCGTCCTACTTTTCACGAGTCCTGGCACCGCGTCGCGGAGCTCAAGCCCCGGCTTCGGCCCAGCGTGCAGAGCCAGCGGCAGCAGTACCGGGGACGAACCTGGCAGGTTCTAACGGACCCCGGCAGCGGTCAGTTTTTCAGACTCGATGAGGCGGGGTATCGGATGGTGGGCTTGCTCAACGGCCGACGCACCGTCGCCCAGGCCTGGCAGATCGTGTGCGATCAACTCGACGACGCCACGCCGACCCAAGGTGAAGTCGTTCACGTGCTGGGCCAGCTTTACACGCACAACCTGCTCGAAGCCGACCTGCCCCTCGACACCCAAAGCCTGTTCAAGCGACAACGCAAACGCGTGCGACGGGAGGTCGGCGGGTACTTCATGAACATCCTGTTCGCCAAGATGCCGCTGTTCGACCCCGACCGGTTGCTGGATCGCTGGGTGGGCCCGGTGGGCTGGGTTTTTGGCCCGGTGGGCTGGGTGCTCTGGGCGGTGCTGATGGTGTTGGGGGTGCGGTCGCTGTTGGGGCGATGGGACGCGCTGGCGGATCAGGCTCAAGGCGTGCTCGCACCGAGCAATCTGCTCTGGCTCTACGTCGCGCTGGTGGGCATCAAGGCCATCCATGAGGCGGGCCACGCTTTTGCCTGCAAGCGGCTGGGGCAACAAGCGGGTCGCCGAGGCGAGGTGCACACCATCGGCATTATGTTGATGGTCTTCACGCCGGTGCCTTACGTCGACGCCACCAGCTCATGGGCACTACCCAGCAAATGGCAGCGGGCGTTCATCGCCGCGGCGGGCATGTACCTCGAACTCGCGGTGGCGGCGGTGGCAGCAATCGTGTGGTCCAACACGACCGCAGGAACCGCGATCCATGCGGTGGCCTACAACCTGATCTTCGTGGCGGGCGTCTCCACGATCCTGTTCAACGCCAATCCCCTGATTAAATTTGACGGCTACTTCATTCTTTCAGACCTGCTCGAATCGCCAAACCTCTACCAACGCAGCCAAAAGTATCTGGGCTACCTTTTCAAGCGATATCTCTACGGCGTGCGACACCCGCAAAACCCCGCACACACCGGCGGAGAACGGCCTTGGCTGGTGATCTACGGCCTGTCCTCAGCGGCCTACAAAGTCTTCCTCGCAGTGGTGATCGCGCTGTTCGTCGCGGAAATGTTTTTCATCATCGGCGTGCTCATGGCCATCCTCGCGCTGGTCACCTTCCTGGGCGTGCCCATGGGCAAGCTTGTGAAATATCTGTTCTCATCGCCTGAGCTGTCCCGCGTTCGGCCCCGCGCGCTCATGGCCACCAGCCTGGGACTGGGCTTGCCCATCGCGGCGCTCGCAATGATCCCCGCGCCGGATCGGCCTCGCGCAACAGGCGTGGTCGAAGCACACGAGGTCGCTTACGTCCATGCGGGTGCAGACGGCGAACTGCAACACGTGTTAGCCACCGGAACCCTGGTCGATCCCGCCGCGGCCCCCCTGCTTTTCGACGCCCGCAACATCCAGCTCTACGCGAAGCGCCAGGAACTCCAGGCCCGCCGACGCAAGCTCGACGCGCAGTACGGTAGAGCCCGTGAGCAAGGCCAAGCCTTGAAGGAAGTGGTCGCCCAACAGATCGCCGCTGTGGATGACATGCTCGCGGATGTCGAACAACGCATTGCCGGCCTGCAGGCCTACCCCCCCATCGCGGGCACCTGGGTCAGCGAACAGCCCGACGGACTCCAAGGCGCTTACGTCCGGCAGGGAGACCCGATCGGTTACGTCGCCACACTCGATCACCTGCAGGTCCGCGTCGCGGCGAATCAATTCCAAGGCCCACAACTCGCCAAAGTTGGCGCCGAAGTGAAAGTGCGTATTCAAGGCAACGCCACCCACGAGCTCACCGGCGTGGTGACGCAGGTCATGCCCGCCGGTCGTCGGGCGTTGCCCTCTGCGGCGCTGGGCCTGTCCGGAGGCGGGGACATCCTGATTGATCCCACGGATCCGCAGGGTCTTCGCGCTGCCGAGCCTTTCTTCGAGCTGCTCATAGCGTTCGATGCTTCAGAGCGAACGCTGACGCAGAAGGTGCTGCGGGCAGGGCAACGCGTTTGCGTGCGATTTGAATTAGCGCCGCGTCCGCTTTTAGGACAGTGGTATCACGAAGTGCGGCAGGTGCTCCAGCGACGTTTTGAGGTGTAAGCCAGTGACCGCCACGCCCCATGGCTCTGTGTCCAGCCCCATGGCGATCCCCAGCGAACGCTGGCGGGCGGCGGCCAAGCGTCACCCCTCCCGGGAGCCCGCCAAGAACCTCGACGCGCTGTGGGAACAGGCAGGTGCGGCGATCCTCACCCGGCTGCCACGCACGCGGCGGTACCTCCGACAGGCCGAGCAGGTCCTGACGCTGGAGCCTGCGCTTCGCGCGTTGACCGACGTTGCGCTGTCTGAAGAGCTGGCCCGCTGGCGGGTGGTGTTTCGGCGAGGCCGGGACGATGTCCACGCCACGCGGCATGCCTTCGCCGCAGTGCGCGAAGCGGCCCGTCGCAAGCTCGGGCTCAACGCCTACCGCGAGCAGGTCGCCGCAGGCCTCGCGGTCCTCGACGGCCGACTGGTCGAACTCGCCACCGGCGAAGGTAAGACGCTCGCCGCTACGCTGCCCGCCACCGTTGTAGCCTGGCGCGGCAGGGGGTGCCATGTCATCACCGTCAACGACTACCTCGCCGCTCGTGATGCGCAAACCCTCACCCCGCTTTTCTCCTTCTGCGGTGTAAGCGTCGGGTGTGTCACCGGGCAGACCACCACCGAGAAGCGCCAGCAAGCCTACGCCTGCGATGTGACCTACGGCACGCAAAAAGAAATCGCTGCCGACCTCCTGCGTGACCAGCTCAACCAAAGCCCCGGCGGCAACGCGACCCGGCTGACCTCCACGCTTCTAAACGACCTCGCCCGTACGCGACATGCCACCGCCGTGATGCCTTCCACCAGCAGCGGCGTATTGCGCGGCCTGGAACATGCCATCGTCGATGAAGCCGACTCCGTGCTGATTGACGAAGCGGTGACCCCGCTGATTCTGTCGGGCCACGGCGACAACGCAGAACGTGAGGCGGGCTTCCGCATGGCCGCCGACGTGGCACCGACGCTGGAGCAAGGCCGAGACTATCGCACGCTGCCTAAGTATCGCGACATCGAACTCACCCCACGCGGCAAGCACGCGATCGACCGGGCGTTTGCAGGTCAGTCCGGCGCATTGAGCGTCGCGCGTTGGCGGCATGAACTTGTGCATCAGGCATTGCTCGCGGTGTGCTTCTATCTTCGCGGCCATCAATATGAAATCGCCGAAGGCAAAGTGGTGATCATCGACGAAGCGACCGGACGCGCCATGCCGGACCGCAGTTGGCGGGCTGGGCTTCACCAGGCGGTCGAGGCCAAAGAACAGCTCGAGCTCACGCCCTTGAACGAAACGCTGGGACGCATCAGCTTTCAACGCTTTTTCACGCTCTACACCAACTTGTCGGGCATGACCGGCACGGCCTGGGAAGCACGACACGAACTCTGGCGAACGTACCGCCTCACCACCGTCCGCATCCCCACGCACCGCCCCAGCCAACGCCGCTCGCAGGGCAATCGGGTGCTTGAACATGAAACAGCCAAATGGGACGCTGTGGCGGCTGACGTACAACGCGAGCATCAGCAAGGCCGACCCGTGCTGGTCGGCACCCGCAGCGTCGCGGCGAGTGTCGCGGTGTCCGAAGCGCTCGACCGGCTGGGCATTGCTCACGACGTGCTTAACGCGGTGCACCACGACCGTGAGGCGGGCATTGTCGAGCAGGCCGGCCAGCCCGGACGGGTCACGGTGGCCACCAACATGGCCGGACGGGGTACGGACATCAAGCTCGACCCCCGGTCCCGCGCGGCGGGAGGACTCCACGTCGTGCTGACCGAGCTTCACGAAGACACCCGGATCGATCGCCAACTCGCCGGCCGCGCAGGACGACAAGGCGACCCCGGCTCGACCGTGACATTCATCGCCCGCACCGACGAACTCATCACCAAACACGCCCGCCGACTCGCCCGGTGGACCCCGCTGGGTCGCACGGCAGTGCCCCACCGCCTCGCGCAAGCCCGGGCCCGCCGCCTCGCCCGATCGCAACGCCGACAACTCCTGCTCAACGACTATGAGCTGGACCAGCAGTTGGGCTTTAACCCCGAGGGCTATTGAATTCCGCCCGCAATCTCCGCTTCCTCTCGCCACTCGTTAAAACATCACCCATGCTCGCCCTGGCCCAACGTGAACTCGTCCGCTTTGCCCGCCAGCGCTCCCGACTCACCGGAGCCCTGCTCACGCCCATCGTGTTCTGGCTGCTCATCGGCTTCGGGGTCAACCAGGCCTTCGTCCTTCCCG
The DNA here is from genome assembly GCA_963799465.1 of uncultured Phycisphaeraceae bacterium. GTDB lineage: Bacteria > Planctomycetota > Phycisphaerae > Phycisphaerales > Phycisphaeraceae > JBCCOW01. The sequence continues at coordinate 2,049,145 of CAWCXG010000001.1, read as the reverse complement.
GTACCAGCCCGGCCACGCAAGACCCCCCGGTGGGCTACCTCGACTTTTTCTTCCCCGGCGCGTTGACGCTGATCCTGCTGTTCACTTCAATCTTCACCACCATCAGCGTGATTGAAGACCGCCGCGAAGGCCTGCTGCAAGGCGTGCTGGTGAGCCCAGCGTCCAGGCGATCCATCGTCGCAGGCAAGGTGCTGGGGGGAGCGGCCATCGCGACGCTGCAAGGCTTGCTGTTCTTGTTTTTGCTGCCCCTCACCAAGCTGTCCCCCAATCCCTGGGAACTGCTGGCGGTTGTCCCGGTGATGGCGGTGCTGGCGGTGGGACTCACCGCGCTTGGACTTTCACTGGCCTGGCCCATGGATTCCACCGCCGGGTTTCACGCGGTGATGAACCTGCTGCTGATGCCCATGTGGCTTTTGTCCGGGGCCATCTTCCCGCTCACCTCCGCACCGCTCGCATTGCAGGCCGTGATGTATGTCAATCCTCTGACCTACGGCCACGCCTTGCTCACCTGGCTGCTGCTGCCCGACGCGGCCACGCCCATCGATCCCTGGATCGCCGCGGGCATGTTGATCGTTCTCACCGCTGCGGCCATGGCGGGTGCGGTGGCCGTCGCACGACGCAAGTAACCCGAAACCCGCGAGACCCATGACATGACCGAATCTTGCCACCGATGTCGCCCCCCGTCAGACGCTTTCGCGTCCTAAAGTCACGTGTCATGAAACGCCCCCCGCTGCCCCTGCTGGTGCTCAGCATCACCCTCCTGCTTGCCGGGGGCCTGGTGATCACCACCTTCCTGCTTTCCCGCAACACCGCCACGCATCTGCTCGACCCCGGGCCTGCGTTGCCTTCGCTGCGACTCACCACGCAGACCGACCAGGTCATCGATCTCGCCGACCCGCCAGGCGAGGTCACCGTGGTCGGCCTGTCGTTGACGCGGTGCGAAATGATCTGCCCGATCATCGTGTCCAAAATGGCCCGGCTACAAGCCACCGTCCAGTCCGACGACGCGCTCAACGGGCTCACGCTCCTGTCCATCGCCATCGACCCCGATCACGACACCCTGGACGTGGTCAAAGCCTACGCCGCCAAAAGTCAGGCCGATCCCGCCCTCTGGCTTTTCGCCCGGGCCGAACGTGATGTGCTCTGGCCTTACATTGAAAAAAACTTCAACCTCGGCCTGGGGTTCAACCAAGGCGAGCAGGCCGCCGGCCAACCCATCGACCATTCCTCCAAACTCATGCTCATTGATTCGCAAGGCCGACTCCGCGGCTACTACGACAGCCTCGACTCAGACCCCGAAGAAATGGCCACGCTGCTCCGTGACGCCCGCCGCCTGCTCAAGGCCGCGCGGTCTGACGCCTGACCCCGCCCCCACGCGCCCCCACACGCCACCCCAACCAACACCAACCACCCCCGGCCAACACCACACGCCGCGTTGGCGTAACTTGGAGGGCTCATGTCCACTTACGCGCCGCCCACCGCGGCCCAGCTCACCACACACCTGGCCAGGCACCCCGGCAAAGGCCCGCCGACCTGGGTGACCCGCGCGCCCCTCATCGCCCTCGTCGGACTCGTGGTCCTCGCCGCCTTGCTCTATCAAACCGCCATGCGGCCCTTGGTCATGGGCCTGCCCTGGCTTGCCTTGCTTGGCATCATTGGCTGGACCCGCTGGCGCGTCGTGCAGGTGCAATCGCTCGAACGTGAACTCACCGACCTGCAGGAACAAGCCATGCTGCGTCGGCACCCCGAAGCGCTTGCCGGGGCCTGGAGTTTGCTTCCCCGCCTCGACAGCGATGCCGTCATGCGGGCCCGCGCGGTCGCCTTGATCGGCCACATGTTGGACCTGATGCGAGCCGACGATGCTGCCCTCGTGGCTTACAACGACCTGCTGGAACGAACGCCCCCCGACCACCCCGCCGGCCCGCCCCTTCGCATCCAACGCGCCATCGCCATGCTCCGAAGCGACCGCCTGTCCGACGCCGACGAAGACCTCCGACGCCTCCGACCCCTCATCGACCGCCACCCCAGCTCCACCCTCGCCGCCGCCTACGTGCACGCTCAGCTCGTCCAGGACGTCATCACCGGCCACCACGACGACGCCGTAAAGCTCGCCCGCGAAAACCAAGGCCTGATCGATCAACTCCGCCCCCTGGGCACCGCCGCTGGCTACGGCCACGCCCTGATCGCCTGGTGCTACCACCACGCCGCACCCGACGACCCCGCCGGCCCCGCCGCCTGGCAACACGCCATCCTCCTCCTGCCACCCTCCGCCATCGTCTACCGATTCCCCGAACTCAGCCCCCTGACCGACGCCGCCCCCGCCAAACGTCAGCCCGTCGCACCCCCCGACCATGCCGACATCGCAAGCCCATCAAACCCCTCCACGCTGCCAAACCACCCCGCCGAAGCTGACGACGCTTAGCCCCGCCGCGAATAACCCGCCGCGCGGCACGACCCCATCACACATTCCGCTCCACGCCCAACCGACCTGATGCCCGACTCTCCCGCCCCGCTCAACGACGTAACACCAAACCCCCAAACCGCAGGGAAGGTTCTGGGGCCATTCGATCCCCATGATCAGGAACGAAAGCTGCAGATCGATGCCTGGGTCCGCGGCGTGGTCGGCGTGGCGGTCGCCGGCGTCGTGCTCATGGCCCTGCTCACGCCCCGCCCCACCGACACCGCGCTCCTGCTCGCTCCCCTCGCCGTACTCCTGGGATGGGTCGGACTGGGCGTCATCTCCGCCCGCGTCGCCCGCAAACTCCCCCTGCTTCTCGAACAGGTTGAGGCCAACCCGCCCCGCGCCGAAACCGAGCTCGCCGATGCCATGGCGGCCTGGCCCCTCGCGCGTGGCATCCGGCTAATGCTCATCCACCGCATGGCCGTCCTGCGTCACCGTCAAGGCCGATACCCCGAAGTCGCCGCGATCTGTTCGTTTCTCCTCGGACACAAGCTTCGCAAGTTCAACCGCGTCCGCCCCCACCTCTTGCTCATGCTCACCGAAGCACATCTCGCCCAGCAACACGTCCAGCCTGCCTACCCGCCCCTGCTTGAGCTCCACGACATCAAACAACTCTCGCTGCCTCAGCAACTTCAACGCCTCGCCCTCCAGACCCGTTACGAGCTGCTCGCCGGCCGACCCGACGCAGCGCTCAACGACCTCGACCACAAGGTCGCCCTCGCCGAGCTCATGCCCCACCCCCAGGACGGCATGCTCCACGCCATGCTCGCCGCCGCCGCCCAACAGGCCGGCCAGCCCCGACGCGCCGACTGGCTCAATCGCCGCGCCCAACTCCTCTGCCCCCCCCACGCCCTTGCACAACTCGCCACGCAAGGCCTGGCCCCCGCATCCCCCGAATCCCAGGACCCGCCCCAGCCGACCGAGCCACTCGAAACCGCCTGACCCTCACCCAATCAACCCCTCGCCCACCGGCTCCTCATCCGCCTGCCCCTGAATTATCACCGGGTCCGTCTGACATTCCAACGTCACCCGACCCACGTGATCAATCACACAAACCGGAATCTTCCCCGCCTTCCAGTCTGCCAACGGCAGCAAAGGCCAACGCCCCGGCTGACCACGGTCCGGATCAATCGTGATGTAAAGCCCACGATGCCCCGGCGCTAAACGATCCACCACCAAACGCGGAGCCGCCAGGTAATAACCCAACACCCCAATGCCACGCGGATTATGCGACCGGTCGGAATTCACGTACGTGTCCACATACCCCAGCGACTGAGCGTGCGTGTTCGACATCACCTGCATGTCCCAATACTGCGCCGCCGACGAAGGCCCCTTCAGCGACAAATACCGCGCGAGCATGTCACGCCATAAATTCTGCGACACCCAGCAATTCTCAACCTCCGCCGACGTATGGCCGTCTCCGTAACGCGATTGATTCTCCCGGTCTCCCGCCAGAATGTCCTCACGCAGTCGCCGCTTATCCAGCAACGTCGGCAGCCCAATCAAAATCCCCAGCAACAGCCCATTGCCCGTCGAAAGCGAATACGCATCGTGCCCCTCCAGCTCCTCCGCGTTCACCGGCCGATCCGTCGCCGGGTCCACCACCCCCGTCGCCGAAGCCTCCACGCTCACCGCGTAATGATCCCCTAGCCACGCCTCTGCCTCAATCTTCGGCAACGCCGCCTCCACCGCCGCCTCACACGCTTTCGCAAACGGCGCGTACTCCGGATCGTCCCCCAAAGCCAGCAGCCCCGCCGCCGCCCGCAACGCCGCCAAACGCTTCACCGCCAGATAGGTCTGCTTGCGCGAAAATTGCGTGGCCGGCAAGGCATCATCAAACGCATTCGCAACCCCCTGGCTGGGGAACCCCGAGTCGTCGCGATCCGTCCACAACAAATACGCCGCCAGACGACGTACCAAATGCGGCAAACGAAGTGGCAACCGCCGATCCCCCGTCCAATGCGCATACGTGTGCAACATCAAAAGATAATTGCAATTCTGCTCCACCTCCATCGCATGCGGATAACGCGACGACGACGCCACCGCACCCCGCCCCACATCGTGCGACACCACCAACCCATCCGACGCCCCATGGGCCGTGAAATAACGTGGCCACTGCCCCAGTTGCAGCCGCAATAACTTCGGCCACAAACTCAAATACAACAGACAAACGTTGTACTCCACATCCACCGGACTGTGATAAAACCGCGACCCCTCCCACACGCTAAACCAGTCCTCCGCCTCAGGCCCCGGACATTTCACGCAAGGCTCCACCACCGTCGGATCCTTCGTCCCCTCATACTTACACCACCACGTGTTGCATAAATAACTCTGCCAACTCTGATTCAACAAGTGACGCTGCGCCGAGTCCAGCGGAGCCTGCCCCATCAGCTTCTCAAAACGCCGCGATAACGCCAGCCGCTCATCACGACTCCGAAGCGCGTCCGTCATCACATCGTCCAACGACTTGTACTGCTGGGCGTACATGAAATACGCCTCCCGACCACCGTCCGGACTCTTCACCCACTGCACCGGCTCATCCACATACGCCGCCCACGCCAACCGCCATTTCACCCCCGACCCCACATCCGTCACCGGCAACGTCAAACGAAGCCCATCCCCCTGCTCGGTCACCTCCGCACCCGGATTCACCGAAACCAAACGCTCCCGCACCAACACCGTCCGGTCCGCGAACGCGCCCTCCGCCTCCCCAAGCCCGCGGTCCCACAAGCCCTCAGGCGTCAACACATTGTCGTACCGCAAATCAATCCGCCCCGGCTGCGCATCAATCTGCGTGTGCTCCCGCTTGAGCCGAATAAAAATCTCCGCCGACTCAGGCGTCGGACCCTTCGCCGGCCGATCCCGAAACCCCGACACCGGACTCACCCGAAGCTCCAGATAAAACGCCGGCATCGTGCAAAGCAACTCATCCTGCGGATAAAAAACGCTGTGCACGTTGAACTCAAAACGCACCCGGTAATCCGCACTATGCGCCCGGTACGTCACCGAATTAAATCGATCAAACTGCTCGCAGTTATCCAACGTCACCGCCTCAGGATCCTGCGTAAAAGGCAGCACCCGTGCCGTACCGTCCGGCTCCACAAACCCCACCGCCAAATCCAACGCCCCATCGAGAAACCGCCCCATCCCCGAATGCATCACCCGCCGCGCGTAAGGCTCAAACAGCAGCGAAAACCGACTCCCCAGCCGCGCCATCTGCCAAGTCATCAACTGCATTCCCCAAGGTTAACGACTACACCCCCCACGCCCACACCCCCCAGGGTGAAGACATTTAGTTTTTAGTAGGACGGGCTTCCAGCCTGTCTACGGCCCGAAGGGCCGTTCTTGCGTCCTGACGGGCTTTCGGTCGAAGACAGGTGGAGATGCCCGCCCTACGGACCAAGCTTTTGAAGCGGTAAATGTCTTCACCCTGCCACCCCCCCCCAACAAAGCCCACGCTTGGCAAGCGTGGGCCTCCCCCCCAAGTACCTCTCCCCAACTCCCCCTTACACCGGCAAGGTCCGCGCCAACCGCCCCACCACCGCCCGCACCACCCCCACCGCCTCATCCACCTCCGCCTCGGTCGTAAACCGCGACAGCGAAAAACGCACCGACCCGTGCGCCACCACTTCCGACACCCCCATCGCCTTCAACACCAGCGACGCCTCCAGACTCCCCGACGAACACGCCGCACCCGCCGACACACACACCCCCCGCTCACTCAACCCCATCAACACCGCCTCCGCGCCCAACCGCGAAAACCCGATGTTCGTTGTATTCCAAAGCCGCGCCGCCCCCGCCCCATTCACCACCGCCTCCACCCCCGCTTCCCCCGCCGCCGCCACCACCCCGACCTCCAACCGATCCCGCAACCGCGCCCCCTCCACCACCCCCCCCCGCATCTCCCCATCCCCTTCACCCCCCACCCCACCCCCCAGCCACGCCCCCGCCGCCTCCGCCGCCACGCCCATCCCTGCAATCGCCGCCACCGACTCGGTCCCCCCCCGCCGATCCCGCTCCTGAGGCCCGCCCACCTGCTGCGCCGCCAATCGCACCCCCCGTCGCACCCACAACCCGCCCACCCCCTTAGGCCCGTGAAACTTGTGAGCCGACAGCGTCAACAAGTCCAGCCCCCGCAGTTCCGCCGACGCCACATCCACAAGCACCTTGCCCACCAGCTGCGTCGCATCGCAGTGCAACACCACCTTCACCCCACACCCACTACCCCCACCCCCACCATCCTGACCCGTCCCGTTCCGATACGCCTCCACCGCCCCGCACACCGCCGCCAAAGGCTGCATCACCCCCGTCTCATTGTTCGCGCCCATCACCGACACCACCGCAACCCCAATCCCCTGCGACGCCAGACCCGCCAACACTTCCTCCAACGCCCCCACCTCCACCCGGCCCGCCTCATCCACCGGCAACCAAACCACCCCCGCCCCCACCCCACCACCCACACCCACACCCACATTCACATTCACTCCCACACCACCACCAGCCACACCCCGCTTCGCCAAATCTTCCGCCACCTCCCGCACCGCCGCATGCTCCACCCGCGACGTCACCACCACCCCACAACCCCCACCACCACCATCACCCGCACTCGCACCCGCACCCGCACCACTCAGCGCCCCCGCCAGTCCGCCCCGCAGTGCCAGATTATTCGCCTCCGTCCCTCCTCCGGTCAGCAGCACATTGCGTGGCCGAGCCCCGATCAACCCCGCCACCGCCGCCCGCGCCAGCTCCACCTCCCGCCGCGCCGCCTGCCCAAACCGATGCACACTCGACGCATTCCCCCACACCTCCCGCTCCACCCGCGCCGCCGCCTCCACCACCCCCGCCAAAGGCCGCGTCGTCGCATTGTTATCCAGATAAATCACCTCCCCATCCTACGCCCCCCAACCGCCGTCGCGCCCCGCCATCCCCTTCCCAACCCACGCCAAGCCACTCGCTCAATAAACAGATGATTTCATTACCCTGCTTCCATGTCGACACCTCCCTCTTCCGGCTCCGACATCCAATCCCTCGCCGACACCCTCTGGAAGGCCGCCGACGCCCTGCGCGGCCAGGTCGACGCCGCCGAGTACAAACACGTCGTCCTCGGCCTGCTCTTCCTCAAGTACATCTCCGACGCCTTCGAGTCCCGCCGCGACCAGCTCCGCGAAGAACTCAAAGCCGATGGCATCCCCGAAAACCAAATGGACTCCCTCCTCGAGTCCCCCGACGAGTACACCGCCGAGCGCGTTTTCTGGGTCCCCGCCGATGCCCGCTGGGACAAGCTCCAAGCCAAGGCCGTCGATCCCAAAATCTCCCAGCACATCGACGACGCCATCCTCGCGGTCGAAAAAGACAACCCCGCCCTCAAGAACAAACTCCCCCGCGACTACGCCCGACGCGGCATCGACCCCATCAAGATGAAGGGCCTGATCGACCTCATCGCCACCATCGGCTTCAAGGGCGGCGCACAAACCGCCCGCGACACCCTCGGCCGCGTCTACGAATATTTCTTAGGCAAGTTCGCCGCCGCCGAAGGCAAGCTCGGCGGCGAGTTCTACACCCCGCGCTGCGTCGTCCGCGTCCTCGTCGAAATGCTCGAACCCTACGAGGGCCGCATCTACGACCCCGCCTGCGGCTCGGGCGGCATGTTCGTCCAGTCCGAAAAGTTCGTCGAGTCCCACGGCGGCCGACGCACCAACATCTCCATCTTCGGCCAGGAGTCCAACCCCACCACCTGGCGACTCGCCCACATGAACCTCGCCATCCATTCGATCGAGGCCAACCTCTCCGGCAAACCCGCCGACACCTTCCTCAGCCCCCAGCACCCCGACCTCAAAGCCGACTACATCCTCGCCAATCCCCCGTTCAACGTCTCGGACTGGGGCGGCAAGCTCTTAGAGAACGACAACCGCTGGGCCTTCGGCACCCCGCCCACCGGCAACGCCAACTACGCCTGGATCCAACACTTCATCCACCACCTCGCCCCCGCCAACGGCCGAGGCGGTGGCGCGGCCGGCTTCGTCATGGCCAACGGCTCGCTCTCGTCCAACTCCGGCGGCGAAGGCGAGATTCGCAAAAAAATCGTCGAAGCCGACCTGGTCGATTGCATCGTCGCCTTGCCCGCCCAGCTCTTCTACACCACCGGCATCCCCGTCTGCCTCTGGTTCCTCACCCGCGACAAGACCGGCAACCCCCGCAAAGCATTGCGTAAAGAGCAACCGTGGCGCGACCGATCGGGCGAGACGCTTTTTATTGACGCCCGCAAGCTCGGCACCCTCGAAACCCGAACCCTCCGCGTCCTCTCCGGCGAAGAACCCCCGGAACAAGCCGAAGGCACCAGCGACCCGCTCCCGGACACCGACATCGGCCGGATCATCTACGCCTACCGCCAGTGGCGCGGCGAACCCCAGCCCAACTGGTGGAGCGAGAAAGAACACGACGCGTGGGAATACGAAGACATCCCCGGCTTCTGCAAGTCCACCACGATCGAAGGCATCGCCGAGCACGGCCACGTCCTCACCCCCGGCCGCTACGTCGGGGCCGAAGCACTGGAAGACGACGGCGAACCGTTCGAAGAGAAGTACCCGCGTTTGGTGGCGGAATTGGAGTCTTGTCTCGCGGAAGGGGAGCGAATGAACACCTTCATTCGATCTCAGCTTGAAGGGATTTCGGAATGAAGGCTGAACCTAAGACGGAGTCAGAATTACTGTTTGAGGAACTCTGCACTGGACATCATGTTCAATGGGTAAAGCTGCCGCGATTACAAAATACAAAACAACCAGATTACGAGTTGATGCTTGGAGAACAGAGGATTGTCGTTGAGGTGAAACAGATCAATCCGAATGCTGAAGACAAAGCGTACCATGATGCTCTTGAGCGTCATGGCCACGCCTCGCAGTTACGCAATCCTGATACGGTCGCCCGACGTGTTCGCAACCACATCAATGAGAGCCGGCCGCAACTACGCGAATACCTTAATCGGCATCCTGAAACGCCTACTCTGCTTGTACTCTACGACAATGCCCGCAACCAGTACACCGATTCCTACACTATACAAGTTGCGTTACACGGGTGGGAGCAGGTGACTTTTGAGGTTGGAGGGGAAGCGCCGGCGGTTGTCGAGAGGGGGTTTGGAAAACGTAATAACAAAACATTACGACCGAATGCCAATGATCATTTAAGCGCGCTGGCAACTATTCACGAGTGTTGGGAGATTGAATCACACGAACGTTTTCTCTCAATGCAGTTCTATCACAACCACTTTGCGGCGGTGCAATTCAGCCCTCAATGGTGGCTTCATCCACGATTGGCACATTACGCGCTTGAGGAAAAGGTTGCGGGGGCGTTTCAAAATTGGGCGAGAATAGACACTCCCGGGGGCGCTGAATGATTGATGCGTGGACACTACGCAAGATTGGTGGTTTGGCCGCTGACGATGACGGTGCCATAGCTATAGGCCCATTCGGTTCGAGTATGAAAGCGGATGTCTATACAGATATAGGCATACCTGTAGTGCGTGGGAACAACTTGACGGGCCAGCCAGGCTTTCATGGTGACTTCGTGTTTGTTCCCCCAGAGATCACGACACGATTTCCACGATGCCTAGTGCGGGCGGGTGATCTTGTCTTCCCGCACCGAGGCGCAATCGGAGAAGTTGGGCTTGTAGTTGATCAGGGCTACTCAGAGTGGATGCTATCAACAAGCATGATGAAACTGCGCGTTCATCCAAACCAGCTCGAACCACGCTATGTGTTTTACTTCTTCCGGTCGTCGCTCGGCCGACATCAGCTACTTCAGAACGCTTCGCAAGTAGGCACGCCGGGTATCAGCCAGCCCCTAACATCGCTTCGTGCATGTGAGATACCTGTTCCGCCATTGGTTGAGCAGCGCAAGATTGTCGATGTGTTGGGTTCGTTGGATGACAAGATCGAGCAGAACCGTCGGACGGCGGGGAAGCTGGAGGAGCTGGCCCGGGCGGTCTTCCGCGCCTGGTTCGTCGACTTCGCCCCCGTCCACGCCAAAGCATCCGGAGCAACCACCTACCCCGGCCTCCCCCAACAAGCCTTCGACGCCTTGCCCACCACCTTCCAAGACTCTGCCTTGGGCCCAATCCCCGAAGGATGGGTCGTTCGGCAACTTGATGAAAACGCTGAAGTCATAGACTGTTTACACAGTAAGAAGCCTGATCAACTTGAAGATGGGAAACAGTTGCTACAGGTCTTTAACGTTGGGGACAACGGAAGGCTGGCTTTTCAGAAAAGCTATTTTGTCAGTAACGCGGATTATTCTGAGTGGACCAAGCGCTTCGAAGTCAAATATGGCGATCTGGTCATAACAAAAACAGGCAGAGTCGGTGCAATAGCACAGGCACCCTCATGGTTTTCTGGAGCGATGGGTAGAAATATGGTTGGCTTACGTGCCCGTCCACCAGTCGGCGTGAGGTTCCTAAAAGACCTGATGCTAAGCGAGCTTGTTTCTAGCGAAAAACAAAGACTGACAAATGCTGGCACTATACTGAATAGCCTGCATGTGAAAGCAATCAGGCAGATACGAGGCGTTTTCCCACCGAGCGCCTTGCTGGAAGCATACGAGAAATCCATTGGAGTCATCCACGATCTTCTAGATGCGAACGACCAAGAATCCCGCAAACTCGCCGAACTCCGCGACTACCTCCTGCCGCGTCTGCTCTCCGGCACGGTTCGGGTCCGCGAAATATCAGGTCATTGGACGGAAAATGGCCACGAAACCGATATGATAAGCTCAGGCACCTGGAGCACCGCATGAGCGAAATTGAGTTTCTCAAACCGAAGCTTGACGGAGCGCGTTTCCAGGATCACGCGATCCCTCTAGATTTTCTCAAAGACCTTGCTGTTTTTGAAGAGTTTGTCATCTCCGTGGCGAAAGCAGAATGGCTTAAAGACCACGAGGGGCGAAAACGGTCGCCGCGCGGCTTTATGTCGGGTGTGTCGGTCAAGCTCAAGCAAGTTGAAGACGGCAGCGCGATACCAGTGCTTGCCGCAATTATCGCATCAACCACGGGTCCGCTACCTAATACGATCTCACCGCAACAAGAGTATCTAGAGCGGGCACGCACATCGATCATTCAGGCTGTCTCGGCAGCAGAAACCGGCGGGAATCCGACGGATTATCTGCCAGCTAAATCCCTGGCGTACTTTGACCGCTTCGGTCGCGGACTGCGTGGGGGAGAATCGATCAGTTTTAATGTCGATGGACTCCCGGCAACCCAGTTGACGCAACAAACACGACGAAAATTGGTGCTCGCTGTACCGGGCGTGCAGTACATCACTGATGATGCGCTCAGTCGTGGCATCGTAGTTGATACAAATGATGCGGATGGTAGCTTCACTATCCGTCTTGCTAATGGACAAGAAGTGCAAGGCCCGTTGCCTCAGGAGCATCGGGATTCAATCCTCGATGCACAAAAGGACGCACCAAACGGAGCGCGTGTTGCCGTGCATGGTATTGGCCGGTTCAATCGTTCAGGAAAGCTTGAGCGCTTCGAAGACATAGAAGATGTATCACCGCTTGAGCCCCTCGACGTGCCTAGCCGACTTGATGAGCTTCAACTGTTGAAGGCGGGTTGGTTGAATGGTGACGGAAAAGCGCTTGACGCTGTACGCCTAGAGAAACTGGGTCAGTTCTTTACTGATTTTTACCCAAGCGAACTCGCGCTGCCATATGTCTTCCCAACGGAGAGTGGCGGGGTTCAGTTCGAATGGCGAATCAATGGAGCCACGCCGGAGATTGAGATTAACCTCGCTACGTTTAGCGGCGAATGGTTATCCGACGAGGAAGAGGAAACGATTGATCTTTCCCGTCGTGAGGGTTGGGAAGACCTTGCCCGTCGCATTGGGGCAGTAGTGGAAAAGAATGAAATTGGGGAGGACGCGTGACTCCAGAGACATTGCTATATCGCCAAGTGAATGAGAAGTTGGGTGCAGCAAGGTGTTCCCAGCAGCCAGACCTTTCGGCCGACACAGAAAGACAAGGGCAAGCCGAGTGTTTACGACGGAGACATCATTGAATCCGCCGAAGCTTCGTACTCACACTGGACGGAAGAATTGGAGTTGACAAGTGTCGGCGTGCTAGCGGTGACACAAGGCGAGTGCTCGGATCGAAGTTTGCCAGTGACCACAGATGGCGAGCCATTCCCTTCTCATGCGACGATTGATTTCACCGGCTGTAATAGCAACGGGGAGATTAAGCGGTTAGCTGGGGAACTGACTAAACTTGCTGTTGACCGTGATTGGCAATACCGGCCCGATGATAATGCAGGATGAACGAATCAATAGATATCGTTCTGGAATCTCATACCCCGCAGAATCATCTTTTGACGCCACTATGTGGCTGAGAGTTAATAATTTGTAGCCCTGCGGGCCACGCGATTGAGATTCAAATGAACGAACAGCAGGTAGAACTCGAAGCCGTCGCCCGGCTTGCCGAATTAGGCATCCCCACCCGCCTCGGCTCCGAACTCCCTGAAGCCGGTCTGCAGCCGCACGCGGGGTTGATCGGGCCGGTGTTGCGGGATGCGCTGATCAAGCTCAACCCCGAGATCGACCACGATGCCATCGAGCAGGTCGTCCGCACCCTACGCCAGCCGCCGCACCCGACGCTCATCGAGAACAACCGCTGGTTCCATACCCTCATCACCGATGGCGTCGAGGTGGAATACAAAGACAGCAAGACGCAGGAGAGACGCGGCGGCCGGGCGCGGCTGATCGACTTCGAGAACCCGGAGAAAAACGATTTTCTGGTGGTGCGACAACTCACGCTCCAGCCTGACACTTCCGGGGGTAGGACGATCCGGCCGGACCTTGTGCTATTCGTCAACGGCCTGCCGCTGGTCACGATCGAACTCAAAGACCCCACGAACGCAGACGCGGATTTACAAACGGCTTACCGCCAACTCCAGCGCTATCGCGACGCGGCCCCGGAACTGTTCATCCCGAATCTCTTGGTGGTCGCGTCCGACGGCCTGCTGACCCGCGTCGGCTCGCTGACCAGCCCGTGGTCCCGCTTCGCCCCGTGGAGGCCACTGGAAGGCGGCGAGCCCTCTCTCGAAGCACTGATCCGGGGGCTTTTACTTCCGGGGGCGTTGATCGACTATCTGCGGGCGTGTGTGATCTTTGAGGAGGATCAGGCCGGGACGATCATCAAGAAGGTGGCGGGGTATCACCAGTTCCGGGCCGTACAGAAGGCGCGGGCGTCGGTGTTGGCGGCTTTGCAAGCCGATTCCGGGGGAGGGGACGGACGCGGCGGGGTGGTCTGGCACACGCAGGGGTCGGGCAAGTCGTTGACGATGCTGATGCTGGCCGGGGCGCTGATCCGTGATGAACGCATGGCGAACCCGACGATCGTCGTCGTGACCGACCGCAACGACCTGGACCAGCAACTCTTCGACACCTTCGCCGCCGGTCGGGCGCTGCTGCGCCAACCCCCCGAAATGGCCGAGAGCCGGGAGGATTTGGGCCGAAGACTTGATCGCGCTTCCGGGGGCGTGGTGTTTACGACTATCCAAAAATTCGCCGAAGCGCACGAAAAGGTCAGCGAGCGGACCAACATCGTTGTCATGGCGGACGAGGCCCACCGCAGCCAGTACGGCTTTGTCGATGGCGGCGCTCGGCGGATGCGCGAAGCCCTGCCGGGGGCGACGTTCGTCGGGTTCACCGGCACGCCGATCAGCAAGCTCGACGCGAACACGCGCGGGGTGTTCGGCGAGTACGCGGATGTTTACGACGTGCGGCAATCGGTGGCGGACGGGGCGACGGTGCCGATCTACTACGAGCCGCGCATCATCAAGCTGACCGTGGACGAGGCGGGCGCGGCCGAGGTGGAAAAGGTCATCGCATCGCTCGCCCAAGCCGACGACGAGGGGACGCCCCCGGACGAAGATGTCAAGGTCAGGATGCTGGACCTGATCGGCGCGCCCGATCGCGTCGCTCAGCTCGCGAAGTTCATCGTCGAGCACTGGGAGAAGCGGCGCGGGGCGATGGAGGGTAAGGCGATGGTCGTCACGTCCAGCCGCGATATCGCGGCACGGGTGTATGACGAGATTCGCAATATTCGCCCCGAATGGCATGATGACGATGACACTTCCGGGGGTGGGGGGATGAAGGTTGTGATTAGTGGCGGGCCGGACGATCCGGAACATCTGTTGCCGCATGTGCGGACCAAGGAGCAGCGCAAGCGTTTGGCCGAGCGGTTCAAAGACCCGAAGGATGACTTCCGGCTGGCGATCGTCTGCGATATGTGGCTGACGGGGTTTGATGTGCCGTGCGCGCACACGATGTATCTGGATAAGCCGCTGGCAGGTCACAACCTGATGCAGGCGATCGCGCGGGTCAACCGGGTCTACGGCGACAAGCCCGGCGGGCTGATCGTGGACACGATCAACCTCACCGACGAGCTGGCGGATGCGCTGGCGATCTACGCCGATGCCTCGGGCAAGGATGACAAACCCGTCCAGCAGGTGCAGGACGAAGCGGTGCCGATGATGGAGGAGGCCTTCACGGCGGTGCGGGATTTCTTCGCGGAGTTTGATTACGGGCGAGCGCTCAACGCCGAGCCGCGCGCTGTGCTGACGGTCTACATGCACGCCGCGGACTACGTCTTGATGCAGCCCGGGACCGACAAGAACGGCAACCCAGCAGAGATCGCAGGCGAAAACCCCGGCTGGAAGCGATTCCGGGGGTTGGTGAAGAAACTTTCGACCGCGTTTGCACTTGCGGTGCCGCACGAATCGACCCAACCCGTCGCCCCGCACCTGGCTTTCTTCCAGAACCTGTCCGCCGCGATCAAGAAGCGACTCTCCGATGATTCTCCCGGAACCACTAGCGGGGCGGGCGAGGGTGGTCAGGACATCGATCTGGCCGTGCGGCAGGTGCTTGGCGGGGCGGTGGATGCGGGCGAGGTGATCGACCTGTTCGCCGCGGCGGGTTTGGAAGAAGCTCGTCTCGACATCCTCTCCGATGAGTTTTTGGGCCGTGTCGCCGCAATGGAACAGAAGAACCTTGCATTGGAAGCTCTACGGAAGCTTTTGGCCGATCAGATCAAGCTCAGCGAGCGGCGCAACCTGGTGCAGAGCCGGCGATTCCGCGAGGCGCTCGAAGACGCGATGCTGCGGTACACGAACAAGCAGATCACCACGGCCGAGATGATCGCCAAGCTGCTGGAGCTGGCCGAGTTTGTCCGCAACGAGCGGCAACGCGGCAACGCCGAGGGGATGAGCGAGGAAGAGATCGCGTTTTATGATGCGCTGGCAGAGAACGGCTCGGCTAAGGCCGTGATGAAGTCGGATGCCTTACGCGAGATGGCACGCAAGCTCACGGAGATGATGGCCCAGATGCCCAAGCTCGACTGGACCCAGCGCGAATCGGTCCGTGCCGACCTGCGTCGTCAAGTCCGCCGCCTGCTCGCCCGCTACGGCTATCCGCCTGACCTTTCAGAAGATGCGACGCAACTCGTCTCTGCGACAAGCCGAATTGTCTACGAGCGGTTCGCCCTGATCAAGACATAGACGACACAAAAGATATTTTTAACGTAGATAATCCTCAAACTCGATCGAGGAAGCTGTGAAGCAATGCAGGACTTAGGCCATAGCAGGCGTATATGTTGTGTGCTGAAGAGAAAACGGCGTCACAAACAAGTAAAAAGAACAGGTCCTCCTGGGGGTAAGTGCCGGGGTCGAGATAAGCCTCGGCATACTCGAAGAGTCGCACGCAAGCTTCTATCGTTTCCGCGCGAGGCTTGACGGGTTCCGCGCGATGCTTGAGGGATTCCGCGCGATGCTTGAGGGATTCCGCGCGAGGCTTGAGGGTTTCCGCGCAGAGCTTGAAGGTTTCCGCGCGAGGCTTGAGGGGTTCCGCGCAGAGCTTGAGGGGTTCCGCGCGAAGCTTGAGGGGTTCGGCGCGGGGTGGGGGGAGATCGCGGTGGGGTGCGGGGATCACCCGGTGTTGTGCGGACGTGCAGAATGCGGCTGGAAGGGAGGTCACAGGTCATCCAGCGGTGATCGGGGGGCGGCTGGAAGAAAGGGGATGTGATGCTGTCACGTTCTTTACACGTTACATGGGACGGAGGCTGCTCGTTAGAAGTTGGTTATTGTGATTGTAGAGCGTTAATTGATATTGATTGCATTAAGTGTGCGGGTTGTGCGGTCGAAAAAGAGGCTGCCGGCGAAGTTTCATTCCGTACAGATGGAGTGAGTGGGTACCGGTTTCCGGACCCCCTGTTGCATTCTGGGGTTCCTTTATTTGAAGACAGCGTTTTGCTGTAAAGGAGAACTTGCGATGAGCAAGAACTATCTGCCGACCCGCGAGTCGGAGTTATTGACGTGGGCCAACGGGTTCTATGAATTGGTCCAGACTGATCCGCCTGTCTACGGGTAGACCGAAGCGCAAGCTACGGAGTTGAGCGGTGTGCTGAGCACATTCGCGGCGGCATATCAGTTGGCCAACAATCGTCTGACCCGGTCGCCCGGGAATATTGAGGCGAAGAATACGGCCAAGCAGAATCTGGTGGCTCAGATCCGCGGGCTGGTGAAGATTGCCCAGGCGTCGCCGGTGATGAATAATGATAAGCGGGCGGCGTTGGGGATTACGGTGCCTGACACGGACCCGACGCCGGTGCCGGTGCCGGAGGAAGCGCCGCAGTTGGATATTTCGGCGGTTTTGGGCCGCACTGTGAAGATTCGGCTACGGGAAGCGAGCACGGGGCGACGTAAGAAGCCTGTGGGCGTGAGCGGCGCGTCGATCCTGAGCTACATCGGGGCGAACACCCCGGCGGACATGCGGGACTGGACGTTTGAGGGCAATGACACGCGGCTTGACACGCAAGTTGCATTTGGCTCGGGGTTTGTTCCCGGGACCAAGGTGTGGCTCACGGCGTTTTGGTACAACCGCCGGGGCGAGTCCGGGCCGGCCTGCATGCCGGTGAGTGCTCACATCGGCTTTGGTGTGGCGGCGAACCCCGGGGACCTGCACCTCTCGACCGACGCCATGGCTGCGTAAATGGAAGCGGACGGAATCGCTGTGTGTTGTCTGACATGAAGACAATGCGTCGCAACGGATGCAACGTATAACACAGCGATGGATGGTTTTGGTTTGTATTCTTTGCGCTCGTGTGCAGCGCAATGATTTCGTAATTATTTTAGTGTCAGGCTGGTTTAGCGACCCGTCTGACGCATCTTGACGGCTTGTTATAGGAGACATTTATGCCTGATCATTTTTCTGAATATTTTGACGTGCACGATGCGGTTTTGTCGCGGGACCATGCCATGGCGCGGCCGATTGATGCGAATGCATTATTGCCGCTTCCCGAGGCGGGGTTGTTGGTGGGCGGCGGGGTGCGGGTGCGTCCGGCGGTGCCGGTGGGTGTGTCGGATGGCGACTTGTTGTATTGACCAGTTGCAGAAGCTGCACAGCAAGGCGGTGGGCTTCATGTTCACCAAGCAGCTGGAGGGTCATCTTGAACGGGGGCACGTATTGATTGCTGAAGCTGCAGGTGGGGGTGGGGATGGGGGAGGCGGGTCGTCGGCTCGAGGCTTGGTGGGTCACACTGGTCCTGAGCCGGCGCGGATTGGGTATTGCATTGGCGTGGACAAGTATTTCAAGCGGGAGGATGTGGGGATCGTGTATCAGATGAACATCATGCCTGGCCGACAGCGGGGGTTGGTGGGGGCGACGTTGTTGCAGGCGCTGTTTGCGCGTTGGCCTTACGGCGTGCGGTTGTATGGGTGTTGGTGTGCGCAGGATTTGGCAGCGAACCGTTTCTGGGAGGCGATGGGGTTTGTGCCTTTGGCGTTTCGAGCGGGGAGTCGCAAGCGGGACCGTATTCACATTTTCTGGCAAAAGCGGGTGAGGACGGGGGACACGCGGACGGACTGGTGGTTTCCGAGTCAGACGGGCAGTGGGGCGCTTCGGGAGGATCGGATTGTGTTGCCGATTCCGCCGGGGGTGCATTGGAGCGAGGCGAAGCCTCGGGTGTTGCCGGAGGTAGGCCGAATGATGGAAGCGTCGGCGGCGGAGCGGAAGGCGTTGGAAGACGCGAGCAAGCCGAGCAAGCAGGAGCGAGCGGCGGCGAGGACGGCAAAGCGAGCGGCGGAGGCCAATGCGGCGGGTGTGAAAGCGAAGCAAGGGGCGCGGGCGAAGACGGTTGCCGCGGGTGGGCTGCGGTTCGGGGCGGCGGGGGCGGCGGGGATGACTTCAACGCTGCAGAGCGCAGAGGAAGCCAAGCAGGACGGGGCGCCGGCACCGCCGAAGAAGCACAAGAAGCAGGCGTTGAAAAATGATCCGGTGCTGGTGGCAGCGGCGCGGGAGTTGCGGGATCGGTGGTTGGAGCAGGTGGCGGCCCAGCCGGGGCTGTTGGCGGACCGGGAACAGGGGAAGTATGCGGTGGGGAAACGGGTGGATGAACGGGTGGGCGGTCGGGAGGAGGCCGCCGCGGAGGTGGAGGTCGAAGTTGATGTGGGGGTGGAGGTGGAGGTGGGGGTGGGGGTGGTGCGGCGGATTGCGGCGTGAGGGGTGTTGCGGGGCGGGGACTGCGTTTGGGGCGACGTGGTGGTGGTGCTCGGCCTGGCGATCTGAGGCTATTCGTCGATGCCCAGGTCGGCTTTGGTGAGGATGGCGTGGAAGTTGAAGCCTGCCGACTCGATGGCTTCGCGGGCGCCTTCCTGGCGATCGACGACGACGAGGACGCGGACCTCGGCGGCGCCGAGTTGATCGCGTAACAAAGTGGCGGCTTCGAGCGCTTGGCCGCCGGAGGTGGCGATGTCTTCGGTGATGAGGATGCGTTGGCCCTGGACGTTTCCGCCCTGATGGCCTTCGATTTGCTTTGCGGTGCCGTAGTCTTTTCTGGCGTTGCGGATGAGCACGACGGGCAGTCCTGAGGCGAGGGAGCCAGCGGCGGCGAGGGGCACGCCGCCGAGCTCGGGGCCGGCGAGGAGGTCGGCCCAGCCCGCGGCGTGGTCGGCGATGCGCTGGCCGAGCTGTTTGAGGATGTCGGGGCGGCAGGTGAAGCGGTATTTATCGAGGTAATACGAGCTGGTTCGGCCCGAGCGGAGGGTGAACGAGCCGGTCAAGAGTGCGGCGTCCGCGACGGCCTGGGCGAGGGAGTCCTGGGTCATGGGCGAGAGAATACGCCATCGCAGGGCAGGCTTCAGCAGGCGGGCGGTTGCGGATTTGCATGCGTGAAAAAGCGAGGCGGGCGACGTGGGGTCGGGCGATGCAGCCTCGAACGGTACACTTGCAGGCCATGTCACGTCGGCTTACAGACAAAGTGTTGCTCATCACGGGGGCGAGTTCGGGGATCGGGGCGGCCACGGCACTCGCGGCAGCCCGAGAGGGCATGCACGTCACGCTCGCAGCCCGCCGGGGGGACCGACTCAAAGCGATCGCCAAGCAGGTGTCGGACCTGGGCGTGCGGGCTCATTTTTTCACCTGCAACGTCAACAATCCGCAAGATGTCGAGCGATTGTTTGAAGAATCGTGGCGGGCGTTTGGTCGGCTGGACGCGGTGTTTGCCAATGCGGGTTTCGGGCTGGAAAAGCCGGTCATGGACCACACGGAAACTGACCATCGGCTGCTGTTTGAAACGAACTACTACGGCACCGTGCGTGCGATTCGCTATGGCCTGCCTCGACTGGAAGCGACCGCGGACGGCTTGAAACATTTACTGATCTGTTCGTCAGCGGCGAGTGAGATTGGCATCCCCCTGCTGGGACCTTATGCCGCGACCAAGGCGGCGCAAGACGCACTTGCCGGGGCACTGCGGGCGGAGGTCAAGACGCAGGGCGTGACGGTCACGACGGTGCATCCGATCGGCACCCGCACGGAGTTTTTCGAGCTGGCCTCGCAAGGTCAATCAAGCGAAAAGTCAACCAGCGGGTCATCCAAATCCAACACGCCTTCGTCGTTTGAGCAGGACCCTGAGCATGTCGCGGACCGGGTGATTGCAGCACTTAAGCGACCCCGCCCTGAGGTCTGGCCTCACACGCCTACCCGCTTCGCGCTTGCGATGGGCACTGCCTTCCCGCGCCTGGCGGCAGGCTTGATGAACCGACACCACCGCAAGCAGCTCGACGACTGACCGTCTGCAGCCTGGGCGTATTGAGATTTTCCACGTTTAACAGCTTCACTTGTGCGTTACACCGTTACTCATCACACGACCTATCG
Organism: uncultured Phycisphaeraceae bacterium; assembly: GCA_963799465.1. Classification (GTDB taxonomy): domain Bacteria; phylum Planctomycetota; class Phycisphaerae; order Phycisphaerales; family Phycisphaeraceae; genus JBCCOW01. The sequence goes on along the minus strand of CAWCXG010000001.1, from coordinate 2,028,493 downwards.
CTACTCGCAGCCGGTGACGCTGGGGCATAATCTGGTGCATCTTGCGCCGCGTGATCTGGCGTTGCAGGAGGTGCATTCCCGGGAGCTGCGGATTGAGCCGATGCCCGAGAATATTGCGCATTTCACGGATTATTTTGGCAATCTCACCGCAGGCTTTACGCTTGAGTCGTCGCATAGCGAGATGGTGGTGACGCATCGCAGCGAGCTGAGTGTGGAGCCCACGAGTCCGCCGGATGTGGGGCAGTCGGTGGCGTGGGAGCGGGTTCGGCCGGGGTTGTTTGAGGACCGTGACGACGCGGCGTTGGATGCGTTGCAGTTTTTGTTTGACTCGCCGTTGGCGGCCGCGTCACCGGACTTGCGGGCGTACGCGGAGTCAAGTTTTACGTCCGGGCGACCGGTGCTTGAAGCGGCCGCCGATCTGTGTCATCGCCTGTATACCGACTTTGCTTACGACCCCCAGGCGACGAGTATCGCGACTCCGCTGGCGGAAGTCATGGCCCATCGCCGGGGTGTGTGCCAGGACTTTGCCCACCTGATGATCGCGATGCTTCGCAGCCTGCAGCTCCCCGCGCGGTATCTCTCAGGCTATATCCGAACATTCAAAAACACCTCCAACCCCAACGCAGGCCGACTGGTGGGTGCGGATGCATCCCATGCCTGGTGCGAAGTTTACGAACCCACGATGGGCTGGGTCGGCTTTGATCCCACCAACAACCTCATCCCGTCAGACATGCATATCACCGCCGCGTGGGGACGAGACTATCACGATGTCTCACCGGTGCGGGGCGTGATTCTCGGAGGGGGGGATTCCGTGATTGAAGTGGACGTCCAAGTCACGCCCAGCCCCCGTGATTCGTGAAGATTACGAACCCCGCCCCCGGGTGTCCGATAACATCAACGTGATGCCACGCCCCCCCTTTCGATCCCAGCCTCGTGCTTTGCCTGTGGTCCTGACTACCACGGCTGCGCTTCTGGCCACCAGCTGCGGTATTGTCCCCGGCACGACCAGGACCCAGCCCGTGGAGCCCCGACACTTCGTCAGCACCGACGGCCCAGTGTCCCCGCCGACCACCGAAGACGTCTCCCGCAAAGACTCAGACGACGCGGCCACGCCCTCCGACCCCACCTCCCCCACTTCGACCTCGACGTCGACCTCCGCCACTGCCCCAGCCACGTCGCCACGCGAAACCCCCACGCCCGCGGAGGACACGCCCAGCCGCCCGGCACCGCGTGCGCTGCCCACTGACGCGATGATCGGGCAAATCAACGGCCAAGCGGTGTATGCCCACCAAGTCCTCGCACCCATCGATGACCGCCTGTCAGCACTCGCACGCCAGGTGCGCGGTGAAGCCTTTGATCGCCAAGCCACGCAGATCATCTACGAACGCCTTCGAGCCATCACCGTCCAGAAACTGATCGTGGGCGCTGCCGAGCAGAGCCTGTCCGCTGAAGAGCAGCAAGGCCTGCGCATCATTGTGGACCGCAAACGCCAGGAGCTGCTCCGCCAGCACGGCCAAGGCTCCCCGGCACTCGCCAACGCCACGCTGTTCCGTGAGACCGGCCAGACGCTTGACGAAACACTTAAATTTGAACGCGACAAAATCCTCGTTCAGACCTACCTCTCCCGCGTGGTTCGACCCAAGATCAACGTCAGCCGACGCGATGTCGAACGCTACTACGCGGACAATCTCAGCTTGTATCAGCAGCAGGAAAAGCGGGTCATACGCCTGATCATTGTCAGTGACCCCGCAGGCCAGGAACAGATCGCCGCCGCGCTTGAGGCCGGCACGCCATTCCATGAAGTCGCGGCGATGGACGCAAACGAATTCAACGCCCAGGACGGCGGAGCCTACGGCGACCCGATGGGCCGATCCGACTTCCAGGCCATTGAACTCGCGGATGCAGCGTTCAATCAGGAGCCCGGTCACTACACCGGCCCCATCACCCTCAACGACTCCGCCTGGTTCGTGTTCACCGAGGATGTACTCCCCGGACGCCACCAAAGCCTGGACGAAGTTCAACTCGACATTCGTAAAAAGCTCCACGATCAGCAGGTGTTTAACGAAACCACCCAACATCGGCGAAAGCTTTACAACGAAGGCAGCTTCACCGACCCCGAGGTCATGGTCGAACGTCTTGTCGCCATTACGCTCGCGCGGTATCGACCTGACGCATCAGGCCGTGATTCCGCCGGCCGATGAGCCTGGCGCGGCCGCTCACCGCGACGCCTCACCAGCCCCGGCCGCAATCATCCCGCTGCGGTCGCCCGTGCCCGTAGCCGCCGCGCGGATGCTGATTCCAGCCAGCATCGCAATGTCCGTGATGCGCGTACCCGCACTGGCCGCAGCGCGTCTGACGTGATCGATGCGTGGGATATGGATCCCGGTCCACGACGACCACGTCATGCCTTGGACTTTCAGGCCACCACTCCACACCCACCATGGTCGATCCGCAGCCGGTCATCACCAGCATGCAGCCCGCGAGCAGCGCCGCCTTGATGCCGTGCTGCCGTCGAACCTGATAGTTGCGCAAAGAAGTTGCTTGTCTCATGCCTCACAGGACGTGCCACACCCCACCCCATTACACCACCCACCGGCCAAGCGATGTGTTACACGTTGTGGTGATCTGACCACGCCTGCTCCACGTACCCCGTCACCCGCCGCGCGAATGACGCCGGCGTCTCCACCAGCAACCGCCCCGCCGCCTTCGCCGCCGCCTGCTCCTCCTCGACCATCGTCGCCCGCGCCGCGGCCCCCAAGGCCGAGCGACTCCCCGCCTCTGCCTGCAGAATGGCCCCTACCTGCACCCGCTCCGCCGACTCCGCCACACTCATCGCCGCCTTGCGAAACGGCTTAATCCCCGAAGGCCAGCTCGGCTCAACCCGCTGCAACGCTTCTGCCAACTGCCGCGGTGCCCGTCCACGCAAGCGATCCCGCCGACGCACCCGCTGATACAACCCCCGAAGCCCCCGCGTGAACATGTCAAGCGACGCCTCCCGCGAGGTCACCCCATCCACCGGCCATCGCTCTGCCCGGGCCCGTGCCTCCGCCAAATCTGCAACCAACCGATAGGCCACCGGGTCCAGCCGACGCCCACGCTGCAAAGCCACCGGCTCGTGTGCGACGGCCCGCAACCGCTTCCCGCACGCCTTCGCCTCTGCCGCCAACGCCGGAGTGGCTTTCCCTAGCTTGCGCGCCAGTCCCGCCGCCGCCGACGCCCGCGATCCCGCCGTCAGCTTCGAGACCACACGTTCCATCGACTCACGCTCATACTCCCCAAAACCCGAGTGAAGCGAAGGTTCGATCAACTCAATAATCGCCCACACCCGCATCAATGCGTCATACGCCCCGCGCGACCCGCTTCCCGATGCCTTGCCCTCCGCCTGGTCCGTGGGACGGGTCAACGCATGGATCGCCTGCGTCAGCCCCGCCACCGCATCCTTTCGCAAGTCCTCGCCGCTGATCATCACTGTCATCATCACGTCCCACACATCGCTCAGGCCTCGTTGCTCGCCCCCGCATCATCCGTAGCCGCCCCGCCGGCCTGCCCCACCAATGCCCGCCGCATGATCTTGCCCGTCGGATTCCGCGGCAACGTATCAATCACCGTCACCTCCCGCGGCACCTTCGCCGACGCCAGTCGCTCCCGGCACCACGCCCGAAGCTCGCCGTCCTCCACCGATTCACCGTCCTGCAATTCCACAAACGCCACCGCCACCTCGCCCCGACTTTCGTCAGCCCGGGCCACCACTGCCGAGGCCAGCACCTTGGGATGCTCATCAAGCACTTCCTCGATCTCCGTCGGCGCCACGTTCTCCCCGCCAATAATGATGAGCTCTTTCTTGCGGCCGGTGATATACAAAAACCCATCCGCATCCACCCGACCGATGTCCCCGGTTTTCATCACCCGAAGTCGCCCCGCCCGGCCAGGCACATCCACTTCCACAATCGCCTCAGCCGTCTGCGTCTCACTCTTGAAATAGCCCTGCATCAGGTTCGGCCCGCCCAGCGCAACCTCCCCTTCAGAGCCCTGCGGCAGGACCGCCCCGCCTTCGTCCAACACAAGCGTTTCCACGCCCGGCAAGGCCGTCCCCACCGAGCCCGGCCGAGGATGCTCCGCGGTATTCCAATGCGTCACCGGCGAAGTCTCCGTCAGCCCATACCCCTCCAACAGCTGACGCTCAAACTTCGCCTCAAAACGCTCCGCCACCGAACGCTGCAGCTTCTCGCCGCCCGCCACCAGATGCGTCAAACTCTGCCAGTCCTCCGCAGTGGCTGATTTCACATTCAGTAACGCATTGAACATCGACGGTATCGCGATGAATACGTTGGGCCGATGCTCACGAATCAGATCAATCACTTTCTTGGGATTGAACCGCGCGGTGTAGACCACCTTCGAGCCCAGTCGCAGCGGCATCAGCGTTAAGACCGTGATGCCGAAGGTGTGAAATTGAGGCAACACGCTGATAAAGCTTTCCCTTTCCGTGACGCCTGAGTGCTCAATCGCCTGGTGCACATTGGCGTCGAGATTGCCGTGCGACAACATCACGCCCTTGGGCTTGCCCGACGTGCCGGACGTATACAAAAGCAAGCCCAGGTCATCATCCTCAGGCTTCGCAGGCCACCGCACCGGCGGCACGCCCTTAAAGTCCAGCGTCTCCAGCTTCACCAACGCCACACCCTCAGGAAGCCAGCCATCCCCCGACAAAAACTCAAGCATCGGACCTGCGGTCAACACCACGTCCAACTCCGCATTCTCGATGACGTAACGCAAATCCTCCGGCTTAAGCAGATAATTGAGCGGCACCGGCACCCGACCCGCCTGCCACACCCCCAGCACTGCGGCGCCAAATGCACCCGACGTCGGCAGCAACACCCCCACCCGCGGACGATCCGTACGCTCGTTCACCACTTTGGCCAAATGGAACGCCGCGCCCAGCGTCGTAATCCCTGTCCACGTTCGGCGATCGTCCACCATCACCGCCCGCCTGGGGTGCAAGGCCAACTGCTTCAAAATCTTGCGTAACAACGCCATCGCGAATCTCCAAGCCCACCCGTGACATACACCGCTGCGAACACCGACAAGCACCGTAGACTAACACTCATCATGCCACGCCTCACCCCCCCCGTGACCCGTGCCCCCCGCGGCTTTGCAAGACCCGCTCTCACCCTGGCCCTGGCGGCAGTGCTTCTCGCCGCCTCGGGCTGCACGCAAGGCCCGCCCCCCAGCCTCGACGCCGCCTACGGCGCGTTCAACGCCGGCGAGCTCAAAGCCGCATACGCCCAGGCCGTCGCCGTCGCCAAAGACCCCCTCAATCCCGACCACGACGAAGCTGCCTACCTGGCCGGCCGATCCGCCAAACAACTGGACAAGCCGCGTGACGCCGCCGTCTGGCTCACCCGCGCCGCCCAAGGCAACGACCCGGCCATCCGTGGTGAGGCCGCCGTGGCCCTGGGCACCCTCTACGCCGAGCAAGGCGACCACCAACGCGCCGCTGACACCTTCCTCTACGCCGCCGACCACCTGCCCGGCGACGATCGCGCCCGCGCCACGTACTTCGCCGCACGCTCTCAACAACGCCTGGGACAATGGGCCTCGGCCCGCACCAATCTCATCCTCGCCCGCGCCTACGCCCAGGATCCCGCACTACGCCAGCGCGCCAACGATCAACTTGCCGTCACCGGCTATACCATCCAGACCGGTGCCTTCCTCGACGACCAACGCGCTCAGGAAGCGGCGCTCAGCATCGCCCCCAACGCCGAGGAACTCGGACTCGGTGCCCCCCGACTCGTCCCCGCCATGGTCGAAGGCCGACCCGTCACCCTCGTTCACCTCGGCGAATTCTCCACCTACCTCTCCGCCCAGGCCTTTCGTCAACGTCTGGGCGTCGAAGCGGTCATCGCGCCCATCGCCCCGGTGGAATAGTCCCCTCAGCGCCCCGCCGACCGACCCAGCACGTACAACGCCACCGCCGCCACCATCAGCACCGCCCACACCCCGCGACGCGCCACCACCGCCCGCGACGCGGTCGCTTCCACATGGTGATGCCCCCGCCCTGACACCACCACCCCCAGCACCACCGACCACAGGCCCCGCGTGCTTTGCAGAATATTCGCCAGCACCACGCCCACCGACGCGATGCAGGTAAACAGCGTCAACATGCTCGCCAGCCACAGTCCCGCGTAAGGCACCGCCGCCGCCCAGTCCCCACCGCGTCGGCTGCCCCACCAGGGCAAACACCCCGCCGCCACCATCCCACTGACCACGTAACTGCACAACGCGCCAACCACGCCCCCCATGAGCGCATCGCGTGCGAGATCGTCGCGGGTCACGCCAGCTGCCCCCGACGCCGATTGCTGCGCATCCACCATCGATTGGATTGACAGGTCCGACCCCACATACCCCACCAGCGTCACCCCCACCAACCCCAGCACCCGCCAGGGCAGCCGCTCCGCCCCGCCGTTCAACACCCACGCCGCACCCGCCGCCAGTCCCACGCCCACCCACTGCACTGCCGACAGTTCCACCCCAAGCAACCCCACCGCTGCGCCTGCCAGCACCGCGACTTTCACCCCCAAAAGCGGCGACACCCGCGACGCTTCCACCCGCCGCAGCACCACAAATAAACACGCCTGCCCCAGCAGATACCACCCCGCCACCCCGATCAGCCACATCATCCACCCCGGCCGATCCCACCACGCCGCATCACGTGTGAACCACCACAGCCCCGGCAGCGCCGCCGCACACACCACCCCCTGCATCACATGCGACAGCGTCCAAAGCTGCATCGGCGTCCGCCCCGCTTTAGACGTGAACAAACGCGACGCCAGATACGCCCCCGACGCGCACCACGCCGTCGCCAGCCCGAGTACCACGCCCAGGATCAACACCCGATCAACCCATCCGCTCAGCCAGGAACGCCTTCACCCGGTCGATCCCGATCCGCTCCTGGCTTTGCGTATCCCGGTCCCGCACCGTCACCGTCTGGTCGTCCAACGTCTGCCCGTCAATCGTGAAGCAGTAAGGCGTGCCAATCTCATCCATCCGCGCGTAACGCTTACCAATCGACTGCTTGCCGTCATATTCCACCGTGTACGACTGCCGCAGCTCGCCATACAGCTTCTTCGCTACCTCCGGCATCCCGTCTTTGTTCACCAGCGGAAACACCCCCGCCTTCACCGGCGCAAACTTCGGCGGAAACTTCATAAACACCCCGCTCGCCCGGCTCTCGTCCGGCGTGTACGCCTCGCACAACATCACCAACACCGCCCGCGTCAACCCGCTCGCCGGCTCGATCACATGCGGAATGTATCGGCTCCGCTCCTTAATCTCCGCCTTGTCCACGCCCTCGCCTTGCAACCGCACTTGCAGCTCCTGATCGAAATACGACAGGTCCTTGCCCGAATGCTCCTTGTGCTGCGTGAGATCAAAACATCCCCTGTGTGCCACGCCCTCCAACTCCCCGTATCCGGGGGCTGTGAACGGGTACTTGTATTCCACATCCACCGTCGCGTTGGAGTAGTGCGAAAGCTCATCGGGATCATGATCACGCAGCGTCAGGTTGGCCGGATCGACCCCCAGCGACAGCCACCACTTGTACCGCTCCTCCCGCCAAAACTGATACCACGTCTGCGAATCGTCCGGCGGACAGAACCACTCCATCTCCATCTGCTCAAACTCCCGCGAGCGAAAGATAAAGTTGCGTGGCGTCACCTCATTACGAAACGACTTGCCGATCTGCGCAATGCCGAATGGCACTTTCACCCGCATCGTGTCGACCACGTTCTTGAAGTTCAGAAAGATGCCTTGGGCGGTTTCGGGCCGGAGGTGGGCCTGATTCTCGTCGCTCTTGATCGCCCCGACGTAGGTCTGGAACATGAGGTTGAAAGCGCGGGGTTCGGTGAGAACCTTTGTATTGCCGCTGTAGGGGGACGGGACTTCATCCCAAGAGTAAGCTGTCAGCGGCGTTACTGAGATTGGGCGACAGAATCCGACATATGCGGGATGCGTAGCTTCGGTTTTTTTCCGGTCTCGGAAAAGTAAATTGAAACGCACTGTTTCAATGTGTTCGAGCGCGCCATCCAGAGCACGCGTCATGACCCGATCGACCGCCTCACCCCAATCGGTTTCTGCCAGATAAAGGTTTTTCAGAGCCTTCCGATTATCCCGCAGTGACTGAAGCGCGTCACCCTCTGAACTACCTACCGCTGTGAAAGTCGGTGGTTGTATATCTCTGAGACTAGTTGGAACACCAACGTTCCAAGATGAGTTCATTTGCTTCTGAAATTTTGGCAATTCCGATTCATCGATTACCCAGAATCCCCATAAGTGGTCAGATCGAAACCGTTGCTTCGTTTCAGTGTCGTCCACCATCGGATCGCTGAACCCGCCCACGTGCCCACTCGCTTCCCACGTCTTGGGATTCTGAATAATCGACGAGTCGAGGCCGACGATCTGGACAGGTTCACCGTCGGGGCCGGGGGGGGGACTTCGACCATGCACCGCCACCACCAGTCGCGGAGGTTGTTTTTGAGCGCGGTGCCCAGCGGGCCGTAGTCCCAGAAGCCGTTGATCCCGCCGTAGATTTCGGACGCGGGATAGACAAAGCCCCGCCGTTTGCACAGCGCGACCAGGTCGGCCATGTTTTTCTGGTCGGGGGACACCGTGACGACATCGGAGGAAGCGGACATGGGCGGGATGCTACCGCAAACCCGCCCCCGACCGCCAAACGCTGGGTCAAAGCCGCGTGCCGATGCGGTACTTCAGGTCCCCACGGTTTCAGGTCCGCGCGTTGGGTTGGACGTCATGTCAGTGGTGGGCTGCGCGTTGTCCACGTTGTAATGCCGTGCCCACCATCGCCCCGACCCACCGAGCTTGAGTGACATCAGGATTGCAGCATCGTGCAGACCCTGACGCACCGGACCGTGCCGCAGGAACCGCCGATTGCTGGTGGTCATCCGCTCGGGCCGAAGCACCATGGCGTTCTTGCCGAAGTGCGCAATCAGCCGTTCGCACAGCTCCACGTCTTCAAGGATCGGCCGATCGGGTATACCGCCCACCGCATCCAACGCGTCCAGCCTGACGAACAGACCCTGGTCGCCAAAGAACACACGGCTCCGCCGACTACGCTGCCGATTGATCCACTGCACCACGCGCAAGGACCGCCTTGCCACGTAGGCTGCGCCCCGGGTCTCAATGCGAAAATCAAACGCCCCGCCCACCGTGCCCGAATCCGATAACGCCTCGGTCACGCTGGCCAGTGCACCCTCAGGCAGCACCGTGTCGGCATGCAGCATCCACACTGCCGTCGCCTCAGGCATCACCTCGCGCAGTCCCGCCACCCCCGCCCGCAACGCTCCGCCCCGCCCTGATGTGGGATTCAATTCCACCACCGCCACCCCATGACGCCGGGCCATCTCAGCCGTACCGTCGGCAGATCGGCAGTCTGCCACCACCACGTGCCCGACCGCCATCCCTTGAACCTCGAACAACTGCGTCAAGAGCTTGGGCAGGCATTGTGTTTCATTGAGGGTGGGGATCACGACGCCGACGTGATGCGTGCAGGGTGAGTCCTGGAAGTGCGTCATGATGCAAAATCCTCAATCGCACGCGGTGAGCGTTTCATAGCCTCTCAAGGCTTGAGGTTGGCAACGTCGTTGATCGTCCAGTCGTACGACCGATGCTTGATGTTCCCAGCCTCCGCAGCTTCCAGGGCCGGGGCGTAGAGCGGACTGTCCTCGGGCACAAACCGCCGAATCACCCCCGCCTTACCGCCCCAGGCTTTGAAATCCTTGAGGTACCAGCCGCCCGACAACAAAGGCGTCATCACCACCGTACCGTCCTCCTCAACCCGCAACGCGTCGGGCTGCGTGAACCACCGTCGGCCGAGACTTTCAAGCTGCGCATCAAGCGTCGCCGCCTCAAACGGCTCATTCAACAACGGCGGACAATCCATCGCGCCACACACCAACGCAAAGTGAATCCGGGGTTCTCTAAACCGAGGACGGATAATGTCCTGCTCAATCGTGTCCATACTTCGCGACGTGCCGTTGAGCGCCCAGCCTTGGAAAAACCACGTGAGCCAACCCACGGATTCGTTGCCGTCCGCCTGGGCAGCCCCTTCGTTAAGCCACTTCTTGAGCATGATCGCGTTGTAGGCATTCAAGTAATACGCCAGCTTGTGCGCGTCGCTTGGGAATTGCTCGGGCACGGTGTCCGGCCCAAGTCTTCCAATCGCATCCAGATACACATCCAGATCCTGCTCGGCCTGCTCGGCAATCGCGTTGTAGTCCACCAGACCTGCCTCCCCCTTCACGCCCACCGCCAACACGCGTGCATAGGGTTCGGTGCTGTAACGCTCGAGTTGCTGCGTCGCGTCCACCGTCACCCGCTGCGTACAGCCCACCAGTAACGCGAACCCCAAGAGCCCCATGCACACCAACGTGTTTCGCATTTGCATCATGAGGACATCGTAGTCGGGGCAATGAGACCCATGCGGCTGAACTGCTCGGGCGGTGCGTCGAGGTCTGCCATCTTCTGCGCCATTTGCGTGTCAAGCCGGGCCTGCAACCCGGCATCCGCCAGCGGGTGTTCCTGAGACGGGTCGGCCTGGACATCGAAGAGCAGGTGCTGGGGCTCACGGGACTCTGGCTCGCTCGCCACACCAAGCTTGAGCACCGGGGTTTGCCTGGTAAACGCAAAAGGCGGGTGCAGCTCGATGCCTTCGCGCAACTTCGACCCTCGCATCGCCAGAGGCATCAGCGTGTACTCGAAGCAAGAGCCCTGAGCCTCGAGCACCGGATCGCGGAGGTACACATGGCGGCCGTCGGTGAGGTTGACCCGGTTACGGTGATAGCCAAACAGCAGCGTGTCATGCACCGGCGTGTCCTCGGCGACGGCAGGTTCCAGGTCGCAGCCGGTCATGCTCGGCGTGGGTGCGAGACGCTGCGTGCCGTGCCCATCAAAAAAGTTCAGCAACGTGGGGGCCAGGTCCACCGTGGGCTGCACGAGCGCGTCACGGTGCGTGCCGTCGGATTGTGGCTGCCGGGGGTCATGAATGAACAAGGGCGTGTGGGCAACTTCCTGATACAGCGGCATCCAGTTCTTGGCCCAGCAGCCGTGCTCGCCGAACATGAAGCCGTGGTCCGTGAAGACCACCAGCAGCGTGTCATCCCACATGGCGTGGCGGTCCATGGCGTCGAGGACCTGGCCCAGCGACGCGTCACATTTTGTGAGTAGCGCGAAGTAACGACGCCGGGCTTCATCAACCTGCTCAGGCGTTTCGGTCACCGCTTCATACCCGGGCCAATCGAACAAAGGCCCGTTGTAATCCGTGGGGTACGCGTCCCGCCATTGTTCCGCAGTGACGAAAGGCTCGTGCGGATCAAAGCACTCCATCTGCAGACACCAGGGCTTCGCGCTGTTGGCATTGCGGTCAATGAAGTCCACCCCGGCGGCGACGGTTCGGCTTTGCGGATAGTCCTCATCACGCTGAATCACGGTGCGATTGACCCAGTCCTGTCGTCGGCCTTTCTTGTTGATGTGGTCCGGCACGCGGGGGTCCTCCACCATGCCGAAAAACGGGTCGCCTTCCTGGCCTCGGAAAAACTCCCAGGAGTCGTATCGGCCGTGGTACGTCGAGCCGCCATCCTCGAAATAGTGATAGTGATCCGTCGCGAGATGGGTGTACACGCCCGCCTCGGAAAGCATGGCGAACACCGAGTCGTCAAACGGTTCCAACGGGCCCCAGCCGGTGTGCAGGAAGTGTGGCCGGCCGGTGTGCAGGTCCCGCCGGGCAGGCATGCACGGCATCGACCCGACGTAGCTGCGATCAAAGGTCGCACTCCGCGCCGCCAAACGCGCAAAGTTCGGCGCGATCGCCTGGGTCTCGGCGTTGTACGGCGGGAGATGACGACGGTTGAGTGAATCGAACATCAGCAGAATAGCGCGCATGGAAGGGAGTCTATCCCCTGCCCGTCAGCAGAAGCTGTTTTGAGAACTCGGCGGACTGCTGGCAACGCGTCTACATCCGTGAGTGGGCTGCGTAGGGTTGTGCCCTGATGATCCAAGGGCCTAGACGCGGGAAGGCGGCATACTGAATTTTCACACCGCCAGTTAAGATGATGTGATGCAGGTTCTTCTCTTTGGCATGTTTGATCGGACCTACCCGCGGAATCGGTCGGTCATGTCGGCCTTGGGTTCGGCGGGGCACAGCACGCCCCTGGCGCACCGCCGGGTCTGGGAGAAGCTGCGGGTCCATGAATCGCCTTGGTCGGGATGGATTGCGCGGGTACCTGGGGCTGCGGGTGTTGTGGGCGATGGTGTCACTGGTGCCCGAAGGACTTTGGAAAGCACGCAAGGCGGATGTGATCTGGGTGGGCTTTCCGGGGCATACCGATGTGGCACTGGCGGCATTGATCGGAAAGATGACAGGGACGCCGGTGGTGTTCGACGCGTTTATTTCGTGGTATGACTCAGCGGTTCGAGACCGGGGCTTGTTTGGCAAAAAAAGCTTTACCGCCAAGCTGCTGCGCGGTTTTGACTATGTGTCATGCCGCCTGGCGGACCGGGTGGTGGTGGATACGCCTGAGCATGCAGCCTTTTTCTCCCGGTTACTCAAGGTTCCGCCCGCGAAGATGATGGTGCTGCCCGTGGGGGTGGACGAAAATGTGTTTCGGCTACGTACTCAGCGAGAGCTGGGCAAGCGTCGCGGCCATCCGGCCCGGGCTACACGACAACGCGTGCCGGTTCAGGATGCTCCTGGCGGTTCGCCGGTCCCGGTGCGGGTGCTTCAATATGCCGAGTACACCCCGTTGCACGGCGGGATGCATGTGCTGGAGGCCGCCGCGGCGTTGCACGCACGCGGGGTCGCGGTGACGTTTGAGCTCATCGGTGATCGTGGGCCTTGGTTTACGAAGATGCGCGAGCGAGCCGAGGCGATGCATCTGCCCAACGTGACCTTGTCGGGCTATGTGCCTGAGGCGGTTTTGGTCGACAAGTTGCTGGCCGCCGACCTGGTGCTGGGCATCTTCGGGGACACGCCCAAGGCCCGTCGGGTGGTGCCCAACAAGGTGGTGCAGGGCCTGGCGATGCGGCGGTGTGTGATCACGGCCATGACCGAGGCCGTGCGCACGGCCCTGGTGCCCGAGTACGAGGTGGCGACCTGTCCCGCCGGGGATTCCCAGGCCTTGGCGGATGTGATCGAATCGCTCGCGGCCGACCCGGCTCGTCGTGACGCGATCGCGGCGGCAGGGCATCAACGCTTTCTGGGCGAGATGTCAGGCCAGGCCATCAGCCGACATCTGGACACCAAGCTCAAAGGGGAACTCCGACGTCAGGCTCGACTTGCAGCGCGACGCGAACGCAAACGCCTGGCGCAGGCGAACGGATGAGCGGGCCGCGGCGGCCGGGGGAGAGGAGCCCCATCCGCATGCACTATCGAGCCGTTTAAAATTGACGTGCGGCAAAGACGCTCACCAACCGCTGACTCACGTGGGCAGGGTGGACGATTCGCGGGCTTTGAGCTGCTCGACACGAACGCGGAGGCTGCGTTCGATGGCCTGTTCGAGCGTTTGATTTTCCTGCTCCACGGCAGCGATCTGCGCTTCAATATCGCGTTGGCGTTGATCGACTTCCTCAGCACCCACCGCCTGGCGGGTCGTGCCCCACTGGCGAAGGTCATCCACGTTGGTCGCGGCGTCCTGGGCTTTGGCCTGGGCCTGCTCCGCCTTGCGTCGCGCTTCCCGCAAGTCAGCCTGCACCACCGCCACACGCTGAGCCGACTGCGCTTCGGACTGCTCGAGCGCTGCCAGCTCACGTTCCATCGCGTGCAGTTGACCGAGCTTAAGCAGCAGCTCGTCATCCAGATCGGTAGCGCGAGCCTGCAAGGCCACCAGTTCGGCTTCCCGCTGCTTGATGTAACGCTGCACCGGCGTGCCGAAGAACACGTCCACCGTCGATGCTTCCGACGCGCTCACCGCCCCGCTCGTACACCCCGCCCAAGGCAAGGCCGCCCCCGCCAACACCATCGCGGCAAGCAGGCCACAGGCAGGACGGTCGGCTTTTCGAGATTGACACCGCTTCAGCATCGCATTGATCTCCAGCGTTGGGACGTGTTAAGACTCAAGGCAGCAACGCTGCGAGCCGTTCGGCTTGGTCCACCATGCCATCGTTGACCTGATGCAACCGAGCGTACTGCTCTTTAAGCGAGGCCTGCTTGGCCTGGAGGGATGCCAGGCGTTCGGGCGTTTGGTCCGCATCCGATTCGGTAATCACCGTTTCGAGATACGTCACCGAGTCGTCGTATTGCTTGAGCGTTTGGTTGTTGTTTTTAATCACTGCGTTGACCTGGGCGAGCTTCCGCCGGGCCTCCGCCTCTACATCCAGGTTGCCGTCGCGGGCTTTGACCAGCGCGTCGATCTCCGTGGTGGAGGTTTCGAGATCGGTTTCGAGCTTGGCGATTTCAGCAGATTTTTTATCCACCGCACGCTCGGCAGCGGCGATCTCTGCATCGAGAAATTCTTCCTGCGTGGCGAAGCTCTTGCGTCGGTCCGCCGCGATATTGCCCACGACCAGCCCGGTTCCAGCCCCCAGAGCCGCACCGATCGCCGCACCTTCTGCGGCGTTACCGCTTTGGTTGCCGATGATCGCTCCGACCACCGCCCCAATTCCCGCGCCCACCATGGTGCTGATCACCACATCCTGCTGGGCAAGTTTGTCCACCGGCGACTGCGGGGCCGAGCAGCCCCCCATCACGAGCCCTGCCGCCAGCGTCGAACTCAGTAACCATTTTCGCTTCACGTTCATCTTCAACCCTTGCTTGTGATCAGGTCCAACGCAGTAGCCCGTACGACGTTACGAATAACGTGAACATTACAAAGTTCAAATCCCCGGCACCATCGACTCATCCCAGAACTGCTCGAAAGCACGCTGATCTTTCGCTTCATTCTCTTTTTCGGGCAGATCAAACAACATGTCAGACAGTCGCTGCGTAAAGCGGGCGTTGCGTGCGGAGCCTGCCCGTTCATATTGCCCCGCGAAACGCTCGAGCAACGCGCGCATTTGCTCAGGCTCAGCACGGCGGTCGCGCGCCATCGTGGGCAGCGTGGTGAGCACCCGTTGCCGTTTGATCCGGGCCGCCCGCCTTTGGTCTTCAATCAGTTCGTCGTACAACGCGGTCTCCTGCCCCCGGGCAGCCGCCTGGTCGCGTGACGGCATGAGCGACAGTGCGATTTCTTCGCGGTGCTGCATCGCGGTGGTCCAGTCCATGACCACACTTTCGACCCGGGACCGCACCGATGCGGTGAAAGCTTCCTGCTGCTCGGC
The DNA here is from genome assembly GCA_963799465.1 of uncultured Phycisphaeraceae bacterium. Lineage (GTDB taxonomy): Bacteria > Planctomycetota > Phycisphaerae > Phycisphaerales > Phycisphaeraceae > JBCCOW01. The sequence goes on along the minus strand of CAWCXG010000001.1, from coordinate 2,013,169 downwards.
AGTCATGCCCACGGGTGTATCTTCACGATTGGGATTGGCTTTTTCACGCTGCGCAGGCTCAATCACGCTGGGCTTCGGGTCGTCCGCCACCCCCGCATCAGACCCGCCCTGCCTGGGCACCTGGGTCTGCCCGTCGGCCTGAACCGTGCCCCCGCCCAGACCCGCGACCAGAACATTGGTCGGATCCTGGCCAGCCATGTCCGGTGTTCCCGTAGCCGAGGCCGCGCTGCCCGTCCGGGCGTCTGCCGCTTGCGTGGCGGCCGCCGCACGACGCAAGCCCTCTGCCGCGTCACGCTCAGTGTCCCGGTCCTCACGATCCCGCTTGGCGGAACTGTTCTGCCCTGTATCGGAAAAGGCGTACCACGCCCAGCCCCCCGCCGCGATAGAGCCCAGCAGAAAGACCGACACCACGCCGAGCAATACCACCGTGCCCGCGCCGAGTCTGGCCGATGGCAGCTCAGGGGTTTGCGTAATCCGCGTCGTCGCCGTGTCATCGTGGGACGGTTGCGTGGTCATAAGCAGAGTCGGGAAATCAGTGAAAATCCATGTCACACAGGCCACCGCGTCACGTGAGTTTAACGACGCCGCGCCACTGGCTTTTCACCCCGTGCAACGCCCTCACTCGCGGGGATGCGCGGCTGCGTCGAGATACTCCGGCGGAATCACGCGGAATAATTCTTCCAGACTCGTGCGTCCTTGTGCCACATCGAGCATCGCCTGATCACGGAATTCGGTCATGCCGTCGTGTAAGGCGGTCGCGCGAATTTCGTTACTCGACGCGCCCATTGAAATCTGCTCCCGGATCGCCGGCGTGATTTCCAGTAGCTCAAACACTGCCTTGCGCCCGGCATAGGCGTCAGGCCCCGCGTCCGCATCGGCCCGATACACCGTGGCCGGTCCGGACAACCGGTCGCGCACCCGATCAAACAGCGCGGCATCCGGCGGAGGCTCAGCCAGCACGCGCTTCTCGGGGTTGAGCGTTCGCAGCAAACGCTGAGTCACCACCGCGCGCAGCGCCGAGGCCAGGAATCGGTCCGGCACGTCCAAAGCCCGCATGGCCTGCACCGCCGCCGACGCCACCGGCGCATGCAGCGTGGACAACACCAGGTGCCCCGAGTTGGCAGCCCGCACCGCCGTTTGCGCCGTTTCGTGATCCCGAATTTCGCCGATCATGATCACGTCGGGTGCCTGCCGCAGGACCGCCCGCAGCAACGTGCTGAAGGTCAGCCCGATCTGCGGGTGAATCTGCGACTGCCTCAACCCTTCGACTTCAAACTCGATGGGGTCTTCAATCGTGTTGATCTTCCGCTTGCCGTCGCACAGGTGACGCAGCGCGGCGTAGAGCGTGGCGGTCTTGCCCGACGCGGTCGGGCCGGTGCACAGGATCAATCCTGAGGGGCTTTCTATAAAACGTTGAAAGGTGGCGCGAACGTCATCGTCGAAACCCAGCTCATCGAGTTCAAACAGGCCCGCCCGGCGCGACAGCAGTCGCAGGACCATGTCCTCGCCGTGAAGCGTGGGAATCGTGCTGATGCGCAGGTCGATCACATCAACATCCACCTCGTCGCCGTCCAGATGCAGGTCTGCTTGCTCGGCGCTGGGAACATAAAGCCATCGGCCGTCCGCCGGATGACGATGCTCGGCAACGTCCATCTCCGCCTGCGCTTTGATGTGTTGAATAAAGCTCGTGCCCCGCTCACGCGACACAATGGTCACCGGACGAAGAATGCCCAGATGTCGCACGCTGATCTGCAGAAAGTCTGCGTGACCCAGAAGGCACAAATCACTCGCGCCCATGTTGGCGGCATGGCGCACCAGTTTGTGCACCGCGTCTTCGACGCGTCCTTGCGTGGCATCCAACAATGACTCGGTCGGCAACGCGGCAATCGGTGGACTCTTAGACATGGATTCAGTCTATGTCCGAGGAGCATCAAGCAGACGCTGGTGGGCCGCGCGTCGCCCTGCCGTGAGCGCAATGGCGATGGCGTCGCCCACATCGGCCGGCTGGGGCGGCTTCGCCAGGCCGCACTGATGTGCCACCGCCGCCTGCACCTGCTCCTTGCTTGCGTGCCCGTGGCCGGTCATGGCTTTTTTCACTTCCGTTGCCGCCAGCTCCGACAACCGCAACCCCCGCTCCCGGGCAGACAGCAGGATCACCCCCCGGGCATGCCCCATCAGAATCGCGGTCACCGGGTGGGCGTAATGGCTGTAGAGCTTTTCAACCGCCACCGCCTGGGGACCCAGTCGATCGATCAACACCAGCAACTCCTGATGCAGTTCGACCAGGCGGTCTTCGACGCTTTGCGTGGCATCCAGCTTAATGACGCCGCCTTCCACCAGCGTGGGCTCGAGTCGGCCGGGCAGCAGGTCCACCACGCCGTAGCCCGTTAATCGCAGGCCGGGATCGATACCAAGCAAACGCATCACGAGAGCGTATCGCCTGCGCCGCCGTGCCACCTCGCGCGGCGCCCCTGCTCTTGTATAGTCGCCGATTCGGTTCGCTAAGGAGAGCACGCGATGGCCAAACGAAAATCCAACGCCTCAGACCCATCCAGCCCGGCACTGTTCAACGGCCAGCGGGGCTCGGCACAACCCGGCGACGCCGAGGCGGGTATTGCCGGCGTTTCGCTCCACGAGGCCGCCCGCAGCCGCTACCTCAACTACTCCCTGTCCGTCATCACCAGCCGAGCCCTGCCCGATGTCCGTGACGGCCTCAAGCCCGTGCAACGCCGCATCCTCTACACGATGTGGCAGCAACGCCTCTTCGCCGACGCCAAGCCCCGCAAGTGCGCGAAAGTCTGCGGCGACGTCATGGGCAACTACCACCCCCACGGCGACGGGGCCATCTACGACGCCCTGGTCCGTATGGCGCAGGACTGGGTCATGCGCGAACGCATGGTCGACGGCCACGGCAACTTCGGCTCCATGGACGGCGACCCCCCCGCCGCCATGCGCTACACCGAATGCCGGCTTGCCCCCCTCGCCACCGCGCTGCTCGAAGACATCGGCCGCGAAACCGTCACCCAACGTGAAAACTACGACAACACCCGACGTGAACCCGTCGTCCTTCCCTCCAAAGTCCCCACCCTCCTGGTCAACGGCGCGGCCGGCATCGCCGTCGGCATGGCCACCAATATCCCCCCCCACAACCTGGGCGAAGTCTGCAAAGCCTTGCTCAAAGTGCTCGACAACCCCGAAATCAAGGACTACCAGGTCGTCGGCAAAGACGCGATTCAAGGCCCCGACTTCCCCACCGGCGGACGCATTGTCAGCACCACCGCTGAGCTGCGCACCATGTATGAGACCGGCTCGGGCTCACTCAAAGTCAGAGGTACCGCCACCCCCGGCGCGATCGATCGTTCCACTAAAACCCTCATCCTCGACTCCGTGCCCTACGGCACCAACAAGTCCGCCTTGGTCGAACAGATCGGACAGATCGTCGTCCAACGCAAAATGCCTCTCATCCAGGATGTCCGAGACGTCTCGACGGAAGATGTGCGTATCGAACTCACTCTGAAAAAAGATGCGGACGAAGACAAAGTCCTCGCCTACCTGTACCGCCACACCGGGTTCCAGACCAACGTGCAGATGAACCTCACCTGCCTGGTGCCCACCGAAAATCCACTGGTCGGCCGACCCGAACGCTTGAGCCTGCTGGAGGTGCTCCGCTATTTCCTGATCTTCCGACACAGCGTGGTCACCCGTCGGCTTGAACACGAGCTGCGCGCCTTACGCAAGCGGCTGCACATCCTGCGGGGCTTCGCGCTGATCTTCGATGTGCTCGATGAGATCATCGCGATCATCCGCAAGAGCGATGGCAAAGCCGACGCGGCGAAAAAGATCATGAAACGCTTCCCGATCGACGGGCCTGGCGGACCCGAGGCGGGCCTCGACGCAGATCAGACCGACGCGATCCTTGAACTGAAGCTCTACCGCCTGGCGCACCTGGAAATCAATCTGGTCAAAGGCGAGCTGGATGACAAAGCCAAGCGGGCGAAGATCATCGAGAAGCTGCTCGCTGACAATGAGAAAGACACTGGGGCCGGCCGATGGAAACTCGTCCGCGACGAAGTCGAAGAGCTGCGCAAGACGTTCGCGGACGCTCGCAAGCTGCCCCGCTCGGCCCGACAAACGCAGGTCCTCGTCGACGATGATGAGCCTGAATACTCCGCTGAAGATTTCATCATTGATGAGCAGGCGGTGGTGCTGGTCACTGCCGACGGCTGGGTCAAACGCCAACGCCAGATCGACCCCGCCACGACGCGTTTGCGCGAAGGCGACCGAGCCCTGGCCTGTATCGCAGGATCGACGCGGTCGTGCGTGGCGTTGTTTTCCTCCGCCGGCGTCTGCTACACCGCACGCATCGCCGACATCCCCGCCACCACCGGCTACGGCGAACCGATTCAAAAACTCTTCAAGCTCACCGACGGCGAACACCTCGTCGCCGCCTGTTCGCTCGACCCCCGTGTGGTGGGCGACATCACACCGAACGAGAAAAAACCCGACGACGCCCCGCCCGTTCACGCCCTCGCCGCCACCTCGGACGGCTACGGCCTGCGCTTCGCGTTGACCTCCTACGCCGAGCCTTCCACCCGCTCAGGCCGCAAGTTCGCCCGACCCGCCAAAGGCCAACACGTCGTCGGCGTATCGGTCATCGACGGCAGCGAAACCATCCTCGCGGTCAGCGAAGGGTGTCGCGCCATGATCTGCCCCGCCGAGCAGATCAACCTCCTCGCCGGCCCGGGCAAAGGCGTCCTGCTCGTCAAGCTCACCGGCGAGGATCGCTTGCTGGGCTTCAAAGCCTCCACCGGCGACCGCGATCTGCTCACCATCGAAACCCACCGAGGGGCCACCAAAAACATCTCCACCGCCAAGTATCAGCCCACTTCGCGCGGCGGTAAGGGTTTTGAGGTCCAGAAGAATGGCCGAATCACACGCATTGTCCCCGAACCGGTACAGGCCCCCGACCCACCCGCCGACAACAGCTAGGTGGACATTACCCCAACACGTATGCCCGGCTGGCATCTCTTGAGACCCGTGTGTTTGAGATCCGCACCTGTGCCGAGGCTTTCACGAATCCTCTGCGGAATGATGTTGGTGGCCGCCTGCGCCACGCTCTCCGCATGTGGCCCGGAATCCGCCCAAGCCTCTGAAGCAGCGGCAACCCCCAGCGGCCCGAGCAAGTTCGTCTTCAACGTTGAAAACCGAGCGCGACTCGGGCTTTTTAATGTGGTGGTGGATACGGGAATCCCGCTTTCCTTCGGCGGGCTTGACGCACGTGAAGACGAAACCCTCGACGTGAAGCTTGATGAATTACCGAGCAAAATCGTCGTGCATTGGACCGAGGCACGTGAACAGCGCTACGCCAAAACGTTTCACCCGCAGCGGTCCCTTGGCCGGCATTACCGAGGCCCGGTGACGATCACGATCATGTCCCGAGGCGACGCGACCATGCGTAAATCTCGGTAAAAGCCAAACGCAGCTCTGGAGCAGCGGTAAGCCCAACTGCATTTCAGGCCAGCGACGCCTCATGAGTTCGCTTGCCGTCCTTGGTCACCGGACGCTCGCTGGCAATCTCTGTCCATCAACGCGCGATCCCGGATCGCCAGTGATCCGACCTTCGCAAGGCCACGTCCTCCCGTCTTTGCGATCAAAGCGATATGTTGATCACCCCGGCCTCGCGGCTGGCACACGCCTCGTGACCCCTGCCGGCAAGGATGCCCATGCCCCCGACCTACTCCGCCGATGACCTGACCCACCTCGAAGGCCTCGACCCGGTCCGCAAGCGACCGGGCATGTACATCGGCGGCGTCGGGTCGGCCGGCCTCCACCACCTCGCCTGGGAAGTGCTCGACAATGCCGTCGACGAGGCCATGAACGGCCACGCCACCGACATCACCCTCACCCTCCACGAAGACGCCTCCACCATCACCATCACCGACAACGGCCGAGGCATCCCGACCGACAAACACAAAAAAACCGGGAAAACCGGCGTCGAACTCGTCTTCACCGAACTTCACGCCGGCGGAAAATTCGAAGCAGGAGGCAATTACAAAACCTCCGGCGGACTTCACGGCGTCGGCGCTTCCGTCGTCAACGCACTCTCCAAAACACTCAACGTCGAAGTCGTCCGAGAGGGATACCGCTACCGGATGGCGTTCTCCCAAGGCAAGGTCACCAAGCCGCTCAAAAAAGTCGGCGAGGCCCGTGGCTCAGGCACCCACGTCACCTTCCACCCCGACCCCACCGTCTTCCCCCGCACCACCTTCAACCCCGAAACCCTCAAAGCGCGATGCGAAGTCGTGGGCTTCCTTCACCGCGGTGTCAAAGTGACCTTCGACGACCAGACCGGCGGGGGCAAAACCGTCTTCACCAACGATCGCGGCGTCGTCGACTTCCTCGAACACACCCGCAAGCAGGCTGCCGCCCGACCGGTACACGACACGATTTTTGAAATGGTCCGCAGCGGAGAGGCCCGCGTTGAAGTCGCCTTCCGCTGGACCGAATCGACCGATGAAGTCCTGCGCTCCTTTGTCAACGGGATCCCCACCGCATCGGGCGGATCGCACGAAAACGGACTCCGCGCCGGCGTCGGCAAGGCGCTGCGTAACTACATCGAAACCCACAAGCTCACCCCCCGCGGCGTGAAGCTCACCAACGAAGACCTCCGCGAGGGCTTCATGGGCATCCTCTCGGTGTTTATCGCTGAGCCTCAGTTTCAGGGACAGACCAAGGATCGGCTGAACAATCCCGAGGTGCAGTCGCAGGTTGATGCGCCGGTGAAACAGTCACTCGAGCAATGGCTCAACACGCACGCCAGTGAAGCGGAAGCCATCGTCGCGCGGGTGATCGCCTCGGCCCGGGCCCGCGAAGCCTCGCGAGCGGCATCGGCGGCGGTGTCGCGGAAGTCCGCCACCAGTCGCCTCGCCCTGCCCGGCAAACTCGCAGACTGCACTGCGAACAAGCGCGGCAACACCGAGCTGTTCATCGTGGAAGGGGACTCTGCGGGCGGCAGCGCCAAGCAAGGCCGTGACCGTGCCACCCAGGCGGTGCTGCCGCTGCGGGGCAAGGTGCTCAATACCGAAAGCGTGGGCTTGAAAAAAGTGCTCGAAAACAAAGAGCTCTCCGACCTGATCACCGCCCTGGGCTGCGGCATCGGCGGCGGGCTTGAACTCGACCGCCTCCGCTACGGCCGGGTCATCCTTCTCGCCGACGCGGACTCCGACGGCCACCACATCACCACGCTGCTGCTCACCTTTTTTTACCGCCATCTCAAAGCACTCATCGACGACGGCCGGGTCTACATCGCCGTGCCGCCGCTGTATCGCATCGACATCGGCAAGCAGACCTTCTGGGCGGCCGACGACGACGACCGCCAACGCATTCTCGCCCAGCACGGCATTGCCGAGTCCAACGCACAGGCGGAGGACGACGACACAGATCAGACCCCGCCGTCGCCTTCCCGCAAAGCGGAGATCACCCGCTTCAAGGGCCTGGGCGAAATGATGGCCAAAACACTGTGGGACACCACGCTCAACCCCAGCACCCGGCGACTGCTCCGCGTGGAAATTGACGATCCACTGCAGGCCGACCGCACGCTGAGCGAGCTGATGGGCAAGGACCCTTCCGCCCGTTTCCGCTTCATTATGGACCGTGCGGAAGAAGCGCAGGAAGTGGATGTGTGAGCGTTCATTTCACGATGGCTTTGTCAAGTCTCATGTGATTTTTTATCGCGCAGTTCACATCCCGAAAATTTCGAATTACGAACACGCGACAGGTGGCTACAGTGGAGACCAACCCGTGACGGAGCCCCTTTGAGACGCAGCCGCAAGCCCATCGTGATCGCCGCCCGCGGAAGCCGGTTGTCTCAGGTGCAGGCCAAAGCGGTGAAGCGTGGATTGAGCCGGCTGTATCCCGAGCTGGAGATTCAGCTCAAGTGGATTGTCAGTGAAGGTGACCAGGCGTTGGACGTTTCACTGGCTGACCGAGGCGGCAAGGGGCTCTTCACGTCGGCGCTTGAACGTGCGGTGCTTGAGGGTGAGGCTGACGTCGCAGTGCATTCGCTCAAAGATGTGCCTTGTGATGTGATCACGCCGGGCTTGACCTTCGCCGCGATCCCTGCCCGGGGATCGACCGGCGATGTGCTGATCTCCGCCCAGGGTCCGCTCGGAGCAGCGCGGCTCCCCGACCAGGGCGTGGTCGGCACCGCCAGCCCACGTCGCGCCGCGCAGCTGCTCCGCCTGCGTCCCGACCTCCACATCACGTTGATCCGGGGCAACGTGCAGTCCCGCCTGGCCAAGCTCGACGCAGCAGACTCCCCGTACGACGCCACGCTTCTGGCCGCGGCCGGCCTGGAGCGGCTGGGCCTGAAAAAACTGGCCTCTCCCGTGATGTCCAACGACACCTTCCTGCCCGCAGCGGGCCAGGGCGCACTGTGCCTGCAGTGTCGAGCTGACGACCACAACACATTAACCCGCTGCCTGCCGCTCAACGACCCCGCCGCCTCCACCGCGACCCATGCCGAGCGTGAGGTGGTTCGACGACTCGGTGCCGACTGCCACTCGCCGGTGTGTGTGCTGATCGAGCCGGTCGATCCCACGCAGACCGTCGCGGTGCGCAATGCCGACAGCCACTGGTTCCGCCTTCGGGCCAGGGTGTTGTCCTTCGATGGCTCGACATGTCTGGACTTCGATCAGCAGGTCAAGACGCGTGAGCTGCGCCGACTGGTACGGGACGCAGCCGACGAACTGCTGTCCCGAGGGGCTCGCGAGTTACTCGAGCAAGCCCGGCATCACCCCATCCGCCCAGCCTCCTCCCGACCTCGCGCCGCCAGCCGTCCGTTCCCCATCCCCTCCGCTCAAACCGCTTTGCCCGCGAACCATTCCAAAGCCTCAGCCGCTGGCAGGTAACGTTTTCCACCGTCCGATCAACTCCCCGTCGTCACACGCACCCTTTTATTTCATGGCCCTCGGCGACACCCCCACCGTCTTGTCCCCCGACGACCCCGCCCAACGACCCGGCGCACTGCTTGAACGCGAGTGGCTGCTGACCAACGCTCGCGGCGGCTTTGCCATGGGTACCGCCGCAGGCATCAACACCCGGCGGTACCACGGCCTGCTCATCGCCGCCCTCCAGCCCCCCGTCGATCGCGTCGTCCTGCTCTCGCAACTTCTTATCCGCCTCACCGCCACCCGCCAAGGCCACACCACCACTGCAGAGCTTGGCGGCTGTCTTTTTCAAGACGAAAACGGCGAAACCCTCATCGCCCCCCAGGGCCACCGCTGGCTTGACGCCTTTTCCCACGACCTCACCGCCCAATGGCAATGGTCAAGCGGACGGGACGATCCCGTGGCCTGGCGTGTCACGCAGCGTCTCATCCTGCACGATCAGCAACCCGCCGCGACCCTTGAACTCAAGCTCGCCTCACCCGACAACCAGCCTTTCGATCACGCGGCACTCGAACTCATGCCGCTCCTGGCCATGCGTGACTTTCACAGCCTCAATCATCACCCCGAGGAACTGCACCTCTCGGTCGAAGCGCAAACACCCGATGCGATCATTCACGTCCACCGCCACGGCCTGACCACCACGCTCGCCTGCACCCACGCCAGCTTTCAAACCAACCGCCACTGGTGGCACCACCACCACTACCCCCTCGAAACCCGCCGGGGTCAGGACGACACCGAACACACCTACTGCCCGGGCGCTTTCGTTCATTCACAGGATGCGTCCAATCGGCTCACCACCACGCTGACCGTTGCCTTAGGCGACCGCCCGGCCCAGCCTTGCACCGACCCCGCGCCCCGCCGGGAACGCATCACGCGTGCAGCCACCGCCCTCGCCCACCCTGCCCCGCCCACCGCCCAGGACCTTCGACTGGCCCAGGCGGCGGACGACTTTGTCGTGCAACGCGAACGATCAGAACCCACCGACAATCCACCCGCACCGACCGCCGGGTCGCAGCCTTCCGCCACCATCCTCGCGGGCTATCCGTGGTTCGCCGACTGGGGCCGGGACGCGTGCATCGCCTTGCCGGGACTTTTGCTGACCACAGGTCGGCTCGAAGATGCCCGCGCGGTGTTGCAGACCTTTGCCGGGGCCCTGCGGGGCGGGCTGATTCCCAACCGCTTCGACGACCGTGACCCCCAGGCCGCCAGCTACAACACGGTCGATGCGTCGCTGTGGTTTGTCCACGCCTGTCTCGCCTACCACGAGGCTGCTGAAGCCCAAAAAACGTCTTCCGCTTCAGAACAGGCCTTGCGGGATGATTTTCACAACTGGCTCGCGCCTGCCTGCCGGTCCGTGCTCGATCATTACACCCAAGGCACCCAGGCGGACGGCCACCGCCCCGGACAGCCCGGCCCCAGCATCCACATGGACCAGGACGGGCTCATCACCGCAGGCGACCCCGACTCGCAGCTCACCTGGATGGACGCAGCCTGCGGCGGCGATGTCTTCACCCCCCGGCACGGCAAGGCGGTCGAAATCAACGCACTCTGGCACCACAGCCTGGTCGCCTTATCCCACGCCCTCGCACAAGACGACCCCACAACCTCACGCCACTACCGCGACCTTGCGCAACGCGCCGCCCAAGCCTTCATCCCCACTTTTTACGACCCCCGTCAGGGCTATTGCGTCGATCATGTCACGCCCGACGGCTACCGCGATACCTCATGCCGTCCCAACCAGGCTCTGGCCTGCTCGCTCGAACACACCGCGCTGCCCAATGACATGCAACGCCGGGTCATGCAGACCCTGCGGGACCGGTTGCTCACGCCAGCGGGACTCCGCACCTTGCCGGTGGACGACCCGAATTTTCACGCGTGGTATCAAGGCCCTGCGTACGACCGTGATGCGGCCTACCACCGGGGCACGATCTGGCCCTGGCTCATCGGGCCTTACGCCCAAGGCTGGCTGCGAGCCCATCGGTTCTCGACCCAGGCCCGGCAACACGCCCGCGAGGCCATCGCCCCGCTGCTCGCCCAGATCACCGGCTCCCAAGGCCACGCCATCCACCAACTACACGAGATCTATCAAGCCCATGCAGACGACCAAGGCCAGCACGCCCCGCGCGGCTGCCCCGCTCAGGCGTGGTCCATTGCCGAAGTCCTCCGCGTGCACCAGATGCTTGCGTGAGTTGACACCGCCACGCCGCCCACGCTCAGCGGTGATCATTCCGCCCTGGCTTGCGATGCACCACGCACCTGAGGCGATCCCTGGCACCTCAACCCCGCCGACGCGAAACGCACATCAGCGTCATTCCCAGCAGCATGAAGCCCGCTGCGGGTTCGGGGATCACGCCAATGTCGTACCCGATGAGGTCAAACGCCCGCGCATCCGCAAACGTGATAGGCAGAATCGAGCCGCCCGAATCGGTCGGATCCATCACCCCGATGAGGCTGCCGAACAACACATCGTCTTTCCAGTGGCTGGCCTGACGACCGTCGACGAGTGCAAAGTTGCCGGTGTCGAGCCCTGTGGACATCCGAAATTCATTATCAATAAAGTCGCTGTTTGCCTCGTTGCCCGGCACAAGATTACGTGCAAACGTCGCAAACTCCGCCAGCGTTTCGGGGTCAGCAAGTGGGTCACCCTCATCGAATCGATACAGGTCGAGGATTGAAATGGGCGTGCTGGTCTGGCCGTCGTTGATGCGGTCCACCACCGACAGAAAACCCAAGGCGTGGCCAATCTCATGCGTGGCCACGGCTTCAAAGTCAATTGCACCGGCATTGATGCCGTCGGACCGGTCGAAGTCGTAGGTAAACGCGTCGCTGAATGTGATGTCCGCATCGGCTGCCGCGCCGTTGGGATCGGACAGGCCCAGCGCCTTCGCATTCGCCGCCGCGACGGTCACCAGGCCCGTCGGCGTCACGCCCGTCGGCAGCGTCACGAAAAGGTTTGCCGGCAGAAACGTCGTCACCAGGTCATCAAACCCGCCGACTTGCGTCAGCTCATCGGACGCATCCGCGATTAAGACATTGCGGATATCCGCGTAGGTGTAAAGAAATGACGCAGGGGATGCCCCGCCGATGACACCCGACGGCAGCGAGCCATTCAACTCCGCGTCGATGGTGACCGTGATGGGGTCGGCAATCAGAGATTCCCACCGATCCGCTGCGCGGTTAAAGGCTGCGACCGCGTTGGCATTGGTCGCAAGCGACGCTCCGATATTCAGGTCGATGTTAAAGCTGCCCAGGTACAGCGTTTCGTCCGTATCAGGCATCGGCTGCGCGGTCAGATACAATGGCGTCGGCAAGGCTGTCGTGGTCGTGGCCCCCGCGATGCCACCCGCTGGAGCAGGCGCGGACTGTGAAACCACCGCCAACGCTTGCGGGGTTGCCCCCATGAATCCGCAAACCAAGCCTGTCGCCAGAAACATCCGTGTCAACTTTCATACTCCATGAACTGAATCAAGACTTCCAACCAACCGCTAAAGACTACCCGACGACCCGCTTCACGCCTCTCGCGATCAAGGCGCTTTGGAAAAATAAATCGTTCCGGCTTCAGTTTGCGCCGATTGCCCGCCACGCTGCTTCCACATCCCCCACCGGCACATCGTCGCGGACGACGACCTCACCCAGCCGGGTTGGCAGGACCAGCCGTAGTTGGTCGTCTTTGACTTTTTTATCCAGTTGCATCGCCCGCATCAGCAGTTCGACCGACGCCAGTTCATGCCCGGTGGCGGGCAGTCCGATCCGCTCGAGCAACACCCCCAGCCGCTGCTCGAGCGCTGGATCACACATTCCCTGCGCGATCGCCAGCTTCGTCGCGGCCATCATCCCCACCGCCACCGCCTCGCCGTGCATCAACCCGCTGAACCGGTTGGTGGCTTCGATCGCGTGGCCAAACGTGTGGCCAAAGTTCAGGTGCGCCCGCACGCCCGCCTCCCGCTCATCCTCCCCGACCACCGCCGCCTTGATCCGCACATTCCGCTCCACCAACTCCACCAGTGCATCGGTGTCCTTCTCGAGTAAAGCATCGACATGCTCCTCAATCCATGCGAACAACGCCGGGTCGCGGATCACGCCATGCTTCACGCATTCCGCCAGTCCGCAGCGGACCTGCCGCACGTTGAGCGTCTCGAGGGTCAACGGATCGATCACCACCCGCCGCGGCTGCCAGAAAGCGCCAATCAGGTTTTTCCCTTCGGGCACATTCACGCCCACCTTCCCGCCCACCGAAGCATCCACCATGGCCAGCAACGTCGTGGGACACTGCACAAACGGCACGCCCCGCAGATATGTCGCCGCCACGAACCCGCCGGTGTCCCCCGTAATCCCGCCGCCCACCGTCACCACCGGGCTGCCCCTTTCCATGCGGTGCTGCAGCAGCAACGCATAGAGATTGCGCACCGTGCCCAGCGTCTTGCTCTTTTCACTCACCGGCATGACCGCCACCGCCGTATCAAACCCCGCCGCGTCCATCGCCTTGGCCGCCCGTCGTCCCCACGTCGTGTCCACCCCCGCATCCACAATCACCATCGCTCGCGCATGCGACACCACCTCAGCCACCTGCTCGCCCAGGCGATCCACCCCGCCGGGTTCGATCACCACTTCATACGCACGCGATTCTTCGCCCGGCAGCTCGACATTCACACTTGGCATTCGGGCAATCTACCGCCTCGCCCGGGTCAACCGCTTCGCCCCTCCTGCCGAGCCTTCAACCCAGCCCACGCTTGTCCACCTCGCCGCCCCTGCAACACGCCTCGTCTCACCGCAAAGCCTCCCGCCCGCTTACCGGTAAACTCGCCGCCGTGACACGCATTGACCAGATCTTCCAAGACCTCAAAGCCGCCGGGGCCAAGGCCCTGATGCCTTACCTCACCGCCGGCGACCCCAGCCTGACCGCCACCACCGCCCTGCTGCCCGCGATGAAACAAGCCGGCGCGAGCATCGTCGAGGTCGGCTTCCCCTTCACCGACCCCATCGCCGACGGCCCCGTTATCCAGGCAGCCATGACCCGTGCGCTCGACCGCGGCGTCACCGTCCGCCGCGTGTTCGACGCGGTCGCCGACGCCCACGCCAACCCTCACTGCCAAGGCCTGGGCATCGTCGGCATGGTGACGTATTCCATCATGTTCCGCCTGGGGGTGGAAGCATTCTGCAAAGACGCCGCCAACGCCGGGCTCCACGGCCTGATCGTCCCCGACCTTCCGCTCGAATCCGCTCAAGCCGTCCGTGAGGCCGCCGGCTCACAAGGCCTGACGCTTTCCATGCTTGTGGCCCCCACCACCGATGACGCCCGCGCCGCGAAAATCGCCGCCGCCTGCACCGGATTCGTCTACGTCATCAGCCGACGCGGCATCACCGGCGTCCACCAAGGCGTCTGCTCCTCACTCGAACCACGCATCAACCTCCTCCGCTCCGCCACCGATCTTCCGCTTGCCGTGGGCTTTGGAATCGGCTCCGCGCAAGACGTCGCCGCCGTCGTCGCCCACGCCGATGCCGCCATCGTCGGCTCAGCGCTGGTGGATCGACTTCATTCCCAAGCCCAGGCCACCGACGATGCCGCGCAATGGGTCGAGGACGCAAAAACCTTCGTCGCCGGACTCGCGCAAGGCCTCACCGCCCACTAACCTCCACACCCCTCCCCGCGCAGCCCGCTGAACACCCCACGCACCACGACCCCCGGGCTGCGGTAAGCTGGTTCACACTCACTCTTTGGGAAGCACCGTACGATGCATCAGCGTTCCGACCGCCGTGGATATTTTATTTCGCGTGGCCTTGCCGTGACCCTGTGCCTGTGGGCAGCCTGCCTGCTGGCAACCCCTGCCGTCCAGGCTCAGGACATCACGCCTGACGATCAGCTGCTCGCTGACGAATTGGTCCATCTGGCGCTAAGCCGACTTGCGACCCCCGACACGCCCCAGGCTGGCCCCGACCGGTCCCCCGAAGCGGTGCGGATCCAGCAGACTGCCCTTCTGCTCGACGCCGCCTTGAATCTCAACCCCACCGATGCGGACGCCTGGCAGCTGCGTGCCGAAGCCGCCGACCGGTTGGATGACGCCGAGGCTCGACTCACCGCGCTTCGTCAGCTCGCACGATTGCGGCCTGAAAGTGACCGCGTCAAGCTCGAGCTGATTCTTGAGCTTATTTCACGAAAGCAAACCCTCGACGACCGACTCAGTGCCGTGGATAGCTTGTGGCGCAGCCCCGCCGGCCAGGCATTGTCCGAGCCCACCCGATCCCGCCTGGCGTCCTACGCCGCCGAGCTCGCTGGCGAACTGGTGCAGCCTGATGACATGCGGCTATGGATGCAGCGCGCCGTAAGGCTCGACAGCACCAATGCCCGCGCCGCCGCCATGGCGCTGCAGCTTGCTCACACCGGCACCGATTCGTCCCTCAACCCAGGCCCTGCCGCCGCACGCCTCACCGCCGCCACCCCCCTCTCGCCCGATGCCCGGCTGACCCTGGCCGACCTGCTGCTCCGCGAGTCCGCCTACGCCCGGGCCGTGAGCCAATTTTCCGCCGCCCAGCAACTCAGCGCCGGCCCGCTTCCCGACGCCGCCTACCGCGATTGGCTCCTCTCCCTCGCGGCGGTGGGCCAGGACGAAGCACTCGAGCAAGGCCTGGAACAAATCGCCATCGGCCGCGCCCGCGCAAACGCTGGCCCCGACGCGCCCCAGGAACTCGACGAAGCCCAGGCCAACGCCGCCCGCGCCGCCCTGCCGCTTGACTTTCAACTCATCGGCCTGGCCGCGCTCGACGCTGCGCCCGAACGCCAGGCCGCACAGGACCGCATCACCCAAATCTTTAACACCCTCAAAGACGATCAGAAAGCACCGCTCGCCTGGGTCGCCGCCTTCTACCGCGACAAGCCTGAATCCGCCCTGGACCTCCTGCCCGCCCCTGATGCAGAGGACCGGGCCACACGCCTGACCCGCGCCATGATCGCCGCAGTCAATGGCGACGAACCGACCGTGCGCACCCTGGCTGAGCCCTTAGCTGAGGAGGACCCCGTTGCCGCCCTCGCACTGGCTTTGGTCTCCGGCATGGACACCGCTGGAAAAGCCAGAGAGCTTCAGTCGGTCGTGCAACGCTGGCCTGGCTCCCTCGCCGGCCTTGTCGCCGCACGCCGCATCATGAAGCAAGGCCGGACCGTCGAAGCCACTGCCGCCGGCGAGGACATCCTGCTCACCATGCAGCGCTTTCCCACGCAAACCTGGGACCTCGACCTCCGCCAAAACCCCTGGCTGGATATCACCGCCCGCTTAGTCAACCGCCGGATCAACCCCTTTGAACCCGCCGAAGTCGAAATCCGACTCACCAATACCTCGCAACTCCCGCTGACGGTCGGGCGCGGCCAAACCGTCACCGGCTCAGTGCTCATCACCCTGCTGCCCCGCTACGGCGGTAAGCCCTTTTCAGACCCTGGCGCCATCGACCGCGACGAACCCCAGCAATCCCTGCCCCCCGTGTTCGTCCAACTCGATACCACCATCACGCTGGCCCCGAAATCAACCCTCACCAAAATCGTCCGCATCGATCGCTCGCCCATCGCAACGCTCACCCGGGACCATCCCGACAAAACACTCGCGGTCCCCTTCACCCTGGTCCTCGAACCGCAACTCATCGGCGACGGGCGAATGGTGCCCGGCCTGCTCGGCCGAACCGAAGTCGTCCAAGGCCTGGTCATGATGGGAACCTCCCAGGATCCCGACGCCGTGGCCGCCTGGGGTAAAGACCTCCAGGGCACCGATGCCAAAGCCCGGATGCAGGCCGCCGCGCACCTCGCCATGCGGCTGCGCACCGGCAACCGCCAGGCTGCCAACCTCTTGCTCGAAGCCTGGACCACTGCCAACCCCACCCTGCAGGCATTCATTGCAGCCTACCTCCCCCTCAACGCTGCCGTCGCCGCCCCGCTTCGCCAACGCATCGCCGAATCCGACGAACCGCTCGTGCAGGTCGTCTGGCTCACCCGATCCGTCACTGATGCACAAGACCCTGTGCTCGAACAAGCCTTGCGCTCGCGAGACGACACCGTCCGTAGCCTTGCCCGCTCCTTGCGTGACAGTCTTGAAGCCCCGGCAGCGCCCTAATGTCGCCTGACCCCGTGATGCGCTAGCATGTCCCGATGCGACCTCGCGTTGGCATCACCGCTGACATCCTGCCAGCCGTCAATGGCCACGACCGCTACGCCTCCACGCTCGGCTACAGCGATGCTGTGGCCCACGCAGGGGGCACGCCCCTGCTCCTGCCCTGCGTCAACACCCAGGCAATCTCGGTCCCCGATCTGCTGCACACCCTCGACGCCTTGATCCTCACCGGCGGCGACGACCCGGACATGACCCCCTACGGAATCGCCACCCACCCCAGCGCCGTGGTGATGCACCCGCAGCGTCAGGCGTATGAAACCGCGCTACTCCAAAGCGTGCACCGCGACCGCCCCGACCTGCCAGTGCTGGGCGTTTGCTGGGGCATGCAACTCATGGCTCTCGAAGCGGGGGGCACGCTGAACCAGCACCTCCCCGACACCCTCGGCTCCGACGCGCAGCTCCATCAAGGCAACCAACTCCACGACATCAAAGTCGCTAGCAGCCCAAACCTGCTGCCCCAAGGCCTCGGCCGCGTCCTGTCGAACCATCATCAGGCGGTACACGACCCCGGCCACCTCACCGTCGCAGCCCGCGCGGCCGACCAGACCGTGGAAGCGGTCATCGACCCCAGTCGACCCTTTTACATGGGCGTGCAATGGCACGCCGAGCGGATGACCGACCGACTCGCCCCGCTGGGCATCGACCTCATCGCACACTTGGTCGCACACGCGGCCGGCCACTGACAATCAGCGCGTCATTCGCTTTTCGCTGACCTTTGGGTGGACGTCTCCGCCGGCACGTTCTCGCCTCGGATGCTTTGCACAAGCACCAGCCCGACGCCCAGCATCAGGCTCGCGTCGGCGATATTCCAGATGTAAGGCCACAATCGCATCTCCGGGAACAGCAGAAACATGTCCCGCACCGCGCCGAATCGCAGGCGGTCGTACAGGTTCCCCAGTGCCCCCGCGAGGATCAGGCCCAGGGCAAGATGCAACAGCCAGGCCCCCGCCACCGACTGGGCAAACAGGTACGTCACCACACCCACCGCCGCGATACTGACCACAATAAAAATCCACCGCAGCCCTTGCCCGATACCAAAGACCGCGCCTTGATTCAGCGTCAACTGCAGGTTCAAGACACCCGGAATCACGGGCGTGGGGACATGGGTTGGGATCGCCGATGCCGGTTCGCCGGGGATGAGCGGCTGAACTTCCAGCCACTGCGACTGACCCGGCTCGACGGGGTGATACACGAACACTTCCGCGTTGGGCCCAAGCCGAAGCGGCAGCGGTGCGACATGCTCGAAGGCCTGCCATTTCACCACCAGGTCCACGCCCAGGACGATCAACGTCGCGCCGAGAAACAGCAGCAACGCCCGCCGACTCCGCAAGGCCGGCCGGAATTGTCGTGGCGTCGGCCGATGCGCGACCTCCGAAGGGTTCGGGGCAGGCGTATCGGTAGTGATGGGGGCGGGTGATTCCGTCACAAGCCTTGCCGCTCGCGCTGTCGGGCCACGTCCAGGCTGAAGCGGGTCCAGGGGATGTATTCCAGCCGAGGTCGGGCAATGACAGCACCTGAGTGAAGGCACACGCCGTAGGTCCCGTCCTCAATGCGGGCAAGGGCTTCGTCAATCTCCGCCAGCAGCCTGAGTTCGGATTGCATGAAGCCCATATTCATTTCGCGCTCGAAGTTGTCCGAGCCCACGTCCGCCATGTGCAGTGGCATGTGTGAGGCATCGGCCCCGGCCTCTTTTTGCGCAGATGCCATGCCTTGCAGATCTCCTGCCGTCTCCCGCCGACGTTCGAGCAGTTCATCACGGAAAAACGTCAGGTCCTTTTTCGATAGCCCGGTCTTGACCTTCCGCCGGTCCTCCACCGGGAGCATGTCGTGGAGCGTATGGACCACGCCTGGTTCGGGCGCGGTGGCCGGGGGGGGCTGGGGGGAAGGCGAGGTGGCAGCAGCGCGTTTTTTACGTGTTCCCGATGTTGACCGAGCCGTCACCTTGCGGGGGGTGGACGTGGCGATCGACTTCTCAGACACCTTCCTGGACGACGCCTGGGTTGATTTTGGGCTGGCAACCACTTTCTTCTTGGCGGCTGGTCGCGTTGCGACTTTCCCAGTGGCCGATTTTTTCGTCACGGATTTCTTGGCCGCCACCTTCTTGCGGGTCGATTTCTTGCTCGACGCAGTGGGACTCGGAGTTTTTGTCGCGGTGGGCTTTTTCTTTGAAGCCGCAGGGGTCGAGCTCGCGGAGCTCTTTGTGGCTGAGGCTGTTTTTTTCTTTCCCGCACGAGCAGAAGCTGCGTCGCCCACCTTGTTCGACTTGTTCGACTTGTTCGACTTGCTTGCGGCCGGGGATTTCGAAGCCTTGCGGACCTTACTGCCAGTTGGCTTCCTGGTGATCTTCGAGGTGACCTTCTTTTTCGTTACCTTCGACTTACCAACCTTCGATGGGGAGGCCGATTTGGACGATTTAACCGTCTTCTTGGTGACCTTGGTTTTCGACGCCGAAGGTGCCCCAGCCTTCCCGGTGGTCTTTTTGGATGTGGTCTTTTTCTTCGCCAAGCGGTAACTCCCAAGCGGGGATGATCGCAGACAGGGCGCAGCCCGGTCATGCTCATGAAGCAACAGACGACCCACATACACCTGGGTTCGCGGAAGTTTACACACCTCCCCGGAAACGTTCGCAGGGCGTCGTAAGCACACCGATTCCGGATCAGGTCGGATCAGTCGCTGTGCTTCTTACGCAGCCGACCTGAAAGCCGCAGGATCAGGTGAATCCGCTCGAACTGATCGATCCAGTCCTGCAGTTCCGCGTCCAGCTCGTCCTGCGGCACCGGCGCCGGGGAGCGGGCAGTTGGGGCCCAATTGACTCGCAGCCATCGCTCGGTATCGGCTCAGCGGCTTGTCGCCAAACCACGCCACGGGCTCGAAATCCTCTGCCGCAAAGATCACCACCGGCACGCGGTTGCCAGCGTTGATTGTCACCTTGGATTGCAGGTCCATGTGCTCGTCACGATCCAGCCAGGCCACCTGGGCATGCCCCCCCGTGGCGTCGGCAATAGCTTGAAGCATCGGCCCCTGGCGGACGCAGTCCCCGCACCAGATGCCCGACACCACCAGCACCTTTATGTCCCGTACGAAATCCCCCAGCAGCTTCCTTTGATCGTCCGTGAGCGCGATCTTCTCGCCGATCTCCTGCCAGCCTTTTTGCTGGGTTGGGTTCCCGGTGGCGAGGTAGTCGGCGTAGGTCAGGCCGGCGGCATGCTTGTCGCGGAGGTAGTCAGGAGTCATGGCAGTTCTCACAGGCGGGCGGACGTTCGATCACACCGCATGTCGGCACACGCGGGTCCAGAGCATAGGCCAACCCAAGGACCGTGGACGACCCGCACGCTGCCAGCATGGTGGTTGGCTAAACTCCCACGCTATGAGCGACACCATCACCGGCCTGGCGTATGTCCTGGGCGACGACATCGACACCGACCAGATTATCCCAGCGGAATACCTGGCCTACGACCCCAGCGAGCCTGAAGAGCGCAAGTTCTTCGGGATGTATGCCTGCGTGGGTGTGCCCGAGGCGAAAGCAGGCCTGCCGGAAGGGGGACAACGCTTCGTGGCTGAGGGCGAATTCAAAAGCCCCTACACCTTCGTCATCGGCGGCAAGAACTTCGGCTGCGGCAGCTCCCGGGAGCATGCCCCGCTGGCGCTGGCGGAAGCCGGGGTGCAAGTCGTCATCGCGGAGTTCTACGCTCGGATCTTCTACCGAAACTGCGTGAACGGCGGCTACGTCCTGCCCGGTGAGTGCACCACCCGACTCATCGATGGCAACGTCAATACCGGAGACCGGCTAAGCCTCGATGTCGCATCCGGCAGCCTGACCAACCACCGATCCGGCGAAACCTTTCAACTCAGCCCCGTGGGCGATGTCAAACCCATCATCGATGCAGGCGGCGTGTTTGCCTACGCCCGGCAAGAAGGCCTGCTGAACTAGTCCGACCATCAGGGCATCAGATGCCACGCAGGCGCGTCTTTGACACCGCGGATCGCAACCTTGCTCAATCACGAAAGCTGCTGGGCTTTAAAAGCTCGAGCCGCCTCGCGGATGCGGGATTCCTGATCATCTAAATCACCCATCGACGCCGAAGGGGCAACCGCAGGTGTCGTCGCCGCGCTGGCTCGGGTTGCCTTCTGATCGACTTTGAAGCGTCGGACGAGTTGCAGCAGCTGCTCGCTCTTGACCGACAGTTGTGCCGCCGCCGTCGCCGCCTGATTGGTCCCTTCGCTCGCCTGACGCGTCACCTGGCTGATGCTGTCCACACTGCTCGACACTTCCTCCGCCGCCGCCGACTGCTGCTCGGCCGACGCCGCAATCGACTGGATCATCGTCGCCACATCCTGCGCCGACGCCACGATCTGACGCAACGCATCGCCCGCCTGGGTGGCCTTGGTCACGCCCACGTCCACCTGCTGGGTGCCCGCGTTCATCGTGTCCACCGCGCCTTGCGTCTCGGTCTGGATCGCAGTGATCGATTCGCCGATTTCCTGCGTCGCTTTGGTCGTCCGGTCCGCCAGCTTGCGCACCTCGTCCGCCACCACCGCAAAGCCTCGGCCGTGCTCACCCGCACGCGCCGCTTCAATCGCGGCATTCAACGCCAGCAAGTTCGTCTGGTCCGCAATGTCGTTGATCACCGCGATGATCTCGCCGATCTGTTCGCCACGCTTACCCAGTTCCTGCACCGACGCCGCCGAACGCGACACCGCTTCGCTGATGCTCGTCATCCCCTGGATCGTCTCTTCGACCACCTTGCCGCCTTGCGTGGCGATCTCGCCAGACTGCTGAGCCGAGTGCGACGCGTCGCCTGACTTCTTGGCCACCTCCATCACCGACGCCGACATCTGCTCAACCGCCGCAGACACCTGCGTGATCTGAGAACTCTGCTCATTCATCCCCCCCGCAACCTCTTCACTGCTCGCCGCAATCTCCGTCGCCGCAGAGGCAACCTCGTTGGTCGAGCTCGACACTTCGACGATGACGTCGTGGATACGTTGAACAAACGCATTAAACCATCGACCAAGCTGTCCCAGCTCGTCGTCCGACTTCACGGGGATCCGCTGGGTGAGGTCGCCCTCGCCCTCCGCGATATCGCGAACGCGTGCAATCAGCGCTTTGATCGGTTTGCCAAACATGAGCCGCAGCAGGAAGACGAACAATCCCAGAGCCACGACCACGACCGGCAGGGTCCACATCAGCCCCTTGGTGACGAACGAAGCGACCTGCTCATCGACCGGTTCCAACGGCATCTGCACGTGGAAAGCGCCGTGCATATCGCCCGCCTTCCAGTTTTCCATGGCAAAGCCCAGGATGTCCTTGCCGTCGCCCGTCGGGCTGGTGTCGGGATGGCCGTGGCAACTCAGGCAATCCTGGGTCAGTGGCACCGCTCGCATGTAGTGCAGCGTGTTGGTCGCTTCATCGACGCGTTGGATATGGCTCGCGCCGCCGCCGTCGTACTGTTTCCGGAGGTCTGCAAGCATTTTGTCA
The DNA here is from genome assembly GCA_963799465.1 of uncultured Phycisphaeraceae bacterium. Classification (GTDB taxonomy): domain Bacteria; phylum Planctomycetota; class Phycisphaerae; order Phycisphaerales; family Phycisphaeraceae; genus JBCCOW01. Next base: position 1,990,592 of record CAWCXG010000001.1, on the reverse strand, counting down.
TCGAACGCATCCAGCGGTGCGTTGTCAGGGTTACGGGCATTGTGCGCGGCGACGCGGAACTTGAGTTGCTCTTCCTCCGCAGCCTTGCCTGCTGACGTCCAGCCGACGACGATTGGCAGGGTGTTGAAGATCTTCGATTCGCGGTAGCTAGCGCCCCGAGCCAGGGTGGCTTCGAGATCAGCCATGAGCGCTTCACGATCCAACACGCCAGCCTTGACCAGATGCTCACTGGCAAAGTTCTTGGCCTGGTCGGCGGTGGCGGTAAACGCCGCAGCCTTTTCAACCATGCTGTGGGTTGCCGAAGCGCGGTAGTTCTGGACGATCACGGTGTACGTGATCGCCAGTACCGCCACCAGGATGACACCGGTGATGGCAAGGATGCGGGTGGTCAGACCGAGTGATTTGAGACGCTGGAGCATGGCGGGTTCCCTGGATCGTCCCGCGAACTGCGGGACGGGTGGTTGATCGCAAATCTCCGAGCACGCAGTGGCCCGGAGATCACAATGCATGCCGCCGCCCCTGGCATGCAAGTGCTGTATCGTCAGATTCGTTTGGAGGCTTCAGAAATCACGGGTAAGCGATGCGAAACGGGTCGATCCTTTGGGATATGCCTAGAGCAAACTTCGTTTCAATAGAGCGGCACAGGGTTAGCTGCTTGCGGTCAGTGGCACCGCATTTGGCTTCAGTGGCGACGGGCATCCTGCCTGTCGTTGGCCCGCAGGGCCATTTCGAGCTTCCGATCAGCCTATGGCCCATTCAGGCCGGACGCCTGGACTGTGTCAAACAGCAGGATCAAATCACAGGCGGTGGCCTTGGCTTGCCGCGGGACTCGCCTTTGAGCCTGAATCTCGACCGCAGATCGAGGCGTGATCCGGTCGCTGCTGCGCAGCGAAGACCGGCAGGATGCCCGTCCCACTCAAACCACTACAAATGATCGCGGTGCGGCCTAAAGATGAGATGTGATCTCAAAACGCAAGTGCTCACGAGGTACTCGATGATGGTCAGGCTCGGTTTCAGACCACACACACAAAACGCCCCGGGATGGCCCGGGGCGTTCGTGCGATTCGATTGATGGGGCGTCGAATTACCTGGCCTGCTGCTTGAAGCTCTTCGCGGCTTCGCGGATCTTGAGCTCTTGTTCGCTCAGCCCGGCCTCGACGGTCGCGGTCGGCGTACTGGCCATTGCATTGGCGTGAATCGCCTTCTGATCGACCTTGAAGCGTCGGACGAGTTGCAGCAACTGCTCGCTCTTGACCGACAGTTGTGCCGCCGCCGTCGCCGCCTGATTGGTCCCTTCGCTCGCCTGACGCGTCACCTGGCTGATGCTGTCCACACTGCTCGACACTTCCTCCGCCGCCGCCGACTGCTGCTCGGCCGACGCCGCAATCGACTGGATCATCGTCGCCACATCCTGCGCCGACGCCACGATCTGACGCAACGCATCGCCCGCCTGGGTGGCCTTGGTCACGCCCACGTCCACCTGCTGGGTGCCCGCGTTCATCGTGTCCACCGCGCCTTGCGTCTCGGTCTGGATCGCAGTGATCGATTCGCCGATTTCCTGCGTCGCTTTGGTCGTCCGGTCCGCCAGCTTGCGCACCTCGTCCGCCACCACCGCAAAGCCTCGGCCATGCTCACCCGCACGCGCCGCTTCAATCGCGGCATTCAACGCCAGCAAGTTCGTCTGGTCCGCAATGTCGTTGATCACCGCGATGATCTCGCCGATCTGTTCGCCACGCTTACCCAGTTCCTGCACCGACGCCGCCGAACGCGACACCGCTTCGCTGATGCTCGTCATCCCCTGGATCGTCTCTTCGACCACCTTGCCGCCTTGCGTGGCGATCTCGCCGGACTGCTGAGCCGAGTGTGAAGCGTCGCCTGACTTCTTGGCCACCTCCATCACCGACGCCGACATCTGTTCAACCGCCGCAGAAACCTGCGTGATCTGAGAACTCTGCTCGTTCATCCCCCCCGCAACCTCTTCACTGCTCGCCGCAATCTCCGTCGCCGCAGAGGCAACCTCGTTGGCGCTGGTCAGGACGTTGCCGATGACCTCAGCGGTCTTGTCGATCATGATGTTGATGCCCTTGGCCAGGTCGCCGATTTCGTCGTTGGACTTCGCATCGACGCGAACGGTCAGGTCACCTGCACCGACCTGCTGCGCCACCGCTGCGGCACGCGCCAAAGGCGGGCAGATGGTTCGGCTCAGCCACCAGGCGACGCCTACCGCCATGAACACTGCGATACCCGAGGCGATCCACAGCGTCATGGTAAGTGTGGCTTCGATGGCGATGAGCTTGTCAATGTTACCCGTCACACGCTGCGTGGAATGCGCAACAATCTGCGACAGCATGCTGTCCGCCTTGCTGGCCAGGGGCGTGACGTCGTTGGCGCACATGTACTCCGCTTGATTCCACTGCGGCGAGGAACGCAAGGCCACGACGGTGGTGCCTTCCTGGATGTAGCGGTCGCGGGCTGCGAGGTAGCGATCAAATTCATCGCGCTGAGAAGGGGTCAGCAGATGAACGTTGGCCTTGAGCCGGGCGACGGACTTCCCACATTCACCAAGTTCGGTTTTGAAATGTTCAAGCGTGGAGGCCTTGCCGTCGTTGAGGTAGGCGATGAGTGCGGCACTGACTTTGAGCAGATGCGCCTCGGCTTCGCCGACCTGGGCGACGAGCAGCTTGCGCTCGGGCGTGGCTTCAAGCTGACGCTCCTGGTGCAGGATGTTTTCGAGATGCTCGACGATCTGCTTGCCAAACGGGGCGGCGAAGGTGTCGTAATGAACCTTGGCGGGAAAGTTCTCAGGCTCGTGCGCGACGGCAATAATTTTGGCCTGATTGGTGCTGAAGTTGGCCAGCGTGGTGCTCAGTTGCTTCATGGTCGCAGTGAGCGCCGGGTCGTTTTCTTCTTCCACGAACTTCGTGAGGCGGACGACATCAGCATCGATCTCTTCCCACACGTTGAGACGGTCTTCTTTCAGCCCCTCGAGGCCCAGGATCATGTATCCACGGTGGAGGGAGAGCACTTCGTGAACCTTGCCCTGGAGCTCCAAGGCAGTGGCTTTGGTAGGCACATCGTGGTCAATCACCCCGTGCTGCTCGGTGAGCATTTTCTGGGTGTTGTAGTAGGCGCTACCTGCCACGATGAGAATCAGGCCGACGCACAAGCCAAAGGCGAAGTTGAGTTTGGTGCGAATGGTGAGACGTGGCATGGCAAGCATTTCCTGAGTGGATGGCGGACGGCAGGCCGGACAATGGATACGACACTGCGATGCCGCATGAACGGCGTGGATGGTTTCATCGGTCCAAACGGCTCGACCCTGTAGGGCGACGTTCACAGACCGATAATCGTTGCGGCAGGTGGGCTGGCTTACACTTCGGTGATGTCAGACTTGTGGCAACCCGGGCGGGATCGGCGTCGAAATGCGGCGAAGCCGCTCGCAGCGCGGATGCGGCCCACGACGCTCGACGCCTTCGCCGGCCAAAAGCATCTGCTGGGCGAAGGCAAACTGCTTCGCCGCATGCTCACCGCCGATCAGCTCACCAGCGTCATTTTCTTTGGCCCCCCCGGCACGGGAAAGACCACGCTCGCCGAGATCATCGCCCGACACACCGGCCGACACTTTGATCGCGGCAACGCCGCAGCGGTGGGAGTGAAAGACGTGCGGCTGGTCCTTGACGCGGCCCGTCGTCGGCTCGAAGACACCGGGCAACGCTCGATCTTTTTTCTTGATGAAATCCACCGCTTCAACAAAGCCCAGCAGGATGTGCTGCTTGGCGATGTCGAACGCGGCGTAATCACGCTCATCGGCGCGACCACCGAAAACCCCTACTTCACCGTCAATTCAGCGTTGACCTCGCGGAGCCAGGTCTTTCAGTTTGAAGCGTTGACCGAAGACGACATTGTCAGCGTGATTCAGCACGCGCTTAACGATGAAGACCAAGGCTTTGGCAAGCTCAGCGTGAGCGTCGCTGACGACGCCTTGCACCACTGGGCCCGGATGAGCGATGGAGACGCCCGCAAGGCGCTGTCAGCTTTGGAGCTCGCGGTACTTTCCGAACTCTCGATCAAGCAACAAACCCTTGACGATGGATCGACCGCACAGAGCCCAGCGATCCACATCGACCTCGCAACTGCAGAAGACTCCATCCAGCACAAGGCAGTGGTCTACGACGCGAAGGGTGATCAGCACTACGACACGATCTCGGCGTTTATTAAAAGTGTGCGCGGGTCTGATCCCGACGCGGCGGTGTATTGGCTGGCCAAGATGCTCGACGCCGGTGAGGATCCGCTGTTCATCGCCCGGCGGCTCGCGATTCTGGCGTCGGAAGACATCGGCAACGCCGACCCCCGCGGGCTGCTCATGGCCGCCGCGGGCTATGACATCACCCATCGCATCGGACTGCCCGAGGCCCGCATCACCCTCGCTCAGGTCACCACGTACCTGGCCTCGGCCCCGAAATCCAACGCTGCCTACGCCGCCATCAAAGCCGCAGAGCACGATGTCAAAACCACCCGAACGGTCGCTGTCCCCCGGTCGCTGCGCTCCACCGGCGGGGCCAACCGCGACAAGCTCGGCCACGGCGAAGGCTATCGCTACGCCCATGCCTCTGGCACGGGCTTTGCCGACATGGACTACCTGGGCGTGGATAAAACGTACTACCAGCCCACCGAGCGTGGCCACGAAAAGCGAATTCGTGAATATCTCGCCTGGATCGACACGCAACGCGAAACCCCACACACCACCCCTGCGTCTTAATTGAATAGCCTGCGGTAGGCGCACCACTCAGATCGCATCGATGCGATAGGGTGCGGTAAGCTGGACACACTTCACGGACGAGAATTTTCATGGTGATGCCATCCCAAGCACCGCGGGCCGGGGCAAGTCGGCTTTCAATGTCTTCCCGGCGACGCCGAGGGCGCGGCCGTGCCAGGCTTTTGCTGGCGTTCGGTTGCATCGCCCTCCTGGGTGGTGCCGCATGGTTGGCGTTTGGCCGCGACGACGCTCAGGACGCTCCGCCCCCGCCTCCACCGCCGGGCGATTCCGCCACCGTGGTGAACGACTCCGATCAGCTGGGCGGGACCCGCGATCGCTATCAACCCCGCACCTACACCCAGGATCAAGGCCAAACTACGGATGGAGGCGCAGCCCCGCCGGCGCCGCCCGCTCAAGGCCGAGATGTCGCCGATGATGGTTCGCAGGTCACCCCCCCGCCGCCGATCCCACGCGAGAAGGTCCGTGTCACCGGAGGCTCGGACAACAGCGCACTCCAACGCGGCATGCAGCAGCTCAACCGCGGGGAACTCGTCGCGGCCCGCAAAACCCTGTCCCCCCTGCTCCTTGAACCAGACACATCACTGACCCCCCGCGACGCGCAAGTCCTGCGACGCGAACTGTCCCTCATCAACGAAGACCTGGTCTTCAGCCCCGAGATCACCGCGGACGATCCACTGGCGACGACCTACACCGTAGCGCGGGGGGACAGCCTCGAACGCATCGGCAAAAAGGTCGGCCTGCCCTACCCCGTGCTGGCCCGCATCAACCGGATCAGTAACCCCAAGAACCTCCGCGCCGGGGCCAACATTAAACTCATCCGCGGTCCATTCCACGTTCGTGTCGACAAGTCCGATTTCAGAATGGACCTGTTCCTTCAGGATCCCACCGGCGACCTGATTTACGTCCGCTCACTCGCCGTGGGCCTGGGCGAAGAAGACTCCACCCCGCTGGGCACCTGGCTGATTCGTGAGAAAACCGAAAATCCCGACTGGCGCAATCCACGTACAGGCGAATACTGGCCGCAGGATAAAAAAGGCATCCCCATCGGGGAATACTGGATGGCGCTCGAAGGGCAGGACGCGTCGAACAAAGCGATCACTGGCTACGGCATCCACGGCACCGACGAGCCAGACTCCATCGGACAACAAGCCTCCATGGGCTGTATCCGCCTGGGCGAAGAGGACATCACCATGCTCTTCGGGATGCTCACACAGGACCGCTCCCGCGTCGAGATCGTGCCCTGAATTGCCGTATCGTGCGCTGGCGTTCAGGCCGCAGCGCGGCGCTGAGTGAAGCGTGCAAGCATGTGAGGCCGGGCGTGCTGGTGGTGCAGTCGTGTGGCGGCTTGGACCATGGCGTGTGCCTGCGGGCAGTCTGCATGCGCAGATGCGAACCGTCGTGCGACCGCCGCAGCACGTGCCGGACGACTTTGCCGGGTGTAGAGGCGGATCAACGCTTTATATGCCGCTTTGGCCTGGGGCGCGATGCGCACCGCACGTTGCCAGTCCATCGCCGCAGCCTCACATGAACCCAATGCCATCAACGCCCGGGCCCGTTCGTGCAACGCACGACCCATCGCGTCCGCGTCGTCGCACATCAGGTCGTCGATCCCGGAAGTGATCGGGGTCAACAGGTCCAGGACCTCCGCAGGCATCTCCAGCCGATTCAGCATTCGTGCCAAATCCAGCGTTTGCGTTTGACTCTGCCCTGCCATGTCCAGCTCGCGTCGCAGCCAATCCCGGGCGACATCGTCCTCACCCCGCTCCACCGCCAGTCGGGCCAGCGCCACCGCCACGCCGGGGAGTTGCGGATTTTCTTCCGCCGCTCGTTCGAGTTGACGCCTTGCCCGCAAAGGGTGCCGCGCTTCCAAAGACAGTTCACCCAGCGTCCGCCACGCCACCGCCAGCCCGGCGTCCCGCGTGACCGCCCGCTTCAGCTCCCGCGTGGCATGCTGCGTTCGGCCCAACTCCACCCACAACAAGCCCAGGTCCTGCCGCGCCGCTGCATCTGTCGGGTTCTGCCGCAGGTGGGCCTGCAAGTGCCGGGCCGCTGCCTTGGGACGCTCGAGATACCACAGCACCCGCGCAACCGAAACGTGAGCCTCGGCATACGACGGGTCCAGGTCCAGGCACTGTTCCCAGCTGCGGACCGCCAAGGGATAATCGCCCCGCAGCACCAGGCTCTGAGCCATGAAGTCAAACGCAGCAGGATTCTCCGGCAACACCTGTTGACTGAGATAAAACATCACCTCAGCCTGATCAAAATCGCCCAATCGCGAGTAGGCCACGATGCGAAGGTCGTAGGACTCGGGCCGATGCGGCTCAATCGTCTGAGCCCGCTCGAAGGCCTCGATCGCTTCATGCCCCTTCCCCCGACGCAATGCGTTGGCCCCAAGCCTCAGCCACAGGTCCGCGTCATCGGTTCGAGCCGCTGCCGCAGCGAAATGCTCCCCCGCCTCATCGTGTCGCCCCAGTGCCTCCAACGCCAACGCCAGCGACACCCGCCACACATCCCGCTCCGGGTCCTGCTGCAACGCCTCTTCAAAGGACGCCGCCGCCTCGTCGTAGTGCCCCTGCTCCAGGCAGTGGCTCGCGTGCTCAGCGTGGTCTTCCGCAGTCGTCCAGGGTTCCATCAAGCGTCTCACTTCGTTAGGCAAAAGGCAGGGCAGGGGCTTGCTCCGCAGCAAGCCTTGACCGTCGCATCGACGAATAAACCGCGCGTCATGTGCTACACACCTGCCAAAACCTCCAATTCGGATTCGCAAACATGTTGAAGCGTCCACCCGCCCGCTACACTGATGCTTACCGACCGGTAACAAGCCACGCCGGGACGCTGGCTGCCCCATCCCCTGCTGCCTCTGCTGTGTTGTTCCGCTGTGACACGTTTTTCTTCCCCCCCCCGCCGTTCGCCTGCCCCCAACCGCACCCCCGCCCGGATATTCGGACGTTGGTGGAGGCCATCAATCACCCAGGCCGTCATGGTCAGTCTGACGCTGACCGCAGCCACCACGCTGGTGTCGTGCCAACCCGCAGCCCCGGCGCTCGATCCTTACCGCCTGCAGGCCGCGGACCTGCCCGACCCCGTCGCCGGGCCTTTCACCACGCTCACCAGCTCCAGCACCGCCCTGGCTGAACGCGTCGTGGCCGCCCAGACCCTGCTCGAAGAGGTGGACGACAACCCCCAATCCACCGCCAACGTCGCGCTCTTGGCCAGCCTCGTCGCCGATTACCCCGTGCAGACGCGCCACGGCATCCTGCAAGCCATCGCCACCTCCCGCCTGGCGGCGCCCACCACTTTGGCAGACCCGGTACTCAGCGTCCGACGCGAGCTCACCGACTCCACCATGCTCCGCGACTGGGCCATCGCCGCCAGCCGACTGCTCAACCCCCAGCTGGAGAGCAGCGTGGTCAAAGACACCCTCAACCCGCAGACCGCGCTCGACGATCGACTCAAACTGGTACAGCTCCTGGGCAACGCCCGAACCCGCACGGCCGCCGCCGCGCTGATGCAACTCCTTCAGCCTCAGCAGCCCGTGCCCTTGCAGACCGCCAGCTACGAAGCCCTGGAAAACCTCGCCGCCGTCGATCACCTCGGCCGAGACCCCCGAGCCTGGAATGCCTGGTGGGAACAAGCCCGCCGACTGCCCCAGCATGAGTGGGAACGCATGCTTCGCGAGAACTTCGTACGCATGCGCTCCCAGCGTAACGCCGGCCTCGAACACATTGAGCAACGATTGCTCGACTCCCAGCGGGCGCTCTACCGCGTGAGCTCCGAGGATGACCGTCCTGCCGTCCTGGCCTACATGCTTACCGACCAGCTTCAGCCGATCCGACTGCTCGCGCTCGATCTGGCCAGCCAACGCCTGCTCGACGACCAGAGCTTTCCCGAAGGCCTGCGCCAGGCGCTACGCGAGAAACTGGACGACGATGCCGCCGAAGTGCGACGGCGCTCCGCGTTGCTCCTCCGCGATCTGGGCGACGAGAGCGGCGGCGACCTCATCGCCAACCATCTCGCCGAAGCCAAAGAAGGCGTGGTCGAGGTGCTCCAGGCCTATCTGCTGACCATGTCCCGCCTTCCGCGGCCGCAGGTCATCGACCCCGCCTACGACATGCTGCTCAGCCGCACCCTTCGCACCGAAGCCGCGGGAGCACTTGCAGCCGGTGCCGATGCCGGGCTGCTTGACCTGCGGCAACGCAAGCTCATCGCCAAGCGCATCAAGACCCTCCTCGCCGGCCAGGCCGCACCCTCTGCCGCAGAGGTTGCCTTGCTCGGCAAGGTCATTGAGGTGGACGACCCCTCCTGGAACCAGATCACCGGCTGGCTCGATAGCCCCGACCCCTCGACCCGCGCCGCCGCTGCCGAGGCCTGGGCGGGATCGCCCCACTCGCTTCTCGAACTCGCCCGGCGGGCCAACGACCCGGTGATCCTTCCCATCGTGATCGATGCCGCCGAGCGACGCGCCGACGACGCCGCCACGCTTCGCACGCTTGCAGGCTTTCCGCCCACCCGTCAGCCATTGGTCGAACCCTGGGAGGCTGCACTCGTCGCGATTGCCTCCCGCGTGCAACCCCCCGAAGCGGTGCTGCCCACGGTCATGCGTTTGGATCGCTCTGCCGAGGCGGCGTCCCTGCGGGAACGCATCCTCTCGGCCGCGCTTCAGGCAACCCCGCCCGAGAAACCCTCCGCAGATTACCACGCCCTGCTGCTCGAACGGGCCGAAGCCCGCATGCAACTCGGCCAGCCCGGCCTGTCCATCACCGACTACACCCGCTTGCTCGCGGTGCAGTCCGTGCTCGACGACCGTGCCCGACAACGCACCCTCCGCGGCGCGATCGAAGCGTATCTCCAGGAAGATCAGCCGGCCCAAGCTCTGCAGATTGCGCAAACCCTGCTCGCAGGCCCCAACGGACGCACCCCGCCCGGCGCCGCCGGCGACCCCGTGGTCGATCGCCTGCTCACCTACGCGCAGCGCAACGTCCGCACCGCCCCCCAAACCACCAAGGCCACCCTGGCCGGGCTCCGCAAACTGCTGGGCGCAAATATCAAACCCGAGCTCGCGTCACGCATCCGCGACCTCGAGAACGATCTCGCCAAGCCCCCCGCCACCCGCTGAATCAACTGAGAGTCGGCTGCCGTGGTCTCCCCAGGCTCACGCCGCCGCATGAAGCCTGGCTCGTGCGGCCGCGACCTGCTGATGCTTGGCTTCCAACGCTTCATCACCGTGCGCCACGACCTCTTGCGCTTCGGCCAATTGAGCTTCCGCCGCCTGCTTGTCGAGTTCGGAAACTGCCACCGCTTCGCCGGTGAGCACGGTCAGGACATTCGCTTCCACCTGAGCAAACCCGCCGCTCACGAACTGCTGCACCGTATCGCCGGCAGCCGTCTTGACCTTGAGGATGCCGTCACCAAGTTTGGCCAGCAGCGGTGCGTGGCCGGGCAGGATGCCGAGCTGGCCGTCCCACGCGGGCAGCGTGACCGAAGTCGCCTGGGTATCCACGAGCGTGCCTTCGGGGGTGACCACGGTGCAGTGCAAAGAGCTGGGCATAAGCCGCAGTTTAGTGCATCACCGCCGCCGCGTCTTGTCGGCAAATACAACGTCCAGAACCATCGCATCAGCGAATAGAAGTTGCCAACGCGGTCCCAGGACGTCACAAAACCCTCGAAGCCCACCGTCTGTGACGGTGGGCCCCAGCCCTGCAAGGGCTGGGCTTCATCAGTCTCATATGACATCGCAAACCGAACGCGCCCGCTCATGCGGCCCACGGTTGTTCACGCCGCATCGCACAGCGGAAAATCGTGGAACACCGCCCGCGTCGGGTCCAGCGCTTTGATCGCCTGCGTCACCCGCTTACGAGCACGGCCAAGATGCCCCACAAAATAACCCGCCAACGACGGATGTTGAGCCAGACGATCAATCTGCTCTTCGACCGCCCGCTCGATCTCAGCATCCGGCTCAATCGGCAACGATTGCACCATCAAAATTCCTGCCCGGTCCGCCGCCGCATACAACGACTCATACCCGTAATGATCCCGGACCAGCAACACCGACTCACCCGTGGCCGGCAGCAACGCATGCTCATCCACCTTGTCCACCACCACCACGCTCGACACTTCGTGGATCCGCCCGTTGACCAGCAGGCTCGGCGGCAACGACGCGCCCAGCACCCGCCGTCGACGAATGGACGTCAGCCCGACCCCGAACGTCCGCTTGTCCACTACCCGGTCATCCACCAGCAGACGAACCGTCAGCCCATACAGACTCTGCTCACCCATTCCCGCCGGCCACCACCGCTGAGGCTCGACAATCTCCACTCGAAAGCTGCCCGCCCCATCCTTCGTGCAGACCTTGCTCACGCCCTCGTCGTGAAATCCGTCGTCGCCGTCCACTTCGACCAGCAACTCCACCGCCCGATGATCCAGGGGCTCTGCATCCGGCGACGAATACGTCGTAAACGTGGTGTCAAGAATTGCCCGCTCGTCATCAACGTAGCGAACCAGGGGACGGACCGAACCAAACCGCAGGGGAGCAACCATCAGCGTGTGACCTCTAAAAAAGAGAAAGCAGAACACGCAGGCCGGACATGAGCTTATCGACCGATGAGCCGCGCAGCCAACAGAAGTGCTCCTCTCACTCTATAGAAAGCGCGTGAACCGGTTGCTTTCAGCCCGCGTCGGGCCAGCCCCAGCCTGTCACGACTGGATCACTTGCCGGTGAAGAATTTCTTGACTGACCAGATGGTGAGCTGTCGGCCGGCCTTGGCGATGGCCTCGGTCAGGGGGATTTCCTTGGGGCAGACCTTCACGCAGTTCTGGCTGTTGCCGCAGTCACTGACGCCGCCGGGGCCGGACAACGCTTCAAGCCGTTCGTCTTTGAGCTTCTTGCCGGTCTCATGCTCGTTGAAGTAATAGGCCTGAGCGATGGCCTGGGCACCAAGGAATTCGTTGTCCTTGGTGAATTGAGGACAAGCTTCCAGGCAGCAGCCGCAGGTCATGCATCGGCTAATCGCGTAACGCTCCTGCTGCTTCTCGGGGCTCTCCGAGGGGCCTTCACCCAGATCATGCGTGCCGTCGATCGGCACCCAGGCTTTGACCTTCGTGAGGTTGTCGAACATCCGCTGGCGGTCCACAAACAAGTCGCGGACCACCGGAAACTTCGTCATCGCCTTGAGCTCCACCACCATCTCTCGGCCGTCGTCCTGGGCATCTTTGAGCACGTCTTCAATCAACGCCGAGCACGCCTGTCGCACGCGGCCGTTGATGTTCATCGTGCACGAGCCGCACACTTCTTCCAGGCAGCCTGAGTCCCAGACCACCGGCTCGACATTCTCGCCCTGCACCGTCGTCGGGTGGGCGGCGACATGCTGCAAGGCCGAAATCACATTCTGAGACGGGGCACGCGGCACCTCAAACTCCTGCCAATACCCCGGCTGATCCCGGTCATCCTGGCGGTGAATGCGGAGGCGAAAGGTCTTCTTGTCGTTGGCGTCTTGAGGGGCAATCATGGGTCTTGAACACGTAAGGGGTGCGAGGTAAGGCGGAACGCGCGATGGCGGGGGCGGGGTTAAGACTGGTCGCTGGCGTGGTCTTTGTTTTCCTCGGCGTAGTCGGGGTTGCCGCCGGTGGGGCCGGAGTATTTTCGGTCGTTGCCGTGGTCGGCGTCGGCGTGGTCGCCCGAGGGGTCGGCCTCGGGTTGCTGGCTGTAGGCGGCAGAGCCGGGGGATTGTTGCAGACGCTCGGCGTCGGCGGAGGCTTGACCGTTGGCCACGCCGGCACCAACGAGTTCGCCCTGCTCGCCGTTGGCTTCCTGTTGGGCTTTCACGTCCTGGGGCTTCGCATCGGCTTTGGCGGGGTCGGTCTTGCCGTAGGTTCGAGCCCGCAAGGGGACCATCGGCAGCGGAATGGGTTCCCATTCAATGCGGGCCGTGTTACCCGCCGCGTCGTAAAAACACTTGGTCGTCGCGTGGAACGGGTCGTCGATCCGCTCGGGGTAGTCGTCTCGGTAATGGCTGCCGCGCGATTCCTTGCGGGCGATCGAGCCTTCGATGATGGCGTCGGCGTAAAGCAGCATGTCACCCAGCGCCCGGGCGAAGGCGACATTCTGATTCGTGTAATGCCCGGTGTCGGTGAGCTTGACGCGGGTGTAGCGTTCCTTGAGCTCGCTGAGCTTGGCGCGGGCTTTGAGCAGCCGTGCCTCGGTTTTGACCACCGTGGCCGCGAGGGTCATTTCCGCTCCGAGTTCCTTATGGATGTCGTAGGGATTCTCCTCACCCTGCAGGGATACGAGACGTTCGACTTTGGCGACCTCTTCGTCCACGACCTTCTGGACAATCGCCGGATCAAGCTCGGCGGCGGGCTTTTCTTCAAAGGCGGCATGAGCAAAGTTGTGGACCGACAAGCCGCAGAACAAGCCATCGAAGATGCAGGACAGCAAGGCGTTGGCGCCCAGGCGGGTCGCACCGTGGTAGGCGTAGTTGGATTCGCCAAAGGCGTAGAGGCCCGGGACATTGGTCATCATGTTCTGCGGGTCGCCGGACTTCATGCCGGTGATGCTTTCGAGTTCGCCGGGATCGACGTCTTCAGGCCGACGTTTTTCAGAGGTGTAGGTCGTGTACAGCCCGCCCATGGTGTAGTGCACCGCGGGGAAGATTTTCATGGGCACTTCGCGGGGATCGTCGCCGGTAAACTTTTCGTAGATTTCCAGGATGGACGCGAGCTTGTCTTTGGTGGCCTGGGGCAGGTGGGTGATGTCGAGGTAGACCATGTTCCCGCCGCCGATGCCCATGCCTTTTTCGCACATCCAGAAGATTTCGCGGGTGGCGATATCGCGGGGCACGAGATTGCCGTAGCCGGGGTATTTTTCTTCGAGGAAGTAGAGGCGTTCAGGCTCGGGAATATCGAGCGGATGGCGGTCGTCCCCCTCGGTGCGGGGGACCCAGACTCGGCCGCCTTCGCCGCGGGCGGACTCGGACATGAGTCGACATTTATCTTCGCCGGGGATGGCGGTGGGGTGGACCTGGATCATCTCAGGGTTGCCCAGTGCTGCGCCGGCTCGATAGCAACGTGCGGCGGCGGCCCCGGTGCAGATCACCGACATGGTGGACTTGCCGTACACCAAGCCGTTGCCGCCGCTGGCCATGACCACCGCATCGGCGAGGAAGGGCTTGATCTCCATGGTGCGCATGTCCTGGGCGACGATGCCCTTGCACACACCATCCTTATTAAGGATCGGCGCGAGAAACTCCCAGAACTCGTACTTATTGACTTTGCCGTCGGCTTCGTGACGTCGGGTCTGTTCATCCAGCCCGTAGAGCAGCTGTTGGCCGGTGGACGCGCCCGCGAAGTGAGTGCGTTTAAACAGGCTGCCGCCGAAGAGTCGCAGGTCGCGTTGCCCTTCGTTGGTGCGGTTGAACGGAACACCCATGCGGTCGAGCAGGTTGATGATCTTGGGCGCCCAGTGCGTCATTTCGTAGACGGGGGGCTGATGATTGAGAAAGTCTCCGCCGTAGAGCGTCTCGTCCATGTGCTGCCACTCGGAGTAGCCTTGCTGGCGGGCAACTTTGTTGCAGGCATTGATGCCGCCCTGGGCGCAGACCGAGTGCGAACGTTTGACGGGCACGAGGCTGAAGAGATCGACTGCGGTGCCGGACTCAGCGATACGGACGGTGGCGGCGAGACCTGCGAGGCCGCCGCCGACGACGATGACGCGGGGGGCAGAGGGGGTGGCTTGCTCAGTCATACTTGAACTCTAGCGCGGTGAGAGGGGATCGCCACAGATCGACACGGATTTCCTACGAATACGCTGCGGGTGCCCGGGGTACGGCAGGCTTGGGAAGAAGGCATTGATGCCGCGCGATGCGGTTCGGTGGGTCCTCAGGGCTTGGCTTGGGGTTTGCTTTCTGCGGCATAGGCTTTGAGCGCGGCACGGTCCTGGTCGGTGACTTCGTAAGCCCGAGCACCCCAGATCGCCGAGATCGAAAAGAGCGTCAGCGCCAGGCCCATGGCGATGCACACCATGCCCCAACGGTGCATGGCTTTCTGGGTCAACGTCAGCCCCCAGGTGATCGCTGCGGTCCACAGGCCGTTGGACCAGTGATAGACAATGGCCAGCGAGCCGACGAGGTAGGCCAGGGTGACCAGCCAACCGTCGAGCCAGCCGCTTTGCAACGCGATGGCCGTGGTGGCCGTGGCGAGGGGATAGCTGTCAATGCCAGCGGCAAGGGCAAACTCTGAGGCGGCGAACGCTTCGCCTTCGGCATTGGCGATAAAGGGGAACTCAAAAACGCCAAACGTCCAGCCCCACCGCAGGGACGCCACGTGGAAAAAGATGAAAAACAGGGCAATCCACGCGGTCCAGCGTTGCAGGGTGTAGCGGATGTTGCCGCCGTAGCGGTAGCTGTAGAAATTACTTTTCCCGCCGATCATGTAGAGCACGCCCAGGCCGGCATGGAAGGCGATGGGCAGCCACAAGCCGAAGATTTCCAGGAACAGCAGCGCGGGTAGTGAGTGGATGAAGTCCACTTCGTCCTGGAAATAGTGCAGCTCGCCGGTGATTTGGGCGAGTGCCATCTGCATGTTGGTAAACAGATGAAAGACGACAAACACACCCACTGGAACGATGCCGGTGAGCGAATGCAGGCGTCGCAGCAGGAAGTGGTGTTTATCGAGCAGGCCGTTGACTTTAGGGGCCTGGCCCGGCGCCGTCTTTCCACGGTCGGCGTGCGTTGGCTTGCTCTTGGGTACGGCCGAGGGGGTCGCAGTGGTCATGGTGTCGTAGGGGGTTCACAGCGACCGGGGGACATCCGGTCAGGTGAGGTATGCCGTGGTACGTATCTCATCCGCGGGATGCGGAGCTGATCTGCACGTAACGGTTTCGCAGTTCGTAAAGCGTCTGACTCAGCAGGTCATTTTCCTCTTCGGTGAGGTTTCCCTCGCATTTATCGTCGAGGACGGTGAGCATGTCGATGTGATGCCGGGCCAGGTCCAGGTGCATCATGGGCTGGCCGGTCTGCGGGTCAGGCACAGCCCCCATCGCGAACAACGCCTGGGTCGCGAGGGTGGAGACGAGGGTCTCGAACGTCGCGGGGGGCATTTTTCGCGACTGGCCAGACGGGTCGGCGGGGGTGGAGACGCCGGGCGTTGCTGACGCTTTCGACGCAGGCGCAGCGGTCTTGGCCTTCTCGGCGAGCTTGGCTTTCTCCGCCTGGGCCTGGGCCTTCCAGTCGTCGTCCACAATGATTTTCGGTGCTTGGGCGTCTTGACTCATCACAGGTGCTCTAACGCCCGGCGTGCTCGTCGTTTCAAGGCCGACGGGACCCCTGGCATGCGGGTGGAATCGATCAGAGTGGAGTATAGCCTTCGTCCCGCAGGGGCCTGCGGCGAGATTGTGTCTCGATTGGCGATCCGAATGGGCCGGCCTGGAACAGCGCGACTGCCCGGGCGGGCCTTACAGTAAACGTTATGACCAAGGCCACTGCGACCCACACCCCTTCCAACGCCACCCCCGACGCCGCACTCGCCTCCCTGGCCACCTCAGCCAAGCGGGTCGCCGAGCTCGCGGGAGACAAAGCCCAACGCCTCGACGCCGCCTGGGACCCCGCCCAGGGCACACCCGTCTTCACCGTCCAAGGCACATACACCACCCGCGGATGGACCGAATGGACGCAAGGCTTTCAGTACGGCCAACTCATCCTCGCAGGCGACATCCTCAAGGACGACACCCTCATTGACCTCGGCAAAGAGCGGACCGTCGAAAACATGCTGCCTCACGTGACCCACACCGGTGTCCACGACCACGGCTTTAACAATCTGTCCACCTACGGCAATCTCCTGCGACTCTGCGACGAAGGCCGAATCCCCGCCCATGGCCCGTGGCAGTCCCGCTATTACCAGCAGGCCATTGCTGCTTCCGGTGCGGTACAAGCCTCACGCTGGGCGGGCATCCCCGTCACACACTCCGGCCCGGACATCGCCCACAGCGACAGCCTCGGCTACATCACGTCTTTCAACGGCCCGCACTCGTTGTTCGTCGACACCATGCGAACCACCCGCATCCTCACCGCCGCATGGAAGCTGGGCCACACGCTGATGCACGAAAACGACCGCCGCGCCAACCTGCTGCGGCGGGCCGTGCTCCATGGCCTGGCGACTTACCGCTACATCATCCTCCACGGCCGAGCGGAGGACCGCCCCACGCAAAACCGCAGCACCTCCGGCTTCACCCCGCCCTACGCTGACAGCCCCTACAACGTCCGCGGCCGCACCGCCCACGAAGCCGTCTTCAACCGCACCGACGGCGCGTTTCGCTGTCGATCCACCCAGCAAGGCTACTCGCCGTTCTCGACGTGGACGCGTGGACTGGCCTGGGCCATGCTGGGATACGCCGAGCATCTCGAATGCTTCGCCACCATCGACAGCAAAACCTTCAAAACCGCGACCGGCCTTTCCAAAACCGCAGTGGTCAAGGTCTACGAGCAAGCCGCCCGCGAAACCTGCGATCACTACCTCTGCGACGCCACCGCATCCGACCACGTGCCCTACTGGGATGACGGCGCTCCGGGACTCTCCCGCCTCGAAGGCTGGCAGGACCGCCCCGCTGACCCCTACAACGATCACGAACCCGTGGACGCCTCAGCCGCTGCAATCGCCGCGCAAGGCCTGATCCGCCTTGGCAATTATTTCCGCGACAAAAATCAAGTCAAGAAAGGCGACGCCTATCGCACGCCGGGCCTGGACCTCGCCGCGACGCTCTTTGACCAGCCTTACCTTTCCACGAAGCCCCATCACCAAGGCCTGCTCCTGCACAGCGTGTACCACTGGCCCAACGGCTGGGACCATGTGCCCCAAGGCCAGAAGGTGCCCTGCGACGAATCGTCCATGTGGGGCGATTACCACCTGCTCGAACTCGCCGCACTGGTCCACCGCATGAGCCAGGGGCGATACCTCACGTTCTTCGACGGCATGGAGCCTTGAGCGGCTGGCGGATCAAGCAGCCTGCCAAACACGGATGAACCGTTGGCCCGCAACGCTTACTGAATTGACTTGCCACACCATGCGAGACCGTTTGATCTGCCCCTGAAATTCACCGGGTCAGTCTCCCAAAACATAGGCAAAGATTAACGGCGCGACGATGGTCGCGTCGCTTTGAATCATGTACTTGGGCGTCTTGGGAGCGAGTTTGCCCCAGGTGATTTTTTCGTTGGGAACGGCGCCGGAATACCCGCCGTAGCTCGTGACCGCATCGCTGATCTGGCAGAAATAACCCCAGTAAGGCGTGCGCTCCCATTTCAAATCCTGAATCATCATGGGCACCGCGCAAATCGGGAAGTCGCCCGCAATGCCCCCACCGATCTGAAAAAAACCCACGCCTGGCAGCGCTGTATTGCCCGCCATGGCTTTGGTCTGCTCGCGGTACCACGTCGCCAGATGGGCAAGCTGTTCGGTGCCCGGCCTGAGCGCCGTGTGCTGATCGTCGCCGCGCTTCATCGCCCACGCGGTGAACATATTGCCAAGCGTCGAGTCCTCCCAGCCCGGGGTATACACCGGGATGCCCATCTGCTTCGCCGCGAGCAGCCAGGAGTCCTGTGGGTCGGCCTGATAATGCTCGGCAAGGTCGGGTTGGCCCAGCACGTCGTAGAGAAACTCATACGGAAAGCACCGCCGACCGCTTTTCGCCGCCTGATCCCAAATGGTGTACAGGCGGTGCTCGACATGACGCATCACGTCTTCGGGGATGCACGTGTCGGTCACCCGGTTCATGCCCCGCTCGTACAACGCCTGCTCGTCCGCCGCCGACAACGCACGCCACTGCGGGCATGGCTCATACTCGTTGACCGAAAGCAACGTGAACACGTCCTCTTCCAGATTCGCCCCCGTGCAGCACACGGCATGGACCTTGCCTTCACGGATCATCCGCGCCAGGCTTCGGCCGATCTGAGCGGTGCTCATGGCCCCCGCGAGGGTGATCAGCATCGTGCCCCCGGCGTCGAGGTGAGCTTCATACGCCTTCGCCGCAGCGACGAGTTCGCGGGCATTGAAGTGCAAAAAGTGGTGGTCCAGAAACGCACGCACCGGGCTGAGTGGAGAGTCAGTCGAGATCATGCAGACAGCGTACGTCGGCGTTACGTTTGGGGACGCTGGGACTTGCGTTTTAGGCTGCCTCGTGGCAGGCCCATGTCCGCCGGTAAGCTTCGAGTCGCATCGCCCCCCTGGTTTGCTTTGTTGACACCGCGACCCCCTTCCCATCCCGCTGCTGCGGACGCGCGACCCGTGCCGGTGGTGTTGCTGTGGCTTGCGCTGCCGATCATCGCGTCGATGATCTCGCGGACCGTGATGAGTTGGGCGGACTTCATCATGGTCTCTTCGCTGGGCCCCGAGGCGCAGGCGGCGATCGTGCCGGCCAGCATTGGGCTGTTCTGCCTGATTTCGCTGGGTTTTGGGATCATGTCGGCGGTTTCCACGCTGACCAGCCAGACCCTGGGCCGGGGCGAACACGCCAGGTGCGGGGCCTATGCCTGGCAAGGCGTGTGGATCGCGGTGGCGTGGGGACTGCTGGTGCTCCCGCTGTGGCCGGTGGTCCCGCAGATCATCGCGTCGATGGGGCATGACCCCGTCGTCGCCGCGATGGAGATCGACTACCTGACCATCGGCCTGCTGGGCGTCATGCCTTCGGTGGTCACCGCTGCGCTCACCAATTTCTTCAACGGCATCCACAAACCCTGGGCGGGCTTCTGGGCCACACTGGCCGCCAACGTCTTCAACATCTTCGGCAACTGGGTGCTGATCTTCGGCAACCTGGGGTTTGAGCCCATGGGCGTTGCCGGTGCCGCGTGGGCGACCTCCGCCGCGGCGGTCGTGTCCGCGCTGGTGCTGCTGGGCTTCATGCTCCGCCGTAACGTCCGCGCGACCTATGGCTCGCTGCGCAACCTCAAACCACACTGGCCCCTGCTCCGCCCGCTGCTCAAAGTGGGCCTGCCCGCAGGCTTGCAATTCACCGGCGACATCACCACCTTCGCGGTGTTCCTGTTCCTGATCATCGGGCAGTTCGGCACCGTCGCGATGGCTGGGTCCAACATTGCGTTTAAGTTTTTTGAGCTTGCCATCATGCCTTGCGTAGGCGTGGGGATCGCCGCCGCCGCGGCGGTGGGTAAAAGCATCGGAGCCCGCGACCTGGCACGCGCCAGACGCCAGACTTACTGGGCGTGGGGCATGACGGCCAGCTATGCCGCAATCGTTGCCGGGGTCTATCTGATCGCAGGCGGATGGCTGGTGACCTGGCTGACCGACGATCCCGAGGTCATCCAGGTCGCCCGCCGGGTGCTGGTGTGCATGGCGGTGTTCCAGGTTTTCGACGCCACGCAATTCACCTTCGGCAATGCCCTGCGCGGGGCAGGCGACACCTTCGTGCCCGCCCTGCTCATGCTGGCCTGCAGTGTGGGCATCATGCTGGGCGGGGGATACCTCGTCGCGACCTACCGCCCCCAGTGGGGTGTGCTCGGGCCCTGGTGGGTGTCGGTCGCTGCTTTCGGCGTGCTTGCCTTGCTGTACCTCGCCCGCTTCCTGGCGGGAACCTGGCAACGCATCGATCTTCACCAAACCCCATCGCCCTGAAAATACCCCGCCACTCACCTCAGCGATGACAACCCCAGCACATCCTCCATCGCGTACCGCCCCGCCGGTCGATCCGCCAACCATGCTGCCGCCCGGAGCGCCCCGATCGCATAGCTGTCCCGGCTGGTGCTCACATGCTTGAGTTCCAGGCGTTCACCTTCCGCCGCGAAGATCGCCGTGTGCTCGCCCGGGTGATCCCCGTACCGAAGCGTCTGCACGCCGATGTCGCCCCGCTGCCGGGCGCATCGCCTTGCCGGGCGTACACCACATTTCGCTCGAAGTCGCGGCCGGTCGCATCACACAACGTTTTCACCAGCGTTAACGCCGTGCCCGAGGGCGCGTCTTTTTTATGCCGGTGATGCGCTTCGAGCACCTCAATGTCGTAATCCTCGCCCAGAAGCCGGGCCGCCTGCCCCGCCAGCTTCCACAGCACGTTGACCACCAGGCTGAAGTTCGTCGCCTGACACACCGCAGCCCGCTCTGCTGCCCGCTGCAACACCGCGTCGTGCGTCGCGTCCAGCCCGGTCGTACCCACGACCAACGCCGAGCCGGTCTCCTCGCACCATGCCGCAGTGGACGCCAACCCCTGAGGCGAGCTGAAATCAATCACCACCCCCACGCCCTGCGTCTGTTCCAGTGACGCCACCACCGGCACGCCCAGGTCACCCACCCCCGCCAACACACCAATATCCTGCCCCAGTGCGGCGTGCCCCACATGTTCCACCGCCCCGGCAACGTGCAAACCTGCCGAATCGGCCAACGCCACCAGCCGCAGCCCCATCCGACCCGCCCCGCCGACCACTCCCACACCGACCTTCTCGTGCTGTTTCGCAGTATCCGACATGCATAACACCATACCGACCGCCAAGCCCAGCCCCTGCCCAGCCGCTTCATCCGCCGACAACCCTCCCCACACAATCACAGCGTGGTTCGTTAAACTAGGAAGGCTCGGCTGTCTCGTCGAGCAACCCGGTGTGTCCCGTGACCCCGGCCGAGGCGCTCGTCATCGGCCCTGCTCAGGAGTCGGATTTGGCTTTTTTCGGCAAAGGTGGTTCAGATTCCGACGGCGGGTTCAAACGCTCCGAACGTAAGGCAGAAGCCTTCTTTCGACATGCTGAGACCTACGCGGATTCCCGTAATTACGACGCCGCCATCTCGATGTACATCGACGGCCTGCGGCACGCCCCCGGCGACATGGACCGACACGATCAACTCCGCGAAGTGGCCATGCGCCGCAAAGTCGGCGGCGGGAAAAAAGCCGGCCTCATGGGCGTTAAATCCGTGGGCGATACCGCCGTGGACAAAATGCTCACCGCCGAAAAAACCGCCTCGATGGACCCCACCAACCCGGCCCTCTACGCCAAAGTGATGGACGAAGCGCTCACCGCCGACAAAGCCGAGGAAGACGTCAACCTCGGCGAGGTCGGGTACTGGGCTGGCATCGTGGCGATGGACATGATGGGGCAAGTCAAAGACGCCAAAGCCTGGGTGCGCTTGCGCGATAACTTCCAAGGCCTGGGGCAATTCGACAAAGCCATCGAGTGCTGCAAACGCGCCATCTCCCTCAAGCCCGGCGACAGCAACCTGCTGGGCGAACTCAAAGACCTCGAAGCCGAGCGTTACGCCGCGTCCAGCAGCCAGAAAAGCGAGTCCGGCGGCTTCCACGGCAACCTCAAAGACTCCGAAGCCCAGGCCCTTTCCCGAACCGCCTCAGGCGGCAGTGATGCCGGCGACGCGGTGTCCAAACTCATCGCCGCCCGGCGGGCTGAGCTTGAAGAAGACCCCGATGACAACGACAAACTGGTCAAACTCGTCGAAGCGCTGCTGAAAAAAGAAGAAGACCAGCCCGAGAAAGAAGCGATCACATTGCTGCGTCAAGCCGCCGAGGCCACCGGGCAATACCGCTACCGCGTCCGAGCCGGGGACGTGCAGATGCGCCAGATCAACCGCCGCGTCCGCTCACTGCGTAATACGCTCAAGCGAGACACCAGCGATGAAACCGCGAAAGCAGCGCTCGAGCAATTGATGCGACAAAAACTCGCGTTTGAGCTCAAAGAGTTCGGCGAGCGGGTCGACCACTACCCCACCGACCTTGGCCTGAAGTTCGAGCTTGGCAAACGCCAGTTCCTCACCAAACAGTTCGACGACGCGATCAGTAATTTCCAGCAAGCCAAAGCCGACCCCAAGAACCGTGCCCACTCGCACTACTACCTCGGCAAGTCCTACCTGCTCAAGGGCTGGTCCGATGAAGCCATCGAAACCCTCAAAGACGGCATCGCCAACTACCCGCACACCGATGATGCGCTGGCCAAAGAGATGCGCTACGACCTGATGCTCGCCATGGCCGACTCAGGTCAACGCAACCGCGACCTGGCCCTGGCCCGCGAAGCGGAAAAGCTCGCCTCCGAGCTGCTTCGCTCGGACATCAACTTCAAGGACATCCGCGCTCAACGCGATCGGCTGCGTGAGCTCTCCGCCTCGCTCCAAGGCGATGCCCCCGAGTAAGGCCCCGCCCATCCACCCCCGAGGCCACCCGCCGCACCCGGGCCACCACCTCCTGGCTTTCTCATGGTTCACGCCCTCGGCCTCATCCCAGCCCGAATGGCCTCCACCCGACTGCCGGGCAAGCCCCTGCTCGCACGCACCGGAAAGCCGTTGATCCAGCATGTCGTCGAACAAGCGCAGCAAGCGCGATGTCTTCGCCGGGTCGTCGTCGCCACGGACAGTCCGGACATTATCGACGCGGTGCATCGCTTCGGCGCCCAGGCCATCCTCACCGGCGAACACCCCAACGGCACGTCACGCCTCGCCGAAGCGCTCACCCTGCTCGACGATCCGCACGACCTGATTGTCAACATTCAAGGCGACGAACCCGAGGTCTCGCCCGCCACCATCGACGCCTTGGCGCAAGGCCTGGCCGACGACCCCGATGCCGCCATGGCCACGCTCTACAGCCCGTTCGCACCCCACGACGACCCGGCAAATCCCAACATCGTCAAGGTCGTCAAGACTGCCCACGACCGGGCGCTCTATTTCTCCCGAAGCCTGATCCCCTTTCACCGTGACCCACACGCCAAAGCCTCTCCGCCCACGCTTTACAAACACCCCGGGCTCTACGCCTACCGCCGCGCGTTCCTGCTCAACTACGCAGACCTGACCCCCACCCCCCTCGAACAAGCCGAGCAACTCGAACAACTCCGCGTCCTCGAGCACGGCCACGCCATTCGACTCGTCCGCACCGACCATGCCGCAGCAGGAATCGACACGCCCGACCAGTACAACGCCTTCGTCGCCCGCCACCACGCGTCCCGCCACGACCGTCATTGAATCAAATCAACGCAGCGACTTCAGCGGCGGTCAAAGCCACGTCCCAGACACGGGCGTCATCGATTTGCCCAATCAGTCCGCCACTTGAAACGTTGAATGCGGTCTCACCGTCGATCACCGATCCGAAACCGCCCTCATTGCTATGGCTGCTGACCGTCGAATAGGAGGCCGTGGTCGTCGCCGCCAGCGACCCATTCAGATACAGGTTGAACATGCCGTTGTCGAACGTCGCAGCGACATGCGACCAGTCCGTGGAAGTAAAGGCCGTGCTGAGCGTAAAGCGTGTGGAACCGTTGGCCACGACCGCCTGAAGTTGTCCGTTGTTCAGACGGATCGCCAACCCATTGGTTGACCCGCCTTCGTCATAAATCATCTGGGTACCCGAGGTGCTGGAGGCTTTGAAATGCACCGCCGCGGTACGGGTGCTGAAAGCCGCGTTGATGAACGCATTCGCCCCCAGGTTGATGCCATCGTTGCCGTCCAGGTCCAGGGCATAGGCCCCTTGCGTCCCGCCCGCAACGTATCCGGGGTCACCCAACGCTGCGCCGTTATTGCTGCCTGCTGAATCGTTCAGGTTCTGCTCAAAGCGATACTCCGCGATGGCTGCGGGGACGGTGACCGTTCCGCCGCCGCCAGTGGTCAGCACGCCGGTCTCAAAGGCCAGGAATCCAACGTTTTCACTGGTGTGACCGATTTCAGCGTCCTGAGATGCTTCCTCTTCACCTTTAACCTCAACGCCCGTGGCGGTGAAGTTGCGATAGCGCACCGCCGTCGTGTCATTGCCATCGGTCGTTTGCAGGTTGGCAAACACCGCCCGGCCTGCGCCGTAGCTTTGCGTGAAGTTCACCGTCTTCCAGTCATGCGTCACATTGTCGCCCGTGGTGCCTGCCTCAAAATCCAGGCCTTGGACGCTGCCCGTGCCCGCGTCGATCGCCAGCCAGTGCACCGATTCATTGGCGTGAGCCGTGCTGCCGCCTGCTCCCGCTTCCTGCTCCTGCAGTTTGACCTGGAAACTGTTGGCATTCACTGAGCGTTGCCGGGTAGTCACTGCGGTGGCCTCATTCACACTCGCCACGGAGCTGAAGACCACGGGTGATCCGCCAAAACTTTGGCTGAAGTTGATCGTGGCGTGGTTCTGATTGACCTGAGCCGATCCTGCTTCGAGCACCGTGCCATCATCCAGCACGTGACGGCCGGACTCGACCACGAAGTAATGAAGCGTTTCAGCATTATGAGTCCCATCGAGGTAATCCCATTCATCGACCTGTACCTCGAAGCTCGTCGCAGTGACGTTACGTACCCGCGTCACCGCTGGGTCAGCTCCAGCATCGCCCACCGGGCTGATAATGACCACGGGGTCAACGTAGGTCTGGGTGAGATTCACGGTGGTCCATGCTGACGCACTCGCTTGATCCACTGTCACGGTGCCCACTTCACCCAACGCACCGCCACCAACCCCCACTTCGCTGATATTCCAGCCATCGACGAGGTATTCGCCGTCCTGGCCGACGTTAAAGAGCAGCGGTGCGGTGGTGCCGCGGACGGCCGAGGTGCTGGTGTTGCTGTAGTTGCCGGTGTCGCTGATGTTGGTCAGCGTGTTGTTCTCGACGTTGACCGCATAGCTGGCGGAGTTTTTGAACAGCGGGCGGGACTGGCCGTTGAACTCGAAGATGTTGTCCTTGATGGTCATCGTCGATTCGTCGGTGGCGGTGGGGAAGCCGAACAGCCCGCCGGTCCGCGGCGTGGCGGTGGTGTTGCCGATGACGTGGTTGTTGTAGAAGTTGAAGTCGTTGTACGCGTGGCCGAACGGAGCGTCGAACAGGCCTCGGCCGGGGTTTTTGATCAGGTTGTTATGGAACTTCGTGCCGCTGGACGAGGCGTTGCTGCCGTTGTCGAAGTTGGTGATCAGGTGCCCGCCGTCCTGATTGACATCGAAGTCGAACAGGTTCCAGGCCACCTCAATGTCGTTGCGATTCCACTCCAGCGAGTAGCTGTTCTTGAAGTAGTTGTGGTGGATGTAGAACGAGTAGTCGCCAGCCACATTGTCGTTGCCTTGCTTGGGCACCGACACCGCTTTGCTCAGGTAGTTGTGGTCGATCTCGATGCTGTGCTCGTGCTCGTGGGCAATCTCGATCGAGAAGCCATCGGTCTGGATGGTGTTGTTGGTGATCCGCGTGCCGGACATGCCCTCAGCCTTGATGCCGTAGGTTTCGTTGGGATGCGAGGAGGTTTCGAGGAACGTGTTGTTATCGATCAGGGAGTTCTGCAGGTATCGGCTATGGATCATGCCGCCGGTGGCGCCCACCTTGCTCGCTGCGTTAATGAATTCGTTATTGTTGTAGAGGTGATTGCCGCCTTTGTAGGTGCGGACGCCGCTCCAGGCGAACTCTTCGAGCTTGCTGTCACGCAGGATAAAATTGTTGGACCATTCCGCGACGATTCCGCCGTGGACCTGGTAGTTGCCGTCGAGGGTCAGGTCTTCGATCACCACGTTGTGGTCGCTGACCAGGCTGAGCAGGTAGGCCGAATTATTGAAGTTGTTGGTGGTACTGCTGGCCGAGTCCGGCAGGCCAGCGGTCCCCGGCTGCCAGGTGCTCACCGGCGTGAGAATCGTCTGATCCACCCCCGCCCCCCGCAGGGTCATATCGTCCCGCAGGTTGAGCGTCTCGGTCAGTTCGTACGTCCCCGCATTGATCGTGATCACGTCGCCGTCCGCCCCGTTGTTCACCGCATTGAGCAATTCCGAAGCGGTGGAGACCGTCACCGCCGCGAGTAATTGACGGGTCTCCAGCGCTTCAAAACAAGGCGAAAGCGCACGGGAAGACTCAAGACGGCGATGGAGCATCAAAAAATTCCAGGAGAGGGTAAAACGAAAAGAACCAGCGAATCCGTGAACGAAAACGTGTACGAGAAAGAGAAGCTGCTCAGTCGAGCATGAAACGCATGAATCAACCCATGGAGGACCTGTCACCCTTGGGTGATTACACCGTAGCAGTTTTTCGATGTTGAACAAGCCTGCATTTTTACAAAATTTTTACAGCGCTTTCACAAGGCGATTAAAGCATCAAATGCAATTGATGCCCCGAAACTTCACGCCGTATGATCGCCGCGCAGACGGACCCCGGGATGTGCCAGCACGCGTTCACCCTGGCGGTCCTGAGGCACTGGGTCTCGATAAAAATTAGATGACGCCGTCCCAATTGGCGGGCAGCAAAAGCACCGGCAAGTCGGCCTGGCGAATGATGTTGCCCGGCACATCGCCGACGATCAGCCGCTTGAGCACCCCTTTGGGCGTCAGCCCCAGCGCGATGAGCGTGCAGTCCCGGGCCTTGGCGGTATTGAGGATCGCTTTGGGCGTGTCGTCACTGAACAGCATGACGCCTTCCGCCTCCACGCCAGCCTCGACGAGTTCTTTGACGAGCACCTCGAGGGTCTGCTCTCCCCGCTGCGCAGCTTCGGATTCGTGCTCGTCCTCTTCCTGCAAGGTGGCGACGTGGGCCACCAGCACCTTGCCCGACAACCGCCCGGCCAGGTCAGCGATCGGACCGGCCAGCTTCTCGCTCGCCCAGGGACTGGACACTGCCACAAGCATCTTTGTCTGCGCCAACCTGGAGTCTCCATGACCAGTCGCGTACGACCAAACTTCAATACCACAAGGGCGTTGTAGCCCAGCGGCTGCGTGTTGTCGAACCCGGGACCTCCCCCGCCGCGTGACAGGCCAGAGCAAATCTCGGTTCTCCATCTCCAGCCAGGGGCGCAAAACCTCGCGTTCACAGGCCACGTCTACACTGCAGGCATGATCGCGATCGCGTCATTGGTTTTTATATTGGTGCTGTCATTTATCTGCACGCGCGTGGCATCGATTGCGTTGACGCTCACGGGTTTATCGGAAAATGTCGCACGGTTTCAGGCTCGCTCCGCACTCACCGGTACCGGATTCACGACCAATGAGGCGGAGAAAGTCGTGAACCATCCGGTCCGCCGACGCATCATCACCTGGCTGATGATCGTGCGGAACGGAGGCGTGATGACCATCGCGGCGACCATGCTCATCGCTTTCGTGGACGTGGACAATCGCACCATCGGGTTCTGGCGGTTCGGGATGCTGATCCTGGGCCTGGTGTTTGTGTGGTGGCTGGTCGCCACGCCTTGGATTGACCAAAAACTCAGTCGCGGCATCGACGCGCTGCTTCGGCGTTACACCAAACTGGACACCCGCGACTACGCCGGACTGCTGCATGTCAAGGGCAACTACCGGGTGGTGGAACTGGCGGTCGAAGACCACGACTGGCTGGCGGGACGAAGCCTGGGAGAACTCAAGCTCACCTCCGAAGGCGTGAACGTGCTGGGCATCAACCGCGAGAACGGCGGATACATCGGAGCGCCACGCGGCGAAACCATGGTCCGCACCGGGGATAAACTTTTGCTCTACGGAAAAAAAGAGACACTCGACGATATCGATCAACGCACGGCGGGGCCTCAAGGCAACCGCCAACATGTGGAAGCGGTGGTCCGTCAGGTCGCTGAGATTCAGGAGCAACAAGCATCCGACGCGTCCGCTGCCCAAGCTGAAACTCCGCCCGCGAACCGTGAGCCAGAGGGATCGTAAGATCGGCATGATGAACCGCTGGCCTGCTTCCATGATCTGCCTGACTCTGGCGTGTCCCGCGTGTGCCCAGACGCCAGCGACCCAGCCCGCCCCGCGCGTTGCCCCCGCCACCGCGACCACGCAACCCGACGACATGCGACCCGACGCTGGCCCCCGGCCTGCTGCCACCGCTTCGACGCAGCCCGCCCCATCCACTGCTCCCGCGTCCGACATCGACCCTGCCGTGCGAGCCGTGCTGGATCAACTCGAAGCTCAGTCCGCCGACACGCAAACCCTCAACGCCCGTGTGAGCTTCAGCAAAGTACAAGGCATCTTCGACGAAGAGCAGGTCCGGTTCGCGGACTTTCAATACTTGGCTGCGACCGGCCAACAAATCAACCCCCGCTTTGCGGTCCGCTTCGACGGCCTGCGCCTCGGTGGGAAAAACCAACGACTCGAAACCATCGACGAACGCTTCGTGTTTGACGGCTTCTGGCTTCTGGATCTGGACGCACGCAAAAAACAAGCCACCCGCCGACAACTCCTCGCCCCCGGCGAACGGCTCGACATGATGAGCAACGAAACGTTCCCCGTGCCGTTGGACGTCAACGCCGACCGCGTGCTCCGCCGATATCGCGTCACCCTGCTGCCGGCTCCGCAAGGCTCGGTGGCCTTGGAGCTCGTCCCTCTGCCCCGCCCCAGCAATCAACCCGCTAAACGTGTCGCGATGACCTTCCTCCGTGAAGCCGACCGGCTCATACCCCAACAAGCACGCGTGACCGAAGACAACGGCGACATCACGACCGTCAACCTGATGGAAGTCCAGATCAACCGACCGTTGCCACGTGATGCGTTCGACACCCGCCTGCCACGCGGGGGAGGATGGGAAACCCAGGTCGTACCGCTGACCCGTGAAGCATCTTGATCTACGCCGATAGGACACGACGGATCATCCTGCGCCGATTTTGATGGAAAACCCGTACTTTTTTGGTCTTTACGCTTGTACGCCCTGGAGTTGAAAGTTAGGCTTTGCCTGCGTGGAAGCAACAGATCCAGTGACCTACGCTGAGCCGGGGTCATTGCCCCCACCTTTTGCTTCCATCCCGGCCTGCTCCCCGAAATCACACCCCCCGCCCGGCAGGTGTGATACGTCCATCCCTCCTCGTCCGGGTAAGGATCGAGTCATTCTGTGATCAATATTTACGTCGGAAATCTGCCTTACGGCACCAGTGCCGATGAGTTGGCAGAACTCTTCAGCCGGTTCGGAACCGTCATCAAGTCCGCCATCGTCTTCGACCGCGAGACCGGGCGATCCCGCGGCTTCGGCTTTGTCGAAATGGAGGACCGCGAGGCAGGCCTCCGCGGCATCGAAGAACTCTCCACCCAAAGCTTCAAAGATCGCCCCCTGACGATCAACGAAGCTCGGCCTCGCGGCTCAGTGCGCAAAGGCAACTACGCTTCCGCAGCCGCCACCTCCTCAGGCGAACCCGTCAGCCAGTCCGGCGGATACAAACGCTACATCGGGGCCCCGTCCACACCCAGCGACAGTCCCAAACCGGCACCCACCGCCAGTGAAACGTCAACCGACGCGGATCAGCAGCCCAGCGGCTACTCCTCAGGCTACCGACGGGCCAGCGACTAACCTCGCTCAGCACGACAACATCAAACCAGAACCCTGGGGCGATCAGGGCCACCGCATTCTTAAAATAGAAGTTGCCGACTTTATCTCTGGATGCGACTTCACCCTCGAAGCCCGCCGTCTCTGACGGTGGGTTTAAGCCCTGCAAGGGCTGGGCTTGATCAAGCACACACCGAGAATGCGATAGCCCTGGGTCTTCAGTTGAGTCACTTGGCAAGGTGGTCTTACCACATGCTTACGCCATCTCGCCCCCAAAACCCGAGCCCAGCGTACGTAAAAGCATCATCTCATCGACACGTGTCGTATATCTAATATCGACGATATTTGAGTCCCCGCGACACTTCTAGTGGTTTATTGCAGCTATTAAGTAACCTGAGCCGATCTTGCTGATTTACTTTTTACGGAGGATCGGTCATGGCATTGCGGGACAAGGTGGTCGTACGGTTGGATGAGGTCCAGCGGGCGGCGTTGCGCAAGATCGTGCGGAGCGGCCGGCACCCGGCGGCGTTGTTGCGGCGGGCACACATCCTGCTCAAGACCGACGCGGACGGGCCCGATGGCTGGAGCGATGATCGGATCGCCGAGGCGCTCTGCACGACGCGGATGACGGTGCGACGGGTGCGACATCAGTTCGTGGACCAGGGCTTGGACCGGGCGCTTCATCGCAAGCGTCCGACCGGTCGGCAGTACCGCAAGCTCGACGGCCAGCAGGAGGCGAAGTTGGTGGCCATCGCCTGCTCGCCGCCCCCGGAAGGCCGAGCCAAGTGGACGATGAGGCTGATGGCCGACCGGCTGGTGGAGTTGGAAGTGGTCGAGTCAATCGACCCGGCCACGGTTTGCCGGACGCTCAAAAAAACGAGATCAAGCCGTGGCTCAAACAGCAGTGGGTGATCCCGCCCCAGGCCAGCGCCGGCTTTGCCGCGAATATGGAAGATGTCTCTGGATTTGTACGCCAAGTCGTATGATCCGGCCCGTCCGGTGGTGTGCGTCGACGAGGCGGGCAAGCAACTGATCGGCGAAGTACGGCAGCCACTGCCGGTGCGGCCCGGGTCATCGGCCAAAGAAGACAGCGCGTACCAACGCCACGGGATGGCCAATGTGTTCATGGCCTTCGAGCCCCTGGCGGGTAAGCGTCAGGTCGAGGTGACGACCCGCAAAACGAGCGTCGATTTTGCCCACTTCATGAAGCGACTCGCCGACGAGCGTTACCCCGAGGCCGAGCGGATCGTGCGGGTCTGCGACAACCTGAGCACCCACAAGCCCGCGGCGTTCTACGAGGCGTTCGAACCGGCCAAAGCCCGGAGGCTGGCCCGACGATTCGAATGGCATTACACCCCGAAGCACGGCAGTTGGCTGAATGTGGCGGAGATGGAACTGAGCGTTTTGGCCCGCCAGTGCCTGGACCGACGCATCCCGGATCGAGCCGCTCTGGCCGGCGAGGTCGATGCGTGGCAGCGACAACGCAACGACGCGGCGATCAAAGTCCGGTGGCAGTTCACCACCGCCGACGCCCGGGTGAAACTACGGAAGCTCTATCCAACGATTGAGTTGCAATGATCCACTAGAGCGCACCGCGATCATTTGTAGTGGTTTGAGTGGGACGGGCATGCTGCCGGTCTTCGCTGCGCAGCCGCGACCGTATCACGCCTCGGCCTGCGGTAGGGAGATGCAGGCTCAAAGGCGAGTCCCACTTCAAGCCAGGGCCACCGCCTGTGATTTGTCCTGCTGTTTGCCGCGGTTCAGGGGTTCGGCCTGAATTGGCCATAGGCCGATCGGAAGCTCGAAATGGCCCTGCGGGCCAACGACAGGCAGGATGCCCGTCGCCACTGAAGCCATCTACGGGAACGTAGACCTTAAGAAGCCAACCCTGTGCCGCTCTATTTGAACGAAGTTTGCTCTGGTAGGACGGGTTTCCAGCCTGTCTGCGGGTCAAGCCCTCAAGAAGGTCAATGGCTTCACCCTGTGTCTTCGGTTGAGCCACTTGGCAAGGTGCTCTTACCACACGCCTACGCCATCTCGCCCCCAAAACCCGAGCCCAGCGTACGTAAAAGCATCATCTCATCGACACGTGTCGTATATCTAATATCGACGATATTTGAGTCCCTGCGACGCACACAGGCGACGCGCGTTGTGATGCTGCTCGTGCCAGCACAACGTCCGGGACGCACCGTCTTGCGCTGCATCGAGATTGACGCGTCAAGTCAAGTTGGACTTGAAAAGCGTTCTTGGAGTTCCGCCGCGCGCTCGAGAATCAAGTCCAGATACGCATCCTGGTCCATGGCCCAGTAATCGGTGCTGAACACCTCGACCTCAGACAATCCCTTGAACCCTGCCGCGTGGACCATCTGCTGAATGCCCAGCACGTCAATGCACCCGTCGCCCATCAGCCCGCGGTCTGTCAGCAAATCGCGGGTCGGGGTCCGCCAATCGCATATATGGAAACCCATCAACCGATTCTCTCGGCCTAACGCTTCGATCTGACCGGCAAGATCCGGATCCCACCAGACGTGATACACATCCACCGCAACGCCGACGAGCTCACTGCCCACCGCGTCGCAGATTTCGCGGGCCTCAGCGATCCGATTGACACAACTCTTATCGCCTGCGTACATCGGATGCAACGGCTCCACCGCCAGCTTGACGTCCACGTGCAGCGCATGGTCCACGCACGCCGCAATGCCGTCAGCCACCTGGCGTCGGGCTTCAACGAGTGGCACGCCAGGCTCTGCGCCCACCACGAGCACGACCTGCTCTGCTCCAAGGGCTGCTGCTTCGTCGAGCGTTCGCAGGTTGTCATCAATGGCTGCCTGACGCCGCGTTGCGTGAGCCGACACGAAGAATCCGCCGCGGACGTAGGCCGGCACCGCCAGTCCGCTGCCCTGAACGATTTGCACCGCTTCCTCCAGCCCCACGCCCCGCTCGTTGGTACGCACCACATCCTGCCAGATGCTGAGGCCCGCCACCCCTTTCGCCGCGAGCTTCTCACAGCACGTCGCCAGGTCCCAAGGCTTGTGGGTCAAGGTATGAATCGCGAGCTCGGAAGGCTTCATAGGAAATCTCAATCGGTGAGGCTGGCGTACTCGAGCATGGCCTGCTCGTCCAGCGCGTGGTCAAAAAGGGCAAGTCCAGCGAGGTCGCCGACGAAAAAGTTGTCGTAATCGCCCGGCGCGTTACTCCGGGCCACCGCGCCGACCGTCAGGTCCGCACCGCCCGGCCCGCCGTCGTAAAGTCCCGCAGCGAACGGCTCAGGATTGCGCTCCCAGGCACCATCCAAGTGGCCGTCGAGATAGGTGCGGACCTGGCTCCCGTCATAGGTGAAGCCCGCGACCAACCAGGTCTCCAACGGCGTTCGCGTCTGGCCGACCGACCCGGTCTGGCAATAAGGATCGCCAGGCGTGGGGCCGCCCACATCTGACACGTGCCCCACGATTCGATCCGCTTCATTCATCGCACCCAAGAACAAAGCGTACTGCCGACATCGACGCTTCTCATCCCACAACCCCGCGACCGCCTGACAGCGTCCGTTGCTTTTGGGATACCGACGCATCCACGCCACCACTGTCACTTGAGCGTCCGGGCCGTGGAGGTCCAACGCCGGGATTTCACCACGCAGGCCGCGCAGCCACTGGCCTTCCCGAAACCGAATCGCCTTGCCGAACGGCCCGCCCTCCACCACCTCCATCGGACCCGCTTGCGGGCGAAGCGTATAAGCCTCGCGCGCTTGCGAAACATACCGCTCACCAGCACCATCAAACCTCCAGAACGCGACCGCCTCTTCCACACTCACTGGTTCTTCTCAACAAACGGGCTTCGCGTCTGGCCGTTGACATCCGCAACCCAAAGCTGGCTGGACGAAGGCTCATGCGCGCGGCCCTGGGCCCAGATCCACGCCAGATCGTTATGCCCGTTGAAGACCGGACGTGCATAGGTGTGATTCGACGCGGCGTCGGTCATCTCACGCACAGCCGACCACGATTCCCCCGCATCACGCGATTCCCACAGCATCATCTGGCCTCCCGTGCCGAATCGATCGACGCCCGGCGACGTGGGGGCCACCAGTTTCCAGTCCGTGTCCGAAGCGAAGTACAGCGAGCCATGGTCGTACGGGTGGTCGCTGGTCGTGATCTTCGTGCGTTTCCAATGCTTATCCGACGTCTCTCGCATCATCCACCATGTCACTTCGCCGTTGTCCGGGCCTGCCCAGCAGGTCTTGCTCGTGATCAGCGTGACCACCGCGCGGCCGGCCGGATCGAACCGCACTTCTTTGATATAGGCCAGTGCATCCTCTTGCTGAGTGTCAAGGAGTCGAGCCGTATTGGCTTCTTCGACCAGCGGCAGGTCAAGTGGCTGCCCGGCTGGATCGACCCACGAGGTTCCGCCGTCGTTCGAGCGGATCAGATACACATTGCGACGATGATTGAGCGGCTGATCACCTTCGACTTGCGGGTGGTAATCAAACACGCAGACAAGCTGACCGTCCGAGTCCATCCAACTCATCTGGTAGCTGCCCTTGCCCATACGTGAAAGCCAGGTCGGCGAATCCCAGCCCGACCAGTCAAGCCCGTCGGGGCTGAAACAGACCGCCTGTCGCCTTTGGTGGTTTTCGTAGCGCGTATGAAACAGCACCAACCCCGCATCGGGGTGCCACCAGGCCTGGGGGTAGGAAAAATTGTCGCCCGCAGGCCAGGTTTTCACGAGGTCGAAATGCGTGATGTCGTGCGGTTCTCTACTTCGCAGCACAGCCGCGGGACGACGAATTCCATGAGCCGGGCAGAACACCAGCAGGTGGCCTGCCGGATCAATGCACAGGACTGGATTTTCGTGGGCATCGATGACGTTGCGACGCAGCAGGCGACGCGGCTCGCTGAAGGCGCCGCGTGCATGATCGAAATACCCAATGCAACTGATCGTATCGCCCGGCCATTCTCCGCCATCAGGATTGGAACCAACGCCCGGCCGAACGTCACCGTCGCCCCACACGAAATACGTGCGGTTCACATCTTCGCGATAAATCGCCAAGGGCGCATGCTGCTGCGGGTAAGTGCCCAGTCCGCCGGAGTATTTGTAAGGTACCGCCCGATCCGCGCGAAACTGATTGGCGTACCAGATACTGGAGTACGTTCCCGGCACGTTAAGGAGCTGGAGGTCATCGTTCATAGCGAAACGAAAAGGGTAGCATCCATCAAGCCGATGGCATGCATCGCGGTGCAAGCGTCCAGACTCATTGCGTTGGCACATCGACCCAGCAGCGGTCCTTCCAGCTCTTCATGCCCAGCTCCGCAAGCTCAACGCCCTTGGCCCCTTCCCGCAGCGAATAACGCCAAGGCGCGTCGAGCGCAACGTGCCGCAGGAACTCTTCCCACTGAATCTTGAACGCATTGTCATAGGGCAGGTTGTTGGGCACATCCTGCCAGCCTGCGTTGAAGTCAATAGGCTGCGCGATATCGGGGTTCCAGACCGGCTTGGGCGTGTTGCCTGCCGACTGAATCCTGCATTCGCGCAGGCCCGCCACCGCACTGCCTTTCGTGCCGTGGACTTCCATGGTCAGCAGATCATCGCGACGAACGCGGACCGCCCATGAGCTGTTGAATTGGCACACGATGCCGTTGGCCAGTTCAAAGATGGCGTACGCCGAGTCATCAGCCGTCGCTTCGTAGACCTGTCCTTTTTCGTCCCGGCGTTTGGCGATGTCGGTTTTGCCAAGCGCCACCAGGGAGTCGATCTCGCCAAAGAGGTTGGAAATCACGTACTGCCAGTGGCAGAACATGTCGATCATGATGCCCCCGCCGTCTTTGGCGCGGTAGTTCCAGGAGGGGCGTTGGGCGGGTTGGTCGAGGTCCATGCCGGTGAAGACCCAGTAGCCAAACGCGCCGTGGACACTGAGGATGTCACCGAAGAACCCGAGTTCTTTGAGCATGGCGAGTTTGCGTAGTCCGGGCAGCCAGAGCTTGTCCTGCACCACCCCGTTTTTCACGCCTGCCGCCTCGGCTTTGTCCGCCAGGCCGTACGCAATGGCGGATTCGGTCGCGGTGGGTTTTTCGCAGTAAACATGCAGCCCGGCGTCAATGGCTTTGCCCACAAAGTCCACCCGCTGCAAGGTGCCCGACGCGTCGAAGAAAATCTCATTCTCACCGTACTGACCTTTGAGTGCGCCGTCGAGGTCGGTGGTGTACGCCACGGGTCGGCCAATCTCCTCCACCGCAACGGTCTCGGCGAGGTGGGCCAGCTTGTCCTTACTTCGACCCACAAGCAACGGCTCAGGCATGAGCGTCAAGTCGTGGCCGACCTTGATCCCGCCCTGCTTCATGATCGCCAGGATCGAGCGGATGAAATGCTGGTTGGTGCCCATGCGTCCGGTGACGCCGCTCATGATGATGCCGATGCGTTTGGTTTCCATGACACAAGCCTATATCTTGCGTCCCGAAGGTCCATCCCGTGGCTCGCCAATGCACTTTGCCAATCAGGACACGCCCGGGGCCACCTCACACCGTCGCGCCGCCTCAAATCATGTCGAGCACCCCCTGGGCCTCACGGCAATTTCGCTCCGCGCCACCACGACAGGCCCGCCAGTGCGTTAAACTCTTCGGTTTGCCCCAACCCCGCCTGGCCTGCTGATCATGACGACCGCGACGCCCGTCCCACCCCCGGACTCTCCCTCAGCCTCAACCCAGGCTTCAACCCAGGCCGCATCGCCAGGACCCGCCCCCACCCTCTCCCCCCAGGCCCTGCCCCTGGGCACCGGCCACGCGGCCATCGTCGGGCTCCAGTGGGGCGACGAAGGCAAAGGCCAGATCACCGACATCCTCACCCCCCGCTTCGACGCCGTCGCCCGCTACAACGGCGGAAACAACGCCGGCCACTCGGTCTACATCGGTGACACCAAACTCGCCCTGCACCTCGTGCCCTCCGGCATCGCCCACGCAGGCAAACTCAATGTCCTGGGCAACGGACTGGTTGTCGATCCCTCGCCCGACACCGGCATCCTTAAAGAAATCGACCAGCTCATCGCCGGCGACATCGATCCCACCGGCCGACTGTTCATCAGCGAACGCGCCCACGTCGTCATGCCCTATCACCGCGTCGAAGACGCCTTGCGCGAGGCGGCCTTCACCCAGGCCCGCGACGGCGATGAAAACCTCGGGACCACCGGCCGGGGCATCGGTCCGTGCTATGCCGACAAAATCCATCGCACCACCGCCATCCGCGTCGGCGACCTCCTCCACCCCGACCGCCTCCGCGAACGCCTCCCTCAAATCGTTCCGATTAAAAACGCCATCCTCGCCGCCCTCGCCCAGCACACCGGCCAGGACTTCACGCCTGTCGATCCCGACGCACTCATCGAGACCGCGCTGACGTGGGGCGATCGGCTTGCTCCGTTCATCGGCGACACCGCCGCCATGCTCCGCGACGCCCAGGCCGACGGCAAACGCGTGCTGTTCGAAGGGGCCAACGCCACGCTGCTCGATGTCGATCACGGCACGTATCCGTTCGTCACCTCCTCCTCAACCTGCGCCCTGGGCATCGCCACCGGCGTCGGGATTCCCACCACCCAGCTCACCGATGTGCTCGGCGTGTGCAAGGCCTATACCTCCCGCGTCGGAGGCGGACCCCACCCCACCGAACAGCCCGGCGAGGTGGGACAACACCTGCAACAAAAAGGCAACGAGTTCGGCACCACCACCGGCCGACCCCGTCGCTGCGGCTGGCTGGACCTCGCCGCCGTCAAATACGCCGTGGAACTCAACGGCATCACCGGCATCGCGCTCACCGGACTGGCCGTACTCGCAGGGCTTCCCCGCCTCCGCGTGGCGGTGGGTTACCGCCACCAAGCCCGAAGACTGGACCACTATCCACCCGATGCCGCCACACTCGCCACCGCCCAGGTGGATTACGAGGAATTGCCGGGCTTCGACCAGCCGTTGGGCGACCTGCGACACTATGCCGACCTCCCGGCTGCCGCACGCCAATACGTCCAACGCGTCGAAAACTACGTCGGCGTCCCGGTCCGCGTGGTCTGCGTGGGGCCCAAACGCGCTCAGGCCTTGGTGAAGTAACCCCCGCGACCTCCCTTCGCACCCGCAGACCCCCATGCCCGACGCCCCCCTTCCCGTCCCCACGCACGTCGCCATTATCATGGACGGCAACGGCCGATGGGCCACCGCGCAAAACCTGCCCCGCGCTGCCGGACACCGCGCCGGAGCCGAGGCCCTGCGGCAAATTGTCGCCCGGGCCTCGACCCTCAAGGTGCCCGTCCTCACGGTCTACAGCTTCAGCACCGAAAACTGGCTCCGCGGCGAAGACGAGGTCGGCGCTCTCATGGGCCTCTACGTCGAATACCTCCACTCCCAGCGGGACCTGCTCATGGAGCACGACGTTCGGCTCATGCAGATCGGCAACCGTGACCAACTCCCCAGCGATGTCCGAAAGTCGCTCGAAGCCACCATGCAACTCACCGAATCCAACGCCGGCACCAAGCTCGTGCTGGCGTTGAACTACGGAAGCCGGGCCGAGATGACCCACGCGGTTCGAGCCCTGGCTGTCAAAGTCAAAGAGGGTTCGCTTGATCCGGGCGACATTAACGACGCCGCGATGGATGCTCACCTGGATACCGCGGTCCTGGGTGAGGCGGCGGACCCTGACCTGCTCATCCGCACCGCTGGTGAAATGCGGCTGTCGAATTACCTGCTCTGGCAATGTGCTTATACCGAGCTGTACGTCACCGACACCCTCTGGCCTGACTTCACACCCGAGTGCTTTGATGCCGCACTGGCGGACTACGCCCGACGGACCCGCAAGTTCGGTGCGGTCGTGGTAGACTGAGCCGCACATCACGTCGTGCCCCCTCTGAACCAGGTGCTGATGTACTTCACCCTGCACTGCCATCGGCTATGCCTGCCCGGGTGCGGAGAGTCTCCGGCCTGTTGCACCTTCCTCAAAGCCTTTGATCACACGGATGAAGCCAGAAAGGGCATCCCTTCCGCAGCAATTCGATCCGCATCGATTTTTCGATCCGGATTGATTTTCGATCCGCATCGAGTATACTTCAACCTGTGCCGCCCACCGTCTACGACATCGCAAAAGCTGCGGGATACTCCCAGCCCACCGTCTCCGACATTTTGTCCGGCAAGGGCAGCCGATATCGCAAGCAAACCGCTGAACTCGTCCAACGCACCGCCCGTGAAATGGGCTACCGCGTCAACGTCGCCGCACGGACCACCTCTTCGGGCAAATTCGGGTCCGTCGCGCTGGTCATGGGCTCGATGGAAGGCCGAAGCTCACTACCCCAGCCACTACTTTCCAGTCTGCAAAACGCACTCGACGCCGACGACCTGAGTCTGGTTCTGGTGCGTCTGCATGAAGACTCGCTTAAGGATGCGTCTTCCCTCCCCCGGGTAGTCCGCGAATCCGCCACCGATGGCATGTTGCTGGATTACACCCACGGCATACCGGGAACGCTGGACCAACTCATCAGTCGACACACATTGCCCGCGGTCTGGATGAACACGCTGCGGGAAACCAACGCTGTGCATCCCAATGACCGCGACGCCGGCCGACGCGCCACCCAGCATCTGCTCGAACAGGGCCACCGCCGGATTGTCTACGCCGATTTCACCCACGGCCCGGACTTTCCCATCCCCCACTACAGCGCCGCCCACCGCCGCGCGGGCTACACCGCGGCGATGATCGACGCTGGTTTGACACCCCAGTTGTGGGTGCCCACGACCGGGCGGGACATCAGCAGCCCCGAACGCGTCAGCCACGCCCGCCAGCTTCTCCAGCAGCCCAACCGCCCCACCGCGGTGGTCTGTTACTCCTCGACGGTCTACATCCCGATCCTGCTCGCCGCAACCGGACTGGGGATCGAAGTGCCCCGTGACCTGTCTTTGATGTCCTTTGAAGACATACCCATTGGTTACCTCGGGCCGGGCACATGCATGATCGTTCCGCACGCCCAGGTCGGCACCGCAGCGGTTGCCATGCTTCGCGATCGCATCGCCAACCCGACTCAGAAACATCCCAGTCGCCTTATCGATTTCTCATTCGAAGCCGGAGCCAGTGTGGCTCGGGCACCCCTTGATTCATAGTTGATTCACCTTTTGGAGGTCTCCCCCATGAAATTTCACTGCCTGACTGCCACCCTCGTTGCCAGCCTTTACGGCTTCGCCAGTCCCGACGCCTCGGCGGCCATTGTCACGTACAACTTTAATAGCAACAGTCCTTCCGCAACAACCGTTGATGCTAACGCTTCGGCAACTGATTTTGCACACGGGCCAGGCTTCGGAACGTCTGGCACTGATGCATTGATTTTTACGAACAACCGAGCTGAGTTCAAAACACCTTTCTCAGGCGGGAACACGGATAGCGATGGAGTCAATCTCGCAGACGGCGAGTTTGGGTTTATCGACATTACGGCAGACTCTGGTTTTGAGCTTGACCTTGATAGCCTTACCTTTAGATCCGATCGGCCTGGAAGCGCCCCTGACCGAATGGCGGTTTATTATTCGCTAGACAATGGCACCACAACAAACTTCTTGAATGAGATTCCATCGAATAGCAGCACCAATTTTGATTTATCGAGCTTGTCCAATCAAGAAGATATCCGTTTTTTCTTTGTGCCTAATGGAAACAATCAATTCAACTCCGGACGCTTTGTCAGCGTCGATAGTATCGTGCTCAACGGCGAAGTTCTTGCAATTCCCGAACCTGCCAGCCTCGCGTTGCTCGGCCTGGGTGGCCTGTGCATGCTGCCCCGGCGGCGGCACCGGGCCTGAGCTCAACCGCTTACCGGATCGCGGGGATTAACGTCCCCACGATTCTTTTTCAATTCATTTCTTCATTCGTGGATGCCTCAATGTCACCTTGTCGCCCAACGCGTCGTGCGTTCACACTCATCGAACTTTTGGTCGTGATCAGCATCATCGCATTGCTGATTGCACTGCTTTTGCCGGTACTTTCGTCATCCCGCGAAGCCGCCCGCCGATCTTTGTGCTTAGGGAATCTCCGTCAGGTCATGATCGCGCACGTGATCTATGCCGCAGAAGAAGATGACAGACTCCCGTATCAGGAGGCCAAAATCGCCCAGCAGTTCGCATGGGACAACGCCATGCAGATGTGGGAGAGCCGCAATACGGGGGGCCATCGCCGAGGCCCCGCATCGTTTGGTCTGCTCATTCAGCAGCGACACCTCGGCAGTGAATTCAGCGACGACACCATCCTGCGATGCCCCTCCAACCGGACCGAAGAACTCAGTAACGCAGCGGGCGTCTCCTCCCATCCAAACTACCAGGGAAACCCAGCCCCAAGCCTTCCAAACGTCGCATGGATGAATAAACGCAGCAGCTACACCCGGCGACTGCGTAACGAAAACCGTGGGTTTGTCCCACCCAAATACGGCGTGCCCATCGAAGAGTTTGACCCCGGCCAAACCTTCCTCGCCGATGCGATGTCTTTCGGTTTCCACCTGCCCGAGCGACACGTCGTCGGTGTCAACACCGTCCGCACCGACGGCAGCGGCAAGTTCGTCAACGATACCGGCCGAACCGTCCTGGGACGCGGCTTCTCACTTCTCGCGGGTAATCGCCAAGGCTCACACGACATCGCATGGGGGTATCTGGATGACAACTAAACGCAACGAATACGACTTTACGTTGATCCAATGACTGATCGTGATTTCGCTTATTCAAAAACTTCACACCATTCTCTAAACTGTAATGTAAATTTTGCGTATTCTCTGTTTCTTCAGGCAAAGATCATCAACACCATGAAATATGCTTTACTGCTTCTTGTCGCCGTTCTCAGCTTGGCGTTTCCTGTATCGGGTCACGCAAAACCGCCAGAATTTTCGTCGGCTCAGGAATGGGTATTTCCTGACAAGGCTGGAATCGTCAATGTCCGGGATCATGGTGCCACCGGGGATGGGAAGACGGACGACACCGAAGCTTTACGGCAGGCCATCAGTCATGCGTTGACGCACAGCATTCGATACGGCGCGCCCCGATTTATTTATCTGCCCGACGGGACGTACCGGGTCACCGGGCCTTTGGAAAGCCGTCTGGCCCAGGCGGGGAAGGGTGAGAAATGGAATCGCTGGCGGGCGGGGATGAACCTCATTGGCCAGTCGCGGGACGGCGTGGTGATTCGTCTGGATGATCAAGCTCCAGGCTATCAGGACGCTGATGCTCCCCAGGGAGTGCTGATCACCGGGTCTGAGGCTGAGAATAAAAGCCAGAACGCCGTCGGCGGGGGTAATCGCGCTTTTCGCCATTACATCCGCAACCTCACCATTGATACCGGCAAGGGCAATGACGGGGCGGTGGGCATCGATTATGTCGTGAGTAACCGGGGGGCCATCAGCCACGTCACCGTGCGGTCCGGTGACGGTGGTGGCGCAGCGGGTATTCGGATGGAACGCGGTTGGCCAGGCCCGGCACTGATCAAAGATGTCCGGATCGAAGGCTTCGCCTATGGCATGATCTTCGGACACTACCAGTACAGCATGACGCTGGAAAACATTGCGTTGTCCGCCCAGGGT
The DNA here is from genome assembly GCA_963799465.1 of uncultured Phycisphaeraceae bacterium. GTDB lineage: Bacteria > Planctomycetota > Phycisphaerae > Phycisphaerales > Phycisphaeraceae > JBCCOW01. Next base: position 1,948,123 of record CAWCXG010000001.1, on the reverse strand, counting down.
CAAGCGGGTCTGCAGGTCCAGCAGAATGCGGTCTTTGTGCGAAATCTGCGCAGTGACAACGCGGTGCCCGCAGTGATGACGCAAGGCTCAGCCTCATTGGTCGTCCTGCTCGACAGCGAGCTGACCGGCGGCACCTCCAATCAACCCGCGATCTCGTACGAAGGCACCTTGCTGGTTCGTAACACCCGCGTGACCGGTTACGGGCTGGCCATTGACGACCGCCGACCCGCTGCCAAAGCCGACGTGCGGGACCTGAACGCAAGCGTCGGGACCATCACGCAGTACGCCAGCGACATGCTGACACTTGAGGGTTCTGAGCAGACGTTCGATCCCCTGGCGGTTCGTGACGTGCCGGACTTCCACACAGCGGACATGTCGCGATGGGCCAGCGTCACCGACTTCGGCGCCACGGTGACCCCGAACTGGGGCGAGGGCAACGAGCAGGACGACGATGCCCCCGGCATCCAGGCGGCCATCGACTCCGGAGCCGAGGTTGTTTACCTGCCCAACGGCGCGTATTTCGTCAACTCCCCCATCATTATCCGGGGCAACGTTCGCAAGATCATCGGTATGGCGGTGGAATTCAAAACCCGCAACAAGATTGACCATGTCTTTCGCTTCGACGATTGCGGGGGCGACTTCGTGGTGATCGAACACCTGCGACTCAACGGCGGGTTGATGCACAATTCATCGAAAACACTGGTGGTGCGTCACGCGGACTTTGGCACCATTGGGGCGAAGAAAGGGTATTGGAACACTGAAAACGGGACGGGCGATGTGTTTTTCGAAGATGTCATCGGCCAGCCGGTCGTGGTCAACGCTCCCCAGAATGCCTGGTTTCGGCAGCTTAATTCCGAGTGGATGTTTGAGCCTTGGGTCACCAACCGAGGGGGTAACGTCTGGATCCTGGGGATGAAAACCGAAGGTAAAACCACCGCCGTGGCGACTTACGACGGCGGAACCAGCGAGCTGCTCGGCGGATTGTTTTACCGCGAGAAGCGGTGGGAAGGTCCGGAAGACGCCGCGCTGTTCATCGTCGAACCGGGCAGCCGACTCCATGCCAGCTATGTGAGCAACGGCCAATCGTATCCCGTGCAACTGCGGGTGCCTGCGTCCAACGGCGAGCCCAGAGAAGTGGCCTGGGACCAAATTGCCTGGGGTCGTGGGCCTGGCTTATTGAGCGTGTCCCCCGCCTCGGAGTAGTCTTTTTTCACGCTTTGTGGTGAAGGCGCGTAAGATCAGGCTTGAAACCACGTCCTACTTGTGGACCCCAGGAGCCTGTAATGTTGCGACGCCCGCTGATGACTGTGATGTGCCTGAGTGCGATGGTGGCTTTGCCCGTCGTGCCCGGCTGTGGTGAAAAACGTGGCCGCGTGCCGGTGACGCAAGAGACCGAAGGGGAAAAGCGGAGCGACCGCATTTCGCCTATCGCGTTGATTGAGTTTTCCGATCAGGTGCCTGACATTCTGCGCAGGGACCTGGCGTTGCTGCCGGAGATCCGCGACATCGGCGGGCCGATCACGGTGATCGTCGGTGACATTGACAATAAGACGGCGGGCGTGGTGCCGACCAGCGATTTTGAGATGGTGTCGAGTCGGATTCGCAGCGACTTAATCAACTCGCCGGTGGGTGAAGCGAAGATTGACTTTGTGGAAGACCGCGCCCGGCTTCGCAACCTCGCCGCGCGGGAAGACATCCGCCGTAACGACGGAGGACTGGCGGAGCCTGAGCCTTACGATGCGGACACGACGTTCGCGTTGAATCTGGACGTGTACCGGATCAATCGTAAGAACACGAATCTGTACTACATGGAAGCCCAGTTGGTGAGCTTTGCGACCAACCGGATCGTCTTCTCTGAGCAGTACGAGATGAAGCAGATCAACTGAGTTTTTCCGGAGCGTCACGACCTTGGCCAGGACTTCGCCACGAGCCGCGACGGTTTGGAAGCGTTTGCCCGTTGGGCGTTGCCTGAGTCGGGCGGCGCAGGGCTGTTGGTTCGCGGTTGCTTTGCTTGGGCTATGCGTGATGCTTGGGGGGTGCGCGTCGTCGCCGGACTCTTCACGGATCATGGTCGAAGATATCGAAGTGATGGGCGAGCAGATGGGGGCCAGCCTGACCCGCCGATTTTCCCAGCGTGGACCCAACGACGAGCCTTGGACCGTGAGCATCGACAAAGTCACCAACCTGACCGACGACTTGCTAACTCAAGGCGAGCAGTGGGGCATCATGGCCAGGCTTCGCGGGACACAACCAATCGTCACGCTGTGGGACGAGAAGAAGGTGAGGTTCGTGATTACGCCCGAACGCCGAGACCTGGTGAAAACGCAGCAACCTCTGGACTTTGACGAGCGGTTCGGTCAGGAACGCGCGGTCACGCACGTCCTCACCGCAACGTTTCGATCCGTGCAGCGGGGCGACTTTACGACCCGCACGGACCTGTATGCGTGTGAGTTTGAGTTGATTGATGTACGCGCTGGTCAGCCGGTGTGGAATGATCGCTATGAGTTCAAGCGTCAGGCACTGGGGGCGGTATGGGACTGAACGTCTTTGCGAATGGGTTCGTGCATCGTCCTGCGAAGCGGATCATGCATTTGAGCATGCTGCTGGGCCTGTTGCTGTGCGTGGGCTTGTTCGCCGGGTGCGGGCCTAAGCAATGGGTTCCGCCCAAGGGCGAGATTCTACGCGGGCATTACGACCTGGCGCAGGCGAAGGTGGCCTCGGAAGTCGTGGATAAAAAAGGCGATCGGCGGTACATGCTCTCGCGGATGCGGCTGGGGGTGTTGTCACTTGATGCCCAGCAGCCCCAGCAGGCGGAGGGTGTGCTCGCGGAGGTGTACGACATTCTGCGGACCCAAGGGGTGAACGCGGACAAAACCGTCCAGACCGTCGTGTTTAACGAAGGTGTGCGGTACTGGAAGGGTGAGCCTTTTGAACAGGCGCTGGCGATTACGTACTTCGGGCTCACCGAGGGTGTGCTGGGGTCATGGGACAACGTGCGGGCGGCATCGCGGAGCAGTTTGTTTTATCTCCGGGACTTCGGGGAGCAAAGGCCCGGGCGTTCGATGTCCACGTATGACGTGGCGGTGCGGGCCGCGCAGGATGACCAGCAAGGCTCGGGCGATTATCTCGATAAGGGATATGCAGTGGAGGCGTCGGACTATGTCCTGGGGTACGTCATGCACGGTGTCGCAAGCCGACAGCTTGGCCGACCCGATGAAGCGGCGGACTATTTTCGTCGGGCCCGCGAAGTGAATCCACGACTCAGCGAGCTGGTCTCCCAGCTCGAGCACGGCACGTACAACACCGTGCTAGTCGCGACCTGGGGACTTGGCCCCTACAAAGCTTCGCAAGGCCCGAACAATGAGATTACCCACTTCGTGCCCCAGACACCTTCGACGAGCGAACGGCTATGGGTCACGCACGACGATGGGACCACCCGCAGCTGGCCGGTCGTCACCGACGTCAACCGCATGGCGATGGACCACCGCTGGAACAACCTTGAGCAGATCCGCATCGCCAAGAGTTCGCTGGGCCAGGCAATGACTCTCGGCGGGCTGGTGACCACCGGCGTGGGCGTGAACAGCGGCAATGACACCGTCGCGGGCATCGGGCTGGGCGTTGCGCTACTTGGGCTTTATCTCCAAAGCCAGGCCCGCGCAAATCTAGACCACTGCGATGTCTTCCCGCAGCGCTTCTACGTCGTGCCCTTGCAGATCGACGCCCCGGAGTCGTCCGTCACGCTGCGGCTGGGTGATCGAGCGCAAAGCGTGCTGCACGTCGACGGCCTCACCCCGCCCCGGCCCGGAACCCAGGCCACGCTGATCTATCGACGCGTGCCCACCTTCCAGGACATGTTCCTGCCATCTGACCTGGTGCCCCCGCACCGTGGTGTCCCCTACGGCCAAGGCGATCTCGCGCCCCCCCCTGCGGGCCTGCGTCCTCGAGAGATGCAACGCATCGAGGCACCGCCTTCGGATTAACCGCCCCCGCAATCGCAACGCCCGCCAATCACCCGCTGGCCGCGCAAGGTCCTAGGCGAATCCGCAGCGTGGTGCGATCCGTGAACGCGAATCTGAATCCAAGCTTGCGGTAGGCCTTGCCTGCATCAGGCGGTCCCCACTGGGCATGTCCCCCCACGGGCCTGGCACCGGCACTGGTGTGGTTCAGGTCAGCGCTGCCGTCGTTGGGATTCTGGTCTGGCGGACTCGGACTGGTGGACAACGGGGCGGCGGACATCGTTTGCCAACCCGCGTCGGGCGACGCCTCAAGATCAACCTGCAGGCTTTGCCCGTCCTGATGCAATACCGCGCAAGCACGATCCACGATTTCAATGCGTGCCTGGGTGTGCATAAACCACCACCCGGTGACCAGGCGCCCGGCGCGGCCTCAAGGCGATCCTCAATCGTCACGCTTCCTGTTTGCGCATCGATCTGGAATTCACGCAGCACGTGGGCCAGCCCCATCGAGGCGTACGCTTGAGTCAATTCCAATGCAGCAGCTGGCTGCGCGGGGTCATCGCAAAACGCCACGACCCGCCCCGCAGCCTCAGCGTCCTGGCCGCCCTGCAGGTCCGGCTCGAACACCAGCGTGTTGTGCCCCTCAGCCCGGTTGCGGTAGTACGTGTACCGCAGACGGCCGAAGTAGTGCGGCAGGTTGTAATCGTCCGGCGGCAGATGCACCGCCCACCGCACGCCGTCGCGTTCGTAAACAAATGAGCCCAGGTCAAGCCGATTGTGCCCGACCGCGTTGGGCCCTGCCTGAGCGGCGAGATAGGCCGGCGACGCGGGCGCCTGCGTTCGCAAGGCCACCAACTCCACACCGGGCACATACACCGATGCCGGCGTATCAGAGGCGGGCCGAACGTCCGCAGCGGCCGCAAACATCCCCTCGGGACATCGCGCTAACCAGGCCAGTGATGAGGCAGACCAGGACTGGATGCTTGCGACCTGCGTGAGATCGTCCGCTTGCATAAACGTGGCCGCGATGAAGGGCAGGCCCTCGTTGATTTCGGCATTGCGGTCTCGGCTGTCGCTGTAGTTAAACCATCGGCCGGTGGTCCCGATGCAGGCCCGCAGGTACGTGCCCGTCGTCGTGAGTGGTTCGAACTGATCCAGGCCGAAGTCGTGACCCAGTGCCGTGCGGCAGGACCCCGCGAACGCCGCGAGATACTGCATCAGATAACTCCAATACACCGGCCCCTCCGGCCAGCCGCCGGCAGGTTCAAAATGCTGCAGGCACACCGGCAGCACCACGAGTGCCTCGCGCAGCGTCCTTCGTGCCAGCTCCGGATGGCGGTCGGCGAGTGCCAATGCTGCCGTCACCAGGCCGCCGTGACACACGACGTTCCAGTTGTTGTGCATCTGACTGAACTTGTGGTATGGCCAGTCCGGATCATCCCCTTGCCGCAGACCTGGCTTGAGGGCGTGCTCCACGATGGCTGTCTCCCAGGCGTCACGCTGTGGTAAATCCAGCCGGTGATGCAACGTGTCATACGCCAGGCCTAGCGCACAGGCTGCCTCCGCGGTGTCGAGAAAGTGAGACGGGTTCCAGTCCGGGAAGTCCGCGAGGGCTTGCGCTTCGGTCGCCAGCCGGTCCGACCAGCGCGGGTCGTCAGGCTCAAGCCTGGCCAGCAGCACCAGCTGACGCACCCGGTCTTTCGCGCAGCGTGCCACCGTCAACAGCCGTTTGCCGTCGGGAATGTCGTAGACCACCGGCGGGGCGTCGAGCATCTCCACGCACGCCGCGCGGACACGCTCGATACTCCGCGCAGCAGGCGGGTGAGAAGTGCTAAGTTCACGCAGCCGGGTCACTTCCTCAGGCGTGAGGAACAGCCTGGGATGACTTGGCCTGAGCCCGACCAGCGGATCGGTGGGAACCTTCAGCATGGGACCGCTTGCCTCCCTGGGCGTTTGGCCTGTCACGGGGCGTGATCGACCCGCGCGTCACGGGTTTAGCTGTACTTGGTTTTCAGCGTCTTGTTCTGCTTGGCAGAGCGGTCAGCCAGGTCCAGCACATGAATCGGTCGGCGGGCCCACTGCGGAGTGATAATCAGTTCATCCTGACCGGTGAGATAGTCGGCAATGTTCTTATAGAACAAGTGCTGCTGACCTTTGGGATGCTTGCCGGTCTTCTCGACCAGTTCACCCTTGCGGTTGGCGATGCGAGTGGTCCAGGTTTCGAAGTCAAGCAGGTAGCAGCCCTTGGTTCCGAAGAACTTGAGCGTGTGGCCGTCCTGATAGGACCGCAAGTGGGAGATGTTCAAGTTGAGCATCGAGCCGTTGGCAAACCGCACCACCGCCGCCGCGTCATCTTCGTTCGCGTCGCCCTTCCAGGGAAAGTCTTGGCTGGCCTTGGATTCCCAGTAGCCTTCTTTGGCGAAGCCGGACACTTCGACCATGTCAGAGGTCATGATCTGCAGGCAATATTCCAGCAGGTGCACGCCCCAGTCGTAAAGCACCCCGCCCGAGATGCTCTTGCTGGTCCGCCACCACTTGCCCGGAGCCTTATAGCCGCCCATGGCCGCGTCGGCGCGAAAGACCTCGCCGATCACGCCCTTATCAATGATCTCGCCTTGGCCCGCAGCACCCAGCCGTCCCAGTGACGGTTGTGGTACGTACTGACCATGACGTCCTTCTTTTCCGCCTGAGCGATGAGTCGATCCGCTTCAGACGTGTTAATCACGAAAGGCTTCTCGGTCACCACATGCTTGCCCGCCTTGACGCATTTGCTCGCCAGCGGGTAGTGCAGGTTGTGCGGGGTGATGTGCACCAGCAGATTCACATCCGACTTCTTGAGCATTTCATCAAGATTGTCGTACTGCTCGATACCTGGGAAGTCTTCTTGCGCCACTTCCAGGCGTTTGGGGTCCACCTCGCACACCGCGAAGGGTTTCATCCCCGCTTTTTTCATTTCTTCGAGATGTTTTTTGCCCATGTTGAAGGCTCCGCCGTAACCGACGACGCCGACTTTGATTTCACTGGGCTTGGAGAATGGCTGCTTCATGGTGAGATGTTCTTATAAACAGGTATTGACGCGCGAAGCACCAACTATAAACAAAACAAGCCCCAGGCAGTCCGGGGCTTGTGAAATGTTTTACGATTTTCGCTTACAGGCCAAGCGCTTTGGCCATGGTGGTACCGAGGTCAGCGGGGGATTCTGCGATTGCGCAGCCTGCTTCGCGCAGCGCTTCAATCTTGGTTTCTGCGGTGCCTTCCTTGCCGGAGATGATCGCGCCGGCATGGCCCATGCGGCGTCCGGGAGGGGCCGTGCGGCCGGCGATGAACGCGGTGACCGGCTTGGTGACGTGTTCCTTAATAAAGGTGGCGGCCTTCTCTTCGTCGTTGCCGCCGATCTCACCGATCATCACGATGCCGTCGGTCTGGTCGTCAGCCTGAAACATTTCGAGCACTTCGACGAAGTTCAAGCCTCGCACCGGGTCTCCGCCGATGCCCACGCAGGTGCTTTGCCCCAGGCCTTGGTTGGCGGTCTGCCACACCGCCTCGTAGGTCAGCGTGCCGGACCGGCTGACGATGCCGACCGCTTTGCCCACCTTCGACTCCGAGGCAGGGACGTGGATGTAACCGGGCATGATGCCGATCTTGCATTCGCCGGGGGTGATCACGCCGGGGCAGTTCGGGCCGATCAACACGGTGTCGGGGTACTGCGTGGTGAGGATGTGCTTGACCCGCGTCATGTCGATCACGGGGACATGCTCGGTGATCGCAGCGATGAGTCGAATGCCCGCAGCAGCTGCTTCCAGAATTGCGTCTGCACAGAACGGCGGGGGCACAAAAATCATGGTCGCATCCGCGCCGGTTGCCTTGACCGCCTGAGCGACGGTGTCGAACACCGGCAGCCCGTTGGCGTCCTGCTGGCCACCTTTGCCGGGCGTGACGCCACCGACCATTTTTGTGCCGTATTCGAGGCACGTGGTGGTGTGAAATTGGCCAGCCGAACCCGTGATGCCTTGGCAGATCACTTTGGTTTCACGGTCAACAAGAATACTCATCGCGTCACGAACTCCTCGAGGGGGGCAGCAGTCAAAGGGCGTGTACCTTATACGGTGCGCAAACGCATTGCCTGCCCGCGAAAACTCTTCGTCCGCATCCTTTTCCGTGCGCCTGACTTGTCACGACCGCTCGGCCCGCAAGCCACGTTAAGACTGGACTTCCTCAGGCTCAACCTCCGCAGGCTCCACCAGCCGGGCCGCACGCGTCAACACGTCGTCCGGAAGCACATGCCGCTGGATTTGAAGATCGGCATGCACGTCGTCGGGCAGTGTGAAACTAAAGAAACCGTGGCCCTGCGGATGCTTACCGCTGATCATGCAAGGCGAGCCCGCGTTAATTGACACAAATGGCACCCCCGGATCATCGCCCGGGTGATACACCCAAGGCCTGTGGATATGGCCGTGCAGATACACCACCCGCCCCCGGCAGGCGGCGAGTAACTGCCGCAGCTTCACATCCTCTGCCATGTCGTGCGACGCTGCGTGCACCGTGCCCCGGGGATACGCACACGGATAATGACACATCACCACCAGCCCCTGATCTGGCTCAATCTCGCGTATCGCCGCTGCGGCCCGCTCCAGTTGCACCTGCCCCAGCCGTCCCCGTGCGTTGACCCGCTGCGGAATCACCGGGTCAAGCGACAGCAGTTTCCACGTCGGACCCAACGGCTGAAAACCCGGGAACCGCTCGGGGATCAACCCTTTGAGTTCCTGCTCGACCCGCGTGCTTCGCGTCGAGCCATACGTATAACGATCGTGATTCCCCGGCACATACACCGCATGCTGGACTGACTTCAAAAGCGGTTCGACCGCACTGCGAAACGCTTGAAACTCTGACTCAAGACTCGTGGTCGTAACGTCGCCGGTGAACAGCGCCACGTCCGGCTCTAACGCAACCGCCTGCTCCACCAGCCTGGGCAGCAGCGCATGGTTGAACACCCGCCGACGAAACAGCAGCAGATTGCTCACCCCCAGCACCCGCTTGCTCATCAGCAACCGCTTGGGGTGCATCTTGATCCGGTACACGTGGATATCGCCGAAAACTACACATCGCATCGCCGCAGCTTAGGCGACGCCCCACGCCGACCCCCGCCGTGTCATCACCAAACGCGATAGGGATATCAATGCTTTGCAAGGCCGAACACCGCGGCCATCGCGGATGGTTGTGGGATGGAACCCTCGACCACCACACACTACGCGCTGCCAACCCAACGTCACCCCCGCCAGCGCCTCGCTCGGATGGTCAACGCCATCCGCAAATGCTTTGACACTATGCCAAGCGCTACGCCCCTCACGCACGACGCAAATCTCCAGGCCGAGCCTGGGATTCACAAAGTCATTATCAACGGCCGAGTGATTAAACTCAAAAGACGCCCCCGGACCGCATCGCACGGATCACGCTGATGGAGCTTTATCAACTGCAATCCTTTGAAGCGGTGGCCCGTACCGGAAGCCTCACCAAAGCGGCCCAGGAACGCTTCATCGGCCAGCCCGCGCTGTCCGCGCAGATCAAAGCCCTCGAAGCCGAGTTCAAGCTCCCGCTGTTCGTCCGCACCCCGCGCGGCATGACGCTGACCGCCGTTGGCGAAACGCTCCTGCCCACGGCCCGGGCCGCCATCGAGGCCGCCGAGCATGTCACCCGGACCGCGCAAGGCCTGCACCGTCAAACCCCCCACCGCCTCCGCCTGGGGCTGATCGACTGTGGCTACGACCTCCGCCTCGCCGCCTGGTCCAGCCGGATGACCCACAAGGTGCCGAGGGTCTCGATCCAGCTCAAACAAGGCAACTCCGGCTCAAATCTCGACGCACTACTCGACTGGCGTCTCGACGCGGCTGTGGTCGAAAGCCCCGGTCTCGCCGACGACCGCCTGGTCACCCGAAAGCTTGGCACATCCACCCTGGGCGTCATTGCGCCCATCGCCTGGACCGACCGCGTCCGCCACGCCACCTGGGCAGAGCTTGCTGAACTGCCCTGGATTTTTCAGGATCCGTCCTGCTCGTACTACATGCTGATGTTGCAGCAAACGCAGTCGCAGAACATCACGCTGCAATCCCAGTTCCGGTCCGATTCATTCGACACCATCCTGGACCTGGTGTCGGCAGGATTGGCGGTGTCGATTGCCGACCTTGGACGAGCGCAATCACGCGTGGAAGAAGGCACGCTTTTCATCTGGCCGCAGTTTGAATACACCATGCCGGTCTGGGCGGTCGCCCTTGCGCAGCGGCAGGAAGAGCCCGCCGTGGCGGCGTTTCTCGAATCCACCGTCCAGGCACACAGCCCACGACCCGTCCGCCGACAGGCCCGCATCACCCAGGCGGATACTGCACCCCATCACGCTGCGCCACGCACCACCGCGTAACCGATTGCTCGATCCTCAGCCGCCGAACCGTCGCACGGGGGCAATGACATTGCAAGCGATCCGAAGCAAGCTTCCAGCCACAAGTGGTTCAAAGCTTGCGATGAATGATGACGCAAACGGCTCGCACCCACGCCCCGCCAAGCACAAGCGTGCCAATGGCGAAAATGATGCCAAAGGGCTTCATCCCGCTTTGGCTCAAAATCCAATACGCCAACCCCGCGCACGTCACGATGAACGGCGGGTAAAGCACCAGCGTCAACCAAACCCCCTTGGGTACGCCTTGACGCTTCGCGACCTGCTTTCGAATCTGACGCTGTTTTTCGGGCGGCAGGCTATCCCAGGCTTCCCGCTTCACCGACCGCCGCTCCACGTGATCCTCCGAAGCGTTGGCCAGATCGGCCACGTTCGCTTCGCCTGCGACCGGGGGGTCGAAGTGAGCGTCATCGAGTTCAAACACCGGCCGGGTAAGGCGGTCGTCCTGAAGCGTCTCATTCACAGGGTCCGCTTCGCCAGCCCAGGCAAATGGATCGCGCGAACCCTTGATGTCTTTACCACTACTCATCTTGGTCTGTCGTTTAATGTTTAAAAGGTTACTCAGGCCCCACCGAACACTTTAGTAACCAGTCGCCGCCACAGTTGTCAAGGCCGCAGGCGCATAACACCGTTCGATCACCCCGTGCCAATCAGCCGCCGTCTTACAGGCAATGAAATGGTTCTTGACGGATTCACCATCCGGATGCAGCGTCGAGAACTTGATGCCGAACTTGCGCATCATCCGAGACGCCCGCGCTTCGCCGTGCAACTCAGCCGAGAGCGTGAAGTGCATCAGCAGCACCTCGCGTTGCTCTTCGAGCGTCGGGGCAAGCGGATTGCGACCCTCAATAAGCGCTCGCGTCTGAGTGAAAAACCACGGATTACCGATGCACCCCCGAGCCACCGAGACCCATTGCACCCCGGTCTGCTCTATCATCGCCGGCACATCGCTGGGCTGCCAGACATCTCCCGACCCGCCGAGCACAAAGTCCTTGCGATCCGCCAGGCCAAACCGCCCAGGAATCTCCGCCAGCTCTTCCCAACGACCCGGCCCGATGTATTTCTGCTCCACCGTGCGGCTGTGCACCGTCGCGCCCGCATACCCCAGATCAAGCAACGCCCCGAAAATCCGATCAAAATGTTCCCGCATCTCGAGCGTTTCGTTAAAGCTTCGTCTCAGCTTCACCGTCAAAGGCACCGCGTTGCCCACCCGCTGACGCACCTCTTCGAGAATCGAAACCGCCACCTCCGACTGCGTCAGCAAATGGCCGCCGCGGGCCTTCTTACGCACCTTCTTCACCGGACAGGCAAAGTTCAGGTCCACCACGTCATACCCCAGCTCGACCAGCCGCACCGCCGCGCCCGCCATGGCGTCGGGTTCGCTGCCCATGATCTGCCCGGCGATCGGGTGATCTTCGTCGTGAAGCTGAGCGTCACGAACCGCCCGGCCGTCTGCCAGTAAAATGTGATCAAGCATCGCTTCGGTCACGCACAACGGGCACCCATGCCGCCGCGCCACCCGCCGCATCGCGGTATCGGAGTAGCCCGCCAGACCCGCCTGAAAAAACGGTACGTCAATCGTCACATTGCCAAGGGTCAGCACGCGGGCCATAGTACGAGAGATGAGCCCCCGCATGCGTGACCCACATCCACACCGATCCCCACGCCCCCCACGCCCCGCCTTCGCTGCCGTGCTGCTCCTCCTCGCCGCCCTGCTGCTGCCCGCCTGCCAAACCTACGGCCCCACCGCGTCGCCGTCCCAAATCGATACCTACGCCAAACGCACCTACCCCGCCGATGCGCCCCGAGGTGACGATCTCAACATCGCCGTCGAACAGCATGGCCCAAACCTCCAACTTCTCAGCCGAGAGCCCCGCGACCTCCGCGATCTCCAACTCTGGATCAACCGCCAATACGTCCGTGACCTGCCTCACATCAAGCCCGGCGCAGACAACCGCCTCCTGCTCACCGGCCTGATCAATCAATACCGCGAACCCTTCCCCGTCGGCACCGTGCTCGCTCCCGACAAGACGGCCCGCGTCGTCCTCGCCGAGCTCTACGACCCCCGGCGCAACCAACGTCACCGACTCATCACCTGGCCCAAGGGACCCGCTGGCCTCAAGCTCCTGCCTTGGTAACCAGCCCGCGTGCACGGTGCGTGCGCTCACTCACCCTCATCACACGCCACGCCAGGCCACACCTGTCCACCACGCAACGCAACACGCCCCATCCGGAGATGCCATGCCTGACGCCGACAAGCTTTACCGCCTTTACAAAAACCACCTCACCAAATGCCCGGGGCTGGGGATCACGCTCGACATCTCACGCATGGGGTTCAGCCAGCGGTTTTTTTCAAAGTGGGACAAGCCCCTCGCCGCAGCCTACGACGCGATGGACAAGCTCGAAGCCGGCGCGGTCGCCAATGCCGACGAAGGACGCATGGTCGGCCACTACTGGCTGCGTGCCCCCGAGCTCGCCCCTTCGTCAGACCTCACCCGTGAAATCAACGAAACCTATAACGCGGTCAAAGCCTTCGCCGCCTCCATCCACGATAAATCCATCACGCCGCCCACCGCCGCCCGCTTCACCGACCTGCTGCTCATCGGCATCGGCGGCAGTGCCCTGGGGCCCCAACTCATCAGCGACGCGCTGGGATCCAAACGCGACAAGATGAAAGTCGCCTTCCTCGACAACACCGACCCCGACGGCATCCGCCGCACCCTCGCCTCCCTGGGATCAAGGCTTAAGTCCACCCTCAGCGTTGTCATCTCCAAGTCCGGCGGAACCCCCGAAACCCGCAACGGCATGCTCGAAACCCAAGCCGCTTACCAAGCTTCCGGGCTTGACTTCGGCCAACACGCCGTGGCGGTCACCGGCGAAGACTCCAAGCTCCACCGGTTCGCCAATGCCAATCACTTCATCAAAAGCTTCCCCATGACCGATTGGGTCGGCGGCCGCACCAGCGTCTGCTCAGCCGTCGGCCTGCTGCCCATGGCACTCCAAGGCATCGACATCGACGCCTTCCAGGACGGTGCCGCCACCATGGATCAGCTCACCCGAAGCCACGACACCCCCAAAAACCCCGCCGCCAAACTCGCCCTCATGTGGCATCACGCTACCCACGGCCGAGGCGACAAAGACATGGTCGTCCTGCCCTACAAAGACCGCCTCCTGCTCCTCTCCAGATACCTCCAGCAACTCGTCATGGAATCCCTGGGCAAGCAACACGACCGACAAGGCAACGTCGTAGAGCAAGGCCTCGCTGTCTACGGCAACAAGGGCTCCACCGATCAACACGCCTACGTCCAACAACTCCGCGACGGCGTGAATAACTTCTTCGCCCTGTTCATCATCGTCCACCGCGACGTGCCCCAGCCCGGCAGCTACACCCCCCTGCAGGTCGAACCCGACGAACGCGCAAGCGTCACCAGCGGCGACTATCTCCAGGGCTTCTACCTCGGCACCCGCCAGGCGCTCTATGAAAAAGGCCGGGCCTCAATGACCCTCGCCTGCGACCAACTCGACGCCCGTACCCTGGGCGCGATCATTGCCCTGTTCGAGCGGGCGGTGGGCCTTTACGCCGAATTGATCAACATCAATGCCTACCACCAGCCAGGCGTGGAAGCCGGCAAAAAGGCCGCCGCCTCCGTGCTCGACTTGCAGCAGGCAGCCGTGGATTACCTCCAGCAACACCCCGACGACGTGCTCACCCCCGACGAGCTTGCTGCGAAACTTGACCAACCCGAGCAGGCTGAGACCTTGCTCCACATCCTCGAGCACCTTGCTGCCAACAAACGCCTCGTCCGCCGCGTTCGCAACCGGTTTTGCACGCTCCCCGCTCGATCCGCCTGACCCATTCCCCGTCCAGGGCGACTGTGCTGACTCAACTCAGCCATCGACGCGGCCACCCACTACCATGATCGCCATGCGGCTCTTCCCTTTTGTCACTGCTCTGGCCCTCGCGTTTGCTCTCAGTGGGTGCGCGTCCCCGACCTACATCAATATCCCCGCCGAGCGCGGTGACGCTGCCTTCCACAGTCCCAACGGGCGTACCGTGGTCGCCCTCTCCACCCAGGCCCTCGACGCGGTCGCCACCGCTTCCCCCACGCCCTTGGCGTACGAGTTCGTCCTGCCGCGTGGGGCCACCATCGAAAGCTATGCCGCCGTCGCCGAACAGCTCGGTGACCTCGCCATCATCCCTGCAGGCGACACCCAAGCCGCCCCCGCCGACTTTCCCCTTTATGAAGTCCGTGCGATTCGCGTCCGCGGCGGCACCGCCGAAGTCGATGTCATCCAGCCGGGCGTGGGCAACACTTATCAACTCGTGGAAGTCTTCTTGAAATGGTCCGCCTTCGACGGTTGGCATGCGGTCGATCAACGCCCCCGCCGCATCCTGGTTCAGCCGCCCGTTCGCCCCCAGCTCGACCTCATGCCCAACACCTCACTGGGCACCGCACTGCCGCCCGCAACCGCACCCGCAACAACATCCGCAACCCAGCCATAAACTCTGGCCCGCTCCAATTTCCACTCCTCTCTCACCCGTTCGAAGATTTCCGATATGCCTACCTGGACCCTCAGTGCCTTTGCCGACGAAGCCGCCGCCCCGCTGGATGAGCAGATTCAAGCGCTCCAAAAGGCCGGCTACCGCTATCTCGACCCCCGCAACATCGACGGCACCAGCATCGTCGATGTCACCCCCGAGCAAGCCAAAGGCATCAAAACCAAGCTCGACGCCGCCAACATCAAACTCCAGATGTTCGGCTCGCCCATCGGCAAGACCGACGTCACCGATGACCTACAGATCGAGCTCGACCGCCTCGACCGCCTCGCCGACATCAAAGACATCCTCGACTGCACCGGCGTGCGAATGTTCAGCTTCTACAACAAAACCCAACTCGACAAAGACGATTTCAAGTCTCAGGTCCTCGACAAGCTCCACCGGCTCCGCGATCACGCCGCCAAGGTCGGCCTGGTCCTGTACCACGAAAACGAATCCGACATCTTCGGCGACCACAGCGACGATGTGCTCACCATCGCAGAGGCCTTGTACGACCCGGATTCGTTTCGACTCATCTACGACTTCGCCAACTACATCCGCACCGGCGAAGACGGCTGGACCACCTGGCAGAAGATGAAAAGCAAAACTCAATGCTTCCACTTCAAAGACCAGAAATCCACCGGCGAACACGTGCCCATGGGCCAGGGCGACACCGATGCCCTGCGCATCCTCAAAGACGCCGTCGATGCCGGCTGGGAAGGCCCCTGCACCCTTGAGCCCCACCTCTACATGTCCAAAGCCGTCCTCGACACCGGCGTCCACGGCACCGGAAGCCAAAGCCTCGCCGACCTCTCCCGCCAGGATGTCTTCCACGTCGCCGCCGAGGCAGGCACCGCCATCGCCCGGGAAGCCGGCGCCACGCTTGGATAATTCCCGCTTCGCGCTGGCCACCTCCCCAGGATCGTGCCGATAAAACAGTATCCGGGGGACTTGAAAAGTTCGTCCACTGTTCTTGCCAAAGAGGTCCCTATGCGTTGGATCACGTTACTTGTTCTCAGTCTGCTTTTACTGATCCCCAACACCAGCCCCGCCCAGAACGCTGCGGACGATGAGCCGTTCGGCCCGCCTGTCGAGTCCGGCGATGAAGCAGAACCAGCCGCTCCTGCGACCCAGCCCACCGCCCCGTCCACACGCGCTCCCGATCAGGACGCCTTGATCGACGACCTGCTCGGCGGCGATCGACCCGTCCCCCGCCTCACCGCCCCCGCCACCCGACCGGCGCTGCGCAATGTGCCCACCCGCATCGGCGCACCCGCCGACCGCGTGGACCTCGACCCCGCCGTCCTCGGCGTGGCCCCCGGCGGCAAAGCACCCGCACTGCTCCGGGAAGGCGAGTTCATGATCAACCGCGCCGGCCGACTCATCCGATCCTCCGACGGGGCGCTGTCCCTGTTTGTTTTCGAAGCCGACGACACCGACTCCCCCGAACGCCCCATGATCCTCCAGCCCTGCCAAATGCTCCAGGCCATGGAAGACCTGGCCGCACGCCGCGGCGGCGACATGGTCTTCGTGCTCTCCGGACAGGTCCACACCTACCGCGGCAACAACTACCTCCTGCCGACCCGCATGAAAACCCAGGTCGACAAAGGCAACCTGATGCCGCAGAATTAGTAAATCACCCCGTCACAACGTGTCGTAACACGCGTGGCACGCAAAGCCGATGTCGCAAGTCACACCGCTTTCCTCATAACCCCAAACCCTCCCATGCCGCTCTACGAATACCGCTGCGAAACCTGCGAACACCTCACCGAAGCCCTTCGGCCCATGGCGTCCGCCAACACCCCCTGCGATTGCCCCGCCTGCGGCAGCCCCGCCCAACGCGTCACCAGCGTCTTCACCCCCTCAGCTTCCTACGCCCGCCCCACCGAAATGGCCTGCGCGCCCACCCCCTGCGCCCGCCCCGGCGGCTGCGGCTGCCACAGTTAAACCCGCCCGCCTCGCATTTCACGCAGTCGCCCACGCATGCGGCGTACTCAAGGTCGCGGCATGACCACTTGCGAAACAACCTGCGTGGTCGGCGTCGGCGTGGCCCCAGACTCGTCCTCGCGGTCCCAGGCGGGGTTGGGGTGCAGCAGCCCGGCAATCACCAGTGACACAATGGCCATGACGTTGATGAGGATGTTCATCGAAGGCCCCGAGGTGTCTTTGAGTGGATCGCCCACGGTGTCGCCCACCACGCAGGCTTTGTGGTTCTCGCTGCCTTTCCCGCCGTGATTTCCATCTTCGATGTACTTCTTGGCGTTGTCCCAGGCCCCGCCCGAGTTGGCCATATTCAGCGCCTGAGCCACGCAGCAAAGCAGTGCCCCGACGAGCATGCCGCCCAGCGCCGCCGCCCCCAGGATCGTGCCCACCAGGACCGGTGCTCCGATCGCCAGCAAGGCGGGCAGCACCATCCGTTTAATCGCCGCCGTCGCCGCGATACTCACGCAGCGTTCGCTGTCCGGCTCGGCGGTGCCTTCCATCAATCCCGGGATCTCGCGGAACTGGCGCCGAATTTCATCAATCATCTCAAACGCCGCCGCGCCGACCGCCTTCATCGTGATCGCCCCGTTCCAGAACGCGCACACCCCGCCGATGAACACCCCCGCCAACACGTAGGCGTGCCCCAGGTCGAGCCGAAAGCCCGGGTGTTCCTGGGCGACCGTATTGATGAACGCTTTGATCATCGTCAGCGCGGCCAGGCCCGCGGCGCCGATGGCAAAGCCTTTGCCGATGGCAGCCGTGGTGTTGCCGACCTGGTCGAGCCCGTCGGTGATCTCGCGGACCTCCTCGGGCAAGTTGGCCATCTGCGCGATGCCGCCCGCGTTGTCTGCCACCGGGCCGTAGGCATCGATCGCCATGGTGATCCCCACCGTGGCCAGCATGCCCACCGCCGCCACGCCCACGCCGTACTCCCCGCACAGCGTGTAGGCCGCGAGGATGATGCCAGCGATGGTGAGCATCGGCACGACCACCGACTCCAGCCCCACCGCCATGCCGTTGATCATCACCGTCGCCACCCCCGTATCGCTGCTCTTGGCGATGTCCCGCACCGGCTTGCCGCCCGTGTAATACTCCGTAATCGACCCGATCACCACGCCCCCCGCCGTCCCCGCCACCACCGCCCACCACACTTCATCCACAACGCCAAACGCCTGCGTCACCGCATACGCCGCGCCGATAAACAGCAGCGCCGACCCCAGCGTGCCCATCCGAAGCGCCATCGATGCATTGAGATTCTGGCACAGCCGAACCACCGCAATTCCCAGCAGCGAACACACCAGCCCCACACTGGTCAACGCCAGCGGAAAGAACATCAACGTCGAACGCGCGAGCGCTAAAGCCTCCTCGCCATCCGCCAAACCCGCCACGGTCGCATCGGTCAGGAGTGACACCGCTGCCGCCCCGCCGATCGTGGCCGCCAGCGCGATCGTCGCGATCTGAGACCCGCAGTAACTCTCAAAAATATCACTGCCCATGCCCGCCACGTCGCCGACGTTGTCCCCCACATTGTCCGCAATCACTCCCGGATTCCGCGGGTCATCCTCAGGAATGTTTGCTTCAACTTTGCCCACCAGGTCCGCGCCCACATCCGCTGCCTTGGTGAAAATTCCCCCGCCCACGCGATAAAACAGCGCCACCAGCGACGCTCCCATGGCAAAGCCTTCGATCGCGTGCGCCCCGCCTTGCGCCGAGCCGGTATCCACGAACAGCACGAACAGTCCGCCGATGCCGATCAAGCCCATCGACGCCACGGTCAACCCCATGACCGACCCGCCGAAGAACGCGATGGTCAGCGCTGCCGCCGGGCCTTTTTCCGCCGCCGCCACCGTCGTCCGCACGTTGGCTTTCGTGGCGGTGTACATGCCGACGTATCCCGCGAACGCCGAGGCCAGCGCACCTGCAAAAAACGCGATCATCGTCTTGGGCATCTGTCCCTCAAACATTCGATCGACAAACGTCCCCACCAGGACCCCCACGATCACCGCAAAGATCGACAGCAGCAAAAACTCCCGCCGCATAAACGCCATTGCCGCCCGGTGGATCGTGTCACCGATGGCCGCGGTCCGCCCATCCCCGCCGGGCTGCCGACGGATAAAAACAAACAACCCAAACGCCGCCGCCAGACCAATGACACCCAACACGGGGACCAACGCGTGAACGATAAGCATGAAGAGCATCCTGCAAAGCCGCGAGAAAAAGTGAAACAGGCAATGAAAGCCAAAGACGAAAGACCAACGCCCGACGCCACGCACGGCACGCCGCATCGGGTCGATGAGCATACCGCAAAGTAACACCACAAACCCTCCCCAGGCCACTCACCGCATATCAACATGGTCGCTGGCCTGGCCCATTCATCATCCGCCCACCGTCCTGCCCAAGCCCGTCCCCCCCGCCCGCGGGTAAACTTGCCGGTCCTCATGCAGATCCAGCTCCCCGACAATTCCCTCCACGACGTATCCGACGACGCCACCGCTTACGACGTCGCCACGAAGATCGGCCCCAAACTCGCCGAGGCCGCCCTGGCTGCCCGCGTCCACGACCAACTCTTCGATCTCCACCGCCCACTACGCCAATGCCCGGGCTTCACCCCAGACGCCCCCACGCCCGTCGCCATCATCACCACCGCCCGGCCGGACAAGAAAGGTCGATCCCGCTTCCGCGACGATCAACACCAAACCGACGCGCTCTACCTGCTCCGCCACTCCGCTGCCCACGTCATGGCTGAGGCCATCCAACGCCTCTACCCCGACGCCAGGCTCGCCTACGGCCCGCCCCTCGACACCGGCTTCTACTACGACCTCCAACTCGATACACCCATCAGCTCCGATGACTTCGAAAAAATCGAAGCGGAGATGAAAACCATCGTCAAAGAAAATCGACCCTTCACCCGCTACGAGCTCAACGTCGAGACCGGCATGTCCAAGCTCAGCGCCGAAGGCAACAAATACAAAGTCGATAACGCCGCCAAAGCCACCACCAACGGCGCCAACACGCTTTCCTGGTACGTCACGGACCAGGCCAAAGGCTTCGATGCCTGGACCTGCGACCCCTTAAGTGCAGCCCCTGAAATCACCGCCTGGGAAGACCTCTGCCAAGGCCCGCATATTGATCGCACCGGCCGCATCGGAGCCTTCAAAGTCACCTCCGTTGCCCGCAGCCACTGGCACGGCGATATCACTTCCGATGCCTTCCAACGCGTCTACGGCACGGCCTTCTTCACCCAGGAAGACCTCGACGCCCACGTCAAACAACTCGAAGAAGCCAAAGCCCGGGACCACCGCGTCATCGGCAAGCAGCTCGGCCTGTTCGAAATCGACGAAATGGTCGGCCAGGGACTGGTGCTCTGGAAACCCAAAGGAGCCGTGGTCCGCGATCAACTCCAAAAGTTCATCAGCGAACACCTCGACCGCCAGGGCTACCGACAGGTCTTCACGCCCCACATCGGCAAGCTGGACCTCTACCGCACGTCCGGCCACTTCCCCTACTACAGCGACTCGCAGTACCCGCCGCTGATCGACCGCGAGACCATCCAGAAGCTTGCCGACGAAGGCTGCACCTGCAGCGACCTTGCCGCTGCCATGACCGGCGGAGACATCGACGGCTACCTGCTCAAGCCGATGAACTGCCCGCATCACATCCGCATCTTCGCCAGCGATAAACACAGCTACCGCGACCTGCCCGTCCGCCTCGCCGAGTTCGGCACCGTGTACCGCTGGGAACAGTCCGGCGAGCTCGGCGGCATGACCCGCGTCCGCGGATTCACCCAGGACGATGCCCACCTGTTTGTCACCCCCGATCAACTGGCCCACGAAGTGCTGGGTTGCATCGAACTCGTCAAAATTGTCTTCAAAACGCTTGGCATGGATGACTACCGCGTCCGCGTCGGACTCCGCGATCCGGACAGCAGCAAGTTCGTCGGCGAGGCCAGCGACTGGGACCAGGCAGAGTCCGCCTGCCTGGCTGCAGCAGAATCACTCGGCGTGCCGTTCAGTCAGGAGCCCGGCGAGGCTGCGTTCTACGGCCCCAAGATCGACTTCGTCGTCAAGGACGTCATCGGCCGGGAGTGGCAGCTCGGCACCGTGCAGGTCGATTATCAGCTGCCCCAGCGCTTCGGCCTCAGCTACGTCGGATCCGACAATGCCGAGCACGTCCCGGTGATGATCCACCGCGCCCCCTTCGGCAGCATGGAACGATTCATCGGCTGCCTGATTGAACATTTCAATGGCTCGTTCCCGTTATGGCTTTCACCCGAACAGGTCCGCGTGCTGCCGGTGAGCGACAAGTTCGCCGACTACGCGGCCTCGGTCCACCAGCGTCTTCGCGACGCGGGTCTGCGGGCGGAGATCGACACATCGTCTGACCGCCTGGGCGCGAAGATCGGCCGAGCCGAGTCCGCCAAGGTGCCTTACATGCTGGTCGTTGGCGGCAAAGACGAGCAGGCGGGCACCGTGTCCGTGCGTCATCATGACGCTGGCGACCTCGGGGCGATGCCCATTGATACCTTCATCGAGCAAGTGGTCACGGAGCGCACCGAGCGAGCACTCCACCGAACCGCCGCCGCTGCACCGTGAGCCCTTTTGAGATCGACCGCCCGCTTTACAGGGACGTTGAACGCCATGACCCAGGTCACCACCCTCTTCAATCGAAGCGTGCATCACAGTGCCCGACTGGCCTCCATGCTGACCCTCGGTGCTGGGCTTACCTTTGGCCCGCCGGCCGGCGCCCAAACCGCCGCCCCCGCGACACAGCCCGCCACCGCGCCCGCAGACGACCTGCTTGCCAGGATGAGCGGGGCGGTCAATGTGAACTTCGATGGCGTCAGGCTTGAAACGGGTCTCACGTTCTTTTCTGAAATCCAGGACCTTGCGGTTGAAGTGGATTGGCCACGTCTCGAAGCATTGGAACTCACGCCCGACACCGAGGTCACCTTCAAGGCGGCTGACCTCACCTGGGCCCGGGCCCTGGCGCTCACCATTGATCAGGCCAGTGCGGGCCTTGCCGTGGCCTATGTCCATCAAGGCACGGTCCGCGTGACCACCCGTGAACACTTCGACCTGCTTGGCGAAGTGCGCGGCCCCGCCGTCCGGTCGGTGGACCTGTGGACCCAAAGCCTGCCCCGCGCAGTACAAAAAGATCATCGACAAACTCAACGCCCCCATCACCGTCAATCAGGACCGCATCACCCTTGCTGAGATGGCTGCGATGGTGGCGAAGCAAAGTGGCCAGCCCGTGGTCATCGACGCTGCTGGTTTGGCGGGCGTTGAAATCACACTTAACGCGGCGGTGAGCCTGAACGTCGCAGGCGTGCCTTTAAATCAGGTGCTCCTGGCAGCCGTTCAATCCGCCGGCATGGAAGAAGCGCAAATCGCCCTCGACCCGTGGGGCGTGATCCTCGTCGCAACCCCCGCCCGACTGCACCAGCTCAACGCCAGTCGTGCTGCGGACCCGGAGTGAATGAGCGCCGACCCAGCGTGGGGTGTGCGATTGCTCTAGCCGATGATTTCTCGGGCGAGTGTCGATAACGACTGCATGGAATCGACCACCTTCACCCGTGGGTGATCGCGTGGCCCCACCGCATCCCTGCACGTGCCGCCCATGATCAGCGTGGCGTCCTGAGATTCGACTTGCGTCACCAGTGCTTCGAGTGCTGAAGGGTGCGGCACCGCATCCTGGGCTGAACATGAAAGCCAAACAACCTTCACCGGCCGACGCGCGATCGCTTCGCCCAGCACATCCAAAGGCGTTTCGGGCCCAAGATTCACCGCAGCAAACCCAGCCTCTTCGAGTATCGCCGCAGCCATGAGCGTTCCCAACTGGTAGGGATCGCCTTCAGGAGCGCCGCCCACCGCCACAGGACGCTCCAACCAGGAATGCGTGTGATGTGCTTGATGCTGTGCGACAAGCAACCGAAGCGAAATGACGCACTGCACGCAACTCTGCAATGCCGCATGTTCTTCCTCGATCCCACGCCGGCCCCGCTTCCAGAATGTCCCGACCTCCCGCATCGTCCACAGAACCGGGCCGTCGAAAATTTCCCCCAGCGTCATTCCCGCGTGGTACTGCTCAGCCAGCAATGCTGTCGCTCCCTGAGCGTGGCCACTGGACGCCAGGGTCAACAGCCGCTGACCCAGGTGCTCCACGCCCAAGGATGCACCCAAACTCCGTGTTACGCCTGGCAATCCCAGCACCTCAGGTTGCACAATACGCAACCCTTCCACCCGCGCAAAGCGAGCCGCCTCATCCGCTGAAATCCGACGATGGCCACCCACCGTTCGATCCACATGCAGCTTGCCCGCGTCCGCCCACCGCTTCAGCGACGATTCACTCACGCCCAGCGCAGCAGCAACCTTACGAGGTGAGTACATCCGGGACATGTCGCATTGTTGCACGTCATTCATTCGTCATCCCGCACCTCACCATAAATCGAAACCTTTGTCCGACTGGATCACATTATGAAAAAGCAACATTCCGCCTTTAGTCGTGCATCCTTGGATGTAGTTGATTGCCAAGCATTTGCAACACACTGGACTTCATCACATTTCGCTCTAGTGTGAAACTGCGGAACGTTGCGCACTCGATCGACCACGGTCGTCACGTGAGCATTTGTCCCGCGACGGATTTTCGTTGGCAGGTTGTCAACGCCGTTTCAAACTTTTGTCTCAATATGAAGGTCAATAAAATGATGATCGATACCAAAACCATTCTCTCAACACTTGCTGCTGGCACTGCTGCTTTTGCATTCAGCGTGCCTGTTCTCGCCGACGACGCACCGCACCGTCAGGCTCCTCTCGCTGATGCTGAGGCTGAAGTAGACGAGGCCCCTGAGGCTTCCGCTCCTGAATCCGACGAAGTGGATGCCAAACGTCCTGCATACCGCGATCGTGACGACGCTGCAGACGCAGACGCAGAGGCTGATGCGGACGCCCCCCGTGACGTGGTGAAAGTCATCAAAGAAAATCAGAATCTCAGTACGCTCGTCGCAGCCATCCAGCACGCTGAGCTCACCGAGACGCTTCAGCAGGAAGGCCCATATACCATCCTGGCACCGACCAATGCAGCCTTTCGTGACTTGCCCGCAGGCACATTGAGCAAATTGCTCAAGCCTGAGAATAAAGCACAGCTCGCTGAGCTTCTCAAGTATCACGTCATTGCTGGCAATGTCTCCGCTGAGCAGCTCGCCCAGCAGACGTCCGTCCAGGCCGCGTCAGGCCAAACCCTGAACGTGACCAGCGAAGATGGTACCACCATGGTTAATAAGTCCACCGTGCAGGACATCGATATGCCCGCCACGAACGGAACGGTTCATACGATTGACACCGTGCTTCTGCCCCCCAATTTCATGTCCAGCGACGAAGCTGCTGAAGACCGTGACCCCGCCGCGAAGTCAGAACGTAAGCCTGATTCCGCAGACGGCGACATGGGCAGCACCGGCGTGGACCAGGGTCAGACCGTCAAGGACCCCGGCTCGGCCGATGAGGTGGATGCAGACGCTCCTGCCAACTCCGATGGCGGTGAAGACGCTGGCGTTGCAGACGATGGGCCTGAGGCTCCCGTCGGCGGCACGATGTAAAAATCTTTTCCAACTCTTTTTCGACAGGCCCGCACGAACGTGCGGGCCTGTTTTTTTATCCAACCTGCACCGACCCGCCCCCCCCCTGACCGTATGCTCACCCCATGCCTACCGGTGCCGCCAGTGCCATCCATCTCAATGTTGGGAGCTTCGGCCTCACGGCTGAACAAAACCTGCCCGAGCTCACCGCCGACACCACCCACACGCTCGACGTGCACGCATGGTTTCACGAAGCGCCCTTCGCCGATGCTTCGAGCCCGTCCACCTCGCTTCCTTTGGACCTGGAGATCGGCTCAGGCAAAGGCACCTTCCTCGTGCAGCACGCTCCGCTGGAACCCGGCGTCCGCTTCCTGGGCGTTGAATATGCCAAAGCGTTCTGGCGTCACGCCGCCGACCGGATCCGCCGCCACGACATACACAACGTCCGCCTGCTTCACGCCGACGCTGTGACCCTGGTTCGGCATCACCTGCCTGCTCAATGCGTACGGCAGGTGCATATTTACTTCCCCGACCCCTGGCCCAAGGCCCGCCATCACAAACGACGCACCGTCCGCGAAGATGTCCTCCGCGATCTCCACCGCATCCTGCAAAACCCAGACAGCAGCCACCTCGACTCACCCAGCGGCCAGATTCGTATCGCCACCGATCATGCGGATTACTTCGCCTGGATGCTTGAACATGCCGAACGTGTCTTAGACCTGTTCGACAAAATCGATTACACGCCCCTGCCCTCTGCGCAAGCGGGTGAATGGGTCGGCTCAAACTTCGAGCGAAAGTACAAAGAGCAGGGCCGAACCTTCCAAGGGTTTATTTTGCGCAAGCGCGGCCCCTGAGCCGCCCTCCACCAGCCCGATGCGTTAGTCTTGCGCGAACCCTTACTGGAGACTTTCGCATGTTCGCTACCCCCTGCCGTTTTCTCGCTTCCACCCTCCTCGCTTCGACGCTGCTGGCCGTCCCCCTGGGAATCACCGGCTGCGCCAGTTCTTCAAGTTCTACGGCTAAAACCGCAGACCCCTCCATGGACCTCGCGGAGGTCGTCGAGTTTGAAGAGGTCCTGACCATGGCCCACAGCGGCATGAACGATGCAGGCACCATGCTCATCACCTCCGCCGACGACATGGGATCCCTGAGCGAAGACCTCGCCACCATGCTCGACGGCGTGGACGTGGATGAGCACGATCTCGTGGTCGTTTCGCTGGGCGAACAGCCCACCGCCGGCTACGCCGTTGAAGTCGTACGCGTCGCGAAGAAAGGTGACACCTTGCTCGTCGGATTCGTCCCCAAGCAGCCCCAGGGCGATGTCACCCAAGCGATCACCCAGCCTGCGGTGGTCCTTCAGGTCGAGAAGACCGGAGCCACAAAGGTGAAAGGCATGGTCGTCGAGATGCCTGCCGAAGAAGCCGCTGAATAACCGGCCTCTCCCAAAAAGAATCACACGCACACCGCAGTCGGCCTCCACCGTCTGCGGTGTTTTTGTACCTACAAATCCAATGGGGTTCTCCGCGCTCTATCCGCAACTCCCGTTGCCCGTGTCTTTAACACGAGCCATGCCCCCGAGGCAGCGTCCGTCCAGCCTGATGCGTCGTTGAATCTCGAAACGCTCACTCCTGCTCGCAGCGACTGCAATAAGGTTCCGGATGGAGCAGATTCTCAGGCCAGTCTCAAGCTTTGTGCAGGAGCATCCGATTGGCCGATAATCCTGCAGTGCCTCGCCCTCGTGTCCTGATGCTGACTCACCGCCTGCCCTACCCGCCTGACCGCGGCGACCGGGTCCGTTCGTGGAACGTCCTCAAGTTCCTCTCAAGCGTTGCCGACGTCAGCCTCGCTGCAGTCCATGACCACCCGCTTGATCCGCAGCATCTCGCCACGCTCCGCGAGCACACCTCGCAAGTCGCGCCGCACCGCGTGCACCTGCGCGCCAGCCAGGCCCGGGCTGGGATTGCCCTCACGCTGGGCAGGCCGGCCACCCCCGCTGCACTGTTTCGTAAATCCTTGGCCCGACGCATTCACAAGTGGCACCACGCGTACCCCTTCGATGCGATTTACACCTTCTGCTCCGGGATGCTCCCCTATGCCGCCGGCCTACTCAACGCTCCACAAAACACGCCATCCCCTCGGCCGCAACACCTGCTGGATCTCGTCGATGTCGATTCCGCCAAATGGGCTGCATACGCCTCCAACCACCGCGGCCTGCGCCGCCTGATCTATGCCGCCGAGGCCAGACGGTTGCAGCCCCTCGAGGCTGGACTCACCTGCCCCGTGGACCATCTGCTGGTCACCGCCCCCCGCGAGGCCCAACTCTACCGCCAAACCGTTGCCCCCCTCCGCCAATCCGCCAATCCTTCACCATCATTCCCCACACCCACGCTCCACGTCCTGCCCAACGGCGTGGCCCTGCCCGAGCTCACCCGGCCTTGCGCATCCCGCCCCGCGTCATGCGACCTGCTCTTCGTCGGCGTCCTCGACTACCCACCAAACACCGATGCGGTCCGCCGATTCGCCCTTGACATCCTCCCGCTCATCCAACACCACCTCCCTGCCGCCACCTTCACCGTCGTCGGCCGACGCCCCATCCCCGCCATCACCCGCCTTGGCCGCACGCCCGGCGTCCGCATCGTCGGACCCGTCGATGACCTCCAACCCTGGTACGCCCAGGCCGCCGCTGCTGTCGTACCGCTACGCATCGCCCGAGGCATTCAGAATAAAATCCTCGAAGCCCTCGCCCACCGCTGCCCGGTCGTCTGCACACCCGCCGCCGCCGCCGGGCTGCCCGAGTCCAATGCCCCCTTGCGTTGTGCCGAGACGCCTGCCGACTTCGCCGCCGCCTGCCTCACCCTCCTCCAGCATCCTGTCGACCGCGACGCCCTCGCAGAAGCTGGCCGACGCTTCGTGACCGACCACTACGCCTGGCCCACGCAGCTCGCGCCCCTCCGCCATCTTCTTGAATCACCCGACACCGCTCGCACCAACCGCCACGCCGCCTGAACCGCCACCCTGCGTCTTGCAAACCTGAGCCGCCACGCTTAATCGCCCGCCAACCCGCCGCCGCTCCCCACCCCCACGATCACCACCCCCGCCGCGTCGGCCGCCGCGATCACCCGCGGCTTGTCCACCATGATCACCCGACCCGCCGCCAACGCAATGCACCGCCCGCCTGCCGCCGCAACGTTCTCAACGGTCTGCACCCCCACCGTGGGCACGTCAAATCTCGGGTCTTTGCCTGCCGGAGCGCCCTTCAATAACACCCACCCTTGACGAGCCAGCTGACCCGCCCGCGCAATCATCGCGTCCGTCCCCTCCAGTCCCTCCACCGCCACCACATCCCGCCCCCGCACCGCAATCGCCTGACCCACGTCCAGCTCATTCATCTTCTCCAACACCGGCCACCCAAACGCCACCTCCGCCGCCTGCCCTGCCGTCGGTGCACGCATCGTCATCGGCCCCACGCTCGCCAGGTGATCCGGGATGTACCGCGTCGTGTCAATCAACTCAATGCCTCGCGCCGCCAACAAGTCCGCCAACCCCGCCAGCAGGGTCTGGCTTCGCATATCCCGCCTCGCCTGCTGCCAAAGGTACCGACCCGCCGTCCAGTCGGGAAGGTGACGCACAAACGTCACCGGATGCCGCATCAAATCACGCTTACTCACCCGCCCCACCATCACCGCCTGACGTGCCCCCATCGCTCGAAGCCGACGCGTCCACGACCCCACCCGCAGAACCCCTGCCGTCCGCCACGCATCGCACATGCCCGGCAAGTCCGCCTCAAACTGCCCCGACAAGCCCAGCCCCACCACCCGACGCCCCGCCCGATGCAGGCCCTCCACCTCAAGCCCAGGTAACGCCCCGCCCCCCGCGATCAGACCGATCGGCTCACCCCCCGCGATGGCATCCACGTCGCTCACCGCCCGCCTCACGACCCGCCCCCCTCACGCATCTCCCGCCGCCGCATCGGCATCCCGTCGATCAACGCAAACACCTCCTGCATCAACAACCCATGATCCCACCGACCCTTCACCCCGCCGTCTTTACCCACCAAAACCACGCCAAACACGTCATCCCCAATCTCAACCGCTTCACGCAAATCAGCGACCTGCCAAGCCGTCATCGCCCGCCCGTTGAGCCAACCCCCGTCCCCCACGATCTGAATCAGCACCATGTCCCGCTCCGCCATGCCTTGCGACGCTTCATCCGCCCGTCGAACCTGCTCGACATACTCAGACGCCTGCAGCGTGGGCCCCACCACCACCAAAGGCCGCGTCTTCCATCGCTGTGCTTCCAACACTGAAATCGAGTCGTCGACTTGATCCATCCCGCCTCCATCCTGAGCCCAGCATCCCAGCATCACGCCAACTACACCGACCGCCAGCGTCCCTCCCAGCACATATCCTCGAACATTCGACGTCTTCATCATCCCGCATTCTCGCCCAACACCCATGCCCCGCCTGTCACGACCACGACGCCACACACCAAGCCTAACCCAACTCGCCCGGATGGATCAGCCCCTGAACACCCGGACCCGCCGCGCCCGATCCGCTAGCCTTCCCGCATGACACCCAAGCAGGTCCTCCAACGCATCCGTCAAGAGAACATCCGCTTTGTCGATCTACGCTTCCTCGACTTCCCCGGAACCTGGCAGCACTTCACCCTCTCCGCATCGCAGCTCAACGAACGCAGCTTTGAGGAAGGCTTCGGCTTCGACGGATCCTCCATCCGCGGCTGGCAGGCCATCAATGAAGCTGACATGCTCGTGGTCCCCGTCGCTGCGACCGCAGCACTCGACCCGTTCTTCGAGCACCCCACGCTCACGATGATTTGTGACGTCAAAGACCCGGTCACCCGAAAGCGATACTCCCGCGACCCCCGCTCCATCTCCCGCAAGGCCTCTGCCTACCTCCGCGAGACCGGCCTGGCCGACACCGCCTACTTCGGCCCCGAGGTCGAATTCTTCGTCTTCGACCGCGTCCGCTTCGACCAGAATGTCTTCAGTGCCGTCCACGAACTCGACTCTGTCGAAGGCCTGTGGAACCGTGGCAACGCCAGCCCCGTGAACTTCGGCCGACAAGTCGGACTCAAGCAAGGCCAATTCCCCTGCCCACCCACCGACACCCTTCAGGTCCTCCGCAGCGAAATGTGCGAAATCCTCGAAGACCTCGGCATCCCGCTCGTCATGCACCACCACGAAGGCGCTACCGCTGGCCAATGCGAAATCGACCTCGCCTTCAACGAAATGCCCGCCATGTGCGACGCGCTGATGCAGACCCGCTATGTCGTCAAACAAGTCGCCGCCCGGCACGGCAAAACCGCCACCTTCATGCCCAAACCGCTGCTCGACGAAAACGGCTCCGGCATGCACATCCACTTCTCCCTCTGGTCCCAAAACGAAAATTGCTTCGCCGGGCGACGCTACGGCGGGCTCTCCGAAACCGCACTCCACGCCATCGCCGGCCTGCTCCACCACGCCCCCGCCCTCGCCGCCTTCACCAACCCCACCACCAACTCCTACAAACGCCTCGTCCCCGGATTCGAAGCACCCGTCCACCGCGCCTATTCCTCACGCAACCGTGCCGCCGCCATTCGGGTTCCCGTCTACAACCAACGCCCCGAAACCAAACGCATCGAACTCCGCTGGCCCGACCCCAGCGCCAACCCCTACCTCGTCTTCTCCGCCATCCTTATGGCCGCCATCGATGGCATCCAACGCAAGCTCGACCCCGGCGATCCCATTGACCAGGACCTCGAATCGCTTGCCCCCGAAGCACTCGCCGACCTGCCCCAGATGCCCCGCACCCTCGGCCACGCCCTGGACGCACTCGACACCGACCGGGCCTTCCTCACCGCAGGCAACGTCTTCCCCGACGCCATCCTCGACGGCTGGATCGACTACAAACGCCGAAACGAAGTTCACGAAATCGACCGCCGACCCCACCCCTACGAGTTCTGCATGTATTTCGATGTCTGACCCGCCCCACGCATCACCGCCTCATCGCCGAAACGCCACCGCCCCCACGCCCAGCACCAGCACCACCGCCGACACCACCGCCGCCCACCCCATATCCAGCACAAACGTCGCCAACCCCAGCACGTACGTCACCCCCGACACCACCGCCCACACCCAAAGCCGCCGCCGCCGGAGCTGATCCCCGCGGGGATTGCCGTCCGACACCAGATCCGGGTCCACCTGCCGTCGCCAAGGCAACACCACGATCAATACATACGCTGGCAGCACCGACCCATACAGCACCAAAAACAGCCGATACCCCACCTCGCCAGCGCTCATCGTCCAGGCGCCAAACCCGCCCCCGTGGGACCACCCAACGCCGGCCAACACCGTCTGCACCGTGTCGCCAGGAATCAGCCTCACCCCCAGTCCCGCGACAAGACCCGCCCCTGCCAGCCCCGCCAACCGACCCACCGACGCCTTGGGGTTGTCCTGACTTTCGCGGAAATGCACCAGCAACGTAAACGCGATCTGCACCGACAAATGAATGCCCAGCAGAGCCCGCCAGACCCCCGGGATCGCCGCCTCACCCCCCGCCGCCCCCGCTTGAAGCGTCGGCCAAACCACCGCTGAATACCCCAGCGTAAACAGGATCATGCACGCAAACACCCCGCCAAAACCCACCGCAAACGCCGCCCGCCCGGTCGGAATGTCCGTACTCTGACGCGCCCGGTGAAATGTCAGATCCAGATAAGGACACAACGCAAACCCAAAACACGTCGCCGCGCCCAGGGCCCAAAGATCAATAGCCTGCAAACGGGTCGGACCGCTTAGTCCGGTAAACGCATCAGGCAGTCGAACCGCAAACGAAAACGCCCCGAGACTCAGGACACCCACCCCCGCTGCGAGTGCCAGTAACGCCCATGAACCCTTACGTAATCCAAGCACACTGCCCGCCGCCACCGCGATGACCAATAAAAGCACCGACGCAAATCCCAACCCCTCGGGCAACCACCAAGCCGCAACGTACAACTGAAACGCCACCGTTATGCCGGTAAACCATTGGCAGGCCCTTGCGTGCTTGGCGACAAATAACTGAGAAGCCTTACGCGACCGCACGAAAAAACCCATCGCCGCAGCGCCCACCACGTTGGGCACCGCAAACGCTGCAAACCCCATCCATCCATAATCACGCACCAACATGACCGGCAACATCATGCCAATCACCCACGTCCACGAACTCCCCAAATAAAACGCCCACAGCAATGCTGGCCCCACACCACGCCGTGGAACCAGCGAAATCACCTCAGTCTCAACATGCGAATCAGCAGGCATCACCAGAGCATAAGCCATCGCGATCGAGGTGCCAGCCACCTGCCACACGGATCCAAAACACTATGTAACACATAAGAAATAAAACTTTTTTAACCCCAACGTTTGACCATAGCGTTTTCGGAGTGTAAAACACAGACTTCCGTGGGGTAATGATCAGTCGTCCACAATGTGTAGGCGGGATCATGTAACGTCGCTGGAACCTTTTTTCAACGCCGGTGAAGATTGCACTGATGTAATCCAGCGCACACTGGCTGCGGTGGTTCCCGACACCCTTCCCCTTTATGGAGTGCCTCATGGCCAAGAACGTTTCAATGAGCAAAGAACAACTCACCGACCAGATCCGCGATGCCATCTCACCCCTCGTTGAGCGATATGCCGCTCAAAAGTCGCAGCGCGCAATTGACATGGAAAAGCAGGCCGAGGAAATCGAGCTGATGCGCAAAAAGCTTGGCGAAGACTCGCCGGCTTATAAGGCATTGCAAGGTGCCATTGATATGCTCGAAGCCGATCCCGGCGCCGACCGCAAACAACGCCTCGAAGATGCGTCCCTCGCCGTGGTCGCCGCAGGCAATGATCTCGGCCTGAAGCTTCGGCTTCGCCGTCAGCCCGGCCGAACCGCTGGCAAGACCTCGGGACGCCGGACCCGCATGAGCTCTGCCGACTCCGCCGATATGGCCGAAAAAGTGCTCGGCGTCCTGCCCCCGCCCAGCACCAAGACCGAAAAGTGCATGTCCAAAGAAGACATCGCCCAGAAGACCGGCATCGACTCCAGTAAACTGCAGTCCGTGCTCCTGCGCCTCAAACGCGAAGGCAAAGCCGAGTCCAACGGCAAACGTGGTCTCGCCGGTGGCTGGCGCCGAGCAGCCTAAAACCCCACGCCACAACACACATCGCATCAAACCCTGCCAGTCAACGCTGGCAGGGTTTTTTTTCGCTGCTTGCCATTTTTCGATCCAAGCCTCAGCCGCGATCTACTCCAGATCACTCAGGCATTGTCCCGCGTTCGAGCACGCCCATCAATCCAGGCCGCCGCTCGCGGAACGTCGTCTCTGCGACCCGTGACCCCGGGCAGCGTGGGATCCACCCCGTCGTCCGCCAGCAACCCAAGCACGGCCATCGCCGCAGCCTCTCGCGCTACGACCGGCAACCCGACCGTGCTACTGAGTTGTACGTCAAACGCCGATCCCGCCCTACGGCGAATCTCTGTCACCAACGCCGCGTTCAGCGCCCCACCGCCCGCCAACAGCCAGCGACCCGACCCCGTCTCACGCAGCCCACCCGCCACGATGGCTTCCGCCACCGCCGCCGCAATGCTCCGCAACGCGTCTCCCACCGCCAACGAGCTCACCCATCGCAGGACTTCTTCGATGACAGCCTGGCTGACCTGCTCTCGCCCCAGCGTCACATGACCCGCACACAACCTTCCGAGATACGCGGACACCTCGCCATACGCCCCCGCATCCACGCGTCCCCCCATCGCCAGCCCACCGTCCTCATCGAACCGCTCGCCCGTCAGGCTTGCACACACCGCATCCAGAATCAGGTTGCAAGGCACCACATCGCTTCCCGCAAGGTCACCAGGCCCAGCCCCAACCCGCGTCACATTCGCGATGCCCCCCAGGTTCACCACGCCCTGCGCATGCCCTCGAAGCATCACCCAATCCGCCAAAGGCGTGATCGGAGCCCCCTGCCCCCCCGCGATCAAGTCCGCCTGCCGCAAGTCAAACGCCACCCGACACCCAAGCCGCTCCGCCACCGGCCAAGGATCCATCAACTGCCACGACATCCCCCCCTCCGCCGCCTCAGGAAGGTGAGCCACTGTCTGACCGTGCACCACCGCGAACGCAAGCTCGCCGCCCGACAGCCCCAGTTGATCCAGCAACGCCTGACCCGCCTGCGCATGCACATTCCCAAGTGCCCGCGCCGCCAGCAACACCTCCGCAGCCCGCACCGGTTGGCCTTGAGCCATCGCTGCTAACACCGTCTTGAGTGACTCAGGCAGTGCAAGACTTCGGTGCCCCAAAATCTGCACCTCCAGCGCTAACCCTGTCCCCACCGCACGAATCAACGCCGCATCCAGACCGTCCAGACTGGTTCCGGTCATGAACCCCAGCGCCAACCGACGCACGGTCTCAGCAGACAAGGGCGTTCAACCCAAGGCCCGCGTCCGCGGCCGGTCGCGTGGCAGGGGTGGCGGCCCCGCCTGCCTCCGGCTTGGGCTTTCGACTCCCCGGAATCATGCCCTCGATCGCCCCGTTCAGCCCGCCCATATCCACGTCGAGATTGATCTTAGGTTTACCGCTGCCATCCTCACTGCCGCCAGAGCCCGCACCTTGAAGTACGTCTTTCAACGCTTCGCTGCCTTGCTTCTTCACTTCGTCCAGGCCTTTTGTCCCCAGCGACTCCGCTGCCGATTGAAACTTCGACAGCACCTGGTCTGCATTCGGAACTGCCGACAGTGTCTGCTTAATCAATTGCCCCAGGACCTGGGCGTTGATCTGCTCAGGCGTGCCTTCGAGGTCCGTGAGCTCGATGTCCGGGATCCGCAGGTCTTCGGACATCAACGTCGCCAGCGAGCCCACCGGGGACACGTGGATATTCGTGATCGAGACCCGGTCCACGCGGTACCGCCGCTTGTCTTTTGTGGGTTGCGTCGCGGACGGGTCGTCACTGCCGGACTTGGACGCCAGATGCTTCTGCAGCTCGAGCAAATTCAAACGCGTCCCCTTGGCTTCTGGCCGAAGCGTCACCCCGTCGATCAAAACGCTCTTGATTCGAGGCGCCGAACTAACCATTGAAGGCACGTCAATCTCGGTCGAAAACGTCGTTACCGCCAGCACATCCCCTCCTGCAAAGTCTGGCGGGTTGGCGATCTGCAAACGCGTGACCGCTAAACGCGTGGTGCTCCCAAGGTCGAGGTCGGTGTCGCCCAGCGTGACTTCGGTCCCCGCCGCGTCCTCGAGGCCTTTCTTAAGCCCCGCCGCGATGATCTGGTCGGCGAAGAAAAAGGCCGCGCCCACCGCAACCACCGCGAGGAGCACGAGGACAAGCACAATGCGAAAAAGGATCTTCATGAGGAGTCTCTTCAAAAGAGCAAAAATCGTTCGTAGCCCAGGCGGCATCGTTCAACGTGCAACCGCCCTACGACAGCTTACAGGCCAACGGGTTGATGCAACGTCATCGCCCGCAAAAGTCACGCCGCGGGCTAGCATCTATCGCGTGGCCCCTCTCTTAGACCCACCCCATGCCGACGTGCCCCGCGACGCCCAGGACGCCCACTGGATGCGTGAAGCCTTGAAACGCGCCGCAAGGGGAGCCGGCCGTGTCGAGCCCAACCCCATGGTCGGTGCGGTGCTGGTGAAGCATGGCAAACTCATTGGGCAAGGATTCCATGCGGTCCTGGGTGGTGAACATGCCGAATGGGCAGCGCTGCGGGACGCGCAGGCACGCGGTGAAAACCCGCAAGAGGCCACGTGTTATGTGACGCTCGAGCCTTGTGTTCATTACGGCCGAACCCCGCCCTGTACCGACGCGCTCATCCAGGCGGGTGTGACGCGGGTGGTCGCCGCGATGATCGACCCCGACCCCCGCGTGGCGGGCGGCGGCGTAGAAGCACTTCGCCAAGCGGGCATCACCGTCGAGGTCGGCCTCCTGAACGACCAGGCTGCCCGACTCAATGCCGCCTTCGTCAAACGCCGAACCCGGGGACTGCCGCTGGTCACCTGCAAATGGGCTATGACGCTTGACGGCTACACCGCCGACGCTCAAGGTATCTCCAAATGGATTTCCAATCCCACGTCCCGCCAGCGTGTTCACGAACTCCGAGCCCGCGTGGATGCGATATTCGTCGGCATCGGCACCGTGCTGGCCGATGACCCCCGACTCACCGCCCGCGATGTCGAAGTCCTCAGGCCGGCTCGACGCGTGGTGCTCGACCCCGCCCTCCAACTCCCGCCCAAAGCCGCGCTGCTGACCGAGCCTGGTCCCCCGCTCACCCTTGCCACCTCGCATCCGCATGATCCATCTCGCCCAGACCCAGCCTGGGCCACCCGGGCCGACATCGACATCCTCCGCCTGCCCGTTCACGCGGGTGCCGCTCCGCACCTGGACCTCGAACCGCTTCTGCGCCACCTCGCCGACCAGTACGACGCCAGTCACGTCCTGTGCGAAGGCGGAGCCTCTCTCACCGGATCCCTGATCGACCAGAATCTCTGCGACCGCCTGCTGGTCTTCATCGCCCCAAGCCTCCTCGGCGACCCGCGCGCAGTTCCCTGCCTCCGCAGCATGACCCCCCGCGAAATGCCAAACGCCCGACGCCTGCGACTCCACGACGTCCAGCAACTCGACGGCGATGTGATGCTCGAATACGACATCATTTAGCGCCACCAACACGCACGCCCGCCCCCACGCCTTTTAAGTCTCACGCACCAGGCCGCCATCGCTTTCACAACGCCATACGCGTGTGATCCGCGTACCCATCCACACGCGTCGCCAGCTTTTAATTTCGTCGAAATTAAAAGCTAGGTCCAGCCAGCCCTTGGACGTCGCGGTGTTATGAACAAATCACAACCGGATGCCTCGCAATGAAACGACCCTGCAAGGCTTCGAACCCTCAACTGTCCGGCCCAACCCTGCCGCTCCACGCGTTATCCTCACCGCATGATCGACCTGCGTGACCTACGTGCCAACCCTCAGAAATACCGTCAAGGTGCCGCTGACAAGCAGTCCCACGCTGACATCGATGCCTTACTTACCGCCGACGAAGAGCTCCGCGATGTACAGACCCAGGTGCAGGAACTCGCCGCTGAAAAGAACCGCATCGGCAAACAGATCGGCCAGCTTGCCGGTCAGCTCAAGCGTGCCCCCGCCGACGAGCAAGCCGCGCTGCGTGACCAGATGCAGCAACTCCAGCAAAGGCCCACCGAACTCAAAACGCAGGAAGCTGAGCTCAACGAACGCCAGCGACAACTCACCGAGCACCGCGATGCGTTATGGCTCGAAACCCCCCAACCCGCGGATCCCGATGTCCCCGTCGGCACTTGCGCAGACGACAACGTGCAACTCCGCACCTGGGCGCCCTCCGGCTACGACCTGTCCAAAACGTTCGCTCAAAACCGCGGCTTCACCCCCAAAACACACGTTGAACTGTGTGAAAACCTCGGCCTGGTTGATTTCCAACGCGGCCAGAAAATCGGAGGCGCTCGCAGCTACGTGCTCACCGGCGACGGCATGCGCCTCCATCAGGCGGTGCTCCGCTATGCCTTTGACACCATGATCGACCGCCACGGCTTCACCGCCCTCTCCGCCGCCGACCTCGTCCGACACGACATGATGGTCGGCACCGGCTTCTTCCCCCACGGCCGAGAGCAGGTTTACGACGTCGCCAATCCCACCAGCGAGGTCGGCCTGGCGCTGTCCGGCACCGGCGAAGTCGCGCTCATGGGCTATCGGCAAGGCGAAGTCCTCAATGCCGACGAGCTCCCGCTCAAATACACCACCGTCTCCACCTGCTTTCGCCGCGAAGCCGGCGCCGCGGGCAAAGACACCGCCGGCCTTTACCGCGTCCACCAATTCGACAAGGTCGAGCAGGTCGTCATCTGCGAAGCCCACGAAGCGGTCAGCAGAGAATGGCATCAGACCATGATCGGACTGGTCGAGCAGCTGCTTCAAAGCCTCGAACTACCCTATCGACTACTGCAGTGTTGCACCGGCGACCTCGGACCGAAAAACGCCGACATGATCGACCTCGAATGCTGGATGCCCGGCCGAGGGGAACGCAACGCCGACCAACACCCCCAAGGCGACTGGGGCGAAACCCACTCCGCTTCCCGACTTTACGACTTCCAGTGCCGAAGACTCAACATCCGCTACCGCGACCCGGACACCGGCCAACCCCGCGTCGCCCACTCACTCAACAACACCGTCACCGCCTCACCCCGCCTGCTCATCCCGATACTCGAAATGCACCAGCAACCCGACGGCCGCGTCGCGATCCCCCAGCCGCTTCGCCCCTACCTCAGCGGCAAAAGCCACCTGGGCTAAACGTCTCGCGTCCGCAACCTTCATCGCAGTGTCAAGCTGGCGCTCTGCCTGATCAATGCCCGTGATCAACTTCGCCCAGGGTGGGTTTGATCTCCGCGAGCATCTTGTCCAGCGTCGCCTGATCTTTGGCTTCCATATTCAAACGCAGCAAGGGCTCGGTGTTGGACGACCGAATGTTGCACCACCAGCCTTGGCTAGCGAAGCAGTCGATCGTCACGCCGTCGAGTTCGAGGACTTGATCTGCGGCGGGGCTGTAGGTGTCCTTGAGCTTCTGGATGGTGCCCGCTTTGTCCTCGTTCACGAAGTTGATCTCGCCTGACTGGGGATACTTGCGAAACGGTGCGATCTGCTTGGACAAGGGTTGATCGTTTTGGCTAAGCACCGCCAATGCGACCGCAAGGGTGATGGCTCCGGAGTCGGCATAGCTGTTGTGCTTGAAGTAAAAGTGGCCGGAAAGCTCGCCGCCGAAGATGCCTTGCGTCTCGCGGAGCAAGGCTTTCATGTTCACATGCCCGACCTTGCTGATGGCCGGCTTCGCACCCAGCGCGAGGATGGTTTCCTCGACCACCTTGGAGCTGCGCAGGTCGTACAGGATGGTCGTGGGCTTGGGTGCCGCGGGGTCGGTACGGGCCAGGGCAATGAAGTGATCCGCCAGCCAGGCGGTCAGGTGATCGCAGCCGCACAGGTCGCCCGCGTCATCCACCAGCATGCACCGGTCGGCGTCGCCGTCGAAGCAGGCTCCGAGCGCCGCGCCGTGCGAACGCACCCCCTCCTGCGTGGGCACGACGTTTTCCGCGACCAGCGGGTTGGGCTCATGGGCCCAGTCGTCGGTGTACGTGTTGTTGATCGCGGTGATGTTCAAGTTGGGCACGTCCTTGAAGACCTTCTCGAGCAGGGTGGTGCCCATGCCGTTGGACGCATCGACAAACACGCTGACCGGGCGTTGCAGTTCGCCCATGAATTGCAGAATGTGCTTGCGGTACGCCGTCCACAGGTCGGCGGTTTCGTAGCTTCCGCCCGCGTCGACCTCGGCGTCGGTGAAGTCGGCCGCGTCGGACTCGGCGATCGCCTGGATATCCGCCAGGCCGGTGTCGCGGCCGATCGGCGTGGCGCCGGGGCCGCTGATCTTGTGGCCGATGTATTCGATGGGATTGTGCGAGGCGGTGGTCTGCACCCCGCCGGCGGCATCGAGATGCGGGATCGCAAAGTACTGGAAGCTGGTGTCGCACTTGCCGCAATCGACCACGTTCATCCCCGCCGCGCGGATGCCCTGCATGATGGCCTGGTGCATCGACGGAGCACTGGGCCGATGGTCATGGCTGCACACCACCGTGCCCGAGCCGTTGTTTTTCTGCTTGAGATACGTGCCGACCCCGAAGCCGATCCGCTTGCCCGCCGCCTCATTCAAAGGGTCAGGATACAGTTGGCGGACGTCGTAGGCTTTGAAAACGTTGGATAGGTCTGGCATGGCAAATAGCTTGGAAAATCAATGAACGGGTCCGTTGTGACGCGAATGATAACCTCCCGCGACAGACGTTCGGGCGCATCACGCAATGTGTTTGAGGTTAAAGACGTATAAAGCCACGCGTTCACACAAAGCCAAGCGCGTAAAGCACCAGCAGATTCACCCGACCCCAGGTACCGCCGCGGTGTCGCTCGCACAACCTACACCTTCCAGGAGTTTCCTGAGCGTTGCAGGAGCCAGCGGCTTGGCGACATGGTCATCCGCACCCGCGTCCAGACACCGTCGGCGGTCTTCAGGAGACGCATGAGCCGTCAGCGCAACGATGGTCCCGGTGTAACCCGCCTCGCGAAGCTTGCAGCACGCGGACAGCCCGTCGAGCCTTGGCATTTGCACATCCATGAGCACGAGATCAAAAGGCTGCTCCCGCTGGACACTGCCCATGGCTTCTTCAAACGCATCCACGCCGTTATCAACATGCACGCAATGATGACCCTCCCGCTTGAGGATCAACTGCACAAACTTTGCCAGATCGGGCGCGTCTTCCGCCAGCAGAACCCGGACCGGTGCATCCAAAACATCGTGTGCGTCTGCGACATCGCTCGTCGATACGGTGCGTGTCGGCTGCGGTAACGCTTGCGTCGCGCCTTCCAACTCCGAACTCACATCGCGGCCAGGGCTGGGCGGATTCGACGTCGCATTCTCATCCAGCTGAGCTTCGGCCAACCGGAGACGCACGGTGAACGTGCTGCCCTGTCCGGGTTGGCTTTCAACCGTGAGTTCGCCGTCCATGAGTTCGACCAGTCGCTGGCTCAGCGACAAACCCAGACCCGTACCGCCGAAGCGCTGCGCGGTGGTTTGCTCAGCCTGCTCGAACGGCATGAAGATACGTTCGACCTGCTCAGCAGTCATACCCAAGCCGGTGTCGATGATCTTGACAGACAGCCAGGAATCCCCGTCGCGCTCGACCCGCAATTCCACGCTGCCCTGCTGGGTGAATTTCAGTGCGTTGCCGATCAGGTTGATCAGCACCTGACGAAGACGCATCGGATCCACTTGCACCAGAGCGTCGTCTCCGTTCGAAAATGACGTCGTCAGGCTTAACGATTTTTCTGCCGCCTTGGGTTGCAGCAGAGCGCGGACCTGTTCAAGGATCGGCCCCGGCTTCACGGGTTCAACCAGCACATTCAGCTTGCCCGCCCGGACTTTTGACAGGTCAAGGATGTCGTTGATCAGCGACAGCAAGGCCTTGCTGTTGGTTTCGATAACCTCCGCGTGCAGGCGGTTTTCCTCAGCCAGACTCGTGGGCTCTCGGATCAGTTCGGCATAGCTCAGGACCGCAGAAAGCGGTGTTCGCAGCTCATGGCTCATGTTGGCGAGAAAGTCATCCTTGGTCTGGTCTGCCAACTCCAGCGCACGGTTCTTTTTCTGCAGCTCTTGTCGCGCCACCCGCAACTCATCCATGCTGGCGAGCGTCGGCAGCCACAGCCACAACCCCAGAGCCAGCAGAATAAACCCACCCAGAAAGCCCACCACCTTCTCAAGGATGGCTTCCACTTCGGTATCACCCACGACCACAAATCGGTTGAGCGACTCGAAGTTGTCAGAAATATCAAGCACGCAGCCAAACAGCAGCAGTGCAAAGCCCGCGAGAATCACCCGCCACCCAGGCTGGTGAAGCGATTGCCTGGTGCGGCCGGCGTAAATTAAACCGATAAGAATGACGGCCAAAAGGCCCGCCCGAAGTGATTCCGTTGCGATATCGATCATGCCAATAGCCCCGCATTTAAGCGTGTGCCCCAGGCATCTATCGTCCTAACGGGACGCTGAATGAAGGCTGGATGACAGAATCTAAGCAACCAGGGGCCATTCAGCGCACGACGTAATTGGCCACCAGGAAGACCACATACAGCCCCAGCAAAGGCCAACCCATCCACCGCTCAAATCCACCGCGCTTCACCGCACGCATGATGTACAACCGAAACAGCACCAACATGATCAGCATGGTGGGCAACTGGACGGCGAGAAACGACATCGACTGCCCGCCGTTTTCGAGTTGTTGAACGATCGGAAGCGGACTCGCGACGGCTGCCGCGCCAATCACAAACAGCACGTTGAGGATGTCCGCCCCGATCACGTTGCCCACGAGCAACTCAGGATGGCCCTTGCGGATCGCTGTGATACCCGTGACCAACTCCGGCAGCGACGTCCCCAGTGCGACAATCGTCCCGGCAATCACCGCATCAGGAAGATTGGCCCACCGGGCCACACCTGTCACCGACTGCACCAGTCCGTCGCCCGCAATGATCACCAACACCAGTCCGCCAAGCCCCACGGCAACTAACGCGCCGACCGACTTGGGGATCTCATCATCACTTTTGCGACGGCGGTCCGTGTGCACCACTTCCCCCTCCGCGACGAGGTGAGGCTCACCGGCTGGATGCTCGCGCGCCCATTTCACCGACACCGCGAGATACACCACCAACAACCCCAGAAACACAGCACCAAGCCAGCGCGGCAAGGCCGCCTCCGAGCCAAACATGGCATACAGCCCGTAACACACCGCCGCGAGCATCACCCCCGACCCCGCCTGCACCCACCCCTGACGCGACAGCACGAACTTGTCCGCAGGCAACCGGGTAAGCACACACCCCAGTCCAAAAATCAACCCTGTGTCGGCGATGATCGAGCCCACACCGTTGCCCAACGCAAGACCGGCGTTGCCTGAAAACGCCGCGAGTACCGAGACCGCCGTCTCCGGCGTCGTGGTGCCCAGCGACACAATCGTGGCCCCCACGATGACCTCAGGCATGCCAAACCGCATCGCCAGCCCGGCCGCGCCTTCCACCAGCCAGTCCGCGCCTTTGATCACCACCGCCATCGCAACCACGGCGACCACACACAGCACGAGCGGACTCAGGTCCGCAAACCAAACCGACGGCAATAACATCCCTGGCGTTAACATCCCGCAGAGCTTAACGGCACGGTGCCCCCATCTCAGCCCCAGGCACGCACTTCTCACATCATCGCAATATGGACCCGCTTCGCTCTACGATGCGGGCATGTGGTCCTCGCTTCTCAACTGGCTGCCGCGCTCCAACCCAAGCCCCGGCCAGACTGGGGAACGTCTGGCAGCGAAGCATCTCAAAAAGCTCGGTTACAAGATTCTGGCACGCAATGTCGCGTCCCGTTTGGGTGAAATCGATCTGCTGGTGATGCACCCGGACCGCCAGACCATGGTCCTGGTTGAAGTCAAAACGCGTGTGAATCCCACCGGCCCGCTCCCCGAATGGCGTGTCGGCCGAGCCAAACAGCGCAAACTCACCTCACTCGCCGCTCACTTCGCCCGCATCCATCATCTCGAAGATCGAGCCTGGCGGATTGATGTCGTGGGCGTCGATCTTGGAGCCGATTGGCCCCAGTCCAAACGTGGGATTGCCGTCCGTCACCTGCCCGGTGCCGTCCACGCCGAATCATGATGGCATCACGGGATAACGTGGTCGATAGGTATCAAAAAACGCCCGGAGTGTCATCAACACTCCGGGCGCGGTTAGCTTGTTTGAAAAGCGTATGTCGCTTAGCGTATTTCGCTTTTTACTCAGCCGGGGGCAGCAGCACTGCGTCGATCACGTGGATCACACCATTGCTGGCCGCAATGTCGGTCGCGATCACGTTGGCACCGTTCACCATGACCTTGCCGTCTTCGGTGGAAATGGTGATGTCTGCACCGTTGAGTGTGGTGGCCGACTCCATAGACGTGACCTGCTCAGCCATGACTTTGCCGTCGATGACGTGGTAAAGCAGGATCTGCTTGAGCATTTCCTTGTTCTCAGGCTTGAGCAGCGTTTCGAGCGTGCCTTCGGGGAGGGCTGCAAAAGCCTCATCGGTGGGGGCAAGGACGGTCAGCGGGCCTTCACCGGTCAGCGCTTCGACGAGTCCAGCAGCCTTCGCAGCGGCGATGAGTGTTTCAAACTGCCCGGCTGCCTGGGCGGTCTCGACGATGTTCACTGCTTTGGCTGTTTCAGCTTTGTCGCTGGTTTTCTCTGCTTTGCTGGCACAACCCGAGCATCCGGGACCTGCATAGGCAGGGGTAATGACTGCGGTACCAACGAGAAGTGCTGCGGAAAGTGCGAGAAGCTGGCTTAATAACGTTCATGTTGCAAAGGTCCTTGAAATGCGGAGAATGCCGCTTGAGACGACCGCTCGTCAGCGAGCTTGAAGTCGACGTAAAATCGTATGCCTGCACGCAACCCTAAGGAAGCGGCGTCACCTCAAATTCACCCTAAGGTCGTAGTTCCTGCCTCACTCGACGTCGCATTTACGACGATGTCTGCGTGGCCACCGCGTCGCGAAGCTTTTGATCCGCTTCGGGTTCGTGCGCCATCGACTTACCAAACCCGGGCATGCCGCCTGCCTGCTCAGCTTGATCCTGAGCGTCTTGATAATTGGAAATCAGCATGGCCGGCGGCCCCCCCGCCGCGTGGATCTGCCGAATCAGGTCAATGCCGTCCGTGGCGTCCAGCCCGTGACCAAGCACGCGGTTGACCAGCAGCACATCAACCTCTGACGCGTCCAACTCCGCCCGGCGGTCAATGCGAACCACCTTGCATCCAGGCAATGCCCGTTGTGATGTACGCTTGAGCAGCGCCGAATCGGCACCGCAATGTCCGACCAGTCCGACCGTTGGAGTTGTTGTCATGACAGCACTCTAGGCTTACGCACCGAATGCCTGATCGGCGGTCCGCCAAGGCAATGGTCGCAAAGCCCGATTAGCCGAGTAGTTCGCTGACCGTTTCGCGTTCGCCGACGAGTTCATCGTTGGTCGTCGCGATTTTCTGCTGGGCAAATTCGTCCATCGCATGGCCGGTGATAACTTCGTAGCCGCCCTTGCCGTCGGTGGACTTGACCGGAACGCCCGCCCAGATGTCTTTGGCGAAGCCGTATTCACCGGTGGACCGCACCGCGACGGAGTGCACTTTGCCCGGCGTGCACAGGTCCCGGACGTGGTCGATCAACGCGTTGCCTGCCGATGCGGCGGACGAGGCACCACGAGCTT
Source organism: uncultured Phycisphaeraceae bacterium (assembly GCA_963799465.1). Lineage (GTDB taxonomy): Bacteria > Planctomycetota > Phycisphaerae > Phycisphaerales > Phycisphaeraceae > JBCCOW01. Next base: position 1,903,778 of record CAWCXG010000001.1, on the reverse strand, counting down.
TGATGATGGCCGCTCCACGCTTCCCGACGGTGTCGCAGAACTCGCCGCGTAGCCATTCGTGGTGGCCGATCACTTCAGGCACAGGTCGGCCGTTGATGGTGGCGAGGTGAAATGCGGGGAACATCGTCGGGCTGTGGTTGCCGAAGATGAAAATATCATCCACAGCATCGACCGGCACGCCTGCCTTGTGGGCAAGTTGCGTGGCGGCCCGGTTTTCGTCCAAGCGCACCATGGCGGTCCAGTTTTCCTGCGGAATGCGTCGACACTGGCTCGCGCCGATCATGCAGTTCGTATTGGCCGGGTTGCCGACCACCGCAATGTGTGCGTCAGGCTTGGCGACGCGGTCGATGGCTTTGCCTTGGCCAACGAAAATCTTGCCATTGTCTTTAAGAAGGTCCGCCCGCTCCATGCCCGGCCCACGCGGCTTGGAACCCACCAGCAAACACCAGTCAGCATCCTTAAATCCAACGTCCGGATCACTGGTCAGTGTCATCCCCGCAAGCAACGGAAACGCACAGTCATCCAGCTCCATCGCCACGCCTTCCAACGCTTGCATCGCCTTGTCGACAGGGATCTCGATGAGTTGCAAGTGGACCGGCTGATCCTTGCCAAACATCTCGCCTGCGGCAATACGAAACAACAGGGAGTAGCAGATCTGACCGGCGGCACCAGTGACGGCAACGCGAAGGGGAGCAGGCATGAAATCTTCCAGGACAAGGGCAATGGACTTTACCGACGAGCAACGTCGGCCAAGTCGAAGTATATGGCCTCAGACCTGGAAGGGTGACTCGATACGAAGCAATCCAGTCGCATCGTGCCAAAGCACCAACCAAACGCCGGTTCGGCAGCCATTAGTCTGCAGCGACTTCGTCAGAGAGCATGCGATTTAGCGCCACGTCGAGCCGCGTTTCCAGATCGTAAAGACCCAACGCCAACTGTCGGCGAATCTGCCGAACCTTGTCTGACACGTCAAAGGATTCGACATCCCGATCCGTGGTGGAACTCAGAGCGTCGGAAACGTAATCGGTCGTGGAGAGAGCAGCCATGTGAGAAATCCTTTCATCTTCGGCGGCGATTCGAGACGTGCCATAAGTGGCGAGTACGGTGACATCCTGTCGGGAGTGATTTTCACCAGTTCGGCGTGAAAATCAATGCTTAAAGCCCCGCAAGGGAGCGCATACCGCGTTCTTATGCCAGGTGACTAAGACTTTGGACCGCGTTCACTCGCAAAACCGTCCAAGATGGTCGATTTTTTTGTGGATAACTCAGCATAGGTGGGTGAAGACCCCTCGCTGTTGATACGTCTTTCGACAAAAAGTACAGCCCTAAGGCCTACACGGCATGTTCCATACCATCGTTAGGGCGTCGTGTTCCAGCGGCCAGCATTGTTGATAGGCTCATCATTCCCGACCCAATCAGAAGGATTCATCATGAAAATCGCGATTGCCGCCGACCACGGTGGACTACCTTTAAAAATGCCGATGATGAAGGTCCTTGAAACCTTGGGCCATGAAGTTCTGGACCTTGGCGCCCACGAACACGATCCCAATGATGACTATCCCGACTTCGCACGCTACGCCGGCCAGGCCATCCAGCACGGCCAAGCGGAGCGGGCGGTACTGATCTGCGGGTCCGGGGTGGGTGCGTCGGTCGCTGCGAACAAACTGCGAGGCATCCGCGCGGCCGTCTGTCATGACACCTACTCCGCGGCCCAGGGAGTGGAACACGATGACATGAATGTGCTTTGTTTAGGGGCCCGGATTGTGGGCGAGGCGTTGGCGGAAGCCTTGGTCAAGGCGTTCGCAGAGGCCAGTCTCGATGCACATCCACGCTTCCAGCGTCGGCTGGACAAGGTCACCGCGATGGAAGTCCAAGGGTAAATATGCTTTGGCAGTCACGCGGTGACGGTCTGCATGTGATCCAATTCAAGCTCGCCGTCCTTGAGGCGTACCACCCGCTCCACCCGCTTGGTGAGCGAGTCGTCATGGGTGACCAGTGCGATGGTCAGTCCCTCGGCGTGCAGTTCATCGAAAAGCTCGAGTACCTTTTGGCCTGTGATTGAATCCAAGGCCCCGGTCGGCTCGTCGGCCAACAGCAGGCTGGGCTGATTGACCAGGGCACGCGCGATGGCGACACGCTGCTGCTGGCCGCCTGAGAGGTGTGAAGGCCGATGGTCGGCACGGTCCTTTAATCCCACCCGTTCCACCGCGACTTGCGCGGCTGCAAGACGCTGCCGCGCCGGGACGCCCTGATAAAACAAAGGCACCGCCACGTTGTCCAGCACCGTCAGCTGAGGAATCAGGTTGAAGGCTTGAAACACGAAGCCGATCCGCTTGCCCCGTACTGCAGACAACTCGTCATCGTCCATGTCCGCCACATCTTCGCCGTCAAGCAGGTACTGCCCGGTGGTCGGGCGGTCCAGACATCCAATGATGTTCATCAGGGTGCTTTTGCCTGAGCCTGACGCTCCCATGATCGCCAACTTCTGACCCCGGGGAATGGTCAGGTCCAGCCCGCGCAGCGCATGGACGGGCGGGGCGTTTTTGTGTTTGCGGTAAATCTTCTCGACCGCGAGGAGCTGAGCGACAGCGTCGGACATGCGTCATAGCGTACGCCCGATCCGGGGGGTCGGGTGAGGGCAAATGATGGCCAGGACTACCGGGAGTAGATCAACCGCAGTTCGCGGACGACGACGCCAGCGGGTTGGAGCTGCTCGCCCTGGGCGGTCCACTTAAACAGGTTGTTGCGTCGTGCTTCATCAATGTCGGCATAGCCCGTGGAGCTGTGGAGCACGGCTTGATCGACCTTGCCATCTGCGTTGAAAAAGATGCTGACCGTGATGGGCTGCGGACTGGCCAAAAGCCCCGAAGCGCCGACATCCAACAGGCGGAGTTTGCGGGGCTGTATCTGCAGGCCCGGGCCGGCGTACACCCCGGTGCCGGGGTCCTGCGTGAGGTCTTTGGCTTTGACGACGGTGGGCATCACTTCCGCTTCATCACGCGGTGCGGCGGTGGGCCGGGGCGGAACCTCAGGCCCCGGTGTTGCGGATGGGGCAGGTTGTGCTGCGTCCGGCTGCTCGGCTGGCTCCGCAGAATCTGAAGGCTCAGCCGCCTCGCGGGACTTGTCGCTCGGCGTCGGCTCGATTTGATCCAGCGGAGCTGACGAATCCGGATCGCTCCGCGCGGGCATCGCCTCGGGACGTGCAGACCGAGCACGCACACTGGCCTGCTCCAACGGCGACAGCCCGGCTTCCGAGGCGAACATCTGCGGAGCCTCAACCGGCGCAGGCTCCGAATCGACCCGCAACGTCGGCACAGGGAGCGGTGGCGCGGGCGGCGGCGTCACCACGCGACGCACCTCAGGCACCGGCGTTTGCGGACTGGCCCCGCCGAGCGTCGGGTCTTCAATCAGCGGAGCCTGGGTCGGATCGGTCTCCCGCTGCAACGCGGCCTGCTCCACGGACGACTGCCTGGCGACAAGCTCGCGGAAATCGTCGTGCGCGATGAACGCGATCTGAGGCGGGCGGATCGATGCCGCCTGTCCCAAACGCAGCTTGTCACGTAGCAGCGGTTGCTCGGGCGGCTGCCTATCAGGTCGTCGCGGCGCGTTCTCGCGCTCCGAAGGTTGGGCACGCTCTGCCCCTCCGCGTGACAAAACCTCCTGCGCGGGCTTGGAGGCAAGCAAGTGCCCCCCCGTAATCACCACGGCCGCGGCGAACACCCACAACCACGACCGCCACGCCCCGGTGGACAACCCCTCCGCCGTTGCCCCAGCCGAGCTAGAGGCACGAAAACCCGAAGTCACCTCAGCCATCGCCGCCCTCCCCGCCCCCACGACCCCCACCACCCCCACCACGCCCGCTCGTCCCACTGCCACCAGCCGGGTCCCCGCCCGACGCGGCGGAGCCCACAATCGCCCAACGCTCCACCCCCGCCGCTTTGAGCTTCTGAATCACCTCCAGCAACACCGGCCCACGATCCACGCCTTCATCCGCCGACTCCGACAATGCCACATACACCTCCGGAAATCCCCCACCCGCCTGGGCCGGCCCGCCGCTGTCGTCCCCCCCGCCGCCAAGTGCTTTGAGTTGATCTTCAAGCGTTGATTGGGTCACCTCCTGGCCGTCCAGCGTTAACCCGCCGTCGGTATCGATGCCCAGAATGACCAGCGCCCGCCGTTCGCCGGGCAGCTCCCCCGCCACGCCAGCCATCTCGAACTCAACGACCTCCGCCTGCACCATCACCGACAGCGCATAGACGAAAAAAGTGAGCAGCAAAAACACCACGTCCAACAGTGGCATCAACTCCAACCGCGGCTCAAGCTCGTCCGAATCGCTGCGTCGCATGGAAGCATGATACGACGCCCCCGGTGCTGACCCTTCCAGAGCAAACTTCGTTCGAATAGAGCGGCACAGGGTTGCCCGCTTGCGGTCAGGGTCACCGCATGCGGCTTCATTGGCCACGGACTCTGGCCTGTCGATGGTCCGCAGGGCCATTCGCGGCGGCCAATCCAGAACTCGCCACCGGTCAGCACCGAACCACTCGCCACAAACGACTGCTTGATGTGAACCTCGGGCATTTTGTCCAAAAGAACGCAGGCTTGAACCAATCCAGAACCGCCGCTTGGAGAGCTCATCAATACAGCCGGGTCGCTTTAAGACTTCTCACTTCGCCTTGCGGTGAGTTCAAAGTCTTCGGGGTCGTCCTCGCGGCGGGGGTTGGCGTCGCGGTAGGCCTGGGCGGCTTTAAGGATTTCTTCGTGCGCAGCGGAGGCCTGGTCCCAGCCCATGGTTTTTACTTCACCGCCTTCGAGTTGTTTATAAGTAGCGAAGAAGTGTTCGACTTCTTTAAGGAAGTGCGGGGGCACACGCCAGAGGTTGTCGTATTCGCTGAAGATCGGGTCGGTGCTGGGGACTGCGAGGACCTTAAAGTCGTTATCGCCTTTGTCGGTCATGCGGAACAAGCCCAGCGGCCGGGCCTCGATGAGGCAGCCTGAGAAGGTTTGTTCGTTGACCATGACGAGCACGTCGAGCGGGTCGCCGTCCTCGGCGAGGGTCTGGGGGATAAAGCCGTAGTCGCCGGGATAGTGGGCGGAGGAATAGAGGTAGCGGTCGAGCTTGAGCAGGCCGAGGTCTTTATCGACCTCGTATTTGTTGCGGGTTCCCTTGGGGATCTCCACGATGGCGTTGACCTTTTGAGGCAGCTCGTTGGGGGGTCCGGGCGGGACATGCATGTAGCGGTTGGGCAGTGGCATGGCGCGGAGTGTAACGGGTCGGGAGCCTACAGCGGTACGGTTTGGGCTTCGCGGGTTATTGCTGTGGTGCTTCGAGCAAGAGGTACAGCAAGTTGTCGGCGAAGACTTGCGACTTGGTCAGCCCGATGTGATCGTCGAAGAGAAATGTGACGTGCGACCAGTCGATTGGCGAGGTTAGCCGGGCCATCCATCGGGTGGGCAACCGTTCGTCAGCCAGCGCCGAGATGCGGGTGACGGTTCCGTCGCCGGGCACCGGATTGGTGAGCGTGATGCGAGTCGGGCTGTCCACGCGGGCGGTGGACGCGGTCGCCACTGCGTCGCCGGCGAACAGGTGCATCTCCAGCCCCGCCGGCCGAGTCGCGGGGGTGTCCAGCGCACGCTGAAACCGGTCCGCCCGAGCCAGGCATTGATCCAGATGTGCCAGCGCGATGGTGCGACGCTCTGCAGCGGTTTCGACGTCAGGCAAGAGATGCTGGAGAACCCGATCGGCACGCGGTGACGCCAGGCCCCACCCCAGGTCACGCCAGGTCTGCGGGTCCAGCAGCGCCGGGGCAAGGCCATCCGGGTCGGCTTTGATCTCCAGCGCCCCGTGACGGTCACGGGGCAAGAGCTGATAGATCGCAGGCATCGTGCCCAGCAGCACCGGGTCGTAACGCGGAAGAATCGGTGCGAGCTTGGACCCTTCCACCATGTCCTCGATCGCCGCAGCCGACCCCAGACTGGGCGTGCCCACCAGGATCACCCGTCCCACATGCTCTGCCCCCGCCCAGGTCACTTCGGGCAGTGCACCGTCGGCGGTCAGCTCCGCGTTGCCGTACCGCAGCCACCACCGCGCCACCAGCCCGCCCATCGAATGGGCCACGAGGTCGAACTTCACGTCCCGCTCGATGCCGTAGCGTTGCTTGAGTTGTGCCTCGACGTAGGCCTTGCGATCCTCGATAAAGGCGCCCAGTCGCTGAGCGTTTTCCACGTTGTCCCGCCGCCAGTCATAGCTGAACTGGAAACAGGTGAAATGCTCCGTCCCGTAATCCACTGCACCTGCCTTGGCCAACCCCTGATCGCGGTACCCACCCACCCCGAGCACCGCGAGAATGTCGGCATAAGCGCGCACCTGCACCGGCACAAACAACAAGCTGAAGCGCACCCGATCTAACGCCCCATCCGGCGAGATGCCATCGGTGAGCTGCGCAAGCGGCGTGCCTGACCGCATCGGTAATGCAATCTGTCGCATGCCCTCGGGGTCTGAGGGGTGAGCGGCTCCCCCGCCGAAGCTGCCCCAGACCAACTGGCCTTCCGGGCTCACCAGCCTGGATCCCAAGATGCCGGGAATCACAATCACGGGGTTGCGGTCGGCTTCGTGGGACATCGCCGCACGGTCGTACAGCCCGCCCAGGTCCGGGCCTTGCAACGACTGCTGACAGCCGCCCACGCCCAGCACGATGCTGCTCATCAGTGCCCATGCAATCATCAATATCCAACGCATGACCCTGTGCATCCTTACGAAGTGAAACCTGCTGTACCGCGATGCCGCGCCCGCCTTGCACGCACGTTGCGCATCGAGGCTCCGCGGTGCGTTATGCTCATGCCATGACCACCATCGCCGCCCAAATGTACACCCTTCGTGATCACTGCGAGACGCCCAGCGACATAGCTGCGAGCTGCAAGAAACTCAAAGCCCTCGGCTTCGACGCCATTCAGGCGTCCGCCGCGGGCTTTGGCAGCATCGCCGCCGCAGAACTTAAAACCATTCTTGACGACCTGGGCATGACCTGCGTGGCGACGCATAAAGGCTTTGACTTTTTCAAGGATGTCGAAGCCTGCGTCGAGTATCACCAGACCCTGGGCTGCCCTTTGACAGCAGTCGGCGGCTTTGGTTTCGGCGGCGCATCCGAAGCCGAGTGGAAGGCGTACGCACAGGAATTCAATGAAATCTCCCAGAAGTACGTCGGCAAGCCCGTCCGCATCGGCTACCACAATCACTCGCACGAACTCTCTCCCTTCGGCCTCGAAGAACACCCCGAATCCATCAAGCCCGACCACAGCCCCATGAGCCTGCTGCTCGACACGCTGGCCGAACCCGCGTGGTTTGAAATCGACGTCTACTGGATCGCCCACGGCGGGGCCGACCCAGCCGAGTACCTCCGCCGCTGCAAAGGGCGCGTCCCCGCCATCCATGCCAAAGACATGACCGTCACCGCCAAACGCGAACATAAAATGTGCGAGGTCGGGGCTGGCAATCTCAACTGGCCTGCCATCATCGAAGCCGCCAAAGACGCAGGCGTCGAGTACTACATCATCGAACGCGACTCAGGCGATCTTGATCCGTTCGACTCGCTCAAGATCAGCCTGGACAACCTCAAAGCGATGGGCGTGGGCTAATAAAGTCACCACCCCACCACCACCCCACCAGACCGCCGAGGCGACCTGCGGTGCAAACTTCCATAGCCTGAACGTTGCCGCGCACCGCCTGATGTCGTCAGCGGCTCAGGACCAGCCGACTCCAGCGGGTTTGCAATGATGGACGCGAAGCCAGCACCGCCGATCTCTGACCGCATGCCCTTTTCGCATGTGGTCATTGTGGGCGTAGGCCTGATCGGCGCCAGCCTCGGGCTCGCCCTCAAACGCCAATCCACGCCGCCGACCCTCCTCGGCGTGGCTCGGCGACCTCTGACGCCAGCAGGCCTGGCGGCAGTGGACGCTTGGTCGTCTTCGATTGAAGCGGCACTGGAACGCTTGCCCGCTACCGCGCAGACCCTGGTGGTCCTGACCGTGCCGCTGTCGCAGATGAAGCCGATGCTCGCGTCGCTCAAAGGCTTCCCGGGCATCATCACCGACGCCGGCTCAGTCAAACAAACCGTCGTCGCCGAGGCTGACACCACCCTCGAGGCCGGACATCGATTCGTAGGCTCGCATCCCATGGCCGGCAGCGAACGTTCCGGAGCCGACGCCGCCCGGGCCGATCTGTTTCTCGGCAAGCCTTGCGTCGTGACCCCAACGCCTGCAACCTCGAACGCTGACCTCCAGGCCATCGAAGCCTTTTGGCAGGCTGTGGGAATGCACACCTTGCGACTCTCTGCCCGGGAACACGACCGCCAGGCCGCCGCCGTCTCCCATCTGCCTCACGCCGCCGCGTGCCTGCTGGTCGAAGCCGCCGAAGCCTGGGGCGGCCAACACATCGCCTCGACCGGCTTCGCCACCACCACCCGCCTCGCCGCCTCGAATCCCCCGATGCGGGCTGACATCATGCTCCACAACCGCGAGCAGCTCAGCGACGCCCTTCGCGATTACCGCGACCGCATCGATCAGCTGCTGGCACTGCTCGACCGACAGGACCACCCCGCCCTGCTCGCCCGGCTCCACGCCATCGCCGAAGTCCGACAACACTGGACCGCGCCCAGCCTCCTACCCGGCCCCCCACCCACCCCGCCCGCATCCGACTCCCCCATCGCGTCAAGCTGACTCCCCGCTGTCTCCCGCGACCCAACCCAGGGTCACCGCAGCTGGCTTTCGTGGCGACGGGCGTCCCGCCTGTCGATGGGCCGCAGGGCCATTTGGAGCTTCCAGTCGGCCTAAGGCCGATTCAGGCCGGACGCCTGAACCACGGCAAACCAAAAGGACCAGGTCATATGCCGTGCCCTTGCGACCCAACCAACGCGCTCCCCGCCCGCCCTCCGCGTCGCCTCTCGTATATCAAATATCGACGATATTTAAGTGGCTGCGAGTGGTCCAGCGCGGCTCTTCGCTCCTCCCACGATGGCGGGCTGATCGCACGAAATGCGTGAGCCAACCTTCGCTGCAATCCATCATTCAGCGCGTTGTGCGTCCTCCACCGCCTCAGAACTTTCTTCGGGGTCATACGCCAACACCCGTGGTAAGGCCCACCACGTGACCCCGCCTCCCACTACCGTTACCGCACCGTAAATCAACGCCTGACCCCAGTGTCCGAACACCACCGCGCCCATGCCCAGCACCAGCGCCAACAGGCCAAAGCTGCCCGCCAGCCAGCCGACTACCGCGGTGGCCATCGGTCCGCGCTGGGCTTGCATCTGCTCGGCCTCCGCGACCCGCCGCCAGCCCGGACCCGCCACCCGCATCCGCCGCCAAAAACCTCGAACGTGCGCGCTGGGCGCTGCCCGACTGGTCCACCACGTCACCGTCACCCATACCACCGCCACCGTCAAAATCGTGACCACCTGCCGCAGGGCCCAGTAATAATCCTTGGTGTACGTCGACGCCCCATCGTCCGCTTTGAGCCAGGCGTTAACCGTGTTCGCCACCACCACCGCCGCGAGGATGGCGCTGATTTCGCTCCACGCATTCACCCGCCACCAGTACCACCGCAGCACCATCACCGTGCCAATCCCGCCGGTGATCACCGCGAGATATTGGTAGGCCTCTTTGATGCCGGTCAGCCGGGGCACGATGAGCAGGGTGATGACGGTCAGCAGCACCATCGCCGCTCGCGCAACCGCCACGTAATGTCGATCCGACGCCCGCCTTCGCAAATAAGGCCGATACAAATCGTTGACCAGATAGCTCGCCCCCCAATTCAACTGCGTATCCACTGTCGACATATACGCAGCCAGCATGGCGGCGACCATCACACCCTTAAACCCAGGCCCAAGCAATTCGTTGATCATCAACGGGTACGCCGCCTCGTCATCGTCTAATACCGGAAACACCACCAGCGACGCCGCACCCACCACAATCCAAGGCCAGCTCCGCAGCGCAAACGTCGCCACCGCCGACCACAGATACGCCAGCGACGCCTGCTTCTCATCGCGGCACGACAACACCCGCTGCACGGCATAGAACCGCCCCGGCGCGTTGTCCCACCACGCCACCCCCGCCCACACCGCAAAAGTAAACACCAGCATCGTCCCGCCATCACCAAAATCAGGAAACAGATTGGTCACAAGCGCCGGGTCCCCCTCGGGTGTTCGGATCGCGTCAAACCCGCCCTCATCCTGCACCCGACAAAAAGCACCCACCGCCAGCCAGATCGATCCCGCCATCGCCAGCCCGAACTGAATCAGGTCCGTGTACACCACCCCGTACATCCCACTCAAAAGCGAATACGCCAACGCCAACGCCGCCAGCGTCAGCGTTGCCGCCAACGGCTCAGAAATATCGCCCATCCCCGGCACCGTCACCACTGTCACCGCCGCGTCCAGTCCCAGCATCACCTGGATCAGTTTCGACGCGGCCAGCGTCACACTCGCCAGCACCCAGCAGTTCACCAGCACCCCGCCGAACACCGCCTGAAAGCCCCGCAGCAGTTCCCGCTCCCGCCCCGGGGCATACCGCTGCTCGATGAACGCCACGTCGGTCTCCGCCCCGGTCCGCCGCCACAGCCGCGCGAAGAAAAACACCGTCGCCATATACCCAAACACAATCCCCCACCACCACCAGTTGTACCCCGCCCCCCCTTCCCGCGTCAGCCGAGCCACCTGCAACGGCGTGTCGGTCGAAAACGTTGTCGCCACGATCGACGTTCCTGCAATCCACCAAGGCAGGCTCCGCCCCGCGACAAAAAAGTCCCCCGTCCCCCGCGACGCCCGACGCGTAAACCACACCCCAATCCCCACCGCCGCAAGCAGGTACACCCCCACGATCAACCAGTCGATCACGTGCATCAACCCAGCCTAACCGCCGCGTCCATCTCAACCATCTGCAACGCTCGTGCAAGCCCAGCCGAGCCCCTCCGCAACGGCTGGGCTTGCAAGCGTTTCAGTCATCAGGCGTGTACTGCCACACGCCGTAGCACCCTGTTGTGACCCATAGCGTCCCGGTATGCGGATCCACGCGAATACATTGCGGCTCGCGGCCACCATCAAGCGCTTCACCGTCCGCACTTGAGTCATCCAAAGGCTGTGTCCGTGTCAGATTCGTCCACGTGCGTGCCCCGTCGTCCGAACGCAGCACACCCACATCCGCAGCATGTAAGTCGATCCGCTGGCCCGCATACACCCGGCCCGGCGTTCGCGGATCAACGCTCACGGTCGCGATCCGGTGCCACCCCGTGCCGGTTCTTGGGCGTCTCCACCAGCGACATCGGTTCGCCCACAAACGTTTTAAAGTTCGCTTGAGGATCGATAAACCACAGCCGTCCACGCGACACCACATAAAGTCGATCACCCGCCGGCGTCACGGACAAGTCATCCACCCCGCCGTTCACATCCAGCACCGCCGTCCACGTCACACCAAGGTCTTCACTCATCACGACGGTCGACGTCGGACCACTCACCCGAACGCCGTAGCAACGCCCCTGCGCATCGGACGTAAACACACCCGCGCAGCCCTCCATGGCCTGCCATGTCTGCCCCCGGTCCGCCGTGCGGAATCGTGCGACAAACGCCACATCCGCATTCTCGGGGTGGACCAGCCCAACGTCATATCCAAAGTCGTCACGCTTCTTATCACCGGTCCACGCATATCGGGCCGACGCCGGCTGCGTGCCCGCCTCACCGCCCGCCGCTCCCGCCTCTGCCCAGGTCTGCCCGGCGTCATCACTGACCCGCAGCGAGCGTGCCGAATGCCACCCCTGAGAGTTCCCGGCAACAAACACCTTCGGGCTCAACGCCAGGCCAGCATAGTTAAACCCGCCCCACTCCAGACCCGACACGTCGTTGTATTCCCACGTGTGCCCGTGGTCGAACGTCACCGCGCCGTTGTAATCCTGACTTGAGAGAAACAGCAGACCCGGATGATGCACGTTGGGACTAAACAGCCCGCCCACATACACCGCGTTCTGGCCCTCCCCGACCCATCGGTAGGTCTTGCCGCCGTCGGTGCTGCCCGTCACCCAGTCCCCGCCATAGCTCCAAAGCCTGTCCGCATCCGTGGGGTGCCAGGCAAACATCGCCTGCCGCACGTTCTGTGGAAAAAACGTCAACGCCGGGTCCACCCGCGCCGTCTGCCACGTCTGCCCCCCGTCGTGAGACACATGCCGATGCCACTGCCAGTCGTCCGCGGTGGAACGCATCGCCATGCGCATCGGATCTGACGGGCTCACAGAAATCGATGCAAACTCCACCTCGGTGCGGACCCGAGACAGTACCGCACCTTGCGAATCGTTAAGCGGTTCGGTCAGTCCCGTCGTCGGCAGGTCTTCCCACGTCCGGCCGGCATCCAACGATCGGCTCACGCCGTCCGGACGCGATACCCACACCGTCTCCGCCTGGCTCACACTCACCGACACGCCTGTCACCGGCCGATCAAATACCTGCTCAAATGCCTCCCCGCCGTTGTCGCTGATCCATAGCCCCGAGGCATTGCCTGCGTACAGCCGCCCCGAGGTGGGGTGGACCACCAGCGCGCTGTGACCCGCGATATCCGAGGCCGGCCCGAGGCGCGCCGACGTCCGCCCGCCATCGTCGCTGCGATACAAGCCGGGATTCACATCCAACGGACCAGTGATATTCTTGCCTCTTTCCTGCGTCCGCGACCAATAGACCCGACGGGTCATCCGGGCACCGTGATCGACGCTCGACCGGTCAAACGCCAACTGACGACGACGGTCTGCTCTGCCACTGATGCTCTCAAGCTGCACGGCACGCCACGATGCCGCGCGGTCTTCGCTCAGGTAGAGACCGTTCCACTCCGACGCCATGGAATTGCTGCCGACGCTCAACACCCGCTCGGGATAGAACGGGTCCATCGACACGCCCGAGCTGCCCCGCGGCGTGTGCCCCACGTTGCAAGGCTCCCACGTGACACCGCTGTCCGTGCTCCGCCACAAGCCGCCCACGTCCGTGGCGAAAATTAGAAACGTCCCATCCACCGCGTCGCAGGCAATCGACTGAGGCCACTGCGCGCCTTCCCCGCCAATGCGGACACCCTGATCCCGCGCTTCCTGCGTCACCCAGGCCAAAGGCTTCCATGTCCCCCGCAGGTCCTGCGTATCGCCCGCCTGGGTCGCTGCGGCTTCAGCCTTCTGGGCATGACTCACCGGCGAAAAAGCGAACGTCACCATGCACCCCAATGCAAGGCTGAGGTGACGTGAAGAGCGCAGCAACCCCTTGGTCCAAACGTGACCGATTTGCATCTGATCTGTCCTGAAAGAGCGAAAAACAAAAGAAGAAATATCGAAAAACACAAAAACTTCAGGGCTGCTCAACACGCGTTACACGTGCTTCGACTTGCCCAAAAATCAAACCAGCGACGTGACCGTCAACAAACACACTCCGAGCGGTTTGATTACCACCATGGCGGAAACGAAGGTGTTCCTTGTTGCTATTGGTATCCGTGTTGTCGCCGGTGTCGATCAAGTCATCAAGCTCTGCAGGACTACCAAGCCGCAGCCCCTGATACCAAATCCGGTCATTGTCGATGGACTTGGCCAATGCCTGCGAGGCATATCCTGCGCCAGGGCCGGGATCCTGAACCCCGTCCGCGACGAGAAAGATATCGCTGGCGCGGGCTACTTGATCCGAACGGTAAGGCTCAAAGTCCGGCGGAATCACCGCCCCATAAGCCGAGGTATTTTGATTAATGTCCGGCATCAGCAGCGGATGCGCGGTGTAATGGTTCGCAATGTCCTCCGCATAACCAAACGCATCCGCGGTGGGGCATTGGAGCACCAGCTTGCGTTGCTGAGCGTCAGCCTGACCGCCGCCGCCCATGTATTCATCCGGCAGGCTAAAGGTCCAGTCGCGGTACGGGGCGTAACTCTCAATACCCACCGGCAGCACCTTGTAATCCACCTCATACGTTGCCGCAGCAATGCCGACCTGCCGCAGATTCGACCCGCAGGCAGCGTCGCGCGCGGCTTCACGTGCCGCACCCAGTGCCGGCAGCAGGATGGCAATCAGCAATGCAATGATCGAAATCACCACCAGCAGTTCAATGAGCGTGAAGGCATGCAGAGAAGATTGATGTTTCATGATAGAGAACCTTTAGAAACGCAAAATCGGATACCAGAATCTTGAAACATGGCGGACCCATACGCACTGAGCGTCATAGCTCATGCGACTTACGGCACATCGGAGCTGCGCACGATCCCCCGCACGGTGACGGTGTCAAACGCCTCGAAGCCGGTGGGATCCAGAAACAAACCAATGCCATCCATCTGGGCCTGGGGCAAGGCCTGAGGCTTTGCCTCGGGATCAAAACCCAGTGCAACACCCGGCGTAAAGTTCAAAGGCAGCCACACCGTGCCACGCGGATCAAGCGTGCGGGTGACGTGGACTTTTGCAAAGTTAAACACCTCACGCCCATCGACAGGTTCTGCCGTGAAGGTTTCCTGCGAAACCCACCACTGACCGTCCACACGACAGACAAGCCGCACTTCATCGGGCTGACTCAAAGCCAGTTCAAAAGACATCTGTGTCAACTCGATCTGTGATAAATCCACGCTCACTTCGCGGGTCGCATACAGCGTCAGTTGGTTCCACCAGGGGTCCAGACCTTCGCCTTCACCGTCGGGACCCAATGCGTTGACAATCAGCCCGGTGGGCACCGGTTGATCCGGAGTCTGCGCTTCACCACCCGCCGCCACCGATGTGGTGTCAGGCGAGCCGCCGGGCTGTTCACATAGCAATGATTGCGTCGCCTCGTTGCCCGACTGCTCATGACCCCGCACGCCCAGGTAGTACGCCCAGCCCACCTGCGACAGAGGTGCACCCCGTATGCCGGGGTTGGGAAACGTTTCGCAGTACACCACATCCCCGAGGGGATCATCCTGCTCAACGACCAGCTGCGCCGACACTTTCGAAGTCATCAAAGAACCTGACCCAACGACCAGGACGCAGGCGTAAAACAAATGCTTGAAGACGCGAGATCCTGAAGCAGGCTTAAAGCCAGGAACGGGTATTGCTGGAGCGCTGTGAATCTTCATGATTGTTGAATTTCTTAAGAAGTAGAACCGACCGAAGGCAGATCGCCGGGTTGCCAATGCATCGGCAGTGTGGTCAACGAAGGAGGCGTGTCCCCGTCCATCCATGCCACCGCATGATCCACCAGGACCTCGCCGATCTGTTGCAAAGGCACAACGGCGGTGTCAGGCGTGAAGCCCAGCATGCTTCGGATTTCCGGATACTGGTCAATCATGGCCAAAGCGGTCCCGTGCGGAATATCCACAGTGTTCGACCGCCTGAAGTGAGACAAATGGTGCACCGCGCCCCAGTGGCCAATGATCAACGCGTCCAACCGAGCATGCGTCATCCACTCCATTAATGAGCCGTACACATCGTCGGCAATAAACCGCTCATCCGACATCGGCAGCCAATGCATAAGCCCTTCATCTGCCGGGAGCCGCAGCGCGCGAAGTGTGTCCATCCACTGCTCGTGACGCTTGAACACCCAGGATCCCACCCATCGCCGCATCAGCAAGCCGATGCGTTGATGACCTTGCGCTGCAATCTGGCGAACCACCATATCCATGCCGCCCCGGTTGTCTTCACAGACCCGAGGAAGTGGCAGGTCGGGAAAAAGCGTTCCGGCGAGCAAGCATTTCACGCCGCGATCATGGAGCGCACGCAACAACATGGCGTCGGCAGGATCGGCGGAGAGACTGATCACCACGTCAATCCCGGATCCCGCAATGCGGTCCACCTCATCGAGCAAAGAGCCTTTCAAACCACTCACGAATTCAACCGTGGCGCCGCAACGCTCGGCCGCAATGTGCAGGCCACGCATCATGCTAAGCGTCAGCCAATCCTCGCGGTCCTTGGGTTTGCCAAACGCAAGAATGCCAAGCCGTATGCCCTGCCGCGCTCTCGCTCGGCCTACAGAACGGCGTGCCGGGTCGTCATGCCCCCCCCCTCGCATCGCCACGTCACCGACAAAGGTTCCCAAGCCCGCACGGCTCTCCAGATACCCCGCATCACGCAGCCGGCCCAAGGCCCGCCGAACCGTCGATCGACTCAAGCCTGTGGTTGAGGACAACTCCTCGTCGGTCAAAAAACGATCACCTCGCTGGTACACCCCCGCAGTGAGCAGTTTTCGCACCCGGCGGTGCAACTCGTCCACTGCCCCCCGCGCGGGGTACCCATGGGCCAGCACCTCGCGGGGATCTTGCGAACTCAACACAACGCGGGCAGATGACACAGACACTTTTCCGACAGAGGTTGAAAATCACTCAGGCCGACCGACGTCGACGACCCACGACCAACGCCAAACCAGCGCCAAGCAAGGCTACCGACGCAGGTTCAGGAATCGCTGCCACGTCGGCGTAGCTCGAGCCTAAGCGGATTTCGTCCAGATTGAACGTCGTGCCGTCGCCACTGATCAGACCAATCTGATCCAGCGTGCCAAAGTTCAGATCAACTGTGGAGGTGGACGCTCCGGGTTGGGTGGTCCCGGGATTGACGAACAGCGAAACCGTATCCAACCCGCCAGGATCACTGTTGAAATCGATTCGCGCGACCAGAAATGTTTCGTCACCCGGCGTGATCGCCACCCCCGAGTTGGCAAAACCACCGCCGAACAGCTTCTCCGCCACATAATTGGTATTGCTGCCGCCCGCATCACCGAGCACCACGCCGTCCGCCGAACCACTGATCACCAGGCCGCCAAACCCGCCGCCAGTAACCGTAATCGGGTCGAAGAGCACACTGACCCACAAGGTCGAGCCGTCAGCGCCTGCAGGCGTCGCCAGCGTTCGGCCGTACCGCGTGAAGCCCGGATCCGTCACCGCCACCGCGTTGCCGGTCGGCTCAACGCTCGCTGCGGTCTGCGAAACCGAAGAGGCGGTGATCAGGTGGTCGCCACCTGAAAACTTAAACCAATCTGCTGCGAAGCCTGTGCCTCCACCACCAGGCACGCTCTGCAACGCCGTACCCGCGTCGTAATCAAAAGATTCGGTCGCAAGGGGAGCACCGTACGCACTGCCTGAAATCAGCAATGCTGCAGCAGCACCAGCGGGAACGATCGAAGAGGCGAAAGTGTTCATGGATTCTCCGGAGAAAAGGGCAAATGAGACGAATCGTCGAAGCGAAGACAACGCAATCAAATCAGATTAGCTTCAAGTGAAATGATTCTGAATAGTATCATACCTCAGGCCGCATGCGTGTCAATCTTTTCTTCGTGTAGCTTCTGCACAATGTCCCATGAGACCTCCCCTGCTCTGCCTTATCGCATTGCCGTCCTGTGCGTGCTGTTCGACGCCCAAGGCCGAATGCTGCTGCTGCACCGCCGAAAACCGCCGAATTCAGACCTTTATTCGCCCATCGGCGGAAAACTCGAACAGGATCTCGGCGAAAGCCCCGCCCACTGCGCCAAACGCGAAATCCGTGAAGAGGCAGGCATTGATGTCGATCTGGCGGACCTGCATCTCACCGGAATGGTCAGTGAGACCGCCTTCGAAGGCCAGAATCACTGGCTGATGTTGATGTACGAAGTGACCCGGCCGGTCGAGGTTCAACTCAAACACTTCGACGAGGGCAGGCTGGAATGGCACCCTCCGGAGGCCTTATCGCGGTTGCCCATCCCGCAAACCGACCGTGATGTCATCTGGCCTTTGTTCTGGAAACACCGCAGAGCTTTCTTTTCCGTCCATATCGATTGCACCCAAGGCACGATCAAACCAGAGGTGCATCAACCCTACCCACCGCAGGAATAAATCTCGACAAGGCACGTTTTATAGGACGATGTCGACTCCTTTATAAGGAGTGTTGCCGAATGCGCAACATCAGGTTAGCCTGATAGACCATTCTTATCTTGCGATCTTCTCGATCCGCTGCCTTTCGAACATGTCCAGCTATTCTGATAACACACCGGTGTACCCGTGGATTGAAGATCCATCTGCGACGGCGGATTCGCTTCTCGACGCTTTCAAATGCAGGCAAGTGGTCCTGGGTTACTGGGACAATGAGTCCGACACCGCCCACACCGGCTTGATCTGCACGGCAGGTTTGACCATCGCGTCAGTTCAGAAATGGTTCAAAGCGGGGATTCTCAGCGTGCCTGTGATCCAGCAGACCCGCCTGCAACTGTCCGACGTAAGCGAAGAATCCCAGGGGCCTTTTAAACACAATGTCTTGGCCGCCGGCGTTCCCGCGACCCATACCACAGGCCATTATTGGACCCTCATCCTCGCTCGGGATCAACTGTGGACCCGTCAGGAACAGCGGGCCGCAGAAGCCTGGATACGGCTCTACCGGGCCGCATTCGACCGCCCCAGTCAATCGGGCGTGCACCGATTACTGATTGACGACGAACTCAATGCCGTGCAGATCGACGCCACCTTGGCTCTGGACAAAAGCCTGCCCACCGACACGCTTATGCAAGGCCTGCAAAGCCTGATTCCCATCCTCATCCAACGCTACGGGCAGCCCATCCCCGCTCAACCGGTCGCCATGACCGTGCCATTCCCCAATGAACCGGCTCGCTTACGCCTGATCCCCACCCAAAGCCCAGGCCCCCAAGCCACCTCCGCCTTCCTGGAAATCCGCCCGGCAGACCCCGACGGCCCCCCCGCCCTGGGGCTGCTCAAAGACCCACGGGTCGCGCGATGCGTCGCGTATGTCTGCGACCATTACACCCACAACCCATCGCTAGGCCATCTCGCTGAAGTTGCCGACCTCAGCGCCTTCCACATTCACCGACTGTTCACCCAAACCCTGGGCATCTCCCCCAAACAATACGCCCTTCGGCTGCAGATCCAGCACGCCAAGCACCTCTTGATTCACACCAAAGACCCGATTGCCGATATCGCTCAACATGCCGGATTCGCGTCCCACGGCCACTTCACCGCGACCTTCCGCCGTATCACCGGCATGAAACCATCCGACGCCCGTTAAAGAAAGAAACTTAAAACAGGCCTCCCGACCACCGATAAGGTAAGCTGTTGCATCATCCCGCCGATAGGGCGTGACTTTGACGATTCGCACGATCACGATCGAGACCGACCATGACCCGAAGCACTTTCCTCTCCGTTGCGGCTACCTGCCTGGGCGTCCTCGCCGCCTCTACCCTCCCCGGGTGCAGCTCTTCCGAAGACAAGCACACCTTCACCTCCACCGTGTACAGCCCCAAAACCATCCGAGTGGTGGACGGCCTGACCAATCAAGTGCAGTATGAATGGGTCGGCGAACCCATGACCGAACTGGTGCTCAGGCTCGACAGCGAAGGCGGCGGCGGCGTGTTCCGTGCCGACCGGGGACCGGCCACCACCCTCGAATACACCGTCATCGACACCGCCACCCGTGGCACGATCGACTCTGGCGAAATGGAACTCACCGGCCAACCGCATATCCAGACACTGCTCCGCCCCAGCCCCCGCCGAAGCGCGCTGCGACAGCCGACCCCGGCACCCGTCGCGACCGCCCCAGCTTCCCCAGCGACCGCACCGGGCGAATAACGCCTCGCCTCACCCCCCGGATCGCTGATCATGGCGCATGGCTCGATCAAGCACTTGGCTCTCGTGGCCGCCATCGGGATTGCGGTCACCGCAAGTCCTGCCAACGCTCAGCAGGCCGCTGCAGGAAACGGTCGTGAAGATCCGCTCAACCGCCCTGTTGCCCTGGACCCCGGCATTGCCGATGCAGGACCCCTGGCGACCAGCCTCCGCGTGATCGATCAAGGCATCTCCGTGTTTTCACACCGTGCTGCGATCACTGCGGTCCGCGATCCCGCCAACCCCCACGCAGCACTTCAGCGGCCATACGAGTTCCGCTCGCCGGGCTTCCGAGCCTTGATGCGCAGCGTGGACACCGTGGTCCGTAACCGCGAAGGCCAAATCGCGTTGAACCAGGCCCCCGGCAGAGATGGCCAATTCCTCCGCACCATTCCCGCCGACACCGTCTTCAGCCTCACGCCTGACGCTGCCGTACCCCAGGCACCACCCGAGCAGGCACCGCCGACCTATCTCGATCGCCGGCTGGATCATCGCGTGGACTACCGTGTTCAAGCTCAAGTGCCCAGCATGCTTTCCTCAAGACAACCCCGCCCCGCGTTGCTCCCGGATCGGCACATCCCCCGAGCACGTCCCGCCGCAACGCAGCCTGCGACACAACCCGCAGCGGAGCCGGCACCGACCCAATGAGGACCTGACACCTCAGCCCACGCCACGCACTGTCGCTCCTTGAATCGTTAACGCATACTTCGTTCGACGGCAGCGGCACCGAGTTGGCTGCTTGCGGTCAGGGTCACCGCCTATGGCTTGAGTGGCGACGGGCGTCTCGCCTGTCGATGGCCCGCAGGGCCATTTGGAGCTTCCGATCATCCTTCAGCCGATTCAGGCCGGACGCCTGAACTACGGCAAACAACAGGATCAACTCATATGCGGTGGCCTTGACTTGCCGTGGGACGCGCCTTCCAGCCTGTCTCTCGACCGCAAGCCGAAGCGTGATCCGGTCGCTGCGACGCAGCGAAGACCAGCAAGATGCCTATCCCACCCAAGCCGCGACGAATCATCGCGGTGCGCTCTAAGTCCGCACCCGGCGCCAATCCGGGCTTTGCTTGCCTCATCGGCACAAACCGACCGAAGCGGTACGGATTCTACCTATTGCAGCTTGCTGGTCTCCCTTTGCAATCGTACCCCTGTGATGGAGCAACGAAGCGTTCGCTCTACAAAAGAGACAGGGAGACCGTCATGGTGGGCAAACCGATTACAACACACAACGACATCAATGCAAGAACGAAAGCTGGCGTCACCGCCTTCATGCTGTTATGCGGCTTAGGGGCTGCGTTCACGTGCAGCGATGTCCAGGCCGAGCCGGTGTTGCCGTCGAAGTCTGTCAGCGTCAGCCCGGTGGTCACCCCGATTGCTGAGGAACGCGGGCAGGTCTATGCCGATCCACGCAACGGCACCTTCTGGGCGTTATTCGGCTATCAGAATAACGCAGCCGACTCTGTCACGATCCGCCCGGATGACGCGACCAATCAGATCGACGGCGAGGTGCTGGGCATCTTTGCCAACACCGACCGCGACGAAGTCGATCTGGGCGAGCCATTGGATCGAGCACCCATCGAGTTTCAGCCCGGCCGACAGCGCGGCGCATTCTGGATCAACTTCGAACGCCAGGTCGCCTGGACGATTCATGAGCAAGTCGCGATTGCCGCCTTGACCACCGACTCGATCGGTGAGGTCCGCTTCGCTCAGCCGGTCGAGCTAGCCGCCCGCCTCGCGTTGGAAGGGGGCATCACCGCAAGCGGCAACGCAAGCACGGGCAGCCCGCAAGGCCCGCCCCCTGCGGGACCCATGCCCGAGGACCAACCCTTTTTCGACACCGTGCCCACCGCAGTGCCCTCGCCTTCTGCGGTGATGGCGGGAGCTGTGGGTATTGCAGTCCTTACCCTGCGTCGCCGACGCGGCATCACCACGGCGTAAGCACGCAGCCCGCTCAGCCGGTGGTGCGCAGGCCTGCGGCAATGGCTTGCACCGTGGCCCGCAGGACCGCTTGGGTGGGATCCACGCCCCGGCGCATCAAGTCCACCTGCACCAGATTCAACGGGTCGAGATAGGCATTCCGCACGCGGATCGATCGCTGCAGCCAAGGCACTTTGTCCAGGAGCGCTTCGCAGTCCTTGATCTGCAACACCACGGTTCGACTCGTTGCATATTCGGTTTCAAACGCAGCGAGCATGTCTTCTCGCACCGCGTCATCTTTAAGTAGTGCCGCATACCGCCGGGCGATTGGCACGTCGGCTTTGGCCAGTGCCATCTCGGCGTTATCGATCACCGCGCGAAACACCGGCCAGCCCTCATACATCGCCCGCAACGTCCCCGCATCCTCCGCAGACAACGCGGTGCCCAGCCCGTAAAACCCGGTGAGCAAATGGCGGTTTTGCATCCAGGCAAACGTGTAGGGAATCGCTCGCAAGTCGTCCAGCGAAGTCCGGGCTTTACGCCGCGAAGGTCGGCTCCCGATGGGCAGCCGTTCGATCACATCGATCGGCGTGGCCTGCCCGAAGTAATCCAGAAAGCCCGGCCGATCCCGAAGCGCCCGATAGTGCCGCTGCGCGGTGTCCGAGGCACGGTCCATCAATTCCAGCCACGCTGGGGGCACGTCAGGCTGACGCGTCACTGAGACCTTCGCCGTGGCCCCGGCGACTTGTTCGAGGTGACGCAGCGCCACCTCGGGGTCGTCATATCGCTCGGCAATCACTTCTCCCTGCTCGGTCACCCGCACGCGATGATCGACCGACTCGGCAGGCAACGAGGTGATCCCCCGTGCTGCCGGGCCGCCACCCCGCCCCAGCGACCCGCCCCGCCCGTGGAACAGTGACAAGCTCACGCCGACCCCCCGGGCGACCCGCGCCAGCTCGCGCTGCGCTTCGAACAGTCGCCAGTTCGACGCCAGATAGCCCCCGTCTTTACATGAATCCGAGTAGCCGATCATCACCGCCTGCCGCATGTCATGGCGGCGTTCGAGGTCGCGGCGGTAAGGCTCGCACTCTAAAAGCGTCGTAAGTGTGGCACCCGAATCGCGTAGGTCGTCGATCGTCTCCAGCAGCGGGGCCACCGGCATGGCTGCCCGCGGTGCCTCGTGCCCCAGCCGTACTGCCGCGGCCTTGGCCAACCACCACGCTGCCAGCACATCGCTCGCGCGGTGCGTCATCGACACCACCGACCACCCCAGTGCCTCAGGCCCCAGCGTCGCCGACGCCTGTTCCAGCAGTTCAAACAGTGCAAGCGTCTCGCGCGACGCTTCACTCAGCCCCGCTGGATCAACGTCCTTAAGCCCGCCGGGGACCTGACTCAGCCGCTCCACCCGCTGCGACTCCTCCACCGCTTCCCAGTCCCAAGGCTGCCCCGACGCGGCAAGCAATTCACTCACGGTCTCACGCAACACTCCGGAATGCTGACGAATATCAAGCCGGGCAAAGTGCAGCCCAAACGTATCGATCCGGTCAAGCCAGGCCTGCACCGGCCCCTCGCACAGTTCACTTTGATTCGCCGCCAACAGGCTTTCACGAATCAGTTCCACATCCGCCCGAAGCTCCGCAGCACCGCGGTAGGCCGCGTCGGGGAGTTGCGCGACGGGATCGACCTCCAGACTGGCCTGCAAACGATGCATGACCACCGTCAAAAACCGGCGGTATAACTCCCGCTCACTGATGCGCTCCACCGCCACCCGGGCGTCGGGATAGCGTTGCACCCCAGCGGCCACTGCCTGTGTCAACGCGTCGGTCACCGGGCTGTGACCCGTGGACAGGCTCAGCATCCGCCTCAACTCCCGGGCCTCAGTGAGGTGACGCTGCACCGCCGCGCGACGCAAGCGGGATAAGGTGCGACCTGTCACCTCTACGGTCACAAACGGGTTGCCGTCCCGGTCTCCACCGATCCATGTGCCAAACTGCACCACCCGCGGCACGTCGGCAACTTCCTTTTCATACGCCAGCCGCAGCGCCCGACGAACCTGACGCATCAAGCGGGGGATCACCGCCCATAACGGGTCCACCACGAACAGCGACCGCTCCACCTCTTCATCCACGCTCGGCGGGGCCGGCCGCAACGTGTCCGTCCCCCACAAACACGCCAGGTCGCCCTGCACCCGCTGAATCAACTGCTCTCGCTCACGCGGCAGCAGGTCCGCCCGGTCAAACGCAGCAAGATCATCCCGAAGCCGACCCAGCGTCCGACGCACCGTGCGGCGTTTCGCTTCTGTGGGGTGGGCGGTGAACACCAGATCCACGTCCAGCTTTTGAAGCAAGTCACACGCCTGCTCAAACGACAATCCCTGCTGCTCCTTGAGCGCAATCAGCACCGCGCCAAGCGACTCACCGCGTGGCAAAGGCGACGCAGAGGCTTCACGCTCCCGCAGCACCCGCACCCGATGCCGGTCTTCCGACAGGTTGGCCAGGTCAAAAAAGCACGACAACGCACGCACCAACCGGGACGCCTGCTCCAGGTCAAGTTCACGAATCACCGCCTCAAGCTGCTCCACCGCGCGGGCATCCCCGCCCCGGCCGGCCTTGGCCAGGTGACGCACCTGCTCCACCAGGTCGTACGCCTCATCCCCGCCGTGCCGACGCAGCACGTGACCCAACTCAAACCCCAGCATCCGAACGTCGCGACGCAATAAATGGTCGTCAGGCGTAGAGGGGGGCGTGCTTTCAGAGACCGGCGTCGGGGTGGGAGTACTCACTAACGCAGGCTAGCACAGCGCACAATCGCCTTCATAGACCACCAAACCCGCATCACAAGGAGGTGACGTTAAAAAGGCCACGCCGACCAAACAGGGGGGGCTGTTGAATGGCCGACGTGGCACGTTGGGGAAGACGACAGAAAGGAAGTGCGTCGCCTTGTTTGAGAAATGTAGGGTGATTCTAACGTTATATCGACTCAATGCATCAAATAACTTGCACTGATGTGTTAAAAACGTGTGCGTATTTTCCCTTAATTCTTCATTTGGCCTATGAAGGATTCCGCCTCCGCAATGGATGCATTCATTTCCGCGATCAATGCGGTCACATCGGCCTGCACCCGAGCCGCTGTGGCGTCGAGATTCGCAATCGCCTGTGCATTGAGGTTGTGCTTCAAAAAGAGCACTTGATCCTTGAGCGTGGCCAGCACCGGGTCCATCGAATCCGCCGCCCCATTCATACTGACAATCAGTTGTTGATATCGATCTTTTGTGTCCTTGAGCGTCGAACGACTCGAACGCTTGAGCTCTGCGTCCTGATACTCCTCGATCTCCGCTTCCCATTCCTTGAACAAATCGCTGGCCACTTCTTCAACTTCAGCAATGTCATCGCGGACATCTTCCGCTGAGGCTTCTGCTTTTTCGTAGCTGGTGTTGAGCTTGCGGTAGACCTTTTCCAACTCTGAAGATTCTGAGCCGTTCAATTCCAGCAGCCGATCCAGGGCCGACTGGAAGTCTTCTTTGGCGTCGGCCTGACTGTCGCGGGCGTCTTCAATCTCGCCCACCAGCAAGTCCCGCTTTTCATAGCCCAGCTTCTCCCAAAAGCTGTATCCAATGCTCTTGCAGCCTGACAGGCAGACACAAAGACCGAGAATCACAGGCATCAGTACATGGGGCAGGGAGATTCGCATACCGCGCATGTTAACCGCATCGGCGACTTCATTGCCTCCCCTTTTGTGCCGATTCTAACGGTGAAGACGGTCCTGCCGGCCGTACCACCCCGCCCCCGCGTTCCTCCAAGCTGCCCATGCCTACTACTCCGATGCCCACTTCGCAAAGCCCCAGCCTCGAGATCCAGCAGGTCGTCACCGGCGTGCAGGAGAAGTTCAGCCAACTTCTCGCCTGGCATGCCGAGCAGGACAGCCAGATTCAGTCCCAACGCCAGGCGTTTGAGCAGCAACGTCAGCAGCAAACCCAGGCTCTGGCAAAGCGGATCAAAGCCCAGCGTGCCCGCCTGGCTGACCGCATCGAGCAGCGTCGCCGCGCGGTGGCCGAGCAGGCTCGCAAAGATCGACAGGCGCTCGAAAAACAACAACGCCTCGTCCATGAACAGCACGCCCAGCAGGAACAACTCCTGGCCACGCTCCAGCAGGAGCGACAAGAACTGGCGACGTTGACCCGCCAACTCCGCGAGCAACTTGCCGGGGTCGCCGCCCAGCGTCAGCACGTCGCAGTCCTTCAGGATAGTCACGAAAAGCTCAACGCCGCGCTACTCGCTCACGCTCAGAACGTCAGCCTGGACACCGTCGAACTGCTGCACCGCGCTGACACGCTCGCCAAACCGCAAAGCGATACCAACACCGAATCTCAGTCCCCAGGCCCGCGACTGGCCCAGGACACCCCGGCCTCCGGTCCTCCTGCGAAAGCAAAGAAACGCGCGAAAACGCAGACCCATTCTAAATCTCAGACCACCGGGCCCAACGGGGCGGACGTGGAGAAGGCCCAACGCCGTGCAAGCCCCACCGGCAAAGCACGACGACGGGCGGCGTAAACGGTGAAGCGGTCGGGCGGTTTCACGCATGGGGAAAATCCCATGGGAAACCGTGTTGAGAATCAGTTGCATGTTCTGTAGGTTGGGTTTTTGAGACTTACTCTCAAATACCACGCTACAGGAAAACCATGCAACCTCACTCCCGACCGCTTTTCCGTTTGTCGTCGCAGGCTTTCACCCTCATCGAACTTCTGGTGGTCATCAGCATCATCGCCCTGCTGATCGGCGTCCTCTTGCCGGTCCTGAGTAGTGCCCGCACTGCGGCGCGAGACGCCGTGTCGCTTTCCAACGTTCGGCAAATCGGCTCAATCGCGATGACCAACTTCGTCCTCGCTGAGAAAGGCCTCTACCCCTGGCACTCCTCCACCATCCCCGGTGGCAACCGCCCCACCAACGGCGCCAAGCCCCGCTGGGCAGACTACACCTTTGAATACATCAGCAACACCGACGTCTACCTCAACCCTCACCTGAGCAAGAACGACGACATCTTCAAAAAGACCTGGTGGCACCAAGGCAGCGATGTCCCCGCGATGAAAGCCGCCCTCCATCCCAGTGTGTCCTACAACCCAGGCAAGCCTGCCCCGGCCCAGGGCTTCAAATCCTGGGGCGGCTACGGCTACAACTACCAATACCTGGGCAACGGCCGAGGTTACACCGGCCCGACCACTCCCGACAATGACCCCACCTTCCGAAGGGCCGACACCGACCTCAAACAACCCTCCCGCACCGTCGTCGTCGGCGACACCCTGGGCGCTCAGGACGGTGCCGAAGCCCAGTACGCCCTCGATCCACCCCTGGCCTCGCAGCCCTACGGAGCCCACCCCGACGGCCGAGACTATTACGAAGGCTCCAACCCCGAAGACCGCGCCCTCCCGGGCGATCGCGGCAACGACACCGGCGAATTCGTCTTCGCCGACGGGCACGGCGAATCCATGCCACCCCGAAATCTCGACGATTCCAACAACGACGGTATCCTCGACAACGGTTACTGGTCCGGCACCGGGCAGCCTTAGCGATCACCCCCTTTGCCGGGCCAGGACGCCGGGGCCGATACCATGGCGGCGATGTCGGCTTCACCCTCTTCCAACGTTTCCCATGCATCCAGCGCGGCACCCACGCCGGTGACCCTCCGCACGCTTCGCCGTCGCGTCCGTGAAGGGGAGAAAATCCCCGTCCTCACCGCGTATGACGCGCAGGTCGCGGGACGGTTGTTTGCCGGCGGGGTGGATGTCCTTCTGGTGGGTGATTCCGCCGCGCAGGTCGTGCTGGGCTTGCCGGGCACGGTGCATGCGCCGCTCGAATTCATGCTCACAATCACCGCGGCGGTCAAGCGCGGCGCACCGCAGGCCTTTGTCATAGGCGACATGCCCTTTATGAGCTATCAGGCCTCGCTCGAGCAAGGCATGGTCAATGCCGGGCGGTTTATGACCCAGGGATTCGCCGACGCGGTGAAGCTGGAGGTCGATCATCGTGACGCAGAGCTCATCGAAAAGCTGACCCGCGCGGGTGTGCCTGCGATTGCGCACATCGGCTTCAAGCCTCAGCAGACCGGCGTGGAGGGTGGGCCTCGTGTCGCCGGCCGAACCGATGAGCAGATCGAGGCGGTGGTCCGGGATGCGGTGACACTGACGCAGGCGGGAGCGTCGATGGTGTTGCTCGAAGCCGCCACCGCCCAGGCTGGGCAGGCGGTGGTCGATGCGGTCGCTGGGGTGGGCGCAGTGGTGGGCGGAGGGGTGGGCGGAGGCGTGGTGGTGATCGGGTGCGGCGCGGGGCCTGCCTGTCATGGACACGTCGTGGTGCTGCACGATTGGCTTGGCTTGACCGACCGTCCGCCGAGCTTCGTCACGCCGATGGGCAAGGCTGGCGAACAACTCACCGATGCCGGCCGCCGCTGGGCCGAGCTGGTGCGAAGCGGCCAGTATCTCGCCGACGGCGGGCCTTATCACATGACCTCGTAACGCGAACGCCGCCCTGCGGGCGGATCGTCAGTCGTGCAGGATCACCACGTCCGAAGCAGACACTTCAAGTTCCACCTGATCGTGAGCTGAAGGCGTCGCGGCGGGGTTGAGCCGAAGGGCTCGAAGCTGCGTCTGCTCGTCCACCGTCAGCAAGTCCTGCGCGGTGGAGCCGAGATACACCACATCATGCCGCGTCGCAGCGAAGCGGTTAACCAGCGAACCTGAGCCGTGGGCCGACGCTGTATCCACCATGCGAACCGACTCGGGCCGAATCGAACACGTCACATTCCCGCCCACCGGCACATCCCCGGTGAACACCGTGGAACGCAGGGTCCCAAAGCTGGTACTCAGCACCACCGCCTGGCCTTCCCCAGCCGGCTCGACGCCGACCACCTCGGCGGGCACAAAATTCGTCTCACCCAAAAAGTCCGCCACAAACCGGCTCATCGGCCTTTCATACAAGCCTCGCGGCGGGCCCTTCTGCACCACCTGGCCCCCCCGCAGCACCGCGATATCGTCCGCCATCGACAAGGCCTCATGCTGATCATGCGTGACGTACACCCCTGTGATCCCCGAGCTTTTGCAGATATCCCGGATAAACCGCCGCATCTCCAGACGCAGCTTGGCGTCCAGGTTCGACAACGGCTCATCGAGCAGCAGCACCCGAGGCTTGATCACCAGCGCCCGCGCCAACGCCACCCGCTGCTGCTGACCGCCGGACAACTGATTGATCTTCCGGTCTGCCTGAACCGTGAGTTGGACCTTATCCAAGGCCTCGTCCACCCGTCGGGCCAATTCGTCCTTGCCCACCGACCGCACCTCCAGCCCGAACCGGACGTTCTGCCGAACCGTCATGTGAGGCCACAACGCATACCCTTGAAACACCATCCCCGTCTTGCGGTGATTGGGCGCCAGGTGTGTGACATCATCATCGCCGAATCGAATCGTCCCGCCGTCAGGATCCGTAAATCCAGCCAGCATCCGCAATAACGTGGTTTTCCCGCATCCCGACGGCCCCAGCAGGAAAAACAGGTCCCCCGCCGCGATATCCAGGTCGATCGAGTCCACCGCCACGGTGCTGCCAAAGGTTTTGCGAAGGCCTCGGATCGTGATCGGTGTCATCGTGGCCCGATTCTATCGACCTGCCCATCCAAGTGACGCCCTACCGCAAGTCGCCCACGCAAGTCGCCTAACCCGACATCCCCCGCTGCACCCCGGACAGTTCACCCAGTTTTACAAAAGGTCCCAGTTTATCGGGCCCTTTGGCCTGTATCTGCAGCGAACCGTACGATTCTGCCGATAACCCTCGTCATACGCTTGCATCGTTAGGATGTTGGTACATTATTGTGGGTGTTCCCTGAGCTCCTGAACGTCCTTTGGTGCCGTTCGCCCGCCGGAGCCTTGTGTTGCCCCCCCTATTGGAAAGAGAAAGGCTGACTGATTCCCATGGTTCGTGTTAATTCCATCCTCACCGGTTTTGTCGCAGTTGCTGTATCGGGCTCGGCGTTTGCCGAGTTCACGACGATTCAGGACAACGCTGGCGAAGCGTCCCATCTCGATATCTTCAACGCGGTATACGGCGGAGGCTTCACGGCCGACG
The DNA here is from genome assembly GCA_963799465.1 of uncultured Phycisphaeraceae bacterium. Classification (GTDB taxonomy): domain Bacteria; phylum Planctomycetota; class Phycisphaerae; order Phycisphaerales; family Phycisphaeraceae; genus JBCCOW01. The sequence goes on along the minus strand of CAWCXG010000001.1, from coordinate 1,874,165 downwards.
GCCTGAACTTCACCAACGGCACGCTGACCGCTGTGCGTCTCGACGACGCAGCAGACCAGTCCTTCGCCCTGTCATCGTTCAACGCCAAGGCCATCGCAAAATTCGCATCGCTGGACCAGTCTTTTGGCTACCTCAATGCCGACGGCGACTATGTGAACCTTTTTGAAGAGTCCGGCGAAGGGTTCGCCGCCTCGGGCTCAGTCGAAGGTGTGTCCCTCGACAGCCCCATCGTTTTCGCCCGTGAAGGCGTCAACGGCGTGGTCAGCTCCGATGTCAGCTCCAACCCTGACCTCCGCGACCACCTCGTGACCTACCGTCTCGATGGCATGCCCGGCGAAGTGTATGTTCTGGCCTTTGAAGACCTGTTCGGCGGCCCCGAAGACGACGACTTCCAGGACCTCGTGATCGAAGTCTCCAGCATTAACGTCGTCCCCAGCCCCGCAGCCATGGGTGGCGGACTGATGCTGCTCGGCGGCCTGGTCGCTCGTCGCCGACGCGCCTGATCACGCCCCGCAACAATTCGACTACTGACAAAGGCCGAGTCCCACAGGACTCGGCCTTTTTTATCAGACTTGCCTAAATTAACATTGAAACGGGAGCATCACACACGATAATCAGAGTGCAGCAGATCTCAAACAAGTCGTGTGACTTGAAAAATTCCATTTTTATCCGCCTGCTGCATCGGGCTCATTGACAAGAGCCCGCCCCCCTCCACGTCTGCCTCGGCAGAGAAAGTAAGGCTTCCATGCACTCTCGATTCCCCGCGTTTGCGATTCTCGCCGCCACTGGCGCACTCCTCGCCGGCCAGGCGTCGGCCGATTTCACCACCGTCAACCCCCCGCCCACCGCAGGCGAGCTCGGCCTGGCCGACATCCTGTCCGGCGTCTACGGCGGCACCTTCGTGGCGTCTGGCAATGACTTCACCAACGGCACCGTCTCGGCGATCCGCGTCAACGACGACCTCGACCAGTTGTTCCCCACCAATACCTACAGCGCAAGCGCCAAGGCTGTCTACGCCGACTTTGGCCAGCGTTTCGGCTATCTGCCCGGTGCAGATGGCAGCACGTACGTGAACCTGTTTGATGTTGATGGCGACGGCTTTGCGGTGACCGGCGCCGCCAGCGATGTCGATATCGACGGCCCGTTCCGCTTCGCCCGTAACGGCGATCTCGGACTCGTCGCTACCTCAGACCCCGCAGACAACCCCGACGCCGCCGACCACCTGGTCACTTACCTCATCGACGGCCTGGACACCACCGATTCGGTTGCCATCCTGGCCTTTGAAGACCGTGTGGCCTTCGACTTTGACTTCAACGACCTGGTCGTCGAAGTGACCACCCCCGGCGCGACGGTCATTCCTTCGCCCGCAGCCCTCGGTGGCGGCCTGATGCTGCTCACCGGCCTGGTGGCACGCCGACGCCGTAAAAACTGAGGCCTCGCCTCCGTCAACATCGCCACGTCAATATCCATGGCCGAGCCTCACCCTCATGAGGCTCGGCCTTTAGTTTTATCCTAAATGGCTGCTCATTGACATCTTGCACAAATGTGTCAGAATTAAACAGTGTTCTTTGCGGCTCAGTCATTTTGCCTGAGTTGTCATTTGAAAGAACTCCTCAGCCTCTATTGCAGGCTGATTGCCCCATCATCTGCCCCGAGCAGAGAAAGAATCGTCTCTATGAAGACTCGTATCGCAACCTGTGCAGCACTTGCCGCCTTCGGCATGCTGTCCGCTGGCCACGCCTCGGCCGACTTTACGACCGTTAACGCTCCGATCACCGCTGGCGAACTCGGCTTGGCCGACATTTTCTCCGGCGTGTACGGCGGCACGTTTGTTGCCTCCGGCAACGACTTCACCAACGGCTCCATCACTGCCGTGCGTGTGGACGACGACAATGACCAGCTCTTCCCGACCAACACGTACAGCGCCTCCGCAAAGGCTGTTTACGCTGAGTTTGGTCAGAAGTTCGGTTACCTCCCCGGCGCGGATGGCAGCGGCTATGTCAACCTGTTCGACGCAGAGGGCAATGGCTTCTCGGTCACCGGCTCGGCCACCAGCGTTGATATCGACGGCCCCTTCCGCTTCGCCCGCAACGGCGACTTCGGCTTGGTTGCCACCTCCGACCCTTCGGACAACCCCGACGCAGCTGACCACCTCGTGACCTACCAGATCACCGGCCTGTCGACCACCGACAACGTCTCGATCCTGGCGTTCGAAGACCGTATCGGCTTCGACTTTGACTTCAACGACCTGGTCGTCGAAGTGACCACCCCCGGCGCGACGGTCATTCCTTCGCCCGCAGCCCTCGGTGGCGGCCTGATGCTGCTCTCGGGCCTGGTCGCCCGTCGACGTCGCAACCGCTGATAACAAAGACGCTTAAAATAATCTGACATAGCAGCCGAGCTTCACCGCTCGGCTGCTGTCGTTTCCAGGGCACACGCTCTTAAAGGATCACCACGGTCATAAACCAGGCCCACGCAGGGGTTTCATCCCTTCATCGCCACGACGATGGCTCAGGTCCAAAGGTCCTATTGAGATGTTCTCCAGAAAAATCTGAAATGTTTGACTTGCGTGAGCTAATTATGAAAATATAGTTAGCTTTGTGCAAAGTATTACCGCTACAGACCAGGGCAACGTTCAGTCTCAAGAGACTTCCCTTCATTCCAAGCTGACGGCTTCATGGCAGGAAGTTCCGTTCCTCGTCAGATTGCTCTTCATCGCTGACTTTGTGATGGCCTCGCTGTTTGTCCTGTCGCGGGTGGTTCACGCGCAGATCGGCAACGTGGCACAGTTTGTGGACATGGACCGAGAAATGAATCTGCCGACCTGGTGGTCCTCGCTTCAGTTGTCGCTCGTGGCGATTTTGCTTCTCACGGTGGCGGTCCTGTGCCGACGGCTTTGGCCGGTGATCGCCGCTGCGGGGTTTGCCCTGCTGTCACTTGATGAGTTTGCGATGATTCACGAACTCATCGGCGTGTGGGTGGACCAGAACGTCGTGGCCCGCAGTGACACGATCTTCAGTACGTCGGGAATCTGGTTCCTGATTTGCGCCCCGCTGTTTGTCGTGGCTTTCGGGCTGGTGGCGTGGATGGCCTGGAAAGACCTTCGGCGTGACATGAAAGTCATCAAGCTGCTCGCCGCCGGGATTGGGTTGTTCCTCCTCGGAGCGGTGGTGGTGGAGAGCTTTTCGAACCTCACGCCTTGGATGTCCTGGCAGTACCGCGTGCAGGTGCTGGTCGAAGAATCATTTGAGATGGTGGGCGTCACGCTGATGGCATGGGCCGGCGTGGTGTTGCTGCAGAGCCTGGGTGTCAAGCTTTCGGTCACACGTGAGCCCGAGATGCTATCGCAAGCCTGATCAACAAGGCTCATCCGCACATCAGATCTTCGGGCAACCCTCAGGCGTCACCGACCGGTACAACTCCCGGCAAGCCTCCGCGGCTTGCGTCCAGGTCAAACGACGGACTTCCAGATCAGCGTGCTTACGAAGCGTCACACCGAGCGGCGGATACTTCAGGACCGCCACGATCTTGTTGGCCATCTCATCAATATCCCAGAAATCGACCTTGAGCACGTGCTGCAGCACTTCCGACACCCCTGAGGTGTTGGAGATGATCACCGGCACATCGTGCGAGATCGCCTCAAGCGGAGCGATGCCGAACGGTTCAGACACACTGGGCATCACATAGACGTCGGCCATCTCGAAGACTTTCGAGACGTCGTCGCCCTTGAGAAATCCGGTGAACAGCAACTTGTCGCCGATGCCCAGTTCATCCGCAAGGTCGATGACCTCCCGCGCCTTATCGCCGGTGCCGGCCATGACGAACTTGACGTGCTCAATCTTTTCGAGCACCCGCTTGGCGGCACGCACGAAATACTCCGGGCCTTTCTGCATGGTGATTCGGCCGAGGAAAAGCACGACCTTGTCGTCTTTAAGGATGGGCTTGGGCTCGGGCCTCGAGGGCGGAGGAGCGGGTGCTGCGGGCGACTCGGTGGCCTGCGCGGCGTCTGCCGGCGTGGGACTTGAATGTCCATTCTCGATGCCGTTGTAGACCACTGTGATTTTGGTGGAAGGGCAGCCGTACTTGGTTTCCAGGACCCGCCGGGTGAGGTGGGAGACCGCGATGACACGGTCGGCCACGTGAACGCCGCGCTGCTCGATCGCAGCGAGCTCGTGGTGGGCCGCTTCGCCCGAGCGGTCAAATTCGGTGGAATGGACATGCACGATCAAAGGCTTGCCGGTCGCGTGCGCCAGGGCCTCACCTGCGGGGAACGTCAGCCAGTCATGGGCGTGAATGACGTCGAAGTCCAGGCCTTGGGCGATCTCGAGGCACAGCGCGGCGTAACGATTGGCCTCAGCGGTCAGATCTCCGCCGTAGCCCGCACCAGCGTCGTGATGAAAGAACTGCCGCGTTGCTTCTGTGCTGTTGCCCATGCCCGGTGCGGCAGGTTCGGCAGTGCCGCCGGACTGGCCAGCGTGCAGGAATCCCACCCCCCCGCCGTTCGCTGCCGGGGCAGAGGGGTAAGGCGAGGTGCGGAGCGAAGGGACCGCTTTGAAGGTCACATGCTCCATGGCTTGTGAAGATTCCAGCGCAGGAGCCTCGCCCAATCCCGGAGCAATCGGATCGCGCAGCCCGTGCGGCGAAGGTGCCGCCGGCACGGTATACGTGGACCCCACTGCAGCGGGAGCGCGGTGGCTGTCATGAGCTGAGGTGGTCTGCGGACTGATCAATCGGACATGCTGGGCGTATGCATCATCGACATGCTTGGGAAGCACGAAGGTGATCTCCAGGTCAGGCCCAGCCAACGCTTTGGTCAGCCCGAAGCAGGCGGTGCCCAGGCCGCCCGCGATGAACGGTGGAAACTCCCAGCCCAGCATCAAGACACGCATAGCACACTCCCGACGCCGCACCCCGCGTCCGACCAGATCAGCCACAGGCACGCTATCAGATGTTCCGGATTGACCGCCGACCTGCGACGCGTCGTACTTTCCACGACACAAGCCGTCACATTACCAAGCGTTGCGCCGTATTCAATAGCCACCTTTTGAAATCATGGACACGATTCGCAATCCGCACCATTACACGTCGAACAGCTCGTCCTCATCACTGGCTGCGAAATCGCCCAGCTCACGAAAACACGCCTCATACGCCAGCAGCACCCGCACAAGCCGGTCAACCCACTGCCCGTCGTCGAGTTCCCCCCGCGTCACGTTGGATTCAAACACAAACTGCTTGGCGTCGTTACGAAAATGTCGGATCTCCAGGCGATGTTCCACGCCTTGCTCGATGAGTTCTTCTTCGAGCAGGTCTTCCATTTTGTCGCCGGTGTGTACGAGGTCTGCTTCGATCGATCCGCTCAGCCAGCGGTCCGGCGTGTAGAGCCCCGCCGTGGCTGCGTCCCCCTCGCCCGCCACTTCATAGCTCGCCGCGCCGTCCACATCACGGGCAGTTGCGATCACCCGCCCAGCCTCGACCACGACCGCTTCAAACACATCCGCGTCACGCAGGCCCTGCGCGACCGGCTCCAACCATTCCACACGCAATACAGAAGATTCAGCCATGCTTACATCCTAGCCCCGCGGCCGTGCCGAGATGCCATGACCTCTTCGCGATCTCAAGCTGAGCCAGCCATCCTTAGGTCAAAGCCTCGCCGGGCATCAATCCCTTCGCCGCAGCGAAACACATCACGCCAGCCGCCACCGACGCATTGAGCGAATCCACCACCCGGCCCGCCATGGGAATTGTCACCTGCAACGCGGCGGCGTCACGCCAGGCCTGGCTCAAGCCTGCGTGCTCCGGGCCGATCACCACCGCACAGGATCTCGGCCAAACCACATCGTGCAATGCCGTCCCCCCCTCCGCGACCGCAGCCGCCAGGACATAGCCCCGTGACGTCAGCTCACGCACCGCCGCTTCCCCGTTCGGCTCAACGATCACGGGCGTCGAAAACACCGCGCCCGTGCTGTTCCGCACGCCGCTGGGATTGAACACATCCACCCCGCCCCCTGCCGCTACCACCGCGTCAAATCCCGCCGCCTCCGCCGTGCGAACCATGGCCCCAAGATTCCCAGGCTTTTCGGTCTCCACCGCCACCAACACCCGCCTCGCCCTGCCCTCCTTCAAACTGCCTGCGTCACTGGCGTCACCGGCCCCGGGCACATCGCTCCATCCCCAGCCCGGCTCGGTCACCACCCCCACCACGCCCTGCGGCTCTCGCATCACCGCAATCTTGCGCATCACTGCCGCGGATACTTCCACACGTTCAAAGTCACCGGGCAACGCTGACAATCCCTCCGATATCCACGCGCCCCCCAGCAATTCGGGGCAGTACCACACCTCGCGTAGTTCGGTCCAGGCTGCCGCTCGTTCCAGCTCCCGCACACCTTCAACCAACACAACCCCCGCCGCCCGCCGGTCCCGAGGTTTGCGCCATTTCACTAAACGCTTCACGCCGGGGTTGGTCACACTGTCGACACGCTTGTTCACGCTGCAGAGCTTAGGTCCGCCTTCATATCGCGTATCGGTTCAAGCCCGGTTGGTTTAGACTCTCTGATTCATGCCGGGACACCCACACAGCACCGCTCCGCTCGCCAGGCTCGATCGATGGATGGCGGACGACCCCTGGCGTCCCCGTCTGGTCCCCTTCTTCGTGTGGATCGTCTTTCTGTTGCCCGGCGGGATCCTGGCCGAGCAACTGCCCTACGCCCAGCCGGTCCTTTATTCCCTGCAGATCGTGCTGCTCATCGCGCTCATGGTCCGCTATCGCAAGCTCACGCCCGAGCTCAACCTCGCGTTTCACTGGACGGTCATTCCCTCCGCCATCCTCTTGCTCGTCGCGTGGGTGGCCTTGGGCAAACTCATGGTCGCCTCCGGCCTGCCCGTTTTCTCCAACACCCTCGAGGGCAACCACACCCTGCAGGATGTCCGCCAAACCCACGGCGAGCCGCTGTTCTGGACCAGCATGATCCTGCGACTCATCGGCATGGCGCTCATCGTGCCCTTCCTCGAAGAGCTCTTCATCCGCTCGGCCATGCTTCGAGGCCTGCACCGATTCAAGCCCACCCGCACCGGGCTCCTCCAGTTCGCCTGCGACCTGCCTGCGATCGGCGAAGTATTCAGCAAAACCAAGGCCGGCCGAGCTGCGGAACTCGCGCCCCCCGCCCTCACCCGGCAACTCGTGCAAACCCCCATCGGCAGCGTGACCGTCTTCGCCATCGCCGCCTCCACCCTGGTGTTCATGCTCAGCCACGCGCCCCGGGACTGGCCCGGCTGCATCGCCTGCGGCATCGTCTGGTGTCTCATGGTCTGGTACACCAATCGAGGCACCCCCACCGAGCGCTCAACCTTCATGCCGCCTCAATCGGCTTACCCCCCCGCAGTCCAGAACGTCATGGAAGGCTCCCGCCCCCGCCCCGCCGGCCTGGGCCCGGTCATCTGGTCCCACGCCCTGGTCAACGCCCTGCTCTGGGCCTACACGCTCCAAACCGACGACTGGCAGTTTCTCTAAGGGCCCGAAGTCTTTTAGAACAATCAGAGACTACTCACGGTCGATGTACGACTGCGGCTTCCACTTCAACGGCATCTCAGGCGCTGTCTCGATGAACCACTGGTCGTAGTCAATCGACTCGCTCGTGAAATTCAACGACGAGGTGTTAGACGGCGTTGAAGCATGCACCTCACCGGAAACATGGCTGTCCGCAAATAACACGTTCACCGAGTCGCCGTGTCGCTGATAGGCATACGTCTCGTCGCCTGCAAATGTTGTGTTGGCCCCAGCATTGATGCCCAGTCCCATGTCGCGGGCAACCCCGTCGAACATGACAACATGTTCGGTCGGACTGTCGAGCACCAGACGCTGAACCCACAAGGGTGCGCTGGTCGCTAAGGCATTATTAATGTTGCCGAAAAACTGATTCATTTTGAAGGTTCGGCTTCCGTTACCGCCGGTGACACCTGTATCTTCGCCAAACTCATCGTAAACCGGGTCCTGCTTGTAAATGTCGTAGCTGCGGTCCTTGGCGCCCGTGGTTCCAGTCTGCTTTTTATCGAGATTCGCCAGGTAGAAGTCCAACGCATTGAACCACAGTGCGGTCTTCCGCGCCGTGGCAGGCAGGTCATTGTCCTGGAAAGGCTGCGGGTAAGTCTCATCGTAGTCGTTCAAGTACATCTCATAGGCCAGCCCCATCTGCTTGAGGTGGTTCAGGCACAATGCTGACTTTGCCGAGTCGCGGGCATTGCCCAGCACCGGCAGGAGGATGCCGATGAGCAGGGCGATGATCGAGATCACCACGAGCAGTTCGATCAAGGTGAAGGCGGAACGTGGTGTTCGCAAGTTCATCAATACGTCTCAAAATATGCAGGTCGGGCGTGGTGCGGGAAGCAGGCCGCAGGCGAGCCGCAGGGGCGGCAAACTCGACTACGGGACTATACCGAGTTTCAGACTGAGAACAACAGCGTTCAGCTCTAGTTGAAAGACTGACGGATACGTGCCGTAAGCCTTTGCAGCCTAAGCCTACCTCGCGGCTGTGAGGGGTCTGTGAGTCTTTGGTTAAAACTGCACGCCTGAGCAGAAATCAATGGGTATACCCCATGTGACGGTCACCATACCGCGTCATTGGATGCGAAAGATCACTATTCTGCACTCATCGACCGCTGAATTTCACCCGCGATTGCGACATTTAAGGATTCCCTATGCCCCTCGAAACTCCCGGAACTCCTGCCGACATCGGCCTGATCGGACTGGCCGTCATGGGCCAGAACCTCGTGCTCAACATGGCCGACCATGGCTACACCGTGGCGGTCTACAACCGCACGACCTCGACCATGAAAGACTGGATCGCCGAGGTCGACGCCAACGAGCCTTCCGCCGAGCGGGTCATCGGCTACGAGGACCTCAAGGACTTCGTGACCGCCATCAAGAAGCCTCGCAAGATCGTGCTGATGGTGCAGTCGACCGCGGTATCGTCCACCGACCGCGACGCGGTTGACAAAGTTACCGATCAGCTCGAAACCATCGTCGACGAAGGCGACCTGATCATCGACGGCGGCAACTCAAACTGGAACGCCACCATCCGCCGCGAGAAGGAATATGCCGACAAAGGCATCCGGTTCTTCGGCTCAGGCGTCTCGGGCGGGGAACTGGGAGCCCGCTTTGGCCCCTCGCTCATGCCCGGCGGAGACCCCGCCGCCTGGGCCGAACTCGAGCCGATCTGGAAGGCCATCGCAGCCAAAGTTGATCCCGAGACCGGCAAGCCCATCGAAGACTATGAAAAAGGCGTGCCCATCACGCGCGGCGAGCCTTGCACCGCCCTGCTGGGCGCCAATGGCGCAGGACACTACGTCAAGATGGTGCACAACGGCATCGAATACATCGACATGCAGTTGATCTGCGAAGCCTACGACCTCATGAAACGCCTGCTCGGCATGGACCCGCCCAGCATGTCCAACGTGTTTGGCCAATGGAACTCTGGCGACCTCGACTCGTTTCTCATCGAAATCACCACGGACATCCTGCAGCAAAAAGACCCTGCGGGCGATCAGGAATGGTTTGTCGATGCGGTGCTCGACCGGGCGGGTCAAAAAGGCACCGGCAAATGGACGGCTATCAGCTCACTCGACATGGGCATGCCCGCCAACGCCATTGCCGAGGCGGTCTTCGCACGCTGCGTCTCAGCCCTCAAAGAAGAACGCGTCGAAGCGGAGAACGTTTTGCACGGCCCGGAGCTGCCAGACCTTTCCAGCCGACGCGATGAACTGATCCCCAAGATCAATCAGGCGCTCTATTGCTCGAAAATCTGCGCCTACGCCCAAGGCTTCCAGATGATGACCGAAGCCCAGAACGTCTACGACTGGAAGCTCGACTTCGGCACGATCGCCAAAATCTGGCGGGGCGGCTGCATCATCCGCGCCCGGTTCCTGCAGAAGATCACCGACGCCTACGACAACAACGCCAACCTCCAGAACCTGATGATGGACCCGTACTTCACCAAGGCGATCCACGACGGGCAGCAGGCCTGGCGGGAAGTTGTGGCACTCTCGGTCCAGCACGGCATCCCGTGTCCCGCCTTTGCCTCAGCACTGGCCTACTTCGACGGCTACCGCACCGCCCGGCTGCCGCAGAACCTGCTCCAGGCCCAGCGCGACTACTTCGGGGCCCACACCTACGAACGCGTCGATCAGCCCAAGGGCAAAAAGTTCCACGTCGACTGGCCTGTCGAAGGTCGGCCGCAGTTGGAGATGTAACGCACCCGCAACGCCTCCCACGCCCACCCATCGGACCCCGCGGCGATCAGACCGCACGGCAGGCTGGTGCGCCCTGAGCAAAACCCAGCGCATCAAGACCCGCGTGGTCACAAGCGACTACGATGCTCACTCTTATTCATGACTGAAGGACCGATCATGCACCACCCCTCGATGAACGATTTTGCCGCGGCAGCCGACCACATGGACCTGCCCCGCATGCAGCACCTCGCCTCGGATTCCACCCCGGCCAGCCTGCACGGCGCGATGCCCACCGCTTGGCCCACCGGCACCGGCCACGACGCCGGCGCACTGGGCACGCCTTCGCTCGACCCCCGCATGCGGCCTGCCGCCGCCCCGCCCGGTACGCAGCGCTACCGCGAGATGACCATCGACGAAATGCTGCTTGAAAACCGGGTCATCTTCCTGGTCGGGGAGATTCATCACGCCTCGGCCATGGGCGTGGTCATGCGGCTGCTGTATCTGCAAAGCCAGAAGCAGGCTGATATCAACCTGTACATCAACTCGCCCGGCGGTGCCGTGGATGACACGCTGGCCATGATCGACACGATGAACTTCATCGCGTCCCCGGTCGCCACTTACTGCATCGGCAAGGCCATGTCCGGCGGAGCGCTCACCCTCGCGGCGGGAGAGAAGGGCAAACGCTTCTGCCTCCCCCACGCCAAAGTCATGGTCCACCAGCCCTACGGTGGAATCTACGGCCAGACCACCGACGTGCAGATCCAAGCTGAGGAAATCCTCAAGACCAAAGACGAACTCAATCAGATGCTCGCCAACTTCACCGGCAAGAGCGTCGAACAGATTGCTGAAGATTCCGAACGTGATAAGTTCTTCAACGCTCAGGAAGCCAAAGCCTATGGCTTGGTCGATGAAGTCATCGAAGGCAGCCCCGAAGAAAAGAAAGACTGACACCGCTTTCGCTCAACGTTTTGCTAGCGGGACGGGATGAGGTTGGGATCGTCGGACGGCGCACGCAACGCCACCGGCAGGTCGAGGACATCTTTCATCACAATGGCTTGTCGCATCGACGCGACGTCGATCTTCATACCATTGACTCCGATTGCCGACGCAAGCCCGGACCGGGCCGGGCCGCGGCGAACCACCCGCAGCTCGTCACTGTCGAGGGTGGCTCCAATTTCGCTTGCGCGAACATCCACGGCCGTGGGCGACGCCAACGCCTTGGCCTGTCGTGATGGGGTGGGTTCGGCACTGGACCTTCGGCGGGCCTGCTGGTTGCGACGCTCCGCCTGACGCATCTGTTCCTGCTGGGCACGTTGCTTTTGCCGCTGTGCATCTTTCGTCGCTTCCGCCTGACGTTCTGCCTGCCGTCGCCTGGCCTGTTCCACGCGTTCCCGCCGAGCATCCTGACGGCCCGAACGTGGCGCGGGCGACTCCCGCTCAGCCTGTTCACGCTTTCGCTGCATGGCTTCGCGACGCGCGGCCTCCAGTCGTTCGCGGGGCGTGGGTGACTGAGGCGCAGGGGCAGTGGGTTGCGAAGGCGACGGCGCACGCGATGAGCCTGATGGTGCCGCGCCGCCCTGCTGACGCAGTTGCTCCTGGCGCTGTTTATACGCCTCTTGAGCACGAGCACGACGTACCCGCTCGGCCATCGAAAGATTCTCAGGCCCCTGCCCACCCCCTGCACCCGCCCCCCCGGGACGGTCCGCCTGCGCCAACGCCCGGCGACGCAGCTCCCGCCGACGACGCTCCGCCGGTGTCAGCGTGGGGTCGTCCGCATCCTGATCCGCAGACCGCAGGGACGACGACTCAGGCTTGGACTCAGACGCCCCACCCGCTTCCCGCCCGGTCCGCATTCGCTCCTGGCCCTGGTTGTTCTCCTGCATCTTCTTGAACTGCTGAGCGATCCAAGGCAGCACCGTGAACACCAGCATCATAATCAGCAATATCCACGTCGACGTCTGCATCGCACCATTCTACGGCCCCCAGCCTTCCGCGACACCCCCTGCATGACCGCAATCCCCCGCAACTCCTTAACCATCACCCCCCCGCCACCCACACCCGCCCTGCACCGGTTTGCGTAGCGACCACCTCAACGCCCCAAATTCCCGATAGCAAGTCCGCTCGCATCACCGCCTGCTTAGGCCCCGCTTCGACCAGCTTGCCTTCCTGCATCACCCACACGTCATCCGCCCAGCGCTGCGCCTGTGTCAAATCATGCAGCACCACCACCACCGACCCGCCCGCCTCCGCGTGCTGTCGCAGCAACCCCATCGTCATCTCACGCCACTTCAAATCCATGGCCGACGTCGGCTCATCCGCCAGCAAAACGCCCCCCTCTGCTCCGGCTCCGACACCTCCCGGTTCTACCCCGCATTGTGCAAGCGCCCGCGCCACCAGCACCCGTTGCTGCTGTCCCACCGAAAGCGTCCGGATCGGCTGATCCGCCCACGCTTCCACCTCCGCCTGCCCCATTGCCCATCCCGCCCAGGATGCCAGCCGACCCGACGCCCACGCCCCCAACTCCACCATCTCACGCACCGTAAACCCAAACGCCTCCGCCCCCCGCTGCGGCACATACGCCAAACGACCCGCCCGATCCCGAGCCGTCATCGCATGCACATCCGTCGTGACAGCGTCCTTGCCGATCCAAACCCGCCCCGCTGTCGGCCCAAGCTCCCCAAGCATCACCCGCAGCAGCGTGCTCTTCCCCGCACCGTTGGGTCCAATCACACCCGTCACCCGCCCCGCCTCTGCCGTCGCGGTGACATCCGACAGCACCAGCCGACCGGCCTTAAACGCAAAACGCACCCCCTCCAACCGCATACACGCCATCCCCACAACTTAACGCTCCGTCCGACCCCGCCACCCCGCTTCGGGACGCATTGCTCCGTACACACCGGTTATCCGGTCCTTGGCGGGTTCCAAGTTCCGATTTTTCCGTCTGGGCGATCCGCGTCGGTGAAGTTGCCCTTCTTTCGCGTCGATACCGCAGGTGGACCTTCTCTTATCGCCCGACCACCCTTGCTGCGGAACCTTGGCATGGATCAGCCGACGCCCGATCCCCACAACCCCTCCCCGATGCCCGCCTCCGGCCCCGCTTCGCCCAGCACAATCGCTGGCGCGGTGGTCGGCACCCCGCCCCCCGAGCACCGCGACACCCAGCAGCCGCTCAACCTCCTCGCCGACCTCGAGTCCCGACTCGGGCAAATCAAGCAGTGGCAGCAGCAGACCGAGCAGCAGGTCGATGCCATGCACGCCGAGGCCAAACGTCTCAATGCCGAGCAAAACCAGCTCGAAGGGTTTCGCACTCAGCTCGAAACCCGACAGACCGACCTTGAACTCGCCCAGGCCCAGGCCCAGCAACAGAACCAGGCCATTGAAGCGCAGCGCCTCGAACTCGCCCGTCAACGCCAAGACCTGACCGCCCAGATCGAAACGCATCAGAATCAGGCCAAGGCCCGCGAAAAAGAACTCGAAACGCAAGCCGCGTCCATCGAAGCTGAGCTGGACACAAAACGCAACGCGCTCGAAGCCGAATCGCAGGCCACCCGCGACCAGGTTCAAGCCGAGGTCCAGCGCTTACGCGACGACGCCGATCGTGAAATCCAAGCCAGGCAAGACCGCCTCGACGCTGAAGTTCTCGAACAACAGCAGACCCTCGACATGCTCAGTACTGAGCTTGAAAAGCGTGAACATGCTCTAAGCGAGCAGGCGGCGCAGCTCGACGCTGACCTCGCTGAGCTCACCCAAGGCCAGGCCAAACTTGAGGCGCTTCAAACCGAACTCAGCGCCGCAACCGAGCAGCTCACGGACCGCGAAGCACAGCTCGAAACCCGCCAGCACGCCGTCGCCGCCCAGCAGGAAGACCTTGCCTCTCAGCATGCCAACGCCGCCGCGCTGTTCGCAAAGCTTGAGCGCCGGCAGGACGATTTAGACCTCTGGAAAAGCCAGCTCGAAGTTGACCGCCACGTCATGCAAGGCCTCAAGACCAAGGTCACCGACCAGCGCAAGGCCGTGGAAAAACGTCGCATCGACCTGGACCTCAAAGCCGAGTCACTCGACGCCCAGCAACGCAAACTCGATGCGGCCCGCGACGAGTTGGTCGAGCAGACCCTGCTCGCGGCGGACCAGCAGACCGATGCCGACGCACAGCCCTCCGCAGAGCTCACCGCGCAGGTTGAACAGCTCAAATCCCGCCGCGCTGAGCTCAACATTCAGGAACAGGAACTCAAAGTTCAGGTTGCATCGATCACCGCAGAACGCGAAGCGGCTGACGCTGCGAAAGCCGACGCCGAAGAGCAGCGCCTACTGCTTGAACAGCGCGCTTATGAGCTCGACCAACGGGCTAAATCACTCGAGCAAGCCGAGCAGGATCTCGAAGCCCGCCGTCATGATGGAACCGTTCATCTTGCTGATTCACTCGCACCCAACGCTCAGGATAGTGATGACCGCGTGGACGTCCCGCAAGCGTCCGACACACCCGACCACCCCGCTGCCGACACCCTCGTCGGCCACACGTTTTCCCCTGAATCGGTGGATCTCGAAGCCCAGCGCGCAAGCTCGAAAAACGCAAAGCAGCATTCCGCGAAACCCTCGAACAGACCAAAGCGCAGCTCTCCGAGCAACGCGACCGCCTCAAGCACCGCGAAGCTCAGCTTGAAACCCAGGCCGCTGAACTTGAGAATCAGCGGTTACGACTCAAAGACAAGTCCCGCCAAGTCAAGCAGGCCGACACCGAGCTGCAATCCCGGCGTGCGAAGCTGCGTCGATACCACCAGCTGATCAAGCAGCGCAGCGGTCGATTGCGTGACGCCGAAAACCGCGTCCAGTCCAGCGGTCAACAGTTTGCAGGCCTGGACAAAGAGCGGCAGATGCTCGTCGAAGTCAAGCGGTTCCTGGAGCAAAGCGAAGGCCAGATGATTCGCCGCTGGGCCACCCAGAAAGCGGCGGGCTACGTGGTTGCCGCCGTGTTGACCGTCGCGGTGCTCGCAGCCGGTGCGTATGTCGCGGGCCAGAAGTTCACCCAGCCCGTCTACCGCGCCACCTTGAGCCTGCAAGTCGACGGCCCCGCCGGCCCCCAAGGTCTGCCCACCGAAGGACCCGCTCCCCAGGCCTTCCGCACCGCCACGCTCTACACCCCCGCGGTGCTCAACGAAACGCTCACGCAGCTTGATCGCCAGGGCACCCGCCTGTTCGAAAATCCCGCCGATCTCAAAGCCGACCTCGACCAGCATCTCTCCGTCGAAGGCGCAAAGGGCGAACTGACGCTGGCCTACACCGCACCGGGGACCGACCGCGGGGCCCGCGTGCTCGAAGCCCTCCGCCACGCCACCGTGGGTTACCAGATGGCTGAGGATCGCAAGGCAGGCCGGGTCGATTCACTCCGCGTCAGCCGAGCCGTCGCCCGGCTCGAACAACCGGTCAGCAACCCCGCGCTTGCGATGTCAGGGCAAATCTTCGGCATCGGCCTGGGGGCCGCCGTGCTGGTCTATCTCGCCCTGCGGTTCCTGCTGCTCCGCTCCAGGCGAACCTTTGATACCGAAAACGACCCTCAGCTCCAGATCCTCGATAAGCCCGAGACCTGGTCGCCCGTTCCCGCCTCCGAAGCCTCCTGAAACCACGGGGACCCAGGGGCGACTTCCACGCGAAGCGCCCATCGTCCCCCTGCGTTACACTCGCAGCCCGGTCAATCATGGCCCGGGCGGAGTGTCGGCTTGCTCAACTTTCACGCATCTCTCAGGCCCCTGGCCCTTGTCTTCGCGTTCACGCTGCTGGCTTGCCTTGCGCCGCAGCCCGCCGCGCATGCGCAGGAAAGCCCGTTCGAAAACAGGCCCGTCCGCGAGGTCCGACTCGAAGGCTTGAGCACCACCCCCGAACGGCTGGTTCGTAACCAGATCCGAATCACCCCAGGCGATCCCTTCAACGAACGCGTCCGCCAGGAAGACATCGTCCGCCTGAACTACCTCGGCCGCTTCACCGCCATCACCTCCCGCGAGCAGGCCACCGACGACGGCGGCGTGATTGTCACGTATCGCTTTACCGAAAGCCCCACCCTCGTCGACGTTCAGACCGTCGGGAATAAGTACCTCACTGACCAGGATCTTCAGGCGGTGCTCATCCTCCGGGCCGGCGACCCCGTGGATGAATTCCTGATCGACCGGGCTGTGCAACAGATCCAACAGCTCTATCAATCCAAAGGCTATTTCGCAGCGAGCGTCAGCGTGGATCAGGACCTGCTGGATGAAGAAAACGTCCTGCTCCTGCGGGTCACCGAAGGCCCCCGCGTGCGGGTGCGCGGCATCCTGTATCAAGGCAATGACAATCACCCCGCCCGCCAGCTCGCGTCGCAGGTCCGTAGCCGAACCCACATTCCCATCCTCCGGTCAGGCGTGCTCGACCGCGACCTGCTGACCCGCGACGTCGACCGCCTGCGTACCTTCCTGCGAGGCCAGGGTTACCTCGACGCCCAGGTCGGCCGACAGATCGATTTCTCGCCCGACGGCGAATCGGCGGTCATCACCTTCCTGATCAACGAAGGCCCGCAGTACCGACTGGGCGAACTACGCATCGAAGGCGTGGAGCTGTTCCCCCGCGAACAGATTGAACTGGCCATGGCGGTCCAGCCCGGCGGCGTGATGACCCAAAGCCAGCTCGCCAAAAGCGTCGATAACCTCCGAGAGCTCTACGGCAAGCTCGGCTACATCGACGTCACCGTCGATCTCGACCCCGTGTTTCGAGGCGATCAACCCGTCACCGACCTGCGCGTCCTTATCAAGGAAGGGCGAACCTACACCGTCGGCAAGGTCATCGTTCGCGGCAACGAACTCACCAAAACCAAAGTGGTCCTCCGGGAACTCCGAGGCCTCACGCCCGGCCGACCGTTCGACCTCCAAGGCCTCGAACGCACCCGACGCCGATTCGCCAACTCACCCTACTTCTCAGAAGGCTCGGTCACCGTGCTGGGCGAAGAAGGTGACCCCATCCGCGATATCCTCGTGGAAGTCAAAGAGAAAAACACCGGCAACATCAGCCTGGGCGTCGGAGCCAGCTCAGACATCGGCCTGATCGGCAACTTCTCAGTCACCCAACGCAACTTCGACATCACCGACTTCCCCGAATCCTGGGGCGAGTTCGTCAGCAACAAAGCCTTCCGCGGCGGCGGCCAGGTCTTCAACCTCACGCTTCAGCCCGGCAACGAATACAACCGCTATTCCGTGGGCTGGCGCGATCCGTACTTTCTCGAAACCGACTACTTCCTCGACGTCGATTTCTCGTTCTTCAACCGCGAACGCCGAGACTACGACGAAGGCCGAATCAACGTCAAAACCGCCATGGGCAAACGCTTCGGCGACCAGTGGTCGGCATCGGTCAGTCTTCGCGGAGAGAAGATCGACATCTCCGAAATCGACGACGACGCCTCGCTCGATGTCTTCGAAGTCGAAGGAGGCTCCTCGCTCACCGCGGTGGGCTTCGATGTCTCCCGCAGCACCCTCGATAGCGGCTTTTTCCCCACTCGAGGCAGCAAAGTCCGCTTCGGAATCGAGCAGGTGGGCCTCGCGGGCGGCGACTATGACTTCACAAGGCTCGACGCCAGCTACACCAAATACTGGACCCTGGGCGTGGACTTTCTCAACCGCAAGGAAGTGTTGACCTGGCGGGTCGAGGGCGGGTGGATCCTCGGCGGCGACGCCCCGGTGTTCGAGCGGTTCTATGCCGGCGGGCACCGATCGCTGCGTGGCTTTGCCAACCGTGGGGCAGGACCCGTGGGCATCCGAGCTGACACGCTCCAACTCGGCGATGAGCCCGTCGGTGGTGAGTTTCGACTCACCCAACGCGTTGAATACACTTTCCCCGTCCGTGACGATTTCCTCCGCTGGGCTGTGTTCACCGATATGGGCACGGTGCTGGACGACCCGGGCTTTGACGACTGGCGCGTGGCCATCGGCACCGGGGCCCGGTTTAACGTGCCACTGTTCGGCAACGCCCCGTTCGCGTTTGACTTCACCTGGCCGATCCTTAAAGAAGACTTCGACGACACGCAGATCATCAGCTTCGACGCTGCCATTCCGTTCAACTAAACCGCCCCACGTCACCCCTCGACGCAGCACCGCCGCACTTTTTTGCGACCGTGTGCGTCACGCTCCTTACCTTGCCCCGCCATGCCCCGAACTTTCATTAACGCTCTCGAACCCGCCGCCCTGATCGAAGGGGTATTTGCCGTCCAGAACTGTCAGCTCGGGCAGACCAAGGCTGGCAAGCCCTTCCTCAAAATGCTTCTCGCCGACAAGAACCGGCCGAACCCCCGGGCGGATGTGGAACGCCAGCGAAGAACTCTTCGCCTCTTTGCCCACCGACGGCTTCGTGCACATCGAAGGCCAGACCCAGCCTTACCAGGGCGAGATGCAGATCATCGTCAACCGCATCGCCGCCTACCACCCCTCGGCTGAAGAACTCCGCGACCTCATGCCCTCGACCACCCAGGACGTCGATCAGATGTTCAGCCGTGTGGTCCGGCTGCTGGGCGAGATCGAGCACCCCGCCCTCGCAGGCTTACGGGATCGATATCTCGAGGACGGCGAATTGATGGACGCGTTCTGCCAGGCTCCGGCTGCGTCTTCGCTGCACCACGCTTTTCTGGGCGGGCTGCTGGAACACACCTGCGCGCTACTCAACGCTGCCGATGCGATGCTCCCGTTGTACCCGCTGGTGAACCGCGACGTGGTGCTGATGGGCGTGTTCATTCATGACCTGGGCAAGGTCGCCGAACTCGAATGGGAACAAGGCTTCGCCTACTCCGAGGACGGCCAACTCGTGGGCCACATCGCCCGCGGCGTGACCATGCTGCACGACAAATGCAAAGCCTGCGAAGACCCCGAGCTCGGCGACGCCGCCCTGTCCGTGCCCCTGCCCATCAAGCGGGTGCTCGAGCACATCCTGCTGTCCCACCACGGCCAGCCCGAATACGGCGCCCTCAAAATCCCCGCAACCCCCGAAGCGGTCTTCGTGTCCAACCTCGACCACCTGGACGCAAAAATGAATCTGGTGCTACAGGCTGCCGCGCGGGATCAACCCAAGGGCCCCGCCTCCCAAGGCGACTTCACCGAGAAGATCTGGGCCTTGGAAACCCGCGTCTATCGCCCTGACCCCACGACGGTTTGAGGCTTAGAATGCTGGCATGCTAAGCCACGCCGAAACACTGATGCAGGAAGCTTTGAAGTTGTCACAGAGTGATCGTGCGATACTCGCCGACCGACTCTACGCATCACTCTCACCCACTTCTGGCGTGAAGCACCACGAGCATACCGATGCTGAAATCAAAAACCGTATCGAAGCGTTGGATCAAGACGCGTTAGAAACGCTTTCTGCCCGTGAGATTCGCTCGCAGACGACGCAGATGATTGAGGAACGATCACGTGTACAACCTTGAAGTTGCCGCTCTTGCGCAAGCGGAACTGCTGGACGCTGTCCGCTATTACGACGCGATTGATACGGAATTGAGCATCGATTTGCTCAAAGCATACGACGAACAGTTGATGGGTCTCGACCAACTGCCCGAGCGTCATCCTCCATACCTGGAAGGCACCAGAATCGCGCATCTACGACGATTTCCTTATGGATTGATATTTGTCATCCGGGGTCAGACGATCACGATCTTGGCATTCACGCACCTCAAACGCAGACCGGGTTATTGGACTGAGCGTTTGCAGGACTGATCAAGAATGCTGGACTTGAAGCGAAGGTAGCGACAGTTTCTGCACGCGGCGGGGTGCTGCGGCGGGGCGTGGTAGGTTGTGGCGATGCGTGTGATCGCCGGGATTGACGAGGCGGGGTATGGGCCGTTCTTCGGGCCGTTGACGGTGGGGATGACCGCCTTTGAGGTCGAGCGGGACCGGGAGGGGCTGACGGCGAATTCAGCATTGCCGGACCTGTGGTCGCTGCTTGAGCCTTGCGTGTGCCTCAAGCCTGGGGACAAGCGGGGGCGGGTGGCGGTGAATGACTCGAAGGTTTTGAAAACCAAGGCAGCGGGGCTGACGCACCTGGAGATGGGCTGCCTGGCGTTTGCGGGATTGGCCAAGCTGCCGATCACACGGGTGGATCGGCTGCTCGATGCGGTGGGCCCGCACAACGCCCCGGGTCAGCCCTGGTACGCCGGGCTCGACGCGGTCGTCTTACCCGCCCACGTGGATCCCGGGCAACTCGCGATTGCCCGCAGCATGCTGCAGCGGGGCTGCGACGAAGCTCACCTCAAGCTGGCGGACGTCGCGGTCAGCGTGGTGCACGAGCAGCGGTTCAACAGCCTGGTCGGGGCAACCCGCAGCAAGGCTGCAGCCAGCTTCACGTTCGTCACCCAACACATCGAACGCTTGCTGCGTCGCTTTGGCCGAGGCGGGCCGGGCCACTTGACCATCGCCATTGACCGACAGTCCGGCCGAACGCATTACCGCGAGCCGCTGCGGCTGGCGTTCCCCGACGCCGAGGTGGACATCCTCGAAGAAACCGAAGGTCGATCGGCGTATCGCCTGGTCGATGCCCGTCGCGGCGGGACGCTGCACGCCACCCTGATCTTCCAAACCTCCGCAGAATCCGCCTACCTGCCCGTCGCGCTCGCCTCGATGTGGTGCAAGTACCTGCGCGAACTGCTGATGTCGCGGTTCCAGGCCTATTTCATCGAGCATGCCCCGGACGTCAAACCTACCGCAGGCTACGGCAAGGACGCCTCACGCTTTGCCCGTGAAATCAGCCCTCACCTCGACCGGCTGGGCATCCCCATGACCCAACTCCGGCGACAGGCCTGACGTGCCGACCCGCCTTTCTCACGTCACGCAGACCCTCACGATGCTCCGCTTGACGTGTGTTTGCATACTCAGCCTGCTCGTCGGCTGCACCACCACCATCCGACCGCCCACTGACCTTCAGAACCCGGTCACCATCGCTTTGCTTGACCACGGCCGACACGCTTCGCTACTGCTCGGGCCTGTCTCGCGGGACGACCCCTCGACCGCCCCGTCCACCGCCCCGGCAGCCACCCAACGCACCCGCGAAACCGAGCCCGCCGACGCCCCCGTGCTCTACGCCTTCGGCGATTGGCGCTACTTCGCGCTTGGCGAGGCGACCTTTCTGCGCGGGGTGGCAGCGATGCTCTGGCCCACCCCCGGCACGCTTGGTCGAAAGCTGCTCGACCCGACCATCGCCATCGAGGACCCTGCCGTCGGCAGATACCTGGGCCTGGGGGTGGAGCACATTTATCTGATCCAAGTGGAGCGGGCCGAGGTCGCAGCGCTCCGGGCGAGATTGCATGAACCGTTCGCAAGCCAGGTCGATCAGTGGGTCGTGAATCCGGGCTACGCCAGCGTGACCTACGTGCCTTATCAGGACCGATACAGCCTGCTGTACAACTGCAATCACGCGGTCGCGGCATGGTTGACCGCCCTGGGATGTGAGGTCCGCTCGGTGTCGATTGACTCCGCGTGGCGACTGGTGGACTGACCCGTCCTGCGTGTCGTTCACGCGCCAGACGCCCCGCCGCGTCGCATCGCTTACACTCGTCGATCCGCCATGGCCAAAGGCAAGCCCAAACCCGGCTCCCTCGAGCCCCGCATCCTCAACCGGCGGGCTCGCTATGACTATGAAGTCCTCGACAAACTCGAGTGCGGAATTCAACTGCTGGGCAGCGAAGTCAAGTCCGTCCGCCACGGCCAGGTGTCGCTCGCAGAGGGCTACGCACAGGTCAACGAAAAGACGCTCCAAATCCACTTGTACAACGTGGACATTGCCCCCTACGCCCAGGCCGGGCCGCTGCAACACGACCCCAAACGCACCCGCCTGCTGCTGGCACACAAACGCGAAATCAACCGACTCATCGGCCAAACCAGCGACCGCGGGGTCACCCTCACCCCGCTGGCCATGTATTTCAAGCACGGCCGGGTCAAGGTCGAGATCGGCGTCGCCCGGGGCAAAAAGCAATACGACAAACGACAGGACCTCAAAAAACGCGACAGCGACCGTGAGATCCGCCGGGCCATGAGTAAAGAGATGTAAGCAACCGCTTCCACGCACTCGGCGGCATACTCACGAAGCCCTGCAAGCGCGGGGCTGTATCCAGCACACACGAGAAGGCGACGGCCCCGGCTCGCGCACTGCGCTTCCGTGCCCGGCGGCGGGTTGGTAGGATACGGGGCTCACGCGATCCCCTCCACGCGATGGAAACTTAACGATGGCACGACGGCCGTTTGTCGGCGGTAACTGGAAAATGAACCTCGACGCCGCCGGTGCGAAGTCGCTTGGGGCCTCGGTCTCCGCCGCTTCTGGCGCACAGGACGCGGTGGATGTTGCGGTCTACCCGCCGTTGCCGTTCATCGACAACGTCGCACCCACGCTCACCTCGGGCAAGGTGATGCTGGGCTCGCAGAACTTTTATTACAAGCCCAACGGTGCATACACCGGCGAGGTCAGCCTGTCCATGCTCGCGGACCTGGGCGTAAAAAGCGTACTCGTGGGCCACAGCGAACGCCGACACGTTCTGGGCGAAACCGATGCGCTCGTGAATGCCAAAGTGCTCGCGGCCCTTGAGGCGGGTTTGCAAGTGGTGTTGTGCGTGGGCGAATCGCTTGAGCAACGCGAAGCCGGCCAGACCGACGCCATCAATATGGGCCAGACCCTGCTGGGCCTCGCCGGCGTGCAGGCCGACCAGATGAACCACGTCGTCATCGCCTACGAACCCGTCTGGGCGATCGGCACGGGCAAGACCGCCACCGCCGACGACGCTCAGGCCGCTCACGCCAGGATCCGTCAGGTGCTCGCCGAAGCGCTTTATAATGATTCCCTCGCCGCGTCGGTCCGCATCATCTATGGGGGATCGATGAAGCCGGGCAACGCGGGCGAACTGCTGGCCATGCCCGATATCGACGGCGGACTCATCGGTGGTGCCGCCCTCAAGGCTGAGGACTTCGCTGCCATCATCGACGCTGCCGCCGGCTAAATACCTCCAAGCCCCCCTCCCGATTTTGTCCCACGCCGCCCACACCGCGGCCTACCCGTGAGCCCTGCCATGCCCCTGCTTCCCATTCTCGCTATCAGCTGGCCTGTCTACATCATGGCGACCCTGTTCGTCATCGTCTGTCTGCTCATGATGCTGGTCATCCTCATTCAAAAGCCCAAGGGTGGCGGGCTGTCAGGCGCGTTTGGCGGCGGGGCTGGTACCGGATCGCAGCAGGCGTTTCTCGGAGCCCGGGCCGGCGACGTGCTCACCCTCGTCACGATCTTCTTTTTCATCTGCTTCGTCGGCCTCGCCATGGGCTTGACCTGGGCCATCAACCCCGACGAAGAGCTCCCCCCCGCTCAGGCTGCCGCCACCGCAGGCGAACCCGCAACCCCCGCCGGCCAGCCCACGCCCCAACCACCCGGTGAGGTCGAAGCCGAAGCTCCGATGCCCCAGATGCCCGGCGGGTTTCTCAACCAGACCCAAAACGACCAGCCCGACCCCACACTGATCCTGAGCCCTGAGTCCGACGACGAAACCAACGATCCCGCTGCGGCGCCTACCACCCAGCCCGCACCGTAAGCCACCGTCCACCACGGGGTCCGGGGGAACCGCCACACCAAAACCTTCCCTCGCGCTGAGTCCCCTGCATGATCCATTCGATGACCGGCTACGGCGACGCCACCACCTCACGCGACGCAGTGGTCTACAGCCTCGAAGTCCGAGCACTCAACAACAAGTACTTCAAGTGCACCGTCCGCGCGCCTGAGGAACTCGCTGGCATTGAAGCCGAGCTCGAAGCCCAGGCCCGCAAAGAGCTTGCTCGCGGTTCGCTGCTCATCACCGTCAAGCGCACGCAGTCCGAAGAGCAGCTCGCGTCACGGATCAACGACGCTGCCCTGCTCACCTACGTCGAACACCTCGAAACCATCCGCTCCCGCGTGCAAGGCGGCCACGGTGACCCGTCTCTCAACATCGACCTCACGCAATTGCTCACCCTGCCCGGCGTGCTGCAACCCCCCCAGCCAGCGGATGCGGTGCTCAAAACCGCCCGCGAAGTCCTGAGCAACCTGCTCACCCAGGCCCTCGCCAACGTCCGAGCCATGCGCGTCACCGAAGGCGAAGCGATCCGCCAGGACCTCGAGCAACAACTCAACGTCGTGCAGCGCATCACCAGCGAAGTCAAAGAACGCGCGCCCCGGGTGGTCGATGAATACCACACCCGCCTGCAATCCCGCGTCGCCGAGCTGCTTGCCAAAGCCAGGCTCGATGTGGAGAAGAACGACTTGCTGCGTGAAGTCGCGGTCTACGCCGAACGCAGCGACGTGGCGGAGGAAATCCAACGCCTCGGCGGCCACGTCACGCAGTTTCGTGAAGTGCTGGCCGACGACACCCCAAGCCCGGCTGGGAGGACCCTCGATTTTCTCAGTCAGGAAATGCTCCGGGAAGCCAACACCATCGGCAGCAAGTCCAATGACACCACGATCGCAAGAGGCGTTGTCGAGCTCAAATCCGCCATCGACCGTATCAAAGAGCAAGTCCAAAACGTCGAATAGCTTCCACGCCCCCACCCCCATGAACGCTTGTAAACGCGGTTTCTTTCCCAAAACCCTTCATGTTTGCAGCCCAGACCCCGCTCGGCTCGATCTAAAGTACCGGTTAACCCGTACTACAGAATCCCATGGCCGCCACGTCCCAGACCACCACCGCCGGTGACCCCCATACCGCTACCTCAGCGGATACGGTCTCGGTGTCCTCTGCGCCCTCGGCCGTGATGCCCGACCATAATCCCGGTTCCACGCCCGGATCAAGCCTCGTCGGTGGCACCGCGCTCTCCGGCGGCACCGCAGGCGGACGGGCGATCTTTTCCACCGAAGAACTCGTCATGGTCATGTCCCACTACGACGTGGGCGTCATTCAAGGCATCAAAGAGTTTCCCCGGGGCTCGCGCGAAGCGCCCAAACTTCTCGTCCGGGCCGAGAAAGGCCTGTACCTGCTCAAGCGACGCGCCCGCGGTAAGGACGACAAATACAAAGTCGCCTTCTGCCACGGCATCCAACTCAGGTTGGCGGAAAAACAATTCCCCCTGCCCCACCTCATCGGCACGCGTAACGACAACAACTCCATGCTGCGTCTGGGGGGCACCATTTACGAGCTGTTTGAGTACATCAAAGGCAACCCCTACGACCAGTCGCTTGAAGCCACCACCGACTCAGGCCGGGTGCTGTCGCTGTTCCACAAGCTGCTCAGTGATTACGACGCCAAACATCAGCCGCCCACCGGGTCTTACCACGATGCCCGCTCGGTCCATGCCGCATTTGCCGCTCTGCCGCAGACGCTGGCCCAGATCCCCAGTGACCACCCCGCCGCCGACCCGCAGCAACTGGCCAGCACGATCCGCGAGCTCCAGGAACGCTATCTGCACGCCGTCGAAAAGGTCAACAAACTCGGACTCACGCAATGGCCCAAGCTCGTGTCTCACAGCGACTGGCATCCGGGCAACATGCTTTTCCGAGGCTCGCGCGTCGTGGCGGTCATCGATTATGACGCCGCCCGGCTGCTGCCCCGGGTCCTCGATGCCGCCAACGGGGCGCTCCAGTTTTCAATCCTCGGCGGCACCGGCGATCCCACCCAATGGCCCGAACACCTCGACGAATCACGCTTCCGTCGATTCGTGCATGGCTATGACAGCGTGCCCGACAACATGCTCACCAAAGCAGAGCTCGCCGTCATCCCCCGGCTCATGACCCAGGCCCTCATCGCCGAGGCGGTCATCCCCATCGCGGCCACCGGCAAGTTCGCCCGCATGCACGGGGCTCCCTTTCTCGAAATGGTCAAATGCAAGGCCCGCTGGATCGAAGACCACGCCAAGCCCCTGGTCAAGTCCGTGCTCTCGTAATTCCAGGCACCAATCCACGCAGTATCGCACCAGCAAAGCGCAGGCATCCTTATGCCCGCCGCCCTGCAGGCTACCATGGCGGTATCTCGAGGATGACCCGCCATGATGCTCAAGCCCCTGCTGTTCGCCGCTGCACTCACCCTGTGTCCGGTCGTCGCGTGGAGTCAGGGCAACGCCCCGCCCGCCTCACCCCGTGCGGATCAAGCCGACCCAGCGCTGCCCTGGATCGAACAACTCGGCGACCCCGACTACGCCACCCGCCGCGCCGCCACCCTGCACCTGCTCAACGACAACAGCCTCACCGCAGACCGGCTGACCTTGCTCATGGCAGCGACCAACACGACCGAGCAACGCCACCGCCTGCTCAATATTGCCAAACACCACATCCTCCGGCGTGAGCTTGCCGGCGCCCCGCCCAATGTCCGCATCACCGGCGGAATGGGCATCCTCCACAAAATCCAGCAGGCAGGCATGCTCCCCCAGGTCGACGGAGCCGCGTCTGTCGTCATCACATCCCTCCCCGGCTTCCCGGGGTATGCCGCCTTTGAGCCCGGCGACCTCATCATCGGCATCAACGGCAAGCCCTGGCCCAAGAACCTGGACCAGCTCAAACTCGACCGCGCTTTGAGCCCTTACAGCGCCGGCGACGAAGTGTCATTTCTCGTCATTCGGGACGGACAGTCCCGCACCGCCACCCTCACCCTCGCCCCCAGTACCGACCTCCGCCGCATGTACCAAGGCAGCGACGGCCGACTCCAACGCACCTATCAACGACTCTGGGACAACGCCCGAGCCGACATGCTCAAAAATGCCCCAGACCTCAAGCCCACGCCGCTCCCCGCCGCGACCAAACCCACCACGCAACCTGCGACCGGGCCATCAACCGCCCCCGCGACGCGGCCCAATGAGGCCACACCGCGTGACACTGACGCGGCATCTGCCCTGAATTGATCAGAGTGAACCAGGCGTAGTCTGAAAACGAGCCGCGACCGTGAGGGAGCGCCCGGGATCACGAAATGCCCTGTCCGCCTGGGACACTCCCCGACGGGCGCGGCTCATATTGGAGCCTGACAATCGTCGAGCACTTCGTGAGCGCTTGCGTTTTCAGACCACGCCTCATCAACTGCCGCTATCCGTCTCGACCTCAGGATCACCGCTGGACTCGCCCGCGATTTCGGTGTCCTCGCGGTTGCCGTACTCCGACCACGATGCGTCGTAGACGTGCACGTTCTGATATCCCATTGAGACCAGCGCGAGATAAGGCAGACTCACCCGCGTGGCGGTCTGGCAATACAGGACAATGGGCTGCGTGGGATCGTAGATGCCCACTTGCTGATGCTGTTGCAACAGGTCTTCTGCGGACCGCACGCGGTAGTCATCCATCAGATCGGTGTAGTCGATGCGAACCGCGCCGGGCAGATGCCCGGATCGGGCGTTGCCTCGGGGTTCTTCGCCGGTCCACTCTGAGAGGGCGCGGGTGTCGTAGAACACCACCTTTTCGCCGGTCTGCACGGCAGAGGACACATCCCGCAGGGTCCAGACCGCGTGGTCCCGATAGTCCGCTTCGTAAGTGGCCGGTACACGTGGGCCTGCCAGACCTTTGGAAATCGCGCCGCCTGCTTGTGCCCACCGGTCGTAGCCTTTGCCGTTGAGCACAAACAGTTTGCTGGGCGGATGGCCGAGCATGTGCAGGATCATGGCGGGCACCGAGCCATCGGACTTGCCCGGATGGTTGCCGTAGACCACGACCGTGTCACTGTGCGACACGCCTGCCTCGCCAAGCAGCTTCTCGTAATACGCCACATCCACCGGCTGATCGCTGTAGGCCGCGTCGCTCGGGTCGCCTTGGCGGTAGATCAGCTGGCCCACCCCCTGGCCCGTTGCCGCCTTGCCCGTGCGCCAGACGCTGGGCGGCAGATTGATGGCGGTCGGCAAATGCCCCTTCTCAAATTCCTCGCTTTTTCGTGCATCAATCAGCACCAGTGGCGTGTCCGAGCCGATCATCTCCTGCAGACGAGCCGGCGAGATGAACATCGTCGGCGGGGCCAAATCCGCGTCGTCCGGCATCGACAACCCCGACACCGGCGAGCTGGGCCGGGTCACTGTCCCCGACCCCGTCGCCTCCTTAGGCTCCGACACCTGCTCAGGCTCCGAGCTGCTCTGCGATGTCCCCGTCGCGGGAGTCGGCGTCGCAGGTGGCACTTCTGGCTCCTCGCTGCACCCTGCGGAGAACAAAACGCACGGCAACACGGCCGCGGACAACATGTGAAAAATCTGTTTCATAAGAGTGACGCCCTGAAAGTAAAAAAACGGCGAGCCGGATGCTACGCCAACGCCAGCGGAAAATCACATAGGGATCGCCCTAGGTCGCCGCACTTCATGAACTTAAGAAGCCGGCGCGTCCATCAGACCGCCGACGCCGCGGGCACGCAGCGCGGCCGAGTGGTCCGTGGCGCGGCGGTGATTCGCAGCATCCGCTCCAGCGAAAGCATGGCCTGCCGCTGGGCCTCGGGGTGCACGCGGATCACGTTGGGCACTTTGCCTTCCGCAAGCCGGTCGAGGGTCCACAATAAATGGGGCTGATCAATCCGCACCATCGTGGTGCACAGGCACTGACATTCGCTGAGAATGCGTACAAACACCCCCCGAGCCTTCGCCGCATCGGCCAGCCTTTGCACCAGATGGACTTCCGTCCCGATCGCCCATTTGCTGCCCGGCTCCGCGTTCTCAATCGCCTGGATAATCCCCTCCGTCGAGCCGGTGGAATCCGCCTGCTGGCACACCTCGTACGCACACTCCGGATGGGTAATAACCTGGATGCCCGGGACTGCCTCGCGGACTTCCTCCACGTGCTCAGGCCGAAACAACTTGTGCACCGAGCAGTGACCCTTCCAAAGCAGAAACGTACTCTGCCGAACTGTCGCCGCGTCCTGACCCCCCAGGTACTGCTCGGGATCCCACAGACACATCTGCGCATCGCTTCGGCCTTCGGGACGGTCGACCTGATACCCCGCCGCCGCTGCGGTGTTACGTCCCAGATGTTGATCCGGCAAAAACAAAATCTGCACCCGCTGCGTAGGTTGTAACGGATCGTCTCCACCCGCCAACGCCCAGTCAAACACCTTGTCGCAGTTCGAGCTGGTGCACACCGCCCCGCCGTGCTCGCCGCAGAACGCTTTGATCGCTGCGGTCGAGTTCATGTAGCAAATCGGAATAATCCGAGGCGGCATGGCATCCTGCGCATACAACGCTTCGAGTTGTTCCCACGTATCCACCGTCTGCTCGTAGTCGGCCATGTCCGCCATCGAACACCCCGCCCCGAGGTCGGGCAGCAGCACCTGCACCCCATCGTCCGTAAGGATGTCCGCCGTCTCGGCCATGAAGTGCACGCCGCAGAACACCACATACTTCGCGCCCACTTCCCGCACCCGCTCAGCCGCCAGCTGGCTGAGCTTGAAGCTGTCGCCGGTGAAGTCCGCGTGAGCGATGACCGCATCCTGCTGATAGTGATGCCCCAGAATGACCAGTTGCTGACCCAGTTCGGCCTTGCGCGCCACAATGGACGCGTGAAGCGACGCATCGCTCAGCGTGTGGTAATGATCCGGGATCGGCGGCTGCCATAGCTGCATAGGACCTAATTGTAGGACAATGACCTCCCCGTGATCTCACCAGACGCTTTACTTCAAGCTTCATCGTTTCATACGGCCCGGGCCCCAGCCGAATCGTTATCGTGCCCGCATGGCGATTCTCATCCTTGAGCACCACCCCCTCGATGCGCCCTACCGGCTGGGTGAAGTCCTGCGGGACCACGGCCATCGACTCCGCATTATCCGACACCACCGCGGCGATGCCCTCCCGCCGGACCTCGACGATATCGACGGCGTCATCGCGATGGGCGGACCGATGGATGTGGATCAACGCGACGACCACCCCTGGATGACCCCGGAAATCGAACTGCTTAAACAAGCCCATGAGGCCAGCCTTCCGGTCGTGGGCATTTGCCTGGGCGCGCAGCTGGTCGCCGAAGCGCTGGGCGGCGAAGTGGCCCGCATGGAAAAGCCTGAGGTCGGGCTGGGCGAAACCAAAATGTCGTTCTTCGGAACCACCGACCCCATCCTGCAAGGCTGGCCCTGGACCACGTGGCAATATCACGCCCACGGCTGCGAGGTCACCAAGGCCCCGGCCGGCGGCACCCCCATGCCGTTGATGTCCACCACCGCCTGCAAGAATCAGGCCTTCCGCGTCGGGCTCACCACCTATGCCTTCCAGTTTCACTTCGAGTGGACCCGCCGGGCCATTCATGACTTCCTCGACGGGTTCCCCGAGTTCGTGAAGCAGGCGGGACTTTCGCGGGCCGACCTCGATGCCCAGCTCGACGCGCACTATGCCATGTACCGCCACATGGGCGACCGACTGTGCCAGAACCTCTGCGACCGACTGTTCGTCATCGATAAACGTCTGAGCCCCAGCGGCGCGTCGGTCGATAATTTCCACGCGCACCAAAGCTGACCCGCGAGGCCAGACCGCTCTCGCACACAATTCAAGCCTTGGGGGTTCCCCCGTGACACGCGCTCCGGTAGCATCGCACCCATGCACATCGAGCCCCCCCCCTCCGACTCCGCTGTCGACTTCGAAGCCACCGAGCAAGGAGCCATCCTCTCCTGGGATGACAAGGCCCCGAAGGACGGCCCAACGTTCGTCATGCTCGGGGTGCTCCTGGCGGTCTGGCTGGGCGGGTTATTGGTGCCCACGCTTGCGCTGAGCGTGACCGGGCCGGGGGCGATTCTCTGGCTGATCGCGTGGGGCGGCGTGGGCCTGATGGTGCTGTATCAGATGGTCCGACGGGTGATGGTCGGCAAGCATCAGCGGATGGTGCTCAAGCGCGACCAGATCCTCTTTCAACCCAAGGTGGGTGCGAGCAAGCGTGGCCGTTCCGGACCGATGACCAAGAAAATCCATCACCGGCATACCACCCGTGGCAACCGCGTGCCCCTGCGGATCGAAGACCTGATCCCCGGTGAGCTCGAGGCCGTTGACGAACCCGCCGGCCGACAAGGCCTCTGGCTCCACACCACCCCGGGCAAAATCCGCCTCGGGGCCGCCCTGCCCCCCGCCGACCAGCACTACCTCCACCAGGCCTTGCTGACCTGGCAACGCGAGGCCGCCCCTGCGGAGGCCTGAGGCCCCGGCTGCAAAGATCACGCGTCATGCTCCGGCTCATGCTGGCGTAGAAACAGCCACTCACTGCCGAAGATCAAGACGAAGCCAGCGGCACAGACCATCAGCACAACCGGATCGCTCACGCCCTTGGTGTACACCAGCGCACCGAGCACCAAAGCATCCAACATCAGCGCGGTGATGAGAATCATCGGGCGGGCTTGCACTTCTTCGCGCAAACGAAGTTGCAGCGACCACACTCCAAGATCATTCGTGCTGAACTCAAGATCCCGCGTCTGGCCCACACCCACCGCCGCGGACATGTTCAGAAGTTCAAGACCGCAGCTTATTTTTCACGTTGGCACTTGACGCGTAACACAAGGATGACATAATCAAACACCTGTTTACAAACGGCTGTTTGAAATTGACCTCCCCCTCCCCTCCTGAACTCCCCGCCGATACCGCTGAGCGACTGATCCATGTCGCCGGCCAGGCGTTTGCCGCCCACGGTTTCCAGGCCGCCAGCGTGCGTCAGATCTGCGACGCTGCTGGCGCGAATGTGTCTGCGGTGAAATATCACTTCGGATCCAAGGACGGCCTGTACCGCGCGGTCTGGACCCGTGCCTCGCAGGAAATGATCTCAGCAGAACCCATGCCTCGACTGGGTGACGACCGAAGTGACCGCCGCGTGCTCACGCGATTCATGCAGTGGTTCATGCGGCTGGTGCTGATCCGTCGACCGTCGCATCCGTGCATCGGGCATCTCATGGCTCACGAAATGATCAACCCCACGCAAGGCGGCATTGACATTTTCGCCCAGTACGGCGCCGGGCCCATTCGCTATGAACTTCGCCGCATCCTCGATGCCATCGCCAGTCACCGCATCGAAAATGAAGATCTCGACGAGATCACCAACGGGGTCATCGCCCTGTGCGTTAACCCCTCTCACTCCCAGCAAGTGCTGACATCGCTTGGCTTCCCGCCCCCCACCGAGCCCGCCGCCATCGACCGGATGGCCCAGCGACTCGCCCACTTCACCATCCATGGCCTTAAGGGCTACGCCACCAATCAACAACTCACCCAGGACCCGCGACCATGATGCGAACCGCCCTCCGCATGCTCCTGGGTGACAAAACCAAGTGCCTGGGCCTGGTCTTCGGCGTCGCCTTCAGCACCCTCCTGGTGTGCCAGCAGGTCTCGATTTTTCTAGGTCTGCTCGGCCGAGCGTCCAGCGTGGTCAACGATGTCCGCGAGGCCGACCTGTGGGTTATGGACCCGAGTGTGAAAACCATTGACGTGTCATATCCCTTGCGAGATACCGAGCTGCCCCGGGTCCGCGGTGTGCAAGGCGTCGCCTGGGCGGTGCCGTTTTTCAAAGCGCAGGTCCAGGTCCGCACCCGCGAAGGCACGCTCGAAAACTCCGTGGTCCTGGGTATCGATGACGCTTCGCTCGTCGGCGTCCCGGATGCTTTTGTCATGGGCCAGATCGAAGACCTTGCCCGCCCCGACGCCATTGCGGTCAACCCGGCGGGCTACCGCCTGCTCTTCCCCGGCGAAGCACTCAGCGTCGGCAAAGAACTCGAACTCAACGACCGGCGTGCGGTCATCGTCGCCATTGTCGATGCCTCCGCCGCATTTGCCGCCAACCTCACCATCTACACCCGCTACAGCCTCGCGACCCAATACACCAACAACGGACGCAATCAGCTCAGCTTCATCCTCGCCAAATCCGCGCCCGGCACAGACCCCAAAGTCGTCGCCAAGGCCATCTCCGACCGCACCGGCCTACAGACCGTCACCGCTGACGAGTTCCGGTGGATGTCCATCGTCTACGTCCTCGCCAACACCGGCATCCCCGTCAGCTTCGGCACCGTGGTCATCCTGGGAGCGATCATTGGCGTCGCCATCGTCGGCCTGACCTTCAACCAATTTGTCCTCGAAAACATCAAGCAGTATGCCGCCCTCAAAGCCATTGGGGTACGCAACCTCAAACTGCTGGGCATGACGCTCTTTCAGGCGGGCTTTGTCGGCGTCATCGGCTACGGCCTGGGGCTCGGCGCCGCCGCCCTGTTCTTCAGCAAGTGGGTCGCGCAGCGGTCCGATGCCCTGCGCGGCTTTTACCTGCTCCCCGAAGTCGCTATCGGTGTGGCCATTCTTGCAATCTTCATCGTTGCGGCCTCCTGCACCCTGAGCATGCGCCGCGTGATGCGCGTCGATCCCGCCACCGTCTTTAGAGGCTAAACGCAATGCGTCATACCGCCACCCTCGACGCTCAAGCACCTGCGCCCAACGCCGACGCGACCGACCGTAAACGTCTGGTCCTCTGCGAAGGCATCGAGAAATCCTTCGGCGAAGGACAAGCTCGCATCAAGGTGCTTCGCGGCACCGACTTCGATGCGTTTGCCGGCGACATGACATACCTCGTGGGCCCCTCAGGCTGCGGCAAAACCACGCTCATCTCCGTACTCGGCGCGATCCTCTCCTGTGACCAAGGCAAGGTCGAGGTGCTGGGCGAAGACCTGCGAAAGCTCTCGCGAGCCAAACTCGCTGACTTCCGCCTTGAGCACTTCGGCTTCATCTTTCAGCAGTTCAACCTCCTGCCCACGCTCACCGCCGCTGAGAACGCGAGCCTGCCCCGCGTCGCCCGCGGCGAATCGACCGCCAAAGCGGAGGCCGCCGCCCGCGAACTCCTGGGCGAACTCGGTCTGGGCGATCACACCGAGAAGATGCCCGCGATGCTCAGCGGCGGTCAGCAGCAGCGTGTCGCCATTGCCCGCGCGCTGGTGCACAACCCCGACATTCTGATCTGCGATGAGCCCACCGCGTCGCTTGATGCACACAGTGGACATCAGGTCATGGAACTCCTGCGAGACCTGGCGGTGGACGGCGACCGCTCGGTCGTCATCGTCACCCACGACAACCGCATTTTCGAGCTTGCCGACCGTATTCATCACATGGCCGACGGCGTGATTACCCATACCGACGCCCAATCCGACAGGAAATCTCATGAGTAAACGATCCAGAATCCTGACCTTCGGCCTGCCCGCGATAGGCGCTGCCGCGCTCATCGGTGGCACCACCCTGGTGATCATCAATCGACCCGTCGCCCGGGCAGAGGACCCGCCCCGACAGCCCACCACCGCCCCCCTGCCTGCCCAAGGCCAGGACCCCGCGATGTATATCGGTGCCATCGGCGTGAGCGAACCGCCTGGCGAAGCCATTGCCCTCTCAGCCCACATCCCCGGCGTGGTCACCGATGTCCCCGTCACCGTCGGTGACCGAGTCGAGGCCAACGCCGCACTGCTTCAAATTGATGATCGACAAGCCCGCAGCCTGCTCGCCCAGCGCCAGGCCGATGTGGAAGTGGCCAAGGCTCAGGTTGAAAGTCTCAAGGCCCAGGCCGGCCCAAGGCAGGCCGCTGTGGAATCCGCCCAGGCGGCGGTGGCGTCGGCCCAAGCGGACGTCACCGCGGCAAAAGCAGACCGCGACGACCGCGCGAATCAGCTGCGGGTCGTCGAAGCGCTGACCGATCCCCGTGCGGTGGCGAGCGAGGAAAAAGACCAGCGTCGCTTTGCCGCTCAGCAGGCTGAGGCCCGACTGGCCACCAGCCAGGCCAAGGTAGCCGAAGCCCAGGCCAAAGTTGCCCAGGCCAAAGCCCAGCTCGCCCTGATCCGCGACCCCCAGACCGGCAAGCCAGGCCCCGAGGTCCAGGCCACCCTGCAACGCGTCGCCGAGCTACAAGCCAAAGCCGACCAGGCCCAGGTGGATCTCGACCTGCTTACCCTCCGCGTGCCGTTCCCCGCACGCGTGCTTCAGATCAACACCCGGCCCGGCGAGTATGCCCCCGCCTCCGACGAAGGCGATGGCCTGATCGTGCTCGGAAGGACCGGCCCAATTCACTTACGCGTTGAAATCGACGAAGTCGATATCCCCCGATACTCCCGCGACGCGACCGCCTGGGCATCTCCCCGAGGACAGGCGGAACAACGCATCGCACTCACCCTCGCCTACGTCGAGCCTTTGGTGGTTCCCAAAACCAATCTCTCGTCCCGCACCACCGATCGCATCGACACCCGCGTCCTGCAAGCGGTCTACCGACTCGGCGACAAGACCACCGACAGCGCCCTTGGCATCGGTCAGCAGTTCGACGTGTACATCCAAGCCCGACCCGCGAACTAATCACCATGCGTCGCCAACCCCCTACCGTCCACCCTTGCTCCCTGCGACGCGTCGCGCTGGGCGTGATGTCATCCTCGCTGGCCCTCACACTCTTTGCCTGCACCGTCGGCCCGGACATCGCGACACCCGACGTCTCGCACCGTCTACCCACCGTGTGGTCTGATCTGCCCACACAGACCACCGACGCCGATGCCGATGCCGATGCCGCCACGCAGCCGCAACGCTCCACGCAGGTTGACT
The DNA here is from genome assembly GCA_963799465.1 of uncultured Phycisphaeraceae bacterium. Taxonomy (GTDB): domain Bacteria; phylum Planctomycetota; class Phycisphaerae; order Phycisphaerales; family Phycisphaeraceae; genus JBCCOW01. Next base: position 1,838,490 of record CAWCXG010000001.1, on the reverse strand, counting down.
TTGCACAGTGGTGGATGAGCTTCGGCGATCCTGAGCTTGCATTATTGGTTCACCGTTCGCTGGCTGACAATCTGAGTCTTGCCCAGGCCCGTCTGCGGGTGATGGAAGCCCGCGCCCGCCGGGGTATCCAAAACGCCGAACGCTTGCCGCAACTCGATGCCGACGCGGGATACTCCTACGCCCGGACCGGCGACGAAGGCTTTTCCTTCACCGGCGTCCCCGCCGGCCAGGACGCCGACCTCTACCGCCTCGGCGTGGTGGCGGGGTGGGAGCTGGATCTGTGGGGCCGCGTGGGACGGCTGGTGGAAGCCGCCGATGCCGACATTGATGTGGCTGTGGAAGATGCCCGGGCGGTGCGGATCGCGTTGGCAGCCGAAGTGGCCCGTGAGGTGATCCGCGTCCGTACGCTCGACGCGGAAATTGTAGTCGTGCGGGACACCATTGCGTCGGACCGCGACGCGTATGACCTGGCTCAATCCCGAGTTGACGCGGGGTTTGCCAATGCGTTGGATGCTCAGCGTGCCTTGCGGGTGCTTAAAGCAAACCAGGCTATTTTGCCCACGCTGCTCGCCGACCGCCGCGCGTCGGAACTCACACTTTCGACGTTGCTGGGCGTGCCGACGGACCGCTTCACCATTGCTCAAACCGTTCTGCCCCAGGGTCCGCCGATGCCTGACATGGGGATGCCCGCCGAGCTGCTCACCCGCCGCCCGGATTTGCGTCGTGCCGAGCGCGAGTTTGCCGCTGCCACCGCCCGCATCGGTGCTGCCATGGCTGAGCGGTATCCGCGTGTCACCCTCTCGGGACGCTTGAGCCTGCAAGGCCCCGACCTCGGCGACGCGGTCAATCCCGATGCCTACGTCGCCAACCTCGGACCCTCCCTCACCCTTCCCATCCTCGACGGCGGACGCATCACCAGCCGAACCACCCAGGCTCAAAGCCAGCAGCAACAAGCCTTGGCTCGACTCGAGCAGGCGGTGCTCGACGCCGTGGCCGAAGCCCAGACCGCTGCCGACCGATTCGCCCGGCTCAACCAAAGGCTCAACCGACTTCACGACGCCCAGGCCGCGGCACAGGACACCGAGGCCCTTGCCCGAGATCGCTTCGAGGCCGGCCGATCTGACTTCCTCGACGTCACCGAAGCCACCACGCAACGCCTGCAAATCGAACTGCGCACTGGTCAACGCCCAAGGCAACCGCTTGCTGCGACTCATCGACCTCTACACCGCCCTGGGCGGCGGCTGGCAAACCCCGCGCTAAGAAAAAGCCCAGGCATGGCCATGCCTGGGCTTGGGTTCGTATCGCGCATTTCGCGTTGGCGTCACATCAGTTCGTTGAGAATATTCTCCAGCCGTTCCTGTCGGCCGCTGTTCACGTCCGTCAAATTCTTGTGGTGGGCAATTGATTCCAGGTCCGCCAAGCCGACGTTCCCCGACTCGATCTTTCGGCCAAGCTCACTGTCCCATGTGCTGTAGCGAGCGGCAGTGATCTCTTCGACCCGGCCGTCATCAATGATCTTTTGCGCGATCTTCAAGCCGCGGGCGAAAGCGTCCATCCCGCCGATATGGGCATAGACCAGATCGATGGGATCCACACTCTGGCGTCGGACTTTGGCGTCGAAGTTCAGCCCGCCGGTGGTCAGCCCGCCCATGCGCAGCAGTGTGAGCATGCACAGCGTCGTGTCGTACAGATTCATCGGGAACTGGTCGGTGTCCCAGCCGATGAGCTCATCGCCGCGGTTGGCGTCGATGCTACCGAGCAGATGGTTGACCCGGCAGTATTCCAGCTCGTGGTGGAAAGAATGGCCTGCAAGGGTGGCGTGGTTGGCTTCGATGTTGAGCTTGAGGTGATCCAGCAGGCCGTACTTCTGGAGAAAGGCATGGCAGGCTGAGGCATCGTGGTCGTACTGATGGGTGGTGGGTTCTTTGGGCTTGGGTTCGATGTAGAACTGGGCCTGCATCCCAAGCGATTTTTTGTAGTCCGCCGCCATGTGCAGCAGCCGTGCGAGGTGGTCCAGTTCCGTGTCAAGCCGGGTGTTGAGCAGCGTGTCATACCCCTCACGCCCGCCCCAGAAGACATACCCCTCACCGCCCAGGCGGTGGGTGACTTCCATGGCTTTCTTGACCTGCGCCGCACCGTGGACAAACGCATCCAGGCTGGGCGAAGTGCCTGCACCGCTCATATAGCGTCGATGACTAAATAGATTTGCGGTGCCCCAAAGCAGCTTCACGCCGGTGTCGTTCATCAATGACTCGGCAAGGTCAATGATCGTGTCGAGCTGACGGTTGGTCGCTGCGAAGTCGCCGTCGACTTCCGGCGCGATGTCGCGGTCGTGGAAGCACCAGTAATCGACCCCCAGCTTCTGAATCAGCTCAAAGTTGGCGTGCATCGCCTGCTTGGCCGCGTCCATCTCCGAGCCCGCATCGTCCCAGGGCATGTGCCGGGTGCCCGGGCCGAACGGGTCGCTGCCGGTGCCTTTCATGCCATGCCAGAAGCACACTGCAAACCGCATATGGTCCCGCATCGTCTTGCCCGCGACCGTCTCGTCAGGGTTGTAATGCTTGAAGGCCAGGGGCGACGTGGAGTCGGCGCCCTCAAAGGGAATACGGTCGGGAACATCGGGGAAATAGGTGGTGGGCATCGCAGGCTCAATCAGTGAGGAATGGGAAGCCTTAGAGGATAACGCGGCGGGGCATGAACGAAAACACCCCCAGCGATGAGGCCGGGGATGTCATGCGTATCGTGAATGAAGCTTCGCTTGAGGCCCGGCTGAAGCAATCCGACGCAGCCGCGTTGAAACTGCACGACGCCTGATGATCGCTTCGGACCTGCCTTTCGTTGAAGTGACTGATCGCTCGGGTTTTGGTGGACAGTCGCAGCTTCACCGGGCAATCAAAGCGGACACCGGCATGACCCCCACCAAACTCCGAGGTCGACACCGCAGCCGAACCGAAGTGTCCAGCACCACACGTGAGTAACGCCCCATCGTAGGCTGACTAAGACGGATCTGTCGACAACCGATAGCGCCTGCACGTTGTGCTTCTCGGATTGCAGTCGCTTCAACCACACCATCAAGGCAGCCGTTGGTCACACGCCGATGTGGTATCGGCTGTCGAGCCAATCTTGAGCGGTCCGCTACTTCGGAGTTCAGGCGTGCCATTACACTCCTGAGCTATGCCTGCGAATTCCGCCTTGCCCCCCAACGTCGTCGTCTTCTTCACCGACCAGCAACGTCACGACACCACCGGCGTCCACGGCTGCCCGCTTCACCTCACCCCCAACTTCGACCGACTCGCCCGTGCCGGCACCGATGTCCACTACTCCTTCACCTGCAACCCCGTCTGCGGCCCCGCGCGAGCCTGCCTCCAAACCGGAACCCACAGCTCCACCCACGGCACCCACCGCAACGGCATCGGCCTAACCCCCGATCTGCCGCACCTCGCGCAGTGCTTCAATCAAGGTGGGTACCACACCAGCTACATCGGCAAATGGCACCTCTCCGAAGCGGGCGACCAGGCCGTCCCCGAAGCCGAGCGAGGCGGCTACCAGGAATGGCTCGCGGCCAACTGCCTCGAACACACCTCCGATGCATACCGCACTCGGCTATGGAACAACGACAACCAACCGGTCGACCTGCCCGGGTACCGCGTTGATGCCATGACCGACGCGATGATTCGGTACATCGACCGCCGGACCCGCGACCACGCCGACCAGCCATTTTTTCTCTTCAGCTCGTTTCTCGAACCGCATCATCAGAATCACGTCGACGACTACCCGCCGCCGGTCGGTCATCGCGCCCGGCATGCTGGCCAATGGATTCCGCCCGACCTCGCCGGTCTACCCACGCATCGCCCCGCCAACTATGAGCCCCAGACTGCCGTGGGCGGATCAGCCCACGCCCACCTCGGCGGATATTTCGGCATGGTCGAACGCCTCGACGCGGCGCTGGGCCGAATCTATGACGCGCTGCTCTCCTTAGGCATTCTCGACAACACCATCATCCTGTTTACCTCCGACCACGCGTGCCACTTCAAGACCCGCAATGCGGAGTACAAACGCTCCTGCCACGAGTCGTCGATCCGCGTGCCCACGATGCTCCACGGCGGGCCGTTCACCGGCGGAGGCCAGGTCAAACAGCTTGTCTCGCTTCTCGACCTGCCCCCCACCCTGCTCCACGCCTGCGGACTCGCCGTGCCCGACACCATGCAAGGCCAACCGCTTCTGCCGCTGGTTCAACGCGACGCCGACGCACTCCAGCGTTGGCCCGACGATGTCTATATCCAGATCAGCGAAGACCATTACGGCCGGGCCATCCGAACCAAACGCTGGAAGTATGGCGTGCTGACCCAGGACCCCAAACAACGCGCCGCCACCTTCGACCGCTATGTCGAGTCGCATCTTTATGACCTGCAACACGACCCCCACGAGCTGACCAACCTCGTGAACCTGAAGTCTCACAGCCAGGTCCGTGAAGTCATGCGCGACCGCATGCAACGGGCGATGAGCAAGATCGGCGAACCGCAAGCCGTGATCAGACCCGTCACCGACCTCCGCCCTGCAGGCCAACGCTACGTCACCGAGGCCGAAGCACACGCGTAAGCAATGCTCGTATCTCGCAGAGACGTTCCCGGCGTGTGTGACCATCGCAGGCATGCGGCACGCCTCACCGGGCACCCGCCATCTCCGCAGTTCGGCACAGCCCCGCCAGCACCGCCGCGCGATCAAAACGCATGGCATACGCCTGTCCCGAAGCCGACAACGCCTGCCGCTGCGCGGGGCTCATCGCATCGAGCCGTTCAAGCTGCTCAATCAGCGAGCCCACGTCGTCCGCTTCATGCTCTAGACAATGCCCGCCGGTCGCCTCAGGAATCCCGCCGGTCCGCGTCGTAACCACCGGCCCACCACCGGACAACATCGCTTCAGCCACCGCAATGCCGAACGTTTCCACGAACTCCGGCCGAGGCTTGCTGGGAAACACATACGCATGACACCCGTGCATGAGCGGGCCTTTCTCTTCATCGCTCACATCATCGAAAAACGTGATGTTCGGATCGCCTGCCGCCAGCTTCACCATGTCCGCCTGCGCCGGCCCGGTGCCACAGACCACCAACCGTTTCCTGCTGTACTGCGGGCATTGCCGGTACGCAGTGATCAAATCGTCCACGCCCTTCGCCGGAGCCACACGGGAAAGGAACAGCAGGTAGCCATCTGCTGCCAGCCCCCGCCGGGCCAGCACCGCGTTGACCTCGTCGGGCCGATCTTTGAGCGTCACATACGCCGAGGTGTTGATCGCGGGATACGACACCCCGACCCGCCGCTCAAGCCGACCGGCAAAGTTCGTGCCCAGCCGTTCGTCCACCGCGGCTCCCGCCTCGATAATCAGCCCCCGCGTGTAATCGCTCACCGCCACCGGCCGATCGTGCATCAAATAGTTCGTCAGCACCATCTGGGCCGCGCCAAGCTGCCCGTCTCTCAACGCATTGCTTACCACATCGGTGATGTCCGAACCCACCGCTTCGGCGATCGTCGTCACGTCCAGCGATCGCCCGGCATGCCAGAACGATTGCACCGCATTCATCACCACTTCCCCGTGCGGCACCAGATACAAACACATCACCAGCGTTCGACCTTGGCATTGATGCAGCAAGTCAATCACCCGACCTGACATGGCGTGCATCAGTCGGCCATCGAGAACCTTGTACCCCCCGATCGGCTCGGGACGCTCCACTTCAATGCCCGGCGAATACGCACTCACCGCGTCCGCCGGCTTGAGCGGCAGCCCCGACGACGCAAGCGTCGCCATCGGATAACTCACCAGATGCACCCGATCAAACCCAGACGCCTTGGCCGCCTCCGCCAAATTGCGAGCCTCCGTGCTGTGCCCGCAGATAATCGGGTCGGCCCGCACCACGATGATCAGATTCTTCGCCTCACCAGCCCCCTCCCGCGCCAGAGCAGATGCCGGCAGCCCGACCCCGCCGCCCCGCCGACGCCGACCCACCCGGCCCGGCAACAACGCCAACGGGTTACTCAGACCCCCCAAGGCGGTACTCAAGTCACCAACCCCAGTTCCTCGCCCCGGCCCCGAACCCTCCGGAGCAATCAACAACTGCCGAAGTCGATCAGACAACGCTAACGCACGGGTCATTCAAAATCCTTCGACAAGAGTTGGATAAGCAGGCCAACTCCGCGACACCACAATTGTGACATGCCCAACGCCCCGACGCAAGCGCCACCACCAGCCAGGCAGGGTGAAGACATTTAGTTTGTAGTAGGACGGGCTTCCAGCCTGTCTACGGCCCGAAGGGCCGTTCTTGCGTCCTGACGAGCCTTCGGTCGAAGACAGGCGGAGATGCCTGCCCTACGGACCAAGCTTTTGAAGCGGTAAATGTCTTCACCCTAACCAGCCTGGTTCTGCAGCCTGACGCGATGCCTCACAAAGTACAGCCAAATCTGCCCAAATCCCCCAACTTTCCCAACTTTCCCAAATTCAAATTTTTTGCTTGAACCTGACCCGCTGAATGTTTACGTTGAACGGGTCGGGCATCCGCTCGAATACCGACTCATACAACCAACTGATCTCTCGCCGAAGCGGCCTGCTTTTTCGTTCCGCGTTCAGGAGATATCGTTATGGATAGTAAGTCCGCTGGTGTTGGTGTATTAACGTTTCGAAATGCTGTATTACTGGGAGCGCTCGCCGCCGGAACGTGGCTATCGACGCCGCCCCAGGCTTTCGCTGATGCTGTCAATGTTGTTGAAATCAGCGTGACCGACCTGCAGGAGGGTTACGCTGCAGGAAGCTATACCGCGGTCGAAGTGACCAACAGTTTCCTGGATCGTATTGACACGTTTGACCCTGTCTACAACGCATTTATTACGGTTTATGATCGGAGTGAACTCATCGCCCGCGCCGAAGCGCTGGACGCTCAATACGCCAGCGGCGGGCCGGTGGGAGCCTTGCACGGCGTGCCGATCGTGCTCAAGGACAACATCGATCAGGCAGGGAAAGTCACGACCGCCGGCTTCGCAGGTTTCTCCGGAAGGTCCGGCGGGGTGGACAACATCCCCCTTGACGATGCCGCCGTCGTCACCCGCCTTCAAGACGCGGGGGCCATCATCCTCGGCAAAACCAACATGCCCGACTTCGCCGCCGACGGCACCCGCAGTCGAAGCAGCGTCGAAGGCGAAGTCCTCAATCCTTACAACGTCGACAAAGTGCCCGGCGGATCCTCAGGCGGTACCGCCACCGCTGTCAACGCCAGCCTCGCCGTCTTCGGCCTGGGCACCGAGACCGGCGGGTCCATCGAAAACCCCGCCTCCGCACAAGCACTCGTCGGCGTGAAGCCCACCTTCGGCCTCACGCCCCTCGAAGGCGTGGTCCCCCTTGATGCGGTCTACCGCGATGTCGTCGGACCACTGGCCAGAAACGTTACTGACGCTGCCATCGCACTCGACGTCCTCGCCGGGCCCACGATTGAAGACCCCGCGACCTTTGCGTCCGTCGGGAAAATCCCGCCCGATGGCTACGCCGCCGGACTCAGCGACACCGCACTCGAAGGCAAACGCTTTGGGCTCATCAGCATGGAATGGCGGGCCGGACTGCCCGAGAGCATTCAGTTCCTGCCGCTGGCTCCGGAAACGCAAGCGTTTTACGACGAGGCCATCGGCGATCTCGAAGCCCAGGGTGCCACCGTCGTCGCCGATGTCTTCGAAGGCTCCGGCTTCGGCGACGCCTACGCCCAGCGCCGCGGCGTGCCCGGTCTCTTCGCCAACGGCGTCCTGGAATATCTCCAAGGCAAAGGCGAAGGTGCCACCTTCACCAACTACGACGAGTACAACGAACTCAGCGATATCCCCCTGCCCTTCGGACTCGACACCACCCCACCCGTCGATCCCACCGCCATCCCCGAGGGCGACGCCTACGCTGCCTTTCGCCTCAATCTTCGAGAGATCTTCTCCTCAGTGCTCGAAGCCTACGACCTCGACGGCCTGTTCTTCCCCCAGGCCGGTGGACCCATCCCCGACCTCGTCGAAGACCCCGACAACCCGGACTTCAGGCCCAACAGCTTCCCCGAGTTGCCCTCCAATATCATCAACGACCTGGGCGTCCCCGTGGTTACGCTTCCGTATGAATACTACGACGACGGTACGCCCTTCACCCTCGCGTTCATCGGCGACCTCTACAGCGAAGGCGAACTCCTTGCCTTCGCCTACGACCTCGAGCAGGCCACCTTCGCTCGCATTGCCCCCGAACTCACCGGCGGCGTCACGGTCATCCCCACCCCCACCACCGCCGCCGCCGGCCTGTTGGGCCTGACCCTCGTCATCCTCCGAAAACGAAGACGACGCGAAGTCTGAACTCGCAATGCATTCAAGCACCAAAAGCCGCCGGCAACACGCCGGCGGCTTTTCGATAGAGGACAAGCCCATTGGCTTGCCTGCCCATGCAGAGTTTCGAAGAATCTAAAAGTCCCGAATGAATCGCCCCGGCTCGTATACAGGTTGCGTCTTGGGTTTCGCCTTGCGTACAACCGGCTTGGCTTTACTTGCACCAGACGTCGCCGAACCGGATTTCTTCTTCCCCTTGGCCTTGGGAGAATCCCCGTTGCGTCCGCGGTTCGTATCACCCACGCGGTCACTGCGGTCAGGGCATTGGTCAATGACAGCCTTCATGCTCAGGCCTTTCGCGACGATCGCGACCGGGCAGGCCACCACCACCTGTGGCCCGGGCGTGCAACCCAAAAGTCCCACCGTCGCTGCCGCATTCGCAGCAATCGCTTCCGTGCAAGGCTCCGCCTGTGCACTCCCCGCCCCCAAAGCCAAAGTGGTCAAAAACGTCACAGCCATCAATTGAGATCGGTACATGAGCTTGCTCCATCGGATTGTTTGAACTCAGCCACGCGGCACGAGCACTTCAACCCACAAGCCATTTGCGACAATAAAATGCATGGCATGACACCTATTGCCAGTAACATGCGAGGACCGGGCGGACAGATAAACAGCGATTAATACTTGAGTTAGCCGAACGACTAAATTTAATCTCTCCTTTCGCGCCCTCTCACCCGAATCCCGGACATCGCAGAACAACGGTGCTTTCGAGCACTCGCTGACGCCCCCCCATATGTCAACGCCTGCGCATGATCCCGGCCGCAAGTCTTATGTGATTCGCGTAAAAAGCGTCAACTCTGAAGTCTGATTCTGCAAATGGCCAAACGGCTCAATGCGTAAGAACACTCACATCACTCGAGCTAGGCAGGACGCCTGAACTCATCCAGAACCTATGAACCAATGACCCCTACGGGATTTGAACCCGTGTTACCAGGATGAAAACCTGGTGTCCTAGACCAGACTAGACGAAGGGGTCGACTGCGGCGAGACATCATAGGGTTTCGCCCGGCAGGGGCAAGTGGGTTCGTAAAAACGCCAGGGCCACCACATTGATTGGCAGAAGTTGCCGACTCTATTCTCAGGATGTGACGTCACCCTCGAAGCCCACTGTCTGTGACAGTGGGCTCCAGCCTTGCAAGGGCTGGGCTTTATTTGCCGGAAGACTTGCAGGCGCTTGCGGCCTCGCTGAGGCTTGGTACACTGTGCGGCTCGCTTGCGCCAGACGATCTGGCGTTTTCCCACCTGCCTTGAAAGTGTTCGTCATGCCTAAGCTCAAGCCCAACAAGAGCGTGTCCAGCCGATGCAAAATCACGGGGACCGGCAAGGTCCGCTTCAATAAGCAAGGTAAACGCCACCTCAACAGTCACATGACCGGCAAGAAGCTGCGTCAACTGCGCAATCCTAAGTTTGCGGTGGGAGCTGATATGAAGCTGCTCGAGCGTGAACTGGGACGTCGGCTGACGCCTTCGAGCGAGTAAACCATTATTCCGCGGCTGTGGGCATCAAGTGAAGGCGTTGCCTTCCCCCCTGACCGCATCACCTCTTAGACGAGGAGTCACGCCATGCCGCGTGCAAGACGAGGCGCCGCCCGGCGTCAATCCAAAGTTCGGGTGTTCCAGAAAGTCAAGGGCAACCGCGGTGCTCGCCGTACGCAATGGCGTCGTGTGCAGGAAGCGGTCGTTCGTGCTGGCGTAAACCAGTACACCCACCGGCGCACGCTCAAGCGCGAGTATCGTCAGCTGTGGATCACCCGTATCAACGCTGCGGCTCGTCTGCACGGCCTGCGGTATGCCCAGTTCATCGACGGTCTTAAACGCTCCAACGTGGATCTGAACCGCAAGATGCTCAGCGAGATGGCCATTCACGACGAAGCTGGGTTTGCGGCAGTGGCTGAGCTCGCCAAGCAAGGCCTGGCGACCAAGCCTGCTCCCGCTGCTACGGCCTGAGTGACGCTCATGCTGCGAGGCATGAAAGCGTTCAGGCCTGCACACTTTTTTTAACTGCCCTGCGGTGCTGCCACCGTGGATCGTTTTGCCATGTCCAAAGACCCCACCTTCAACCTTGGTCAGGAAGCTGCGATGTCACGCGAAACCTGGCGGATGTTCCGGATCATCTCGGAGTTCGTCGACGGGTTTGACACGATGTCGGAAGTGGGTCCGGCGATCACGGTGTTTGGTTCGGCGCGGACTTTGCCGGAGAGCCCCACCTATCAGCAGGCGGTGGAATGCGGGCGGTTGATCTGTCAAAAAGATTTCGCGTGCATCACCGGCGGCGGCCCGGGCATCATGGAAGCAGCCAACAAGGGCGCTTTCGAGTGCGGCGGCCCCTCGGTGGGCCTGAACATCAATCTGCCCATGGAGCAGGACGCCAACCCGCACCAGACCCACAAGGTCGATTTTCGGTATTTCTTTATTCGCAAAGTGATGTTCGTCAAGTACTCGTGCGGGTTTATCGTGTTCCCCGGCGGCTTTGGCACGCTTGACGAACTCTTCGAGACCCTGACGCTGATGCAAACGCTCAAGATCGCCACGTTTCCCATCGTGCTGGTTGATCGATCGTTCTGGACCGGCATCATGGATTGGATGAAAGAGACGATGCTCGAGAAGTATGCGACGATCTCAGCCAAGGACTTGAACCTCTTCGAGATCACCGACAGTCCCGAGGAAGCGGTCGAGCTGATCGTCAGCCGATTCGATCCGAGTTCCTGGAAAAATCAGGTTCGTCCAGCGCTACCTGGGCCTCGACTTGCGGAAACGACAGACGATTAAGTGCGTGTTGAATCGAAATTAAGCCTTTGGCTCCATGCTTTATTGCCGTTGGCATAGGTAGAATCACTCAGTACTTTGCGTGTTTCTGTTTCATCAACCTGCCATGCGTGAGGGGCAGCGTGAATTTCTGAATTTTCCGATTTGACCTGATTCTTGAATTGCAACGCCATGGATACGCCTCAGCTTCAGCACGTGTGGGCTGGTCTTGTCGCGAATCCGACCAGCGGCGTGGCGGTTGTGACGCGTGAAGGACGAATCCTCTTTGTCAACGAGCGGTCGGCATTGGTGTTTTTCGGCCCGGACGTTGCGGCGGGGGACATCACGGGTCAATGCATGTCCGATTTGTTTCCCGAGCCTTGGGTCCAGGAACGGCTGGAGCTCTTTGAGCGAATTATCGACAACCAAGAGCCGGTCATGCTGCGGACGATCTGGCGGGGTCGTCAGATTCATTCCTGGATGTACCCGGTGTCGGACGAGAACAATGACACACCGCGTGTGTTGGTCCTGACGCATCACGTGACGCACCTTGCAGACGACACATTTGAGCCTGTGAGCGTGGTGAACTCGTCGGTCATGGAGCTTGGGCATCTCAATGTGCTCACCCCCCGCGAGTTGGAAGTGCTGGCTTTGCTCGGGCAAGGCTTATCGCTCAAGCAGATCGCCGAGCTATTGCATCGTTCACCCAAGACGATTGAAAACCACCGAAACGCCATCGGCCAGAAGCTGCGAATCAACGATCGCGTTCGTCTGGCGGAGCTGGCGTTAGCGGCGGGCTTGCGTCAGGAAGACGCTGAGCGCGAACGTGTCGCTCCGTCCAAAGCACCTGAGTCGTGAAACGCGGGGTCAGTCGTCCCGGCTGGGTGTTTGCCGATTGCGTTTGAGTTGACCGCGTTGCACTTTGTGTTCGATGCGTCGCCGACGAGCTCCGGCGGAGGGGCGGGTCGGGCGACGGATCTTCGGCCGCACCATGGCGGCAGAGAGCAGATCTTGCAGGCGTGCGGCAGCGTGCAAGCGGTTGCTGACCTGGCTTCGCGTAGATTGGTCCACGATCCGCAGGCCAGAGCGGGTGCTGTGGGATTTGGCCTGGTGTTGCAGGCGTTGCAAAGCGGCGGCGGGCATGGCACGTTCGAGGGACTCCCAACTGACGGTGAGGACCACGCGGGTCGAAAGCTTATTGACGTTTTGACCGCCGGGGCCTGACGACCGGCTAAACGTGTACAACACGTCGCCGGGTTCGAGGGTGATGCCCGGCACGCAGGGAACGAAGCGATCGTCTGCATCGCTCATCGCTGGCACCCCGCTCGAAAGGTCATGGAGATAGAAGCCGACACGGGATCACTGCGCCAGGAGGTCTGCGGGATCGACGAGTCGCACACGAATTTCTCGGCCGGGCTCTTTGACGAACACGTATTCCCCGCCATGTTCTGCGGCAAGCGATTCGAGAAGATTCTCGGGGTCGCGGTAGACAAACTGCACCGTGTGAAGGGTGACGCCCTGATCGGACAGCGCGGAAGCGAATTGACGACGCACCGCAGCGGCATCTTCATCAGGGGTTCGGCCGAACTTGTTGTCGGAGAGCAGGTAGAGCGTGTCGGGCTCATAGGCGAGTGCCCGTTCGAGTGCTTGCGCGATGTTGGACTGCCCGACCGGGTCGATGTTGCCCAGCCTGGGGTCGAGCCACTTTTGCACGACGGCGATATGTTGTGGATCGGCGGGCTTGAGGCCCGAGTCAGCCGCCTCGATGGCTTGGTCTTTGCGAAACAAGATGACCGTGAATCGGCGGTCGGTGTCAAGCTGTTCCAAGGCAATGTCAAGCCATGCCACAGCTTGATGGATGGTGTCAATCAACGTGCCTGAAGCATCGACCAGGAAGACCACTTTGGGGCCGGTGGGTGCGGGCATCTGCACGGTGCGGCGGGTGGGCACCGCAGCGGGGTTGGCCTGAGGCGCGGAGTCTTTGACCACTTCATCCAGCGGCGGCACGGATAATGATGGGTCGGGAGAGGTTGCGTCCGGGTCTTGCGTTGCGGGTCGCGGGGTCGGGTCACGGGTGCCGTTTGACGGCTGACGTTCTGTGGCGTCACCGGCGGCCTGGCGGGTGGTGTTCACGGGAATCAGCGACGAGGCCGCGTCGGCAGAGGGCTTGGTGGGATCCTGTGAATCGCCCACGCGGGAAGGAGAGGATTCGGGGCGAAGCTGGAGTACCGCCTGGTTGAAAACGGAAGGCGCGTCGTCGAAAAGATCCAAAGGCTCGGACGCGGTCGATTCCCACGTGGTGCTGGTCAGTGACTGTGCAGAGACCTGCTCGGACGTGGCGTTTGTCACAGGAGCTTGAACGGCCTGGGGCGGTGCGTTGAACATGCCCGCGGTGTACGCCAAATAGCCTGCGGCACTCACCGCCACTCCCGCCACCGCGACGAAAAGCAAGGTGCCCAGGATGCGTCGGCGACGTACGGCATGCGACCGTCGGCCGCGATGCTCGTGGCGGGGTGCACTCTCGAGATCGCCGCCCAATACCGAGAGGACCGGGCGGGTGGCGGGCGGGTCGGTTGGTGTGGTCGTAGACGGGGTCGCGGCGTGAGGCGATGAAGCCTGCGCCTTGGGGACGGGGGTTGTGGGCTCAGCGGTAGGCGGGGCGAGGTGGTCGTCCGAGTCCGACGGCGCATCCTGGTTTTCGCCCTGGAACAACGCCCGAAGTCCCGCAGCCTGATCACCCGAAGACCCGGCGGCGGGAGACGACACGCTGTCTGCCGAGGGCGGGGTCGAGGCCGATGCGTCGGCCGACTCGGGGCCATCGTCCGGCGCATGCGATTCGTCGTCGTCTTCGTCAAACGCCATCAACGCGTCGAACGCATCGTCATCGTCTGCGGCGGGAGAGACCGCAAGTGCTTCTAAAAAATCAATATCGTCATCAAGCTCCGCGTCGCTCTGAACTTCAAGCGACACATCAGCTGGCTCGGCGGACGCATCGAGATCATTGAGCTCCTCGGAAGCCGTCAGATCTACGGCAATATTGAGCTCGGCATCAGGCGAGCTCGATCGCGGCTCCTGCTCTGCCTCAACCTCAGGCTCAATTTCGGCTTCGGTATCTGTTTCGGCCGGGGCTTCTGGCTCTTGCTCGAGCAGGGACTCTGATGCACGCTCCGTCGGCCCGGTCGATTCAGTCGCGTCCGCAGCGTCCTGCTCATCGGTGGTTTCGACTGACGCCATTGCGGCCGAGCTGTCATCCTGCACATCGGGGGCAGGCGAGTCAGCAGCGTCGTCCGAAAGATCGAGCGCAAGCGCTACGTCAGATTCAAGGTTCGGCTCGTCGTCAAGACTGAGGTCAAGTTCTAAATCCTGGTCGAGTTGAATCGCGTCGCTGAGATCCAGAATCTCCGAGTCTTCAATAGCCGAGGCAGGCTCTTGCTCGACTAAAGCATCTGGAGCATCTGGCCGCTTCGCTTCCGCCTCGGATTCGGATTCAAGTTCGAAGTCGTCTTCGGCCTCACCTGTCTGGGCCAGGCCCGACAGCGCGTCCTGGCTGGGCTCGGAGGGTTCGTGAGCTTGCTCAACGACCACCTCGTCGCCGTCATCGATCAGCTCTTCGGCATCCGCAAGCAACGCCAGCGCGGAAATTTCCGCAGGATCCAATGCGTCTGAGTCGTCCGAATCGTCCGAGTCTTCAAGGTCCGGTAACGCGAGTTGCTCGAGGTCAAATACATCCTCCTCCGAAGCAGACGTTTCCTGGGTCACCAGCGCATCTTCGGACGCTTCATCCGGGCGACTGTCTTCGACCTCTTCGGCTAGGTCCGGCTGGGACTCCGGAGAACTCTGGGCCTCGGCAACGACATCGACATCGTCCGCGATGTCGTCAGACTCAACGGGCGCGGCAACCGTCTCGGGTGCCGGGCGATCAAGGGTCAAGCCCACTAAGGACGGCGGGCTGTCCTCGTCTTCCGCGTCAGGCTCAGTCTCATCCAGCTCGAAGTCGATGCCTTCCAGCTCGATCTCGGCTGACTCTTCCGGCTCTTGTGACTCTGTTGCCGCTTGTAACTCTTCTGGCTCTTGCTCCGGTGCTTGGGGCGACGTCGGCTCGACGGCCATCTCGACGTCGGACTCGGCTGAGGCATCGAGTGGATCGGCGATGTCGATCGGCTCAGAGGATGCGTCGTCAGATGCGTCGGCGGATTCGTCGTCCAGTGCGACGATGAGCGCGTCGGCTTGATCTTCATCATCCTCTTCAAACGCACTGAGATCGAGAATGCCCCCGCCTTGTGCGGGGTCAGGGTCCGATGCGAGGTCTTCGATTTCAAGCAGGTCGCTGGAGTCGGACGCATCGCTTGTTTCGAGGGGTTCTTCAAACGCCTCAATTTCGAGGATATCCTCAAGATCTGCATCACCTGCAGGGCTTTGCTCACTTTGGGGCAGTTCACCTGCCAAGGCTGCATCGAGGTCAAACGCGGAGTCTTCCGCAGCGTCGGGGGACGTTTCCAGAGCCACCCCGCTGCCCATGACCTCATCGTCCAGGACGTCGGCCGCAGGGTCAGGCCCGGGCTCGAGCGGCGGCAGGCCGTCGTCGATCACCAGTAAATCGGCATCGGGTCCCAAGGGGTTTTGCGTTTTGGCTGCGGTCGCGGGTCCGAGGTCGGCCTGGACCACTTCGAGCACAATGCGCCCGATCTGCACGCGGTCGCCCTGGGAGAGAATGGCAGGGCTGGTGACGCGGTTGCCGTTGAGGTACGTGCCGTTGGTGGACCGCAGGTCGCGCAAGCGCCAGACGCCGTTGTCCACCGACGCCTCGGCATGCTCCCGGCTGATCCGCGAATCCTCGAGCCGGAACCGCGCCGCACGCCGACCCAGAACACCCGCACGCCGACCGCTCATGCGATACGCTCGGCCTTTATCCTTCCCGTTGATTTGGATCAGCGTGAGCAAAGCAGTTTCTCAGAATTGTCCGGGACCGTCTTTCCACTCGAACGCGAATCAAGCCCACACAGCTTGCCACCTCTGGGGTGGTTGGAACCCAACCCACTCGACGCATCGCCTGACCGACCTGGCCAAACGCAATGGGCTCAATAGTCTACCGCGCTCGGCAAGACTTCCAAACTGTTTCACATGAAGCCGTTGGCGTGTTTGGGCCAGCCGCGATGCGGGAGGCCAGTCAGGTGACCCCCATCCAGACCTTCGGAAATCGCCACAAGCCCAGGGCGGGCGTTTTCATGATACGACGGAGTTTGGGCAACGCTTGGTGATTCGAGGAATAAGTCGTAGGCTGCAGGGGTTTAGAAAAGGCCACTATTTCCATTTACTCCGCGAGCTTTGCGTGACTGCGTCGAACGCCATTTCCCCTTTGCACGTTCTGACGTTTCCCGTACGTAAGTACACGCACTGGCTGCACACGCGGTGGCCTGCGGGGAAACCCGAGGTGTTGCCGGTGGTTGAGCAGGATGGCTCGACCAATGTGCCGGGGCTGTACGTGGTCGGGGACCTTTCGGGCATCCCGCTGTTGAAGCTTTCGGTGAACGCGGGGGTCAGCGTGACCCAAGCCCTTGCGGATCAGCTGAAAGGGCAGGCGTCGGAGGACGGGGTCCTGGATCTGGCGATCATCGGGGGCGGGACGGCGGGGTTTGCGGCCGCTAAGCAAGCGGAGGCTTCGGGGCTTCGATATCTGGTGTTCGAAGCCAGCGAGCCGTTCGCCACGATTGTGAACTTCCCCAAGGGCAAACCGATTTATAAGTATCCCACGGAGCTGCCGCTCGCAGGTGGGCTTGCGTTTCATGACAAGTCCGACTTCAAGGAAGGGCTGATTGAGGACCTGCGCGAGCAGACGGTGGATCAGGGGTTGGCCTACCTGCTTGGCCGCGTGTCGCACGTGGAGCGCAAGGGCGGAGCCTTTGACGTGGTGCTGCCCGAGGGGTCTGTCGGTCCCGAGGGGCTGGACCTGGGCGAAGCTTCTTTCGCGGTGGGCGAAAAACGGGTGCGGGCCAAGCGGGTCATCGTCGCCATCGGCCGCTCGGGCAACTATCGCAAGCTCGGCGTGCCGGGCGAGGAGAAAGACCACAAGGTCTTTAATCGCCTGCACGATCCCAAGGATTACTGCGGGCAAAACGTGGTGATCGTCGGCGGGGGCGACTCGGCGATGGAAGGTGCGATCGCACTGGCGAAGTGCGGCGCCCACGTCACGCTGTCGTATCGCAAGGCGGAGTTTAATCGGCCTAAGCCTGAGAATCGCGAAATGATCCTCGCGCTGGCGGACAATCCCGCTGCGGAAGCCAGCGTTGAATCGGCCTCGGACGTGCGCCAGGCCGCGAGCATGTCCGAGCTGCCCGAAGGTGGGCCTGAAGGATCGCTCAAACTGCTCATGGCTTCGAACGTGAGCGACATCCGTGACGACGCGGTCGACATCACCCTGAGCGACGGTGAAACCCAGACGGTCCCCAACGACGCGGTCTTCACGATGATTGGGCGCGAGGCTCCGCTGGACTTTTTTCGCAAAAGCGGCGTGAAAATCCTGGGCGAACGCAACGTGACGTGGTGGGTGACGCTGGTGCTGATGATTGCGTTGTTCACCTTTTTTTATCAGTGGAAGAAGCCCGGCACGTGGATTCCGCTCGCCGAGTGGTGGGAATCGATGGGCTGGTTCCCGCACAGCCTGGGGCCTTGGCTGCTGTCACTCTCGGAGGTGTTTGGGAACACCGCCAACCTGTTGGGCACGCTCAAACTGTCCGCGGCAGGCATTGACGGCAAGACCGGCTCAGCTCCGGGATTCTGGTTTTCGTTGCTCTATTGCACGCTCATCGTCGTGTTCGGCATCAAACGGATTAAGCGGCGCAAAACGCCTTACGTCACCGTGCAG
This sequence comes from uncultured Phycisphaeraceae bacterium, assembly GCA_963799465.1. Taxonomy (GTDB): domain Bacteria; phylum Planctomycetota; class Phycisphaerae; order Phycisphaerales; family Phycisphaeraceae; genus JBCCOW01. The sequence continues at coordinate 1,820,496 of CAWCXG010000001.1, read as the reverse complement.
ACCACCACGCTGATGTTGGTGCAGTGCATCCCGCTGTTCCTGCTGCCCTACGTGCTGCTGCCCTGGATGGGGCACAACGGATGGTTCGACAGTGGTTTTGGTGCCACGCTGGCCGACAACCTGTTTCCCGCAGCGGGCTACGACCCCAACGGCCGCGAGTATTGGCGGGCGTTTGGGCTGATCCTCGCCTGGCCTTTGTTCTTGTGGAATGTCTTCACCGGCGATCCGCTGATGTGGTGGCTGGTGATCAGTCTGGTCCAGACGTTCGTATTGATCCCGCTGGGAATCTACTTCTACGGCAAGGGGATTTACTGCGGCTGGATCTGCTCGTGCGGCGCGATGGCCGAAACGCTTGGTGACACGCATCGGCACAAGATGCCCCACGGCCCGATCTGGAACCGTGTCAACATGATCGGCCAGGTGTTCCTTGCCATCGTGCTGATCCTGCTGGGCTTGCGGATCATGGCATGGGTCGGCGTGCCCTGGGCCAACGGCGTGTTCAGCGGGCTGCTCAACACCGAGAAATACGGCGGATACCTGCCGGCACTGAATTACGCCTGGTTCGTTGATCTGCTCTGGGCGGGCATCATTGGGTTTGGGCTGTACTTCCATTTTTCGGGCCGCGTGTGGTGCCGATTTGCCTGCCCGCTCGCGGCATTGATGCACATCTACACCCGCTTCTCACGCTTTGGCATCGTGGCGGAAAAGAAAAAATGTATCTCGTGCAACGTGTGCACCAGCGTGTGCCATCAGGGCATTGACATCATGAGCTTCGCCAACAAAGGCGAACCGATGCAGGACCCCGAATGTGTGCGATGCTCCGCCTGCGTGCAGATGTGCCCCACGGGCGTTTTGTCGTTCGGCCAGGTCGACCATCAGACCGGCAAGACGCTGAGCGTCGATCCCGCCTGGCTCGCGGCCAGCCCCGTGCTGATCCGCGAAGGCGCGGTCACCGTCAACGGCAAAACCGTCAAACGTCGATAACCCGCCCACCTACTTCTTCACGCTCCGCTTCTTCAAGGAACTCCCGCCATGGCCTCGGTTACCACTGTCATTCTCACCGCACTTGCGTTTCTGAATCAGATGACCGAGGCCCACAATATGGAGGCCTACCAAGCCAGGACCGCCGTCCAGGCAGACTTCGCAATCGCATTTCCCGGCGCTTTTGAATTGGCGGGCACCATGACCTTCGACACGCCTGTGGGCAAGGCCCGGCTGGACCTGGACGATGGCACGGCGGTGGTTTTTGACGGGCAAAACGCCTGGGTCACGCCTGCTGAAAAGGCCGACCCCAGGATGCGGTTTCATGTGTTGACCTGGCCTTACTTCCTCGCGGCCCCGTTCAAGATGGGTGACCCCGGCGTGAATCTCGCAGAACCGACTGCGATGCCGATCAACGGCCCGGAAGATCAGCATCAAGCGGTGAAAGTCACCTTCGACGACGGCACCGGCGACGCGCCCGACGACTGGTATTACCTCTTTACCGATGACCAGAACCGTCTGAGCGCGATGGCCTACATCGTGACCTTTGGAAAGTCCGCACCAGAAGCGGAGAAGAAACCCAGCATGATCGTGTACGACGGCTTTGAAACCGTCGAAGACGTGGTCTTCGCAACCCAGTGGTCGTTTCACTATTGGAACCCCAAGGCTGGCATTGAGCCAGGCGAACCCAAGGGCACCGCGCGGATCACCAACATCCGCTTTGTTGAAATCGACGACAGCACCTTTGCCAAACCCGAGGGCGCGGCCGAAGCCCCCCTGCCCGAGGGATAAACCCATCTAGTTTTTAGTAGGACGGGCTTCCAGCCTGTCTACGGCCCGAAGGGCCGTTCTTGCGTCCTGACGGGCTTTGGGTCGAAGACAGGCGGAGATGCCTGCCCTGCGGACCAAGCCCTTGAAGCAGTAAATGTCTTCACCCTGCCCCCCTGCCCGAGGGATAAACCCATCAGCATGGCTCAAGCAAGAACGACCCAGGTCCCGAGCGGCACGTGAGGTTCCGCTTCGCTTACTCGTCGAACACTTCACGCCATTCGCCGTTGTGGCGCACCACGAACACCTGCTCGCGGATGTCGCGGACCAGCACATATCCCTCAGGCGGGATGGCCAATGCGGGGGCGCGGCGATCGAGGCGAAACGGCAGCTCGGTGATCTGGCCGTCGGGATCCACGTAAAACGCAAAGTTGGCCCGTGGGTCGGCAACCACCGCGGAGTGGCCGTTGCGGATTGCCGTGCCAATGGTCAGCGGTTCGATGGCTTCGGTAATCACTTCCTGAAGTGCTTTGGGCGACAGTGATGCGGCGCGCTCGGCAGCGGCACTGGCCTGCGGCACAGACCACCACGCGGCGAAGAGACCCAGCACAGCAAACGCACCGAAGACATACGCAGCAACCTGAGATCGGGGCATAATCGATTCCTGTTGAAGTGGGGCAGGTCAAGGCAGTGTCACACCTGCTACGCGATGCGTGGCAGGACGGGTCGGAGGGTTTGACGTTGCGTGATCGCGACTTCTTTGTTTTACATTGAATGTATGCGAAGCAAACACAAAAAAGCGGCGAGGCTTGAAGACCTCGCCGCTTGGTTTGAGTTCTCGTGATAGGTCAAAGACGGCTTACAGCGCGTCCTGGTCTGCTTCGCCGGTACGGATCCGGGCGACTTTGAACAGGCTGTAGACAAAGATCTTGCCGTCACCGACGTTGCCCGTGCGGGCAGTGGTGGTGATGGCTTCGAGGGCCTTGTCGAGGTCTTCATCTTTCACGGCGACCTTGAGCATCACCTTGGGAATAAAGCCTACGTCCATCCGTCCGCCTCGATAGCGTTCGGTGTGACCCTTTTGCTTGCCGAAGCCTTTGACTTCCAGGGCGGTGGCACCCAGGATGCCGAGGCTTGCCAGCTTGGCGATCACATCGCCGAGGGCCTGGGGTTTGATCACTGCGTCGATCATGTGCATGGTGTTGTTTCCTTACCTGTGAGGTTAGTTTTGAGTGTACCGGCCAAGCCGGTGGTTTTCGCGTTCCCGGTCGAACCGGAGGCGTGGGTGTGGCTGAATCAGCCTGCCCACGCCCCACGGTGCAACGGGTCCGTGTGACACGCCGAGATTAAATCTCTCGGGCGTGGTAGCTCTTGATGTACGTCCTCTGGAAGTCCGGGTAAGCCGACATATCGTGCTCGCCCAGGTCCAGACCTTCGATCTCTTCCTCTTCGCTGACGCGGATGCCGATGGTGAACTTCAGAATGGTGAAGAGCACCGCAGCACACACGAAGGCAAAGATGGTACCGGCCAAGGCTCCGATGAGCTGCACGCCGAAGTTGCCGAAGTTGCCTTCAAACGCTCCGGAGAACGCCACCGCCAGGGTGCCGTAGATACCGCAGACGCCGTGGACGGAGATGGCTCCGACGGGGTCGTCGATCTTGAGCTTGTCGAAGAACAGCACGGAGAAGTACACGATCACACCGGGGACCATGCCCGCGATCACAAAGGCACCAATCCAGGACGGCACGTCAGGACCAGCCGTGATGCCGACCAAACCGGCGAGGATGCCGTTGAGGGCCATGGACAGGTCCGGCTTGCCGCCGAAGATCCATGAGGTGATGGCTGCTGCAATACCGCCGCCGCACGCAGCGAAGGTGGTGGTGACAAGCACGAAGGAGACGCCTTGGGGATCAGCCGACAGTTCCGAACCGCCGTTAAAGCCGAACCAACCGAACCACAAGAGGAACACGCCAATGGTGGCCAGGGGCATGGAGTGGCCGGGGATGGGCATGAGTGAGCCGTCTTTGGCGTATTTGCCAAGTCGTGGGCCGAGGATCAAGGCACCTGCCAGAGCACCGGCACCGCCGACACCGTGGACCAAAGTGGAACCTGCGAAGTCCGCAAACCCCATGGCATCCAACCAGCCGCCGCCCCACTTCCAGTAGCCGACGGTGCAGTACACCAGACCGACAAACGGGATGCAGAAAATCAGGAACGGAAGGAGCTTGATACGACCTGCCACGGCACCGGAAACGATGGTGCAGCAGGTTGCTGCAAACATGGCCTGGAAGAAGAAGTCGGTCCAGACGGTATAGCCGGGGTTATACCCCGGGCCGACCATATCGGGTGCGCCTGCGCCGTAGCCTGCGCCGCCTTGAATGCCGAAGCCGAAGGCAAAGTAGTTCTCGATGAAGACGAGCTTGCCCTCGGGGCTGCTGCCGGGGTACATCACGATCCAGCCGCAGATGCCGTACATGACGATGCCGATCATCACGACCATGACGTTCTTGAACAGGATGTTGACCGTGTTCTTCGCTCGCGTCAGGCCTGACTCCACACATGCAAAACCAAGGTGCATGATGAAAACCAGACAGCCTGCCAGCATGATCCACAGGTTGTTGGTCTTGAAGTCGTTGAGGTTGACCAGGCTGGTGACGTAATCGCCTTCAGCTTCGGTGTCCTCGTCTTCGACTGCTTCGACAACATACAAGTCCTGCAAAGCCTCTGGAATGGCTGCATTCATGGCCTCGGCTTTCGCCTCAGCCTCTTCCTGCGTCATCGCAGTTACTTCCGCCTCGGGGGCGTCCTGGGCCCAGGCGGATGTCGTGGGCGCTAAGAAGCTCCCCGCCATCAGCATCAAGGCCAAACCAAACCAACTCAATCGCTGCATCCTGAAGTCTCCTTAACCAAGGAATGTTGTCGCGACGACGCTCATACAGGCAGAGTGTCGCCGCACCCGTTGTGTGGTAGGCACGTTAACGACGTGCCGCCGAACATTCAAGCAGTGTTTTCGAAAGACGCTGAAAAATCGCGCTCTCGCTTGAACTTAAAAAAAAAGCGGACATCCGACCGTCGGATGCCCGCTCATCGCCCCCCACGAACGCCGCGGGGGTGGCCTGCTTTAGTTTTTCGTGTGAATCGGTTGGGCCGTCGTTCCGTCGGTCCGTTGCGTGATGCGTCCATCGCATCGTTGTCTCACACGCTTCCACACTGTGCAATAACCCGGCCAGAGTCACGGAACGTCGCAAAAAACTTAACGACAGATATCCGAAAATGCGCGTTAATCATTTTATGAAATGGTCTTAAAAATGTCGATTTGTTCAGGAATTTGATTCAAGTTTACGAGCCCATTCGCCGAGGGGGTCTTCTCATGCTCGCGTAATAAGCACCTTTCATAGCGATGTGCACAGGGCGCGCACAATGAACGGTGTTTCAGGGGTGGCTTCCCTCACATCGCAACGCAGGCCATACCCACGCACAGTCTTCACCTCCTGCAATCACCGGCTTGAGATGCTGTAATCCATCTAAACCGGCTGGTTTCCGCCCCAGGCGTGTACGATGAACCCGGCAAGGGCGAGCAGCAGGTCCATCTTCATTTAAGAGATCCCATTCATGTTTCAATGTCTCTCCCGCAATCGCATCGCTCGACTCGGCCTGACTGACCTTGGGGCACGTCTCATGCGACACACGAGGCCTGCGATCGCATCACACCCTTGTGGTGTTGCGATGGGAGCATGTCTCGCGCTGGCGGCCTTGTCGACCGATGCGTTCGCACAGGAGGCACAAGATCCCGGTGCATCACCTGAAGCCGTCGCCCTGACGTTGGATATTGAAGCGTTGGTGACTGACCCCCGGGTGTTGGAGGCCGACTATCGGGGCCCCGTTTGGGAAATCGTGGCGGAAACCGAGGAACGGCTGGTGATGCTGCCGCTGCGGGTGGGATCAGTGGGTGAAGCGGTGAAGCTTCGTCGGCCGGCGGTAGACCTGCGGGGCGGTCGATTTGTGGGGTTCGCTCTTTTTGATTCGACCGATGCCCGGCGTGGCGGGACGATGCGACGTGGTCGTGCGGCATCGCTGGAAGCGTTCGCCTCGGGGGACGGCCGACAGCTTGACGCACTGCTGGATCAGCAGGCTGGGCGGGCCGGTACCGCGGAGGCAGGGGACAGGCCGGCACGTGACGATGATGCGGAATCGGTGTCGCCCCTGGCGTCGTTGCCTGAGGGAGCGCCGATGCTGACGCGTGAGCTGACGGTCTTGCCTGAGCGTGGGCTGAGCTATGAGCTTGACCGGGCGATGCCCGGCGCGACGTTGCGCTCCGGGGATGCGGGATATCTCCTGGTCATCGAACGTGAGCGGATGGAGGCCAAGGAGCCCGAACGACCCATTCGGCCAGATCGCCCGGACAATCAAACCCGCGAGCAACGTAAAGCTGCGTCTGACCGTTACCGCGAAGCGCTGGATCGCTACCGCGAGGAATCGACGGCCTACCGCGAGCTGCGACAGCAATTGCTGAACCTGCCCACCACGTTTGAGGTCCAGGGGCTGGAACGGGTTTACGCGGTGTACCGGATTCCCGAGCGATTGACGCAAGCGGAACTGGAAGGTCCGGCACCGCTGCCCTGGTCCATTGATTTTGAAGCATGGGCGGGGTTGCGGTCTTTTGCGCAGTCTTCGCAAAGAGGATCGACCGACGAGGGAAGTCTTGCCGTCGTGTCACGGGTGGCGAATCGGCCTCACGTAATGGATCAGCGCGTGGCGGCGTGGTCGATCGTGGGCAGCGGGGCGTTGGATGCGGCCAGCCGGGGGAGTGATGCTGCGGGTCAGGCGGCGGTGGTGGACATGGCGAAGCGACTCGTGAAATCAGGCGACGCCCGGGCGGCCACCCTGCTGGCAGTGGAAGCGGCATCCATTGCCCCGCCGACGCCAGCCTCGGCGGCGGTGCTCGCTGCGGCGGCGAAGAGCGATGTCGAGGTGCTGCGCAAGCGTGCCTCCGCGCTGGCATTGGCGTCGTTGCGGGCACAGCTGCGGGTGGATGCCACCGGGGACACGGCCACCGAGCAGGCGATTGGGACGGCGGTCGCGGCGCTGCGTGATCCGCAAGGTCCGCCGGTGGAACTGATCTTCGAAGCGTTGCTGGATGTGATTGAGTCCGACGCGAACCAGGGGCGGGGACGGGGCCACGAGCCGGTCCAGCCATCCTGGGTCGAGGCCATGCAACTGACCGGACTCTCCGAAACCAGACAGCACGACGCGGTGCTGGCGGTGATCCGTCGGGCTCCCGTTTCGGGGCTTGCTGCGGCGTGGCTGGACGGCTCGGTGCTGGAGTCGCGGGAACCCGCGCTCGTGCGTGACGCCTTGGACACTCTCGCGGGGGCGCGTGTCGTCCTGCCCCAAGCGCCTGAGCCGGTCGATGAGCCAGCAGCTGCCCCGCCGCCCGTGCCCCAACCTCAGCCCCGCGTTGATCCGCTCACCGGCGAACCGCTGGGGTCCTCCGCCGGCCCGGTCGATGCGCAGGACACCGCGTCCCCTCAAGGGGATGCCGTTGGTGCTGCGTCCAGCAGTGTTGATACTGGTGAGACTGCCGATCCTGCAGGCCCGGCAAAACCCAACGTGACGCCAGCGCCCGAGGCGAAGCCAGCGCCAGCAGCCACCTCGCCGGAGTCGGAGTCGAAGTCGGGATCTGGCTCGGGGCTGATACTTGAAGGTTTTATTCCGGTTTTGTCGGAAGACCCGCCTTTGATTCGACTGCTGGAGAGCCGGGAAGACTGGGGACGCACGCTGGCCTGGCGGGCGTTATCGGTGTACGAGGTCCGCGCGGGCCAGCGTGGGTCGGGCGGGCTGGGGGGTGGTGCGGGGGCGGTGCTTGCGAACCGTGTGTCGTCTCTTGGACTCAAACAGGCCCCGGTTCCCGCGTCACTTGTGCCATTTCTCATCAGGCTGGGGCAGGGGGAGCGGGTCGATCCGGGAACCTTGGAAGCGGTGACCCTTGCGCTAGTCCGCGTGACGATGGCGGAAGATCCCCAGGCGGCCCGCGACGCAGCGGTAGCCTTGCGGGGCGGGGCAGGTCCGTTATCGACGGTGCTGGCCCAGGCATCCCCAGCGGATCGGCAGCGTTTTGCGGAGCGGCTTTACGCACTTGATACGGGGCGCGCGGCACCGATGACCGGGATCGCCGCAGCGGGTGAGCCGATCGGCGAGCGGGTGGCTCGATGGTTGGGTGACGCGGTGGCGGGGTCAGCCGAGCTGCCCGGAGCCCGGGGGTGGGCCGAGGCGGCAGGTGGCACATCGGGTCTGCTGGACCTGGTGGCTGGTCAGAATGACGCAGCCTCCCGCGGAGCGTTGGCGGTGCTGGTGCAGCAGGCTGGCGGAGACGCCCGGGACCGGGACCGCATCAGACAGGCCTTGGACAATGCAGGCCCGCAGGACGCTGCCGCCATCGCTGCCCTTTGGGATAAACAACGGCGGACGGTGCTCAAACGCCGCGTCGATCGGGCCTCGGGGGATTACCGCCTGGCGGTGACGCATCAACCCGCCCCGCGACCCGACGGGACCCCGGGGCAAGCGGCACAGCGTGTCGATGTCGGCGTGCTGCGGCTGACCCTTGAGAAGGACAAGGTGTCGTTGGGACTCGATGCCTTGAAAGTAGATCTGATGACCGAGCCCGGCCTGGCGTTGCGATTACCCGAGGCAGGACAGATTCAAAATGCCGGCACCGCAGGCCTGGCGTCCTTGCCTTGGGCTGAGCTGCGGGGACCAGTGGACCTGATCCCGCAAGCGGATGGGTCCTGGCAGGGACACGCAGACCTGTCGCGTGGCGGTCGGCTGGTGTTTGAACTCGACCCCGCATGAGTAACGTAATCGCGCTGAGGCGGCAACCCCACTTTGCTGACCTCACGCGCTGCGGGCGGCGCCATGCGACTCAAAATGGTCCAGCGCCAGGTTGAGGCATTTCAACGCCCACTTCAGATGCGGCTCAGGCCGGGCGGTGAAGGTGCGAATCGCGGCGTGGGGTGACGACGCGATGGGCTGAATCTCGAGTCGGTACAGCGTGTGATTTGACGCGGTGAATGGAGCCTCGCCGAGTGCGATCGACGCCAGCTCTGCGCGGGGGATAGGCCGACGCACCGTACGCAGCGTGCTGACCCGCACGAGCGTCAAACCGTCACGATCCACAATCAGGCGTGACCGCGCGGTGCCCAGATCGATGCCGATGAGCGTGAGCGCGACACCCACGAAACCCAGAATACCAAGCCACACCAACAGCCACGGCGAAAGCGCGGACCACGGCGTGCCGCTGCGCCATTGAATCACCAACGGCACGAGGATGATGAAAGGCCCCATGATCGCCGTGCCGAACGAGCCTTGAAACAGCCCCGTCGGTTCAGCCTTAAGCGTCATGTGGTCGTCGTGCACCTCGGCTTGAATGGCGCTGCCGGACGGGGGGTCGGGAAGGATCAGCTCGTCGTTCACGCGGGCACTGTAACGCCCTTGGATAAGAAGATGCGACGCTGCACGCGCAGCGGCGTCATCCCTGACTGCACCCGAGCCGCAATACAATCCACCGCAGCCAGAGGCCGTTCGGGCGACTCACCAGTTGCCCCAGAACGCACGCAGGCATGCCCCCCCATGCGGAATCCGGACCGACTCACTCACACGTCGAAGTCTCACATCTCATGCCCCGCGGCGCGAATGCAAACGATGAATGCGATCCAATCGATGGCCTGCTCGACGCAGCGTCTCGGGCTCATCGAGGTCTTCCACAGGAGCCGGGGCATCGAAAATGTCCAGCAGCTTTTCAACGCGTCGCTTCATCGCCACCCCGTGCTGACGCAGCAAGTCCTGGTAGTCCAGCCCCAGCGACGGCAGGTGCTCGCCAAGGAACCGATCCCCTGCCAGCGAGCCCTGTCCTGCCACCCACGCTCCGAGCAGTTCGATGCAGTGCCCTTCAATGGCTTTGGGATGGTCCCACGCATCGCGATCATCGAGCGCCCGGCTGTACCCGCCCAACTCCGCTCGACAGCCCATCGCCTGCAGAACCCACGCGGTCACCCGGTGATGCGTCACGCCCAGGCTGTCCTGTTCGTGATCGGCAAGCGTGGCGGGCGCAATTTTCGAGCCCAGAACCTCGGCATAGGTCCAGCCAAGCCCGCCGAGCAGAACCAGCGTGCCAAGTCCTAAGAGCAACCCATCGATGAGATGCATCGCATCGGTACAGACCTCGCCACCCTCCGCTGCGTTATCGACATTTTCGCTTTGTAGCGTGCCGATGACCCCCGCCGCAACCGCGCATCCAAACGTCCACGCCCACACGTCCTGCCGCGGCCGGGCCGCGGGGGGAGTTGCGGACATCGGCCCGACCAACATCACGCTGAGCACGATGGTTTCGACCTGACGCATCCCGGTGAGTCGCACCGCGTCTTCCAGGTCTTTGAGTGGGGCGGCATGCGGCTGGTTTCGCAGCCACTCCGCCATGGCCAGCACTTTGGCAGCGATAAACCCGTCCGCTTCGAGAAGGGCGCCGACGGTTTGAAAGTTCGCGCCGTCACGACGCAGCTCAGTGATCAGCGCGGCTGCGACCGACGGGGCCAGCACCTGGTGCAGATTTTTCTCGAGTTGAGAACGCACCCATGCAAACGTGATACGCGGAGCAAGATCGCCTGACATGGTTGCCTCCTGGTCGCTGCCCCTCAAGTCTGTTCATCGGATCAAATGCCCTGCCCCTTAAGCCCGCCCACTACGTCTGGAATCCTCGCCGACCTTTGCCCCCGGCCCGCTCGTAAACTGACATACATGCCGCACGTCACCGCACCATGCCCACATTTCCTCGCCGCCGCCGCAGCCGCTGCCTGCCTGCTCGGCGGGATTGCACTGGCCCAGCCGCTTGTCGAAGAGCCCCCCGCCCTGATCGATCAGGCCAGCCCCCGCGATGCCGCCATCCGTGACGCCTTGATTCCGCCCCACAACGCCCCGCCGCTCGATCCCTTCGCTCCCGCCCCACCCCCCTCAGACCAACGCATCGGCCACATCGCCGGCATCGCGCTCGATGCCGCCCGCCGAAGACTCCGCGAAGACATGCCCACTGGACGCGGCATCGAAGTCGGCCTGGTCGAAGGCGGAACCGATGGCTACCGGCCCAACGGCAACGAAAAAACCCTCCGACACCTCAACATCGTCCTCCACGGCGAAAACTCCAAACCCTCAGGACATGCCACCGGCACCGCACGCATCGGCTTTGGAACCGCCGGCCCCGCACCCGACATCGATGCCCTCCACGCCTACCCCGTCTCGCCCTGGATCGGCGACGCCTACCTCCGCACCGCCCAACCCCTGGGCCCCATCGACTCCAGCATCCGCGTGTTCTCCCATTCCTGGATCGCCAACGGCGGAAACGCACAGGCCCCCATCCTCCGACGCGTCGATTATGTCGTCGATCACAACGATGTCGTCGTCGTCGTCGGCGTGAACAACGGCAGACAAAAACCCGTCCCCACCCTGCTTGCCTCGGCCTACAACGTCATCTCCGTCGGCGTGCCCTCGGGCAATCACTCCGCCAACTACACCCGCGACGAAGGCCAAGGCCGATGTAAGCCCGAACTGCTCGCCCCCGCAAAACTCACCAGCTACTCCACCCCCGTCGTCGCCGGCGTCGCCGCGGCCCTCCTTGAGTTCGCCGACCGCACCGAAACCACCGACGACAATCGCGCCGAAACCATCAAATCCGTCCTGCTCACCGGCGCCTATAAACCCGCCGATTGGAAGCCCGAACAAGGCAAACCCCTCGACCGCGTTAAAGGGGCCGGCATCGTCGATATCGACCGCAGCCTGCTCATGCTCCAAGGCGGACCCCACGCCCCAGGCCCCGTCGCCGCCCGCTATGGATACGCCTTTCAACCCCTCGACCCCAGCCAGGTCCATGCCTACGACTTCCACGCCCCCCAGAACCTGGGACCTTCCTGCCTCACCCTCACCTGGCACCGACGCATCACCGGCCCACGCCTCCTCCAACCCGCCCTGGCCAACCTCGACCTCCTCCTGGTCCGACTCGACGAAGACCCCCAGAACGCTGAATCCGCCGACGCCAACCCCACCCCCTACCAGTCCGTCGCCGCGTCCATTTCCACCATCGATAACGTCGAGCATCTCTACTTCAAATCCCTGCCCGCCGGCCGATACCGCATCCTCGTTCTGCGTGGCCCGGACAACTTTGAAGATCCCTGGGACTATGCCCTGTCCTGGCGGTTTGAAGACGCGCCTTAACCCCGTTTCACGTCCGGCGGGAACCCCGCCCGCAGTGGATGCGTCTAGAATCTTGCTTAAATCCTTTAGCTGGTCCGCCTCGTGTGATATTCTCGGGGTCGTACCACAGGCCTTGCCCCTTCGGTCAGGAACTTCACGATCATGCGCTTTGCCCGACATTTAATGTTCCATCTCACCGCCATCGCGCTGTGCCTCGCCGCAACACCGCTGCTGGCTAACCCGCCTTACCTCGGCGTGGTCACGCAGGATTCCGTCGAGGTGCGTGCCGGGGCTGGACAGTCCTACTACGTCGTCGGCACCTTGCCGAAAGGCACCGTCGTCGAGGTCGAAGAAGTCTTCTACGACTGGTCCAAAATTCGTCCCACCCGCGGCATGTACAGCTACGTGTCCCGGGCCTGGGTGGATGCTCAAGGCGACGGCAGCGTGGGCGTGATTAACCGCAATCAGACCGAAATCAAAGCCGGGGCCGAGCTCGGTCACGAAGAAAGCTACCGCACCCAGCAACTGCTTGATAAAGGTGACCGCGTCCGCATTATCGGCGAAGAACGCAGCTTCTACAAAATCGAACCGCCCCGCGATTCTTACGTCTACCTCCCCCCCGATTCGGTCCGTCAAGCCACCGCTCAGGAATCCGCCAACGCGCAAACAACCCGGCAAGACCCCGCTCCTGCGCCAGACCCGGATCCCGATCCCACGCCGACTCCCGACCCCGCCCCGGATCCCGCCCCAGCCCCAGACCCGTCGCCCATCCCCGACCCCCCGGGGCCAGAGCCCACGCCCGACCCGGTGCCCGATCCGGACCCCACGCCGGATCCCGAACCCGATCCAGCCCCGGATCCCGATCCGCCCACACCGCCCGCACCGGATCCAGATCCGGATCCCTTGCCGATCCCAGACCCCGGGCCTGACCCCATGCAGGACGACCCGGCTGATATCCGCGCCGCGTTAGATGAACCAAGCGTACCGCTGACCGACGACTCACCCGCCACCCAGCCCACCGCCGCCGTCACCCCACCCACTGCGACGGTGGATCTGGCAGGCATGTCTGCGGACCTTGAGCCGGTCGAAACCCCAGCTGTTTCTGAAGCTCTGCGTGCTGTCGAACTCGAAGTGCTTCCGCTCTTTCGGCTCCCCGCCACCGACCAGCCCATCGGGGCCATGATCGCTCAGTACGAAAACGTCCGTGACACTGCCGAACTGCCCAAGTCGGATCGGCTGATCATCGAACGCCGGCTCGTCGCCTTGAAGCGAAACCAGCGTGTCGCCGAAGCCATGCAACGCGTGCAGTCGGCCCGTGCCGAAGCCAAACGCGTCCAGGACACCAGCCAGGACGCACCCGTCTCCGATGTGCCCGGCCGATACGATGCCATCGGCATCCTCACGCCCTCCACCGTGTTCAACGGCCAGAACCTGCCCCGGCTCTACCGGCTTACCGATCCCAGCTCACGGCGAACCCTCGCTTACGTCGAACCCACCCCAGACCTTGAGCTTGCCGACAAACTCGGCCAACTCCTGGGCGTCGTCGGCGAAACGCACTACGACCCCGCGTTGACCCTCAGCGTCATCCGGCCCCGCCGCGTCTTCCAGCTCCAACGCGCTGAGTAACCCACAACACGTCCATATTGAAACGTCAAAACCCACGCCTCACCGGGCGTGGGTTTTTTGCTGGTATCCTCTTCGCGCCTGAACGTCACCCTCACTCCTGACCCTTACCCAAGGAATCTTTGTATGCCCGGCAACGCAGTCATCGGACAGTCCGGCGGCCCCACCGCAGTGATCAACCAATCCGTCGTCGGCGTCGTCGAGGGCTTGAAACTCCAAGGCTTCGACGGAAAAATCCTCGGAGCCCACCATGCCGTCTCAGGCATTCGGCAAGGTGATTACATCAATCTCACCGACATCCCGCAGGACCGCCTCGATCGCTTCGCCGAAACGCCTTCAGCCGGCCTGGGCTCGTCCCGCGATAAGCCCGACGCCGCCTACTGCGAGAAAATCCTCGAAGAGTTCAAAAAGCAGGACGTCCGGTATTTCTTCTACGCCGGCGGAAATGACTCCTCCGACACCTGCCGCATCGTCGCCCAACTCGCCGCAGACACCGGCTACGAGCTCCACGCGGTCCACGTGCCCAAAACCGTGGACAACGACCTCATGGAAAACGACCACACGCCCGGCTGGGGCAGCGCGGCGAAGTTCGTGGCCCAGGCCATGATGGGCGACAACCTGGACAACCGCGCGTTGCCCGGCATCAAGATCAACGTGATCATGGGCCGACACGCGGGCTTCCTCACTGCCGCCGCCATGCTCGGCCGACGTCTGGGAACCGACGACGGGCCTCACCTGGTCTACGTCCCCGAAGCCAGCTTCGACATCGACACATTCTGCAACGATGTCGAGTCCACCTACCGCAGGCTCGGCCGATGTCTGATTGCGGTATCCGAAGGCATTCACGCTGCAGACGGCACCGCAATGGCCGTCAAGCTCGCGGAACGCGCCGGCCAGCAGATCGAGCGCGATTCGCACGGCAACGTCCAGCTCTCCGGCTCGGGCGCGCTAGGCGATGCCCTGTCCGATGCGGTCAAAGACCACTTCAAGCAAAAGGGCGAAAAAGTCCGCGTCCGAGCCGACACCTTCGGCTATCTCCAGCGGTCGTTCGCAGGGGTGGCGTCCGTGACCGATCAGGCCGAGGCCCGGGCCGCGGGTGCACACGCCGCCAAGCACGCACTCGCCGGAACTCAGATGGGCTCCATCGCTTTGGTCCGCACCAGTACCATCGGCGAAGGCGAGAACTACCACATGGACTATCGCCTGGTGGACATCGCCAAAGTCGCAGCGAAAACCCGGCACCTGCCCGAGTCCTACCTCGACGGGCAGAACAACATCACCGAAGCGTTCAAACACTATGCCTTGCCCATCACCGGCACCCTGCCCGTGATCGAGACGTTCTGAACGATGCGTGAGTCGCCCGGCGTGTGCATGCGCCCTGGATGACGCAACGACGCAGGGCCGATGCGGGCAGTAGCCCGCCGGCATCAATGCAACGCCACGACCGGCGTGGCCCCCCGCAACGCCTGCGCCGCAGACGCCACCGCAGGGTCATCGGGATACAACGCTGCCGCCCGACGATGCGTGGCCCACGCCTCATCGTCCAGGCCCAGCTCATGCTGGATCGACGCGGTCATCAACAACAGATGCACGTTGTCGGGATTTTGCGCAGCGGCAGTTTTCAGGACGGTCATGGCCTCATCCGCTCGGCCTTGCCTGCGAAGCTGACGCGCGAGATTCAGGTGAGGCAGAATGAAGTGACCGGTGCTGTGAGCTGCCGCGCGACGGTATAACGCGGTGGCCTCATCGGTCTCGCCTTGCATCGCGCGAAGCACCGCCAGATTATTCAGGCCCACCGGCGAGTCGGGGTACATCGCCAAAACGCCTTGCCAATGCGCTTCCGCCGACCGAAATTCCCAGGCCCGTGATGCGGCGCGAGCGGTCAACGCCATCAACACCACCACCAGCACCACCCGCCATAACACTGGCACCTGCGGGAGTCGCGGCAGGTGCGGCTGGGCACGGCGGACGCGCCTGGCCAACTGAGTCAACACCATCACCAGGACCACGATCACCGCCAGCAGCGGCAGTTGCATGCGTCGCTCAGCCACAAGCTCCGTGCTCATCGGAATGAAGCTTGACGTCGGCCCGAGCATCAGGAAAAACACCGCCCCTGCCACACCCTCGGGGCGACGACGGATCAACGCATACGTTGTCCACGCAAGCAACGCGATCAGGAAACTGCCGGGTAGCAACGCGGGGCCGAGCTCGGTCACCACAGGCCATTCGTGATGAATCGCAAGGTGTCGAGGCCAGACCACAGACTGCAGATACCACGTCACGATCTGCGCTTGCGTTAAGAGATAATGCCAGGCGGAGATTCCGTGATCGAAGCCCACGGACGCAGCCCGCCCGCCTTGCAGCATCAAGCCCGCGAGCGGCAACCAACACGCAAACAACGCCAGGTAGTACCCCCGTCGTCGCCGCCACGCCAAACGAAACGAACCCGCCACCCACTGCCGATCCACCAGCAGGACGAGTAGCGGAATCGCAGCAGCGGACTCTTTGCTGAGCATCGCCGCCAGTGCCGCAAGCACCGACCCGGCCAGCCAAGGCCTTACCGCAGAAGCGTGAGCCGAGACCTGTTTCAAATCCCCATCTTGCGTATTGCACTGCACCGCTTTCATCGATCGCACCGCAGCGTCGGCCCGCAGGAACAGATACACCGCGAGCAGTGCAAACAGCGTTTCCAAGCCTTTGGAACGGTTCACGATGTACGCCACTGAGTCGGTTTGCAGTGGGTGAGCCACCCAAAGCAGTGCGATGATGAACGCCAACGATGACGCCGACCGGTGCAGACGCGTGCGGCGGAGCAGGCGGTCCATCAACAACATCACCAGCACGCCTGCGAGCAGATGCAAGGCTGCGTTGGTCCATCGATACCCCGCCGGGTCAAAGCCGTGGACGGCATAGTTGACCGCCATGGAAAATGCTGCGATAGGCCGCGCTGCGAACGGCGTGTTGGGCGGAGCGTCCGCTGCAACGTGAAGTGGCCAGACCTGCTGAACATTGAGGTTGGTGATCACGCCCGGCAGGTCGTCAAAGACCATCGGACCGTGGGCCGCAGGCAGGTAGATCACGGCGATGATCCCCGCGAGCAGCGCGGTCCGCGCGAGCAGGCGGCGCAATGACAGCGGTGGCGTGGCGTAGCGCTCCATAACGGGTTTATCGAACCGCAGGCCGCGGGGGTTAAGGCCTACCCGGCGGGATAACACAACCCGCGAGCCACACAAGCCGTCTCCAGGTTTTAATTTCGACGAAATTCATAACTAGCCGCTGCGAACACAGCTTGTACTCCAGGCTCGCAGCACGTTTCGTCGCGTTTGCTGCAGGTCATCCACATGCGATCAAGTTCCCCCCTCCACCCTGTGAAGGCGGACTGCACGCGGTGGCTATAGGCCTACGTGCCAGCGTGTCAGCGCGCGACTTTTCGGCGCGTTTCTAGCTTTTAATTTCGACGAAATTAAAAGCTAGGCGCCGCCTGCGTTGGGGCGGTCGCGGGAGGTTTGCGATCAGAGGGTCAGGCCGGAGGCGGCGAGGATGGATGTGGCCTGACGCGTGGGGGTGAAACGCAAGGCATGGGCCTGCCCTGCCTTTGCGGACGCTGCGCGTTCAGACGGTGCACGCATCAGCACCTGGTGCATGGCACGTGCGAAGGTCACGGGCTGGGTGGCGTCGGCAAACACTGCCACACCCTTGAGCGTCTCGCGGGCTGCGGGGGTGGGGTGGGCCACCACGGGGATACCGCGGGCGAGGGCTTCGAGCGGCGGCAGGCCGAACCCCTCAGCCAGTGATGGAAACGCAAACGCAGCGGCTTGGCAGTACAAGCTTTCAAGCTCGCGGTCTGACACCGGCCCGGTAAACGTCACCGGCGATACCGCATCCGCGGTCGCTTTCGGATCGCCCGCCAAACCCAGTTGCTTCGCCATGTCGAGGGCTTGGGGGTAGCGGGCATCAATCGGGCCAACAATGATTAAACGCAGGGTGGGGTGGCTTTCCCGCAGTATGGAGAAGGCGTGGATCAGGGCAGGCAGGTTCTTGTAGGGGTCGGCGCGGCCGACGGTCAGCAGGTAAGGCGGTGCGTCCTGGTGGATACCGAGATTCTCGCTGGGTGGGGTGGGGATGGCGGGATACGCGACGCTGAGTTTGCCAGGGTCCACATGCAGATGGTCCACGAGCTGTCGACGGGAGTGCTGGCTTACGGTGACCACCGCGTCGGCTCGGCGGGTTTGACGAAGCAGATGGTGTTTCCACAGGCCGCTTAACTTCGCTTTGCGCGAGCGTTTTAGATAGTGCGCGTGGGTCAGCGGGATCACATCGTGGAGCACGATGACCACCCGGCAGGGACACCGCGGCGGCGCAAACGCGTCGGGGGTGATGTAGGTGTCAATGCGGTGACGCTTGATGAGCGCGGGGAGGGTGAAGCGGTTCGCGGGATGTTTGAGCGATCCACGCGTGTGGATCACGGTAAAAGCTGAGAGTTCGGGCAGCGACGGTACGTCGGCCTGACGGTCGAGCAGGATGGAGGTTTCCAGGCCTTGAGCCTTGAGCTGCGCAAGCCCCTGCAGCAGGGTGCGGGTATAGCGGGCGATGCCGGTGAGCGGGCCTTGGATCACGCGTGCGTCGATGAGCAGGTGGTGCGGTGCGGCGGGGGTCGTAGGGGAATGCGGTGAGGTCACGATGGGTTTCGGGCATCAAAGATTTGCGTCAACGTCAATGCAATCCTTTGGCGCTGCGCATGACGTGTGGTAGCGCGTTAGTTTGTGACGATGCAAGGAATCCGTCGAATCGGGGGCGTGGTGTTTCGTGGGGTGCCGAGCGTTCGGCCGGAAGCGGCGGCTTTGTTTCGGATCATGATCGCGGGGTTTGGGACGCAGATGCTCCACGGCCGACTAGGCAAGGTCGTTGACCTGGGACCGGGCGGGCGCCTGTTCCCCGACGCGATGAACCGGGGTTGGATCCACTGGCTGGCCACCGATGCCTGGGCTTCGCAGGCGGCGCTGGACCTTTCTTATATCGCAGCGGGGGCAACCCTGATCGGCATCTTGACCCCGGTGGCCACGCTGGTGTGGGCCATGTCGCTGATGGTGCTGATGTTGCGGGCCGCGACGCACGGCTCCACGCACGACATCACGTTGCTGTGGTGGGTGTTGCTGGCGGCGAGTGTGTCGGGCTGGGGCCGGGCGTGGAGTGTCGACGCCTTGCTGCGGACGGTCGTGACGCGTTTGCGAAAACGTGACGCCGCGCCGGCGGCAAGTCTGACTTCCAAACGCTACGGCTTTGCCATGTGGGCCACGGGGCTGGTGCTGGGCCTGGCCTACCTCGCAGCCTCCTTTGCCAAGCTTGATATGGGCGGGCTGCAGTGGATCACCGGCGGGGCCATCGCCTACCACTTCCTCGAGGACGGCACGCAGGCAACGCTGCGTCCAGGCTATTGGCTGCTCACCCACCGCTGGGCTGCGATTCTACTTTCACTGGGCGCGATCCTGGGTGAAGCGCTCATCATCCTGCACCTGCTGAGCCCTAAGGACCGGTGGCGGATTCTCGCGGGGCTGACCGCCTTGGGGATTCACATCAGTTTCTATCTGTTTATGGACGTGCTGTGGATCGTGTGGATGGCGTTGCTCACAGCCTTCCTGCCATGGAACGCGATCAGCAAAATGATCGGCGCCGGACTGCAGCAGATCGGCAAACGGCTCATGCCGCGCGGAACGATCCGTTCCCCCAATGCGGGGCCGCAAGACCCGGTGACAAGCCGGGCGAAAGGAATACCCTGGCTGCAGGCAGCGGTCGCGGCGTTGATCGTGGCGCAGCAGGTATTCATCTCAGCGATTCGGTACGAGTACGAGCCTGTGATGACGAATTATCCGATGTACGCCCAGAGCTATGCATCGCCCCAGGCCTACTACGACAGTCGTCAGTGGAGCCTTTTCAGTGGCTATTACATGGTGGACCTGGACGATCCGGATCGGCCGATCGACCTGACCCGCCTGGGGTATACCGATGAGCTGGGGCGTTGGTTTTACAGCTTGTCGTCGGCGGTGATGGATACAGCACGCGGATACGAGCGGGAGGAAGTGGTACTTCGCTTCGGCCCCCGAATGTTGATGTTTCAGCGTGCGCTCAGAGACATCGCAGGCGTGGAGGTGCGTCACATTGCGGTGTATCGAAGCCGGGCGACCATCGACTGGACGACCCACACGATGGTGATGGCTGAGGACGCGACACCGATCGCGGTGATGGACCTTGAAGAGGGCTGGCCCCGGCTGGTCGAGCCCGGCGAGATTCCCCCAGCCTCCAAGGCTGTGTCCGCCTCGCAGATGCCTTACCTGCTCAAAGTGTCACTTGCGCCGCCCGCTTTGGTCGCAGGCAAAGACCCCGCGACCCGCAAAGTTCAGACGTATCAATGGCTTCTTGAGAATGGTTATCTGGAGCGGCGTGATGACCCTTTATAACCCACCCCCTGATGACACCGAAGCGCACCCGGCCTCGATCGGCTTTGAGCTCGGCGGGCGGGCGGTGGGCGGCAACGCCCCGCCGGTGCTCATTGCGGAAGTAGGCAACACGCACGACGGCAACCTCAATATCGCGCATGCCTACATCGATGCGGTGGCGAAGACCGGGGCACATGTCATGAAGTTCCAGACCCACCTCGCCGAGGCGGAAGGCACCGCGCGGGAAGTCTGGCGTAAGCCGTTCTCAAAAATCGATGCGACCCGGCAGGACTACTGGCGTCGCATGGAATTCACCGCCGAGCAGTGGGCCGGCCTGAAAACGCATTGCGAAGACGTCGGCTTGTTGTTTCTCAGCAGTCCGTTCTCGCCCCAGGCCGTCGATCTGCTGATGGAGCTGGACGTGGCGGGCTTCAAGGTCGCATCGGGGGAGACGAGCAACCTGCCGATGCTCGAGCAAATGGCCGCAACGCGTCGGCCGGTGCTGATTTCGACGGGGATGAGCCCTTGGACGGAGATCGACGCGGCGGTGGCGGTGTGCCACAACGCGGGCAGTCCGCACATGGTGTTTCACTGCACCTCGGCGTACCCCTGCCCGCCCCAGGCGGTCGGCCTGAACGTGCTGGATCGCATGGCCCGACGCTACCGCGTACCCGTGGGTTTATCAGACCACACCGGCGAGGTGTTTGCAGGCGTGGCGGCGGTCGCACGCGGCGCGGCAGTTGTGGAAGTGCACGTCTGCCTGAGCAAGCACGATTTCGGCCCAGATGTCGGTGCGTCCTTGACCATCGAGCAACTCACCACGCTGGCCAAAGGCATGTCGGACACGTACACCATGACCACCGAGCACGTGGACAAAGATGCGGTGGCACAGGCGATGGAACCGATGCGTGCGCTGTTTACCAAGTCGCTGGTCTTTGCAGACGCGCTCCCGCCCGGTACCCTCATCAAACGCGAACACGTGCGGGGCAAGAAGCCCGGCGACGGCATTCCGGTTGCTCGGCTCGATGCGTACCTCGGCCGACGTCTTGCCAAGGCCGTTGCCCCCGACCAGTTGATGTCAGAGGATCACTTTGTATGACCGATCGCCCGGGCCCCCCTTCCCCCCACTCCTCTCATGCGTCCCGCAACGGCCAGCGCCCCCGCCGCGTGGCCGTGCCGCTGATCGATCGCGCCAATTACGGCCGAATGAAGCCGGTCCTGCAAGCCATTCAGGACCATCCCGGTCTTGAACTGCAGGTGATCTGCTCGGGATCCATGGTCCTCGAACGCTTCGGCCGACCGATGGACGAGGTGGCCCAGGACGGCTTTCCCGTCGAGGGCAGCGTGTACATCGAGATCGAAGGATCGGTCCCCAGCACCATGGCCAAGAGCGTGGGCATGGGCGTCATCGAGTTTGCCAGCGAGTTCCACCGCCTCAAGCCCGACCTGGTGCTGTGCATCGGCGACCGCTACGAAATGATGGCAGCGGTGCTGGCGGCGGGCTTTATGAATCTATGCATCGGCCACATCCAGGGCGGCGAAGTGTCCGGCTCAATCGACGAATCCATCCGACACGCCATCACCAAGTTTGCCCACTACCACTTCCCCGCCACCCAGCGGGCCGCGGACTACATCCAGGCCATGGGCGAACGACCCGAGACCATCTTCATGGTCGGCTGCCCCTCGGGTGATATCGCGCTAAGCCTCGACCGCCACCTCACCGCCGACGAGCTGAATCGCACGGGCCTGGGGCCCCGCCTCGACCCTGACAAGCCTTACGCCCTGGTGGTCTTCCATCCCGTCACCACCGAGTTCGGCCACGAAGCGGAACCTGTCGAAGAAATTCTGCATGCGTTGAAGAAGCTCCATCTGCAGACGCTTTGGCTTTGGCCCAACATTGATGCCGGGTCGGACCACATCTCTAAAGTCCTGCGCACGTTCCGCGAAGCCCACCGGGACATGCCGCTGCGGATGGTGAAAAACTATCCCCCCGAGGTCTATGCCCGCATCCTTGCTCGCGCTTCGGTGGCGGTAGGCAACAGCTCAAGCTTCGTGCGAGACTCGGGCTTCTTTGGTACACCTGTGGTCCTGGTCGGTGCCCGTCAGTCCGGCCGCGAGTACGCTGAAAACCTGGTCCCCTGCGAGCCGACCCGGGAAGCCTTACATCAAGTCATCACCGATCAACTCGATATCGGCCGCTACGAACCCAGCACGCTGTACGGCGACGGTCACGCGTCGGAACGCATCGCGGATCGTCTTGCCGAGGTGGACCTTTACGTCCAGAAACGCATCGATTACGTCAGCCGTGGGGAAGACGAGGCCGCCTTCGCTGCGGCACCCACCAGCCTGGCATGACTCTCCCCGCGACGCGCCACTTCACGCAGGCCGACCACGTGGCATGCGTCATCGTGCATTATGCCGGGGTCGAAAAGACCCGCCGCGCCGTTGACGCGGTTCAGTCCAGTACCGCCCCGCCGGGCCTGGTGATGGTGGTCGATCAAAGCGAGCAACCCGACCAGCAATGGGACGCCAGCCTGTCGGTCATGCCTGAGATCCGCGTGGTGCGTCAGTCGAACCAAGGCTTCGCCGCGGGTGTGAATGCGGGTATCGAGGCCGCTTTGATGGATGCGAACTGCCACGCGGTGTGGCTGCTCAACCCCGACAGCGAGTGTGATCCCGATGCGTTATCGCACATGCTCGCGTGGCTCCGCCCCACCACGGCGGTGGGCGCCAGGCTTCAGGACCCCGCTGGACGAATTGACGCCTTAGGCGGCGGCCGATGGTCGTGGTGGCGGGCACGGGCCTTGGCTGCGATCACCCGCCCGCAGGCCGAGTCCATCGAGTACCTCTGTGCGGCGTGTCTCTTGTTTCATCGCGATACGCTCGACCGCGTCGGGCCTCTCGACCCGTCATTTTTTCTCTACGGCGAAGACGTGGACTGGGGCTTGCGGATGCAGGCGGCGGGGATTTCACTGGCGGTCGCTCACGACGCGGTCATCACCCACATCTCAGGCCAAGGCGGTGCCGCCACCGTGGCCGACTATTACGAACCGCGTAACGCCCTGCGCCTGGTGCGCCGCGACCGCCCCGCGCAGCTCGTGTTGGCGGTGGTGTACCGGGTGTATCGCAGCGTGCTGCCCAAGCTCGTACGCGGTCAGTGGGATCGCCTACGCTTGACCCTCGCCGGGCTGCGTGATTCATTGCAACGCACCCCGATCACCGGCCGCATGGATGACCAAATACAAGACCCCAACGACTAACGCATCATGGACTGTTGCTTCAAACGCCTGTCGATTTGCATGTCGCTTGCGGTCGTCTTTGGCCTCACGAGCCTCGCTGGTTGTCGCACCGCCCCGCCCACACAGCCTCCACCTGCGCAGGCCTACCGCAACGCTGCTTCTGACATCCTGCGGGACGTCCAACGTCTGAGTCGACGTCACGCGCACCTTCAGTCGCTCCGCAATACCCGCCCGCTTCTGACGACCGCGCCCGACGCTCCAGGCCGGTGGCAGTATCAGTTGAGCTTTCACAAGGGTGTGGTTGGCACGGTGCCGAATCCCGCCGCGGGGACATCACCCCGTGTTCCGGATCGGCTACCGGTCTGGGGGCCGCAGGGCGTGCACTTTGTCCTGACGCTTGCGAACGCTCCGCTGACTTCCCCGAGGTCTGACGCGGTCTTGCACGCCTTCGATCTCCCCGGCGCTAAAACCTATGCCGAACATCTGGGCGACCTCGCCGTGACCCTTACCGTCGCAGGCCCCCAGGGTGAAAAGACCGCCGCGTTGATCGGCGAGATCCTGGATCATCAACGCCAAGCCTTGTCTAAGCGTTACGTGCTACCGATCGCCCCCGCGGCAACCCCAGGCGAAATACGGTGACAACCCCACCGCGCTCTGGTACCCTGCGGGCCATCGCAGCGTGTCACAACCCCTTTGTGATTCGGTTGAGCTCCTCACGCCCCCTGACGTGATTCATGACTTCGACACCAGACCTCGCGACCCTGCCTCGGCGAACTTACGTGACCCCATCGGTGGTCACCGTGCCGCCTCGTGAGAAGACGCAGGACCTACCCGCGTCACAATCCCGCACCGCAGTGTCCCCCGGAATCTCCGGGCGTTCCCGGGCCCAGACCGTTGATCTCAGCCCCCTGCCAGTTGTGAGCGAACGTTTGCAGGACCGTCGGCGGCTGGGCATGAAACGCCTGGTCGACTTAAGCGTCTCTGCAGCGGTGGTCCCCGTGGCCCTGCCGGTCATGGGTATTGTCGCCGCCTTGGTTTGCCTTGATTCGCCCGGCCCGGTGCTGTTTCGTCAAACGCGGCTGGGGCGCAACGGCCAGCCGTTCGGCGTGCTGAAGTTCCGATCCATGCGGGCCGACGCCGACCGCGATCCGGAAATTGCGTTTGCCGACAATCCCGCCGCCCTGGCTGAATGGCGCCGAACCCACAAGCTGCGTTGCGATCCTCGACTCACGCGCGTCGGGCGGATTTTGCGACGCACCAGCCTCGACGAATTGCCGCAGCTGCTCAACGTCTTCAAAGGCGAAATGAGTCTGGTCGGGCCCCGCCCCATCGTGCATGACGAGACCATGCGGTATGGCAAGCATCTGCCCAGCCTGCACCAGGTGAAGCCCGGCCTCACGGGACTGTGGCAAGTCTCAGGTCGCAATGAGACCACCTACCGCCGACGCGTTGCCCTTGATGCCGCCTACGTCCGACACTGGTCGCTTCGCCTCGATGCAGCGCTTCTCGCCAAGACTGTCAAGGCGGTGATCAAAGGCCGCGGAGCCTACTGAGTATGGCTCCGACTTGCTTCATGTGAGCACCTCACCGCCGTTTGGGTTCGGGCGGCACCGGCGTCGCCACTTCCGCCATCAAGGCGTCCGTCATCCAAGGCAACGCCTCCAGATTCCGCTGTAACCCCGACGACATCGGCTTGTCCATCCGCTCGTGGCGCGGACGCGACTTCCACCGCCGGTGCATCCACAGATACTGCTCGGGCCGGCGGCGGATCATCATTTCCAACGCCCGCGTATACCGAGCCGTGATATAGAACAGCTCATCCCGCTGCCCCTGCCAATCCTCCGGGTCAATCACATCCTCCACGCCCATCTCGTAACGCACCTGCGGCCGATCGCCCGGCCGGGGCGGCAGGCGGTGCGCGTAGCCGCAGATCACCGAGGCTTGATATTGCTGCGCCAGCAGGCCGATGGACTTATACGTGCTCGCCAGACGATTCATGAACGGCACGAACAAGCCCTTATCCCCCGCGTTCTGATCGGCGATAAACCCAAGCGCCCCGCCTCGCTCCAGCACACCCACCATGCGGTCGGTCGCGTCAAACTTCGTAATGATGCGCAGCCCACGCTGCTCACGCAGGCCCATGATCCAGTCGTTGAGCTTGGGATTGTCCAACGGCCTGGCGATCGCATCAAGTTCAAACCCCAGCAACGCCAGCAGCACGCCCATGAGTTCCCAGTTGCCCAGGTGCCCGGTGAGCAAAATGACAGGCCGCCCCGAGCTCAGCCGATCAACCGCCGCATTAAAATTGTGAAATCCAACCCGGCGGGACCAGTTGTCATGCGTGAGCTGACGGGGCGTGTGCAACGACTCCACCGCCAGACGAGCGAAATGCTCACACGACGCGAGCGCAATGCGGCGAACCTCCGCTTCGGGCAAACGAGGGTAGGCCGTGGCCACATGCCGGATCGCGCGTTCACGATGCCGCCTGTCAAAGTGGAAGAACAGGCGGGCAATCAGCTTGGCGGGTGGTCCTGCCGCATCCAGATCGACCGCCGTGAGCACGGACGCCACCGACCGGGCCAGCACATATTCGCCGTTGATCCGCGCGGTGCTTTTCTCGGCCATCGTCGCAAGCGTCAGTCATTTGATGCGCCGTCCGCCAGCCACGCTTACTTCGTGTAGTAGCCGGTGAGGTACAGCAAGCGGGTCTGGTCCAGGATCGGAATCTTCATCGCCTGCGCCTGACGCTTGAGCGCCTGAAATGCGTTGTAGCGCTCCAGCTTGGTGTTGTACTTCTTGAGATCCTCGGGATCGACAACCTGATCGGTAGGCAGCGGGCTGGGGTACTCCGGCTCTTCGCCAAGCACGAGGTAATACACCTCATGGGAAAGGTCCGGCTGGACCTGCGCCCTGGCTTCGTCAGATTCGAGCTTGTCACGCTGAGCCTGCATCTGCTCTTCGATACGCGGCATGACGTCCCCGCCCATTTGACGAATCAGCGAGACAATCTTGTTGTAGTCATCCACCGCAGGATCGTTGGATCCTTCGACGTTAAATCGGCCGTACACCTGAAACAGGTACGTGGTGTTGGGGCTGAAGACGACGTTGACGACCTTGTCACCTTCGCCGACGTTTTGCCGGGGCTCGGTGCTGACCACGCGGGCCTCGCTGGTCCCCGCCTGGGTGCTGTACACCTCGATGACCGCCTTGCCCCGTAGCTCATCTTCATCGTTGAGCTGGATCAGATCGTCAGGCCCGAACACCTGAAACGTCATGCCCGGCCGAACGCCTTGACGCTCTCCGATATCCAGAATCACCGCCCGGCCTTCATTGAGCATGCCCACAACCCGGCTATCGACCTTGACCGATTCATCGGTGATCCGCTGCTGCATCTCCGCGAGGTCTTTTTCAAGCCGCGCAACCATCTCTTGCGCCGTGGCCAGACGTTGCTCAGCCTGCGTCACCGCTGCGTCACGTTCGGTGAGTTCTGCAGTGCGCTGCGTGTCATATTGCTTCATCGCAGACGTCACATTGGCAAGCGCCGAGCTGATCTGGCTCGCAAACCCCGTGTTCTTTTCCTCCGCTTGTTTGACACTGCCCTGCAGCTTGACCAAAGACGGCGCGAATTGAGCCTTGGCGGCGTCCAACGCTTCCTCTGCGGTGGATGCGGCTGCCTGGGCGGTCTGCAGCTGGCCTTGCAGCTCTGAGATATCGGCTTTAAATGCTGTATCGCGACGGGCAGCGATCTGGGCCTCGTTCTCCAGCTTGACGATCGTGTCGCCCCGCCGGCGAAGGGTTTCCAACACCCGCTCCAACACCGTGCCCGCTTCCACTTCGTCGTCCACTGCGTCTGCCGCCTGGTCAATCTGCCGCTGCGTGGCTACCTTGGCCAGCGCCTGCTCCGCGTTGGTCGCCGCCAGCTCAGCTTGCTCAATCTTTGTATAGAACAAGATCGACAACACCAACGCGACGACAAACAAAACCCCGAAGATCACCAGCGCGACACCCAGGCCGCCGCCTCCACTACGTGCACGTGCCATAGACAACTCCGTCAGAAAACTGGATCGAGAACGCGAACCCTGTCGGCCATGCGACCGACCCAATCGACCGTAATCGGCCGATCCCTGCCACACAAGCGGCAACCATCCGGGCCTTTAAGTGTCGTTCAAGCCGACGGTTTCGTCAAGCCTCGCGGTCTCATGCCCGGAGAACCACCGGTTATCGGAACCCTTCGCACGTCCATCACCCACTCGAAACACCCCAGCCCCCCCGGATGACACGCATCACGCACCGGATTAATCCGGGTCGGTTTGACGCGGCGGAGGCTTCACCGCCACCAGCATCTCGACCTCCACGCTCGCTCCCAAAGGCAAGTTGCTCACACCCACCGCCGCACGTGCGTGTCGACCGCTGACCTCTCCAAACAGCTTCACCAGCAGGTCCGACGCTCCGTCCGCCACTCGGTGCTGCTCGATGAAGGTCGCATCACTCGCCACGTACACCCCCACGCGAAGCACCTGCTCGAAATCATTCCATCGCCCGTTGAGATGTTCGTTCAAGGCCGACACCCCCCGCAGCACACAGGTCGCCGCCGCCTCGCGTGCCAATTCCAGCGATGTCGTCGAGGGCACAGGACCTTGCGCCATCAGCTTGCCGTCCGCACCCACCGGCAACTGCCCGCTGACCCACAGCAACCCCCGATCTTCCCACTCCTGCACCGCCTGATAATTCGCCACCGCCGCCGGGGGATTCGGCAACGTCAGCCCCACCGCTTCAAGTTGTTTCTGCAGCTTCATCTCCGAATCCTACCCCCCTGACCTCCCCCCAGTGTGAGTAGACCGTCAACTTTCAACCCCACCCGCCCGTAACCCGCCACACCTGAAAATCCAACCCGACCACCAACGTCTCGCGTCTCGCTTCGCCGCCCATTGAGCAAATGAAAGCCAAATCGAGAGGGCCTCAAAATGGCAACTGCCAATTTGGCATACAAGCTGATTGCTTAAGTTTTATAACTTCCAGAAATAATACGACTTACTAATTTTAATCTGGCACCTGATTTGCATCTTAGACCGGTGTCGCCCGCGAAATCCTGGCGACCTGTGATCCCCCTTTTTTCCTTAAAGGAGCCCATCATGTATCCAACGCTCAAACGTACCTTTGATTCGCCGTTCGCCCTGATCCGCGAAGTGGACCGTGCCTTGAATACCTACCAGACGCCCTCTTACCCGGTAGATATCTACGAGACCCCCGACCACTTTGTGATCCACGCCGACCTTCCGGGTTACCACAAGGACGATGTCGAGATCAATCTCGACGCCAATGTCCTGACCGTGGCGGCTCAACGAGCGGTGCCCGAAGATCAAGGCGAAGCCCGGGTGACTGAACGTAGCTTCGAGCGTGTCGAACGAGCCTTCCGCCTGCCCGACACGGTCAATGCGGACTCGGTTGACGCCTCGATGGACCAAGGCGTCCTGACCGTCAAACTCTCCAAACGCGACGAAGTCAAGCCCCGCAAAATCACCGTCAACTGATCTTCACGTCTGATGAACCTTAAAAAAGCCCACGCTCTTAATCGCGTGGGCTTTTTTTACGTCCACTCCACCCGTTACCCTGCCTCACCATGCATCGCAGCCCCTTTCACGCCTTTCACCTCGACCACGGCGCCAAGATGGTCGATTTCGCCGGCTGGGAAATGCCCCTGCACTACGGCTCGATCCTCGAAGAACATCGACGCTGCCGAGACGCTGGTTGCTTGTTCGACGTCTCGCATATGGGACGCATCGAAATCACTGGCCGACACGCCCGCAAACTTGTCGAAACGCTCGTCACCCGCCGTGTGACCGACATGCCCGAGCGACGCTGCCGCTACGCCCTGGTCTGCAACCCCCAGGGCGGTGTGCTCGACGATGTGCTGGTCTACCGCTACGAAGACCACTGGCTGCTGGTCGTCAATGCCTCCAACCGCATCAAACTCCTGCAACACTTCGGCCAGGTCACCGACGCGTTGGGCTTCAAGGTCAAGATCAAAGACCTCACCGAATCCACCGCCATGCTCGCCGTGCAAGGTCCCGCGGTCATGGACCACATCGGCAAGCTGTCCACCGAAGTCCCCACCCTCAAGCCCTACGCCTTCACCGTGAAAAACCTCATGGTCCTCAAAATGACCATCAGCCGGACCGGCTACACCGGCGAGGACGGCGTGGAAGTGATGCTCGGCTCCAAACTCGCGTCCACCGCCATGAAGCTCCTGCTCAAAGACGCCAGCACCGGCCCCATTCGCCCTGCCGGACTCGGCGCCCGCGACTCGCTGAGACTCGAAGCCGGCATGCCGCTCTACGGCCACGAACTCGACGAAACCATCGATCCCCTCACCGCCGGCCTCGCCTTCGCTGTCGATCTCACCAAAGGCCAGGACGCCCCGCCCGACGCCCCTCCCAGCCCGCCCGTGCCCGCCTTCATCGGACAACCCGCCCTGCAGAAAATCGCCGACCGAGGCCCCACCCAACGCCGCGTCGGCCTGGCGCTCGAAGGCAAACGCACCCCCCGACAAGGGGCCCTCGTCACCGACGCCGCCGGCGAAACGCTCGGACGCCTCACCTCCGCCTGCCTCTCACCCACCCTGGGCCACCCCATCGCCATGACCTACCTGCCCGTCCACGCCGCGCAAACAGATCAGCCCCTCAAAGTTCAGGTCAACCCCACCACCACCCTCGACGCCCGCATCGTGCCCCTGCCCTTCTACCGCCGCCCGTCAGGGAAGTAGCCCCTCAGGCACCGGCCGAATCTTCCCCGAAGCGTCAACACACACCAGCGTCGTCTCCGCCGTCGCCAACACCTCGTCCTCCCGCCGTACTGCATAGGTGTGCTCCACCTTCACCCCCGCGCAAGGCTCGCGATCACCCGCACCGTCAGCGTGTCGTCATAACGCGCCGGCCGACGGTATCGCACGCTCAACCGAGCCACCACAAACATCACCCCCGATGCCTCCAACTCCCGATACACCACCCCCTGCTCTCGCAATAACTCCGTCCGCGCCATCTCAAGCCACACCGGATACGACGCGTGATGCACCACGTTCTGCGGATCGCACTCGGCATACCGAACCCGCACCGTCATGTCCGTCTGCATCACCATCACGAACACCCGTGCAAATTCCAACGCATCAACCAACTCCGCAGGCCCTCGTGGAACCGATCCCCGAGCTGGATCAATCCACCGCTTCGAGGAACCATCGATTCAACACCTGATCCTTCACTCCGATCGCAGGTTGCGTGTTCCCGTGCTGGCCCGCCGCCCACTCTAACGCCGCCCCCACCACGGACCCCGCATCCGCCCCCGCTTCCTGCCGCAGCCGACCCGCATCAATCCCCGCAAGCCGCCCCAGCGACACCGCTGCCGCCCGCCGCACCTCATCCGCCTCAGGCTCCATTCCGCCCCGATCCCGCACCCGGGACCACAACGTCCGCTCCAGACCACGATCGCTTTGACCCTCCCGCAGCACGCCAACCGACCACACCGCCGCCGACCGTGACGCCGTCGGCAAAGGCGACTTCTTCGACATCGCAGCCTCCAGCAACGACACCGCAGGCTCGTATCTACCCCTCCCCAACGCCATGAACAACTGCCCCAACTCCTGATCCATCCACACCAACGCCTGCCCTTGGATGGGCTGACCGTCCGCCTCTGGTGAAAGCCGAGCCACCCGACGCTTCGCCGCCTCCAAGACCCCCGGCATCGACTCTGGGGTCGCCCACGCCCGCAGCGCCGCCGACGCCGCCAACCGAACCTCAGCCCGCGGATGCTCCACGTGCCGCAGCAACAGGGCTCCCTCTGGCTTCGCATCCTCACGCCCCGTCGACTCTGCCAACGCTGCCGTCAAGAGCAGCAATTGTTCCAGTCGACGCCACGATCCCGACGATTTCTCGAGCGCCTCGACCACCCCCGACGCCTCAAACACATCCATCGCCAGCGCGCTGCGAGCCTCCCGCCGCACCACCACATCCTCGTCGTCCAGCAACACCATCAGCTCGCGCTGTGACCGCTTTGCCCCGCCCTCTCCCGCCACCGCCTGGGCCACCCAAACCGCCAACCACCGTGCCGCTGCCGAAGGATGATCCCGCAGCGCTTCCAGGTCCGCGTCAAACGCTTTGGCCAGACCCGCCGAGACAACCGCCGACACCGCCGCCTGCGTCACCGCCTCGTCCCGCCCACGATCCACCAGCAAGCCCCGCAGCACTCCCACCGCCGCCGGCCCACCGTCCCCCGCCGCGAGATAGGCCGCCACCACCGCATCCATCGTCCCGCCTTGGGCCAGCCGCTTCAACACGCCTTCCTCCACCGCCGCCCCCGACGCTGCCGCCACCTCCGCCGCACGCACCCGCACCGATGCCGACGCGTCCCCCGACGCCGCCACCCCCACCACCCCCAACTGCTGATCCGATGACAACGTCAAGCCCTCACCCGCCAACAACACGCCCCCTGCCGACCGTCGATCCACCGCACCCCGCGACCCATTCACCAACCGCGACACCGCCCACCGATCGCCCGCCCGACTCCCCATCGCCATCAACGCTCCGTCTGCCGCCGCGGTCACCGACGCATCCCCCATCGCCTCCGCCCGTGCCACCACCGTCCCCGCCGCATCCTCCATCCCCCACACCCCAAGCGTCCGCATCGCCGCCGCCACCACCCGAGGCGACGCATCCGTCTCAAGCCGATCCCGCACCCCCGCCCGCAGCTCCTCCGGCAAGGCCTCCAACCCCCGCGCCCTCGCTTCCGCCGCCGCCGACACCGCCTCGAGCCGATCCAGCTCGCGCCGCTCCGACGCCATCGCCCGCACCCAAAGCCCCGCCGTCGCCTCCGGCAACACCACCCGCCCCCGCGCCGCCTCCAACGCCGGATCTTCCTCGACCGCCCAGCCCACCACCCCGCCCGCCTCCGGCACGTACGCCCCAAGCGACCCCGCCGCATCCTCCGCCCCCGCCGCCCCCACCGTCCCGCCCCACCCCACACACAGCAAGCCCACCACACACCACACACCCCCCGCCGCTGCGCTCACCCACCTCCAGGTCCCAGTCCACTTCAACCCATTGCGCATCATCGTGTCGTCACTCAATAAAAAATCTTCAACCGGTCCAAACCGCCGCCCCGCGTCATGACCTCACCGAGGCCTGGTCAACCGCCAAACCGACACCACCAACACCACCAACGACACCAACGACACCACCGCCATGGCCCACCACGCCGCCGGCAACAAATCGTACGACTCAAACCCCAGCGTTCCCATCGCACCCAGGCACGCCGCCAGCGGATTCAGCATCAAACCCACCCGCACCACCCCCGTCGGAATCGGTGCACCCTCACCCGCCCAAAGCAAAAACGTGCCCACCCCAAACGTCAACAACGTCAGGTACGCCCCCACCGTCGCCGCAGACGTCCGCGACACCACCGCACTCCATGCCGACGACACCAGCAAACACATCACCGCCGACATCCCCAGCGTCACGAGCACCGACTGCACCTCGCCCGCCATCGAAGGCCGAACGTACACCAACACCGCATACGCCGGCAACGTCGCCATCAACACCAACGCCAACGGCACCACCACACTCAGCAACTTGCCCACCACGATCGACACCGCTGACATCGGCGTCACCTGCAGCAACTGCCACCCCCGACTCTCCCGCTCCGTACTAATCAACCCCGACGCCAACGCCGGCGTCAACAACAACACCAGCCCCACCTGCAACACCGCGATCACCCCACCCAAACGCGACACCGACTCCAAACTCCCCGCCCCCCCCGCCATCCGCGCCGTGCTCGACCCCGTCGCCGCCAACATCAACAACAACGACCCGATCAACGTCGCCCCAAACAGCCGCGCCATCCAATTCCCCCGCCCCAGCTTCCGCGTCCGCTGCTCCTTCACCGCCACCGGGTTCGCGCCCGCCACCGTCGTCAGCAACACCAACGCCCCCACCGCCGCCACGCCCGCCAGCAGCACCGCCCCCGCCTGCCCCATCAAATCAAACCCGCCCACCACCAACCCGCCCGGCTCCCCCGATTCCAATCCCCTGCCCCCACCGCCCCCACCGGCCCCACCAGCCCCACCGCCTGCGCCAACCGCTTCACCCCCGCCATCCGCCCCCGCCTGGCTGCCCCACAACACCCACGCCCCCCAACCTGCCACTGCCGTCACCGCCGCCGACACCGCGATCCCCGCCCAGTGCACCCCAATCGCATCGCCCCGCCGCTGCGGATCAAAAAACCACAAATACATCACCCGCCGATAGGCCTGCGTCCCGGCCGCCCGCTCATCGGTCACCGCTCCCGACGACCGCGAACGATCCAGCATCCGCGGATGAAGACGCACCACCGTCCACGCCGCCAGCCCCGCTGAAATCAAAAGCGACACCACCACATACCGCCACGCCAGCCCCCGCTCGATCACCCCTTCCCCCCCGCCGACGCTTCACCCAACAGCGACGCTACCGCCGGCACAGGCGACAACGTCCGAAGCCCCTCGATCACCGTCGGCAAGCTCAAACCCACCCCCGACAACACCCCAAACACCGCCCCCAACAACGTCGCCAGCAAAGGACCCACGCCAGGCACCCGCTCCGACAACGCCCCCAGCATCGCCTCCTGATCCAGCTCACCCCCCAGTAAGGCATGCGGCGTCAACACCCCAAGCGCCAACACCAACACCCCCGCATAGGTCCACCGAAGCGCACCATCCACGCTCCCCGCTCGACTGCTCACCCAAAGTCCAAGCGTCGCATACTGCAACCCCATCACCGCCAGCACCGCATACACCGCCCCCAGCTGCCCCCAAAGACTCACCCCCCCCATCGCCCAGCACACCGCGCCCGCCGGCAAACTCAACACCAACAGCAACCCCACATACCCCATCGTCGCCGCCAGCTTGCCCCCCACAATCGACCCCGCCGACAACGGTGCGTGCAGCAACAACGCAAGCGTCCCCCCCACCCGCTCCTTCACCACACTCGTCGCCGCAAACACCGGAGCCAGCAGCATCAGTCCCACCATCAACCCATATGCAAACACCCGCAGCAGCTGCCGCGCCGCCTGCCCGCCCACATCCGCCATCGTGCCCTGATCCGCCGAACCCGTCCCCCAAAGCCCCGGATACCGCGCTGCCACCAACGCGGTCAGCACCAACGCCAACGCCACCTGCACCGCCACCGCCCGCCGCGACCGCAGTGCCCCAATCAATTCACGCTGGATAATCGGATGGTTCAAAACTGACGTACTCAACCCTGTTCGTTTCTGTTCGTTTCTGTTCGTTTCTATGCGTTGCCGTTCACCGTACTCACCGACCCAGCGCACCCTCTCACTGCAATACCATCTCCACCGCCTGCCGCATCATTCCTGGACCCGCTCCACGCAAGGCAAGGACCAGCACCAAACCGCCCCACCCTCACCCTTCCCGCGCCCCCGAATCCTTCAGCCCCGTCTCCCGTGTGACCTCCAGAAACGCGTCCTCCAAATCCAAAGGCACCTCGCGGAACTGCACGATCGGCGTCGCCGCCGACAACTTGCTCAACAGCTTCGCCAAGCGGTCATCCGCCCATGTCGTACTGAAACGCACCTCCGCCTCCGCTTCGCTCGCCGACACCTCTGCCCCCTCCCCAAGCGCCTTCTCCAACGCCAACGCCACCCGCGACAGTTGACCGCCGTCCAGCAACACCACTTCCATCCGCCGCTTCTGACGCACCGACGTCATGATCTGATCCAAAGGCCCATACGCCCGCAACTTCCCATGCGTAATGATCGCCACCGTGTCACACACCCGCCCCAGCTCCGGCAAAATGTGACTCGTCACGATCAACGTCTTCCCCATCGCCGCTAAACGCAGCAACGTCTGCCGCATCTCGATCCGTGCGGTGGGGTCCAGACCATTCGCCGGCTCATCGAGAATCAACACCTGCGGATCGTGAAGCAACGTTCGCGCCACCGCCACCCGCTGCTTCATCCCATGCGATAACGCCTCCACATACCGATCCCGCATGTACGTCGCCCCCGTCAGCTCCATGCACGTCTCGATCCGCTTACGCCGTTCACCCCGAGGCAGCTTGTACGCCGCTCCAAAAAAATCCAAATACTCCCACACCCGCATGTTGTCATACGACCCAAACACGTCCGGCATGTACCCCACCACCCGCTTGATCTTCGAACTGTCCTTCTCACAATCACACCCCGCCACCTCCGCCGTGCCCGACGTCGGCTTACTCAACCCCACCAGAATCTTAATCGTCGTCGTCTTGCCAGCGCCGTTGGGCCCAATGAATCCCAGAATCTCACCCTTGCGCAGCTCCAGGTCCAACGAATCCAACGCCACAAAATCCCCGTAACGCTTGGTCAACCCCCGCGTCCGCACCATCACCTCCCCACGCGCTGCCGATGACCGCCGGGCCCCATCCGCCTCGGCATCCAAAACCATCTCCGCCTGCGCGTCCATCACCACGTCGTCCGTCACGGCAACTCCTTGTCTGTAACCCTGACCGTCAAAGATTCCAACCGCACCGATCCCACCGTCCAGGAAGGCGGATCACCGCCCCGAAGCCCCGTCACCTGACCCACACTCAGCCGAAGCCCAACTTCTCCGTCAACCACCCGCAGACCCTCCGTCGCCGAAAGCTCAAACCGACGCTCCCCTACCAGCCCCGTCCCCGACCCAGCCGTCCTCCAGCCCGCATCGCCCCGCTGCGCCCGTTGATTCCGTCGATCCGCCTGACCCCCGCCGCCTTCAAAAACCTCCACCGACCACCGACGCGACGGCGCTTCCACATCCACCACCCACACCGCCGAAACCGCCTGCGAACCCGCCAATGCCCCAGGCAGCCGGTACCGCACCTCCGCCTTGTTCGGCGCACTGGTCGTCAACCACTCGCCCTCGTTCGCAGCGTACACCGTCCCCACCACCCGCCGACCCAGCAACCCGCCCGGCAACGTCACCAACCCTTCACCCGCAGACACCTCCACCGACAAAGGCAATGTCAGCCGCACCCGACCCACCCGCCGCGTTCCCTCTCCCAGACTCAGCCCCACATCCAACCCCTCAAGCCACCCCTCCAGGACCCCGCCCGCCGATCCGTCCTTCCACCCCGGCCCCGCGTGCAACTGACCACCCTCCAACGCCTCCATCGCACCCACCCGCATCACCCCACCCTCGCCCCGCGTCACCTCAGCCCGGCCTCCGGGAACCACCAACGTCATCGAACCCAGACCCGACGGAATCCCCGCCGCCTCAACCTTCAACCCCCCACCGCCCACCATCAGCCGACCCGACACCGGCCCACCCAAATCCACCAACGACCGAAACCCCACTGTCCGCACCGCTCCCACCCGAGCGTCCGCTGTCTCCAACCGCCAACGATCCAAATCCTCCCACACCACCCGGACCAACCCTTCATCCAGCCCCGGCGTCTTCAGCCGCGGCACCGACGACGCCCCCGTCAAATGCCCCGACCCATCCCCAGACCGATACACCGCCGCCACCCCCTCCACCACCACCGTCGACGACCCCGGCCGCACCGTCGCCGACCCCACCGACGACACCGTGTCCGGCGTCCCGCCCCGAGACCAAACCCCCGCGCCAATCACCAAACCCGTCACCCCCAACGCCAACACCACCGACGCCACCGACGCCCACTCCCGGCCCCGAGCCAACCCTCTCGAATCGCCTGACCTCTTCGAATCCTCCGACCCCTCCGACCCCGCTGACCGACCAAACCACCAACCCGCCACCCCAATGCCCACCGGCAATAACGCCAACAACCCCACCGCCACCCGCCCATCCAACACCGAATATCCAATCGCCGACACCGCGTCTCGGGCCTCCGCGTCGGCATCAAATCCTCCGGCATCCCCACCTTCCTCCAGCCTCCCCTGACCCGCCGACCCCCGTGCCGCCGACGCCGCCGACATCACCGCAGACCCAGGCCACACCACCGACGCGCCACCCGCATCCACCGCCACCTGATCCGCCTCCGCCCACCATGCCCGAGGCTCCAGCAGCAACACCATCACCCGCCCCTGACCCATCGGCTTGTCCAAAATCACCGGCTCGCCGTTCACCCGCTGAACCACAGACCAGCGCCCCGACTCCCACGCACGCTCATCCACCAGCACCCGTCGTACCGGATACGCCCGTTCTAAGGCCCGACCCCGGTCAGACCACCGAAGCTCGGTCCACCGCGTCTCCCCCAGACGCGTCAAATCCCACGCCTCCCCCAGCACCGCTCCCAGCACCGCGTCCGGCGTCGCCGTCGAATCCACCACCAAAACCCCACCCCCCTGCACCCAACGACGCACCGCCAGCGACCGCGCCGCATCCAAACCGCCTTCCCCCAAACCCAATCCCATCACATTCACCGCGTCCCACCCCGCCGCCGTCCGCGGAGCCGACGCCGGCCTCACCACCGACACCATCTTCTCCGCCCGTGACACCTGCGACGCCTCCAGCAGTCCCCGCAGCCACGACGTGATCCCCGCCTCGCTGTCATCGCTGAGCGTGGCTGTCACCAGGCCCTTGTCCGCCAGACGAACCGCCACCCCCGGCAAGGCCGCGCCTTGCGTCTCCCGGCTTTCGCCTCGGATCAGTCGGGTCGTCAACCCCACCGACCGCTCATTTCCCGCATCACCCTTCGCCTCCGCCGGCGTCCAGAACGAAAACACCGCCCGACGCTGCGATCCCCCCGGAACCCACACCTCCGCCGACGATGCAAGCCCCTCCACCCCCGCTGCCGAAACCGTCGGCCGAACCACCGCGTCCTCCCCACTGGCGTTCTTCAGCCGAACTGCCACCTCTCCAAAATAGCCCGGCCTCAAGCCATTCACCCCCGCCGCACTCGCCGCCCCTTGCAGTTCCACCCCCCCACGCCCCCCTTGCGCGAACGCAGTGCCCGATGTGACCAGCATCACCAAAATCAGAAAATGAAACTTCATGAACATGAAGCACGCATGATAGAGAATCACGCACCCCCACGAAACGACCGGAATCGCTACCAAATACCGTCCTTTTGTCGTAATACGCCAACCGCCCGGATGTCACCCGCCGTACAGTGATCCAAACCCTGAGTCCACCCCTCCCCCTTTTCGCTTGCCAAGGAATCCCATCATGAATCGTCGAGAAATGCTTGCCGCCACCGGAGCTCTGACTGCTGGCGTCGCCGGTGCCGCCTTCGCTCACCCCGCCCGCAACAAACACACCCACGACGGCGAAGACGCCCCCGCCGGCCAGGCCGTCGACCAGGCCCGCCCCGCCAATGCCCTGCCCCCCAATGCCATCCCCGGATGGAACCCCGACACCCAGAAATACACCCTCCCCCCCCTGCCCTACGCCTACAACGCCCTCGAGCCTGCCATTGATGAGCAGACCATGCGGCTTCACCACGACATTCATCATCAGGGCTATGTCAACGGACTCAACAAAGCCCTCGCCACGCTTGCCGACGCCCGCAAGTCCGGCGACCTCAGTGCCGTCCCCTCCGTCACCCACGACCTCGCCTTCCACGGGGCCGGACACATCCTCCACACCCTGTTCTGGAACATCATGGCCCCCCAGGGCAACGGCGGCGGCGGAACGCCTCAGGGCAAACTCGCCCAGCTCATCGACAAATCATTCGGCTCCTTCGACGCCTTCAAAGCACACTTCATCGAAGCCGCCACCTCCGTCAAAGGCTCAGGCTGGGGAATCCTGGCCCACGAAACCCTCTCCAACAATCTCATCGTCCTACACGCCCACAACCACGAATCCCTGACGACCTGGTCCGCCCGGCCCATCCTGTGCCTCGATGTCTGGGAACACGCCTACTACCTCAAATATCAGAACAAACGCGGCGCGTACGTGAGCGCCTTCTTCGATGTCATCAACTGGACCGCCGTAGGCCACATGCTCCCGACGCACATGACCGTCTGACCCCCGCCCCGCTCCGCATCATCGCTGTTCACGCAAAATCATCGAAGCCCGCGTTACCTCGTGAACGCGGGCTTCTTTTAAGCTCACCCCATGCCCCATACCCCCGAGCACCACCGACTCGAGCAAGCCCACCGCCGCGAAGCCAACTGGCAACGATGGGGGCCTTACCTCGCCGAACGACAGTGGGGCACCGTCCGCGAAGACTATTCCGACGACGGCTCCGCCTGGACCTACTTCCCCCATGACCACGCCCGCTCCCGGGCCTATCGCTGGGGCGAAGACGGCCTGCTCGGATGGACCGACCGCGAGTGCCGACTCTGCTTCGCGCTCGCCCTGTGGAACGGCAAAGACCCCATCCTCAAAGAACGACTCTTCGGCCTCACCGGACCCGAAGGTAACCACGGCGAAGATGTCAAAGAACACTACTTCTACCTCGACGCCTGCCCCACCAACGCCTACGCCAAAGCCTCCTACCACTACCCCCACGCCGCGTTCCCCTACGACGAACTGGTCCACGAAAACGCCAACCGCTCCAAACACGATGACGAATACGAAATCGCTCAAACCGGCGTTTTCAACGACAATCGCTACTTCATCGTCACCGCCGAATACGCCAAAGCCGGACCCGACGACACCCTCATCCGCATCACTATCACCAACGCCGGCCCAGACCCCGCCGAGCTCACCGTCCTGCCCACCCTGTGGTTTCGCAACACCTGGGTCTGGGGATGCCAACACGAAGGCTGCACCCTCAAGCCCAACCTCGAACAGGTCGGCGACGCCTCCATCGCCTGCGATCACGAAACCCTGGGCAAGTTCCGCTTCGACCTGCAAGCGCACCCTTCCACGAACCCCGAGGCCCGCGGCAAAAATTCGATCAACTGGCTCTTCACCGAGAATCACACCAACCGCGAACGGCTCTTCGATTCGCAAAGCCTCACGCCTTACGTCAAAGACGCCTTTCACGAATACCTGATCCAAGGCCAGTCGCACGCGGTGAATCCAAAAGGCCGAGGCACGAAAACTGCCGCAGTGGTGGCCTTGAAACTTGAACCTGGCGCGTCCCACACCCTCCTCGCCCGCTTGCGCCCCGAAGCCTTGGCAGACGAGCAGCCCGAAGCCTTCGGCTCCGAGTTTGCAAAAACCTTTGACACCCGGATCAACGAAGCCGACGCCTTCTACGACACCGTACTCCCGCCGGGCTTGTCCGACGACGACCGCCTCATCGCCCGCCAGGCCTATGCCGGGCTCTTGTGGTCCAAGCAGTTTTATCACTACGTCGTCGAGGAGTGGCTCGAAGGCGACCCCAACCTGCCCCCACCCCCTGAGTCACGCAACACCGGCCGAAACGAGGACTGGAAGCACCTCTTTGCCCGCGATGTCCTCTCCATGCCCGACAAGTGGGAGTACCCCTGGTTCGCCGCCTGGGACACCGCCTTCCACATGATTCCCATGGCCCAGATCGACCCGCATTGGGCCAAAAAACAACTCGGCTTATTCCTCCGCGAGTGGTACCTCCACCCCAACGGACAAATCCCCGCCTACGAGTTTGCCTTCGATGATGTCAATCCACCGGTCCATGCCTGGGCGGTCTGGCGGACCTACAAACTCACTGGCGAGCGCGGCCAACGCGACAAAGCATTCCTGGCCTCCGCCTTCCAAAAACTGCTGCTCAACTTCACCTGGTGGGTCAACCGCAAAGACCCCCACGGACACAACGTCTTCGCGGGCGGATTCCTGGGACTCGACAACATCGGCGTCTTCGACCGAAGCCAACCCCTGCCCCAAGGCCAGACCCTCACCCAGTCCGACGGCACCGCGTGGATGGCGTTTTACTGCTCGACCATGATGTCCATCGCCCTGGAGCTTGCCGAGCACGCCCCGGGCTACGAAGACATGGCCTCCAAGTTCTTCGAACACTTCATCGCCATCGCCGACGCCATTCATCAAGTCGGCGGCACCGGACTCTGGCATCAAGACGACGGCTTCTACTACGACCACCTGGGCATCGACGGCCACCAGACCCCCATCCGACTCCGCTCACTCGTCGGCCTGATGCCTCTCATCGCCGTGCAGGTCTTTGACCGCAAACGCCTCGAAAAACTTAAAGGCTTCAGCAAGCGGATGAACTGGTTTCTCAAATATCGCCCGGACCTGGCGCAGCGCGTCTCGCTCATGAGCTGCGACGACACGCCCCGGCAAAACGCCGACCGCATGATGCTTGCCGTCCCCTCGCGTGAAAAACTCACCCGCGTGCTGGGCTACATGCTCGATGAAGATGAGTTCCTCTCGCCCTTTGGCATCCGCTCGATGTCCAAACGCTACGCCCAGGACCCCTTTACCCTCGACCTGCCCGGCCAACACTACGAAGTCCGCTACGAACCTGCCGAGTCCCGCAACACCATGTTCGGCGGAAACTCCAACTGGCGCGGCCCCATCTGGTTCCCCATCAACTACCTGCTCATCGAATCCCTCCAACGCTATCACCACTTCTACGGCGACACCTTCACCATCGAATACCCCACCGGCTCGGGGAAGCATGTCACGCTCGACGTCGTCGCCGAAGATCTCATGCAACGCCTCGCCAACCTCTTCCGCCTCCAGCCCGACAACACCCGCGTCGCCACCGGCCAACCCGGTAACCCGCTGTTCTACGAATACTTCAACGGCGATACCGGCCAAGGCCTGGCGCGTCCCACCAAACCGGCTGGACCGCGCTCGTCACCCGCTGCCTGCACTGAGCATGATCTGAAACCGCAAACGCTCACCACGTGCTCGACGATCGCCGGGCTCAAAGACGAGCCGCGCCCATCAGGACGCGTCCCAGGCGGACAGGACATTGCGTGATCCGCAACACCCAGCTCACGCGATACACCAACCCGCCCAGCTCATCCCACCAGGGCCAGCACCTTCTCCGACGACCCGCCCGCAGACTCCGCCAGTGCGTCGGTCCCCAGGTTCTGCAGCGACTCCATGGCCGACCGCATCACCCGTTCCGCTGCACGCTGATCTTCCTCGGTATCCGCCTCATCCTGCTCAATGGACCCACGCTCCGCCGCCGCGCGTGTCGAAGCCTCGATGCTTGAATCAATCAGCCGCGAAGTCACCCCGACCTGTTCGATTCGGGCTGCATCCACCCGCGTGGCAAAGGCTGCAACCAGGTCCGACCGCCGATTCGCCGACGCATCCACCCGCTCCCCGGGTTGATAAACGCCCTGATATGTCCCGGTTTCCTGCACCACTGTCGTGGTGTCCAAATCGCTTGGACCGCTCGCCGAACTCGTGGCGGACGTTGATTGCACCACGCCACCCGTCGGCATTGATCCGGCCGAACCGGTTGTCGTTTCGAAACGATTCGCACGCGTTTCGGACTGAACCTCTGGCGTGTTTGTGTTTGTGCGTGCGGGTTGCTCAGTGGAAGTAACTGGTTCCGCAGGTTGCGCTCGTGACGGGTTCGTATCGACAGGTTGCTCGACTGCATCACTCGGCGTCTCCGCCGGGGGGGTGGGTTCCGTCGACGCAGGAGCACTGGGTTTTGCAGCGGGCTCGAATGAGGCCAGCAACTTCGCTAGGTCCTTGTCTACCTTCACGTCAAGTTCTGGATCTTTCTTCCCATCGGCCTTGAGGCGAATTTCCAGCTTCTCGCCGTCAATTTCCAGCTTGAATGCTTTACCCTTGACTTCGACTTCCAGCGAAGCTCCCTGCGAGACCGCTGTTTCGATCCGGCCGAGCGTATCGGCCAGTGCCGTGACCGTCTCGTTGTCCCCGTCCTGAGTCAACGCCGTGAGCACCGCATCGAGCTCATCGAGTTTCTCGTTGCTCTTCTCGATTTTCAGTTTGCCGGGATCTTCGCCATTGCCTCCCTCGCGATCACGGGCCACCAGCCTCGACAGGCTCGCGGAGGCTGACGCCGCATCATCGTTGGTCAGCACCTGGTCTTCGGTCACCTCGATTCGCCCTTTCTTATCGTCGATCGCGATCGTGATCCGCTCTTCGCCAATCGCGGCGTAAAGCGTATCTTTCTTGATTTCGACTTCCAGCACATGCCCGGCTGATTCGGCAGCGGCCGCCTTGGATGCAAAATCACTCAACTGTTGGGCAACCTCGGAAAAATCGAGCGTGTCGTTTTTCTCTGCCACTTTGTCAATCGCCTTCAGCAGATCCTCTGCATCAGACTCTTTCTCCGCCTCGCGGTCCTGGCCCGACTGGTCAAAGGCAACAAGACTGGTCACCGCCGCACGGCTGGCATTTAGTGAAAGTACATTCATGATCAAGCCTCTTTATCTCAAAGTGGAACGAGGTCCGTCCCTGTCGGAACGACTCAGCCGAAACCGTCGCATTTAAACCCCCTGCGTGTCCACTCAGACAGTCAACTTTTAAAGCAAAGCGACCCAACCAACCGCACCATCCCTACAACTCCAACCTTCAAAGCGATCCCTCAGTGCCGCGACCGTGCCATCGCCCTCAGGCGTGACGCAGCGGAGTCTCTCACCACGCCTCGAAGCTTCGCACGTGCGTTCCGCCCGGACCAATCGGCACCCGCAGCAGCCGATGGCACCGCGGGCACCGCCCCTCGTACACCTTGCCGTCCTTGGCCTTGTACACCCGGCTATACGCCCCGCAGCACTGCCAGCGAATCGAAAGCCAAGGCCGACCCGCCCCGCCAGCATCAGACCCAACCGACCCCACAGACCCCTGGCCCAGCGACCCCGTCGTCCCCTCCAGGCCCGAAATGTCCACGCGATAATCCTCGCTCACCGCCATTCCATCGGCCCACCGTGCCTTCGCACTTCACCACGCCCCCGCCAACCACCACGCCCCCCGGGCCAACCACCCCCGCGACCGCAGACCCGCCCCCAACGCCACCATCTGCTCCCGCACCAACGCCTCCACCGCGTCATCCCCGCTGCCTGCCACATACCCATCGGTCAACGCATAGGCCATCGCCTCCAGCGGGCAGTCCCGATAGCCCCACCTCAGCACGCCATCCATATAAAGCAGCAAAAACCGCAGCCGACCCACCGCCTCCCATTGCACCACGTGCACCAACTCGTGAAACATCAGCCGATCGTCCGTGGCATAGGACGGATGCACAAACACCACCCAGCCCAGCGTGATGCCGATCGGCCCGTGCGCCACCAGTGACGGCCGCCGTCGACCCATCCACGTCACCACCCAAGGCACCGGCGGCGGACGCTCCACCACCCGCACCCTCTCCAACACCCGCACGGCATAAACCCCCTCCAACCGGACCCGCAACGCTGGCCCCAACCCCCGCTGTTCGCTCCGCGCCATCCCCACCCGAAGCCTGATCCACACGTCCACCAGCACCGCGGCTGGCAGCAGCGCCCACAGCCGCAGACCGTCCCACCCGCCTGCCGCCTCAGCCTGCTCCGAACGTCGTCTATACTCGCCGCTTCCCATGAGCCGAAAGCCTACCCCCGCCGGCCCGGGCCAGCGGCCCGCCCCAGGCGGACCGACCAAGCCCAACTCCGCCGCCCGTCTGATTATCCCTTTGATCGCCGCAGCGATCGCGGTTGCCTTTGCGCTCGCGTTCTTCTTCCGAGGCGACAACACCCCACCCCCCGAAACCGCTGCGCCAGACGCCCCGGCCGCGGTAGCGCAAGACACCCCAGCCCCCG
Source organism: uncultured Phycisphaeraceae bacterium (assembly GCA_963799465.1). Lineage (GTDB taxonomy): Bacteria > Planctomycetota > Phycisphaerae > Phycisphaerales > Phycisphaeraceae > JBCCOW01. The sequence continues at coordinate 1,775,629 of CAWCXG010000001.1, read as the reverse complement.
AGCCTGCGGACAGCGACCCCGCCCCAACCCCCACGCTCCCCCCCGCGACCACTCCCGCGTTGCTCGCCGAGGCCAGCCGCCCCACCCCCGACACCGCGCCCGCCGCCGACCCCGCACGTCCCGCCGACCCGGCCGCCTCGTCCTTCACCCCCATCGCCCAGGCCGCCGACGCGCCCCAAAGCGTGTCCATCGGATCTTCCGATCCTGACTCTGGCTTCAAGCTCAAAATCGACCTCATGCCCTACGGCGCGGCGGTCCGCCAAATCGCCTTTGCTGAATACAACAGCCGCGTCCATCATGACGCCGAGCCCCTGGTCCTCAGCCAACCCCTGTCCGTGGCCGGCCCCGCCGACCCCGACGCCAAACTCCCCCACTTTGCCGCGCGCCAAATCGTTATCGACGGCAAGCCCCTCACCCAGGCCAACCAGCCCGGCACCCTCCAGTCCCTGGTCACCGTCCCCTGGACCCTCGTCAGTCACGACCCAAGCCACGCCACCTACCAGCTCACCATCGTCGATCAGCCCGCGAACACCAATCAGCCCGCCAGACCGCTGGTCCGTCTTACCCGCACCTACCGTGTGGGCGAAACCTACGACGTCAGCCTCGAACAGACCATTGACAACCTCGCCGGACGTCCGCTCAACGTTCGCTTCTCCCAGTTCGCTCAAGGCGACCTCGAAAAAGACCGCGGGGCCTACCTGGGCGACCGCCGACTCTTTGCCTTCGGTTACTTCAACCCCGCCAAAGACCCCCGCAAAGTCCGCATCTGGACCGACGACTCCTTTGTCCTGCGCAACAGCGTCGCCGATGATTTCGCCCAGCCCATCGACGCCCGGCCTGACGACGAGAAGTCAATCTGGCCCAGCCGACAGCTCGACGAAGACATCCGCAGCGAAGCCCAGCTCGCCTGGCTGGCCTCCGAAAACCGCTACTTCGCGGTGGTCGTTCACGCCCCCATCCCCCCGGGCGTCGATAAGCCCGTCGGCGTCACCCCGCTCACCCAGGTCTTCCCCCACGTCGACACCTTCGTGCTCCCCAACGAAGCTGCTGCACCCGACCTTCGGCCCGACAACCGCTCAGTGCTCTTCGCCTTCCACACCGATGACCTGACCCTCCAGCCCGGCGGCTCGATCGACTTGTCGCTCGGCTTCTTCGCCGGGCCCCGTAAAGCGGAACTCCTCGCTGAAGCGCCCTACGCCATCCTCAACCTGGGCGACCTGGTCCGCTACGAAATCCCAGGCCCGTGCACCTTCTGCACCTTCCAATGGCTCGCCCGTGGCCTGCTCTGGTTCCTCGCACTGGTCCACAGCGTCCTGGGCGACTGGGGCATCGCGATCATTCTGCTTGTCGCCACCGTCCGCCTGATCCTTCACCCGATCACCAAGCGGGCGCAGGTCAACATGATGAAAATGGGCAAGCAGATGCAGGCCCTGCAGCCCGAACTCGAAAAAATCAAAACCAAGCACAAAGATGACCCCACCAAGCTCAATAAAGAGATGATGGCGTTGTACCGCGAAAAAGGCATCAACCCCGCCAACATGCTCGGCTGCCTGCCCATGTTGCTCCAGACCCCCATCTGGATCGCGCTCTACGCCATGCTCTACTTCGCCATCGAACTGCGCCACGAGCCTGCGTTCTACGGCGTGTTCCAGGCCATCTCCGGCGGAGCCTGGCCCTTCCTGGCAGACCTCTCGGTCCCCGACCGCTTCATCCCCATCCTCGACGAACCCGCCTACTTCAGCTTCCCCCTGCTGCCCCTGCAGTTTGACTATTCGTCGATCAACATCCTGCCCCTGCTCATGGGCGTCACGTTCTTCATCAACGCCAAGTTCACCTCCCCGCCGCCCGCCAACGAGCAGCAGGCCCAGCAGCAGAAGATCATGAAGTTCGTGACGCTGCTGTTCCCCATTTTCCTCTACGGCGCCCCTGCCGGCCTGACGCTCTACATCTTCACCTCCACCCTGGCGGGCATCGTCGATTCCTACATCGTTCGCCGACACGTTCGCATTCAGGAAGAAGCGGGCACGTTGTTTGACAAGAAACCCAGGAAGCCTCGCAAGCCCGGCGGCTTCATGGACCGCCTCCAAAACGCCGCCGAAGCCCAGCAAGCCCGGCTTGAAGAAATGAAAGCCCTCCGCGACGGCTCTGCGCCGACCCGGAAAAAGTCCAGCCCGTCCACCGACCCCCCGCCCCCTGGCGCTGGCCCACGACCACCGCGACGCAAACGCTGACCCAGCCCATGCGCCCCGACACCATCGTCGCCCTCAGCTCCCCGCCCGGACGATCCCCCCGCGCCCTCATCCGCCTTGCCGGTCCAGACGCATTCTCCATCCTGCAGCAACTTGTCCTGACCCCGCCTCCTGCCGCCGACGCAAGGGCCGGCCCTTTCGAGCTTCCGCCGCCCCGCATCTCCTGCTCCGCCTACTTCGCGCCGCCGCTGCCGCCGCTGCCCGTCCTGGTCCTCACGTTCCAAGGCCCCGCGTCGTACACCGCTGACGACACCGCCGAAGTCCAACTCCCCGGCAACCCAAGCCTCATCGACCGCGTCATCACCCGCTGCCTGAATCTGGGCGCACGCCAAGCCCGAGGCGGAGAGTTCACCTACCGCGCGTTTCTGGCGGGCAAGCTCACCCTGCTCCAGGCCCAAGGCGTTGCTGCCACCATTGCCGCGGCCAACACCGCCCAGCTCACCGCCGCCCACGAACTGCTCCACGACACCACCGGCCGGACGCTCCACGCCCTCATCCACCAACTCACCACCTGCACGGCACTGGTCGAAGCGGGCATCGACTTCACCGACCAGGAAGATGTCGTCCCCATCCCGCCCCGCGCACTTCATGACCAAGTGCTCGCCCTGCGCACCGCCATCCGCAACCTGCAACACCACACCCCCCGCCCACACCTCCACCCCGGTCTGCCCCGCGTGGTTCTGCTCGGACCGCCCAGTGCGGGGAAGTCCACCCTTTTCAACGCCCTGCTCTCTCAAGCCCGGGCGGTCACCCACGCCAACCCCGGCACGACCCGCGATGCTCTGGTCGAACCCCTTGACCTCCCCCACGGGCAGCGTTGCCTGTTGATCGATTTGCCAGGACTCGATCTCGACGATCCCACCCACGACGCTGCCGTCGCTGCCGCCCACACAGCTGATGTCATACTTCATGTGCACGCCCTTGATGCGGCTGACGATGTGTCGCCACCTCTCACGCCACTACGCCCAGAACAACCGACCGCTCAACTCTTCGTCCACACCAAAGCGGACCTTGCCCGCATGGCGCCCACCCCCCTTCCCCCGGGCCGCCTCGCGGTCTCTGCCCACACCCACGCAGGACTCAACACGCTCCGCGACACCCTTGCGCACACCCTGCGGGAACTGACCGCCAACCCCGCTTCCGGAGCTATCGATCTCCTGGCCCGGCACGATGCCGCACTGCATGGTGCGGCGCTTGCTTTGGATGAATCGCTTCAGACCTTCGACCCCCATGACCCCATCCTGGCGGACGCCGAGCTCACCGCCGCTGCATTACGCAATGCCCTGGACCACCTCACCACGCTCGTCGGCCGCGTCAGCCCGGACGATCTGATCGGCGAAGTCTTTGCTCGCTTTTGCGTGGGTAAATAGCGCTCGCTATCCCCCTCACCCGATCGCCTGCGGCGGCCACGCTTGCGCTTCATCGCCGGCCGGTCATCACCTCACACACCCGCAGCCCGCGGCGGCAGTGTTACATCCGCCGCCTTGCGGATGCCCGGCTGATCAAGCAGTGCTTTGAGCAAGTCCTGGCCCGGACGTTGATCGACTTTGAGCAACATCAACGCCGTGGTTGTGCCTGCTGAATCAGTGCGTCGCGAGATTGTCATGTCGGCAATATTCACGCCCGCCTGACCAAACGTGGTCCCCACCTGGCCGATGATGCCCGGCTGGTCGTCGTTCTGAATGAGGACCATCGTGCCCTCGGGAATCATGTCCATGGCGTAGCCGTTGATCTCCGCCAATCGGGGTTGCAGGTCCTCATAGACATGCCCCGCGATTTTGCGGGACCTGTCCGCGTCGGCGGTGGCGGCATCGACCGCACCCTGCCCGCCGAACACTTCCAGCGTTAAACGTGGGCCTCGCGTTGCCGCCGCATCACTGGTCGAGCAGGTGGTCTTGATGCCCCGCCGCCGGGCCACGTCTTCCACGTTGATCAGGTTGACCGGTTCGCTGAGATATCCGCCGAGCAGTCCCACCAGCGCCGCCCGCTCAATGGTATTGGCGGCCGCGCCAATCGCTTCGCCTTCCACGCACACCTCGACCCGGGCGATGCCCCTCGTGATCATCGGGCCCAGCAGCGTGGCCATCCGCCCGGCCAGATCGACAAACGCCGACTGCAACGGATCCAAATCCACCCGCAGCCCGCCCGCATTGACCGCGCCGCTGATCCCTTCGCCCCGCAGATAGGCCAGGCACGCCTTGGCGGCTTCAATGCTCACCGCTTGCTGCGCTTCTTTGGTCGAAGCGCCCAGGTGAGGCGTGCATAACACCTTGGGGTGCGTTCGCAGCGGGGAATCCGCCGCCAAGGGCTCTTCGACAAAGACATCCAATGCCGCGCCCCCGCATCGGCCTTCATCGAGTGCCTTGATCAGGTCCGTTTCGTCCACCACCCCGCCCCGCGACGCGTTCACGACGAACACGCCTTCACGGCACACCTCAAACGTCTGCGTATTGAGCATCCCCCGCGTGTGATCGTTCAACGGCACGTGAAACGACAACGCCTCGGCGTGCGGCAACATGGCCTCAAAGTTGGTGAACATCTTCACCTGCCCGTCCATGGCCGTCGCCGAGGACCACACCGGGTCAAACGCCACCACCTTCATGCCAAACGCCAGCGCCCGCTCCGCCACCGTCTGCCCGATGCGGCCAAAGCCCACCACGCCCAGCGTCATGCCCTGCAACTGTCGGCCTTGATACTTCGACCGGTCCCACCCGCCTTCATACATCGTCCGCGAGGCTGGGCCCAGATTCCGAAGCAACCCCATAAGCAAGGCAAACGCGTGCTCTGCGGTCGTGATGGTCGAGGCCTCCGCGGTGTTGGCGACCACGATCCCCGCTGCCGTCGCTGAGGGCAGGTCAATGTTGTCCACGCCCACCCCAGCCCGGGCGATGATGCGCAGATGGCCCGGCGACGCGAGCATGGCCGGCGTCACCGTCACGCCCGACCGCACGATCATCGCGTCCACCTCACCCGACGCCAGCAACGCCGCATACTCCGCTTCACTCAAGCCCGGCTTGTTGATCAGCTCCGCGTCCGCCTGCGCTTCAATAAACGCCAGCCCGTCGTCAGCGAGTTTGTCTGCCGCCAGAATCCGAAACGCTTTCGTGGCATGGGGCGGGGTCGTCGAAGTCGTTGCGGCGGAGGGGGTCGGCATGGCAGGCTCTGGCAGGGGAGGCGAATGATCGGGCAGGGTAAGCGATTGCCGGATGTGCTTCACGCTCGGACGGTCCTGGAGTCTCCCATGTTCTTTAATCAGCACAACCCTCCACGCTTCACCGCAGTGGAGAAACTTCGCTGGACACGTCGTGCCTTGAATGCGTCACTCCCTTCATGCCCCTGACCTCCTGCGGCAAGCGCGCCTCCGGCTTCACGCTCGTCGAAATCCTCGTCGTCGTCGTCATCCTCGGCATCCTCGCGGCCATCGTCATTCCACAGTTCGCCGCCGCATCGGACCAAAGCCAGAAGACCACCTTCGTCACCAACCTGCGACAATTCACCACCGCTGCGATCCTCTTTCACCAGGAGACCGGCCAATACCCCGAAGACGCCAGCACCGGCACGATCCCCACCGGTCTCGACGCCTACCTCGACGCGGACAAATGGACCCAAGGCCCAAGCCTCGGCGGACAGTGGGACGCGGAATACCAAGACGAAGGCGGCATCACCTCGGCGTTGGGCGTGGTCTTTGAAGGCACCGGCGCCACCCGCGACGATGACTACATGCGCGATATCGACCGCCTGATCGACGACGGCGACCTCGCCACCGGCGGATTTCGCAAAATCAGCAGCAACCGCTACTACAGCATATTGGCAGAGTGACGCAACGCGTCATTAAAGACAAAGTGGCCGCGAAGAAACGCAAGACGACGCAAAAGGGAATATTTACCTGTCTGTTGATAAGACATACTTCTCACATACAGCTTTGGGTTGCCGAAGTTGATCAGCAACCCATGCTGTATTCGGCAAGCGCGGAGATAACCAAGAAGTTGAGCCACATGCTCGTCCGCAACGTGACGCACTGCTTTGAGTTCGACCAGTAGAAACCCTTCGATCAACAAGTCGCATTTATACGCACCAAGAAGCGTCTGGTCTTCGTCACGAACACCCAGGCTCACTTGCTGCTCGACTTGGATCCCTTTCTTCCGCAGCCGGTTGGCCAAACCGTTTTCGTAGACCTTCTCCAGGTGCCCGTGCTTTAAATAGCAGTGCAGTGCGAAACTTGTTTCCCTCACCACATCGCACAACGCAAACACCTCCCGCTCCTGCATATCAATCTCATTTTGCTTTTGCGTGTTATGTGCCTTATTGCGGCGAACGTATCGATTCAATGCGCAATGGCAGCCGCTGCTTGAAACGCCTTTGCCGCGACCTCAAGGGTTGCGTCGACCGCGTTGGCGTCATGCATAATGGACAGGAACCACGCTTCGTATGCGCTGGGCGCGAGCATGATCCCGCCGTCAAGCATGACGCCAAAGAACGCGGCATACCGCGCGGTGGAACAGGCTTTGGCGTGTTCGTAGTTAAGAATCGACTGCCCCGGCGTCTGCGTGAAAAACAAACCCAGCATCGAGCCGACCCGCGTGACGGTCGCCGGGCACTTCGCGCGGGCGGCAGCCGCTTCAAGCCCCTCGGCCAAGCGGGCGGTGGTGACCTCCAGGTCGGCGTAAACCGCTTCCTCGCTGTCATCCAGCACGTCGAGCGTCGCGAGTCCCGCCGCCATCGCCAGCGGATTACCACTCAGCGTGCCGGCCTGATACATCGGGCCATCGGGCGCGACGTGACGCATGAGGTCTTCGCGTCCGCCGTAGGCTGCGCAAGGCAGCCCCCCGCCGACAATCTTGCCCAGGCACGTCAGGTCCGGCGTGACCCCGTATAACTCCTGCGCCCCGCCAAACGCCACGCGAAACCCCGTCATCACTTCATCAAACAGCAACGGCACATCGTGTTGATCACACAGTTCCCGCAGTGCCATGAGGTACCCCTCTTCGGGCGGGATGCACCCCATGTTGCCCGCGATCGGTTCCACACACATCGCCGCAATCTCGCCGGGATATTGAGCCATCATCCGACCCGCCGCCGCCGCATCGTTGTAAGGCACCAGCAAGGTGTGCTCGGTGACGGACCCCGGGACGCCCGGCGAGCTGGGGGTGCCCAGCGTCATCGCGCCGCTGCCCGCTTCGACCAGCATCGCGTCGCTGTGGCCGTGGTAATTCCCCAAGCATTTGATGAGCTTGTTGCGCCCCGTTGCCGCCCGCGCCAATCGGATCGCCGACATCGCCGCTTCGGTGCCGCTGTTTACAAACCGCACCACGTCGATCCCCGGCACCGCGTTGACCACTTCCTGGGCCAGCAGTGTTTCGCCAAGCGTCGGCATCCCAAAGGTCCATCCCTTGGTGATCACTTTGGATAACGCGCTGCTGACCCGGTCGTGTGCGTGGCCCAGGATCAACGGGCCGTAGGACATGACGTAATCGATGTACACATTGTCATCGACATCGGTCACCCGGCAGCCCTCGCCTTTGACCACGGTCACCGGTTCCCGCCCCACCGCCTTGTACGCTCGCACCGGAGAATTCACGCCCCCGGGCATCAAGGTCAGGGCGTGAGCGTGGGCTTGCGACGACTTCGCGTAACGGTCATCAGCGGACGGGCGGGGGGCAGATTGAGAGGGGGTGCTGGCCATCCCACGATGGTAACGCCCCGGCACCGCCTCCTGCATCCTGCGAACCCCTGCATCCCCACCCCAGACTCACGAGGCATCCTGCTGACGCCGCCGGCTTTCCACCGCCGCCTTTAAGGTCAGGTGCTTCTCCAAGGCCTCGCTGGGTACCTCTGGATCAAATGATTTGCTCAGGCCTCTCACACTTCGCACCATCATCACTGGCGTGATGAAAATCCCGCTCCAACTCCACCACCCCAGCACAGCCGTCTGAATCAGTGCCGCCGTCTGGCTGCGGCGACCGCACCGGCGACACGCCACCACCTCATCGCTCTTCCACCACGACACGACAAACAACGAATAGGCCTTGTGCGTCACCGAGACATCCACCGGCCCGGGCCCGCCGCACCGCGGGCAGTCACCGTCAAACAACGCGACCAGCAACTCATCGAGAATCTCCGGGTCCACCGCCAGGGCAACCCGCGCGGCTTCGCCCCGATCCCGACACCGCGCATTGCAGTACCGCCGACCGTCGACCTTTTTGCCGCCAAAGATCAACGCGCTGCATGTGTCACATCGAGCCATCCGCCTATTGTGCCGTACAGCGCTGCAATGACAAGCGTATTCATCCGCAATACCCACCGGGGTCAGTCGGCTCAGCGAGGGCAGCTCAGCGGTGAATCAAGCGATCCGAAAAATGCGCGTGGTTTTACGCAGGATATGAGGTACAACTCAAGGGTGTTCCCGGGGATGTATGACGCATGGGATTGATATTGGGTCGGATGCATCATTCGGCAAAGCGAGAAACTCTTCTCATCCATGAGCGACAGCTTGGCTATGAAACTGATCATTCAGGTCCCGTGTTACAACGAACAAGAGACACTGCCCGAAACGCTGGCCGATCTGCCGCGTGAGGTCGCTGGGTTTACGTGCGTCGAGTGGCTGGTCATTGATGACGGGAGTCACGACCGCACCGTGGCCGTCGCGCGAGAGCAGGGTGTGGATCACATCGTCACCCTTGGCCACAACCGCGGGTTAGCGGTGGCGTATATGGCTGGGCTGGCCGAGGCGATCCAGCAGGGTGCCGACGTGATTGTGAATACCGACGCGGACAATCAGTACTGCGCTGCGGACATTCCCAAGCTCACCGAGCCGATTCTCAACGCCCAGGCGGACCTGGTGGTGGGTTGCCGGGCCATCGCGGAGATCGAACATTTTTCGCCGATCAAAAAGGCCTTGCAGAAGCTGGGCAGCAAGGCCGTGCGCATGGCCAGTCGTACGACCGTGCAGGATGCCCCCAGCGGGTTTAGGGCGATCACCCGCGATGCCGCGATGCAGCTCAACGTTTTCAATCGTTACACCTACACGCTGGAAACCATTATCCAGGCGGGTCAAAAAGGGCTTCGGGTGGAGTCGGTTCCCATTCGTACCAATGGCCCCACGCGCCCGTCTCGGCTGGTCAAAAGCATCCGCTCGTACGTGTCGCGTTCGATCGCCACGATTTTTCGCATCTTCGTGCTCTATCGCCCGTTGGCGTTTTTCTTTTGGGTCGGTACGGTGCCGATCGCCCTGGGGCTGGCGTTGTTCGTCCGCTGGGTGGTGCTGTGGCTGGTGGCGGAGCCTTACACCAGCCGGGTGCCGAGTCTGGTGCTTGGGGCGGTGCTGCTGCTGGCGGGGTTCATGCTGTGGTGCTTCGGCCTGATCGCCGACCTTCTGGCGTCCAACCGCCGGCTGATCGAAGACTGCCAACTACGTCTCCGACGCCTCAGCGCACCCCCACGCAACCCGCACACCGCCGAAGCGGATCGCTGTGACTAAAGACCTCACCCAGGACGCAGCGCTGGCCACCACACAACCCCGCCGGGCGACGTGTTTCGCCGCCGCGCTGACCGCGCTCACCGTGCTCCTCGTCGCCGCCAACACCTTCAACGCCATGGTGGGGTTCGACTTCAACCATGACGAGCACCAGTTCATCATGCCCGGCCTTCTGCTCTGGGAAGGCGCACTGCCCTACCGCGACTACCTCTACTATCACATGCCTCTGCAGGCGTTCGTGTATGCCCCGCTTCTTCAGCTGCACGACAACAGTCTGCTGGTCACCCGACTGGCCAGCGCAGGCTTCGCCCTGACCACGCTGCTGACGCTCGGACTCTGGGGCCAACGCCAGGTCCCCGGGCTTTTCGGTCGCATGCTCGCCACCACGCTCGTGGCCTTGCTGGGCACGTCACTGGTTTACACCCATGCAGCCGGTGCGGCGTGGAATCACACCGGCTCGGTGCTTGCCGCGCTTGCTGCGTTCATCCTCACGCTCAACGCTGCCGCAACACGTGACAGACTGGGACTGCTCGCACTGGCTGGCGTCCTGCTCGGCCTTGCCGTCGGTTGGCGGCTGACCATGCTGCCCCTGCTTGCGCCCTTCGGCCTGGGGCTGCTGTTCCTCGGCCAGGGCTGGAGTTGGCCGCGCACCCTCCGCCGCACCCTCGCCTTCGCGCTGGGCGTACTCATCGCCCTGTCCCCCGTCATCCTGCTGGCCGCCTCCAACCCCGAACGCTTCTACATCGGCAACTTCATCTATCCCTCCTTCTCCAACGCCTACCACCGAAGCAACAACCAGATTTGGACCTGGGGCACCAAGGCGGTGTACTTCCTCGATGACCTGCGTGCCTCGCCCAAGCACCTCGCCCTGCTGATCCTCACCCTTGGCATGTTGTCCGCGTCGCTGGTGTTTCGCCTCGTCGGCAAACGCCTCGCGTTCACCCCCCTGCTGTTCGGGTTGCTGGTCACCGCCTTCGTGCTGTTCGGCGCGTACATGCCCGGCCGACTGCACATGCAATACAACTACGGCCCCGCAGTTTTCGCCTCCGTGCTCACCTTGCTCGCCGCACGACACGCCGCTTCATTCTTGCCCGTCAAGCCTTGGCTCACCGCAGGGTGCGCGGCCGTGACGCTTCTCGCACTGGCGGTCACCGTCGATAATCTTCGACCCCTCACCCAGCCCGATACCTGGACCCACCGCCAGGCCTCCCGATTTGCGCAAACGCTCACGCCTTACGTCCAAGGCCGGGAAGTCGCCACCCTGGCCCCGCTGTTTGTTCACATGGCGGGCGGACACACCGACCCCGCGTTTGCCACCGGCCCGTTCCCCTGGCGGACCGCCCCGTTTGTCCCCGACGACTTGCGCGAACGTCTCCAATGGGCCGGGGCTGAAACGATGGGGCCGATCTGGCAGCACCATCCCCCCGACGCCATTCTCACCGGCGCCGAAACCGCCCGCCGCGAAACCTCGCTCGTCGCCTTGGCACGGCAGCTCGGCTATCAGCCCCTCACGCTCCCCCGCGACGTCATGTTTCACGACCGACACCCCGTGCTCTGGCTTCCGCCCTCCATCGACCCAGCCGCCGTCCGCACGTCGCCTTGACCCGCTTACCGCGCAGGCGTGCGGGCCGATGTCTGTCGTTTCCGCGAGCCGAACACCAGCTTGCCGAACACGAAATACTTCGCGCAAAACGACACCACCAGAATGCCCACCATGGCCGGGACATACGCCACTCCCAGCCGGGTATGGATCAGCAAAAACGCGGCGTACTCCGCAGCGCGAAAGCTCAGCGATGTCGCCGCAAATCCCGCCAGCTGCCGGCCTCCATGCCCGTCACCGGCCCGGTAGACATAGTGCCGCATCACCAGAAAATTGATCACAAACACAACGGCCAGCGAAACGCAAAACGCGATCTCTTCGGCCAACCCCGCGAGTTCGTGAAGCCCGATGGTCAGCCCGATGTTGAGCGGAAACCCCACCGCAGCCTGCAGTCCAAACCGCACCGCGGGCAGCTTCTCGAGTCGGCGGGCATGTTGCACAGCACTTTTCATCATGGCCGAGACAAGCTTACTGCCCCTACCCCCTTCGCCTCATCGAACCGGCCCGACCCCCTGCGTCACCCACCCGCCGCAAGGCGTTTCCATCCACGCTTTCAACGCTGTCTCACAAACGCTCGGCCTCACCCCGTACACTCACCCGATGCCCATCCTCCTCGACGATGCCCCTCTCGACGTCACCGGCCATCGACTCGGCGATGCGCTCCAGGCCGCGCAGGCTCAATGTGACGCCGAGGGAAGAATGCTCGTTGAGGTCCGGCTCAACGGCAACGTCGTCACCGGCGACGCTCTGGATGAACACGCTGAGAAGTCGATCGACAACGCCGACCTCCGCCTGTACTCCGCCGACCCCATCGCTTTATCACTCTCAATTCTCAACCAGATCGAGCACCGACTCGCCGACGCCGAGGCCATGCAACAGGAAGCAGCCGAGCTTCTGCAGCGCGGCGAAAGCCAGGCTGGGCTGATCAAAGTCGGCGCGGCCGTCGAGCCCTGGCTTCAGACCCAGCAGGCGGTGCTCCAGTCCGCAGCACTTACCGGCGTGACCCTCGACACTCTCGAAGTCGACGGCAAACCCCTCCAGGCCTGCATCACCGAACTGGTCACCCGCCTCAAAGAACTTCGCGACCTGGTCAACGCCAAAGACACCGTCGCACTCGCCGACGTGCTGCAATACGAGTGGCCGGAAACCACCCAGCGCTGGCGAAGTCTGGTGGGTGTGCTCAAAGATCAGATCCGCGACGTGTGAAGCGGGTGATCTATAGTGAACCCGTCGCAACCGCCCGAGCTCGACGCCCGGCCTGACCTTTTCGCGTTTCAGCCCCGCAGTGTTCCAAGACCACCGTCATGCCCACGCTCAACCACCCCGCCCTGCCCAAACTCAAAGCCGCCCTGCCGGACGTTGCCCTCCAGGCCACCGAGTTCCGCGGACGCGCCACGCTGCTGGTTCCCGCCGAGCATCTGCACGAAGTGATGCAGACGCTCCAGCAACTCGGCGATGGGCCCTATGACATGCTCAGCGACATCGCGGGCATCGATTATCTGAACTATCCCAAGCCCCGAGCCGGTGGGCCGACCGGTCGATTCGCCGTGGTCTACAACCTCGAAGGTACAGGCCATCACGGCCCCGAAGCCCCTCGATTGCTCGTCAAAGTTCTGCTCGACCCAAGTCTCCCAACCGACGGCATCGAACCCGATCCCGCCCTGCATCTGCCCACCGTCACCGACCTCTGGCCCGGGGCCGAATGGATGGAACGCGAGGTCTTCGACATGTTCGGCATACGATTCGACGGCCACCCCGACCTTCGCCGCATCCTCACCTGGGAAGACTACCCCGCCCATCCGCTGCGCAAGGACTACCCCGTCCGAGGCCGAGGCGAACGCGAAAATTACCGCGTCACCGATCGCGACGACGCCTGATACTTCAGACGCTGTGCGCCCATCGAAACACACGAAAACAGCCGATGCCCAACGCCCCCTCATCTCCAACGCGATGCTGGTGGTGCGGCGATGATCCGGAGTACATGGCCTACCACGACGATGAGTGGGGCCGACCCGTCACCAACGATCACACACTGTTTGAAAAGCTCAGCCTTGAAGGATTCCAGGCCGGCCTGAGCTGGCTGACCATTCTGCGGAAGCGCGAAAATTTCCGCCGTGCGTTTGCCCAGTTCGACCCGGCCCGTGTCGCAGCGTTCGGCCCGGCCGACGTGGACCGCTTGCTGCACGACGCGGGCATCGTGCGACACCGCGGCAAGATCGAAGCGGTGATTCATAACGCCACGCAAGCCTTGGACCTCATCAAAGCCGAGGGTTCGCTGGCAGCCTATGTCTGGCGGTTCGAGCCAAACGCCGCGTCGCGTCCTGACGTGATGACCCAGGATGCTGTGATGCAGGCCACCACCTGCCCCGAAGCGAAAGCCATGTCAAAAGACCTCAAGCGTCGCGGCTGGAAATACGTCGGCCCCACCACCGCCTACGCCTTCATGCAAGCCATGGGCCTGGTCAACGACCACGTCGAAGGGTGTGCCTGGCGTGAGCGGGTCGAGGCCGAGCGAGCCACGCTTCTCAGACCGTCCTGACCTTTGCTCCGCAAGATTCACTCTCCCACATGGTCGGTGATCTGAAGCGTGGTGCCAGGCTTGCTCATAGCTGGCCCAGAGCAATGCATCAGATTTTTACGCGTTGATCTCTGTGCAAGCGAAGCTCAAACCGTCAGCCGGCAACCTGCCAGCCACGTGCACGCTGCACAAGAATCACAGCGCCGCCAGCAGCTCACGGACATCCACCACGTGCATCCCCGCCGCTCGCGCTGAAGCCACGCCCGCATCCGCATCCTCATATGCGCAGCAACGCGCCGGATCGACGCCCAGCCGCTCGGCGGCGAGCAAAAACGTCTCGGGGTGCGGCTTGCCCTCCGTCACATCCTCTGCGGTCACCATGACCTCAAACCAGTCCGCGACCCCAATCTGCTCAAGCAACGCCGAGCACACGTGACGCATCCCCCCAGTCGCCACCGCCATAGGAAGCCAGCCCCGGTGCGCTGCCGCCACCGCCACCACCGCGTCCACCGGCTTCACCTGATTCAACTCCGAGAGAAATATGGCTTCCTTCTCAAGTGATGCGGCGACCGGGTCCAACTCGACCCCTGCCTCCCGCGCCAACATCTCAAAAATCACCGGCGTCGGAACTCCACCCAACGCGTAAAACCGATCCTCAGGCAGATGCAGCCCATGCTTCGCACAGGCCTGGGTCCACGCTTTGAAGTGGGCAGGCATGGTGTCGGCAAGCGTGCCATCGCAATCAAAAATCAACGCTTCAAACATCAACACCTGTCTCATCCATCACGCCAAGTCGCAGCCCCGTCGCCGTCCGCATCCTACCTCTCGCTCGCATCGCCAATGCGTCACGATGATGTTGACTGCATCAAATGCACGTGGAATCGCTCATCCGCGTCGGTGTAGGTGTGCTGATGCTCCCAGTCTTCCGCCAGTTCAAAGAACACCTCAGGGGGATACTTGTGGCTGGACTCGATCCAAACCGTCTCGCCCGCTTTGAACCCAATGGCTCGGCCTTGCACATGAACCTCCTGATCGCACCGCGACATCAGATGCCCTTCAATGCGATGCGCCTTGCGGTCATACACCGGCACCGAGCGGAACAACGCCACATCAAAATCCGCCCCCGCTTCCCGATTCAGCCGAGTCAGCAGATTGAGGTTGAACGCTGCTGTCACGCCCGCCGCGTCGTCGTAGGCTGCAAGTGTCGCTTCCGCGTCCTTAGGCGTATCCAGCCCGATCAGCAGCAGCCCCGCCTCGGGCTCCGGTCCCGCCTGCGCCAAACGCGACAACCGCTGCAGGAACCGCCGCGCCGCCTCAGGCGAAAAATTACCAATCGTCGAACCCGGGAAATAAATCACCCGCCGGCGGGCTGGTTTCGACACCTCCGGCAACGTCAGGACCCGGTCATAATCCGCCACCAAAGGCAACACCTCCACCGATGGATAGTCCGTGTCAAGCTGCTCGGCGGTGGCCAATAAATGGTCCCGCGAAATATCCACCGGCACGTACGCGGCCGGCGTTTCAAGGTGATCCAGCAACGTACGTGTTTTCACCGAAGAGCCCGATCCAAGCTCGATCAACAAAGCGTCAGGCCCGATCGCGTCCACGATCGATTCCACATGCTGCTGCATGATCGCGGTCTCATCACGCGTCAAGGTGTACTCAGGCAACTCGCAGATCTGATCAAACAGCGCGCTGCCCCGCTGGTCGTACAGCAGCTTGCAGGGAAGTGTCTTGGGACGTTGGCTCAGGCCCGCGAGAACCTCAGCAATCATGTCGCCTGCGGCTCCACCCTGGACTGGCAGACTGGGAGGCGGGAGCAGGCGTCGGGTGGTAGTCGTGGACATAAAAGCGGTCCGCAAGGGGAACGATGGAATAATTAAGAACGCAGAGAAATGCTGCCCCAAACCATGCAAGCGGTCAGGCATCCCACGCGAGTCGAAGCCCCGTGAATTGCCACCGTGCGTCGGGACCAAAGAAGTTGCGGTAAGGCAAACGGAAGTGGGTCGAATGCGTTGCCACCGATCCACCGCGCAGGACATATTGATTACACATGAACTTGCCGTTGTATTCGCCCAGCGCCCCGGGCAACGGCACATACCCCGGATAAGGCTGGTACGGCGAGGCGGTCCATTCCCATACCGTGCCAAAGCAACCCGCATTTGCCGAACGAGCATGAAAATCAAGCTGATCCGCAAAATGACCCGCCACCGGCTGATCCCGCGCGGCAAGCTCCCACTGGGCTTCGGTCGGCAACCGCGCCCCCGCCCATCGGGCATACGCGTCGGCTTCAAAATACGAAAGATGACTCACCGGCTCATCCGCGTTAACCACCTCCGGCCCGTGCATCGTGTACTGCTGCCAGGCCTCGTCCCGCGAAGCACCCTCCGCACGAAACCAATACAGCGGAGCCTTCCACCCCTGAGCCTGCACCGTCGCATACCCCAGCGAAAGCCAAAGCTCCGGCCGGGCGTAGCCATGATCCGCGATGAACTCCGCAAACTCCGCGTTGGTCACCAGCCGACGGTCCAACGCGAATGGCTCGACCCAGACCCGATGCCGCGGCGTCTCGTTGTCGAAATGAAACGCCGACCCCTCCGCAGCAAGGCCCATCTCCTGCAACCCCCCTTCGAAAGTCGTCCGTCCGTTGGGCTGTAATGCGTCATGCGCGTCGGCTGCATTGTTCGATGAACTCCGGTACGCAGGGAGCATCGGGTTGCTGGAAAACACGTGCTTGAGGTCGGTGACCAGTAACTCCTGATGCTGCTGCTCGTGGTGACAACCCAGCGTGACGAGCGATGTCAGCCGGGCCAGCTGCGCATCGTCCGCCGCGTCGAGGAGTCCCAGGAGTCGGTCGTTGACCTCATGCCGATAGTCCAGCACCTCACTCACCGTTGGGCGTGAGAGCAAGCCTCGCCGCGGCCGACAATGTTGCGGGCCGATCGTGTTGTAATACGAGTTAAAGAGGTAGTCGTAAGCGGAATGCACCGGCGTGTACTCACGCCCCACCACCCTGCGATAATGATCCGTGAGAATAAAGCGTTCAAAAAACCAGGTCGTGTGCGCCAGATGCCACTTGGTGGGGGACACGTCGGGCATGCTCTGCACCACGAAGTCCTCCGTTTCCAAGGGCTCGCAAAGCTGCTCGGTAAACCCGCGAACCAGGGCAAACCGCTCCTGCAGGTTGAGATCGACGGATGTCGGCGGACCCGTCGGCTCGATCGGGCCGGGCAGTATCTCGCTGGCCGAGAGCTGCGGGCCTTGGATGCGGGAACTCGTAAGCAAAACTAATCCTTCGAAAAACCTGATGATACGTTCGGCACCTTCAAGCCTATTCCCACTAAAGCGTGAAACCCAGCCCAGCGATGACAGAAATATCAGGACACGACTCAAAGCGTAATTTGCACGCACACCACTCACGTGTTCGAAATACCTAACTCTCTTGCAAGTTCATACCTAGCAATAACTTAAAACATTACATTTGACGCGGAGGCCCGTTGTCGTTAAGGTGGGAAGGCTATGCCAAGCAGCACCAAATCCAAGCGTTCTTCCCGCGCTCGACGCATTACCGCCGGAGTGACCGGCACCAACAACCCCGTCACCCAAACCGCCGAGGCCGCCGTCGAACGGGCCCGCGAAGAGGCCTCCGCCTTTCGCCGAAAGTCCGATTCAGTCGATGCCCCCGCCATCCAGATCACCAACTACACCACCGCGCAAAAGTGGCTCTACGCCCACTTTGACCACGAACGTCAACGGCTGGTCAAGTACTCCGATCAGACCTTCGATCTCGACCGGACCCGCAAGCTGCTCGACCTGATCGGTAATCCCCATCATCAATTGCAGTGTGTCCATGTCGCTGGCACCAAGGGCAAAGGTTCGGTCTGCGCCATGACCGCCTCCATGCTCGAAGCCTGCGGCTATACCGTCGGCCTGTTCACGTCGCCGCACCTCATCGACGTCCGTGAACGCATTCAGATCAACGGCCAGATGATCTCCTACAGCGACATGTCCGAGCTGTGCAAAGAGATCGCTGCTGTGGAGCCCAAGTTTATCGCCAGCCGAGGCATCCACGCTCCGCTTACCTTCTTCGAGATCATGACCGCCGCAGCCTTCAAACACTTTGCCGACC
Source organism: uncultured Phycisphaeraceae bacterium (assembly GCA_963799465.1). Lineage (GTDB taxonomy): Bacteria > Planctomycetota > Phycisphaerae > Phycisphaerales > Phycisphaeraceae > JBCCOW01. Next base: position 1,757,659 of record CAWCXG010000001.1, on the reverse strand, counting down.
AGGCCGTCGACATCGTCGTACTCGAAACCGGGCTGGGCGGGCGACTCGATTGCACCAACGTCTGCGAGCCGCTGGTCACTGCCATCACCGGCATCTCCCTGGATCACACCCATCTGCTGGGTGACACCCTGGGGAAAATCGCCAAGGAAAAAGCCGGCATCTTCAAGCCCGGCGTCCCCGCGCTCACCCTCAACCAGTCCAACAGCGAAATCACCAACACCCTCCGCGATACCGCCGAGGACATCGGCACCAAGCTCGAAATCTGCGGCAAGGACATCGACTTCTCCTACCGCTTCGAAGCCAACAAAGAGCTCGGCCCACACACCCGGGTCTGCCTGACCACCAAGACCTCCAAATTCGAGCACCTGCCCGTCCCCCTCCGCGGAGAACACCAGGCGCTCAACTGCGGACTCGCACTGGCCATCATCGACCGACTCAAGGCGCACGGCTTCCAGCTCCCGGAAAATCAGGTCATCCAAGGCCTCGAACAGACCGAACTGCCTGGCCGAATGGAACAGGTCTGGCCCCGGCCTCAGGTGATCCTCGATGGCGCACACAACGCCTCGTCGCTCCAGGCCTTGATCAAAGCGCTCGGAGCGCACATTCAGTACGACTCGCTGGTCATGATCTTTGGGTGTGCCCAGGACAAAGACGTCGACGCCATGCTCGAGCAGATCTCCCTTGGCGCAGACAAAGTCATCTTCACCCGCGCAAAAGCCAACCCCCGGTCCAGCGACCCCGAAGATCTCAAACGCAAGTTCGACCTGCTCAGCGCCAAGATGGCACAAACCGCCAAGAACCTGCCCGAGGCGTTGCAGCTCGCGAATCGCGCCGTCTCACGCGAAGACCTCGTGATTATCTGTGGCTCGTTCTATCTCGCTGGTGAAGCGCGCAAGTACTTCATCCGCAAGCAGGAAGAACGCGACAAAGCCAAAGCCTGACCGGCTCCTAGGCGTTTGTGGAATCTCGATCGGCTCTTGCGAGGCGCTCACTCCAATGACGCTTTCGCGAACCGGCTTTACGCCCGCTCCACCACCACGCGGTTGCCCGCCACTTCGATAACCCGTGCGGTCTTGCCTGCTTCGAGATAACCGCCGTTGCTCACCACATCGACGTCGTCAACAAGACCCTCAAACCGCACCCGCCCGGTGGGTCGAAGCGTGGACACCACCGTGCCGGTATCCCCGACCGCCACGGTCATCGGCGGATTCTGCCACGCCTCCCCCACGCGCGGTTCGGACTCGAGCGCGGCCGCGGCGGTGGCTCCACGGCCCGACTCGTCATAACTGAGCACCATCCGCCCCAGCCCGGGGATTTGGCCCGTGTGCTTGGCCATGAAAATCAAACCCACCAACGCCGCCAGAAACGCCGCCCCCAGCACCGATCCGGACACCACCAACTGCCGCCACGCCTGGGGCTGCGCGTACTGCACCGGACCCTGGCCTTGCGTCAAGGCAGGAACCCCCAGCAACGCCAGGCCGGCAAATACCGAAACCACTCCCGCGACGCCAAAGAACCCAAAGCCCGGCAGGATGAACATCTCCACGATCAACAACGCCACCCCCACCGCCACCAACAACACCTCCCACCAATTACCCAGCCCCACCAGCATCGGCGCCCCCACCAGCAGCACCAACGCGCCCACCGCCAGGATGCCCGGCAATCCCAGGCCCGGGGCGGACAGTTCCCAAAACCCCATCACCACCATGACCAGCACCAGCAACCCCACCACCCAAGGCCGCGTCAACCCCCACGCAACCAGACTCAACCAACTCCGCTGATACCGGTTGATCGACGCCGCCTGATAATGCTGTTGAACCTGAGCCGGCGTTCCTGCGATGGCTTTGGATAACCCGATGGCCCCGGCTGTGGTCTGATCCGGGGTGAATAGCGAGGTGCCATCATGCAGCCTTCCGCCAGGCAGATTCATGCCCGCCAGCGACGTGACCGCAGACCACTTGCCCGTGTCCTTGGCCGGGTCGGCAACATAAAATCGCACATCGCCAATCGACGGATTGACGGCCGCATTTCCAATCGCCGTGATCGGCGGGGCATTCCCACGCACCATGATGTCGAAGTCCGCCTGATTCACCACCCGACGCTGCCCGGTGGTCTGGTGTTCGACCACGTAAAGCTCCACGCCCAGCCGACACATCGCGTCGAACATCGGGAAGTCATAGCCATTGCGACGGGCGGAGTCCTCAAACTCCGTACGGATCGGCGAGTAGGCCTTGGCGCGTTCGGTGGGCGCGAGGTTCTGGCCCGGCATGATCACCGCGCAGTCCCCCGTCGCCGAGGCTGGTGCCATGATGATTTCGTCACACGCCGCTGCGATCAGGATCCCCGCCGAGTACGCCGAGTCGTTCACCCACGCCACCGTTTGCACCCGGCCTGACAGGTTCTTGAGATACCGCGAAATCTCCAACGCCGAGTCCACATACCCGCCGGGCGTGTCCAACTCCAGCACGATCATCGTGGCCCCGTCGCTGATCGCCTGTTCAACCCGTTGCTTGAGACTCTCAGGCGTGTAGGGATAAATCGTGCCCTCGATGGGAATCACCGCGATGTCGTGGCCTGCCGCAATGGTCACGCCAGCCCCCAACGGCGACGCGGCTCGCGACGAGGTGGCCGGTGCCGTCGCCGACCAGGCAGACCCCCCAGCCAGGACAACCATCAAGGCCAGGGTTCCCAACACCAAAAGTCGAGCGGCAAGGCATTTCATGACACCAGCAGTTTAGCTGGCAACGCCCGGCAAGGCCCCCATCGCGTCAATCGTCTCCCGCACCGCCTGGGCAGACGCGTGCAGCTGCGCGATCTCCCGCGCGTTCAACTCGGGATGCAGCACCCGTTCCACACCCCGTCGGCCGATCACCGCAGGTAACGAAAGACACACATCGCTCACGCCGTGAAAATCGTCCACCTTCAGGCTCACCGGCATGACCCGGCGGCTGTCAAACGCAATCGCTTCCAGGATGTAGCCCGCCGCATTGGCGATCGCATAATTCGTGTAGCCCTTGGCGTTGAAGATGGCCCAACCCGCTTCGCGGGCTTTGCGGAACATCTCCTCCCGGCCGGCGTTTTGCTCAATCGGCTCGCCGCCCGCCTCCGCCGCATCCCATGCCGCGAACTGCGCGTCGCCATGCTCACCCAAAATATAGGCCCGCAGGTCATCCGCATGAATCCCCACTTCAGAGGCCAGCAGCTCCCGAAACCGCAGCGAATCCACAAGCGTCCCGGTCCCCATCACGCGATTCGACGCCAGCCCGGTCTGCGCTAACACACGATAGGTCAAAGCATCCACGGGATTGCTGAGAATGACGATCACCGCGTCGGGGCTGTGGTCCAGCAGCCGAGGCACCAGATCATCAAACAGCGCCGCGTTGGGCTTTGCCAGTGCTCGGCGGTCGCCCAGGTCTTTGGGCGAAGGCACCGAAGCACACAACGCCAGCACATCCGAACCCCTGGACGCGTCGAGGTCGCCGAAGGTAATCTGCGTGGGCCTGGAATTGAACGCATTGGCGTGTCGCAGGTCCAGCGCATCGCCCCTCGCCTTGTCCTGATCGCGTGTCACCAGCGCCAGCTCCGTGCACAAGCCTTTAAGCACCAGTGTGTACGCCAGCGTCGAGCCGACGCGTCCCAACCCGTGAACGGTCATTTTCATCGCTGCATTGTGACAGGATCGTCAGACTCAAAACGTCGCCCCGGATTTACGGCGTTTTCGCTGCCGCCGCAATCCCAAGACGCGACGCCAGCGCCGGGTAGACCGCCGACGCTGCGAGCGCATTGCCCTGGGCAGAGAGATGGCAGTGATCGACATGCAACCCAAAGGGTGCGAACACCGACTCAACGCGACGGCTTTTTTTTGCGTCGGCTGGACTTGATGCCAGGCGTCCCGGGGGCGGGCTTGTCCACCGCCTTTTTACTCATCCGCACCTTGTCAAACGCCGGGGCCTGCTTGACCTCATTGATCTTGTCCCGCAGATTCGCGGCTTTCTCAAACTCCAGATTCTGCGCCGCTTCGAGCATGGTCTTATTGAGTTCTGCCAGAAGCTCCGCCCGGTCGTATTCCTTGTCGTCGCCGGTCATCGCGTCGCGTGCCGTTTTACGGGCCCGAAGTTCAAGCTCAATGCCTCGGCGAATCGCTTTCTTGACGGTCTGAGGCGTAATCCCGTTCGCCGCGTTGTACGCAAGCTGCTTGGTCCGCCGACGGTCGGTCTCATCAATGGCCTGCTGCATCGCCGGCGTCACCGAGTCGGCGTACATCACCACAAAGGCATTCACGTTGCGCGCCGCTCGGCCGATCTGCTGAATCAGGCTGGTCCCACTTCGCAAGTACCCTTGCTTGTCCGCATCCATAATCGCCACCAGCGACACCTCCGGCAGGTCCAGCCCCTCCCGCAGCAGGTTCACCCCCACCAACACATCAAACTTGCCCTCCCGAAGCTCTCGCAGAATCACCACACGGTCAAGCGTTTCCACCTCGCTGTGCATGTACCGGCACCGCACACCCTGATCATGCAGATAACTCGACAAGTCCTCCGCCAGCCGTTTGGTCAGCGTCGTCACGAAGGTGCGCTCGTTGAGCGCTTTGCGTTCTTCAATGAGCGCCATTAAGTCAGGCACTTGACCGTCCGCCGGCCGAACCTCCACCACCGGATCAATCAGCCCCGTGGGACGGATGACCTGCTCCGCCACGCGGCCTTCGCATCGTTCGAGCTCATACGCCCCGGGCGTCGCCGAGACGAATAACACCTGGGGCCACTTCGCCTCTACTTCTTCAAACCGCAGCGGCCGATTGTCCATCGCTGAGGGGAGACGAAAGCCATGCTCGACCAGCGTGACCTTGCGAGCCCGGTCGCCGTGATACATCGCATGAATCTGCGGCAAGGTGACGTGGGACTCGTCAATGATCAGCAGCCAGTCCTGCGCGGGCTGCGCTGGCGCGGGCGTCAGCCCGTCCGAGAGACGCGGCACCTCGCCGCCGGACTCACTGGAATCCGCTTTGCGTTTCGCCTCCGGCGAGTCCCGCCAGGTGTAATCACCTTTGTAATCACCACGCTGCGCATCAGGAAAATAATCCATCAACGTGTAAGGCATCGAGCCCGCAGGTCGGCCGTCGAGATGGCGGGAGTAATTCTCAATGCCCGAGCACACCCCGACCTCTTCGATCATTTCCAGGTCGTATTTGGTGCGCGCCAGCAGCCGCTGCGCTTCAAGCAGTTTGCCTTCGCTGCGTAACGCACTCACGCGGTGATCGAGCTCTTCACGGATTTTCACCAGCGCGTTCTGCTGGCGGTCGCCCGAGAGCATGTACTGCACCGCCGGGTAGATGAAGATCTGTTTTTCCTCCGCGAGCATTTCGCCGCTCGTGGGATTCACCAGTTGCAGGGACTCGATTTCGTCGCCGAACATTTCGATCCGCACCGCATACTCTTCGCCCGCGGGTACCACTTCCACCACGTCGCCCCGGACGCGAAAGCCCGAGCGTTTGAGCTCAAACTCGCTGCGGGTGTATTGCAGGTCCGACAGCGAACCCAGCAGATCGCGCCGGCCGATGGTCTGCCCCACACTCAGTGACATGACATGCGACTTGAACTCGTCGGGCGAACCCAGGCCGAAGATGCACGACACCGACGCGACCACGATCACATCATTGCGGGAGATCAGCGACGACGTGGCCGCAAGCCGCAGGCGGTCCAGGTCATCATTGCGCGAGCTGTCTTTTTCAATGTAGATGTCCCGGCCGGGGATGTAAGCCTCAGGCTGGTAGTAGTCGTAGTACGAAACGAAATAGCACACCGCGTTATGCGGGAACAGCTCTTTCATTTCCTCGTAAAGCTGCGCGGCCAGCGTCTTGTTATGGCTGATGATCAGTGTGGGCTTGTTGAGCTTTTGGATGGTGTGCGCCATCGTGAACGTCTTGCCCGTGCCGGTGGCGCCGAGCAGGGTGTTGAACTTGTGCCCGTCGCGGATATCTCCCACGAGTTGATCGATGGCCGCCGGCTGATCGCCCATCGGCGTGAATTCACTCACAAGGTTGAAACGCTGGGGACCCGCCTGCGAACCCCGGACCGGCGAGGCCCGCTGCGTCGCGGCATGAGCTTCGGAAGCGGTAGGCATCCCCCGATCTTAGGCGGTGCACCCCAACGTCCAAAGTCAACCCGGGAACACGTGACCCGTACTTGCGTCTAAACTCAGACACATCAAGGCCGCTATGCTGCGGGCTCCACTGAACGCTGTTTACTCCGGGACCGCTTTCCCACTCGGCTTACCTCATCATGTATCTGCCTTCTGATTCCACGTCATCGCGTCCGGGACGACGCTGGGGCTCTGCCACCGGCCTGCTGGGGGCCGCGCTGATTGCCGTCGCCGTCGCCGGCTCCGCCGTCTTCGCCGTGTACCGCAGCGGACTGGTCGGACAGGCCATTGTCGCTTTGTTCGGCCCGCCTCAGGTCCTCGCCTCCGAGGCCTATGACGCCGACCCCGACGGGCCTTCCGTCGATCACTCCGCCTTTGACATCCTGCTGCGAAAACATGTCAACGAGCAAGGCAAAGTCCGCTATGACGCGCTTGCGCAGGATGCCCGCGAACTCAAAGCCTACACCGACAGCCTCGCCCAGGCCCCCTTCGACAAGATGGGCCGAAATCACCGCCTGGCCCTGCTGCTCAACGCCTACAACGCCTTTACCCTCCAGCTCATCCTCGAACACTACGACGATGGCAAGCTCCGCTCTATCAAAGACATCCCCGAAGACAAACGCTGGGACGCGAAACGTTGGAAGCTCGGCGGCCGACTGTGGAGCCTGAGCGAGATCGAACACGAAGAAATCCGTGTCAACTTCCGCGAAGCCCGCACCCATTGGGCACTGGTGTGCGCGGCCCAAAGCTGCCCACCGCTCCGGGCCGAGGCCTACACCGCCGACAACCTTGACGCTCAATTGGCCGACCAGGCCCGCCGTGTTCACGCCGACGAGTCTCATGTCCGGTTTGATCCGGCCAGGCGACGACTGACCCTCACCAGTCTGTATCACTGGTACGGCCACGACTTCGAGCAGGCCTACGGGTCCGTCCCCGCCGCCGTCGCCGAATACCATGACCGCTTCGCCCAGGAGCATTCGCTGGGCCGACAGCCTTTCATTCGTTGGACCGACTACGACTGGTCCCTCAACGCGGCACCCACGCCCAAGCCTGCCACCAGCACCCAGCCCGCCACCCGCCGCGATCTGGCCTCGCTTCGCTAATCTCCGCTCTGACGCAGACCACTGCGTTCGTGACCCAGCTTCCGATTTCACCCGTCGCCCGAAGCGTTGACCCGATTGGCTTTGCGGTTCAGCTTCCAGTCGTAATCCAGAAACGTGACCTCAGGCTTTTGCTTGTGGATCGCTTCCGCCACGTCTTCCCCGGCATAGCGGGTCGCGTGCTCCAACGCCCCCCCCTGTTCTGCAAAGTCCGCAGCGAACCAGTCGTATAACACCGTCAGTTGAATCGTGTCTCCGCCGTCATATTGCAGATAGCGCGGCCGGCTGTGGACATACCGCGCCTGGTCCGCGAGCTGCTTTTCCAACGCCTCACCTCTATACGCCTCAACGCGCAGCGGCGGGCAGCTGTACGCCGCGCACACCAGCGCCCAATGCACACGCGGCTCCTGAAACACCGGCCGAATGAGCGTGTGCTCCAGCTGATCCAGACTCACCATCTGCCCGGCCAGCTTCCACCGCACCGCGTTCCAACGCTTCGCCTCGGGGATGTCCATGATCGACGCCAGTTGGCCTTCGTCCCAATGGTCCAGGATCAGACGCAGCGTGAACGCGTTATACGCATTGATCAGGGTCGCCAGTCGCGCATCACGCTCAAGGGTTTCCAGCGGCACACCCGCCAGCGATGCGATGTACGCATCCAGGGCAGACGTGTCCCGGGCCAGTGCGGCATAATCGACAAACCCATCAGCGTCCACATGCCTGGCCAGCAAGGCGTCATACCCCGCCAGCGCCTGACCCGCCGCCGCATCACCCGGCTGCGTTGCAGGACGCACCGCGTCGCCAGGCTCAGCGTCCACCTCCGAGCACCCCGCCAGGCCACCCATCATCCACATCGCAGAGGTCAGCGTGAGGGTCCAAACGGCTTGGGTCAGCATGGCGAGTCTCCGAGTCAGTCAACGATCTCTAACGTCGGTCTGAAGCGCGGGACTGAGCATCCCGCCGCATCGGACCAATCACGTACCGCACCGCTTTATTCCCGCGCGGATGGCCTCACACGTTTTGCAAATATCGCTGAAAATAAGAGTAAGTCAACAATCATTTAGGCCAGAGGGATTGCCTCGAAAGCCTTAATGTCATCTTGCCTCATTGAATGACGCCATCCGCCCCCTACGCTTTTGTTGTTCCCCTGGCGGATTCACATTCGCCATTTCATTTTGACCTTTGACACAAGGAGATTCTTCTATGTCTGACCACACCATTGATCCTCAGGATGCCCGCGAAGCTGCTGGCAAACGCGTTGCGATTCTCGTTACCGACGGCTTTGAACAAAGTGAGTTCACCTCACCCCGAGATGCCCTTGAAAAGTCCAACATCCGCACCGTCGTCGTGTCCACCGATCGCAAAGCAGTTAAAGGCTGGGACGGCGATGACTGGGGCGACAGCTTCGAAGTCGATGCCACCCTCGACGACGTCACCGCTCAGGAGTTTGACGCGCTCGTTCTGCCCGGCGGCGTGCTCAACCCCGACAAACTGCGACGCAGCAAGGCTGCGGTGAGCTTCATCCGCGACTTCTTCGACCAGCACAAACCGGTCGCCGCCATCTGCCACGGCCCACAACTGCTCATCGAAGCTGAGGTTGTCAAAGGCCGAAAGCTGACCAGCTTTTCATCCATCCGCAAGGACCTGGAAAATGCGGGAGCTCACTGGGTCGACCAGGAAGTCGTCGTAGACGCAGGCCTGGTGACCAGCCGTAGCCCTGATGACCTTGATGCCTTCAACGCCAAGCTGATTGAGGAAGTTGCCGAAGGCAAACACGCTGATCAGACCGCGTAACGCCCTGCCATTCATTTGACTGTCTCCCACGAAGCCCACGCCGTAACGGCGTGGGCTTCTTACCATTGCGTGATGCGCTATCTCCTGATGACGTGCCTGCTATGGGCTGGCTGCGCCTCTACAGCGCCCACCGCCCCCCTTCACGACACGCCTGTCGCCGTCAGCAACAGCAACAACACCGACGCCTTCCGCGTCGCGACTTTCAACACCGCCCTGTCCCGTCCGACTTCGGGCGAGCTTGCTCGCGCGTTATCCACGCCGAGCGATCCCAAGGCCAGGCTTGTCGCCGAGGTTCTCCAGCGCACTCGGCCGGACGTGGTGCTGCTCCAGGAGTTCGACTACGACGCCACCGGCCAAAGCGTCCGCAACTTCATCACGCATTACCTTGAAACGCCTCAAAACGGTGCCCAGCCCATCACCTACGCCCACTGGTTCATGCCTGAGGTGAACACCGGTGTCCCGGTGCTCGACGACGCTGGCGAGCCGGTCGATGTCAACGGCGACGGGCAGACCGGCACCCCCCACGACGCCCACGGCTGGGGTAACTACTCGGGCCATTATGGGATGGTGCTGCTCAGCCGGTGGCCAATCGACTGGGACGACACCGCATCAGGCTCCAACTCGTTTCGCATGCAGGAGGCTGCCGCGCAATCTTTTGGCCAGGAAGCACTCGACGCTCAGCCTGCGGCGGCTCGGCCTTTCATTCGCGCCTCGTCCAAAACGCACCTGGCCGTCGCCATCAAGGTGCCCACCACGAATCGACTGCCTGGCCGACCAGCACCCCCACGAGGGGAAAGAAAGGAGGACGCAGGTGTGCCTGTCGGTGTCATCTTCGCGCATCCGACGCCCCCGGTGTTCGATGGCCCTGAGGACCGCAACGGCCATCGAAACGCGTTGGAAATCAACATGCTCTCCCGTTACGTCGAAGAGGCCTATTTCATGGCTCAAGCCTATGAAAAGCAACCGAGCCCGCTCATCGTCCTGGGCGATATGAATGCCGACCCGCACGACGGAGAGTCCAGGCCCGGCGCGGTTCAACAACTCATCGACCATCCACAACTTCAGGACCCCCAACCCGGCAGCGACGGCGGCACTGCCTGGGCCTCGAAGCAAAGCGGTATCAACGCCTCGCATCGCACCGACCCCCGCACCGACACCGCCGACTGGAACGACGATCCAAACCAAGGCCCGGGCAACCTGCGGGTCGATTACGTCTTGCCCTCACGCGACTTGATCGTCCTGGAGGCGGGCGTTTACTGGCCGCCACCCGGTGATTCACGGGTCTACCTCAACGAGGCCTCTGACCATCGGCTGGTGTGGGTCGATCTCGCAGTTCCCGGGTCGCAGGAATTAAGCATTCCCAGCGACCCGGATCGGATACCTTGATGGGCATGCGTGTGCTTGTGGTCCTGCTGGGACTGATGCTGATTTCGTTGTCGCCGAATCCGGGAACCGCGCAAAAGGACCATGGCGACACGCCAATCCGAGGCATCACCATTTCGTGCAATCGCTCGGGGCCTGGCGAATGGGACAGCCCGGCTCTGATGAACCCAACGCTCGATGACGCGGTGGGCGTGGGCGCGAACTGGGTCACCATCCACCCCTACTTCTGGCTCGGCGGCGGAGGCCAGCTTCGCTACGACCCCGAGCGACAGGACGCGTCGGTGAGCGTGACCACCCGCCTGGCGCATGAGCGCGGGTTGAAGGTCCTGCTCAAGCCGCACGTGGGATACTGGGGCTCGCCGTTCGGCTGGCGGGGTGAGATCACCTACGACAACGAGGCGGACTGGAAGCGTTTTTTCGACAGCTACACCAAGTGGATTGTGCACCAGGCGAGGCTGGCGGCGGAGCATCAGGTCGATGCCTTTTGCATCGGGCTTGAGTATCAAGGCACCCACCACCGTGAAGCCGACTGGCGGCGGGTGATCGCGGCCGTCCGCGCGGTCTACGACGGGCCCTTGACCTACGGAGCGAACTGGGACGGCTGGCAACAAGTGCCTTTCTGGGATGCGCTGGATGTCGTGGGCATCGTGGCTTACTTCCCGATCAGTGATGTGCCCGACCCGACCGACGACCAGCTCCGCGAAGGCTGGCAAAAATTGCTGACCTCACTGCGGGTGGACCCCGCGCGGCAGGGTAAACCGATTTGCCTGGTCGAGCTGGGATACCCCCGTGCGTTGACCGCGGCGGCGAAACCTTGGGATTATCACGACGACGGGCCTAAGGCCGGTGCGATCCGCGACCGCGCGATCCGCATCGCTCTCGAAATGATCGAAACCGAACCGACGCTGGTCGGCTCGTTCCTGTGGAAGTGGTTTCCTGACGATCGCGAGAGCGGGCATGACTTCGTGCTGCAGACCCCGGAAAGTAAGGCGGCGATTCGCGCGGTATGGCGCGAGCCAAATGCCCCGTGAGCAGGGGCGCTCAGCGCGGCGAAAACTATTCCAAACGCTCCAGCGCCATGTCGTGGGCCAGGTTGTACCGCTTGGCCAGGTTGCTCCAGTCGAAGTGCGTGCTGAAGTTCTCCGCTTTGTTGCGCAGTTCCACCCGGTCCCGCCGATTGAGCTGACAAAAGCGGTACATCCGGTCGGCGAGTTCGTCGGCGGCGGTGTTGAAGTTCTGCCCCCGGCGGTGAATCATGTACACGCCTTTCTCAGTGTGCTCGGGCAGCAACGCCTGGAGATACGCCCCAAACCCCGACAAATCACTGGTCACCGCCGGCACACCCAACGCCAACGACTCCAACGGCGTGTACCCCCAAGGCTCGTAATAGCTGGGGAACACGCCCAGGTGACACCCGCGCACAAACTGCTCATATTCAATGTTGAACAGCGGGTTGGTGGCGGTGATGAATTGCGGGTGGAAGATGACTTTCACGCGATCGTGTTCGTGATTGAACAATTGACACCGACGCAGTTCCATCAGCGTCGGATCGGTCGCGTCATTGACCATGTCGTGGGTCACGATCGGCGGGGGTTCCCGGCGGCGCCAGGCGTGCATCGCGCGACGCAGACGCAGCGTGTAATACTCATCGACCTCGCGGTTGAGGTCAGGCGTTCGGCCTTGCACGGCCGCTTGAAAGATGCGATCGCCGAGCTGAGCTTTGATCTTCTCGCTGGTGCTCTTGAACTCATCAAGCATCGCGTGGGACTGCAAGGTCCCGATGTTCATGCTGCGGACCTGCGCATTGGTCACGATGAAAAACACGACCGTCACCGGCATCTGGGCCTGGCCCAGACGGTGGTTGAGCCGGGCGAGCGCTTCAATCGTCAGGTCGATGCCTTTATTACGAAACTCGTATCGGCCGGAGGTGAAAAAGTAGAGCGTCTTGTCGAGATCAAAACTGTAAGACGGAAAAAAGTGCCCCATCACGAATTCGTTGATGGCACCTTTGTACTGCTGATGAAGATTCTGGAACTCGTGGATCGCGGCGAATCGTTCGATGTTCAGGCCGTTGGGCAGCAGCACATCGGGGCTTCGGCCCAGCAGCGATCGGCATTCTTCGCCGGTGACCTCCGAGACCGTGGTGAACACGTGACTGCCGTGGGCAGCGGCACGTTCCAGGGTGTGCTGGGGTTCAATGTTGTAGTGACGGGCTTCCTGGGTGGCGTTGAAATAAGGCAGGTGGTCGTAGAACGCCGGGTGATTCTGCGCGAGATAACGTCCGAGCAGCGTGGCGTGCGTGGTGAAGACGATCGAGCCGGCCCACTGCTGCTTGCGGAGCATGGGGATCGCGGCCCCAGCCATCCATTCATGAAAATGCGCGACCACCGGGCGAGGCTTTTGCGGCTTCTCGGTGAGCAATGTCATGAACAGCCGCACCGCTTCGCCAAACGCGATCACGTCATTGAGCAGTGCGTCATTTTCATGCGAGGGGATTTGATGGTCCGCCCACAGCCGAAACCGCAGGTCAGCCAGGAAGGGGTGGAAGTCTTCTACGTGCAGCAGGGCGACGCGGGGCCGACCTGCGATCAGCCACCGCCCCACTTCCACGCGAAATCCCAGTTCGCGCATGGCTGCGGCCGCAGTCGCCACCGGGCCTCGCGCGGGCTCGGGATCAAACTCGACCTGGGCCTGATCGTGCACGTAAGGCCCGATCAGCAAGTAGCGGTCCTTCCACCGGCGATGGTGCGTCTGGGCCTTGCTGCGCAGCACCGTGTAGATGCCCCCCAGCTTGTTGCATACTTCCCACGCCACCTCGACGAGTAGTGGATCGGCTTTACGAGCAGTACTTGCCGCGACCCGCCGGGGGGACTGGCGACGCTCCACGATGGGTTGCGACTCCGACATAAACGCTCATCGTACTGACCCGCGACGCCTGCTGAGCCAAACGGCCTGATCCACGATCAAGCCGCCTTCGCCGCATTGTTTTCAGATCGGTGTTTTGAACCCCATTGCCCTCACCGCGCACCATCCGTGCCGCGCTTCAAACACCGCGAAACCGCCACCCAGCCCCGCCCCCAACGCGATCCATCCCACCCACACCGGCAGCACGGTAAGGGCCACCAGCACCCCCAACACCACGGCTGCGAACAGAAACCCCAGGCCGACCAAAAGCCGGGCCCGCTTGCCTCGCGCATCGATATTGCACTGCATAAAATCGCTCCTGGGGCCACTTACTCCGGCACGTCCACGCCAATGCGAAGCAGCTGACTTACATCATCACGCTCGATGGTTCGCACCAAGGTGCCCCGGCCCTGGGGCAAGGTGACGTTGACCACCACCGTGGCTTTGGACGCCGCGTTGTAGGCCAGGACTTCGCCGAGTTCCAGATCGAAAAATATCGTCGCCGAGCTACTGGGCTTACGCACTTTCACGTCGATCGGCGGGGCGTCGGCAGGCAGATCATCGCGATCGAAGGACAGCGAAAACGTCTCTGCCTGGGAAAGCGTGGCCACCGGGATGCCTTCCATAATTCCGATGCTGTCCAGCGTGGTGGTGACGTTGGAATCTCGATGAATCTTGGTCGGGCCCAGCAGCGGTTCGCCGTCCCAGGTATCACGTTTAGACCAGGATTCACCCGCAGCGATCTCTGCGGGCGCTCCGGGCAGGGTTGCCATCGACGCCGCCATGCCGATCCAGTCCCGCTCGCTGGGCATGATGTCGGGATTGTCCGCCTTGCGATTGATGGCCTCCACACCCTTGACCGACTCGATGACCCCGTCGGGAGACACCTCAAACGTCAGCGTGCTGTCTTCGAGGGTGTCCACGAAGCCTTGCATCAAGTTGTCCCCGTTCTCCCGCGAGTCGCCCATCATGCCCTCACCGTCTTCGCTGCGTCGTTCGATCCGCAGCCAGTCGGTGGTGAGCGTGCAAACCGAAGAGCCGTCATCCTCCACGGATTTCACCGCCCACGTCACCTGGCCTTCGGTGAAAATGGTGTACTTCACCGACCGCTTCTGGCCGCCAAATTCCATACTCTCGGTCCGGTATCGTCGGCCCCACATTTCATACCTTGCCACGTGGCCCGGCTGCCATTGCGGGCGCAGGCTCACCGACGCCGCCTGCTCCTGTGCCGCAGCCGACCCCGTCAGCAGGGCCTGCCCTGCGAGGCCCGCCGCCACCACCGTCATCACGGTCAACCCGCACGCGACGTGTTTCAATGTCATTGCGATTATCCTTCCGAAGGGATCTTTCATCATCGTGATCGTACCGCCGTGTCCCACACCCCGCCGGGGTCCTGGCCGGCCCAGGTCAGCCAGCGCAGCTCCGCCAACCGCCAGTTCGTCCCGTCCCACCGCCAGTCAAACACCCACGTCGTCGCCACACCCGGAAAATCCGCGTTCCACTTGGTCCGCGCTTCCAGCGACATCACCGCCGCATCCGCACCCACCCGGCGAATCTCTGTAATCGTGTAATCCTGCTCCACCAGCTTCACTTCTGCCAACCGCGCGCGAACCCGCGCATACGTCAACCGTTCCCGCCCGCGCGCGTCGGTCACTTCCGCTTCAGACGCGACAATCCCATCCAGCGTCGCCAGGTCAGGACCCACGGTGGCCTTGAAAAACGCATCGGTCTGCTTCACCAGTTTCTCAACCCGCGTCTCGATCAGATGCGCCGCCGCCAGGACGCCACCGGCCAACAGCAGCGGGCCGTACGACGCCAGCAATACCCGGCGGTCTCCACGACGCCGACCCACGATCCGAAAAATCGACCACACCACCACCAAGGCCACCACCACCCCCCAGGGTTGCTCGAGCACGTGGTGTTCTAAATCCCGCATCATGCGGACCACGATAGGGCGTGATCCCATCCGGCATCCATCCGCGCTCATGATGGCATCACGCCAAACACACGCCCGGGCACACCCGCGTCTTTCGCAATTGTGTACTTCGTGCGGGGCAATGCCCGATAACCCACCGGGCATGCACTCGCCTGACGAACGCACATCGATTCTGAAACGCAACCTCTGTGCCTTGCGGACCCGGCACCCCGAGGTCGCCGACGCGGTGCTCGCGGCCGACCCTGCGCCCCTCGAGTGGGCCGACGCCAAAGCCGGGGGACTCACCGCCCGCTGGCCTGAATCGCCAGGCCATGCCGCGGGCCAGCTCGCGTCGCGCTACGACCCCAAAGCCGAGGCTGCCAGGCTTGCCGACACCGTGGACTTCACCAGGTCCGCCGCGGTGGTCGTGCTGGGCTTCGGCCTGGGCCATCACATCGTCGAACTGCTCCGCCGACTCAACAGCAACGGCGCGCAAGGCCTGCTCATCGTCTTTGAGCCCGATGTCGCAGCCTTGCGATCCGTGCTCGAACATGTCCCGCTCTCCGCAGCGCTGCACCGCCACGACCTGGTGATTGCCCTGCCCTCCACCGACCGCTCTGCCTTGCTGGGCAAGGTCGAAGCCTTCGCGGCGGTCATCACCCAAGGCGTCGCGCTGCTGCCGCACCCCCCCACCGCTCAACGCCATGCCCCCGCCTGCGCAACCTTTGCCGAGCATGTCCGCGATATGACCGCGTTTTGCCGCACCAACATTGCCACCGCACTGGTCAACTCCTCGCGCACCTGTCGCAATCTCACCGCCAACCTCGACCTCTACGCGGCGGGCAACACCACCAACCCCCTTAAAGACGCCGCCAAGGGCTGCCTGGCGGTCTGCGTCGCGGCAGGCCCGTCGCTGGTCCGCAACGTCCATCTGCTGGCCGACCCCAACATCCGTCGCCGCGTGGTGGTCATTGCGGTACAGACCGCACTGCGACCTTTGCTCGAGCGCGGCGTCCGGCCGGACTTCGTGACCGCGCTCGACTATTCGCCGATTTCCACCCGCTTTTACGAAGGGCTGCCCCGGCTCGATGATGTCACCCTCGTGGTCGATCCTAAAGTCCATGCGGCGGTCGTCGATGCCTACCCCGGCCCGGTACGCACCCTGCACAGCAGCTTCAATGACGCCTTGTTGGGCGACCTCGCGCGACCCATCACCCCGCTGCCCTCGGGCGCCACCGTCGCTCACCTCTCCTTCTACCTCGCCGAGCATCTGGGCTGCGACCCCATTGCCCTGGTCGGACAGGACCTGGGCTTCTCCGACGGCCTGTACTACTGCCCCGGCACTGCGGTCCACCGCGTCTGGGACTGTGAACTCAACCCCTTCAACACCCTCGAAATGCTCGAGTGGACCCGCATCGTCCGCATGCGAGGCCACCTCCGACGCACCGACGATATCCACGGCCAACCCATCTTCACCGATGAGCAGATGGTCACCTACCTCAAGCATTTCGAGCGCGACTTCGCCAAATCCACCGCCGCCGGCCGCACCATCTATGACGCCACCCAAGGCGGCGTGGTCAAAGAGCACACCATTATTAAGCCGCTCGCTGACGTCATCGCCCAGCACGCTCACCGCGACGTACCCCCGCTGCCTCAGCCCGATACAACGCTCAACGCCGAACGACTCGACCAGCTCGACGCCATGCTCACCCGCCGGGTCCGTGAGGTGCACGACCTGCGACGCACCACCCGCGACACCCTCCCGCTGCTCGACAAAATGAAAGCAGCCATCGACCGCCCCTCCGAGTTCAACCGTCTGCACGAGAAACTCACCAAACACCAACGCCACGTGGAAAACGATCTCAAGCAGGCCTTCCACGCGGTCAACACGCTCAACACCATCGGGGCCTTCAAGCGACTCCGCGCTGACCGCGTGCTTCGGCAAACCGTGGACCGCACCAGCCAGGACCGCCAACGCGATCAGATCGACCGGGATCAGGACAACCTGCGCTTCCTGATCGAAGCCTGCGACGAATCACTGACCATGTTCGAGGAAGCGGTGATCAGGGTCCGGGCGTCGATCGAACGCGTGGCCCGACACAAAACGCTGCCGTCGCTCGCCGCCTGACCCCGCCCACCTCCGCCGCACCCACGCCTGGGCCCCGGAAGACACACGCCATGATCGCTGCACTGCTCGTCACCGATGTCACCCACAGCCCGCTTGGACTTTCCCGCAACCTGGCCCAGCCCATCGGGAAGGCCAACGCGCTGACGCATGCGGTGCGTCGTCTCGCCTCAGTGCCCAAAATTCAGCGCATTGTCCTGGTTCACCCTGCAGGCCAGGACCCGCTTGCGCTGCTGCCCGCAGCGGTCCGTGACGCGTTGCGGGTGGAGGTCGAGACTTGTGACGCCGGCGTGTCGCACGATGACCCCTGGCGGTCGCGGATGGCGAGTTCACGCAAGTGGGCCGACACCGCATGGCGCGGCGGGCTGGGGCAGTCCACCGTCTGGGATGAGCTGCTCCCCGCCGGGCCTTTGGTTCAGGCCATGCAACAGGTCGATGCCGACACTGCTGTCATCGCCGGCGGGGACTGGTGCGTGGTCGACCCTGAGCTCACCGCCCGCCAGCTCGACATCCACCTCGGGGCGCCCGAGGCCATGAAACTCACCTTCACCCAGGCCCCCCCGGGGCTGTCGCCTTTGGTGACCTCCCGCGCGGTTCTGACCGACCTTGCCGCACACGACGCGGGCATCTGCCAAACCCTGCGGTACAACCCCAGCAAACCCACCATCGACCCCATCGGCCGGGAAGCCAACCTGCCCATCCCCGCAGAGGTCCGCGATCACGCCCGCCGCTTCCTCGCCGATCTGCCTTCCACCACCGCGCACCTCCAGGCCCTTGCCGATCACCTGGGCCAGGCCTTCGAGACCGCCGATGCCGCCGCCGTGGTGAACGCCTCCAAACGGCTCGAAGCCCGGATGCCCTCGCCTGCTGACCAGCCCCGGCCGCGCCACCTCCATGTCTGCCTCACCCCCCGCCGCACCGCCACCGGCCCCATCACGCCCCAACACCATCTCCCCGACTTCGCCGCCGGCCCGGACCTCGACTTCGACACCGCCCGCCGGCTCTTCGACGACCTCGGCCAGACCCGCGACGCCACCGTCGTCCTGGGCCATCACGGCGAACCCACCCTTCATCCCCGCTTTGTCGAACTGGTCCAACATGCCCACAACGCTGGCATCCTGGGAATCGCCATCGAGACCGACCTGCTCATGCCTCGCGATGAAGCACTCGCCCTGTTGCTACTCCCGCTGGACCTGATCGTCGTTCGACTCAACGCTGACACCGCCCAGACCTACCACCACGAAATGGGCGTCGATTCCTTCAAGCGCGTCGCGGAAAACACCGTGGCCCTTCTGGCTGCCCAGGCTGAGCCGGCAAGCCCCGCAAACCCACGCTCCCACCCCCGGCCGTGGATCATGCCTGCACTGACCAAAGTCACCGGCACGCTCAAGGATATGGAGTCCTTCTTCGAACGCTGGATCCGCACCGCAGGCCAGGCCTTGATCACCCCGTTCTGCACCGCCCAAGGCCTGATCCCCGACCGCAGTCCGGTGCCCATGGCCCCGCCTCCAGGCGTCACGCCCCCGCCCCGCCTCAAGCAACGCCTCACCGTCTTACCGGACGCACGCCTCACCCTCTGCCGCGAGGACCTTACGGGCATCGCCTCGCTTGGCTCGCTGCAAGACGCTTGCCTGTCAGAGCTTTGGGCCCGAACAGGCCATAGGGAAATCCAGCATGCTGGGTTATGCTGGCGGTGCCGTAGCTGGCACGCACGTGCTCATACCACCACGGTTGCAGGACAAGCCGCGTAGATGCCGATGGTGATCCTGCTCGGGCCTCTTAGGCCTGACTTCACCGACTCCTTGTGGCGACTTTTTTTGTACCCGCCCGATTGAGCCCCATGAAAGCCAACACGCTCGGCATCATTCTCGCTCGCGGCGGATCCAAAGGCCTGCCCCGCAAAAACGCCCTCCCGCTGCTTGGCAAGGCCGTGCTGGCGTACACGCTCGAACACGCGCTCAACTCCGCGTGCCTCGATCACGTCGCACTGTCCACCGATGACGATGAGCTCGCCGAGATCGCCGGGCGTTACGACGTGCCGGTCCTCCGCCGAAGCCCTGAGCTCGCCACCGACACCGCCCCGGTCGATGCCGCCGCACGCCATGCGGTCACCTCCATTGTCGGCATGCATGACGTCGTGGTCATGCTCTACGGTAATGTGCCCGTCCGCCCGGTTGATCTCACTGAGAAAGCCGTCCGCAAGCTCCGCGATACCAAGGCCGACTCCGTTCAGTCCGTCGCCCCAGTTGGCAAAATGCACCCCTACTGGATGAAGTCGCTGGTCGGCTCTGACGTCGACCGCCTTGAAGCCATCGCGGACAACACCGTCTACCGACGCCAGGATCTGCCCCCGGTCTACGTCCTCGACGGCGGGGTGATTGCGGTGACCCGCACCGCGCTGTTCAACGTGACCGATACCGATCCCCACGCCTTCCTGGGCCAGGATCGCCGAGCCGTCACGACCAAGCCCGGCGAAGTGGTCGACATCGACACCCGCGCCGACATGCTCCTCGCCGAGGCCACCCTCCGCGATCAGCAACAATCCGGGCAAAACCGCGCTACCGCCTGAGCCCTCGCTCAACGCTCATCATCACCCACGCGATTCTCAAAGCGATACCCCGCCGCGTCGCATTTCCCAACAAACGCCAAGTCCCCCGCGCGAACCTCCAACGTGCCGCTGAGCCAGTCCTGGCGGATCGGCCCGGCTGAGCTTTCTTCCGTGTCGCCGATCACCATCGCCCGGCTCAAATACACATCACGCCCAGCGGTCGGATCGTAAGGCTCGCCATCCCGTTCCACGCCCGGCACGTCATTCTCCGCGTGATACATCAGCGTCAACGAACGCGTCGCATCCTTCACCGTCACCCGGCCTCGCTCCAATGCTGAAAGATCAAGCTCCGACGAAGGCCTGGCATCACCGCCGACCACTTCCAACGCAAAGCCCACGTACGCCGCGTCCTTCGTCGGCACCCCCTGCACAAACAGTTCTTCGGGATACACCTTCGTGACCCGCTCCTGAGCCTTGCCTTGAATCTCCGCAGGTTGCCACGTGTGGCCGATTGGGTGCACCACGACCGTGGCCTGCCCCATCGGCACCCGCCAGGTCTTCGCATCCGTCGGCAACGCCACCCCGCCGGGCACCATGTAGTGCATCCGCGTGTCCGGCGCGGCCTTGGTCAGCCAGATCAACAGTCCGCCCCACTGCACGATCTGATCGCCCGCGTTTTTCCCCGCATGACCCCACAACGGCGTGGTGTTTGCCACGAATACATCCACGCCCCGCGTATCACTCCGCACCAACAGCTTGAACGGGTTGCAGTCCCACGTCGTCTCCGCTTCGGCGCTGATGACGCTGCCCATCTGCCAGCCGGGCCCAAACGTCGTGGTCTCGAAAAATCGGGGCAACACCTCGGGGTCCCGCTCCTCACCCCGCCACAACCGATACGCCGGCTTGCTGGCCAGCAATTCCACTGGCCGATCAAACTGCTTTCGCGCAAGCGCCACCACCGCCGCCGGCGGGCGGTACCCGCTCATGATGAAATACACATCATCCACGTGCGGCTGCGGATCGTTCTGGGGGGTGTCCCCGAAATAAAGCCACATCGGATGCGATAAGCCGGCACCAAACACCACATTCGCACTGCCGTAGTCCCGCAGCACCGGCCCTCCAATCCCGCCGCGGTAATACTTCACCGCCGCCGCCGCAGTCATCCAGTCCAGACACCCCTTCGCGATTAGCCGAACCTCACGGTCCTGCGCAAAGTCATACAGATTCAGCAAGGGCACCATGCTGTGCCCCAGATACGTCTCACTGTCCCACTCGCGTTGCCCCACGTGGTACAGCATCCGAGCGAACTGCTCCAAACGCTGCTTGGCCTTGACCCGCACTGGCTCATTCCCTGCCGCCTCCGCCAGCAGATACACCGTCGTGTCCCGCATCAGCCGCAGGTTGTCCGTGTCCCGGCGGTCCACGCAAAACCCCTTGGCCTGTGGACCCCAGCCTTTCACCGACCGATCGCCCTTGCCGAATTGCGGGTGCGGCGTGGCGGCGGGATCACTTTGCGTCCACGCGTCCGCCGCATCACGCAGACGTTGTTGATAGTCCGCCTCAAGCAGCGGCGCAAAGGCGAAGAACTTGCGGGCCTGGCCCTTGAGGGTAAAAGTCCAGAAGAGGTCAATGCCGTGGGTATGGCTGTGGATGTCCTCCGCGTCTTTGGCTTGCAATTGCTTAAGCCCCCACGCCCGATCCCCTGCAAGCACATGGGCAAACGCCAGCGGATAAAGCCGCTTTTCGCTTTCACCCCATGT
The DNA here is from genome assembly GCA_963799465.1 of uncultured Phycisphaeraceae bacterium. Classification (GTDB taxonomy): domain Bacteria; phylum Planctomycetota; class Phycisphaerae; order Phycisphaerales; family Phycisphaeraceae; genus JBCCOW01. The sequence continues at coordinate 1,735,992 of CAWCXG010000001.1, read as the reverse complement.
CGTTCCGCCTTTCTTACGAGCGGCCAGCAGAGCTAACGAATGCTCCGCCCTAGCCCGAAACCCCTGCTCCCACTCCGCTGGCCACGCGTTTCGCAATTCAACCGGCACCGACTGCGGATCCACCCGCAGCGACTCGGCCCAGGAAACCGAAGCGAAACTTAAAACCAAAGCCCAGAGAACCCATCGCAGCATGCACGCACGATACGTCACGCCGGGGCCCCGACGGTGGACATTGCCTGACTCAGGGTTAACCGCTAAGCCTTGAGACCGACTTGCCTGGCATTCGGCAACTCCGCCAATTTCTCTTTGGGAGCAGACGCCCTGCGTGTTAAACTGGGCAATGCTGACACGTTGAGGACCGATCGACTCCAATACCTCAGCGTCATCTCACCGCCCTGCCGTGACCCGGCGGTGCCGTCTCATTCTCGTTGGAAAGGAGTCCGACATGAAAGTGGCCGATCCCGTCGAAAGCCGTGTCCTCGCGTTGTGGTCCCAGTCCGTCGAACCTTCAAGCCGTACCGCAACGACTCCGCCGCACCGCACCGAGCCTCAGAGTCCCGACCTTTCGCCGGTCTCATGGTTGATGCCCCGGCTGCTCAGGCTCACCGCCGCCCTGGGCCACCGCCCGGTGGAAACCCTCCGCCCCACCATCCGAGGCATTCTGCTGGAACACAGTTACTGCGGGGTCGCCGGCGACAAGCCCCACCAGGCCGATACCCAGGCAAGCGCCGAGCAACTCACCGAGTACCTGATCAAGTCGCTCGAGCGCGCAAAAGCGCTGCGGAACAAACCCCGCACCGCTGACGCATCCCACGATCACCGACCTGCTATTTCAACGTCAACAGCACGACAAACATCACCGCCCACACCACATCCAGAAAATGCCAGTACATCGCCATCAGCTTCACCGGCGTGTGCACTTCATGGTCGTACTTTCCTGCATACGCCCGATGCGTCACGAACAATAAAGGCAACAGCCCCCCCACCACGTGCAAGGCGTGGATCAAAATCAGCACAAACGCAAACTCGAACAGCCGGGTGTTGTGCGGCTCGCCGGTCCGTGGATCAGTCAATTCACTGGTTAAAAGCCCCGCCAAACCGGGAATCTGTGCCACCAGAAACGCAATCCCCAAGAGCAGCGTCGCAAGCATCCACTGCCGAAACGCCGCCTGACGCTCCCGCCGAACCGCGCTGAGGGCCTGGTGCATCGTGAACGACGAAAGCAAAATAATCGCGGTCGAAACGAACAACACCACCGGCATCTTGATCTCGCCCAGCGCCGGCCCGGACCCCGGCAATGTCGTCTGATCAATCGGGTTATACAACGGCTGCGTGGCGTAAAACCGGATCAACACGTACGCCAACAGGGACGCGAGAAACAAAATCGCCAGCGACAGCAAAAACAGCCACATCCCCACCTCCGTCCCCCGGCTGGGCAGACGTGGGCCTTGATGGTGCGAACCCCGACCTGCACGCTGCGGGGCGCAGGCGGCGACGCATCGGGAGGCGGGGTATCCGGAAAATCAGCAGCTTCAAAGCGGGGCACGCCTGAATCTTAGGCCCACTTCACACATTCTCCACGGGCGTGGCCCCGAGTCACCGACGACCCGCTGGTTCTGGACGCTTCAGTAGGTGTTGCGTTTGCTCAAACATGCCTCAGACAGGTCCAGGGCCGCAAGCGTTTGGGCAATCTGCACGCCCGCCCGGCCCTCGCCATAGGGATGACGCAACCGACTGCGCTCCAGCCGTTGCGCAGCCTCAAGCGCCGCGCGGATGGCCTGCTGCGTGGGCTTCGCATTCACCACGTTGCCTGCCTGCTCCCGCCCCGCCTGCCGCAACCCCACATTCACCGTTGGCACGTGCAGCGCCGCCGCCTCAATCAACCCTGCCGAGCTATTGCCCACGAGCACATCACACGACGCAGAGACGTTTGAGAAACGCAGCACGGGGCAAGTGGTCCACCACCTCCTCCGCGCAAGCGTGCTGTTCAATCGCCTCGACCACCCCGCCTCGCCCCGGGTCGTGATTCGGCATCAACACCAGTCGATCCCGTCCTGCCGTGGCCTTGAGGATCGCGGTCATCTGCTTGCATTCGGTCGCGTCGTCCTGCCCGCTGGGGTGGTGCAGCACAATCACTTCGCCGCTTGAATGACCTGCTCGCGCCGCTCCAGCCGGGAAGATGTCACGCAGCGCATCCACCGCCGGCGAGCCGTGACACCATACCGCTTCAGGTCGTTCTCCCATCCGTATCAATCGCCGCCGGGACGTTGGGGTCGCCGGAAAATGCCAATGCGCCAGCTTGCTCACCGCGTGCCGCATGGCCTCGTCGGCCACGCCCTGCGCCCGGTCCCCGCCGTGCACATGCGCTACCCACCGCCCGCCCACCGAGGCCGCTGCCGCTGCCGCCATCGCCTCGATCCGGTCGCCCAGCACCAGCACCACATCCTGCCCCCCCGGCCCAGCGCCCAGCGCCAACGCATCAAAAGCCTTCGCCAGCCCCGCCACCCCACGCCCCAGTGCGTGCGCGTCCGCAGATCGGCCGACCTCCCCCGCGCGCTGCATCCGCACCCTGGCGTCAATCGTAAACCCTGCCGACCGCACATCCCGCCACGTCCCGGTCGTGAGGTGCACGCCCGTCACCACCACACGCAAACGTAACCCCCCCTGCGCCGCCACCGCCCTGGCAATCGGCTCCAGCAGCCCCCAGTCCGCGCGGGTGCCCGTGACGATCACAATGCTTCGGGATGGTGTTTCAGCCTGGCCAGTCATGGCCCGTGCAGTATGACGCCCGGCCCCCACCGTCACGGCACCAGGAAGCTGTCGCCCTGGCCTTTGGGCGTCTCATCGCCCCGATACACGTGGCCGACACCGACCCGGCGGGTCGTCCAGATGTTGTCGCCGTCACGTTCCGGACGCACCGTCCAATGGGCTGACCCATCACCCCACAACGTGTTCTGCCCGCCCTCGCCGTGAGCTCGACTGTTCGACCCGATCCGCGTCGAAGCATCGTGATACAACGACGCCTGACCCTGCGAGCGCACGCGAAACAACGGATTCTTGTCCGCCAGGATGACCAGACCCGGATGCTCACTGAGTCGCAGCGGCTCGGGCGTGTATTGATTCTGATAGCTGTACGACACCTGCCGAGCGTCGGCCCAGTCACGCTGCGCCGGGTCAATCTCACGCTGCGCCGCCGCATTGCTTGGACACGCCAATGACGCCAGACTTGTCAACCCGTCGTTGACCAGAATGAACAGGTGCGCCGTGTTAGACAGCACCTTCACCTCAGCCGCAGAACGCTGCGTCGCCTCGTACCGCCCAGGCTCCGCTGTCTGTCCCACATTCCACCACGTCAGCCCCGGCCGGGTCGCATACCGCGGAGCCTGACCCTGGTTATCCGACGCATACATGCCAAAGGCCTGACCCAGTTGACCAAACCGGCTCATGCACGCGATCCGCTGACTCTGACCCTGACTCTGGCTCAGCACCGGCAATAACACCGACGTCCCGATCAACAGCACCGCCGCAGCCGTCAACAACTGCCGCAGCCCCAGGCCCGGCCCACGCCCAACGCCACCCCCCGACGACACCATCTCCACCTGCCGCGCAAACCGCTCACGCTGACGCTCCTGCGTCACCGCAGCCATCGTCCGCGACACCAGATCACCCGCAGGCTGCTCCGCTTCAAACTCCGCTAAATCCAGCAAAGACAGCAACTGATCCACCGACCTCGCCCGCGACGCCGACCCCGCCGGCATCGGCCCACCCGTCACCCCCGCGCGGCGTTGCTCCAGACGAGCGTCCAGCACCGCCGCATCGTCCGGCGTCAGGCTGAACCAGACCCCACCCGCACGCTCCTCAGCAGGCTGCCCATCCACCGCGTTGTGTTCGTCGTCTCGCATTACCATTGTCATCGACCAAGCGTCCCAAACCTCACAAACCCATCACGATTCCCCCAACGACCGCTGCAACGCCGCAGCCTCGACTGGATCTCTCACTCAGACGACGCAACCCCCGGGGGTGGTTCGCCAAAACGTGATTTCCACAGCTGACCAAAGGTCCCCACCGCCGCGTGCAACCGACTCTTGACCGTCCCCAGCGGCACCCCAATCGCCTCCGCCACTTCCTTGTAAGGCATCTGCTGAAAATACGCGAGCAACAACACTTCCCGGAGATGCTCAGGCATTTCGTTCACCAAACCCCGCACCAGTTCAGCCGTCTCATGCTGCGCCGCCACATCCTCGGGCATCGCCAGGTCCGCTTCCATGAGATCCACAAAACTCACCGCGTCGTCGCTGGTCTTATCCACGCTGGCCGAGAGCGGGGCCGCCCGCAGCCGCTTCTGGCGTCGCAGGTGATCCCGAGCCTTATTCGCCGCAATCGTGAACAGCCAGGGCTTAAACCGCTTGGTCGTGTCAAACGTGTGCGCCGACTGGTGGACCTGTAAAAATGTCTCTTGAAACAGATCGTCCGCAGTCGCCGCCGATCCTGAAAACCGCACCAAGAACCGAAACAGGTCCATGCGGTACCGCTCGACCAACGCCTCAAACGCCTCCACGCGACCGCCCCGGTACGCCGCGAGAAGTTCCGCCGGGGTCAGGTCGTCCAACGCGGTGTGATCCGGGGCCCCTGCCATCGGGGCGATCATAACCGCCTTGCCCGCCGCACGATGGCATCTGTCATACTCGCCCTTCCACCCGACCCACCCCAGCGTTACGATGAATCGCTCTGCGCTCCTGCCTGACCCATCTCACCACCGCCCGCCAGCCCACCCATGCCGGATCAAGACCTCCCCTCCGCGTCGTCCACGCCGCCGTCCGCCGAGCCGCCGCCCAGCACCCCGCCCGCCAAGCCTGCCACCTGGCCCACCTTCGCTGCCGGCGGGATCAGCTTCGCCGTGCTCATCGTCCTCATCTTCATCAGCGAGTTCGACGTCTGGCGTCACCCCTTCTGGCTCCGCTTCGCCGTCGCCATGAGCCTCTTTTTCGTGCTGCAGCGCGTCTTCGAAACCAAGACCACCCGCCGCCCCGACGCCATTCGTGAACGCCGGTACTAAGCGCAGCCTGAACACGCCCCACGCCCGTGAGCAAGCGCTCCGGATCACGAAGTGTCCTGTCCACGAGGGGACGCTTCCTGACGGGCGCGGCTCGTATTGGAGTCCGACAATCGTCGAGCACCGCGTGAGCGCTTGCGTTTGCAGACCACACCTAACCCCCCGCCGTTTCAGCCTCCAAGCTCAACGCCTCCGGTGCCGCGACGCCCACCTCGGGCTTCTCATCGCCTTGCTTGCAAAGCGCCCGAAGCACAGGCTCCGCCGTCGTCGCGTGCAACACCAGTGACAACAAAATCACCAGCCCCGTGATCGCCCACAAGCGATCCGCCTGCTCAAAGGGGTGCTTGTTCAACGCGTAGGCCAGGTAATACACCGACCCCACCCCCCGAATCCCAAGCCAGCTCACCGCCAGCCGATCCCGCCACGGCATGTCATACCCCAGCAACGCCAACACCCCCGCCAGCGGACGCACCCCCACCAAAAATACCACCGCCAATCCCGCGTCCACCCAGGTCAGGGCATGCAACACCCCGCTCGCCAGCAAGCCCCCAAACCCGATCAACATGATCGCCAGCAGCACATCTTCCAGATGCGTGGCGAACTGATGCGTCCGCAGGTGATAGCGATGCTCGGGATCGATCCGCCGTGCCGCAATCGCCGCAGAGAACACCGCTAAAAACCCATACCCCTGCACCAACTCCGCCAACCCGTACGCCAGAAAAATCGACGCCATCACCAACACCCCTTCGTTCGCGACCTTCCGGTCCGGCTCATCGGTGTGACGAAACACCACGTGCGCCAGCACATATCCCACGCCCGCCCCCACCGCCGTCCCCACCACGACCCGCCACCCCACATCCACCGCCGCCCACATCCCAAGCGTCCCCCAGTCGCTGCCCTGGCTCGCCAACGCCAACGCCAGATACACAAACGGAAACGCCAACCCATCGTTCAACCCCGCCTCGGCCGTCAACGCAAAACGCACCTTGCCCGCGTCCCCCTCGCCCGGAGGCCCCACCTGCACCGCCTGTGCCAGCACCGGATCCGTCGGCGACACCACCGCACCCAGCAAACACGCCGCCGCCGGCACCAACCCGCCCCACCACCATCCCAGCAACGCCACCCCCGCAATGCACAACGGCATGGTCACCAACAACAACCGACCCGCTGGACTCCACCGCTTCCACCCCGGACGTGTATCAATCGCCAGCCCCGCCACCGCCAACGAAATAATCACTATCAACTCGGTCGCAATCTCAATCCCAAAGCTCTGATCCGCGTCATACTCCGGCACGATCGGCGTCAACCCCGGCACCCACCGAAACATCGCATACCCCAGCAACACATACCACACCGGCTGACCCAGCCACCGGCACCGCGGCAGCGTGGGCAAAAACGCCGTGCCCAGAATCGTGACCGCCAACGCGAGATACAACAGTGCGTGCGCCATAAAACATTCCACCTCTCTGCCCCGCGACACCCCCCACGCGGTCAGCGTACCAATCCCCTGCGGTGCAGCCCCTACCCTATGCCCCCATGACCCTGATCGCCGTGCCGATCCTCGTCCACGATACTCAAGACGCCCTGCGCCAAGCCCACGCCGCCCAGGACGCCGGAGCCGATCTCGTGGAACTCCGCCTCGACGTCTTCACCGACGACCCCGACGCCGCCGTCGATCTTCTCGCCAAATGTCCCCTGCCCGCCATCGTCACCATCCGCCCTGAATGGGAAGGCGGACAGTACGACGGCGAGGAAACCGACCGCGTCGCCCTGCTCGAACGCCTGGGCACGGCCGAGCATCCCCCCGCCTACCTCGACGTTGAACTCGCCGCCTACCAACGCTCCGCCAACCTACGCCAGAAAATAAACCTTGCCGTCGATCGCGACGATCGGCCCCGCCCTGCCCACGCCCGGCTGATCCTCTCGACCCACGACTTTCAGACCCGGCCCGCCGACCTCACCCGACGCCTCACCGACATGGCCCGCCACGACGTCTGCCGCGTGGTCAAAGCCGCCTGGCGTGCACGCTCCATCCGCGACAACCTCGAAGCCTTCGAACTCATGGCCGCCGCCGTCAAACCCACCATCGCCTTGTGCATGGGCGACGCCGGGCTCATGTCACGCGTCCTGGCTAAAAAATTCGGAGCCCTGCTCACCTTCGCCCGGCTCAACGACAACGACCCCGGCACCGCCGAAGGCCAACCCACCGTCGATCAACTCAAAACCCTCTACCGATGGGATCACCTCGGAACCAACACCCGCGTCTTCGGCGTCATCGGACACCCCGTCGCGCACTCCCTGTCGCCCGCCGTCCACAACGCCGGATTCTCCGCCATCGGCTACGACGGCGTCTACCTGCCCATGCCCGTCGCACCGTCCTACGAAGCCTTCAAAGCCACCCTCGCCAGCTTCCTTGACGTGGCCCCCCTCCACCTCACCGGCCTGAGCGTCACCATCCCACACAAAGAAAACCTCCTTCGCTTCGCGAACGAAGTCAACGCCCACGTCGATGACCTCACCCGACGGATCGGCGCCGCCAACACCCTCACCCGCGACGAGGCGGGCAACCTCCAGGTCACCAACACCGACTACACCGCCGCCGTCGAATCCGTCCTGAGCGTGCTGCCCGACGCGTCTCTGCCGCCCCAGACCCGTGTCGCCGTCCTCGGTGCCGGCGGTGCCGCCCGCGCCGCCGTCGCCGGGTTCACCGACGCCGGCGGACACGTCACGGTCTACAACCGCACCGCCTCCAAAGCCGCCGAACTCGCCCAGGCCTTCCACGCCGACCACGCTCCGCTTGACCAGGCTCCAGCCGCCGATGCTCAGGTCATCATCAATTGCACCTCGCTTGGCATGCACCCCCACGTCGATGACTCCCCCCTCCCCGCCGACGCCCCCTGCCTCACCCCCGGCACCGTCGTCTTCGACACCATCTACAACCCCCATCAAACCCTCCTGCTCCGACACGCACAGGCTGCCGGCTGCCTCACCGTCCCCGGCCGCGACATGTTCCTTCGCCAGGCCGCCGCCCAGTTCACCCTCTGGACCTCACACGCCGCTCCCCTTGACGCCATGCAACAGGCACTCGCCTAATTGCTGCCCCCACCATTTTCCCCATCACCCTGCGAACACCCCACCCTGATCCGCGTCACTTATGATCGCGCCCCACCATGGACCACTTCACCTACCGCGACGGCCAGCTCTACGCCGAAGACGTCCCCGTTGAACGCATCGCCCGGGAACTGGGCACCCCCGCGTACATCTATTCCAAAGCCACGCTGCTCCACCATTACCGGGCCCTGCGCGATGCCTTCGCCGAGCTCGACCCGCTCATCTGCTACTCCATTAAGTCCTGCGGCAACGTGCACCTCCTCAAGCTGCTCGCCCAGGAAGGCAGCGGCATGGACATCGTCTCCGGCGGCGAACTGCACCGCGCCCAGGTCGCTGGCGTCGACCCCTCGAAAATTGTCTACGCCGGCGTGGGCAAGACCGATCAGGAAGTCGCCCAGGCCATCGACGCAGGCATCGGCTGGTTCAACATCGAATCCGAAGCCGAGTTCGCCAACACCGCCGCCATCGCGCGTCGCATGGGCAAAAAAGCCCACGCAGCCCTGCGGGTCAATCCCGACGTCGCCGACGACCGCACCCACGACAAGACCACCACCGGCAAGAAGGAAACCAAGTTCGGCGTGGATATCGACCGCGCGGCCGCCTTCTTCGAACGCTTTGGCCGCGACGCCGACCTCACCCTCGATGCCCTGCACCTGCACATCGGCTCGCCCATCTACTCGCCCGAGCCCTACGTCAAAGCCTTCGACAAAGCGCTCGAACTCGTCGAACGCCTGCGCCAGGCCGGCTTCACCATCAACACGCTGGACCTCGGGGGCGGGTTCGCAGCCGACTACCAAACCGGCGCCAGCCCCAGCTACCAGCACTACGCCGACGCCATTGTTCCCCGCCTCAAAGGCTTCGTGCAAGACGGCGGCCGCATCATCCTCGAGCCCGGCCGAACCCTTGCCGCCAACGCCGGCATGCTCCTCTCACGCGTGCAATACATCAAGACCGGCGGGGCCAAAAAGTTCGTCATCGTCGACACCGGCATGCACCACCTCATTCGGCCAACCCTCTATGACGCCTGGCAATTCATGTGGCCCACCCACGTCGCACCAAGCCACACCCCCGCCGCCCGACAGGCCGACATGGACATGCCCGGCCTCGAAACCGTCGATGTCGTCGGACCCATCTGCGAGACCGGCGACTATCTCGCCCTGGGACGCGACCTGCCCCCCATGGCCCGAGGCGACCTGCTCGCCGTCTTCTCCGCCGGGGCCTACGGCATGGTCATGGCCTCCAACTACAACGCCATGCCCCGGCCCCCCGAAGTCCTCGTCGACGCCGACCAGTTCACCCTCGTCCGAAGACGCGAAACCTACGACGACCTCCTGGGACCCGAACTGGACCTCGCCGCTGCCAAGACTTCATAGCGGCCTGACGAGCCTGTGATCCGGCGGACTGCGCCCCTTAAGCACGCGAACCGGGCAAAAGGTTCAAGCGATTTTCCCTGGCTTGCGGCCGCCCCGAAGGGCATTATGTTGACATGATGCGAAGCACTTACGGACCCGTGTTGATGTTCATTGTTGCGGGCTTTCTCGGCGCGGCTGGACAATTACTTTACAAGCATGGTGCGACACTGGCCAACCGCGGCTGGACCTCCTATCTGAACTGGGCGGTTCTGGTCGGGGTCGCGAACTACGTCGCGGTCATGGTGCTTTTCATCGGAGCCTTCAAAGCTGGCGGTCAACCCGCAGTGCTGTATCCCATCTACGCCAGCACATTTATCTGGGCAGCGCTGATGTCGTGGTGGTGGCTGGGTCATGACATTCGTCCGGTCCATCTCGCCGGGTTTGCCCTGCTGGTGATGGGTATGGTTTTGATGGGACGATGAGCGATGGCCTACGACGTCACAGACCGACGACCGATTGCCGCCCGTTCGCTGAGCGTTGTTCACGTCGCAGCGTCCAGGCTTGCGGCGTGGGGCGTATCGCCTAATATGATTTCTCTGTTGGGTTTATTTCTCGCTTTGGTCGCTGGAGGCTGCTTTGTGGCGACGGCCGGGCTTAACGCAGTGGAGGATTCCTGGCCGGTGCGTGGGCTTTGGCTGGTGGGCGCCTTGGGCGTGCAGGGCCGATTGATGTGCAATTTGCTCGATGGCATGGTGGCGGTGCAGCGTGGCGTGGCGTCGGCACGCGGCGAGCTGTTCAACGAAGTACCCGACCGCTTCGCGGACCTGGCGGTCCTCGTGGGCCTGGGCTATGCCGCGGGCGGGTGGGCCACCGCAGGCTGGGCGGCGGGTGTCGCTGCGGTGCTGACCGCCTACATGCGGGCTGTGGGACGGGGGCTCCAGCAGGAATCGGATTTCTCAGGACCCATGGCCAAACCTCAGCGGATGTTCACCGTGACCTGCTGCGCACTGGCTGCCACCGCCATGCCAGGGTGGGCACGCGATCATGACTTCGCAGGGTGGACACTGGTGCTCATCACCGCCGGCTCGGTTTTCACCTTCGCCAGACGCCTCCACCACATCCAGACTCAGCTGCGCACAAACGCTCAAACGACTCAGGACCTCACCCCCTCGTGACCACCCGCGGTACCCAACGCCTGTTCGATCCTCGGGTGATCCTGGAACAACCCGAAGCCATGATCCTGCTGGGCGGCATTGCTGGCCTGATGATGTTGACGCCGGTGGTATTCGGTGTTCTGCAAAGCCAGCACGTGATCGCTGGAGACCTGAAACGCGAACTGTGGCAACGTTGGCTGGGTTGGCTGATCGTGATCAGTGCACTGGTGCTGCCCATCGCCGCTGGGGCGGCCTACACCGTCCTGGCGTTCACGGGTCTGGGCCTGCTGTGTTATCGCGAGTTCGCCAGAGCGACCGGGTTGTTTCGGCATCGGCTGGTAAGCGGGGTGGTGGTCCTGGGCACGGTGCTGATCCACTTCGCGGCGTTGGACCACTATTACGCTTTTTTTGTCGCGTTATTCCCGCTGACCGTCGGGGCCATCGCTGTCGCAGGGATACTGCCCGACCAGCCAAAGGGGTATTTACAACGCATCGCGCTTGCGATCTTTGCGTACTGCCTGTTTGGTGTTTCACTTGCACATCTGTCGTATTTCACAAACGACTGGGACTATCGCGGGATAATGCTCTGGCTGCTTCTCGCGGTGTCACTGAATGACATTTTTGCGTATTGCGTGGGCAAAACGTTGGGTCGGCGGAAGTTCGCGCCCAATACCAGCCCGGGGAAAACCTGGGCGGGTGCGATCGGAGCTGTGGTGTTGACGTTGATGGTGGCGACGCCGCTGGCGGTGTGGGTGTTTGAGCAGCAAAACGATCCCATCGCGGCAGCGTGGCCTACTGCGTTGTTTCTCGCACTGTTGATCGGCGTACTCGGTCAGGCGGGTGACTTGTTGCTCAGCAGTGTCAAACGCGATTTGGGCATCAAGGACCTCGGCCGCGTCTTGCCGGGGCACGGCGGGATCCTCGACCGATTCGACTCGCTGATCCTGGTGGCCCCAGCGGTGTTCCACAGCATCGGAGCCGTCCGCGGCCTGGGCCTGGGCGAAACGCCCCGCCTGTTCACCGGAGGGGGGTAAGCCATGACTGAACCGATGCTCGATACGCCGCCCGACCCGACCGCCTGGCATTACGCGTCTGCTGCAGACCTTGAACTGACGCCAGGCGACCGACTGAATGACGTGAGACGTGAGCCGGGTCTCATGAGCTTCGTGTCGGCGAGCCTGATCCGTCGACTGACGTGGTGCTATTTCAAAACGGTGCATGCCTTACGCGTCACCGGCCGAGAGCACTTGCCCGCCCGACCTCCATTCATCGTGGTGGCCAATCATGGCAGCCTGCTTGACGCCCCTGCGCTCGCGGTGAGCTTGACCCGCTCGCTCCGCCGTAACGCCTTCCCCCTGGCTGCACAGGACACCTTCTTCAGCACGCTGGGGCGGGGCTGGATGTCCGCCGCGTGCTTCGCAGCCTTGCCCTTGAATCGTCAACGAGTCGGTCGTCAGGCCGCCGCGCAGTTACGACATCGCCTCGAAGCCGGTCACTCCGGCTTAGTCGTGTTCCCCGAGGGCACCCGCAGCCGGACCGGCCAGATCGCAGCGTTTAAGCCCGGCATCGGCATGCTCGTTGCAGGCCTCGGTGTGCCGGTAATTCCCGCGTGGATCGAAGGCTCGTTCGCCGCCTTACCGCCAGGCACCCGAAAGCCCCGCCGGGTCCCGATTCACGTCCGCTTTGGCCAGCCCCAATGCTTCAATGTCCCCAACACCCGCGCTGGCTGGGAGGACATTGCTCAGCACCTGCACGCCGCCGTGCTGGAGCTTCGCGAGACGTGAACCAAACCGTCCCGACAACGGCCGCATCCTCCCCTGATGTCTCATCCCCGCCGACGTCGCTTCGCGCACGCAATCTACGTCCCCCTCGCGCCCTGATCGCGCCCGCCAAGAGTTCAAATATCGTCGATATTTGAACTACCGCCAACAGGTCACATCACGCCGCAGTGCCCGCCACACGGCAGTCCCACAAGTCTTCAATCGCTCGGCAGCTTGCCTCAAGGTCCCCAGTCGTGAGTCGTCCACACACCGCCTCCCGCGTCATCCGTCGAAGGCAGCCCGCCGTACCCGCCCCCGCGTGCAGCGTCTGAGCCAGCAGGACCAACTCCGCTTGAACCGCTGACATGTCACACAGCACCGCAGCCGCCGCACCCGTGTACTGCACCGTCAGCACCATGCCCACCGGCCACCCCCCCACCCGCGTCACCCCCGCCGACTCCACCGGCACATACCCCACCCGCCCTTTGCCCGGCTTACGAAACCATCGGCCGGCCCATGGCGAAACGCCCATCCCACCCAACGCGCATGCAGACCCCTGCTTGACACATACCGCCTTCGCCACGCTCAACACCCCCGACGTCTCCGGCTCAATCACCACCAACTCGTCAGACAACACCCGCCACCCCCGCGACTGCAGTGCCGCCGTTAACGTGCTCTTCCCGCTTCCTGATGCGGCCGGCAAAACCAACGCCCGTTCATCACGCACCAACGCCCCGCCATGACACACCACCCGATGCCCCGCCTGTTGCGCAATCGCCCAATGCACCGCCCAATCCAGGTGCGCAACCAAATCGTCTAACCGCCCCACCTCATACAACCGCTGTCCCCTCGACCGCACCACCCACCCACGACCCTCGGCCGCCACCGAAAGCTCCACCTTCATCGCCGCGGGCTGATCCGTCTCGCTCGCCCAACGCACCGCACCGCTGTGCAGATCCACAAACGACCGCACCCACCCCGCATCATCACTCGCAAGCGTCACCCCCACGTCCCCAAACCGAAGCTCGTGACACACCGCCAAATCTTGACGCGTGAAAGCAGAAGTCCGCTCTTCTGCTCCACGCCATTTACGCCACGATCTGAGTGCCAGCATGCAACATTCCCTGGTCGGTAAGAAAAGTCACCACTTCGATCACATCCGATTCAAGCGCTGCCGGCCCACGCCCCACCGCCGCGCCAATCGCCTTCGCAATACCTTGCACCGTCGCCTGACCATCGCAACACGAAAGGATCGCAGCCGCCTCAAGATTCAACTGACAACACCGCCCCGTTTCCCGATGAAACAAAAGCACCCCGTCCGCATCAACACTCGCCTCCACCTCTGACGCCAGCGCTCCGGGCACCGCTTGCCAGGCCTGCCCGTGACCTTCAGCCTCCAACGCCGCAACCGTCTCATATCGACCGCAACGACAACGCGTCATGCTGCACCTCGATCACCGGATACTTCGCCGCCCGTCATGTCTACGACCTCCAGCATCACGCGTGGTTGCGCCGCAGAGGTCGGCGAAACCGCGCTGCGCGAACGGAGGTACAACGCTCGCCAAAATCCCGGCGTGTCGCAAAGCTCCGGCAACCGCCTGCCATTCACAAACATCACCGGTACCTGCTCAATCTCAAGTGCCGCCACCAACTCCGGCACCGCGACCGCCTCCACCCGACGCACCGCAAACCCAGGCCCCCACGCTCCACGCAATGCCTCCAGCCGCTCCATCAAACAACCACACGCTTGACACCCCTCCCGCCCAACCACCAACACGTCCACCACCAACCGCTCCCCATCACCTGCATCATCCATCCCCAGGCCCGAGGCCATCACCGGGTGATCCACCCGCGGCGACGCCGACCACACCGCCAGCAACGCCTCGCCGTCACGTTGCACTTCATGCACCAGCCGCCACGCCTGATCCGCCGACGCCTGAGAACGCACCCCCGACAAACACGCCTGTCGGTACATCCCCACCATCAACAACACGCCGACCAAAGCCGCCCCACGCACGCCCAACGCTCCCACCAAACGCCACCACGAAACCCTCGACCCTGCAGACTGACTCACCGCAGACGCACCAGCCGCCCGAGGTCGACGAATCAACACCGCCACCCCTGCATTCACGCCATGCACCGCCACGCACCAGCCGCACCACGTCGCCCAAGGCCCCGCCATCAGACCCACCATCAGCAACGACCCCACCAGACCGGCTCGACTCAGACCGTACACCAACCACCCCGAAATCCGACCGCCAAACCCTGCCCGCAAGGCACCGCTCAACAAGCCAATCCCTGCAAAATACGCCACCCCCCACCCCGCCCAGGGCACCTCAATCCGCCGCACGTACGCCACCCCATTGCCCCGGCTCGGCCAAGGCACCAGCACCGGCGTGCGACCCCACCGCGACACCCCCTCGCTGCACCCGCCGCCCAACACCCCACAACCCGACGCCGCCACTGCCCCCCACCCGCTGCCCGTATCCCACCACCGCTCCTGAACACCCCACACCACCACGCAAAGCATCACCCCCACCACACACATAACCCGCAAGGTGGCTAAACGCCAACCTATCTCACTTCGCATCACACCCGCACCAAAGCGCTCGCTCATGGCATGCACTCCTTCAAGACCGGAGCACACACGCTCGAACAACACTGCGTATTGGTCAAGCACGGAGACCCCGCAGGACGACAAGGCGAGCCCCCGCTTGCCGTGGCCAACTGGCCTGCGGTCAATGCCACCACCGCTGGCGCGGTGTACGCCGCACCGCGAGCCAGACGCCCCAGCAACGCCCGGCGATTCAACGTTTGGTCCGGAGTCTCTGACATCACTCAGGCTGCCATTTTCAAAACCGTACGCAAAACGCCCGACCCGCCTTCGCCGACCACCGCTTCACTTCGATCCTCTCCCCGGTCGCCCCCAGCGTCATTCACCCGACCCGCCCACCGCCCCAGCCCCGTCGCACACCCGCCCCAATCCAATGTGATCGCGGCGCCGGGCCCAAGTGTCCGCAACGCCATCAGTCGATCGCCCCGAAGCTCCGCCGTAGGCACCACCGAATGCTCCGCCGCCAGCACATCGCCCCGAACCTCATGCCAGCCCCACCGCCCGTCCCGCGACCAGCCCAGCCGCATGGTCCCGCCCTGCGGCACGCCCGAGCCCGTCCATGTCGAAGACCGCATCCGCACCCGCATCACCACACTGCCCGCACGAAACGATCGGCCTGCCAACAACCGACCCACCCCATACGCGTCCCGCTCCACCCGTATCCGTGGCTTACCCAGCAGCCGACCCGCCAACCGAACCCCGGGACGCACCAACCGCCACGCCCGCCACCCAACGCCCGCCCAACGCCCCGGCGTTAACGTCGCCCGGCCCCGGCCACGCCACAACCCCACATGCTCCCGGCTCGGCCACAACGCCCAACCCGCCCACCGCCACGCCAAACCCCAGCCCCGGCAAGACAACCCCTGCACCCCCGCCGCCCCCGCCCAATGCCCCCCATCACGCGGCGCGTGCCACACCGCCAGCCGCTCCCGCCAGTCCGACCGCTCACACCGCATCCCCGCTGACCACGCACGTAGCCAACGACACGCCTGAAGCGATCCACGATCCATCCCCCCAACCGAAACACCCGCCGACACCCAGTCCTCGCCCGTCCCACCCAGCCCCTGACGCACCGCCGCCGTCACGCCCCAACGCCCGCACCGCGCCGCCATCGCCCCAGGCTCAACCCGCTTACCAAGCCGATCCGCCGCCACCAGCAAATCGTCCCGCCACTTCCCCAACGCCCCGCCGTGCAATCCCGCGTGTGCCGCCAGATGCACCGCCATCACCGCATCACCGGGCACCCGCAATCCCGTACCCCCCACCATCCGAGACGAACACCACACCGCTTGCGTCAGCCCCCCGTCCCGGTACACCAAAGGCCGCAACGCCGACACATGTAAATCCACAACCACCGGCACCAGCCCCGGACGACGATACTCACGCTCCGTCGCCACCTCCGGAAACATCCCCTCCCGCAGCATCGGCTGGGCCTCCACAAACCCGTGCGCCCGCAACACCCGCTCCGCCGCACTCACATCATGCGGACGCACCAACAAATCCAAATCACTCATCGACCGCCCCGTCGGCGTGGCCCACCCCAGAAGCCACAACGCCGCACCTTTCAATGCCACCACTTCCACCCCCGCCTTCGCAAACCCCAAACCCAGCCGCTCCAAATGCGACCGCTGCAACAACAACCGCCACGCTGCCGCATGCACATTCCCGTGCACCCAGCCCGCCTGCTCCGCCGGCTCATCACAGCAAACCACGCAACCTGCGACCGCAGGAGCCTCCAACTTCGCCTTCAACACTGCACCATGCATCCGCAAATACCCGGCCCCCCGGGACACCCAGTATCGAAAGCATTCCGCCATCGACATCAACTTTCCAAACCCCACCAAGACCCTCACCCGCCCACTGGCCCTACCGCAAAATCGCCATAAAGACCAACAAAACCATCACCTACCAAAACCATCCCGGAGTCTCACCGAAGTACACAGGCTTCCGATAACACGCTGCGATCAACCGACCCACGCAATTAAAATCCACCGCATCACGCATCGACCCGCACCAGACAACCGCTCGCGTCTGCACAGCACATCAATAAACCCGCGGACATCCCCCCCAAAAACACCCCAAAGATCAACCCGCTAAAACCAACGTCCACCCAAACCCCCCGCACCAATCGTCTACCCTGATCGCATGGCCACCGAGCGCATCGTCGCGCCCCAGACCCAACCCGCTGACCACGCCGAGGCGAATGCTGCCCCCGGCTCCGCCAGCCCTGCGCTGCGACCCGTCCAGCTCGATGACTACGTCGGCCAACCTGACATCGTCCGACAACTCCGCATCACCCTCGCCGCCGCACGACAACGCGGCGACGCCATGGAACACACCCTGCTCCACGGCCCACCAGGCCTGGGCAAAACCACCCTCGCCCACATCATCGCCAATGAAATGGGCACCCAGCTCACCGTCACCGCCGGGCCCGCCCTCACCAAGCCCGGCGACCTCGTCGGCCTGCTCTCCAAGCTTCAGCCCCGCGACGTGCTCTTCATCGATGAAATTCATCGCGTCCCCATCGCCGTCGAAGAGTACGTCTACTCCGCCATGGAAGACTTCAAAATCGAAGTCCAGATCGAGCAAGGCATGCACGCCCGCAGCGTCACCCTCCCCCTCCATCCCTTCACCCTCATCGGGGCCACCACCCGGGCCGGCCTGATCTCCTCGCCCATGCGCTCCCGCTTCGGACTCGCACACCACCTCGCGTTCTACACCAACGACGACCTGCTCCGCATCCTCACCCGATCCGCCGGCCTGCTCAACCTCCTGCCCGACACCGACCCCGCCCCCGCCGCGACCCCAACCCCAACCCCCGTCCACGCCGCCCTGGCGCTCATCGCCTCCCGCTCCCGAGGCACCCCCCGCATCGCCAACCGACTGCTCCGCCGCGTCCGCGACTTCGCGCAGGTCGAGCACCACCACCGCATCGACCCCGACATCGCCCGCCAGGCACTCGAACTCGAAGGCGTCGATGCGCTCGGCCTCGACGCCTTGGACCGGGCCTACCTGCGGGCCATCGCCGAGGTCTACCAGGGCGGGCCCGTGGGACTTGAAGCCGTCGCCGCCACCCTTGCCGAGGACGCCGTCACCCTCGAGCAGGCCGTCGAACCGTTTTTGCTCCAACGCCGACTGCTCGCCCGCACCCGCCGCGGCCGACAACTCACCCGACTCACCTACGAGCACCTCCACCTCACGCCCCCCGCCCACGACGCCGACGCCGCCGACTTATTCGACGCCTCCCCCGACGCCGATTGACGCTATCTCTGGCGATGACCTGGCCCTCGAAGCCCACCGTCTCTGACGGCGGGCCCCAGCCCTGCCGCATCTCCCAAAACCATAAAACACGCTCAACGTGACGCCCGTCCTTCAACGGGGACGATCATGTCGATTGCGCCGTCTACACCGCCTGGCCAAGGCAGGTAACACCACGCGACGCGACCGGCACAACATTCACGCCCAGCTGCCGCCGATAACACACGTGGATTTGTACCCCCCCACCAAGCCGCGCCATGCCAAACATCAGCCTCTCCACTGCCGCCACCGTCGGGATCATGTCAGCCTGCGCCGCCTTCGCCACCGTGCCGTGGTGGCTTGCCGACCCCCCAGCGCCTGCCTTGGCGGTGCATGCACCACTGCCAGCCCTTGAGCAGGAAACAGCCCTTCCCAGTCCAACGCCAAACGACCCGTTCCGTCCCTCGCATCTCACGTCCGCACCCCGCACGACCACCGACCGGTCTGCGGTGACGCAGCCACCTGAACCCGAAAAGGTGGCACGACCGCTGCTACAGGACGACACAATCTGGCTGCAGCACGCTCCAACCACCTGGGCCATCCCCGGCCGATACGACGCCAGCCCGTTGCAAATCGATACCGCCGACGTGTCACCAACTCCCGCAAAATCCGCGAATACATTGAGCCATACCCCCGTCTCCACATCCAACACCCCCAGCTCCGTGTCCGGGTCCGGCACGATCACCGTGGCTTCCTCCGGCACCAGCGGAGGCGGTTCTGGAAGCTCATCCGCAATCGCCCGCCGCGCCTCCAGCAGCGGCGGCGGCGGTGGTGGTGGTGGTGGTGGTGGTGGTGGTGGTGGTGGCACACCGACGCCCACCGCAGATGCCAACGCCGATGACCCCCAGGACCCCTACGCCACAGCAGACTCTGCCGAGTTCAGCAGCACAGAAGCTGATGTAGACCTCAGCACCGTTGAATTCCAAGGCCAAACCCTGTCACCGCTGTTGCCAAACACATCACAGACCGACACTGCCGACCTCACTCCAGTCAGTACCAACACCAGCCTCAGCAGCCCCGCGCTCAAACCGCTGGTCGCTTGGCCCACTTCGCCCGATTTCTCCAAACCCCTGGTCCTGACCGTATCGGGATCACTCCCGGCCGGGGCCATCATCGTTGTCGAAGCCAAAGATGCCGCTTTCGACCGCTCCATTCCCTGGCGCCGCGAACTTCAGGACCACCCCTACACGTTCTCCATCAACGCACTGCCCGCAGACCGTTTCCATTTCACCGCCCGGGTCACCGCCAATGGCCAAACCCTTTCCACCAGCCGGGCGACCTTCGACGTGCCCGTTTTGCTCGGCGGCCTCTACGACGCCCGACTCCCCTCCGCGAAAACGGCAGACATCGAAGGTCTCGTCAAGCCCATCCACATGGGCTATCACGTCTACCCAGGCTTCACCCGCAAAATCACCGACGCCGCCAACGGCCCCAAAAACGCCCCTGTCGTCATCGACTGGGAAGCCTTCGATGCCTTGGAAAGACTCGACCCCATCCGAAGCGACACCGCAACCCTCGACCAGGCCGCCCGGGACATGGCGTCCATCCTCGAAGACTACGACCAGATTGCTTCACCCACCCGTCCGCTCACAGGCTTCTACAGCATCTTCGCACCCACCCCCACCAACTATTCACGCATCCACAGTACCCCTGAACAATACCTCACCGCCGTTGATCAACTCGCCAAACTCACCGACAACACCGGCCAACCCCTGATCAATCGCGTCGATGCCATCTACCCCACCCTCTATCTACCCCCCGTCTGGAAGCAGGACTGGAACAAGTTTCAGCCCAACGCCGAACGCGTCCTCGATACCGTGGTCCAAGGCGCAAAAAAACACAACAAAAAAGTGATCCCCTTCATCAGACCCCATGGCTTCACCCACCCCGACCACTTCAAACAGTGGCAAACCATGGTCCTCAACGCCGCCGATGGTGCGGTCATCTGGGAAAACGAAGTCGTCGATCCCGCGTACTACACCAACCCCACCCAAGCTTCCTTCGATTAACTCTGCCGCAATTTTCCCATGCCATGTGGCCGTCCCGAATGCATACCATCCCGGTATGAACCGCATCGCTTTCCCCACGCTGGCCGCCGTCCTCTTCATCGCGGCACTGTGCACCCACCCCGCCTCCGCCCAGTCCCCACCCGACACCCAGCCCGACACGCACGCCCAGGCACTCGCCCTCCGCGTCGCTAAGGCCCACGGCCTCGACGACTGGCCCAACGTGGCCCGACTCCGATTCACCTTCAACGTCCACCTCAATCCCGATAAACAAATCCAACGCACCTGGGACTGGGACGTTGCCAACCACACCGTCTCCCGAACGGTGGGCGATACCACCCAAACCCTCGACCTCACCGACCTCGACGCCGCCCCCTCCGACACCCTCCATTCCCAGTTCATCAACGACACCTACTGGCTGCTTTTCCCCTTCCAACTCGCCTGGTCCACCTACCAACCCACGCTCCATCCCACCCCCCAACCCGCGCCCCTCTCAGGCGAACCATCCACCCGACTCGACATCGCCTACCCCCAAGGCGGCTACACCCCAGGCGATACCTACCGCCTCTACCTCAACGAAAAACTTCACCTCCGCGCCTGGGAATTCGTCCGAGGCGACGCACCACCCCGCCCCGCCACCTGGGACCAACGCACCGCCCTCGGCCCCATCACGCTCTACCTCGACCACCAAGGCGCCAACGGCTTTCGCCTGTTCTTCACCGACGTCCAACTGACCACCCGCGACGGCCACGCTCACCAACCCGCGACCCAGCCCGCAGATAACAACTGACGCATCCCCACCCACCGCGTTGCTGCCCTGCCGGCCTACCCCATGCCTGCACCCGCCCCCATCTCTGCCCCGCCCCTGCCCGACCACCTCCTGGCCTCGGGACTCGTACTCATGGGTCTGTGCGCCATCGTCGCGGTGATCCTTGGGATCGAATGGCGCGAGCATCGGCAACGCGGCGCTCAACACCAGCGACTTCTCGATCTGCTCGACCAGGCCGCGGGCTACCAACCCCTCCAAGGCGACCAGGCCTTGGCGCAAATCGCCGACCGCGTTGAAACCGTCTTTCGTTTCATGGCCATGTACGCCCGCCAACTCCATCTCCGCGGAGCCCTCCGCCGTCACGCCCACCCCTTCACCATCGACATCGTCCACGTCGTCATCGGCATGGAACGCTCCAACGCCAACCATCAAACCCTCGACAAACTCCTCGTCCTCATCACCGGCCTGCCCCCCAACACCCCCGCATTCACCGTCCAGCCCTCCAACCCCATCGCCCGCCGACTCAGCCCCAAAGGCCTGTTCGACGCCTCAAGCCCCTTCGGCCAGGCCAACCTCGTCCTCGGCCGCGACCGACCCCACATCCAACACGTCCTCACCCGCGAGGTCCGGCAACTCCTGCACCGCAACCGCGATCTGTGCGTCGATGTCACCCCTTCCCAGGCAGCCTTCTATCTCCATGACGAACGCGTTCAACCCGATGACCTTGACGCTCATATCGACCGCTGCGAAAAACTTGCCCAAGCCATCGCCCACCACGCAGCGGTCCCGATGACCGAGCTCGAACGCCGCGCCGCCCAGTTCTCCTAAACTCTCAACCCACGCCCTCGCTTCTTTGATTCCGCTTTATGTGAACCGCCCGCCATGTCCCGTCGGCTCGTCATCCTCATCGCCTTTGCCCTTGCCGCTGCGGTGGCGGTGGTCGCCTTCCTCGCCAGCGACCCCGACCTCGGCCCGCAGAACGACATCACCTACGCCCCCTCCGAGATCCCCACCGAGTTAAACCCCGGCGAGCTGGGATCCAAACGGCTAAGCGATATCGTCGGCGAAACCGGCGAATCGTCCTACAGCACCCAGGAAGGACAAGGGGCCGACCTGCGACGCACCGTCTTCTCCTGGGACAAGGCAGAACCCACCCGAGCCGGGGCCACCGATGTCATCGGCCCCCAGGCCTTGATTCTCATGGGCAACCCCCTCACCCGCGTCATTCGCATCCAGGCCGACCGAGGCCAATTCGTCGCGCCCGAGCAGGATGTCCGCTCCGGCCGATTTGAAGGCAACGTCATTCTCACCCTCTACGACCAGCCCGACCCCGACACCCTCCTCGACTTTGAGACCGACCAGCACGTCACCTACCGCGTCTTCCTCGACAAGCCCGCTCGCTTTGACGTCGACTATGCCGAGGTCCGTTCCGCCGGCCCGGTCCTCCTCACCGGGCCCACCGCCGAGTTCAAAGGCCAAGGCCTGACCGTCAAATACAACCGACTCCGCTCCCGCATCGAAGAACTCACCATCGAGCAGGGCCAAACCCTCCGACTCCGCCAGGACGCGCTGCCCGGCCAACGCCCCACGCCTGAACAGCCTGCCCAGCCCAATCCACAAAACAATCCCCAATCCGAAACCCCCACCGCCCCCACCGACATCGCCGACACCACCCAACCAACCCCCACCGCCAAACCACCCACGCCGGACGCAAACCCACCCACCCGCGCCGAGCCAGCCAAGCCCACGCCAGCCGCCCCGCCCAGCCAGTTCTATCTCGCCCGCTTCCTGGATAACGTCCAGGTCGAGGTCCCCGACAACGACGCAACCCTCACCGGCTTTGCCCTGGACCTGCGTTTCAGCCTCGGCACCCCACGCAAAACCACCTCCGCACCCACTGTCCGCAAATCAACCCCGCCCTCTCACATACAGCTCGCCCTGAACCAGACCGCCCCCGCAGAACCAGCCCGAGTCAACGAACCGCCTCCACCAACCCCAACGATCACCCGCTCCCTGTTCACCCCCGACCCCTCAGACATCCGCGTCACCTGGACTGGCCCACTCACCCTTCGCCCCCTCGCAGCGTCCCCCGACGACCTTACCCACCCCCAGGACCTCACCCTCCAACTCCAGGGCAACCCCAACACCCCCGCCCACCTGCAACGACTTGAGCAATCCATCACCGCCGACCGCGTGGGCTTTCATCGTGCGACCGCCACCTTCACCGCCCAAGGCGACGCCCAGCGCCCCGCATTTCTCAACGCCCCCGACATGGGCACCCTCAAGGTCCGGCAACTTACCCTCGACCCCTCCACCGCGACCGGCTGGGCCCAAGGCCCCGGCACCCTCACCACCCGACAAGCCCGCCCGGAACCCGCCACACCCAACACCACCAACGACCCCGCCCCACCGCTCACCCTCGACTTCGCCCGCCGCCTCGATCTCACCTTCTTCACCAAGCCCCAACCCGCCAACGCAGGCAGCCAGAGCGATCAGGACAGCCCCAGCTTCACCGCCCCCGACCGCTTGTCAGGCATCCGTGCCGCAGAGTTCGTCGGCAGCGTTAAGACCCGGCACCCCGATTTCAAACTCGACACCGACCGCCTCGTCCTCGAGTTCCGCGAGATGCCCGAAACCCCCGCCGACGGCCAGGACCAGCCAGACCCCATGATTCAAACCCTGCGTGCGGTCGGTAACGCCCGTCTGCAGACCCTCCCAAAAGTATCTGCCCCAACCCAGCCCACCACCCAGCCGGGTCCCACCGCACGCCCTGATGCATCGCCCATCACGATTCCGCCCCGTCTGGACCTCGCCGCGCAGGCCATCACGCTCGACTTCGCGAACGACCCCGCCTCCCCGGACCAGCCGATCCCCACCACGCTCCGGGCATTTCGTGAAGTCCGTGCCCTTTACGACACCACCGACCTCAGCGCTGACCGGCTTGACGTGAATTTCACCCAGACACCCCGCCCGGCCGACACCCAGCCCACTTCTGCCACCCAACCCACCACCCGTCCTGCCGATCCGTCCGACACCCTCCGCATCGCAGCCCTCACCGCTTCGGGAAGCGTCATCGCCAAGAACCCGCCCGAGGGTCTGACCCTCCGCGGCTCCACCCTGATTGTCCTGCCCGACGATCAACGCCTCACCGTCCTGGGCGAGCCCCGGGCCCCCGCCTCCATCCAGCAACGCGAGCTCACTCTCACCGGCCAATCCATCTTCCTCGACCAGACGGAGCAGACCGTCCGCGCCGATCAGCCCGGCAGCCTCACGGTCCTGACCGATCCGCTCGACCCCGCCGCCCAGTTCAGCGTCGCGTGGCAACGCTCCATGCTGCTCAACAACGCCCGAGGCCAGGCTCGCTTCCTCGGCGAGGTCAACACCCGTTCCACCTCCGCCACCGAAACCACCCACCTCACCACCGAAGACCTCGCACTGACCTTCGCGCCCTACGACACGCTTGACGACCCCGACACCGACGCCGCTGCATCTTCAAGCCCCACCTCCCCGCCTCTGGCCAACCTCCGCACCGTCGTCGCCCGAGGCGGCCCAGGCCTCGATCAACGGGCCATCCTCAACGCCCAGCAACACCGCCCCGGCCAACCCGATCAGCCCCAACAACGACTCCGCCTCGAAGGCCCCACCATGACCTTCACCCAGGCACCGCCTGCCAACCCAGCCGATCCTGCTCCCAACCCCTCTGCTGACCCCACACAAGCCCCCACCCGCGCCGCCCAAACCCTGCGTGTCCCCGGCCCAGGCTTGCTGCTCCTCGAAGACTATTCCTCCGCCGACCAGGACGATGACAACGTCGAACTCACCGGCCGAGGCGTCACGCTCTTCACCTTCCAGGATCACCTCTTCCTCGACGCGGTCGATAACGACCTCACCCTCGTGGGGGATGTCTCCATGGTCCATCGACCTCAGGCCCCCCAGGCGAATCAGCCCAACCAGCCCGGCCCGCCGCCACGCCAACCTCAGACCGCCCGGCTCTGGACCGATCGGCTTACCGTGGACATCACGCAAACCCAGGCACTCACCCGACTCACCACTGCCTCACCCCACGCTTCCGCCGACCCGCCCAAGCCTGCGAGCCGAACCAAAGCGGCCATCCGCACCGTCACCGCCACCGGCCAGGTCGTCCTCGAACAAGAACAAAAACGCCTTACCGCCGATCACCTGCTCTACGAAGCCCTGCAGCAGACCGTCACGCTTTGGGCTGACAATCAGGCTGGGGATGTCACCGTGTCTGATCCCGCTCAGGTCAGCGACTTACGCGCCCGCCGTATCCTGTGGAATCTGGGCAAAGATGAAATCAAAGTGCTGGGCGCCCGAGGCGGAATCGCGCCGATCGCCGAGTAACGGCCCGCGCGCTGTGGGTCCGGTGCGGCACCGCGCAGCTCATCACGCAAAAGACCCACCGCTGAAGCGATGGGTCTTTGTGAGATGGGTCTTTGTGAATTGATAGATGGTTCAAGAACGCGCCCGGTCGCACAAGCCGTAAGACAGGCTGACCGGTGATAGTGCGGTTTAGCGTTTCGAGAACTGGAAGCGTTTGCGGGCACCGGGCTGGCCGTACTTCTTGCGTTCGACCTTCCGGGCATCGCGGGTGAGGAAGCCGTGCTCCCGCAGGGCATTTTCGAGCGTGGGGTCGTAGCCTTTGAGGGCACGGGCGACGCCCAGCAGGACGGCTTCGGCCTGGCCGGTGATGCCGCCACCCCTGACATTGACATAAACTTCGAGGCTGCCTTTGGTGCTGGTCGCTTCCAGGGGCGCGAAGCAGGCCTTGCGGTGCTGCGGCTCGCTGAAGAACTCATCGACCGTCTTGTCCTTGGCTTTCGTGGACGAGATGTGGAAACGTGCCTCGCCGCCATCCTTCACCGGACGCACACGAACCCGCGCCACGGAGCTTTTTCGTCGGCCGGTGCCCCAGACAAAGCCGCCAGCGTCGGGCGTGGAGGCAATGCCCAGCTCGCGAACCATGCGGGTGGGTGCTTCGTCCTGCTCCTCGTCGTAGGTCATGGGCATGACCGGGCTCACCGTCGGTGAGGGGCGACCGGGCTCGTCGAGATCGACCGCCGCAGTGCCGGAGTTGGTTTCACCCTCAGCAGCGTCGGAAACAGAGGTCACGCTGTCAGCGTCGAGCAATTCAGGCTTGGGGGCGTCGGATTCGGCCATGGTCAAGGTTCTTTTAAGGAAGCGCGGGCAGGGGATGAATTAGTTGGAAGTCTCGACGGAGGCGAGACTGACGGGCTGCTGGGCCTGATGGGGATGCTCTTCGCCGGCATAAGCTTTGAGCTTTTTAAGCATGCTCACGCCGATCTTGTTTTTAGGCAGCATCCGGCGGACCGATTCTTCGAGCAGTCGCTCGGGGTGCGTGTCGCGGACCTGACGCCAAGAGTGCACCTTGCGGCCCGAGGGGTGGCCGGAGTATCGCTCGTGGAACCGCTGATCAAGCTTGCGGCCGGTGACGCGGATGGCTGAGCAATTGGTCACCACAACGAAGTCGCCGTTGTCGGCGTTAGGCGTGTAGGTGGGCTTGTGCTTGCCCATGAGGATCATGGCGATACGGGTCGCCAGTCGGCCGAGCACTTCGCCCTGGGCATCAACATGGACCCAGCCGCGTTCGTGGGTGTCGGGAGTGACGTGGGTGGTCTGGCGGTTCATAGCGTAATCTCGATATAGCCCTGCGGGACACGTGGACGAAAACGTCTCACCTCGGGGCCGCTGATCTGGACGCACCACCACCGCAGCACGGTGTGGCGAGCCGAGTAGTGTAAAGACTCTCGCTTGCGCGTCAAGCCTGACACTGCCCATTGACGCAACCGAAGTAGAAGTGTCCTGTGGATTTTACTTCACCCTTGAAGCCTACCGTCTATGACGGTGGGCCGCAGATCTTGACGCACCATCCAAGCTGCTGACCATTGACTTCCGCAAGTGATCGTTCCATACTTGGGCCACAGCTATGACGGCGCGACGTGCGAATACATCCTGGTTGATCGGACTGCTCGCTGTGGTTGTGATGACCGCAGGGCTGGGTTTGCCGCTGCACCATCTCGCATCGCATGCCCAGCACAGCCACGCACATGCGCCTGCCGGGCACGCTGAACACGACCACACCGATCCGGTTCCCGCTGACGATGCGCCGTCAGAAGACCACGCCCCAGCCTGCAAGACCTGCGACCTGCTTACGCAAGGCCTGGCGATGGACATCCCGGCCGCCGCCCCTGCTGGCTTTGCGATTTCAGGCCTGCCCGTCACCTCATTGGCTCAACGGGCCGATGCCCGACCCCTCCTCTCTGCCTCGGCTCGAGGGCCGCCGCGCGACGCCATCTAGCGCTCGCGTTTTGGTCCCTCTACGTTTCCCGAGGAAACTTTCCCATGCTCCCGCTTTCCCTGCGCCAACGCCCCGATGGGCGTCGCGCGATTCATTCTCACGCCTTCACGCTCATCGAGCTTTTGGTGGTGATCTCCATTATTGCGCTACTCGTTGGCATTTTGCTTCCGGTGCTTGGCAGCGCCCGGGGTGCAGCACGCGCTTCGGTGTGCTTGAGTAACACCCGGCAAATGGCTTTGGCCGTCGCCAACTACGCCTACGACTATGACACCGCGCTACCCACGGTGGGATTCAGTCATGGCGGGGAGACGTTTGCTGAGCAAGGGGCGTGGTTTTTTGTGCTCAAGCCTTACAGCGACAGCCAATTGCTCTATCGCTGCCCCAGCGATGACAGCCCACATTGGGATACGCCGGACAGCAACAGCCGACTGCGACGCGTCAGCTATGCCACCAATTTCATGCTCACCGGCCAGATCAGCGGACCGGCGTCCATATTTAATCGTCTGGACACCATCCCCCGCCCCAGCCGGACGGCGTATATCGCTGAGCTCGCTGAGGTCAGCGGCTCGGGGTTCGCCACCGCCGACCACTTTCATCCCGAAACGTGGTTCGGCTCGCCGGCGTTCCATGACATGACCATCCGCCCCCAGCTGGAAATTGACCAGCATCAAGGCCGGTACGCCAACTATGCCTTCCTCGACGGACACGCCGAGGCGGCTGAACGCAAGGATGTGTTCGAAGTGGACCCGGCTGCGACGTTCGCCAACAAGCTGTGGATTCGTAACGCGTTCTGGCCCACTGTGGCTAAGTAACGCACCTTCTAAACAACCCTTTTTTCACCTGTTTTTTTATCACCTTTCAAGAAAGCAAACCATGTCCAAATTCAATTTTTTGACCGCCGGCCTGATGGCTGCCCCCCTGGTCCTGCAACCCACGGCCGCCTTGGCCGACGAAGGCGACGGCGCCCCGCATCTGGCGGTGGTCGATGACGCAGGCAACCTCGAACTCGAATTTGAAATCGACTTCGGCCTCGACAACACCACTGACCCGCCGACCATCAACCTCGCCACCCTGGCCTATGACAATGTGCTCGGTGGTTACCGCACGTTCGCGGTCAACGACACGCCGACGCCCAATGACGACCTCGGGTTTGTCTCCGAAGTGGAAGATCCCAACGGCAGCTTCAGCGGCGACATCGTGGTCCGCATGCTCTCCAAAGATGCGAACTTCACGACGTTTTTCGAGTCCGCTGAGATTTTCACGCTTGCCGATCCCGACTTCGAGTTGGGCAGCAGCTTCGACACCCACCCGATCTGGGTGCTGAGCAATGACGAAGGCGACTTCACCTCAGCGTCTGCACTTTTCGAGGTCTTCGATGTGACCCTTGGCGACATTGGCAGCGGGGCCGAGTCTCTGGGACAGTTCCAAGTCAATCTCGCGGTGCCCGAGCCGACGACTGCAGGCCTGCTGGGCGTTGCAGGTTTGACGCTGCTCGCGCGACGACGACGCAAATAACCGCCAACTCATATAAGTTCACGAAGCCCACGTTCTTGCGAGCGTGGGCTTTTTTATTGCGCTGGCGGCAACACCTGGATCACCGTGGTGAGGTGTAAGGCGAACGGGCGTCGGGGGTATACGCACTCGACCATCGCGGCCCGGTAGGCTTGTGGATCCGGGGCAAGGGTGACCGCCCAGGCCTGATCGTTATCCGCCTTGGCGGGCACGGGCGTTGCGGTCCACGTGGCGTTGCGAAAATCGCGGGTGGTGCTCGTCGCGGTCCAGAGGCGTACTTCGCTCGGTGCGGTATCGGATGTCACGCTCAGCTCGACGATGCCTTGTGCATCGGCCGGGCCGAACTGCCACGCGAGTTGGGGCATCGCTTCAAGGTGATGGGCGTGGCGGTGAAGGGCGAACAGCGACCCCGCGACGCGACGCCAGTCTCCGCCCAGCGTGTGGCCTGCGTTGGGGATGTAGGTGATGTACGCATCGCCACGCAGCCCCGGCCAATACAGACTCAATGCGTCAACGGTCCAGTACGGATCGTTGGTCCCCAGCACCATGAGCTTGGGCTGGGTGAGGCGGTCGCGGTAGGCGTAAGGATCGACGAGGCGGACCAACGCCTGGCCGTCGGGGGTTTGCAGTCGGTCAAACAGGTTCAGCTGGGTGTAGTCGCGGAGTTGCGGGGAGAAGGAGCCATAGTCTGCGATCTGCTGCTTGAACTGAGCGTTCATGTTGAGCAGATCGATCACCATGGGTACCACGCCTCGGACCCGGGGATCGACCGCGGCGGTCAGCCAGGCGGTCCAGCCGCGCTTAGACGCCCCGGTCAACGTGAAGCCGGTGACCTCGGGAAGCTTTTCCTGCTGCAAAAACGCCTGCGTCGCGTCCATCGCCCGTACCGCCGCGTTTACCATCGGCAACAGCAAGGGCCAGTCGCTCTGCTCGGTCCGCAGGTACTGATCGAACGTCATGGCGATCAGGGCATCTTCCCGCTTGCCGTCGAACATCGGCTGCTGCGGCACGTTGCGGAGCACCACGATCGGACTCTGCGTCGCCAGCGCCAACGGCACGAATCGGCTGACGCCACGCGGCAGACCGGGGCGATCCACCGGCTTTTCGTCGCGCTCCTGCCAGTCCCCGCCGTCGATGAACATCACCGCATCCTGGGCTGCACCCCGATGGATCGGCAGAATCAAAAACAGCCGATGCTGCCAGGAGTGACCCCGCCATTCCTGTGACGTGAGCGCAAGCTCGACCACGCGGCAGCCGCCCCGCTGCAGATCCTGTCGTACCGACCAGGCGTATGCCGCGTCGGGGGTTTGCACGTATTGAGCGAGCGCCTGGGGTGCCGCCGCCTCGCCGTTTGCGGTGTTCAGCCAGGTGCCCATCGCGATCACGGTAAACACACGCACCCAGGCCAGCCATCTGCTTCGATGGTTAATGAAAGGCCGATGCCTTCGCAAACACGCAGACCGCTGAAAGTCCAGCCGGGCAAACTTCAAAGCGCTGCGACCATCTTCGAGAGGTTTTCGAAGCTCACGCGGGCCGAGGCCATGGGATCATTGTCAGGCCAGCCGTTGTCCTGCTCGACGATCAACGCCTCGACCCCCGCCGCCGGGGCCGCTTTCACAATGGCTTGCAGGTCGATGGTCCCAGTGCCCACCGGAGCGAAACCGCCGTCGGCTGCCA
The DNA here is from genome assembly GCA_963799465.1 of uncultured Phycisphaeraceae bacterium. Lineage (GTDB taxonomy): Bacteria > Planctomycetota > Phycisphaerae > Phycisphaerales > Phycisphaeraceae > JBCCOW01. Next base: position 1,705,350 of record CAWCXG010000001.1, on the reverse strand, counting down.
TGTCTTTCATATGCAGCAAGGGCACTCGGCCGGTGAGTCGGTGGACATATTCAAGCGCGGACTTGCCGCCTTTTTCAACCCAGTACACATCCAGCTCTGAAGCGGGCGTGGGGTGATTGAAGATCAGGTCAAAGCCTTCCCGGCCGTCGTCGAGCTTCTCGAACTCAAACGCGTGATTGTGGTAACCAAACGTCAAACCCTGGCAGGCGTCGTGCCCCTCCGCTCTGGCGATCACCTCCGCAGTGGCGGCATACCCCTCAGGCGTCCGCAGGCTTTCGGCCAGAAACGGGATCATCACAAACCGCATGCCCAGGGTCTTGGCTTCGTCGGCCACTTGCCGGGTTTCGTCGCGGACACGTTCGAGCGGGATGTGAGCCGAGATGGCTTTGAGGCCCAGGTCGTCAAGCTTTTTGCGAAACGTGTCGGGATAGGTGCCGTGCAGGCCGGCGAGCTCGACGTATTGATATCCAATGTCCGCCACGGCTTTGAGACCCGCGTCCAGGTCGTCGGCTAAGACATCGCGGACGGTATAAAGCTGCAGAGCGATCAGGGGAGTGGAGGCCATGCCGAGAGTTTACGACATGGCGGCGGCGGTGGCTTCCACGTCAGGGGGGCCATTATCCGGGGCTCCCGTCTCAGGCCGCCGGATTGCTCTGGGCGGACTTCACAACCTTGTTGGCCATTTCATAGATTGACGCATTGAGGTTCTGGGCCGTTTTCACATCGACGTCCGCGTCTGGCCCCTCGTCCGAGATCGCCTGCTGGGTGTCGTCGGGGTTCGCCACTTGCACCGCATCCAGCGCCCGGGCGACTTGCTCGAGCCGATGGCGGATCGCGTGGTCGGCGTCGTCGAAATGGCGGGTGGCGCGAGGCTTGAGGCCAGCAATCCGTCGGTCAATGGTCTGCTCAAGCATGGTGACCATGGCTTCGCTCGACGCGCGTAGCCCAGCCACGTGATCCGCCAAACGCTTGCGTGCGGCATCCACGCTTTCGCGACCTTGAGCTTCCAACGCCTCAATCTGAGCGGCGACCGCTTCGGTCATCGGCTCGGTGCGTTCCTGCGCTTCCCGCGTCAACGCATCCACCCGGTCACTGGCAACCCGCAGCACCTCGTCCAATGCCTGACCCGCCTGGATGCGGACCTGCTCACGGGCGGTATCCAATGACTCTCGAAGCTGCACCACCGCCTGGGCGGCCTGGTCCTGGATTTCCTGTGTGGCGGTCCGAGCGGCCTGGAGGTCCTCTTCGAGCTGCAGGCGTTGATCCGCAGTGGGCTGGACGAGCTGATCGACCGCAGCCTGGGCGGCCTGGGCTTCCCGCCGGGCCGTATTCATCGCGGTGGACATGCGGTTCTTAAAGGTCTCAAGCTGCGTGTCGATCATCTGCTGCATCGGCTCGAGCGCCGCGCGGGCGTCGGCCTGCAACGCATCGACCTTGGCTTGCGACGCTTCGATCAGCTTGTCCATCACGTCGGCGAACGCTTCGCCGGCCTCAGCCTGTGCGGCTTCCATACGTGCAAAGCGTTCTTCCACGTGTTGATCCACACGCTGAATTTGCGATTCACAGCTTGCTGCTAGTCGGCCGGTCTCCTGGCGTGATCGATCCGCAGCCTGGGCATGACGGTCGGACAGCCGGGCCAGTTCATCTTCCACCGATTGCTCAACCCCCGCCACGGCCGCAGCCGCCTGCTCGCGGAGTTGCTCGGTGACCTCATCGATCCGTTCGACCGCCTGTTCGCGACGCGACTGCAACTGCAATTCCGCCTGCTCGGCAAAGCCTTCAAGACGCTGGGCGTAACCCGCCATGAGTTCGGTGATGGTCGATGACTCGCCGCTGACGGTTTCACGGGCGGCGTCGAGTTCGCGGCGTGCCTGATCAAGCTGCTGCTTCACGACCGCCACCGCTTGTTCAACCGACTTCTCAGCGGCGTCGCGTTCATCATCGATCATCTCGGCCAGCCGTTGCCGAACCGCGTCGAGGTGGTCGGCCCGCTGCGCCATCCGCTCGGCGGAGCTCAAGACCTCCTGCTCTGCCTGAGCCATCGCATCGGTCACCGCTTTCACCGCGGCGTTGCTTTGCGCCTCACCCCACAGGGTCAATTTGGATTCCAGCCGGGCCACACCCGCATCGGCGTCACGCTCCATGTCCGCCAACCGAGCCTGGATCCGCTCGGTGAATGGCCGCATCAAATCGTCCGCCTTGCTCATCAGTGTGACCACCTGCTCCCGCATCTCCTTGCGGACATGCGCCGCCTTATTGTCCAACGTCTCGACGGCCTGATCGCATCGACGCGTCGCGGCTTGTTCCATCGAGATGGCCCGTTCGCTGAACTGGGCTTCGAGCGATGTCAGACGAGAGTCAAAGGCCGACTGCACATGCTGCCCCACTTCGTCCATGAGTTTGGACGACCGCGTCGCGGCGGCCTGATCGGCTTCCCGCACCGCCGCGTCGAGCGTGGCGCGTTGAGCCGCGACCCGCTGCGTCGCCTGATCGACCTGATCCCGCAAAGCCTGGAGCGTGCGGTTGGCTTCGTCGGTTTGATGAAGCGTCTGAGCGATGAGTTCATCCCGCCGGGCGCGACCTGCCGCGGCGGCGGCGTCAAGCTGCTCAGCCTGCTGATCGGCGGCGGATTCCAACTGAGCCTGCAATGCCGCCGCACGCCGTTGCACTCCCTCGACCTTGGCCTGCATGTCTTCCTGATGCGACGCCATGGCGGCCGCGACTTTCTGACGCACCGTGCGGTCCAGCGAGGCTTCCAGCTCCGGCTCGATGGATTCCAGACGGTCCTCGACCAACGCATCGATCTGGCCGGCCAGTGACGCGGCCACGATGTTCGACGCCTCCTGCGTCAGCCGGGCTTCGAGTTCGTCAGCCTGCTGCCGGGCGGTTTCCAACATCGCGGCAAAGCGCTCGGTCAACGGCTTGAGCGCTTCGTCCACATCAACATCCAGCCCCGCGATCCGCTCGCCGATGACCTGATCCATGGCCTTGACGTGCATCCGGGCCTGGGCTTCGAGTTCAGATTGAAGCGGAGCCAGCGCCAACCGGGCCTGTTCCACCGTGCTGGCAATCAGCCCTGAGGTGTGGTGCTCGACCGTGCGTCCGATGCTGTCGATCTTGTCCGAGACGGTGTGGTCGATCTGCTCGGCCTGCCGGAGCTTGGCGGCCAACGGGGCCTCGAGGTCTGTCAACTTCTGGCGGATGTCCTCCGCCACCTGGCCGGCCACGCTTTTGACCTCTTGCCTGGCCAACGCCACGGTCTTGCCAAACTGCTTGCTGTCGTCGAGCACCTGGCTGAAGGAGGCGACCGATCCCGCCATTGCCGATTCGAGTTCTTTGAGTTGCGTGAGCCGTTTGTCGACCGCCTGCTCGACCTCGTGAAGCTGATCAAACCGCCCATCCACCGCACGGTCGAGCGCATCGATTTTGCCATGCAGTCGCGCAAGCGTTTCCGCGGGGACCGGGTTGGCCGCGTCGGCGAGCTTGGCCTCGTAGCTCTTGATGATCCGCACCAGCCGAAAGCGCTCGTCACGGGCTCGTTCGAGCACGGTTTCAAGTTCGCGGCGGGCACCGAGTACGGCGGTTGAGTCCTCAGAACCCACGATAGAAAAAGCTGGATCTTGCATGAATGTCACTGCCTGACTCCGTTCGGGCGATTGACATTGGTATCGACCAAGCCGACGCGAGCAGACCACCACGACCCGTCACCCACGCTTTATCGGACCGGCAGGCGGGACGGATCATCAGGCTCCAGAGATCGACGCCGTCGATGCAGTACCGTGCGAGGCGGTTCCTCTTGCCGGCGACGACACGACCTACAAACGGCCTTATTTATGTCACTCTTCGACACCACTGCGATCCTGGTTGCCCTGGCTGCGCTTTTCGCATTCACCAACGCCCGACTGCTGCGGCTGCCCACCACCATCGGGCTGATGGTGCTGGCCCTGATCTTGTCGAGTGTGGTGCTGGTGCTCGGCCAATTCATTCCCGCCGTGCAAGAGGCCGCAGCGCGGTTGATGTCCGGCATCGACTTCAATGAAGCCCTGATGCACGGCATGCTGGGTTACCTCCTATTCGCAGGCGCATTGCACGTCGATCTCGACCAGCTGCGCAAACGCTGGGCCATCGTGGCCTTGCTCGCCACCCTTGGCGTTGCGCTGACCACCGCGATCGTCGGCGGGGGCATGTACGCGCTTGCGCACCTGCTGCATATCGACCTGCCGCTGATTTATTGCTTGCTCTTTGGTTCCTTGATCGCACCCACCGACCCGATCGCGGTGCTCTCGATCCTCAACCGGCTGGGCGTCCCCGAATCGCTGAAAATCAAAATCACCGGCGAAAGCCTGTTTAACGACGGCGTCGGTGTGGTGGTGTTTCTCGCGCTGCTGGGCTTCGCCCACGCCGATGCCACGCGCGACGCGGGGGAGACCGTCGCGAACCCCCCTGCCGCCGTGGCTGTCATGGACGACACCGCCAGCACCGTGCCGATGGCAGGCGATGCGGAGCGTGACCACCCCGCGCAAAGAGATCATGAGCTCGACGACACCCACACGGTCGACAACAGCACGGGGGGAATCGTCAAACTGTTCGCCGTGGAAGTCGGCGGGGGACTGGTGCTGGGGCTGTTGCTGGGCTTGCTGGGCTACAGCATGCTCCGCACGGTGGACGACTACAAAACCGAAGTACTCATCACGCTGGCCATCGTGACGGCAGGCTATCCGCTGGCGATGGCGTTTCATTTGTCGGGGCCGTTGGCGATGGTCGTGGCGGGGCTGCTCATCGGCAACCGCGGCCGGACGCTTGCCATGTCGGACCAGACCCGCGAACACCTCGACAGCTTCTGGGAAATGGTTGACGAGCTGCTCAACGCGGTGTTGTTCGTGCTCATCGGACTGGAACTGCTGATCGTGCCCCTTGAGCCGACGTATTTAGTTGCGGGGCTGCTGGCGATTCCGCTGACATTACTGGCCCGGCTGATCGCGGTAGGCTCGGTGAAACGGCTGCTCGAAGTCCGACGCGATTTCTCGCCGCACACCACCAAGATTCTCACCTGGGGAGGACTACGCGGCGGCATCAGCGTGGCGCTTGCGCTGTCACTGCGACAACACGCAGGCGAAAGCATCGGCGGAGCCATCCTCGCCATGACCTACGTCGTGGTGCTGTTCTCGATCCTCGTGCAAGGCCTGACCATCGGCCCCATGATCCGCCGACTGGGCATCAAGGGCGACCCTGCCGAGCATTGAGTGGCCCAGGATCATGCCTTGCCCACAGATCCAGCGGAGCACGCCTTCGCTTATGGCATACTCAGTGTGTGATGAATATTGATAAAGCCCAGCCCTTGCAGGGCTGGGGCTTACCGTCACAGACAGTGGCCTTCGAGGGGCAGGTCAAGAGACAGGCGAAGAGGCCCCGAGGGGTTGCCAAATCTTTACCGGCGGCGACGGCCCGCCATCAACAGGCCGCCCAGAATCACCAGCGCGGCGGACGCTGGCTCTGGGATAGCCTGGATCGTCACGTCATCAAAGGCCGAGACGCCGGTGTTTGTCTTCGAGAACGACAGATACACCGTGTCACCCAGCGTTGCGATATTCGAGTCGAATTCGAGCGTCACGCTCTGCGCCTCAACAGGGTTGGCATTGTCAACCGTGCCTGCGGGAATGACTTCGGAGTCATTCAGTGTGGCGAGAGATGAGAGCAGCGTGCCGTCGGCGGGCGCTCCAGAGCCAGTCCAGATCCCCACGGTGAGGGGCACGAAGGTTTGATTGGTGAGATCGATGGCGAGAAAGTCCACGGTGACCGAGACTTCGCCGGCATAGGTGCCAACGGACTGATAAAGCCGGCCTTCCAAGCCGCGGCCAAAGACACCGAACAGATCCCCTGACGTCAGCGCATCGCCGTCGTCAGGCGTGTTGCTGTCATCTTCGGAAATGACAAACTCGCTGCTGTTGCTATTCGAGCTTCCGTTTTCTTCCGCCCAGCCCACCCCGGCCACGGGATCAACGACGTTGAAGGTAGTGGAGTCCCCGCTGGCTTCGAAGTCGCCGTCGGTCACCATGAACGCAGCCTGGGCAGAGGTTGCGAGGGATAATGTTGCGACGGCAGTGAGTGCAGTGATCGTTTTCATAGATGATTCTCCTTTGGGTGAGACGCAGATGTTGCAAAAGACATAGCTCGTCCATGCGAGCCCTCTTCACTGATACAAGAATACCGCACCAAAACCGTTTGTAAAGGCGCAACCGCGTTGACTTACCACGCGGATGCGTCACACTGATCGGTGTGAATGCGTACCCGAAAAAAATCGTCCGCCTGTTGATTGACCCCTCGACAGGCTTTAGCCGAGAGCTGATTCGCGGGGTGAGTCGGTACGCTCGGGAGCGTGCGGGGTGGACGGTCCTGTTTGAGTGGCACGTCGCGGGCACGCCGTATTATGCTTCCCGCCACGCGGACGGCATCCTGGCTCGGTTTAAAAACACCGCGTATGTTGATGTGCTCCGCCAGGCTCAAGTCCCGACGATCCTGCTCTCAGGCAGTCCGGGCAATGAGTTTTTTCCATCGGTGGGCGTGCGAGGCGAGCTGATCGCAGGCCTCGCAGCCGACCACCTTTATGGCTGCGGCTTCCGTCAGTTCGCCTTCTGCGGCTTTGGCCGCCACGGCCCTTCCGCCAGCCGGCAGAAATGCTTCGTCGCTTCACTCCAGCAACGTGGCTGGCCTTGTGCGGTGTACAACACCAGCACAGGGCGTCGCCCGCGCGATCTCGCCAAAGACCTCGAACGGCTCGCCGCCTGGCTTTCGACACTCGAGCCCCACACCGGCCTGTTCGCCAGCAGCGACCTGCGGGCCTACCACGTCATGCTTGCCGCCCGGAACGCCGGGCTCGAGGTCCCCAGCCAACTCGGCGTGATCGGCGTCGATGACGAACACCTGCTGTCCGACCTGTGCCCTGTCCCGCTGTCGAGCATTGACCCCGATGCCTCCGCAACCGGCTATCGCGCGGCGGCACTGCTCGATGAATGGATGACCCACAACAACCCGCCGCCCCAACGCACCGCTTGCGGCCAGCCCAAACTCATCCGACGGCGGTCCACCCAGGTGCAACTGGTGGACGACGAAATGGTCCGCCTCGCGCTAGCGCGTCTTGAAACCCAAGACGCTTTGCCACAGACGGTGAGTGACCTGATTGAGGGCTTGCCGGTGTCACGCCGACCGTTTGAACGACGCTTCAAGCAGGCACTGGGCGTGACACCCAATGAAGTACTTAAACGCACGAAGCTTGATCGGGCTGAGCAATTACTCACTGATACGGACTGGACGCTCGACACGATTGCGATGCGTTGCGGCTTTAGCCTGGGACATCACCTGGCAACCGCCATGCGCCGCGAACGCGGCGAGACGCCAGGGGCATTCCGTCGGCGGGTCAATCAGCCGGAAAACCAGTGAGCCTGTGGATCCTCGAAGTCTGCGCCAATCTACGGGCTACGTATCGCAGCGGTTTGTGGAGGTAAGGCGACCCCGGCCGACCTCGGTATCCATCCCGCTTGAGTACCAACTTCATAGCCAGCAAAAACCGACACGCATGACGGCCGAGTTCGAGATCGTCATGCGTAGCGCAGGCCGCGCTACGGAATTGGATGAATCACATTGCGGACGTTTCACAACACGCGTGTGCCCCGTGTGACCCCACACGCTCGCTCGCTTGCAGACCTCCATCCGCGAGGCTCGAAGTACTCAAATATCGTCGATATTAGATATTTAAAAGCCCGCCATTGCCGACGCGGCGAACACGCTGTGAGACCTATCCGTGGCCAGCCTGGGTTTGCGCGATGCCAAGCATGAGACGGCTCGCAGAACCTGATCCGCCGGTCTCAGCCATGATTACATCCGCACTCCAGCCATCGCACGGTGCCTCCTCGCTCAAGCGCACCGCGCCTCGAGCGAAGCAGCCCTGTTCACCTTCGAACCCGGTGCTCACCAATGGGTGCCGCCTGCTGCCAGCCATGCTCCACCTGATCGCCCTCACGCCCTGTGACACGCCTCCGCCGGGTGGCGGGGCCCCATGTCCCATCGGCCTTCCCACCACTGATCCGCAATCCCACACGGGTAAAAAAGCTTTTATTTTCGTCGAAATTAGTAACTAAAAAAGCGACACGTGTTCGCCCGGCCTCAGGTGGAGCCAGCACGCCTTCCTGTTGAGATTTAAGCGTGAGCTACAGCGGGTCCGGGGACACCACCCGAGGATGCATCCACAACCACTGCTGGTCGGGCGGACGCCATTCGCGGGTCAGATCCGCCCAGACCCCGGGGCAAGTCACCAGTGGGCTGTGCTCAGGATCAAACGTTGAACGCGCCACGTCGATCGTCTCGAGGTCATGCGTGTCTGCAAACCGATCACTTATCTCGGTGGTCATGCTGGGAACCAGCGCGTCGTGGGTTTCAACCAGCACCCAGATCTCGCTCAAGCCGGGGCATAACACAGGGTTCAACAGCGCTTGCTCATCGCCTTCCACGTCCATGATCACCCCTTGCGTCTTGCGCTCCTGAAGGATCTGCGTCAGGTCCTCGGGCTGGCAATTGCCCAGGACGACAAGCCGTTCGGCGACACCGTTGGCCTGGGCCAATTCAACACATCGTTCCCGACCCACAGCCGAGGTTTCAAAGGCTGTGACCTGCAACGCAGCGCACCGCATTAAAAGACCCACCGCGTAGTAACCCTCAGCCGCGCCGACCACGACCACGTGATCGGGCGCCATCGCCACGATGGATTCGACCACCCCGGCGACCTCCGACTCGTAGGTGCCCATCAGCTTGGGCGTCAGGGCACTGCCCACCGCCTCGGCGGGATACCGCATTCCTTGGAACGGGCCTGCGATGACTTTGCCCTCGTGCACCGTTTGCCACCGGGCGACAAAGCGGCGCTGCCTTCGACGCGCACGCCGTTTTCGCCAGGCCCACCGGGTTCGGGTTAGAAGGTCCTGCTGGTTCAAGGTGGGGGGTCTACCGAGGGGCTGGCGATGCCCGTCACCCGCCGTTGAGGGGGGTAACAGACCGCCGCATCCTAATGATGAACCCGCCAAACGCTTGCCCTCGCGACGGCAAACCGTTAAAACCGCCGATCTTGCCGCGATTTAGTCAACGTCCCGCGGCTCCTCTTTCCACCCTGCTTCAACCGAGATACCCCACGATGCCCCAAGGCTCCCCCCCCGCCGGCCACCACCTGTTCACCAGCGAGTCGGTCTCCATGGGCCACCCCGACAAGGTTGCTGACGCGGTCAGTGACGCGGTGCTCGACTCCATTATCGCCCACGATCCCCAGGCCCGCTGTGCGTGCGAGACGTTTGTCACCACCGGCCTGGTCGTCGTCGGCGGCGAAATCACCGTCCACACCCCCGAAGCTGAGCGAGCCCTGGCCAACGTCGAGGAAACCGTCCGCGCCACCATCCGCCGCATCGGTTACACCGACGATATCGGCACCAAGTTCGACGCGGACAACTGCGGCGTCCTCCGCGTCTTCCACAGCCAGTCGGCAGACATCGCCCAAGGCGTGGACCGCAAGAAAGAAGATCAGCAAGGCGCGGGCGACCAGGGCTTGATGTTCGGCTTCGCCTGCCGCGAGACCCCCGACCTCATGCCCCTGCCGATCGACCTGTCGCACAAACTCGTGCAAAAGCACGCCGCAGTCCGTCAGGCCAAATCGCCCGCCATCAAAGGGCTACGCCCCGACGCCAAAAGCCAGGTCACCGTCGAGTACGACGAGCAGGGTCAGCCTGTCCGCATCGACACCGTGGTTCTCTCCACGCAGCACACGCCGTTCTGGAACGGCACCGCCAAGCAAAAACAACTCAAGGCTGCGGTGCTCAAGCACATCATCGAACCGGTGATGCCCAAGAAGCTCTATGACCCCAAGACGGTCAAGATCCACGTCAACCCCACGGGGCAGTTTGAGATCGGCGGGCCGCACGGCGATGTCGGACTCACCGGCCGCAAGATCATCGTCGACACCTACGGCGGCCGAGGCCGGCACGGCGGCGGAGCCTTCTCCGGCAAAGACCCTTCCAAGGTCGATCGCTCGGCGGCCTACATGGCCCGACACATCGCCAAGAACATCGTCGCCGCCAAGCTCGCCCGACAGTGCGAAGTACAACTCTCCTATGCCATCGGCGTCGCCCAACCCACCAGCGTCCACATCGACACCATGGGCACCGGCGTCATGGACGAATCCCACATCAGCGCCCTGGTCCGCGAACACTTCCCGCTCACCCCCGCAGGCATCCTCCGCCACCTCAACCTGCGCAATCCCATCTTCAGCCCCACCGCGTCCCACGGCCACTTCGGCCGAAAGCCCGGCAAGGTCAAAGTCGGCAAGAAAAGCTACGACACCTTCACCTGGGAAAAAACCGAGCACGCCGAGGCGTTGGCCAAAGCAGGTACGTAAAACGGCTGCACCACGCGCTAAAGCCCAGCGTCTGCAACGCACGGGCCCACCGTCACAGACAGTGGGCTTCGAGGGTTACATCACATTCAGAGAGATCGTCGCCAACTTCCAGAGCGCACCGCGATCATTTGTAGTGGTTTGAGTAGGACGGGCATCCTGCCGGTCTTCGCTGCGCAGCAGCGACCGGATCACGCCTCGGCCTGCGGTGGGAGATGCAGGCTTAAAGGCGAGTCCCACTTCAAGCCAAGGCCGCCGCCTGTGATTTGATCCGGTAGTTTGCCGTGGTTCAGGCGTCCAGCCTGAATGGGCCGAGGGATGATCGAACGCTGCAAATGGCCCTGCGGGCCAACGACAGGCAGGATGCCCGTCGCCACTGAAGTCAAATGCGGTGCCCCTGACCGCAAGCAGCCAACCCGGTGCCGCTCTGTTTGAACGAAATTTGCTCTATTGAGAAAATGCGTTTGCCCTGGGCGTATTCTCCAAGCCCTTGCAAAACCCCCGAACCGCTCGCCGCGAGGTGAGCGTAATCACCGTCGTGCCTGCAGAAGCTTTCTGAAGCCTTTCACGCAGCCTCGGGCGGTTGTCGCGATGAAAGTTCCAGACATAGCGCAAAAACGGGAGATCGAGTCGCTCGGGGCATCCTGGCGTCATATCCGCTCTCGTGCGTCTCCATCCCAGCACGGTGCGCTTGAAAACCCGCCAGCGATAAATCCGAGGCGGGAGATCAAGCCAGATCACCGTGTCCGCGCACGACAATCGCAGATCCAGACTCCGGTTGTAATTCCCATCGATCACCCACGTCGGCTGAGCCAGCGCGTCTTCGAGCTGATGCACGAGCGTTGCCTCCTCCAGTTCCACCCACCCCGGACCCCATTGCATCTGATCCATATGAAACACCGGCAGCCCCAGCCGTTCGCCAAGCTGCCGCGACAGCGTGCTCTTGCCCGCCCCGCTCGCGCCCACCACACAGATACGTTTCATCTTTTCATCCCGTGATCGACGCAACGCCCTACGTCCTGGATTGCGAACGTTCAGCTTGTCACAACACTAACGCACATGACTCGCAACCATGCACCCGCAGGTCGATAGGCGGTAAAAAGGCTGATAAATTAGCGGTGTGAAAGGCGGTAAGTCAGGCTCAAAGCCGGACGTCGGTAATCGGCGGTTTGTCATGGTGATTGTCATCACCGTGCTGTTTGCGTCTGGTAGCTACCTGTGGAAATCACACCGAAACCAAGAGCTCGTGCCGTCGATGTTGATGCCGCAGTTTCGGCTGCCCGATGATGCGAACTTCGTCACCGTGACGCGGCTTGACATGGTTGTGACGACCCGCGACGGCACGGAGTTTTGCGCAGACTTGGCAAAACTTGAGCAGCTTGCCGGACTTAAAGAAGCGCATGCGGAGCGTACGCTGGTCCGCGCGTTTCTGCCCAGGCTTCCCGAAGCTTCAGCCTTTCCACCGCCCCTTGAAGCTCCCAGAACCTGGCGTGAACAATTCCGCCGATGGTTGATCCCCACGCACGTTCGGCGACGCAATGATCGTGGGGCGCTCTACGCCGACCGGATTTCATGGGCCCGCACTTTGGCACAAGCCGTCGCGCCGGGGCAGGAGCCAGCCCACGTCCGATTCCTCTGGTCCCAGGAGCAGTCTGCCGTGCGAGACCCACACGCACCGCCGACCCTCTTGAGGGTCGGTGAAACGGTCATTGATCTGTCTCATGATTCGGGCAGCCGAGGCTCGTTTTGAAACGTGCCTGGGTCCGCTGGTCGCGTGTGGAATATCGATTCTCTTTTGTGTCCCTGGGAACCTTTCGGATCTTGCTCGCTGGGTGGATGCTGCTGCTGTGTCCGCCGGTGCCGGTCCATCGCGCAGCGCTGCCCGCGAGTGTGTTTGACCCCCCGCCGGGCCTGGCGGTGTTCTTCGCGGACTGGCCTGAGGTGTGGGGCTGGTGGGCGTTTGCCGCGCTTCAAACCTTCATGCTGTCGTTGGTCCTGGTTGGGCTATGGACACGCGTGGCCACGCTCAGTTTCGCGGTGATCACCTTTGCCCAGGCGTCTTTTCTGTTCTCCACCGGCAAGATCGAACACACCTTGCTCTACGGCTGGCTGTTTGCCGCGATGGCGTTCGCCGGGTGGGGCCGGGCGTATTCGGTCGATGCCTGGCGGCGTTTGCAAACTCACCGTGCTCCGCCGCGTTTGACCGGCAGACCGCTGGCCTGGCTGGCTTTGGTCGTAGGACTGGCGATGCTCAGTGCGGCCTTACCCAAGATCGACACCGGCTGGCTTCGCACGGACACCCAGGCGGTCCGGCTCTTCCTCACCAGTGCGGCGAGGCGCGACACCGCGACACCGCTGGGCGTTTGGATGCTGGCCCACTTCCCGCGAAACCTATGGCACGCGCTCGATATGGCTACCGTGGTGGTCGAGGCCAGCCTCGTCCTGCTTATCGTGCGGCTGGCGTGGTTCCGGGCAGGCCTGCTGGCGGTGTGGGCCATGCACCTGGGGATCCTGCTGACCATGAGCATTTCATTTGCCGGGAATCTGATGGTGTACGCCGGTTTTTTCAACTATGCCCCCATGGGACATGCCGTGGCCAGGCGGATACCCGATTCCTGGAAATCTCCACCCCGCCATCCGCGCGGCGTCGGGATGATGACCGCGCTGGCGGTGACGGTGGTTGTTCTCGTGGCGCGTGGGTTCTGGACCGGCCCAATGGGAGCTGACCTTCGACCGGGGGTACTTCGTGCTTTGGAGTGGTACGGGATGTACCTCTGGGTCGGCAGCGTGGGATTGATCTGGGCCAGCGGTCAGGCGAAGTCTTGTTTTCATCACCGATAGGCCAACGCAACGCGATCCAGCCAGCCGGGTGGTCATCTGTGACTTAGGCTGTAGGGCATGAAGATTCGCAAGGGCATTCCGGTGTCACCTGGCGTGGCCATTACCCGCGCGGTGGTGCTCGACGCGGAGGACCGCCCCGTCCCCCGCCGCATCGTTCAGGCCCACCGCGTGGCTGTCCAGCACGAACAGATCGATGCCGCCTTGGCTGCGTCCATCGCGGAGCTCACCAAGATCCGCGAGCAGACCGCAGCGACCCTGGGTGAAGAGCTGGCCAAGATCTTCAGCTTTCACGTCGGCATGTTGGCCGACCGGCAACTCGTCGATCAGTTCCACGCTCAGGTCGATGCGCAGCAGGTCACCAGTGAATATGCCGTGCACGCGGTGTTTCAAAAGTGGATCGACACGTTCTTAGAACACCGCGATCCGTTTTTCCGCGACCGGGCCATGGACCTGCAGGACATCCGCCGTCGCGTTCTTCGGCATCTCATCGGCGAGGTCGCCAACAGCCTGAGCACGCTGGATCATCCCGCAGCGGTGATCGCCCGCGACCTCACGCCTTCGCAGACCGCCGCGCTCGACCGCAACCTCATCACCGGCCTGGCGATCGATGCGGGCGGCCAGACCTCCCACACCGCCATTCTCGCCCACGCCCTGGGCATCCCCGCCATCGTCGGCCTGGGCGATACCTCACGACGCCTGTCCACCGGCGACACTGTGGTCATCGACGGCGACCGCGGACTGGTCATCATCAATCCCGATGCCGCCACCCTGCTCGACTACCGCCAGCAGACCCAGCGCCAAGCCCAGCGGGCAGAGGAATACCGCGCCCTTGCCGACCTCCCCGCCGTCACCAAAGACGACGTCGCCATCACCCTGACCGCCAATATCGAGTTCCCCACCGAGGTGGCCCCCGCCCTGGAACTCGGAGCCCAGGGCGTCGGCCTGTACCGCACCGAATACGTCTACCTCTCACAGGAAGCCCCGCCCACCGAAGAGCAGCAGGTCGAGACCTACACCCAGGCGATCCAGGCACTCGGCGGGCGAACGCTCACCTTCCGCACCATCGACCTGGGCGCCGACAAACTGCCCGCCGGCCTCGACCGACTCGACCTCCACGAACGCAACCCCTTCCTGGGCTGCCGCTCCATCCGCCTGTGCCTGCAGAATCTCGACCTGTTCCGCACGCAGCTCCGCGCGATCCTCCGGGCCTCGGTCCATGGCCCGACCCGCATCATGTTCCCCCTGATCTGCAACGTCATGGAACTGCGCCAGGCCAAGATGGTCCTCAGCGACGTGCAGGAAGATCTCCTCGAACAAGGCATCGAATGCCAGACCGACCTGCCCGTCGGCATGATGATCGAAGTGCCCAGTGCCGCCCTCCAGGCCCGAGCGTTCGCCAAGGAAGTCGACTTCTTCAGCATCGGCACCAACGACCTGATCCAGTACACCGTCGCGGTCGACCGGGGCAACGAACACATCGCCAGCCTCTACTCCGGTGCCCACCCGGCCGTCATTCATCTCATCAAAGAGACCATCCGCGCGGGCAAACGCGGCGGCGTCGATACCAGCCTGTGCGGCGAAATGGCATCCGATCCCGACTTCATCATGTTGCTGCTGGGCCTGGGCCTGCGTAGCTTGTCGGTCACCCCGCCTGCCCTGCCAAGCGTCAAGCAGGTCATCCGTTCGGTGACCCTGAGGCAGTGCCAGACCGTGGCCCGCAAAGTCGCCAGCATGGACAGTCAGCGCGAAGTCTTGAACTACCTCAAGCAAGAACTCGCCAAAGCGCTGCCGGAGTGAGTTCCCGCATGCTCCTCGAAGCCCACCGTCTGTGACGGTGGGTCCCAGCCTTGCTAAGGATGGGCTTTATTAGGCACAAGCACATCGCGCAAAAAAACGCTGGCTGACATGCGTGCTTGGCCAAGCCAACCACAGGTGTCGCACCAGCGTGCTGGAGGTCGTGGCGTTGTCGGATCAGGCCTGACGCCGGCGGGCCAGGATCAGCCCCAGGCCGGTGGTCAGCAGGAGCACCGACGCGGGTTCGGGAATTGGGTTGACCGCAACGAGCGCGAAGGGGTCGATGGCGTCGAGCTCCCCGGTGATCCGAAAGCCCGTGGCGGTCGGGGTGGTTAGCGAACCCGCCTGGATATCCGAGGCATCTTCAAAGTCAGAGAGGTCAAAGAACACACCGACCGGCCCGGTCGTCGAGCTGAATTGACCACCGTTGCCCGGCCGATAGAAGCCGCCGGTTGGAGCGAGCGCCACATCCGAGCCATACGAGCTGGTGGTCAATGTGTATGTGCCAATGGTCGTGTTCGACGCATCAATCAGTTCGAGTGAGAGCGTTTCCTGTCCCTGCAACTCAAAGAAGGCAAACCCTTCATAGGTCGAAAGCGGGGCGTCAAACTGGAACACGCCCGCATCGATATTGCCCAAACCGAACGAGAAATTGGTGCCAGTCACCGAGGCGTTGCGGTTGGCCTGGGTGTCGGTGTATTGGCCGCCGGTGTTGTCGGAGAAGTTGCCGAAGATGAACGTGTCCGAGGCCACGCCGCTGGCGGTGCTGCCCACGATGGTGTCGTACTGCGTGCCGCCTGCGGTGAGCGAGGTGAGGTTGTACTCGGTGTTGGCCACGAAGCGTCCACCGCTCAACGCATTGTCAAACGTCGCGCTGGTCACCGCAATCGGTGCAGCCACAGCGGCGGGGCAGATCAAGGTCACAAGAGCCACGGCAAGGCTGGGGGTCGCAAATCGGTTCATCCGTCATTCTCCAGTAGATAAGTCGAGCGAAACATGTGAGGCGGCAGGCAAATCCGTAAAAAAAAACCAACCCTCAGGCAAAGCAAAGTTTACCTCGCATCGACCCCCTGCCAAGACTAAGATGCGTTGACGCATAACACATACGCGCTCTATCCCTTGGCCTATGTCTCCCAGGCGTCATGACCCGAACCGTTCGCCTCATCGTGAATACCAACACCTCGTACGGTCGGGGCACGCTTCAAGGCATCGCCCGATACTCCCGCGAAAATGGGCCTTGGTCGCTGATTCTCGACCCCATCGGGTTTGGCATGCCGCAGTACGACTTGGCCAGTGTGCGTCCGGACGGGGTGATTGCCCGGGTAGTGGACCAGGCTGGGTATGACGCTGTCCGCCGAATCCGTGGGGTGCCGGTGGTGAACCTCTCGAGCTCGTTTTCCCGGTTGCCCTATCCGGTGGTGACAGGCGACGTTCATTCTCTGGTGCAGTCGGCAGCCGACCATCTGCAGGCCTGCGGATTTCGACGTGCAGCGTATTGCGGCGTCGCCGATCAGCAATATTCCAAATCAAGAGGCGAGGCCTTTGCCGCCGCCGCGCAAACCCTGGGCATGTCCTGCGAGATCTATCCCGTGGGCTCAGGGAAAGAACAGGTTTCGCTCCGACGCGAGCTGGGTAACCTCAAGCGTTGGCTGACTCGCTTCACGCAACCCGTGGGCATCCTTGCCTGCAACGACCACCGCGCCCAGCACGTCATGCTCGCCGCACTCATGGGACAGATCCCCGTCCCCGACCGCCTCGGGGTCATCTGCGTGGGCAACGACGAGGTGATCTGCCAGACCTGCCACGTCCCGCTCACCAGCGTGGACGTCCCCACCGAAAACATCGGCTACCACGCGGCCGCGGTCCTCGACCATCTCATGCAAGGCCAGCCCGCGCCCAGCCTGACCGACTTCCCGCGACGCTCCGTGGTCGTCCCCCGAGCCTCCACGGATGTCCTGATCCTCTCCGACCCCATCATTCGTCATGCGGTGATGCGCATGCGGTCGCCTGACAACCCGCCGCGAAGTATTGACGAGCTGCTCGACGAGGTGCCCCTGTCCCGCCGGCCGTTCGAGAAGCGATTTCGCCAGGCCCTTGGCCGATCCCCGTACACCGAACTCCAGGCCTGCCGCATCCGACTTGCGAAAACACTCTTGCGCACCACCGAACTGCCCATCGCTCAGATCGCCGAGCAGTGCGGCTACCGCTACCCCCATCACCTCAGTGCCGCATTTCGCAAAGCCACGCAGACCACCCCCGCCGCCTACCGCAAAGCGTGAGCGCCCTGCGGTGACCTCGGGTGGATCAATCCCCAAGAGTCCGTCGGCGAATCAGCAACGGAATGGCGACCCCAACCAGCAAAAGGCTGCTCGGCTCGGGGACCACATCCAGGCGGGCGATGCCGATCGCTTCCTCACCTTCGCCGGTATAGAAAAGGTAAAGCTGGCCATCGGTGTCGCTGAAAACATAGGGATCCCGAAGCTGCTGCACATTGATCTCAGCTCCGGGCGACGACGCGGTCAACGGCTGGTCAACCCCTTCCCAGTCCAAGGCCGGACGCAACAGCTCTTCAGGCGGGTAGATCGGATCCCACTGCGTAAAGTCACCTGCCGACAGGTCCAGCGTGGTCAGCAGAATCCGCTCGGGAGTATCGCCCACGCGGGTATGGAACACCTGCAACGTATCGCCGACCACGCGGACCGACGAATGGCGAAGTCGCACGGGTCCGTCGGGATCCGCATCAATGTCAGCCTGAAACGGGTTGTCGTTGACAGAGCTTCCCGCCAGTGTCCACAGGTCCTGCCGGTAATCGAAGCCGTCGGGCGCGACCGTCGGGTCGTCCGGAGCTTGATAAACCGCACCCCGAGACGCGATGCCGTACCGCCGGCCCATGTAATCAAACACACGCATGTACGCAAAACCCAACGACACCGGCTCAATGCCACCGTTGAAGTCCAAACCCGTGCTCGAATGCGCGACGAAGGTTTTTTGATTCCCACTGCTTCCGGGGGTGGACGCCAGATTGGTCGGCCCATGGAAGTACAACGTGATCCGCTGTGCCGCGTCATCCACATGCACGTCAGGGCTGGCGATGTGGCCGTTGATCTGCAGGTTGTTGGCCAGGTTGATTCGGCGGGAAGCACCCATGTCCAACACCCCACGCGGCTTGTTCTCGCTCAGCGTGCTTTGGCCAAAGAGCTGGTACTGGCCGTCCACCCGGTCGGACCACGCCATACGGATGAACGCCCCGTCATGATCCGCAAAGTACATGTAGTAACGGGCACTGGGGTCGGGACGATCCGCAGCCGCAATCCAATCAGGGACGCGAATGACCGAAGGCCCATTGATATTCGCCCCCTGGCCTGTGAAAGCCGGGTCCACATCCGTAAACGTCTGCTGCGTAATGAGCGGTTGGCCGCCGTTAAGTCGTGTGACGGTGTAGGTGGGCTGCCCCAGACTCCAGGTCGGAAGTGTCGCGGCCAGCAGAAGAGCCAGCGAAATGAAAGCGAAGCGATTCATCATGAGAACTCACAAAAAATCAGGGGTCGAAGTCGAAGCAGATGCAGCGCGATCGCCACCTGCAGGCGGAGCGTAAAAGCAGCCGCCCCCCGTCCTGGAAGCGGCTGCTTGAACAACAGTTCCTAGCTATTCGCATCAGGCCCGGCGACGGCGGGACAGCAATCCCACGATGCCCACAGCGACCAGTGAGACCGAGGCAGGCTCGGGGATCACCGTGCCGCCCAGAAACACCGGGTCCGCACTACCACCCGACGCGACCTGGAACCCCGCGAAGCCGGTGGGGGCCAGCGACAAGCCGAAGTCGTCAAGCGTAAACGTCACACCTTCCGTGGGCGAGTTGCTGCTGGCATTCCCGCCGTTGGACCGATTGGGCGTTTGGGCGGTGAAAACGGTAGGACCATAATCGGAAGGATTGATCGTCAGCGTTTCCCCGCCGCCGACCGTCGCGCCGTTCGCATCGATCGGCGTGATCACGAAATCGTCGTCACCGCCGATCTCGAAGATAAAAAAGGTCGATGCCGCAGTCACACCACTCGCGGCGTTAAAAAGGACCTGAAATGACGAGTTCGGCGACGCCGTGGTCAGGGATAATCCACTGATCGCCGCATTTAAACTGCCGGGATCGAAGTCCTGGAAAAAGTAAATCGGACCATTCGCCCCGGAGGCGGTGCCACCCACCAGGTCCGTCAACGTGCCCGCCGAGGTGGTCACGGAAAGCAACGTGGTTTCCGTCGTGACCGGCGTCAGCGCTGTACTTGCCGGGCTGGTCGTGATGCTGGTGATAGCCAGCGGTGCGGCGAAAGCCGTGGGCGTCAAGGCTGCTGCAATCGCGATACCGGAAAGTGAACGAGGAAGGCGGGGGTAAGACATGAACGATCTCCTGTGAATGTTGCTGAATCGGACCCGGGCGTGTCGGTCGCACTTGATGAAGATTATCCCCTTGCATAGTCCTTTCAAGAAGCTAGATTGCTCTTGTTCTTTCTTTATCACGCGCGTGACCGCTTTATGCCCGTGCCTGTTCGCTATACCAACCCCAGACGCCATCTCTATGTGCTGTCCATCCCTGCCGGCGGGATCAGTAGTCTCACGCAGACTCACCTGGCCTTTGAACATCAGGGTTCGATGCACGTTCACGAAAGCTTGATTCAGGTCTTTTTCGTGCTCGGCGGAAGCATGCAGGTGAACTTCGAAGAGTCCGAGCACATTGTGTCGCCCGGCGAAGGGATCATCATGGAGCGCAACCGAGTCCACCGTGTCGGCGGTGCCCCCGGCTTCGGACACGTCGATCTCATCGATCTTCGCGTCACTGCCGAGTCGCCCAACCCGCTGCATAGCTACCTCGACCAACCGCGCGAGACGCCTCTGGGCCACGCACCGCTATCCGAGATGCAACACCTGGCGGAGCAACTCAGGGCCGCTGGGGGCGGCGTGGGGGCCCGACAAAACGTGCGTCCTGACGTGATGGCTGCCGTGTGGACGCTGCTTGACATCACCTTCGCCCACGCCCAGCCGTCGCCGCCCGAGATCGTCTGGCCCGACCCCCGGCTGGGCGTGGTCGACTCGCTGCTTCGAGAAAACCTGGCCAACACCGTCTCGGTCCCGATCATGGCCTCGTGGGTCCAGCTCTCGCCGGGCCAGCTCAACCGGCTCTTCACCCGCTACCTCGACCAAAGTCCCTCGGCCTACCTCCGCACGCTCCGCCTCGACAAAGCCAGTGAACTCCTGACCTACAGCACCCTGAGCATCGCCCAGATCGCACAGACCTGCGGCTTTCCCAACGCCAACCATTTCAGCCGCGTCTTTCATGAATTCCGAGGCCAACCGCCCACCGCCTTCCGGGCCTCACGCCCCAGGCCCAACGCGGCCCACTGACGCTTCCCCGTGCCAGACACACGACGGCCGCACCCGCCCCGCGCATTGCCTGCAGAAATAACCGATACTCCCCCTACCGCCGACGCAACCCCAACGCGTGATCGGCGCCGGCCGTACCTCCGGGTACCCCTTGGTTTGCCTTCCTCGGCCCTACGTGGCCTGCGAGACTCTCGCCATCGATTTTTCTTCCGTCATCTTCTCCGCCGACCCGCGCCCAAGCGCGGCCGCTGACCCTGTGTCGCGGCGACCCGGCGGATTCCCCCCCGCGGCGTCATCCCGACGCTCCACACGAAAGCCCCTTCCATGTCTACGGAAATGCTCATCAACTACGTCCCCGGCGAGGAGTGCCGGATTGCCCTGACCCGGGACGGCAAGCTCGAAGAGTTCTATCAGGAACGCGAGTCCGCCGACATCCACGTCTCCAATATCTACAAAGGACGGGTCACCAACGTCGAACCCGCCATCCAGGCTGCCTTTGTCGACTTCGGCCTCGAACGCAACGGCTTCCTCCACACCTCCGATGTCCACCCGATGTACTTCCCGGGAAAGGACCGCGAGGAATTTGAAAAGGTCGGCCAGAAAACCGCCCGACGCGACCGGCCGCCCATCCAGAAGTGCCTCAAACGCGGCGATGAGGTTCTGGTTCAGGTCCTCAAAGAAGGCCTGGGCAACAAAGGCCCCACCGTCACCAGCTATCTGTCCATCCCCGGACGGTATCTCGTGATGATGCCCAACATGTCCCGCTCGGGCGTCTCCCGCAAGGTGGAAGACGACGAGGCCCGCCGGGAGATGAAAGACATTCTTAAAGAGCTCGACACGCCCGAAGGCTTCGGCTTCATCGTGCGAACCGCAGGCATCGGGCAGACCAAGACCGACCTCAAACGCGACCTCGCCTACCTCATGCGATTGTGGAAGGACATCGAGCGCCGCCGCAAGCGATTAGGCCGACGCGTCGGTGAGCTCTACGCCGAGTCAGACCTGGTCATCCGTACGATCCGTGACGTGTTCACGCCCGACGTGGACCGCATCGTCTGCGATGACCTCGACGCTGCCCGTCGTGCGCACGGCTTCCTCGCTGTGGCCAACCCCCGCAGCAAAAGCAAGGTCGTTTATTACGACGATCACACCCCGCTGCTCCACCGACACGCGGTCGAGCCGCAGATCGAAACCATCTCCGCCCGCGAAGTGCCCCTGCCCTCCGGCGGGGCGCTGGTCTTCGATCAGACCGAAGCCTTGGTCGCCATTGATGTCAACTCCGGTAAAAGCCGAGATGCACGCGACGCCGAGACCAACGCCTACAAGACCAACCAGGAAGCGGTCGATGAAATCTGCCGACAGCTAAGGCTCCGCGACCTCGGCGGGCTGGTGGTCATGGACCTCATCGACATGATGCAGCTCAAGCACCGCAAGAGCATCGAAGCCCGCATCAAAAACAACCTCAAAACCGACCGCGCCAAATCCCGCATCGGCATGATCGGCCCCTTCGGCATGCTCGAAATGACCCGCCAGCGCATGCGGCCGTCGCTCGAAACCTCTATCTACGCCGACTGCCGCGCCTGCCAGGGCCGGGGCTACACCCTCTCTGCCGAGTCGGTCCTGCTGTCGGTCATGCGCCGCCTCGCGGTGGTCATGCAACGCCCCGAAGTCAAACGCCTCGAACTGACCATCAGCCCCGACGTGGCGTTCCATCTGCTCAACCGCAAACGCACCGAGCTGACCCATCTCGAGGAAGCCTTTGATGTGTCGGTCCTCGTCCGCGTCGGCGGGTCCGCACTGGATTCAGTGGTCATCGCCCCGTTCAGCGATCAAGGCATTGAACTGTCCCTCAATCAGTCCAGCACGCTGGCGGAACCTGACGACACGATGTACCGGGAGATGGACGACGACGACCTGGCCATGGCGACTGCTGGCGACGAGGACCTCGCCGAGCGGCACGCTGAAGCCGAGGCCGAGGCCAAAGCTGACGAAGCTGACGAAGCCGAGCAGCAGACCCGGGCCGATGCGAAAGTCCAAGCCGATGCACAACGCAAACGCCAGGACGACCAGAACGACCAGCAAGACGACGACGCCGACCGCGATACTGACTCCAGCAATAACGTGCAAGACACCGACAGCGAGGGCGACGAAGAAACCGACGGCGCACCCCGCAAAAAACGCCGGCGACGAAGACGCGGCGGCCGCAAACACCGCCGACGGGAAGGCGAAGAAGGCCAGGACGAGCCAGGCGAAGCGGGTGAACACGACGAGCAACGTCAGCCAGAGCAATCCCACGACCAGGACACCGCCAACGACGACCGCTCCGATGACCAGGACGACGACGCCCCGGCCCCCAAACGTCGCCGACCGTCTCGATCAAGTAAGCCCGCTCCCTCGGCCCAGACCATCCCTGAGCCTTCAAGCCAGGATGCCCAGGACCCCGGCCATGACGGCGAAGACGAGCCCATCGACATCGCCAAGCTCGCCGCGCAGGACCATGGCATCACGCCCCCCGCAGGCATCGTCGACCTCAACATCACCGACGGCGAAAGTCACGACGAAGGGGAGTCAACCGACACCCCCTCTCCTTCCTCCGATTCCCGCAACACCGACCGATCGCGAAGCGATGGTGAAGACGGCGACCCTTCCGAAGACGACGGCGAAAAACCCAAGCGTCGGCGACGACGACGCGGTGGACGCCGACGCGGCAAAAAATCATCCGACGACGCCAGCGGTGAGTCCGCCGAGGACACCTCCGCGAGCGACGCCGGACCTGATGACCAGCCCTCGGACAAAGACACCGCTGACGCCAAAGACGCCAATCAAAGCGGTGACACGGGTGAGTCCAACACGCCTGATCCGCCCAGGAAAAAGTTCCGTAAACGCAACGCTCCCCCGCCGCCCGACGCCGCACCCGTGAGCACCGGATACTCCAACCGCTTCATCCGCGACGACCGTTGAACCGCTCCCGAGCGTGACCTTTTTCTGTCCTCGGCCCTCTGGACTTTTTCTCCCGCGTGACCACGCGACTGATCATCCTCGGCTCCACCGGATCCATTGGGTGCAACACCCTGGCGGTGGCGCAGCACCTGACAGACCTTGGTCAAAAACCAATGCAGGTGGTCGGCCTGGCTGCGGGAAGCTCGGCGGACACGCTGATGGAGCAGGCTCGACACAATCGATGCCACCACCTCGCGCTCAGCCGTCCCCCGCGCCATGCCCCAATGATCCCGGAATCACCTGGTTCACCGGGCCCGACGCGGCGACCCGCCTGGTCCAAAGCGTCGAGGCCGACCTCGTCGTCGCCGCCATCGTCGGTGCCGCCGGCCTGCCCTCCACCCTCGCCGCCATCGAGCGCGGCCGCACCGTCGCGCTGGCCAACAAGGAAACCCTCGTCGCCGCCGGACCCCTGGTCATGCCCAAGGTCCGCCAACACCACGCCACCCTGCTGCCCATTGATTCTGAACATTCCGCCATCTGGCAGTGTGCCAGCGACCTGCGACCATCACCCCACGCAGATCAAACGTCGCCCCCGCCCCCCGTGATCCGAAAAATCATCCTCACCGCGTCCGGCGGCCCGTTTCGCACCGCCTCCAAAAACGACATCGATCACGCCACCCCCAAACAAGCCCTCCAACATCCCACCTGGTCCATGGGCCCGAAAATCACCATCGATTCCGCCACGATGATGAACAAAGCACTCGAAGTCATCGAAGCCCACCACCTCTTCGGCCTGCCCTCCACTCAAATTCAGGTCCTCGTCCATAAGCAGTCCTGCGTCCACGGCCTGGTCGAGTTTGCCGACGGCTCGGTCCTCGCCCAAATGGGACCGCCCGACATGAAAACCCCCATCCAAGTCGCCCTCACCTGGCCCAACCGCCTCGAAGGCTGCGGCGAACCACTCGACTTCACCACGCTGTCCCGCCTGGATTTCGAGCCCCCCGACCCGGTTCGCTTCCCCGCGCTCGACCTCGCGACCCGCGTCATCGACCAGGGCGGCACCGCTGGCGCTACCCTCAATGCCGCCAACGAAGCGGCGGTCGAGGCTTTTCTGAACCACCGCATCCCCATGGGCCGTATCACCGAACTCGTCACCGAGGCGTTGGATGCCTTTTCGCCCCAGCCTTTACATGATCTGGACGATGTATTCCACGCCGACCGACAGGCCCGTGAATTCGTCGCCCACCGACTAACATCCACCACCGCGGCAACTTCTTAAAACCGCGCCCCACCACCATGCTCACGACCACCACCGGCATCCTGATCATCATCCTGGGCTTTGGCCTGTTGATATTCGTCCACGAACTCGGCCACTTCCTGGTCGCGAAATGGGTCGGCATCCGCGCCACCCAATTCGCCATCGGCTTCGGCCACGCCATGATCTCCTGGCGCAAAGGCCTGGGCTTCAAAATCGGATCCACCGAGGCTGAGTATTTCAAACGGGCCGAAGCTCACCTCCGCGCACAAAACGCGCCCCAAAACCCCGGCGAGCATGAGTCCGTTGTCCGCCACGACACCATCCCCACGACCGAGACGCACGAACACCAGTACGACGAAGGCCAGCTCTACATCGCAGCCGACACGCTGGGCCTGGGCGAAACTGAATACCGCCTCAACTGGCTGCCCCTGGGAGGCTACGTCAAAATGCTGGGTCAGGAAGACCTCGACCCCAACGCCGCCTCCGCTGACCCCCGGTCCTACAACCGCAAACCCGTCTGGGCTCGCATGTGCGTAATCTCCGCCGGCGTGATCATGAACCTGATCTTCGGCATGCTCTTTTTCATGATCGCCTTCTCCATGGGCGTCTTTTTCCCTGCCGCCCAGGTTGGCGCGGTCCGCGACGGCCTGCCCGCCGCCCTGACCTTCGCCCAAGGTCACGACCAGGATCTCGAATACCTCGGCTTGCAGGCCGGTGACCAAATTCTGGAAATCAACGGCGAGACCCCCCAGGACTTCCAGCCGGTCATGCTCGCCACCGCGCTGGGCGACCCCGACACACCGGTGCGGTTCAAAGTCGCCCGCTACGGCTACGACCAGCCGTTGGAATACCACATCAACCCCCAACGTGAACGCGTCTCCCGCCTGTTCTCCGCAGGCATCGAGCCGCCCCGCAGCCTGATTGTGGGCTTTATTGACGAAAGCCTGCCGACCGGCAAACGCTTCTTCGAGTCCGGCGTCCGGCCGGATATGAAGCTCCTCAAAATCGACAACCGACCGGTCGAATCGTGGAGCCACGTCACTGCCCTGGTCAACGCCAGCGGCGGCAAAACCCTCACGCTCCACTTCGCGAATCCTGGCCAGGAAGATCAGGCCGTCCTCGTCACCGCCCAGCCGCAACCCCTCCTGGCCCACACGCAGACCACCCCGCCCAACCTGCTGGGGCTGGTGCCCCCGCTGCGCGTCCTGGATGTGCAGGAAGGTAAGCCTGCGGAAGATTCAGGCATGCAGCCCGGCGATATTCTCGCGCGGGTCGGCTCGGCCATCTGGCCTTCAGACGTTAAGCAAATCGGAGCCGCCATCGAGCTGGCCGACGGCGACGCGGTCGACATCGAAGTCTGGCGCGACGGCAAGCTCGTCACCCTCCAGTCCGTCGAGGCCGGCCGACGCAATCTCCTGGGCATGGCCATTGCCCCCGCGCTCGACACCAACCTCACCGGCCAAAGCGACGACCTCGCGCTTGTCGACACCAACACCAACGACCCCCTGCCCCCCGGCTCCATGATCACTGCCGTCAACGGACGCAACGTCCTTGATTGGCGCGACGTTCAACGTCACCTCATGCAGACGCAGGATGGCCGTGAACTCGCGATCACCTTTCAGCTCAACCTCGGCGACCGCCCCGAAGAAACCGTCCGGATCACGCTTGACCAGGAGAAGATGGACCAGCTCGCTTCGGCGAAATGGCAGCTGTCGTTTGACAGCGTCGGCTTTGCCCCCATGCAGACCCTTGTGAAAGCGGACAACCCCCTGCACGCTGCGGGCATCGGCCTGGACAAAACCCGTGAGTTCATCCAGCAGACCTACCTCACCCTTGCCCGCCTGCTGCAGGGCAACATCAAGATCGAGCACCTCAGCGGCCCGGTCGGCATTGTCCATCGAGGCTCAAAAGTCGCCGAGCAAGGCTGGCCTTACATCTTCTGGTTCATGGGCTTGATCTCCGTCAATCTCGCGGTGATCAACTTCCTGCCCATCCCGGTGGTCGACGGCGGACATATGGTCTTTCTCATCGCCGAGAAGATCCGCGGAAAGCCGGTACCCGCCTCGGTGCAGGCGGGAGCCTTATACGCCGGGCTGGCACTGATCGCTTTTGTCTTCCTCGCGACGCTGTTCTACGACGTAGAACGCCTGCTGTTCATGTGACCGCGCACTGCCGTAGGAACGGCATACTCCGCATCGGGGACGCTCACACGCTTTTGACGCTTGCGGCCACCTGCGTAATCCGCCTACAATCCAACTGTTAAGGACATCGGCCCTCGCGGCGGAACGTCGCGTCGAGCTCTTTTGCCCGTTGCTTCTATGCCTGCCGCCTCTGCCGCCGACCGCCTGGCTTCTCGCATCGCCGCTCCTTCAGCGGCCGGTGCCGCGTCGGGGATTTCAAGCCATGTCCTGGTCCTCAACCGCATGTGGATGGCCATTCGGGTCGTCGATGCCCGCCGCGCCTTTTCCATGCTGTTCCGCGATCTCGCGGAGGTCATCCGCGTCGATGATGGCTCGTACACCGCCTACGACTTCGATTCATGGACCGACCTCTCACAGCTCCGCCACACCTTCACCGACGCCGGACACGATGTCGAAACCGAGCCTTACGAATGGGTCAGCACCGTGCGGATGCAAATCGCGGTGCCCAAAGTCATCCGCCTGCTGGGGTATGACAAGCTGCCCGCACAGGATGTGAAACTCAATCGGCGAAATATCTTTGCCCGCGACCGCAACCAGTGCCAGTACTGCGGCGAACACTTTTCCAGCTCCGAGCTCAGCCTCGACCATGTCATTCCCCGAAGCCAGGGCGGCGGGGCCTCGTGGCAGAACCTGGTGTGTTGCTGCGTGCGGTGTAACTCCGCCAAGGGTGGCCGAACGCCGCGCCAGGCCCACATGCCTTTGATCCGAAAACCCGTGCAACCCACCCGAAACCCCGTGATCAACATGCGGCTGGGCAGCGGCAAATACGCCTCCTGGCGCGCGTTTCTCGACAATGCGTATTGGTCCGTCGAGCTGAAATAGCCCCCGCGGCAGCCTCGGTCGGCCGACCGTGTGGAGCGTCTGCACCAGCCCCGCCGGGCGTCGATCGGCAGATCCGCCCATCATCCATCTTGTATTCAGATTAAGTCGCCTACCTTCACACCCGATGGTGAACCTAGGAAAGCTGGGCAATGTGTCGCCCGGCATCACTGCGGGAGGTCCATCCATGGCCAGCGATATCAACACGGGTCTGAGCGCCGAACTGCTCGCCAAAACGGTCTACACCACCGGCGAAGCCGCTGAGATCTGCAAGGTCTCCCAGCAAACCATCATCCGATGTTTCGACGCCGGCCGACTCAAAGGCTTCCGCGTCCCAGGCTCACGCTTTCGACGCATTCCCCGCGACGAACTCGTGCGGTTCATGAAGGCCAACGAAATCCCCACCGACGAGATCGAAGTCGGCAAGAAGCGCATCCTCGTCGTCGACGACGACCCGCAGATCGTTGAACTGTTCAAGGACCTGCTCACCGCAGGCGACCGCTACGAAGTCCGCACCGCTGCCACCGGGTACGACGCTGGGGTGGTCACCACCGAGTTCAAGCCCGACTTAATGATCCTCGATTACATGCTGCCCGACATCAACGGCAACGTGGTCTGCCGCACCATCCGCAAAAATCCCGATCTGGTCACGATGAAAATTGTCATCGTCTCAGGCGTGGTGAACCGCGAAGAAATCGACGACCTGCTTGACGCAGGGGCCAACGCCTTTATCAAAAAGCCGTTCGATGTCCGTGACATCATGGACCGCGTGGCCGCCTTGCTCGAAGCGTAAAGAAACACCTGACCGCGTAAGAACCATCAGGGTTGACCGGGAGGTCCTGATGAACCTGCCCGCGATGTGCGACGGCAAATGCCTGACACGCAACGCACGTGGTTTGACCCTCCCGACCTGGCCTCTCCTATGGTTGCCGACCTTCCCAAGCCGCAGCGTCTGGAGCTGATCCTTCGACAGATCGACACCCTGCCGACGCTGCCAGCCGTGGCGACCCGGCTGCTGCAACTCACCGCGTCCGACGACGCCACCGCCGACGAAGTCGTAGCCTTGGTCCGGTGCGACCCCGCGCTGACCGCCAAGGTGTTGTCGATGGTCCGGACCGCTGACAAAGGCGTCGGTCAGGCGTCGCGGGACGTGCTGACCGTGGACCGTGCGGTGAAACTGCTGGGCTTTCAAGCGGTCCGTAATACCGTCCTGTCGCTCAAAGTCTTTGAACTCTTCAATCCCGCAGAGTCCCCGGACGACACCGCACGTTTCAAAAACGCCCGACCTGGGGACAGCCCCGACGAATACGCCGAGGTCGATGCCTTCGACCGGTCATGCTTCTGGACCCACTGCCTGGCGGTCGCGGTCCTCGCAGAGTCCATCGCCAAGGCCCACCCGCAGCACACCGACCTCGACGCCAGCGAAGCCTTTGTCTGCGGACTGCTGCATGACATCGGCAAGCTGGCCTTGGACATGGTGCTGCCCAAGAGTTTCGCCCGCTGCGTGCAGATGGCCCAGCAGCATCAAATCGCGCTCGCGCCGTGTGAACGCAAAATCATCGGCCTGGACCATCACACCGCAGGCAAACGCCTCGCCGAGCAGTGGGGCCTGCCGCACCGCCTGCAGGATGTGATCTGGCTGCACGGCACGCCCATTGCCGCCCTGCCCCCGCTGCCCCATCAACGCCTGGTCGCCCTGATTCACCTGGCCAATCTCGTTGCGCTGCGGCAGCATGCAGGCGTCTCGGGCAACTACGCCGTGCCCGGCAGCGTGCAGGCATTGTGCCAGGCGATGGACTTTGATCCGCTCGAGGTGCAGACCTGTGCCGACAACCTCTTCGGCCCGCTCGATCAGCACGGCCGGGCGCTGGGACTCCATGACCAACCTTCCGAACAACTCCTCGCCGGGGCCATGCGCCGCGCGAATGCCACGCTGGGTCGGCTCAACGCAGTCCTGGACCGGCGGTCACATCAGTGTGATGCCCAGACTGCTGTGCTCTCAGCCATCTCCACATTTCATCAAAGCACCCAGCCCGGGCAGTCCACCCAGGACACGCTCGATGCGGTGGCACGCTCCGCCCGTTCGGCGCTGGGGCCGGGGTTCTACGCCCTGGTGGTCCCCCAGCCCACGTCCGATGCCCCCCGCCCGGACTGGCTGATCTGCCAATATCCCGGCGCATCCAACGAAGCCAACCACAGCCAGATCATCGCGGCACCCCCTAAGGCCCCCGACCTCCACGCGATCGGAACGCAAGGCTCAGGCGGCATGAACCTGCTGGGCCTGCTGCCCTGGATCGCGGACGACCTGCTTGCCGCACCCGACTTCACCGACCTTTCGCTGCTCACCTTGACCTGCGGTTGGGGTACAGCGGCCTTGCTGCTGCACGATCGCAACGACCTGCCGCCGCACGAGACGCTCGACGCGTTGACCCGCACCTGGGGTTCAGCAGTGGCGGCGGCCGGGCAACACCAAGGCGCTCGTCGACTGGGTGAACAGCTCGCCGAGGCCAACTCTGCCCTGGCAGAAACGCAGGACCGCCTGCTACACACCCAGTCGCTGGCTCGGCTTGGCGAAATGGCTGCGGGCGCTGCCCACGAGATGAACAATCCCCTGGCGGTGATCGCCGGTCGGGCCCAAATGCTCGCGGGCTCCCTGCCCCCGGGCAGTAAAGACCACAGCCACGCCCAGCAGGTGGTCCAGGAATCCCACCGCCTCTCGGACCTGATCACCTGCCTGCACATGTTCGCCGACCCGCCCCGGGCCGACCGCCAACCCACCGAGCTGCAACCCCTGCTCGACGAAGTGGTCCGTAAGGTCCGCGCGGTGCGTCGCAAACGGCAGGAAACCATCGATATGTCGCTCAAACTCATTGAGCCCATGCCCACCGCCCGGATCGACGCCCGCCAGGTCGCCCGCGCCTTGACCGAGCTCATGCTCAATGCCCTGCAGGCCAACCCCAGAACCAGCGTCTCGGTCATCGGCCGATGCGGACCCTGGGGACCCCACGACACCCCGACCTTATTCATTCAGGTCATCGACGACGGCGAAGGCATGGACGCCAAAACCCTCGCCCACGCCACCGACCCATTCTTTAGCGCCAAGCCCGCCGGCCGACAGGTCGGCATGGGTCTGCCCCGCGCCCTCCACTACGCCGCGGCCCATCAAGGCAGCCTCGAACTGGTGTCCAATCTCAACCAAGGCACCACCGCCACGCTCATCATCCCCACCGAACATGAATGAAGCCCGCGTTTGATGCAACGCGGGCTTCGTTCAATGTGAGATCCCTGGAACGGGTCTTCGTTCAGAGCATCTGGCTGTCGTCGTCATCGATCTCGATGTCGAGCGCGTCTTCGCCGGACGCCTCCGCATCGCTGGCCTGTGACGTTTCGATCAGGCCGCGGAGATAAGCGTTCTCACGCCGCGTCGCTTCGAGGTCAAACACCAGATACTTGATTGACAGTCGCAGGTGATCCAGCGATTCCTGCAAGTCGCTCATGGACTGCTTCATGTTTTCCCGGCGGTCCTTGGTCTGAGCGGCAAGCTTTTCGAGCTTCTCTCGCTCGGCCTTGGGCAGGGTCTGAATTTCGCTCATCAATGAGGTGAGTTTGAGTTGAAAGGCGTGATCATCCATTGTCTAGTCTCCGTTACGGCGTGGTCTTTCGGTTGCCCCCCAGTTGTACCCCAGGCCGCAGGCAGATCGATCCCAAGTGAATCAAATTTCGGCGATATTGACGTAAACGCCTTTGTATAAGATACCTACAGGGGCCGATAAAATCACGCGAGCCCGTACTGGTACCCCCGGACGTGCGGGATGATGCCGCAGGGCATCACTGCGTATGAAGAAGCTTCACAGAGCCTGAGCCTTTGGTGATGTTGCCAAGCTGAATCACGTTCTCGCCCAGGCGTTCGAGCCGTTGTGTGACCGCGTGAGCGAAATGCGGACGGACGATCAGCGTGTAGCCGACGCCCATGTTGAACACGCGCCACATCTCCTGGTGATCCACGTTCCCCCAGGCTTGCAAGGCTTTGAACAAGGGCGGCACGTCCCAGGCCCGGGTGTCGATCACCGCATCGACCGTGGAAGGCAAGGCCCGGTTGAGATTGCCCGGCAGGCCCCCGCCGGTGATATGCGCCATGCCCACGATCGGCCGCTTGACCTTATACGCCCGCAGCAGCGACACGATGGGACGGGCGTAGATCCGCGTGGGCTCCAGTAAGACCTCGCCCAACGTCCGGTCGGTGTCCAGTTCAGCGTATGACGTGTCCAGCTTCAGACCCGCCTGCTTGATGATCGCGCGAACCAGCGAATAGCCGTTGCTGTGAATCCCCGACGAAGTCAGGCCCAGTAGCACATCGCCGGGCTGGGCCCGGTCATTTTCAATCGCTTTACTCAGCTCCACCACCCCCACCGCAAAGCCCGCGAGGTCGAAGTCGCCGGGCTTGTACACGTCGGGCATCTCGGCCGTCTCCCCGCCAATCAGAGCACACCCGGCAAGCTCGCAGCCATCGGCCACGCCTTTGACGATCTGCTCCATCGCCTCGGGGACCACCTTGTGAATGCCCACATAATCAAGGAACAGCAACGGCTCGGCGCCCTGCACGATCAGGTCGTTGACGTTCATCGCCACGCAGTCCTGGCCGATGGTGTCGAGCTTGTTGGCCGCGATGGCGAGCATGACCTTGGTGCCCACGCCGTCGGTGCAGGCCACCAGGACGGGATCGCGGTAATTGCGTTGAAAGAGTTTCTCGTCGTAGTCCAGGCGGAGCATGCCCGCGAAGGCGCCATGCTTGCCCAGCACCCGCGGGCCGTAGGTTCGGCGAAGGTGGGACTGAATCCGGCCGACCACCGCGTCACCCGCTTCGATGTCCACGCCGGACTGGGCGTAGGTCAGGCCTTTGGACGCGGTGGAGGACGACTTGGATTTCGCCGGGGCTTGACGTTTGGAGCGTGCACCAGGGCTGGAGGTTGAAGGAGGTTTAGCCACGCGAGGCAGTCTAAGGCAACGAACGCCGAGCGCTAACCCCGTGCGCAGCGATTTGATTCGCGACCTGACGTGCTGGGCTATGGCATTCTCGAGTGAAGTTGCCGACGCTATCTCTCGATTTGGCTTAACCCTCGAAGCCCACAGTCTCTGACGGCAGGCTCAAGCTCTGCAAGGGCTGGGCGTTGGCAAGCACACACCGAGAACGCGATGGCCTTGAACCCTTGCGCGAAAGCCTCGACTTTTCAGTCTTGCAGGCCTAACCTTAAGGGTCGCGTGCGTCGATTCAGTTCTTTTAAGCACGCGTCCATCTGTGCCGCGCGTCCCAACGCTGAGTTGACGTACGTGAGGTTGAATGTCTGATCAAGCTACAAACTAGCGCCCTTACGACGATGGCTTCCTGCCCTCCCAATCCGATTGCCGAAGTGTTCAGCCACGCGGGGCTGCGTTGCACCCGTCAGCGGATGGCGCTTTACGCCGCGTTGCAATCCTGCAAGCAGCACCCCACCGCCGAGGAGCTGCGGGGTCTGGTGCTTTCTGAGGTTCCCGGGGTAAGTCTGGCGACGGTGTACAACACACTCGATGCGTTGTGCGGCGTGGGGCTGGCCAGGCGGCTCGATGGCGCGGGGCCTGCCGGCTCGGCCCGATACGACGCTGGCGCCGACCACCACCCCCACATGCGTTGTCTGGAAACCGGCAAAGTCGACGATCTGCCCAGTGATCTCGCGCGACAGCTCATTGATGCCATTCCCGACGAAGCCCTGGCATCGCTGGAAGATCGGCTGGGTTTTTCCATCGAGCGCGTCAACGTCGAACTGCTCGGCCGGTACCACAACGTTAACGCCCGGTCGTAACGCGCTCCCGGACGCCAAGCGGTCCACGCCCTCGGTGTTACGCGCGCACCACGCTTACGCCGCATCGGCGGGCGCGTCGGTCACCGCGCGAGCCAAGTCGTGTGCGGTTCGCAGGATCGGCGACGCTGCCCCGTCGGGACGCAGGATGTCACGCCGCAGCCGGGCGAGTCGTCGATAATCCGCCGCGTCGCGATCCACATGCACCAGATGGCTGAGCACGGGGTGTTCATCCACCCGCGTCATCTGCAAGGTCAAGGCTGCGACGTCCGCCTCCGGCGTGGCCTTGCCGACGCTATCCAGCACCAGCGGCGCGGTGACCCGCCGCGCGGCCTGCATGTCCCGCAGTTCCGTGGCGAGCTGCGAGGCGGATAACGCCTGGCCAAGGGTTTTGCCCACGATGCGGTGGGCGCTGAGGTCTTCGCCTTGCCGAACTGACGAGCCGAAGTCGATCACCCCCACGCCGTCGGGCGTGACGACCAGGTTGTCCAGCCGAAGGTCCAGGTGCAGCACGCCGATGCGATGCAGCGCGGCGGTCATTCGCGCGGCCCCAGCCACAAAGTCCAGCAGCGCCAGTGGACGAGGTCGTCCTTGCCGAAGCCACGTCATCGTGAAGGACTGAACCAGGCCGGCATCGTCGTGGGTCAGGTCCAGCACGCGCGGGATGACCAGCCGCGGATCGATCCGCCCATCGCCGGCATCGACCTCTGCGGGGAGTCGGCGGTGCAGAATCTTCAGGAACGCCGCCTCGCGACTGAGCATCAAGGGCATGCCTTTACGCACCAGACCCAAGGCGGTGGCCTCAGCCTGCCGCGCGGATAGCGCGGGGTCCAGGGCCTGCAGTCGCTGAGCCACCGACTCCAAAGCCGGCACCTGCTTGCGAACGGCCAGGCCCGCGATTGCCCCGTCTCCCGACCACCCCACGAGGTCTACCTGATACGTCATCCGCGCGGCCTGCCATGCGGCATGTTGACCCGTGCGACGCACCGACGCACCAAACCGCACCGACTTGCGACCTGCCGAGGGAATCGACCGCGTCGGCTGGTCCAGCGTCAGGTCGGGGTCCTGCAGAACTCGCGCCACCGCTGCATCCACTTCACGTGCACGTGACCCGGCCAGCCAAAGGACACCACCCCACGTCAAGCCTTCCGCTGCCGTGCGAAGGTCGGGACCACGGTCAAGCTCGCAGTATTCCATCTCCCGCCACAACGGGTCATGTGTCAGCCATGCCTCTGCGCGACGCTGGTCATCGGGGTGAAGCTCCGCTTTGAGCGCAGCGGGGATGCCCGGGCGATGGTCTGCGTCGCGGTGCCCGCCACTGTCGGTGACACCGGCCCACCTTCGCCGCAGCCAGCGGATCACCCCTCAGACCCTGACGCCACCGACGGATTGGACGACGCAGGAGGCGGATCGCTAGCGGCAGGCTTGGGCAACGTCAGACGGGCAAGGATGTCAAGCTCCGCGAGGTCTTGCGCAGCGTACGGATCAGATTCGGGATCGGCCTCAGGACCATCGCCATCGTCATCGCCATCGCGCGGCGTGGACTCTCCCGCCGACGTGACGCCGGCGTCGGCAGCCGCTGGAGCATCGTGCCCCGCACGCCCAACGGCGCGAGCGATCATCTGATCCACAATCGGGTCGAGCGGAGAGGTTGTGGCCAACGAATGGTCCGCGTGGGCATGGTTCTGTGGCGACGGCGGGTCGTCGTCAGACATCACTTCCCGCCAGACGTCCATGTCCCAGGCGGGTGCTGGGCGGGCGTCTTCGGCGGCAGGATGGAAGTCGGTGGATGCATCGTGGTTGGGTGATGGTGATGCGGCGGGCGGGGGCGGGGTGGTGTCCTGGGCGTCCACGGCGGCTTCCATCGCGGTGATCAGAGCCAGGCGTTCGAGGCGGGGGGCGTCGTGATCGGCGGATTCCTGGGGATAAGGCGGTAAGGCGGCGGTGGGGTCGGCGGCGTCCTTTAACACGCCGGCAAAGATGCCCGACCCGGCGGTGCTGGCGGCGTGGCGGACCGGGTCCCGCAGACTCCCGCGGCCGGCCGGTCCCACGTCATTGACCACTGTGCCGAGCACGTGCGCATCCACGACGCGTAAACGGGCCAGCACTGCATCGAGCTTCTTCACTTCCAGGCCTGGAGCGGCGATCACCACCGCCCCGTCCGCGGCGGCGGCCGCCACCATGGCCTCAGCCCGGGCATCACCTGCGCCGGCATCGATCACCACCGCGTCGTAACCCTCCCGGCGGGCCTGGTCGAGCAACCCCTGGAGAAACCGGCGGGACATCGATGCAGCGTGACGGGGCATGGCCAGGGCAGCGGGCAGCAGGCTCAGCCGACCGTCGGTGGTGGGGACCACAGCGTCCTGCAGCGACGAACCGTCAAGCATGGCGGGCAGGCCAACGGGCACAGCGGTGGGATCCCGCAGGAGGTCCGCATCTTCGCGTTCCAGTGCGTTGACTTCTTCAAGGGCCCGGTGAAGTAAACGTCGTTGGCCTGCGGCGGCGTGAGCTTTGGCATCGCCGGGCGTTCGGTCGGCACTGCGATCGTGGCTGTGCGCCAACCCTGCAACATCCACGAGCAGGACGCGTGTCCGCGACACCGCCAATGACGATGCCAAACCCACCGCGAGTGACGTGACGCCCGCGCCGCGTCCCCCGCCGACCAGTGCCACGCACTTCGCGGAAGACAACGGGCTTAGCCGAGACTCCACCACTGCCCGAAGTTGATGCACACTCTGCGCAGCGGGATCTTCGTCGGACACCGCAACCGTCGGGCTTGCCTGATGACGGGCGGTACGACCTGCCCCAACGCGCCAACGCAGACTCCACCAGGGTTGACCC
The DNA here is from genome assembly GCA_963799465.1 of uncultured Phycisphaeraceae bacterium. GTDB lineage: Bacteria > Planctomycetota > Phycisphaerae > Phycisphaerales > Phycisphaeraceae > JBCCOW01. The sequence continues at coordinate 1,669,029 of CAWCXG010000001.1, read as the reverse complement.
AAGGCACGCAGCGGCAGGGCCCGGGGCACCGCGACCAGCAAAGGCGAACCGCGGGCGGCAAGCGGTTCGGGTTCCGCTCCGTTTACCCGGCCCCGCAGCATGCCCACCACCAACACCGCAAGCCCGACGCCCAGCATGGTCGTGAGCCCCGCCACCGACGCGGCGACCGGCCGCGGGTCTGCCACCCGCTGGGCCGTCGTGGGAATCTCAACCCCGTCCACCGCCGCGATCACGTCGGGCGCATCGCGAGCCAAGGCAGCCATGGCATCGCGGGTTTCGCTAACCGTCTCCTCGGCGACCAGTACGGCTTGCTGCGCAGCCTGTGCTTCCTGATGTTGAGCGACCAAGGCAGCGTGGCGGATCGTGTGTTGGTCAACGTGTTGCTGCGTGGCACGGCGTTGGGCATCAAGCACGGAGCGGCGAAGCAAGGCTCCATCCACCAGCCGGACCTCCTGCAGTTGCTCGGCGATCTCATGTTCCAGCGCCAGCGCCCGCTCGGCGGGATCGACAGCACCGGGCTGGGGCATCAACCTACCCACGACGCCTTGGGCAAACGCCACCCGGCGGGCATCTTCACGCTGGGCCAGCAATTCCGCGAAGGCCGGGTCGGTCTGCGCCAGGGCTTCACTGAGCACTTCAGCATAACGCTCGGTGGCCGCATCGGTGGCGGTGGTGTCTCTGAGCTTTTTCAAACGCGGCCAACTGGGCACTGGCCTGGTCGCGTTGCAACACAAGGGCCTCGAGTGTTTCCTGAGACTCAGCCAACGCCTGGCTTAAGGGTGTTTGGTCCAGCGTGAGCGAGAGCGTCTGGGCGGCGAGCTGCCTGCGACGCAGCTCTGCGGCGGCGGCGGTAACGCGTTGCTGTTGATCGCGCACCTGGCGTAGGTGTTGCTCGGCGGCAGCCTGGGGGTTTTGCTGTCGGTAGCGGGTGAAGAGCTCGGCGGCCGCAATCAGGGGTGGGCCGGGCTGGTGGCCTTTAACATCAACACGGATCAGGCCAGGCGCTTCGCGATCCGCAATCACATGGACGCTCACTTCGCCTTGCGTGATGGCGGGGAGTGTCTGGGCGAGTGCACGCAGTTGACGAGCGTCGCGGGTTCGGCGGGCCTGAAACGCGGGGCTCTGGTACGCCGCGTCGGATGGAGCAGCGTTGCTGAGAGATTGAGAGTCAGCGGTGGCGGAGAGCGCGATCGGTCGAAGCTGGACGTAGCCCGACGCTCGGAACACCGGCTGCAGCACTGCGAAGGCGGTCCCAGCGGCCACGATCCCCGCGAGCCCCCCCAACCCCAGGGCTGCGGGCAGGTATCGACGGGCGCGACGCAGCAAGGTGGACGCACCCACGCGCGGGGTCTGGCGTGAGCCGCCCCGCCGACCCGAGCCACCGCCTCGGCCGGCGCGGCCTGATACCCGTTGGCCTTGCGTTCGGCCTGCCGCCCCTGCCCCGGTCGATGATGCCCGGTACGCCGTCACGTCGTGTATTCCAAGGTTTTGACTGCCTGACGCCATCATCATACACCGCTCTCCGGAGCCGGGTTCACCCGCGACTGGGTTACGCCTTCGGTCGGATCACACCGTCTCCCCGTCCCCGGCCGGCACTGGGCACTACCATCTATTCGTGACCCGTCTGCCTCCGCCACCCCCGAAGTCTCACGCCACCGCGCCGCGCACTGAGCCCAGGCTGGGTCAAAGCCAATCGGCTCCCTGGGCCACGACCGCGCTGTTCCTCGTGGCCACGGCGTCAGTGGGATGGTGTCTGCACGTCGTGGTGTGGATGATCTACGAAATGGTCAACTTGCTGCAGATGTCCAACGATGGCTACAGCGTGATCCTGCCGCGGTTCGGGGTCCAGGCTGGGCTGCTGGGATTGACGCTGGTGTTGTGGCTGACCGCCCGTCGGCGGGACGAGCGGTGGGCGAGTCCGCGTGAGCAGGCGGCGGGGTGGGGGCTTGCACCAGCGCTTGCGCTCCCGGCTCTGTCGTTGCTGGTGATGGGCTATCACCTCGCAATTGCGTTCTGGCAGAGCCGGTAGCCCGTCGATGTCGCCTCAGGCGAACGCGGCGGACGACTTGGCGATCGGTGCTGGAGATTCGGTACACGCAAACTCGATTTCGAGCAATGAGACATCATCCACAAAGTCGGACTTCTGCTGAACCTCTCGGACGCGTTGAATGATTTGCGAGACGCGGGTGCGGTCGGGTTCGTAGGGCTGGCCGATGAGGTCTTCGAGGCCGTCGAGGCCCAGGAGCTTGCCGGACTGATCGCCGCGGTGGACCTCGAACAGTCCGTCGCTGAAGAGGTAGAGTCGGTCGCCGGGCTGGAGGGTGACTTCGTGGGTTTGGAACTCTGCGTCGGGCACCACGCCGATCATGAGCGCGGGATGGCCGAGATGTTCGACGCAGTGTTGCTGGGTGTTGGCAAAGGAGGTCGGGGGGGCGGCAGGGTCCTCGGGGTCCACCGACTGAGGGCAGGGTCCGGGTCGATAGAGCAGTGCGGGGTGGTGTCCAGCGGTGGCGTAGCGGAGTGTGCGGGAGGGTCGGTGATAGACGCCGTACCAGATGGTGAAAAACTTATTGCGGTGCTCTTCCATGGGGAAGGCTTTGTTCAGCGACGTGAGCAGCGCTGCGGGATCGATACTGGCGCCGACGCGGGAGATCCCCCGCACGGCATTGGCAGCGGAGACGGACAGCAGCGACGAGCCGACCCCGTGGCCGGTGACGTCGAGCAGATAGATCACGAAGTGCTCGTCATCCAGGGCGTAGAACCCGAGCATGTCGCCGCCGAGTCGAGACGACGCGATGAATTGATAGTCCGGGCGTTCGGGAGCATGAAGTGCCACTTCACGCGGCGGGAGGAAGGCACGCACGTACGCAGCGGCTTCGTCGAGTTCTGCTTGAAGTCGACGGCGGGCGGCGATCAAGTCCTGCTGCCCTGAGATGACATCGGTCAAGTTGAGCTGGACTTCCGCCATCGCGGCAAGGTGGGCGAACGTTCGCTGGTCGTCCTCGGTGAACGCACGCGCTTCGTGATCCACCACACACAACGTCGCAATGTTTCGACCGCTTTGAGACCGCAGCGGATACCCCGCATAAAACCGCACGAAAGGCTCATTGACCACCATGGGATGATCCGCCCACCGAGGGTCGGCGTGGGCGTCTTCAACAATCAAAGGTTCGCCCTGCAGGATCGTGTGGCCGCAGAACGAGGTATCCCGCGGCGTCTGCGACCAGTCATACCCTTCAATGGACTTGAACCACTGACGCTCCGCATCGACCAAGGCGATATAGGCCACGGGCACTTTGAACAGGTGCTTGGTGAGCGAGACGATATTGTCAAACCTGCGCTCGGCAGGCGTATCAAGGACCGACAAGGCACGCAGGTCCGCAAGTCGCTGAATCTCGTCTGGCGGTTTGGGAGGGGCAAACATGCTCATGGCGTCAATCTATGAAGATCAATCAGCAGCAGCGCCAAGGTATTCCCCCGCCGTCCGCCGGCCGATCAGCCTTCCGCACGCACCTGCGTCACGCTGCGCAGGATGCGGGCCAATTCGGCCTGGCCCGCGTCGGCATCAATGCGGGACAACGCGTCGAGGTCGATCAGGGTGGTCAACGCTTCGGAGATGTTTTCCCGACTGCGCAGTTCCGCGTTGGCAAGGGTGAGGGTCACGGTGAAGTCGCCGACCCGGATGCTGCCGGTACGGTCGGTGAGTTGGTCGATGGGCCAGCGGTCGTCCAGCAGTTCGCCAGCCTGACCACCCGCGTCATTGGGGTCTCTTTCGCGGATCCGGATCGAGGCCGAGGCGAGCGTGCGATTTTCCTGCCGCCAGGATGCGGACACATAACCGCTTTGAAGTCGGGAGAGCACCCGCAGGCTGTCTGCCTTGAATGGGCCTTGGTCTGGCTGAAAAAAGATGGGTTCGAGTCGCTCCTGATAGGCAGCGTTGAGTCGCTGAGCCTGGACATGGGTTGCCCGGGACGCGGTATCGAAGGGCAGGCTGACTTGAGACATCTGTTCATTGAGTTCGGTCTGGCGGTCCCGGGATTCTCGCTCCATCACGCGTCGGGCTGCGGGGTCCTCCACCACCCCAGCTTCAAGTTGGCCGCGCAGACGGGCGGCTTGTACCTCCAGGCCCTGCAGTTGCTTTTCGAGTTGCAGCCGTTGCTTGTCCGCCATGGGCGTGCCGCGAGCGCCCAACATCCGTCCCATTTCACGTGCAACCTGAATCTGCAGATCGGCCGTGGACGCTGCTTTGAGGTCTTGCAAAACGTCGAGGCGTTCGTGAATGCGTCGCCCTTGCGTGGCGATCTGGCTGAGCGAGGCTGCGGCAGGTCGCTCGAGTTCTCGAAGCGGCGGCAGGGCGTCGAGCTGCTGCTCAGGGGACATGACATCGCTGATCGGCTGCCCTGCCTCCACCGCCGGGGGCTCTTCAAGCGTGGCGGGCGCTTCACGATCCTCTGCCATGGCGCTCGAAGTGCAAAGCACAAGAACCAGCGCCGTCGGGAAGGACACGCTCTGACGACGGTGTCCACGCTTGAAAGAGAGGTACGTTGTCATGCCTGTAGCGTAGGCGATGTCGCCGCAGGCCCCAAGGAAAAGTCGCATCTTCACCGGCCCATCACGCGCTGATCCGGCAGGGGAATGCCTCAGGCCTAATCAGCACAATGGGCGTCGGCCATCGCGCGGTGCTGCTCCATGATCGCCTCATGGGTTCCCTTGGCTGCCGCGCCGCGGCGTCGGCCGGGCTGACGCAGGGTATACGTGCCATCGTGGTGCATGTCCCACGCCTGGCGGTGGTCGTTGAGCATCAGGTCCACTAGGTCGCACAACGTCTTGCGGTGGTGCGGGTCATAAACAGGCGTGATGCACTCGACGCGATTGTTGAGGTTGCGGTACATCCAGTCCGCCGAGCCGACGAAAACTTCGGGCTCGCCAGCATTGTGAAAACGAAAGATGCGGGAGTGTTCGAGGAATCGGCCGATGACCGAAACCACGCGGATGTTCTCAGACAGCCCCGGCACGCCCGGACGAAGCGAGCAAAACCCACGCACAATCAGATCGACCTTCACGCCTGCCTGGCTGGCCTGGTAAAGCTTGGCGCACATCTTTTTGTCTTCGAGGCTGTTCATCTTCGCGGTTATGCGAGGGCGATCGGCAGCATCCGGGTTCCCGCCCCGTTCACGCCAGCCCGCAGCATGCTCAATCTCACGGTCGATCAGTTGTTCAAACCGACGACGCATGTTGGTCGGCGCGATGAGCAGGTGCTTGAAGTCCCGCTTGACCATCCGGCCGGTGAGAAAATGAAACAGCTCCACCAGGTCCTGGGTGATGCGGGGGTCGGCGGTGAACAGTCCCAGGTCGGTGTAGAGGTTGGCGGTCTTGGCGTGGTAGTTACCGGTGCCGATGTGGGCATAGGTTTTCATGCCGTCGGGCTCACGGCGTACGACCAGTGACGTTTTGGTGTGGGTCTTGAATCCCACGACGCCGTACACCACGTGGATGCCTGCTTTCTCAAGACGCTGCGCGAGATGGACATTGCGCTGCTCATCGAAGCGGGCTTTGAGCTCGACGAGCACGACGACCTGCTTGCCCGCCTCCGCCGCACGGATGAGGTGCGGAATGAACGGAGCATCATCGCCCGAGCGGTACAGCGTGAGTTTGATGGCCACCACCGCTGGGTCTGTTGCGGCGGTGCGGATGAACCGTTCGACGCTCGCCGCGAAACTTTCGTACGGGTGATGCACCATCACATCGCCGTTGCGGATGATGGAGAACATGTCCGCCTCATCGTCCGCCAGTCGGGGCGGGACCCGTGGCGTCCACGACTTGAACTTCAGCTCCGGTCGATTGGCTTTATGCACTTCCCACAGGCTGGTGAAGTCCAGCTCGCCGGGCGTTTCGTACACGTCCAACTCACTGAGGTTCAGCTCGTTGACCAGGAATTGATTGAGAGGCCGGTACGGCTCATCATCGACTTCCAGCCGAACCACGTCCGCAAAGCGCCGCTGCTTGAGCTCCTGCTCGACCAGGTCCAGCAGGTCTTCCGCATCCTCAGGATCACCCTCGACCGCTGCGTTTCGCGTGACCCGGAACGGCTCAATCTCCTCAATGTGCATCCCCTCAAAAAGCAGATGCAAGTGGTAGCGGATCACCTGCTCAAGCTTGACAAAGCGATATCGATCTCCACTGCCCGGCAGCTTCACCCAGCCCGGCAGCACCGCAGGCACTTTGACCCGGGCAAAGTGCAACTGCTCGTCCCCTTCATGGTCCCCGCGAAGCATCACGCCCAGCGACGTCGAAAGATTGGAAATAAACGGAAACGGATGCCCCGGATCGACCGACAAAGGCGTGAGCACGGGAAAAAGATTCTTCACGAAATCGTTGCGAAGATACTCCCGCTCTTCGTCGCTCAGCTCTTCCCACGTGTAGAGCTCGATGCCCTGTTCAACCAGGGCTGGCTTGATGTCCTTGCTGAAGACCTCCGCCTGCTGCTGAAGCATCGGCTCGACCATGACGCGGATGGCGGCGAGTTGTTCGCTGGGGGTCATGCCGTCGGGTGTGCGGGCCATGACCTTGGCCTCGATCTGCCGCTGCAGGCCGCCGACACGCTTTTGGAAAAACTCATCGAGGTTGGACGTAAAAATCGCGAGAAAGCCCAGCCTTTCGAGCAGCGGCGTGCGCTGGTCCAAAGCCATGTGCAAGACCCGGCGGTTGAACTCAAGCCATGTGAGTTCGCGATTCAGCAGCGGCACCGACGGATCGCCCAGTGCTGCGGGGGACGCCTCGGCGGGCGTCAACGCTTGAAGCGCTTCGCGGACCTGGGCGCTTTCGAGCCAGTCAAGCGGAGCCGACATTTGTGAAACGGGCACGCGGGGAGGGTCTTGCGAAGGCAATGAGGAGGTCGTGGAGGGCTTCATCGTGAGGTCTCTGGGGGGAACGCCCGCCGATGGTACTTGCGCGGCACGATTGCCGTGCTGCGCTCATGATCTGCTAACGCTCTGCGTGGCGGTTCTAAAACTGCGGCATGCGTGAGCGCGGGGGTCAGGCGTCAGGCGGTTCAACCAGAATGACGCCGTCAATTCGCACGCGGTCGAGCACCGGACCGTTCACTCCGGGGTCGAGCGTCATGCGCAGTCTGCCCGGCGTCACGTCCATCACGTGTGAGGCTGCCGGGCTCTGGGGTTGAAGCCGAACGGACCAGGAGGATGCTGCAGGCTCTTGCGGGTCTGGCTCGGCAAGCAGCGCAAGCGACACCTCCACATCCGCCCAGGCGGCTTCGCTTTTGTCCAGCCCGCGCTGATCAAGCGCCAGCTCCACCCGCACCCGCCGGGTACCTTGAGGCAATTCGATGTCCACCGTCACCGGGGCGTGCAACCAGAGTTGCCCCGCCTGCACCCGAGGCATCATCGCCACGCCAAACACCTGCCCGCCCGAGACCACCGTCCGAGGCCACACGTGCAGGCCAGATAGACGCGTCCCGTCGGCACGGCCCATCGTCAGCTCGGCAATGCCCCCCAGTGAAAAGTCATGCTTGCTTGAGCCTGCCAATGCCACACTGCAGGTCATCGACGTGGCGTCGCCGGTCACATCCTGCACGTCCAACACCGAGCCGTCGGTCAGGATCATGCGAGACGTCCCCGCCGCAGGCAACGTCGCAGGATTTGCCAGTCGCACGCCCAGCACATTGGTCAATGGAACCCGCGACGCCGCATCCGCCCCATCCAGCATCATCAACACGTGATCGTCTGCCAACGCTTCAACGAACCCGATCAGTCGTTCACCATTGGCCAGCAAAACCACATCCGACGTCGGGTCTTCCTGCTGCAGTTGCGTCCACGCAGCGTTATCGTCAGCGCCTTCCCACGCCACACCACGAATCGTTTCCAACCCCACCAACACCTCACCAAGCACAGCATGCGACCATTGCAAAACCTGGCCATCCTCTTGCGACCCCACCCATGAACCCGCGAGCGACTGGCCGTCCGCCAGCAACACCCGCATCCCAGGCCCCGGCTGAACCTCTGCCCATCGCAGTCGCACCACCGCCTCGCGCGGCGTGACCGCACGCTCACCTGCCTGGCTAGTCAATTCAACTTCTGTCGCGGTGAGCTTGGACCACACCCCGGTGGTCACCGTCAGGTCATCATCGAGCAGCTCCACCTCCAGCGACGCTGCGACAGCCGTGGCCCCGCCGATCAGACACGCCACCACGCAAACGACCGCCTTGAGCCAAAGCGCTTCGCTCCTCGACCACAGCATGGGCGTGCGTCCATCCGTCATCGCTGGAAGATCGGCAAAAGTCGGTTGGGAATCTGAAGAACCAGCAGCGCCATGCCCGTTGCGTAAGGCTCGCCGTGGCCCCCAGCATCCCATTGCCCGCCGCTTTGCTGCTGAGCGATCAGGTCGTCACGCACCCGGGGGTAGTACTGCGCCCAGTGGTCGCCGCCGGCGAGAAACATCGCCTGGCTGCAGTAGTAATGGCCGTACCAGTAGTGCCCGCCGTCGTCGCCCGCTTTGATCCGAGCGTGCAGATATTTCAGCCCACGGTCAATCTCCGGGCCTTCGTAAATGCCTGCGTAATACAACGCGGCCACCCCAGCGGCAGACCTGGGAAATTCCGAGCTGCCGCTGTTGGAAATCATGTAGCGAAAGCCGCCGCCGTGCTCGCCCCCGCCGCTGACCTGGCAGTTTTTCACGTACCGCACCGCGTCGTCAATGGTTTCTTTCGGCACCGCCAGTCCCGCATTACGGGCCGAACGCAGGGCCATGATCTGACAAATCGTCACCGAGATATCCGCGTCGAACGGGACGGGGTGATACCGCCAGCCGCCCTGATGGTTTTGGCTTTTAACAATTAAACGCACCGCTTTAAGCAACGGCTCGCGAACGCGGTGGTCCTGCGTGGTGCCGTACACCTCGCCCAGGAACAGCGTGGCGAACCCGTGGCCATACATCGGGCCATGCGACACGTCTGCCGCGATCAGCCCTGACTCGGTGCACTTGGAGAGGATGAAGTCCAGCGCCCGCGACACGTTGTCCGCGTATTCGCCCCGGTCGGGCAGGTTGCCGTCCGCCAGCCACGCCATGGCCGCGATCGCGGTGATCCCCACGTGCTTGCCGTACCGCCCGCCGCCCATCGAGCCGTCCGCATTCTGCACACTCGCCAGATACGCCAGACCCTTGTCGATCGTTTCCTGCGTTTCTGGCGTGATCTCCTCGAAGCCCGCCTCTTCCTCCCGCCCAGCACTTTCCGCCACCGCTGGAGAGGACGCACCAATCACACAAAACATCAGAGCAACCAACCCGCATAACACACAACGTTTAGTCATCTTGGCTCCTCAAGGCCTCAGCGATTCGGCGATAATAGGCTTCGGTTTGTCGGCGGTAGACCGGACTGAACACCTCATCAATCCCTTCAGTCAACTCATGGCGAAGCCGGGGCGGCAGGTTGCCCCACTCCCCGTCCCGCAAGTCCCGCATCGAAACCCCCGAGCCGTCCGCCGCAACCTGCCCGGCGCTGGGCCCGCCCTGACTCGACTGACTCCCACCCCCCTGCTGCGGCTGGCCCTCGCCGTTGTCTTCCGCCATTTGCGCAGACTCCTGGCCCCCTTCGCCGGGCTGCGGATTGTCACCCTCGCCCGGTTTCTGGCCCTCGCCCTGGCCTTGACCCTCGCCGGGCTTGCCCTTGGGTTTGCCTTGCGACGGACTCGACTCGCCGTCCTGGGGCTCGCCCTTGCCCCCGCCCCCCTGTTGTTGCTGCTTCTTGGCCGAGAGGATCACCTGGTCCAGCCGAGCGAGAATCATGTCCTGCTCCCGCAACGTGCCCAGGCCCCCGTCGTGCTTCTCGCCCAGCCGTCGCGCCACGTCCTGCATGCCCTCCTGAGCCTTGGCGAATACGTCCGCTGCCGCCTGGCCGTCAAGCTGCCGTTCGAGATCGTCACGCAATTCGGTCGGCGCAGGGTCCGCATCCGCTGCGGGGTCCGATGAAGCCGCGCCGGGATCATTCCCCGCAGGCTTGGGATCGTCCAGCGGGTCCGGCTGGTCAGGCTTAGCCCCATCCGTATCAGGAATCCCCAGCAAGTCATCAATGCTCTCGCCGCCCTCCTGCGCGGACGCCAGCGGACTCCACGCCCCCACCACCAGGACAAGTCCCGATACCGCCAACACACTTCGCATTGATCTGCCCATAGCGAGTTTGCACATCACGAGCCTCCTTCCCCCGTTGCGTCGGGAGCTTGCATCGATTTCTTGAAATTCTCAATCATCTGGTCCGCCAGATCCGCCAACATCCGCTGTTCACTGCCCAACTGCTCGAGCCGAGTCCGCTGCGATGCCGCATTCACCGCCGCATCGCCCACACGCACCGCTTCGGTCTGGTCCCGCAAATCCTGCTGCAATTGACGCAGCAGCCTTAATTCCGCAATCGGCGGAACCAACGGCATCGGACCCCCACCACCCCCGCCGCCCGCTTCTCCCTGGCCTTCATCACGCTCCCACTCGTCGTCCGGATTCTGGTCGCCAAGCGCACGCACCATTCGCATCAGTAAATCAATCACCGCCTGCTGGTCCGCAACCACCTGCGCGTCTGGCTTGCGGGCCTCAAGCCGCTCCACCGCGGACCCCGCCGCGCGGTCAAGCCGTGTATGCGTGGCCTTGAACACCAACGTCTCTTCCAGCTCAGCCCCGACCTCCTGAATCGCCTCCCGCAGCTCCTGCTGTGACCGACCCAACTGAACCGACCGCACCAGATCCCGCCGCGTCACTTGCGCTTTGCTGGCAATCGCTTCAACCGAAGCCTTGAGCTCCTGTTGCTGGGTCACAAGTTTGAGATAACGCTGCTTGAGCTTTTCCCGCTCGCGCATCGTCTCTTGATTGGCTGAAGCGTTGTTCTCCTGACTGATGAGATCCAATGCTTCCTTGAGATGCTTCAAGGCCTCCGCCTGTCCAACCTGAGCATTGGGCCGCTTGGCCTGCTGCAACGACAGCACCGCTTTTTCCTGACCCCGCACAGCCGACGCCAACGCCTCCCCCACTGCCGCCAGGTTCGGCACCTGTGTCGACTCCGCCTCGAGCAAAATCGTCTTGACCCGGATATCGAACTGCGGCTTATTCAACGCTGCCAACCCCGCGTCCGCCGCTTCATCGGTTTGCGCATTCAACGCGGTCTGAAGCTTCAGGACCCGCTCGATCTTGTCCGCCAGTTCCGCCAGCTGACGCTCAAGCTCTTCACGAAGTCGGTTGTCCCGCTGCCCGAGCTCCTGCATCATGCGAGCCAGCGTGTCGAGCGCCTGCTGTTGATCCGCTCCTGCCTGGGATGGGCGATTCTCTGCCAGGTTTTCCGACGCCCGGTCCTGTCGAGGCACCAAGCCTTCACGCTTCGCAATCGCCGCAACTTCCTGAAAGGTTCGTGCCAGCGCCCGGTCCTCAGGCGTGTTACTGCTGCGAACCGCTGCGTCCGCTGCCGCTTCCGCTTCCCGCACCAGCTCGTCCGCCGCCTCAGCCAACTCGCCCTGACGCTGCGCTACGTGGTCCAACGCTTCACGCAAGTCCTCAGGCAACGCTTCCTTGGCTCGGCCGGCGGTGTGGGGCAAAAGCTCGCGCGTGTCCCGCGCCAGATCATCCTGCCGCTTTTGAATTTCGGTCAGCTTGCTCTTGACCTTCTTAAAGGCCCCGCCCTGGTCCAGTGTGGCAGCAAGCTCTTTGAGGGTTTGCTGCGTGGCCTGCTGCTCCTGCCGAGCCGCGTCGCGTTGGCCGTTCATCGCCTGTTTCGCAGCGTCTGCCTGTGCCTGGGCCTGCTGGGCTTTTTCAAGCTCCTGCTCCGCCAGGTCCAGATCACCTGCTTGCTCAGCCCGGTCGGCCATGTCCCGAGCTTCCTGAGCCTCCCCAGCCTTTCGCTCCGCGTCGGCCCGGGCTTCACGCGAAGCCTGCAACGACTGCGACGCCTGCCCACTGCTCTCCTCCGCCTGATCCAGCAGCGTCCTGGCGGCATCCACAATGTCCTGCGTGTCCTTGTTCTCAAAGCGGTTGCGATCAATGCGCTCCTGAATCCGATCCAGCGTGGCGCGCTGAGCCCGGACCTGCTGATCGACCTGAGTCTGCATGGCCGCTGCGTCGTCAAGCTCCGCCCGGGCCGCCCGCTGCTGCGTCTGATCGGTCCGCTCCACGTCCCGTTTCATCGCCGAAAGCCGCGTCCCCAACGCCGCATCAAACTGCTCAGGCGTCACCACCCGAAGCCGACGCACCGGCGACCACACCGCCGGCCGAGCCACCCCCGCCGCATCCCGATAGGCATCCCACGCCCCCGCCCGAAGCCACAGCACATCCCCCGCCGCCAATCCTTCAATCCGCGACAACGCCAACGCGTGCTCCAGCTCCAGCGTCAACCCCGCGCCCTCCCGCACCAGGTCCCGCCGCTCCACTTTCACCATCCCCGCCCCAGACCCATCACTGCCTTCGGCAGGAGCCGTGCCCCTCGCCGATTCGCTCACGCTGGCCCGATCCGTCCGCGTCAGCTCGACCTCCAGCCGCGTCACCGCCACATCATCCGCCGCCGACGCTTCCACCGGCACCACAGCCGTCAACAACACATCCTCATCGGCGCCCGGCTCCTTGAGCGTCACCATCGCTGCCTCATCCGCCACCGCCGCCAGACGGTACCGCCGGTCACTCGCGTTGCTCAGCCCCGCCTCATCGGTCAACACCACCCCGGTCACCACGTCCTGCGTCAACGTAAACCGAGCCGTCAACCCTGCCGGTGGGTCCGCAGGCGTCGGCCCAGGCGTCGGCGTCAATGTCACATCCTGACGCTCCGCCAGCTCCGCCAGCCCCGGCAACACCCGCGCCAGCCCGGCCGCATCGGTCCCCACCGGCACCGGCTTGTTAAACCCAATCACCAACTCCACCGACGACCCCGCCAACGCCGACGCCGTCGATACCTGATCCCGCTGCCCGTACAGATCCACCTCAAACTCAGCCACCAGCCCCGAGGCATACCCCGGCGGCGCAAACCGAGCCACCAACCCGCTCACCCGTGGCCGAGCCGCCACTTCAATCGTCCCCCGCTCGGTCACATCATCCCCCGCCTCAAACCAATACGAAAGCGTTGCCCCCCGAGCCTGCCCCGACTCGAGCTTCTCACGCACCGCCGGGTCCACCTCCAATAACGTCTCGTAAACCCCGTACTCCCCACGCGAAGCCTGAGCCGACTGCTCGCTGAGCAACAACTCCTTCACCTCGCCCACCGGCTCACCATCCACATTAAATTGATACCGCAACGTCGAACGCATCCCAGGCTCAGCGCCACGGCTCACCTGAGCCTGCAACCGCACCCGAGCATCCGTGGGATACACCCCCTGCACCGTGGCGTCATTCACCGTCTGACGCCGAGGCCATTGCGCATCCCCCAGCGGCATGAACCACCGCTTCGCAGCCGTGGCCGCAGCCGCCGGAGACGCCGCCACCGCCGCTGTCACCATGACCAACGACAACAAACACACCAGCGCAAACCGCGCGGTCCGCGACGGGTCCACCAACCTGCCCAGTTGCACGCCCTGCATCCGCGTGGCCGCATCCTGTACCGAAGCCTGCGCCAAACCTGCCGTCGCCGCCGGGCTTTGATACGCCTCGGCATGCAAATGAAACTGCACTGCCGTCGCCAGCGATCCCGACAACTGCGGAAACAGCCGTTCCGCCCGCAGCGCAAGCTCATCCAGGCTGGGCCAAAACGCCGCCGCGTGCCCCAGATGCGACCAAAGCCAAACGCCGCCCGCACCCAACGCCGCCAACCCCAACGCCAGCCGGACGCCCCCCGGCAACCGCAACGCAAAATCCAATAACCCCGCGCACAACAGCACCAGCAACGCCCCAGCCGCAAACTGCAACAACCGCTGAGCCACCAGCAACAACCGTCCCCGGCGGCGAACCGACTCCAACTCCCGCGTCACCTGCTGCATCGTCATGAGTGGTCTCGCTCCAGTTGATCGCCAGGGCCAACGCCATCTTAGCCGTCATACTGACGTACCGATACCCCTTGAAGTTCCCCAATCCCTCAAGGCCGATCGCTCAACACAGATCAAACCAAAAAAAAAGCGTCCCCGGCGGTAAGGGCAGGGACGCTGATCACTTCTCAAAAATCATGTCACGCGACAGTCTTTTAAAAAACCAGTGCCGCATGGCCAAAAGCCTCAAGCCAATCGTCGACGACGACGCAGCAGCAGTCCGCCCAGTGCCGACATCATCACCGCAACGCCCGGCTCGGGAATCACTTCAAACGTAGCTGTCGTCACGTCATACACCAAAAACGCTTCGCCCAGGCTGTCACCCAAGGCCGTCCGCAGCGTGGCGTTGAAGTAAAACAACCCAGCATCCGTCAGCGCCGCACTCTGGCCGCTGAAGGTGCCAAGAAACGCATCGTCGTCCAGCACGCCGTTGTTGTCGAGATCGATCTGATCGCCTTCCCGCAGGAAAACACCCAGATCATTCAGGACCGCCACTTCGTTGGCCAGCGGGTCAAGCGAATCGGTCACGCCGTAGAGAATGATGTCGCCCAGCGTATTGGTGACATAGCCTGTGAAGGTCGAAGCGGAGGTGCTGGTGGGAGTAGCCCACGACTCGGGAGATCCCGGAGCAATGGCATCGCCATCCTGAGCCAGCAACGTGTCGTTGTAGAGCACAAACTGGCCAAACTCCGTGCCATCCGCGCTACGCGTCGTGCCGCTCGCCAGCCAGTCACCGTTGCTGGCCATAAACGTCCCGGACGCCGCCCCGTTCACCGGCTGATCCACACCGGAGATCATCATCCCCTGCTGGATCACAATTTGGTTATCCACCACGGTGACCTCATCAAATGCAGCCGGCCCGTTGATATCGCCGGTCGCGATAAAGCTCGATCCATCCGCACTGAACCAGAGGGGGGCAAAGATATCGCCGTCAAAGAAGTCGTACGATTCCGTATTGCCGTTGCCGGTGGGAACCGTAAGGTCCGCCCGCGCCAGCTGGCTGTTGCCCAGGAAAACGCCGTCACCGCCGCCGGGGAACGGGTTGCCGCGATACCCCACGTCGCCCGATTCGGTAATGCTGCCCACGTCCAGGTTCGCACCAAAGCCGCCCGAGAACGTCGAGCCGACAGGCTCACCGGGAACCTGCTGGCCTTCGATCACTGCCGTTCGGTCATACGACCCATCGACATAGACCACGATGATTTCATCAAGGTTCGACGGGCCACCCGAGGTATTGGTCCCGAAGACCACTTCGCCCGAGTTGTTCACACCCAGCTTGTTCGAAAACGAGCCGATCTCTTCGCCCAGCACCACGCCCCAGGGCGCCTGTGTGCCTTCACGCGCGATCACATTGCCTGAAAAGCCCGAGCCTTGGATCAGGATGTTGTCGTTACTGCTGGTTGATCCACGAACATCCGCCACGATGACCCACGACGATCCATCCGGGCTGAGGTACGCACGACCAAAGTCATCGAAGTTGATGCTCGCGTCAATGCCCCCCAGGTTCGCCGGGCTTAAAAAGCTGCCCGCAGTGGTGGGCAATGCCTCAGAATAAATCGCCGCCGGGGCGACCGTCTGGGCAAGACTTATTGTGGAGATCCCACTGAGGATCGCCGCGGTGGAAAATAAACGAACAGTCGTAGGGGTCATCTTTCTCATTTCCTTGAACAAAAGTTAACAAAAGGCAACAAAACGTCACCACATAAAGCTTTCAACAATACCCAGACCAAAACTATGCTTCAACTTCACAGATTTAACGCTGTTGGTGAGTGGGCCGTCGTTGCCTAATGAGCTATTCTCAACCCCCATAAGCTCTTTCGGGTTCCACTCACCTGAACCATCAGCATAAACTCGGTTTGAACCGGTAAGCATGTCTCGATATGTCGTACGGAACGTATTGACTGGATCGCCAGGTTGCGTTATGTAACTAGGCGAACCGTGATTAGAGACGCCCTGGGCAAAATATCGGTATGAACCCGAAAAAATCATCATGTTCAAGTCAGCTATCGCAACCGTCTCGCTGTCTTGATCTATCATGTTCAAGTTGGCTATTGGTGTCCCGACAGGTTCCCAGAGATATTTTTTAAGAAGATTCTCGTCTGTAAGTGAAGTACGATTCCTTATCGGGTTGACTGAATTAGGGATTCCCGGCATCACGATATAGTCAATTACTCGCAATAGTGTCGTCCCACTACCCCCATCGCTGAGGACTGCGTCAGGCGGGCTAATGCCTGGCCCGTAATCAGCGCTTGGGCAGTCAAAGACATCAAACGTACCCAAAAACGGCAACAACACCTGAGCCGTCTCTTCGTCTCTAAGGGTATACGGGTCAGCGGCTACGGTATTGTTGTCACTCAGATCTTGATAACCAATACCATCAATTGTCAAACCCTTGTTGTCTGAGGCAAATGCGGTCATGGCAATAACGATGCCACGCTGATTGCTTAGGCATTGAATACGGCGGGCTGATTCTTTTGACGAACCGAGCACCGGAAGCAGGATGCCTATCAGCAGCGCGATAATCCCAATCACGACGAGCAATTCGATCAGCGTGAATGCTGACACTGCAAGGCGTGAACCTGAGGCTCGGGGCGTAATGTTGTATCGATCAACTGACATTGCGGGCAAATCCAATCGGGCGAATAAAGTGGTCAGCAGCCCTTGATTACGCGCGTCGACGACGACGAGCGGCCAAGCCCACCAGACCTACGAGAACAACCCCGCCGATGGCGGGCTCCGGGATCGGGGTGACGGTAACGGTCGCAGACAGGTAGTTGGGGAACAGCTGCGAGCCGAACTCATCCACAATCAGCAGGCCGCCCGTGGCCGGGGTCACGGTGGTCGTTCCCGATCCAGTTGCCACGAAGTCAACCTGCCCGTGCAGGAAGTTGACACCCAAGGCATCGGTCAGAGGATCGATGGTGCCAAGGTCGGGGTCGATACCCAGGCCAGTGGTGACGCTAACCGCATTGGAGTCGTCCACCAGATCGCCCAGCGTCCCACTTCCAACGCCTTGCCAACGGGTGTCACTAAAGAAGGGGCTCAATACGATCGTGGGGTTGTAGATGGTGAAACCCGTGGCTTCCAGCACACTGGGGTCTTCGGAGACCAGGTCCAGCGACAGGCCGGTGATCGATGCTTCATCGGGCGTAATGATCGGGTCGCCATCCGGATCCACCCACACATACAACGTGCCCGCTTCGCCGGGTGCAAGCTCCAGGGCGGTGGAACCCAACAACGGGTCCACATTGCTGGTGCTCAAGAAAATGAGGGGCGCAGCCGAGGCAGTCCCGACGCAAAGCGTGGATCCAACGGCAGTCAAAAAGCGAGAAATCATCAAAAATTCCTTTGGTTCTAAGTAGATGAAAAGCGAAAAAGGCTTAGCGAAACTGGATCATGCAACGGATCGGCGGTGACGGCTCATCAACAATCCAACCCCCGCCAGGAGCAGCAGCCCCGACGCGGGTTCAGGCACCGAGGACACCAGCGACAATTGGAAAGCGTTAAACCCTGCGTCGGCAAACAAACTGAGCTGAGCCGCCGAGGCGGACGCTCCGCCCGTCAATAGCCCGACGAATGGGATGATGTCGAGGTTGTTGAAGGCACTGTCCTGATTGATGTCGCCGCGAGCTTCACCATCAAGCCCGGGGAAAGCAGCCTCGTATCCTTCAAGATTTGTAATCGCCAAAACGAACGGATTGATGTCGAGATTGTTCACGCTTCCGTCGCCGTTCATATCGCCGAGCAGAAAGTTCAGCAACAGGTTCGGAGCCCAGGCTCCACTACCCGAAGCAATCAACTCGCTATCACCAACGAAGGTGCCTTGGAAAGGGAAGGGTGACTGCAGGGCATCCAGGAACGTACCCGTCAGGTAGTCGTAAACAAGGTGTTCCGCTTCGGGGAATGAAGACCCCGGCGAGGGATAGTTCGCTGGCTGTCCCGACGCGTCAGGCGTCAAGTCAGGGAAGCCGGAAAGCGGAAGGTCAGGGTTGGTGAGCGGCGCATCGACGTTCTGCTGAGCGCGGGTGAGATAGAGCTTGCCATCGCTCGCCGCGAGTCCGGGATACAAAATAGTCCGCGTCTGGAAGTCATCCGTCCGACTGGGAAGCGTTGCGAGTACTTCAATGGTGTTGGTGGTGAGGTTCAACTCAACGATGTCGACCGACCGGGGGTCGTTGGGATCAGACGAGGGCTGCTCATTGCTCACACCAAAAAGTCGGCCGGTGGTGTTGTCGTAATCAATGGCCGAGATGCTCCAGTT
The DNA here is from genome assembly GCA_963799465.1 of uncultured Phycisphaeraceae bacterium. Classification (GTDB taxonomy): domain Bacteria; phylum Planctomycetota; class Phycisphaerae; order Phycisphaerales; family Phycisphaeraceae; genus JBCCOW01. The sequence goes on along the minus strand of CAWCXG010000001.1, from coordinate 1,650,777 downwards.
GTTCGTGGGGCTCAGCTCGGTCTCGCCGGTGAAAATATTGCTTGAAAAGCCAGTACCTTCGTAATAAAACACCGGCGTCGCTTCTGCGGTCGTTGTATCAATACGATACAAGCCTTCGGTGTGGAGATAGCCGTCGGAAGACGCTCGATCATCAGGATTGCGGTAAACCGATCCGCTGGACAACGTGCCATACATCTGACTTCCCGCCTGGTCATAGGCCAGGCCGGAGAAAAATTGATATTGCTGGGCTGACGTCTGGGAAGAGCTTGAATTAGGCCCGCCGGGACGCGACGAAACACCAGCGTACTGAGGCCGATCGAAATCGATATAGGTAATTCCTTTGAACTCCACTTGCGCGGAGCTGGCATCGCCGGGCGTAAAACCATAGTCAATCGAGACTAAGCCGGTACCGCCGAAGAGGTTACCACTGGTGCTGTTATTGGCGAATGGGCCATACACGGAGGAAGTGGTGTCCAGTCCGTAAAGCTTTCGCCCGGGATTATCCGCAGCCATTCCGCGGAAGCCGTCACTGATCTGTAACGGAGTAGGCGAAGAGGATGAGGACGAATAGGTTGAGGGATCAACAACCAGATCCTGCGTGAAGAACATGAACTGCGGTCGGCCCGCATTGGGCCCCTCCAGCTCCGTGTACCACAGACTGGGGTCTGTCGCACTGTTGCCGGGTCGGGTTTGATTGTAAACAAACTGTGCCTGGGCAGATGTTGAAGTAACAACAACCACCATGGCAGCTAAAGCTGCCTTATCTCGTAAACGCAATTGAGATTTCTCCTCGCATGTAGCCGGACGGCTGATGGGGGCAGGCAACCCCTGTACGGTCGGGGGGTATAAAGTGACCGCAGGACAAGACTAGGTGTCTTCCCGTATACAGTCAAGCCCTTTTGCGTGCTTTTCCAAAATTCGCTGCGAGTGGGGCCAATACCCCCGGCCGGTACTGATGTTTCAGCGTACGCCAGCGCGCGAAGTTGAGGCACCGGCCTGCGGTCTTTAGGGTGTGAAAACGATGACCAATGACCCGAGCAAGGCATGTTGTAGTCCTGCCGCCCAGACGGTGCGCTCGGCTGGGACGGTATCGGGGTCGGTGGCTGCGCGGTTCCAGGCGGACATTGCGCAGCAGCACGCGGGTGGGCCAGTGGGGCCGATGTCACCGACCGGCGCGGCGATTGAATATGCCGACCAAGGCTCGACCCAAGGCATGGTTCAGGTTCCCGCGGGGACGTATCAGCTGGGGACCGATGACCCGCTTGGGTTTCCCGAAGATGGCGAAGGGCCGGTGCGGGACGTGACGCTGCGAGCGTTCTGGATTGATGCGTGTGCAGTGACGAATGATCAGTTCGCGGCATTCATCAACGCCACCGGGTACGTGACCGAGGCGGAGCGATTTGGCTGGAGCTTTGTGTTCTACACGCATGTGTCGAAGAAGTACGCGGACAAGCTTCGAGCTCAATCGGCGGTGCCGGGCTTGTCGTGGTGGGTGGCGGTTCCTGGCGCGAAGTGGGATCGGCCGTTCGGCGAGCGCAGCGACCTGAAAGCGAAAGGCCAGTTTCCGGTGACGCAGGTCTCGTGGAACGATGCGAATGCGTACTGCGCCTGGGCGGGCAAACGTCTGGCGACCGAGGCCCAGTGGGAGGCTGCGGCTCGGGGCGGGCGGGAGCAGACGATCTATCCGTGGGGCGATGTACTTGAGCCGCGCGGCCAGCATCGGTGCAATGTCTGGCAGGGGCGGTTCCCCGATGAAGACACCGCAGCAGACGGTTTTGCTGGCGTCTGCCCGGTGGATGCATTCACGCCCAACGACTACGGGCTTTACAACACCCAGGGCAACGTCTGGGAATGGACCGCTGACTGGTTCAGCCCCGACTGGCATGCTCACGCAAGACCCGCAACCCGCGAGAACCCCCGCGGCCCCCTCCAGGACCATCCCGAGGAACCCGGCCAGCCCGCCGCCTGGACGCATAAAGTGCAAAAAGGCGGAAGCTATTTATGTCATCGCTCGTATTGCAATCGCTACCGCCTCGGAGCCCGGACCGCCAACACACCCGACTCCGCCACCTCCAACGCAGGCTTTCGCTGCGTCCGCGACGTGTGAAACCATCGCATTGCGCCAGGACTTCACCGGATCGGCCGACGCCGCAGCACCATCCCCGCGCCGATCATCACCAAGGCAATCGCTCCAGGCTCAGGCACCATCGTGGAATCTGAGAACACACGCACCGGTGCGGCAAAATCCTGCCCGGGCGTGAAGGTCTCGGGCATCTGAAAAACCTCGCCCGCCGCGTTGGTGAAGTAAAGCCCGACTTCGGAAGGCTCCCACGCGTTGCCGCTGCCCCACAGGGCGACGAATTCGTCGTCCCCATCCAACACACGGCGGACATAAGAATGGTTGACCTCGGTGTCGTCGGTCAGGGTCTGGTCGAGCGACCAGGTGATGCCTTGATCGGTGCTGGTCCACACGCCGACGTTGCCGCCCGTGGCATACTCCTGGGGGCCTTGGAGATGAGGCCCGATGAGTTTCCAGACTTCACCATTGGATTCATCGCTGGAAATTAACAGCGAGCCATGATCGTAATTGTGGTCGGTGGTGAGCACATCCCGAATGACCCACTGGTCATCGGCGGGATTGAATTGCGCGGTGTGCAGGCGATGCGGCCCATTCTCAGGGCCAGCCTGCGGACCGTCGCTGGTGAGAAACAGCAGGACGGGGTTCCCGGCTGCGTCCTGTTGAACATCTTTGAGATACACGTTTTTGCCTTGGCTTTGATAGTCCGCAACCAAGGCCGCGTTGTTCGCATGGGTCAGCGGCAACTCCCCGGGCGATAGGGTGCTTCCGTCTGCGGTCTGCCAGGTTTGTCCCGCATCATCGGTCTGGAGGTAATAAAGATTCGTGCGATAGTCTGACGCCGCCCCGGGTGCGGCTGCGGGATGCATATTGAAAGCGGTGGCCACCGTATCCCCGAACCGCCAGGAGATTTGATACTGGCCTTTTTCCATCTGCGCGAAAGGTGTTTTGGTCGTCCAGATGTCCGCGTCGGTGGAGGTGGTGGTGTAAAGGTTGCGGTCGCTGCCGTCATACCGGGTGTGGAGCAGGAGATACTGGTCTCGTCCCGGGAGGTACCACGGCTGGCCGTAGTTCACGCGAACATTGCTGCCGAAGACCGCCGTATCGCGGGGATCGCTTCGGCTGAGCAGGCCGGTATAACCGTCGATGCTGTAAGGCTGATCGCTTCGTCGGATATAGCTGCGTCGCGCGTTGCCGTGGGCGTTGGACAGCATGATCAGATGGCCCTGGCCGTCGATGGCGAGGGTGGGGTTGTCGTGTGCGTCGGTGGTGTTGTTGTCGTCCAGCCAGACGCGTGGCCGGGCGAGCAGGCCGGTCTGGTGGTCGTAATAGCTGATCATGTGCTGGAGCCGGCCGTTGTCGGACCTGGCCCCGCCGTAGACGAAAAACGTCTTCTCCGCCTGCGAGGCGTAGATGGCAATCGGAGCGTGCTGCTGGGGATAGGTGGCCATCCCGCCGCCGTACTTGTTCTGGTGCCAAGGCTCGGGGCCGCTGCCGCTGCCGTTGGTGATCTCGTACCACACGCCGCGAAAGCCATCCGCCGTCGGAGCTTGTGTGGGTTGAGCGCTAACGTGTGAAGCGGCGAAGCAAAGAAGCAGTGAAGCAAGCAGGCGCGAGAAATATCCGTTCATAAACAGCGACGCCGGCGTTAACCGGCCGCGCTGGATAAGTAAGAAGCGTTGAAAGAACAAACGGCCGAACCGTTTCAGCGCCGGCGACGCGAGAGCAGGCACAGACCACCCAGGCCGACCAAGGCAACCGACGCCGGCTCAGGGATCGGGATCGACGCAGACTCGATACCCAGAATCAAAACCGGGTCGGTATTGCTGGTCGTCAGCACAAACGACGCCACCGTATCGCCCTGGGCATAGCCAAAGTCGGAAAGTTCAATGCCAAGTACACCTTGATCACCAGCGACGGAGCCTCGGAAGTTCGTGAATCCGCTGGCCTGCAGTTCCGCGACGTTCGTGATCGCAGTGGTCGCATCAGCTAATTCGGTGAACAAATCGGTGCCGTTACTCACGCCGGTGACGTTGGTGTACGTCTGTGTCGCGGAGTTGGGTGTCGTCAGAACGAAGTCATCCCGGGACTGCCCGGTGAATCCGCCGTAATCAAAGACGAGCAAGTCAATGCCGGCCCGGTTCACAATGGGGGTATTGAACGTGAACTCGACGCTCTCGACGTTCGCGAAGCCGGTGTCGAGCCGAAGATCCGACATCAGCGTGGTGCGGTCAGTGGGAGCCGTCGTGGAGCCGTCTTGTAGAATGACGATGAGCGATGGATCATCGACATCGGTGACTGTGACGTTGATCAGGTCGGTGCCGTTGACGATTTGCCCGCCTTCGAGCTCGATGGTGCCAAGCTCATTGGACCCGTTGATCGTGAAATTGAGCAGGGCAGCCTGGGCCGTACCGGAGTTGACCGAGGCGATGAGTAGGCCAATTGCGGTGACGGTGAGTGCGGATTTGAGCAAGGTGAGATCCTCCATTGTTTGATGAGCGCATCCGAGAATGCGAAATGTTGAAGCGGCCCCTTTTTTGAGGCGTGATGGAGTATGTCATCACGGAAGCATCGCTGGATGGCTCCGAGCATCAAACTTATTAGCGCCTGGCGTCAATTTGCGCGCGTGTTTGTTATGCTTGAGGCGTTGCGTGATGCCAAAGACACTCTTCGAATCGCCGTAATGCTGGACTCGCGTTCGCCTCCGGTCCGCAGCATGCTGGGTGGGATCCGGCAGTTCGCGGTCGGGCAGGAATCCTGGCGCACCGAGCTTGTTGACTCATTCGAAGCATTAGCAACGATGGGGCAGATTGACGGTTTACTGGGCATGATTTTCGCGGAGCAGATACCGATGGGCGACCGCCTGCCTCCGGCGGTTTCGGTGTTCAGCAACTCAAGTGTTCCCCCTGGCCTGAGGGTCTACAGCGATCCCCAGAAGGGAGCGGAACTCGTTGCCGGGCACCTGCTGGAGCGGGACGTGCAAGCGTTAGGCATTGTGATGTACGCCAGGATGCAGGGCGCCCGCCGAGCGCGGGCCGAGGCCTTTGCTCAGGCGGGCCGGGAGGCGGGGGTCGATGTGGCGTGGTATGTCGTGGAGGACCAGAAGCCAGGGGAAACCGAGTCCGAGCGGATGACCGCACTCGCACATTGGCTGCGAAACATGCCGCACCCCCTGGGGCTGATGACCGGCGATGATCGCCTGGGGATGGCGGTGCTGGACGCGTGCCGAGTCGCCAATTTGAAGGTCCCCGACGACGTGGGCATCGTGGGGCATAACAACGATGAGCCCATCTGCTCGTTTTGTCAGCCCCAGCTTTCAAGCCTGGCGACAGACCAGCAGCAGATTGGATTCCGCGCTGCGGCGTTGCTGGATCGCCTGATCCGTGGACATCCACCGCCGGATCAGCCCACGCTCATTCCCCCACTGGGCATCGTGATCCGGGGGTCCAGCGACATGCAGAACAATGTCGATCCGGCGGTGGCGATTGCGCTGCGTTACATCCGCGATCATCTCGACGAAAACATCACCCCGCAGGATGTCGTGGACCGAACCCCCGCCTCGGCGAGCACCTTGCAGCGCCGATTCAAAAAGTTTCGCGGGCAGACCATCGGCGAGGCCCTGCGACAGGCCAGACTTCAGCGGGTCGAAAGGCTGCTACTCACCAGCGAACAACCCCTCGCCGTCATCGCCAGTCAAACCGGCTACCGCTACCTCTCCCAGTTGTCACGCGACTTCAAACAGGCCTACAGCCAAACGCCCACCGCCTACCGACGTCGGTTTCGATCCGCAACCCTCTGATCTCAACCGCATTTCAGACCCCACGCCACGCCCGGCCGATGATCTCTTCTATGCAGGATCGCGCGATCTCTCTGAACGCCGATCTCCCTGTTCTCCATGACGCGGCCGCGATTCAGCGTAAAATGCTGACCCCCACGCGATGGACCGCGCAACTGCGATGCATTCACGCAAACCCGTCCCATCGCGTGTAACTCCCGGCCACACCCCGAAGCCAGACCTCACCTTGCCCGCACGCGACCCTTCCAACCCGCACGGCTTGCTCGGTTCAGGCCTGGCGCCCAAGCCTGCTCCGGGTCCCAACCTCTCAACCGGATTTGCCGACCCTTGCGGCAGATTCCAATCCCCACGATCCTCGGTTCTCACCCCGATACGTTTCTCCCACGGGCTGACCACGTGACCCCTCCCCGCGGCTCCCACAACCCGCCCACCCCCCCGCCGTCTAACGCTTCGGGCGCATCGCCCGGGCATCCCATTTATCAGCACGTACGTTCCGACCGCACCGGTCGCACCGTCTATGCCTCCCAGGCCTCCGCCTCACCCACCCCGACCCGCCCGTTCGGGTCAACCCGACGACGCACGGAGCCGACATCATTCGAGCCGCTGCGGCCTTCAATTTTCACCCGGTGGACCGCTCCCCTGCGAACGCTTGCCCAAACCATCTCACGACGTTCGCCGACGGCGGGGACGGCGACGACCGGACCCGACGGCGATCGGATGCTGTCGGCAGTCCTCGCTCATGCATTAAAACGCGAAGCCAAGGATCGCGTGGTCGTCCGCTCGGGAGCGACCGGCAAAGCCCCGCTGGCGGACATCGTGCTCGCACGCACCGGCGAACCCAAACTGCCCGATCAGATCTTCAATCGCCTCCGCTGGGGCGGCGTGTTTGCCTACGCCGACCGCAGCGAAAAATCCGCCCGCAACCTCGCCGAGGCGTTCGACGGCAAACGCGGCTTCATCCTCGAACGTGCCCCCACCACCTTGCACACCGGACCGCCCGGCATCCGCATCCCCGGCATCACCGGCAAATGCACCTACTTCACCGCCCGCAAAACCGCACTCATTCAGCCCGGCGATACCACCGAACGCTTCACCTACGAAGTCCACCTCACCCGTCAGGACGATGCGCCCGGCGGGTACATCGTCACCAAGCAGGTGCCCTCGTACGACAACCTGCTCTGGCGGCTTCGTAAAAAGTTCCCCGATACCGATCCCGAGGACCTCGCCAACCGGGCCCGCAAACTGGTCGATACCGTTTTCCCCACGTTTCTCACGCGTGAAGCAGCCATCCTCAAGATCCTCGCCAAGCATCTGCCCGAGCCGTACCGCTACCGCGTGCCTTCCTGCCTCTCCACCACCCGCGACCACCGCGGTCTGGTCACCGGGCTGACCATGAACTGGCTGCGTAACGGCGGACAACCCCTCGAACAACTCGACTTCGCACGCCAGGCTGCCGAGCTGCTCGCCGTCCTTCACGATCACGCCCGCGTCATCCACCTCGATCTGCGGCTTGACAACTTTGTCATCACCGAAGACGGCGTAGGCTTTGTGGACTTCGGCTCCGCAGTCCGCATCGGCGAAGACCTGGGCCAATCGCCCATGCTCGAAACGCTTTTCAGTGAAATGATGCGGACCAGTCAGATCCAACGCATGCTGGGAAAAATGCTCGAACGCGGCGATGTCACCAACCAGTCCATGCGGGAAGTGCACGGCAAGGTCGACAAAAGCGTCGATGCCTTCTACCTCGCCGTGCAGATCGCCAAACCCACCAACAACCCCGAACTCCAGCCGCTCATCCAATACGATCCCGAAAGTGATGTCGCCCAACGTCTCAAAGCGCTGACCGCAGCGATCCTTCGGCCTAAGAACCCCCACATGGCGGAGTTCAAGACCGCTGCGGACATCCTCCGCGGCATCCGACGCATCGAAGACAAAGTCGCCGATAAAACAATTACCGCCGCTTGAGCTTTGCCACATCGCACGCCGGGGCCGGGAAAGCATAGGGAGGGGTGTGTGCTCCCCGGGCCTGCTTTTGCGTGCACGGTCCGGTACGCCGGGATTCAGCACGGGACGCCCCCGGATGACCCGACCTTTTGAGCAGCAGAGGTCAAGCCATCGCGGGTAGGGGCAAAGGGACGCCTCGATATTGCCGATGACAAGACCACGATGCTGCCTGCGCCATTGCCCCCTCATGACGATGAACGACTTGAAGCCCTGCACGCGTATGCGGTGCTGGACACCGACGCGGAAGAACACTTCGACGAGCTCGTGCAACTCACCGCTCGCATCTGTGAAGTGCCTATTTGCCTGATCAGCCTGATCGATGAGAACCGTCAATGGTTCAAAGCGAAGGTCGGCATTGATGCCTGCGAAACCGGGCGGGACATCAGCTTCTGCGGCCACGCGATCCTGCAGGATGAGCTGTTTGTCGTCGAGGATGCGTTGGCGGATGAGCGTTTTGCGGATAACCCGTTTGTGACCCAGCCGCCGCACATCCGTTTTTACGCGGGGATGCCGTTGATCAATCCCGCAGGGTTCAAGCTTGGAACGCTGTGCGTCATCAGTCCCACGCCCGGCCGGCTGACCGAGCACCAGGCGGCCTCGATGCGCACGATCGCCCATCAGGTGACCAGCCTGCTCGAATTACGTTTGACCATGCGTCGGTTGCACAGCGAAAGCCAGCGGGTCGCGTTGGCGAAGTCTCAGGCCGAGGCCGCCAGCCAGGCCAAGTCCACGTTTCTCGCCAACATCAGCCACGAAATCCGCACGCCGTTGACCTCGGTCATCGGGTTCGCCGATCAGTTGGTCCAGTCCCCGCCGGAGGATCCTGCCGAAGCAGCGCGGTGGGCGGCCACGATTGCAGGGTCAGGCCGGCATCTGCTTTCGCTGATCAACGATGTGCTTGACCTGTCCAAGATTGAAGCGGGCAAAGTGGAGTATGAATCGCTCGCGGTGGACGTGCGTGAGTTGCTGGAGCAGACGCTGGTCACCTTCGAACCTCAGGCCGCTGAGCGGAAGCTGACCCTTGGCATGTCGGTCGATCCGGACGTGCCGGCAGGGCTGCTCACCGACCCGGTTCGCTTGCGTCAGTCGGTGACGAACCTGGTGGGCAATGCGATGAAGTTCACCGAAACCGGGTCGGTGTGTGTGCAGGTGTCGCATGCGTCCGACCGGCTCACGATCGAAGTGACCGACACGGGCTGCGGGATGACCGACGCGGTGTGCCGCCGTATTTTCGCTCCCTTCTCACAAGCTGACGCCAGCACGACCCGCCGCTTCGGTGGCACGGGCCTGGGGCTGACCATCACCCGAAACCTCGCCGAAGGCATGGGGGGCAGCCTGACCTGCCGCAGCACGCCCGGCCAGGGCAGTACCTTCACACTCACCGTCAACGCCCCCGCGACAAATCTCGCGTCGCGTCCAGCGAATCCCGTTGCGACGACCGGGGAAAACACCCCGATGTCAGGCCGCGTTCTGGTGGTGGACGACGCCGCCCCGAACCGCAAGCTGCTCAGCCTGCTGTTGACGCGTGCAGGTATTGAAGTGGACACCGCCGAAGACGGATACCACGCTTTAGAGCTCGCGAAGAAGCAGTCCTACGACCTGGTGCTCATGGACCTGCAGATGCCCGGCATCGACGGATACACCACCGCCCGCAGGCTCCGCGACGACGGCCTGCCCTGCCCGATTCTCGCACTCACCGCCTCGGCGCCAAGCGAGGTCGAAGCACCGTGTTCCGCAGCCGGCATGACCGAATGCCTCACCAAGCCCATCGACCGCACCGCCCTATTCGCCAGCCTCGCACGGCATCTCACCGCCACACCGCTTGCAGCCTGAGCGATAAAAAAAAAGGAGCCCGCGTCCTTAAAACGCAGGCTCCAATGAATGTCGTCATGAGTCGCCTTTTTTAGCCGACCTGATACTTGCTGAACCGGGTCACCGTCACGCCCTTGGGCAGGATTTCCTCGACCCGCTTCTTGTCGTCCTTGACGAAAGGCTGACGCATCAAGGCCAACGAATCGACGAACTTGCGCACCTTGCCGGTGACCATTTTCTCTGCAATTTCTTCAGGCTTGCCCGAGTCCATGGCTTCCTGTTTGGCGGCGCTGCGCTCTTTGTCGACAATCTCAGCGGGGACATCGTCAGGCGTGATGCCCAGGGGCTCAGGGACGATCGCAGAGATGTGCATGCACAGGTCACGCAGCACCTCGTCGTCGGCCTCTCCTTGGACTTCAACCAGCACGCCGGTCTTGCCGTTGTGGTGGATGTAGAAGCCCACGGTCTTCCCCTCGCCGCCCATCACCTGGCCCTTGGCCAGCGAGATGTTCTCCTGCGTGGTGATTTTGACCTTGTCGATCTCTGCCTGAATGGCTTCGCTCGGGGTCACATCGCCGACCGCAGGAGTTTCAAGCGCGAGGTCAGCGACCTTCTGCGCCATCTCCATAAACAAATCGTTCTTGGCGGTGAAGTCGGACTCGGCAGCGATCATGACGATGGCTGCTTTCGACCGGTCGTCGGTACGGGACACAGAGATTCGGCCTTCGGTGGCTTCGCGGTCGGACCGCTTGGCCATTTTGGCGCCGAACTTCTGGCGGACAATTTCGCCTGCCTTCTCGAAGTCGCCTTCGGCTTCGGTCAAGGCCTTTTTGCACTCCATCATGCCCAGGCCAGTGGCCTGGCGGAGCTTGACGACGTCTTTGGCGGAAATGGTGGCGGACATATACAGGCCTCCTGGGCGTGGGATTGGGGTTGAACGTCCCCGTGGAGTGGGGGCAGTGGGGGTGAATGGGCATGCCGACGTTGCGGTCACACACATCCGGGGGCTTGGTCAGTCGAAAGCATCAAACACTGAGCCGATCCGGGGGCGAAGCGAGCGAGCGTCGAAACGATGGTGGCCGCCGCCCGGATCAAATCTCAGGCTTCCGGTTTCGGGTCGGATTCAGGTGCATCATCACCCTCAGCAGGCTTCTCGCCGTCGCCTGACTCCGGAGCTGATTCCTCTTCGTCCGAACGGAACTGGGCGCGACGACTGCGCTTGCGCTGCGGCTCGCCGGAGCCTTCTTCCGCGTCGGGGGCGGACTTGTCGGGTTTGGCCTGAGCGCGGGCGGTTTTGCCTTCGTTACACGCAGCCGCAAGGGCACCGACGATCAGGTCGATGGCACGCATCGCGTCGTCGTTCCCGGGGATGGGGATGTCCACGAAGTCGGGGTCTGAGTCGGTGTCGATCAGAGCCACAACAGGGATGCCCAGCTTTCGGGCTTCTTTCACCGCGTTGGTTTCGTGAGCGACATCGACCACCACCATCACGCCCGGCACGCGGGTGAGTTCGCGGATGCCGCCGAGGTTGCGACGGATCTTGGTCCGCTCACGGTTGAGCATCGAGCCCATTTTCTTGGAGTAGTTGGCGATCTCGCCGGACTCTTCGAGACGGTCGAGCTCGTCAAGCCGTTTGAGTCGTTGACGGATGGTGGCGAAGTTGGTCAGCGTGCCGCCGAGCCAGCGTTCGGTCACGAACGGCATGCCGCAGTCGGCAGCGTGCTGCTCGATGGTGGTGCGGGCCTGACGTTTGGTGCCCACGAAGAGGACATCTTTGCCCTCAGCGACGGTCTTGGTGAGATATTTACGTGCGAGCAGGAGGCCTTTAATGGTCTCCTTGACGTCGATGATGTGGATTTTGTTGCGTTTACCAAAGATGTACGGGGCCATCTTCGGGTTCCAGTGGGTCGAGCGGTGTCCGAAGTGGATACCAGCGTCGACGAGATCTTTAACGAGCGAGGCCATGAGCGGGGCAACTCCTGTGACGGCCCATGAAGGGCAGCCGGGCGGTAGGCGAATCAACGCCGGGGGCGAAACGGTTTGACTCACGCAACCCGTGCCGACTCGATCGCCGAGCCGGGCGGATGCATGAGAGCCTCGTTGGCGGGACGAGGCAACGAAAAAATCAGTCAAAAAAGTGGTCGCGGCAGCAGTGCGACGGTGAATCCCTTACAGGATACCGACCACAGGCCGCGACGACAAAACCGCCACGTCCGGATTGCCTGCAATCGGTGATCTGATCGCTGAACTGGGCATAACGCCAGAGATCAACGACCAGCCAAGGATTGCCCACCAGGCAACATCGACGTGGCGTTCTAAGCCGAGGGTCTGCGGACCACGGGGTGCTTCACCACCACGACAGGCCGCGTCCGGTCCCACTGGGTCTGACCAGCGGGATCGCGAGTGTAATGCCGCCTCGGAACGTGTGCAACAGGCAGGCGGGACGATGGGCCTCAATTTCACCAAGCCGGTGCGTGATATGTTCAAAAATCGAACGTCACGCCAGCGTAGTACTTGAGGTCGTTGTTGGAATCGTTGCCGCGGGTGATCGACTCGTAGTCGTTCTGCATGCCGAGCTTCAGGCTCACGCCGTCCATTTCGTCGATTTTGAGCTTCCATTCCACGCCGGTGGTGAGGCGGAACTCGCCGCCGTACTCAAGGTTGGGGAAGAGGGTGGCGTTGGCGTTGATGGATTGGCGGTCCGAGAGGTTCCACTTGATGACTGAGGTGCCGAACATGGCTTCGGGGGTGAAATCGCTCACCTGGCCGAATTCATAGGAACCGCCCACGCCGCCGCGGACGACCCATTCCAATTGATCGGTGTCCGCTAATTCGTAGCCCATGCCGCCGAACAGGCTCACGCGGTCCCGCCACTGTTTGAAGCTGTCGTGGTCCCAGGCAGCGGAGGCGAAAATAAACCAGGGCGAGTCGGGGATCAGCCAGTCTTTGACCACTTCGCTGCGGAGTTCGTTTTGCGTGGTTTCGCCGCCGGTGGAGGCGAAAAAGTATTTGGCGTCGAAGACCCAGCGATCGTCGTCGTTACTTTTGACGGTTCGGAAGCGGGCGAGGACGGATTGTCGTGAGATGTCGTTTTCGCTGCCGTTGAACGCGAAGGTGAGGCTGGAATCCCAGCTGGCGAGCAGGCCGGTGTTGAACAGTCCGCCGCGTTCTCCGGGTCGGTCCAGCGCTGGGCCGACGGGCCGGGATCGGCGCGGAGCCGGGGTGTGGTTGGCCATGCGGGCCGTGTCAGCCTCAACCGCGGGGTCGGGATTAGGCTTGGGCTTGGGCTTACTTTTCGGCGCTTTGGATGGGCCAGACGCGGCGTCCACGCCTTCGGTACCCCGCTCGACACCCGACACCCGGTCGCTGTCGATGGTGATTCGGCCCAGGTCCGGGTGAATGAAGATGACGTCGCCGTTGTCGAGCACCGCATCCACCTGGCCGTTGAGCTCATCGCCGGACGTGAGCCGAACGGTGTCGGCATGGCCTGGGACTGTCCACGACGTGGCCGCCACGACGGCGGCCGCGATGCAAGCCTGATGCAGGCGTTGAATGGGTTGACGCTGGATCATCCGCATGGTGCCTCTCTGCGAATTACAGATCGGCCAATCCACGCGTCCTACTTCGATCTATGAAACCGATGCGGCGAAACGTGATTCACAAGGTGGGCCTGCACCGGCCACGCGGGGTATATCGACAGCGGCAGGGCCGATAAGTGACACCACGCCAGCAGTGAAAGGTCCGCCCGCGCCATGTCACGCGGGAACGCCCGTTAAGCGTCGAAGCGTTGTGACCGAGGCGATTGTGAGGGATCGGCTGGCTTTAGCAGGGCCAGCCATTCGCGGTTTTTCCCTTTGCCGCCGGCAAGAGGCGAGGGCATCTGTTGAACCACGTTCCAACCGGAGGTTGCAACCGTTTGAAGCACCTGGTGAGCGATGTCGTCCGCCTGTGCATCGGTGAGCGCGTGTCGGCCGGTCTCGTAGTGCGGTTTGACCAGCGTGATGACCTGCCCGTTGGCCTTGAGCCAAGGCAATGCTGCGGGGAGAGCGCGCTCCTGACGGGTCCAGCCGAGGTCGATGGTGACCAGATCACAGGCCCCTGCTGCGTCTGCCGGAGGCGGTGCGTGCAGGGCATTGGTGCGTTCGAGCACGGTGATGCGGGGGTCCTGGCGAAGGTGCCAGGCCAGCTCGCCGTAGGCCGTGTCCACGGAGAACACCCGGGCCGCGCCAGCTCGGATTAGCGCGTCAGTGAACCCGCCGGTCGAACAGCCCAGGTCAGCGCAGGTCAGCCCGGAAGGATCGACCGCGAAGGCGTCGAGTGCCGCGACGAGTTTGTGATAGCCCCGTGACGCGGGAGACTGCTCAGGCATGACCCACATAAGGTAGATCGATTCGCGGATCCTGAAGCGTGCGAGGCGAGGCGAGGCGGAGATGGGTCGCGGTCTATAGCGGTCTATAGCGGTCAAGAGCGGTCAATAGCGGTCGATGCTCAGGCCTGCATCGTCGTGCATGGCGAAGGACAAGTCGCCCGCCGACTCATGCTGAACCTTGGCGGCAGGCCTTCTGATGCGAGGCGGGCCTTGCAATTCGCAGCGGGCATCTCGGCCGGGCAGGTTGGACAGGATGGTGGTGATCGATCCCAGGAGGTTGTCGTCGATGGCGACGCGGGGTCCGAGGCGGAGCTGCGCGACCCGGCCGTGCTGATGCAGTTCGAGCAGCACCTCCGCCGCCTGCCCGGGGCCGGAGCCGGAGCCGGAGCCGGAGCCTTGGTGACGGGTCTGGTTGGCCATCTGGCGGAGCAGTTCGCGCAAGCGGGCGAGTTGGTCCTTGCCCTGGCCGTTGCGGTCGGGCGGCGGGGTGTCGTGGACCACGATTTTTAAAGCGCGCGTCAGACGGGCCGGGGCGTCACGGACCGGGATGACGTCGTCGATGACGATGTTGGCCTCTTCGCGTCGCCGGTCAATCTTGCCGCACAGCAGCACCACCTGGTCCAGTTCCAGGCTGGGATAGCACGTGGCGTAGGTATCCGAAAAGCACACGCCATCGATCTTGTGTCGGCCGTCCTCGAGGGTGATCATGGCCATCTTCTGCCCGGCGCTTCGGCCGTTCTTCACCACCGTCTGACGGACCCGCGAGAGCATCCCCCCCACCACCACCCGCGTGTCGGCGGCCAGTTCCAGGCACGTCTCGACATCAACCGAAGCGAACTGATCCAGCGCGCTGCGGAACGCATCCAGCGGATGGCTTGAGGCGTAAAAACCGAGCACTTCTTTTTCAAAAGCGAGCGTGTCGTGCTGCGACCAGGGCGGCGTGGAAGGCAGCGTGGGCTCGGGCGAAGGATCCGCTGCGGCAGCGGGACCTGCTTCAGGCAGGCCGAAGATCGACATCTGACCTGATGCACGGTCGGCGGCTGCGCGCTGCCCCGCTTTGATCGCGTCGTCGAGCACCTCGCACAACGCCGCCCGCTTGTCCTGGCCATGAATCGAGTCAAACGCACCGCACTTGATCAGCGCTTCCACCGTCGAGCGATTCACGCTGCGCAGGTCCACCCGGCTGCAAAAGTCGAAGAGTCCTTTGTAAAGCCCATCTTCCCGCCGGGCATCGATCATCGCCATGATCGCCTTGTCACCCACGCCCTTGACCGCCGCGAGGCCAAAGCGGATGTGACCCTCGCACGGGGTTCGCTGGACCTTGGGTTGGCCGTCATCGAAGACCACCGTGAAAGCGATGTCCGAGAGGTTGATGTCCGGCGGCTTGACCTCGATGCCTTGCGTGACCGCGGGTCGGCCGGTTGCGTTGCCCACACCGGCAGCTGTCCTGGTAGGCAGCTTGACGTTTTTGCATTCGCTGGCGTACTCGACGACTTTCTCGGTGCTGACCGATTCGTAGGTGAGCACCGCCGCCATGTACTGCAGCGGGAAGTACGTCTTGAGGTAGGCCGTCTGGTAGGCCACGATCGCGTAGCCCGTGGAGTGCGACTTATTAAAGCCGTAGCCCGCGAATTTGAGGATCAGATCGAACAGCTCAGCGGCGTCTTTTTCCGCCACGCCTTTGTCCCCCGCACCCTGGATGAACTTGCCGCGCTCGGCGTTGATGATTTTGCTCTTCTTTTTGCTGATCGCTTTGATAAGCGAATACGCCGCCCGCAGGGGGATGCCGCCCAGCTCATGGACGATCTGCATCACCTGTTCCTGGTAGACCATGATGCCGTAGGTTTCACCGGTGAACTTCTCGACGATTTCATGGGACGCCGGCACCGCCTCACGCCCGTGCTTACGGTTGCAGTAGTTGGGAATCAACTCCATCGGCCCGGGGCGAAACAGCGCGTTGGCGGCGATGAGGTCTTCCAGCCGGTCGGGCTTCATGGACATGAGCAAGTTGCGCATGCCGCCGGACTCAAACTGAAACACACCCGCCGTATCGCCTCGGGCGAAGAGGTCAAAGACCGCAGGGTCGTTGTAGGTGAGACGGTCGAGGTCCAGGGGATCGTCAAGCGATTCGGCCGTGTCAGAACCAGCCGGGACCGCCTGGCGAATTTGCTCGGTGGAGAAGTCCCGACGGATGAGCTTCTTGGCCCGCTCGATAATCGAGAGGGTGCGCAGGCCCAGGAAGTCCATTTTGAGCAGCCCGACCTTTTCGCACGTCGGCCCGTCCCACTGGGTGGTGACCGGTGCGTCGGGCCCGGGGGGCTTGTAGAGCGGGACGATATTGTCCAGCGGCTGGGTGGCCACGATGACGCCTGCCGCGTGGACGCCCGCATGGCGCGCCAGGCCTTCGAGTCGACGGGCGGTGTCAATCATCGCCTTGTGTTGAGGCGAATCGTCGTAGAGCTTGCGGAGGTCGGGTTCTTTCTCGAGCGCTTTGTCGAGCGTGATGCCCAGCGCGTCGGTGACGAGCTTGCACACGCGGTCCACCTCGCCCAGGGGCACGTCGAGCACGCGGCCGACATCACGGATGGCCGCGCGGGCTTTGAGCGTTCCGAACGTGATGATCTGAGCGACGTGGCCGTACTTCTGCCGCACGTATTCGATGACGCCTTGCCGGCCGTCCTGACAGAGGTCGATATCGATGTCGGGGTATTCGGATCGGTCGGGGTCGGTGAACCGCTCGAACAGCAGGCCGTAGGCCACCGGGCAGGCGTTGGATAAGCCCAGGACGTAGCCGACCATGGTGCCCACGCCCGATCCTCTGGCCATGGCGGGGATGCCTTGCTGGCGGGCGTAGTTGACGAAGTCCCAGACGATCAGGAAGTAGGCCGAGATGCTTTTGTCGCCCAGCACGGTGAGCTCGCGATCCAGCCGGGCGCGGATGGCGTCGGTGATGCCGTCAACGCCGTACCGCCAGATCAATCCCGCTTCGCACAACTCGCGCAGCGCCCGGTCGCATTGCGCCGCCAGATCATCCGGTGAGTCGGTGTCGTTCTCGCTGTCGAACGGGATCAGGTCGTAGCCTGCGCAGAACGCTTTGAACCACTCGGTGGAACCCACTGCCTCACCGCCTCCCGCCGCCGCCGAGGCAATGGCCTCGCGGTCGCGGCTGGAATGGTTCGCGGTCTTTCGGATTTTCACCACCGGGGCGTGGTTGGCTTCAAAGTCCAGCGTGACATCACAGCGATCCGCGATGGCCTGCGTGTTCAGCAGCGCCTCGGGGTGGTCCTCGCCAAACGCCTGCCACATCTCCTGTGGCGACTTGACGTAGAGGTCGTGCGGATACCGCATGCGGTCGGGCGCAGACTTGATCTTGCCCATTGAGATGCAGCACAGTGTGTCGTGGGCATCGTGGTCGTCTGCGGTGAGAAAGTGTGCATCGTTGTCGCAGACCAGCGGGATGCCAGTCTCTGCGGCGAGTTGGGCGACGTGAGGCACGATGTCGCATTGCAACTGCTCAGCATGCCGCTGCAACTCGAGATAGAAGCGGGGCTGACCCTGCTCATTGGTGCCAAACAAATCACGGTGCCAGAGTGCCTCAGCCTTGGCTCGCTTGAAGTGCGAGGGGTCGCGGGTCTGGTGGTACTTGACCATGTGGAACGCGATGGACGAGCCCAGGTGCCCGTTGATCGCGATCAGCCCTTCGGACCACTGCTCGAGGGTGCTTTTGTCCATCCGGGGCTTGAAGTAAAAGCCGTTTAGATAGGCGTCGCTGGAGAGCTTGAGCAGGTTGGCCCAGCCTTGCTGATTTTCCGCGAGCAGGACCAGGTGGAACCCGCCGTCCGACACGCCGGTGAACGTGCGATCGGTGCGGTCGCTTTGACGTCCTTCGGTGTCGGGGGCGATGTACGCCTCAATGCCCAGGATCGGCTTGAGGTCGTGAGCCTTGGCGGTCTTATAAAACTCCGCCGCCGCGTGGAGGTTGCCGTGATCGGTCACCGCGACCGCATTCATGCCCAACGCCTTGACCTGCTGGCACAGCTTGTCGATACGGTTGCCGCCGTCGAGCAGCGAATACATCGAGTGCAGATGCAGGTGGGTGAACGGCTTGGCGGAGTTCGTGGGAGCCATCCGTGGCCTCGGGACAAAGAGGGGTCAAACGCGAGCAGCCGAGATCAACATGGATCTCCAGCCGCATTGCATCTTAGCCTTGCGCGGGGATGGCCCCAGCGTCATCCCCGCGCCCTCGGACAAGTTGTCGCTTACCCGCTGGGTATCGGGATTTCCGCAGCGGGGAAGCCTCGGGCCTGTGGTATCGTGCTGATGCACCTGTCTTAAAAAAACAACCTCCAGGGAACACAGCCATGCGACATACCACGCGGGAATTCATGATCAAGCACGCACTGGCCCTGCTGGTATTGACCGCCTGTGTGGCGGCGGGCACCTCCCACGCGCAGCCCCTGGCGGACCGCGTGCCCAGCGGAGCGCTGGTCTACGTCGGGTGGTCGGGTACCGCAGCGCTGGGCGAAGCGTATGACCAAAGCACGCTCAAAAAGACACACGACGCGGGGATGACCAATCCGATCCTCGACATGGTTGACGGCCTGCAAAGCCTGATGAGCGAGCAGGATGAACTCGACGCCGAACAGATTGCTGCAGGCCGGCAAATGGTGGACATCACCCTCGAGGTGCCCTGCGCGATGTACGTGCTCCCGCCTCAGGCGGACCTGGGAGAGGACCCCCTGCCCCTGATGGTGATGATGTGGCAGGCGGGCGATCACGCGGGCGACCTTGAAGCGGCGCTACGCACCCTGACCCGTGACGCCAAGTCCAACGACCGGCTGGCCGTGTCGCGCGGCGAGGGCCTGGTGACGCTGCAGTACGGCGGGCCGGGCCTGGTCCAGGGCCAAGGCGGAATGGCCGCCGAACCAGGCTTTGCCAAACTCAAAGACATGGCGCAAAACGCCGCGCTGACCCTTCACGTCGATACCGCGGCATGCCTCACGCTGGCCGATCGGAACTTTCAAGACGCGGGCGACTTCGAGACGTGGAGCAAGGTCAAGCAGGCCCTGGGACTACCCGGACTCAAGCGCGTGATCCTCACTGCAGGCTTTGAAACCGATGGGCCTGGCTGGGTGACGCAGGCCTTCGTCGAAGCTCCCGCGCCCCGGCAAGGCATCCTTTCGCTGCTCGATCAGACACCCCTCGGGGACGCCGAACTGGGCCTCATCCCCAGGGACGCGGTCATGGTGGCCGGGGCTCGATTTGATGTCGAAGCGCTTTATAAAACCGTCCGTCGGATCGCTGACACCATTGAGCCCCAAGCCGGCGACCAGATGGACGGTGCGGTGGATATGGCCAGCGGGATGGTGGGCGTGGACCTTCGGCAGGACTTGATCGCTGCGCTGGGCGACGTGTGGCTGGCCTATGTGGACCCTGCCGCCGCCGGGCCTTCCATCGTGGGTGTCGTGCTGGTCAACCCCGTGAGAGATGCCCAGCGCGTGACCCGCTCGCTCGACGGGCTCGTCGCGGCAGGCAATGCCATCAGCGACCAACAGGCGCAAAACGATTTCGGCTCCGAGCCGCAAGTCAAGATGCACCGCCGCGAGGTCGGCGAAGTCGTGCTGTACACCCTGGGCACCCCGTTTGTCGCTCCGAGCTTCGCAGTGCACAACGGCAAGCTGCTCGTCGGGCTTTACCCTCAACCCGTCCTGCAGGCCGCGACCACGCAAGTCACCGCCCAAACCTCCATCCTCGCCAATCCCGCGTTTGCGAAAAGTTATCAGCAGACCTTGCCCGCCGGCACACCCGAGCCTCAGAAACTTTGGTGGGTCGACCTGCCCGCCACCTCTGCCAGTTCCTACCAGAACACCCTGATGTGGAACCAGATGCTCAAAGGGTTTGGCGAAATGATGACCGGCCAACCGATTCCCGGGCTTATGCCGCCTCTGGTGCAGGTGCAGCCGTTGCTCGCGCCTGAAATGATGACAGTCTGGACCGACGACGCCGGCCTTCACCTGCGGGGCTGGTCGCCGTTCCCCGGAGCTTCAAGCTTCGGACCCGCCGGGGTCATGGGCGGAGGCGGCGCGATCTCAGGGCTGGCGCTGGCGACCGGCATCATGCTCCCCGCGCTGGGTGCCGCGAATCTGGAGGCGGCCGGGGTCGAACTGGACGCAGCCGCACGCCAGGTCCTGATCGCCCAACACCTTTATGCAAACGACCACGATGGCCGCTTCGCCGACGACATCGCCGAGCTCGTCGAAGCGCGATACGTCACTGCCGACCTCGTGGCTCCTGGGGCTTTGACCGATGCCGCCGATCCACTCAGGCAGCCCAATGCCCAGGCGATTCGCCAGCACAGCCGATTCGCGTTGGTGCCGGGCCTCACGGCTGACAGCCCCGTCCAGCACGTCCTGGTTGTCAGTGAATCGCAAGTCGTCGACGGCAACGCTCGCGTCACCATCGCGCGGGTCGACGGCACCAGCGACACACTGACCCGCGATGAAGTCGATGCATTACTCCAAGCTCAGGTGAATCTAACGATCGAAGCGCTGTGGGCAGCTCATCGCGGCGAAGCACCTGCCGCCCCTTGAACCTCACGGCCTCGACCTCACACCAGCAAGGCATCAGCAATCACAGCCAGCCGCCGACCCGCGATAGAATGCACTGCATGAAGAGCATTCATTTACCACGCACACTGCTGGCGGCTGCGATACTGGCGTGGATTTCGGTCTGGAGTCCATCTGCTGCTTCTCAGGATGCTGGCCCCGCTGAGATCCTCGACTACGCCCAGCAGTGCAAAGCGTGGTTGCCTCGCGTGCAGACCCTCGACGGCAGTCGTGATGATGCGGTAGGCCTGCGTTACGACGCGTGGGATAAGCTTGCCGCGATTGCCGCCCGCCGAGGTGACCGCGCCCAAAGCGTGCATGCGATCCGCCAACTCGAGCTGGCCGGGCGCGCGTTGATGGACAATCACCAACCGCAAGCAAACCCCGAGCCCGGGGCCGTCTTCGCATGGGCACGGCTGGGAGATTTTGACCGGGCATTGCAGCTTCTCGCGCGTGCTGAAGATGACATCACCCGCATCGAATTCACCGCCGAGCTCGGGCTGGCCTTGATCGAGTCGGGCCAATTGGAGTCCGGGTCCAAGCGGATGCAAGAGGCGGGCGACCAGCTTCTGATCTACCGCAGCGAACTCGATGCCGCATGGCGTGATGAGACTGATTACTTGTGGTGGTCCTGGGTGGATAGCTTGCTGCGCAGTGGGGCCATTAAGCCCGCAACCGCACTGGCGCTGCGTGCCCCCACGCCTGCCGCCAAAGCTGAGTGTCTGGCTCGTTTGGCGACCAGTGCCTGGCATTTCGGAGAACGCGAACGGGCGAAAGAACTGATGACCCAGGCTGAGCGCCTGCTCGAGAAAGCCTGCACACTGGCCCAGATCGACGCGAATCAGAAACCCAATTTTGGCCTGGCTGCAGAGCAAGAAGAGGACAGCGGAATCATCAACCGCGATGCGGCCCGAGTCGAGTTTGCGGGGTACGCCGGCATCATCGGCGACTGGGACAAAGCCCTGCTGTGGACTCAGGCGATGGAGGGCAAGTCATTGCAGTGGCTCGCGAAGTCCACCGCGTTAGAAGGCTTCGGCCTGGGCGGGCACCGCGAACTTGCGAAGAAAATGTGGGAATTGCTGATCCAGCCCCGTGAAGAGCTCACGCAATACGACACCGCGTGGGACGCTTACAACCTTGCCCTTGCCGGTGTCCGCGCCGGCTTGGAAGTCGAAGTCCTGAAGTGGGCCGATACGCTGGATCTGCCCGCTGCACGAGCCATGGCTTACCTGGGTATCGCCGACGCCCGCACCGCCCGCAGCGGCGGACAACTGCGATAACCGACCGCGTCCCGCGCAACGCACAAAAGCCGCCCGCTTCCAACCGCACCCCAAAACCATGCCGACACCCGCTGCACGTCGCGGCCTGCCTAGGTTTTAATTTCGTCGAAATTAAAACCTGGCGAATGACGAATCGACCGTCGCCGTACAGGCCATCGCAAAACAACGTCGCTTCACGATCGATCGTGCACACACATGGGAGATCATGCTCCCAGCAACGCCGCTACACGTGCGACGCACGCGTTCAGGTCCCAACGATCGCACGGGTTATGTCGGTTGTGTTCCCGGGTTGTACCTTTCGACGCATCGCTGCGAATGGACCCAGCCGACGTTGAATCGGATGGTGAAGTGATGCGCGTTTTGCTCGAAAGCTTGATGGCTCTGTCAGCCGTGGTGATCCTGGGCTTGGTGGTCTTGTGGCACCGGGGCGCGAGCACCGAACAAGCGCAACAAGCCTATGTGCAAACGTCCCTCACCCGCCTGGCGGAACGCACCGCCTACCACGCCGCGATCGCCGCTGCTCAAGCAAATGACAGGTCGGATGTCGAGGCGCTCCGGGCCAGCCGGCTGAGGCAAATTCGTCCTGAGTGGTTCGACGGCGACCTTCCGCTCAACGTCATGCTGGAAGGGGATCGGCCCTGGATCGACCTCGCTCCGCCCGGCGACCTCGCGGAGCATCCCCCCGACCCCGTCGCACGCCGAATCGATCAGGCGGGGTTCTGGTACAACCCCACCCTGGGCGTGTTCCGCGCCCGTGTGGCTCCGGCGGACTCCAGCGGCACCGAACTGGCCATCTACAACGACGTCAACGCTGCCAACCTCGACGCCTTGGCCTACGACCCCGCGCCCACCCGCCAGCCTCTGGCTCACGACCCACACGGCCACCGCACCGGCATCCTGACCACGTCCGCCTCAACCTCCGCCGACCCGCCGCACGGCCACTCTGAATCAATCGCTCCACCACACGCTGCGACGCCAGACGAAGTCACACCCCCGGTCCGCCGCACCCTCCGCCAGCGGTCCTGAATACGCGCTCGCTCTGAGTTCAGACTTCGGGCACGATCTACAAAAAGCCAAGGCCGTCGCGCGATGCGTTAATTTCGGATGGCTAAGCGTTCTTGAGATCGTTCCGCGTTTGTGCCATTCACATTCGTTAAATTCATTGGCGTTGTCCTGCGTCACAAGCATTCGGCCGCATGCCTTGGACAATGCCGGACTCGGACGCGTCAAAATTTCACGGACGTACCCTTTGCGACCAGGAACAGCAGCAGCAGCAGCAGGCGCAGGCGAAGGCGAAGGCGAAGGAATTGATTCCGCATATGGCGCGACAGGGTCAAGATGACCTGTCGGTCAAGTTAGGTGCAATGTCTTCTCGCTGGCATCCCCACGAAAACGAGAAGCGAGGTCATCCCGCAACGTGCCCTCCCGCCACGCTCTGCTGACCAGCGGCAACGCCCCTTGCGTCCGGATGAAGCCTCGCGCTTCGCCACACCCTGTGCACGTTTGAATATCTAATATCGACGATATTTAAGTACCTGTGACATCGAGCCGCAGCGTTGCATGCGGACTAAGTTCCTAAAAATTAACTGCCTCGCACAGGGCCCTCTACGGGAACCTTCAAGTCGTATCGTGAAGACATGACCAAGACGCCGTCGGTTCAACCTCATCCGCTGCATCGCTTCGCGCTGGCGGTGGAAAGCCGTTTTGACAAGCTTAAACACGCGGTAAGCGTTCGGCTTCGAGGCGATCCGTCGCGCTACGTCGTCGCTTACGACGGCTACGCCAACGCGCGTGAAGCCTGGATCGGCGGCCGCATGCACTACGGCAAACCGCCTTCCGAAGCCAGCGCAGACGACTCCACCTTCGACAATCTGCAACGCGCCTGGCACCGATGGGAGACCGACGAAATCCCGCACGCCAAACTTCAGGTTAAAGCCTTTGGCCGACTGATCGATCTCGAAGCAGATGAGGAAGGCTATTTCTTCGCCCAGCTCGACCTCGAGCAACCGCCAGACCCCACCACGCTCTGGCACGACATTGAAATCACCCTGACCCACGACCCCAACCGTCGGGGCCAAACGGATGTCACCCCGCCCGCCCATGCGAAAGACGACCCTCGGCGGGCGACTGCTGGAATCGTGCAGCCCCCGCATCAAGCCAGCGTGTTGATCCTCTCCGATGTGGATGACACCGTGCTGCACACCGATGTCACCCGTGCGTGGTCGGCAGCCAAGATGACGATCTTCGACAATGCCTTTGGCCGCACCGCCCTGCCGGGAGCCGCTGCGTTGTATCAGGCATTGGTGCGCGGGCCTCAGCCTGAGCAACCCGAAACTTTCAACCCGGTGTTCTATATCTCTTCGAGTGCGTGGAACCTTTACCGCGCGATTCGGCGGTTTATTGAAATTAAAAACCTGCCCGCCGGCCCGATCCTTCTACGTGATCTGGGCCTGGACCAAAACAATTTTCTCAAGAGCGACCACTCCCACAAGCTCGAAAAAGTCCACCGCGTCGCGGCGATGTACCCCGAGGTGCCGTTGGTCCTCATCGGCGACTCAGGCCAGGAGGATGCGAACCTTTACGCCCAGGCGGCGGAGGACCTGGGTGCTCAACGGATCAAGCTGATCCTCATCCGCGACGTCAACCCTGCACACGCCAGTGAGCACGACGAAAAGGTCCGCCGCGCGATGGTGCGGACCGAAGCACTCGGCGTGTCGATGCACCTCGTTGCGGATTCTGCGCAAGCTGCCGCACACGCCCTGGCGGCGGGGCTGATCCACCCTGACGCGGTGGATGCGATTGTGCACGCCACGCAGCATGCCTCGTAGCCCCTGCCCCTCTATCCGCAGCATCATTCGCTTGAGGCACCCAGACGTCCCAGCATGTTTTTGGCAAGCCGTCCCGGGGCCTACACTCCGCACTTATGCCTGACATTTATCAACACCACTTCGACAACGGCCTGGTCCTGCTGGTCGAACCGTTGCGCAGCCTGCGTTCGGTCGGCATGAGCCTGCTGACCCCCGCGGGCGTCGCCGCACAGCCCGCCGACCAACAGGGTGTCGCCACCGTCCTGGCCGAGATGGTCACCCGTGGAGCCGGTGGCCTGACCGGCCGCGAACACTCGGATCGCCTGGACAGCCTGGGCGTCCAACGCAGCACCGGCGCATCGTCGCAGCACCTGGCGGTCTCAGCCTCGTTGCTGGGCGACCGTTTCGACGAGGCCTTCCCGCTTCTGGCTGACATGATCCACCGCCCCACGCTCGACGCCGACGCGCTGGGTCCTGCGGTGGCGCTTGCACTGCAAGACCTGGCGTCGCTTGAAGACAATCCCCAGCAGCAGGCTTTGCTCGATCTTCAGCGGCTGCACTTTCCCGAGCCCTTTGGCCGAAATGCGCTGGGTCAACGCGACAACCTCGAAGCCTTGTCGCTTGATTGCGTTCGCGCGTTTTGCGCCAAACGCTGCGCGGCGAAGGGCACCATCCTGGGCGTCGCCGGAGCGGTGGACCCCCAGGCGGTACAGGCGCTGGTCGAGCGTGAGCTTGGAGAATGGACCGGCTCTGCCGCTTCCATCAGCGCCGGCCCGCCGCCACCGCCCGGCCAATACCACCACAAAACCACCGAATCTCAGCAGGTGCACATCGCCTTGGGTTTCCCCGCGCCGCCCGCCACGGATGAACATTTTGAAGTTCAACGCGTGGCCGCGTCCGTGCTGTCGGGGGGGATGTCCAGCCGATTGTTCACCGAGGTCCGCGAGAAGCGGGGGCTGGTCTATTCGGTCATGGCCCGGTATATGCCCCAGCGCGAGTTCGGCGCGATCATTGGCTATGCCGGGACCACCACCCCGCGCGCAGGAAACACTCGACGTGTACCTCGGCGAGCTTGGCCGAATACGTGATGGCGTGACCCGCGAAGAGTTTGAGCGTGCGATGGTCGGGCTCAAAGCCTCGCTGGTCATGCAAGGGGCTTCCAGTTCTGCCCGCGCGTCAAGCCTGGCCGCAGACCAGTTCACCTTCGGCCGGCCCCGTACGCTCGAGCAGCGACGTGAGACGCTTGAAGCCGTGACCCACGACGCCGTCAACGCGTACCTCGCGGACCATCCCGTCAATGCCGTCACCGTCGCCACCACCGGGGCCCAGCCGCTGACCGTCCACCAGCCAAACGTCGTCCCGCACGAAAGCTGACGCCCAGGAGATCCGGATTGCGGGTACTCATCACAGCCGGAGCCACACGGGAGCGGATCGATGCGGTGCGCTTCATCTCCAATCGCTCGAGTGGTCGGCTTGGTGTCGAGATCGCCCGGGCGGCAGCACTTGCCGGGGAGCACGTCACCCTGGCCGCAGCGGCGGGCGTGGCGGTGCGTCACGAAATGAACATGCCCAATGTCCGCGTTGAGCGTTTCGAATCTCACGCAGACCTCCAAGCCTTACTGAGCAACACGTGGCCGGACCATGAGGTGCTGATCATGGCCGCGGCGGTGTCGGACTGGAAGCCGTTGGCCGAGGCGGTGACCGATGCCAAGCACGCACCCGGCATGGATCAGGACCGCTGGCAACTTGAGCTCGAACCCACCGAAGACCTCGTGGCGCACGCGGCGCGCAGCAAACGCCCTGACCAACGCATCATCGCCTTTGCGTTGCAAGCTCCCGAAACGCTCGAGCGTGAAGCCCTGCGAAAGCTCCGCGACAAACAGGTCGATGCCATTGTCGCCAATCCGCTCACCACCATGGATGCCGACGGAATCGACGCCTCGGTCTACTGGGCCGATGGGCGACATGACACCCCCGGAGCCATGACCAAGCCAGACTTTGCCCACTGGCTGGTCCGCGACGTCTTGCAACGGCTGCATGCGTCTCCTTGACCCCGGCAAGCCCACGTGCCGCCCCCACCAGAAAACCGGAATCAGAGCAGGATTTCCTTGCCCTGTTCACTGCTGGTGTACAGCGCATCGAGAATCCGCATCACCGCCAGCGACTGCTCGGCGGGGATGGGGCTGGGCTGGCCGGTCGCCAGCGTTTGGGCAAAATCCATACAGCACTGCGCGTGGCCGCCGAGCGCATTTTTCGGCGGCTTGAGCTGCACGTCGTAGAGCGTGTCGTGTTCGTTATCCGCGTGATACATCATCCCGTCGGGATAGACCGCGCCGCCCTCTCGGCCGTAGAACCAGGCTTTGCACTCTTCTTTGGCGTGGTGCATCATCCACGAGACTTCCAGGATCAGCGTCGAGCCATCGTCCAGACGGATGAACCCTGCCGCGAAGTCTTCCACATCCATGTCTTCCTGCACCTTGCCGCCCCAGACCGAGAACGCGCCCTTCACCCCCGCCACTTCCTTGCGAGCCACGCCGCTGACCGACACCGGCTTGCGGTTGCCCATCAGCCACAACGCCAGGTCCAGAATGTGCACACCGATGTCAATGCAAGGCCCGCCGCCCGAGTTGACCTTGTAAACAAACCCAGGCTTGGCGGGCAGTTCGGCCCGCCTAAGCCACCACAGCCGAGCGTGATAAATGTCACCCAGCTCGCCGCGCTCACATCGGCCTTTGAGGGCCTTGGACATGTCGGCATACCGCTGATTCTGCATCGTGCACGTCTGCTTGCCCACACGATCGCGGACCTTGATGATCGCTTCAATTTCATCCGGGGTCGGAGCCAGTGGCTTCTCGCAAAACACATGCTTGCCCGCTTCAAGCGCCGCGATGGTCATCTTCGCATGCATGGCCGTCGGCACTGCCAGGTCGATGATGTCAATGGTGTCATCGGCCAGCAGTTGGTCGTATTGCGTGTACAAGGTCGCGACCTCGTACTCTTTGCCCCAGGTCCTGGTCGCCTCTTCGCTCACATCGCAGCCTGCGGTCACCGCCGCGTGAGGCGACGCCGCCCAGCCGGGCATGTGCAGCCGGCTGATCCCGCCCACGCCCACGACCCCCACGTTCAGGACAGCGTTCAATTGAGAATCAGCGGCAGGATCAGTCATCGTCAGGCTCTTTAAAAGGAAAGGCGGGTTGGTCGAACCCGGCAACCATACCTCCCGCCACGCGGCTGGCAACTCACCACCTAAAGTGACCTAAGTCCTAAGCCGCTCCCGCGTCCGTCCAACGCGGCATCGACTGATGTGATATCCATTGAATATGGCCTCACCCGAAACGTTTGATCTCGTCGTCCTGGGCTCCGGCGCCGCCGGCCAGGTACCCGCATACGCCGCACGCCGCGCGGGCTGGACCGTCGCCATCATCGACCCGCGCCCGCCCGGCGGAACATGCGCAAACCGAGGCTGCGACGCGAAGAAGCCGCTGGTCAACGTGGCCCATACCGTGCACCGCGCCCGCCAGATGCAAGGCACCGGCGTCGCGGGCAGCGTCCGTCTCGACTGGCCTGAAATGATGCGGTTCCAGAAAAGCTTCACCCAGCCTGTCCCGCAAAACACCCAACGCGACCTGGCGGACAAAGGCATCGACTTCATTCCCGAAGCGCCCCGCTTTATCGACCGCAACCACCTCGAAGCCGCCGGCCGAACCTTGACCGCCCGACACTGGATCATTGCCACCGGCCGAAAGCCCCGCCCGTTAAACATCCCCGGGGCAGACCTGGCGATCAATTCCGACGCCTTTCTCAACCTCGACGACCTGCCGCCCCGCGTGGTGTTTCTGGGCGGGGGGTATATCGCCATGGAGTTTGCGTTCGTCTGCGCGGTCGCGGGGCGCGAGGTCGTGGTCATCGAGCGGGGTGATCATCTGCTTGGACCCTTCGAGCCTGACATGGCGGACATCGTGCAGCACGCCGCCGAGCAATTAGGCGTGCAGATCATCACCCGCCACGACGTCGTCGCGCTCGACCAGACCGCCGACACCCTTCGCGTGGCCGCCCAGCCCGTCGGCGATGATGCGCCCTCCGACGCCGAGCCCCGCATCTACGAAACCGATCTCATCGTCAACGCCACCGGCCGCATCCCCGTCACCGATGAGCTCAATCTGCTCGCCGCTGACATTGCCTACACCGACCGCGGCGTCACGGTGCATCCTCATCTCCAATCCACCACCCGCGACGAGGTCTGGGCCGCAGGAGATGTCGCCGACACGCCGGGCCCACCGCTCACCCCGGTCGCCAGTCTTGAAGCCGCAGCCCTGCGCGACAACCTCCTTCACGGCAAACGCCGCGTGCCCCCGACCGACCTCGCCATCCCGTCGGTCGCCTTCACCCTCCCGCCTTGCGCAAGCGTCGGCCTCACCGAAGCACAAGCCCGCAAGCAATACCCAACCCCGCGCATCGCCATGAAATCTCTGGCCGACCACAAGCATTTCAAACAGGACCGCCAGTCCCACGTGGCCTACAAGTTCATCTTTGAAAGCGACACCGGCCCACTCGTCGGCGCTCACCTCGTCGGCCCGGCCTGCGAAGAACTCATCAACCTCTTCGCCCTCGCCGTCCGCACCGGATGCGGAGAGCAAGAGATCCGCGCCATGACCATGACCTACCCCTCGCTGTCATACGCCTTGCGAAAAGCCCTCGCCTGACCCGCGCACAGCCTGTGCTCACCTCGCCGGGCCGCATGCCCAACCCCCTCGTGATCAGACTCACAGCTTACTTCCAAGGCCGCGTGCAAGGCGTCGGATTCCGCGGCACCACCGCACAGCTTGCGAAACATCACCCCATCACCGGCTACGTCCAGAACCTCCATGACGGCCGTGTCCTGTTGGTGGTTGAAGGCCAACCCAGCCACATCGATACGTTTGTGACCGCGGTCACCACCCGACTGGCCGACCACATCGCGGCCGTCGAGACGCAGCGATCCGCAGCGACCTTTGCGTTCCGAAGTTTTGTCATTCGGCAGCAATGAGCCAAGATCGATAGCCTGTGGACCTGCCAAACCCCGTCAGGACCGAGGCGATGAACCCCACGCCCAATCCCCAAGACTCACTCAAGGACGACGCCTCCGGGCTCGATACACCCACCGTGGTGCCTGACAGCCCCAGAGACGTTCGCCCATCGCCAACCCCGCTTCAGGATCAGGTTACCCGCACCGATCCCCCGCAACCGCTCGCTCCCGCAGACCCCGCAGAGCCTGAGCCGTCCCGCCCGCCTGCCGACGCGTCCGCACCCTCCGGGTCGCTCCATGACGATGTCACGGCGCTGCCCGCTTCCCCTCCCACCCGCCCGGCCGCAGAGCCCCAGCCGGTCCCAATGGACGCGGCAAGTACCACCCCCATGCCCGAGATGCCGAGCTTCCGCGGCATGGCCCTGAAACACCCGGCCTACCGCATTGTGGGGCCCATCGGCAAAGGCGGCATGGGCGAAGTGCTCGAAGGCGAACAGATCAGCCTGGGCCGACGCGTCGCCATCAAAGTCCTCAGCCCTGACCTCGCCCGCAACACGCAATACGTCGAACGCTTCCGCCGCGAAGCCCGCGCCCTCGCCAGGCTCAACCACCCCCACATCGTCACCATCTATGAGCGCGGCGAATCCCAGGGCATGCTCTTTTTCGTCATGGAGTACGTCGCTGGTCCCAACGGCTCGGCGCCCACCGACCTCAAGCACGTGCTCCGCGGCGGCCAACCCACCCCCGAGCAGGCCCGCCGATGGATGACCCAGGTCACCGACGCCTTGACCCACACCCACGCCGCCTCGGTCATTCACCGTGATATCAAGCCTTCCAATGTCATGCTCACCGAACGCGGCGACGCCAAGGTCTCCGATTTCGGCATTGCCTCCGCCTCCGCATCCGACCCCTCCGCCCAGCTCACCAGCCCCGGCGGACGCATGGGCACCGAAGCCTATATGGCCCCAGAGCAAAATCAGGACGCCGCCAGCGTCGATGGCCGGGCGGACGTCTGGTCCTGCGGCGTGATGTTCTACGAACTGCTCACCGGCCGACTGCCCCAAGGCGCCTACCAGCCCCCATCGTTTCTCGTGCCCGCCGTCAGCCCCGCCTGGGACGCGGTCATCGAACGCGCCCTCCAGGCGGACCGCGAGCACCGCTATCCCGACATGTTGGCTTTTCACGAAGCGGTGCAAGCCTTGCGGACCGTCGCCGAACGCGATCAGGACCCCGGCGCTGGCTCAAAGACCGATCGTGACGAAACCCTCAAACGACACCTCGAACTCGCCCACGGCTTTGTCGATGACCTGCGACGCATCACCGACGACGCCGGACGATTTGAAGCCGCAGACCAGGCGCTGTCTGCCGTCAAACGCGCCGAAGCCATTGCCCCCGAACACCCCACCGCCGTGGCGCTCAAAGAACAGGCAGCACCCATCGCCAAGACCCTTGCCTGGCAGTTGGGGGAGCGGGCTTACGATGCGTCACGGTTCGCCGAGGCTGAGACTTATTTCCGCTGGCTGGTGGACCGCGATAATCAGCACCGCCGTGCCCAGGTTCGCCTCGCCGACCTGCGCACCCGGCGCGAATCTGCCGTCAGCGAAGCGCTTTCCCTGTCCAAGACCGGCGACCTGCCCGCCGCCATCCAATCTCTCAAGCAAGCCCAGCAGCAGTTCCCCGAAGACGTGGAGGTCAGCCGACTGCTCAATCTCTGGCGGGGCCAAAGCGATCAGGCTCGCGAACTCCAGGAAGCACTTCCCCGACTTGACGCGCAAACCCGGTATGTCGAACTCAAGCGGCAAATCGAACAGGCTCCCGAGTCGCTCCGCACCGACCCCAGCGTCCGCCATTACCTGGATAAAGCCGAGAAACGCCTTGCCTCGGTGCAACCCACCATCGAAGCGGCCCGGCGGTGTATTGCCAACAATGAGTTCGCCTCCGCGTCCCGCAAAACCGCCCGGGTACTCCAGGCAGTGGTCGATCACCCCGAGGCCATGGAAGTCAAAGCCGATGCCGACACTCGGGAACAGGCCCGGCAACAGGAACTCCAGAATCTCGAAACCATTGTCAATCGTGGCAAATGGATCGACGCCCGCAACCGACTCAACGCCCTGTCGTCGCACAGCGAACTCTTCCACGTCCTGAGCGAAGCCAAGACGCTGATCGAAGTCGGGCTCGCCTGGCAACTCGCGCAGCGTCGCTGGCTGGTTGCCGCCACCTCAGGCTTTCTCATCCTGGCCGCGTGCAGTTTTCTCGCGCTGGTCCTCCAGGCGTTGATACCCAAAGCGGAATCCATCACGCTCGCCTCCGCGCTGGTCTACGCCTTGGTGCAGACCGGGGTGTTCGCCTGTGCTGCACTCATCGGTGTCGCCTTGGCGCGACGCCCCCGTCGCTGGCCCCTGTGGCTCGCGGCGGGCATCGGCCTGATCCTCGCAGGCGTCGGCGGGTTCGGCCAATGGGCCCTGAATCAGGTCATCACCCACGAAGGCTTCGTTGCCATGATGGACTCCGCCGGCCCGCCCAAACCCCTGCTCACCGGACTGCTGCTCACCGTCCCACACCTCGTCCACAGCCTGGGACTCGCGGGCCTGTGCGCCACCGCGCTGGCAGTGTTCCGCGGCGGCGTGGCCATCGGCCGCATCCTGCTCATCACCGCGCTGGCCTCGGTGGTCTACGCCCTGGTGGCCGGGGGGCTGCCACCCGAAATCGCCACCGCGCTCAAGTTCAGTCCGCCCCCGCCGGGTCTGCTGCCTCTCGTGGCGGCAGGACTGCTGTGGATTATCTGCGCGGTGGGCGTCGGCTGGCAACGACGACCCGCCACCGCTCACGCGGCGTTCGCCGGCCTCACGACCCCGCCAACCGACGCCCAGCCCTCCGACCCTGACCAGGCCACCCTCCCTCCGGATCCCCATGCCCCGGTAGTAGACTCCCGCGTACCCGACACGGCCGGTCCATAACCCCCCTCAATGCTATGACCACGACTTACCCCGCCTTGATCCAGCCCGACGCCGACCTGCACACCTCCCTGCAGGATCGCGACGAAATGGTCATCGGGCGGTCCTCTGCCGCTGACGTCATCGTCACCGACCCCAGCGTCTCCCGGCGACAGTGCCGACTCACCCGCGTGGGCGAAACCTGGCACCTCGCCCCGATCTCCGAATCCGTCCCCACCCTGCACAACGGACAGCCCGTCACCGGCCCCACGCCTTTGACCCACGGCAGCGTCATCACCTGCGGCCAATCCACCCGTCTGATCTTCGAGCAAACCCCACCCGACGCCGCCTCACGTTCCTCCAACGCCGCAACCGTCCAAGCCGCACCCGCCGAGCCCTTCCTTCCCACAGGCTCTGCACCGGCCCCACCCCGCGACGGACAAGACCAGACCGTCATCAGCCAGGGCACCGGCCTCGACACCGCCTCGGGCCTGCCCGCCACCCCGCCTGCCGACAATCTGCCCAGCCGTATCGAACTCCAGCCCAAGCAGATCCTCGGCCGCGATCAGGTCATGGCCACCATCCACCTGCCCCACCCCCACGTCTCCAGGCAGCACGCGGAGATCACGCTCAAAAACGGCAAGGCTGTCATCCGTGATCTCAAGTCCGCCAACGGCACCTTCGTCGACGGCCTGAGAACCTCCACCGCCACCACCCTCCGCCCCGGAGCCCGACTCGACCTCGGCCCTTACGCCTTCATCTTCGACGGCACCGCGCTGCTCACCCAAACCGTCCGCGCCAACAATGTCGAACTCGTCGGCCGAAACCTCACCCGAACCGTCAAAGATCGCCAGACCGGCAAACCCCTGGTCCTGCTCGACGATGTCACCGTCGTCCTTAAACCCCGCGAGTTCACCTGCCTGCTCGGCCCGTCAGGATCAGGCAAGTCCACCTTGCTCAATGCGCTGTCGGCCCGCTCTCCCGCAGACCAAGGCCAGGTCACCCTCAATCGCGAAGACCTTTACACCAACTTCGAGGTCCTCAAGCCTCAGATTGCCGTCGTCCCACAGAAAGACCTGTTGCACGACATGCTCTCGGTGGGCGATGCCCTGCGCTACACCGCCAGGCTCCGCCTGCCCGGCGACACCTCCTCGGCAGATATTGAGCAGGCGGTGAATGAGATGCTTGAGACCGTCGGACTAACCCACCGCAAAGCCACCAAGATCGCCGACCTCTCCGGTGGCCAACTTAAACGGGCCTCACTCGCCAACGAGATCATCGCCAAGCCGTCGCTGCTGTTCCTCGACGAAGTCACCTCAGGCCTGGATGAGCAAACCGACCGCGAGATGATGCAACTGTTTCGCGAAATTGCCGAGCAAGGCAAAACCGTGGCCTGCATCACCCACTCCCTGGCCCACGTCGAGGAAAACTGCACCCACGTGGTCATCCTCACGCCCGGGGGCAAGCTCGCGTTTGTCGGCCCCCCCGCCGAGGCGTTGACTTACTTCAAAATCGACCGCCTGGGCGATGTCTACCAACGCCTCGCCGAAAAAGACGCCCAGGCCTGGCGGGACGAGTTCCGCGCGCATCCCACGTATCAGCAACAGGTCGTCGACCGCCTGCCCCAGGGCGAGACCAGCACCGGCTCGATCAATCCGCCCCAGCCCGCCTCCTTTGCTGAACGCAGCCGCGAGGCCTGGCGGCAGTTCCCGCTGCTCACCGGCCGCTACGCCCAGATCCTCAGCAAGGACTCTAAAAGCCTCGCCTTCATCGCTGCCCAGTGTCTGCTGGTGGCTGCGCTGCTGTGCCTGCTGTACCCCAGCATCCCCAGCGAAACCGGCAACTTCGACGAACAGGACTACAAAGAAGACTCAGGCATCGACAAGCTCGAACCGCTCCAGGCTCTAGGCCCGCAGGATCAATACGGCCGAACCACGCTTGTTCCCCTGAAAACCACCACCGACACAATGGTCGAGGCGGCGGAAGAACAAACCGAAACCGCCGCTCAGGCCAAGAAGTCCAGCCAGGTGATCTTCCTGATGGTGATTACATGCTTCTGGTTTGGCGTGAATAATGCGCACAAGGAAATCATTAAAGAGAAGGTCATCCTCACGCGGGAACGCGATGTGAGCCTGTCGGCGGTGAGCTATTACGCCAGTAAATTCCTGCTGCTTTCGGTGATTACGGTGCTTCAGGCCACTGCCTTGTTCGGTATTGTGAAGGTGGTGTCCGATGTCGATGGCTCGACGGTGATGCAGTGGATCACGCTGGCGACGATGGGGGTGGCTGGGGTGTCGTTGGGGTTATTGATTTCGACCGCCTCGAAGTCAACCGACATGGCCGCGACACTGGTTCCGATTGCCGTGATCCCCCAGATTGTGCTCGCCGGCGTCCTCACCGAACTGCCCGATGCGGGGGAGTGGCTGGCGATGTGCAGCATCACGTGTTACTGGGGCTACGGCTCCATGGCGGCGGGACTGCCGGACGACATGGCCACGCTGCTGCGACGCGCAGACTGGTCTGAACTGCCCGCCTACCTCATGATCGTTCTGCACCTCGCGGCCTTCACCGCCGTCGGGCTGGCCACGCTCATCCTTGCAGGGGATCGGCAGAACAAGCTCGGGGGCGCGGCACTGGAGACCTGGCTTCGTGCGGCCCGCAAACTCAAAGGCGCCACCGGCAATCCCTAATCCAGAGCTCATTGCGACAGGGATCAGACCATGCCCAGCAGCCGCATCTTTTTGTAAAGCGTCGCCCGGTTGATCCCCAGTCGCTTCGCGGTCCGTGTGCGATGCCATTGCTCGGCATCCAGCGCGTCGAGGATCGCAAGGTGCTCGGCTCGGGCCAGCCGGGCGGTCAACGTGTCGCCGGGGTCTCGCGTTTGCGTCGGGTCCTGCAACGGCGTTGGTGACCAGTTCACCTCCACCGTATCGCTCGAGGCGGCAGCGCCCTGCATCGCCGCATCAAGCTCGCGCACGTGGCCCGGCCAGTCCAGCCGGGCAATGGCGGTCTTGCTCGCATCGGTCAAACGCCGTTGCCGTCCCACCCCGCGAGCATGGCGGTCCAGTAACGCTTCTGCCAGCCGCACCCGGTCCGACCCCCGCTCGCGTAGTGGTGGCAACCACACCCGCACCGCCGACATCCGATGAACCAGGCCAGGCTCAAGCTCAGCCAAAGCCTCCCACGATGCCGCTTGCCCGATGACACGGCATACCCCGTCTGAGTCATCGTCCAGCAGCCGGGCCAAGGCATCCGCAGTCGCCGCGCGAAGCTCGGAGATGGCCTCGATCACCAGCGTGCCGCGGCGGGCCTTTTTGCACGCAGCTTCAAGTTGAGCAGGCTTGAGCGCTTTTGCGTGACACGTCTGGATCAGCCCGGGGCGGGCGCTCAGGTCGTGAATCAAGTGCGAAACATGGGTGCGTCCGGTGCCCGGCTCGCCGACAATCAGGACCGGCACCGCACACCCCGCCGATGCGGCGATGACACGACGCGCGGCGACAATGGCCTCGCATTGTCCAATGAACGACGCCGCGAGCGGGTCATGCGTGTCCTGGCCAGCTCCGGTCAACCGAACGGCGTGGACCGCCAGCCCCACGGCGGCCACCAGGCGGTCCGGCTCTACCGGCTTGACCAAAAAGTCAGCCGCCCCCTGCCGCATCGCGTGCACCGCTGTATCCACCCGCCCATAAGACGCCACCACCACCGTCGCCGACGCCGCCCGCAAGCCCCGCCGACGCAGCGCGTCGAGCAACGCCAGCGGTTGCTCGCCCGTCCCACGCAGCGTGCCGGAGACCACCGCGTCGATCCCGTCATGTTGCACCACACCCACCGACTCCGCGAGGCTTGACGCCTGTCGCACCCTGGCCCCCGCAGCGGTCAACACCGCAGACCATGCCCCGGCTGTGGCGGCGTCGGTCTCAGCAACTAGAACCGTCGCGCCTTTGGGAACCCGGTGCGCTGCCGACGTTGGCTCGCCGACCCTCACCTTTTTGACTTCAGCTCGCATCGCACGGCACCGTCCGCTGACGCCACAATCGACGCTCCACGTCTGCATCCAACACGTGGACGCGCAGCCGCCGCACGCCGTGCGCCTGGACTTTGAGCAAACACTTGTCGATCAGTCGCCCCACGTCCTCGTCGTTCACCTCTGGCGTGGTCAGCACCTCCACCACCATCACCCCGTTCCCCGCGTCGTGCGTCAACGCGCCAGCACTCGGCCGGTCATCAGGATTCGGGGCTTCACACAATCCAAGCTCTTGCTCATGCGACCACCCGAGTACGGATAACTCATGGCGGACTCGGCCGGTCCACGTCGACCCACACCGCGACGCCAGTTCGCGGGCGGCCTTTCGCTCTTCCTGTCGTACTTCGCGCAAGCGCAACCCCATGGACGATTCTCCTCTCCCATGGCATCGACCCCATTTCCCCCCGACTTAAGCGCCCGCCGTCACTCCGGCCCAAGGATGTACCGCATGGTCGACAGCTCCCGGTCCAGCACCGCGCGAAGATACACGCACAGCAACCGGTTCGCCCGCACCACCGCCGGCCCGGCCTGGTCCTCGCTGGGCCGGTCCCACGTTCCACGGTCCACCCGCCGCAGCAGCGCAATCGTCTGAGCTCGAACGTTCCACGATGTGCTCGATGCCTGCCTCACCAACCCCCCCGCCCGCGCATCAAACGCATAGGCCGACGCCGCAGGCAGCGCCTCGCCCGTTACCGCATCCGCGTCCAGCTCCGGGCGATACCCTGCCGCCCGCAGCAAGTCCCACTGATACACCAGCAACGCCGCCTCCCCCGACGACGCCGACGCCCCACCGCCTGGAGGCAAGCCGACGTCATCCAGAAACCGCGCGAGGATCGCGAATGCCTGGTCGTTGGGGTCTTCCTCGGCCAGTACCGCATCGGCAAAATCCACGGACACCATCGCCAGCTCCCAGGCCCGCCGATCCTGCCTTAGCTGGGGATACGCTGCACGCAAGTCCCACTCGGTGACCGCGGCAAGCGAGGTGGTCCGCCGGGTCGTGGCCAGCACTTGTCCCCGGCCGCACAATTCAAAGCCGCCGCTGAACCGGGCCAGACTCGACGGACTCATCCGCTTGGACCCCTTGGCCAAACCGCGCACCTTGCCCCGCTCAGCCGTCAACAGCGTCACCAGTTGGCTGGTCTCGGACCAGTCGGTCTGGCGTAACACAATGGCGTCGTCTGTAAACCTTGGCATAAGGGCTCAGCCACTCATGAATGTCGTGCAGATCCATCTGCAGCCCGCTCGGCCAATCTTTACCGCATCATCGCTTGCACTCAGGGTTCCTGCCCTGCCACCAGCGCAAGCTCCCGCTCGGCGGCATCGAGTTGGTCCCGGCTTTCCTGCACCAGTTTTGCAGGTGCGTTGGCGACGTACCGTTCGTTACCGAGTCGGCCTTTGAGCGCGGCGATCTGCCTCTCGAGGTCTTCGCGTCGCTTGGCCAGGCGTTTCACTTCCGCGTCGGCATCGACAATCCCGTGGACGTACAACTCATGGGTGTCGAGCACTACCAATGCCGCATCGCCAGGCCGATCGGTGTCGGGGCCGAGCTGGGCGAGGTCCGCCTGGGCCAGTGAGGACAGCACCAGCCGTTGGTCTTCCAGCAGTGCCTGGGTCGGTGCGTCCACACGCGCTGAGACGGTGACCCGCTGGCGGGGTGGGACTTTGTGCGTGGACCGGGCCTCCCGCAATGCCCCAACGACCCGCTGCATCATTTCGAAGGAGCTGCTGGCCTCGGGGTCTGACAGGTTGGGAGCCGCAGGCCAGCGGGCATGGATGAGTTTGGCGGACGGCGGAAGCTCCAGCCCCGGCACACTGCGATCACCCGCAGGCAGCGACGCCCACAGTCGTTCGGTGATCAAGGGCATCGCGGGGTGCATCAGCCGAAGCGTCGCATCCAGACACGCGGCCAGAACCGCGCGCGCTGCGCCGGCATTTGATTCACCCGCGTTCGCTTCGTTCTGCGATCCACCGCCGACTCGGGGCTTGATCGCTTCGAGATACCAGTCACACAGGTCCCGCCAGAAGAAGTCGTACACCGCATTGGCGTAGTCTGCGAAGCGGTATTCCGACAAGGCGGTGTTGCAGGCGTGGATCGTGTCGGCCAGCCGGGCGAGGATCCAGCGGTCGGGGAGCTGGAGGTTGTCGGCGGCCGGCCGGGCCGACACAGCCCGGCTCGCGCCGCCCGCCGCCTCGTCGAGCATGGGCAGCGCGAAGCGAAACGCATTCCAGAGTTTGTTGCACAGGCGTTGCCCAAGGTCGAACTTGTCACTGGTGTTGCGAGCCAGGGGCATGTCGTCGGTGGGCGCAGCGTTGCCCGACGCCAGGCCGTAGCCGGTGACCATTTTTTTACCGTGGCGTTCCTGAATCGGGGCCATGACTTTGTATCCCCCAGCGGTGATGTAGTCGGGGGTGAACGATTCGCCGGTGTGCGGGTCCACACAGTCCACCGGCAGGCGGACGTCCTGGGTGTGGGTGGTCATGGAGGTGAGGGTGAAGCGCATGGCGTCGGCGCCGTGGCTGTGGATGATGTCCATGGGGTCCACGCCGTTGCCCAGCGACTTGGACATTTTCTGTCCGTGGCCGTCCTGAATCATGGCGTGGATGAAGACGTTCTTGAAGGGGAGCCGGGCGGGTGAGGGTTCAGAGCCCACGCCGTCACGGCGTGGGCTTCGGGTGAAGTAGAGATTGAACATCACCATGCGGGAGACCCAAAGCGTGATGATCTCGCGGGCGGTGCAGAGCACGGCGGTGGGGTTCCACACGTCAAGCTCGGGCGTGTTCTCGGGCCAGCCGAGGGTGGACAGAGGCCAGAGGGCGCTGGAGAACCAGGTGTCGAGGACGTCGGGGTCCTGGGTGAAGCCGGCGGCTTCGAGCTGGGCCATCAGAGCCGGATCGTCTTCGCGAAGGCAGACATACCGCGTTTCGCCGATCACTTGCTCGGTGAATCCCTGCAGGTTTTCATGCTTCATTCCGTGCTGGGTTTGAGCAGACCACACCGGAATGCGATGGCCCCACCAGAGCTGTCGGCTGATGCACCAGTCGCGGATGTTTTCGTGCCAGGTCTCGAAGGTCCTGGCGTAGCGGGCGGGGGTGAAGCGCAACGAGCCGGGGGCGGACGAGCCGGGGGCGTGAGCCCCCGGTGATGCGGCGGGCATGTCCGCGGCCTCACGGCCGCGGCTCGTATGGCGCGGTAGGGAGCGGGGAGCAGAGCGTGGCCCTGATGATCGAGCACGTATCGAATCGACGCGAGCAAGTGAGATTCGTCGTTGATCCATCGCGTGCTGCCGTGTCGCGTCCACACCGACTGCTCCTGAGCGACCAGCCCGGCCTCACGCAGGCGTCGCGATGCGTACGACTTCAGATCGCCCATCACACGTTCGGGCGGCGCATCAGCAGTGACGACCACGTGGCAATGAGCGGGACGGACATGCACCGCGTGCAGCAGCCAGCCGCGATGCTCTGCCACCTCGCGAAAGGTGTCCTGCGTGACGCATCGCATGGCCTCGTCGAGTTCAAGCGGCGGGTGCTTGAGGTTGGCAAACTGCCGACGCTCTTGATCGGGGTCGCCGTGCAACACCGGGCTGCCGGGCAGGTTGTGTTCGCGGTCCACCGAGCCGCGATCGTCGCCGTGGAGCCAAGTTCCGTAGCTGGTGAAGGTGATGAGATATGCCTGCCCTCGGGATTTCGACGAGCCGGGGGGGTGAGCCTCCGGTCCCGCTCCCTCACGGTCGCGGCTCGTGTTGGAGGGGTCGTCGGTATTGAGAGTGGTCCGTTGGTCCGGGGCCATGGCCTGCAGGGCCGCGCCGGCGAGGCGGTCGTCGGTTACCTGGCAATACCACTGATCACTCAGGTAAGGCTCAATGGCCGCTTGGCTGCGATAGCTGTGGCCCACCGCGTGGCGGTACGGGCGGACCTCCTGCATTAGGTCGTGGTTCTTAAACCAGATGATGATCTGCTTGCGGGCTTCTTCGCGGGACAGGCCCAGGAAATCTCGCATCACGGCGGGGCCCTCGGGGAGGGACGAGCCGGGGGCGTGAGCCCCCGGGGGGTTGGTGACGCCTGTTGCATTGCCCGCGGCCTCACGGCCGCGGCTCGTTTCAGGATTTTCTTGCCACTCTTCTGCGGGCCAGCCGTGGTCTTTGGAGATGCTGGCGTCGGGGGCCATGACGTTGATGACGGGCAGGTCGTGGCGTTGGCCGATGGCCCAGTCGTTTTCGTCGTGGGCGGGGGTGACCTTGAGGAAGCCCGAGGCGAAGCGGGCTTTGGGGTCGTCGCCCTGGGAGTCGGGGATGACGACATGGTCGTCGCCGATGATGGGGATGATGCGGCCGACGATGGGCAGGCGGACCCGGCGGCCGATGAAATGTTTGCGCTGCGGGTCGTTGGGGTTCACCGCCACGGCGGTATCGCCGAGCATGGTTTCGGGGCGGGTGGTGGCGACGGTGATGTACTCGGGCTCGGCCGTCGGGGACGCTCCCTCACGGTCGCGGCTCGTATTGGAGTGATCGCCGGGCACCAGTGGATACTTCATGTAATAGAAGTTGCCGTCGATGTCGTGCATCTCGACTTCGTCATTTGCCAAGGCGGTCTGGGTGACGGGGTCCCAGTTAACCAGGCGTTTGCCGCGCGTGATCAGGCCGTCTTTGAAGAGCTGGAAGAATGCTTCGCGGACGGCTTTGGCCCGGACGTTGTCCATGGTGAAGGCGGTGCGGTCGAAGTCGCACGAGCAGCCCATCGCCTGGAGTTGATCGAGGATGCGAACTTCGTATTCGTCTTTCCAGGCCTGGACTTTGGCGATGAAGGCATCGCGTCCGTGGCCGCCCTGGGCTTCGATCTTTTTGTAATCCTTGAGCGCGGGCTCGCCTTGCTGTTGGAGGCGTTTATCGACGACGGTCTGGGTGGCGATGCCGGCATGGTCGGTGCCGGGCAGCCAGACCGCGTTCTTGCCTTGCATACGGGCGTGGCGAACGAGGATGTCCTGGATGGTGTTGTTAAGCGCGTGGCCCAGGTGCAGCGCCGCAGTGACGTTGGGCGGCGGGATGACAATGCTGAACGGCTCGCTGGGCTGGTCATGGGGCCCTGCGGGCTGGGCGTGGTAATCGCCGGAGTCGAGGTAATCACGGAGCACCTGTCCTTCGACCGTGGCGGGGTCGTAGGTCCTGGGTAACTCGGTAGCGGAAACGTCGGGGGGGGAATCGGGCATCGGACACGTCAGGATAGTGCAGCGGCCGAACGGGCAGGTGAATCCCAGGCAATTCACGGACACGCACCAGGCCACCGCGATGGCGACCGCGTAGGGGTGGATCCGGAGGGCGGACTATGATCCGGCCGCATGACGCAGGCGACGATGGTCGAAGTCGAGGGGTCGGTCGAGGTCGAGCCCCCGGAGGGCGCGGTGGTGGAGCCCGAGCTGAGCGGGGCGTT
This sequence comes from uncultured Phycisphaeraceae bacterium, assembly GCA_963799465.1. Lineage (GTDB taxonomy): Bacteria > Planctomycetota > Phycisphaerae > Phycisphaerales > Phycisphaeraceae > JBCCOW01. The sequence continues at coordinate 1,608,641 of CAWCXG010000001.1, read as the reverse complement.
GGCGGGCAAGTCGCTTCGGTGGCAGGTGCTGGCGTTGGCGGGTTGGCCTTTGCTGCAGCAGTTGATGGGGTTTTTGGTGGGGTTTGTGGATACGGCGGTGGCTGGGCGGGTGTCGGTGCCGGCCACGAATGCAATTGCGGTCGCGGCGTATATGCAATGGTTCATGGGGTTGATGTTCGGGGCGGTGGGGGTGGGCGGTACGGCGTTGGTGGCGCGGGCGACGGGGGCGGGGAACCGCGCGGGAGCCGAGGCGGCGCTGGGCCAGGCGGTACGGCTGGCGGTGGTGGTGGGCGTGGTGGTGACGGGGGTGATCTGGGTGATGGCCGAGCCGATCGGGCGGGCGGCGGGGCTCTCCGGCGAGAGCCTGGCGTTGGCGGTGATGTACCTGCGGATCACCTCGCTGGCGGCGGTGGGTGGATCGGTACTCATGGTGGGCGGCGAATGCCTGTCTGGGGCAGGCGATACGCGCAGCCCCTTTGGCGTGATGCTGGTGGTGAATGCAATCAATGCGGTGTTGACGCTGTGGCTTGCGTTACCCGCGTGGACACTGGGCGGCGTGGACATCCCCGGGCTGGGGTGGGGCGTACGCGGGATCGCAGTCGGCACCGCTGCCGCGTGGGCGGTGGGCGGGATACTCATGCTGGGGGTGCTGGCTCGCGGGACGCGGGGGCTTCGACTCCATCCGCGATACTTAAAGGCGGACTGGCCTCTGGCACGACGTGAGCTGCGACTGGGAACGCCCAACTTTTTAGAACGCCTGGGACAGTGGTCAGGAAACTTCGGGGTGATCGCGGTGGTGGGCGTGATTGCGGTGGCGCAGGCGGAGCAGGGTGCCCACATCATCGCGATTCGCATTGAAAGCCTGAGCTTTTTGCCCGCGCTGGCGTTTGCAACCGCTGCGAGCACGTTGACCGGCCAATACCTGGGGGCGGGCAGCAAAACGCGAGCGCGACAGGCGGCGATGGTGGCCTGGGCGATGGGCGCGGGGCTGATGGCGGTGATGGGGATCGCGTTCGTCACGATCCCGCGTACGCTTTGTCGAATTATGACCGACCAGCCGGTGTTGATTGAGCTGGCCGCCGACCCGGTGCGGATGTGCGGGTATGTGCAGGTGTTTTTCGCGTCGTCGCTGGTGTTGGGTGGAGCGATGCGTGGCGCGGGCGATACGCGCACGCCGATGTTGATCACCAATGTGCTGACGTGGTTTGTTCGGCTGCCTTTGGTGGTGCTGTTTGGCTGGGTGTTGGGGTGGGGGTTAAAGGGCGTGTGGATCGGATTGTGTATTGAGTTGACGGTCCGGGGCATAACGTTCGCCGCGTTATTTTTGAGAGGCAAGTGGGCCGACGCCGTGGTTTGACCCGAGAAGCGAGACGATTGATGACCCCCATCCATGCACATGATGTGGTGCCGCTGCCGGTGCCAGCCGCGTTGATGCTGCCGGGCATGCCTTCGGGATGTGATCGCCTTGCGCTGGACCAGCCACGGATCATGGGGGTGCTCAACGTGACGCCCGACTCATTTAGTGATGGTGGCCGGCTGACATCGGTGGACGCGGCGGTGGCTGCGGGGCTGGCAATGGCACGGGCCGGCGTGGACGTGATCGACATCGGGGGGGAATCGACGCGCCCCGGGGCCGAGCGGGTGGCCGTGGCGGAACAGGCCCGGCGGGTGGTGCCGGTGATTAAACGCTTGCGTCAGGCGCTCAACGATGAAGCGCCAGCCGTGACGATCAGCGTGGATACGACGCGCGCTGAAGTCGCACGGGCGGCGGTGGACGCGGGGGCCTCGATTTTAAATGACGTCTCGGCCGGCCGGGATGATGTCGAACTGTTCACGGTCGCAGCCCAAGCCCGAACCCCGCTGATCCTGATGCACATGCAGGGTCAACCCACAACCATGCAGGACGCCCCGACCTACGAGGATGTGGTCGCGGAGGTATCCGCGTTTCTTGAAGAGCGGGCCTGCGCAGCTCAGGCCGCCGGAGTGCCGGGGTCGCAGATCGTGGTGGACCCTGGGATTGGTTTTGGCAAAACGCTCGATCACAACCTGGCCTTGCTCGCTGGGATGGGTGCGCTGCGTCAAGCCGGGCGGGCGGTACTGATCGGGGCCAGTCGAAAGCGGATGATCGGCATGATCGACCCGTTGGGCGGTGGAAATACGGACGCACGACTGGGCGGGACCATTGCGTTAACCACGTGGGCGGTATTGCACGGCGTGTCGCTGGTTCGGGTCCACGATGTCGTGGAAAACCGCCAGGCCGCCTTAGTGGCTGCAGCGCTCGCCGGGATACGCCGTTGACGTTTTCAGTGCGTGCACGCTTGCTCAATGCGTCTTATCGCGAGGTGATGTCCCGCAGCCGAATATAGTTTGTTCGGTTTTTTTTCGCAGATTGATAAACGGTGGATAAACCCAGCACTGTAGGGCAGTTGCATCGCTCATCACAGTACTGCTGGGCGGCCACTTCTCGGACCCGCACGAAATTAGTACATCTATATTTTCTTGCACCGGCTATACTTAAGGCCAGCTAAACACTTTATCGCCTGGCGGTCACGTTGTTCAAGCCTGACCTGCCGGATTGGCGATAAGGAGTGAGACCCATGCGGCACACGTCGCACGGTGAACCGAAGCACCCCGAGCTCTCCAGAGCCCGGCCGAATCAGGAGCCTTCCTATGACAGACATCGCCTCCCTTGGACGGTCCCAGGCCGCCGCCTACACCGCCCCCGCTGCCTCCACGCCGCGTGAAGTTTCCAATCCCACCGCAGCCCCAAAACGCGAAGGGGATGCCGTGCAATTCTCTTCCGCCGCTCAATACCTTTCCAAACTGGGCGAGACCCCGCAGGTTCGCGAAGAACTCATCGCCTCGGTCCGAGCGTCGATCGCACAGGGCAATTATGAGTCCGAAGAGAAGTTGGACATCGCTGTGGATCGACTCATCGACGACCTGGCCTGACCTGCGACTTTCTTACATCCAAACATACTTGCTGCGGGCCCTTACCGGGGTCCGCAGTTTTTTTTCGCCTCATGCGGTGAGCCCTGAGGTTTGTATTGCCGGACCTTGTGAAAGTACGGGTCAACTTGCCCAGCCGACATGACGATGCAATGGGTAGACCCGGGGGTGGAATCCCTCGGCCACCCGCCGCATGAGGCGACACAAGGAGCTGGCTTTGGAAGAGCGACCCATCCGTATCGGTGAAATCCTCGTGGAACACGGGGTGCTCAGCGAGCAACAAGTCTTTGAAATCGTTCAAGCGCAAAAGAAGCTGCGCATGCCGTTCGGAGCCATCGCTGAGAAAATGTTCGACGTGACGGTCGAATCGATCGAACAAGCCTGGATCGAGCAGTACCACCGATTCACCGGAACGATCGACTTGAACAGCGAGACCATTGATGCCGAGGCACTACGGATGATCAACCGCCGACAGGCGCGCCAGTTTGAGATGATGCCCCTGGGCTTTGAGCCCGGCGGCGAACTGCTCATGGCCGCCTCACGACGCCGGCTGGCGCGGGCGGTCACGTTTGCCACCAACCGCATCGATCGCGTCGTGTATTTCCGTATTGCCCAGAGTGAGCAGCTCCAGCAATTCCTGGAGAAGTACTACCCCATGCCCGAAATCAGCGACGAGCTGTTGCGACAGGCCCGCGACCTCGCCGCCGAGCCTGTGGAATAACGCGTCAACCTGAGTCCTCAAGGCAACACGGTAAAAAGCCGTCTTATACGCATGCACGCAACGGGTGCGGGTGACCACATTACGGTCGGATCGCTCTTTGAGGTGTTGCACACAGATGCAAGGCATTACGCCCGCAGGCGATGCCGCCGCAACTCTGCGAGCGACGGATCGATATATGCAATATCGACGATATTTGATCATCAGTCGCCACGCCCGTTCCGGCGCGTTATAGCCGAGGTGCACCCCAGGCCCTGAGGCATCAATGGTCGAACACGTTTGAAACGCTGCTCTCGGCTCCGCCTGTATTCGCACGCGCGTCAAGGCTCCCCAACCCCCCCGGTACACACTCAAATATCGTCGATATTAGATATACACGTCGTCTTCAGGGCGTGCGGGTCGCTTGGGTCGAATATCCAGGCCTAGACTTCTGACGATGTCTTCACCCCCTATGCCTGCATCTAAAACGTTCTTTGCGATGGCCCTCCTGGGGGTCGTTCTTTCGGTCGGACTCGGCCTGGCGGTGGGGCAGGCCGCGTCGCCTGCCGCCGACGCGGCATCCAGCTCGCCGGATGTCCACCCCATTCCGCCGACCCTGCCCACGCTCGCAGGCCCCGAAGGGCTCGACCTCACGTGGGCTCAGAGCCAGGCATGGTTCGACGGCAAAGCCGAACTCGCCACCTATCAAGCCAGCCGATCCATCTACGGGGCACCGCGGTCGTACACCGCACGATTCTTCACCAACGCCGAGGACTTCGACCCTGCCACGGGGACCAAGGCGAATCGCGAAGGGCCTTCGACCATGCTGGTCTTCAAGCACCATCACCGCGAAGACATCCCCACGCCCAATTACGACTACCACTATTCCACGATGTCTTACGTCGGACGCGACGACATGTCGGCGACCAAGGTGGACATGGGCAGTCAGGAAGACTGCGGCGCAACCTTCAAGCAGTATCGCGTTGCAGATGACACGTTGTACTGGCGTCAGTTCAGTTATTTCCCCGACCAGGGGGCTCGTGCCGGCACCGCACAGGCCAGTCCGGGTCTGGTCTTTCATGACGCGCTGCCACTGGTCCTCCGAGGCTATCCGTTCAAAGCACCACGCGAACTGAGCCTGCAGGTGGTTCCCGATGCGACCACGACTAAGTGGTCCCCAGCGGAACCCATCAACGCCACCGCGGTCGGGCTGGGCATCGACACGCTTGAGTTGCCCATTGGAAAAGTCGAGGCGTTCGGGGTGGAAGTCCGTTATGCCGACGCAACCCGTGAGCAATATTGGTTTGAGGTCGACGACGCCCGCCAGCATGTCATGGTCAAAGCACAAACCGTCAACGCCACCTACGCGCTCACGTCATGGCGGCGTTGGGCTTACTGGGAATTGCCTTGAATCATCACGCAAGGTGAACTCGACGGTGCGGCATGGCCGATGAAGACTACCGTCACCGAGCGCCTGTTGTCTCGCGGTAATCCACGTTGAGACGATTCGCCCTGGGTCCCTCCTGTCCTGATTGCCCCACTTCCAGAGCCACCCCACGTGATCAACCCACGGACGACACCGTTGAAGTGGACCGTACTGCTTGTTTGCGGTTTGGTCTGGGCGAGCTCCGCTGCGGCGGACATCGAGTCGGATTTACGCAACGTCCTGCAGTCCGCGAATCTCGGCAGCACCCGGGTGTCTGTGTTTGTTCAGGACGCCCAGACCGGCGAAGTGCTGGCAGAGATCGATGCCGACCGGATGATGGTGCCCGCCTCGAACCTCAAGCTGGTCACCACCGCAGCTGCCTTGGCAGTGCTGGGGCCAGAGTTCGCGTTTGAGACCACCCTGCTTCAACTCCCGTTCGACCCCAACACTGGCGAAGCGCGTCTCGCGATCGTCGGGGGAGGCGATCCGGCTTTCGGGGACCCCGTGCTTCTGGCGCGACTTGAAAATCAGATCAACGAGGACCGGCCAGATGAGAAGCTCATCGCACTGAACCCCGGGGTGATTCTCGACGACTGGGCGGATGACACCGCCCAACACCTCCGAGAGCAGGGATCGCCTCGCGTGGCCCCCCTGCTCATTGACGATCGAATCTTCGACCGCGAATTCATCCACCCGCACTGGCCTGAAGATCAACTCGATTTTTATTACTGCGCCCAGGTCGGCGGGATCAACTTCTACAACAACATCATCGACATCACCGCAGTCCCCGAACGCAGCGGACAAGCACCCCGGGTTCGGCTATACCCACTGGCCCCCACCGTGGATACCCGAAACCTCGCCAAAACCGGCCGAACCCAAGGCTTCTGGATCGACCGCAAACCCCAGACCAATGCGCTGACCTTTCGCGGCACGCTCAAGCACTCCATCGACACCCCCGTCAAAATCACCACCCACGATCCCCCCATCTACCTGGGCGAACTGCTACGCGATGAACTCGGCGAACGGGGGATCATGCTTGACCGCGTAGAACGCGTTCAACCCCAACAACCCAAATTGCAAGGCGAGGTCCTCGAGCGTTTCCGCACCACCCTGCCCTGGATCATTGACCGGACTAATCAGGATTCGCACAACCTCTTTGCCGAGGCGTTATTTAAACGGCTGGGCTACGAGCTGACCGGGGCACCGGGATCCTTTGAAAACGGGTCGGCGGCGGTGCGTCAGTTTCTCAGCCGAAGGCTTGCCCAGCAGGTCCGCACGGCAGGGGTACAGATCGACGACGGGTCAGGGCTCTCTCACGCCAATCTTATCTCCACCCGCATCCTTTCGGCCTTGCTGGTCTCGATGCATCGCGATGAAGCACTCGCTGAGATTTATCGACTATCCCTGGCCAAGGCGGGCGACAATGGCTCGCTGCGACACCGCTTGCAGAAGGACATCACGGGTGTCTGCTTTGCCAAAACGGGGTACATCGCACGCAAAGTCGATGGCCAGAACGTCTCCGCATCAGGCCTGAGCGGCTATCTGGTGATGCCTGCCGGGGAGGACGGCGAGCCGGGACGCACCATCGCTTTTTCCATGCTGTTTAACGACTTTAAGCCGCAATTCTCGAATCGACGGATCAAAGCGGTCCAGGACCAGATGGTCCGGGCAATGGATCAGGAACTGGTCCGACTGGCTCAACCGGTACCCGCTCTGACCCGCTAGGCAGGGGAATCTCCCCTTCTCCAGTCCACGATCTGCTACTCCAAGAGGCCTACGTCTGGTGGCGTAAACGCTTGCCAGACCATGGACTTGCAGAAATATCCCATTATCCTCGTAGAGGTAGCCGGTGTTGGCTACTCGGCGGGTCCGTGACCGAAACAGATCACACGGGCCGTTGGGCCACGACGTATCGCCCGGCGTTATATGGTTTTATTGCAAGGAGCTTGGTTATGCTGAAATGGGCCGTTATTTTCTTTATTGTCGCAATTATCGCGGCGGTTTTTGGTTTCGGCGGTATTGCCGAGGGTGCTGAAACCATCGCAACCGTTTTGTTCTTTGTGTTCCTGGTGCTGCTGGTGGTCTCACTGGTCATGCACTTTGTCAAAGGTGGCAAATCGGTCGTGTGACACATCACACTTTCGCGCTGCGGCTTGAGGAAACTCCAGCCACAGTTTTCTTCGGACCACATCCGAGGTGTTTCTGACTCTCTATCATTAATTTTGCCACGAAAGGATAATACGCATGACCCTCAATACTTCAAGTTTAACTGATGAACAACACGAGGCTATCAATGATCTCATCGAGATCAATCTGGATAGCGCTAACGGGTTTCGCGACGCTGCCGAAAATCTGGACAACGCCCACTACATCCACCTTTTTCAAGAACTTGGCTCGGAACGTGATGGTTTTGCCACCACACTGCAGGAAGCCTTGGCCCAGCATGGTTTGAAGTTTGAAACCAAGGGATCCACACTCGCCCAGGCTCACCGCTGGTGGATCGACCTGCGCACGAAGATGACATCGAATGACGACTACAACGTGCTCGATGAGGCCAAGCGTGGCGAAGATGCCATCGTTGATAAATACGACGATGCGCTTGAAACGCTGGGCACCACGGAGTTAACCGGCACTGTCGCTCAGCAGCATCGGCACATCAGTGCGGGACGCCAGCGGATCGTTGATCTGCGCGCGCTTGAAGACGACAAGGATTGATTTAATCGAGCGCTGATCTATTTGTTTCATTCAAGGTGTTTTTTATGTTTGAATTACGTGCCTACACCGCCATTGTATTCGCGCTGATGTTGGTATTTGCTTTAGCTTGGTAAAATCAATATAACCATTGCGAAAACGCCCTGCGATCTGCGGGGCGTTTTTTGATGCCTACGCCAGCGCTGCGTATAGCACATCGATGATCTCACAACGTGGTAGGTCACTCGGGTGTTGATGCGCTCATGGGGATCACGGGGTGGCTCCACGTGGCGGGGTGACATGTCCGATACTGAATGGCATGCCAGATGTTGCCCCCCCCCTGTCGTCACGCTCATCACCGAACTCACTGGAAGGCCAGCGGTTGCACTTCGTCGGCATCGGCGGATGTGGGATGTCGGGGCTTGCGCGGATGGCTGCACAGCGCGGCGCGGTGGTCACGGGGTCAGACCGGGCGGCGTCGGATGTGACCCAGGCGCTTTCGGCTTTGGGCATTGCGGTGACCGTGCCGCAGTCGGCTCATGCAGTACCTGATGCGGTCGATCTGATCGTCGTGTCGGCTGCAATTCCCATCGATCACCCCGAGCGTATTGAAGCTCGGCGACGGGGGGTGGAAGTCGTGAAGTATGCCGCGATGCTCGGCCAGTTGATGCGACAACCCGGCACGATGGGCGTGGCGGTGGCGGGGACGCACGGCAAGTCCACCACAACCTCGATTCTCTGTCATGTCCTGATGCAAGCTGGCCTGGACCCGTCATTCATCGTCGGTGCCCACTGCGACCAGATCGGAGGCGGAGCACGCGTCGGGCAGGGCAATCTGCTGGTGGCGGAGGCGTGCGAGTTTGACCGCAGCTTCCATCATCTGGCACCCACGCGGGCGGTAATTCTCAACGTGGAAGCGGACCACCTGGATATGTATGGGTCGCTGGCGGAAATTGTGGAAGCGTTTGCGGTATTTGCCCGCTCGCTGCCCGGCCGGGACGCAGCCATGCCGGGTCGTTTGCTGATTCAGCACGAGTCGCCTCACCGCATGGCGATCACGGCCGCGACCCAGGCGGAGATTGAGACCATTGGATTTGATCCCCAGGCGGATTGGCGGGTGGAGGCAATGCAGACGGGCGGATGGACGCGGGTGGACGGCAAGATGGCGACGGGGCGGGGCGTGAAGCTGTCGCATCGCGGCGCGTTGGTGGCGACATGGGCGTCGCCTTTGCCCGGCGTGCACATGGATTACAACGCGGCGGTCGCAGCGGTGCTGGCGCACGACGCCGGGGCGGACTGGGCTGCGATCGGTGCTGCGATTGAAGCGTTCACCGGCCTGGACCGCCGCATGCAACGCCTCGGCGAAGCCACCACCGACACCGGCCCGGCGCTGGTCATCGATGACTACGGCCACCACCCCACCGAGATTGATGCGACCTTGCGGGCTCTGCGTCGCCACTATCAGCCGCAACGGTTGATCTGCGTGTTTCAGCCTCACCAGCACAGTCGAACACGGTTTTTGATGGAGCAGTTTGCGGTGAGCTTTACGGCTGCGGACCGCGTGCTGGTGCCGGACATTTATTTTGTACGGGATTCGGCACAGGAACGCGACGCGGTCACCGCTTGGGATCTGGTGGCCCGGCTTGAAGCTCATGGGGTCGATGCCTTGCATCTCGATCCACTCGACACGTTGGTCGATCATTTGCGAGCCGATCTACGCGGGGGTGATCTGGTGGTCACGATGGGGGCGGGTGACGTCTGGAAGGTCGGCCGGGCCTTATTGATGTGAATCCAGGTAAAGCGTGCAGTCTGGACACAGCGTCTGCTGTAACTTGAGCGTGTTTTACGAATCTTTACGTGGCGGAGGCTGGCGTAACCCTGCCGGCGTGGCATCCTTGGGAAGAGAACGATCTTTTGCCACGGAGCCCCTGCGATGCGACACCTAAGCACCTTGTTTCCCCAGTTGGCTCTCCTCGGGGTGCTCGCATTTTTCGCCGCAGTGGGCTTGCAACAGGTGCACTTCATCGGCACGCCGGCCTACGACGACGGGCCGGTCTCGGCACCGCTTGGGGCGTTGACGCAGGACGCATCCACGCCTGTTATGGCCCGCAAGGCTCAAGACCTTTCCACCGCGTCACTGCAACTCGCATCACGGTAATCATGGCTGGCGTTGGCCGGACCGGGTCTTTGCCGCCGCGCGGACGTGATCGTTGACCGCCTCGCCGCACTCCGGGCAATCCATGGCGTCCAGGCTGCCCACCAAATCGTAATGACAATGGTCACAATGCCCGAGGTTGACCAGCTTGTGTCGATGCCGACGCTTCCACGCGGTGCGGATCAAGAGCACAATCGAGCAAACGAGGATCGCGTCGTAGGCCCAGACGCCGGGCCCGTCGAACGTTCGATGGACGTACACCGTGAGGGCAATGGTTGGCCAGAACCCCAAACCAATTGCACCGATCCATCGGATGCGACGTCGATCGGACTGGGTCCACGGTCGTTGCCTGGGGTCAGGCAAGGTGGACACGATGAGGCCCATGGTGATTTCGAAGGTCACCACCGTGAGCAATAGAATGCCAAAGCCGTAGCCCATGTCTTCGGACGTTAGGCCCGCCGCCGCGAAGAGGCGCGGCTTTGTGGGTGATGGGTTGCGCTGGCGTGTCAGCGTGAGCCGATAGGCGCGGCATGAAATGTGAGGTTCAGGTGGTAGGTCCCCGGGCCGATTCGGTAAGGCGCGAAGGCGTCGGGGCCGCAGCTGGCGGTGCCCAGGCCGCGCATGGCGGCGTCAAGGGTGAGCCAGGTTTCGGGTGTGGGCACGAGGTCGGAAGTGTGCAGGCTTCGTTCGAGTGCTTCGTGCGGCAGATGGGTGGCCCCGCCCTGGAACGGCTGCATGGCATCGGCTGCGGTGACGGTGAGTTGCGTGTGGGCGTTGGCGAGCGACAAAGAGCGTAGGCCGGTGTGGTGGCCGTGCTCCTGGGGCATGACGTAGGGCACATACGTGTCGGACACGCTGAGCTCGTGGCGAGCGAGAAGACTGCCCGACTGGCGATCCGGGTAGCACTCGTGAGGCCCATGCCCGAAGTAGCTCATGTGCTCAAAGCCTGCGGGCAGCGCGGTCCTCAAGCCAAGGCGGGGCAGATCCGTCAGGCCCGACGACACGTTGAACACCACCGCCAGAGTGATGAGGCCTTCGCTGGTTACTCGTAGCGTCTGGTCCACCGTGATATCACCTGCGGTGCATTGGCGGGTGCTGCCAAAGCGCACGGTCACGACCCCGCTGCGGCGCGAGGCTTTGGTCTCCCTGGGCTGGTTGGTGGGGTTGTGCAATCCCAGAGTGCGCCATCGCCCAGCGGGCTTGCCGTCCTGGCCGGACCACGAGCGAATCTCGTCGTTGTCCGTCGGCGCCCGCCAGTGGTTGACCTCCATCGGCTGGACCAACAGGTCCTGTCCCGCTGCCGTCCAGGTCTGCCACGCACCGTCGGCAACGGTCAGCGCAAAGCCTTCACCCACGACGCGCACGCCTTGATCGGTTGGCTGTAGTTCTGGAGCAGGCTGGTGACGGGAAGCCTGGTGTGGTTTCGTCGAGGCCTGGGTTGTTTGCGGGTTCGCCAGCATCACCTGCGAGGCGGCAACCTCGTGGCCTTTCTCGGCCCAGTTTTTGTCCTGCCGCAGGGTCCAGCGGACGGTGAGCACCGCGAGCTGATTTTCGCTTCGCTGAGGCGTTTTGAAGCCGGTGAGCGTGATGCGTTCCCGCTCGCCGGGCGCGGTCTTGAGCCGGGGCAGTTTGCCGCGCTGCACCACCTCGCCATCGACGGCCAGTTCCCACAGGCCTTGCAGGTCCGACAGATCGGTGAAGTCGCGGTCGCTCACCACGGTGATTTCGCCATCACGTCGTCCGGGCTCGACAAACACCGGCTGCATCAGTGCCTTGAGTTCGTAGGCGTGCGGCTTGGGGATGCGATCTGCGAAGACCACGCCGTTGCAGCAGAAAATCGAGTCATGTGCTTCTTCGCCAAAGTCCCCGCCGTAGGCATATTCTGCGCCCGGCAACGGCAGGACGGATCGGCCGTTGGGCAACGCATGGGCGTGGCGGACGGGACGCTCAATCGCCTGATCCACCCAGTCCCAGACAAAGCCGCCCTGGAGTCCGTGGTGTTCACGGATGGCCTTCCAATAATCCGCCAGCCCGCCGCAGGAATTGCCCATGGCGTGGACGTATTCGCAAAGAATCATCGGCCGGGGATCGTCGATTTCGGTGGCGAAACGGACCATCGCGTCGGGGGGCGAATACATGGGCGCGACGATGTCGGTGGCGAGTTGGCCGGTGTTGAGTTGGATGTGTTTCTCACCCGCCTGGCTGTGAATCGCGGGTTCGCTGTGCATGAGGCGCGAGGGATCACGGTGGCGGGTCCAGCCGGCCATGGCGTCGTGCGAGGCCCCGTGGCCGGTTTCGTTGCCCAGGCTCCAGGCGATGATGCAGGGATGATTCTTGTCGCGTTCGACCATGCGGACCATGCGGTCGAGCAAGGCCGGGGCATACGCGGGGTCGCGGGCCGACTGGAGATAATGATGATGGGCTTCGAGATCGCACTCGTCGATCACCAGCAGTCCAAGCTCGTCACAAAGCTCGTAAAAACGCGGCGCGTTGGGGTAATGGCTCGTGCGGACCGCGTTGAAGTTCAGCCGCTTCATCAGCGTGAGGTCCTCCCGCATGGAGGCTTCATCGACGGTCCAGCCGGTGCGGGCGTCCCAGTCGTGACGGTTCACGCCGCGGATCAGCACCGCCCGGCCGTTGAGCTGGAGCTCGCGATTTTTGATGTCAACCCGGCGGAACCCAACGCGGCAGCTCACATGTTCGACCGCCTCGCCTTGACTATCCAACAGCGTCGCCACGGCGGTGTACAGCGTGGGGGTTTCGGGACTCCACAGCTTGGGTCGTTTCACCACAGCATGCAGATCGAGCAGTGCCCCCTTGCCGCCCACCGGTCTCCAGTGGTTGGGCGTGGTGGTTTCCCGGGGCGGGGTTTTCCAGACCGGGCGACCGTTGGCATCGAACAACTGCATCTGCACGGTGTAGCCGAGGCTTTCCTGGCCCCGGGCGTCGAGGGTGACGGACGCATGGACCTGGGCCTGCGTGAGGTCATCGCTCAAGCCGGGGCGGACGAACAGGTCGCCGATCGACACGGCCAGCCGACTTTCCAAATGCACGCTGCGGAAAATGCCCGACAGCCGCCACTGGTCCTGATTCTCGATATACGTCGCGTCCGACCAGCGGATGACCTGCACGGACAGCACGTTGTCGCCGGTGGTGACATGATCGCTGAGATCAAAGGCAGCGGGTATCCGCGAGCCCTTGCTTAAGCCGACAAATCGGCCGTTGCACCACAGGCTCATACATCCGCCCACGCCTTGGAAGTGCACAAGCGTCCGCCGGCGTTTCCACCCGCGCGGTAGCACAAACCGCTTGCGGTACAGGCCGGTCTCGTTGTCCTCCGGAACGTGAGGCGGTTCGATCGCTGGCGTGCGATCGACCCAGGGCACCCGCACGTTGATGTAAATCGGCTTTCCGTGGCCCTGCATCTGCCAGCAACCGGGCACGTGGATGGGCTCAAATCCTTCAGCCTTCGCGGCGGTCCACTGCTCCGCGGCGGGCGTATCCTGCGGACGATCCAGCAGCTTGAAATCCCATGCCCCGTCCAGGCTCACCCGCCACCGTGACGCGGCAGGATCCAACGCGGCCGCGTCTTCCAAAGCGGCGTAAGGCACCAGCGTGGCGCGCGGCGACAGGCGGTTGACATTGAAGAGGCCAGGCTGTTCCCAGTAACGCGTTTCCAACATGAGGGGCAGCGTAGTGGCCACGCGGGCGGCGTGTATGACCCCGCTTTCACGTCGGCTTACCATGCGATCATGCAGGCTGCCTTGTTCGAGTCCGTCACCCGCCGACAATTCTGGATCGGCACGTTGACCCTGACCGCCGGACTGATCGTCGCGTCGTGGTTCGCCGGGTTTTACGGCGTCACCGACACCACGCCCGGCGGCCCGGGAGAAGACCAGGCCCGTGCCGAAGACCCGCTGGCTGCGTTCCTGTTCTCGCCTCTGGGTAATGTGGTGATCCTGCTGGTGTTGCAGTTCCTCACGGCGGTGGTGCTGTTCTGGATTGTCATCGCGGCCTGGAGCCGAGCGCGACGCAGGCCAGCCGATCTATCGAAGTAACCTTCGCCGCCAACGGTTTACAACGTGACCGAGCCGCCGGGCTCAATGGTGGTGGGCAGCGAGGCGTTCTGGAGGTCTGCGGGGTCGATGGCGGTGCGCGGCGACAAGTCGATCACCGCATCCACGTGGCCTTGAGAATCTCGAGGAATGGTCACTCCTGCCTGCTCCAGCCAGGCCCCCGCGCGGTTGCTTTGCATTTGCTTGCTGGTGGCCGGTGAGTCGCTGGCCATCGGCTGGTCCGCCGGCGTATCCGCGTTCTTGATCGGGGCAAACTCTTCTTCTCGCTTGGTCTCATACACGATCGACGCCTGCGTCAACGGCAACGCATCAAACACAAACGTCTCGAGCTTCACCGCGTTGGGGGACTCAGGCTTGATCACATGCCCTGCGTCATCGACGTAGGGGACTTTCTTTTCTGCCCGGTTCCACGGCAGCTTGAAACCTTCCGCATTAATCGCCTCAACGAAGTCCACACTGATGACATGAATCGCGATGGAACCCGCGAGAAACCGCAAGCCCCCCTGCTCGTCGCGCTGCTCTGCCAGAGCGTCTGGCAGATTGGAATATTCGATAACCCGCATCGCCCCACTGTCGACCACGAATACGCCGACCTTTTCTTTGGGCTCTGCCTTGGGCAGCATCTTGCTGGACATCTGAGCTCCCGCGCCGTTGCCTGCGATGGCGTGCAATCCGATGAACAAGGGATCCACGCATTTGACCAGCGGGTTATCGACCTGGAAGTAGCTGATTTGTGTGACGCCGCGCTGCTTCATGTCCGCCACCGCGCCGGATGTCCAGAGCGCCTTGAGCGATCCGCCGTGGCCGTTGGGCGACAGCGCGAGCTCATTTTTCTCAGCCAGCAGCACCTTGCCAGTGGTCATGTCCACCGCAGGCATCATCGCCTGGGCAAACAGCATGACCTGATCTTTGGGCAGGCCGAAGTAGTTGTGCTGCTCGAAAAACGCACGCGTTGGGGCGTCGTTCACCGGGCTGGTCATGACGTACCACGGCACAGGCTTGCCGAACTTTTCGCCTGCCTTGAGCAGGTATTCCGCAAAGACCTGAAAGAGCGGCGCCTGGCGCGTGGGGGTGGCGGGGAAGCTGCCCTTGGGCCCGTCCCAGCCCAGCCGGGTGCCCTGCCCGCCCGCCACACAAAATGCGGCCACTTTGCCTTCACGCAGCAATGCTTCGCCGGCCGCATGGGCCTTTTGGTAGTGCGCTGCGTGATCGGCAGCAGGCTCGTACGCAAAGTACGGCGCCGGCTGCGGGTCAGCGGGAAGGTCCGGCTCAGGCGCCGTGAGCACGTGCGACTGAATCAACCGATGCGTTTCGTCCCAGTCAATCCCTTGAATCTGGTCGAGCAGTTGGGTCTTGCCCGCCTCGTCGAGCGCGTCGTAGAAGCGCAGGATTTGAGATTGATCGATAGCGTCGAGTGTGGCGCGGACCGCGGCGTAACGGGAAGCAAGGTCAGTCATGAGAGGCAGGATAATCAGGAGTCGAGGGTCATAAAACGATGAATCGCCCTGGCCTGTGCGGGTTGGCTTGAGCCTGGAGACGAAACTAGGAAGTGCTATCGGGCGACGCGGCCTTCCACGCCGCATGTCCGACAAAAAAAGGCCCGAGGTTGTCGAGATATTCAGCGGTCTGGGTGGTGGCTCGCATGGTTTCGACAATTTTGGAAAGCCCCGCGAGGTCTTTGCCCTGCAGGCCGATGACAAAGTCGTTGTCGTGGGGGTCGAGGCCGTGACAAGCTAGGCGGACATCGTGGGCCAGATCAGCCTGGCCGAACTGCATGCCGATGGTGCCGTGCTCTTTGAGGATGGTCATCTGCTGCTCACGGGGCAGGCGGGCGAAGCGTCCGCTGCGCCGCACGGGGTACCACACCGCCCAAGGCCAATCGGGGTGCAGCGCATGTCGGCGGGGTCGATGCCGCAACGTTTCGTCCAGATCACGCTCATATCCAAGAGCGTACGTTCGACCGAGCATCGTGTACTCCGGCCGAGGCGTGAGCGAGGCAAACGGCTCCCCCGCGAGCAGGTCGCGGATCGGCCCCACAAACTCTGCAGGATCTTCCGCAAGGGTCAAGACTCCGATGCCCCGAGCGTCATGCACATCGCGGTACACCACTGCCTCAACGCCCGCAGACTGCACGCGTTGCTCAATCCGTGCGGCCAAAAAGGTGTCAGACACCTTTTTAATCGTGTCCGGCATCGCGTCGGTGTACACCTGCAGCTGCATGTAAAGCCGGCGATCCGAAGTCGCGTTGCCGCTTCCGTGCTCGAAAAGATCTGGGCTGTTCATGGGGCTCAGGATAAGCCCCTTGCGGTACGTGCCGCGTTCACGCCCGCCGGGCGTCGGCCAGCGAAGCGCCATGGGGGCCACGGTGGACTGCCACCGGGCCGCCGGGCTGGGCTTTGGCGTGGTACATCGCCACGTCCGCCGACTCCAGCAACTGCTCGGCGGTCATGGCATGGCTGGTGTGGACGGTCGCCAGCCCAATCGACATGCCAGGCGGTGGATCGTTCTGCAGTGCTTCGGGAAACGCACGTTTAAGCACACTGGGAAACAGACGCAGAATACGGTGGGCAATGGTCAAGGCTTCTGCATCATTCGCACCGGGCAGCAGCAGTACAAACTCGTCACCACCCAGTCGGCCGGGCGTGTCACTGCGACGGCTGGCGCGGCGGAGGGCGTCGGCGGTGGCCAGCAACACCCGGTCGCCCGCCGCGTGTCCCATGGTGTCATTCAACGGCTTGAAAGCGTCGAGGTCGATGAGGATGACCGCAAGGTTCTGGCCGGTGCGTTGGCCATCGGCGAAGCGACGTTCCAGGCTGTCCATGAAGCTGCGGCGGTTGGCCAGTCCCGTAAGCGGGTCGGTCGCAGCGATCTGCGCCATACGGGCCTGCTCGGATTTGGCCCGCCCGAGCAGTCCGGTGAGCTGGGCACGCAGCCGGGCGTGCTCCTGTCGCAGGCGGTACAGCGCAAGCGCTTTTTCAATCACGATCGGAATGGTCTGATGGTACTGCCCCTGTTTGACCACATAGTCGTACGCCCCGCCTCGGATGGCCTCGGCCGCTTGCGCCCGGTCGGCGTCGGCAGCCAGGACCACCACCGGCAGGTCCGGCCGAATCAATGCCAACTCGTCAAGCACGCCCATGCCTTCCGCATCCGCCAGATGCAAGTCACACAAGGCCACATCCACCAGCCCCAGATCCTCTGACAACGCCTCCGCCAACGTCCCCGCAATCAGCGTGGACGCATCCGCAATATTCTCGGCAATCACGGTGTTAAGCACCGTGCTCACCGCAGGCTCCGCAGTGAGTAAAAGCACGCACGGGCCATCGGTCGTGTCACGGGCCCCGTGGCGGACCGGGGGCGGTGGAAGAGGCGGTGGAGTCATGGGCAAGGTCGCGACACAGACCCGGCGGGGTGCCGAGCCAAGCTGGTCCAGAAATACGCGGCTAAAGCTTTGTATCGGCCTGTCACCAAGGCGACGTAAGCCCGAATAAAAACTCCTGCACGATCGCTGAAACCGCTTACGCCTTGATGTCTTGGGAAATCAGCCCCAGGACAATCACGACACTCAAATCCGTCGGATCATGCGACTGAAAATGTGCGTCTTAGCCGCCGCTTTCAGAGGCGATTTGTTGATCGAGTTGCTCGACCATGCGGCGGTAGTCCGGCTCAGTGTCGCTGCGTCCGTCAACGGTGCGGATGGAGTGCATCACCGTGGTGTGGTCCCGGCCGCCGAAGTGTCCGCCGATTTCTTCGAGCGAAAAGCGGGTGTGTTTGCGTGCCAGCCACATGCAAACCTGGCGGGGCTCGGTGACGCTTTTATGCCGACGACGGGACTGGAGGTCCGACAGTTTGACGTTGTAAAAGGCGGTGACCGCGTCGATGATTTTCTGGAGGGTGACTTGATTGGTGCGGACCGGCGCGGGTTCGCCAAGCGCCTGGCGGGCCATGTCCATCGTGATAGGCCCGCGGTTGAGGCTGACGTGGCCTTGCAAGGTGGCGATCGCGCCTTCAAGTTCCCGGGCGTTAGAGTCGATGCGGCGGGCGATAAAGTCGATCACCTCGCGGGGCAGCCGCATGTTGCGAAGCTCGCTCTTGGCTTTGAGGATGGCCTGACGGGTTTCGTAGCTCGGCTTGGTGACCGCCGCCACCATGCCCCACGCAAAACGCGAGACCAGCCGTTCTTCAAGGTTGGGGATCTCTGACGGGGCCGCATCGGAGGATAAGACGATCTGCTTGTTGAGCTGATACAGGCTGTTGAACGTGTGGAAGAACTCTTCCTGAGACCGCTCGCGCTCCGCCAGAAAGTGGATATCGTCGATAACGAGCATGTCCACATGGCGGTAGCGGTGGCGGAACTGGGCCATCTGACCGCTCTGCACGCATTGGATGAACTGCGAGATAAACGAATCGCAGGAGACGAACAAGATGTGCGCGGCGGGGTTGGCTGTGAGCACCTGCTGGCAGATGGCCTGGAGGAGGTGGGTCTTGCCCAGGCCGACCCCGCCGTAGATGAAGAGCGGGTTGTAGGCTCTGCCGGGGTTGTTCGCGACTGCCACGCTGGCGGCATGGGCCAGCGCGTTGTTGGGGCCATCGATGAAGTTGTCGAACGAATAGTCGGGCTGGAGGACCATCTGGTCCTCGGCGAGCGGGTCGACGCCGGTGGGGGTGGCGTCGGCGTCAGGCCGCGGGAACGGCTCGCCGCGCGGGGCGTCCATGGGCGGCAGCTGGGGCGTGGGCGTATCGGCGCGACGGAGCGAGGCGGAAGGGATCGCCGAGGACGATGATGCGGGCGGAGCGGCAGGCGGGCTGGCCTGGCCGTTGATGAACTCCACCGCCACCAGCGCCCCGGTCACCGCCTGAGCGGCCTCGCGGAAGGGGTCTATGCATTTTTTCTGCAGATAGTTCTGCTGGATCCCTGTCTCCGTGCGAATCCGCAGCAAGCCTGCATCCATCGACGCGGGCTCAAGTTTCTCGAACCACTGCCGACAGATCGGGGTGTGGTGCTCCCACAGATGGGCCACCATTTCACGCCACTGGTGCTTCTCCAGCTTCTTCATGGCAACGCGTCCACAATGCCACAGCCGCACAAGACCCCCCTGTCAAAGGACGATGCTCGTCTGCTCGTGGTCTTTAGCTCGGCTGATCTGGCCCACCAGATCGGCGTGAATGACCGGCACCGACCCTCGCAAGGTCGGCCTGCCGCAGACCGTACCGCACCGGCAGCAACCATGTCAACGCCCGACCCGCCCGACCCTGCTAAAAGCGACCCCAAGGGATCATTCCGCGCCGCCTCTCCTGCGGCACTGACTACCATGCCAACATGATCTACTCCGCTACTCCCCGTCGCGCCGCGGGTCTTGCCCAAGGCCTGCTGCTCTGCTCGCTCGTCGCCTTGAGCCTCTCCGCCCAGGCCCAGTCCACCCAGCCCGCTTCTGCGCCCGCCACCGCGCCCGCCAGCCAGCCCGCTCACAACCCCCTGGCCATCCTGCACACCAACCTCGGGCCCATCACCGTCGAACTCCTCGCCGATGCCGCACCGCTCACCGTGGCCAACTTTGTCGATCTCGCGCAAGGCAACAAAGTCTGGATCGACCCCCAGACCCAGCAACGCAAACAAGAGCCCTACTACGACGGCCTGATCTTCCACCGCGTCATCCCCAACTTCATGATTCAGGGCGGCGACCCGCTGGGCACCGGCCGCGGCGGACCGGGCTACAAGTTCCCCGACGAAATCAATGCCGACGCTTTAGGCCTGGACCAGACCAAAGCGTTCGAGCCCAGCGGCGCACCCCACCCCTGGCTGGGCATCCAGAGCCCCCAACAACTCCAACAGACCCTCATGCCCGCGATCTACCGCAAGGTCGGCGTGACCGACGAGGCCAGCTTCAACGCCAAACGCGAAGAGGTTCAGGCCGAGCTTACCCGGATCCTCGAAAAGTCCAGCGTCAAGGAGTTCTATGAGTTGCTCGGCTATCAATACACCCCGGGCCTGCCGTCGGTGCTGCCCACCCGCGGCATGCTCGCCATGGCCAACGCCGGACCCAACACCAACGGCTCACAGTTCTTCATCAATCTCGCGGACACCCCCTGGCTCGCTGGAAAACACACCGTCTTCGGCCGCGTGGTCGAAGGCATGGAAGTCGTCGACCGCATCGCTGAGGTCAACACCGGCCCACAGAATCGACCCACCGACCCCATCGTGATCCGCCGCGTGGAAATCAAAGCATCACCCGCCGCCGCCGCAACCCAAACCCAACCGGCAACGCCTTACTAAAGCCCAGCAAGACCATCGACATCTCCAACACGAGCCGCGACCGTCAGGGAGCGCCCCGGGTTGACCGCACTCCTCAAGAAGACGCTTCCTCACAGGCGCTTGATGCATGCGTGTGAAAAATCGTTCCCGTAGCCGACCACCGCCAGATTAAAAAAAACGACCCGCTTCACGCGGGCCGGCTTAAACCGTGTTCTGCGTTCGCGTGGATTACGAACCTTCGACTTCAACGACCGGCGCGTCGGGCGCATTTTTCTTGACCGACTCAATGCCGTTCTCGCATGCCGCCTTGGACTCGTAAGCTTCGCCCACCGCGATCACTTGGCCGTTGCCTGCTTTGAGCCGAAATCGGTACTTGCCTGATTTGTCGGTGTACATCTCGAACTTACCTGCCATGGGAATGCTCCTCTGTGAAAAGGGGTGGATCGGTGGCCAAAGCGACCATGACGACAGGTTAACAAGCTAAAGTCTTAGGGATTAAGCGCAAGCTTGAATTCACTACCCATGAATAAGGGTCCAAATTGTAGCTCCAGCTGGGTCGTACAACCCACGCCTCAAGGCCGAGCCCTTTGTCACTACTTCGGCCCGTCTGCCTGCAAAATGCGTCGCCCATGCCGCAGAAGTCACATATCGGCCTTTTAAGGGGCTATGAAAGGTGTCGCACAATAGTCGTGCGTACTTACTTTGACCCCTTTCGGAGATATTCCATGTTCAGCCTGAACCGACTCACCACTTGCCTGGCGACCACGTCCTGCGTCGCCCTGCTCGCGCTCACCTCAGGCTGCGATGACAACGCAGCAGAAACTGCCGCAGGCGACAAAGCTGTGCCCGTCGCGGGTAATCGCGACATGGAGAGCACTGAAAAAGAGCTCGGTCTCGATGAAAACCCCATCACGATTGAGCGCATTTATCCCGAGCAGTTTTATGCCGACGCACCGCTCGACTATCAGATCAAGCTCACCAACTCCAGCGATCAAGAACTTCAAGGCGTCGTGGTCAATCACATGATGACTGGCAGTGTCACCCTGCCCGACTCGCAATCCAAAGCCACCGAAGGCAAGCCTACCTCGGCTCAGCAGTACGAAGTCGGCATGATGAAGCCGGGCGATACCAAGACCATTACCATCAAAGGCCAGGCGGGCAGCCAAGGCACGATCAACTCCTGTGTCTGGGTGGATTATGTAGCCGCGCAATGCCAGTCATTCACCGTTGTCGATCCTGAGGTCAAACTCGAACAGATGATCGTCAACGCTGAAGGCCAGCAGGTCGGCCAGGTCTATGCCTGTGACTCTGCAGTGCTGAAGTACCGCATCAGCAACAGCGGCACGGGCGAAATCCCCGCGTCCACGCTGCGTGTCACTTTGCCGGATGGCGTTAAAACGGAGAAAGGCCAGGGCTCCTTTACGGTAGACCTTGACGCGATTCCTGCGGGCGAAACGTTGGAAGTCGGCACCGTTGATTTGGTCATTGAAGGCTTCACCGGCGAGATCACCGCTGACGCGATGGTGGATGCTGGCATTGCGGGACAAGCCAAAGACAGCGATACCCTGACCGTCTCCAAGCCCACACTGGAGCTGGCAGTCGAAGGCCCGTCGTCGATTTACATTGGCCGAACCGCCACGATGAATGTCACTGTCAGCAATCCATCCGACGTTGCGGCACTGGACACCGTGGTCACCCTGCCCATGCCCGATGATGTGGACCGCGTGTCGGTCTCCACCGGCGGCGTCGAGCGGGACGGTAATGAATTCATGATCGGCACCCTTGATGCCGGAGCGACCAAGACTTTTGCGGTCTCGTTCGAAGCCAACGAACCCGTGAACTTCAGCGATACCGCCGTGGCGAACGCTTACTGTGCTGCAGCGGTTGAACAGGCTGTGGCCTTAAATGTTGAAGGCGTCTCGGCCATGCAACTCGAAGTCATCGATGGCAATGACCCCATCGAGGTTGGCGCTGAGACGACCTACGAAATTCGCGTGTCCAACGAAGGCAACGCCAAAAGCCTCAATGTGCAGATCAACGCTCAGCTGCCCGAAGGATTCAGCTTCGTCGCCGCAGAGCCAGAGGGTTCCGTCCAGGCCAACGGCCGAACGCTGACCTTCAGCCCAATCCCTGAGATTGATCCCAACGATGCCCTGGACTTTGTCATCCGGGTTCGAGCGGACCAGGCCAACCGCAACGGCAAGTTCCGCCTCGAACTCAACGCTGATGACTTTAAGAAAAGCATCCGCGAGTCCGAGTCCACAACGGCGTTCTAAACCGCCACATCACCCGTGACCCACAGAAGCCCGGGCCTAACACGCCCGGGTTTCTTTTTTCTTACTCCCTCCCGCTACCATCTACGCATGGCAAACCTCGGATCGTTCGTCCTTGTGCTCCACGGCCACCTGCCTTACGTCCTGCGGCATGGCACCTGGCCCCACGGCGAAGACTGGCTGTACGAAGCCGCAGCGGAAACGTATCTGCCCATCCTCGCCATGATCGACGAGTGCGTGTATCTCAACGCCACGCCGAAAATCACGATGGGCCTCACGCCCGTGCTGCTCGAACAGCTCACCCACGAACACTTCAAAGACGGCTTTGTCCACTTCCTCGAAGACCGCGTGGAACGGGCGCAGCAGGACCGCAAAGAGTTTGAATCTCTGGGCAACGGACACATGGCCTACCTCGCCCAGCGGTGGGAAGAGCTCTACGGCAAGCTGCTCGAAGACTTCCTGGGCATGGACCGCGACATCCCCAAAGCCTTCGCCAAGCGGGCGGCAGTCGGGCACTGCGAGATTCTCACCAGCAATGCCACACACGCGTACATGCCGCTGCTGAATCAGGATTCTTCGATCCGCGGGCAACTGCGGGCGGGGCTGGCGAGCAGTGAACGCATTCTGGGCTTCAAGCCCACCGGCATGTGGTTGCCTGAATGTGCGTATCGACCGGGGGGGCCTTGGAATCCGCCGATCAACTGGGGCCATCAGGCCAACCGCATCGGCATCGAACACCTGGTCGCGGATGAAAACATCGACCACTTCTTCGTCGAAAATCATCTCATCGAAGGCTCACGCAGCGAGCAGGTCTTTAACGACGGCCTGTGGCACAAAGTCGGATGGGACGAGGCGGAAAAATATCCCAATCGCGGCTGGCGGAGCGTGAACGAAGCGCACGGCGTGAACAGCGACGGCAACGGCCTGGCACGCGTCTGGGCGTTCGGCCGGGACGCGGAAGTCTGCGAACAGGTCTGGTCCGGCGACTTCGGCTATCCCGCTGCAGGCGAATATCTCGAGTTCCACAAACAGTGGGGCGCCCGTCGGGGTCTTCGCTACTGGAAAATCACCGGCCCCAAAACAGACCTCGGCGATAAGCATCTCTACTACCCCCAGGACATCGAAGGCAAAATCCACCAACATGTCTCCCACTTCATCGACACGGTGAAAAGCCGACTGTCCGACTACAAAAATCGCGTCGGCCGGGAGGGTGTGGTCGTGGCGACGTTTGATGCGGAGCTGTTCGGGCACTGGTGGTTTGAAGGCCCGCGGTTCCTGCGAGACCTCATGCTGTCGCTTTCCGCCGACCCGGATGTCGAGATGAAAACCAGCCGGGAGCAGCTGGATTCCGGCTTTGTCGACAAGGTCGTCGCGCTGCCCGAGGGGTCGTGGGGCGAGGAAGGCGATCACCGGGTCTGGAGCAACGACCAGGTGAACTGGATGTGGGACATTGAGTATCGATGTGAAGGCGTGTGGGGCAAGCTGACCACCGACCTGCCCTGGCGGCAGAACCCCGAGTTGCATGAACTGTTGAAAAAGGCCGGCCGCGAGCTGTTGCTGCTGCAGGCCTCGGACTGGCCTTTTGTCATTCGTCGCGGACAGGCGGTGGACTACGGGATCAAGCGGTACATGCAACACGTGGCCCGCTTTGAAACGCTGGCTGACATTGCCGAAAAAGTCGCCCGCGACTCGGCGTACCTCGGCGGCTTAACCGAAGTCGAAAAGCACGAAATCAAAGACGCTGACATTCACGACGTGATCTTCCCCGAGATCGACCTGGACTGGTGGAAGATGTGAATGAAATCAGGACTTGTCCCAGGCAGCTGTTTTGATGCTCGGCTCTGAGAACTTTTGTGCGCGTTGAGGGACGTCCTTGCGGATCCGCATTTAAGTAAGGACATCGCTGCTCTTGCGAGTGGTTTAAATGATGCTTGATGACATTCCGCGTTGGGGTTGGATGTGGGGCATGTCGTTTGCCATCTTTGGCGTGTGCAAACTGATATCGGTTTGGGGAATATCACGCGACGGCGTGTCGGTGAGGCAACAACTGGCGTATTGGCTGGCATGGCCAGGACTTGACGCTCGAGCGTTCTGGCATGGACGCAACGTGTTACCCGTAGGGCCTCAGGAACGGCTGCTGGCGTGGGTCAAGATGCTCGGCGTGGGGCTTATGCCGCTGCTGTTGGTGTGGCCGAGGCTTGAGGGGTTGCCGACCTTATGGCGGGGTTGGCTGGGGATGGTTGCGTTGATTTTCGTTTTGCACTTTGGATTGTTCCACCTGTTGAGTTGTGCGTGGCGGGCACGAGGGGTGGAAGCCAAGCCGTTGATGCGTATGCCGATCAAAGCGACCAGCTTAGGCGCGTTTTGGGGCCAGCGTTGGAACACCGCGTTTCGCGACTTGACGCATCGGTCGATGTTCAAGCCGCTGCGTCGAAAGGTCGGTTCGGCGGGCGCGGTGCTGATGGTCTACGCATTCAGCGGCATCGTCCATGACGTGGTCATTAGCATTCCAGCAGG
This sequence comes from uncultured Phycisphaeraceae bacterium, assembly GCA_963799465.1. GTDB lineage: Bacteria > Planctomycetota > Phycisphaerae > Phycisphaerales > Phycisphaeraceae > JBCCOW01. The sequence goes on along the minus strand of CAWCXG010000001.1, from coordinate 1,583,604 downwards.
GGGAGGCTACGGCCGACCGACGTTGTATTTTCTCATCCAAGGCGGGGGATTTCTGCTCGAACGACATCGTGGGTGGCATCATTGGATCAGACTTCCGGCGATAGGCTGGATGTGGACCTTTGCGGTCGTTGCGCTGCCCGCACCGATACTCCTATTTCACGAACCTTTTGTTGAGAAGGTGATGGTGCCATTCTTCGAGGCTGTCACCCTTTGACTCTTTTTGCAATAGGTCCACCCGGCCACGGAGATGGCCAGCGAGCACGCCAACGGTTATGCGCGAATACCTTCCCCTGTTCATATTGATTGCTGGCATGGGTCAACTGTTGATCCTGTTCGCTTCCGCACTGGTGCCGATACAGCTCGAATGGAAGCAACGCCTGGCTGAGTTACCTCGCTTGGTGCGTCAGCTGTTCTGGGTCTACGGCGGGTACGTGGTCATCACGATCATTGCCCAAGGCGTGCTTGCGATTGCGATGTCGGAGACCCTGGCGTCGGGTACACCGTTGGCACGCATGGTGTGTGGCTACTCGGCCGTGTTCTGGGGGGTGCGCTTGGCACTGCAAGCCTGGCTGGACGTGAAGATTTTCCTTACGAACCTGTGGTTGAAGCTTGGGTACCACATACTTACCGCTGGGTTTGTTTACCTCACCATCGTGTACGCATGGGCCGCGATGGGTTGAGCGGTACGGCATCGCTTAGCATGCAGAGATGCGAGTGATGGTCGCCACGTCGAATCCGCACAAGATTGAGGAGATCGTGGCGGTGGTGGGGCCTGTGGTGGAGCTGCTGACATTGCGCGACGCGGGGCTGGAGGGGATGCCTGAGCCGGTGGAGGATGCGTTGACCTTCGCGGGAAACGCGCGGATCAAGGCGGAGGCGTATGCGGCGGCGGCGGCCGAGCGGGGGATCCATGCGGCAGTGCTGGCGGACGACAGCGGGTTGGCGGTAGCGGCATTAAATGGTGAGCCGGGCGTGCGGTCGGCTCGGTATGCCGGCGTGGAAGGCGATCGTGCCACCCGCGACGCCGCGAATAATGTGAAACTGTTGACCGCCCTGCAAGGGATTCCCGCAGCGCAGCGGGCGGCAGCGTTTGTCTGCGCGGTGTGCCTGGTGCAGGGCGATGCGTTGCTTGAAGCGCAAGGCGAATTTGAGGGGCAGATCATCACGCCCGACCAAGCATCCGATGCCGGGCATCCAGCACGAGGTCGTGGCACGAATGGCTTCGGCTATGACCCTTTGTTCTGGCTGCCTGACCGCGGCTGCACCGCCGCAGAGCTTCCGCCACACGAAAAGAATGCGATCAGCCATCGCGGCCGAGCGGTGCGAGCGCTGTGGGGACAGATGGATGGAAGGTCTTCGCCTCAGTCTTAAAGCGTGTCACTGACCTTGAGCACCTTGTATCTTTAGAGCGTACCGCGATTATTTGTAGTGGTTTGAGTGGGACGGGCATCCTGCCGGTCTTCGCTGCGTCGCAGCGACCGGATCACGCCTCGGCCTGCGGTCGAGATGCAGGCTCAAAGGCGAGTCCCGCGGCAAGCCAAGGCCGCCGCCTGTGATTTGATCCTGCTGTTTGCTGCGGTTCAGACGTCCGGCCTGAATGGGTCGAAGGCCGATCGGAAGCTCGTAATGGCCCTGCGGGCCAGCGACAGGCAGGATGCCCGTCGCCACTGAAGCCAAATGCGGGGACGTAGACCGCAAGCAGCCAACCCGGTGCCGCTGTATTTGAACGAAGTTTGCTCTAAAAGGGCTGGTCTGCCGGGACGCTTCCTCACGGGCGCGGCTCGTCTTGATGCGGCTCGAGTGAATTGGCGTTTCCAGGCAACTTAGTCTTTCAACTGGTCCGCAAACTTCTCGCGGGTTTTCTTTACTTTCGGCACTGCCCATGCTTCGACATAGCCTTGGGTGGGATTGCGGTCCACGAAGTCCTGGTGGTACGCCTCGGCGGCATGGAACGTTGTCAAAGGCTCGAGTGTGGTCGCGATGGGTTTATCGAAGATGCCCGCTTCGTTGAGCTGGTCGATGTAGGCCTGCACAAACGCTTGTTCCTCGGGCGACTGATAGAACACGGCGGAGCGATACTGCGTCCCTACGTCAGGGCCTTGCCGGTTGAGCTGGGTGGGGTCGTGAGCGGTGGCGAAGAAGACGTGTAGCAGCTCGCGGTACGTGATGACCTGGGGGTCGTAGGTGATTTGGATCACTTCGGCGTGCTTGGTTTGGCCTGCGGAGACTTTGGCGTAGGTGGCAGTGTTCGCGTCTCCGCCGGCGTAGCCGGAGACGACAGCTGAGACACCTTGGAGTTGTTCAAAGACCGCCTCGGTGCACCAGAAACACCCGCCGGCAAACACCGCGGTGCGGGTGGTGGCGGGCTGGGACGCGGCGGGAGCAGACGCAGGATTATCGGTCGATTGCGGCTGGGTGGCGGGCGCGGGAACGTCGAACGAGGCCGCGTCGGGGGGTGGAACCGGGCCGCTGGCATTGCTGCGGGAGCAGGCGGAGAAGGAGCCAAGCATGATGAAGATTCCGAGCAGGAGGGTCACGTGTCGCATAGAGAAGTCAACGTGATCCTAGCGCAGAATGTTCCGACAAGCCGGGACGGGCTTGAAATATCCACTCGCCTGGCTGAACTCAAGGCCTGGGGTGGCAGCGATTGAGTACTTCGCGCAGGCGGGACCGATCGACGTGGGTGTATACCTGGGTCGTGCGGATGTTGGAGTGGCCCAGAAGTTCCTGTACGACGCGGAGGTCCGCCCCGCCGGCGAGGAGGTGGGTCGCAAACGAATGGCGGAGCGTGTGGGGGTGAACGTCTTTGAGGCCGGCCCGGTTGGCGTGACGTTTCACGACCTGCCAGACCACCACGCGGTTGATCGGTTGTCCCCGGCGGGAGAGCATGATCCGAGCGGTGGGCGTGTCGGTCCGACACAAGCTGGGGCGGAGCTCTTCGAGGTAACGTTCGACCGCACGGAGGGCGGGCTTACCGATGGGGACGACGCGTTCCTTATTGCCCTTGCCGATGACTCGGACCACGCCCAGCTTGGGGTGGAGGCTTTGCACGTCGAGGTCGGAGACTTCCGACGCCCGCAGGCCTCCGGCGTAGAGCATTTCAAGGATGGCGACGTCGCGGAGATACAACGGCTCGTCGGGCCGGGGCGCGTTGATGAGTGCCTCGACCTGCTCGGGTGCCATCACGCCGGGCAGCTTGCTGGCGGTGTTGGGCTGGGTGAGCTGCTCGGCGGGGTTGGTTTCGAGGACATCGGTCGCTTCGAGGAACCGGCAGAACACGCGAATCGTCGCGCAGTGTCGGGCGACGGTGGACGATTCCAGGCCTTTGACGGACAGACTTTTGAGGTGCTCGGCAATGCGGTCGTGGGACAGGGCGTCCCAGCTGGTGTGCTTGGCGGTGGCCATCCAGACCCACAGGTCGCGGAGGTCCGCGGCGTAGGCCTGGAGGGTGGCCAGGGCGAATCCGCATTCGGTTTTGCAGTGGATCAGGAAGTCACGGACCGGCGGCTCGAAGCGGGAAGGCTTTCGGGTCGGCTCGGCGGGTGGGGGTGAGGGCGCGGGGGCTGGGGGCAGCGGAGGTCCGAGCCGCGGCGAAGCGTTCAAGGGCCTGGCCTTGGATCGTGATATCGAGGCGGCGGGTGGGATGATCGGTCTCGCTTAGATGGCCCGTGGGAGGGAGCGGCGTGTGGTCCTGAGTCCGAAACGCCATGGCCTGATACACCGGGCACAAGTGGTGCTGGCCGCCCAGACAAAATGCGAAAGCCTCTTCCAGACGCTGAAGCGTCAGTCGCGGGGCGCAGGCGTTGTGGTCACGGTCCACGTGGGGACACGGGCCAAGCTCTGTGTTGCCGGGCGAAGGAGGTCTACGCTTCATGTCACGGTTGCTTGCTATCGGCTGACGTGCATCAAATCCTTGAAGCATTCCGCGAGGCTCTGCCCCTCACGCCTGAGAGTCAAAACGGCGGGGGATCGCCCCGCTTCCACCACGTGTCCTGCTCTTCCTCGTCATCCTCCTCGTCGTCGTCGTCATCGTCATCGTCGTGAAACGGCGGGAAGTCGAAGGGAATGTCCGCCTGGTCCAGCGGGCCGAACGGCTCATCGCTGCCAGGCTCGGCCGGGGCGTCCTGGGGCTTGTCCATCCGTTCGCCGGCCGCCTGCCACGGCTCAGACGGCGTGGGCCTGGGTGAGGCATGGAGGGTTTTGAGATGAGCCTGGCGACGCTGATCACGGGCTGCCTGCAGCTCCCGCCTCAGGCGACGTCCCCGCAAGACGGACCACATCACCGCGGTCGCAAACAGCACCGCCAGCACCACGACCGCCGCGGCGGTCACCAGACTCCACACCTCAAGCAACTGGGGGGACGTGGGTCTGGTTTGCGCAAGCACGCGGACCATCCAACGAGTTTACGCTCCCCCGCCGCCCCGGTAGGTGCAGGCTGTCTTTGGCGTTTCCCAAACCGTCACCGCTTCCAGCGTCGCCCGGCCAGGGACGTGCTCCGCCAGCATGTCCCACACGACCCGGCTGATATTCTCGACCGACGGGTTGAGGTTCGCAAACGCGGGCACCTGCTCGTTGAGATGTTTGTGATCCAGGGGTTCGATCACGTGCGTGTCCACCGCCTGATCCAGCTGCGCGAACGACACCGACCTGCCTTGTTCATCGACCGGGCAGTGGACTTGAACTTCGACCTGATAGTTATGGCCGTGGCCATGGGGGTTATTGCACTTGCCAAAGGTTTCGCGGTTCTGCTCGTCGGTGAGCGTCGCGGTATGAAGCCGATGGGCAGCCGAAAACTCATAACGCTGAGCCAGGGTGACACCGGGAGGCGGTGAGCTTGAAGCGGATGCGGAGGTGGAGGTGGGGGTGGGGGTGAAGGTCATGGTGGTGCGTGGGGTGAGTGCGAGGGTGAGCTGATGGACCGTACCGCGGAGGTGGGGCTGGAGCGCCTCGACACTTCGCATCAGGACATGCGGCAGGGCCACTGGCGACGCGGCCGCCGATGGTGAAGGATGACAGGCCTGGCGCAGGATCGGGAGCACCACCTCACGGACTGCCGTGTCGATGTCCTTGATGTTGATGAAATAGCCCGTGTCCACATCGGCCTGGCCTTTACATACCACGGTGATCTCGAAGTACGGATCCAGCCCCGACGGCGGGGGCCAGGCGGCGTGGGTATTGGAGCGCGGCTGCTGGTAGGCCTGCGGATCGGCTGGCAGGCAAAAGCGGACCGTGCGGGAAAGTTCGAGCATGGTGCGATGGTAGGAGCCGGGCAACATGTCGGCCTGCAGATGGGGCCGGGGTCAGGGCCCGGTCGTCTCCAGGGGTGTAGCATCGTGGGATGAAACGTGTTGCTGCGTGGTTGATGGTGCTGGGCGTGGCCGGGGCGGTGGTCGCGGGGGTGATGTCGCTGCGATCCCTCGACGAACCCGAAGACCCGACCGCGCTGGCGCAAGCTCGGTTCACCGCCATCACGGATCGATTGGCCATCCTCGACGCGGGTGAGCAGCGGGGCGAGGTCGATCTCGCCGCCCAAGAGAAGATCATTGAAGACCTCCGCGACCTCACCGAGCAATACCCATCGTTCGCGCCCGCCCAGCGAACATTGGCCCGGCTCGACGCCTATGCCTTGCAGGAGCGGGTGACCCAGGCCATGGACAAGCGGGTGTCGCTGGCGATCTTTTTGCCCGAGGCGGAATCCTTAGTGCAGCGTGCGCCGGACCTGGTCGAGGCCCGGGTGCTGCTGGGGCAGGTGTTGCTTTCCGCCAAACAGAACCCGCGGGCGCTTGCTCAATTCGATGCAGCGGTTTCGCTTCGGCCTGGTGATGCGGAGCTGCGGTCACTGCTGGGCACGTTGCTACTCGATGCCGGCCAGGCGGAGGCGGCGGTCGATGCGTATCGCGCCGCCGTGGACCTCTCAGCGATGGGGCAGATCGAACGTCACCGCGTCTTCCTGGGCAATGCGTTACTCAAAGCCGGGCGGCTGGACGAAGCGGAACGTGCCTATCGGGCGGTGCTGGAGCGCGATGGCTCATCGCACCGGGCCTACGCGGGGCTGGCAGATCTGCTGGCTCAGCGCGGCGACACGGCCGGGGCATTGGCGATGCTCGACGACGCCGAGCTGTGGGCCGATCAGGACGACAAAGCCGATCCGCTCGATTACCGCCTGCGACGCTGGACGTTGCTGCGTGAAGCAGGTCGGTCGCGTGAGGCCTTGCAAGAGGTCATGGCATTGCCTAAAGAATTGCGGGTGACCCGCGCGGTGAGTGACGCATTCGCCCGCCTCGCCGATGACACCGGGGCCCCGATGCTGGCCGCGGCGCAATACGCCCAGCTTGTCGAACGCTTTCCCAACGATGCTGACGCGCTGGCGGACGCGGCACACTGGCATCTCGAGGCGGGTGACACGCAGGCGGCCAGTGGCTTTCTGCTTCGACTCAAAGTAACCGCCCCGCAGCACCCACGACTCACCCAACTCACCCAACGCGTCTCCAGCCGCCCTGCCGCAACACCCCCCGCACCGACAACCAGGCCCGCCGCGTGAGACTCTGCCCGCAGTGCTTTTACAACCTGCAAGACCTCCAGGCGTCGGCCTGCCCCGAGTGCGGCACGCACTTCAACCCCGCCGACACCAGCAGTTATCTCATGCGAAAGCCATCGTGGCCCGCCCGCCACCCCGCCGCCTTGCTGCTGCTGGGCCTCGTGGTACTCGGCGTGCTCTATGTCACGGGTAACGCAATCGCCGGTCGCTTCATCACGCTGCAAGCGTTGTGGGTCTTTTTTTTCCTCTGGCCCGTCGCGTTGAATTTCGCGCTCGGACTACTCACCCGGCATTGGATCAGCCCGATCCTGGGCCTGGCCGTGATCGCTGCCATTGAACTCGCCGCCCTGCTCCCGCAACGCCAGTCACCCGCTCCGCCGAACAATCCGGCACTCGCCCAGTGCTTCGCGGATGGCCACTTCCACGGCTACCTTGCCGCCTTGCTTGCCCTGACCGCCGGGATCCTCGGCGTCGCGGCATCACATGCTCTCACGTCAATAAAAAAACGCTACGCACCCATGCTCTAACCCTGCCCGGAAGATGCCCGCCCGGTGCCTTCAGCCACCTTGAATTTTATGGATTAAGTTGGTCGTGCTCCGCCCTTCCACCAGGTCGGCCACCACCACCCGCCCGCCGTAGCGCTCCACAATCTCGTGGCCAACGACCTGCTCGCGGGTGTAGTCGCCGCCCTTCACCAGCGCGTCAGGCTTGAGTGCTTCAAGCAACCCCTTGGGCTCGTCCTCCGCGAACGGCACGATGTAATCCACGCTCTCCAGCTCCGACATTACCGTCACGCGATCGTCCAACGCGTTCACCGGCCGGGTGTCCCCTTTGAGCCGACGAATCGAATCGTCCGTGTTCAACGCCACCACCAACAGGTCGCCTTCCTTGCGGGCCCGGCGCAGAAACTGCACATGTCCCGCATGCAGAATGTCAAAGCAGCCGTTGGTGAACGCGATGCGTTTGCCTGCCGCGCGGTGGGCAGCAATCTCAGGCAGCAGCCGGTCAAGTGTGCGGAGTTTGCCCAGCTCGTCGTGAGCCTCGTTGAGCACCGAAAGCAACAAATCATCAAACGGGATCGGCACCACGCCCGACCGTTCCACCTCCAGCCCCGCAGCGGCGTTGGCCAACTCGACCGCCTGACGCCACGTCGCACCGTTGCACCGTGCTGCCGCCAGCGTGGCCACCAGCACATCGCCCGCGCCGGTCACGTCGTACACCTCACGGGCCCGCGTGGGCACATGCTCCGCCGACGTCTCCTGCAACAACAGCACACCCTGCTTGTCCAGCGTCAGCACCACCGCTTCCAACGCCAGCGCGTTACGCATCTCCTGGGCCATCGCCTCGACCGCAGACATCGAACGCGTGTCATCAAACGCCTCGCCCAGTGCTTTCGCCGCTTCGGTCCGGTTGGGCGTAATCACCGTGGCGCGGCTGTACTTTTGATAGTCCGTGATCGGCGCAGGATCGACGTACACCGGCACGTCCTTGGCCCGTGCAAGCGCAATGAGCGACTCGCACGACGCCGGCGTCAACACACCCTTGTCGTAATCCTCCAGGATCAAAATGTCCGCGTCGTCCAGCAGCGACTCCGCCCGGTCCAGCAATTCCCGCCGCACCTTGTCCGACAGTGGCGCCCGGCTCTCCACATCCATCCGAAACATCTTCTGCGGATGACGATGCTGCGCCAGTCCGATGAGGTTGCGCTTGACCGTCGTCGGCCGATCCGGATCCGTCACCAGCCCCGAGACATCCACCCCCCCGCGGACCAGCGTGTCGCGGAGGATCGATCCCTCGCCGTCGCCGCCAATAACGCCCAGCGCCACCGCGTCGATCCGCAAGGCGGTGAGCGCCCGGCAGACGTTGGCCGCGCCGCCCGCGAGCATTTCTTCACGCTCCACCGCCAGTACCGGAACCGGCGCATCAGGCGACAGCCGCTCGGCATTGCCATAGCTGTAGCGGTCGAGCATCAGGTCCCCCGCCACCACCACCCGCGCGGTGTGCCAACGGTCGAGAAGCTCAATGAGGTCGGCAGCTGGCATGGCACGCAGCATAGATGCCGTCGCGAACCACCGCCCGCCCGCCACGCCTCATCCCGTCACGCATCCGTCCGATTCAAGCATTAAACGAAGCCTGTCCAGGTCAAGCGTCCGGGCTAATTCCGCGGGCGTTCTTTCAAACCGTGGGTCACGCCGCGTCCGATCCGCACCAGCCGATACAAGCCGTTCAATCACTGCGGCTGTCTGTTCCCCCGCACTCACGCACCGATGCAAAGGCGTGTAACACTCCGCATGACGGGGGCACGGGGCGTTGACATCTGCGCCCGCTTGAATCAACAATTCCACGACACGTTGCGCGGCCTGGACCCGCCGGGCCATGACCGAAGCGTCGCCCTCCTGCACCGCCAGGCCCGCGATCGCAGCGTGCAATGGGGTGCGTTGCTGGCTGTCCACCGGATCCACCGACGCCCCGGCTGCCAGCAGGAGCTCCACCACGCCGTGAGCCAGGGCAAACGCCGCCGCGTGCATCGGCCGACTTCCCCGGGCGTCGAGCACCTCCACGCTCCCGCCATGTTCGAGCAGCAGCGCGATCATCGCCGCATCCCCTGCCCGGGCCGCGAGGTGCACCGCCGTCTCCCGCCCTCGTGTGGCCGACGCCGGCTGACTCCGCGTCCGACTGTCCGGCACCGCGCCCGCCTCCACCAACACCCGCGCCGCCTTCACCGATCCCAACGCCGACGCCACGTGCAAGGGCAACCACATCGCCTCTCCGTCCGCTGTGGACCGCGACACAAACCCGTGCACGCGGCGGGGCTCATGCCGCAACGCCTCCGCCACCGCCGCGTGATCGTCCCGCTCTACCGCCTCCAGCATGTCCCAAGCCTCCGCCTTCATCACCTCACGATAGGCACCCGTCGCGCGCATAAAAAAGCCCAGGCATGACCATGCCTGGGCTTTAGGGTTTCAATCACGTTCCGCGGTTACGGCTGACTGGGCGGGGCGGAGCCTGACTCCAGTTTCTCCAACCGAGCCTTGGCGGCTTCGCGTCCGCCGAGCCCAAAGGCCAGGCCCGCCGCCAGTGCCGCACCTGCCATCGCGGCGATAAACGCAGCCCGCACGATGGTCTCGCCCACGCCCGCCTCGGACAGGCCCATGAACACCGCAACCACGATGATCCCGTACCGGGCGAACTTCGCCATCAGCTCCGCGTTGGGCGTGCCGGTGTTGCGAATCAACTTGGCCGCGAGGTTGGCGAGATAGACACCCACGCCGATGATGATCGCGCCCAGCACCACGCTCGCCAGGAACCCGAGCAGCTCCTGCACCAACGCACCCAAGCGAGCAAAGCCCAGCAGTTCCAGCGCTTCCTGCACCGCAATAAGCATCACCGCGACCAGCACCACCGTGCCCGCCACTTCGGAGGGCGACGACTTGGAGGAGGCTGGTGAAGTGGACTCTGCCGGCATCGTGGCCGGGCTGTCGGAGTCTTGTGAAAGGTTGCCTTCTGCGGGCATGGCCTGGGTTGCAGCAGTGCCCCCCAGCTTGCCCAGCAGATGGTCAAAGCCAAGGCTGCTCAGCAGGCTGACCACCATTTGCTTGAGGAACTTGCCCACGAAGTACGCCAGCACCACCAAGGCGACGGCCGCGAAAATATTGGGAATCGCCTGCAGCACCGACTGCAGCATGTTCTCCGCCGGCCGGGTCAGCGACTCAACCTGCAGAGCATTGAGTGCTGCAATCACAACGGGAATCAAGACCAGCACAAACGCCAGGGTGCCCAGAATCTTCGACGCTTTCAGCCCGCCCGTCGGGCTGGACTCGGTCAGGGACTGCGTCAGCCGATCCGCACCAACCGACTCCAGCAGATTGGTCAGCACCTGACGCAGCAGCTTGGCAGCGACGTATCCCACGACCAGAATCAACGCCGCGAGCAGCAGATTGGGCAGGAAGGCCAGCGCCTCAAAGATCATGCTCTGTACCGGCTCAAGCAGCCCATCGAGCTCAAGCACACCCAGGATCAAAGGCAATGCCAACAGCAGCACGATGCCAAACACGGCATTCCCCACGCTCTTAGTCAGGCTCGCCTGTGAGGACGTGGATGCAGCGGTGGAAGGGGTGGTCGCGGGTGTGGTGGTTTGACTGCCGGTGCCGGTCAGATGTTTGCGAACTTTTTCATCCGCACCCATCGCGTGCATTGCTTTGGTCACTGCGAGCTTGAGCACCTTGGCCAGCAGGAATGCCAATACCGCGATCAGCAAGGCGGCAAACACCTTGGGCAGGAACACCAGCGCCTGGTCCAGCATCCCCTGCAACGGACCGCTGATGGCCTCGAGCTGCAGCCGATCAAAGAACGCGACCACCACAAAGATTTCAAGCACCCAGAACACGATCTGGGCAATCACGCTCTCGACCTTGCTCTTCTGCTTGGGGTCTTCACCGTGGCCGGTCAACCACTTGGCCATGCGATCGTCAAGCGTTGTGAGCTTGAGCAGGTACCGCACGATCGCTGCGACGACCAAGGCGACGACCGTCCCCACCAGCAACCAGCCCACCGCCAGCAGCAGCGTGGGTAAATAATCCAAAAAACTGTTCCACGTATTTTTCAATGTTTCCACGATGCGACTCCTTGGCATGACCAGACCTGGCAGCAAAAGCCTTCGCCTGACACGACGAAAAGCCGACTGCTGAACTGCGATGCTAAGTCTTTTAGCGGCACGGCTCTAGACTCGTGGGCCATTACTTTGCGAATTAGACGCTAAGGCGTGCGCGACACCATGCCGCCGAACCTCTCACGCGTGGCCGCCCCAGGCCAGTCACAGGCTGCCGGTTGCGAACGATTCAACGTCAGGACCGCCCGGGTCAGGCACTGCGATTTAGAAGTGGATCATCCGTCCCTCGGTGCCCAGGGCCGCCTCGTGCACCGCTTCGCTCATCGTGGGATGGGCGTGGATGGTGGCGATCAATTCTTCCGCGGTGGCTTCGAGCCGCATCGCCAGTCCGACCTCCGCGATGAGTTCGGTGACGTTTTCGCCGATCATGTGGCAGCCGAGGATTTCGCCGTGCTTTTCGCCGGTGATGAGCTTGACAAAGCCGGTGGTCTCGCCCATAGCCCGTGCCTTGCCGCTGGCCAGGAACGGGAACTTGCCCACGTGGTACGCCAGGCCTTCTTCCTTACAACGCCGTTCGGTATAGCCCAGCGAGGCGACCTGCGGATGGCAGTACGTACAGCCCGGGATCGCGTCGTAGTCAATGTCCACCACATCGTGACCCGCCATACGTTCGACGCACACGATGGCTTCCTCGCTGGCGACGTGCGCAAGCCAGGGCGGGCCGATCACATCACCCACCGCGTAAATCCCCTCCACGCTCGTGGCGTAGGTCGGGTGCTCGGTGCGATAGTCCACCTTGATGTGGTCCTTGTGCAGCTCCAGCCCCAGTGCGTCATCAAACAACCCGTCGAACCGCCCTTTCACGCCGATCGCCACCAGCACCTTGTCCGCTTCGACCGTCATGCTGCCATCGTCGTGCACCGTGAAAGAACTCTGCTCGCGGTCCGCATCGGCAGCGCCGTAGGACTTCTTCGCGGGATGCGGGGCGTGCTCCTCACTGTCCACCGGCTGCATCGTGGCTTTGATCCCGTTCTCGGTCATCTCCACCGCAGAGGTTTTCATGCCCGTGAGGATGCGGATGCCTTGCTTTTCAAAGGCTTTTCGCGCGGTATCACTCACCTCCTGGTCTTCCACCGGCAGGACGCGGTCGAGCATCTCCACCACCGTCACGTCCGTGCCGTAGGCATTAAAGAAGTAGGCAAACTCCATGCCGATGGCCCCCGAGCCGATGATCAGCAGCCGGTCAGGCCGATCGCTCAGGTTCATCGCGTCTTTGCTCGACAGGACCCGGTCGTGATCAAAAGGCGTGCCCGGCAACTCCCGCGTGGCGGCACCCGTACAGATCAAAATCTTGCCTGCCTCCAGCGTTTTCTGCACTTTGCCCTGATGCTCCGGGTCGTCGGTGGCGTAGATCTCCACCTTGCCCGCAGCGGGAATAAACGCGTGGCCTTGCACGTGGGTGACCTTGTTCTTCTTGAACAAGCTGCCCACCCCTTTGGCCCCCGAGTCGGCCACGCCCCGGCTTCGGCTGATGACCTTCGACCAGTCAAACGCCAGGTTTTCAAACGACAGGCCAAACGCCTCGGCGTCATGCGAGAGCTTCTGGTACATCTCCGCGTTGGCGATCAACGCCTTGGTCGGGATGCAGCCCCAGTTGTTGCACACCCCGCCCAGCCGATCCCGCTCCACGCAGGCCACCGACATGCCGAGCTGCGCCGCCCGGATCGCGGCCACATACCCCGCCGGCCCGCCACCAATCACCACCAGATTAAAGGAATCGCTCATGGCGAGAGTGTAATGCGCTCCTGCCGATGTGTAATGCATGTGGGATGGAAGGCGAACTCCCAGACCCACCACGCCGGGTTACATTGACCCAATGTTCACCGCGCAGGACTCCGCTGGCGTCATCCCATGTCTGCAATGCGGCTTTGACCTGCGCGGGATGTCGCGCGACGCCGACTGCCCGGAGTGTGGGCTGGACGTGAAATCTTCGCTTGATCAGCAGTTGTTGAAATTCGCGTCCCCGCAATGGGTCGAAGCACTGGCGGGGGGAATGAACTGGCTGATGATCAGCGTCTTGCTGACGTTCGGCCTGAGCTGCCTGGGCGGCACCTTCACCGCATTCAGCGGCGGGTTTGGCATTTTCGCCCACCTGGGCAACGCGCTGCTGTTGATCCCTGGCGCGGTGGCGTTTTATGCCATGTGGCGATTGACGACCCCCGAACCCGACGCGCTGGTTCAGCATGATCACCCCGCGCGGCGTGTCCTGCGTATCGCGCTGGTGGTGGGCTTTATCGCATCGATTCTCGGGGTCGCCATGTCTGCCGTGAGCGTTTCCTCAGCGGGATGTAGCGAAGTGATCGGTGGAATGGCAGGCATCGTCGTGTTATTCGGATTGTTCGTTTATCTCAATGCGCTGGCGCTACGGTTGCCCGACCCCGCGCTGGCTCACGCGACCCGAAGGGTGATGTGGGGCATCGTGGGCGTTTATGCGTTGATGTTTGGGTATATCGCGTTCATGGCAGCGTTCTGGTGGAACTCCACGGCTCCCGCACATGCACCCGTCACGGGGGGGGTACTGATGGTTCCGATCTGCATGCTGGTTGTAGCCGTTCTGGTGTTATTCGTCCGGAGCCTGGTTCTCGGAGCGCGCTACCGACGCGAATTGTTGGGTGCAGCCCGCCAGGCCAGGCGTTTGCGTCTTGAAGGCGGAGCGGAACAAAACGATCCCCGGTCGTTCATGCCGCCTGCATGATCGACGCGACAGGTTGCTTTAGCGTGATCGCGCTTTGTGCTCGTAGAGCGCCTGGTCGGCCGCATGGAGCAAGGCCGAGGCGTCGGCGGTCGGAAAGCGGTGCAGGCAGGCGATGCCGAAGGACACGTCGGCGTGCGGGCCTTGGGGGGACTGTGATTTCTGGTGATGCAAAAAGTGGCTGCGGACCTGAGCCGCTAAGGCTTTGGCTCGCTCGGGTGAAGCGTCAGGCAGCACGATGCAAAACTCGTCGCCGCCGATCCGCACCGCCAGGTCCGCAGGACGCACCGCCGCCCGCAACAGCTCCGCGATCAACTTGAGCAGCGCGTCGCCGGCCGCGTGGCCCAGCGTGTCGTTGACTTTTTTGAACTCATCGAGATCGAGCATCACACACGTCAGGTTCTGCTTGCGGGCATGGGCCTGCTTGATTAACGCGGGGAGCTGGTCGTCCAGAACCCGGCGGTTGTTCAACCCGGTGAGTGGGTCCTGAAGCGTTTCGATCTGCAAATGCGCACAGGCTTTGCGGGTCTCTTTTTCGACCCGGTGGTCCAGGGTTCGTCGCAGTTGTTTGGCGTCAGTGGCGTGACGTGCTGCGGCGTCGGTGGCGTCGGTGACCGCGCGTGCGATCACGCCCACCTCGTCGCGGCGGTGTGTGGGCAGGTCGCGCAGCCGCACCGGCTCATCGGTGGTGGACAGGATCGCAAGCCGCCGGGCCAAACGTTCCACCGGCTGACACAGCCAGACATGCGACATCCCAAACAACGCCACCACGCCCGCAAGACCCACGAGCGCAAAGAGCAGCGGGCTGAGCCCGACGTAAGGATACGCGGTGCTGAGCGCAGCACCCACGATGAGAGACAGGCCGACCGTTACTGCCGTGCGGGTGTGCTGGGGCAGGTCGATGCAGCGCTTCCAGTGCAACACCTTCCAGGATGGCCGGGGCAAAGTAGCCTGAGGCGACGCTTCAATCGCGTCCAGGTGGGGATGGCGTGCAGTGGCGGTCACCTGTCTTGCATCGACGCATTTCTGGGTGAGCTTGGGTGGAAGCGCGGAATTGCAGGTTACCCGCCGCCGAATGGGCCGTGTGCGTCATCACGTTAAACCATGCGGGTGATGCCGATTGTCACGGTGGTGCGGGTGATGCCGCCTTTCACGAACTTCAGCTGCGCAGCCATACCCTGTTTAAGCGTGCAGCTTGGGTTAAGCCGATGAGTCTTATGAATTGGAAGGGTCATCCGAGGCTGGTTTTCTACCCCGTGTGGAGCCGAGCACTTCGGGCAGGTCCAGGCCGACCTGCTCGGCGAGTTCGTGCACAGGGGGCAGCGAGCCGATCAGGCCGCGGAGGAAGCGGGCCGTCGAGCCGTCGGCGTTGCCTTCGCTGTCCGTGCCCCCGCCGTCCCAGACGGTGATCTTGTCGATCTTGAGGTTCTGAATGGCTTTGACCTGCTCGGCCACCAGCTCGGGCAGCTTCTCGATGACCAGCAGTGAGGGCGCGAGCTCGGGACGCTGGGCACACGCTTCGAGCAAGTTGCGATAGCCCGCCGCCTTGGCGTCCAGCACCGCCTGCTGACCTTCCGCCTCGGCGCGGTACGCTGCCAACGTGGCGTCGGCCTGACCCTTGGCCACCCGGCGGATGCGTTCGGCCTCGGCCTCGGCGTTGATCTCCACCTGCTGACGCTCGATCATCTCCTTGGCGATGACCTCCTTTTCCATCCGGGCGAGCTCTTCTTCTTTCTCCGCCAGCAGCACGTCCTTGCTCGCGTTCGCCAATGCCATATCACCCCGCCGCCTCGCCTCCGCCTGACGTTCGGCCAAGGTGGCCTGGGACGCCACGATCTCCGCTTTGCTCTTGTTCTCGCCATCGACCGACTGAGCCTCAAGCTCCGCGACGCGAATCCGCTGATGGGCCTCCGCTTCCTTTTGCCCCTGCACCGCGAGGGCCGTCTGCTCGGCAATCGCAATGTCCTGGGTCCGCTTGGACTCCGCCTCCCCGGCCATACCTTCGGCCTCAAGCGCGGCCGTGCGAATCCGCTGGTCCCGCTCAGCCTGCTTCTCGCCGATCGCGCCTTGCGCTCGCTGCTCCGCCACCCGCACTTCGCGGTCCTGATCCGCGGTGGCCGTGCCAATCGCGCCTTCACGGTCGGCCTTGGCGGTGTCAATCTTCGCCTGGTTGATCGCTTCCGCAGCCGCTTTCTTGCCCAGAGCCGCGATGTACCCGCTTTCATCCGTGATGTCGCGGATGTTGACGTTGATCATCTCAAGCCCGATTTTGTTGAGCTCAAAGTTGACGTTCTTATTCACGAGATCCAGAAACCGCTCACGGTCCTGGTTGATCTCTTCAATCGTGAGCATGGCGATCACCAGCCGCATCTGACCCAGGATGATGTCACGCGCGTTGCCCGCGATCTCCGGCTCCCGCAGGCCCAGCAACCGCTCGGCCGCGTTATTCATAATCGCCGGCTCGGTGCTGATCGCCACGGTGAACGTCGAAGGCACACCCACGCGGATGTTTTTCTTCGACAGCGCCGACGCCAGGTCGATATCGATGGTCATCGGCTCAAGCGACAGGAACGTGTGGTCCTGCAGCACGGGGATGACAAACGTGGCCCCGGAATGAACCAGCTTGGCGCGTTGCTCGCCGCCCGCCTTGCCGTAGACCACGAGGATGCGGTTGGGCGGGCACTTTTTGTACCGGCCGGCAAAGAAGGTCACCGCCGCAAAAAGCACCACGCCCACGACCAGCGCGATAAAGACAATGCCCACGCCCGAGCCCAGATTTTCGAGCAACGCAAGCGGCAGCAGAAACGTACTGGCGGGGGTGGTATCAATCAGAGCGAGGGAGTGCGATGGGGTCATGGTTTGGCCTTATGAACGCTCCAGGACTGGCTAGGCCTGGGAGGCAGGGGGTGGGTCCGGAAGTGGGGTCGATGAGTCGGTCGATGGGTCTGAGGTCTGGGCGGATTGGGCGGATTGGTCCGCCGGGGAGACGCCGGCAGGTTCAAGCGGTGCGACGATAAAGGTGCCATCGTCGCGGATTTCAGTCACGGTGACATCGGTGAACTCTCTGATGGTGCCCGATGTGGTGCGGGCCGGCTTGATCATGGTCTGACCTTGCACCTCCACGCGAACCTTCCCGCTGCCGCCCTGCGGGATCGTCATATAGACCGTGCCGGTGCGGCCTACTGCCGTGGTGAGATCGGTGGTTGGCTCATAGCTGAGGCGTTGCATGCCAAACAGCAGGCTGGCGGAGAGCACCATCATGGCAAAGCCAAAGCCGACCGACAGCACTGCCGACATGCCGTCACTGAGTCCCCAGTCGATTTGGGCGACCAGCCCCATCCAGCCGGCACCCATGACAAACGAGGTGACCGAAAGCACGGAGATCAGGCCGAAGTCCGAGCCGTCGCCCATGTCGGCATCGAAGTCCAGCTCATCACCAATCCCGAAGAGCAGGCCCAGGCCCAGGCGTAGAAAAAACAAAACCGTGCCCAGAATCGCCAGCACCGCGTACACCATCGCGTCGATGCCGAAGAGCTCGCGAAGCTCCATGAAATTGAAGAGATATTTCAGAATCGCAGGCATGGCGTAGGTCCTTGGCCCCATTATGACGAACCGCAGTGGGTTTCACAGCCCGCGGCCCGGACAAACGGCCCAAGGCCATCGCATTCTCTCGTAGACGTTGCCGACGATCTCACTGAGTGTGACGTAACGCTCGAAGCCCTCCGTCTGTGACGGTGGGTCCCAGCCCTGCAAGAGCTGGGCTTGATCAAGCACATCCCGAGAATGCGATAGCCCTGCTCAAGCGGCGTGAGCAAGCTGCCTTGTGGTGCGGTTCAGGCCAGGATGCGCTTACGTGTTATAGACCCGAAGGTTTCGAAAGTAGCTGTTGGCGTAGCTGTCGGGGTTGGTGCCGTTGCCCGCATCGTCATCATTGATGAAGATCAGCGAGGCGTAGGAGCCTGCCGCAGCGAAGTCGGTCGCTTTCACTTTGATATGCGTCCATCCGCTGCCGAAGTACGTGACCACGGACTGATTGCCCCAGGCCTGGGTGCCCCAGAGTTGCAGGGTGTCGGGCTTGACATCATCGGGCACGGTATCGCCTGAGGTGGCAAAGCCCAGGCCTTGAATCTCACCTTGCCCGGCGGGACTGTCAGACTTGAAGTCAAACTCAATCCAGGTGTTGGCCGAGACCGTTGTGCCGACGTCAAACTTCTTCCACGCGTTACCGGAAAGCTTGAGCGTACGGCCACCGTCGAGTACTGCGGCCTGGGTCAGATCGCCGCCTTGCCCGTCGCCTGTGCCGGATGCATCGTAGCCGCTCACGCCGGAGCTAAAGTCGTACGCGTCATAGACCGCCACGTTGGAGAAAGTGGCATTGCTGGACCCGTTCGCGTCGTCGTCGGCGATCAGGACAAGACGGTTCATGGCTCCGGTGTAGTAGCTGCCGATCGGGATCTCGTAATGCCGCACGCCGCTGCCGGCGGTGTAGGTCATGAAGTCCTGATTCATATTGGAGCTCGGGTCACTCCCGCTGACTTGAAACATCCTGACTTGGTTTTTGTGGTCGTTGTCGGAGTCGAGGCCGATGGCGAGGATCTCTCCGGCGTCGGATGCGTCAACATCGAAGGCCAGCACGCTGTTGCTTGAAAGCGTCGCCGAGAGGGTCACGTCTTTCCACGCGTTGCCGGTGAGCTGCAGCCCGGTGCCGCCGTTGGTGACGGTGGCGGCGCTGCTGTGACCGTTGGCTCCGTCCTGATTGGACTCATAACCGGAGATAGACGCGGTCGCAAAGTCGATCGGCGTGCCGTTGCTTGCGGAGGGCGCGTCTTCGTACAGCTTAATGTCGGCGAACGTCACATCGGCCGAGGCGTTGGCGTCATCATCGGCGATCAGCGTGAGGTAGTCGATCGTGCCGGGGCTGTAGTACTGGCCCACAGGGATCACATAGGTCTGGGAACCCGAAGTGTAGGTGTTGTAAGTCTGTACGAAGTCGGAGCCGGCGGTCTGGCTGCCGCCGAGCTGGATCGTCTGATTCGTACCGCGATGTTCGTTGTCGTCGTCAAGCCCGATGCCGAGGATTTCGCCGGCGTCTGGGGCGGTCACCGTGACCTCAAGAACCGTGTCGGCCGTCACGGTGTAACTGCTCGGCAGCGCGAGTTTTTTCCAGGCGTTACCGGTGAGTTGCGCCCCGTCACCGCCCGCTGTGATGGCGATTGAACCGTTGACGTCCTGATCACTGTACGACGTCGCCGTGCCGAGGTCGGTGGGCGTGCCATTGATGGCTATGGACAGCGACGCGTTGACTTCGCTGATATCCCAGCCATCGACGAGGTATTCGCCGTCCTGGCCGACGTTAAAGAGCAGCGGTGCGGTGGTGCCGCGGACGGCCGAGGTGCTGGTGTTGCTGTAGTTGCCGGTGTCGCTGATGTTGGTCAGCGTGTTGTTCTCGACGTTGACCGCATAGCTGGCGGAGTTCTTGAACAGCGGGCGGGACTGGCCGTTGAACTCGAAGATGTTGTCCTTGATGGTCATCGTCGATTCGTCGGTGGCGGTGGGGAAGCCGAACAGCCCGCCGGTCCGCGGCGTGGCGGTGGTGTTGCCGATGACGTGGTTGTTGTAGAAGTTGAAGTCGTTGTACGCGTGGCCGAACGGAGCGTCGAACAGGCCTCGGCCGGGGTTTTTGATCAGGTTGTTGTGGAACTTCGTGCCGCTGGCCGAGGCGTTGCTGCCGTTGTCGAAGTTGGTGATCAGGTGCCCGCCGTCCTGATTGACATCGAAGTCGAACAGGTTCCAGGCCACCTCAATGTCGTTGCGATTCCACTCCAGCGAGTAGCTGTTCTTGAAGTAGTTGTGGTGGATGTAGAACGAGTAGTCGCCGGCGACATTGTCGTTGCCTTGCTTGGGCACCGACACCGCTTTGCTCAGGTAGTTGTGGTCGATCTCGATGCTGTGCTCGTGCTCGTGGGCGATTTCGATCGAGAAGCCATCGGTCTGGATGGTGTTGTTGGTGATCCGCGTGCCCGACATGCCTTCCGCTTTGATGCCGTAGGTTTCGTTGGGATGCGAGGAGGTTTCGAGGAACGTGTTGTTATCGATCAGGGAGTTCTGCAGGTATCGGCTGTGGATCATGCCGCCGGTGGCGCCCACCTTGCTCGCTGCGTTAATGAATTCGTTGTTGGTGTAGAGGTGATTGCCGCCTTTGTAGGTGCGGACGCCGCTCCAGGCGAACTCTTCGAGCTTGCTGTCACGCAGGATAAAATTGTTGGACCATTCCGCGACGATCCCGCCGTGGACCTGATAGTTGCCGTCGAGGGTCAGGTCTTCGATCACCACGTTGTGGTCGCTGACCAGGCTGAGCAGGTAGGCCGAATTGTTGAAGTTGTTGGTGGTACTGCTGGCCGAGTCCGGCAGGCCAGCGGTCCCCGGCTGCCAGGTGCTCACCGGCGTGAGAATCGTCTGATCCACCCCCGCCCCCCGCAGGGTCATATCATCCCGCAGGTTGAGCGTCTCGGTCAGCTCGTACGTCCCCGCATTGAGCGTGATCACGTCGCCGTCCGCCCCGTTGTTCACCGCATTGAGCAATTCCGAAGCGGTGGAGACCGTCACCGCCGCGAGTAATTGACGGGTCTCCAGCGCTTCAAAACAAGGCGAAAACGCACGGGAAGCCTCAAGACGGCGATGGAGCATCAAAAAATTCCAGGAGAGGGTAAAACGAAAAGAACCAGCGAATCCGTGAACGAAAACGTGTATGAGAAAGAGAAGCTGCTCAATCGAGCATGAAACGCTTGAATCAACCCATGGAGGACCTGTCACCCTTGGGTGATTACACCGTAGCAATTTTCCGATGTTGAACAAGCCTGCATTTTTACAAAATTTTTACAGCGCTTTCACAAGGCGATTAAAGCATCAAATGCCATTGATGCCCCGAAACTTCACGCCGTATGATCGCCGCTTTAGGTGTATCACGGATGACGCGACAGCTTCTGCGTGGTCCAGTCGTCACGTCGTTGGACGTTTTCATAAACGGGCCACATGTTCGGATTGACGTCATGCCATCCTCACTTGGAAAGGGGTGACATTTCGAGGCTGCCTCACGTATCCCGGACCCTGCGGGGCGTCTATGGTGCGGATATGGCGAACTCCCCGTTCATACTTTCTCAGCGGTCGCACCGCTCGGTCGAACAGCCCATTTCATCGCTTATGAAATTGGCGTTGGATCGGCCAGGCCTGATCTCACTCGCGGCGGGATTTGTGGATCAGCTCAGCCTGCCGTGCGCCGTCGTCTCCCGGCTCACGGCCGACCTTCTCGCAGACCCGCAGCAAGGGCCGGCTGCCCTCCAGTACGGCACGACGCTGGGCCACGCCCCACTGCGGCAGGGCTGGCTGGACCGCATGGCCGACCTTGATGATGTTTCGCCGCAGGCTTTAGGCCATGTCGATCACACGATTGCCACCAATGGGTCGCAGCAGATGCTGCACCTGCTGGCCGAGACGCTGCTCGACCCCCGGGATGTCATCGTCACCGCCTCGCCGAGCTACTTCGTATTTACCTCTGCGCTGCGCGGTACGGGCAGCGTGGTCCGCAGCGTCGACACCGACGATCAAGGCCTGGAGCCTGAGTCGCTCGACCGATTGCTCGCTGGATACGACGCGGTGGGTCAGCTCAAACGGGTGAAGATCGTGTATCTGGTGACGTATCACGACAACCCGACCGGGCGGACGATGTCTTGGGATCGCAAGCGAGCGGTGCTCGACGTGGTGAAGCGGTGGAGCGACCGGCGCGGCTCTGCAATTCTGCTGCTTGAAGACGCTGCCTATCGCGAGCTGACGTACGAAGGCACCGCCCCGCCTACACTGCGTTCGATTCCGCAAGGCCGAGATCTTGTCGCCCTGTGCGGGACCTTCAGCAAGCCTTTCGCGCCGGGGTTGAAAGTGGGGTGCTCGGTCTTGCCCGAAGCGTTGGTGGCGCCCGCGCTGGTTCACAAGGGGGGGGAAGACTTTGGCACCTCCAACCTCGCGCAGCATCTTCTCGCCAACGCCTTGTCCACCGGCGACTACGCCCGCCACGTGGAAATCCTCAAGCGGGTTTACAACGCCAAACGCCTGGCCATGCTCACCGCATTGGACCAATGCTTCGCGGACGTGCCCGGCGTGTCGTGGACCCGCCCGACGGGGGGCTTATACGTCTGGCTGACCCTGCCCGAATCAATCGACAGCTCCCCCGCTGGCCCCTTGTTTGAACGAGCCTTGGAACTCGGCGTGCTCTTCGTGCCCGGCGTGCACTGCTACCCCCCCGATCCCACACGGCCGGCTGCGACCCATACGATCCGCCTGAGCTTCGGCGTCGCCGACGAAGTACGAATCGCCGAAGGCATCCGCCGACTCGCCGCTGCGGTGCAACACGCGATGAAATCACGCGCATGAAAAAAGCCCAGGGATGGCTGTCCCTGGGCTTTAGTGAACCGTCTTATTTAAGTTTTCAAATCAGAACGTCAGACCGATACCCACGCCGTAGACGAATCGGCCGTCGTCGAAGCGGTCATCGGCATCGTCGGTGTCTTCGAAGAGGAACTCATAGCTCATTCGGCCGTAGATAAATGCGTCAGGCTTGATGTAGTACTTCACACCGACCTCAGGGCCTGCGGTGAAGGTTTCTTCAACATCTTCGCCGTAGAGGTAGCCCAGCGAGGCACCGACGAACGGACGCCAGCGGTCAAGGTCGAACTGGTACTGGACGTAGCCTGCGGTGGACGCGGTGAAGTTCAGGTCGTCCCGGTCGCCGGTGAAGCCGAAGCTCTGTCGGCCGCCGACGATGAACTCATCGGTGACGTAGTAACCCAGATCGAACACGGAGTTGAAGCCGCCGTTCTCAAAGTCTTTGTCGTTGTTACCGTTGCCCGAGAGGGTGAACTCCCAGTCGGTGGCTTCGGGACCGAAGCCTTCCTGAGCGGCGACGGGCATTCCCACGAGACCTGCGGCGAGCGCAGCGGCCGTGAAAGAACCCAAGGATCGATATGCAGTGGCCATGGCGATTGCTCCTTAAAGCAGTCACGTTTCGCGGTCATTCGTGAGATCAACATTGACCCCACCGATTGCCGCAGAAATGTGTGCCCCATGTTAGCAGCGATCAGTCCAAGCCTGTATTAAATGTAAACCCCTTAGTCCTTAATGGGCAAGGAGTTATACCTATGACAGAATGGCGGACGAAATGCTGGGGAGCATTGGAGACACGTCGCTAAGCCGCATGAAGTCCCACGGTTTGCATCTCGTCCGAGAGCAGTTGCCAGGCCAGTACCGCCGTCATCGGCTCGGCGAAATAGTACCCCTGGGCATAGCCGCATTCGATCGATTGAAGCGTGGCGACCTGCTCGCGGGTCTCGATGCCCTCGGCGATCACGTCCAGCCCCAGGTTCTGCGCGAGGGTGATGATCGACGCCAGCACCGCCATGAACTCACGCCGACCGGTCCCTTCCGGCAGGAAGCTGGAGTCGATTTTCAAGGCATCAATCGGGAACAGGTGTAGCGAGCTCAGCGAGCTGTGACCGGTCCCGAAGTCGTCCATCGCGACGCGGTAGCCCATGCCCCGAATCAGTTTGAGGATGGACAGCACGTCGGATCGCGTGTCCATGACACTGGTCTCGGTGACCTCAAGGATGACCCGATGAATCTGCATGGGGAACGCTTCGGCGAGCTGTTGGAGATGTTGCCGACAGCGGGCCTGGAGGAGCTGGCGCTTGCTGATGTTGATGTGCATCACCAAAGGCTCGCCGGTGTGCAGTTCGTCCCATTGGGCCAATTGCTGGATGGCCTGTTCAATGGCCCAACCCCCGAAGCGGACGATCTCGCCGGTCTCTTCGGCAATGGGCAGGAAGCGGTCGCGGGGCACATCGCCCAGGATGGGGTGCGTCCATCTCAGGAGCGCTTCGACGCCGGTGGCCTGGCCGGTCTCGAGGTTGATGATGGGCTGATACATCAGATGAAGCTGTTCGCTGAGCACGGACTGTCGCAGCGCCGACTCGATCTCCAGGCGATCCAGCGTCTGGTCCCGCATCGCACAATCGAAGTAGCAGGCCTGACTTCGCCCCGCGGTCTTCGCGGCATACATCGCGGTGTCTGCATCACGCAGCACGATGCCTGCATCGACATAGCTCGGTTCGACCACCACCACGCCGATGCTCGCGGTGGACACCACTTCGTGGCCTTGCAGTGTGTGGGGTCGGGCGAGTTCCGCCAGCAGGTGGGTCGTCGTCGCACGGAGCTCCGGTTCGGTCGTGCGTGGCAACAGCACCGCAAACTCGTCGCCTCCAAGCCGCGCAATCGTCACCGGCCGAGGCAGACAGTTCCTCAGTCGCTCGGCGATGCTCTTGAGTAATTCGTCCCCCACACTGTGGCCCAGGCTGTCGTTGACTGCTTTGAAGCGATCAAAGTCAAAATACAACACGACCGGAAGCGGCCCGTCGATAAATCGCTTGCGCTTAACCGCCTGACGGACCTGCTCGGTAAACGCTTTACGGTTCGACAACCCGGTCAAGTCGTCGGTGAGTGTCATGGCCCGGAGCTGTTCCTGGGCCTGTTTGAGGTCGGTGATGTCCGCGAGCGAACCCACGACTCGGGTGGCCTCGCCGGTGTGGTTTTCACGCACCAGCGCCGCCCGACACAGCATCCAGTGCCGAGTCCCGTCCAGGCGTTCGATTTCCAGCTGATGCTCGAAACGGTCGGCTCCGGTCAGCCGATGCCGCTCAAAGTCCGCCTCAAACTGGGCCCGGCTGTTGATCGTCATGTACTGCGTCCACGCGTCAAGCGTGGGCTCTAAGGCGCCCGGTTCCAGGCCCAGCAGCTCGTGGAATGTCGATGAGTAATGCACCGTCCCACTCGCAGCATCCAGGTCCCAGATCCCGTCACGCGTGCCCTGCTCGGCCAACCGAAACCGTTCCCGGCTTTTCTCAAGCGCCGCCTGCACGTCCATGACACGACGGGCGTCATTCCTGCGCCGCGCAAGATGACTCCCATCACCACCGTCACGATCAGCCATGCACCGAACAACTCGGCGGAACGAAGGCTCGCGTAGGCAGGCAGGGCTTCCTGAGGCACAAACGACACCGCCAGCCATCGCGGAAAGCGCTTCGCCGTGGTGTCATGCTCCAGGCTGATCTTGGGCTCGACCAATTCAAAGGTGAACAACCCCTGGGACGTCTGCAGCTGCCCAGCCCTTCGGTCCTTCATGAAAGCCCATGCCTGGGGATACCGCGTGGCCATCGTCAGGTCCGCCCGGCCGGGGAACATGAAGCCCCATTCATCTTCAGGAGCATCGCCCCGAAGCCAGTAGCCTTCATCGTTCACCAGCCAGTAGGAGCGGGCCACCTCACCCGCAGGCAGGTCCAGTTCATTCAGCAACGCCGTGGCGTTCACGTTGAAAATCAACACGCCCGCCAGGGTGCCATCCTCCCGACGTGCTGGGGTGGCCAGTCGGACGACCGGCTTGTAAGGCAGCTCGATCTGCCCGTTTTCAATGTTTAAATCCAGGGGCGAGACATAGACTTCCCCTTGGGCCATGGTCTTGCCCGCGTGGAAGTAGTACCGACCCGATTTGTCTTGCAGCTCGTTGGGGCCGGCTTCAATCGAGCCGCCGGGCGACTTCATCACCCGCACCAACTCCTGGCCCGAAGCCTGAATCAAACGAATTTGATCGTACGTCTCGCCCAGCAACACATGCTGTCGAATGACCCGCTGGATCACCGCTGGGTCAAAGCGGTCGCGGTATTCTCGAAGCCCCCGAAAGCTTCCCATCGCGGGGGTCGAGGCCATGATCTCCAGATCGGCGACTACCGAATGTAACCGCGTTTCCAACGCTCGGACCGGGGTACGCAAGGCCGCCCGCTCCACCGCCGCAATCTCGCGACGCTCTTGCTGAACCGACCACCACTGCCAACCCCCCGCGGTCACCAGCAACAGCAATGACACCACTGCGGTCTGTACCCAGATGTTTTTCAGGTAATTTTTCAAATATCGTTGCGACACGATGGGGTACCGTTAGGAAGCATGGCCGATACCGCGAAGATCGGCTCAATCGGGCGGTCAGTGAAGTTGGAATTGCGGATTACCCTTAACCCTCCGATAGGGAAGACACCCCACCCGCGTTCTCAGGAGTCCGCGATCAAGGGCACCCGGAATGCGTCCTGAAACCTGCAGATCACCCGCCGACCGAACCCGGCCGGGCTCAGTCTCGTATCACCATCAGTCCTGCATTTCTCCGCCGGTTCGGGCCCCTCCTCCCGAGCCGGCTTTTTTTTGTCTACCTCCATCTCTGAGATCCGCGTCCAACCTTGATACACCGTGCGGATGTCGAGGTCTTTGGATTCACGCGGGCCATAAACAGCCAGTTGCCTTGGCGAGATCGCCTGATCATCAGCAGCGAATTCCTCACAGAGAGGCTATGCCACCCCAAAGGCATACTTTTTTATCTCCCTAAGGAGTCGGCAATTCAATGCTGACGAAGACTCGGGCATGTCACCAGGAGGTCTGACGAGGCAACGAGAAATCCCAGCAATCGGACCAACTCGAAGCGTTGGCTTACATTGTGACGATGACGAACGCCATGAATGTGCTTGACCACGCCGCGCAAGGTGATGGCTCTACCGATGACGCCCCTGCCCTGCAGCATGCCTTGGACCAACGCGGCCGGGTCATCATCCCCGCCGGCACCTATAAGCTCGGCCGAGGCCTGCGCATCCACTCCGGCACCCGCCTCGAACTCCACCCCTTTGCCGAGCTCATCCTCGCCGACGGCGTGGGGCAAACCATCGACGACCACCTGCTCACCAACGCCAACCACGACACCGGCAACGAAGACATCACCATCACCGGCGGGATCTTCAACGGCAATAACCGCGGCAATCCCAGAGCTCTCAAACCTGATGGCAGCAACGAGCTCATCGTGCCCGGCAGCTACACCGGCGTCCTGTTGAACTTCAAAAACGTCCGCCGATTCAGCCTCCAGCACGCCCTGCTTCGCGACTCCGAGACCTACCACTTCCGCGCCACGCAGCTCTACGACTTCCTCGTCGAGCACATCCGATTTCACTCCACCCGGCCCCGCCACAACAACGATGGCATCCACCTGGGCGGCCACTGCGAGCGCGGCATCATCCGCCACCTCCGAGGCCTGGGCCCTCACGCTCCCAGTGATGACATGGTGGCCCTCAACGCCGACGACGCGCTCGAACGTATCGAATGCCAGGGCAAGACCCGTGGACCGATCCGTGATCTGGTCATCCATGACCTGCAAGCCGATCAGTGCCACAGCTTTGTCCGCATTCTCAGCACTGACGCGGTGATCGAGAACATCGACATTTCCAACCTCCGTGGTGGCTGCACCGCCTGCGTGGTGAACATGGATGGTGCTCGCGGTTGTCGCGTGCAGGTCTTTGATGAAAACGATCCGAAGTATGCCCAAGGCGTCGGCAATTGCCGAAACATCCGCATCCGCGATGTGGTGGCCTACAAAGCGGCTTCCAACCGTTCACCCTTGTTCAACTTCGCGCAGATCACCACCGGACTTGTCGTCGAACGGTTCACGCGTGACTTGTTCAAGGATGCGGGTCCCGATGCCCCAACGCTCTCCGCCGGGCTCTTGCCTCAGCACCGCCTGCACTTTGAGAGTCTGACGCTCCATCAGATTCAAGCGATGCGCGAAGTCTCGACCGCCGAAATATCCGATGTGCCCAGTCCGTCCACGATCGGCCGAGCCGACGCGACAGTCGATCTCACGCTCGACCACACCCTGGTGCTGCCTCACGCCGGAATTGAACGCGTCACGCTCGACAGCCTGGTCTGATGCCACGCAGGACGTGATGCATCAGGGACGCGCTGCGTCCACGGTCAAAGTCACTGTCGTGCCTTCACCGTCAAGAGTGATCGCTTGCGCTTCAACCGACGAGCCTGCCTGCTTGAGCGTGAGGTGGTAGTCCCCCTGGAATCCACGCAGCCGCGCCACGCCGTTGGCATCCGTAGTCACCACTTCATTGGTCCACCAGTCGCGTTTCACCAGATCAAGCCACACCTGCCCGGCCGGCTTGAGTGACCAGTCCCGGCGGAACATCGGTGCATTGCCCCGCCAATGGGCCCCGTCCCAAAAGCCCCAGATCAGGACGCCTTCCACCGACGGATGGCTAAACGCGGCGATGAGCAGGTCACGCGTGTAGTCCGCCTGGAGTTGTTCGTCCTGCGTAAACAGGTCGTACTCCGTGATCATGATCGGCTTGTTGAAGACTGCGAAGCGGTCGAGAATGCGAAGCAGCCGATCCGGCGGGGTCAGACCCCCGGTGCCGAAGTGGCCCTGCATACCGATGGCATCCAGCGGCGCGTCGTTCTCCAGCAGGTATTGGATCGTCTCGAAGTAGTGATCCT
Organism: uncultured Phycisphaeraceae bacterium; assembly: GCA_963799465.1. Classification (GTDB taxonomy): domain Bacteria; phylum Planctomycetota; class Phycisphaerae; order Phycisphaerales; family Phycisphaeraceae; genus JBCCOW01. The sequence goes on along the minus strand of CAWCXG010000001.1, from coordinate 1,555,299 downwards.
GGTGGCCGTCGGTTTCCTTCGCACCCACCGTGAGGATGCCGAAGTCGTTGATAAAGCGACGTGCATCGGGGGCATGCTGCTGGGCCTGCCTGAACCAGTCGATCATGACTTCCTGGCCAAGGATGTCCATGAAGTCGTGATTGTTCCAAGGCTCATTCATCACGTCCCACTCGTCGACCAGGCCGGCGGTGCTGGTGGCCAGGTCTTCGAGGTGGGTTTCGATACGTCGCCGCAACGGCTCGCCGTCTCCCGCCTCCGCTGCCGCACGTTCTGCGGTCAAATCGACGCGGCTTTTGCCCCAGCTGGGCCAGACCAACACATGGCCGTGCACCTCCAGCCCGCGATCTTTCATCCAGCGCAGCCCATCGAGCGCCTGCTCGCGTTTCTCCGGATCATTCCATCGGCCCCACTTCAACGCATTCTCCGTGGACACGACATTGAAGTGACGCTCCACCTGCTGGCGGTACCGCATCGCATCCTCGCCATCCTCGAACAGCAACGGCACCGACACCGTGGTGCCGAATCCAAACGCGTGACGCTGCATGGCAACCCGCACCTGTGCCCCCGCCACCGGCTGACCCTGGGCATCGACGACCTTCACGGTCAACGGCGCCTTGCGCGTCGCGTCAATCCGCGCAATCGCCTCAGCACGCCAGGCCGCATCCTCCGCCCGGCCGGCGTACGTGATGCGATACACCGGCAGGTCCCGCACCTCCGTGCCCGCCGGAAACCGCTTCAACGTGATTCCACCGATTTCAATCGCCTGTACCGCCCCGCCCACGCCCAGTGTCAGTTGGTCGTTATCCGCAGGGTACGACTGCAAAACTTCAAAAGGCAGGTCAATCCGCGTCCACTCGGTTCCGAACGTCACCGTCTCCATGAGCGAGGGGTTGTAAGGACGATCGTTGTGCTGAACGAAAGCGGTCACCGTGCCGTTGCCATCTTCCTGCTCACTGCGCAGCGTGCGGACGTAAAATTGAAGCAGGCAAACGTCGCCGCGTTTGAGCGCATCAAACGCGCCGGTCGTCACCGCCGCATGCCAGAACTCCGAGCGTGCGGTGCTGTCAATACGCAGTGCGTTCTCAAACGGCTGGCCCTTCACCGCGACAGACTCCATCGTCGCCCGCTCCGCGTCACCCGCAAAGTTGTTGAGCTCAAACGACGCCATGCCCGCGCCCAACAGCTCCGTTCCCCCTTGAGGAAGCTGCTGTGCGTGAGCGGCAACGCTCAGGACCAACGCCGCCATGCCGGCAAACGTTGACCATCGAGACCCTCGGCAGCGCGTCGTAATCATGATGAAAAGCCTCAGCAGATGAAGTGAATAAAAATGATTTGAAGAGATGGCGTTGCGATCCGACCGTGCCGATGTCACGGGTCGAGCAGAACGCAGCGCTTCAGGCAAGTGCGCGATGCACAACCGATTCAATAAAGCCAGTTCAGGTCAAACCAGTCGGCCTGCCAGTCCTGAATTTTTTCACCGCTCACGTGGCCGTCGATGAACATCACCTGATGCGTCTGATTCAGGTGTGGCTGGCGGTAGCCCGCATTGGTGGGGTCGGTATTGGGATACTCCAGCAACATGGTCGCCGCGTCGCGGAAGCTGTCGTCCATGCGTTGACGGACGTACGCCTCAAAGACCAACGGCGTGGCGGACTGCTGCTTGACATCATCCAGTCGACGGGGCGTGAGTGAACCGGCATAAGGCGTGCCGTCCTCACGGACAAACCCCGCCACGCGGCCGTGGGTGATGTAGCTTTTGTCGCCGCCGGTGTCGAACGCCTCGTTGCTGGGGCAGACAAACATATTCGCCTGCCCGTTCTTGTACTGCTCAATCACCGCCGCCACGTTCACAAAAGGCACGTCAAGCAGCGTGAAGTATTCCCCCGCAAGCGTGCCGACCCAACTCTCCCAGGCTTCGTTCGCCCCACTGTCGCCGTCCAGCCCGTCGATGCGATGACCGCCCGGCGCGGCAAACCCTTCAAAGTCGTTGGCATAGGTGTTTTCCAGGATGCCCGCCTGACGCAGGTTCGCCTGGCAGACCGCCTGCCGCGCTGACGCGCGCGCGTTGCCTAAGGCCGGCAGCAGAATCGCAATCAACAACGCGATGATGCTGATGACGACCAATAGTTCGATAAGCGTAAAGCCCGTGCGGTACGCAGGGCGTCGGGGAGAAGCGGAGAAGCGTAAAGGCATGATGGCTTCCTTAAAAAACGTGCGGTTGGGTTAATCCGCAGAAGTGAATGAGAGCGTGGCGGGCGCTTTGCCCTCCTGGGTGCCCAACTGGACGAACGCATCGTCACTGGCGAGATAGATCACCACGACGCCGTTGGTATCGTCCAGAATGAATTGCTTGAGATCATCACCATCGAATGTCAGGCTGGATCCCGCTGCTGTACCTTCGGCAATCTCAACGTCACCCAGGTGCATGAAAGGGCTCTGGGCCCAGGTGAGGGCTTTTAGACCGGCCGCTTTCTCGCGATACCCCGGCGCGGTATCGCCGCACAAGGCCCCCGCATCTTTGGCGGGCTTCCAGTCCAGGTCGCCTTCGACGTAGTCGGTTTCACCGGACTCCGGCTGACCTGATCCGTCGTCGCCGCCGGCAAATCCATCGCGTAATCCAAAGGCGACCAGTCGTCCCGCGCTCGCGACTTTGTCCGTCACGGTCAAGGTCAGGGTCACCGTCTGGATCGACTCGGGCAGCGTGACTTCGGACACATCAAAGCGCAGCACGCCGACGTAGTTGTTCCCGCTGTAGGCATGACCGCGAACCTGCATGTTCGACGCGCCGCCTTTGTTCAGTGACTCCCGTGCATCGCCAAAACCCATGACCTGATTGTCAGCACCCTGGCCCTGGGCCGTCGTGACGACCACCGGCTCGGCAACCGCGACCATGGGCAATCCCGCAAGCAGACACGTGGTGAGAAATCGTTTCATCAAGAGCATCCTCAAAAGGCCAGTGAACGAAAAGATGCCGCAGCGGTTGGGCTGCAGCACCTGGGGTTTAGTGGGTGCGACGTCGGCGGGGCAGCAGGCACAACCCGCCCATACCCAGCAGCAACAAAGACGCTGGCTCGGGGATCGGGGTCGTCGTAATGGTCAACGTAGGAGCAATAAAGCCTTGGGTGGTGTTCTCTTTGGACGCGAACTCAAAGACGTTGCCGTTCTGATTCTCGAAGTGGATGGCGAAGGTGAGATACCCCTTGCCATCGGTACCCGGGGCACTGCTCAGGTCGGCATTGATGAAATCGATCAGCGGATCGACAGAGGGATTGCCATCGGTGTCATTACGGCTGTAGATCGTTGCGCCGTCATTGCGGACCGGGTTGCCCAGGTTGCCCAGCGCGACTTCGCTCACCAGCGCGGTGCCGTTGTTGTCATTGACCACACCTGCGGTGACCGCCGAGTCCCAGGTCACCGTGTTCTCGTCAAAGTTGTCGAACTGGCCATCGGTGACGCCCCAGAACTCGACGACGCGGTCGCCGCGCCCTGAGGTTTTCTGAATATCGAAGCTCGCCGACTCGACCGTGCCGGTGAGCGAGCGGATGTCGAAGCTCAGAAAAATGGTCCGCGAGCCGTTGCCGTCGTTGGCAGCCCCGGTGCTGTTGTCCAGCAACGAGGTGACCTCCATGGTTGTGGCCGCACCGAAGTTCGTCGCGGAGTTGGAGTAATCGATGTAGGTATCGCCGTCAGCGGTGAACACCACTGGAGCGGCCAACGCCATCGACGGAGCGGCAAGCAGCGTGACTGCCGCGAGCAAACGGGGAGAGCGGGAAACAAACATGGGAACCTCCTGGGGGTCGTATGAACAAAAGAACAAGTAAAAGCGTTACTGGCTGATGCGTGATCGACGCTTCAGCAAGAGTGTGGAGAACGAGGCGAAGAGCACCGCTGCGGTGGCAGGCTCGGGGATTGCCGCGAGAGTGACATCAAGCGTCGGCACACCAGCGGTGCCGAAGTCGGCCGTGCGGATCTGAAAGGATTCGTTGGGATTGCTGGTGTTAAAGAGATAGAAGACCAGCGCGTTGTTGGTGTCCGCATTGATCGCGGCAAGTAACGCAGCGGAACTGGTTGTCAGCAGGGTGCCAGTCTCATCACCCGCACCCGCGGTAATGTCGATCAGGTCGATCAGCGTGCTGCTGGCGATCACCATCGCAGTGCCGGAAAGCAGCTCGTTGAAGCCCGGGGCGATATCGCCGACCAGATCATTTGCAACGCTGGGCGTTAAGGCGAATGAACCGCTGCCTTCGATGTAGGCGGTTTCCGAAAGCTCGTCACCATCGCTGCCGTCCGCACCGCCGCCGGCAAAGGCTTCGTTCAATGCATAGATGCCAAGCTGCGTGTTCGCACTGATATTGCTGTTGAGCGTGAGTGACAGCGTGGCCGCCGAGGCAGGCCCCGTCACGGTCGAAAGGTCGAACCGCAGAACCCCCGTAAAGCTATTCGCCGGGTTGCCGTTGTTCCGCAGCTCCATCGAAATGGAACTGCCCTTATTGATCAATTCGCGATCCGAAAAACTCTTGCCTTGGATTTGATTGTCCGCACCGAACGCGCCGTCCGCGGTGGTCACCGTGACGGCAAACGCGGGAGCCGCAGAAACCGCGGCGAGAGTCAACGTGGCCAAAGCTGCACGGGTAGAAAAGCGATGAGAGAACATGGAAAACCTCGTTACTGGGGTGATGATGAAACCGAGTGCGACCGCGTGGTCGTACCCATCTGAAACGTTGGGGGAACTTCAATCAGTGAGCCTTCGCCAGCCTGTCCACGGGTCTGACAGACCACCAGCTTGACCGCCTCCCGGGCGATTTCCCGCCACGGAAGCACCACGGTGGTGATGGGCTGGCCGATGTAGGACGCGATTTCGTCGGCGACGGTGATGATGGACAGATCGACCGGGACATTGAGTCCGAGCTGCGCCGCGGCCAGCAACAGCAGGCTCGCCTCAGGCAGGCTGTAGGCAAAGACCGCATCGGGACGGTCGGGGCGGTCAAGCCACTGCCGGGTCAGTGCCAGGCGTTCGTCGGTGGTGACGTCGTGACGAATCTGGCTGTACCGCCTGGCCGAGTTGGTGAACACGTCCGCCTTGATCCCCGCCTCGCGGGCCGCCTTCATAAACCCTTGCTGCCGCGCGGCACCGCTGTAGTGGTCCGCTTCGTGCACGAAATACATCGACAGTTTTGTCGCGCCCGACGCCAGCAAATGCTCCGCCGCCATCTGACCCGCAAGTTCATCGTCTGGCCGAACGCAATGCTGATTCAGCGGCGCGTTGAGCCAGACCGCCGGGACGTTGTACCGATCAATCAGATCGATCAGCTGCTCGGGAAACCAATGCGTGTAATTGATCAATAAACCGTCCGCAGCGATCTCCCGCACCACCCGCGGCAGGTACTTCTCATCGGTCAATTTGTCGTCAGGCAACCGACTGATCGACAGGTGCAACTCCCGCTCCGCCAACGCGTCATGCACCCCTTCCAGCAGCCCGGTGGGAATACGGCTAACCGCTTCGTGCAACCCCAGAATCAAGTCGATATTGCGGGTCTTGCCCCGTCGTGTCGCCCGCGCCGAGGCGTTAGGCCGATACCCCGCGTGTTCCGCCGCGGCCAGAATCTTGCGTCGCGTTTTCTGGTTAACCCCCGGCTTGTCGTTAAGTGCAAACGACACCGCCATCTGGCTCACGCCCAGCTTCTCGGCAAGTTGTCGTTGGGTAACACTCATGAGGACGGGGTTTGAAAACGTGAAACGGCGTGAGGCCGGGGCCAGAGTCGGTACGGGCCAGACGGGCGGAACCCGCAAAACCCAATACGTAAAAGTCAATACGATAAAGTAACCGCGCAGACAGAGCCTGTCAAGCACCTTGTGTCATGTTTTCCGCAGAATCAATCTCCGCTTCGACCCAATGCCTCAGAACAGAAAACGCAGCTCCACCAGCACCGACGCCTCCAATTCTGGCCGCTCCTCAAGGTCCTGCCAAACGGGAAACGCCACCGAAGCGCCCACCGCCCAGGTCATCGCCTCATACATCACCCCGGGGGCAAAGAGCACTTCCGCGTCGCCGTTGGTTTCGTACCGCCCCAGCAGCTCGGTGGTGAGGTACCACGACGACCGCGTTTCGAGGGTGTACGCCTCGGGGGCAAGCCGGTAGAGGTAGCCGGTATCCAGCCGGACCGCGTCGGCCTCAAGATCGCCAAACGTCACGGGCTCATCCCGGCTGCCGTTGTTCCATTGGTACTGCCCGGCGATGTTGAATCCGTGTCGGCCAACGATGCGGGTGTACGCCAGACCGACGTACGGGTCTACCGAATCACTCGAGAAGCCGTCATCACCGCTAGGCAGTTCCAGGCCGGCAAACACCACCGCCCGCTGCGTGCCGATGCCCCGTGTATCGGATTGCCAGAAGCGGTACTGACCCATGACCTTAAGGTCGCGTACCCCCACCTCCCCGTCGGAGGTGGGGGCATTGGCTGCCGAAGCGTCTTGAAAGTCGCGGTACACCAAAGGCAGGTGGGCCATGACCGTGAAGTTTCGCGTCACGCCATAACCCAGGATCGACTCGTAGCTGAACTGATTGATGTCGGGGTTGGTGTAGTGATCGACTTCAAGGTACTGCCGCAGAACCACGACCCCCTTGCCGGGCTGGACCGCCGCGGCAGACCGGGCGGTCTGCTGCGCCTCAGCCATCCCGCTGAATGCAAACGAACACACCGCCGCGAGAATTGAAAACAAAGGCCACTTCATTGGGCACCGCCTTGCGTTTTAGGGTGGATCACCGCACCGGGGGTGAAACCCGCGTCATGCACCGCGGCGATGAACTGCTCATCGGTGGGCATCGGGCCATCGGGTTTCAGTTGCACGATGGCCAGGCCAGCCCCGAGATCCAGGTCGGTGCGGACCACACTGGGAAAACGCGTGAACTGCTTGTTGAGGTTGTGAGCACACAGCGGACAGCTCAGCCCGCTCACCTCAATGTGAACGATGCGGTAACCCCAGGTGGCGTAATCGATCTGCGTGGCAGGGGCAGGCACCGCGTCGACCGCAGCGCTGGGGCCGGTCGGTGATCCGGCACATCCGCTGAGAACCGAGGCGATACCAACCGCCGCGGGAAGTGTGAAGAGACGTCGCATGGAATAAGTTCCTGTGGGAAAATGATGTGGACAAGCCAAAAGAGCCCGGGCAACGCCAGGTGGTCTTAAAAATAAAAGTGGAAGCACAGACCTCGACGCGCAGCAAACCGCGCGGCAATGGCGTGTCTACGTTTGCCAGCGCTCGAGAATGGCCCGCCGCGTCGTCGCCGCTCGTGGCCGCACCGGGGTCATCCTCGGAGCGTGGGCGGTGGCGGGCACCTCCGTGCCACTCATCACGGGCAACAGGATGCGGGGCGTGAGGCCGTCGCGACGCGGCTGGTCAATCACCGCCGACTCAGGCGAAGGAGTCGGCATCGGATCCGTGGGAACCGCAGAACAGCAGCAACCCCCGCCGCAACAATACATGTCACAGGGCGTCCGCTCCACGCGGTTCGATGCCGCCGCCGCAATGCTCGAATCGCCTGCAAGCGTCAGCGACAGCAGCGGGGCAACCTGCGTCCCGAGCGACAACGTGAGAGCCGCGAAAATGGCGATGAGCGAATGCATGCCAATCCCAGTCTAGCCTCAACCGATTCAAACCAGTTGCACGAGTTTGCGTCCAATCCACTCGGCGGTCAGCAACACCATGAACACCATCAAGGCCAGCCACGAACTCCACACCGGGTGATTCACGACCACCGGCGTCACCCGCGAAAGATTCCGTACCAGAGATTCCAAATTCTTGAGACTTCCCAACGGCACCATCTGCCCGCCCGTGCCCTCCGCCAACGCCGCCAGTCGCTCAGGATCCGCCGCCGGCCGACGCAACTCATCGTCGTCGGAAACCACCTCAGCCGTCGCCGTGAGATTCTGGTCGGCCAACTCCGGACTCACCACCTGCAAGGCCAGGTCACCCGGGATCGTCGGCCGCCACTGTGCGGTCAGCCGCACCAGCCCGTCCGCCACCGAAGGCTCACGCACCAGCTCAAGCGTCTCCACCGGCGGGGTGTCCAACGCATCCCCCGCCCGACGCACCGCCACCGTCACCCGGCTGGGTACCTTCACCGCCAGCTCACTGTCCTGCACCGTCAGACGCACCACCGCGGTGGACCCCAGCTGCATCTGAGGCGGATCCACTTCCAGCCGCGCCGCCGCGTCCCCCCCCGCAAGTCGGCCGCGGGCCAACATCCGCACCAATTGAATCCATAACTGCTCGTGGTAATGCTCACCGATGCCGCGTCGATACCGCCACGTGTCATCGGTGGCCATGTACAACACTTCGCCCGAGCCGTACCGCATCCGCACCACCAGCGGCGCCGGATCGCCCGAAGGCAAAATGACATTTGACGCCACCGCAAGTGCCTCCGCCGTAGGCTTGAGAGGCCCGAGATTCTGCGCCCATTCCAACGCCGGCAAGCCCTCAGGCCACTGCTGTTCCGGAGCCGTACGCGGGTCCGACGCCCCGGCAGCCCCGCCCGGATCCCGCAGCTGCATCACGTACAACAACCGCGCCGCATCCGTCGGCAGCATCGTGATCTCGCGGCCGTCAAATCGCAATCGATCCACCGCCGACGCCTGAGCCATGGGCAGCAAGTCCCGCAGCGGCGTATTCACAAACGACCCCGGCGTGTGCTGCGATCCACCAATCCAAAGCAAACCCGCATTGTTCGTCGCCACATGCCGAGCAATCAACCCCCACTGCGATTCGCTCAAATACTCCGGCTCGACATCACCAATGATGATCACGTCGTAAGGCTTGATCTCCTCCGCATCTGCCGGAGCCCGACGGATCGATGTGTTGCCTTCCTGCACAAACGAGTCGCTCGCCGTCCTGAGTAACACACTCGAATCAATTGACGCTTCACGCTTGAGCATCGACACCAGATATCGATATTCCCACCGCGGATAGCCCTCGATATACAACACGCGAATCGGTTGATCGTCCACCGTCAGATCAACCTTGCGGGCGTTGTTGGTCAGTGTGAGTTCCGGTGAGTTGGGCGACACGCCCACCGGCACATCGGGGTCCCGCGGCGCCGTCGAGGCCGCAGTCTGTGTGGCGGAACCTTGCGTGGCAGCCGCATCGGAAACCGCTGGCGTCTGCAACGCCTCGCCGTCCACTTCCACCACCACTTGCCAATCCACTTTGCCCGACTGATCCGGATCGGTGGGCACCTCCAGCCGTACCGGCTCATCCAGCCGACGCCCCTCCAGGCTCACGCTCCGAAGCACCGCGCCCGTCGTCGCGTCAACCAGCTTCACCCGCACCCGCGCGGGGTCAATCGCATTCGCATCACCCGGTGCCACGCCCACTTGCTCAATTCGCGCGACGATCGGTGCCACGTCCCCGGCATACACGCCCCGCGGGTTCGCCACCGCCTCCACCGTCAAATCCAACGGCAATTCCTTGGCGCCCAAGGCCACCGGATACACCCGCACCTCCTGCTCGGCCAACTGACGCACCAGCGAGCCCGGCGTCGCCTCGGGGCTTCGCCCTTCGGTCATCAATACCACCCCCGACACCGGCTGCCCCGCCGTCAACCGCAACGCCTGTTCCAACGCCGTCCGCAGACGCGTGGTCGCGCCATCCGCCTCCGGCAGATTGCCCTGACGAGCCGCGTCGCCCGACACTTCATAAGCCCCCTCATCAAACCCCAGCCACAACACCCGACGATCCTTACCCAGCCGGTCCGCCCCAAACACGCCCCCCTGGGTCCGCAGCGCATCACGCAACGCCTGATCCCGCGATAAGCCTTTGCCAGCCGAACCCTGCCCCGCCATGTCCCGCGTGTTCATCGAACCGCTGCGATCCACCATCACCACCAGCGTGTCGAGCTCTTTGCGTTCGTCCACCCGCACCAGCTCCGGGCCCGCCAACAGGATTGCCAACCACACGATCAACAACGCCCGCAGTGACGCCAGCACCGTCCGCGCCCACACCGCGCCGGTCAACCGGTGGTACGACCACCATGCCGCTCCCGCCGCTCCCAGCGCGATCGCCACCCACGCCCACGCCGGCACCGCATGACGCCAACCCAGCGTCACCGACGGATCCGACCACGACAGCCCCGAGTCATCCAACCCCAACATCCAGTCCAACGCATCCGCCTGCGCCGAGACCCCGCACATCACCGCCGCCAACCCGGTCACCAATGCAACCACACCGGTCCGGAATCGTTGCCAGCCTGCTGCACAAACCCATTTCAGAGCACCCCGCATCACGCCGCCCTCCCCCGTAAGTGACCCATCACCCGTCGTGCCACCCCAGCGCCTTCACCCGTGGCCGCGTGACTGAACCGCCGTGCCATCAAGGATTCAATCACCACCAACCCCAGTACCGCCCACAGCAACAGCCAACCCAGATTCGTGGCACCCGCCGTCACCGTCAGCACCTCCTCACCTTCCACCTGAGGCCCAAGCGTGGTCGTCGGACCCAGCACATTCAACCATCCCGACAACTTGCCTTCCGCCACCTCACCGGTGTCCCCCGCCTCGGCCACCACATTCACCACCGCCACCCGCAACCCACCTTCACCAGCCCACAGGCCCGGCCAGACCATCGGGCGAGACGACATGAACGACCCCCCTTCACTCGCCACCGCTTCAACATCCCGGGCCGCCAGAACCGCGTCCCCACCGTCCGACGTCACCTCCACGCCTGCCAGCCGACGCAGCCGAGTTCCCCATTCCAATCCCGACAGCGCAAGCACCTCGCCACTCGACGCAGACGCAAACTGCGCGGTCGTCCCCAGCAAGCCCCGCATCGCGTCCTGCATGAGCGAGGTCAGCAAAGGCTTCACCGGCAGCGTGGTCCAATTCGGGTCCACCGCTGTGCCCAGATACACCAACACCCCCCGCTCCACCCGCTCCACCACCATCAGTGCCCGCCCCGAGACGTCGTCATCACCCGACGCTTGTGCCAACGCCTCCGTGGTATCCGTGCCCTGCCGCTCGAGTGTCAACCACGTTTTCGCGTCCGGAGCCTGCACCGCAAGATACCGCGACACCGTCACCGGTCGCAGCAGCCCCGGCCAGTTGGCAGCCAGCAGTTGCAACGTCGGCGGGGCTGGTTGATCTGCGTCCAGGCTCCGAGGTGTGGCAAGCGTCACCACCGAATCCCCCCACGTCCACGACAACCCAAGCCGCTGCGCCATCGGCCGCGTCCATGCCAGATCATCCTCCAACTGCGGAGGCGGCATGACCCACACCACCCCGCCCGCCCGCAGATAATCATGCAGGGCGCCCCACCCCGGAGCCGACACCAGGTCCGGCCGAAGCACCATCACCGCGTCCAACTCCGACACCGCTTCCGCCGACACCACCGAAGGCGGCACCACGCTCACCGCAAACCCCTCCACCCCCCGCCCCGGAGCCAACGCCGCCGCCAACCATTGCCCCGGCCTCAGATCAAGCCCACCCCCACCGCCAACCCCACCGTCGCCCAACGGGCCCCCCCGCCCGGTCACATCTTCCACCAACCCCACCGTCAACCGATTACGAAGCCGAACCACCGCCAGTCGCTGGTCGTCCGCCGCCAGGCCATCCAAAGCCAGGTCAGGCTGGGCCGAAGTCAACACCGCCCGCACCGCCAGCTCCCGACCTTGGTTCGGCTGATCCGACGCCGAAGCACCCTCGCCCAAATTCATCGTCAACGCATCCGCCGGCAACGTCACGTCCACATTCACCGGCACCGTCGCCTGACCCGGCTCCATCACCACCGGCCGCTGCAACTGCGCCAGCACACCCCCCGCCGCGTCCAACACCTCCACCGTCAGCCGCAAAGGCTGCAACGACGACGCGCCCCCCGAACGACGCACCTGACCTCGAAGCGACACCACCGCCCGGCTCAGCCCATCGGTCACCACCACAGACCGATCCGCCGACAACGTTGACAACTGCACATTCGCCGACGCCGACGCCGGAGCACTCACCGTCACCTGCGCCCGCTCCCCCAGCCCCTCCAGCACCGCCGCCGGCGGACGATCCAACCACGTCGTGCCCCGCGAAAAATCACTCAACACCACCACGTGCGATCGACTCGGATCGGATCCGCTGGCCTCGAGCTCACCCGCCACCCGCTCCAGCACCCCCGCCACCGCAGATCGGCCAAACCGCGGCTCAATCGTGTCAAGCCGCTCCAAGAGACGCACCCGCAGATCCCCATTCTCTTCGCCACCCCCGCCGCCCGGCCCCGCTTCCACTGCGATCCGCTCAATCGCTTCCCCCGCCCGCCACAGCACAATCTCATCGGCCGGGTCCGCCGCTTCAATCACCGAACGCGCTTGCGCCTTCAACCGGTCCAACCGCGTTGCCTCACCCACCTCCACCATTCCCATCGACAACGCGTCGTCCAGCACAATGTGCACCACCCGGCCGCCCTGCCCGCCGCCCCGCAACATCTCGCTGCACCCCGACAACAACGGCCCCGCCAATGCCGCGCCAATCAACGCCACCAGCAAACACCGCACCGCCAGCAGCAACCACTGCTCAAGCTTCAAGCGACGCCGTTGCTTCTTAAACGCTTCAAGCAAAAACCGCATTGCCGCCCAATCGACCCGCTTGCGCCGCAGACGAAACAACAGGTGAATCAAAATCGGAATCGTGACCAGCGCCGCACCCGCTGCCGCCAATCCCGGCGTCGTAAACAGACCCGCCACCTGCGCTAAAGGCAAATCCACCCCCAGCGACGCATCAAACAGGGTCCAGACCGCGGCGTCTCGGGGGGGGTAGGTCTGCATGCTGCTTACCGCTTCCCAATCATCGCGTCACGCCGCGCGAGGAACCGCGCCAGGGCCGGCCCCAGCGGACGGGCCGTATCGACCAACAGGTAATCAAACCGAAACTTCCGGGCGGTCTCTTCCACCGCACGAAGGTGCGTGTCCACCACTTCCAGATACGCCTTACGCAGCGCCGCCGCATCCACCGGCAACCGGCCTTCGCCTTCACGCCCCACAAACTCACTGGCCGACCGATACGGAAACGTCAACTCCTGCTCATCCATCACGTGCAGCAGCATCACATCATGCCCCCGAAACCGCAGCCGCGCCAACCCCTTGTCCAGCACCGTCGGATCATCGAACAAGTCGCTGATGATCACCACCAGACTTCGCCGGGTCAGCGATGCAGACACCTGATCAAACACCCCCGACAGGTCCGTTCGGCCCGGCACATTGGGCGTCTCCGCGGACACCGTCTTGTCCGTCACCGCAGGTCGCGTCGATTGCAACACCTGACTCACCGACCGCCAGTGGGAGGTGTTGTTCGACATCCGCGTGGCCTGTCGCAGCGTGCTGTCAAACATCCAAAGCCCGGTGCGATCCTGTTGATGAATCGCCAGAAACGCCAGCGCCCCCGCCAACGTCGAGGCGCATTCAAACTTGCTCCACGGTGCCGCCTTCACCCCAGGCCCCGCCCCGCCTTGGTACGCCATCGAGCCCGACACATCGACCATCACCGCCAGATCAAGGTTCGTCTCCTTGAAAAACTGCTTGAGGTACAGCTTGTCCGTCCGCGCCGCGACCTTCCAGTCCAGAAACCGCACGTCGTCGCCCGCCACATACTGCCGATGCTGCGCAAACTCCGAAGACACGCCCTGCAACGGCGACTTGTGCGTCCCCGACATCAACCCCTCCACCGCCATCCGGGCGCGAAGGTCGAGCGCGCCGACCTGCGCAAGCAAATGCGGATCCAGTGTCCCCTTCGCTTTGGAGCCCGAACTCGTAGAGGTTTGAAAATCCGTCATGACAGACACCTCAGCGACATCACCATCATGCGGTTCAATGCAAAGTGCGTATGGAAAGGTGAGCAACCGTGGATCGAACCGCGATGTCGCCACCGCGCAACACGAATCCTCATGTCTTCCGGTTGCTCATCGAACAAGGCGTGTACCAACACAGTGCTTTCGTGAAAGTTTCGATACGTCCACAACGCGACGCCGATCAACGCAGGACCGCAGCCGCCTGGGAATCCTCCACCGCTTCGGGCTTGATGGTGTCCAGCAACCGCCCGATCAGATCGTCGGTATCTACGCCGTCCGCCTCGGCCGCAAAGTTCACCAGCAATCGGTGACGCAGCACCGGCAACGCCACCGCGCGAATGTCTTCAACGGTCACATGCGTCCGGCCCCGCAGCACCGCGTGGGCCTTGCCTGCCAGCACCAGATTCTGACTCGCCCGCGGACCCGCCCCCCAGCTCAAGTACTGCTGCAGGAAGTCCGGACGATCATCGCTCACACCCTTGGCCGGCGGACGCGTCGCACGCACCAGCCGAAGCGCGTACCGGATCACATGATCCGCCACCGGCACGTCACGCACCAGATCCTGCACCCGCTGCACCTGCTCGCCGTCCAGCACCGCATCCACCGTCACCTTCTCGCGACGCGTGGTCCGGCGAACGATATCCAGCTCCTCATTCGAGCTCGGATACCCGACTTTGATATTGAACATGAACCGGTCCAGCTGAGCTTCGGGCAACGGATACGTGCCCTCCTGCTCGATGGGGTTCTGCGTGGCCAGCACGAAAAACGGCTGCGGCAAGGCCAGATCCCGACCACCCGCGGTCACCTGATTCTCCTGCATCGCTTCAAGCAGCGCCGCCTGGGTCTTGGGCGGCGTGCGGTTGATCTCGTCCGCCAGCACCACGTTGGCAAACACCGGGCCTTTCACAAATCGCAGGCTCCGCTGGCCCGTCGCTTTGTCCTCTTCGATCACCTCCGTGCCCGTGATGTCAGAGGGCATGAGGTCCGGCGTGAACTGAATCCGGTTGAACTCCAGGCTCAAACTCTTCGCAAGCGTCGACACCAGCAACGTCTTCGCCAGGCCCGGCACGCCCACAAGCAGCCCATGCCCACGCGTCAAAAGACAAATAATCAGGCTCTCGACCACCTCTTCCTGACCCACAATCACCCGCGAAACCTGCTCCTTCACCGCCGAAACAGTTCGCGTCACTTCTTCGAGCATCTCCGCTGGAGCGGCGGGGGGCGGCGAGTCGGAAGAAGAGGCATCATGCATAAGAAGTGCTCGGTAATCGAAAACCAAGGATAACGCTCAGGCCAGCCCGAGCGCCGCAAGTATACCGACGCACCGGGCGTACGATCAGATCGCCTAAATCACAGACCGACCATGCCCGAGCTTCCCGAAGTCGAATCCGTCCGCCGCACCCTCACGCCCTTCATCACGGCCCAACCCGTTCTTGCTGTGCACCCCCTGCGCCCCGACTACTGCCAGGGGGATCCCCACCGTCTGGTCGGCCAAACGCTCGACCAGATCCTCCGCCACGGAAAACAGCTCGTCCTCACCACCACCGACCAAGGCCCCGCACTGGCGATCCACCTGGGCATGACCGGACAGGTCCTCGCCAACCCCAACCCTTCGCCTTGCGCCTCCTGCACAGACCCCAGGCCCACCCAGCCCCACACCCACCTCATCCTCTGCCTGCCCCATGCCCGCATCGAGTGCATCGACCCGCGACGCTTCGGCCACCTCCACGTCCACCCCAATCTGGCCCAGCTCCTCGCACGTCACGTCGCCCCCCTGGGCCCCGATGCCGCGACCCTCCAACCTCAAACGCTCTACGCCCGACTCCGCAAAACCCGGCGGTGGCTCAAACCCGCCCTGCTCGACCAACACCTCGTCGCCGGCCTGGGCAACATCTACATCGACGAAGCCCTGTTCCAGGCCAAGCTCTCCCCCCTGCGGCGCGCTCACACCATCACCCAGGCCCAGGCCACCCGTCTCACCCACGCCATCACCCAAATCCTTCAAGCCGCCATCGCCCAGGGCGGCTCCACCCTCCGAGATTACCGAGATGCCCAGGGCCAGGCGGGAGCATTCCAAAATCAACACGCGGTCTACGGCCACGCCGGCCAACCCTGCATCCGTTGCAGCGCACCTCTGCTGACCGCCCGATTGGCGGGACGGTCCACCGTCTGCTGCGGCACATGCCAGAAGGTGAGCGCCTGTACGCTCGCCCGCCTGCCCTGACCTTCCGTGCGGGTTCTACTAGACAAGAAGTTTGCTATATCTCTTCTCTCTTCGTAGTAAGGCCTGTCAGCTTGGGGATAACTCAAGGCGGACGCTCATAAAGCAATGGATAGAAACAGCTTGCGCCCCACCAGCAAACCCCGAAGAACATGTCAACAACCTTGCAGGCAGGTGTCATTTCACGACGGCTTAGGCGGTCGCGGACCGATGAACGTTGGTCAATTCCCGTGCAGCCGATCTCGAGACTCCTGAAACCGCTCTCGGACTGTCGTCAACGGCGCGGTTGTCCACCGACTTTGCAGAAACGTGGTGACAGGCCAATCGAGACCCGCAATCAGCCCGCAGGTCGGCTGGCGGGAGCAGTCGCGGTGGCCGCAGGGGCCGATCCCGAACGCAATCGGAGAACGACCTCCACCTGGCGTGTCACCCCGTCGCGTCGCACGGTCAGCGTCACCGGCCCCGCGTCGGCATCGGCCAACCGATACGCCAAACCCCGCAGGTCCGCCACCGGTTCCCCGTTCCAGCCCGCGATCACATCCCCTGCCCCAATCCCCGCCACCGCCGCCGGCCCGCCCGAAGCGACCGACGCCACGCCCGCTCCACCATCCTCCGAAGCCCCGTACACCGGCACAATGCCCAGCACCACCCGGCTGCCCCCTGGCCGACCCGAGCCTGACGCCTCCACCTTGCGATACACCAACGCTTCACGACCCGTCGCCAGCTCCGCCGTCAACGTCAATGTGAAATTCGCCACGCCCGTGAGCCCCTCAAAGTCAATCTTTTCAAAGGTGTCCGTGGGCAAGTGGTATTCCCCATGCAGCCCCGTGAACAGGTGCACCACGGGCACGCCCGCTTCATAAAACACTCGGTGATCGCTGGGCCCCCAAGGCGAGTCCCCCATCACCACCGGCATCCCCACTGCCGACCGCGCCGTCTCCACCACCGCCCGCCATCCCGTCGCACTACCCACCCCCAACACCTGCAGACTCCGGCCCTCCAACCGCCCCACCATGTCCAGATTCACCATCGCCGCCACCCGCTGACCCTTCCAGCGCACGTGTTCCACACCCTTGGGTCCGCCCTCGAGAGCCAGCATCGCCCGCGCACAAGTAAGCCTATTTCCTCACCCGAAAAGGCCGCGAACACCACCGTCCGCCGCGGCCCTGCTGCCGACTCAGCCCATGCCGCATACCGCTCCGCCGCCACCACCACGACCGCAGTTCCCGACGCGTTGTCGTCCGCGCCCGGATGCAGCCGGTCCCGACGCAGCGCCGCGTCATCCCGACGACTCGCATACGCCCCGAATCCCAGGTGGTCATAGTGCCCACCCACGATCACCACCTGCTCAGCCAACCCGCCTTGCCCCGGCACCACCCCCGCGACATTGAAGGTCGTCACCACCGGCCGCTCCAGCTCAACCTCAGCACCCAGCACCACCCCCGGCAACCGTTCAGGTTCCAGCTCGCCCCGATTTGCCAAACGCGCGTACGCCGTGTTCACCGCGTCGTCCAGACCCGCCTGATCCAGCATCCCGCTCCATACCTCCCGGGTGATTTGCACCGCTGGCAAACCCTTGGCCTGACTCCCCGCCGGCCCTCCCGCCCCCGCGTCCCGTTGAGCCGTGGCCCCCGGCGGCCTCAAGGCCGACCCCGCCGCCCAAGGCGGATCCACCAGCACCAGCCCCACAGCGCCCTGAGCCGCTGCCGACCGCACCTTCCGCGACAGTCGAGCCTCCGACGTCCACCGGCCCTCACGCTGCGTCCACAACGAAACACCCTCCGAATCCGCCGGCTCAAACCGATACGCCACCGCCACCCGACCCTCCAACAACCCCTCAGGCATCCCCGCGTAACTGTCATACCGCCGCTGCGCCGACGTAATGCCGTACCCCACAAACACCGCCTCGCCCTCAAACGCTCCGTTCGCCGACACCCCCAATGCCACAAAATCCTCCGCCGGCTTCAGCGCCACCCCGTTGACCGAAAAGCCCTGCTCGACCGCCTCCAGGTCCAGCGTCACCTCAAACGTCTGGCGGTACCCCAGCTCTCCCGCATCATTCACAAACCCGCCCGCCAGCCCCGCGTCCTCCAGCCGCTGCTCAATCCACGCCCCCGCCCGGTCGATCCCCTCGGTCCCCAGACCCCGCCCTTCCATTAAAGGAGACGACAACGCCCGCACCGCCTCCTTCATCGCCCCCGCGTCGACGACAACCCCCGCACCCACCGCTGGCGCTCGCGCCTCGGTCGAGGAAGACCCCGCACATCCACCCACGCCTGCAACCCCGGACCACCCCGACACACAAACCACCAACGCAAGCCATTGCTTCATCGCCGCATCGTAATATCCAGGCTCTGACACACCCACCGAACCTCGCTTAAGATTCAATGTGGGCGTGGCCTTGCTTAAAGCGACTTACACATGACCCCCACCCCCTCTTCTCCCTATCTTTATAGAGGTGGCAACGGCGAACACCCATGACCACGCCCCGCGCCGACGTTTCCCAGCATCCGCAACGCCCCACGCTGCTCTCCGGCGGCAACCCTCAGATCCCTAAAGGCGACGGTGAAGCACCCGTCCAGGCTTACCTCCAGGCCATGCCCGGCTGGAAGCAATCCGTCGGTGTGCAGCTTGACACGCTGATCACCCAGACCGTGCCGGACGTCCGCAAAGCCGTGCGCTGGAACACGCCGTTCTACGGCCGACCAGACCAAGGCTGGTTCCTCGCGTTTCACTGCTACACCCGCTACCTCAAAGTCACATTCTTCAACGGCAGTGCCCTGCATCCCCTGCCTCCGGTAGCAAGCAAGCAGTCTGCCGTGCGCTACGCCCACCTCCACGAAGACGAACCGTTCAATTCCGCCCAGCTCACCACCTGGATCCAACAAGCCGCCGTGCGGCCCGGCGAGCCGATGTTCTAGACGTGGTCTCAAAACGAGCCGCGACCGTGAGCAAGCGGCCCGGATTACGAAATGTCCTGTCCACCCGGGGACACTTCCTGACGGGCGCGGCTCATCGTTGAGCCTGCCAATCGTCGAGCATTGCGTGACCGCTTGCGTTTTCAGACCACGCCTAAACCAACGCGACGACCGCCCTCACCGCCCCCCCCGCCCCCAACTAACCCCCCGGCGGCCGCTTCGCATCTTCGGGCACCCCGCCTGCCAGCCAATCCACCTTTGTCACATCACTGCGGTCCATCATCTGCTGCACCGGCACGGAGACGAGTTGCTCGCCCAGCCGGATGCCGACTTCCGCTTCTTCGTTGATCACCGCGTGTGCGCCTGCTGCCTTAATAAGGTCCGCATACCGGTGATAGCGAGCTCGGGCAATCACGGTCAACGCTGGGTTCATGCCCCGTGCCTCGATAATCACCGCCACCGTCAGCCGATGGTCCGGCAAGGTCACCACCAACGCCGACGCGGTGTAGACCCCCAATAACTTCAAAATATCGCCCTGACTCGCATCGCCCACGAACGCCCGCAGCCCTTGCTCCCGGGCCGCCAACACACTCCGCGGGTTCAGGTCCGACACCACCACATCCACCCCCGTGGCCTTCACCGCATCGGCCACCGCCCGCCCTGCCGGGCCGAAGCCCACGATGATCACATGTCCCCCGTCTTTGGACGCCGATCCCCGGCTGCCCGAGGTGTCCAGGTCTTCGAGCTTTTCGCCTGACTTCTTGGTCAGCCCCCGCCGGCGTGCCGCCCGCTCCACCCACGCCCCCGCCGGCCGGGCCAACCCCACCCCGTAAGGCGTGAAAAACAACGCCAGAATCGTCACCGCCACCACCAGATTAAACAGCCCCTGACCAAACAAAGGCTCCACGCCCCCGCCCGGATCCATCCGCGCCACGTCCGCCAGCACAAAACTGAACACCCCGATCTGACACAAACACACCCCCGACGCCACCGCATGCCGCACCTGCAGTTGCATGATCAGCCCGACCACCGACACCATCACCGGCTTGAGCACCACCACCGCTGCGGTCACCGCCAGCAACAACCCCAGATTATTCATCGCCCACGCCGGGTCAAACAACATCCCGATCGACGCGAAAAACAACGTCACGAACACACTCTTGAAAGGCCCAAGGTCCGCACGCAACTGACTCGCCAATGCCGATTCCCCCAGGAACACCGCTGCGATAAACGCGCCCAACGCTGCGGAAAGCCCCAGCTCCTGTGCCGCCCAGGCGGACCCCATGGCTGCGATAAACGCAAACAGGATCGGCATCTCGCGGTTACGACTCGGCGCTACCAAGCGCACGATCGTCGGCATCGCCCACTTGCTAAATGCCCACGACACAAAGATAAATCCCGCCACAATCCCGATGCTCTTAAGCGTCCCCAGCAGCACCACATCAATCGCCCCGCTGCCATTCAGTGCCGTCACGATCAACACCGCAGGCACCACTGCCGCGTCCTGTACCAGCAAAATCCCCAGCGCAAATCGCCCGTGCACCGAATCCACCTCGCCGAGGCGCTGTAACACCGGCAACACCACCGCAGTCGATGACATGGCAAGCGCTAACCCCAGCGCAACCGCCGCTTTGGTCCCCATCCCAAACGCCAGCCCCACCGCCGCAGCCGCCGCTGTGGTCAACACAATCTGCAACCCCCCGGCCAGCAAGGTTTTCGCACCCAGCGTCTTGAGCCTGGACCAGTTGAACTCCAGCCCAATGGTGAACATCAACAACGTCACCCCCAGCTGAGCCATATCCCCCACCAGGTCCGCGTTGGTCGGCCCAACCTGCCACCCTTCCCCCATCGACGCCGCCCAGCCCTGCAACGGCGAGTTGGGCCCCAGCAATACCCCCGCCAGCATGAACCCCACAATCGCCGACTGCTTCAACCGCTCCGCCACGATGCCAAGCACCATCGCCGCCAAAAGCAGCACCACCACGTCCAAAAGTGTCGTCCACACCGTCATTGTGTGACCATGCTACCCCCCGCACGTTTCAGCGCTCTGTGCGGATGACCCGAAGTCCTCACATCAACAAAAACCGTGCACCACGTCGGAGCGATCAGCTTTGAACCACGCGTTATGCGAAGATGAAGCTGCGTATTTCCTTGAGGGCTATTCCCCCATGCCCCAGCGTTCGGTGCCGTGGGCATCGCTCACCCATACCGCCACGCCGCCTGCCGGGCACGTGAAGTCCGCCGCCCCCTGGTCATCGGTGGTCAATTGGGTGCGATGGCCTTCACCGAAGACCTGCGTGAACGTTTCGTTCGGCCGAAGCGTCACCATGTGCTTGCTCCCCGCGTCGCCGTTACTCATTACCACCACCATGGAACCGGGGTGCGCTTCATCACCGCAGCGGATCCATCCAACACAGTGGGGGTGATCCAGGTAATCATGCTGATCGCCGAAGTTGAACCGTTCCCGCAGGTCCAGCATCTGGTCCAGCATGCCCCGGTGACAGGTCATGTCAAACGTATCGCTTTTCCCGCCGTCATAGTCCCCGGCAAACACGCACGGATACCCATCGCGACGCAATAAAATCAAGGCATAGGCATGGGCTTTGAACCAATCGTCCACCCAGCTTTCTAATGATTGTCCCGGCTGGGTGTCGTGATTGTCGACAAAGGTCACCGCCCGCTCCGGGTCTATTTCCACCCAGGTGTCCGCCAGGATCATTGACAGGTCGTAGTCGTTTCCCGCCTTGGAAGCGTCATGCAGCTTCTGGTGCAGGGGCACGTCGAACAGGTTCAACGCAGCCTCGGTCGCGTCGCGGTAACCGGCCAACGCCGCCACATCCTGTTCCCAGTATTCTCCGACCGCAAACACTTCGTACGCGGAAAAATGCGTCCGCAGGTGGTTTAGAAAATCCTTCACAAACCCTGCCGACATGTGCTTGACCGCATCCATCCGCAGGCCGTTGACTTTTGTGGTGTCGATGAACCATCGGCCCCAGGCAAAGAGCTCATCGCGGACCTCGGGGTGCGCAAAATCCACATCCGCGCCCATCAGGTAATCAAAGTTCTCGTACTGGTCCGCGACATCCGTGGCAAAGGCTTTGGACGCGTGACGGATCACCTCGCCCTCCTCGCTTTGCGCCACGCCCACAAAGTGGTCGAAGTTCCACTTGAACGTGCTGTGCTGATCGCCCCGTCCGGGATAGTCAAATCGCGTCCAGTACGTTCCCTCGAACGGCTCACCCACCTGTGTCAGCCGATGCTCGTTGTGACACGCCACCACTTGAAAAGATTCTTCGGCGTCGGCACCCATGCGGTGATTCAACACCACGTCCGCCACCACCCCAAGCCCCGCAGCCTGCAACGCGGCAATGCACGCAATCAGCTCGTCCTTCGTGCCATACTTGGTCCGCACCGAGCCCTTTTGATCAAACTCCCCGAGATCAAACAGGTCGTACACCCCGTACCCCACATCCTCCTTGCCGCCCGCGCCCTTGTACACCGGCGGAAGCCACACCGACGTAAACCCCCGCTCCGCCAACTCCGTGGCCCGCGATGCCAGGGTGGTCCACAAGCTCCCCGACGCCACCGTTTCCCAATGAAACCCCTGCAGAAGTACACCATTGAGCATGAGATCAATCCAGACTGCTTTTGAAAGCAACGCGTCAGCAACACGCCATGCAAAACCGAATTGCACCGTCATCGTGGCGACCGCGACGTTAGGCACCTCACAGCAACATTGCGCGACACCCCGCAAAAAGCAGCTGCCATAGTATTTTGGTCCAGTTCAGATGGATTCCATGCCCAGCGGGGACTTGTATGCTGCAAAGATGGCCCTTACCCCCTCGACCATGATGCCCCTGGGCACGACGGCGCCGGACTTTTCGTTGACCGACACGGTGAGCGGGGATACCGTCACACGCGATGACTTCGCGGGTCGGCCGATGTTGGTGATGTTCATTTGTAACCACTGCCCGTACGTCAAGCACGTGGCGGCGGAGCTGGCGCAGCTGGGGCGGGACTACGCGGACCGCGTAGGAATCGTGGCGATTTCGTCAAACGATGCGCAGGCGTATCCGGAAGATTCGCCGGAGAAGATGAAAGCGGAGGCGGCGGCGCGGGGATATGAATTTGCGTATCTGTTTGATCAGACGCAGGAGGTGGCCCAGGCTTATACCGCAGCCTGCACGCCAGACTTCTTCTTGTTTGATGCCCAGCATCGGCTGTTCTACCGGGGGCAGCTGGACGCGTCCCGGCCACACCGAATTTCCAGCGGCAACTACGACGACCGCGACGGCCAGGCGAACGGGGAAGATCTGCGGGCTGCCTTGGAGGCTGTTTTAGCTGGGGGTGATCCGCCCCGTGAGCAGCGGCCAAGTATGGGGTGCGGGATCAAGTGGAAGGGGCAGGCGTGACCGGCAGGAGCGCGGGAGCAGGGCCCTCGCATGCTCGGCGTGTGCCTGATAAAACCACGCCCTTGCAGGGCTTGAGCCCACCGTGACACACTGCGGGATTCAGAGGTTGGAGTTGTGGTGCTTTTGCTTTATGCTGTAGCCGCGTCTGCATATTCACTCGACACAAGGGAGCTTTCCGGTGGCTTTTACTCCAGTTCAAGATACGACCTTTAACCCGTTGGATTACGCCAATGCTCCGGTGTCGGAGGTGGACTCGATCAGTCGGTTGGCGTTCGTGCGGCGAACGTATGTGCACTTGTTTGTGGCGGTGCTGGCGTTTGTGTTGATTGAGTTTGCGTTGTTCGCGACGCCCTTGCCGGGCATCATGATGGCGTTTCTGGGCAATACGCCTTTGGCGTGGCTGCTGGTGCTGGGCGGGTTCATGGCAGTGGGGTGGATTGCGGAGCGGTGGGCCCACTCGGATACCTCCCGGGGTATGCAGTACGCTGGACTCGGGCTGTATGTGCTGGCCGAGGCGGTGATTTTTTTGCCGCTCCTGGCGATGGCCTCAGTGATCGCGCCGTCGGCAGTCCCCACCGCAGCGGTGGCGACGATCGTGCTGTTTGGCGGCATGACCGCGAGCACGTTTTTGACCAAGCATGACTTTTCGTGGATGGGGCCGATGCTGGCCATCGGGGGCATCGCAGCCCTGCTGTTCATCGTGGTGTCGATGTTCACCGGCATGTCCGACGGGCTGTACCTGTTCTTCACGTGCGCGATGATCTTCTTCGCCTGCGGATACATCCTCTACACCACCTCGCAGGTCATGCACCACTACCGCACGGATCAACACGTCGCCGCGTCGCTGGCGCTGTTTGCCGCGCTGGCCTTGCTGTTCTGGTACCTCGTGCAGCTGTTCATGCACTTTGACGACTGACGCCTGGGGCGTTTTGATCGACTGGATCATCGCGTCTTGATTCTCGGATTAAACCCTTTTGAGTTTGGTGCGGGCGCGTTGAGTTTCAGCTGCCAGTCGACGCCACGCTGGGTGTGGTTCTTGTGCGGGGACCAGGCGGACAGTTGGCTGCATAGCGTTTCGAGGGTGACGAAACGTGGCCCTTGATCGCTTGTCGGGTCATGCTCGAAATCGAAAAGGTGTTCGACGTGCTGTGCTGAAAAGTCCGTGATCGCTGCCTGAGGATCATGGCGTTATGGGTGAGGCAGTGCAGGAGCAGGTCGTCCGTTTTTGACTATGTGCTTGGTAAGCTCTTTCCATGGTTGCCCCAGCACGCTCAACCTCGCAGACTCGGCGTAGCGACGACACCGGGGCTGTGGAATACCGCCTGGCCCGCAGCCTCTACGGCCAGGTCGAAACGCTCGACGCCGACTACACCCCCACCCCCCGCCCGGCGGGCAACCTCCTCGCCCAGCAAGGCCTCTTCCTCACCGCCGCCGACCTCTACGACAACCCCCACCGCATCCGCGACCCAAAACTTGGACGGTTCCTGCAGGAAGACCCCGCAGGGTACGTGGATGGGATGAGTATGTTTTCATCCCATTCGATACTTCTGCAAAATTACGATCCGATGGGATTAGAAGTATCGGATGAGGTTATTGTTGAAGGCACAGCCGGAGTCGCGGCTGGCACTGCAGCTGGTGCAGCGGGAACAGATGTTCCTGGAAGCACGCCTACAGATATAGGCCCTAAACCCGGCGGTTCTGTTACTACAGTAAATCCAGCACCGGGTGGAGGCGTTGGCTCCCACCCAAGCATGGGCTCGGACAAACTTGAGTGGGTACGAAATCCCGGACTTGCAACTAAACCCCAGGCCATCGAGACTGCTCGAAGGCCTGTTGTGGCTGGAGGAATAGCATGTGGCATTGAGGCACTTGCTACCGTACCCTACGATATATATCTAGATAAAGGGGCAAGAATAGCCGGATTTACTGCTCGTCGAGCTACGTTATGCACGTATCTTCAAGCCATGGACACCCAGGGCAAATTTAAGGATCGCGAGCATAATTTACGATTGAATTTATCTGGCATCACCTACCATGTCCATATCAATTCTGTTCGATACAAAGGGCAAAAGAATTGCTTTTTTGATGTCCATTATCTTGAGGAAAGAGGATTGTTTTTCAAGGCTAAAGAATGGGTTCAACTTTATAAATCTAGTGGACAAAACGCCGCGCAGAGATGTAGCGCAGTTCTTCGAGGACCCACATGTTGCAAATAAAGAAAGCATTGAGTATTTCGAACATACTAGCTGGGGTTTTTGGCGCGATATTGGCGGCATTTATTTTTATTGCTTCTGGTTATTGTCACAGTGAAAACTTTGACAATAACCTTTTATCGAGTCAAAATATCCCAACAGAAGAATCGAATAGAATTGCCTTTTTCAAACAATTTACCGAGTCCTTAAATCACAGCAGCGCCGTTGATGCGGCGGTAATCATGGCCAACACAACCGCATCATCTAGACCACCGCTGCTGAAACATATAAATGATAGTATCCTTGACTACTACAACGTAGTTTTGCCCTGTGCCTTATCATCTTTGGCTGATTCTAAGACACGCAACGAGATAGAAATGTTTATGTTGGTGATTGCTATGGGGGACGTTCAAGAAGCTAGTTTTCTGGTTAAAGAGTACCAGGATTTGGGTCCGGAAGACTTTATAATCAAATATCAAAGGCGCAATGGCGAGATGGCTTCCGAGCTCAACGCAAAACTCTACAATTGAATACATTCAATGGATTCAAGATTGACAGTTTTAAACTGGTCCTGAATCTTGGTAAGCTCTTTCCATGGTCGCCCCAGCACGCTCAACCTTGCTCACTCGGCGTGGCGACGCTTTGGGCCGTCGGGTGATTGAGCGGGAGTATGACACCACCACCGCGAAGCTGACGCATCAGGACACGATCCTCTACTCCCGGCAGTGGCAACGCCTCGAAACCCGCCGTCAGCTTCCGCAAGGCGGCGCGAATAACCCACTGGGCACCGCTTAGCTCTACCGCCAACATGTCTGGCAGGTAGCAAAAAGGTGTCCGATATGCTGCGATGAAAAGTCCCACCTAACCTCGCTTTTGTGCCGAATCAATCAGACCTCGGAGCACAGAATCGCCGCTTGCCTACTTGACGCCGCCACAGTCATTCGTCGCAGACCCAGCTTTTCAGCACAGCAGGTCGGACACCTTCAGGACCCTTGTGAAATGCTCGCCACGACCGATCGCACACTCGACCGCGTCGCCACGTCCTGCGGATTCAACAGCCTCAAGCACTTCCACGCAATGTTTAAACGCCACGTCGAAGACACACCCGCAGCCTACCGCCGAACACACAGAATGGTCTGAACGCGTCCTGTGGTCTGCGTCGCCTCGATGAGGATTCGTCGGGCCGGTCATGCGTGCGTCGGCGAAACCATTCTCCCAAGGCACGAACCTCTTCTTGGGCCTTGACCTTCCTCATCGAGATCATCCTCTGAAAACGTGCCCTCGGAGGCGGTGGGCGTTGTTTTGCGTTGGCCGTAAGATTTGTCTCATGTCCAAGCCTTCGCGTGACCGCAGCTCGCTGCTGCGTCAGATCTTCCGGTTGCTGCTGCCTCTGCTCGAAAAGCTGATGTCGCCAGCCTCCGAAACGCACACTGCTCCCACCCCTCGATCCAAACGTGAAGCCAAACCTAAGTCCAAGTCCAAGTCTGAAGGTTCTGCCCGTCGTTCCGCCCCGCCCACCCAAGCCAGCAAGCGCAAAACCAGCCCCAGCTCTACACCCCGCATCAGCCGAGGGGCTCGATCGCCGATTGGCCAACTTCACGCCAAGCGCCAGTCCGATGCGATCATCACCGATTCGGGGGTGATTGTGAAAGTGTTGCCTGATGACCTGGAAGGATCGCGACATCAACGGCTGCTGGTGGAGGTGGATCGCGGCCGGGTGACGATCAAAGTTGCGCATAACATCGATCTGGCTCCCCGCGTTCCCGCACGAGAAGGCGACCACCTGACGTTTCACGGCGAATATGAATGGAACGCGTTGGGCGGCGCGCTGCACTGGACCCACCACGACCCCAAGCAGTGGCGCGAGGGGGGGTGGATTGAGCACAAGGGTAAGCGGTACGAATAGCGGGTGCGATGATGCGTGATGCATCGCAGCATCAAGGCTTCGACCGGGTGGCGGCTTGGGAGGTCGGTTCAGCGGCTCGAGACAGGCCAGACGCTCATCCCAACGACGCTCATGTGTCATCGCAAAGGTCTTGATGGCACTTCGTGGGCGTTGCGGCTTGAGCGACTGGCCTCGGCGGGGTAGACTTCCCGGTCCACTGCATCCCCGGATGAGGTGGAATCGGGCGGTTGCCGGAGCGGCCAAACGGGGCAGACTGTAAATCTGCTGACTTAGTCTACAATGGTTCAAATCCATTACCGCCCACTTGTCTCGCTTAATGCGACACAGACAGCAACGAAGCCCACGTTCGCAGGAACGTGGGCTTCGTCTTTATAAACTCAAAATGTAAGGCGGAAGATTTACTTCTTCACGCGCTTGATGCTGCAGCCTTTGGACTTGGTGTCCTCAAAGGGCAGCTCTTCGCCGGCCAGCAGTGCGTCAATCACCGGACGCAGGTACTGCTCGTCCATCTGGCCGGCCTTCTCGGGGCTGGTGGGGACTTCTTCGATGCCGCCGCGGTACACCAGGGTGCCTTCGCTGTTGATGATGTAGACGTGCGGGGTGGTGCGGGCTTCGTACACATCCGCCACCACATTGCCTTCATCTTTAAGCAGGGGGAAGGGCATGTTGTGCTTTTCGATGTACTCGGCGAGTGCTTCAGGAGTCTCGTTTTTGTTGGAGTTCACGGAGAGGAACTGAACCTTCTCGCCGTATTCCTCAGCCATGGGAAAGAGCATCCGGGCATACCCCGCCTCGGACCGCATGTAGTCCCAGGGGCAGTGCATGGACTGCCAGATCAGGACCACCGGCTTGCCGCGGAAGTCGCTCAGGCTGTGCTCGGTGTCGGCACCGACACGGGGCAGGGTGAAGTCCGGGGCCAGCTCGCCCAGGGTTGCCACCGCAGGAGCTTGGGCGTCTTCCGAAGCCTTGGCGGCCTTGTCGTCGCACTGGCAGTCGCTGCAGGCCTGCTTCACGCCTTCAGTTTTGGGGTGATCGTGTCCGGGACCCGCCCAGGCAGGCGTCAGCGTCCAGACCGACACCGCCAGTACGGCAATCAACATGGGCAACATCAAACAGGCTCGACAACGTTTCATAACGCAAGACTCCAGAGAAAACTCGAAACAACAACAACGCAACGGGAACACCCCGTCTGCGGGTAAATGCGACCCCACCTGTGATTATTTCAACCATCACGCAGAGATTCCACGAAAATCCCAAGGAAATCCAGCGATCCACAAGGATTCTCAGGCGCCGTAAGGCGGCGTGGCGCTGAGCATGTACCCCGAGCCAATGAGCGTGTGGAGCAGCGGCGCGTCAAAGGGTTTGTCGATCTTGCGGCGGAGTCGTGAAATGAACACGTCAATCACGTTGGAATCCGCGTCGTACTGGCCGTCCCACACGTGCTGACCGAGTTCCTGACGCGTGATGATGCGCCGGGGGTTGTGAACGAAATACTCCAGCACGGCAAACTCGCGAGCGGTCAACGGGATGCTCTGTCCTTGCCGCATCACGCCTCGGGTCTGCGTGTTGAGCGTGAGGTCTTCAAAGCCCACCGCGGTGCCTTGGCCCGGTGCACACCGACGGATCAACGTTCGCATCCGCGCAATAAGCTCAGGCACTTCGACGGGGTGAGCGATGCAGTCATCGGCACCGTTTTCCAGCAGCCGAACGTCCCGCTCAGTGTTCTGATCAGGCGTCACGAGCATCATCGGCTCATTCCAGCCGTCCACACGGATATCACGCACGAAGGTGTGTGCCGACTGTTCATCCGTCACATCCACCACCACCACATCGTGGGACCGTCGGTGCGCGACCTCAACACCACGATCCAGCATCGTCAGATCGATCACCATGTTCTCTGCGGAGAGTCGATCCCGCAGAGATTCTGAAGAATGATCGGGAGAACTGACCCAAAGAATATGCATCGCCAGGTTTCCATAAACACAAATAAATACCGAGCTTCCAGGCGCACCATACTGATTCGGCAGAAGGTACGCCATACATGGGGAAAGATACTTGACATAGACCGAACAGACAATACACTCTGGGGAACCGACCAGATTCCTTACATTGACGACGCCCCGGAGCCTTCGATATGGTGACCTCCACGTTCGACCGCAAATCCAAAGCCCGCAACGGCACGACCCTTAAGAGGACCGATATGGCTAAGAGGACCGATACAGCCCCCCGGCCCCGCACCGCATCTGACGACACCGCCGCCGCTCGAGGCAAAGCGCTCGACCAGGCAGTCACCCAGATTGAAAGAGCCTTTGGCAAAGGCTCGATCATGAAGCTCGACGACGACCCCTCGAACGTGCCCCCAGGCATCCCCACGGGATCGATCAGTCTGGACCTGGCGTTGGGCGGACGCGGTATTCCGCGTGGCCGCGTGGTGGAAATTTACGGCCCCGAGTCGTCGGGCAAGACGACACTGTGCCTGCACATCATCGGCCAGGCGCAACAGGCCGGGGGCGTCGCCGCCTTCGTCGACGCCGAGCACGCCCTCGATCCGTCCTGGTCCAAACGCCTGGGCGTGAATCTCGACGAATTGCTGGTCTCCCAGCCGGACACCGGCGAGCAGGCGCTGGAAATTGTCGAACTGCTGGTCCGTTCCAATGCGGTGGATGTGATCGTGGTGGACTCGGTGGCAGCCTTGATCCCCCGGGCGGAAATCGAAGGCGAGATGGGGGACACGCACGTAGGCCTCCAGGCCCGGCTGATGTCGCAGGCATTACGAAAGCTCACCGGTGCGATCAGCAAGAGCAAGTGCACCGTCATCTTTATCAATCAGATCCGCGAGAAGATCGGCGTGATGTTCGGCAACCCCGAAACCACCCCCGGCGGACGGGCACTCAAGTTCTACAGCTCGGTGCGGATCGATATCCGCCGAACCGCTTCGATCAAAGAAGGCGATCGCGCGGTGGGTAACCGGACCCGAGCCCGCGTGGTGAAGAACAAAATCGCCCCGCCTTTCCGGCAAGCCGAGTTTGACATCATGTTCGATGAAGGCATCAGTGCTTCAGGCGACCTGGTGGATCTGGCGGTCGAAGAAGAAGTGGTGCAGAAATCCGGGGCGTGGTTCAGCTTTGGCGAGGTCCGCTTGGGCCAAGGCCGAGAGAACGCCAAGCAGTTTCTCAAAGACAATCCCGACTTGTTTGCTGAGGTCAAAGCGTTGGTCCTGGACAAAAAAGGCGTGACAGCCAGGCCGGCGGCGGACGCGGACGCCGCTCTGGAAGATCCTGCGGGCGGGGACGTTGAGGGCGAGGACGACGACTCGTAGGCCTTGCTTGCGGGAAGGTTTTTGAGCAGATGCGTGATACGCGAAGCTTCTTTGCGGCCGTGTGGGGGAGTGTGGGGGCGGGGAGCTTTGTCGCGAACGAGGCTTTCGGACACTTCGCGCTGCGAACTTGCGATAGGCTTGCGGTATGGCCAGGCGTCGTCCGAATATTGTGCTTACGGTCGCTGATGACCAGCGTCACTCCATGGTGGGCTGCCACAGTGTGCCCGAGGTCGATGGGCCTGTCACGACCCCTCACCTTGACGCGTTGGCCGCTCGAGGCACCAGTCGACGACGGGCTTACATTCCTGGCAGTACGCACGGAGCGGTGTGCCGCCCAGCCGGGCGATGCTCCATACCGGCCGGGAGTTGTTTCGCGTGACCGATGACTTGCGCGTCGCGACGACCGATCATCGGCACGGCGGCGATGGCGACGCGGTATCGACCCTCGGGTCACTGCTGCAGCAAGCGGGCTATCACACCCATGGCATCGGCAAGTGGCATAACGACACCCCCGGCTTTGAACGCAGCTTCACCACCGGCGAACGGGTGTTCCTGGGCGGCATGAACAGCCACTTCCACAGCCCTTTGCATCGCATCGAGAATGGCGCGCTCACACACGACTGCGGCATGTCCGGCCACAGCACCGATGTCTTCACGGCGGCGGGCGAACGTTTTTTGGCATCCCGTGACCCGGACGACGATCAGCCTTTCTTTTTATACATCGCCTATCAGGCCCCCCATGACCCTCGCCTGACGCACTACCGCTGGCACCGCCAGTTCCAAGTCGAGGACCTGCCGCTGCCTCCGAGCTTTGCGAGTCAGCATGATCCCCTGCTGCCCGGCTGGAACGGCCGGGATGAAATGCTTGCGGAGTATCCACGAGGCGAAGATGAAATCCGCTGGCACCACGCCAACTACCTGGCGATTACCGCTCATCTCGACGAGGGGATCGGTCGGTTGCACCGACTGCTGCACGAGCAAGGCTTCGACGACGATACCCTGGTCGTGCACACCGCAGACCACGGCCTGACCTGTGGGCGACACGGGCTCACCGGCAAGCAGAATCTGTATGACGAGTCCGTCCGTGTGCCGTTGATGATGGCGGGGCCGGGCGTTGAAGCAGGTTGCGACGACGATCGGCTGTGTTATCAGCAGGATCTGTTTCCGACCTTATTGGGTGCTGCGGGTGTTGAAGCTCCGACTGATTTCGAGCGACTTGATGATGTCTCGTCGGCCCGCGACGCGGTCAGTTTTGCATTTGAATACTGGGCCCGTGGCATTCGCAAGAACCGCTACAAGCTTGTGGACATGCGGCTGCCCGATCAACGGGTGCTGCAGCTTTTTGATCTGGAGCAAGACCCCTACGAGCTAAACAATCTCGCCGAAGTATCTGAGCACGCTGCTCGGCGTGAGACGTTGCAAGCCGAGCTGGCGCAAGCGCGTCGCGCGGTGGGAGACCCGTTGTTTGCTCCGGGCGGGAAGTGGGCGTCTTAGAGCCAGGTGATGCACACGGATGACGTGTCACGCAAGCGACACTACCGATAGACGACCTGCAGCGGTTGAGCTGCGGCGAGGCAGGCGAAGTGGCCGGGCACGTCGAGGTCGAGGAGATGCCACGGGTTTGCCGATATGCATGACGCGGGCAAGCGAACGACGGCGGGGTCGGCGGGTGGGACGGTCACTTCGAGCTCGTCTGGCTCGACGGTGAACCCGGTGCCCATTGCTTTGAGCACGGCTTCCTTGCGGACCCACGTGCCGAGTGTTGCGGCAGGCTGCTCGCTGGCTGCTCGCTGCTGGATCGTTTGCCGTTCGGCCTGGGTGAACCGGGACACCAGGCGGGCGAGGTCGGGCGTGGCTGCAGTGAAGGGTTCAGCATCCAGTCCCAGTTCGGTGTCCAGAGCCATTGCCAGCAATGTGCACTGAGACGTATGGGTCAGATTGAACTGCAGATCCGTCGTGGCAGAATCCAGATATGGCTTGCCGTTGGGGCGCTTAAGGATGGTCACATCGCGGGGATCACAGGCGAGCAGTGCCGCGAGGGTGGGCCTTAAAGGGTGTGGATGATGACGAAGCACCGGTGGGAAGCGGTAGAGCCAGGCCTTGCCAACGGGCGGGAGCGTGGGGCTCACGCGATGGGCTCGGTTCGATTTCGCCGGTGCAGCACGCTATGGGTCAGGAAGTCGCGGAGGTGGTGCGGTGGGTCGGTGTCGCCGCGTCGGGTGAGGGACCGACGGACGCGGTGCAAGGCATAGCCGGTGATGAAGAGCAGGTCTGCGCGGACGGCTCCCCAGGTTCCGAAGTGTTTGCGGAAGTATCGGCGGCGGGACGCGAACCAGTAGGCGGGGGTGCGGGGCGGGCGTGCGTTTCGCGTGGTGAGGTTGGAGCTGGCACCGGCGATGTGCATGACCCGGCTTTGGGGCACATACCAGCAGGGCCAGTTGGCGTTGGCGGCCCGCAGGCAGAAGTCGACTTCTTCGAAGTACAGGAAGTAGGCCTCGTCCATGAGGCCGATGGTGTCGAACACTTCGCGGCGGACGATCAGGGAGGCGCCCGCGACCCAATCGACCGGGGAGGGTTGGTCCTGGGGCATGGTGCGGGCGGTGACGCGGCGGCGGAGCAGGCGGGAGACGGGGCCGAACTTGATGCCGCGTTCGAACTCGCCAAGCGGGGTGATGAAGTTGAAGGCGATGGTCCAGTCGGAGCCGTCGAGATTTTCAAAGCTGCTGCCCGCGAGGCCGACTTTGGGGTGGGCGTGCATAAAGTCGAGCAATGCCTGAAGCGCGTTGTCTCGGACTTCGGTGTCGGCGTTGAGCAGCAGCACGTAGTCAGGCGGCGTGTCACTGGCCAGGGCGGGCCGGATGGCCCGGTTGTTGCCCGCCGCGAATCCGCCGTTGTCGGGCGAGTCGTCGAGACGGACCCAGTGGGACCAGCCGTGATGGGCGATGGCGTCTGCGAGCGGCTGCGCTTCGCCCGAGGCGTTTTCGACCACGGTGACGCGGGTGCCGGGCAGCGCGGCGACCTGAGGCTCAAGCGATTTGAGGCAGGCGACGGTGAGGTCCACGCACTTGTAATTGATGATGGCGATGAGCAGGCGGCACGTCGAAGATGTCGAAGTGTCGTCAGTAGATGTCTCATCGGACACCGCCGGGCTGATGGTGGTGGTGAGGGTCATGCGTTGAGCAATGGAACAAGGGCGTCGAGGATGTGCTGTACGTGGGGTTCCTGGAGCATGCCGCCGTGGCCGTTGGGTACATCGAGGATGGTGAACGGTCCGGCACATCGGCGGGCCCATCCAAGGTCGGGATCGGTGAAGCGTCGCTTGAGTGGTTCGTCGGTGGGGTCGTCGAAGCCGTCACTGCCAGCGCGGAGTAACAGGACGGGCGCGTGGAGTTGGCCGGTGGGCGCGTAGGCGACACAGGCGCGATCGTAGATCGCGCGGACGCTCAAGCCACGGGCGGCCTGGGGCGGGGGTGCGGCAGGGTCGTGGTGTTGATGCAATGCGTGGAAGCGGGCGGTGGCGGCGCGGCGTTCGCGGCGGGTTTGCATTTCGTAGCGCAGGAGGTTGGTGATTTTGGTGATCGGGCTGCGGCGGGGTGTCGTGTTTGCGGCGGGGCTGGGGGCGGGGCTGGAGTTGGAGTTGGGGCTGACGCTTGGCTGGGCTGAGGCGGCGGGTGCGGAGGCGGAAGGCTTGCCGCGTCCGGTGAAGCGGGCGAGACGTCGGCGGGCTTCGAGCAGGGGGACGCGACGGGCCTGGGCGTCGGCGGCGTCGAGCAAGGTGAGCAGGCTGACGGTCTGGCCTGCGGCTTGGAGTTGCAGGGCCATCTCGAAGGCGATGGTCCCCCCCGCACACATGCCGCCGAGCCGGTAAGGCCCGTCGGGCTGACGTTCGCGGAGTGCAGCGACGTAGGCACAGGCCATTTCGGGCAGGCGGGTGTGGCGCAGCGGGACCCCCCCGCCGGCCCAGGGTTCGATGCCGATGACGCGGAAGGTCGGCGGGAGGCGTTTGGCGAGGTTGAGATACAGCAGCGTTTCGCCGTCGCCGTCGTGGACGAGGAACAGCGTGGGCGGCGAAACGTCGGTGGTCTGCGTCGGCTCGCGGAGGACGCGCAGGACCGGGCCTGCGGTGTCCTGGTCGGGGTCGCCGCGCTTGGCGGAGGTGATGCGCTCGGCGAGCGATTCGACGGTGGGCGCGTCGAGGATGGTGGTCATGGGCAGTCGTACGCAGAGCTTGTCTTCGACAGCCACGAACATGCGGGCCGCAGCGAGGGAGGTTCCGCCCAGGGTGTCGAAGGCGTCATGAATGCCCACGGGGTAGACGCCCAGGATGTCGGACCAGAGGGCGGCAAGCTCGCGTTGCATCGCAGTTTTGGGGGCGACGGGTGGCGGGGCATTGGCAGGTCGGGCGGTTCGGGCGTACGTGGCGGCGGCGGCGAGGACCTGATCCACATCGCGGAGCTCGGTGGCAATGCGGGTGTAGCGCTGCGACTTGGTGGCCTGGGGCGTTGGCGTGTTTGCATGCTCGGCGGCTTGGGTTTTTTTGCCGCCGGTGCGGGCAAATTCGAGTTGATCCTCCGCGTCATCGCCTGGTCGGTAGGCCGCGTCGGCAGCGGTGTGGGTGGGCAGGCGGTAGGCGGTGACGTCGCCGAGGTTGTGGCCTTGGGCTTGGGTGATGTGGTCGTGTGCCACGGCGTCGAGAAACTTTTTCGCAGGCTCATTTTTCGCGGTCCGGATATGTTGCAGTGTGACGTGCGCCAGGCCCCGCTGTTTGGCCTCTTCTCCCAGGCGGGCGAGCATGGCATGCTCCACGCCTCGGCCCAGTACGCGGCAGCTCAGCAGCATCGTGTCAACGGTCAGCGTGTCGCCTTCTTCGCCGAACACCATGACGCCCACCAGGCCGTAGTCACCAAAGCGGTCTGAAACCTCGCAGCGCAGGACGGTCTGGCCTTGCCCGGAAAGGCTTCGCACGTCGGCTTCACTGCGGCGGACCGTGGTGAAATTGAACTGGTTGGTGCGTTGCGTGAGCTGACTGACGCGGGCCCACTGGTCGTCGGCAGGCGGGTCGATGTTGATGCTCAGTTCGAGTGACGCCAGGAAGCTGCCGATGTCGCCGGCCTGTTGTTGCGTGGCGGTGCGGGCGGCGTTTTGTCGGTACATCTCGGTCCGCCGACGGTCTTCCTCGGTGACGGTGAGGCGGTCGAAACACCAGGCGTGTTGCACCAGGTCGGGCAGCGCGTTGTCGTCCTCGGGCACCGCGAGGGTGGTGACCATGGGCAGGGCTTCGCGGACCTGGCCGACCTCGACGGGGTTGTCATCGAGGAAAATAAAACTGTCGAGCCCGACGTTGAGCTCAGCGGCGAGCTCCATGAGATTCTTGACCTTCGGCTCCCAGTTGATCCGCCAGGCCACCAACTGCTCGCGGCGAAGGGGAAAATCACCGCGTTGTTCGAATGCGGCCAACGCGTCGGCCTCGGCGTTCTTGCTCACCAGGCAGACGATCATGCCTGCCTGTTGTTGCTCGACGACGAAGCGTTGCAACGCCTCGAAGCCTGGGGTGAGTTGGATGCCTTCGACGCCGTCCTCGCCGACGACGCCTTTCCACAAGGTGTGGTCACAGTCCAGGGCGATGACCTTGGCGGGCGAAGCGGTGAGGGCATGCACCCGCCGGGCCAGCGCGGTGGCCAGCGCGGCGTGGAAGCGGTCGGTGTAGGGCATGTGACCGATGTCGTCGCCGGCGGGGTCATAGCTCTGCGTGGCGTCCTCCACACCCAGCCCCTGCCACGTCTGGGCGTCCAGCCAGTGCAGCGACTCGGCAGTTCGGCAGGCCTGCTCCAGCTCAGCGGTGACCTGCTCGACGCGTTCTCGCCTGGGTGCATTGGCAAACACGTGAGGCGACATCGGCGGACACGCGACGATGGTGGGGACGCGGGACCGTTGGCCGAAGGCTTGCAAGGCTTGTGCGAGTTCTCGGCCGACGTGGGTCACCGCGAGGTCATCCCATCGGTCGGGCTTAAATCGTGCCGCGTCTTCGGGACGGATGAGCAGGATGTTGAGGCCTTGGGTGGCCTGACCAATCGCGGAGCTGGGGTTGAGCAGTTCGGGCAGGACCTGGGCGTAGTCGGCGAAGGCGATGGGGCCGGTGAAGCCCAGCACGTCCAGCCAGAGGTCGAGCAGGGGCTCAAGCGGCTCGGGGGTAAAGGTCGCCGCGATGCGCAGCGGCATCTGCTGCCGGTCCGCGCCGATTGGGGCAGACGGATCGACTGTGTCGCGGCGAGCGGCGACCAGGGGCGCGTCAGTGGGAGGGGATGCGGTGCTCACGCCTGACTCCTTCTTCGGCTCACCTCACCAAACACTTGATCCTAGCGGGTCGATGCGGGTGGGATACGGCCTAAGACCTTGTAAACTCGTGCGATGAAATATGTCGCCTGGCTGGTCGTGATGGTGTTGCTTCCCGTAGTGGTTCACGCCCAGGCCACGGCCCCCGTGACACGGCCCCAGCTCATCGTGTCGAAGGAAACCACGTTCTTTACCGGCCCGCTGCGTGAGGACGGCAGCGTCGATTACATCGCGGCACTCAATGAGCATTACAGCCAAGGCGTCACGCCGGAGAACAACGCCGCGGCGGCGCTGTGGCCATATCTGGCAGACAGGGACGGATATCGGAGGCAGGCGACCGAGCGGCAAGCTGAACTACTCGGGGTTGTCACACGCAGAGGCGCGGCCACTTTAGAGTGGCCCGATGGTACGGTATATCAGGCTTTAACCACAACACTTAGTCAGCCATGGAAAGATAACGAGCTTCCCGAGGTACGCCAATGGTTGAATGGAAACGGTGAAGTTCTTAGTGAAGTGAAACAGGCACTCCGGCGGCGAAGGTATTACATGCCCCTGGTCGCCTATGGCGATCAAGCGATTCTTAATGGGATGAGTTTTTCCGAGGGGAATAGTCACCGTACTATCCTTCGCACATTAATGGTGAGTGGGAACAATCATTTCGCAGAGGGTCGCCTTGGCCAAGCCATCGACGATTGGCTGTCGATGCGTCAGTTAACCAACCACATCCAGCACGGCCCGAGCTTAATGAACGCTCTCTCGGCCATCACGACTGACTCGTTGTCAAATGTGCAGCTTGATCGGCTGCTGCAAGATCACCGATTGACTCTTCCTCAAGCCAGAACCATACTGCAAAGCTTACAAGATTTTCCTCCGCCGTCACCATTGGAGACTGCAATTGATTATGGCTATCGCTCCACCATGTTGCAAATGTTTCAAGCAGTTTATACTGGCGAATTGAAGCCGAAAGATTTTGAAGCTCATGGCCTTAGCCCCGACTTTGAGCGCCTTTCCCTTCAAAATAACGAGGTTGCCTTGCCTGCTTTTTTCGACACCTATACGGCAATGGGATTAATGAATCAATATTGCGATCAATTTTCTGGTCTCAGCAACGTCAAATATTTCAAGAAGCTAGATCTGAGCTACCAAGCGATTGAAGAATCACTCCGCGCAAGTTCCGATCACAATATGTGCCGAAAAGCTCACGATCCACAAGCTTTCGATGGCAGATTTAGCGTAGTTGCCGCCAAATCGATTGTATCTTTTAGCGCACCCTCACATTACGCTGCGATAAAACTTCAGCTGCTGTCGCACGCGGCTTACGAGATCCGTATGGTCGCTGCGGGTCTGGAGGTGTATCGGTTGGAGCACGGGCGGTATCCCGAGACGCTGGCGGCTTTGGTGCCGGAGGAATTGGATGCGTTGCCGGTGGATCGATACGACGGTCGGGCGCTGACGTACAAGCTCAATCCGCGAGGCGGAGATGACGCACAAACGTACCTTCTTTATGGCATTGGGCCCAATGGGAAAGACGATGGGGGGTTAGATGATCCGAGGGATGCTGACATCGCGGTCGGTAACCCGCGGCCGCTTAAGCTTCAAGATGAACAAGAATAGACGGCGGGTTTTTTGGAAGCGTTGCCCTTTGCGGGAGTCCTAGACTGCGTGGATGATCATTGGCATTCCATGCGAGACCAAGGCGGATGAGTATCGGGTGGCTCTGTTGCCGGTGGGCGCGGAGTTGCTGACGCAGGCAGGGTTGACGGTGCGGGTGGAGCGGGGCGCGGGATTGGGTTCGGGGTATGAAGATTCGGATTATGCGGCGGCGGGTGCGGAGTTGGTGGACGACGCGGGGGCGTTGTTTGATGCGGTCGATCTGATTGTGAAGGTCAAGGAGCCGCAGCCGGCGGAGGTGGCGAGGCTGCGGGCGGGGCAGGTGGTGTTCACGTATTTTCACTTCGCGGCAAGCGAGGCGTTGACGCGGGGCTGTCTGGAGGCGGGGGTGACGGCGTTGGCGTATGAGACGTTGACCGACGCGCGGGCGACGGGGGGCGGGCGGCTGCCGTTGTTGACGCCGATGAGCGAGGTGGCGGGTCGGATGGCGATTCAGCAGGGCGCGAAGTATTTGGAGAAGCCGCAGGAGGGTCGGGGGATTTTGTTGTCGGGCGTGCCGGGGGTGGAGCCGGCGAAGGTGACGGTCTTGGGCGGCGGGGTGGTGGGGACCAATGCGGCGAAGGTGGCGGCGGGGATGGGCGCGAACGTGGTGATCATGGATGTGAGTCTGGACCGTCTGCGGTATCTCGACGACGTGATGCCTGCGAACGTGCGGACGATCTATTCCGACCCGCACGCAATTGCCTGGCACGTGACGACGAGTGATCTGGTGATCGGTGCGGTGCTGATTCCCGGGGCGCGATGTCCGGTGTTGGTGCCGCGGTCGATGCTTCAGGACATGCGGACGGGCGCGGTGATTGTGGATGTGGGGGTGGATCAGGGCGGGTGCGTGGAGACGACGCGGCCGACGACGCACGCGGAGCCGACGTATGTGATTGACAGCGTGGTGCACTACGGCGTGACGAATATGCCTGGGGCGGTGGGTCGCACGAGTACGCAGGCGTTATGTCATGCGACGCAGCCTTATGTGATGCGGCTGGCGGGGGCGATGCAGGCGGGTGAGCTGGAGGCGTTGCTGGCGGGCGACGCGGGGTTTGCTTCGTCGGTGAATTTGCGCGACGGCCGGGTGGTGCATCCTGCGGTGGCGGCGGCGTGGCCGGAGCTGGCGTGAAGGGCGTGGGCGGTGTGATTGAAATTGGACGTGATGACGGGATGGGCGGAATCGTCGGGATGAAGCCGGGACGTGACGGGTTGAGGAGGGTCGATGCTCGACGAGCGGCAGGCGGCTCAGGGCTGGGTTGGGGGGCTGGCCTTGTTGCCGGTGACGGCGGCGGCGAGGGCGAGGTAGTCGGCCGCGCCGTTGGAGTCGGGGGCGTAGGCGAGCACGGAGGAGCCGAAGGATGGGGCCTCGGCAAGCTTGATGTTGCGACGCACGGGAGGCAGGTACAGCCGGGCGTCGGCCCAGGGGCTGTCGGTGCCGCGGGCGGCCTCGAAGAAGCCTTCGACTTCGCGGATCACCTCGCCTGCCAGCAGGGTCTGCGCCTCGTGCATGCACAGCACCACGCCGCTGACTTTCAGCCTGGGGTTGAAGCCTTGGCGGACCATTTGAATGGTTTCGAAGAGTTTGGTCATGCCCTGGAGCGCCAGGAAGTGGGCCTGCATGGGCACGATGACTTCGCGGGCCAGGGTCAGGGCGTTGATGGTGAGCAGGTTGAGTGCGGGCGGGCAGTCGATGAGGACGACGTCGAAGGCATCGAGCAGGTCTTTGAGGGCGTCGCGGAGTTTGACCTGCGCCCGGCCGGTCATGACCTGGGGCGTGAGTTCGGGCTCGATGCCCGCGAGGTTGGTCTCGGCGGGGAGCACCGCGAGGCGTGGATTTTCCTTGACGTGATAGATCGCCTGGGCGGCTCCGGCGTCGTCCGCGAGCACGTCGTAGACGGTGGTGGGCGTCTGCTCGGGGTCCAGGCCTAGCGAGAGCGAGAGGTGGGCCTGGGGGTCGAGGTCGATGAGCAGGACGCGGTGGGCCCCGCCGGCCTCGCTGGCCAGGGCGGCTCCGATGTTGACGGCGGTGGTGGTTTTGCCGACGCCGCCCTTCTGGTTGATGAGCGCGATGATGCGAGGGCCGTCGGGCCGGGGTGCGGGTGCGGCGGGTGGTGTGGGAGCGGGGGGTGTGGGTGTCGGGATGCTGGCGGGGGATGTGGTGGGCGGTGCCTGGGGCGGTGGGGTGGGGTCAGGCTCTGGCTGGGGTTCAGGCTGGGACTCAGGCTGCGAGTGAGGTTCAGCGTTGAGGTTGGGCTGAGATGGGGGTGATGGCGCGGGCGTTGACGTGGCGTGTGGAGGGGGAGGCGGCGCGGGCGTGGAGGCGGCCTGGAGGTCGAGCATGGCGGCGGCGGCGCGATCTCCCGCCGCGAGCAGTGAGCCCGAGTCGAGGTGCAGCCGATCCGGGTAATGCAGGTCATCGACATTGATCCACGCGGCGGCGGGATCGGCCTGGGCCCACTGCACCTGTTGTCGACGGATCGACTCGGCGTGGGGGTGGGGCTTGTCGTCATGGGGATGAACGCGGTAGACCACCACGGGCACCTTTCGGCCTTGGGCCAGGGTGCTGCTGAACGCGCTCATCAGCGTGCCGAGCATTTCGCCGTACCGCTCGGGCATGGGGTTGGTGTCTCGCGTGTCGCGTTCGCCCTGGTACCAGACGATGCCTCGGAGTCGGGGGGCGAGGCCTTGCGTGCGCAGTTGTTCGAAGGCCTGGCGGGCGTGTTGAACACACTGGGTGGTGAGCGCGGCGGGGTCGTCGCGGTCGAGCGGCCGCCAGTCGTTGAACAGGCCGGTGCCGCCTCGGGCGATCTTGAGAATCGCGATGGGCGTGTCGTGCCGCGCCGCCACGGTGTGGCCGAAGGACAGCTCGGGTCCGAAGCCACCTTGCACGGGTTGCAGCGGCTGCCACTGGGCTTGAGGCGTTGAAGCATTTTCTTCAAGTCGGTGGTCGAACAGTTTCGCCGTGCGGTGCGGAACCCGCAGGACCTCGGGGAGTTGGTCCGCCCGGCCTTTGCCGACCATATTGGACTGCCCGGCGAGCAGATACACGTCGATCACATCTGGCATGGCGGCGATCCTACGGCGACAGGCCAGCGGTGGCGAATAGGCCATTGACCACCCGATCCGCTTGGGCTCGTCATGATCGATACGATGCCCTTGTTTGGATTCGTTAAACTCCCACGCCCGCGGAGTTCCCGCTTGATCCTCGCCGATTTACAAGGCTGACCCATGACCACCCTTGCTGCCGACCCCGCTTCGCCTTCCTCCCATCACGCCTCCGGCTCGGGGGAAGGCACCATTTCCCAAGTCATCGGATCGACCTTCGACGCGAAGTTCCCCGAAGATCAGATGCCAGAGATTTACAATGCCATCACCTGCTCGTTCCAAGTGGGTGAGGACCACATCACGCTGGTGGGCGAAGTGCAGCAGCACCTGGGCGGCGGGGAAGTGCGATGCGTGGCGCTCGGCTCGACCGACGGGCTGAAACGCGGCACGGTCGTGACCGACCTGGGCGGCCCGGTGACCGTCCCCACCGGCGAGAAAGTGCTCGGCCGGGTGTTTAATGTGCTCGGTGAGCCGATCGACGAGCGAGGCCCGGTGGATGACGCCCCCCGCCTGCCGATCCACCGCGACCCCCCTGCGTTCGTGCAGCTCAATCCAAGAACCGAAATCCTTGAGACCGGCATTAAGGTCATCGACCTGCTCTGCCCGTTTGTCCGCGGCGGGAAGATCGGCCTGTTCGGCGGGGCGGGCGTGGGCAAGACCGTCATCATTCAGGAGATGATCGCCCGTGTGGCTCGTGAGTTCGGCGGGTACTCGGTGTTCTGCGGCGTGGGTGAACGCACCCGCGAAGGCAACGACCTCTGGCTGGAAATGCAGGAGGCGGAGTACACCGATGCCGACGGCAACACGGCCCACGTGCTCGACAAAGTCGCCATGACCTTTGGCCAGATGAACGAGCCCCCCGGTGCGCGTCTCCGCGTCGCGTTGTCCGGCCTGACCATGGCTGAGGCATTCCGAGATGAGTCGGGCAAAGAGACGATGATCTTCGTGGATAACGTATTCCGCTTCACGCAGGCAGGTTCGGAAGTGTCCGCACTTCTGGGACGCATGCCTTCGGCAGTGGGTTATCAGCCGACGCTGTCAACTGAGATGGGCCAGTTGCAGGAGCGGATCACCTCGACCGACAAGGGTGCGATCACTTCGGTGCAGGCGATCTACGTTCCCGCCGACGACCTGACCGACCCCGCCCCAGCTACCGCGTTTGCTCACCTTGACGCGTTCGTGACGCTTGCCCGCAGTATTGCTGAGAAGGGCATCTTCCCTGCGGTTGACCCACTGGCCTCGACGTCGTCGATCCTGGATCCTGGCATCCTGGGTGAAGAGCACTACGCGGTGGCCCGTGAGGTGCAGTCGATCCTGCAACGGTACAAGAGCCTGCAGGACATCATCGCAATTCTGGGCGTGGACGAGCTGTCCGAAGAGGACAAGCTCACCGTCGGCCGGGCCCGCAAAATCGAGCGATTCCTGTCTCAGCCGTTCTTCGTGGCCGAGGTGTTTACCGGCTTCTCGGGCCTGTACACCTCGCTGGCGGACACGATCGACAGCTTCAAGCGGATCACCCAGGGCGAAGCGGACGACCTGCCCGAGGGTGCGTTCATGTACGTGGGCACGCTCGACGACGCCAAGGCCAAAGCCGAGAAGATGGCTGCGGACTAAGTCGGCTCGCATTCATTGATTAAACCCCCGAAGCCCACGCCGTCACGGCGTGGGCTTCTTGTCATCACGCTTCAAGCAACTCCCGGCTCGTCGGTGTCCCCCGTGCAGCGGGCGCTTGCGATCCCGTATCCTCTGCACCATGAAGAAAATCGTTCTCGCGTACTCCGGCGGCCTGGATACTTCCGTCATTCTGCCGTGGCTTAAACATCGGTATCCCGGCGTGAAGCTGGTCGCGTTTGCCGCAGAGCTCGGGCAGGGCGATGAGCTTTCGGGCATTGAAGACAAGGCCTATAAAAGCGGTGCCGACGAGGTGGTAGTCAAGGACCTGCGCGAAGAGTTTGCTCGGGATTACTGTTGGCCGATGCTGCGTGCTCACGCGGTCTATGAGCATGACTATCTACTGGGTACCTCCATCGCCCGGCCGTTGATTGCCAAGCACCAGGTCGAAGTCGCTCATGCAACGGGCGCGGATGCCGTCGGGCACGGCGCGACCGGTAAAGGCAACGATCAGGTCCGTTTTGAATTGACCTACAAAGCGTTGGACCCCGCGTTGGCCATCGTCTCGCCCTGGAAAGATCAGGTCTTCCTGGACGACGGGTTGACCTCCCGCGAGACGGCCATCGACTATGCCAAAGCGCACGGGATTCCGGTCGATCAGACCACGGAGAAAATCTATTCCCGCGACCGCAACCTCTGGCATATCAGCCATGAAGGTGCGGAGATTGAACACCCGGATCAGGACCCCCATTGGGAAAATTGTCTGGTGATGTCCGTGCCGGTGGAGCAGGCACCTGATGAGGCGGTGAGTGTGACGGTGGAGTTTGAGCAAGGCACACCGACCGGGCTGAACGGCAAGACCCTGGCCTCGCATGAGATCATCGAAGCGCTCAATGCGGTGGGC
Organism: uncultured Phycisphaeraceae bacterium; assembly: GCA_963799465.1. Lineage (GTDB taxonomy): Bacteria > Planctomycetota > Phycisphaerae > Phycisphaerales > Phycisphaeraceae > JBCCOW01. The sequence goes on along the minus strand of CAWCXG010000001.1, from coordinate 1,510,910 downwards.
GGCGAATACGCCGTCGGGCAGACGGTGCTGGTGGAGAATCGACTGGTGGGCATGAAGTCGCGGGGCGTGTACGAAACGCCCGGCGGCACGATTCTTTACGAAGCTCATAAGGCGATGCAGCAGCTTTGTCTGGAGCGGGACTTACTGCACGAGGCGCTTCGGATGTCGCATCTTTATGCCGAGCTGGTTTACAACGGCAAGTGGTTCCACCCGTTGCGGGACGCGTTGCAGGCCTTCTTTGATCATGCGAATCAGACGCTGACGGGCAGCGTGACGGTGAAGCTTTATAAGGGCCGAGCAATGGCGGTCGGCGTGACCTCGCCGCACTCGTTGTACGACGCGGATCTGGCGAGCTTTGCGATGGACGGGTACGACGTGACGGCGGCACGGGGCTTTATCGACCTGTTTGCCTTGCCGATGCAGGTGGCCAATGCGAAGCGTCGGGCGGGTCGATAATTTCAGGACGCTGGAATGCACCGGCCGATGTCAGCAGTGTGAGGCGAAAGCGATACATACTGTGGGTCTGCGCGGCGCTGGGCGTTGCCTTGGTTTCGCCGGTCAGCGAGGCGGGCTATCTACTGGAAGTCACGGAGGTTTGGCCTGGCAATCAGCCGGGTAATAATTTGACCGGCGACTGGTTTGAAGTGACCAATCGGGGGAACGCCGCGTGGATCGCGGCGCAGGATGGTTCGCTTTGGTTCGACGACTTGAACGCGGATGTGAGCGAAGCGGTGGCTTTAAACGGGGTGAGCCAGATCACCGCCGGGGGAACAGCGGTGTTTGTGAAGGGCGATGCGGCAGAGGTTGGGCTTTGGCGCAGCGTGTGGAATCGAACGCCAGCGTGGGTGCCGGTGGGGTTCTATGACGGCGACGGCCTGGCGGTACATGATGCATCGGCGGACCCGCAGGCAGTCGACGGGGTTACTTTGTTCATTGATGCTCCGACGCCGGGCGTCTCGCTGACCACGCTGGATGATGTCACCTATCCCGATGCGAATGATGCCCAAGGCCGATCGTGGGACGTGACGCTCGGAGCTTTTAGTCAAGTGGGTAATGCGTCGAACGCTTATGCCACCGAGGTGGTGAACGACGCAGGGCAGCGGGCGATCGGCTCGCCGGGCCAGATTCCCGAGCCAGCATCCTTGATGTTGGTGGGGTTGGGCGTTTGGTGCTTGTTCCGGCGTTTCTAACGCGGTGCTCACACTGCGTTGGCATATACGTCAAAATCTCACGCAATCCTCACCGGCTGATCACATGGCGTTGTCACGCTTTGGGTCCTGAAGCGTTGGTCATGTTGACTGGCGCGTACTTGACCTTGAGAGGAGACACGCCATGACGTTTCGCACCACGCCGCGGGCCTTCGCCGCCGGACTTGCTGTTCTTGCTTCGACTTCCGCGTTGGCTGATTTTGACTTGCAGATCACTGAAATGTGGCCCGGCAATGAGCCTGGCTCGAACCTGACCGCCGACTGGTTTGAGGTGACCAATTTTGGTGACACCGCGTGGACCGCAGCGACGGACGGCGCGCTTTTCTTCGACGATGATTCGCAGGACCCGACCGTGGCTGACCTGATGTCGGGCGTTGCCACCCTGGCTCCCGGGGAGTCGGCGGTGTTTATCGACGACGCGGACACCTCGGAGTTTGAAACGGTGTGGGGCGCGTTGCCGGGTGTTCAAAAAGGGATCTACGCGGGTTCGGGACTGGGCGGCGGCGGCGACGGCGTGACGCTGTTCCTGGACGCAGGCTCGGACGGCGTGACGGCTGGGGACATCATCGACTTTGAGAGCTATCCAGACGCGGATGCCAACGGCGGCCAGTCGTGGGACGTGGGCCTGGGTGCGTTCAGCACAGTGGGCAACGCCTCGGGCGCATTCCAGAGCCTGGTGGCGAACGATGCAGGCCAGTTCGGTGTGGCTTCGCCCGGTGCGATTCCTGAGCCGACCTCGCTGGCCATCCTGGGTGCCGCAGGCTTACTGCTGGGCACGCGGCGTCGCCGGGCCTGATCGCAACATTCTGACACCACCCACCCGAGCCAGCGCTTGGGCGGGTGCTTTTTTTTACACCATTTTCGAAGAGCCTTTCATGCCCCAACGATCAATCTTCATGGCTGCCGCCCTGGTCTTGACCGCGTTTCCCGCCGCCGCCGAACTTCGGATTACCGAAGTGGTCAGCAAGGGGGCCTACAACGTTGCCGAGGAGAAACTCATCACCGCCACGCCTCCGGGCACGGACACCCAGATCGCCGGCCCCGACGTGACGGCCCTCAACAGTGACTGGTGGGAGCTCACTAACTTTGGCCCCTCTTCGGTCTCGCTCGCTGGATATTCCTGGGAAGACGGAGACCGCGGCAACGACTCGGCGATCTTCGGCGATGTCACGATCGGGGCAGGAGAATCGATCGTCATTTTTCAGGAAGACGATCCTGAGGACAAAGATGCGTTTCGCGCGGCGTGGGGTCTTTCAGCCAGCGTGCAGGTCTTGCTTGAGCCGGAATTCACGGGGCCTAACACGTTCTCGGGTCTGAGCAGTGGTGGTGACAACGTGTTCCTGTTCGATCCGAACGGCACCATCATCGACTTTGTGACGTTTCTCAATGCACCGGCTCCGGCAGGATCGCCAGCGGTGGTGCCGAGTTTCACGCGTGAGGGTACGGAGTCACTTTTGACGCTGAGCGTGGAAGGTGAGGACGGCGCGGTGCGGGGGGCGTTGGTGACCTTGCAGGATGCGGGTGGTTTTCAGGACATCGCGTCGCCGGGCTTTGCAGCCGGCGCGATTCCCGAGCCATCAACACTGGCGATCCTGGCAGTGGCGGGTGGGTTGGGCCTGGCCCGTCGGCGTCGGTCCTGAGCGTTTCACCCGGCCCGGCCCGATTTGATTGCGAAAGCCTGTTTCAATGCTTGCCTTACCCATAACGATGACTCCCTCCCGCCCTTCTCGTTGCGCTTTCACCCTGATTGAATTGCTCGTGGTGATCAGCATTATCGCGTTGTTGATCGGCATCCTGCTGCCGGTGCTGGGCAATGCGCGTGACTCGGCCCGGTCGGCTGTGAGCCTGGCGAACACGCGGTCGTGGGGGCAGGGTATGGCGATGTTCAGTGTTGATTTCAAGCAGCGTTTTGCGTGGGAAGGTGAGAAGCAGCCTGACGCGGGGACCTGGACATCTCAGGAGTGGTGGGCCAACGCGGTGCCGGAGTATGTGGGTCAGCGTCGGTATGTGGACCTGGCGGACAGTGGCGATGTGCCGTTGGCGGGTGAGGATTCGAGCATCTTTATTGACCCGCTGGCGACGCTGCCGCAAGCCGGTGAGCCCAGCAGCCCTGCCGGGCAGACCGCTCCGTACACCAGTGCGGGTCGGCCGTTCTTTTTTTGCTATGTCTACAACTCGAAGCTCGACGCCGACGCGACGTTTCGCCCCACGTCGCAAGGCACGCCGCTTGACGGCGGTCAACCCCAGAAACGCGTGACGCAGGACATGCTTGAAGAGCCTTCTTCGACGATCATCATGCTTGAGAAGCACACGACCAAGGCGGAGATTGACGGGTTGCCCGGTTCGGCGGGATTCATGACCTCGGAGTTGAACACGGCATTTGGCGACTGGGAAGAGTTTGCCGGTCGACACGATGATGGCGGGCACTTGAGCTTCGGCGACGGGCACGCGGAACGGGTGAAGTTTCAGGTTGCCACGGAGTTTGTCGGCGACGATTACGTTTCTGATTTTGGAGGCGGTCGGAACAAGCCGGGGTTAATCTGGAACCCGCTGGGGCCGGGTACCTGACGGGATGTCGCCGCGTCGATTACGCGGGTGTTTTGCGGAGCCAGTCGAAGATGATGGGGGCCAGAATGTCGAAAGGCCGCCAGGCGAGGGTCCAGTGATCTTCGGGGAATAGCAAGAGGGTACGGGGCGGCGGCGTGCGTTTGAGGTGGGGTTCGCGGGGGTGAGCGTTGAGTAAGGCGAAGGCGTCGCGGGGGGGGATGTGGGTATCGCGGGTGCCGTGGATGATGAGCCAGGGAATGGTGATACGCTCGGCAGCCTGGGCGGGGATTACGCCTGCGGACCTGCTGGCGAGGCGGTGGCGGAGCGGCTTGTGTATCCATGATTTTGGCGTGAGCCAGAGCAGCGGGCCGGCATAGCTTCGGGCAAAATGGTCGATGGCGACGGCGGGGTCGGCGTAGGCTCCGAGCGTGACGAGCGCGTCCACGCGTGGGTCGATCGACGCGAGGTGGATGGCGGTGGCCCCGCCGTAGGAACCGCCGAGCACGACGAGCCGGGTGGGGTCGGGGATGTGGTGTTGGCGTTGCAGGGCAGTGAGAAGATGGCGCAGGTCCTGGGCTTCAAGCTGGCCGAAGGTGATGTAGTCGCCGGTGGATCGGCCGTGGCCTCGCAGGTCCGGGACGACCACGCGGTAGCCTTGCTGGCGGGCGGCGAGGATCCAGCGGGCGAGGACATCTTCGCGGGAGGAGTGGGAGTAGCCGTGGAGCAGGAGCAGTGTGGGCGGCGTGGTCGGCTGGGGGACAGCAAGTTGGGTGGCGGGTGTGTTGGTTGGGGTGGGAAACGGGGGATAGATTTCGACGTGAAGCGATGCGGGCGGTGGGCCTGGCACGTCAATGCGCAGGGTCTGGGCGTCTGGGTGGGCTTGACGGTCGGGGCCGCTGAAGGCTTGGACGAGGCGGGATTGATTCGGTGCGTTGAAAGCCTGGGACGCGATGAGCTGGGAGCAGCCTGTCGAGCCCAACAGCGTGAGGCCGAACGCGGCGCCTGTGACGATGCGGAGTGCTTGCAGGGCTGCGCCTGCCGGGCGGGGTTTCATCGATTCGCCACCAAGACGCGGGGCAGTTTTTCGTGGTCGGGCAAGACCGCAGCGTCTTTGAGCCCGTTTTTGTGAGCGAGTTGGATGACAGCGTCGGCGGTGGCGGTGGCGATTTCGAATGCAATCTGGCCGGGGTCTTCGAGGACGCGGGTGGCTTGTTGGAGCAGCGGGCGGATGAACTCGAGGCCGTCGGGTCCACCGCGCAGGGCATGGTGGGGCTCGAAGTCTTTGACGTTGGGCGCGACGTCAGGCCACTCGTTGTCGGGGATGTAAGGCGGGTTGGAGAGGAGGTAGGCCAGTCGATCTCCGCGAATGGGTTCGAGCAGGTTGCCTTGGCGGAAGTCGATGAGGTCGGCCACGCCTTGGGCTTTCGCGTTTTCAGCGGCGAGGTCCAGGGCATCCTGATGCAGGTCGGTGGCGATGATTTTGGCGTCGACCTTGGCCTGCTGCCATTGCTTGGCCAGGGCGATGGCGATGGCGCCGCTGCCGGTGCCGATGTCTGCGGCGACGGGGGTGGCGAAGCCGGGGGTGCGGCGTTGATGTTGCAGAACGTGTTCGACCAGCGTTTCGGTGGACGGGCGGGGGATGAGGACCCGGCGATCGACTTTGAGGTGCATCGCGAAAAACGGGGCGAGACTGACGAGGTAATCCACGGGTTCGTGTTTGAGCGCCCGTTCGACCAGCGCTCGGAAGGCGGAGCGTTCGAGGTCCGACGCGGGTCGGTCGGCTTCCATGAACAGCCGAAGGCGTTTGACGTTCAAAACATGGGCGAGCAGCATCTCAGCCGAGACACGTGGCGAGTCGATGCTTTGTTTTTCGAAGGCGCGGGTGGTCCATTCGAGCAGGCGGCGGGTTGTCCAAGGGGCCTGGGTCATGGGCAAGAGCGAGGTGCTGGCGTTGGGAGGTTGATATTAGGGACCGGCGTCGCGGCACGGGGGATGGCAGGGCCTGACCGATTAGGCCCACCATGGGGGCGTCACCTCTAACATGCGAAGATGCACGTGGCGTTGCTTGCGAATACAGCCTGGCTGGACGAAGAGCTTTCGCAGCTTCATCATTTGGTGGTGGGGATGATTGATGAGGGGTTGCAGGTGATGCAGGTGCTTCCGCACGGCCGGGTGGAGGGGGAGGTGAGCGCGTTCGGGGGGCGGATGGGGTGGACCGAAACGCGGTCGACGTGGCTTCGTCGTCGTCGGATTGGGGCGCTTAAGGAGGCGATGGCGGATGCGGAGGTGGACTTGCTGCACGCGTTGGACGGGCGGTTGTGGTGGCCGGCGGTGGATCTGGCGCGGGCGTTGGATGTGGCGGTGGTGCTGACGGCGAATGCGGCGGTGGACGTGGCTTTAGCGCCGCGGGTGCTTAAGGCGGTGAACCCCGCGCGGTGCGTGATGGTGGCGGCGTCCGAGCCGTTGGAGACGGCACTGCGTGAGTCGACGGAGGGACGGGTGCAGGTAATAGGCGTTCCGCCTGGGGTGCATCCGGGCGCGGTGCTGCCTGCGGAGGACCCGCCAATGGAGGAGCAGTCAGAGGGGTTGTGTGTGGTGGTGTCGGGGGATGGGCGGGTGGACCCGGAGTTTGAAGCGTTTTTGAAAGGTGCGGCGGCGGTGGTGGCGGAGCACCCGCAGGTGCAGGTGTTTGTGGACGGTATGGCGGCGGGTCAGCATGAGGTTTGGCGGGCGGCGAGCCGGCTGGGGTTGTTATCGAACTTGAGTCTGGTGCCGCGTCGGTTGGGTCACCGGGAGTTGCTTTTGCGGAGTGACTTGCTGGTACTGCCTCAGCCGTTGGGTCGGACGCGGAGCTTGAAGCTGGCGGCGATGTCAGCGGGGGTGCCATTGATTGCGCGTGCGGATCCGTGGCTTGACTCGCTGCAGGACGGTGAGACGGCGTGGCTGATTGATACCGCTCGGCCTGAGGCGTGGGCGGATGCGTTACGCCGGGGGCTCACGGCTCGCGACGAAGCCCGGGCGCTGGCAAGGAAAGCACAAGCCTGGGTACACCGGGAGCGTCTGGCCTCGACGCAGGTCGATACCTTGATCAACCTGTACCGCCACTTGACCGGCGCGGCCATCCCGTTCCCGGGGTGAACGAAAGGTTGATGCGGCGGGCTGGCGTTCGGCGTGATTGAGAGCTTTTTAAGTCGCAGACACTTTGGATCCTCTTACCCCCCCACCGCTCTCTGCCCCGGCCACGCCGCCTGCTCGCACGCATCGGTCGGCACAGTGGACGCCGGTGGTCGAGTGGTCGGGCATCGTGGTGGCGGGGCTGTTGTATGCGATCGCGTTGAAGTATTTTGTTTTGCCTTCGCGGGTGATTCTCACGGGCACGGAGGGGATCGCGGCGGCGTTGTCGTATTACTTCGACTCACGACATTTGTTCATCGTGCTGTACCTGGTGTTTCAGGCGTGTCTCCTGGTGTTTGCGTGGATGCGGGTCAGCCGAACGTTTGCGATCCGGTCGGCGGCAGTGGTGGGGATCGTGGTGGCGGGGTTGTCGTTTTTGCCGACGTTGCAGTTTGCGCAAGACGGCGAACGTCTGCTTCTGGTGATTTTCGGCGGGCTGATCGCGGGATTTGCCAAGGCGGCGGCGTTTAAGAACCGGGGTTCGACGGGGGACGAAGATGTGCTCGCAGCGTTTTTCGCGATGAAGTATCTCAAGCCGGTGGGTGTGATTGCGATCATCGCGGCGTCGGTGTCTACGGTTTTTGGGCTGACGCTGGATGTGGTGAAACACGGGCATTTTGAAACGGCGATCAATACGCTGATGTACACGAGTGTTTACATTTTCGCCTCGGCGGAAACGTTGAACAATCTGTATCACAAGTTCAAGCTCACGATGCTGGTGGTCATTACACGGCAGGGCCCGGCAGTGGGCGCGGCGATCCGGACCTGCTCAGAGCATCGGACGTACACCGTGCAGCAAGGGGTGGGCGGTCACAGTCAGACGCCGTTTGAGATGGTGCGGACAATCGTGACGCGGGAGGAATTGCCGGAGATCATCCCGGCGGTGGAAGCAGCGGACCCACAGTGTTTTTACTTCCATCAGGATGTGGAAGGCGCGTCGCGGCGGTTTTACATTAAGCCCATCGGGTGAGGGATTCCTGAGCGTGGGATAGGCTGGGTGAATGCAGGTGGTTCACACACGGGCAGAGGTTGAGGCGGTGCGGCGTGGGGTGGCGCGGGATCGCGTTGCGCTGATTCCGACGATGGGGGCCTTGCATGATGGACATTTGTCGCATGTGGCTGTGGCACGCTCGCGGGTGGGTGACCGGGAGGCGGGGGGACAGGTGTGGGTTTCGATTTTTGTGAACCCCACGCAGTTTGGGCCTGGCGAAGATTTTGGGCGGTATCCGCGGACGTTGGAGTTGGACCTGGCGGCGTGCGCAGCGGCGGGGGTGGATGGGGTGTGGGTGCCGGGGGTGGAGGATGTGTATGTGCCGGGCGAGGTGGAGACGCGGGTGGAGGTTCTGGGCTTGGCGGACGTGTTGGAGGGGGCGGCTCGGCCGGGGCATTTTGCGGGGGTGTGCCGGGTGGTGGCGAAGTTGCTGGGGGTGGTTCGGCCGGGGGTGATGACGCTGGGAGAGAAGGATTACCAGCAGCTTTGTGTGCTGCGAGCAATGGTGTCGGACCTGGCGTTGGGGGTGGAAGTGGCGGCGGTGCCGACGGCCCGGGAGGCGGACGGGCTTGCGCGGTCGTCACGTAATGCGTATCTGGATGCGGGGATGCGGGCGAAGGGATTGGGGCTGCCACGGGCACTGGATGCGGGGGAGGTGGTTCTGCGGGCGGGGGCGTCGGCGGGAGAGGCGGAGCGTGTGATGCGGGTGGAACTGAGCGAAGCGGGGGTTGAGCTGGAGGGCGGGGGGTATGCGGCAGTGCGTGAGGCGGAGACGATGGGAGCGGTGGACGGCTCGCCGTGCGGGCCGGTGGTGTTGCTGGTGGCAGGGCGGGTGAGCGGTGAGGGGGCGGAGGCGGTGCGGTTGATTGACAACCGAGTGGTGGCGTTGGGGCGTGGATGAACGGTGGCATCCCACAGAAAAACCCAGGCATGTCTATGCCTGGGCTTTGGGAGGGAGGGAGTTGTGGGCAGGTTTAGCGGAGGAAGTCGTCTTCGAGCTGCACGCGGAGCTTATCGAGGGCTTTGTTTTGAATCTGGCGGACGCGTTCTTTGGTGACGCCGATCATTCGGCCGACCTCTTCGAGCGTCATGGGACGCTGATCCACGCGTTTCTTTTCTTCGGAGAGGCTGAAGCGATGGTTGATGACTTCTTTTTCGATATCGGAGAGCTCCGCAACGTTGTCGAGGAAAATTCGGCCGACCTCATCGACGCAGTCATCTTCGTGACCCGCCCGCTTGGTCTGCAGGAAGTCGGAACGTTCGAGCTTGGGATCGAAATCGGTGGGGAACATCTGTCGGTGCCTGGACAGCTTGATGCCCTGTCGGCTGAAGGCTTTGATGATCGCGCGGCAGGCGTAGGTGGAGAACTTGAAGCCTCGGCCGGCGTCGAACTTATCGACAGCACGCAGCAGGGCCATGTTGCCTTCGCTGATCAGGTCGGCAAAGTCGATTTCGTTCATGCGTGACCGCTTGGCCATGGCAAGCACCAGCGCGAGGTTGGTGTTGGCGATCTGCTCACGCAGGGCTTCGGCGCGGCGGAACCACTTGAGCATTTCGCGGGCCTGGTCGGCATCGAGGTGAGCCTGGGTCTGAAGCTCATCACGTTCACGACATACGCGCACGCGGCAGTAGTTGTACTGCTTGAAGATCACCCGCTCCTGGGCGGCGGTGAGCACCACGGTGCCGGACTGCTTGGGCATGACGAGCGCTTTGGATGACCGGGCCACGTCCATAACCGGGTGGTACCAGGTCACATCGGGCTTGGGCACATCTTCCGCCTCATCGAAAAGTACCTGCATGGCCTGGTCATCAGGCAGGTGAAACTCCTCAGCATCGATGTAGTCGTATTTGGGATCATCCAGCAGGCGACGCACGTCTTTCTCATCCTGGCGGGATAAGGCTCGACGGGTAGGCTGAAGCTTCACCCGTTGATCCTGTCGGGTGCGGGCGAGCGGCGAATGCGGCGTGGTCATCAATGACATGTCATCTTCCTTGTACGCGAGCGACCGGCAGGGGAAACGTTCTAATCGTTCACGCGTTGCGCCTGGCCAATTAGAACTGACCTTTATATCACACTTACGGTGGGTACAACCGCGAGTTCTCTGGAATCATTCCAGATTAGTAAATTGGGGTAACTTTCGACGCAAGCCTTCGTTCAAGGTCATACGACCTTCCTGTCAGGCCAGATCGCGCGTGTCCAAATACCCTAATTCATATGGTTTACATCGGGTACGCTTGACCCGTGGGGACGGGGGTTTCTAGACTCGGCGCGTGGTCTGGGCGGTTGTTTCAGCAAGGCCCTGTCACTTATTCGGACTTTCGCACCCTGCTTTAAGGAACATCATGGCTTTCACGCTCCCCGACCTGCCCTACGCACACGATCATCTGGAACCCGTGATCAACGCGGAAACCATGGAACTGCACCATGGCAAACACCACGCGGCCTACACCAGCAAACTCAACGATGCAGTGTCGGGCACCGATCTCGAATCCAAGGGGATTGTGGAACTGCTGACCGGCCTGGACAGCGTGCCTCAGGACAAGCGAAGCGGCGTCCGTAACAACGGCGGCGGCTTCTATAATCATGCGTTGTTCTGGCCCAGCATGACCAAGCCCGGGACCGGCGGCAGTCCCAGCGGCGAACTGGCCAGTGCCATCGACAGCGATCTCGGGGGCATGGACGCCTTTAAGGAAGCGTTCACCGCCGCGGCGACCACGCGATTCGGGTCAGGCTGGGCGTGGCTTTGCGTGAATCCGCAGGGTTCTTTGCACGTCACGAGCACCGCGAATCAGGACACCACCTTCATGCCTGAGGCCTATGGCGGCCACGGCGAGGGGCACAACCCCGTGCTCGGCCTGGACGTCTGGGAGCACGCGTATTATCTCATGGTCCGCAACCGTCGGCCTGACTATGTGAAGTCGTTCTTCGAGGCCATCAACTGGTCGTTTGTCTCGGAGGTCTATGCCAAGGCCAAGAGCGGCGAAACGTTCACGCCTTGATGCATGGCATGATTTTGTAGAATTTTATGAAGCCTGCGTTCGGTGAACGCGGGCTTTTTTTCATCGTGTGAGGTCGTGATGCCTATCAACGTTGTTTATCTCCATTCGCACGACACAGGCCGGTATATCCAGCCTTACGGGTATGCGGTGCCGACGCCGAACCTGCAACGGTTTGCGGAGCAGGGCGTGTTGTTTCGTCAGGCGTTTTGTGCCGGGCCGACGTGTTCACCCAGCCGGGCGGCGTTGATGACCGGGCGGTGGCCTCATGAGGTAGGGATGTTTGGGCTTGCGCACAAAGGGTGGTCGTTGGCGGATGAGTCGGCGACGCTTGTGAAGTCGTTTAATCAGGCGGGGTACCACACGGCACTTGGCGGGTTTCAGCATATCACGACCTGGGGGGATGACGATTGGCAGCGGCTTGGGTATACCCAGGGCTTGGAAACGAAAACCAAGTCAGGCGAGCAGCGGGCTGCCGGGGCGTGTGCGTTTCTGGAGCAGGACCACGACAAGCCATTTTTCCTCGACCTTGGCTTTGGAGAAACCCATCGAACCGGTTGGGTGGAGGAGCGGGGGGCGCGGCTTCAGTGGCACAACGGCCAGGCCTCCCCTACGGGGGATCCACGGTATGTGCGTCCCCCGGCAACGCTCCCGGACACGCCCACGACGCGGGAGGACTTTGCGGACTATGTGCATGCTGCGGGTCGTTTGGATGCGTTGCACGGGCAGGTGCTGGACACGCTCGAAGCGACGGGCCTGGCTGAGAACACGCTGGTCATCATCACGACGGACCACGGGATTGCGTTTCCACGGATGAAGTCGAATCTGACGGACCACGGCCTGGGGGTATTGTTGATGATGCGGGGTCCTGCATCGCTGGGGTTGACGGGCGGGAAGGTGATCGACGCGATGGTGTCCCATACCGATGTGGTGCCCAGCGTATGCGAATGGCTTGGGCTGACCCCGCCAGCGGAGGCGGCGCAGTTAGCGGGTCAGGCGGTGACGCCGTTGCTCAACGGCGAGGCGGACCCGGCGGACGCTCACGGGCTGCACGAGGCGGTGTATGGCGGGGTGACGTATCACGGCAAGCAGGAAGCGGAGCGGGCGGTGCGGACCGAGCGGTACAAGTACATCCGGCGATACCAGGACGCTGCGATCGATCATCACAGCTGCGACGGCTCGACGTCAAAAGAGCTGATGCTTGAGCAGGGGTGGGGTGAAACGCCGATGCCTGCAGAGCAGTTGTACGACCTGACGTTTGATCCGATGGAGGCCAACAATCTTGCGGATCGGCCGGGGCATGAGGACGTGAAGGCAGCGTTGCGGGGCCGGCTTGAAACGTGGATGGCCCGGACGGGCGACCCGGCGCTGGCGGGTCGGTTGCCGATGCCTGCGGAGGATTAGGCGTCGCGGCTTGAGTGGGACGGGCATCCTGCCGGTCATCGCGGCGTCGCAGCGACCGGATCACGCCTCGATCTGCGGTCGAGATGCAGGCTCAAAGGCGAGTCCCGCGGCAAGCCAAGGCCACCGCCTGTGATTTGATCGTGTTGTTTGCGGTGGTTCAGGCGTTCGGCCTGAGTGGGCCATAGGTCGATCGGAAGCTCGAAATGGCCCTGCGGGCCATCGACAGGCAGGATGCCCGTCGCCACTGAAGCCCAATGCGGTGACCCTGACCGCGAGAAGACAACCCGGTGCCGCTCCATTCGAACGAAGTTTGCTCTGGAGCGGTGAGATCGTGCTGGGTGCCGAGTGGTGCGGCAAGGGCTATGCTTCGCACCTTGTCCCCGCCTGCCCCTCTGGCTACGAATCCTCCGAGCGCTTCGCACGCGGGGTGGGACGCTGCGCGGGCCGAGGCGTTTTATCAGTTGCCTGGGTGGGGAGCGGGTTATTTCACAGCACGGGAGGATGGGGCGCTTTGCGTTTCGGCGCGGGCGGGGAGCGGAACGCGGGTGGCGTTGCGGGACATTGTGGCGGACTTACGTGGGCGCGGGGTCGCGTCGCCGGTGTTGCTGCGGTTCGGGGATGTGTTGCAGGACCGGATTGAGCAGCTTTGGAGCGTGTTTGACCGGTCGATGACCGAACACCGGTATACCGGGGGCTACCGGTGTGTGTACCCGGTGAAGGTGAACCAGCAGCGGCACGTGGTGGAAGAGGTGCTGCGGTTTGGTCGGCGGTTTGGCTTTGGGCTTGAGGCGGGATCGAAGCCTGAGTTGTTGGCGGTGTTGGCGCTGGTGGATGATGAGCACACGCCGATTATTTGCAACGGTTTCAAGGACCATGCCTATTTGGAGGCGGTGGTGCTGGCGTCGAAGCTGGGTCGGCACATTACGCCGGTGATTGAGAAGTTCAGCGAGTTGGAGACGCTTGCGCAGATCGCTCAGCACCACGGGGTTGAGCCTCGGCTGGGGCTTCGGGTGAAACTGGGGTCGGGCGGCGCGGGACGATGGCAGGCATCGGGTGGGGAGCGGAGCAAGTTCGGGCTGTTTGTCAGTGAGGTGCTCGACGCGGTGAGCTTGCTTCGGGACGCGGGCTTGCTGGGGGGCTTGAAGATGCTGCACGCACATGTGGGCAGTCAGATCACGGACATCCGCTCGGTGAAGACGGCGGTGACGGAGTTGGCGCGGGTGTACGTGGAGCTATGCCGGATGGGCGTGACGCTGGACGCGTTGGATGTCGGCGGCGGGTTGGCGGTGAACTACACGGGCGGCGGCGGGTCGGCGGAGTCGAGCATGAATTATGGGCTGCAGGAGTACGCCAATGATGTGGTGTATCACGTGCAGTCGGTGTGCGATCAGGCGGGCGTGCCTCACCCGGCGTTGATCACCGAGTCAGGCCGAGCGATTACGGCGCATCACAGCGTGCTGGTGATGAGCGTGACGGGGTGGACGGGCTTTGGGCGGTTCACCGTGCCTGAGTCGTTGGATGCCCAGGCGTTGCAGGCGTTGCCGGGGCCGGTGCGGACGCTGGCGGAGACGTATATGGGCCTGGCGGAAGGCAATGCGGTGGAATCCTTCCACGACGCGCAGACGGCTCGGGAGGAAGTGCAAAGCCTGTTCAATCTGGGGTATTGCTCACTGGCACACCGTGGGCTGGCGCAGCGGCTTTATTACGGGGTGTGTTCGCAGGTGTATGCCAAGGCTCGCGAGGCAGAGCATGCCCCGGCGGAGCTGTTGGCGTTAGAAGAGCAGTTGTGCGATACGTACTTTTGCAACGCTTCGATTTTTCAGTCGTTGCCTGACGCGTGGGCGATTGATCAGGTCTTTCCGGTGGTGCCGCTTGATCGTTTGAATGAGCCGCCGACCAGCCGGGGGGTGTTGGCGGATGTGACGTGCGACTCGGACGGACAGCTCAATACCTTTATCGATCCGCACGACCGGGACCAGTCTCGGCGGGTGCTCGATTTGCATCCGTACACCGGCGAGCCTTATGACCTGGGCGTGTTCCTGGTGGGGGCGTATCAGGAAACACTTGGCGACTTGCACAATTTGTTCGGCGATACGAACGCGGTGCACGTGAGCCTTGATGAGCAAGGCGGGTTTGCGATCGATGAGGTGGTGCACGGCGATACGTCGGCTGAGGTGTTGTCCTACGTGCAGTTTAATCCGGACGTGATGCGGGGCGGGTTTCACGCGCAGGTACGGCGGGCTCAAAGCGAGGGGCGGCTGGACGCGGAGGAGGCCAAGGCGTTGCAGCAGTTTTACGACCAGAGCTTGTCGGGGTACACCTACCTGACGTGATGCCGGCGTTTATCGCGAGGCTCGGGACTGGTGTGCATGAATTCTCTTTTCGACATGCTCGCGGGGTTGCCTCCGTCGGATATTCCGGCGTGGTGGTATTGGACCGCGTTGGCGTTGGCGGCATGGGTGATTGGTGTGGCCAAGAGCGGGTTCGGGGGCGGCGTGGGGATTCTTGCGGTGCCTTTGGTGGCGTCCACGGTGGGTGGGGAGCGGGGGGTGGGCGTGATTTTGCCGGTGCTGATTGCGGCGGATGTGGTGGCGGTGGTGCAGCATCGGCGTCACGTGTCCTGGCCTTTGCTCCGCCCGGCGCTGGTCGGGGCGGCGGTGGGCATCGCGGCGGCGACGCTGGTGATTGTGCTGTTTCGTCAGGGTCAGATGCTCAACGCGGCGCTGAACCTGACGGTCGGAGGCGTGTGTCTGCTGCTGGTGATGTTGCAGGTGTATCGGATGCTCGGCGGGCATGTGCCGCGATTGCCGGGCACGCCGGGGTTCGCGGCGGCGACGGGCGGGGTGGCGGGTGGGGTCTCGACGCTTGCGCACGCGGCGGGGCCGATCATGTCGATTTACTGGCTGGACCGCAAGATACCTAAAGCGCAGCTCATAGGCTCGCTGGTGGTGTTCTTTTTTGTGGTGAACCTCGCGAAGGTTCCCAGCTTCATGGGGCTGGGCCTGATCCATCGGGGCACGCTGCTGGAGTCGGCATGGATGCTGCCGGTGATTCCGCTGGGTTCGGCGGCGGGGTGGTGGATGCACCGCCGAATTCCGGAGAAGCCGTTCACGATCATCATGTACGTCGGCGCGGCGGCAGCGGCGGGTTGGATGATTTACAAGACGATGTAGCGGTTGTGGGTTTGCGTGAAGCCTGGGCGTGAGCGTGGTGCGAGGGTTTTAGTCGTTTCGCCAGTATCGGCCGTCGCGTTCCATCATGGTGTCGCTGGCGGAGGGGCCCCAGGAGCCGGCGGAATAGTTGGGCAGGTTGGAGTCGGGGTGCTCGGCCCAGTAGTCCAGGACGGGTTGCACGGCGAACCAGGAGGCTTCGATTTCGTCGCGGTGTTTGAACAGGGTCTGGTCGCCGCGCATCACGTCGTGGAGCAGCGTGGCGTAGCCATCGGGCGGCTCGACGTCCCACTGGTTGACGTAGTCGAAGTCCATTACGACGTCGCCGAGTTTGAGCCCGGTGCCGGGCACTTTGCCGTTGAAGCGGACGCGGATGCCTTCGTCGGGCTGCACGTTAATGACGATCTGGTTGGGCTTTTGGTTGCGGGCTTCTTCTTTGAACAGCAGGTGCGGGGTGGGCTTGAAGTAGATGACGATTTCGGTCTTCTTGCGTTTCATCGCTTTGCCTGAGCGGAGGTAGAACGGCACGCCGCCCCACCGCCAGGTGTCTACGAAGAACTGCATCGCGGCAAAGGTATCGACCTGGCTCCTGGGGTCGGTGCCATCACTTTTGCGGTAGGCGATGACCTCCTGGCCTTTGACCAGACCTTCGTCGTACTGACCTCGGACCGCGATCTTGGGGACATCATCTTTGCTGGGGACCCGCAGGGCTTTGAAGACCTTGACCTTCTCGGTGCGGATGTCTTCGCCTTCCATGCTCACCGGCGGCTCCATGGCCACGAGCGAGAGGATCTGCAGGAGGTGGCTTTGCACCATGTCGCGCATCGCGCCCCCGGCCGGGCCGTCGTAATAGCTGCCCCGACCCTCGACGCCGACAGATTCGCTGGCGGTGATCTGCACGTGATCGATGTAGTTACGGCTCCACATCGGTTCGAAAATGGTGTTGGCAAAGCGCAGCACCAGCATGTTGGTGACCAGCTCTTTGGCCAGGTAATGGTCGATGCGATAGATCGAGCTTTCGTAAAACGTTTCGTTGAGAATGCTGTTGAGCTCGACGGCAGACTCCGGATCGTGGCCGAAGGGTTTCTCCACGACGATGCGCTGCCAGGATGCGTCGTTGCGGTCGATACTTACCGCCCGCTTGCCATCGGTGACCAGTCCGGAGTCACCGATGTGGTTGATCACCGGCTCGAAGAACTGCGGCGACAGCGAGAGGTAGAACATCACATTGCCGTCGATGTTGTGCTGCTTGGAGAGTGTTTCGATTTGGCTGGTGATTTTGCCCCAGTGGTCTTTTTTCGTGGCGTCGGCAGCGAGGTAGCTCACGTGTTCGGCGAAGGCGTCGTACTTCGCGCGGTCGTTGCCGTAGCTCGAGGGATCGAAGTCGTAGAGGTCGTCCCGCCACTTCTGGTCGGAAAACTCCGTGCGGCTGACACCCATGACCGCGAAGTTTTCGGGCAGCTGGTCGTGGGACCACAGGTAATACAAGGCGGGCAGGAGCTTGCGCTGGGTGAGGTCGCCCGAGGCTCCGAAGATGACGATCAGGCAGTCCTCGGCGAGTCGGGGTTTGGCTTGCATGGCGGACAGTAGACGCCAAAGCGCTCGACGCGGCAAGCTGGGGTCGTTTGTTGCGCGAAGTTGTCCGGATGCGATCAGACGGGCGTTGCAAGTCCCTGACGCCGAAGCGCAACCGCCAGCACCATGACGTCGGTTGGGTTGACGCCCTCAAGTCGGCCGGCCTGACCAAGTGTCGCGGGTCGAAACCGGGTCAGTCGCTGCGCTGCTTCAGCCCGCAGCCCGTGCAATGAGCCATAGTCCCAGGCCCCGGGCAGGACGGTGTGCTCCATCGCCGAGGTCTTCTCCGCGTCGCGTCGCTGCCGCGCGACGTACCCCTCGTAATGCAGGTCGGCCAGGGCGGTGGTGAGCACCCGTTTCAAGCTCGCCGGATTGGCTTCGAGGAGTTCTTGGCTGTCGCTTTGGGTGAGCCACAACGCCACATCCTCAACGGTCACGTCTTGTCGCCGGACCACGTCGATGACCCGTTTCCCGTCGCGTGCGGTGTGTTGCATCCAATGAGCGAGATGGTCGCGTTGTGATTGACGTTGCTGGTAGGCCCG
The DNA here is from genome assembly GCA_963799465.1 of uncultured Phycisphaeraceae bacterium. Lineage (GTDB taxonomy): Bacteria > Planctomycetota > Phycisphaerae > Phycisphaerales > Phycisphaeraceae > JBCCOW01. Next base: position 1,493,302 of record CAWCXG010000001.1, on the reverse strand, counting down.
CCAGCGTGCGTCATCCACCAGACCCCACGCCCGACCTTTTGCGGTCAGTCGATCCACCGCGTTGTCCGCCCGCATCAGCAGCCGATGTTCCGCCCGGCTGGTGAACATGCGATAAGGCTCGACGGGAGTCTTGGTCACCAGGTCATCCATCAACACGCCCAGATACGCTTGGTCCCGTCCCAGGCGGATGGCCGCGTCGCCCCGGGCCTGTCGTGCCGCATTAAGCCCCGCGATCAGCCCCTGTGCCGCCGCCTCCTCGTACCCGCTGGTCCCGTTGATCTGCCCGGCGAGGAACAGCCCATGGATGGACTTCACCGCACCGGTCGCATCAATCTGATGCGGCAGCACGGTGTCGTACTCCACCGCGTAGCCCGGCCGCACGATCTCTGCCTTCGCACACCCCCGCATCATGCGTACCAACTCTGCCTGCACCTCCGCCGGCAGTGAGGTGCTGATGCCGTTGCAGTAAATCGTGTCGGTCTCCAGCGACTCCGGCTCAAGAAACACCTGATGGCTGGGCTTGTCCGCAAACCGCACGACCTTGTCCTCAATGCTCGGGCAATAGCGCGGACCTGCAGTGTCAATTTGCCCGTTGTACATCGGGGCCCGGTGCAGGTTGTCGCGGATCAACGCGTGAATCTGGGCGTCCGTGTGCGTGATCCAACACGCCACCTGCGGCAAACGGGGAAAGCTCCCGCCGTCCGTGTTCCCCGGGCCTATGCCTCCCGTGGTCATCTCGGAGAACGGCTCGGGGACGGAGTCGCCCCATTCCTCTCGCAGCACGCTCAGGTCCAGCGAGCCTTGTCGCAGTCGCGGCGGCGTGCCGGTCTTGAGTCGGCCGAGTTCCAGGCCAAGCCCGCGCAATGCTTCGCTGATCCGCGACGCTGGTGCTTCGCCCACCCGCCCGCCGGGGGTTTGTGAAGCGCCCGTGTGCATCAGCCCCCGCATGAATGTGCCGGTCGTGAGCACCACCGATCCGTGGGGCGTGAGCGTTAACGCCACCGCCTTGCCGTTGTCATCAATCGACCCGAACGCACCGCAGCATCCGTCGCTGGGTTCACTGGGCCCATGCCGTTCGCCCAGCCGCACCCGCACGCCGCGCACCCGCTGCCCCGCGCGGTCTGAACCCTGACCACTCTCCGGCTCGACCACAAACGATTCAACTTCGCCGCCGATCACCTCGATGCCTTCCCGCCCTGCCACCAGCCGTTGTACCTCCGCGGCATACGCCCGTTTATCGCTTTGACACCGCGGCCCCCGCACCGCCGGCCCGCGACTCGCATTGAGCACCTTGAACTGAATCCCCGTCGCGTCCGCCGCCCGCCCCATCACCCCGCCCAGCGCATCGATCTCCCGCACCATCTGCCCCTTGGCCAGTCCGCCGATGGCTGGGTTGCACGACATCACCCCGATCTTCGCAGGGTCCAGCGTGACCAACGCCACCCGCCCTCCACCCCCGTGCTGCAACACCGACGCTGACGCCCACGCCGCTTCCACCCCCGCGTGCCCCCCGCCAATCACAATGACATCAAACGCCCGTCGCATCCCACCAGTCTAAACCCCGCTCCACGGTGCAAGGCGATGAATGTTGCAGTTGCGGGTGCGGGTGCATGAAGCGGTCGGCTTGATGCAGGCGAACGCAAGGAGGTGGCGCGACGCGGGACCGCCCCATGCGATGGCATGTCACATCACCACGCAGCGGGTCATCGTGGGTCTATGCCTTCCCCCGCCAGACCAGTGACTGCTGGTTCAATTTTCCCGCATGGGCTGGCCCCAGGTCGAGCAGCGATTCGGCAAGCGTCATGGCCAGGGCCAGCTGAGCGTCGGTGAGTTGCCGATAGGCGGCGGGCGCGTTGCGGGATCGGTCGAGATGGTCGTACCAGCAGGCCTGGAAGATGTGATCCAGCACGATGCGCATGAAGCAGTGATCCAAGCGCACGGGCCAGCCGATCTCGCTTGCGGCACGCTGCGGCAAGGCGTCGCGGACCAATGTGAGGTAGCGAGCTTCCAGGTCACTGCGGGTCATGAAGCAAGGCTAGGCCGGGCGCGGTGCGAAAGGCACTGGTGCTCATGATCGACGGCTGGTTACACTCATGAAGATGCGGTACGGCTCCCAACTCGTTTTCGTATGTCTTGCGTCACTTGGCCTGGGCCTGGTGGTGCCCGCGTGCAACGGCCCGGTCCGCGTTCGGCCGTTGGGCGGCATGACCGACGACCGCCAAAGGCTCGACCCCCGTACTGGCCCGGGACTCGTCGCCGACCCCGCCTCGCCCATCCCCGATGTGCCCATTCCCGTGGGATTCAAAGCGCTGCCCGCGCTGTGCGCTGTCGAGCTGACCCCGCAAGGCCGAAGTGTGGAACATGTCTACCAAGGCCTGGCGGACATGGAAGATGCCGCGTCGTTTTACAGCACGAATCTGTGGCGGTTCGGCTGGGTTCGCGAGTCGATGGAGATCACGCCGGGCAAAGAGCCCGCAGCCGTGCTGGCGTATACCAAAGGCCCCGAGCGGCTGGATATTCAGGCCTTGGGCGACGGCCGCGTCACCTTGCAGATCAATATCTCGCCCCGCTAAGACGCCTGCGGTTTGCCTGACACCTTCCCGCCCGCCCGGCTCGGGTGACTCGGCGTTACACTCTCCGGTCCGCCATGGCCAAGAAACCCCACGATCCTCCGCTCGTCCCCAAGCCGCCTCAGCGGATCGAGGGCGTTCATGCTGGCGACTTCCACGAGAACCGCAGCGAAGTTGAAGAAGCCTTCGACAAAGCCAAGGATCTGTGGAGCAAGTACGGCAACTATGTGATGATCGCGCTGATTGTCGTGCTGGGCGTCTGGGCGGCGCTTCGGTTGTACAACTACATTCATCTGACCCGGGCGAATGATGCCAGCAGTGCGCTGATGTCCGCCGGCACCTCGCCCGAGGCCAACGACGTGGTGGCCGGCGACCATGACAGCATTGAAGGCGTCGCCCAGCTCGCCAGTCTCCGCGCCGCCGACCTGTACCTGCAGCGCAGTCAGCAGCCTGTCGCCGCTGACCTGTCCGCAGAGGAAAAGGCTCAGGCACTCGACAAGGCAGGCACGCGGTATCAGCAGGTGTTGGACAATGCCGAGCACCCGCTGTTTCAGATGAATGCCTTGCTCGGGCTTGCCGCGGTGGCGGAGGAAAACCAGCAATGGGACGCCGCCCGGGGCCACTACTCCCAGGCCACGCAACTGGCCGAAGCGAACTACTTCCCCTCGATCGCAGCCAAGGCCAAGGCTCGGTCGGCGTTGCTCGATCAGATCCGCAAGCCCATCCCCTTTGGCAACCCCCGGGCGGCGGATGCCGCTTCAAGCCCCTCGCCGGCCATGACCCCGGCCACCGCGCCAGCCACGTCACCCGCATCCACGGCCCCCGCTTCCTAGGCCGCCCGCGCCCCGTCGCGCTGCGTCCGCCTTGCTCATCCCGCCGTGACCCCCGACCCGCCTCAGGATGTCGATGACCTGGAAGCCCTCGGGGCCGTGCGCCAGAGCTACACCCTCTCGCGGGATGCGCTGCAGCGCCTCGACAAGCACCTCATGTCCCGCCTCAAGGGCATGAGCCGCAGCAAAATTCAGCAGCTCATCAGCCTCGGTGGCATCACGGTCAACGGCCGACCGGGCAAAGCGTCACAGTCACTCCGGGCGGGCGACACCATTGAGATGCTTGTCCCGCCCCGGCCGGTGGAGAATCTCGAGCCCGAAGACATCCCGCTGCACGTGCTGTATGAAGACTCCGAGATGATTGTCATCAACAAGCAGGCGGACATCATCGTCCACCCAGCCCGCAACAACTTCTCGGGCACCATGCTCTCCGCCCTGCTCTGGCATTTCCAACATCATCCTCAGCCGGCTACGAATCGCCCCGCCTCGGCCAATCCCACGCTCTCCCCCGTGGGTGAGGCAGACGCCCGCCCCGGCGTCGTCCATCGGCTGGATCGCTTCACCACCGGCGTGATCCTCTTTGCCAAACGCGAAGAAACCCACTGGCTCATCGCCCGACAATGGGAACATCGCACCAACCTCAAAGCCTATCTCGCGCTGGTCCACGGCCACCCCGACCCGCCCTCGGGCCACATCGAACACCCCATCGGCAAACACCCCACCATCCGCGAAGCCATGGCCGTCCGGCAGGATTCCGCCGGCCGCGACTCGCTGACCCTCTACCGCACCCGTGAGCAGTACCCCGGCATGGCGCTGGTCGAATTCGAACTTAAGACCGGACGAACGCACCAAATCCGTGTCCACTCCGGCTACATCGGACACCCGCTCATCGGCGACATCGTCTACGGCGGCGAACCGCTGACCCACGCCATGCTCGACGACCCCGGCGCCTGTGCCCCGCCCGCCGCGTTTCGCGCTTACGCCACCTTCGCCCGCACCAAAGAGCAAGGCCAAAAGCTCGAAGCCGAGTCCGCCGACCGCGACGACATGGCCCTGTACCGCCCCGCCCTGCACGCGGCACTACTCCGCATCGACCACCCACTCACCCACGAATCGCTGACCTTCACCGCCCCGCTCCACGAACCCTTACGCAGCATCATCCACCGATTACGCCAACATCCAGGCCTGAAAACCTTCTCACCCGCCGGCACCCACGTCGATCTCGAACAGGCCATCCCCGCCCCCACCCCTACCCCCACCCCCTCGCCCTCTGCAGACTGACCCGCGAACCGCGTGTTTGATCAACCCCAGCCCGTGCAGAGCTGGGACCCAGCGTCAATAGACGGTGGACTTCGCCGGCCTGCGGCATTGCATCTCAACCCGGTCCTCGCTACACTGTGCGGCTCGCCACGCCGCGTGGCCCCCCACGACACCCTCCCGCTGAGCATCACCATGGCACACAAAAAAGGCCAAGGCTCGACCAAAAACGGTCGCGACTCCAATCCCCAGTACCGCGGCATCAAGCTCTACGGCGGCCAGGTCGCCAAGGCAGGCTCGATCATCGTCCGCCAGTGTGGTACGAAGTTCAAGCCCGGCTTCAACGTGGGTCAAGGCAAGGATGACACGCTCTTCGCCACCGAAGCCGGCACCGTCGAGTTTCAGGGCCGCAAGGTCCACATCCGCACCGCAGTCTGACTCTGATCCCCCAAGCACACGCGTGCACCAGCGGGTTTGCTGCATCTTTTTACATCGCCATCTGTAAGCGTTGACCGTGCTGTCACGTCCCCGTAAGGTGTCCAGGCACCCCGGGAATCTTTGTGATGTCTACGTTTCTCCGCTGCAACGGTTGCGGAGCCCAACTCGAAATCCACCCTTCATGGGCCGGCCGACAGGTCCGTTGTCGTCATTGCCAGCAGGTGCTGCCGGTTCCAGGGTCCCCGGTACCCGAGACACCGGGCGCGGCCCCAATGCCCCCACCTCCTGCCGTGCCACCCCCCGCGAACGCTTCCCCCGCCCTCCCTCCGAGAACCTCGGCCATGACCACGCCCCACGCGACATCCAGCGGTTTTACTTTTCTCCCCAAGTCCTTGGGTTACCTGTGTCTTCTGCTGGGATTCCTGGGTGTGGTACTCAGCCGAGGGCTTGAAACCCTTTCGTATCAGGGGTCAACGCAGGCGGCGCATGAGCTGCGGATTTCTGAAATTGACTTCGAGACCGAGTGGAATGAGAAGCTTGCGGGCAAGACCGGCACGGAGCGCATGAAGATCGTCGAAGAGCAGACCAAAGAGCGAGCGGAGATGGAAGACGACACCTGGCGGGACCTGCGGGCCGAACGGGATAAGGCACGCATCCACGCCCAGGGGCGATCGTGGTGGTTCTCGCTGTTGTTTGTGAGCAGCAGCATGGTGCTGGTCTCAGGCCTGCTGATTGTGGGACTTCAAGGCGTCGGCCCTGAGAAATACCTCTGCCTGGCGATGCTCCTGGTCATCACCGTGAGTCTGTACATCGGCGGCACCGCCTGGATTACCAGCATCATCGCCGCCGTCGAAGCGGTGGATTAAAAAAAACGCGTTGTGTGGACGAGGCGGTCAAGCGTTGGACACCCCAACGCTCACCCATCCAAGCCAAGGTCTTTGACCTTTTTGTTCAGCGTATTGCGATTGATGCCCAGAAAGTCGGCGGTGCGGGTTTTGACGTTGTCGTGCTGCAGCATCGCTGCACTGAGCAGGTGCCGTTCCACTTCGTGAATGGTCATGTCGTAGACCCGGCCGTCGTAGACCGCGAACTCTTTGACCGCCTGCTCTGCGAGCTTTTCACACAAGGCTTCGATGTCTTCGCCTGCAGGATCGTGGCGGGTGGATTGCGCAAATAACCGGATCTGCAAGGGCAGCAGCGATTCGCTGAACTCGTCGCTTTGGGAAAGTACCACGACCCGCTCAATGCAGTTTTCCAGCTCCCGCACGTTGCCCGGCCAGGGGTAACGCAGCAATGTATTCATCACGTCCCGGCTAATCGCGTGAACATTGCGATTGTTCTCGCGGTTGTACTGCTGCAGAAAGTGGTCGATCAGCTCGGGGATATCCTCGCGTCGGCCTCGCAGCGGCGGAAGATGGACAGTCACCACGTTGAGGCGGTAGTACAGGTCTTCGCGGAAGTTACCTTTCTTAACCTCCTTTTCGAGATCAAGATTGGTCGCCGCAATGACCCGCACGTCTGCCTTTTGCGTCAGGTGGTCGCCGACGCGTTCAAACTCGCGTTCCTGCAGGACCCGCAGCAGTTTGACCTGGAGCTGCATGTCCAGCGTGCCGACTTCATCGAGGAACAGCGTACCTCCGTCGGCGGCTTCAAATCGGCCGAGCTTATCGCGGACTGCGCCGGTGAAGGCTCCTTTCACGTGGCCGAACAGCTCAGATTCCAGAAGCTGCGCGGACAGTGCCCCGCAGTTGACGCGCACCAAGGGCTTCTCGCGGCGGGGCGAGTTGTAGTGCACAGCTTTGGCGATGAGCTCTTTGCCGCAGCCGGTCTCACCCAGGAGCAGAACGGTGGCCCGGCTGGTGGCGACCTGGCCGATCATGGACAGTACATCATTCATCGCCGGCGACGACCCGATGATGTTCTCGAACTGATATTTAGAGCGGAGGTTGTCGTTGAGTCGGCGTTTTTCTTCGGTCCAGCGGTCCTTTTCCACCTGCATCAGGTGGTGAAGCCGAATGGTCTGGCTGATCATGCCCGCGATAATCCGCAGCAGCCGAGCGTCGGCGGTCAGGGACTCGCGCGACTCGAAGGGCTTGTCGATGCTGATGGTGCCCACGGTTTCGTCCGCGTCTTCGACCGGCACGCAGATAAAGCAGATCGGTCCGGCGTCGGGCTCGGGAGAAGACTGGGCGTCATCCGGTTTGAGCCGGCGGGCCTTTGTGCGGTTGAGAAATTCAGGGTGTTTGGCGACATCCGGAATGATGGCGGGTTCGCCGGTCTTCATGACGCCGCCGGTCACCCCCTCGCCGACGGCATACCGCCCGCGCTCCTGCTCGGCCGGGGTGAGCCCGAGTGCTGCGACGGTTTTGAGCTGGTCGGTGACCCGATCCATCAGGACCAATGACGCCCGCTGCACCAGGAGCCGATCCCGGAGCACACTCATCATCCGCCCGAATAGCGTTTCAAGCTCAAGACCGTCGCCCAAAATCTGACTGATCTGGTCAAGAATGTCTAACTCGTGTTCAGATCGTCCCATGGCTGCACATTAAAGCATCGCTATGCCTAGTAAGCAAGCAGAGGTTGAAAAGCTTCTTGAGCGTCCTTACTGGAAATGAAAATCAGCTCTCGGCCCTGGTTGGTGTCCCTAAATCCTAAAACCCCGAATCTTTTATAAGCATTATTCAATCAACAATTTGCGTTCTGTATCTACGCGCTTCAAAGCGTCAGGGCGCGCACAAATCCACGCATCGAGCCCCAAGTGAACCCCTCGCTTTTTCACTTCACCGATGCGACCCATGGCCAACCTTCACGACTCAGCGACCTTTGCCACCGTACCCCACGCCGCATGGGATGCCGCGCTGAACCGGCATCACTCGGTGACCCGGCCTCGCCTGGATCGGCTGTGGCGGTACTACCGAAACCCTTTGCCCATGATCGCGGAGCGGACCCGTGCTCGATCCGCTGGGCAGGGATTACCCGCTCAGGCGGCGGGATTGCCAGCCCGTCTACTCGACGCTCCCTCCGATCCCTCGGCCCCGCCGCGTGAGCGTGTGATCGAAAATGACATTGCCTGGCGGGTTCATGCGCTGGTCGATTTCATGGTGCCGGGTCCGATTCAGGTGCGGTCGCTCGCCAGCAATCCCGAGCAGGCCCGTGAGATTGAAACGTTTCTCCACGGCGTGTTTGACCGTTCAGGCGGCGCGGCGTTCTTTCAAGACCTCGCGTTGCTGGGCAGCGTGTACGGCCACATTGATCTGCTGGTCGATGCCGACCCGGATCAAGGCTTACCCCGACTGCAGATGGTGCCCGCCCCCCGCGGCGTGGCGGTGACCGATCCAGCGGACTTTCGTCGGGTGCTGGCGTATCTGGTTCATGTGCAGCAGCCCGCGGCGGGCGAGCCGACCCAGCGGTGGCGTCGGTGGTTGCCCGGGTCGGTGGGAGCGGGCGGGGCCTCGCAAGGCGTGACGACGGTGTTTACCGAGCAGACGGTGGAGCGGTTCGTGAGCGATCGTCCCGGCCGGCTTGGCCGACGGGTGGCGTCGTCAGTGAACCCGCTGGGCCGGGTGCCGGTGGTGCATATTCAAAATCTTTCGCAGCCGTATCACTGGCCGGGCCTGTCGGATGTTGAGCCGTTGATTCCGTTGCAGGACGAGTTGAATACCCGATTGTCGGATCGGGCGAATCGCGTGACGTTCCAGAGCTTCAAGATGTATCTGGGCAAGGGCATTGAGCGGTTCACCGACCGCCCCGTGGGCCCGGGGCAGATGTGGCAGACCGACAATCCCGACGCGGCAATCCAGGAGTTCGGCGGCGACGCGGCGAGCCCCAGCGAGGAGTCGCACATCCGCATGATCCCTCGATCAAGACCCCGCCCCTTCATCGGTCAGCTGCGCCGATTGCTCACCTACTGCCTGATCCCCGCCGGGGTTGCCATCGCCTGTCGGCTCGTCGTCAGCCCGACCGCCACTGAGGCCCTCTGTCTCGCCACCGCACTCACTCACCTCACCCGATGCATTTCGTGGCTCATCAAATCATCAAGTGACGCCCACGCCGCCGCGCTGAACGGACTGACCGACTTCAGCAGGTCGGGCTCGCAAGAGGGGCGAATGAGCACCAGCGGAATCCACAAGAGCGGACGAAATCCCCAAAGACTTCCACGAGCTGAATCTCAGGCCCCTCGCCGAGATGACCGACGCCGCCCGCATCCTGCAAGAGCCATACCCCGACCCTCACACCGCCGACACCCAAACCGCCCGCCTCATGCTCGAGCGGTATCACGTCGGGCAGGAGTAGCCGCTGGATGCGAGCCCAGTCCCAGGAGATTGACTTCCGACCCCTAATCTTCCCCAAATCGAGTCCAAGAACAGCTAAGCTTGTTCCCACACCATCAATAACTGCACTCCCGTCGCATTTTTGCCCGATGTTCTAATCCCAGTATTCGTCAGCACTTGGAGAAGAACTACCCATGAAATGTATCCGGGCAATTGATCTCTTCTGCGGTGCGGGCGGAAGCAGTTGGGGTGCCCGCGCGGCCGGGGCCACGATTGTGGCCGGCTTTGACCTGTGGGATCAGGCTGGCAAGGTCTACCAGGACAACTTTCCGGAAGCGTCGTTCCATCTTGGACGTCTTGAGGATCATCCCGATTCGATCATCAAGGGCCTGGGAAAGATCGATCTGCTCCTCGCCTCCCCGGAATGCACCAACCACAGCCCGGCCAAGGGGAACAAGCCCCGCTGCGAAAAAAGCAAAGAGACGGCGTTTCAGGTGACGCGCTTCGCCAAACTGCTTGCACCGCGGTGGATTGTCATCGAGAATGTGGTCAGCATGCGGAACTGGACGCGTTACCGGGAATTCCTCGACGAACTCGAAGAGCAGGGTTATCACGTCAACGCACAGGTGCTGACCGCGAGCGATTTCGGCGTGCCCCAACGTCGTCGCCGTCTTTTCGTCCTCTGTGATCAGAAGCGGAAGCCGGACGACGTCGAGCCGACGCGCCAGGCGGAAGCTCCCGCGCGTCGCGTCGTGGATATGAACGGCACCCACAAGTGGAACCCGCTTCGCACCGAGACACGGGCCAAAGCCACCCTTGCCCGTGCCGAGCGCGCCATGAGCGAGGTGGGCAAGAAAGAACCATTCCTGATTGTTTATTACGGGTCCGATCACGCGGGCGGCTGGCAGTCGCTGGATCAGCCGCTCCGCACGATCACGACGCTGGACCGCTTTGCCATCGTCAAGCCGACGTCCAACGGCCACGTCATGCGGATGCTGCAGGTGCCCGAGTTGCGGAAGGCGATGGGGATGCCGGTGAAGTTCCGGTTCGAGCAGAGCACACGGCGGAATCACATTAAGATGCTTGGAAATGCCGTATGCACACCAGTCATGGCGGCGGTCCTTGAAAAACTCATCACCAATGCCTAAACAAGCTTCTCATTCCTCGCATGGCGATTTGACCGGTGGCCAAGCAACGATGCGGCCTCGGGCTAGGCTCATAGCGTTGATCGGAGATGAACTGATCAGCGACGAGCCAGTGGCTGTCGTGGAACTCGTGAAAAATGCCTACGACGCAGACGCCAGCAAGGTCAAGGTGATATTCGAAGGCGACAACCCACTTGACCCCAAGCAGCTTATTATTCAGGATGACGGGCATGGAATGAGCCTTGATGTAGTGCTGAATGGTTGGTTTGAGCCAGGGACGATCCACAAGAAAAAAGACGGACGTTCACCCAAAGGCCGGAAGTTTCAAGGAGCGAAAGGAATAGGGAGATTCGCTGCCGCACGTCTCGCCGAGTCTCTCTACATGGAGACAAAGCAGGAAATCGCTAAGGAAGGTGTAACCGTGCTGTTGGATTGGGGCGCTTTCACAGACGAGAGTTATCTCGACCAGATTTCAATCGACTACGAATTCCACCCGCTCTCGGAACTGAAACATGGAACCAAACTTAGCTTGATGAATCTACATGCTCGTAGGCATTGGAGCGAGGATGACTTTGAGTCGTTGCATAATCGGCTCTCACGACTTATTTCACCGTTTAAGAGTGAAGAAGGATCTGCTGAAATATCGGATTTTGATATTGAACTCGATATTCCTGGCTATCCGGCGTTGACCGGGAAAGTTGAACCTCACAAACTAACGACAGTCCCCAAGTATCGGCTTGTAGGGAAAATCTCGGCCGATGGTGCTTTTTCCGGCAAGATTGAAATCGACGGCAAGTTAGCCAAAAAGCTAAATAGTCACCCGCTTGGCGCAAAGGGAGAATTCGTCGCATGCGGCGCTTTCGAAGTTGAAATTCGCGCGTGGGATCGAGATCGCGTGGGCTTGGCACCTCACATGTTGAAATTTGATCTGACTCTTGCAGCTCTTCGGAAAATTCTGAATGATTATTCCGGCGTGAGCATATACCGTGACGGCTTTCGAGTTCATCCATACGGAGAGAAGGGGCTTGACTGGCTGAGTTTGGATACGAGGAGCCGTCAAAACCCGACGATGCGGCTCGCCAACAACCAAGTAATCGCGGCGATCCGCATCTCCCGTGACGACAACGTCGAACTTTCAGACCGAACGAATCGAGAAGGCCTTGTTCACAACTCCGCCTATGAAGCTTTGAAACATTGGTTTGAACGAGTGCTTGGAGTACTTGAGGAGGAGCGGTACCGCGTCAGACCGCGCGAAGAAGCAAAGGCAGAGGAAATGTCAACGCTCTTTGAGCCATTCGATATGTCGGATGTGGTCAAGGAGGCAGACCAACAACTCGGCTCCAAGCACCCTGTCACGACATTGGTCAAAAAGAAAGACGAAGACGTACGTGAAGGTGTAAAGCGGCTTCAAGATCATTACTCACGCGTTCTGCTAGCGGCAGGGCTGGGACAACTGATCGATGTAGTGGTCCACGAGATCGGAGCGCCCCTCGGTCGCGCGAATCGTGAAGTCGCCTATTTGGAAAAAGCGCTGAAGGATGCGCTTGGGGCACATCGATTCGGTGCTTTAGAGGAACGATTTGCTAACTTGCGAGTTTGGCTTGAGCAAATTTACACACTACGTGAGCGGCTGATGCCTAAAGTCGCGGGCAAACGTGGACGCACCAGCAGTTTTTCCGTGCAGGAAGAAATTCAAGGAAACCTTGAACTTTACTCAAGCCTTATCGCTAAGCAAGGAATCGTTCTCGAACGGAAGTGGCCCAAGGAGCCGCTCATCGTTCATATGTCGCGTTCTAACCTTGGTCAGATCATCGCCAACCTTCTAGACAACAGCATTTATTGGCTGACTCAGCACCACGGCGATGGGAAAGGCGGGAAGATTCAAATTCGTTTGACGAGTCTCAAGAATGGATTCCGCTTGCTCGTCTCTGATGACGGGCCCGGAGTTCCCCCCGAAGATCGTGAACGCATATTTGACGCAGAATTTTCTCGCAAAGCCAATGGCATCGGCCTCGGCCTTTTTATCGTTCGGCAAGTCATTGAGATGTATGGGAAACTTCTATATCGCGATGACGGTCCACTTTCGGGTGCCTGTTTTGAAGCGAGCTTCGAGCAAAAAGTTGGCCTTTGAGGGATTCGTACTATGGCGCTTCAAGTACTAGTCGTGGAAGACACTGCAAGTGACCTACAGGCTTACCTGCGGGACTTTCCTTCGGTTTTCGATGACGTCGGAGTTCAAGCTGAGCTTCATGGATGCGATGATTTTGACGTTGCTATTGAGATGGTTGCTGACTCTAGCAGGCGCTTCGATCTCATCATTTCTGACACCTACCGCGGGAAGCCTGCTGATGGAGACGCGAAAGTTCTAGACATGGTTTCTACTTATCGCGTGCAGGGCAAGCGCTTCTGTCCGATTGTCGTTTACAGCAGTAGCGCCAAGCCTCACGACCTAGAAGAATCTGATTTTGTCGCTTGGGCAGACAAGGCCAAAAACCAAGGCATCGAAGACGCGATTCGGAAAGTTTTGCTCACCGGCGTTCCGCAGATTGCAAGAAAACTCCATGATGAATTGGAACGCTCCGCCGGATCATTTCTATGGGAATTTTTGGAAAAGAATTGGCCAAGACTTAGTCAACAGGGTGGTATGCGTACCGAGATATTAGAGAGATTGATTCGCCGTCGCGCCGCCGCTCAAATAGGCGACTTGGAATTTATTGACGATGCATGGGTGCCGATTTCTCAACGAGCAGCTTCGGAATACTACATTTATCCTCGTGTGCATACGACTTACTACGGACTTGGCGATGTGTTGCGGCAAAACCAAGCTGACGGTTGGTCTGTTATCCTGACCCCGCACTGCCATTTGCACAAGCAGCCCAATCAACCTGCCCCGAGAGCCGATTTTGTACTCACTGTGAAGGCAATTCCGGCGAAAGATATTCTTGGCAATCAAATCGACACTGCAAAAGCTTTGACGTCTCATGATAAACGACATGAGAAGCTTTTAAATTGGTCGCAATCTCCAGCCAGAACTCCAGGCAAACCTGCGGGGAGGCACTGGTATATGCCCGCCTTCCTCGACATTCCGCATCTCTATTGCGATTTCTTGCAGGTGGAAAGCATTCCATATAATGACATGGATAAGTTCGAAGCTATTGCAACACTCGTTCCGCCATATGCGGAGGCCATGCAATCATGCTTTGCAGGCTTCTACGCGTCCGTTGGTATTCCTCTCATACAACCAAGCAGCATTGAAGACCTCTTGTCTTAGACGAGGATATTCGACTTTGCGCGTGCTTTCGTGCTGAACGGCACATACCAAGCATTCATCCGTGAGTCCCAGCTTCTCACATTCAAAAACTGCTCCCAAGTGAACTGGTGGATCGACTTCACGCACAGCGTGCCGTCGAGAGCGACAATCACCAAGTACTCAAACAACTGTTTTTTTCTATCGTGCGGGTCGGCGTAGATCGTGCCGGTTTTCTTGCCGCTTTGGATCGTCTTAATCGAGAAGCGGTCCCCGTCCCGCGAGAGAGCATCGACGTTTTTGGTTCCGGTCGGAGCGAGTTGAAGGTTTGGCAGGCCCGGCGTCTCGTTGAAATGTTCGATGGCCAGACGCTCGCCGATGTCGCCAATGGCGAGCTTGAAGCCACGACGGCGAGCTTCGCTTTCGATGGATGCTTTCAGCTTCACCAAGTCGAGGTCGTCGACTTGGGTTACATGATTTACCAAGCTTTCTAGGTCAATGGATGGCTTACCCATACGTGCAGACTATCATTTCTATGATGGCTCATGTTCTCACCACCGAACAGCGGCAGCGATGCATGCTTCGGTCAAGACAGGGGGTCGGGAGTCAATCTAGACGTTGTTCCGGTACTTGACAGCATTCGACGTGTCGTACCGCTCGGGATGGGAGCATGTTGAGGTCCGGATGCTTGACTCGCGGCGTATTCGGTGATTGCTCAACGCGGATTCAGACCGCTCCCCCGGATCAGCCGAGTGCTCGCAAGCGGCGTTAGAGTCCTCCAGACGCATTCTGGAGTGCGCGTAAGCGGTTCTGGAGTACTCGTCAGACGCTCTGGAGTCGCGCAAGCGGTTCTGGAGTACTCGCAAGACGCTCTGGAGCGCGCGCAAGCGGTTCTGGAGTACTCGTAAGCCGTTCTGGAGCGTGCGCAAGCGGTTCTGGAGTACTCGTAAGCCGTTCTGGAGCGCGCGCAAGCGGCTCTGGAGTACTCGTAAGCGGCGTTGGAGCGCTCCAGAACCGGGGGCGATCCGACGGCAGCCGTCGCCAGTTGGTTTTTATCGGCGTCGGTCCCGGTTCGGGCTTCGGCCGGGGTTATCGGTTACGCCATGCCTGGATGCGTGGGCGGAAGACGCGGTCGATGCGGAGGAGGCGGTCGACCACGTGGCGGTGTAGCTCGGCGAGCGTTTCGACGGAGCTGTCAATACTGCCGGGGTGGTCGGTGGTGATGCGACAGGCACGACGGTCTGGGAGTTCCTGCCAATGCATGGCTTCGCCCATCTCCTGATGGATGTCGGCTTGCTCGGGTTTGAGCGTGTTGAACAGGTCGAGGTTGGTGTCGTCATCGCCAGTGTCGATGTAGACCTCAGCCCCGATTCGGTCGCCGCTGCGGAAAGCCCCCACGAAACGGACCCCCGCGGTTCCCGAAGCGAAGGCGTACCAGCTCTGCGGTTGGCCGACCTTGGCGTTGGTCATCCGGTGCTCTTCGCGGAGTTCGTCAATGACGCCCTGCCAGAAGGTCTGATACCGCTGGGCTCTTGGTGATACGTTCTTGACCGCCGAATCGCGGGACACCGACTTCTGCCAGTTGTTGGGCGCGGCTTCGACGACGAAGTGGGCGGCGAGGGGGGAGTTGCCGATGCGGATCAGGCCGAGCTTGACGGCGAAGAAGTGCAGGTGTTCGTCGGTGTGCTGGTTGAGCCAGTCCACGGCCTGACGGTGTTCGGGACGGACCGTGGAAGCGATCCAGACCACAGTGGCGGCGTCGAGGCCGGAGGCGTAGGTCAGAAGCTGGCCGAGGTGGGTGTGGTCGGTGGATTCGAGCTGGTTTTCGATGATGACCACGCGGTCTCGGCCGAGGTCTCGGGCGACCAGATCCACCCGGAACGCCCCCACCGCCCCTTCGGCCTGCGTGAGTTCAAGGTCTAACCCGAGCTCGGCGGCCAACTCGTCGAGGTGCTCGGCCAACCACGGCGTGAAGTCGCCCGATTCGCTGGACCAGACCGAGCGGAGATCGGTGATGCGTTCGAGGGGCTGGAGGTTGGCGGCGGTCATAAAGACGTTGTACCGCGAACCGGGATGCCAACGCTGAAAGAAAAAGTATCCAAGCCCTCAAGAGGGGGTGGGGATGTGACGATCATTCCGTTAACGCGGCCTTTTCCGGGGTACGTTTCCTTGGCAGGACTGCGATCACCGCATGTCGCCCTCTCCGGGGCGAGGAGACTTTTATTATGACAGCAAAGACGTATCTGCCCAGCCGCGAGGCTGATCTTCGGACCTGGGCGAAGAATTTTAGTGATCATGTGGAGGAGGGTCCTGCGACCTACGGGGTGACCGTTGAGCAATCCTCGGCGATGGTCAACGCCAACGACGAGTTCGACGACGCGTATCTGAAAGCCAACGACCCCACGACCCGGTCGCCGACCAGCATTCAGCAAAAAAACACCAGGAAAAAGGAGCTGATCGTCGAGATTCGCAAACTCGTGGCGATCATCCAGGCGTTCCCCGGCACGACCGACACGATGCGTCGGGCTTTGGGCATCACGGTGCGGGATGTCGATCCGACGCCTGAGCCGGTGCCTGCGACCGCGCCGTCGATCGACGTGACTGCGGTGGACGGCTATACCATCAAGATTCGTCTGCACGGCACGGAGTCGCCCCGGCGCGGCAAGCCCGCGGGCGTGCAGGGTGCGGCGGTGTTCTCGGCTGTCGGCGACTCGGCTCCGACCGCCCTGTCAGACTGGACCTTCCAGGGCAACACCACCAGGACCGACGTAACCGTGCAGATGCCCGGCTCGATGGCGCCCGGCACGAAAGTGTGGCTCACGGCGTTCTGGTACAACCGCAAGGCCCAGTCGGGTCCGGCCACAACGCCGACGAGCACGTACGTGGGCTACGGCGGCTTGAGCCAGGCGGCGTGAGGACGGCCCCCGGAAGGGGGACGTGTGGACGTTTTGAAGTGAGAAGTTTGACGGTCGACGCTGGGGAGCGACCGGGCGGCAGCCTTGGGCGAAACACGCTCGAAGGTTGCGGCTCGTCGCTCTCGGCTCGGCTTGTCTAAGACACGTTTGAACCGCAGAGGCGCAGAGAACGCGGGGGTCGGCGAGCGTTCCGGGCTTTGGCTTGGCCTCCGCGCTCTCTGCGCCTTGGCGGTTGGTTTTCAGGGTTTGCTTTCGGGAGCGATGTGATGACGGATGTGATGCGGATTCAAGGTGATGGCGGGCAGGGGGTGTCGGAGATGACGGACGGGCGGGCGACGTGTGCGCGGCGGATGGTGCCATTGCCGGCGGCCGAGGCGATGGGCGTGTCGGTTCGGCCGGGGGTTGAGGGGGACTTGGCGTTTATCGATGACCTGCAGCGGATGCACAGCAAGGCGGTGGGCTGGATGCCGACGGGTCAGCTGGAAGGGCACATCGCCAAGGGTCACGTGATGGTGGCGGAGGCCCCCGGAAGTAAGGAAGAGGGATCGCAGGCCGACGCAATCGAGCCGATCGGGTATTGCATTGCGGTGGACAAGTATTTCAAGCGGGAGGACACGGGGATCGTGTATCAGATGAACGTGCTGCCGGGCAGGCAGCGGGGGCTGGTGGGGGCGACGCTGCTGAAGGCGATGTTTGACTCGTGGCCTTACGGGGTGCGGCTGTGTTGTTGCTGGTGTGCTCAGGACCTGGCGGCGAACCGGTTCTGGGAGGCGCTGGGGTTTGTGCCGTTGGCGTTTCGAGCGGGGAGTCGGAAGAAGGATCGCATTCACATTTTCTGGCAAAAGCCGGTGCGGGCGGCGGATGAGGCGGCAGCGGCGCAGGGTGAGTTTTGCGGGTGGTGGTTTCCGAGTCAGACGGGCAGCGGAGCGCTGCGGGAGGATCGGATTGTGTTGCCGGTGCCGCCGGGGACGCACTGGAGCGATGCGAAGCCGCGGGTGCTGCCGGGGGTGGCGGCGTTGCTGGACGAGGCGGCGGCGAAGCGGAAGGCGATTGAGGATGCGAACAAGCCGAGCAAGGAAGAGCGGCGGGCGGAGCGGGCGGCGACGAAGGCGGCGGCGGAGGCAGCGAAGCAGCGCGCGGCGACGATCGCGAGCGGAGGGTTGCGGTTTGGGGGCGGACCGGTTGGGGGTGAGGGGTTGGGTGTGGGAGCGGGTGCGGGGGCAAAGGGAGGTGCGGAGAAGCCGGTGAAGAAGAAGGCGAAGGCGGCGAAGAACGATCCGCGTCTGGTGGCGGCGGCGAGGGAGTTGCGGGATCGTTGGTTGGAGAAGGTGGCGGACGAGCCTGGACTGTTGGGGCCGGGGGAGGGGGCGAAGTATGCGATTGGGCGTGAGGTGGAGGAAACGTTCAGTACGAAAATCGCGATTGATCATTGTCCCGCCGTCGATTCGATTGAGGTGCGACTGCTCGACGCGGCCTGACGCATACTTCGGCGTCCACCGCATCGATCCCGCCAGCCGATACGCCGCCGTCGCCGCCGGCTAAGTCCACGCCGACCTCCGCAACGACCTCGACACGCTCGACGCACGACTCCGCGAAGATCGCAACGGATCGGCGTTGTCCGCCAAGAGCCGCGTCACGCTCCCCGGGCTGGACCCGCTCCTACGCCCAGGTGACCGTTTACTTGATGCCGCCGGCCCCGACCGCACCCTCAACGGCCGGCCTCTGTCAATCACCGCCTACGCCGCGACCAACGACCGCGTGATGCTCAATGCCCAGGCCGACACCACCACCCTCGATCTCCTTGTCTGAAGCCCCCGCTTTTCGCCTCTCCCTCCCTCACCTCCACACCATGCCCACGCCTGAACTCCTAGAATTTCTAACCCAGTTCGGCGTTGCCGGCCTCATGGGCCTGCTCTGGGTCTGGGAGCGCACACTCTCCCGTCGCCGGGAACGCCAGCTCGACGAAGCCCACACCCTCTTACGCGACGACCGCAAAGCCATCGTCCTGCTCATTGACCTGGTCGCCCAGAACAAAGCCGCACTCGAACGCTTTGAGTACACGCAGGTCCGACTCCACAGTGCGCTCGAAGCCCTGCATCCCTACGCCCATAACCGCCCCCACGCGCAAGCTGCTCACCCACCGCAAAACTCGCCTGCGTCGAAGCGCGAGGCAGGCTAACACGCTCCCCCAGCATTGCCCTGCGAATCGATACAACCGTATCCTGCTCCCATGCCCTCCCGCGTCAATCTCCGCCCAATCCTCGTGACCCTCACCTTCATCATCACGGCGTCCGCCTGCACCCCCAAGGGCCAAACCACGATCCCCGCGGACCGTATCGACCCCACCCGACCACAACTCAGCGACGCCCCCCCCCTGGCAGTCCCCGATGACGCCTGGCAACCCGCCCCTGCTGCGATCTCCATTTTCCCCTCCACCCGCTTCGTCATCGAAAACCACCAGCCCCTGCTCGAAGCCCGCCTCGAACTACGCGATCAGATGGGCGACCCCATCAAAGCCTCGGGCGCCCTGCGGTTCGAACTGCTCGCCGCGCCCGACAACCCCGCCTCCGCCCGCAGGGTCTACACCTGGCGCGTCGGCCTGTTCACCGCCGACCAGCACCGCGAACACTACGACCCCATCATCGCTGGCTACCGCTTCCAACTCAGACTCGACGACAAACGACTCCTCGACCGCCGCACGTTACTCAGAGTCACCTTCGACCCCCTCGACGCCGACCGCCTCACCACCCAATCCATCATCAAAATTGATTGGTGAACGCTGAGCTCAACGTCTGACCTCACCCAGGCGGTAACCCTCAGCGACCAGCGCAGGCGTTTAGAGCAAACTTCGTTCAAATACAGCGGCACAGAATTGGCTGCTTGCGGTCTACGTCCCCGTATTTTGCTTCAGTGGCGACGGGCATCCTGCCTGTCGATGGCCCGCAGGGCCATTTGCAGCGTTCGATATCCCTCGGCCCATTCAGGCCCGACGCGTGAACCGCAGCAAACAGCAGGATCAAATCACAGGCGGCGGCCTTAGCTTGCCGCGAGACTCGCCTTTGAGCCTGCATCTCGGCCGCAGATCGAGGCGTGGTCCGGTCGCTGCGACGCAGCGGAGACCGGCAGGATGCCCGTCCCACTCAAACCACTACACATGATCGCGGTGCGCTCTAAAATCTGATCAAAGCGCCGGCAACACGCAAGCGCACCCAGCACCCACAGCGTCCCCGCCTTGCATCTCGCTCATCCCGTCGATCCGGTCATCCTGTCCAACGCTCCCCCCGCCGCCGGTTCAGCGAATATCCGCCAGGCCAGCTTCCGCCACTGCGTGGTCATTTTCGACCGTTGAGCCGGACACGCCGATCGCACCCACCACCTCGCCGTTGTCGTTGGTGATCGGGATGCCGCCGGGGAAAGTGATCAGTCCGCCGTTGGACGCTTCGATGTTGTAAAGCGGCCCGCCGGGCTGGCTGAGTTTGCCGATCTCGCCCGTGGGCATGTCGAAGTAACGAGCCGTCCGCGCTTTCTTGATCGCTATGTCAATCGACCCCAGCCACGCGCCGTCCATCCGCACGAAGGCTTTGAGGTTGCCGCCCGCATCGACCACCGCGATGTTCATCTTCAGCCCACGCTCATGGGCATCCTCGACCGCTTCTTCCAGAATCTCCATCGCCAACTCACCGCTGATGTCGTTCGCATCGCCGATCTTGTCATCGTCATCGTCGTCGTCGTCGTCGTCCATTTCCTCATCGTCATCCTTCGCGTCCTGATCACGCGGCAGCGCGGGGTCGGTCACGCTTCGGCCCGGGCGATCCACCTGAGCCACCGCCGCCGACGGAGCGAACGGATTGGCGAACAACGCCGCAGCGACAAACATCAAAACGACAACAAGCAGGACAGGCAGGCGTGACATGGACAGGTTCCAGGGGCGATTGAAAGGCGGGACCGGACAGTGATCGGGGCGGCCGGATTTGAACCGACGACTTCCTGCTCCCAAAGCAGGCGCTCTACCAAGCTGAGCTACGCCCCGTAAGACCGCCGCATCGTACCACGACCGCGCAGCGCAGCGTGGCTCGAATGCGGCCCTGCTGATTTAGGCCTGCTGCAGATACGCCGTGAGCAAGTCACGACACGCCGCCAGATCGCCCGTATGAACCATCTCGGTCACCGTGTGGATGTACCGCGTCGGGCACGACAACGTCATGGCCCGGCAACCGCCAGCCGTCCGCTGCATGCCCCCGGTGTCCGTCCCGCCCCGCGACAAAATCGAACGCTGCGACGCAATACCCTGCTCCGTGGCCAACGCATTAAACCTCTGAATCAGGTCGTAGTCGCCAATCGCCGAGCTGTCCATCACTGTGATCGCCGCACCATCCCCCAGTCGGGTACACGCTTCGTGCGGACCAACCCCAGGCGTATCCACCGCCAGCGTTGTATCCAACCCAATCGCCACGTCTGGCTTGATCGTATAACTCGCCGCCGTCGCGCCCGCAGGCCTACCTCTTCCTGCACCGTGAACACCGCGTGCAGCTCGCACGTGTGCTCCCTGGTCTTGAGCTGACGCAGCGTTTCCAGCAACACCCACACCGCAATTCGGTTGTCCAGACACTGGCTGACCACGTGCTCGCCCATCCGATGCACCTCCGCCCGCAGCACCACCATGTCACCAATCTTGAACTGAGCTTTCACCTGATCCACCGGCAAGCCCAGATCCACCACAAACTCACGCAGCTCCGGCACCTTCTTGCGATCCTCAGGACTCGCAATGTGCACCGGCTTTACCGCCGCGTTCAACACCCCCAGCACATCCCGCGAAGGATCCATCGGGTCCGGGCACACCTTCACCAGCCGGGCAAACAAGTTCCGCGTGTCAAACCCGCCCACGCTGTTGAGATACAAAAATCCCTTGTCGTCCACGAACGACACCAGAAACCCAATCTGATCCATGTGCCCCGCCACCATCACCCGCGTGGGCTCACCCTCTGCCGGGGCCGCCGTCGCGTGTTTCACCGCCAGCACCGACCCCAGCGCGTCCACGCTCACCGCGTCCGCCAACCCCTCCAACTCCTCAAGCACCAACGCCCGTATCCGATGCTCCCGGCCGGGCACCCCAGGCGTCACCAACAGCCGTTCCAACAACGCAAAATTAAAATCCATGCCCGACACCATAACGTCCCCGACACCCGACTTCCCCCTCGTTCAACCCCGTTCAACCCCATTCCCTCACTTCCCGCCCCGCCTCAGCAACCACCATGCCAGCACCGCCACCGGCGTCAAAAGCCCCGCTGCAATCGCCAGCAACACCAGCCCCGACTCGCTAAACAGCGTTGCCCCCAGACTCAAACCCAAACCCAAACTCAAACCCAAATTCAGCTCCGCCGCCGCTCCCCAACCCAACCCCCACATCATCGCCGTCGTCGCCATCAGGTGCCCCCTTACAACGACGCGATCGCCGCGGCCAGCTTCAAATCCTTCTCCGTCACCTTGCCCCCCGCATCGTGCGAACTCAGGCTCAGCGTCACTTTGTTGTACACGTTGAACAGTTCGGGATGATGATCCTGCCGCTGAGCCAGCAATCCCACCTGCACGATAAACCCAAGTGCCCCCTCAAACCCCTCAAACGTAAACGCCTTGGTCAGCATGTCGTTCGCATACGACCAACCGTCCAGGTCCGCCAAGGCTTTATCCACCGCTTCAGGCGTCAAAGGGTCAGACATCAAGGGTTCCTCTCACTTGGGTTTCGGTTCGCACAGCAACACGATGACACTGTACCCCATCGCCCCACCCAAACCCGCCCCACCCCGCCAATCCGTCTGGCCCAGGCCCAATCGACGCACTGCGCTTAACGCCCCCCCACACTGGCGACCCGCCCGCAGCAGCAGGCTTTCAACCGACCCCGCCACTCTACGCGCGGGCGTCGCCGGTCAACTGCAGCCGCTGGTTTGGGGGCCGACGTTGGGGAAGTCGGGAGGGGTGGAACCGCAGAGGCGCGGAGGACGCAGAGACAACCCAAGGGGCATCGTTCTGCCTCCGCGAACTCTGCGCCTCTGCGGTTCCTTCGCTATCTGAACCACCCGGTCCCCCTAACGTAAATCGGCTCACTTGCCGGCCGCCCGCAGGAGCAGGCGTTCAACCGACCCCACCATTCTACACGCGGGCGTCGCCGGTCAACTGCAGCCGCTGGTTATCCGCCCAAGCGATTCGACGGCTGGCAGAATGTCACGACCTGTTCCGCTTGAAGATCCGAGGGAACGTGATAGAACGAGACCTCGAATTGACGTCGCGGGAAGTCGTTTGCCAGTTTTGTTTGCCATGCGTCCTTCAGCAAACTGCCAAGGTAGAGAATTTGATCGGCCGTCGCAGGATCCGACATCGCAGCACCAAACAAGTTGTGTAGGTCCTGATGATTCATCACATTCTCGACCGCGGCACGATCAGCCTTACACTGGCCCATCCAGCCGCGATAGCTTTCCTCGGAGAAGTCGTCGAAAAAGACGCATCCGTCATATTCGACAAAGCTGGGCCAGAAAAGTCGGCTGAAAGCGATTGCTAGTTCGAAGCTACCCCTGTGATACAGCCAATCATCGATCGAGATGCCGTCTCCATGGTTCCAGTCGGACAAGTCTGGAACAAGCTTCGAGTAATCGATAAGCTCGTTGTGTTTCATGGGTGAAGACGGATAACGTAAAAGGCTCAGTTGCCGGCCGCCCGCGGAATGCAGGCTCCAAACCAACAACTCAATTATCACTCGCGGGCGTCGCCGGTCAACTGCAGCCGGTGGTTAGGGGGCATCCTCTCGACGCAGAATAACTTCGCCTCTTTCAAAGCCGCCGGAAATAGTCGCATGTCCCCAAGGGCCTCGCAATTTGGCATCGTCAAAATTGCCATGAAAGTAAACGTTGTTGTCTGCCCAGCCCGGGTTGAGATCGAAGGAAACCCATTCATCGTAGACGATGGCCTTGTACCGGCCACGCTCCATCCCGCCTGAGGGGAAGTCCCCGCTTGACCAAAGCAATTCACATTCCCCTTCAAACTCTCCGCCCACGCCTGGAATTTCCTCAGGAAGTTCAAGTTGGGCTGACGCAACGGGTTCACCTGTCGCATCGTGGAAAACGAGGTTGCCATCCGAGCGGGTGCAGCCTGACAAAAGAGTTATAAGAAGAGTTGCGATTGCCAGTAGCCGCACGCTGCCCCCTAACTATGATTAGACAGAATTGGTTCGGCAGAACATCTGCCACGTCAAAGTTGAGTATCTCGCGTTTTTCACGGTGGGTCAAGGGTGTGGGGCCATGAGGTGGGCTTGGGGCGGCATACTCGGGGGCGGAAATGCATAAAGATTCTGTGAGGTGAAGGGCAAACAAGGTCGATGTAATGGCCTTGATTTACGTCAAACGTCGGCTTGTGTATCGCTTGCCGCATTGTCTTCGCTTTGATGCACAAGAGGCCAGGCTTTGGACTGATCTCGGACGCGTTGACACGTGTGCTGAATCGCTTTCTCGGGAAGCCCGGCAGCCTGTTTACAATCGGCGTTGCACCGCCACCGCGCGGCAAAGTCCGGCCAGGGCGGTGCGGGCGACGCGGCGGACCTCGAATGCGGGGTTCAGGGGCACCAGGTCATAGGTGTTGGCGTCTACGATGCGCAGGCGTTTGAACGTGCTTTCGTGTTCGGGTTCAAGCTTGGCAAAGCAGTCGCAGCCATCTTCCACCGGGGCGGCGGGCGAAAAGACCACCAGGTCGCCGGCGTGATACATCGGCTCCATTGACGCGCCGGTCACCACCGCGGCGAACGCATCCGGGTCCTCCACGCCATGCACCGCCACGTAATCTCCCGACGCCCGCGCGGGATAATCCAGATCGGTGAACCCGGTCGGGCAGCCGGCGGCGACTTTATTCATGACCGGGACTGTACGCAGGCGGCTCCCTGCACCCTGTTGCAGGCCTTGGACCAGACGGATATCGCTTGGCATGTCTGAATCGGTGGACATGTCGTTGAGCACCTGGCCGACCCGGCGTTCGAGTTCTCCGCTTTGCAGAGCCGCATCGAGCCCTTCACGTTGAAGCCAGTCTGCCAGCGCCCGTCCACGGGCGGCTTGAGCCCCCGCCCGCGCGGCGTCGTCCCGCACCGGTGCCTCCGCCCGCGCCCAGGCGGCGAGATGACACAACGCCTGTGCCTTCAGGCCAAGCGCCTCTGCCACGCGGGCCAGCATGTCCCCCGACGGCGGCCGGGCCACCCGCCCCCGTTCGATCATGGACAGATATCCCACCGCCATACCTGCCGACGCGGCCACGGCGGAGAGCGTCAACCCCAGCGCCCGGCGTCGCTCGCGCAGCTGATTCCCCAGCGCTTGCAGCTCCGCCTGCCCCACGGTGGCGGAGGTGACGGGGGCGGGCTGGTTTGATTTTTCAACATCCATTGAAAAGGCCTTGTGGGCAGGGTCGGCATGAGGCATAATACCAAACAAAGCACAAACTTCAAGTCATGCCAAAGCCCACCCCCCCTTCCGGACCCCACCCTTCGCCCGAGGCAACCGCTCAGGCGTCTAACGCCGATGCCGCTCGGCGGCTGACGCGGCGCCGGCAGGCGGAGGCGATGATCCAGCACGCCCGCCATTTCACGCCTGCGGACCGCCATTTGGTGACCTGGGTCTATCGTGACGGCCGATCCGTCTGCGACTATGCCCAGCAGCACCGCATCACCCGCAGCGTGGCGGACGGCCGACTCCACCGCCTCGTGGCCCGTGTCCACAGTCCGGCGTTCCAATACATCGCGCATCATCTCTTCACGCTGCCGCGTCACTTGCGCGTCACCGCCCGGATGCGTTTTCTCGAAGGCCGATCGCTGCGTGATATTGCCCGCCGTCGTCGCCTGTCGCTGCATGCGCTGCGTCAACAAGTCGAAGTGTTGGACCGGATGGTACAGCTCGCTGTTTATAAACGATAAGACATGATCAGCAGCGGATTACGACTTATTTACGCGCGAAATTTAATCAATCAGATGTTTATCCATAGTGGGCAAGGCATTATTTCAATCTACTTAATTGATCCGCGAGAGCTATGATGCAGATTCACTTACACAAGCAATTGCACACCGCCCCACCGGCCGCGTCACCTCATGTTCTTGACGTGGCCTCGATGTTCGGCCTCGGTCTTGACCAGGATCACACGCTCGAGCTGATTCCACCCATCGCGTTGACCCTTGCGCCCCACCAGCTACTTTTCATCACCGGCCCCTCAGGCTCGGGCAAGTCCACACTGCTGCGGCTGCTCGCCGATGCGATTCACGCTCACCCGCCCGAGCCTCCCCGCATCCTGTGGCTGCACGACCTCCCGCCCTTGCCCAACCTCCCGCTGGTCGATGCGTTGCCCAGTCAAACGACATGCGGTACTGATGAGCAGCATGGCGATCCGCAGGACCTTGCTGACCGCCTCTGCCTTCTGTCGCTGGCGGGACTTAACGACGCATTCACGCTCTTGCGTACGCCCGCGCAGCTCTCCGATGGCCAGCGCTTTCGACTTCAACTCGCCCACGCCTTTGCGCTTCTCGCCCAGACCGCAGGAGCGGAGGATGGCATGCCGCGTGCGGTCTTGCTGATCGACGAGTTCGCGGCCGCGCTGGACCGTGACACGGCGTTTGCGGTCGCTGCCAATCTTCGCCGATGGGTCCGCCGGGCGCCGGTGACCTGCGCGGTGGCCACCACACATGACGACCTGCTCGAAGCGCTTGATCCGGATGTACTGATCTATAAGCCGCTGGGTCCAGGCCTGGAATTATGCGAGCGCGGGAAATCGCACAAGGCGTCGCACAAGCCTTACTGACCCTTGATTCACAACCGTATTCGTCATTTTCATCTTCATGCCCTCTTGTCACGCAGCTTCTTTTTTTTTTCTTATGTTTGACCTCGCCCCCGCCACGCTCGACCATTACAAGCAGCTTGCGCATCACCACTACCGTGCTGCGCGTCCTGCCACTGCGACACGGGTGTTGGCGCTGTTTGACACGCGTCCCACGCCGGCCGACCGCTTTTGGAGTCGGTCTGCGGAACCTCGGCCGGTCGCGGTGCTCGTGGAGTCGCTGCCCAGCTTGTCGTGTCGTCTGCGGGATCATGCGTTGCACGATCGGTATGCCTGTCTGGCCCCTCGGCCTCGGGGTCGGCTGCTCAACCGTGAGCTTCGCACGCTCTCCCGCGTGGTCGTCGATCCCCGCTTCCGAGGCCAGGGCCTGGCGGTACGACTCGTCCGCCACGCACTCAACACCGCGACCACCCGATTCACCGAAGCCTTGGCCGCCATGGGGAGGGTCAATCCATTTTTCGAAAAGGCGGGCATGACCGCCTACCGCCGTGCGCCTTTGACGCACGACGCCCGTCTGTTCGATGCGCTTGACGCGGCCGGCTTCTCACCGCGTGACCTTGCCCACCCGCCTCACCTACTCGAGCGCATTGAGCAGGCGCTTCCCGCCGACCGCCACCTGCTGCTCGCGGAGCTCGCCCGATGGCATCGTCACGCAGCAGGTCGGCCTGCACATCTGCGTTCCGAGGATCCGCTGATTCATTTGCGAGCCGCCCAGAAACAACTGGCCCTTGAGCCGGTGTATTACATTCATATCAATCACGGAGTCTCATGACAGTCACTACCATTCATCAGCCATATCATACCATTCAAGCCATCGCCCTTGACGTTATTCAGCCGCACCCGCTTAATGCGAATGTGATGCCGGTGGTTTTATTCAATAAGCTTGTCAAGCATTTATCAGGCGGTCAGGCTTATCCTCCGCTTATCGTTCGGCCGCTGACTGAAACATCCATCCACAGCGAACCAACCGCATCATCGCCTGACCCAGGCGATGCGGTAGTCGGGTATCAATTGCTCGACGGGCACCACCGTTGCCGGGCGTTGCGGGAGCTCGGCGAGACCCACGCTCAGTGCCTGGTCTGGCCTTGCGATGACGCCCGGGCGTTGGAACTGCTGGCCACCCTCAATCGACTCCAGGGCGATGACGACCCGATACGCCGGGGCGAACTTCTGGTCCGACTCGCGGAGCTTCAGCCGCTTCAAGAGCTGGCGGACCGCTTGCCTGAAACGCTGGAGAAGCTGCGGCAAAAGATCAAACTCGTCGATCCCGTGCCGATCGTTCCCCGACCCGCGAT
Source organism: uncultured Phycisphaeraceae bacterium (assembly GCA_963799465.1). GTDB lineage: Bacteria > Planctomycetota > Phycisphaerae > Phycisphaerales > Phycisphaeraceae > JBCCOW01. Next base: position 1,465,482 of record CAWCXG010000001.1, on the reverse strand, counting down.
ACCCGAAGCGGACCAACGCGTGGCGGTCCATTTTTTCTTGCTGCCTGCGGAACGTCGACGTGTACTTCACCGACTCAAGTCCCTCGCCGAGCGGCGGGAGGAGGCATTGATGCGGCTGATCGACGCACCCGCCGACTGACCGCCTCGAGGGGTTGGTGTTTCACTTCAGGTTTTAAATTCAATGCATAACGACCTCGACCATCCCGAAGCTCTGGCCCGCGAAAAGCTTGCGACGTACCGCCCGGCGGTGATCGACCTGCTCGCAGCCCTGGCGTTCGGCCAAACCGAAGCGCCGCCCGAGACACAGCGGCGCGCGTTGTTTGAGCTCGCAAAACTGGGCTTCAAAGCCGAGCTGCCCGAGAGAGACAACGCCCAGGCCACGGCTGAATTGCAACAACTACTCGACGCGCACTTCGCACAGTATTGCGACGCGTTGGAGGCGTCCGCGTCAGAAACGTCCAAGCAACCGGCCTCCGAGCCCATGTCCTCGCCCAAGCCCGTCGCCTACAAGCCGCGCACGGAGGGTGTGTCGACAAACTCCGCTGAGCCATCGCTGGCCCCGGGCCCGCCACCGACCTCGACCCCGTCTCATCAGAGCTAACCCCCGCCGGGCTCAACCGCCGTCCCCGATAACGCGGGGCCAGCTTTTAATTTCGACGAAAATAATAACTAGATCACCTTGCTCTCTCCGCAACTCCCGTCGGCCTGTGTCACCAACACGAGCCCCGCACGTCAGGAAGCGTCCCGGCAGCCTGATGGGTCATTGAATTTCGAAACGCTCGCTTCATCGCGCAGCGTGTCCAGCAGGGTCCGAGATGAAACGAGAGCACCTGCAATTCTTCCAGGATTTCACCGGTCGATTCACGTCTGGCTGTATGTCAGAGGCGTGGTGCTTGAGACGATTTTTTCTGAGCTTTCTCATGACTTCAAGTAATGCGATATTGCGTGCGATGCGTCGGGCTGAGCCGGCGACGCCGCATCAGTTGCGAGCCCTCACGCATGCCTGGCTGGGGTTGGACGTCACCCCGGCCCCGTTGGTGAAGGGGTCGTCTGCGCCGTTGGCGTATTTCGAGCGGGCGGTACGCGAAGGGTCCGACGCGGTGGTGTGGGCGGGGCGGGGCGGAGGGAAGACGATGCTCGCCGCCGCTGCGAGTTTGCTCGAAATGATCTTCAAGCCTGGCATTCAGATCCGCGTGCTCGCGGGATCGCTGGAGCAGGCCAGCAAGTTGCACGAGCATTTCACCGCCTTACTCGACCGCCCGCTCATGCAGCGCATCGTGGCCGACCCACCCACACAGCGGCGGATCACGCTGAGCAATGGATCGGTGCTTTCATTGCTGGCTGGATCGCAGCGCAGCGTCCGGGGTGTGCGCGTTCATCGGCTTCGTTGTGATGAAGTCGAAGAGCTGGACCCGGAGTTGTGGGCAGCGGCTCAGTTGGTTACCCGCTCGGCGACGGTGCAGGGGCGATACATCCCTGCAGGCTTGGAGGCTTTATCAACCATGCATCGGCCGGCGGGGCTCATGAGTCGGCTGACCACGCCGCGTGGTGAACGTGAGCCAGCGCATGGCAGCGGGGTCCCGGCTGTGTTTCGCTGGACCACGCTGGACGTGGCGGGGCAATGCCCGCCGCACTACCCCTGCACGGGCTGCCCGCTGGAGCCAGACTGTCAAGGCCGAGCCAAGCACGCCTCAGGCTTCGTGCCCATTGACGACTTGATCCAACAACGTCAACGCACCAGCGACAGCACCTGGTCGGTAGAAATCATGTGCCAGCGTCCCAGTACCGACGACCTGGTGTACCCCGGCTTCGATCCCGACCGTCACGTCACGATCAGCCCGCCTGTGGACAGCGCAGCCCCCGCACGCCTCGTCGCAGGGATGGACTTTGGCATCCGGGGTCACGCGGTACTGCTCTGGGCCAGCATTTCGGATTCGTCGGACTGGCAACACTCCAGCCGGATGATGCCCTATGCACACCACCAACCTCACCTGCACATCCTTGACGAGCTGGCACTTCAAAACCGCACGCTGGGCCAGTTGCTTGAACAGGCCCGGCAGCGCGGACATGCTCGGCCGGACTGGATTGCGGTGGATCCCGCAGGCAACGCCCGGTCCAGCCAAACCGCCCTGCGGGATACCGATGTCGTACGCGCGGCTGGCCACACGGTCCGCTTCACCCGGACCCGCATACATCCCGGAATCGATCGCGTCCGCCAACGCCTGGACCACCACACCCTCACCGTCCACCCCCGCTGCACCGGGCTGATCGCAGCCCTGCGGACCTACCACTTTCCCCCCGCTCCAACAGCCGGCCCCGCATCCTCGGACCCCGTCAAAGACGGCCCGGACCACTGGGCCGACGCCTTGCGCTACCTCGTGACCAACCTCGACACAGAGCCTCGCACCACCACTTCACGAAGCTATTTGTAAGGTGAAATGATAGAAATAATCAGGCATTCGTTTGCGGGCACGCTGATAACGTATCTTAGATTAAGATTGTAGATTCCCACTTTAAGCAGTTCCGACATTCGGAATGTCATTTAGCGAATACTGATCGATCCCGCTTCGCTGCACCACTCGACAATTTTACGCCATGCGTTTTCGTGCTGCTTGACGTGTTTGACAAGGACGTTGTCAACGCCTTTGATTACACGCTTGGCTCGATCGGTGTAATTCAACGTATTGCCGGGATGATTGCGTTCGGCTTGAACCTCAGCGAGTTCTGCGTGCGTGAGTATAAAGAATCTCTCGTTAAACGTATTGTCATTGGAACGAATGGAGTACAGCACCCAGAACGTTGGATGCTCAAGGTCGGGGGTCTTGTACTTCTGGTAAAAGCCGGTGACGAAACGATTCACTTGCGATGTTTTGACTTCGACCACGGCAGCTTGGCGGTTCTCACCGACCGCGATCACATCACAGCCCTTCATGTTGCCGTAGGTCACCGTGGCGAAAATGCCGCGTTTAAGTAGCTCGGAGCAGACGCGGTACTCGCCAGCGAGATTGAGATGATATTTACTAATCGGCATTCGAGTCACGTCATTGGGCTCACGATTCGGCCACCGGCGGTGACCGCTTATCACTAACAACGACATCCTATCTCAAGCCTCGCCGGTCAACGGAAGCGGGTGGTTAGGCGACGTCGGATGTTTCTGCAGGGGTTGTCGTGTCTTTGGGTTTCTGCAGCTTCGAGAGGATGACGAGTCCGATGACGAGCGGTAGTGCAGCCAAGGCGATTCTGAGAACACCGTTGACGGATTTGGACGTTGGTCCGTCGGACAGCAGATTGATGCCGACCGCATTGGCGAACGCACCGATCAGGAACAGTAAGCCGACAACCACGAGCAAGCCACCAACGACGTAACCGAATATTCGCATTGGTCTCCTGACTGTGATTAAACAGAATTGGTTCGGCAGCGTATCTGCCGGATTGACATTGAGTATCCCGCGTGTTGGGGGCAGGGTCAAGGGCGTGGGTCCTTGGGGCAGGGTGAAGACATTTACCGCTTCAAAAGCTTGGTCCGTAGGGCAGGCATCTCCACCTGTCTTCGACCGAAAGCCCGTCAGGACGCAAGAACGGCCCTTCGGGCCGTAGACAGGCTGGAAGCCCGTCCCACTAAAAACTAAATGTCTTCACCCTGGCAATAGGATGACTCTGGGTGACAATTCTGACATCCAGCGTTTATATTGTGCTGCGTAGGGCGTTGCGTTATTTTTTTTTGGACTTTGTCCCATGACACCCCCCTCTCCGAAGCCTGGCGCTTCAGAAGATGATGCTTCTGGCTCCAAAGATCAGAGTTCATCCGAGCCTTCGCCGATCGTGGTGGGCATCGGCGCGTCGGCTGGGGGTCTGGCGGCGTTTCGGGAGTTGATGGAAGTCCTGCCGGCGGATGAAAATCTGGCGTACGTGCTGATTCAGCATCTGGACCCTGACCACAAGAGTCTGCTGAGTGAGTTGCTGGGGCGGAACACGTCGATGTCGGTGTGTGAGGCTCAGGACAACGTGGTGATTGAGAAGGGTCACGTGTATGTGATTCCTGCGGGGGTGTTTCTGGTGGTGCGTGAGGGTCGGCTTCGGCATGTTGAACGTCGGCATGCCCCCACGGGGGGCCGGATGGCGGTGGATACGTTTTTCAAGAGCATGGCCGAGGAGTTGGGGGAGCGGGCGGTGGCCATCGTGCTCAGCGGTGCGGGGAGCGACGGGGCGGCGGGCGTGCGGGCGGTGAAGGCGGCGGGCGGGTTCACCATTGCGCAGGACCGCAGCGAGGCGGAGCATGATTCGATGCCCCGCAGCGCGTCGGAACAGGGCGGGGCTGATCGCGTGCTGACCATCAAGGAGATTCCCGAAGCCATCTCCTTGTACGCCCAACATCCGTATGTCTGCGAAGACCCGGCTCAACCTGGCGATACTCCTCCGGAAGGAGACTCGGATGGTGATTCAAGCGAAAACAGACTGAGCGATGAAACTCTGGTGGGGCAGATCGTCGAGCTGGTGAAGCAGCAAAGCGGATTCGCGGTTGAGAAATACAAGCAAAGCACGGTCGCTCGGCGGGTGCGTCGCCGGATGGGCTTGCTGGCGATTCATGACCCTGACGATTACATCCAACAGCTCAAAACGTCGGACCAGGAGATTAATCGTCTTTGCCGGGACCTGTTGATCAGCGTGACGGATTTTTTCCGGGATGCGGACAGCTTTGCGTTTCTCGCCGAGTCGGTGATTCCCGATCTGGTCCGTCGGGCTCACGAGCGTGACGAAGACGATCGGCTTCGGCTGTGGGTCGCGGGATGCGCGACCGGGGAAGAGGCGTATTCGCTGGGCATGCTTGCGTTGGAAGAGATTGAACGTCAACGCGCGGATGTGAACCTGCAGATTTTCGCCACCGACATCGACACCTCGGCGTTGCGTTTCGCCAGGCAGGCGGTCTACCCCCCTGCTTCCGCGACGCAGATTGCCCCTGCGCGACGCGAACGCTGGTTGCGTCAATCCGACAGTGGTTCGTGGCAGATTCTTCGCGAGCTGCGAGACTGCGTGTCGTTCGCGGGGCACAATGTGCTCGAAGATCCGCCTTTATCAAAGATCGATCTGGTGAGCTGTCGCAATATGCTGATTTACCTGCGTCGTGAGGCGCAGCGTGAGTCGATGAGCCTGTTTCACTTTGCGTTGCGCCCCGAGAGTGTGCTGTTTCTCGGCAGCTCGGAAACCACCGGCGGCGAAGGCTCGGGCTATGAGACGATTTCGAAGCGACACCGCGTGTACCGCAAACTCGGCTCGTCTCGACACATCGAGCTGCTCGTCAGCCATGGCAGTCAATCTGCGCAAAACTATCGTCATAAGCAGAAGCGTCAGCAGGCCGACGCGTCCCGGCGTCAGCGTGTTGAGCCGACGCTGGCCGACCTGGCCCGCAAATCGGTTCTGGAGACCGTGGCCCCCGCGGCGGTGGTTCTCGATCCGGAGAACCGGGTGATCTATATCACCGGAGACGTCAAGCCGTATCTCGACTTCCCCACCGGCGAGATGGTTCCCGACCTGATGAAGATGCTGCGTACGCCGCTGCGGACCCGCGTGCGGGCGGCGATCTTCAAGGCCCGCCGGGAACGTCACACCGTGTCTTCGACCGTGGTGCAGGAGCATGACAACGGCGACCGTGTGGAAACGCTGATTACGGTGGCGCTGCGTCCCGACGCCTCAGCCGAGGACGATGCGCTGGTGGTGGTGGCATTTCGTCCCGCCGATGCCCGCCTCCGCGCCGGGGCGTCGGCGGCGTCGGCCGATGAAGATCTCGTCACCCGCCTGGAATCCGAACTCGCGGCCACCAAGGAGGACCTGCGGAGCACGATCGAAGAGCTCGAAACGGCCAACGAGGAACTCAAGAGCAGCAACGAAGAAGCCACGACGATGAACGAGGAGTTGCAGTCGAGCAACGAAGAGCTCGAAGCCTCCAGCGAGGAACTGCGCAGCCTGAACGAAGAGCTCAGCACGGTCAACGCACAGCTCAAGGACAAGATTGACGAGCTCGAAGAGTCGAATAATGACCTGACCAACCTGATGACCAGCACCCGCCTGGCGGCGGTGTTTCTGGACACCGAATTCTGCGTGCGGCGGTTTACCACCGAGGCCCAGAAGCTGCTCAACGTGATTGAGTCTGATGTTGGCCGACCGATTCATCACCTCAAAGGTGAGTGCATTGACCACGAATTGCTTGAAGATGCTCGGGTTGTGCTTGAAGGTTTGGCGCCCAGCGAACGCGAGTTGCCGACGGAGGACGGTCGATGGTTTCTCCGCCGGGTGATGCCCTACCGGACGGAAAACAACCACATCGCCGGGGTGGTGGTGGTTTATCACAACGTGACGCGACTCAAGCAAGCCACCGCGCGAGCGGAGTCGCGTGAGCAGCAGCATGCGGCGATTGCTCGTCTGGGCCTGCGGGCGTTGTCCGACGTTGGGCTGGACGACTTGATGCAGGAGGTGTGCATGGAGCTCACCCGCGTGCTGGATGCCGACTTTGCCAAGGTCCTTGAGTACCGGGCCGAACAGGATGACATGCTGGTCCGGGCGGGGGAGGGTTGGCCTGAGGGCGTGGTGGGCCAGGCTTCGGTGCCTGCCGACGTCGGGTCGCAGGCGGGTTTCACGCTGCGGAGTGTCGAGCCGGTGATCGTGGAAGATCTCGCTGCGGAACGCCGATTCACCGGCCCGGACCTGCTGACCGACCACGGCGTGGCCAGCGGGATGAGTTGCGTCATCCCGGGGGGGACCACGGCATTTGGGGTGCTGGGTGTTCACGCCAAACACACCCGCGCGTTCACCGGCGACGACGCCAACTTTCTGCAGTCGGCGGCGAACCTGCTGGCGGTGGCGTCGCAGCTGCGTGCAAACGAGCAGAAGCTGCGCAAGAGTGAGGCTGAGGCCCGCCGCGGTGAGGCTGAGATCGAATCTCTCTACCGCCTCGCGCCGGTGGGTCTGTCGGTGGTGAATCGGGACCGGCGGTATCGACGGATCAACCAGATGCTCGCGGACATCAACGGCCACAGCATTGACTACCACCTCGGCAAGACCGGCCGGGAGATTCTGCCCCTCGATATTGCCGAGCCGGTCGATCGTCTGCTCGACCGGGTGTTTAACGGCACGGCGGTTCGCGATATTGAAGTCGAAGGCGAGCTGCCGGGTTCCGATGGCGCCCGGCAGTGGCTGGTCACGTTCCTGCCGATCTATGGTCTCCAGGGCGAGGTGGAGGCGGCGCACGCGTTGGTGATCGATGTGACAAAACTCAAGGCAGCAGAGAACCGAGAGCGGATGCTGCGTCACGAGCTGGACCATCGACTTAAGAACACGATGATGACCGTGGTGTCGGTTGCCGATCTCACGGCCCACGAAGCCAAGAGTGTCAAGCAGTTTCGCGAAAGCTTCGTGAAGCGGATGCTGGCGATCTCATCGGTGCACACTCAGCTCAGCGGGAAGAGCTGGACGCACGCCACGTTGAATGATGTGGCCCAGGCGGTGCTTGAGCCCTACCGCCGTAAGGTCGGTCATCGCATCGAGTTGTCGGGCCCCGAGATCGTCCTGGCCACCAAGACCGGTCTGATGCTGGGCATGATGTTGCATGAACTCGCGACCAACGCGGTGAAATACGGTTCGCTGTCGGTCGAGGGTGGGTCGTTGCTCGTGAACTGGGAACGCGACGATGAGCAGGTGGTGCTGACGTGGACCGAGCGCGGCGGGCCCCATGTCGTTCCACCCGAGCGGCAGAGCTACGGCCTGACGCTGGTCCAGCAGGCTGGGCCTTACGAGATCGGTGGGGATGCGGAATTGACTTTGCGCCGCAGGGTCTCCAGGCGGTCATCCGATTTGCGGCCAACGGCGAGGGCGATGCGGATTAGCCCGACGCCGCCTGGGCGAGTTGGTCCAAGGCGATTTTGAGGTCTTCGGGTTCAATGGGTTTGTCGAGGACCATCGCGTCTTCAAACCCCAGCCCTCGGGCCAGCTCCCCATGGCCTGTGAGCATCAACGCTGGAATCCTGGCAAGCTTTAAGCGGTCGTAGACAGGCTTGGAATCGTGATCGCCAAGATCGACGTCGAGCACAGCCACATCGGGCAGACCCTCACGGTCTAAAAGGGCAAGTGCCGCGTCGGCGGTCGCCACGGGGCCGATGGGCTCGTAGCCGGCGTCCGTCACCATCATGTGCAGAAGCATGGCGATGACCGCGTTGTCTTCGACGACCAAAACTTTCACAGAGGCATCCTTGGGTTTGGATTCGTGGCCAGCCAAGGAGGTGATAGGCATGCCTGTGGGAATCTTACGATTCGCGGAGGACGGGTCATCGCGTGCGGGTCGCTGATACGTCCATTGGTCTAGGCGTGGTCAGAAAGGAGCCGGGCCCGTGCGGAAGCGTTCTCTTCGAGACATCCAGCGACCCGGGACGCTTCCTCACGGGCGCGGCTCGTATTGGAGCCTGACAATCGTCGAGCACCGCGTGAGCGGTTGCGTTTTTGAGACAATGCTTAGAACAGCATGCATGATTCGTGGCCAAGGCGTCTGGTCTGTGTTGACGCGAAGCGAAGAATGTAAGCCACCTGTCGCGACGTGACCGCACAAGCGAGAGGCATGTGCCACTGCCTGAAATAACGGCTTACGCATCGAGGCTTTCCGACACGCCGGCAGCGGGCATGGATCGTGAGATCGAACACGTTTGGATGGTTGTTCAACGGTTGGTTTGTCAGAACCCAGCTCTCCGAAAGTGTGGGGGCGTGGGCCTATACTCGGGTTGCGATGGATGATGTGGTGCGTGAGTCTGACGGGGGGCGGTATCGGCTGTGGGTGCAGGCGGTGCTGGGGTTGTTGGTGTTGGGGGTGTTTATTTTGGTGTCGGTGGGTGGCGCGGTGACGAGTTATGACGCGGGGATGGACGTGCCGGACTGGCCGGGGACGTTTGGGCATCAGATGTTTGTGGCCCCGCTGGACGTGTGGTTTAAGGATGAGGCGACGGGTGAGTTTTTTCACGGGGCGTTTTGGGAGCACTCGCATCGGCTGGTGGGGAGTCTGGTGGGGGTATTGGCGATCGTGGCGGCGGTGGCGTTGGTGCGGACGCAGCGGCGTCGGCCTTGGCTGGGGTGGCTTGGGCTGGGGCTGCTGGGGTTGATCGTGGTGCAGGGGTTGCTGGGCGGGCTTCGGGTGAGCGAGGCGAATGTGGTGCTGGCGGGGGTGCACGGGGTGCTGGGTCAGTTGGTGCTGGCGGGGTGCGTGGTGGGATTTCTGGCGGTGGGTCGGCGGTGGGTCGGGTCGGCGGAGGCAGTGACGACGGGGCAGGCTTCGCAGAGCGCCAGGCGTGGCCCGCAGCGGTGGGAGATGTGGGTGCTGGGTGGGCTGGTGGGGGTGGCATTGTCGCCGATGTTTCTGGCGGGGCGGAACGCGGAGGGTCTGATCAATTGGGGGTATGGGCGGGTGTTGGCGGTGTGTGGGCCGGCGGTGGGTTTGTATGTGGCGTGGTGTGTGTGGGGGATGGTGCGGTCGAGGAGTTCGCGGTGGGGGAGTTTGCGGTGGGGCAAGGCGCGGTGGGGGAAGGCGGGTTTGGGGAACCCACGCTCGCAGAGCGTGGGCTTCGGGCGGGTGGGGGTGTTGGCGTGGGTGGTGTTGGGGGCGGTGTTGGTGCAGCTGGTGCTGGGGGCGTCGGTGCGGCATGCCAAGGCGGACCGTTCGATTCCTGATGCGCCGTTGAGTTATGGGTCGGTGGTTCCGCCGATGACCGGTGCGGGGTTGAATGAAGCGTTGCTGGACGTTCCGCCGACGCTTGGGGTGAAGTGCGCGACGCTGGGGATGGTGTGGCTGAACTATTCGCACCGGGTGGGGGCGGTGTTGGTGACGACGTTGGTGCTGGGGTTGGCGGTATCGGTGATGGCGTCGGGGCTGGGTCGTCGGCCGGAGGTGTTTGGGCCTGTGGTGGGGCTGGTGGGATTGGTGGGGGTGCAGGTGATGCTGGGGTTGATGACGGTGTGGAGCGAGACGTATCCGACGTTTGCGACGGTGCATCAGGCGACGGGCGCGTTGTTGATGTCGTTGACGGTGGTGGTGGTTTGCCGGGTGTGGTTGGCGGGGCGTGAAGTGGGGGTGGAGGGGGTTCGCAGCGTGCGTGAAGTGGGTGGAGGTGGAGGTGAGGGCGGGGGTAGAGGTGGGGGTGGGGATCCACGGTTGCAAACCGTGGGCTTTGGGGGGGGAGGTGGGTCATGAGTGAGGCGGTTGTTTTGGAAGTTGAGCGTGAGGTGAGGACGGAGCCTGGGCAGGCGGGGGGCGATGGGTCTGTCGGTGTGTCAGCGGGTGATGCGGGGTTTGCGGAGGGCGCGGAGGTGGAGGCTCGGGCGGGTGGCGGCGGCTCGTGGTGGTCGGATGCGAAGGCGTTGGTGAAGCCACGGATCACGCAATTGGTGGTGCTGACCGCAGGAGTGGGTTATGCGATGGGGGCGTTGGGTTCTGGGCGTGGGTGGGGTTGGGGCTTGGCGGCGACGCTGGTGGGCGCGGCGGTGGCTTGTATGGGGGCGTCGGTTTTAAATCAGGTGTGGGAACGGGGGACGGACGGGTTGATGGAGCGCACGCGGGATCGTCCTTTGGCGGCAGGCCGGGTTTCGGCGGGGTGGGGATGGGTGCTGGGATTGAGTCTTGCGGTGGTGGGTGTGGGGTTGCAGTCAGCGGCGGGGCTTTGGCTGGCGGCGGGACTGACGGGGCTGACGGTGGCGTGGTATGTGTTGGCGTATACGCCGATGAAGCGGGTGTCGCCTTGGGCGTTGTGGGTGGGCGCGGTGCCGGGCGCGTTGCCGCCGATGATTGGGTATGCGGGAGCGACGGGGACGCTTGGGGCGTCGGCGTGGGTGATGTTTGGGTTGATGATGTTGTGGCAGGTGCCTCACTTTCTGGCGATCGCGTGGATGTATAAGGATGACTATGAGGCGGCGGGTTTGAAGATGCTGACGGTGGTGGATCCTTCGGGTCGTCGTGCGGGTCGTGAGGCGGTGTGGTCGTCGTCGGTGCTGATGGCGGCGGGGTTGTTGCCGGGGTTATTGGGGGTCGGTGGATGGTTGACCACGGGGGTGGCGGTGGGGTTGGGCGGGGTGATGCTTTGGCTGGCGGTCGCGTGGGCGGTTGACTTGACGCGGGATCGGGCGCGGCGGTTGTTTTTCGCGTCGCTGGTGTATTTGCCGGCGGTGTTGATGGTGATGCCGGTGGAGCAGTGGTGGCGGGGGGTGGGGTGATGACGACGTTGCAACCGGTGGTGACAACGGGCGTGGTGGTGCCTGGCCGATCGGGTGATCGCGGGGGCGGGTCGGCAGGGTTGCTGGCTCAGCCGGCGGTGGTGGTGTCGTCGTTGAGCTATCGATATGGGTCGCTGAGTCCGCGGGCGTTGAAGCGTCGGGCGCGTCTGGCAGCAAAGCGGGGCGAGGCGTTGGGGGGGCAGCGGGAGTGGGCGGTGCAGGAGGTGAGCTTGAAGGTTTCGGCTGGAAGCCGGGCGGCGTTGCTGGGGCCCAACGGGAGTGGAAAATCAACGCTGTTGAAGGTGTTGTGTACGGCACTTGGACTTGGAGACCAGGGCGAAGTGACGGTGGCGGGTCACGATTTGCGGACGCAGCCTGACGCGGTGCGGCGGGTGCTGGGGGTGGTGTTTCAGCATCCGGCGGTGGACGGCAAACTGACGGTTCAGGAGAATCTTCGACTGCACGGGCGGTTGTATGGGGTGCCTCGGGCGGCGCTGGGGTCGCGGGTGGATCACTGGCTTACGCGGTTTGAAGTGGCGGACCGACGGGGCGACCTGGTGGAGACGCTATCGGGGGGGCTGCGGCGGCGGGTTGAGCTGGCCAAGGCGATGCTCAGTGAGCCTCGGGTGTTGCTGCTGGACGAGCCGAGCACGGGGCTGGACCCCACCGCCCGGCGGGAGCTGACGGCGGTGCTGGACGATGTGCAGCGGACCGAAGGGGTGACGTCGGTGCTGAGTACGCACTTGATTGATGAAGCGTCGGCGAGTGACTGGGTGGTGGTGATGGATGCGGGGCGGGTGGTGCGTGAGGGCACGCCTGGGTCGCTTTGCGAAGCGATGGGCGGGCGGGTGCTGCGGGTGGAAGTGTCGGGGGAGGCGGATCCGGCAGCGGTGGCGGCGGAGCTGGGCGAGGTGTTTGGTGCGGGTGGCGATGCGGATGCGAAAGTGCAGGGCGGGTTGGCGTTACCGACGGTGCGAGGTCGTGAGGTGGTGTGGGCGCGGGCGGATGCGTCGGGGTTGGTGACGGGGGTGCTGGATCGGCTGGGGCGACGGTGCGTGGGGGTGCGGGTGGGTCCGCCGGGGCTGGACGATGTGTATTTTGCGGCAACGGGTACGGCGTTGACGTGATGGGGAGGCGGGTGCGTTAGGCTTGAGAGGATGCGCGAGAAGATTCGATACGGGATGGTGGGGTGTGGTGTGATTGCGGCACGTCACGCGGCGTCGGCGAAGCGGTGCGAGGGGGCGGCGTTGGTGGCGGTGGCGGATCTGGACAGGTCGCGGGCCGAGGCGTTTGCGGCGGAGCACGGGGTGGCGGAGGTTTACGGTGACGCCCGGGCGATGATCGGTGAGGGGGAGGTGGACGCGGTGGTTCTGGCGATGCCGGTGCGGGGCCGGGCGGGGCTGGTGCGGGCAGCGATTGAGGCGGGGCGTCACGTGTTGGTCGAGAAGCCGGCGGGTCAGAACGCGGCGGAGGTGGCTGGGCTGGTCGCGGCGTCGGCGTCGGCGGGGGTGAAGGCGGCGGGGTGTTCGAGTCGTCATTCGGGGCTTGGGTCGGCACGGGCGGCGGCGGCGGTGGTGGCGTCGGGTCGGCTGGGGTCGCTTCGGGTGGTGCGGGGTCGGGCGGTGTTGCCGGCGGGTGAGCAGCCCAACGCGGATCCGCCGGTGTGGCGGGTTCGGCACGACCTGAACGGCGGGGGGATTCTGTCGAACTGGGGGGTGTATGACCTGGACTATCTGCTGTCGGTGACGAACTGGACGCTTCGGCCGGAGTCGGTGTTGGCGCAGGTCTGGCCGGTGTCGCAGGTGTACGGAGATTACGTGCACGCGGATTCGAATGCGGAGACGCACGCGGTGGCGTTGGTGCGGTGCGTGGGCGGGACGGTGATCACGCTGGAGCGGGGGGAGTTTCTCGCGGTTCAACAGGAGACCGCGTGGGAATTGATCGGCGAGCGGGGCAGCCTGCGGATGAACCTGCTGCCCGGGGACGGGGTGCGGGTGGAGCTGAGCGAGGCGGGGCCGGGCGGGCGGGGCGTGGTGCAGGAGGTGGTGTTTGAAGGGCAGGAAACATGGGACGATGTCCACGATCTGCCGTTGCACGATCTGACGGATGCGATTCTGAACGACCGCGAACCCGCGACCAGCCTGCGTCGGGCGTACGGGATCTCGGCGATCTGTGATGCGATTTATGCTTCGTCGGCGTCAGGCCAGTGTGAGCCGGTGGCGACACTAACGTGAGGCGTTTTGGGGTGATGCAATGTGGGTGGCCCCGCGGCACCATGCGTGGGGGTGGCCTTGGGTATCGTCTTACATCAAATATCGACGATATTTGAAGTGCTTCGGCTCGGGGTTGCGCGGGTCGTCAAGGGAAGCCTTTGAGGTGCAAACGTGACGGGCGGTATGAGGCAGTGTCTGAGGAATCACAGATCTACTTGCCCCTTCGATTCGTAGTGACGGTTTCCCAACCCACAGGAGGCAAGGATGCCCCGACGACACGAACTCATGGACGACCAGTACGACTTAATTGCGCCGCTGCTGCCGCAGAACGGCCGCCGCGGCGGGCAATGGCATGACCACCGCCCGCTGCTTCACGGCATGCTCTTTCGACTGCACACCGGCATCGCGTGGCGTGACCTGCCCGAACGCTACGGCCCATGGCAGACGGTCTACGACCGCTTCAACCTGTGGTGCCGCGACGGCACGTTGCTCGGCATCGCCGAGGCCTTGGTCGTCGAACTCGACCACGAGGGCCTGATCGATTGGGACCTGTGGTGCATCGATGGCAGTTCGATCCGCGCCACCCGTGCCGCGGCGGGTGCGGCCGAAAAGTCTTCAAAAAAAGGCCCGAAGAGCCCGAGGACCATGCCTTGGGTCGATCGCGGGGCGGCTTCGGCACCAAGCTGCACCTGATCGTCGACGGCCGCGGCACGCCGTTGGCCGTCGATCTTTCTCCGGGACAGACCCACGACTCCACACGATGCGAGCCGTTGATCGCGCGTACGCTCGACGAGCATCCCGACGTGCTGCCGATGCAGGTCGCCGGCGACAAGGGCTATAGCTACAACCGCATCCGTCGGTTCCTCGACGAGCATGGCATCGACGCGGTGATCCCTCGGCGTTGTGACCAACGCGTGCCCGGCGAAGACGAGGACTTCGACCGAGAGACTTACCGACGGCGCAGCGTGGTCGAGTGCTGCATCGGTTGGCTCAAAGAGTGCCGCGCCCTCGCGACCCGCTACGACAAACTCGCCACCAACTTCATCGGCACCGTCCACCTCGCCATCATCGGCCGACACCTACGAAAGCTCGATTCGTCAGACACTGCCTAATGCAATTCGCGCGATTACCTACCTGCGGTCATACTGCTGGTTTTCCCCCGGCATGGAGGCCTTCGGATGAGCGTGTACGGCATGACGTTACGGCGACGGGTGATCGCCGCGTTGGACAGCGGACAGAGCGTGAAGGCGACCGCGCAGCAGTTCAGCATCGATACCCATCACATAGCCCCACAGTTCCTTGAGCACCACGTCGGGCGTCCGGCCCTTGAGCATCGCGGCCCCGAGGGTACGCTCCAACGCCCGGTAGTGCACCCTGATCTGCCAGCGCTTGAGGTACAACTCCGCGAGGTCCTCGGCCGACACGCCACCCACCCCCGACCCCGCAACCGACCCCACCGACGTGTGCAGGCACACCCGCGACGAGCGGTAGCCGCTGGCCTGCAGCGTGTACACCACCCGCCGGAAGCGCACCGTCGAGCCTAGGTCGGCGAACAACATCGGGTCCATCCAGTCGGGGCATTGCCGCCTGAGCTGACGCGTGACCCACGTGTCTTGGAGGACCGTCAGCCTCACCGGACCCCGCCCCCGAAGCCCCCGGATCGGCCCACCCGACTTGGCGTGCGCCTTACCCCCGGACGTCGGCTTCTCGGCAACCCGGAACACCGCGTCCAAGCCGCTGTAGATTACCGCCGCCAGGTGGGGCAGGCCGACGAAGGCCCGGTCGGCCAGCAGCAGGTCGCCGGGCCGATTCCAGGGGCGGCGAGTTCTTCGTGCATCGTCGGGCAGCTCTGCAGGTCGTGGGTGTTCCAGCGATGGACGCACACCCGAACGATCAACCCCGTCGCCAGATCGACCATGCCCAGCAGATGGCCCACCGGGAACAGCGGCCGCCGCGTGCCGCTGTCGAACGGCTTGCCGAAGTGACCAGCGTTCGCCGGTGTGTCGGGCATCGACACGCTCGTACTGTCGAGCAGGAACACGCGCCAACCATGCCACCGCCCCCCGGAATCTCCAACGTCTTCGGTCCGCTCCAGCAGGCCGTGCGCCATCCGCACCGCCAACGCCGAGAACAACTCCACCGGCACCCGCTGACGGGCCCGGCAGAACGCCGACGCCGTCACCCGCAGGCCCGTCTTGCGACCCAGGTCGGCCAGCGCCGTGTTGCCGTGCAACGCCTGCACGATCACGGCCGTCACCGTCAGCAACGGCGTCAACACCCGCAACCGACGCACCGAGCCGAGCAGTTCGAGCTGCCGGGCATTGTCCAGCGACGACGCCGCGGCTCCGAACACGTGGGGATCGACGATTCGCGTCGGGTCGTCCTTGACCCCAGGCAGCAACGAATCGAGAGTATGGGCCATCCGTGCCCACCTTGGGATGAGGGTGCGTTGAACAACACCATCATCGCCGGAGGCTGCGGTCTTTCAACCCCCTGCCGAACGTAAACCCCGCCCCGACCACAGCTTGCCGCCTAAGTCAACGGCATTCAGGTCTGACCTGCTGTGCTGAAAAGTCCCAGTTGGAACTCACCGCGATCACTTGTAGTGGTTTGAGTAGGACGGGCATCCTGCCGGTCTTCGCTGCGTCGCCGCGACCGTATCACGCCTCGGCCTGCGGTCGAGATGCAGGCTCAAAGGCGAGTCTCACTTCAAGCCAAGGCCACCGCCTGTGATTTGATCCTGCTGTGTGCCGCGGTTCAGACGTCCGGCCTGAATTGGCCGAAGGCCGATCGAAAGCTCGAAATGGCCCTGCGGGCCATCGACAGGCAGGATGCCCGTCGCCACTGAAGCCAAATGCGGTGCCTCTGACCGAAACCAGCCAACCCTGTGCCGCTCTATTTGAATGAAGTTTGCTCTAACCCCGAGGTTGGGCTGAATCAATCAGACCTCGGGGCACAGGATCGCAGTTTCCCGCCCTGATGCCGCCACGATAATGCGTTGCAGACGCAGCTTTTCAGCACAGCATGTCAGACACCTTTTTGGTACCTGCCGCAGCGAGACACCAACTAATCGACGTCATCTACAATCCGCATCTTTCCACGCCGCGCATCAAGTTCTTCATCCGAGACCAACACATGTCCAGAAGTAAACACCCCTAGAAAACCCTCTCTCATCACGCCCTTGACATTAATCGCTGCAAAAGTATCCCCTGAAGCCAGGTACACGGACCCATCATCTTCGGCGCCAATCACAAAACTCATCCGATCTACAACAACACCTTCACGTTTCGTAGTAATCGCATCAGCAAGTTCCCTCTGAAATCCAGGTACAGTTACAATCATCCTACCTTGACTGGCATCAGGTGCAACGAGTTCTAGCCCGTCCGCCCGATCATCCGGCGGCAAAGTAAGCAACCGCCCATCCCCCTCAGCCACTACATTCAACAGCAATTGGCCATCTACCACCTCCGCACTAACCCGAGCCGAAGCTACAATCTTGAGATTTAACTCCTGTAGATCTTCAGGATGCCCGATGTTGAATCTGCCGTTCTCCCCCTGTCCCAACTGTATCAACCGATCTTCACCAATCGGGACCCTCTGCTCCCCAAACGATCGGCAGCTTTCGAATGTGTAAGCAGGTCGCTCGATGTACGGTATGACCCATTCGCCGAAATCTGCCGTTTCAACCTCGACCCCGCCTCCTTCCACAATAGCTCGGGCAACCTCATGCGATATGAACCTCGAAAGACTAACTCTTACTTCGTGTGCGCCTCGATACTGCGCCTGCACGTCCACCCGCATAACTCCTTTAGTCTCGATCGAGAATGGCAACTTCCGAACCACCAGCGGATCCCCGACCTCTCGCAATCCAAAAGCACTTCCAGCAAAGCGGCGTATCGTTAGGCTTTCAAATTCTCGATCCTCACCATCGTCACGAACAACGAGCTTCAATGGACCATGATTGATTTCGTGCATTATCTGACGCCGCGCATCTTGCTCACCTGCTGCAATTGGGACTAGGCCCAACACAATACACCAGAAAAAAACAACACAGGCCGAGGCTCTACCCCTGAAGATAACCAACCAACGCAAATTCCGCATACCAAGTTCCCATCAAATATAACAACAAACAATCCAAGCACAGGTCGCTGCAGAGGCCGAGCCCTATCAGTCATCGAGAGGCCGACGAAACCCAATATCGTAGCTCATCGAGTCCTCAATGCGAGTCTACACCAAGCGGGATCGCAGATTGACGCTGTTTTCCGACAATCAGCGTTTCATACCAATGAGGTACCAAAAAGGTGTCCGACCTGCTGTGCTGAAAACCTCTGATGTTCGACGCTTGTTCGCTTGCGCCATCGCCGGTCTGGCGGTACACCGGTAGGCATGCGTCGAACCTCCAAGTCCCCACGTCGCGTTGCCCTTGCCGCGCTGGCCATCGGACAACGGGTGCTGCCCGCCTACGGCCACCCCAACGCTCCGAAGACCTTCACTCAGCCGCAACTGCTCGCCTGCCTGATGCTCAAACGCTTCCTCAAAACCGACGATCGCGGCGTCGCGGCGCTGCTCAAAGACTGCCCGAATCTCCGCGATGCCATCGGCCTCAAGAAGACCCCGCACCACACCACGCTGTTCAAAGCCCAGGCCCGGCTGCTCCGCTTCGGCACCGTCCGAGGATTGCTTGCTGCCTGCGGTGACGCCCTGGGCCGGGCCGGCCGAATCGAACGCGTCGCCGCAGCTGACTCCACCGGATTCGAGTCATCGCGCGTCAGCCCTTACTTCGTCTGGCGAAGGCAAGGCAACGCAAATCATGCTGTGCGGTTGACTTACACGCGGTTCCCGAAATTGCACGTGCTCGCCGACGTGAAGACTCACCTGATCTTCGCCGCGCATCCCAAACGTGGTCCCACGCCCGACGTGGGCGAACTACGCCGCCTGATGCGTGGCCTGCCGCGTCGACTTCGCCCCACCATTCTGCTCGCCGATGCCGGCTACGACTCAGCGGGCAACCATGAACTGATCTGGAAAACGCTCCAAGCTGCCGCGCTCATCCCCGCCACCGACGGGCATCCGTTCTTTGTCGCCTCGGCGGTCGATGCGGCCGAGCTCAAGGCCCGGCCTCTGGCGGTCGAGCATGCCGGGCCCGACGCACGCTTCGTCGACGCCCGGGGCGGCCGCTACATCCGGGCCGGCGACCTGAAACTCGCCGACCAACTGCTCACCCGCGACGGCCAATCCGCCACCGTCACCGGCCTGCTGGTCCGCGAAGAACGACTCACCGTCTATAATCTCACCGTCCTCCGCCTACGCAACTACGCCGTGGGCGAGGCGGGGCGCTGAATCACAATGTGGGCCCGTGCGGCAGAAGGGGATCGCAGCAAACTCGGGACCAGTTGGATCGCGAACGTGACAAATTCTTAGCGGCGAATTCAGGATATAACCATGTGGCTGGCGGAAGGCATGCTCAAACCGGCAATCAGTTGCCCGAAGAGTATCTCCCGCCTGTTGCGGGGGGACGAAAAGGCGGTTCGTATCCGGACCTAACCTTCGAAGGGCCTGCTGGAGACCGCGTGAGAATCAACACAGTGGATACACGGGCAGACGGCTCTATGACACCCCGTGAGCAGGGCAACTTTCACCGAATTTTTGAGCAGACCGGAGAAATGATAATTGCTATCCCTAAGTAGTTAAAATCATGCGAAAGCAGCTACAAATTTTCATGGATATTGCAGATGAAATCGCTTTTTCGGACCGATTGCGATCGTCATTCGACGATGTCTACTTCATTGAGAATGATGATTGGACGTCAAGATCAGACCGGCCCCAATCCATCTCCGACTGTCATTCTTCTATTGCTTTCATATGCTTTCGACCTCCGGAGCAATTAACCTCGGGTGGTTTACCTTCAGCTAATCGAGAGAACGCGTACACCGGTCCCGTAATCCAGTTTATCAAGTCCCGTCTTACTTCAGGTGAAATGCGGTCTGGGAGAGTTGCGGCCGTTTGCAACTCGCAAGATGAAGAAACTAGAGCAGTTATCTCTCAAATGTGGACGTGCCTTAAGTGTGTCGGCAAAAAAGGTGTAACGCGCCCTGACGGGCGGCGCGACATGAAGTATTTTGTTGGGAATTCAGTAGAAAAACGCGTTGAGTCTAGTGAACTACGATTGAGGGATCGCTCAGTTTTGATCTACTACGACCTGCCTTGCTAGGGTGAACGATCGAGTAATGAAACGAGATCAGCAGTTCTGCGCTGAAAAGCCCCCGATCACTTTCTGAGGTATCGAAACGGGGTCAGACCTGCCCTGTAGAAAAGCTTACCGGACGCGGCCGATCTTGCCGATTCGTGGTGCATGAGTCGCACCAGCAAGTCACCGTTGGCCGTCGCCCGGGCCGCGTACGAAGCGGGCCAGGCGGCACTGCCGCGCTACGCCCACAAGTTCAGCCGACGCGACTTCACCTGCCCGCAACTCTTCGCCATCCTCGTGATCCGCAAGTTCTTCAAGACCGACTACCGCGGCGTGATCGCCATCCTCGCCGAGTTCCAGGAGCTGCGTGACGTACTCGACCTGCACGACAAGCTGCCCCACTTCACCACGCCTCAGAAGGCCTCCGCCAAGCTGCTCGACGACCCGCTGATCCGCAAGATTCTCACGCAGACCATCGAAATCTTCTTCCGGCTCAAGCGTGACCGCGCGATCAGCGACGACGACGTCGCGTGGGTCCTGCGCCTCGACCGCGTGGCCGGCGACTCCACCGGCCTCGAGTCAGGCCACTGCTCACGCTACTTCACCAATCGCCGAAAACACAGCAAAAACAAGGGCGATCCCCACTCCGACGACTCCGGGGAGCCCGTGAGCTACCGACGCTACCCCAAGCTCAGCGTGCTGATCGACACCGCCACCCACTTCATCTTAAGCACCCATCGCGGCATCGGTCCCCGACCCGATGTCGACGAGCTTGCCCCTCTGCTCGACGACCTGCCCGAGTTCATCCAGCCTCGCCACGGCCTGTTCGACGCCGGCTACGACAGCGAAGCCAACCACCAGCGACTCGCCGAGCGCCACATCTTCGGACTCATCCCACCGACCGTTGGCCGCCCCAGCAACAAGCCCGCCGCCAGCCCGATCCGCCGAGCCATGCAACACCTCTTCGAGCACCCCGAGGTCTTCGACTTCGGCCAACGTTGGCAAGTCGAATCGGTCATGCACATGATCAAACGCCGCCAAGGTACCGCCACCACCGCCCGCCGCGACCACACCCGCCATCACGAACTCGGCCTCATCGCCCTCACCCACAACCTGCTCATCCTCGCGATTACCGAGCTTTTCTACAGGGCACTCCCGACCCCTTTTCTTCTCCCCCGCGTCGGTCGCCTACGGCCAACGCTGGCAGGTCGAGACCGTCATGAGCCTGCTCAAACGCAACCTCGACCACGCCATTACCTCACGCCAGTACCACCCAAACCGCGACCTGCTCCTGCACTGCCTCACCCACAACGCCATGATCCTATGCAGCCGTGACAGACTTTCGACCTAGCGCTGCGACCACCGTCCGCGATCAATACTCAAGTATCCATATCGCGCATCGAAAATTCGCTGCGATAATATTTTGTGGTCCAAGAGTCCGGATGAAACTTCTCAAGACCACTCACTTCAATGGCGTCGCAGACAAGAAAAACATTGTATGCGAATAGCCAAACGCCTTCATTCGACATTAGAAAGTCAATGCCTTTGCTGCGAAGTTCAGGACAAATACTCCAGATGGATCGATTTAGCAATTCGATACCCACGTCGAGCATTGCGTCATCCGGCGTGAATACTGCAATTGAATTGATAGCACCAGATGGTTCACAGGTAACCTCCAAATTTGGCTGCTTAAAAACATGCACCGTCCTTGGCGAGTTTGGTGTGCGCTTGTAGGAAGACTGCTCATCACCAAATTCACCTCGGCACTCTCCTAGAGAAGCCGTAAACGGCAGCCTCTCGAAAAATCGATCTCGCTCAATAACCCATCTCGTCATGCTGGATTCTCGCGGTTAAGGTAGATGATCCATGGCTTCCAGAAGAGCTTCATCATACTGATTGCCGAACTTTGACTGAAGATCGTCGACGTCCATCAAAAAGGCGTCGTCTGTTTTGCCTTGATTGATAAGACCTGCTTGCTGCTGTCGATACTCGACAGCATCTTGTCCCGATCCCCAGCTCGCAGTTTGTCTGTGATGATCAGGTGGCATGCGGATTGCCGGGCCGTCATCAGGATTTCCGCCCATTGCCTGACGAGATGGCGTATGATGTGAGTCTAGGCCATCCCCAGCGGGCCCCTTCATATCTCGATGTTGCCCACCGCCATGATTGCATGTTGCGTTGTGATTCAGCACCCCCACGTCGCCGACGGCGAAGTTGCGTAGGCGGAGGACGGTGAGGTTGTGGACGGTGAGGCGTTCTTCGCGGACCAGGAGGCCGGTGATGGTGGCGGACTGGCCGTGGCGGGTGAGGAGTTGGTCGGCAAGCTTCAGGTCGCCGGCCCGGACGTAGCGGCCGCCCCGGGCGTCGACGAAGCGTGCGTCGGGCCCGGCATGCTCGACCGCCAGAGGCCGGGCCTTGAGCTCGGCCGCATCGACCGCCGAGGCCACAAAGAACGGGTGCCCGTCGGTGGCGGTGATCGTCTCAGTCTGCCCGTCAGCGGTGCGAACGGTGACCTCGACGAGTTGGCCGTCGTAGGGGTTCTCGTGGGTCACCGCGACGGTCGCGAGTTCCCAGCGTTCGGTGTCGTGGTTGTACGCCCAGACCTGTTCGCCGGGCTGGACATTTGCGATACCCCGTATCAAGGGGATGCGTATGACATCCCAATACCTGTCCTCCGCTGGGCGACCGGAATCCGCACGAAGCTTTACTTCAAATATCGACGATATTAAAAATACAAAGGCTCCAGGTGGAAGCGGTCATCGGGGGATAACCACGGGGTCATCGCATGACGAGGCATCAGATGTTTTGGCGATGATCGCGGGCGATTCATTTGGGGGGTATCTGGCATCCCCATACCGGCTTTGCGCTTGGCGAGCTGATTCAGCACGATGTCGTACTTCAAATATCGACGATATTTAAGGTCAGACGGCTTGGGTTGCAGGCGGTTGTCAGGGTGGGTCTGCGGGGTGAGGCGATGTGATATGGGGAAAGGCTTTGCGCGGGCAGGTTGTGGTCGGTGAATGTGAGACGCAAGATGGTATGCGTCAGGCAATGGCGTCTGGCGTACACTGGAACGATGCCAAGCCGCCGCGAATTTATTACCCGTATGACCGCTGCCACAGCGGCCTTGTCGTTGCCTTTGCCTGCCTGCGGCGAGTCGCCGGCGACGCGTTCGGGCTCGGGCCCGGCGACGCGTCCCAGTGCGCCGATTGAGCGGGACGCGCTCGGAGTGGTTATGCCGCAGCGGCGGTTCGGGCGGCATGCCGAGTGGGTGACCACGCTGGGGCTGGGCGGGCATCATTTTGGTGGGATGCGAGAAGCCGAGGCGGTGCGTTCTCTTGAGATGGCCCTTGAGCGCGGCGTACGTTTCATCGATACCGCAGAGAGTTATCAGAGCGGCGGGAGTGAGTCACGGCTGGGCGAGACGCTGGGCGATCGTCGGGACCATTGTTTTTTGATGACCAAGAGCACCGCGAAAGACGGCGACCGCGCCCGCCGACATCTGGAAGGTTCGCTCACACGGCTGAAAACCGATTACCTCGATCTCTGGCAGATCCACGCGATTCAAAATCCCGGGGACGTGGACCGCCGCATTGATCAAGGCGTGCTGGATGCGTTTCTCCAGGCTCGTGAGCAAGGCAAGACCCGCTATCTGGGCGTCACCGGCCACACGGACTACCGGGCTTTTGTGCACCTTTTGGGGCGACTGGACACGATGGGCCTACAGCTCGATGCCGCGCAGTTTCCGATCAACATCATTGAGCCGCACTACGCGAGTTTTATTACGCATGTGCTGCCGATGCTCGTTGAGCGGGGGTATGCGGTGTTGGCGATGAAGACGCTGGCGGCGGGGGCGTTGGTCCAGGGTGAGCCGCGTCGTCGGCCGGGGGTGCCGCCGATCCCCGGGAAATTAAGCTTGCAGCAGGCATCTGATTTTGTGATGTCGTACCCGGTGAGTACGCGGGTGATGGGGTTTGAGTCGGCGGATCAGCTTTCGGAATCGATTGGTCACGTGGTGAATCATCAGGCGATGTCCGATGCCGACCGCCAGGCGTTGCTCGAGCAGACGGCAGACCTGAACGACGGCAAGATGGAAAGCTACAAGGCGTAAACGGTGGGGCCTGGTGCGTCCGGGGTTCAACAGGAGGCCCGGCGGTGGCCGATGATCTCTAGACCTCAGACCCGCTGTCGCAGCGGGTGGCTTGTGATCCACCATGACGTTACGTGTGCTTCATATTGATGACAGCAGTACCGCACCCCGCCTGGTGCAGCGGGCGCTTGGGGACCTGGGGCACGTCGAGCCGGCGGAATCGCTCAAGCAGGCCCGCGAGAAGATTGAAGCGGGCGACTTTGGGTTGATTCTGGTGGACGATCACCTGCCTGACGGCGAAGGGATCGACTGGGTGCGTGCGTTGCGCCGGGACACGAAGCACGCCGCCCTGCCGGTGGTGTTGTACTGCGCTTCATTGAATAACACGTTGGCTTACGAAGCGGTGCACGCCGGTTTTAATTTATGTTTGGCCAAGCCTATGGACCCTGCGGTTCTGGGGCCTCAGTTGGTGTCGCTGGCGGCGTCGCCGAGTTGTCAGGTGGTGCGTCCTGAGTTTGTCACGCTCACGACCACGCGTTGGTCGCATCAAGGGCGACACTTTGCGTACAGCCCGGACTTGAATCAACGTCTGGCTGGGCCGGACGCGGCGTCGGTGGATCGTGCGATGCAGTCATTGCTCGAAGCTGCGGTACGGCACGGTCCCACGTCGCCCATGCCAGCAGGTCGCCCGGTGCTGCGACAAGCGGTACATGTCACCACCCATCGCCATGTCGTCGTTCTCGACGCCGCCGCCTGACGCCCGAGGGTTCTCGCATCGTCAGTGATCCCGTGTGGGTGTTAGGCGGTATGTCACGCCCGCTCAGCCGTATACTCGCGGCGTTCTCCCCGGCTGCGGCGACCCATGCAAGATCTCCCCCCTTCTGACACTGAGCCTGCCACGCCGACAGCCAAGCCCGCGGCTGCCCCCGTTACCCCGGCTGCTTCGACCACGGCAGCGGCACCCAACGCCGCCCGCTCGGTGCGCCTGCCCACCGATGCCCCAGCGGTCGGACGCCGACAGGACGCCACCACCAAACCCACCAACGGCCATCACCGGACCCGCCGACCTCTGATCGAATGGTGGGGCTATGTCATCGCCATCGGCACTGCGGTGGTCCTTCTCGCGGGGCCTTTCATTCAGGAGGCGCTGCAGACCGATGTGTCGCGGATTTCGCTGGTGATCTTCGCGCTGTTCCTCGCTGCGGTCGTCAAAAACTTTCTCGATGTGCGGTTCCTGGCCCGGCAGTCTCGGCTTGCCATCGTGCAGGTCGCTCAGCTCCGCGAAACCAACAACATCGCCAAGTTCCTCGCAGAAGCGGATGATTCACTGCTGCGTGACCATATCGCCAACCTGTACGAAGTCTTCCGCCGCGATGTGAATATCAGCCAGGACAATCTGGTGACCCTGCTGCAGACGCGGTTGCTGTCGCGGACCCGCATTGTTGATTTTTGTTCCAGTGCGCTGGTGACGCTGGGCCTGGTGGGGACGATCATCGGGCTGATCGCCGCGTCGGGCGGCTTGACCGATGTCTTCACCGCGGCGGGCGGAGGGCAGGATGCTGACCTCGTCGCAGCGATGAAAGACACGTTCGCAGGCATGGGCATCGCGTTTTACACCACGCTGCTGGGCGCGATCCTGGGCGGGGTCTTCCTGCGGCTGCTCGCCAATCTGGTGGACGCCAATATCGACCACATCGTCTCCCATATCGCTGAGCTGACCGAGGTCTACATCCTGCCCATTCTCCGGCGGGCGGCTCGCATTAATGAAGAGCATCAAAAGCACCAGCGGCAAGAGGCTCTGGACCGAGGCGAGTCGATCGTCGATTTTTAATATTCGCATTGAGGCCCATGTGTGGTAAGGTCTGGAGGCTAAAGCATTAGCCCAAGGCGGTTTCGCATCGCCTTGCTCAGCGGACGGAATTGAGAGAAACATTTTTCCCGGGAGAAACCCAATGACACATTTACCGACCCACGCAGCGCTCGCTGCGATGGCCATCCTGGGTGCCACCCCTGCGTTGGCCCAGCCCCAGATCGACACCGATTACACCGGGCAGCTCGAGATTCGCAGTCTTGACAACGGCATCGTAAACCCCGGTCGTCTGGGGACTCAGATGGTGCTCGGCGGTGGCCCCACACTGGGTCAGCAATACCTCTATGTCTCCGGCTACCAGGGCGTGAAGCGGTACGACTACAACCCCGTCACCGGGCTGAGCAACGAAACCACGGTGAGCTCCATCGTCGGCAACGGCATTGCCCTGCGAACCAACGGCTCAGGCCAGCAGGAGATGTACCTCTCCTCGCCTTATCAAAGCTCCGAAGCCAACGACAGCAATCCGAGCAACCCCAATGAGCTGTCGCTCTCCAGGCTTTGGCGGGTCACCGACACCGATGCCGACGGCGACTTCTTCGATGCCGGCGGCTCTTCCCAGGTCGCCATCGTGCAGGGCATCCCCCGGGCTGATCACGGCCTGAACCAGATCCAAATCAGCGGCAACAGCCTGTTCGTCGGCAACGGCGTTCGTACCCGCAACGGCGACACCCAGGTCCAGCCGTTCTCCAACGACACCTTCGGCGAATCGGCCTACGGCGGAGCGATCCTCACCATCGCCAACCTCGACGGCGTCGCCAACACCGACAACGCGGCAGGCTTCTTCGCTGAAAATCCCAATGCCTCCCAATATCAGGCCAGCGTCCAGACCGACGCCAGCCCTTACACCACCACCGATGACACCAAACTGCGCGTCCTCGCCTCGGGGGCACGCAACCCCTACGGCCTCGCACTGGATGCAGCAGGCAACGTCTTCATCACCCACAATCAACAACGCGCTGAAAACGACGGCTTCGACCGCACCAACACCGGTGCCAACGCCGATCAGGATGGCAGCTTCGGCGGCGATGGGTTTGCGGACGACATCCACGACGGCTTCTACCGCATCGATGCCTTCGATGACCTCGGCTACCGCAACAGCAACTGGCAGTCCGACGCGACTGCGCAGGCCGCTGGCTTCTTCACCGGCTCGACCATCGAAGCGTCCATCACCTTCGACAACTGGGCCACCCCCGGCGCCGCCAACGAAACCGACACCCAAGCCTCCGATTCCGACCCGTCCCACGACACCAGTGACCCCGATGGCCTGGGCCCGCACTCCTCGTCCAACGGCTTCGACTTTTACGACAGTCTCGTGCTTAACGACGACTTCGACGGACTCGCCTTCGTCACCCGCTGGAACGGCCGGGTCAGCGACAACGGGGATGTCCTCGAGTTCCGCGACATCGTGACCGTCGATCCCATCACCGGCGAAGTGGACCGCGTGGCGTTTGATTTCGAGAACCCCATCGATGTGCTCGACGACGGGTTTGGCAACCTGCTCGTGCTGGACTACCGCGGCGGGGTCTACGCGTTGACGCCTGTCCCTGAACCCGCCACGCTCGCCATGCTCGCGCTGGGCATGGCCCCCCTGCTTCGCCGACGACGCTGAATCTTTTCAGCGGATTCGCGGGGTCATGGGCGTGCGTGAAAGCACCGCCGGGCATCGACATGACGACCTGCCCGGTCGCCAAGTGCCGCCTCGCAGTGCATAGTGTGCCGCATGGCCATTCGTCTGATCCAACGCCGCAGCACCTTCAACAGCTTTGAAGCGTTCAGCGATCTGGTGTTCTGCACGCTGGTGCTGTTCCTGGTGTTGGTGGTGTTCCTGGCCACGATGTTGTCCCGGCGGGCAAATCAAGTGGCGGACGATGCCGCGGTGGTCGAGCAGCGTCAGGCGGCGCTGGTCACGATTGAAGCGGACATCACCACCCAGCAGCAGACACTGAGTGATCGTCGGTCGGCCTTGGCGCAACTGGAGCAGACCATCGACCTTCGCCGGCAGGAGGTGGATCGTTTGCTCGGCGCTAATCGATTTACCGATGCTCCGTCTGCGCCTCGGCTGGTGGTGGCGTATGAATGGAGTGATCCTGATGGACTGCGGGTGCATCCTGTGCCCCTGCCGGTGGTGGAGGGTTCCCGCGCTCCGGCAGGAATGGACCCGGCCGGTGAGGCGGCGTATTTCACGAAGCTCCGCCAAACCTTCCTGCAGCAGGCCCAGGCGGTGCCGGGTCTGACGCCGGAGCAGTATCGCGCCGCGCGGGCCGCGCTACGCCCCGGCCAGGACGGACAGAACCGCGTGCTGCGGCTTCGCGAATCGTTTCGCACCGACTTGTCCATGGTGGTGAGCGGCGCGATGCATCCGGATTACGCGCTGGCCTGGGAAGACACGGCCCGCGTTGAGAAGCTCCTCGCGGCGCTGCGCGACGGCGCGGCATACCGCACTTTATGGACCGGCCACGAGTTGCCCAACCCCCCCGCCACGCCCGGCCGCCCCACGCTGCTGCTCGAAATCCGTGACAAGGACCGCCAGGTCCTGCTCGACGGCATTGCGTGCGACCCCGCGCAGGTCCGCCGACTGCTTGAAGCCTTGGCCGGCGTGGCGGTGGAGTACCGCGCCGCGGCCAATCAGCCCGACGCCCCGCCCGCCTGGCTGGTGGATGAGGTCCTCGCGCCCACTGGCTACGTCTACCCCGCCCCCGCCCTGCCCCAACTCGTCACCCCCACCCCCACCCCCACCCCCACCCCCACCCCCACCCCCACCCCCACCACCCCCACGACTAAGCCTGCCGCCGACACGCGTTAACCCAACGGTTTTGCTGCTCATGTCTCACCCTGTTCCCACCCCGCGTGGCGTTACGACGCCCCATGCCGACCTTCGCGTTCGCAAGCCCGGCCTGTTCATCACCGGCACCGACACCGGCGTGGGCAAAACCGTCGTCGCCTGCGCCATCGCGCTGACCCTGCGACGCCAAGCCCGGGCACGCGTGGGCGTGCTTAAACCCTTTGGCACGGGTTGCCGCACCGAACGCGAAGGCCTGGTCCACGATGACGCGGAGGCACTGGCCCATTTTTCCAACTGCTCAGAACCTTTAGAGATCATCAATCCGATTCGCTTTAAGCCGCCCTTGGCACCGGCGGTCGCGGCGGCGGAAGCGGGCCGGGGCTTCGAGATCGGCGGCATTGAACATTCACTGCGTCACCTGGAAGCCCATCACGACGTGATGGTCGTCGAAGGCGTCGGCGGAATCATGGTGCCGCTGGACCCTCATGACCCCACCTGCACCGTGCTGAACCTCGCGGTCGATCTTGGCCTGCCCGCAGTGGTCGTCGCACGCTCAGGTCTGGGCACGCTCAATCACACGGTCATGACGGTCCGCCTTTTGCAGCTTGCCAAGGTTCCGGTGGCGGGCGTGGTGATGAACAATTACGAGCCTGACCCGGCCATGCGAAGCGACGACCCCAGCCTGACCAGCAACCGCCTGTGGATTGAAAAAATGACCAGCGTGCCCGTCCTCGCCTGCGTGCCCCGGGTGAGCCCCAAGGCCGCCGACGTGACCCACGCCAAGCTGGACGATGCGATTCTCGATGCCGTGGCCATGACGTTCTGGCCCGACGTGCTCTGACCCTTTCAGCTCAGGCTTTGCCTGGGGCGGGTTAGAGCAAACTTCGTTCAAGTAGAGCGGCACAGGGTTGGCTGCTTGCGGTCTACGTCACCGCATTTGGCTTCAGTGGCGACGGGCATCCTGCCTGTCGTTGGCCCGCAGGGCCATTGCGAGCTTCCGATCAGCCTATGGCCAATTCAGGCCCGACGCCTGAACCGCGGCAAACAGCAGGATCAAATCACAGGCGGTGGCCTTGGTTTGCCGCGAGACTCGCCTTTGAGCCTGCATCTCGACCGCAGATCGAGGCGTGATTCGGTCGCGGCTGCGCAGCGAAGACCGGCAGAATGCCCGTCCCACTCAAACCACTGCAAATGATCGCGGTGCGCTCTCGTCGGGTTCCCCGGGTTGGTCGGGTTCGCCGCGTGTGTTGATGGGTGCCGGCGGGGTGTTGGCGGCGCTGCGGGGGGGGGTGTGGGGCTGGGGAGGCGGAGCAGTGGGGGTTATGGGGTGGGGGATGGGATTTCGCGGGGGGTGTGGTCGATTTGTTTGATTTTGCCTTCGGCGGGGAGTTCTTTGGGCGAGCCGGCACTGAGGTCCTGGAAGCGGCGGGCGGTGGGCAGGACGCGGGACTCGAGGGAGCCGACGAAGCTGTTGTAATGTTTGACGCTGTTTTCGAGCGTCTTGCCGAGCTTCTCGACGTGTTCGACAGCGATGGCGATACGCTCGTGAAGCTCGCGGCCAAGGGTGGCAATGGTGCGGGCGTTCTCGGCGAGGTGCTCTTCCCGCCAGCCCTCGGCAACGGCGAGGAGCAGGGCGATGAGCGTGGTGGGTGAGGCGATGAGGACCGAGCGGTTCATCGCGTTTTCCAGCAGGTCGGGATCCTGAGCGAGGGCGGCGTGGAGGAAGGCTTCGCCGGGGATGAAGAGCACGACGAAGCCGGGCGAGCGGTCGAGGTGGTGCTGATATTCCTTGGCGGACAAGGCGTGGACCTGCTTGCGGATGTGTTCGACGTGACGCTTGAGGCAGGTGAGGCGGGTCGCGTCGTCGCTGCATTCCATGGAATCGAGGTAGGCATCCAGGGGCGTCTTGGCGTCGATGACGATGCGGCGATCCGAGGGCAGATTGACGACCATGTCGGGACGCAGGTTGCCCGCGTCGGTGCGGAGGGTTTCCTGCTCGGAGAAATCACAGTGGGGGATCATGCCCGCGAGCTCGGCCACACGGCGGAGCTGCATTTCGCCCCATCGGCCGCGCGTCTCGGGACGGCGGAGGGCTTTGACCAGGCTGGCGGTTTCGCCGCGGAGGTCTTCGCCCAGGCGACGCATGGCGACGACTTGTTCTTCGAGTTTGGCGTAGGCGCCGGTGCGTTGTTTTTCGATGACGTGGAGGAGGCCTTGATGTTTGTCGAGGCTTTCACGAATGGGCTTGAGCATGGCGTCGATGGCCTGCTTGCGAAGTTCGAGCTGGCCTGAGGCGTCTTTTTGTTTTTCGGCAAAGGTTCCCTCGGCAAGCTTGAGGAAGCGTTTGCTGGCCTCGTCGAGCGCTTCGCCGGAGAGGGCTTTGAAGGTGTCGCGGGTCTGTTCGATGAGCTTGGCGCGTTCACGTTCGAGTTCGACGCGGCGTTCTTCCGCGACTTTCTCACGTTCGGCCAGACGTTCTTCGAGTCGGGCGGCGTCCTGACGCACAGCGTCACGCTGATCGAGCAGGTCGGCGTTTTCACAGCGGAGCTTGTCGGTGGTGGCGTGGGCGGTCAGGGTGTCGGCTTCGAGCCGGGCGACGTCACGCAGTGCCGCGCGGCGGGCGGTGAAGAGATACACCGCCGCGGCGAGGGCGAGGATGAACAAAACGCTGGCGGCAATGGCGAAGGCGAGCATTCACGCATTGTACGGGTACGGTTCGGGGGGGTCGCGATGGGGTTTGGGGCAGAGCCAGAGTGATAACATTTACCGCTTCAGAAGCTTGATCCGTAGGGCAGGCATCTCCGCCTGTCTTCGACCCAAGGCCCGTCAGGACGCAAGAACGGCCCTTCGGGCCGTAGACAGGCTGGAAGCCCGTCCCACTCAAAACTAAATGTCTTCACCCTGGGGGCAGAGCGTTGGCTTGAATGTCGGAAGGATCAGTCGAAGTAGGATTCGATCTGGTCGGCGACGTGTTGTCGTTCGTTTTCGCGGAGTTCGGGGAAGACGGGGAGCGCCAGGACGGTGGCGGCGGCGTGTTCGGCGTGGGGGAAGTCGCCGGTCTTATAGCCAAGCGAGGCGAAGCAGGGCTGCTGGTGGAGGCACAGGGGGTAGTAGACGGCGGTGCCGATGCCGTGCTCGGCGAGGTGCTGGCGTAGGCCGTCGCGTTGGTCCTGGGTTGGCAGGCGGATGACGTATTGGTTAAAGACGGACTGATTGCCTGGGGCGACGACGGGCGGGGTGACCTGGTCGAGGCTGGCGAATCGGTTGGTGTAGTAGGCGGCGTGCTGTCGGCGGAGGTCGTGCCAGCGTTCAAGGTGATCAAGCTTGACGAGCAGGACTGCGGCCTGAATGGTGTCGAGTCGGAAGTTGCCGCCGACTTGTTCGTGGAGGTAGCGTTGCTCCATGCCGTGGTTTCGGATGGATTTCATGAGCGGGGCGAGGTGGGGATGGCGGGTGGTGACCATGCCGGCGTCGCCTGCGGCGCCCAGGTTTTTGGTGGGGTAGAAGGAGAAGGCGGCGGCGTCGCCGACACTGCCAGCGGGTCGGTCATGGCGGCGGGCGCCGATGGCCTGGGCGGCGTCTTCGATGAGCTTGAGGTCGTGGTCAGCGGCGAGGGATTCAAAGGCTTCCATCTCGGCCATCTGCCCAAAGAGGTGAACGGGCATGATGGCACGCGTGCTCTGGTCCATGGCGGCGGCGGTGGCAGCGGGGTCGAGGTTGAAGGTGTCGGGATCGATGTCGGCAAAACGGATGGTGACGCCTTGGCGGTAGAGCGAGCCGGCGGTGGCGAAGAAGGTGAAGGGGGAGGTGACGACGCTGTGTCCGCAGCTGATGTCGAGGGCCTGCAGCGCGACGAGCAGGGCATCGGTGCCGGAGGATACGGCGACGGCGGCGGGACAGCGGGTGTACTGGGCGAGGCGGGTTTCGAGCTCGGCGATGTCCGGGCCGTTGACACAGGCCTGGGGGTCGAGGACTTGTTCAATTTTGGCCATGACCTGCGATTTGAGCGGCGCGAACTGGCGGGTCAGATCAAAGGCGGGCACGGACAGGGTCTGAGTATCAGGCATGAAGGAAGATGGTAGCGGTGCGGCGAGGCTTTGCGTGGCGAAGGAACTGACGTGTGGCGCCAGGTAAGGCGACAGGCGACGTAAGATTTCAAGCGTTGGTTCGTCTGCTAATTGCAGTCCTTGATCAATGATTACGCTGAGGCGTGAAGATGAAACAAAACACTTTTATCAGAATCATTGTCGGCCTGGTTCTTGGCCTGGCGTTGGCGTTCTGCGTCAATGCGTTGAAGGATTACTTGCGTGATCAAGAGGAGCAGCGTGAGCAAGCGATTGCAGACGCGGTTGCAGAAAAAATAGAGCAGGCGAAGGCCGAGGCCATGGCTGAAGCGACGCGTGATGCTCGTGCGAAACTATTGCAAGAGATTGACGTCGAAGGCG
Source organism: uncultured Phycisphaeraceae bacterium (assembly GCA_963799465.1). GTDB lineage: Bacteria > Planctomycetota > Phycisphaerae > Phycisphaerales > Phycisphaeraceae > JBCCOW01. The sequence continues at coordinate 1,432,657 of CAWCXG010000001.1, read as the reverse complement.
ATGAATCATCTGCTGCGGAGATCGCACGCACGCAAGTGGAGAACGCGGCCGAGCGACATCGCCATCTGCTTCAGGATTCAAATAACGCACCCGGTTCGACAACGCCTGACGTTCAGCCCGATACGTCCTCGGCGTCGCGGGATGAACCTCCACTCACGGTGCACGAGGTGATCAGAAGGACGCAACTGGAAGATCCCCTGATGTCTTTGCCCGAGGGGCATCCAGCTCGACGTCAGGCTGAACAACGTCAACGCGCGGCTCAACGGCAGCGCGAACAGGATCGTCAGTAAGCTGTGGTCGAGTCGCTGGGATTCTTTTTGCAGACGGCCCTGAGGTTTATGACGTCAGTGTCTGTAGCGCGTCGAACACCGTTTGAGGCATGATGCTGGCCATGGGATCCGGGGCGGACGGCATGCGTTTTTCGAATCCCAGATGGAGATACGCCGCGGCGGGCGGGACGGGCGGGACGCTGATCACGCGGGGGCCCAGGGGACCCCAGCGGCCGGCGGGGGCGGAGCCGTCGAGGCTGAGGGTGGGGGTTTTCAGGGCGGCGGCGAGGTGGGCGATACCGGTGTTGACGCTGACCAGGGCGGCGGTTTGCTTTATGTCGGCCAGGGTGCGAGCGAGCGTGGGGAGATCAGCAGCGCCGGCGAGGTTCAGTAGCGGCGGGCGGACGGATGAGGGCGTGTCGGCAGGCGTGGGGCAGGCGTGATGACAGGCGGCGCAGAGCTCGGCGGCGGCGGCGTGGTCGGCGGCGCTGCCGGTGATGGCGAGGGGACGGCCTTGAAGGTGCAAGAGCCGGGCGAGACCGGCCCAGTGGTCGGCGGGCCAGTGCTTGTCGGCGGCGCGTCGGCCGGCGGAGAACGGGTGGAACAAGACCGTGCGAGGCGGGAGTTGAAGGGTGTTGCCCGGCGGAACGTGGAGCGTGGGGGGTTGGCCTGTTGGCAGGTCTAAGGCGTGAAGCAGGGCGCGGAGGTTGTCGAGCTCATGTCGGTCACGGCGGTGATCGACCGCCCGGTCGTATGCCGCGTGGCGGTGCTGATGCGGCGTGCGGAATCCGACGGTGAAAGCGGTTGGACTTGCGGCTGCGAGCAAGGCATCAATGCGTGGCCAGGCTCCGAGATCGACCAGCAGGTCGGGGGTGAGGGCCTGCATGTGGCGGATCGCATGGAGCGGGTGATGCAACGGCAGAATGATGAGGTCGTCGGGCTGGAGGAGTCGCGCGGTGGCGGCGTTGTCCGGGCCAACGAGGAGCGTGACGCGAGCGTGGGGCAACGCCAGTCGGAGGTCGGCCACCAGCGCGGAAGCCAGGATGGTGTCGCCCATGCAGGCGGTGCGCAGCAAGGCGACATGTCGGGGCGAGGTGGGTGGCTCAGCCCGGCGACGACGGCGCAGGCGCAGGGCAGCAAGGATTGGTGGCCCGAGCCAGCGGTCGGCGTGACGTTGCAGGGCGTGGACCCGGGGCGGCATCGGGGCACGGTACCGCGCGGGCGAGGCCTGGTCGCGGGAAGGTGACGTAGCGCGCACGCCGATCGACGTTGGACAAAGGTCCACGATCGCGGCGTCAGACTTCGACCGACCCCGGGGCGACCGGATGCTGCTGCCCGGGTAAGGGTGTGGGTTTTTTGACCAGCTTGAGGTTCAGCAATTGAACAAAGACGCTAAAGCCCATGGCCGCGTAGATGTAGCCGCGGGGGATATGCACATGAAACGCCTCGGCGATCAGGATCATGCCAATCATGAGCAGGAAGCTCAGGGCGAGCATTTTCATCGTCGGGTGGGCGGAGATAAAGCGGGCCAGCGGGCCGGCGAAACTGATCATGACGACAATGGCCAGCACGATGGCGGTAATCATGATCGCCAGCGGGATCCAGGGAATTGTCGTGCCGGGGAACGCCGCCACGCCTTGATAACTTTCGGGTTGAACCATACCCACTGCGGTGAGTACCGAGTCGATCGAGAACACCAGGTCGAGCACTAAGACCTGGGTGAGCACTTTGCCAAAACTGGCGGTGCCTTCTGTGACAACCCCCGGCTTGCCGTGCTGGGAGACGTGACCTTCGAGTGATTCGTGAATTTCCCACGTGGCCTTGCCCACCAGGAACAGCCCGCCGAGCAAGAGGATCAGGTCTTTGACCGAGATCGGCGTGGTGGTGGCTCCCGGTTCACCGTGCCCGATGACGAACGGCAACTCAAAGAGATGCGTGCCATCGAGCGTGACGATCCACGTAATGGCAAAGAGCAGAACGATTCGGCCTAAGGCCGCGAGCGCCAGTCCAATCAGCCGGCCTTTGCGCTGCTGTTCTTTGGGCAGCTTCTGGGTCAGGATGGCGATGAAGACGACGTTGTCGATGCCCAGGACAATTTCGAGGGCTGCCAACGAAGCCAGCGCAATCAATGCTTCGGACCAGCCGGGCGTAGAGATGGATTCCGTAACAGGGAGGGTTTGAGCGGCTTGGGCAGCGAGATGCAGGCAGGCGTCGAGCAAGGGAGTCTCGGGGGTGTTTCGGGTCGGTGACGGAGGTCAGGCGACTGGCCCGACGCGACTGAGGCGACGGTAGTTTGCGATTGGTGCGGGTGGGCCAGCATCGCGCAGACGAATCAGCCTGCTTGCGAATGGTGTGCAGAACGTGGCCGCCCGTCAAGCCTTGAGGCAAGCCCACTAGGTGTTAAGCCCGGTGCGTGGAAACGGACGTCGCGAACGCAAGCGGTGTTGCGTTGGGCTGAGATTCGCATGGGTGAAGTGCAAGTGACGCGGGGCCTTTGTCGAAACGTCGAGTACAGCTTCGAGGCAGCCATTGCATATGAGTGCGTTGCATGGGGCTGCTTTGAGGTGATTTCGCATGCGTCGTGGCGACACCCCGAACCGAGGGCATGAGAGAGAGGCCCTACGCGAGGCGTTGATCGGTGGCCTGGCTCGGAGCGGAGCGAGCCAATGAAGAATGGCAGGCGGCATGGGTTCAATCGCCCGTGAGGCTGGGCGTTAACGGGAACTGTGAAGTCATGCAAGCCGGCCTGGGCCAAGGTGGCTTGGGTGTGGTCTGAAAACGCAAGCGCTCACGCGATGCTCGACGATTGTCAGACTCCAATACGAGCCGCGCCCGTCAGCAAGCGTCCCAGGCGGACAGGACATTCGTGATCCGGAAAGCTTGCTCAAGGGCGCGGCTGATTTTCAGATCACGCTTCGCCGACGCGAGCAACCGACAAGCACATTGGATGAGCGAAACGCATGGATCAACGAGCGCAGGAGAGCGTCTCCAGGTAATAATTTCGTCGAAATTAAAACCTAGTAATACGCTCTACGAGAGGCGAAAGGTGCAGGATGAAATTTGGATGGTGTTGCTCTCTTCGGAGCCATGTTGCACACGCTGCGAGCGGACACGAGCGTTTCGAGATTCAATGCCACATCCGGCTGCCGGGACGCTTGCTCAGGGGCGCGGCTTGTTTTCGTAACACCCGCCGACGTGAGCTGCGGAGCGAGCGCGCCGAACTAAGGCCGCCGAACCAGGGCAGGATGTCAGACGACCGCCTCGCGTTCTGCCAAAGCTCAAGCGTGTCGCTTAATTCAAATATCGACGATATTTGTGTCCCGCAGCGGCAAGCGCGTCCGAGGGGCTGGGTGAAGATGTGAATGGCGGACAGACGAGGGGTCGGGGTGGTCGCCGGTGCGTCGTGAAGCGTGATGGGCCTGGGTCAGCGAGGCTGGGTGGTGGCAGCGGATTGGGCTTCGGCGATGCGGGGCAGGACGGAGAGAAACTCCAGAAAGGTGTCGGCGGCACGGACATTTCCCGGGTCGTGGCCGTAGCGGGTGATGATGTCGCCGGTGGTGGGATCAAGGACGTAGAACGCGGGGATCCCGTTGGGTCTCAGGCGGTCGATCAGGGGCTGGGCATTGCCGGGGTGATCGGTGTCGATCATGAGAGGTGCGACCACCGTGGGGAGCGTGGCGATGACGCGTGGGTCTGCGAGCACGCGTTTTTTGAAGTCAATGCACGGCGGGCACCACGACGCGGTGAAGTAGGCCAGCACGGGTTTGTTCTCGACGTTAGCTTGCTGGAACGCGGCGTCGAGGTCGGCGGTCCAGGGGGCGGGGATTTCCATCTGGCCTCGGTCGTTCCACGCTTTAAAGCCGGCGTAGCTTAAGCCCAGCACGGCGGCGAGCACGACCAGCCAGACGACGCGTGATGACGGGGAGCTGGGGGGCGGCGGGGTCATGGGCGAGTCTCGGCGGAGGCAGTGCGGAGGTGCGGGCTCGATCGGGCGCTGGACTCAGGCAGTGACGACGGGTGTCCGCGGGGGTTTGGCATGCGGGGATGCGAGGCGCTCGGCGATGACCTGGTCGGTGGCGTCCCGGGCAATTTCGGTGACGCGCAAAGCGTCTTGAGCGGTGGGCAGGTTGATCGCTTCGCCGGTGTCGAGCAGGTGATGGAAGGCCTGGTACATCTGAGCGAAGTTTTTCTCGTGGTGGTATTCGAGTCGGCGGGTTTCCTGGTCGGTGCGTAGTTCGAAGAAGGATGCTTCGCGGTGGTAGACGATCATGCCGTCGGTGCCGATGAGTTCGTAGCGGAAGTCGGCGAACTTGTCGCGGGTGGTGTGGCCGTAGGAAAAGGACATTTCGACCATGGTGTGGGCACCGCCGGCGTGGTCCATATGGACCCAGACGTGGTCGGGCGCTTGATAGTCATCGACCCATGAGCCGTGGCCTTGGAATCGGGTTACTTCATCGCCCAGCCACCATCGCGCGAGGTCGATCTGGTGGGTGCCGCAGTCGACCATGGGGCCGCCTTCGAGCATGCGTCCTTCGCGGCGGGGGTCGACTTCCCAGTGGTTGGGTTGTGCTTCGGGGTTAGGCCTGAACCACTTGCCGTGGCAGTCCCAGTTGTAGATGAGGCGAAGGGTGCGGGGCTGTCCGATAGCGCCATCGTCGAGGAGTCGTTTGATTTCCAAGGCAGCCTTGGAGAAGCGGTAGCAGAAGCCCACGTGCAGCGGCGCCCCGACCTGGGCCATGGCCTGGATCATGGTCTCGCCCTGCTCGGGGGTCATGGCCAGGGGTTTTTCGCACAGCACGGGCAACTGGTGGCGGGCGCAATCGAGCACGTTCTGGAGATGTGCTGGCGCAGGGGAGGTGATGCCCACCGCGTCGATGCCGCTGGCGAAGAACGCTTCAACGTCGGTGAAGACGTGGGGCAACTCGTGTCGCTTTTTCATGTCGGCAGCGCGCTGGGCATTGGGCTCGAACAGCGCATGCATGTCGAGTCCTTGCACATATTTGACCGCAGGGATGTGTCCATAGTCGGCAACGACCCCGCCGCCCATCAGTCCGATCTTGTAGCTCATGGGGAGAGTTTAGAAGCTTTGCGAAGGCTGATCCGTGGGGTCTCGAAAGCACGGTGCCTCCGAGGCGTCGCGGCCTGGCGTACCGAGGGGTTCACGTGCGTATGCGTGTTCGTAAGCTTCTCTTATGTCGAACGGTTTGAAGAAAACGGATGAACCGCTGGTCCTTGGGTTATTGCAGCATGCGACGCCGACGGATGTGGGTCGTGACCAGGCGTTTGCGACGGTGCAGCGGTTGGGGGCAGAGGCGGTGGAGCGCGGGGCGACGGTACTGGTGACGCAGGAGTTGTTTGGCTCGGCGTATTTTTGTCAGGTTGAAGACGAGCGGCGTTTTGATCTGGCTGAGCCGATTCCCGGGCCGACGTCGAAGATGCTCGGTGCGCTTGCGCGGGAGCATGGCGTGGTGGTGGTGGGCTCGATGTATGAGAAGCGTGCGGCGGGCGTGTATCACAACACGACGTTGACGCTGGGCCCGGACGGCCAGGAGCTTGGCCGATACCGCAAGATGCATATCCCGCACGATCCGCGGTTTTACGAGAAGTATTACTTCACGCCCGGCGACGCCGCGCCTCTCCCACTTTCGACTGGCTGTGCGGCGGAGGCCCGCGCGGCTGAGGTTGGATTCCACGCGGTGGACACCCCGGCGGGCCGACTCGGCAGCCTGGTGTGTTGGGATCAGTGGTTTCCCGAAGCGGCGCGGCTGACCGCACTGGCTGGGGCCCAGGTGCTGCTGTATCCCACCGCGATCGGCTATTACAACGACCCCGAGCACGGCGACACCGAGCTTGCCCCCGTGCAGCACGACGCGTGGAAGACCATGATGCGTAGCCACGCCATTGCCAACGGCGTGTATGTCGCAGCGGTCAATCGCGTGGGCATCGAAGACAAGCTCACGTTCTGGGGCGGGTCGTTTGTGTGTGACCCGGCAGGGGTGGTCATCGCAGAGGCGGGCGAGGCGGAGCAGGTGCTGGTGGTCGCGTGCCCGCAGGAGAGGATCGAATCGCAGCGGCGGGGCTGGCCTTTCCTGCGGGACCGAAGGGTGGATGCCTATGCCGGGCTTCACCAGCGTTGGCGGGGCTGACACGTTGGCTGACGTGTCGTTGCGTCCGGCAAGCCAGTATGGTTCGCGATTGACCGTTTGTTCCTTGCCCTGCGACTTCACATGATCCGACTGCCTGCTGAATGGGAACCGATTGACTGCGTGTGGGTCTCGGCCCCGCAGAACCTGGAGACGTGGCCGGGCTGCTTTGACCGCGCGGCGGAGCAGCATCAGACGTGGTGCGACATCATGCGCCGTGTGGGGGTGAACGTTCGAGACCTGGCAGAGGTGGGCGTGCCGGTGGATGACGCGTGGTGCCGGGATTACCTGCCGATTTTCACGTATGAAGATGACCGCCCGGCTCACTCGGGACTGATTTCGCCGGATCAGGACGTCGCGTCCAACGACATCTCCAACGCTGGCCAGCGACTCGTGGCGCACGACTTTGTGTTCAACGGCTGGGGGGGCAAGTACGGCCCGCAGCCACGCGATGTGGACGCCGCCCGTCGTCTGATTGAAGCGTTGAACCCCGACGAAGCACAACCCCGCATCGACTACAAGCAACATCGCACCGTGCTCGAGGGCGGCAGCATCGACAGCGACGGCCGGGGCACGGTGCTCACGACCCGCCAATGTCTGCTCAACGCCAACCGTGGTCACGAACGCACCGAGGCGTGGGTGGAACGGATGCTGCAGGCGACGCTGGGCGTGACGCGGGTGATCTGGTTGCCCGGCGGAATTGCAGGCGATGACACGGATGGGCATGTTGATGATGTGGCCCGCTTCCTGGCGCCTGGTCTGGTCGCAGCGGTCCTGGCGGACGCGAGCCATCCGGATCGCAAGGTCACCCAGGCGAACCACGATGCGTTAGTGCAGGCTCGCGATGCGTTGGACCGCCGCCTGACGATCGTGCCGTTGCCTGCCCCTGAGCCGATGTTTCCGTTTGAGGCGCATGCGAAGCACGGCGGGGGCCAGGCGGCGAGCCGAACCGCCCCGGCCCCCCTGCCTGCGAGTTACGCGAACTTCGTGTTCGTGCAAGGCCATCTGTTTGTGCCGGTATTCGAGCAGCGGTCTGATGAAGTGGCACTTCGCCGATTGGATGACGCGGTGCCTGATGCGACGGTGGTGCCGGTGCCTGCGGAGGCGTTGGTGGAAGGGTTGGGGGCCCTGCATTGTCTGAGTATGCAGCAGCCCGCACACCCCGCCGCGTGAGGCTTTCATGGGAAGCGGGACCATGCGACTAGGACCTTCTCCAAAGGCATGATGGGAAGTGTTGTGGATGCGTTAAACTCATTGCAACGACTCACGCGAGTCTGTGCGGCATGCCGCCGCGATGATTCCTTTTTTCCCATGTTGGAGACCTGCAATGTTGAAGAAACTGACCCTGGCTTTGTTGATGGGCGTGCCCATGCTGATGCTGCCCGCCTGTGACAGCGAGACGGAAAACGCCACAGAAAACGCGGTCGAAAAGGCCAAGGAGAACGCTGAGGAAGCCGAGGACAAGGCTGAAAATGCCGCGGACAAGGCCAAGAACATGTCTGAGGATGCGTTAGAGAAGACCCGCAGCATGGCTGAGGACACGATGGATAAGATCGAGGCCGCGATCGACGAAGGTCGTCTCGATGACGCCAAAGAGATGCTCGGCAAGGTCGAGGGAATGCTTGATAAGCTGCCCGCCAGTATGAAGGAGAAGTACAACTCTCTCAAGGCCACGCTCGAAGCAAAAATGGGCTAAAGCCTGATTTCGAAGTCATTCGAGAAGCCCACGGAAACCTCCGTGGGTTTCTTTTTAGTCTCAAGAGGGTATGTGTGTTGATTGAGTACTTACGCAAGTTGCCCCGGCTGGAAACCACCGCGATCGTGGCCTTGCTGCTGGTGGTCCTTGGGTTATGGGCTTTCATTGAACTGGCGGATGAAGTCACCGAGGGCGACACCCAGAGTTTTGATGAAGCATTGGTGATGTCAATGCGGGTGGCAGACGACCCCACTGATGCCATTGGCCCGTCGTGGCTTGAACAGGCTGCGACGGATATCACGGCTTTGGGCGGGTTGGCGGTCGTATTTCTCGTCACGATTTTCGTCGTGCTGTGGTGCCTGATCAACCGGTATCGGGGCAACGCGGTGTACCTCGCGGTGTCGGTCTCCAGCGGGGTGGCGGTGGCGATGGTGCTCAAAGCGTTATACGACCGGCCGCGGCCTCAACTGGTCCGCCACATGACCATCACCCATACGCAAAGCTTTCCGTCCGGCCACGCCATGACCGCTGCGATCGTGTATCTCACGTTGGCGGTCCTGGTGATGCAGGTCACGCCGCGGCGGTCCGCAAGGTTGCTGCTGCTCACGCTTGCGATCATGCTCACGGTGCTCATCGGCGTGTCGCGGGTTTACCTGGGCGTCCACTACCCCACGGATGTCCTGGCGGGCTGGGCGCTGGGCCTGGTCTGGGCGGCGGGCTCGTACCTCATTGCGCATCAAATCTGGAAACGCACCGGCAAGCTCTACGAAACCCCCACGCCCGACACCGCGCAGCAGCCCCATGCGACGACGGCGAACCGGTGAATCACAACGCAGACGTGATCCAACCGCCATATTGCCCTCGGGTTACGGCTGCGGGCTCGCGGCATCTTCAGGATCAAGTGGAGGCCCGAGCGGAGAGGGTGCGTAGCTCGGCGGGGCGTGGGGCCTGGGTCGATTCGCCTTGGAATAAGGGCGTGTCGGTGGGGCGAATGAGCAGCGGCCCTGCCCAGTCGCGTGCGGTGTCGAGTAGCCATTCCATGCAAAGTCGGACCGGGGCGATGGGGTCCTGAACGACCAGGCTGGTGATGGAAGGCACGACGAAGCGTGCGATGGATTCATCGTTGACGGTGCAGACGGAGAGGTCAGGCCCGGCGGACAGCCCCCGGTCGGCCAAGGCCCGCACGGCCCCGAGGGCGGCGGGGGCGGTGGGGCAGACCAGGGCAGTGGCGGCGAGGTCGCCTCGGTCGAGCAGGTCGCCGAACTCAAGGATCGCCCGTTCGATGGGCAGGTCGATGGGTCGATTCGGGTTGCCGTGGAGTTGGCCTTTGAAGCCGTGGGCAGCCCGCCAGAGGTTCCATTGTTCGATCCGCTGGGCGATGACGGGGTCCACGGGTTGAATGTTGAAGCAGTCGATGTGGCGGTGGCCCAGGGTTTCGAGGGTGTCGAGCAGGCGGTGAATGTCGTGCGGCGAGATGGCGGTGATGGAGGGCAGGCCCAGGGCGGAGAGGTCGCGGTCCACCACCGCCACGCGGGCCTGGCCTTGCGTGATTTCGTGCGTCAGCGTGTCGGGCAGCGGGTGGGCGGCGGTGTACAGGAACGCCCGGCCAAAGTCGCGCAAGGTCAGGCTTAGCACCGGGTCCTGCCAGTTTTCATACATCACCACCCGCACGGCGGCCCCGGACTCGACGGCTGCGCGCTGGATCGCCAAACGCCAGAACTCCACCGAGGTCGAGGTGATCGACGGCACAAGAAAGGCCACATGGCAAGGCCCACCCGCCTCGGCGGGCGTCACGGTAAGCCGGCCGTTGGGCTGGCGCTGCACCAGCCCCTGCGATTCAAGCTTTTCAATCGCCTGGCGGGTCGTCGTGCGGGAGACCCCGAGTTCCTCGGCAAGCTCCCGCTCGGCAGGAAGACCCCGATGCACGTACGCGCCCACGTGAATCCGTGATGTGAGAAGCGACGCGACGTGATCCGATTTACGTGACCCAGGAACCATGCCAACTAGCATATACCAATTGGGTATTAAATCAAGCGCTTCGCGGGGAGTGCGAGGCAAAGCCCTTTCCGTTAATTCTGTGTTTTGAGGCCGTTTCCTTTATGTAAAGGGCCTATTTTGCTCTTGACGTAACGAATGGCGGCGGTGACGATGCGCAAGATGAGAAAAAGATAGACCATTTTGGTTTATCCCCATGTTGTTGCCTACCCCCCCTATTTGGAGAGAAACCATGACCTGCCCCGTTCGCCCTTCGCTTTGGCTCACCACGCTCGGATTGTCCTCCTTGACTGCTTTTTCTGCCCATGCAGCGGTTGATTTTGACACGTCCGGCGGAACCTACACCCAGGACTTCGACACCCTGGCGTCCTCGGGTTTTGCCAACACCTGGACCAACGACACCACGCTGCCCGGGTGGTACATCTTCAGCTCGCAGTCGATCAGCGGTGCGACGGGTCGTCGTGCGACCGCCCCGGATGATGTGGCCCCGGCAAGCTGGGTGGCGGTGGATACCTACACCGCTGCCAATGCTGCGCCCACCCGTTCGCGGGTCTACAGCTTCGGAGCCAACGGATCGGGTGAGCGGGCGCTGGGCGGGTACACCACCGCGAGCGGAAACCCGGCATCGGACCAGATCAACGCAGGTGACAACATCTATGCCCTGGCCCTGCAAAACACCACCGGCGGGACGCTGACCGACGCCACCATCACCTACACCGGCGAGCAGTGGCAGGGAACCTTCAACCCCGGTTCCGACGGTGCGCTGGTGTTTTCCTACCTGGTCAAGGACGGCTTCAATGCCCAGACGGACATCCCCACGCAAAACACCTACGCCCCCTACACCCTGGACAGCGATCTGGACTTTCGGGTCCTGCAGGACGCAACGCTTAACGATCAACCGTTGGACGGCAACGCGGCTGCCAACCGAACCACGCTGTCCGACACCCTCACCGGGCTGGCGTGGAATGAGGGCGAATACCTGATTCTCCGCTGGATTGACAACGATATTTCCGGCAACGACTTCGGCCTGGCGATTGATGACTTCTCGCTGACCGCCACCGGCCCGGCGCCAATCCCCGAGCCCGCGTCGGCGGCGTTGTTTGCCGTCGCGGTGGTGGGCGTGTTGTCCCGCCGGCGTCGTCGCTGAATCAACTGCCCCCCCTTCCCATCACTTGCCCTGCCTGACCGCAGGGTGAGTGCTTTGTTTTGCAATATCCCAGGCAACACTCCATTGGATTCAAGAGGCACCCATGATGTCCCGCCCCACCGCTGTCCGCTCGTTCGCCCGTACCCCGCAAGGCTTCACACTCATTGAACTGCTCGTGGTGATCTCCATTATCGCGCTGCTCATCGGCATCCTGCTGCCTGTCCTGGGCAACGCGCGCGAGACGGCCCGCGATGTGGTGTGCCTGAGCAACGCCAAGATTCACGGCCTGGCGTTCAACCTGTATGCCACGGATTACGAAGGGCAGTTGCCTTATTTTGCAGAAGGTCGGCCTGGCTATACGGCTCCGAGCAGCGATGTCCGCGAGAGTGCCGGCAAGCTCTGGTACAACCTGCTGGTCGAGCATGGCGTGGGGTATATCGGATACGAAGCGGACATCACCCATCACAACGATCCCCGCGTGGGCGTCTGGCGGTGCCCGGTGGTGGACGATGACAAGATTGCGTCGGTTCACGCCAGCGCGACCGGCGCGGCAAGCTGGGGCGGGGGCTACGGGGTCTCGATCAATCTGATCGGCTGGGAAGGCCTGGACGGCAACACCGGGCCGCTCGACGACGGGTCGCCCCGGATCGGCGATATCGCAAGCCCCTCGCGGGTCATGCTCGTGGGGGATACCGGGCGTCACAACTACGGGGCCCACAATCCCAACCCCGAGGAGTTTGATTACACCACCTGGATGAAGGCCGATCCGCCTGCGCCGCAGTACCAGTGGCGGCAACTGCCGGGCACGGGGCTGACGGATCAGATCGCATCACGTCACAGCAATCGCACCGCCAACATCACTTTTGTGGATGGTCATGGCGAGGCGGTGCAGTACGGCGAATTTGCCTCGGGCAACGATACGTTCTTTGGGCTGGACGACGCGAACATCACCGACCGTCGGTGACGGGGCATTGATATTGGGAGACTTTCATGAACGGTATGACACGTCGGGACGCGTTACTGGCGATGGGGACGACTTCGCTCGCGGCGGGCCTGGGCTGGCCGGGCGGTCATTGCGCCAAGGCGGCGGTGCCTGCCACGCGGCCTCGGGAGCAGGCGTTGTATGCGTTGCCGTTGCTTGGCGATATGCATTACGACAAATGGGAGCACCACGATCTGGACTGGGTGCGACAGGAAAAGCCCCGCGATCTTCGGCAGATCGAGGGGTATGTGAACGTGACCGCTGAGCATCTTCCGCCGCTGCTGGCCATGGTGCGTGAGCGGATCCGCGCTGCGGGCGTGAAGGTGCCGGGCGTGTTGCACATCGGCGATTTCGTCGAAGGGCTTTGCGGTTCTTATGAGTTGCAAGCGTTGCAGTTTCGTGACGCCATGGCGTTTATTGAGTCGGCGCAGCTCGAGGTGCCGTTTCTCATGGCCAAGGGCAACCATGACATCACGGGGCCGGGCGCTGGGGAAGCGTTTGACGACGTGTTGCTGCCGTGGATGGGGATCAACGCGGGCAAGGCATTGGGCGAGGCCAATTACACATGGTCGCACGGCAAGGATTTGTTTGTATTCTTCGATGCCTATCGGCCGGACCTGGACTGGCTGGAGGGTTTGGTTGAAACGGCCCGGGACGCGCGTCACGTGTTTTTCGTGATTCATCCGCCGGTGGTGCCTTACAACGCTCGATCGACCTGGCATGTGTTCAGCAAGGAGCGTGAGCAGGAAGATCGCGGCCGACTTCTTGCGTGGCTGGGGGGTTGTGGAGCGGTGGTGCTGTCGGGTCATCTGCATCGTTATGGCTATCTGACGCGATCAACCCCGCAGGGCATTTTTAGCCAGTTGGCGGTGAACAGCGTCGTGCGGCAGGCGCGGGTTCAGGCACGAAATCAACGCGGGGGGCTGGACGCCTACGGGCCGGCACTGACGGATCTGGAGCCGGCGTTTTCGCCTGACACGCTCGCGGAGCGTCAGGCGGTGCTGGCGCGAGAGAAGCCGAGCATCGGAGCCTTCGACTATGCCCGCACTTCGGGGCACGCCATGCTGTGGGTGTACGACGATCGTGTCGAAGCGGACGTGTATCTGGGGTATACCGATGAGCGGCTGGCGGCACCGCGTCTGGGATCGACGGAGGCGTTGAGCCGGCCGGGTGCGGGATGAGTTTGCCGGGCCGAAGCGGGCAGAGCGGGTGCGGCGGTACGACGCGGCGGGCGATTCTGCTGGCGTGTGTTGTGATTGTGTGGGGGTGGGCGTGGGGGCTGACGGCTCTGGCGCAACCCCCATCCCCACCCCCACCGCAAACGCCACCGCCCACGTCGCTGCGGCTGGCGGTGGTGGCGGATACACACCTTTCGGGGGGACCGGACCGCGAGGCGAATCGGCAACGGTTTGAACAGGTCGTGCGGGAGGTGAATGCGGCGGACGTGGACGCGGTGCTGCTCGCGGGGGACTTGACCACACACGGATTGAAGGCGGGGGCAACCGCTTTCAAGGAAGTACTCGGGCAGTTGGAAGTGCCCGCGTATCTCGTGCCCGGCAACCACGACGTGGGCAATAAGCCCATGCCCGGCAAACCCACGAGCTTGTCAGACCAACGTATCGCAGCGTATGAAGCGCAGTTCGGCAGGTCGTTTTATGCGGTGGACCTGATGCCGGGCGTTCGATTGGTGGCGATCAACAGCCTGCTGACGGTGCCGGGGTTGAAGGATCACGAGGCGCAGTGGGCCATGCTCGAAGACGAGCTCGGCGAGCGGCGGGACAGGCAGGTCATCCTGCTGATGCATTACCCTTCTTACGTGGAGGACGTCAATGAGCCAGGCCAATATTTCAACCTTGATCCCGAACCTCGGCGGCGGTTGCTGAGTCTGATCGAACGCGGCGGGGTCACGCTGGTGGTCTCCGGTCATCTGCATCGGCCTCGGGTCATCGACCATCAGGGCACCACAATGGTCACAGCCCCGGCGGTGTCGTTCGGCCTGCCACGCCCCACGCAACGCGAAGGCTGGACCCTGCTCGAACTTACGCCTCGGGGTGAGGTGAGCGTGGAGCATCGGTGGTTGCGGCAAGACGCCCTCACCACTGCCGCCACCGCGACCCGGCCCAACCCCCGCCCCGCCACCCGTCCCGTGATGTCTGCGGCCACTCGCCCCGACGCCACGTCGGGGCTCGCGTGGCGGGATACTTTGGACACGTTGCCCGCGGCGACGCGTCGTCAGGTGCATGCGTTTTACTATCCGTGGTATGGCACACCTGAGCATGACGGGCAGTGGGTGCATTGGGACCAGAACGGCCAGCGGCCTGCGGACACATTTGCCGCGCCGACGCGGCCTCGGCTGGGCCTGTACAGCTCGAACGATCCTGCGGTGATCGATCAGCATGTCACGTGGGCGGCTGAGGCGGGCATCGACACGCTGGTGGTGAGTTGGTGGGGGCTGGGCAGTTTTGAGGATCGCGCGACGGATCGCATGCTTGACCGTCTTGCGGCCCGGCCTGCTCCCGAGAAACGCCGGGTGCAACTCACGCTGCACGTGGAGCCTTACGAAGGACGCACGCCCGGCCGAGCGCTGCAGGATCTTGGGGTCTGGCTGGAGCGGCACGGCGAACATCCGTCGTTGGCGTCGTGGGTGATGGGGCCCACCGCCGAGGCCCGCATGCCGGTGTATGTGTACGACGTGCTACGCGAGGACGCGCAGGCCTGGCGGGCGGCGATCAAAGCCTGGCCTCAGGGCCTCCGCGAGCGGGTCTGGCTCCTGGGGCAGACCAGCGACGCAGGCTTCATCGCGGCGGCTGGGTTTGACGGCGGTTACAACTATGACGGCGTTCCCGCGTTTGAAAACAAGCAGACGCTCACGACGTTGATGGTGGACTTACCCCACGCGTTTGCGCAGCGGGGGCTGGTGTTCGTGCCTTGCATCGCGCCGGGGTATGACGATGACCGCGCCACCGGTCGGCTGGACAATGAGCCTGCCCATGCCCAGAGCCGGGACGGCGGGACGCAGGCGACCTACCGCCGGGCCTGGGGCCTGGCGGCGCGGCATCGTGTGCAGGCGGTGGCCATCACGTCGTTCAACGAATGGCATGAAGGCACGTCGGTCGAGCCTTGCGAGCGATGGGGGGATCAGGCGTTGCAGGAGACCGCGCGGGGCATCACCGCATGGCGTGCGGAGTGAGGCCGCAGGCCGGGCGCGTTTTCATTGAGGTTGGGGTGGTGTTGCGGATCTCGCAAGCGAGCGGGTGCCTCGACGCGGGGGGTGAGGCGTTATGCTGCCGAGCCCATGATTGAGCGGATTGATCAGTTACGAGACCAGGCGATGCAGGACCTCGCAGGCGTTGCCGATGCGGCGGGGCTGGAGGCCTATCGCATTCGCTACCTGGGGACCAAAGGCGAGCTGAAAGGCCTGATGGGCCTGATGGGCCAGGTGCCCAAAGAGCTCAAGCGGGACTTCGGTCAGGCGGCCAACGCTCTCAAAGGGCAACTGCAGTCGGCGTTTGACGAGCGGTCGGCCACGGTGCAGGCAGGGGCGGGTGATCAGGCGGCGGGACCTCTGGTGGACGTGACCGAGCCGGGCATTGATCCGGGGCTTGGCCGAAGGCATGTGATCAGTCAGATGATCGATCAGATCACCGATGTGTTCGCGCGGATGGGGTTTGCGATTGCGACCGGGCCTGAGGTCGAGGATGAGCGGCATAACTTTGAAGCGTTGAACATCCCCGCCACGCATCCTGCGCGTGACCCTTTGGACAACTTTTATCTTTCCGATCCGCGCGGCGCGAATCCTGCGTTGCTGCGGTCGCAGACCTCGACGGTGCAGATTCGCGTGATGGAGCAGCAGCCTCCGCCGGTGCGGGTGGTGTCGGTCGGTCGGGTGTATCGGCCTGACGAACACGACGCGACGCATTACTCAATGTTTCATCAAGTTGAAGGCCTGTACGTCGATCAAGGCGTGTCGATGGTGGACCTGAAGACCACGCTGGTGCAGTTCGCCCGGGCGATGTTCGGCCAGGATGCGGAAGTGAAACTGGTGCCCAGCTACTTCCCGTTTACCGAGCCCTCCGCAGAGCTGTACATCAAAATGGACCTGGGCAAAGGCCCCGAATGGGTCGAAGTCGGAGGCTGCGGGATGGTGGACCCGGCGGTGTTCGAGGCGGTGGGTTATGACCCCGAGGCGTGCACCGGCTTCGCGTTTGGCCTAGGTATTGAGAGACTGGCCATGCGTAAATTCGGTATTTCGGACATACGTTGGCTGTTCGAAAACGATATAAGATTCTTGAAGCGATTCTAAACCGTCCACTTCTGGACCCGAACGCTTCAAGGATTTTGAAAACATGATGACCTGCGCCCTACGACGGACCCTGGGCTTGCCCTCTTTGGCTTTGGCTTTGATGGGCACGCTCTCCGCATGCAACGAGCCCGCGAGCTCCGAGGCGGCCGATGCCCCTGCGGTCGCGACGCAACCCACCGAGCCGGCTACCTCTGCAGACGATCCCGGCGACCCTGATGACCGTCTGACGGGGACGTGGAAAGCCACCGGCGTGGAAACGCCCGCTGGCCCGGCGGAGATGACCGTGATCTTCCGCGAGAACGAAACCGGGCGGGTCGTGGCGGTCAGTGAGTTGCCGTTCATGGGCCAGCTCAAGGAAGTGAATACCGGCTATACGCTCAAGGACGGCAAGATCCACTGCGAAGCCGACGGACGGGTGATGCCCTACAGCTTTGAGGGCCAGCACACCTTGTTGTTGCAATACGAAGCGGACCGGACGATTCGCTTCACGCGGATTGCGGAAGAGGACGCCGAGGGCGTCGTGAAGTCGGCACCTGCGAGATGAGGTGATCCTGAGTGGCGGCATATTGCAGCCTCACGAGCGTTGCCGGTGATGCATCGTTTGGGGTGAAGTCTGTCCATTGGGGGACGCCTTCGGCGGGGTGCCGAGGGATCGGCGATGATGCGCGGTATGGATGAGAGCGAACGAACAGCGTGGCGTGAGCGGGCGCGGGTGTGGCTGCCGTTTGTGCTGCTGGCGGCGGTGGGGCTTGGGGTGGCGTGGTGGTTGGCGGAGCCGGCCCCGCCGGGCACGGTGGTGATCGCCACCGGTTCGCCGCAAGGGGCCTACCACCTCGCCGCGGGACGGTACGAACAGGTGTTCGCGGACAACGGCGTGACGCTGGAACGGCGAACGACCGCGGGGTCTATGGAAAACGCGCAGCTTCTGCAGGATCGCGTCGTCGATGCGGCTTTGGTCCAGGGCGGGGTACTCAACGCCCCGCAACGCACCGGGCTTGAGGCAGTGGCGGCGGTGTTTTATGAGCCGTTGTGGTTGGTACGCAGGGCGTCACCCGGAGGGTCTGCGACGCGGCCAGCACTGAACGCGTCGGTCGCTTCGACGCAGCCGGGCGGCGCGTTAGCCGGGTTGGCGGGGCTTCGAATCGCGGTAGGCCCCAAGGGCAGCGGAACCCGGGCGACAGCCGTGTCGCTGCTGGCGGACCACGACCTGACCAACGCGGTCACGCTACTCGATACCAGCGGACGGCCAGCATTGCAGGCATTACGGGATGGCGCGATCGACGCGGCTTTTTTTGTGATTGCCCCAACCGCGCCACTGATCGACGCGTTGATGCGGGATGCGTCGCTGGAGATTGTCGGGCTTGAGCGGGCACCGGGACTGGCGCGACGTTACGACACGCTCGAAGCGGTCACGCTGCACCGGGCGTCATTCGATCCGGCTGAGGACCTGCCGCACCGTGACCTTCGGCTGCTCGCGCCGGTCGCCACGCTGGTGGTCCACGACGAAGTTCATCCCGCGGTGGTGCAGTTGTTGGTCCAGGCTGCGCAGGAAGCTCATCACACCGGCACGCTGCTCAATGATCCGGGCGTGTTTCCCAATGTGCGCATGGTGGACCTGCCGTTGCACGACGACGTGCGGTATCACATTGAAAATGGGCCAGGCTTCCTGCAACGGCAACTCCCGTTTTGGCTGGCGTCGTTTATCGACCGTCTGGTGATTTTCATTATTCCGTTGCTGGTGCTTTTGATTCCGCTGGCCAAGGCGGCGCCGTCGGTGTATCGCTGGCGGATTCGGGCACGAATCTACCGTTGGTATCGCACGATCCGAGAGTTGGACGAAACGCTGGCGGTGTCGCACGCGGCAGCGATGGATCGCAAGAGCCTGCGGGCCGCGCGGCATCAACTGGATCAATTGGATGTCGAAGTGCTCAACGTCAAGGTGCCTTTGTCGTACATGGAAGAGTTTTACAACCTGCGACTGCACATGGGGTATGTGCGAGGCAAGATTGACCAGCAGCTGAGCGAAAGGCCGGCGTCGGAGGAGTCATCAGCCGACGCGTGATTGGATCCGTTCGCGCGGGGCGTATGAGGAAGCGTCGTCTTTGGGGCATCCAGCGACCCGGGCGCTGCCTCACGGTCGCGGGGCGTGTTGGTGCGTTTCAGGGTTTTGCAGGCGGCCAGGGGATGGTGGTGTCCACGAGCGTTTTGTAGCCATCGAGAACGACCAGGACGCGCAAGGGGCTGGCGGCATCGGGGGGGACGCGTTCGATGGTGCCCACGGGAATGTTGACCTGCGTGCCCGGCTTCTGCTGCCAGGGGCGGGTGGGCGGCTCGCGAATCGCACCCCAGGTGGCGGGCTTGAGGCTGGTGCTGCGCGTGGCGGGCGTGGGCGGGAGGCGGGCGGGAGGGTCCGAGGCGGGGAGGACCTGGACCACCGCGTTTTGCCCTTGGGCTTTGGCGGTGCGCGGTTCAAACGCGACTTGCAGGAAACCCAATTCGTTGCCCAGGACCGCCCAGTAGACGTCGGGGGTTTGGCCCGTGTCGAGCACCGTGAAGCCGGGCTGCTGAACGACCTCGACCCAGGTGTCGAGCGGCATGGATCCGCCATCAACCAGTGGGCCAATGGTGATGGTACGACGCTGACAAGCGGGGAGGGTAAGCAGAGCCAGCGTGAGGGACAAGAGCAGGGCGTGGGACTTCATGCCTTGAGTTTAGACGCGCATGCCGTGATTTCGTGACATTGATTTGAATCGAACGCGCGGTGACTGGCAGGATGCACGTCCTGCGGTTACGGGCTTGCGGAAGGCGGGCGTTCGGTGGTGCCCCACTGGCTGGGGGTGTCGCTGAGGGTGAAGTCGAGGGTCTTGGTGTCGAGAAGTTCGGCCACGGTGAGCCAGGCGCGGTCCAATGGCTCGCCGTTGCGGGTGAGCGTTTGGACGTGTTGCTGGGCGGGTGTGTCACGGGGGGCGGTGATGGTCAATGGCCCGGCGGGGAGGGTGACGCGGGCGGCGGGGAAGTAGGGCGTAGCGAGGAGGATGACATCTTGTCCGGCGACGGGGAAGAGCCCCAGGGCGGACCAGACGACCCAGCTCGACAGCCCGCCGGAGTCATCGTTGCCGGGCAGTCCGCCGCGGCCGGTGTGGAAGGCGTGATCGAGCACGGCATGGACGATATGCGCGGTGCGATCAGGTCGGCCGGCGTAGTGGTAGGCCCAGGGGGCTTCCATGTCGGGTTCATTGTTGAGACCTTCGAAGCGGTTGAGCGCGTAGCCGGTGGTGACCGCTTCGCCGTAGGGCCGGTCGCCGAGTTGCACCACCGCGTCGGCGTCGAAACCGAAGAAGGCGTCGAGGAGTTTGAGGAACGGTTCGTCTCCGCCGGCGAGTTCAATGCGTCCGGCCATGTCGTGGAGCAGGCGGAAGCTGTAGTTCCATTTCCCGCCTTCGTAGAAGGTGGAATCGATGAGCAGGCCGGTGTCGGGGTCAAATGCAGACCGCCAGCGATGGGCGTGTTGGTCGAGATTGTTGGCCAGGTCATGGTCGCCCAACGCCCGGGCGAGTGTGGCGGTGCACCAGCAGCCGTAGGCCAGGTCGAGCGTATGGGTGATGGGGTGAACCGGGGCGTTTGATTCGAGGAAGGTTTCCCCGAATGCACGGTGCAGGTCGTTGACCATGTAGGTCAGCGCGGAGTCCCAGTCGATGCCGGGCAGGTCACGGTGGAAGGCATCGAGGAGGGTGACATGGGCGAGGGCGGAGGCTTGTCCCTGGAAGCGGTCGGTGCCGCGGGCCATGCGGTAGCCGATGGGGAAGTTGCCTTCCTGTTCGCAGATGGTCAGCAAGGCCCGGACCACGCGGGCCCCCTGCTCGGGGTAGACCGTGAGCAAAAGCGGGAGCTGCGTTTTGTACAGGTCCCACATGGTGCACAGGTCGAAGACGAAATCGCTTTTGCCGGGCCAGAACGGCGACTCGCCCTGGGCGTCGGCAGGCTTGACCAGTGAGTGGTACACCGCGGTGTCGAACACGACATGCTTGGTTGGCGGTCCGCCTTCGACGGTGATTCGGCTGAGCTTTTCGGTCCAGTCCTGACGCGCAGCATCGTGGACCGCATCGAAAGACCGGTCGGGGAGGTCGTTGAGGTTTGCACGGGCTTGTTCGGCCGAACGCCAGGAGAAGCCGATGCGCAGTTCCACGGGTTGGTCGGCTTCGGTGGGTCCGCCAAAGTGCAGGCCAAAGGGCGAGAGCGTGGATTCGCGGATGTGGTCGAAGACGAGTTGTCGTCCGCCGCCGACATTTTTGTGGTCCAGCCAGACGCCGAACTTACCGAGCTGGGGCGCGAGCTCGATCCAGGCGTAGAGGGGAACGCCTTCGACGACCAGTCGGACCTGGGCGTGGGCGAGGTCGATGACTTCAATGTCAGCGACGGTGGGGACGGTTTTGCCAAAGGGGATGGCAATACCGCCGCGGGAGCAATCGACGATGAGATTCGCGCGGTGGGCTTTGGGGAAGGTGTAGCGGTGGACCACGGCTTTGGGTGCGGCGGTGAGCTCGGCGGTGATGCCGGTATTGCCGTATCGGCATCGGTAATAGCCGGGGCTGGCGTGTTCATCGAGCAGGCGTTGGGGGTGGTCGAAGCCTGCGAAGGTGGTTTGCCGGGACGAGGGGGTGACGGCTGCGTCGGCGTGTTGTGTTTGTGGTTTGGATGTCGGGGGCGGATTGATCCAGGGGGTGACGCGGAGGTAGTTGTAGTACTTGCGGATCGCGCCGGTACCGGACTGTTGGAAGTGGGTAAAGCCGGTGGCCTGGTAGTGGTCGAAGAGTTGGTCGGGGATGCCGTCGGTGTTTTTGGCGTAGAGCCCGTATCCGGTGGGATAGGCCCCGGAGTGGGGGCAGGCGGAGACCATGCCCATGGGCCGGGTCGCGCCGGGATGGGTGTTGCCGACCTGCGCTTTAGGCCACCACCACGTGGCGGCGATGCCCTGGGGCGGGAGCAGTTGGGCGGTCTCGCAGCCAATGAAAGGATCGACACGGGCGAGGGGGTCGTGGGGCGTTGGGGTGGGAGTCGGGTCGGACATAGCGGGCGGTGGGCGTTCGCGGCCGCAGGCGGGGCTACGTTAGCGGATCGCGGGTGACATCGGATCGGGCCTGTGATTCGGTTCAGGCTTTACGTTGGTTTAAGAAGGAAGCGAGTGCGTCGGCGGGCAGGCAGTTGATGATGTCGGCTTTGGTGGCGCCGGCGCGTCGGGCGGTGAGCACGCCGAAGCGAGCCTGATCGAGGTCGCCTGGGCCGTGGGCGTCGGTGTTGATGGCGAGTTTGCAGCCGTGGTCGAGTGCGATGCGGGCGTGGGTGTCGCGGAGGTCGAGGCGGTAATGGTTGGCGTTGATTTCGAGGGCGACGCCTTGCTGGGCGGCGGCCTTGGCGACGGCGGTGATGTCGGGGGACAGGCCTTCGCGGCGGAGAATGAGTCGGCCGGTGGGATGGCCCAGCACGGTGACGTGTGGGTTTTCGAGGGCTTTGAGCAAGCGGCGGGTGGCTTTGGCGTCGTCCTGAGTCAGGGCCGCGTGGGGCGAGGCCACGACGTGGTCAAGCTCCGCGAGCAGGCTGTCGGGGTAGTCGAGCGTGCCGTCGGTGAGGATGTCACATTCAGAGCCTGCGAGTACGGTGATCTGGCTGCGGTAGCGGTCGGCGGCGTCGCGGACCTGCTCGATCTGTTGTTCGAGTCGTTCGGCGGATAAGCCGTTGGCCTGGACCTGGCTTTTAGAATGATCGGTGATGGCAACGGTGTGGAAGCCTCGGGCGATGGCAGCCTGGATGAGGTCGTCCAGGGACCACACGCCGTCGGAGGCGGTGGTGTGGGCGTGAAGCTCAGCCTGGAGATCGTCGAGCGTGACTAGTTCGGGAAGGCGGTTTCGTCCGTCACGCAGTTCAGCCCGGTCGAGTTCGTCTCGGCCTTCGCGGAGCTCGGGCGGGATGCAGGCGAGGCCCAGAGCGGCGTAGATGTCGGTTTCGGTGCGGGAGGCGACTACGCGGCCGGGGGACGGATCGGTGTTGGGTTTTTCATCCGACAAATCGGCGTCGTTGGGCCTGGGCGGTTTTTCGGTTAAGGCGTATTCGTTGAGCGTCAGGCCGAGGTCCAAGGCCCGGCTTCGGAGCTGGACGTTGTGTTCCTTGCTGCCGGTGAAGTAGAGCAGCGCTGCGCCGTAAGCCTGGGCGGCGACGATCCGCAGGTCGACCTGGACTTCCCCGCCGCCGCCGTCTTCGACCCGGCCGGGCGTGGTGCGGATGGAGGCTTTGGTCGAGCCGTGGACGAGGACGTCGTCGGCCAGTGGGTGATTGATGAAGGCTTCGAAGATCGCGGGGGCGTGGGTTTGGTCAGCCTGGATGAGCAGATCGAGGTCGCCGATGGTTTCCTTACCACGGCGAAGTGAGCCGGCAGCTTCGAGGCGTTCCACGCCGGGCAAGTCTTGAAGCGTATGCGTGAACAAGTCGGCGAGAAGGGTGGCGGTGCCCAGGCGTCGGCGCTCGGCGGCTTTCGCGGCATAGTCGAGGCTTTTGAGCAGGTTGGCGACTTTCTTTTTGCCAAAGCCTTTGATTTTTTCGATGCGTCCGTCGGCGATGCCTTCGCGCAGGGCTTCGACGGAATCGACGTCGGCTTGTTTCCAGAGCGTGTGAACGCCTTTGGGTCCCAGGCCTGGCACGTTGAGCAGGGTGAGAAGTCCGGGCGGGACGTCGGCGAGCATGGCCTGGTGGTCGGCGACGTGGCCGGTGCTTAGAAATTCGGTGATGCGATCGGCGGTGGCGGCTCCGACGCCGTCCAGGGCTTTGAGTTCGCCGGGCTGATAGTCAGCGACATCGCGGGGCAGGTCTTCGATGACCCGGGCAACGCGTTGGAAGGCTGCGGAGCGAAAGCCGTTGCCACCGGTGACATCGTTGAGGTCAGCCATCTGGGCGAAGATCGCGGCGAGTTGTCGATTGTGGGCCATGGGTGGCTCGAGTGGGCGGATGGAAAAGGATAGCGGGTCGCGGCGTTGGATCGCGTGGTCTGAATACGAGCCGCAGCTCTTAAGCAAGCGTCTTGTTCAAGACCTCCGGTGACCCGGGACACTCGCTCAAGGTCGTAGCTCGTGTTGGAGATTGATCGCAGCATTGCGCGGCGCGTCTGTGGTGAACGTGTCATTTAGGCGTGTTGGATTCATGCATGGCTAAGATCAGCCGCCATGACCACCCTTGCCCGCCCCGGCGTTGTGTCCCGTTCTGAGTCCCCGTCGGATCAGCCGCCTGCCGGTGAGACCGCTGGGGGAGCGACGCGTGATGCTGGCTTTGTGGATCGGCACGTCAGCTTGGATCAGGCAGACGTCACGACGATTCTGGATCGGCTCAAGCGGGCGACGCTGGATGCGTTGATCGACACGGCAGTTCCCTCCGCGATTCGCCGGGATCGTCCGATGGACCTGCCCGAAGCGCTCAGTGAAACGCAGGCCTTGGCGGCGTTGCAGGAACTGGCGGATGAGAATCGGGTGCTGCGGTCGCTGATTGGTCAGGGGTATCACGGGACGATCACGCCGCCGGCGATTCGTCGGGCGATTCTTGAGAATCCGTTGTGGTACACGCCTTATACGCCTTACCAGGCGGAGATCAGTCAGGGCCGGTTGGAAGCGTTGCTGAATTTTCAGACGATGGTGACGGACCTGACGGGGCTGCCGTTGGCGGGGGCATCGTTGCTGGATGAAGCGACCGCGGCGGCGGAAGCGATGGCGATGTGCGTGAATCTGGTGAAGGGGGATCGTCGTCGATTTTTAGTGGCCTCGGATTGTCACCCGCAGACGATTGCGGTGGTGGAGACGCGCGGCCGAGGTGCGGGGATCGACGTGGTAATCGGCAGCCTGGAGGATCTCGTTTCGACGTTGGGTGATGACGTGTGCGGCGTGCTGGTGCAATATCCCGCGACGGATGGGTATGTGGGCGATCACCGGGCGGTGGTGGAGCAGGTGCATGGTCACGGCGGGCTGGTGGTGGCGGCGACGGACCCGTTGGCGTGTGTGCTGCTGGAGCCGCCGGGCGCGTGGGGGGCGGACATTGTGGTGGGCTCGACGCAGCGATTTGGCATGCCCATGGGATTCGGGGGACCGCACGCGGCGTTCCTGGCGTGTCGCGAATCGCATGCTCGCAAGATGCCCGGCCGCCTGGTGGGCGTCTCGAAGGACACCGCCGGCCGACGTGCGTATCGGCTGTCGTTGCAGACCCGCGAGCAACACATCCGCCGGGACAAAGCGACGTCCAACATCTGCACCGCCCAGGTGCTGCCTGCGGTGGTGGCGTCGATGTATGCGGTGTATCACGGGCCTCAAGGCTTGCGACAGATCGCCACGCGGGTGCACACGTTGGCCAACACGCTTGCCGGGCGATTGGTGGATGCGGGGCTGGAGCTTGCGAACGACCGGTTCTTCGACACGGTGAGTATCCAGTTGGGCCAGGCGGAGGCGCAAGCGACGCTGGCCCGCGCGGCGGAAGCGGGATTTAATCTTCGCATCGTGCATCGCGGGGTGGTGAATGTGTGCCTTGATGAACTGACGACCGAGGCGGAACTCGATCAACTCGAGGAACTGCTCGCCGGGTCGCGGGCCGTGCCGCAGGCCCCCACGCGGCGCGCGAATGACGCGGCCTCGCCCCTGGCATACCGCACATCGGACTTTCTCACGCACCCCACGTTTCACCGCTATCACACTGAGCACGAACTGCTGCGGTACACCACCCGGCTGATCCAGCAGGACTACGGCCTGGCGCACGGGATGATCCCGCTGGGCTCGTGCACCATGAAGCTCAACGCCGCGGCGGAGATGCTGCCCATCACCTGGCGGGGCTTTACGGATGTCCACCCGCTGGCACCGGCTGAGCAGACGCGGGGGTACCGCCGATTGATTGAAGACGTGCAGCGTTGGCTTTGCACGATCACGGGGTTTGATGCGGTCAGTCTGCAACCAAACGCCGGCAGCCAGGGCGAGTTTGCGGGACTACTTGCCATCAAAGCGTTTCACGATCAGGCACGCGAAGCAGGCGGGAGCGATGTGGCGGGCCGTGATGTATGCCTGATTCCCACCAGCGCGCACGGCACCAATCCTGCGTCGGCGGTGATGGCGGGAATGCGGGTCGTGCCGATCCAGTGCCGGGACAACGGCGATATCGATCTTGAGGATCTGACCGCCAAGGCCGAGCAGCACGCGGATCGTCTGGCAGCGCTGATGGTGACGTACCCCTCGACCCACGGCGTGTTTGAGGCGGGTATCCGCGACATCTGCAAGACCGTGCACCGCTTTGGCGGGAAGGTGTATATGGACGGCGCGAACATGAACGCGCAGGTCGGGTTGACCAGCCCCGCGGAGTGCGGGGCGGACGTGTGCCATTTGAATTTGCACAAGACGTTTTGCATTCCCCACGGCGGGGGCGGGCCGGGCGTGGGTCCGGTGGCGTGTACGGCTGAGCTTGCACCGTATCTGCCCAGCGACTTCGACCCCGATCACGTCACGCCCCGGCTGTCCGCTGCGGCGGGCGGCTCGCCTTTGATCCTCACGATCACGTGGATGTATATCCGCATGATGGGATCCCAGGGCCTGACCGACGCCAGCCGCCATGCCATCCTTGCCGCCAACGATCTGGCCCATCGACTCGCCCCGCATTACGACATCCTCTTTACCGGTGAAGACGGCACGGTGGCGCACGAGTTTGTGCTTGACCTTCGGCCGTTCCAGAAGTCCGCAGGCGTGACCGTGGAAGATGTGGCCAAGCGGCTGATGGATTACGGCTTCCATGCGCCGACCATGTCCTGGCCGGTTGCGGGCACGCTGATGGTCGAGCCGACCGAAAGCGAATCCCTCGCGGAGCTCGACCGCTTTGTCGAGGCGATGATTTCCATCCGCCATGAGATTGCGCAGGTCGAAGCGGGTGACTGGCCTCAGGACAACAATCCGCTGAAGCACGCGCCCCACGTCGCGGCCGACCTTCTCGAGGACGATTGGACACGCCCTTACCCCCGGCGTTTGGGCGCGTTCCCGCTGGCCTATCAGCGCGAGCCGGGCCGAAAGTTCTGGCCGGCGGTGTCACGGATCGACCAGGCCCACGGCGACCGGCACCTGGTGTGTACGTGCCCGTCGGTCGATGCGTATGCGCAGTGAGATGCCCAACACGCGGACCACGACATAAGGCGCAAATGCGGGCGACTGGGCGACGCGTTTGCCGTGTGCAAGCAGCGGGCCACCTACAATCCCGGTTGTGACGTTTCCTGTACTCCTCCACGGCGTGGGTTCGATCGGCCCGTTCGCGGCTCGTGCATTTATGCCGGCCTTTGTGACCGCGGTAATCCTGCGATTCGCGCAGGCGGGTTACTTTCCGGACGCCCCGATCCTGCAGAACATCAGTGATTCGCCCACGTGGTTCACCCACGATCTGACGCTGCTGATTCTCGGGGTGTTGTCGCTGCTGGAGCTGCTGGGAGATAAGTCGGCGTCGGCGCGGGAGCTGCTTGACAAGGCGATGGTCTGGCTTCGGGGCGGGATGGCGCTGGCGACCACGCTGGGGGTGCTCGATGCCACGGACGCGGCCGAGGCGCAGCAGATGCTCGAACAGGCGGACATGGTGGACACGTTTTTTGCGTTGTCTATCGCGGGCGGGGCGGTGGCGGTGGGATGGGTGCGCAGTGACTTGTTGTCGATGTTTCGCGAGGGTGATCCCGATGATGACACGGCCTTGCAGAAGCTTTGGTCGTGGGGCGAGGATTTGTGGGCGGTGTTTGGGACGGTGCTGCTGATTCTCGTGCCGGTGATGATGTTGGTGCTGACGTTGCTGGTCGCCGCAGGGCTTTCACTCCTGCGATGGCGGCTGGAGCGAAAAGAAGACGCCGCGCGGCTGGAGTGTCCTGCATGCAGCACACTCAACTATGGCTGCGCTTTGCAATGTCATCAATGCAGCCAGACGTTCGACACGCCCCGCGACGTGGGCTTGCTCGGAATTACCGCCCAACGTCCTGCCCCGAACCCTTCTGCCCTGCCTTACAAGCTCGTGGGCAAAGGCCGATGCGCTCGATGTGCGACGCGGTTTGAATCCCACCGCACCGATGAGGCCTGCCGGGCATGTTCCCGCGTTGCCTTCCCTGATCGGGCGTTTGCACAGGCTTATTTACAACGGCTGCAAGCTCGGCTGCCGGGGGTGCTGGTGCTCTGCGGGGCGTTGAGCTTCATCCCCGTGATCGGATTGATCCCGGCGGTGATTGTGTACCGGGTGCACTTGATTGCCCCGCTTAAACGATATTTGCCCTGGCACCGAGGCCTGGCGGTGCGGTGGCTGGTGCGGCTGGCGTTTATCGGGCTGGTCTTTGTGCAGTTCGTCCCGGGCCTGGGCACGTTTGCTGTTCCGGTCATGGCCATGCTGTCATTCGCAGCCTACCGGACCGCGTTCCTGCGGCAGATCGATGATCCAGCGCCTGCTTCTGCGGAACAAGCCGCTGCTGCTCCTGGCGCACTGTCGCCGGCGTGAGACGAACGCCGCGGCCAGGTTGCACTTGGTTGCGGGTTCCCCGGTACATTCCTGACCATGAAACTCTTCCGCCACGGCCGGCCCGGCCTCGAAAAGCCCGGCCTGATCGACGCCGCCCAAATCCTCCGCGACGCCTCCCAGGTGGTCCCCGATTACACCCCGGCGTTCTTCGCCCAGGACGGGCTGGCGGCGCTGCGACGTCTTGATGCCAGCAGCCTGCCCGAGCTTCCAGCGGACACCCGCCTGGGCCCGCCGATCGCCACGCCGGGCAAGGTGGTCTGCGTGGGGTTGAACTACCGCGACCATGCTGAGGAGATGGGCCAGCCATTGCCCACGCAGCCTTTGATTTTCATGAAGGCCGCGACCGCGATCACCGGCCCGCATGATGTGGTGGAGCTCCCGCCCGGCTCGACGTGTACGGACTGGGAGGTCGAGTTGGGCGTGGTCATCGGCCGAACCGCCAAGCGGTTGGAGAACACCCAGCAGGCGCTGGCGTGTGTTGCCGGGTACGTGATGTGCAACGATATTTCGGAACGCGAGCATCAGCTCGAGCACATGGGCCAGTGGACCAAAGGCAAGTCGGCGGACACTTTTTTGCCCCTGGGGCCTTGGCTGGTCAGTGCCGATGCGGTGGTGGATCCGCAGGACCTGTCGCTGGAGTTGGATGTGAATGACCAGGCCAGGCAGCGTGGCCACACGTCCACGATGGTGTTCGGGGTGCTGGAGTGTCTGCGTTCGATTTCGCAGTACATGACATTGCAGCCGGGCGATGTGGTGTCCACCGGCACGCCGCCGGGCGTGGGCATGGGGCAGACGCCGCCGGTGTATCTCAAGGCAGGCGACACGATGCGGGTGGGGATCACCGGGCTGGGTGAGCAGCGTTTGACCGTCGTCCAGGCGTGAGTGAGAACGCAGGAGCTTTATATTTATTCGGGCACTTGGATCGGGTCGAGTCGATCGCCGGTCCACGGGCAGAACTTCCAGGACACATCTGCGGGCTCGCCGTTGGGGCATTGGCGTGGGACGTACAGGGCGTTGAGCGGGAACGCGATGTTGTAGTGGGTCGGTTGTTGGTTGGCTCGGCCGACGGTGTCGATGCGTAACCCGCCGCGGCGAACGGGGTCGGCGACGATGCCGCCAGCGGTGTCTTCGTAAACGAAAAACTGCATGTTGGAGCCGACCTGCCCGGCGATCTGGCCCATGATGAGTTTGGCCTGCTGGCCGAGCATCTGCAGGTCTGTGGGGACACGTTCATCGGGAACGCGCTGGAGCACGCGGGATCGGCCGGCCTCATTGAGCACGCGGACTTCGAAGTTGTTGGCGACTTCATGGGCAGCATAAAAGTCGGCGGCCCCCGTGGCGGATAGGTCCGCCTGCACGAAGCCCAGCAGGAAATAGCCCTTCAGCGACTCCCGCAACTCGGCGACCTCAGCGGCGTCAGGCCCGAGCTCTTGACTCACCGACGTCAGCCAGAACTCTCGGGGGATGTACCAGACCATCTCCAGGCGATCGGACGGGTCCACCGCTGTGGGCTGGGTGTCTTTCACGAAATGGTCGATGTTCACGTCACCCAGAGGGCGGGGTGAGCCGGGGCGGGCTTCGCGGTGCTCATCGGCACCGACCACTTGCCGGTCGCCCGGCTGGGCGGCTGCGGGGAAGATCAGGATCATTGCGCACAACGCGATGCTAAGACGTTTGAGGTTCATGAACGCATCGTACCGCACGCAGATAATCGGCTGGGCGATGGCCTCAGGCGTGCCATGTGCGTTGATGGGGGACGCGGTAGAATGCCTCGCAGCCGTGCCATCCACCCCCCCTACCGCCCCGAACCCGCCGTTGATCATTGGCTGGAAAGAAATCGCTGAGTTTCCGGATTGGCAAATCCGGCGGGTGCGGATCAAGGCAGACACGGGTGCCAAAACCGGGGCCATCGACGTGGCGAGCTTTGAAGAGCTGCCCGGCGAGCGGGTGCGGTTCACGCTGCGGACGCGTCGGCCTAAGGGGGAGACTCAAGTTGATGACGCGTCGGAGGGTCGGACGATCGAAGCCCCGCTGGCGCGTCGCGGCCGAGTCCGCTCCGCGTTTGGACGCACGCACGATCGGCTGTTTGTCGAGACGACGCTCACGCTCGGGGGAGTCACCAAAACCATCGAGCTTGGGTTGGTTTGCCGCAAGAATATGATTTCGCGGGTGTTGCTTGGCCGAAAAGCGCTGGAAGGCGACTTTTTGGTGGACTCCGGCCGGCGGTATCTGCTGGGCGGGCCCAGGCGGGGCAAACGCCGCGCGAAGAAGACCGCAACCCCCGAGGCGACTTAACTTCCATAGCCCCACCCGGCGGCATCTCCCAACGTGACGGCCTGCGTGGCCCACCCCTTCTTATCAAAGCTCACTATGAAAATTGCCATTCTCTCTCGCAGCCCCCAGGCTTACAGCACCCGCCGTCTTAAGGAGGCTGCCGTCGCCCGAGGCCACGAGTGCAAAGTGCTCAACCACATGCGGTTTGGCATCTATCTCGAACATTACAAGCCGACGCTGAGCTTCCGCGGCAAGCCGTTGTCGGACTACGACGCGGTCATCCCCCGCATCGGCGCAAGCGTCACGTTCTACGGCACGGCGGTGGTCCGGCAATTTGAGCAGATGGGCGTGTTCTGCCTGAACCCCTCGTCCGCCATCAGCGTGTCCCGCGACAAACTGCGCAGCCTGCAGATCCTCGCCCGCCACGACATCGGCATGCCCAAGACCGCGTTCGTCTCCGACAAGCAGGACATCCTGCGGGCGATTCAAAACGTGGGCGGCGCTCCGGTCATCATCAAGCTGCTCGAAGGCACGCAAGGCATTGGTGTGATCCTTGCCGAAAGCGAGAAGGTGGCCGAGGCGATTATTGAAGCGTTCAGCGGGCTGCGTCAGAACGTGCTGATCCAGAAATTTGTAGCCGAGAGCAAGGGCAAAGACGTACGGGCGTTTGTCGTGGGGGACAAGGTCGTCGCGGCGATGCGTCGCTCGGCGGTGGGCACGGAGTTTCGATCCAACGTGCACCGTGGTGGGACCACGCAGTCGATTGATTTGCCCGAGGACTATCAGCGGACCGCGGTGCATGCGGCGCAGATCATGGGGCTTCGCGTGGCGGGTGTGGACATGCTCGAAAGCGAGACCGGGCCTCAGGTCATGGAAGTCAATTCCTCGCCGGGCCTGGAAGGCATCGAGAAGGCCACCGGCATCGATATTGCCGGCGAGATCGTGAAAATGGTTGAGAGGGAAGTGAAGTTCCCCGAGGTTGATATCCGTCAACGTCTGACCCTCAAGGCAGGCTACGGCATCGCCGAGGTGCCCATCACCGCCGAGAGCGAACTGCGTGACAAAACCCTCTCTGAGACCGGCCTGCGCGACCGCGACGTGGTCGTCCTCAACATCACCCGCGGCGGAGTGACCATTCCCAACCCCCGCGGCGAACGTCAATTGCTCGATGGCGACAGCTTGCTTTGCTTTGGCAAAACCCTTGCGCTCGAAGCGATGGTGCCCACGCCGACGCAAAAAAAGAAAAAGAAGAAGACTGTGACGAAATAACCGGATCGGCCGGATCAACGCGATGGGGAAGCGATACCGCCTGTCCATAAGCTTGTGAAATTGTTTGTCACCGTGAAATTTTTTATATCTTATTTATTTTCGAAACACATCGCAATCTAAATAATTCGCTAAATGCTTAAGCTATAAATTACTCCTTGTCTTTATCCCGTTCATCCGGCCGATCCCGTCATCCCGTCAAATCTCATGCCTAACAATTTCCATATCCTCGGCCACTCCATTGCCCTTGGTGAGACCGCTGACCTTCGGCTTCCGGTGAGCATGACGTTTACCGGGGATGCGTTGAACATTCCGCTGCGGGTGGTGCGGGCAGCGGAGCCTGGGCCGGTGCTGTGTGTCACGGCGGCGGTGCATGGGGACGAGATCAACGGCACGGGCGTCATCCACGATCTGATGTTTGCCAATCAGCCTCCGCTCAAACGCGGCACGCTGGTGTTAGCGCCGGTGGTGGACTTGTTCGGCTTCGAAACGCAGTCGCGGTACATGCCGGACCGCCGGGACCTGAATCGATGTTTTCCGGGTAGCACGCGTGGGTCGTTGTCCCGCCGGGTGGCGCATGCGTTGTTTCACGAGCTGATTGTCAAGTGTGATTATTCGCTTGACTTGCACTCGGCGGCGACGGGGCGGACCAACTTCCCCAATGTCCGGGCAGACCTGGATAACAAGGGCTGTCGACAACTCGCCAAGGCCTTTGGTACGGAATTGATCGTGAATGGCAAGGGCCCCGAGGGGTCGTTGCGGCGTGCGGCGGTGAAGGCGGGTGTGCCTTGCGTGATTCTGGAGGCGGGCGAGCCTTGCAAGATTGAGCCGACGATGCTGGAGATCGGCGTGCGGGGGGTGCACAACGTTTTGAGTTCGCTGGAGATGATCGACGCCCCGGCGGTCAAGCCTTTGTATCAGGCTCGTGTGCATAAAACCCAGTGGGTGCGGGCGAGTGCGGGAGGTTTGCTTCGATTTCACGTT
The DNA here is from genome assembly GCA_963799465.1 of uncultured Phycisphaeraceae bacterium. GTDB lineage: Bacteria > Planctomycetota > Phycisphaerae > Phycisphaerales > Phycisphaeraceae > JBCCOW01. The sequence goes on along the minus strand of CAWCXG010000001.1, from coordinate 1,400,057 downwards.
GGGCCGGGCGACCTGGTGGAGCAAGGCGAGCCGATCAGTACCAATGTGAGTGTCTTTGGCGATCAACAGGCCACGTTGATCGCGCCTTTTGACAGCATCGTGCTGGGCATGACGACGCTTCCGGTGGTGAAACCCGGCGAACCGGTGGCACACCTGGCCACGCTTCCGAATGACTTCGAGCGGATCAAAACCCTGCTGGCTGGCGCGGGTCGGCGAAGTTTAGGGCAACGGCTTCGGCGGGATTTGGCGACGAATATGCATGTGACGGAAGCGGAGACAGCGGAGGAGTTGACGGGATAACGGGATCGGCCGGATGCACGGGATCAGACTTGATGGGGTTGGCTGGCGTTGGGGGCTATGCGTTAAGTCGAGCGCGTTTATTATTTTATTTATGTAAGTTTTTGTAGTGGTAGGCTTGGGTCGCATGCAACCTGATTTCAGGTTGTTTCAAATGATCCGGGCTGCTTATCGTCAACTGCGATTGCCGAACCGTGCCGGGTGACGCCGGTTCCATCCCCCCTTCTCATTTCTGATCCAGTGCATCCGGCCGAACCGGTGATCCGGTCCAATCGGCTCACGCCTGCCACTGACACCGCCCGGTGCCGGTGCAGCTTTCGCACTCATCGACCTTGCCTTCGACATGGGCCAGGCAGTGGTCGAGTCGGCTTTTGATGACCTGTCCCATCATGGGGTGCAGGCCGATGGGCGCGGTGACGACGTAGGGGGTGCCGGGATGGTCGGCGGCGGCAGCGGCGGTGAGTTCGGGGATGTCCTGCGTCCAGTGCTTGCCGGGCGAAAGGAAGTACGGGCACACCACGACGCGGGAGGCTCCCCGCTCGACACACCGGGCGAACGCGGTGGCGATGGAAGGCTCTGCGAGCTCCATGTGGGCGGGCTCGACGAGGGCAAAGGGCTGTTCGTCGGCAAAGCGTTGGACGAAGGCTTCGAGCATTTCGTTGGACGCGGCGCGGCGGGAACCGTGATCGACGATGACGATGCCGACGGCGTCGTTGGGATCGGCTGGAACTGGGGGTGATTCGCGGTGCAGGGTGCTCATGGTCGGACTATAGGACGGCACGCTGGCGGTGATCCCGGCGGCCCGGGGTGCGTCAACCGGCTGGGGCGACCGCGCGTTCTACAATGTTGATATGGCATCTGGGAAAAAACATGGCTGCGGCGTTGGTTGCCTTTCGCTGATCACCCCCCGTGTGGTTCTGGTCATCCTTTTCCTGGTGAGTGATTACGTGAGTCGGGGCATTGACCTCTTTGGGCCGGACTGGCTTTGGGTGTTGCTTGGATTTCTGTTCGCTCCGATCCTCACGCTCGCCGGAGCCATTGCGGGCAACGAAACGGCAGCCTACAGCCTTGGCTGGTGGGGCATTCTCACCGTGGGCGCGATTCTGGACTTCGGCTTGCTCGGCAGCGGCACCTGGGGCCTGCGAAAGAAGCGGCGCTAGGGAGTGTCACATGCTGCGCTGGGTGCCAAGAAGGTGTCTGACACCTTTTTTCCCTCGATACTCAATCGAATGTGCAATCGACAACGAGCGGAAGATGATCGGAGCCGACATCCTCGCCGACCTGCGGTTGACAGGCCGACAATCCAGATGAAAGTGTGAGATCAATCGGTATCCGCAGCGGCCAGGGTGTCTGCGCAGGCCAGGTTGAGCCAGACCAAGCGTTCGCTGTTGGTTTAATGCCGGAAGTATTCCGAAGATCTCTGACGCGTCGCGACCATGGGGTGGCGTTAAAGTCACCGACCACCATTTTCGGTTGATTACCCAGAGCAGTGGCCCATTTTGCGGCAGCCACAAATTCCTGAGCCTGCAATTCGGCGGCGGCTGCGCTACTTGGTCGCTTGACGTGCAAGCTCATCACGTGAAGCGTGTGTCCGTCGAGTGATAGTTCAGCGGTCACGATCGGTCGGTCGGTTTGTTGAGGGACTAATTGTAAAATGCGGGCGGCGATCAATACTTCGGAGTCGAGACGAATCAGCATTGCAACGCCGCGAGTGTTACTCCTCGGCTCGGCAATGGCAACGCGGTAACGCGTCAGCCCGCCGCGCAGCCGATCGAGCCACCACGGCGTGATTTCCTGCAGAAAAACCGCGTCGGCATGTGAAGACTCCACCGCGGCGATAACCCGCTTCGCATCTCGGTTGTGGCGATCAACATTGAGGTGCAGAACTCGCAGTGATGTAGGACGCGGTGAAACGGCCTGAGTCGAAGGTACCGTCGATATCACAGCCACGTTGGTGAGCAACGCAAGAAGCCAGACTATTGCCTGCTTCCGAAGCCTGAGGATCACGTGACCGAGCAATGCGGCCAACAGCATGAATATGTACTGAATCCGGAAGTGGTCGAGCAGCCCAAACGCCCACCACAAGCTGTCCGCGAAGCCGCAAATTGTGCCAGTGACGGCAGCGACTGCGATACACGTAAAACCAAGAGAAGCTGCGCGTCGAGCCCACGATCTCCAACGCCAACGCTTCATAGGGGCTTTACGCCGCTGACTTCACTGCGGCGGTGATTTTTCTCCGCCGCCTCGGTCAGGTCGCCGCCGATTTCAAGTGTCGGGATGTCGGCCTTGGCGTTGGCGGAAAAAGAAAGGGTCGGGAATCATTTACGCATTATCGGTAGGTGTGGTTCGCTTGTCCGGGTTGGGTCGCTGGTTGGGTTGGAGGTGTTGATCTGGCGCGTGGTGATCTTACAGACGCGAGCCAAGACCCGGATACCAAAACGCTGTCCGACCTGCGGTGCTGAAAAGTCCCAGCTAACCCCGCCGTTGGGCTGAATCAATGAGACCTCGGGGCACAGGATCGCCGTTTCCCGCCCTGATGCTGCCAGGATAATGCGTTGCAGACGCAGCGTTTCAGCACAGCAGGTGTCACAATAGTTCGCGACGCGGTGTCGCCGGGCTTACCTGACCCGCACGCTGATCTCACCCCAGGCGAGCAAGCTGCTGCGCACGGCTGACCCGTCTCGCGTACCCTTCGTCGCTTCGCCACTGGTCCCGCACACTTCTGAATTCGGTCCCTGCCATGCCTTTCCACTCCGGCAAAGTCAGCTTCTGTCGCCTTCGTGTGGAGGGCGACGCGCCGTCGGCTCCGGACGATGCGGCGTTGTCCATTCTCACCGAGCATCGTTTCCGCGAAACGGAAATCGGCACCCCTGACGAGGTCGAGGTCGGATTCGTCACGGGTGAACATATTCTGGATACAGCCTTTGGCTACGAGAAAAACGGCTTCGGGGACGCGCTGCTGTTTGCCATGCGGATGGACACGCACAAGGTGCCCGCCGAGTTGAAGAAAGCCTATCGGCAGCAGCAGGAACAGGCGGCTGCGGCGGGGTCGCCCACGGGGTTTGTCAGCAAGGCGGAGAAGCGGGACGCGAAGGACGAGGCGGATCGGCAGCTACGAGATGACCTGGCGGCGGGGAAGTTTCGGCGCAGCAAGTCGGTGGCGCTGCTTTGGGATTTGCGGGAGCGGATGCTTTATTGCGCGGCGAGCGGGAACACAGTGCTCGAGCATTTGCATCGCTTGATGAAGAACAGCTTTGCGGTAAGCCTGCACTATCAGTCGGCGGGGATGCTTGCGGGTCGCACGCTGGTCGAGGCAGGTCGGACGCGGGATTACGAAGACCTCAAGCCTTCGGCGTTCACCAAGCCGCCCGCGTTGGCGACTGCGGACCATGCAACGGTGGATGGCGAGGACGAAGCGGGTCATGGCGGGCCTCGGGATTTGGCCACGCCGATTTTGCCCTGGATTGCGCAGGCGGTGGATTTGAAGGATTTTCTGGGCAATGAGATGGGGGTGTGGCTTTGGCATCGGATCGAGACAGCGGATGGTCGTATTGATTACGACGGACGGACGGTGTACGTGGCGATTGATAAGGCGCTCGATATGGATTGCGCGTGGGATGCGGGGGGCAAGCAGACGCTGCGGGGGCATCATTTGACAAGGTTGGTGGAGGCGGGGGATGCGCTGCGGACGGGCAAGTGGCCTCGGAAGGTGGGGCTGCTGCTGAGCGATGATGAGCATGGGTTTGAGCTGTCGCTGCAGCTGGACAAGATGATTGTGGGGTCGGCGACGCTGCCCGCGGTTGAGGATGCGCAGTCGCCGCGGGAGTTGACCGAGGCTCGGCTGGAGCTGGTACGGGCGTTGACCGGGCAGTTGGACACGGTGCTGGCGGCGTTTGTGAAGGATCGCACGAGTGGGGGTTGGCCGAGCAAGCGGGAGACGATTGCGACGTGGGTGCGTCAGCGGGGTTGAGCGGGAAATCTGGGGTGGGTTGGTCAAGGCCATCGCATAGGACTTGATCCGGTGGTTTGCCGTGGTTCAGGCGTCGGGACTGAATCGTCTGAGTGCTGATCGGACGCTTCAAGTCGCCCTGCGGGCCATCGCCCGGCGGGACGCCCGTCGCCACTGAAGCCCGATGCGGTGACCCTGGGGGGTTGGGCAGGGCCAGCGCATTTGACCGCCGCGATCGAGTACGGCGCGTGTTAGGGATTGCGCTCTGGCGGTGGTTCGGGTAAGAAGGGGGCTGGTCGCGAGCTCGCAGGATATTTCAGCCCTCTTGCCCGGAGTTTGGTCATGGCCGACCTTGCCCAAAGTGGTCCCTTGCGCTACTTCACCGCGCTGCCCGATCCGCGGGCGGACAACGCGACGTTCCGACTCATCGACCTGCTGGTGATCGCCTTGTGCGGCATGATCTGCGACGCGGATGGTTGGGACGATCTGCAAGACTTCGGCCGGGTCAAAGCCGACTGGTTTGCGACGTTCCTCGACCTGCCGAGGCATCGCGACACCGGCGAGCCACGCACACCAGGGGCCGACACCTTCCGCCGGGTGTTCAGTCGGCTCGATCCAGAAGCCTTCGAGCGTTGCTTCATGAATTGGATGAACGCGGTGGTCGAGCAGTCGGCGGGCCGACTCGTCGCCGTCGATGGCAAGAGCATTCGCCGGTCGTTCGAGCACGGCTGGGACAAGAGTGGCATGGCTCACCTAGTCAGCGCCTTCGCCACCGACAACGGCGAAGTGCTCGGCCAGCTCAAGACCGCCGGCAAGGGCCAGGAGATCGAAGGCATCAAGCAATTGCTGGGCCTGATCGACCTCAAGGGAGCCACGGTGAGCATCGACGCGATCGGTTGCCAGAAGGACATCGCCGAGCAGGTCATCGACGCCGGAGGCCACTACGTGCTGGCGGTGAAGGCGAATCAGCAGACGCTGCACCGCCGGGTCAAGGCCGAGCTCGACGACATGATCCGGATGAACTTCAAGGGCACCTGGCACGACCGCCACGAGCAGACCGAGGGCGAACATGGCCGGATCGAGACGCGGCGCGTCTGGGTGACCGATCAGCTCGACTGGCTCAAGGTCAAAGACCAGTGGCCGGGCCTGCGGAGCGTGGTGTGTGTCGAGGCCACGCGTGAGGTCATCGGTGAGCCGCCCAGCGTCGAGCGACGCTATTACATCACCTCGCTCGAATCCGACGCCGAGCACCTCGGCCACGCCGTCCGAAGTCACTGGGGCATCGAGAATCGCCTGCACCACATCCTCGACGTCAGCTTCCACGAAGACGACAGCCGCGTTCGCAAAGCCCACGGCCCCGAAAACCTCAGCCGACTACGCCGCATGGCCTTAAACCTGCTCAACAACGCTGACCACCTCACCAAGCGAAAAAGCATCAAGGGCCGACGCAAGATCGCCGGCTGGAACCACCAGTTCCTTTTGCGCGTCATCGCGGGGTAGTCATATGCGGTGGCCCTGGGGGGTTGGGCGGCTGCGAATCTGTCCCGTTGCCTTGATGGGGATGCACCCGCTACCCTGCCGCCATGTCTGCTCAACCCTCGAAACTTTCTCTTGCAGTGATTGCTGGCGACGGCATCGGCCCTGAAGTCTGCGATCAGGCGCTTCGGGTGCTCGACCAGGCGGCCCAGACGTATGGGCTGACGGTGGAGACCACGGCGTACCCGTTCTCGGCGGCTCATTATCTCGACACCGGCCACGTGCTGGACGATGCGGATGTGCAGGCATTGCGTGGTCACGATGCGATTCTGCTGGGCGCAGTGGGTGGGGTGCCCAACGATCCGCGGTTGGCTGGGGGCGTGATTGAGAAGGGGATTTTGCTGCGGCTGCGGTTTGAGCTGGACCAGTACATCAACCTTCGGCCGGTGAAGCTGTATCCCGGGCTGGAGACGCCTTTGGCGGGGCGTAGGCCGGGCGATATTGACATGGTGGTGGTCCGCGAAAACACCGAAGGGTTGTACGGCGGGCTGGGCGGCGTGCTGCGGCGAGGCACCCCCCACGCGTTCGCCACGCAGGACATGACCGCCACCGCCCGGGGCACTGAGCGGTGTCTGCGGTATGCCTTCGAGCTGGCTCGCGCCCGGCCTCGCAAGCACCTCACGCTGGTGCACAAAACCAACGTGCTCACCCATGTCGGGGGGCTATGGTCTGCGACGTTTGATCAGCTCAAGGCAGAGTTTGAGGATGTGCAGACGGCCTACCACCATGTCGATGCCTGCTGCATGGTGATGGTTGCGGACCCCGGGCGGTATGACGTGGTGGTGACGGGCAATATGTTCGGCGACATCATCACCGACCTGGGCGCAGCGATTGCGGGCGGAATGGGGATTGCGGCCTCGGGGAATCTGGACCCGACCGGCGCGGCCCCGTCGATGTTTGAGCCGGTGCATGGCAGCGCGCCCGACATTGCCGGACAAAACAAGGCCAACCCGATTGCCACGATCGACGCGTTGGCGATGCTGCTGACCCAGACCGCAGCGGTTAAGGATGACGCGGCCATGGCCAAGGCGGGGCAGGCGGTCAGCGCGGCGGTGGAAGCGACGACGCCGGCGTTCGCGGGAAAAAGCCTGGACCGCTCGGGCATGAGCACCACGCAGATTGGCGACCTGGTGCTTTCGAAACTCTGCTAAACGCCTTCGACTGAACCCTCGAAGCCCACTGTCTATGACGGTCGGCCCCAGCCCTGCAAGCGCTGGGCTTTATCCACCGCGCTCTCTCGCTACGCTGGTACGACTATGGCCAACCCTTTGAAAATCGTCATCGTCGGATGCGGCAATGTGTCCACCCGCTACAGCGAGCAGCTGCTGGCCCACGCGGCGGACGTGGTCGAGATCGCAGGCTTTTGCGATGTTGATCCCGCGCGTGCGGCGCAGTTTCAAGCGCAATTCGGCGGCCGCGTCTACGACACGCTTGGTGCAGTCCTGGCGGACGAATCCGTGCAGTTGGTCGTGAATCTCACGATTCATACCGCGCATTATGAGGTGATTAAACAGTGCCTCAAAGCGGGCAAGCATGTGTACACCGAGAAGCCTTTGGCGTTGAAGTATGCGCAAGCTCGCGAGTTGGTGGAGACGGCGGAGAAGCATGGCCTGATCCTGGCCGCCGCGCCGATCACATTTATGGGCGACGCTCAGCAGACCGCCTGGAAGCGGATCCGCGAGGGCGGCGTCGGTACCCCCCGCGTGATTTATGCAGAGAACAACCACGGCCGAATCGAGTCGTGGCACCCCAACCCCGGTCCTTTCTACGGCGTCGGGCCGCTGTGGGACACCGGGGTCTACCCGCTGACGCTGGCGACGACGTTCTTCGGCCCTGCCAAGCGAGTCGTCAGCAGCTTTCAGAAAGTTGTGTTTCCGGACCGCACCACGAAGGAAGGCGTCGAGTTTCATATTGACACGCCGGAGTTCATCACTGCGGTGATTGAGCTGGCGTCGGGGCCGATCGTGCGGCTGACCAGCAACTTCTATGTGCATGGCAAGAACACCTACCAGCAGGGCCGATTTGAGGTCCACGGCGACACAGGATCGGTGGTTCTGGGTAACTTCCAGAGTTCGCAGACACCCGTCGAAGCGTCGGCGTTTGGTGAAGACCTGCAGGTTGTGGATCCGGTGAGCGAAGGCGATGAGGCGTTCCAGAACATTCCGTTTTATCGCGGGGTGGTCGAAGTCGCGGAAGCCTTGGAAAGCGGCCGGCAAAGCCGGGTGACGGGTGCCCATGCGGCGCACGTGGTGGAGATTCTGGAAGCGATTCAGACGTGTGCGAGTTCACAGAAGCCCGTGGAGCTGAAGTCCACCTTCGTGCAGCCCAGCCCGATGCCTTGGGCCACGTGAGCCTCGTCATCGCGGACGACTCCTGCCGGCGAAGCGGACGCTTCTTCAAGGCCGCGGCGCGATGAGGCGTTTGGCATGGATGAGGATTTGGTTTGATCAGGCGGCACGGGCGAGCGGTGGGCTCGATTCAAGCGGCAGCGCATTTGAGAGACCCACAGCATCCTGGCAGGTCACCCATTGGCCGGGCAATGACTCGGCGGCGTGGAGCAAGGCCTGAAGTTTCGCGGCCGTGCGGTGCAGTCCGCCATAGGTGCGAAGCCGTTGTCGGCGGGACAGGGCGAGCTGAGGCTGGTGCGGGTCGTACTCCCAGGGATGCGTGTAGAGCACGGCGGGCTCGGGTCGCGTGGCGGCTTGACGCAGCGCGGTGGTCATCAGTGCCACGGGCAGATGACGCAGATACGCCCCCCCTGCTGCGGGCAGCCGCCATCGGCCGACCTGGAGGGTTAATGCGGGCAACTCGGGCAGCAGGCCTTGGTTCCATTGGTTCCATTGGGTCCAACTGTCGCGTCGCAGGTTCGTGGGAAACACCGAACTGTCGTAGGCGAAGCCTGTGTCGGCGATGACATCGCGGGCCCAGCGGGTGGCGGCGGTGAGGCTGAAGCACGGAGCCCGGTAGCCTTGGACGGCAACGCCCAGCGTGTCTTCGATCAACGCTTTAGAGGTGAGCAAATCGAGGCGGAGCGTGGCGGGGGTCATGTCTGCCAGGCGTCGGTGGTTGTTGCCGTGGCAGGCAATTTCGTGGCCACGCGCGGCGCAGCGTCGCACCAGGCTCGGGCACCGCCGCACGATATCGCCGAGAAAAAACAAGGTCGCTCGGACCTGATGCTGGTCGCAAAGATCGAGCAGAACGTCCATACCCCGCTCGACCCGCAGGGGCTGACGGTCCCAGTGATCAGGCGAGACAACCGATCGCGCGGCCTCGGTGTGCCAGGTCTCTTCGACATCAATGGTCAGGCAGCGACGCGGCGTGATCATGCACGCGCTATCGGCATGACGGGGATGCACCACGCAAGAAACACAGCTGTGAACTGGCCTGGCGCACACGCCTCCTCGGTGCGTGCGTTCGGCTCACATGGTTCTAGCACATGGGTATTTCCCTACGACCGCCGCGTTTCCTGTACGCTTCGCGTCCATATGGACCCGCCCCCGCCCCGGCTTCTCACCAAAATCCTTGCCACTTTGGGACCCGCCTCGGCGGATGTCGACACCCTGGTCCGCATGATCGAAGAGGGGGTGCGCTGCGTGCGGATCAACTTCTCGCACGGCTCGTTCGACGACTTTGCCGCCACGCTCCATGTCGCCCGTGCGGCAGCAAAAAAAACAGGCATCCCGCTGGGCATCCTCGGTGACTTGTCAGGCCCCAAGATCCGGGTCACCGGCGTCGATGACCCGGGTATCGAGCTAAAGCCCGGCGACCACGTCGAGTTCGTCACCGACGGCCGAACGGCATCACGCAATGCACGCGGCGTCACAACCTTCAGCGTCACCTACGACGGTTTGGTCGACGATGTCGTGGCGGGCAATCGGCTCTTGATCAACGACGGGGCAATCCGCATGCTGGTCACCGATCGCGTGACCGCCAATGACCCCGATCCCACGCGTGATCCCGACACGCCCCGGCTCATCGCCAACGTGACCGTCGGCGGCCTGGTGACCAACAAGAAAGGCGTGAACCTCCCGGACTCGACGATTGCCGCGCCCTCCATGACCGACCACGACCATGCGTGTGCAGCGTGGGCGGTGGAGCATGGCCTGGACTTTCTGGCGTTGTCGTTTGTGCGTAAAGCGGAGGACGTGAGTCAGCTCAAGACCGTGCTGCAGAAGATGGGCCGAGACCACCGCGAACTGCGAAGCCACAGCAAGCTGCCGATCATCGCCAAAATCGAGATGCCCCAGGCGATCCGTGAACTGGCGGCCATTGTCGAAGCGGCCGACGGCATCATGGTGGCCCGGGGCGATCTTGGGGTGGAGATGGACGTGGCGGAGGTGCCGATCCTTCAGAAGAAAATCATCGCGTGCTGTCATGACTACGGCAAGCCGGTGATCGTGGCGACGCAGATGCTCGAGAGCATGATTACCGCGGCCACGCCGACGCGGGCGGAAGTGTCCGACGTTGCGAATGCGATTCTTGATGGTGCCGACGCGATCATGTTGTCCGGCGAAACGGCGGTGGGTCAGTGGCCGGTGCAGGCGGTGCACACCATGGCCCGGACGGCGGAGATCGCCGAGGCCTACGCCGCGGAGAAAGGCCTGAAGCCGCCGGTGCCGACCAAAACCGTCGAGTCACGCTACCGCTCCACCGCGCTTGCGCAAGGCGCTGAAGTGATTTGTCGACAACTCAAGCCTGCGTATGTCGTGACGTGGTCCGAACTGGGCGGCGGGGCGCGGTACCTCTCGCAGCGTCGGCTGCCGATGCCTTGCATCGCGGTGTCGTCCAATCCCGATGCGCTGCGTCGAATGGCATTGTTGTTCGGCGTGACGGGGATGTACATGCCCCGCCCCGAACCTCCCGAAGCGGGCGCGAAATTCGTCGAAGCGGTCGATGAGCTGCTTTTGCATAACCACTGGGCTCAGCCGGGCGACGCGGTGGTGATTGTCAAAGGCGAACCTTTGGGGACGCCGGGCGTGAGCAATAAAATCCGCATTCACTATGTGGGTGATGTCTGTCGCCTGGCGTGGCACGTGAAGACATGAGAATGGGTCACGCCTGACATGACCCGGGCGGATGCGAAAGCGGAATTGCTCAGTCGGCTTTCTCGCGCACCCGGCCGACCTCGCGACGCAGCACATCCAGCTTGTGTTCCAGCATCGCCAACTCATCACCCAGGCTGGGCTGACCCGTCGCGGCGATGTGCTTTTCGCGCTCCTGGGCCTCGGCCTCAGCCTGAGCTTCGTCCATGCTCTTGATGATCACGCCGATGAACAAATTGAGCATGATCATCGTGCCCAGCAATACGAAGCTCACGAAGTACAAGCTGCCCACGATCGGCCGCGCGATGGGCTGATACCAGTCGTGCCCCAAATATTCCTCGATCCGCGGCGGTGGATACCGCTCGCTGCCGTACATCGCGGTGTACATGATGTCGGTCCAGTCCTCGAGCGTTACCACGCGAAACAGCGACAGCAGCGACCGCTCAAGATTCAGGAAATGCACCGGGTCGTTGCCTCGAAACAGGAACACACCCAGCACCGCGTAGATGTAAAACAACAGACCCAGCAGAATGCCGACGTAGAACATCGACGGCAGGCTTTTGAGTAAAGAGCCCACCAGCAGTTGAAGCCGGGGCACCGCAGAAACCAAACGCAAGGCACGCAGCACCCGTGCGAGGCGAAGCACGGCGGCGTACTGGGCGTCGAGCGGAAGGAAGCACACGACGACAATAAGAAAGTCGAAAACGTTCCACGGGTCCTGGAAATACCGCCACCAATGCTTGCCGTGAGCCAGCATTTTCAAGGCTGCCTCGGCGACGAAGATCCAGATGATGATCGTGTCGAGGGTGTGCAGCAGCGTGCCGAACCGGGCCATCGCCTGGGGATAGGTTTCGATGCCCACGACGACCGCTGCGAGCAGGATGGTAGCGAGAATCGTGCGCGAGAACGCCGGGTGATCCACCACACTGGCCGCGCGGCTGGCGAGGGTGTGGCCTGGGGGAGGCGGTGGGATGTCGGGGTCGCGGGACGTGGTCATGCCGGGAGGTGCGGGCAGCCGCGAGGTTATTCCGTGTCGTCTGGCATGTCGAGGATCACGGTGCCCGGCGAACCCAGATCGTCATCGCGGAAGTCATCGGTGCGTTTGGCGAAGCGGGCGCCGAGCTGGCCCTCGACCGCTGAGGCCCAGGCGTCACCCGCGTCATTGCCTTCGGCTGAGAAATGCCCGGGTTGAAGCACGATGCTCGGTCCATGCGGCTCGTCGCTGGGCCAGGGCGATTCGTCGTCATAATTCACAGCGTCGAGAACCTCGCCGTCGGCATTGCAGAAGGTGAGTTGCTCGTTGTCTTCCGAGGGGTTGTTGGCCAGATTGCTCAGGCCTGGACGCTCCCAGCCGTCGAGCGGGATGACGGTGAAGCCGTTGCCCCACGCCTCGCGGAAGCCTGTGACGGTCTGCTTGCCGGGGATCAGGACCACCGCCTCGCCGGGCTTGATGGTGACACCTTGGGGGATGGCCTGGGTCTGGCCGTCTTCGTCTTTGAGCATGCAGCCGGCGAGGTCGACGGGCTCGTCGCCGGCGTTGTAAAGCTCGACCCATTCGACTTTGGTCGGGTGGGCTGGACTGCTCTCATTCCCTGAATGGCCTTCTTTGCTCGCGGGGTTGTACATGATCTCGGAGATCAACACCTGCCCGTGAGCTGGGCTGGTCAGGATGCCCAGTGCAAGCATGAGTGACGCCGCTGCGGGTACGAACGCCTGACGCATCGGGGTGAATCGGCCGAGGATTATGGACATCGCAGAGCTCCTGATAAGAAAAGAACCCCGGGAGCATAACGCTCGAAGGGGATCTTCATGGAACACTCATGATCCAGCGTGCACAAGTGCCACGTCCGGGGGCAAAGTACGTTTAGCTTTCGGCTTCGGCAGCATTGGCCTCGCGGGCCTCGCGGCGCTGTCGGCTCTTGGCTTCCAGGTGGTCCGACGCAGAGGTCTCGAGGTAGTTGATGCCCCGACGACGGTCTCGCAGGCGACGCTTCTTGCCCACGCGGTCGCGGAGGTAGTAGAGCTTGGCCCGCCGGGCGTCGCCGTGCCGCTTGATCTCAATTTTCGCGACGCGGGGCGAGTGCACGGGAAAGGTCCGCTCGACGCCTTCGTTGGCCACGATACGACGCACGCAGATGGTCCGCTCCAGCCCGCCGCCCTGGTCGGAAATGACCACGCCGCTGAAGATCTGGATCCGTTCCTTTTCGCCTTCGATAATCCGTACGTGCACATCCACGGTGTCGCCGGGGTCAATGCGGGGCAGATCAGACTTAAGCTGATCCTTTTGAATTTCGGCGATAATGGCGTCGCTCATGGGAGCGTTTCCTGCAAAGGGGGAACGGGTGGACTCAACAATCAGACACTTGCGTGTGACGCGATGGACGCAGGTCCACCATGCCCTCGCGGTAGCGAGCCGCACAGTTTACAGTTCTCAAGCGTCAGTGTCGAGAGGCAAGTTGCACAAGCGTCACGCACGCCAAAATTCGCAGCTTAAAGGGTGCACGTTGGGCGCGTGATGCAGCGGATGGTGTAACACTGTCGGTTGCATTGTTGATGCCTTGCGTCGTTGGCTTTCGAGGTCACTTGACGAAAACACAAGCTGTGACTTGAATCCGGGCGTGAGATCGCGCATAATGTGCGGCTCGCCGTCGCGTTTCGCGTCGCGGTGATTGATGTTTGCTGACCCCTGACCCCCCGCCCGATTTTGTTGGGCTTTGTTGATCCTGCCATGGCCCACTCCAAGTCTGCCCAGAAGCGTGTCCGCCAGAATGCCTCGCACCGTGCCCGTAACCGCTGGCGCCGCGTGCGATATCGAGACGCCATCAAAGAGTATCGCGAGACCATTCTCCACGGCTCAGTTGAACAGGCAGAGCAGCAGCTTAGCGGTATTTACAAGGTCCTCGACCAGACGGCCGCGACCCCCGCGATGCATAAGAACACCGCCGCTCGTTACAAGTCCCGGCTGTCCACATTGCTGGCGAAGAAAAAAGAAGCGGCCTGAAACCGCCCGCACTTCATCCGAATTTTATGCCAAGCCCACGCTCCAAGAGCGTGGGCTTTTTCTATTGAACGTTGCCTCGGCGTTACAGGTCCAGCGGTGGTCGCGGCGACGCCCAGGCCATGAGGATCAGCCCGACCTCGAACAGCAGGTACAACGGCACCGCCAGCACGACCATGGACACCGGGTCGGCGGGTGTGAAGAGTGCTCCGAGGAAAAAGGCGCCGAACAAAGCATATTTGCGGAATCGGCGGACGTCCTGCGCTCGGACCAGCCCGGTGGACCCGAGCAGCAGCATGACCACGGGGAGTTGGAAGGCGATCAGCACGCCGGTGGTGAGGAGCACGGCGAAACTGATGTATTGGTTGACGTCGATCATGGGCTGGACCGCCGAGCCGCCCTGGAGTGCGGTGAAACGGTAGACGGTGTCGCCGATCAGGACACGCAGTTCGTTTTCGGGCAACTTGATCCAGGCGTCGCCGGACGCGGGACTGACGGGATTGTCGCGGAGCATGGGCAGTTGGAGGGGCGGTCGGCCGGCGGCGGGGTCGTCGGCGGCGGGGGCTTCGCCGGGGTTGGGGAAGCGGTCGCCGGTGGTCAGCGCGGCAAGCCGATCGACCCAACTGGGCTCGGTGGCGGGCGCGGTGTCCATGGGGGGAAAGGAGATGGTGAAATACAGCAGAAACGTCAGGCACAGCGGGAGCATGAGGAAGTAGCTAAATCCCGCTGCGGCCAGGGACATCAGCCCGCTCAAGGGTGCGAGCACGACGACAAACCGCTTTTCGTGATGGTAGAGCCCGCTGGCAATGAACCGCCAGACCTGCCAGACAATCAGCGGCGAGGCGAGGATCAGCCCCGCGAGCAGCGAAACTTTCAAATACACCGCAAAACCCGTCGGCACGCCCAGTGCGTAGGCCCCTTCCGCCAGGCCAAACTGCCGCTGCACCCGGCCGAGCGGCGCGAGGACCAACGCCACCAGATCCTTGCCGAAGTAAAGCATCCCCCCTGCCGCCACGGCGAGCGCAATTAACGCACGAATCAATCGACGGCGAAGTTCTTCGAGGTGGTCGCCCAATGGCATCCGCGTCTCATCCACGCCGTGAGGGCCCCCGCCCGGGGCCTTGCGGCCCTTAGGTTCCACCAGTCGGGATGGGTCTTGGTCCAGCGGCACGTCGAGCGGGAGTGTAAGCCCGAGGCCGTGTCACACGCGCGATGGCATGCCACGCAGGGAGATAAAGAAAAAGCCGGCCCGGGAGGAGGTAAAACCCGGACCGGCGAAGAAATGCTGGCGAACGAACTCAGTGTACGCCTCCAGGAGGCAGCGGGTGCGTCGAATGACTCAAAAAAAGATTAGCGGACGTTCAGGGCGCACTCGAAGTGGCTGCGGTGTCATCCGCCTCCGGCTCAACCAGGACGATCACGGTCCCCGCGTCGCGATCTCCCACGCCGATGTCCATGCGGGTGACCTTCCACACCGGCGGGGTGGCGGTGAGGTCCACACGCTGCACCGAGGCCCGGACGCCGCCCTGGGCTCGGGAGCCTTGGAGCGAAAAGGTCATTTCTGCGGTCCCGGCGGATTCGTCAATCTGCCCCAGGACCAGCCAGCCGGGCTCGATCGGTTGGCCCAAGGCCTGGGTGACGCGGGGGTCGGTCAGAGCGGCGGATTTCGCGATCGCGTAGGGCTCACTGGCGCGTAGTTTCAGCACCATCCACCCGCTGCCGAGCGCAAATCCTGCGGCCGCCACGACCAATAGCCCTATCAGTCCGACCACCACAATTTTGCTGCGTTGCTGATACCACCTGGTGGTTGCGCTGCGGCGTGGCGGCGTGTGGGCGGTGGTTGATGTCGGGGACGCCGGGGCGTTCACCGCAGGGCCTCGTCGAGAATGGGACGCAGGGAGAAGACGCGGGTGATCTCGAAGCGTTCGCCGGACGGAGGCGTGAGGGTCACCTTGACCAGCACCTCGTCAAGTTCGGCCGGCAGTGGTTTGGGCAGCGGGACGACCAGGGTGTAATGCGTGCCAAGGAGTCCGTCGCGGTAGGCGGCGTGAAAGGCGGCGGGTTCGAGGCCTTCGGAGGCGACGATGGCAGGCTGGTCGCCGGGCTCAAGCCGAATGGCCTGAGCCGTCGCGGCTGCGGCGGTGAGCAGGAATCGGCCGTCGGCGTCGAGCGTTTGCACGTAGAGGCGGAGGACATCGGGGGAGCCGTCGGCGTCGGTATCCAGTGGGCCCGAGAGGGTTGAAAAGCGAATCGACGATAATCGGGGCAGCTCGAAGCTGGGTTGGGTGCCGGCGGGCTGGGTTGACGCGGGAGCCGTCGCGGACGAACCGGATGGCTGATCGAGACGGGCCCGCAGCGCCGCAATGTGCTGTTCGCGGTTTTGCAATGCGGTACGCGTTTTCGCGAGTTCGCGTGTGAGTTCCAGGCGTTCACGGCGCAAAGCGTCATTGTCGTTGGTGAAGTTTTTGGGGCCACACGCAGAAATCGCCAGCAGGACCGCCCCCACCACGAACACCCTCATCACGAACATACCCAGGCCCATCTCGGGCCACGTCCGGGCGGGTGAGCCAGGCCGAGGTGATCGGCCTTGGGGGGATGGCGTGCGGGCGTGGCGGTCGGGAGACTTCACGGGCAGAGTTCCGGGTGTAGACCTCGGCTTAGTCGTCGGCGTCATTGGGGTTGTCATCCCCGCCGGCGACGCCCTCGGGCAGGTGCTTGAGCACGGTGTCCGCGACGCCGTAGGTCACCGATTCCTCCGCGTCGAGCCATTTGTCACGTTCGCAGTCGTGCGCGATGGTGTCGAACTCCTGGCCCGTGTGGTGCTGCATGATTTTGTACAGCCGTTCGCGGGTCTTGAGCATTTCCTTGGCTTGGATAGACAAGTCGGTGGCCTGGCCTTGCATGACGCCGCCCATCAGGGGCTGGTGCAGCAGGACCCGGCTGTTGGGCAGCATGTACCGCTGGCCTTTGGCTCCGCCCATGAGCAGGACCGAGCCCATCGACGCGGCGATGCCCACGCAGTAGGTCGTCACCGCCGGACGGACGAACTGCATGGTGTCATAGATTGCCAGTCCTGCCGAGACGCTGCCGCCCGGGGAGTTGACGTAGATGCTGATGTCGTTCTTGCTGTCCTCATTGGACAAGAAGAGCAGCTGGGCGGTCACCAGGGACGACATCTCGTCGGTGACAGGCCCATTGATAAAGATAATTCGGTCTTTGAGCAGGCGGGAGAAGATGTCGTAGGCGCGTTCGCCTCGGCCGGTCTTCTCGATCACCATGGGCACCAGATTGCTCATCGCAGGCGTTCCTCGCAGGTCGTTCGTTTAAGGTCCATCGGTAAAGGGCAGATTGTAGCCGCCGGGGCTGGGCGGTGATTCCACGCAGGTCGGCGGCGGGTGCCACGCGGTGAGGATCGTGGTGCGGGACGTGGGTAGCGTGTGGTTGGGATCACCGCTCGGCGTCGCGGTATTGCCGGGGTGACAGGCCGGTGCGCCGTTTGAAAAGCCTGGAAAAATAGAACGCGTCGTCGTATCCCACCGCCTGTGCAATCGCATACACCGTCAGCGTGGTCTCGCGCAACAACGTCTGGGCCTGGGCGACCCGGCGGTCGGCAATGAATTGCATCGCGCTGGTGCCGAAGCGTTCGCGAAACAGGCGGTTGAACTGCGGGACCGAGCGATGGATCACCGCAGCGAGGTCGTGAGCTTTGAGCGGCTGGGTCAGGTGAGCGTCGATGTAGTCAAGCAGCGTAAGCACATTCCACGAGGGCCCGCCGGCGTGGCCTTGGGGGCGGTCGGCTTCACGCAGCAGCAACGCCAGCAAGGACGCCAGCGTGCTGTCCGCGACCAGTGGGTCCCAGGGGTCGGTGGGGTTTTCGCCCGGCCAGGCTCGCACCATCGCCGCGAAACATGCTCGAACCTCCGGCAATAACCCCACGCGAACCACCGGACCACCCCCACTCCCACCCTCATCCCCACGCGACATGTCCCCCTCCCGCCCCCCGGCCCCGCCCCGCTCCCGCAATAACGCCACCGCCGCGTCGGCCATCGGACCCTCCGCGTGAACCCACCACCACGCCCAAGGCTCACCCGCACGGGCCCCGTAACGCTGGGACATCCCCTTGGGCAGCACCACCAGATCCCCCGGCCCGGCCTCGAAGTACGTCTCACCCGACCGCCCCGTCGTCACGCCTTGAACGCACCAGATCAACAAATGGTTCACCGGACGATCCCGACGTGTGATGTACGCCTCGAGATGCTCAAACGCATCACACAGCCGACAGTGCACGCGGTCCACCGTGATGCCTGTCAATGGGGTTTGGTTTGTCATCGTGATCGAATCGTCCATAAGAATAATCGGCCTGAACATGGCGTGATATGCGGCAGGATGCGACAATCAAGCCATGATCGCAATCCCTGACGATGCCTTGTCTGCTTCCATCTCGCCCGATGTTTCTGTTCTCTCTCAACAGCAAATGGAGCGGTATGAACGCGAAGGATATGTGATTGTGCGTGGTCTGTGGACCCCCCTTGAAGTGGCAGCCTGCCGCGATCGATTTGAAGCGCTGGCAGAGGTGGGTGAGCGGATCGACCATCACTGGGAGCCGGACCTGGAAACGTTGGACCCGCTCAGGCGTTACCCCCGGGTGATGCATCCGCACCGTTTTGATGCGCTAAGCCGATCCATGCTGCTGGACGCGCGGATCGAGTCGGTGCTGACCGCGTTACTCGGCGAAGAGCCTATCGCCACGCAGACGATGTACTACTTCAAGCCTCCAGGCGGCAAGGGTCAGGCGTTGCATCAGGACAACTATTACCTGCGGGTCAAGCCGCGCACCTGCCTCGCGGCGTGGACAGCCATCGATCGTTCCACGCCTGACAACGGCGGGCTCTATCTGTGCCCCGGCACGCACACCTACGACCTGCAATGCCCCGAGCTGGCCAACCCCGACGAAAGCTTCACCACCGACTTTGTCCGCCCCCCCGCAGGCATCACCCCCGTGCCCGCGGTGCTCGAGCCCGGCGATGTGCTGTTCTTCAACGGCTGCGTCGTCCACGGCAGCCGACCCAACACCTCCACGCACTGGCGGCGCAGCTTTATCGCCCACTACGCACCCGCCTCCGCCCGTGAAATGCACGAAACCTACCGACCCATGTTGCGGTTCGATGGCTCAGAACACCTCTTCGACCTCGCGCAGCACGGCGGCGGACCCTGCGGGACCCAGTTCGGACCCGAAGGCTTCGCCCCTTTTTCCTTTGAGAAAGCCAAAGCCATCGGACGCACCCCCGTCGCTGCGGGCAGTATTCCCGAATGAGGGCCGACGCCATTCGCCGTAGCAAGCGTGATTGCAGTCGCCCCGACGACCCGCGGCCGTGCCAAGCGTCTTGTTCGAGCGTACTTGCACTCTGAGACGCTTCCTCACCGGCGCAGCTCGTTTGAGAGTACCCTGGGCCTCAATGAGAAATGCTTGCATTGTCAGGCATCACGGGTATACTTGACGAGTCCTATTTAACGTTAAAATCTTTTAAGATCTGGCCTTCGTTGTCCGCTCTGCTCGGTCTCCCGCAATGTCCCCACCGTCTTCCCCTGATCCGAACACGACGTCTCCCACCCTGGCTCAGGTTGCCAAGGCGGCGGGGGTTTCCGCGATGACGGTCAGTAACGCGATGCGGGGTAAGCAGGCGATGAAAGCCACGACGCGACAACGTGTCGTCGAGATTGCCCAGCAGATGGGATATCGGCCGAACACGGCGGCCCGCGCGAATCGAACCGGAAAGTTCAAGGCGGTCGGCCTGTTGCAGTCCACCATCGGGACCCGGTCGTCCACATCCGACGCGCTCATGAGCGGTATCCACCGCAGTCTGATTGCGCGGGACCATCATCTGGTGGTGTCCGCGATGCCGGATGAGAAGCTGACGCAGGAGGGGTTTTTGCCTCAGGTGCTTGGCCGATGGTGCGTGGACGGGTTGCTGATTAATTACACCGACCACCTGCCGGATCGGCTGACCGAGCTTATTGAGCAGCAGCATCTGCCTGCCCTGTGGATGAATGCTCGGCGTGACAGTCATTGCGTCTACCCCGACAATCTTGGGGCCTCGGAGAATCTGACCCGCCATCTGCTCAACCTCGGGCACACCCGCATTGCCTACATCAACTTGAGCAATGCTCGACTGGAAAACGATGACCCGCATTTTTCGGTGATCGACCGGGAAGCGGGATATTGTCGCGCGATGCGGTCGGTGGGGTTGCAGCCACGGGTGATTGGCCGGGATTATTTTGGGGATCGGCGGACGCTGCCGCTCGACGGCGTTTTTGAAGGCCCCGATCGGCCGACGGCTGTCGTGACGTACGATTCTCGTGTGGCCGATGCCGTGCTTTACACCGCCGCGTGCGTCGGGCTACGCGTTCCCCGCGACCTGTCAGTCGTGTCCTTCGACGCTCGGCCTCATTATTACCTCGGGCTGACGTACACCTCCGCGCTGATACCCGAAGAGCAGATGGGCAGCGTCGCGGCGGATCAACTCATTGAACGTATCGGGCAGTCCGCCCCCCATTTCGATGGGGTGTGCGTGCCCTTCGGTTTTGAGCCTGGCGAGTCGACACGGCCGCTGGGACTCAGGGTTTAGTTAGTTCTCATTGTCATGTTTCGGTTTCTTTATTCACTCTTTTTGGAGGTTCTTCAATGCAGGTTTTTAACGTTAAATACTTTTCTCTTGCGGCCACCACCGCCGCGCTGGGGATCGTGCCCGCGCTGGGCGTCGATGCCGCAGTTCTGACCGATCTGGCCACCGTGAGCGTGATCGATCCCCTGGGCGAGCAACAGGATGTGGATGCGGTCGGCTCGGGTGCCACCCCGGAGGCGACGCTTGAAGCGCGAAGTGATCTGCGGGTGATTGCTGATTTTCGACAAGGCAGTGAGGTCGCGTCAAATGGAACCAACACGGCGGCATTCACCGCAACCGAATTGCCGGACATTGAGTTTCGGTTTGTTTCCGGACAGCGCAGTACGGCGGGCGGCCAGATCAACTCCTCATCGTTGCTGACATCGGATGGCGAGGGCTTCCGGTTTCTCGGTGCGAATGGTTCGGCGCCGATCATTGCGGAGTTTGACTTTGGCATCTACGGGACCGGCCCGAACATGGCGGAGGGTGGCGGCGACGACACCTTTGATTCGCTGGGTACCAGTGTCGAAGCGGCAGGTTTCACCTTTACGAACATCCGCGTCGGCTTCACCGTCACCGCCGAGTTTTTCGCTGCCGATGATGTGACGTCTCTGGGAGTTCAGACCATCGTGGGTTCGGATGAAAGCACGGGCAACGGGATCGATGGCTACTTCGGGCTGATCGACACCACGCAGAACATCGGATTGATCCGTGTCACGCGGTTAGACACCGACACCACCGCATCCAGCGTGGCGGAACAGTCCTATGACTCGGCCATTGACGACTTTGCGTTCAGCAGCGCGGTGCCGATTCCTGAGCCGGCCTCGCTGGCGCTGCTGGGACTCGGTGGGCTTTGCCTGCTGCCCCGGCGTCGTCGCTGAAATCTTGACGATTGAGGGCCCGGGGATGGCAGTCCCCGGGTCTTGTTTGTTCGTTTTTTGGAAAGTCGGTTCATGTCTGGCACGGAGCAATGCATCATGTCGCGTCGCGGTTTTACCTTGATTGAACTTCTGGTGGTCCTGAGCATCATCGCGTTGTTGATCGCGCTGCTGCTGCCGGTCCTGAGCGGGGCACGGGACTCGGCACGATCCACGGTTTGTCTGGCCAACCAAAGGCAGATCGGTATCGGCGCGGCGGTGTACAGCGAAATGTTCGACGGCCGGGTCGCGCCAAGCCACAGCTGGGGCGGCGGCGATAAGAACGCAGCGTCGTGGGCGTGGTACTACCTGTACCTGGATTTGTTTTCCATGCCGAATCCGCCCGCCAAATACGCATCGAATACGCCGTTCCCGGATGTGTACCGATGCCCCTCGGATGAGCTTTCCTCAAGCCAGGATATCTATCAACCGGGTGGGAATGCTGTCGGTTCCAGATCGCACCGTGCGGTGGCGTATTGTCACAACATGCGTGGCTCGGGCGGCCGAACGGGTGCGGGGCTTGAAAAAAATAAGATTCTGAACGTTTGGCGACTCGAATCTCACCCCTCGCCGGGCACGACGATGCTGTTTTTCGAGAAGTACACCCGTCCGAATAGCGAAGGGTTTTTTCGCACAGAGAATCTCTCGCATCGCAACTACTACGGCGAGACGTTTGCAGATCAAAGCGAAAACGTTCTACGCATTGCGGATCGTCACCCTAATGCCAGCAATGCGGTGTTGTTCGTCGACGGCCACGCTTCGCTGGAAGCCAAGGCTGACCTGATCGTCCCGCAGACGGTTAATCCCAAGCTCTGGGGCACCCTGGTGCCGGGCGTTGCGAACTAAGCGTGGTCTGAGAACAGGACGCGCCCGGGAGGAAGCGTTTTCTTCGAGACATTTAGCGACCCGGTACGCTTCCTCACGGGCGCGGCTCGTGTTGAGGCTTTCGTGGGCTTGGTGATGATCGCGGTGCGCTTTAGCGTTGCTGCTGTTGCTGCATCTGCTGGGCGTAGTACTCGAAAGGCTCGGGCTCGTCGGGCAGGTCCTGCGGGGGTTCGGGGGGGACCCAGCCCAGGGTGACGAAGGGTTGGCGGAACGAGGTGGGCAGGTCGGTGAGGGTCTCGACCTTGACGACCACATGCATGTCGGCAGGGGCATTGCCCCGATACACGCCTCGGGTGGGCGGGACGTCGGCGTAGTCGCGGCCGATGGCGGTGCGAATGTGGCGGTCGGCGACGACTTGATTGTGGGTGGGGTCCAGGCCGATCCACGCGGGGCCGTCAGTCATGGGCAAGAGCGCTTCGACCCAGGCGTGGGAGGCGTCGGCAGCTGCGGCGCGGGCGGCCGCCTCTTCGCGGGACACGCTGCCGGCCTGCGCGGTGGTTTCAAAAGGGCTGGGCGGTTCGCTGGTGGTGGCAGCCTGCTCGGAGACGCTGGGGGTGTCGGCATCGATCACCGCATCGCTGGTGGCGAGGTAGCCCGAGACGTAACGCGTGGGGATTCCCAGCGGTCGGAGCATGGCGATGAGGATGTGAGCGAAGTCCTGGCATACCCCGCCGCGGGCCTCGATCGCGTCGTCGATCGGCGAATCCACGGTGGTCTGTTCGCGCTTGTACGCCAAGGCCTGATGGACCGCTGAGCAGGCGTGGCGGGCGGTGAGCAGCGGGTCGTCGCGACGGGTGACGTCGAGCTCAGCGGCAAGTTCTCGCAGCAAGTCGGTGGGGGCTGCGAAATGGCTGGGCTGGAGCATGTCCCAGGTTTCGGGCAGCGTGATCACATCGCGGTAACGGTCCCACGCTCCGGGGTCGAGCTGGTCGGGCCAGTCGGTGCCGGGCTCGATGCGGACCAGCGACTCGGCGACGATGGTCTCGGTGATGTGGGTCTGGGGCACGTTGTAATGGTGGACGTGGTTACCCAGGAAGTCGCGGTAGCTGCCCAGGCGGACGCGGGGTCGGACGTTGAGATCGAACTGGAGGACGGACTGTCCGCGTTCGTCGCGGGGCCGCATCCGGACTTCGCCGATCGATTCACGCACCGGGGCGTGATAGTCGAATCGGGTTTCGTGATGGAGGCGGTAGTAGATCATGGTGCGAGGCGGTGCGGGGATTAAGCGGTCATTTCTTCGATGGGATAGGCGACGTGGGCGCGGTAGTTGGCTGCGTGGATTTCTTCGCAGTCCGCGTCAATCGTGTCAAGGAATTCGCCCAGGCCTCGGGCGTGGAGTTCGCTTGGCTGGGCGAATTTGAGCTGGGCCTGGAGTCGGCCGGCGAGGGTCTGCACCAGTCGGTCCCGGCTGGAGCCGGTGCGGGCGTGGACCTGTTCGAGCGACTGGACAACCCGGTCGGCGGAGAAGCGGATGCTGCGGGGCAGTTCGTCAGAGAGCAGCAGAAATTCGGAGATATGGTCGGCCCGGACGCCGTCGGGATAGTGGTTCTGGTAGGACTCGAAGGCGTCACAGCTGCGCAGCAGGCCGACGCAGCGCATGTATTGGTCGGCCTCGAAACTCGAACGCTGGTCTTCGAGCTCTTCGTTGAGGTAAACCTTGAGCAGGCGGGCGGTGGCCTGGGTGCGTTCGAGGTATCGGCCTAAGGAGATAAAGGCATAGCCCTGGCCGTGGTTGAGGGTGGATTCGGTGATGCCGTTGAACAGCGCTACGCCGTGGCGGATGGAGCGGAAGAACTGATAGGGCTGACGGTTCCAGATATCGTCCAGCTGGGTCTTTCTGACCTGGAAGTACAAGGCGTTGAGCTGTTCGAACATCTCGGTGGTGACCTGCTCGCGGACCTGTCGGGCGTTTTCGCGGGCGGTGGAGATGCAGGTGTGGATCGAGCATTCCTGTTCGGTGTCGAACGCGATGGAAGCAATGACGGACTTACCGTCGTTGGTCGGGTCGTCTTCGGTGCAGTTGACAGCTTTGAGCAGGCGATGCCAGCGGTCGAGTCGGTCCTTGGGGCTGTGGTCGAGCACGAGGTGGAGGTTGACCTCTGCGAGCCGGGCGGCGTGCTCGGCCCGCTCCAGGTAGCGGCCCATCCAGTACAGGCTGTCGGCGACTCGGGAAAGCATGGTGCGTTGGGCGTTGGAGGATCAGGTGCGGGGACGGGGCGGGGATGCAGGCCGTGCGAGGCGGTGGGTCAGTAGAGCACCCAGGTGTCTTTGGACCCGCCGCCTTGGGAGGAGTTCACGACCAGCGAGCCTTTTTTGAGCGCCACGCGGGTGAGTCCGCCGGGCACGATGGTGACTTTTTCGCCGTAGAGCGTGTAGGGGCGGAGGTCGATGTGTCGGGGCTCGACCTTGCCATCGATCAGGCATGGGGCCCGCGAGAGTTTGAGCGTGGGCTGGGCGATGTAATTGCGGGGATTCTGGCGGATGGCGTCGGCGAATTCCGAGCGTTCTTTGGCGGTGGCGTGGGGGCCGACGAGCATGCCGTAGCCCCCTGCCTCGGCGACGGCTTTGACGACGAGCTGGTCGAGGTTTTCCAGGACGTGCTGCCGCTGGGAATCGACGCTGCACTGGTAGGTGTGGATGTTGGGCAGGATGGGGTCCTGCTTGAGGTAGTACTCGATAATTTTGGGGACGTAGGCGTAGACGGCTTTGTCGTCCGCGACGCCGTTGCCGATGGCGTTGGCGAGTGCGACGTTGCCGGCGCGGTAGGCGTTGAAGAGTCCCGGGACACCCAGGCGGGAGTCGGGTCGAAACGCCAGGGGGTCGATGAAGTCGTCGTCGATACGGCGGTAGATGACGTCGACGCGTTTGAGGCCGGCTGTGGTGCGTTGGAAGACCACTTCGTCGTGGACCAGCAGGTCTCGGCCTTCGACGAGTTCGACGCCCATCTGGCGGGCGAGGAAGGTGTGCTCGAAGTAGGCTGAGTTGTAGACGCCGGGGGTGAGCACGACGACGTTGGGGTCGGTGCTGGCGGTGGGGGTGAGGGACGCGAGGGTGCGGTGCAAGGCCTGGGGGTAGTGGTCGATGGGCCGAACCGACAGCCGACTGAACAGCGTGGGCAGGGTGCGTTTCATGACCTCACGGTTGGCCATCATGTAGCTGACGCCGGAGGGCACGCGGAGGTTGTCTTCGAGCACGGCGAAGGCGCCGGTTTCATCGCGAACCAGGTCTGAGCCACAGATGGCGATG
The DNA here is from genome assembly GCA_963799465.1 of uncultured Phycisphaeraceae bacterium. Classification (GTDB taxonomy): domain Bacteria; phylum Planctomycetota; class Phycisphaerae; order Phycisphaerales; family Phycisphaeraceae; genus JBCCOW01. The sequence continues at coordinate 1,374,525 of CAWCXG010000001.1, read as the reverse complement.
TAGACATCGCGGGCGGGTCGCAGGCCGCGCATGGCTCGGCAGTAATGCTTGCAGGAGAGGATGAGGTCGAGGGGGATGTGGCCGTCGCGGACGATGTGGGCCGGGCCGTAGAGGTCTTTGAGGAACAGGTTGAGCGCGGTGACGCGTTGTTCGAGGCCTTTTTCGATCACCGCCCACTGCTCGCTGTTGATCACGCGGGGGACGATGTCGTAGGGGAAGATTTTCTCGGTGGCCTGGTCGTCGCCGTAGACGGTGAAGGTGATGCCCTGGTTGAGGAAGGCGAGGTCGGCGGCTTGTTGGCGGCGTGCGAGTTCTTCGCGGGGCAGTTCGAGCAGGCGTTGGTGGATCGGCGCGTAGTGCGGGTGGGGTCGGCCTTGACGGTCGAACAGCTCGTCGTAGAACGGCGCGTCGTATTCGTAGAGGTCGAACGGCGGTTCCAGCGGTGTGGGGGCCCAGGCGGGTGAGGGGCTTGAAATGGGGGCGGCGGGTTCTGGGGGCATGCCGCAGGTCATTCGGGCGTAGGACGTTCAGGTGCAGGCGGCCTGAGGTCACGAGGAATCGGACGGCTACAGGCTATCGACGGGGCCGTTCGGCTGCAAGACGGACGCCCACCCATACAGGGCGATCGCGTTCTCGGGGTGTGTGTTTGAGCAAGCCTGGCCCTATCAAGATGGGGCCCCCGTCCGAGGCGGTGGGGTTCGAGGGTTACCTCACATCCAGAGAGATTGTCGGCAACTTCTATATCGAGAATGCGATGGCCCTGGGCACGGAGGGACTCACGCGGGACAGCGGCTGCGGGGTATGGAGCTGTGAAGTCACGCCGCCGCGGCGGTTTCGACGACGGAGCCGAGCTGTTTGCAGGTGGCGTTGATCTGGTCGTAAGTGGCGACAAAGGCGTCGATGATGGCGGGGTCGAAGTGGGTGCCCGAGTCGCCCAGGATCAGGTCGCGGGCCTGATCGGGGGGCATGGCGGATTTATAGACCCGGGGCGTGGTGAGTGCGTCGAAGACGTCGGCGACGGCGGTGATGCGTGCGGCGAGGGGGATGTCTTCGCCGGCAATGCCGTGGGGGTAGCCTTGGCCGTTCCATTTTTCGTGATGGCTTTGGGCGATTTCGATGGCCATGTCGAGGAAGGCGCCCTGAGAGCCGTGGGCGGCGACTTCGCGCAGGGCGTTGGCGCCGATGTCGCAGTGGGTTTTGATGACGTCAAACTCTTCGGGGGTCAGGCGTCCGGGCTTGCAGAGGATCGCGTCGGGGACGCCGACTTTGCCGATATCGTGCAGGGGGCTGGCGCGATAGATGGCATCGGGCATGGTGCTGGGCACCTGATCGATGTAGGGGCCATGCTTGGCGAGGTATTCGGTGAGGATTCGGCAGTATTCGCGGATGCGGGCGAGGTGTTGGCCGGTGTCGGTGTCTCGGGAGTCGGCGAGGCGGGCGAGGGCGTAGACGACGAGGTCGCGGGTGTCGATGATTTCGCGGGCCTGCTCGTCGACGCGGTCTTCGAGGTTTTGTGCTTCGCACGCCAGGCGGGCCCGGGTGTGGGCCAGTTCGAAGAGTGTCTCGCGGAGGCGGAGCTGGACGCGGACTTTGGCTCTGAGCTCTTCGTGGTCGTAGGGTTTAACGACATAGTCGTCGGCACCGACTTCATAGCCTCGCAGTCGTTCTTCTGCAGAGGCCCGGGCGGAGACCAGCACAACGTGGGTGGTGTCGCCGAAGGGCGAGTCTTTGATTTGTTGGCAGGCCTCGTAGCCATCGATGCCGGGCATCATAATGTCCATGAGGATCAGGCCCGGGGCGTGTTCGCGGACGCGTTCCAAGGCTTCCTCGCCGCTGGTGGCCGAGATCAAGGCGTAGTCATCGCCCAGGACCTCTTCGAGGATCATGAGGTTCATCTCATCGTCGTCGACGATCAGAATCGGGTCACGCTGACTGCGGGGGGTTGCTGCATTCATGCGGCCATCTCGGGTTGAGGCTCAGAGGTTTTGGGCGGGCTGGGCAGGTTTGATTCGGGCTGTTTCTTGGGGACTTCGAAGAACATGCGGGCTCCCCCTTCGGGGTGGTTCTCAGCCCAGATTCGGCCGTGGTGTCCTTCGATGATTTCGGTGCAGATCGACAGGCCCAGGCCCGTGCCTCCGGCTCCGGAGTTGGTGGTGCTGGACTGAATGAACTTTTCAAACACCGCACCGAGTTCCGCTTCGGGGATGCCGCAGCCCTGGTCGCGGACCTCGACGCGGACGGTGTCGCCCATGTCCTGGATCGTGACATCGATGGGTTTGTCTGCGGGTGAGAACTTCACTGCGTTGTGCAGGAGGTTTCGGACGACCTGCATGAGTTTGAGCGCGTCGACTTCGGCACGGACCTTGCCGTCGGGCCGATGGAGCTGCACCCGGCTGCCCCGGTTGGCCAGGAGGGATCCCATTTCGTCCACCACGCCGCCGACCACCATGGCCAAGAGAGCGTCTTCGAATTCAAAGCGCATGCGGCCGGCTTCGAGTTTGGAGAGGTCCAGCAGGTCGTTGACGAGTTTGAGCAGGCGGTTGCCGGAGGTGTCGATTTTTTCGAAGTAGCTTTTAAGCTTGGCTTCATCGACCTTGCCGACTTTCTTTTTGCCAAAGTCGGCAAAGCTGAGGATGCCGTGCAGCGGGGTTCGGATCTCGTGGCTCATGTTGGCCAGGAACATGCTCTTGGCGCGGCTGGCGTCTTCGGCTTTGGTCAGGGCGTCGGCGATCTGCTGCTCGGCGATCTTGGCTTCGGTGACGTCGAGCATCATGCCGTCCCAGCGGACGGTGCCTTTGTCCATGGCCATGGGGCGGGACACCACACGGACCCAGCGGGTTTGGCCGTCGGTGGACACCACCCGCCCTTCCCACTGGCAGGTGGTCTGGGTGGCGCTGGACTGTTGGGTGACTTCCAGGAGGCTTTCGCGGTCGTCCTCGTGGATCATGTTCATGATGTACGCGGGATCTTTTTGGAAGACCTCTGGCTCGAGGCCGAAGATATCGCGGCAGCCCTTGCTGACGTAGGGGAATGACTCTTGGCCATTCTGGTCCCGGGTGTATTGATAGACCATGCCGGGCACGTTGGCGGTCATGTGGTTGAGTTCGTCGACGTCGAGCTTGGTGGCCTCGAGAAAGTCCATGAGTTCGTTGTACCGCTGGGCGAGCTGGCCGACTTCGGTGAACGGTTCGACCGGGGCCCGCAAGGTGAGGTCAGAGGTTTGGGTCTGGCGTTCGATGGTTCCGGCGAGGTCGAAGAGTTCGGTGGTGGTGCGATGCTCGGCGAAGTTGAGGCCTTGGCGTTCGGCTTCTTCGCTGACCCGCAGGCCGAAGAGTTTGTGTGCGATTCCGATGCAGACGAAGGTGACGGTGAAGGTCAGTCCGCCGCAGGCCGCGACACCGATGGCCTGAACCTTGAGCTGTTCGAGCATGGTCAGCCCGGTGCCGAGGATGGCCGGGTCGGCGAAGAGGGCCACCGCGAGCGTGCCCCAGGCCCCGGCGGCGAGGTGGACGGGGACGGCACTGATGACGTCATCGATTTTGAGCTTGAGCAGCAGCTCGGCGACCGCGAAGGCCAGGAGTCCGCCGACCGCACCGATGAGCAATGCTTCCAGGGCGGTGACCGCGTGGCAGCCTGCGGTGATGGCGACCAGGCCGGCGAGGCAGCCGTTGATCGGCATGGTCGGGTGGGGATAGCGTTGAATGATCCACCCGGCGAAGGTGGTGATGGCCATGCCGGCGGCGGCGGCGAGCATGGTGTTGGCGATGATGCCGGGCACGGCACCGTTGAGCGCCAGGGTGCTGCCGCCGTTGAATCCGATCCAGCCGATCCAGAGCAGCAGGGCTCCGAGCATGGCGATAGGCAGGTTGCTTCCGACGGTTTGCCGGGGCTTGCCGTTGTCGTCGAAGCGGTCGAGTCGGGCGCCCAGGACCAGACAGGCTGCGAGGGCCGCCCATCCCCCGACGCTGTGGACCACCGTTGAGCCGGCAAAGTCCACAAAGCCCATGTTCATCAGCCAGCCGCCTTGGTCCCCCAGCAACGCTCCGCCCCAGGCCCAGTGCCCAAAGAACGGATAGATCAGCAGCGAGATGACCGCCACGATCAGCAGGTAGGCCCCGAAGCGGACGCGCTCGGCGACGGCTCCGGACACGATCGTGACCGCAGTCCCGCAGAAGACCGCTTGAAACAGGAAGAAGGTGGCGGTCCAGGTGTCTCCTGAGCCGACGTCAAACGCAAACAGCGACGTGCCGAAGTGGCCGTCCTGCGTGGTGCCGAACATGATCCCAAAGCCCACCGCCCAGAAGATCAGCACGGACAGGCCGAAGTCAGCCATGTTTTTCACGGCGACGTTGATGCTGTTCTTGCTGCGGGTCAGCCCGGCCTCGAGGCAGAGAAACCCGGCCTGCATGAGGAAGACCAAAGCGACCGCGAGGAGGACCCAAAGCGTATTGATTTGTTCAGAGATTTCCACGAAACACCGTGTGTGGAGTCTTGCCCGCCTCTTGCCGTGACATACACGGACAACCACTGGAGAGGCGGGCTCAGGGGTTTCATCGTCATTTGATGTAAGCCAGTTGACGTAACCCGCGCACATTTAGGGAGTTGACCCCATGGCACGCCGAATTCGGCCTGAGGTTGCGGCCGGGTGGTGCCGATCGCGGCGTCTTGGGCGAGAGCAAACTTCGTTCAAATAGACCGGCACCGGGTTGGCTGCTTGCGGTCTACGTCCCCATATATGGTTTCAGTGGCGACGGGCATCCTGCCTGTCGCTGGCCCGCAGGGCCATTTGCAGCGTTCGATCATCCTTCGGCCGATTCAGGCCGGACGCCTGAACCAAGGCACACAACCGCATCAAATCGCATGCGGTGACCTTGGCTTGCCGTGGGACTCGCCTTCCAGCCTGTCTCTCGACCTCAGATCGAGGCGTGATCCAAATCGCGGCTACGCAGCGAAGACCGGCAAGATGCCCGTCCTACTCAAGCCGCGACGCATCATCGCGCTACGTTCTAAGCGTGGGTCGTATTTGAGCAAGACAATCGTCGAGCACATGGTGAGCGCTTGCGTTGTCAGATCACGCCTGAAGACGTTTGCCAAAAAAGTGCGTCCGACAGGGTGTCGTTTTTGCGAGTTGGCTTACGCCATGGCCCGTGCGTGGGTTCGCCGCATCCACACGGCTCCCAGCGGATGGTCGCTGTTCATGCGGGCGTTGAGTTTGCGTAAGGCTTCGATCTCGATTTGCCGGACGCGTTCGCGGGTCAGGCCGACGTGGGTGCCTATTTCTTTGAGCGTCATGGGCTCTTCGCCTTCGAGGCCGTAGCGGAGTCGGAGGATGGTGGCCTCGCGATCGTCGATGGCTTCGAGGAGTTGGGTGACGGTGTCGATTTCGTCTTCGAGCATGACCGCGTCGTGCGGGGAAGGATGCCTGAAGTCTTCGAGCATTTCGCCGAGTCCGGGCGACTCGTCGTCCCCCCCGCCGCCGGGCTGTGTGGGGCGTCGGCTGGCTTTGACGGCTTTGCGGATGATCTTGATTTTTTTCTCTGGCAGTTCCAGACGCACGGAGAGTTCTTTGACGTTGGGCTGTCGGCCGAGCTCTTCTTCAAGCTCGCGGCAGGCTCGCTTCCACTTGGTAATGAGTTCGACCATGTAGGCGGGGATGTGGATGGGTTGGACGGCGTTGATGAGCGCGCGTTTGATGCCCTGCTTGATCCACCAGGTGCCGTAGGTGCTGAAGCGGGCACCGAAGGAGGGGTCGAAGTTTTCGACGGCTTTCATCAGGCCGACGTTGCCCTCTTCTATGAGGTCTTGAAGGGGCAAGCCGCGGTTGGTGTACCGCTTGGCGATGGACACCACCAGGCGGAGGTTGGAACGGATCATCCTTTCGCGACTGGCCATGCAGTTATCGCCGCGGATGGCGTTGGCGAGTTCGATCTCCTGCTCACGGTTGAGCAGGGGCAATTCGTCGATTTGTTTGAGGTAAACCTCAAGGTCAGACTTGACCCGGGTGCGTGCCATCTCAATCCCCTTACGCGCCCCCGAGACTTGACCACACCGGTCAGCGTCGCGGGCGGGTTTGTGTTCTCCCTACCTGCCTCCAGCATCGGCCGAATCGGAGGCTCGCTTAACGTGCTGCCACCGTGGTATCGCGTTGCTTTATCGGCGATAGGCGAAATGGGTAGGTGGTGTGGGTGACGGGATGGCGTGGTGTGAGGCGGGGGGACTTCAACGCTTCGCCTCGAGCCGTTACGCTGGCGGCGTGTTTTCCAACGGCCAGGCTCGGGTGCTTTTCCATACTGCGGGGATGGTGTTCGCGCCAGCAACGCGGGCGGTGCAAGGGCTGTCGGCGGATGTGCGGGGGTATCGGGTCTCGACCTTGCGGGGCGATCTGTTCGCGGGGCTGACGGTGGCGATGGTGGCGGTGCCGCAGTCGATGGCGTTTGCGAATATCGCGGGGGTGCCGGAGGTGTACGGGCTTTACACCGCGATCATCGGGGCGGTGGTGGGCGGGCTGTTGACCTCCAGCCGATACCTTGCGCCGGGCCCGACGAATACAGCCGCCATTCTCACGGCTGGGTCTTTAGGTGCGGCCGCGTCGTTGCCGGGCTTGTCGGTGATTCAGGTCGCGGTGATGTTGGCGTTGCTGGTGGGGGTGATTCAGATTTTCTTTGCGTTCGCACGTCTCGGGGAGCTGGTGCGATATGTGAGCCGGAGCGTGATCATCGGATTTTCGGCCGGAGCGGGGGTGCTGATTGCGATCAAGCAAATCGCGCCGTTGCTGGGCATGAACACGCGGGATGTGCAATCGACCTGGCATGGTTTGTTCGCGGTGATTCACGAGCTGACGCATACCGCGTCGCAGCCGAATTGGCATCCGATGCTGGTGGGCGGGGTGAGTCTGCTGGTGTTGTGGGTGTGTCGTGGGCTGCCGCGATGGGTGCCGGGGTATCTGCTGGCCGTGGTGGCGGGGGCGGTCGCGGTGGTGGTTTCGGGGTGGACCTCGGCGGAGCTGCGGTTGGTTGGGGAGTTGCCGCGTGGGCTGCCGCCGGCGGTGGCGCCGCCGCTTCGGCTTGATGCGTGGCGGGCGCTGTTGACGCCGGCGTTTGCGATTGCGCTGGTGGGCATGATTGAAGTGGTCAGCATCAGCAAGACGCTGGCGGCCCGCAGCGGTGACCGTATCGACGCGAACCGCGAGTTTCTCAACCTGGGGGTGACCAATACGGTGGGCTCGTTTTTTCAGTGCATCCCGTCGTCGGGCAGTTTTTCGCGGTCGGCATTGAATGCAGACAGTGGGGCCCGCAGCCGCTTTGCCTGCATCCTGGGGGGCGTGCTGGTGGCGGTGATATTTCTCACGCTCGCGCCTGCCGCGCGGTACATCCCGATGGCGTCGATTGCGGTGCTGCTGATCGTGATCGGGTTGAAGCTGATTGATGTGGCTTACTTCAGGCGGTTGCTGGCGAGCAATAAAGCCGACCTGCTGGTGTGTGTGGGCACGTTGGCGGCGACGTTGACGTTTCCCCTGGAGTGGGCGGTGCTGGTGGGTGTGTTTTTGAATATTGGGCTTTACCTGCGTCGGGCGCGGCAGGTGCTGATGACCGAAATCGTTCCGCAGGGCGACGGCTTCTCCGGGGTGGACGAGGCGGACCCGCCGAATGCGGGAGTCACCGGAGTGCGGCGGGAGCGCGAAGTGGCGCTCTTCCAGCTTGAGGGCAACTTGTTTTTTGCATCGGCGGATGAACTTCAGGATCGGTTTCTGGAGCTCTTGCAAGGCCCGGCCAAGGCGGTGATTCTTCGACTCAAGCGGACCCATGCGGTGGATGCAAGTGTGATGTACACCATCGAGCAGTTTGTGCTTCAGATGCATGAGCGGGATCGGTTTGTCCTGCTGTGCGGGGTGCGGCCTCGGATGCGCGAGCGGATGGCGCGCTTCGGATTGATCGGCACGATCCCGGAAGATCACGTGGTCGAAACACAGGAAGACCTGTTCAGTTCGACCAAGATGGCGGTGGCGCGAGCGCATGCGTTGGTCAAGGGCGAAGCGTTGCCGACGGCCGCGATGGCGAACGCTGCACAACCCTCGCCCCCCCCCACGCTATCCCCCCCGCCATCCCCCACCCCCTCCCCCACCCCCTCCCCGCCGCCCGCGACTTCCTCCGCGTTGCCGACGGAGTGGGATTATCAGATCTGAGGGTGTGAAAGCGTTTTGGGGTTGGGGTTATCGACGGACGTGAAGGTGTTGTTGCCGCAGGGCTGTGGGGGTGAGGCCGGTTTCGAGTCGGACGCAGTGCGAGAGTTGTGAGGAGGAGCTGTAGCCGCTGCGGAGGGCGATTTCGGTCATTGACAGGTCGGTCGAGCCGAGCAGGCGTTTGGCGGTCTGAACGCGGGAGCGTCTGATTTCTTCGAGCGGGGTGCGTTGGAGGACACGTCGAAAACCGCGCGAGAGGGTGCGTGCGGAGACGGCGGTGGCGTTTGCGACGGCGTCGACGGTGAGCTGGTCCTCGACGTGGGTCCAGATGTAGCGGACCGCTTGTTCGATGACGGGATCATTGACGGCGGTGAACTCGGAGGATTGCCGTTCAATCACACCCAGCGGGGGGATGAGGCGGACGCGGGGAACGGGTAAGCCTTGCATGAGACGGTCGAGGGTCTGGGCGGCCTGATAGCCGACTTCGACCTGGTCGTAGAGCACGCCGGTGAGGGTGGGGGTGAGGCTTTCGAAGACCAGTTCATCATCCCCGCCGCAGATAATCAGCAGGTCTTCGGGCACCCGCAGCCCGGCATGCTGAGCGGCGAGAAGGGCCCGCCAGCCGTCGCCTGCAGTGACAGCAAACAAGCCCAACGGCTTGGGCAACTGCTTGAGCATGTCCCCGACTTCACCCACGGAGTGACGTGGGTCAGGCCCCGGGTGATCTGCATTGGGGTGATGCAACGCCAAGTGGCGAATCCTTCCGCCTCGGGCCTGCACCTGCTGAGAAAACGCCTCGACGCGTTCCCGGATCTGTGGAGCTTTCAGGGAATCGACGTGATAGCACGCAACCGCCTCCAGGGATCGGTCCAGCAGATGATCCGCAGCCTGGCGACCCACTTCGTCGAGATCAGTCATGACCACCGGCGTGCTGTGTTGAGCATCTGTGTGATTCAGCCCCACGCGGGGGATGGTGTCGAACGGACGTCCCGCGTGTTCAGTCGATTTCATGCTTAACGCGCTACCAAGAATGCCTTGCACGGCTATCTGCGTGGATCCGCTCAAGACCGAGTGACCCGCCGTCTGATCGTAATGCTCGAGAATCAGATTCCAACCGCCGTGCGACTGGGCGTATTTGGACACCCCGGCAAGAATCTGGCGGGTCCAGGGACGATGGAGCGTGAAATTGAGGATGACACTGGGTCGGGCGTCAAAAACAGGCTCGGCACGGCGTAAACGAGTCGGCATGTCTCACCTCTTACAAAACTTGTCTCAGGTGGACAAGTTTGGTTTCGTTCGTGGGTGATAATTCGTTTGCCTCGAATGGCGATCTGTGAGTGGTTTGGTTTTTCTCGATTCTTGTTCTTTTAGGAAGTGGAGCGTTTTTATATGAACACATTCAATGACATGAAGACCTGGTTGCGTGGTGGTGCAGCGGTATTTGCCTTGACGGTTGGCACGTCAGGTGTCGCCCAGGCGGCGGTGCTGGTGGACTGGGATTTCAGTGATCTGGTGAACGGCGGGGGCTCGAATGGGAATGCGGTCGGGGTTGCGCTCGATAACAGCCAGTCAAACGCTGCCGCTGGGCTGACGGTGACGGACATGGTGGGTGTCGGCACGCTCGAGTACACCGACGCGAACGACGCCGACGATGAGCTCAACGTGTTTAAGTGGGATGGTGATGGTCAAGGCGTCGCTTCCAATGGCAATCCGAATGGCTTCTTGCGGTTCACGATCACCGCCGATGTCGCGGACAGCCTGAACATCAGTTCGATCTCTGTGAGCCAGTGGCGCAACGGCGGCGGCGCTCCGCCGAACATCGGCTTTCGGGTGAGTGTCGACGGAGGCAGCACGACGATCTACGACGCGTACCAAACCGACAGTACTTCCGGTGACTTTGGATTCGATACGTTTACCTTCACCCAAGCGATTACCGGCGCGGACAGCGTGGTGATTGACTTTGCACCGGTGGGCGCGGTGGGCACGCGGGGCGATGGCAATCTGCATATCAACGCATTGTCGGTCAACGGCGAGGTGGCGGGTGCAGTGATTCCTGAGCCGGCGTCGCTGGTGTTGCTGGGACTGGGCGGGGTGGGGCTGCTGGCCCGGCGTCGACGTTCGCAGGGGTGAGGTCCTGATGGGCTGAGAAAAGCGTTGGCCGTGCTGCGGATTGATTTCGCAGCACGGCTTTTTTTTGGTGTGGTCTGAAAACGAGCCGCGCCCGTGGGGAAGCGTCCCGGATCACGAAATAGTTTGTCCGCCCGGGACTCTTCCTCACGGGCGCGGCTCGTCTTTGCGTCCGACATTTGTCGAGCACCTGGTGAGCCGTTGCGATTTTTGACCGGTGCTTAGGCGTGTTCGGGCGGAGGTGTCATGATGCACGGATGGTGCTGGTGTTTCATCAGGCGGCGTTGGGGGATGCGGTGTTGCTTTGGCCGACGTTGCGGGGGTTGGCGGGGTCGGGGCTAGCGTCAGGGCTAGCGTCGGGGTTGGGGTCGGGTGGGGAGCGGATCGTTTTGGTGAGTCGTTGGGATCACGCGGTGTTGACCGCAGAGGTGCTTGGAGCTCAGGGGGTGGACATCGGGGCGATGGATATTGAGATGTTTGAGTTCACCCGGCTGCACGCTGCGGGTGGGCCGACGCGGGTAAGTCCGGCGGTGGGGGCGTTGTTTGAGCAGGCCACGCGGGTGGTGGGGTTCATGGGGCGGGACGATGGGGTGTGGTTGGCGAATGTGACGCGTTTGGCGGCGGGGGCGATGACCGCGTTGGTGCCGCCTCGGCCGGCGAAGGACTGGGCGGGGCATGTCACGCAATGGCACCGCGCGGCGTTGGCGGAGCAGGGGATGACGTGGGAGGGGGTGGACGCGGCCGACGCGGTTGAGACGTTTGAGCTGGTTGAGCCAGTGAATACGTTGAGTGGCGAGGCGGGGACGGTGGTGTTGCATCCGGGCTCGGGGGGTGCGGCGAAGTGTTGGCCAGAGCCGCGGTATCGGGAGTTGGCGGGACGGCTCACGGCGCGGGGGCACCAGGTGGTGGTGGTGCTGGGTGAAGTGGAGCGGGAGCGATGGTCGGCTGAGGTGGTGTCGGCGTGGGAGTCGGAGCATGAGGTGGTGTGGCCCAGGGGGGCGATGGGGTTGGTGGAGGTGGTGCGGGGCGCGGGGGTGTACGTGGGCAATGATTCGGGTCCCACGCATGTGGCGGCGGGGGTGGGGGTGGCGACAATTGCGTTGTTCGGGCCGACGCGTCCTGCGGTGTGGCGTCCGATGGGTCGGTCGGTGGAGGTGCTTTCGCCGCCGACGGAGCAGGACATGTCATGGCTGGAGGTGGAAGCGGTGCTGGCGGCGGTGGACCGGGCGTCCGCTCGGGCATGAGTGGGGGGCGAGGTGGTGGGGGCGGCGGGGCTTATGATGGTGTGATGCGGATAATTCTCGCCGACCCCCGCGGCTTTTGTGCTGGCGTTCACATGGCCATTGACACCGTGCAGGACCTGATTGAACTGCTCGGGACGCCGTTGTATGTGTTCCATGAGATCGTGCACAACAAGCATGTGGTGCAGCGATTTGTGGAGCAGGGCGTAACGTTTGTGGACTCCATCGCGGAGGTGCCCGAGGGGCAGACGGTGGTGTTCAGCGCCCATGGGGTATCGCCTGAGGTTCGGCAGGAGGCGGCATCGCGGGAGCTGCGGATGATTGACGCGACGTGTCCGCTGGTGACCAAGGTGCACGTCGAGGCCCGGCGGTACGCGAAGCAGGGCTATCAGATTTTATTGGTAGGCCACGCGGGTCACGACGAAATTGAAGGCACCTACGGCGAGGCCCCCGAGGTGATTTCGATTGTGGAATCGCCCGAGCATGTCGCGGCGCTGCCCTTTGGTCCTGAGGACAAGCTGGTGTATCTCACGCAGACCACGTTGTCGATCGACGATGCGAATGTGATTATTTCCGCGATCAGGCAGCGGTATCCGCAGTGTATCAGCCCGCCGAAGGAAGACATCTGCTATGCCACGACCAACCGCCAGCATGCGGTGCGTCACCTGGCGCCGTCGGCAGACTTCACGTTGGTGGTGGGCTCGACCAACAGCTCGAACTCGGTGCGGCTGACGGAAATCAGTGAGTCGTCCGGGACGCCCGCTGCGTTAATTGACGATGCCTCGGAACTGCAGATGTCGTGGTTTGAGGGGGTGGAGACGTTGCTGCTGACCGCGGGTGCTTCGGCTCCTGAAGACCTGGTCCAGCAGGTGGTGGCGACGCTGGTGGAGCGTTTTGGCGGGGAGATGGAGGAGGCACAGCTGGTGGAGGAGAACGTGGTGTTCGCCAAGCCGGTGGAGCTGCGGATTCTGCAGCGCAAGATGCAGCCGCAGGGGTAGGTGGGCTGGACTGGGGGGTTGTGATGGGGCCGGGTTTTAAGGGTTTTGCGGGGTAGGCCCGATAAGTCTGGTGTGACGGTCACCGCTCACAGACCGGCTTGGCCTGCGCCTGATGTTGATCGGGCGGGGCTGTGCGCGTCGGTAGAGGCGTTGGTGGCTTCGTATGGCATGGCGGATCACACGGCGGTGGACCGGTTGCTCGACCGACTGCCACCCGCTTTGCCGGAGGATGCGGCGGAGCCGGCGGGTCTGATTGCGCTGGATCGCGGGCGGTTTGCAAAGGCAGCGGATTGGCTCACGCAAGCACGGAGGGATGACCCGGCGGTCCAGGGCGCCTTGCGTCTGGCGGGGAATCTCGCGGCGCTGGCCACGGCGGACGCAGCCTTGGCGGCGGCGGTGGTCAAGGCAGATGATTCGGCATATGTCGTACGGGTGGGCGCGATCGCGGGAGCGGACGACTCGGCGGTGGATCCCATCTCAGCGTGGCGGGACTTGACGCCGTACCTGGCCAGTGGCTCGCCGGTGGGGTTGCTGGGACTGGGGGACGGCTGCATGCTGGATCGCTTGTTGGCGGACCCGCCGGCGCTGGAGCCGGGGCGTGAGCAGTGCGTGTTCGTGGTGGAGCCGGACCTGGGCCGATTGCGGGCGGCGTTGACGGCATTTGATTGGTCGGAGAATGGGGTGTCGGCCGGGCGGATTCAATGGTGTGTGGGGCGGGACTGGGCGGAGCACTTGTTTGAGGCCTTGACGGTGGGATCGGGTTTGGGTCCGCCCACGGTGAAGGTGACGCAAAGCCTGGATGCGGAAGCGCAGGCGGCCTACGACGCGGTGATGCAGCGGTATCGATTGGCGTTTGAGGCGTGCGGCGAGCGGGTGGATGCGTATTACGCTGGGCGAACGGCGAAGGGTTTTGCGGCGGCGCTGGGTCGCGGGACGAAGTCGCACGCAGCACAAGAAACGCACGAAGCGGGCAGGCCCGGTCGGGTGTTGCTGTGCACTTCGCGGTTTACCACGGTCTTGCAGTACAGCATTGCGGATGCGGCGCGGGCGTTTGAATCGCTTGGTTATGTCGTGGAGGTGCTTCAAGAGTCAGCCCCCCACCACCGGTTGACAGCCTGGAATTATCGTCAGGCGTTGGATGCGTTTAAGCCGGACGCAGTGTTCATGATCGATCATCTGCGGCGGGAGTTTGGTGCGTGTTTTCCGGCGGCGTTGCCTTTCATCTGCTGGATTCAGGACGATCTGGGCAATTTATGTGACCCGGCTGCGGGACGTTCGGTGGGGCTGCGGGACTTTGTGCTCACGTGTGCTCAGCCGATGTACACCGAATCGTTTGCCTATCCCAAGCGTCAGTGTGTGTATCTGCACAAGCTCACGGCGGTGGGTGAGCAAGCGGTGACGTTTGCAGATTCGGGATCAGGCGGGGACGACCTGGTGTTTGTGTCGCATGGGTCGGCGGACCCCGAGGCGCTGGCGAAGACGCTGCTGGCTGAGCATGGCGTGACGGAGGGTCGGCGGGCGTTGGTGGATCAGGTGTTGGCGAGGTATCGGGAGGGTCGATGGATCGCGACGTTGCCGGAGCTGGCGGAGTTGGTGCGGGGGATTGGCGAGCCTCAGCCGGACATGTGGGTGTTGGATGTATTTAATCGGCTGAACAACACGCTGTACCGCCAGCAGGCGCTTGGGTGGGCAGCCGATGCGGCGATGCGGCGGGGGCTGCGATTGAGTCTGTACGGGCAGGGCTGGGAGTCGCATCCAACGTTGTCGAAGTATGCGCGTGGGCCTTTGCTGTACGGCCCGCAGGTGGCGGAAGTGACCCGGCGGGCGAAAGTGAATCTGCAGCTTTTGCCTTTTAGCTGTCTGCATCAGCGACTGCTGGACGGCATCGTGGCGGGCGGCTTTTTTCTGATCCGGGCCCATCCGTCGGATGACGCGATTCATGGCTTGCATGGGTTTATCGCCCAGCATGTGCCTTGGGATACGGTGACGTATACACAGGCGGTTGAGCGGATCGGGCCTGACCTGGGTCAGGAGTTGCTTGCATGGCGTGAGCGGGTGGAGCGGGCGATTGGCCGATCGTGTGATGAGGCGTTGCCGGCGGTGCATGCGAATACGCCTGAGCACATGGCGTTGCATGGTTATCTCGATCTGCCGCCGCAGTATGAGGCGGTGCGGTTTGTCGATGCGGCGAGCTTTGACGCCCGGCTGGACCACTATCTGGAACACGCGGAGGCCCGCCGCGCGGTGGTCGCGGCGCAGCGGACGCATGTCGCGCAGTTCAAGTCCTATGCCGCCGGGCTGGACCGGGTGATGCGTGAGGTATGTGGGCGGTTGCTTGACGAGCCTGCGGGTGACGGGGTGGCCCGGATCCCCTCGCGCGGCAAGACACCCTCCCGCCGCGCCGCTCGGCTGTCCTCGCCCCGCTCTTCTTGCTTTACTCCTCGCCCCGGAAAGGCTGCTGTATGAAACTCAGCGTGATTATCGTGACTCGGAATCGTCAGGACCGATTGATGCAGACGCTTCGGGTGCTGCCTTCGCGGGTGGTCATGCCGGCGACGCAGTGGGAAGTGATCGTCGTGGACAATGCCAGCACCGACGGCACGGCCGACGCGGTCGCGCAGTTTGCGTCCACGGTGGATGTGTCGCTGATCCGTCGGCCTCGCAACGAAGGCGTCTCGGCCCGCAACTACGCCATTGCCCGGGCGCGCGGCACGTACCTGCTGCTGGTCGATGATGACGCGGAGCCTTTGGGCACCACGGTGCAGGATTCGCTGGGCTATATGGAGTCGCACGAACGATGTGCGGCGGTGGGCGGGCGGGTAGCGTTGCTGGACGGGTCGCTGGAGGCGTCGGCGTTGCCGGCGGTGCCGATCCACTGCGGGGTGGTGATGCGGACGCAGGCGGTGCGGGAGGTCGGGGGTCTGCCCGTGGACTTTTATCGTCAGGCGGAGGAATACGATCTGGCGCTGCGTCTGTGGCAGGCGGGTTGGACGGTGGACCGGTTTGAAGACCTGACGTATCGGCATTACAAGCAGCCCGGGGCTCGGCCCGAGGCGCTGCGGTGGGATGCGCGTAACAACATGATTCTCGCGGCGCGGTATCTGCCGCCCCGGTTGGCGCGGGTGTACACGCAGGACTGGACGCAGCGGTATCTGTTGATGGCGCGGCACGCGGGTCGGGGGATGTCGGCCCGGCTGGGCTTAATTCAGGGGCGGTATGCGACCACGGGATATGACGCGCCAACGCCGATGGGCCCGGCGGCGCTGGATGCGGTTTTTGGGTTTCAGCGCTTTGCGGATCAGGTGGCGGCGTGGGCTGAGCAGCACGGCGTGCGGCGGGTGGGCTTGGCAGGGTTGGCGAAAAATATCTTTGCGCCGCTGCGGGCCTGCCGGGTCAACGGGTTGGATGTGGTGGGTGTACTGGACGATCACCCGGCATTTACGGGCGCACGCTATCGGGGCCTGCCGGTGGTGAGCGAGGCGCACGCGATGGTTCGGCCTTTGGATGCGCTCGTGGTGGCTGAGCAGAACCCGGCGCGGGTCGATGCGGTGTGCGACCGGTTGAAACGGCAGACCGGGCTGCCGCTGCTGCGGCTGTGGGAACCCCGGCTGATCGCGGGTGACCGGGAGGCGTTGGCGATGGAACCCTTGATCGCAGCGTGATGCGGATGCCGGGCAGCGCAGGCGAAGTCGTTGTGGCTCAGCATGGCGGCACGACTTCCAAAGGGATCGGGCGCGTTTGGCCGATGTCCGATAATGATGTCCGCTGCTGCTTGCGCGTCTTTGTCGAGTGTGTCACGTCCGCCTGGGGTCGCGGGGGACGCACGGGGTGGGGCTGTGAGCGATGCGTCGGAGCGGGCGGGGAACGCGGCGTTATTTGCGTGTTTTCCGGGCAGGGAGGTGACCTTGCCTGCGGGCTGTTTTGCGGAACCTTTGGGCGTGGTGACGCGGGCGGCGTATTGCAACATGACGTTGGCGGATGACCCGGCGTTGCGGGTGACGGCCTGGCCGCCTGGGGTGGACGAAGAGTTTCCCGAATGGCTTGATTTGCTTGAGGCGGTGCGTGACGCAGGGGAGACGTTCACGATGGTGGAGTTGGGCGCGGGGTTTGGCCGGTGGATCGCACGAGCGGGGGTGGCGTGTCGGCGGCGGGGGGTACGGGACGTGCAGTTGGTCGGAGTGGAAGCGGAGGCGGCGCACTTTGACATGATGCGTCAGCACTTGGGCGATAACGGATTGCTGGGGCCTGGGACGACGCTTCGTTGCGCGGCGGTGGATGTTGAGCCGGGTCGGGTGCCTTTTCATATGGGTCGCTCTGCGGAGTGGTACGGGCAGGCGATTGCGCGCGGCCACAGCGCGGGGCCTAGCGCGGCGTACCCCGATGCGTGGATCGAAGAGGTCGAGGCGATCAGTCTGGAGCAGGTGCTTGGGGACCTGGAGCACGTGAACCTGCTGGACCTGGACGTGCAGGGCGTGGAGGCGGAGGTGTTGGGGTCGGTGCGCGGGTTGTTGGATCGCAAGGTCGGCCGGGTGCATATCGGAACGCACAGCACGGCGATCGAAGCGGAGCTGCGGGAGCTGTACAACGCGCTGGGCTGGCGGTGCCGACATGACTACGCCTGTGGGGAAACGCTGGCAACGCCTTGGGGCGAGGTGTCGTTCGGAGACGGGGTGCAGAGCTGGATCAATCCGGCGTTTGGGGCGGGGTCACGATGACATCGACCGGTGCAGTGATACAAGACATGACGACGGTTGCGGGGGATGGGGTTGGCGCGGAGCAGGCGGTGATTGCCTCGGCGGTGCCGGGGTTTGAGCCGGTGCTGCTGCACGCGTATTATCCGGAGTTTGCGGGGTATTACGGTGCGTGTGAGCTGGCGTCGAAGGCGTATGTCGCTTCGCATTTGCCAAGCGACGCGGTGGTGATTGATGCCGGTGCAAACGTCGGGTTGTACTCGGTGTTGTGTGGAAGGACTGCGGCGGGTGGCACAGTGCACGCGTTTGAGCCAACGTCCACGGCGGACATGCTGCTGACCAATGTGGCGGCGGCGGCGCTGACGAATGTGAGGCTGCATCGTCAGGCTTTATCGAATCATGTGGGTTGCGGGGACGACGCGATTTACCGCGTGTGGGGTCAGCCTGCGGAGCGACGCACGTATGACTTCACGACGGTGGATCGGTTCGTGGAGATGCAAGCACTGGACCGGCTGGACTTTTTGAAGATTGATGTGGATGGCTTTGATCTGGAAGTGCTGGAGGGCGCGATGGAATCGCTTGAGCGGTTCGATCCACTGTTGATGATTGAAGTGAATCATGCGTTGGCGACACGGGGGCGACATGGGGTGGATGTGTATCAGGCTTTGACGCGGGCGGGGTATCGCGACGCGTTGGTGCTGGACAAGGACAATCTGGTGCTGCGGCGGCGGGGCCTGCCTGGCCTGGAGGCGCAGGCGTTGCCAGCGTTAACCGTGCACCTGGATGAGTCGAGTCGATGAGTATGAAAGTGACGACGCATACGCTTGAGCGGGCGAAGGTCCGAGCGGTGGACCGGGTGGCGGCGGCGGAGGTCGGCGAGCGGCTGGGGTTGAATCTGGATCTTCAAGCGTCCACGCAGCCGTTGACCGATTGGTCGATGACGCGGGATGACGCCCCCATCCTGGCGGCACTGTTCGCAGCATTCAGGCCAGGCCGGCATCTGGAGTTTGGGACCTGGCAGGGCTTTGGTGCTCGGCTGGTCTTGCAGCACTGCGACGCGACGGTGTGGACGCTTAATCTGCCCGACGGCGAGCCCGGGGATGACGGCGGGTGGGCGTACGCGGAAGGCTACGACCAGCCGGGCGGGGCACCGCGGGGCGCAGGGCCGGCAAAGGACTTTCGCGAAGGCGGGGGGAAGGTGTATTACCAGAGCGATGCCCACGGATTCATCGGTCGACTGGTGCACGAGGCGGGGTTGGGGCATCGGCTTTGTCAGGTGTTGTGTGACTCGCGGGACTGGGATACGACGGCGTACCCCCGGGGGTTTTTCGACACGGTGTTGATTGACGGCGGGCACGCGACCGAGGTGGTGTGCCATGACACGCGTCAGGCGCTGCCCTTGCTGCGTCCCGGAGGCTTGATGCTCTGGCACGATTACTGCCCGGAGCCGGCGGTGATCGCGGCAAGCCCGGCGGTGGCGGGGGTGACCGCCGCGATCGAGCAGATGGGCGGCATGTTGACCCGTGCGTTTGAGGACCTGTTCTGGATTGAGCCCAGCCATCTGCTGGTGGGGGTTCGCGGGGCGTGACTGGAGAGTGAGACGATATGAACCCGCGCCCCCCCTACCTTTCGATTGTGGCCACGGCTCGCAATGATGACCACGGCGGGAATCTGCTCGGCCGAATGCATCTTTTTTTGCGGGGGCTGATCGAGCAGTGTGCCCGGCATCGGCTGCCTGCGGAGGTGGTACTGGTGGAGTGGAATCCGCCTGTCGATCGGCCGGGCCTGGCGGAAGTGTTGGACGTGCCAGCGGAACCGTGGTGCCCGGTGCGGGTGGTGCAGGTGCCGGGTGACGTGCACCATCGATTGGATCACAGCGAGCAGTTGCCGTTGTTTCAAATGATCGCGAAGAACGTGGGGATCCGCCGGGCTCGGGGACGCTTTGTGCTGGCGACCAATGTGGATTTGCTGTTCAACGATGCGTTGATGGCTCATCTGGCCAGACAGCGGCTGCCTGAGCAGCGGATGCTGCGGATTGACCGGACCGATGTGGCTGGGGACGTGCCTGCCGACGCGGCGCTCGACGCGCAACTCGACTGGTGTGAGGCGCACATCATCCGTGAGAATCGGCGGGACCTGACGCTGGACCTGCGAACCCACGAAGCGCACCGCATCTATCACCCACTGGATCGTCGCAACTGGCTGCTTGAGAAGCTTCAGGACTGGGACCTGATTCCCGTGGTGACGCGAAAGCGATTACATCTCAACGGCTGCGGCGACTTCACGTTGATGCACCGTGACCGCTGGGCACGGGTGCGGGGGTACCCCGAGTTTGCCATGTTTTCCATGCATCTTGACGCGGTGCTTTGCACGCAGGCACATTTTGATGGCACGCGGGAAATGGTGCTCGAAGCGCCCATGCGGTGTTATCACATCGAGCATGCGGTGGGCTCGGGCTGGTCGCCTGAGGGCCAGTCGCAGCTCAATGCGCGGCTGGAGTCCAAGGGCATTCCGCAGACCAGTAATGAGCAGTTTCATCTCACCGCGACGGGCATGCGTCGCAAGCGGGCTCCGCGGATCTACAACCAGCCCGACTGGGGCATGGCGGAAGAGGTCTTTGACGAGCTGCTTGCCGGCTCGGGTTGTGTCGCCGATCCGTGCGGGGCGCGTGCCGTCGCGGCGTGAGGTTCAGGCGGTGCTTGACGGTGTGACGCTGGCGCTGCAATAAAAACAGAACCGGCACGCCTTTCGACGTGCCGGTTCGCATCAGTGGTCGCCAGACCCGTGAGGGAGGCTAGCGCGAGCTTGGGCGTTTAGGCCCGTTGTCTTATCCCAGCAGTGCGAGCACGGACTGGGGCTGGGAGTTGGCGATACTCAACACGTTGGTCGAGGCCTGCTGGAGGATCTGCGAGCGGGTCAGCTGTGCAGTCTCGGAGGCGAAGTCCGTATCACGGATGGCGGACTCGGCAGCGGAGGTGTTCTCCAAGGCCACACCCAGCGATCGCACGGTGGCGCCGATGGTGTTCTTCTGGAAGGCACCGAGTCGGCCTCGCAGGCTGGAGACCTGGGAGATGGCGTCGTTGACGATGTTCTGGGCTTTGCCCAGGTTGCCGTCTTCAACGTTCGCCGCTCGGGACGAGCCGAGCTCATCGAGGTAGCCGTTGAGGTTGCTGCCGAGGTTACGTGACGCGACGTTTCCGATGCCGATTGAGACCTGGTTGGTGATATCGACGTTGGGGCCGAGGTTGAACTGAGCACCACCGCCGGTGACCGTGAAGGCATCAATCGACTGAAGCGACTGAGCCCCTGAGGTGTTGAGCGTGATCTCGATGTCGAGGAAGTCGGTGTTGATTTTGGCGGTATTGCCCCGTGCGGTGGCGGCAATGCCGTTGATGATCACGCCGACGTCCTGGCCTTCGTCGCGGACGGGGTTGGTCACGCTGCCCAGTGCGGTGAATCCGACGGCGATGGCTTCGTTGGTGTTGTTGGAGTTGAGGGCTGCGACGCCGCCGGCCGAGCCGCCGTCATCCACCACATCGACGGAGACAAACTGGTCTGAGCCGGTGGAGGTGGAGTCGAGACGGATACCGCCGGACGCCGAAGTGGTCGCGGACACGCCGGTGACTTCGGAGAAGGTGTTGATGGCGGTGGCGATGTCGGTCAGGGCCGTGCCGGAGGCGAAGGTGAATTCACGCGAGCCTTGGGTGCCAGCGAGTTCGAAGACGAAGCGGGCGTCGGAGCTGGAGAGGTCCAGCGGGCTGCCGCCGAGCGAGAGGTACAGGCCGGCGTTCTGTGACGACGCGGTGACGAGGACCTGCACATCGCGGTTTTCGCCGAACTGCAGTTTCGCAGCGTTGATGCTGAAGTCGGTGACCTGGCTGGTCTGGGCACTGACGGTGAAGTCGAAGGTGCCGTTGAGCAGCTTGGTGCCCTGGAAGCTGGTGGCCGAGGCGATACGGTCGATCGTCTGCAGGATGGAGTCGATCTGGAGTTGGTTGGCCGCTTTCTCTTCTTCGGACAGGCCGGCGTCATTGGCGGATCGCCCGACGAGGCCTTGGACTTCCAGAAGCAGGGAGTTGACTTCCTGCAGGCCGCCCTCGGCGATGTTGACGACCTGGTCGGCACGCTCGGCATTGGAGATGGCGGCGGAGATGGAGGCTTTTTCGGAACGCAGGTTTTCACTGGCGATCAGACCGGCGGGGTCATCGGCACCGCGGTTGATCCGCAGGCCGGTGCTGAGCCGTTCGAGGCTGGTGTTCAGGCCTTTGTTATTTTGGCCGAGCACACGTTGGGAGGTAAGAGACTGGACGTTGGTGTTAATTCTGCTCATCGCTTGGGGGTCCTTCCGTGAACACGCGGTGTCACGTTTGTGGGGGGGCTTGGCTTCCTGCCATCTATTTCAAAACGTGCACCGATCTCCGACCGGGTGCGAGAAGGTTGTGGGCACCTCGCCCAAAACCGGGGAACAAGCCACGTACCGCATCGAACCGAGCATCCACTCCCGTCGTCCGCCGGGGAGTGGTCTCTGCCTTCCCGTTGGGCTTCCGAATCGTTCGGTCCCGTGGGGTGAGGAGGCCGGCGTCCTGCCGGGCTCCGGTTGCGGTTGGCACTTGGTTGTTCGGCGGGTCGCGGCGTCAACCGCCACCGCCAGGGCCGGTCTGACTTATCGGAAGTACCGGCAAAGCGGCGTTGCGAGGTCAGGCCAGACCAGCGTTACAAGCCGGTCCACCCGCAACATCGACCCAGACGGCATGCGTCTTAAGGTCGTCACAACCGGAACAGACGGAAATCTCAAAAAATTTTCGTGACCCCGAACGACAAGGCGTGGACCAGGTGCCGGCAGGGCGCAAAAAAAGCCACGGCCTGCAGGTGCGGGCCGTGGCTATTTGAAGTTTGTGGAATCTGACCACGCGGTGATCGCGATCAGTGATGCCGACGTCGGCCGCCCAGCAGGCAGAGACTGCCCAGGCCGATCAGCAACGCCGAGGCGGGTTCGGGAATGGGGGTCACGCTGAAGGAATCAAACGAGGTGTTGAGCGTCCCTTGGGTCCCACCGGTGCTACCACCACGGGCGGTAATCCCGACGGCTGAGCCGGTGTAGTTTGCGGACGGATCGAATGCGGCGGTGGTAAAGCTGTTGCTGTTCGTGCCATCTGACACTTCGAGTTCGATCGTCAGGGAGGTTGCGCTGCTGTACGCGGCGGTGGCGGTGAGGGTGTAGTCGGTATTGAGCGCGAAGCTCACATCGGGAGTGGCCGAGGTTGTGTTGATGAGGGCGCCGTTGCCGGGCCCGCCGATGTTAATCACGCGAAGTCCGGCGTCTGCGGTGAAGTCCGCCAGGATGTACGACGTCGGTGTCTGGTCATCGCCGAGCAGGCTCAAGCCAATCGCGGTGTTTGATCCGCCCGTATTCGAGGAGAAACTGAAGGTGGTGGTGGTGATAAAGCCCTGCGGTGTGGCGCCACCCACGCCGGTGACATCCACCACCGAAAGCCCGCGATTCGCTGCGCCGCCGGAAAAATCGTACGTCTCATCGCCCGTGTCGAGGCTGAAGCTCCCAGCACCGCTTGTGGTGAAGTCCGCCACTTCGGTAGAGAAATCATTGGAGTAAGGCAATGTCACGGCGGCGGCAGCTCCGGGAGCTGCGGTCAGCGCAAGCAGTGTGGTTCCAACAGCGGCGGTGAGAAGAGAATGATGCATCAGGGTGGCCTCCATGTAGTTCGAAAAAGTGAAAACGCCCCTTTTGTGTGGGCAGTTTAATTATGCACGGTCAATGAGCAAAAGCTTGACTGCATGCGTAAACTTATTTACTCATTGCGTCATATGGCATCACAATCTCGATTTCGTGAAGCGAAAGGCGGAACACGTGCCGCGGTGCCGCTTGGGCCTCACATCGCGGTGTTACTGGTGAACAGCAGTGCCTTTGGGCAATTGCTGTTGCAGGGACTGGCGGGATTTCGGCCCCAGGGGCTGCCGTGGCGGTTTGAGGTGATCAATGCCCCGGTTGAGCACTTGGCCCAGGCGTTGCGGGATTGGCAAGGTGATGGGGTGCTGACCATGATCGTGTCAGACGCGATGGTCCCTGCGGCCAACGCGCTTCAATGTCCTTTGGTCAATCTGGGCGGGCGGGAGCCGGGCCTGAGCTACCCCTCGGTGATTGGCAACGAGCGGGAAGTCGGGATGGTGGCAGGGTCGTATCTGCTCGATCTGGGTTTTCGTCAATTGGCGTACTTCGGCACGCCTGCGGCCTTTTCATGTGCCCGTCGCGATGGGTTTTTGTCACAGCTGAAGGTGTCGGGACTTGAGCGGGTGGCGGTCTTCGACGACGAGCGCGCCGGGCCGGCGTTGGCGTCGTGGCTGGATGAGATTGAACCTCCCGCAGCAGTCTTCGCCCAGGATGATCAGGCGGCTTTGCATGTGATCCGTATGTGCCACCGTATCGGCAGGCGGGTGCCTGAGGAGGTGGCGGTGCTGGGGGTGAATGATGTGTGGTGGGAATGCGAGTTGCATCACCCGGCGTTATCGAGTGTGGATTCCAATCTGGCGGGCCGGGCGCGCGGTGGCGCGCAACTGCTCGAAGGGTTGATGAATGGCCAGGTCGCGGCGTCGGCTCCGATCCGCGTGGCGCCGCGGGGGGTGGTGGAGCGGGGCTCGACCGACATCATTGCCTTGCAGGACCGCGCGGTCGTGTCGGCCTTGCGGTTTATCCGCGAGCGGTTTGCCGAGCCGATGTCGGTGGACGACATCGCCGAGCACGTGGGCGTCTCGCGTCGGACCCTGGAGCGACGGTTCAAGTCTTGTTTTCAGCGCACGCTGAGCGAGGAGTTGTGGCGGGTTCGGATCGATGCGGCCCGCCGGTTGCTGCGAGACTCGGATCTGGGAGTGCTGGACATCGCCACACGCAGTGGATTTTCCTCGGCGTCGGTGTTCTCCACAACGTTTCGTCGACACACCGGCCAAACGCCCAGCGCCTTTCGTCGGCAGCCGGGGCGACTCCGCCACGGCCCGTAACGCCTCATTTGCGGTGGGTGCGCCAATGAAAGACGGCGGCCCCCTCCGGGCCGCCGTCTTTCAAAGTTCAGATGATGGGGCCGAGGCTTACAACAAGTTCAAGACATTGTTGGGCTGGCTGTTGGTGATCGACAGAACGTTGGTTGAGGCGTTCACGAGGATCTGGTTTCGCGTCAAGGCAGCGGTTTCGGCGGCGAAGTCGGTGTCGCGGATGGCTGACTCAGCGGCCGAGACGTTTTCGAGAGCGACGTTCATGGAGTTGATCGCCGAGCCGATGACATTTTTCTGCAGTGAGCCGAGTCGGCCTCGGGTTCCAGCGATCTGGTTGATCGCGGCACTGACGGCTTCCTGTGCCCCGCTGACATCCCCATCGACCACGTTGAGTCGTCCACCGCTTTTGATGTCGTCGAGGTAGGCCGAGACGGTTGCGAAGCGGTCTTTGGTGTCATCGTCCTGGTTGGCGACTTCGACGAAGCCGAGGTTGCGGGCCGAGACGCTCTTGAGGCCGATGTTGACTTCGTTGTCGCTGTTGACTTCGGAGCCGATGTTGAACTTGGCCCCGCCGCCGGTGACGGTAAAGAGGTCGAAGCTGGCGACTTGTTGAACGCCCGAGGTGTTGAGCGTGACTTCAAGATCAAGGTTGTCGGTGCGGACCGAGAAGCTCTTGCCCTTGCCGACGGCTTCGGCCCCGTTGACGGTGACGCCGACGTCCTGGCCTTCATCCCGCAGGGGATTCTGGACCGCAGAGAGCGCGACGGCTCCGACGGTAATGCCTTCGCTGGGTGAGGTGGAGTTGTAGACGCCGACGTTGCCGGATTGGTCGCCATCGTTGATGATGTCGATGGAGACGAACTGGTCGGAGCCGTATTCGGAGCTGTTGAACCGCACGACGTTGCCGGACGTGATGGCCGAGACCCCGGTGACGCCGGTGTAAGAGTTGACGGCGGTGGCGATGGTGCTGATCGTGGCCCCGGAGCTGAAGCTGAATTGACGAGAGCCTGCGGCCCCGGCAATTTCAAAGACAAAGTTGGGGTTGGAGGTCGACAGGTCCAGCGCGGTGCCGTCAAGCGAGAGAAACACGCCAGCGGTCTGAGCCGACTGGGTGACGTTGGCTTCGACGGTGAAGTTGTCGATGCCGACGTTGGCCGCGTTGAGATTGAAGTCGGTGACCTGGCTGGTCTGGCCTGAGACCACGAAGTCAAACCCACCGTTGAGCAGCTTGGTGCCCTGGAAGCTGGTGGTGTTGGCGATGCGGTCGATGGCCTGAAGGATGCCGTCGAGTTGGTTCTGGTTTGCGACTTTCTCTTCTTCGGAAAGCCCCGCGTCACTGGCGGATGACGAGACGAGGCCTTGCATTTCAATCAGCAGTGAGCTGATTTCCTGCAGGCCGCCCTCGGCGACATTGATGAACTGGTCGGCTCGCTCGGCGTTGGCAATGCCTGCTCCGATGGCGGCTTTCTCGCCCCGAAGCGACTCAGAGGCAATGAGCCCCGCAGGATCGTCACCGCCCCGGTTGATCCGGTATCCCGTGCTGAGACGCTCGAGACTTTTGGTCAGTGATGCGTTGTTTTGGCCTAGCACACGCTGGGCAATCTGAGAGCTGACGTTGGTGTTGATACGGCTCATGACTTTCACCTCCGATGGTCACCCATCGCTCCGTTGCCGGATGACACCGGCTCCCTGGTTATCCCCCCCCCTGGGCCTCGCCGCCACTCGCGGTCGATGAACAATCCCAGGCTGGCAGGGGTTCGCCTTTTGGCCAACCCGTTCCCACCCACGCATCGACAATTCCCCCCTCCCGTTTCAACCCGTAGTCTCAGTTTCAGCGCATCAAACGCGCCAGACCCGCCCCCCAGTCCGCACAACCGGCACAGCCTGCCCTCAAAGACCACCTGGGAGAGGGTTAAGGGGGGGTGATACGCAGGAGACTGCCAATGATCGAGATGAGGATCAAACCGGAAAACGCGCGGCCTCGCGAGCCTGGGCAGATGAAAGGGCCCCGCATGCGAGGCGATTTAACGCGTGCAATGTGAAGCAATGCTCAAGCAGCATCAACCCGCAGGGCTGTCATCACGATGCTGATCGAGCATTTTCTCAAGATCGCGGATGTAGGCGTCTTTGTCCTGGCCTTCACGGCGGAGGTGACGAACGCGTAAAAGCGATTTCACCCGGGTCAGCAGCTCAAGCTTATTCACGGGCTTGGTGACAAACTCGTCGGTGCCCGCTTCCACACCCCGCTCGATATCGCTGAGCTCGTTGAGCGCGGTGACCATCATGACCGGCAAATCAGCGGTCTGGTCCCGCCCTTTGATCCATTGACATACTTCGAAGCCGGACATGCGGGGCATCATCACGTCGAGCAGCACGAGGTCTACGGGGTTGTCGCCTTGCTGTTCGAGCATTTCGATGGCCGCGAGGCCGTCATGGGCGACGAGCGTTTCGACGGGCAAGGCTTCGAGATAGGCCTGGATCAGTTCGACGTTTTGAGCGTTATCGTCGACGACCAGCACGCGCATGCCCGTCAGGTCCGAGGCTTGATCCTGTGATGCGGGAGCAGCTTGCGTCGCAGCGTCCTCCATCGCTTGGGCGGGAGCGGGCGGTGAAGGCGAGGCGGACGTGGAGGCGGTCGTGGGGATGGCGGGCATGAGATGGTTTACTCAAGGCAAAGACAATGCCCCGACAATCGGGCGGTGAAAACACCCACCAGCTTAGTCGTGGGGCGATGGATCGTCGATGATCATCCTTCAGTGCAGGGTTATCGGTCTGAGTTCGTCGTGTGCCAGTGTTCGACCCATGCTGCGACGGTCATGTCTCCGGGAGCGTCGGCCTGGTCGACAAGCATGACCGGCACGCCTTGGTCAATGGGATAGCTCAGGCCTGGCTCACCCGACGGGCTGGTGGCCTGA
The DNA here is from genome assembly GCA_963799465.1 of uncultured Phycisphaeraceae bacterium. GTDB lineage: Bacteria > Planctomycetota > Phycisphaerae > Phycisphaerales > Phycisphaeraceae > JBCCOW01. The sequence goes on along the minus strand of CAWCXG010000001.1, from coordinate 1,347,372 downwards.
AGGATATTTTCGTGTTGGGTCAACGGCCAATGGGTCACGGGGCACACCAGCCACGTGAGCAACTCCGGCGATACCGGCGTGGAGGCGGTGTCGGGGGTTGGGTCCGTGGTGTCGGGGGGAAGCGGTGGGACCATGGCGGCGGGTGAAGTTTAGCCTCGGCGGGCCGAGGAGGAGGTGGCGGGTGCGGCGGAACTGGCCCGGGCCCGTAAGGCATCGACGGTCGTGGCGGGGACGCGTTGGCTTCCCAGGCGGGTGCTCTTGGTGGAGCCGTGGTAGTCACTGCCGCCGGTGGCCAGGAGGTTGAAGCGGTCGGCGAGTTTTCGAAAGTGGCGGATGTCGTCAATGTCGTGGTCGGGGTGGAGGACTTCCAGACCGCCCAGGCCCAGGTCGATGAGTCGGGCGATGACGTGTTCGAGCGAGGCATCGTCGAGGTTGAGCTGCACGGGGTGGGCGAGGACCGCGACGCCGCCCGCGTTTCGGATCGCGGCGACGGCCTCGGCGGGCGTCAGCCGGGCGCGGGGGACGTACGCACAAGCCCCTTGTCCGAGGTACAGCACAAACGCCTCTTGAATGGTTTTGACGTATCCCTTGGCCAGGAGTGCCGCGGCGATGTGAGGCCGACCGATTGCCGTGCCTGCGGAGCGCTCATGAGGTTCAGCAGGATTGGCGTTGGCTGCGAAATCGTCGGGCAGCGTCACGCCTTGCTCGGCGAGCTTGGCGAGAATCTGCGGGTGCCGCAGCGCCCGGCCGCGCTGCATTTTTTCGCAAACCGCCTGCAGACCCACATCCGAGGCGTTGATCCCATAGCCCAGCAGATGCAGCGTGGCGCGTGGGGCCGAGACGCCCGAGGGCAATAAAGGCGTGACATCGGCGGACAATTCGATGCCCGGGACGAACGTCACGCGGATCCGAGCGGCTGCTTTCGCACAGGCGGACAATCCCGCGACGGTGTCGTGATCGGTGAGCGCAAACGCGACCAGCCCGGCATCCTTGACCAGCCGGGGCAGCACTTCGGGCGGATCGGTCCCGTCCGATGCGGTGGAATGCATGTGCAGGTCGCAACGGTCCAAAGCGTGAAAACTCCTCTACAGCGTGGACTATACGTTGGCCGCAGGGCCGAACGGCGGGGCCAGGGTAAATGCATTCTCGGTGTGTGCTTGATAAAGCCCAGCACTTGCAGGGCTTGGGCCCATCGTCACAGACAGTGGGCTTCGAGGGTTGTCTCACAACCAGAGCGAGAGTCGGCAACTTCTATTTGAGAGAATGCGATAGCCCTGTTCGCGGGGAAGGGTTTCTTGTCCCTGTGTCTGGCGTGGGGTACACTGCAAGGTCCGCCAGGACACGCGGGGTGAAGACCTGACTTAAGAAGTGTGTCCTCGCGCGTCGAACCCAAACGCCCTGCCCGAGCCTTGGGCCGGCAGCGCTCCCTGCTCCCCCTGATCCACGCCTCAATCATGCCCAAAGTCGTCATCCGCAAAATGTTGCCCTGGGAAGACCGTTGGCAGGAACCCACGCTCGCGTCGTTGTGGGAGCCCAACAAAGAACACCACCAGCGTCTGCTGCAGGGTTTTTACGAAGGCGTGACGCTGTTTGAAGGCCTCGACCGCAAGCTCGCGTGGCACGGTGAAGGCTGGAAATGGACCATGGAAATCACCTGGGCAGACATGGGCCTGGGCGGTAAGGCAGCGGGTCAGGATGCCTTGGCCTACATCGTGCCCCAGCCTGAGACCCCGTCGGTGTGCATCCCGCTCACCGACGCCCAAGTCGAGACGATGCCGCTGCGTCGGCTTAATCGCGTGATCCGCGAAGGCATCAAAGGCGCCAAGCAGTCGGTCGATGTGCGGTGGTGCAAATGGACACCCAGCCAGCCCGGCGAGGTCGATCACCTGCTGGATCTTCTAAAACGCAAGATCAAAGCGATCAAAGCGGCCTGAGCCTAAAGCCGCATCCGGCGGGTGTAGAACGCCCATTCGAGTAACAAGACCGCCAGCGCCGCCCAGGCAAACCACTGCCAGATCTCGCGCTGCACCGCCGCCGTCCCGGCAGGTCCTGCCGCGATTTGCTGGCTGCCCACGGTGAGCCCCAGGGCCGGGCGGAGGTCGGATTCGGTGGCGTCGAGAAGCCCCACCGCCAGGCGGTCGTAGGGGGCGGGCGTGTCCCGCACCGCTTGGTAAATGCCCACGCGGGGCAGGTCGGGCAGGATGGCTTGTCCGTCGCGGGCCAGGGCGTTCAGGCTTGCCGGCCCGGTGTAGCTCACCTGATCCACATCGCCGGCAACCGGGACGCGGGGGTTGTCGCCGGTGCGGTAAAACACAGAGGCCTCGTCGGACATCCCGCCCAGGCCCAGCGTGGCCATGGCGTTTTGGAAGAACGTGGGAAAGCTCAAAAACAATGGCCAGTCCGTGTCGAGGACATCAAAACTGCCCACGAGGTGACGTGTGCCGTCGCGGGTCAGCTCCGCGAGCACCGGCCCGGCCGTCGCCGTCGCCAACACCCGCGCGTCACCGGGTAACGCCAACCGGCCCGGGCGACGCAGCACCACGTCCGCCAGCTCCACATTGCGAAGCAGCGGATGGTCCCGCCGCCAATTCAACAGATACTCCGCACCCGGCGCCCCTTGCGGCGAAGGCTTCACCGCCAACCCTTCCACCGGCAACGCCCCACCCAGTGTGATGCTGGGCACTTCAGGCATACGCGTTGGCGAGTACGCGTCGAACACCACGACATCGAACCCCACGTCCTCGGTCAGGCCGTCGACCGCGTCACTTGGCTCTGCCGCGTCCCATCCACCGCGTGCGAGCGTGCCGGGCTCCTGTTGTTCGTAGCGTTCGGGGGCCATGGTCACAAGCGTTTCCACGTCGGCGGCTTCCAGCGCTGCGGTCAGATAGGCGTTGCCCTGCCCCACCATCAGCACCCGAAGCCGACGCGCCGGCGCGAGCACAGCCGACACCGCGTCGTCCGCTGCCAGCAGATCGCGGTGATCGTGGCGGACCGTCAGCAGCGCCGAGCCGGTGAGGGCAAAGTCGTACTGCACCTGGGCGGTGCCCAGACTGCCGACGGCCGCCTCGGTGGCATCGTCGGTTCGGGCGGAAGCAGCAGGGACGGTGATACGTTGAATCCCGCCGGAGATCGGCTCCTCGTCAAGCGTCAGCGTGAGATTGGTATCGACGGGTTGGCCTCCGCTGTTGACCAGCTGGACGAGGACCTGCACCCGCCCGGGCCGCTCGGGGTCCCGCCGGGTTGACACGCGGGTGATGCCGACGTTGTCCACCGTCGCCCCGGGCAACGGGTCGGTTCCCCCGCCGACGCGCAAGTACCGCACTTCGGCGGGGCCCAGCGTGACCGGCTCGGCGTCGGGCTGAAATCGGCCATCACTCAAGACGTGGACGACGGGCGCCAGAGCGGCCTGGCCTTCGCCTCCGCCGCGGGTGTGGGGCTCGATCAGGCCGAGCGCGGCATCAAACTGGCTGGCCTGATCGGTGGGTTCAATCGCCCGCACCGCCGCGCGAGCCTGGCCCACGTCGCCGGTGAATCCCTGCACTGTCATGGCCCGGTGTGCCACCGCGATGACCATCACGCCCTGCCGTTCTGAGTCGGCCGACGCCGCGTCCCACGTGCCTTCAAGCGTGTCAAGAATGTCCTCCGCCGTTTGCTTGGCCGCTTCGAGCCGGGTCTGCCCACCCGCGTCGCGCGCGTTCATGGAGGCCGAGTGGTCGATCACCAAAATCACCCGCTGCCCGGGCCTGGCCTCGCTTTGCACCGCCGGCCGGGCCATCACCACCAACACCAACGTCAGCAACAACAGCTGAAGCCACAGCAGCCATGAACTCTTGAGCTTCTGGAACGGCGTATTGACCTGCACATCGTGCACCGCCCGCTGCCAGAGCAACGTCGTGGGCACCTTGACCGACCGACGCTTGAGCTTCAAAAAGTACAACGCCACCAGCGCAGGCACCGCCACGGCAGCAGCAATCAACGCGGTGAAAGGAGTGAGAAACGACATCACAAATCAATCAGGCATCCAACCATGGCAAAAGCGTAGCCGCACAACGCCCACGCTCTGGTCAGCGAACAACCGGGTCACGCCACGACCCCCTGTTGACGCAGCACTTTGAGCACCAGCGTTTCGACCGGCACATCGGTCGTGGTCGGTACGTAGGCCAGACCGCGACGATGCGCGGTGTCTTTAAGTTTCGCGCAATACGCCTCGAGCGTGACTTTGTATTGGCGGATCAACGCTTTGCTCACCGAGACCTCCGCGCCCTGGCCATCTTCCAGGTCGACCAGCTTGAGGTCGCCTGCGACACCAGCCGCGACGGGGTCGGTTTCCTGTGGCGAAAGCACGTGCAGCAGATAGGCGTCATACCGATTGCCGGTGAGATACCGCAGCGCTGCGTCGAGGTTGCCTTTGTCCAGAAAGTCGCTGATCACGATGACCACGCCCGGCCGACGCTGCAGCAACGCGAACCGCTTAAGCGACGCTTCGAGATGGCCCGCGTTGTGGGGCTGGACCTCGGAGAGAAACGCGAGCAGGCGCGGGATCGGGCGACGGCCTCGCATGTCGGTCATCTGCCCGACCACCGAGTCGGCGAAGGTGTACACCGCAGTGCGATTGTGATGCGCGAGCGCGAGTGTGCCAAGCGCGGCAGCGAGTTGCTGGCTGTAGCGGAGCTTGTCCGGCTCGCCGTACCGCATCGACGCGGAGCAATCCAGCAGCACGCTGACCTGCAGGTCTTCCTCTTCCATGAACAGTCGAAGAAACAGCTTGTCCAGCCGGGCGTAGAGATTCCAGTCAATGCGTCGCAGGTCATCGCCGACCACGTAGCTGCGGTAGTCGGCAAACTCCACGCTCTGGCCCCGCTTCTTGCTGCGCCGCTCGCCCTGCATCTTGCCGCGCAGCATCTTGCGGGACTGCAGATCCAGCTGGTCGAGTTGCGCCATAAACGCCGGCGATAGCAGGGGTGGTTCAGTGGTGTTTGGCATCGGGTTTGAACCGCAGAGGCACAGAGGACGCAGAGTCAGGCGACTCGGAAAGAATGACGCGGCGGATCCAGTCGCGGAGCACCTCGACATTAAAATTAATGAGCAGGCCAAGTGGATGGCGGGTGGCTTTGAGATAACTGATGACTTGAGCTTTGTGAATCGGAGCGAGCGCATTGACCGCTTTGAGCTCGACCACGAGTTGGTTCTCAACCAGCAGGTCAAGTCTTCCTTCACCGACCGATTCGCCGCGATAGGTCAGGCCGACCGGGGCCTGGGACACGTGGTCGATCTGCAAATGCGTGAGTTCGATGGACAGCGCTTTTTGGTAGGTCGATTCCAGAAAACCTGGACCGAAATGACGATGTACCGCGATGGCAGCGCCGATGACTTTCTCTGTGAGTTGTGTAAGTCGTGGGTCCAGTTCTTCCATTGATGCCTTTCTCTGTGGCCTCTGCGCCTCTGCGGTTTGAGTTGAATCACGCCACGCTGAGCAGGTCGGCTTCGACGGGGAGGTGGTCGATGATGTCGTTGATGATCATGTCGGGGGTGATGCCTTCCGCAGAGCCTTCGAAGTTGAGCAATACGCGGTGTCGCAGTGCGGGCAGCATGATTTCACGGACGTCGTCGGCACTGGCGTGGGCCCGGCCGTCGAGCAGGGCTTTGACCTTCGCGCCCAGTACCAGGGCCTGACAGGCTCGCGGGCTGCCGCCGACCCGGAGGAACTGCTTGGCCAGTGACCCGGCATACTCACCTTCGGGATGCGTGGCGAGTACGGCACGAATGGCGTAATCCTGAACATGCGGCGCGATGAGTACCTGCCGCACGGTCTGCTGATATTGAATGATGCGCTGCGCATCGAGGACGGGCTGAATGGTGGGCGTGCTGGCCTGGGTGGTGCGTTCGAGAATGGCGTGCAGGTCTTCGCGGGTGGAGTAGCCCACGTCGAGCTTGAACAGGAAGCGGTCGAGCTGAGCTTCGGGCAGCGGGTAGGTGCCCTCCTGTTCGATGGGGTTTTGCGTGGCCATGACGAAGAACGGTTTGGCCATGGGGTAGGTGGTTCCGCCGACGGTGACGCTTTTTTCCTGCATCGCTTCGAGCATGGCGGACTGGGTTTTGGGGGTGGCGCGGTTGATCTCGTCAGCCAGGACGATTTGCGCGAACAGCGGGCCTTTCTGGAATTGGAAAACGCGGGCGGTGGTGCCGTCGTCGCGTTGTTCTTCGAGCACGATGGTGGTGCCGGTGATGTCGGCGGGCATGAGGTCGGGGGTGAACTGGATGCGGGCGAAGTCGAGTGAGAGGGCTTCGGACAGGGTGCGGATGAGCAGGGTCTTGCCCAGGCCCGGCACGCCTTCGAGCAGGACGTTGCCGCCGATGAACAGGCAGGTGAGTACGCCGTCGATGACCGAGTCGTGGCCGACGATCATGCGGGCCATCTGTTCGCGGACCGCTGCGTAGTCCTGACGAAAGGCGTCGGCTTGTTCGAGGATGCTGTCGGGATTCATGGTCATGGTGAAAGTCCTTGGTGAGCTGCAGCGGTTTCGCAGGTGATCGCAGCGTGGGATTAGTGTTTGAATTGATCCTGAGCGCGTTTCCGCGCGGCGAGGAGCCTGGAGGTGGTTGGGCCTTGGGCGGGTTTGGGTTCGGTCGCAGGCTCGGAGGGTTTGGGGGTGGGCTGAGTGACGGGGGCAGGGCTGGGTACGGGCGGGTGGTGACGTGTGGGAACGCGATTTGGAAGGGATACGGTGTCGCGCGCTGGGGGCTCGGGGGTATTGGCGGGCTGGCGGTGGGCGGCGGAGTCTTTGGCTTTGCGCAGCGCGTCCATCGGAGCCCCCGCGGTCTGGGTCCGCAGGGGCCCGGTGCCGGCCAGCGATCCGAGCCAGGAGGTGGCTGCGGTGAGGGTTTCGCGGGGGTGCCAGGCGATGCGGCGGTTGGCGACATCAAGCAACAGCAACGCGATGAGCCAGGGCATGAGTTTCCACCGCAGCGGCCGGTTGGACTCAGAGAGGAACGCCTGGGTGCGGGCGAAGAGTCCGGCCGCGGCGGGGTCGTCGAGGGAAAGGACGCGGCCGCCGGACTCATAGGCGATTTGTTCAAGTCGAGCGGCGTCGGACTCAAAGCGTCGCATCTCCAGGCCCGGGGGTGTGTTGGCCCCGCCGTAGGCGAAGACGCGTTGGCCGGTGGGCGTCTGCGCCATCATGGAGACGATGTAGTGTCCGGGCTGGCCGGCGGGTAGCTGGGCTTCGTAGAGGCCGGGGCCACTTTGCTCAAGCGTGGTTTCGAGGACTCGGCCGTCGGGGGTGTTGACGCTGATGACGGCGGTGAGTTGATTGGCAAAGGCGCCGGGCGTGGTGGTGGTTTGCAGGTCGGCAGCACCGGCTGCGTCGAGTCGGACATGGAGTCGGCCGTCGCGGACGTTGGCGGTGAGGTCCACGCCTCGTGAGGCAGCGGGTCTGGAGACGTAATCGACGGTGCGTTTCCAGAAGTCGGCATAGCCTTCCCAGTCCAGCCAGAGTTTGCCCCATCCGCTGGTGGCGTCGGAGGTGAAGGCGGCGGATCGGCCCAGGCCCACTTGGCGGTGGGCGAAGACGGGTTCGCCTTCGGGGCCACGCATGGGGATGAAGGTCAGGCCGTCATCGCGTTCGCCGGTGACCACGAGCCCCCCCAGGGCTGGGGGCTGCGTGATGCCCGCCATGATGGGCGAGCCGACGACATCGATGCTGGGGACAAAATTGACTTGCTTGATCAGGTTGCGGCGGATGATCTGAGCTTGCTTGATGAAGACCTGTGGGAGTCGGTTGGGATCGGTGACAGCTTCGTGATTTTCGACGTCGCCCTGAAGCCGGGCGGGGGTGACGGGTTGGCCAGCGGCCTGGAGGGCAAGGGTCTTGAGCAGCGGTTCGTTTTGGCCGTCCCCGATGCCGATGGCGGTGAGGCTGATGCCTTCGCGGTGATATTGCTCGAGGAGTTGGTCGGTGCCTTTGACGTCGCCCATGCCATCGGTGAGGAGAATGACGTGGCGCAGCGCGGTGTCCTCATAGGTCTTGCTGTTGAGCTGGTTGTAGGCCTCCTGAAGTCCGGCCTGGATGTCGGTGCCGCCGCCGGGCTTGATGGACCGGATGGCGCGGGCGGTTTGCTGGGGGTTGGTGTTCGGGTTGAGATCGACGACGGTGACAGCGGTGGAGCCGAACGCGATGACACCCACGAGGTCCTGCTCGTAAAGGGTTTCCAAAGCTTGGACGGCGGATTCGGAGGCGACGTCGAGCTGGGTTTTGTCGGTGCCGGCGACTTTGGAAAACATCGAGCCCGAGCTGTCGATCACGAGGACCAGCGCTCCGGAAGGGAGCTGGGTGCGGTTGGGGACTTCGCAGGTGACGGGCAGGAGCACCTTGTCGATGTCGGTGTTGGTCCAGGCTCCGGCGCCAAAGGAGCTGTCGCCGCCGAGCATGATAAAGCCCCCGCCAAAGTTGTGGACATAGCGGACGAGATTGTCCTGAACGGGCCCGGGGACGAGGCTTTGCGGGACATTTTGAAAGATGACCGCGTCGTAGCGTTGCAGGGTGCGCAGGGATCGGGGGATGCGTGAGGGGGAGACGACGTCGTGTTCAACGCCTTTTCGGCCCAGGGTGTTGGCGAGGACCTGGCCGGCGTTGCCGCCGACGTTATCGACCAGGAGGACGCGGCCTTGCCCGGAGACGAGGGTAAAGGCTTCGCCTTGGTTGTTGGCGGCGATGGTGTCATTGGCGGCGGCGGCGGGCGCGTCGTCGGGGATGAAGTCGGCGACGAAACGATTTGGGCCTGCGTTGAGCAAAGCGCGATCGAGCGTGCGTACCAGGATGTAGCGACCCAGCTCGGCCCCGCCTTCGCCCTGGGGCGCGGCCCGCCAGTCGGCGGGTTGAATTTGTGCGGCGGGTTTCGAAGGGTCGTTTGGAGACAGGTCGACCACGCGGTCGTCGTGTCGGAGGAAGAGCTGGCCTGCGGCGGGGACGGTCGCGCGGAGGACGATGCGGACGGGGACCGTTTGGCCGCGGCGGGCCTCGACGGGGGTGTACACGCCTTCGATGAGGGTTTCCTGTACGACGCGGTAGCGCAGCGCAAGGACATCAATGGGTACGCCAGCGGCTTTGGCGGCGCGGGCGGCAGCGAGTGCATCACCTGCGGTGTCATTGCCGTCGGAGACGAGGACAAGTCGCAGGGCGGAGTCGGCGTGTTGTTTGGCGTTGAGTCCGCGTTCGATGGCGCGGGCGGTGTTGGTTCCCAGGCGGGGGGCGTCGTGGGCGGCGGGTTCCCAGTCCAGGCCGAGGCTTGGCATGCGGCGGGTGGTGCTTCGGTTGTCATAGGTGACGACGCCCAGTCGGTCGCCGGTGCGTTGGTCCTGTGCGGCTTGTCGGAGGAAGTCGAGGATGCGGCGTTCGGCATCGGCGGTGCCGATCTGGCGGGTGGGGCTGGCGTCTGGGGCGGCGGTTGAGGGGGCGGGTGGGTCGGGCCAGGAGGTGAGACGGAGTACGGATTCACTGACATCCACCAGGGCGACGACGGTGAGGTCGTCGTTGACCTGGCGGGTGCGGAGTCCGGCGAGGACCATGACCAGCAAAAGCAGGACGCCGACGCGGAGGGCGATGGCCAGCGTGCGGCGGACGGGGTCCAGGGTGTGCAGCGTCCGCATGCCGATCAGCACGATCGGGATGATGAGCAAGAGCAGCCAGAGCAGCGCGGGTTGTTCGAAGTAAGCCAGCAGGGAAGACGTCCGGTGAGCGGGGGTCCGCAGCGACGACGCTTGGGCGTCTGGTCGGAAAAAGTGTTTTATGGCATGGGGCGGGACGGCGGGTTAGGTAAGGCGTGGAGCGGTCAACGGGGGGTTATTCGGGAGCAGGCGGGTTGGACGTGGACGCGGGGAGTCGTCGGAAATATTCACGGATACCGCGGTGGTAGCGTCGGGGGACGCGGTCGTCGGTGACGGCTCGTTCGGCGGCGTCGCGGGCCTGCTGGACCTGCCGTTGATAGCCGGGGTCGCCTTGATTGAGTCGACCTTCTCCGCGTCTTTCGTAAGATTGAATGCCTTGGGCGGGCGCGTCACGGACCTGATCCACGGCCTGGCGGTCGTAGGTCCAGGGTTGGCCCGGGGTGCCTTGGCGGGGAGTGGCCTGGCCGGTGCCGAAGGCATCGCTTTGCGGGTTGTTCTGCGGTGCCTGGCCGGGGGAAGGGCTTGGGGCTGCGGCGGGGTCGGCGGGGTTTTGGCCTGAGGGCGACGGGGGCTGTCCGGGCTGGTTGGGGGAGGGCTGGGGGGGCGTGTTGCCAGACGGTGGGGAAGAAGACTGGGGAGGCTGGGCGAGTTCGCGGGCGGCTTGGCCGGCCTGGTCTCCGGCTTGTTGCATTTGTTCGGCTTGCCGTTCGCGGGCGGCAACGCGTCGGAGCGCTTCGCGGCCGGCGTCGCGGGGCGGGCTGGATTGGCCGGGCGGGGCGGGGGATTGCGAAGGCTCGGAGCCTGGGGCCTGGTCTTGACGGGGCGGTGCGTTGGGGTCGGGCGTGGGTGACGGTCCGTTGGCATCACCGGGCTGGGGTGGGCTGGTGGGGTCAGGGGTGAGGCCCGGGGTGGGCTGGTCGCCCGGCTGATTTCCGGGCTGGTCTGCGGATGGATCGGTTGGGGCTGGGCTGGGTGGGTTGGAGTCGCCGGGTTGATCGGGCTGATTGGGCTGATCGGATTGGGCTTCCTGGCCTGGCTGGTTGGCTGGGTCGGTCGGTCGGGATGGATCGGAAGCGTTGGGGGATTCGGACTGGGGTTGGCCGTCCTGATTGGGGGGGCTGTCCTGAGGGGTTTGCGTGTTCTGGTTACTTGGCGGTGCGTTGGGGTCGGGCGTTGCGGCGGGCTGGTCCTGGGGTGCGGCGGGGTCGGAAGCTGCGTTGGGATCGGGGGTGGGCTTGGGGTCTGGTTGTGAGGGTTCGGTGGGTGTGTTGCCCGGGGCGTTGGGGTCGGTTTGGCCTGGGCTTTGCGGCGATGCGGGGTCGGAAGCTGCGGCGTCGGGTTGATCGTCTGGGGTGTTAACGGGGTCCTGGCTGGGGTCTGAGGCGGAGTGGGCGGCGTCGTCGGTTTGGCGATTTTGATCAGCGTTTGCGGCGTTTGCGGGGTCTGCGGGGTCTTGATTTGCCGGGGTCGGGGTCGGGTCGGTGGGGTCGCTTGGCTTGTTCGCTTCGTTCGGATCGGTTGCGTCGCTGGCGTCGGTGGGTTGGTCGGGGTCTTGCGCGGGATTGTTCTGGTCGGGCGTCGACTTGTCGGGGGGGGTATCGGTCGGTGGGTTTTTTGGGGGGTCGGCGGCTTTGGGGTCTTCGGAGGGTTGACGCTGGGCCTGTCGTTCGATTTGTTCGAGTTCTTCTGCGACAGATCGGGCGGTGTCCTGCGTTTGCTGGGCTTGCTGGTTTTGGCGTTGCTGTGATTCGAGTTGTTCGACAGCCTCGCGGGCCTGGCGTTTGGCTTGCTCGGGGGTGGCCCCCTGCTGGCGGGCGGCGTCTTCCAAGGCTTGGCGGACGGCGTCGGGGTTGTCCTGCTGGGCGGCTCGGAGGGCGTCCTGGATTTGAGATTCGGTGAGGCCTTGGTCGGCGAGTTGGTCACGAATTTGCTGGGCGGCGGTTTGTTGCTGCTGCTGGGCTTGTTGTTCGAGTTGTCGGAGTTGCTCGCTCATCAGGCTGGCCTGGCGGGCGAGGGCGTTTCGCTCGGTGTCGGAGAGGTTGCCTGAGGCGAGTTGGTTCTGGACGGATTCGAGTTCCTGTGCGGCGGCGTCGAAGTCGCCACGGCGCAGGGCGTTGGCGAAGTCGTCGGCGGGGCCTGAGTCGCCGGGGTCGAGCTGGGACATGGAGGACCGGACGGCATCGACCTGCTCGCGTTGTTCCTGGGACTGTTGTTGGAGGCGGTCCTGGACGTCGGAGAGTCGTGCGGCGGCGTCGCGTCGGATGTCAGGCTTGGCGAGGTCTTGTTGTGAGAGGGATTCGAGTTCGCGGCGGAGTTCGAGGACAGCTTCGTCGAGGCCTTGGTCGGATTGGGATTCGATCTGATCAAGCTGATGGGCGACGGTGACGACCTGCTGGTGGGCGGCCTGGGCCTGGGCGGGCGTGGCGGCGAGGTCCTGGGGGTCCTGCGTATCGGGATCGTCAGGGAAGAGATTGGTCTGGGGCGTGAGCCAGGCGAGGAGGATGAGCAGGGCTGCGGCGACGGGGAGCCAGGCCCAGACGCGGGTGAATCGCAGGGGGACGGCTTGCGCGATGGGCGCGGCGGTTGCGCGGCGTTGGGCGTCGTCGTGGACGAAGCGTTGGAGTTCTCCTTCGGGACGGTTTCGGAAGGAGAGTGATGAGCCGACGGCATCTTTGAGGCCCAGATTGGTGTCGAGGACGACGGCGGCGTGGGCGGTGTTGGTCCAGCGGGCGGCGGCCAGGAGCAAGGCGAGCACCGCAGCGACGGCCGCGGGAATTGGCAGGCACCACCAGGGCACGGCCCAGGGCGTGAGCTTGTTAATCAGGACGAGGATAGCGGCGGCAGCGAGTCCGAGGATCAGTGCCCAGCCCAATCGGCGCAGGGCATCGACCGCGAACAGCCGAAGCTTGACGTGGCGGAGCGAGCGGTCGATGGGGTTCATGGGGAAGCTCCGCGAGGGACGGGCGTGGGTTGATGATATGCCTGGGCTTGAGATGAGACGAGGCACAGGGCGGCAGGGTTCCCCGGGGGGGCTGGTGGGCAGAGGCGTTTGGGTGGGGCTGGATCAGGCGGACGGGGTTTGGGAATTGATCTGATGCAGCCTGGCGAGGGTGGGAAGCAGGGCGAGGGTCTGTTCGAGCGGGAGCATGGAGGCAGCATCGGAGGCGGCGGAGGCAGGGTCGGGGTGGGTTTCGATGAACAGGGCGTGGACGCCGGCGACGACGGCGGCTTTGGCGAGGAGCGGGGCGCGTTCGGGGCGTCCGCCGGTGGAGCTGGTCTGGGCTCCGGGCTGCTGGGTGGAGTGGGTGACATCGAAGCAGACGGGTGGGCCGAGCTCGATCATGTCGCCGAGTCCGACGAAGTCGTTGACGAGTCGGTGGTAGCCAAAGAAGGTTCCGCGTTCGGTAAGCATGATGCCGGCGGCGTGGGCATCGGTGAGTTTTTGAATGACGTGGGTCATCTCGTGGGGCGAGAGGAATTGACCTTTTTTGACGTTGACGGGTTTGTCGGTTTGGGCGGCGGCGACGAGGAGGTCGGTTTGCCTGGAGAGGAAGGCGGGGATTTGGAGCAGGTCGATGCGTTCGGCGGCGTGGGCGGCGTGCTGGGGAAGGTGGATATCGGAGGTGGTGGGGACGTTGAGGGTTCGGCCGACGTCGGCGATGAGGTCGAGCCCGGCGTCGAGGCCGGGTCCTCGGGCGGAGGTGATGGAGGAGCGGTTGGCTTTGTCGTAGGAGGCTTTGAAGATGTACTGCAGGCCGAGCTCGGCGCAGCGATCGCGGAGCTGGGTGCCGATGGTGAGGCAAAGTTCGCGGGATTCGGCGACGCAGGGTCCGCCGATGATGAGCAAGGGTTGGCCTTGGCCGACGGTTAGATTTTTGATGCGAGTGGTGGGCATGGGCGGTGGGTGTTTTCGGGGAGGCCCACGCTTGGAAACAGTGGGCTTGTGGTTGGTTGGGGGTTTAGTAGTCGGTGGGGGTTGAGGTTTGGCCTTGGACGATGGCGACGGAGGCGGAGCAGCCGAGTCGGTCGGCTCCGGCGTTGAGCATGCGTTGGGCATCGTCGGTGGTGCGGATGCCGCCGGAGGCTTTGACTTTGAGCGGGCCGGCGTGGGCTTTCATCCATCGGACGGCTTGCTCGGTGGCGCCGCCGGCGGGGTGGAAGCCGGTGCTGGTTTTGATGAAGTCGCAGCCGGATTCGCGGGCGGCGACGGCCGCGACGGCGATGCGGGCTTGGGCCTGGTCGTCGCTGACGTCGTGTGAGAGTGCAGCGGATTCGATGATGACTTTGACAACGAGGTCGCGGCGGACCTCGCGTACGGCTCGGACGACTTCGAGAAGCTCGGCCCGAGCGGCGTCGATATCCTCGGCCAGCAGGTGGGGCAAGTGGGCCACGACGTCAATTTCGTCGGCACCGTCTTTGGCGGCGGCGGTGGCTTCGATGGCTTTGAGGGTGGGCTTATTCGCGCCAAGTGGAAAGCCGGCGACGACGCAGGTTTTGACTTCGACGGCTGCGAGCTTTTCAGCGACGGCCGCGGTGAAGATGGGGTTGACGCAGACGCTGGCGAAGCTGTGTTCCAAGGCTTCGCTGACGATCTTCATGACCTGCGGGCGGGTGGCGGTTGCGGCGAGGAGGGTGTGGTCGATGCGTGCGGCAAGGTCGGTGGCGGGTTGGGGCATGGGGTGATGTTAAAGCGCGACGCGCTGGGCTGGAGCGTGACGTGGACGCGGGGGTGTGGGACGTGTGTGGTCGGGAGCGCTACTCGGCGTCTGGGACAGCGTGAAGCGTGGGGGCCACGCGGAAGAGCGTGGTGCTGCCGGAGACTTCGTTGGCGACAACGAGCAGGGCGTGATCGACGGGGCTGTCCTGGCGGGAGATATAGAGAACGCCTTCGGGGCCGAGGTCGCCTGCGGCAGCGCTGCGGATGTCCTGGCTGAAGTCGCGGGGGTTGATGTATTGGAGGAAGACGGGGGCGGTGGGGTCGGTGATGTCATAGGCCATGACGCCGCCGATGCGTTCGAGGGTGATGAAGGCGTAGCGTCGGTCGTGGATGTCGGCGAGGGCGATGGTTTCGGGTTCCGGGCCGGCGTCGTCGGATCGGCTGTCGAGGTCGTGGTCGTCGTTGCCAGCGTTGAAGTGGTTGGGGTAGGCGGCGGCGGTGCGTTGCTCGAAGTCGTCGCCTGAGTCGAAGACACATTCGAGGCGGTCGGGCATGACTTTGAAGATGGCAAACGAGCGAGCCCCGAAGGTGATGAGTCGGTCGGCGTCGCCGTCGTGGTCGGGATCGGACTGGGTGAGGCTGACTTCGAGTCGGCCGAAGTTTTCGTCGGCTTGTACGTCCTGGGCGGCGGGGTAGGGCGCGGTGTCGAAAGCGGGATCGAGTGTGAGTTGTTTGATGCGGCGGATGTCGAAGTCTCGGGCGTCGCCTTCGTTGGCGGTGACGAGGTAGGTGTGTCCCTGGTGTTGGAAAGCGGCGATGCCGTCGGGGCAGTAAGCGGAGAGGGTTGGGCCGGTGCGGATGTTGATGGAGTCGTCGCGGTTGGAGGGGTCAAGGGCATTGCGGGCAAGACGGTTGTCTTTGAATCCCAAGGCGAACACGTGCGTGATGCGGTGTGATTGGAGATCGACGACGGCGACGGCGTTGTTTTCCTGCAGGGTGACGTAGGCCGTTTGGGAGTCGGGTGCGACGGCGACGTATTCGGGCTCGAGGTCCTGGGCGATGGTGATGTCGGGGTTGCCGGGGAGGTGCGCGTCTTTGAGGGAGAGCAGGCCGCCGGCGGCACGGAATTGGGCTTCAAACTCGGGGGTGTTGAAGGCCTGGAAGCTGAGTTGGTGGGCGGCGTAGTCGGCGGTGTGGATGACGGTGATGCTGCCGGGGGCGTCGCCGTGGAAGGCGGTGGGGTGGTCGTCGGTGAGTTCGAGGTTGGGCTGGGCTTCGTTGGCGACGATGACTTTTGAGCCGTCTGGGGTGAATGCCAGCGCGTCGGGCAGGACGCCGACGGGGACCTGGGTGATCAGGCCGCCTTGGGTGTTGTAGAAGAACACAGCCCCGTTGGTGGTGGGGTTGGGGTGGGCGACGGCGGCGGCAACGAGGCCTCGATTCACCGCGACGGAATTAATTCCCGCGAACCCGGTGGGGGTGATGATCTGGCTGATGCGGGTGGGTGCGGCGGGATTGGAGAGGTCGAGGATGTCAATGCCGGAGTGTGCGTTGACGACAAAGAGCCGTTTGGAGACGGGGTCGTAGGCGGTGATTTCAGCAGCGGATTGATCGAAGACGCGGGTCTCAAATCGGCCGACGACGGTGAGGTCCTGCAGTCCTGGCACCTGGGCGAGGGTGGGATGCAGGATGAGGGAACAGAGCAGGCAGGCGAGGATTACGACGGCCGAGCGGTAGCGGGGGGACATCGGGTTTTCCGTTGGAGTGGCGGGTGGCGCAAGGCGGTGGCCTGGACGGATGTGACTATGGCACATGTGTGTCAGCGCAATGTGAGCGTGGCTGCGGGTGTCGCAGCACCGGGGGCGGGGACGTGATGTGTGCACGACCTATCCTGTGGGCATGTCTTCGAATCCCTCCCCGGCTACCCAGGTTTCATCAGGCCCGCTTGAGCGAAGTTTTCTTCCCAGGGAACTGCAGATCACCGATTGGTCTGACGTGTCGTCTTATATAGATGCGTTGCAGGATCGGGCGATCGATACGTGCGAGACGCTTGCAGCGTGGCTGCGTGATGTGGACGAGGTGCTGGCGGTGGTGGGTGAGGTGGGAAGCCGGGCGCAGATTGCGCATGCGTGTCATACGGACGATGCGGAGATTGAGCAGCGGTTTAACCACTGGGTGGAGAAGGTTCGGCCGGAGTTGCAGCGGGCGGTGTTTGCGTTACAGAAGAAGTTTGTGGCGAGCCCGGCGTGCGAAGCGTTGGATGGGATGGACATGGACATCCTGAGGCGGTCGTGGCGGAACGATGTGGAACTGTTTCGTGAAGAGAATGTGGCATTGCAAACGCAGGTCACGCAGGAGACCTCGGCCTACAACAAGACGATCGGATCCATGACGGTGAGCTATGACGGGCAGACGCGGACCTTGCAGCAGATGGGCAAGTACCTGGAGAGCCCGGACCGTTCGGTGCGGGAGGCGACGTGGCGTCTGACCGCCTCGCGTCGTCTGGAGGAGGTCGAGAAGCTCACGGAGATTTTCAGCCGATCCTTTGACCTGCGTCAGAAGATTGCGCAGCAGGCGGATTGCGTGGATTACCGAGCGTATGCGTGGAAGCAAAAAGAGCGTTTCGATTACACGCCTGACGATTGTTTGGCAATGCACGAAGCGATTGAGGCGGTGGTGTTGCCGAAGGTGGCCGAGCTGGATCGCCGACGGCAGTCGCAGCTGGGGGTGGAGACGCTTCGGCCTTGGGATCTGGGGGTGGATCCTGCGGGTCGGCCTCCGCTCAAGCCTTTTGCGGAAGACGATGTGACGCCGCTGCGGGACGGAGTTTCGGCGATGCTGCGGGCGGTGGAGCCTGGGTTGGGCGATGACTTTGATTTGATGGAGGACGGGCGAAACCTCGACTTGATCAGCCGACAGGGCAAGCGTGCCGGAGGGTTTCAGTCATCGCTGAGCGAGGTGCGGGAGCCGTTTATCTTTATGAATGCGGCAGGTCTTCAGCGTGATGTGGAGACGTTGTTGCACGAAGCGGGGCATGCGTTTCATTATCAGTGGGCGAGTCGGGCGCAGCCGTTCGGGTTGATGCATCATTCGCCATTGGAGTTTGCGGAAGTCGCGTCGATGAGCATGGAGCTGTTGACGTTGCCGGAGTACGGCCGGTTTTACGAAGGGGATGATGCGTCCGCGGACCGGGCACGTCGGGCACAGCTTGAGGGGATCATTCGTTTTTATCCGTGGATGGCGACGATCGACGCGTTTCAGCATGAGATATACACCCGGCCGGGGCTTAGCGCGGAGGCTCGCAATGAAGCGTGGCTGGCGATGCGGAGGCGGTTCGGTTCGCCGGTGGTGGACTGGTCAGGCTTGGAGCGTGAGGAGCGGGCGTTCTGGCAGCGGCAGATTCACCTCTTCGCCTATCCATTTTATTACATCGAATATGGCATCGCGCAGCTCGGGGCGTTGCAGCTCTGGCAGCGGTATCTCTCGGCTCCGGGCGAGGCGATGGCGGACTATCGCACCGCATTGTCCTACGGCGGGAGCCGACGGTTGCCGGACCTGTTTGCGGCGGCAGGGCTGAGCTGGGGGTTCGGCCGCGAGCAGCTTGAGCCGGCGATCGAGACGTTGTGGGAAGCGCTTGAGAAGTTGGATGCGTAAATGGGCCAGGGTGTGTGATCGCTTGATAGGGGGCAGTGGCGACCGGCACCGGGTCATGGATTCCGGGGGTTTGGTAACCTCTTGCTTGCGCTCGCTTGAGCGACATTGAATGGTTTCCCCAGCTTTTCAGGAGCTACGCTGTGCTTGCACGTCTAACTGACTTCGGTGCCCGAACCCGCTGGTGGGGGTTGCTTCCCGCGATGCTCATTGCCGTGGGCGTCATTTTCTGGTCGTATCAGCACACCACCGCGCAGGACGCGGCGAAAAGTGCCGGCTCCGTGGCGGTGGTGGACCTGGAGAGCGTCGTGACCCAGCTTCAGGAACAGCAGCAGTTCCGCGACGATCTGGACAACCGCCGACGTGATATTGCTCAGCGGCAGGAAGAAGAAAACGCGGCGATTCAAAAGCTGCAGAACGAGCTCAAAGTACTCAAGGTCGGCGGCGATAAACACCGCCTCAAGCAGGATGAGCTGGCCCAGCAGGTCATCGAGTTCAACGCCTGGCTTCAGTTTGAGCAGCAGCGATTGCAGCGAGATTCCGTGACCCACTTCATGAAGCTTTACCGCATGTCCACCGCGTCGGCCACGGAAATCGCCAAGGCCCGCGGCTTCGAGGTTCTGCTCTATCGACAAGGTGAACCGGACTGGACGAAGGTCAATCCCAAGGATCTGTCCACCGTGATCCAGAACCGCAAAGTGCTGTGGTCCAGCCCGGATACCGATCTGACGGATCAGGTGATTCAGCAGATGAACACCGCGTTCCAGAACCGGGGCGGATGATTCGGCCGGTCCGCACGTGAGACGCAAGACGTCGTGTATTCCCGGGTACGCGTTGGCCTCTCGGATACCGCTTCGAACCCCGGGGCATCGGTCAGGATCGGATTCGCTTGAAGTACACCACCAGTGAGATTGCGACAGCGGTGGCGGGTGACCTGCGGGGCTCCGGGGCGGTGGAGATCACCTCGCTGGCGGAACTGAGTCAGGCTGGCCCGGGCCAGCTCACGTTCCTGGGGGACGCGCGGTACCTCACGCGATGGCAGGAAAGCTCAGCGTCGGCAACGCTGGTGTCTGAGTCGCTCACCGAGCAGGTCACGCAGAACACGTCGCCCGACCTCGTGGTGATTTTTGTGGCCTCGGCCGACCTGGCGATGGCGAAAGTGCTGGAGATGTTTGCCCCCCCTGCTCCGCCGGTGCAGCCGGGCGTGCATCCCTCAGCCGTGGTGGACCCCACCGCCAGGCTCGGCGCCGATGTGGCCGTTGGGGCATTGGCGTATGTCGGGCCTCATGCGATGCTGGGCGACGGCTGCGTGCTGCATCCGCAATCGACGGTGATGGATGAGGCGGTGCTGGGCGCGGGCTGCGTGCTCTGGCCCGGAGCGGTGGTGCGTGAGCGGTGTGAACTGGGCGAGCGGTGCGTGTTGCACGCGGGGGCCATCATCGGCGGTGACGGCTTTGGCTATCGGCCGGGCGGCGCCGGTGATGCACCCCTGGTCAAGGTCCCGCAGATCGGCAAAGTCGTGCTGGGCGCGGACTGCGAGATCGGGGCCAACGCCGCCATTGACCGGGCCAAGTTTGATGTCACCGAACTGGGGCAGGGCTGCAAGATCGACAACCTCGTGCAAATTGGTCACAACTGCCGCTTGGGGGATTACGTCATCATTGCGGGGTGTACTGCGGTGGCGGGCTCGTGCACGATCGGCAGCGGCACGGTCATCGGCGGCGGGGCCGACATCGCCGATCACCTGACGATCGGCAGCGGTGTCCAGCTCGGCGGTGGGGCCCAGCTCATGAACGACATCCCCGATGGCGAAACGTGGGGCGGGTCGCCAGCCGGGCCTTTGAAACAAAAAATCAAAGAAGAAATTGCCATCCGCAAGCTGCCCGACCTCATCAAGCAGGTCAAGCACTGGCAAAAGCAACTCGAAGGCTGACCGCCCTACCCAACCGCCCCGCGCAGATAACCTTGTCTTATGGACTCCCAGCACACCATCACGAACCCCGCCACGCTTTCGGGCAAAGGGCTGTTCAACGGCGTGGACTGCAACCTTCGATTTCTCCCGGCTCCGGATAACCACGGCATCGTCTTTGTCCGCACCGATCTCGACGACGCCAGCGTGTCGGCAGTGGTTTCCAATGTGGTCAAAAGGCCTCGACGCACCACCATCAAACGTGACCTTGCGGAAGTCGACACGATCGAGCACCTCATGTCCGCTGTAGCCGCGATGGAGATCGATAATCTGCGGGTCGAGCTCGACGCCCCGGAAGTGCCGGGGATGGATGGCTCGAGTCAGGCGTTTTACGAGGCGCTTGAAAAGGCCGGCCGAACGGCTGGCAAGGCCCCCCGCCGACGGCTCAAGATTGACACGCCTGTCGTGGTCCGTCATGAAGACGCGGTGCTCGCGGCAACGCCTTCGGTCGATGACCACGCCCAGCTGATTTATGAACTGGACTACGGCGACGGCCCGATCGGCCGACAGTTGCACACCTATGCGATGGAGACCGGGGATTACCGCCAGCAGCTTGCGCCGTCCCGCACCTTTTCCCTGCAGCACGAAGCCGAGGCCGCGCAAAAGGCGGGCTTGTTTCAGCATCTCACGGTGGACGAAGCGCTGGTCATCGGGACGGATGGCAAGCCTTTGGGGACCAACACCTTTCGCTACGACAATGAGCCGGTGCGGCACAAACTGCTGGACCTGATCGGCGACCTCTATCTGCTCGGGGCCCCGATTGCCGGCCGGGTCGTGGCCTATAAGTCGGGCCACCCGATGAACCATCGCCTGGTCCGCGAGCTCATCAAACAACATCGCGCCGCCCACTTCAAGCACCTCTCGGTCACCGATGTGAAGATGGACATCCGAAAGATCTTCCGCATGATGCCCCACCGCTACCCCATGTTGCTCGTGGATCGGGTCATCGAAATGGACGGTGATCGACGGGCGGTGGGCGTGAAAAATGTCACGATCAATGAGCCTTTCTTCACCGGCCATTACCCGCAAACCCCCATCATGCCCGGCGTGCTGGTCGTCGAAGCCATGGCGCAGCTCAGCGGTCTGCTTATCGGGCAAAGCCTGCAACAGGTCGGCAAGCTGCCGGTGCTGCTGAGCCTGGATCGCGTCAAGCTCAGACGCCCCGTCACGCCCGGCGATCAGTTGTTTCTCGAAGCCGAGGCCGTGCGCGTACGTTCCCGTATTGCTCAGATGCACTGCCGGGCCTACGTCGGCGAAGAGCTGGCCGCCGAAGCGGAGGTCCGCTTCATGATGGTCGATGACGATCAGGAATGAGAAACGTTCAAACGCCGCCCGCCCCTTACGAAAAAGGGCACGCCGAAGTGACGCCACGCTATGCCAATCGTTCACCCCACTGCCATCGTTGATCCCCGGGCTGAGCTTGCCTCTGGTGTGGTGGTCGGGCCTTACTGTGTGATCGGCCCCAACGTTCGGATCGACGAAGGCACCGAGCTGCGCAGCCACGTCTGCATCGCAGGCCACACCCGCCTGGGCAGCGGCAACGTCGTCTGGCCCTTCGCATCCATCGGCTCGGACCCACAGGATCTCAAGTTCACCGGCGAAGACTCGCTCACCCTCATCGGCGACCACAACGAAATTCGCGAAAACGTCACCATCCACAAAGGCACCGCCAACGACGTCAACCGCACCTCCATCGGATCGCACAACCTGATCATGGCCTACGCCCACATCGCCCATGACTGCATCATCGGCGACCACGTGGTCATCACCAACTGCGTCCAACTGGCCGGCCACGTGCTGATCGAAGACGGCGCCGCACTGGGTGGAGCCTCTGCCGTCCATCACTTCGTGACCATCGGCAGCGCCTCGTTCGTCGCGGGCATGACCCGTGTCGTCCACGACGTGCCGCCTTACATGCTCGTTGAAGGTAACCCCGCCCGGGTTCGAGGCATCAACGCAGTCGGAATCCGCCGGCGCAAGCTGCCCCCCGGGGCCGGCGACCGGCTCAAAGAGGTCTACAAGCGGCTGTTCGGCAAGCAGGCTGAGGGCGGCGTGGGCGATTCCTCCGAGGCGCTGGACGAACTCGCGGACCAGTACCCCGACTGCCCCTACGTTGATCGCGTGCTGTCAAGCGTCCGCCAAGCCGCCACAGGCGTCCACGGCCGGCACCGCGAAGCACTCCGCCACGACAACCGCTACACCAACCCGGTCAAATAAGTTCCCGTGCCAGCCATTTCGATAACTCACAACGGTCGTTTGTAAAAACGTGCCTGCCAGCTTGCGAACGCCAAAGGCCTGCATAGCCGATACAAACCACACCATGCCTGCCACCACTCATCTCGTCACCGGCGTCGCTGGACTTGTCGGTTCTCACCTCGCCGAGAAGCTGCTCGCACGCGGCCACGCGGTTGTGGGCATCGATAATTTCAACGATTACTACAGCGTCCCCCAGAAACGCGCCAACGTCAGCGGGCTTGTCGGCCGCGAGGGTTTCACGCTCATCGAGGCCGACCTCCGCGATGCCGAGGCCATGAACCGGGCCTTCGCTGAGCACGACATCACCTCCGCCGCCCACCTCGCCGCCATGGCCAACGTCCGATACTCCATCGGACGCACCCCCCTGTACACCGACGTCAACATCACCGGCACGGTCAACATCCTCGAAGCCGCCATGGCCGGCGGATGCGATCACGTCGTCTTCGCCTCCACCTCCAGCGTCTACGGCCACACCGACCGACTGCCCTTCGAAGAGTCCGACCCCTGCAACGCCCCACTCTCCGCCTACCCCGCCTCGAAAAAAGCGGGCGAACTGCTGGGCTACACCTACCACAATCTTCACGGCATGAACTTCACCGCCGTGCGATTCTTCAGCGTCTACGGCCCCCGCGCCCGGCCTGACATGATGCCCTTCATGGTCACCGACAAAATCGCCCGAGGCGAGACCATCACCCTCTTCGACGCCGGCCAGATGAAACGCGACTGGACCTTCGTCGATGACATCGTCGACGGCGTCGTCGCTGCCCTGGAAACCCCGCTGGGCTACGAAATCATCAACCTCGGCCGAGGCGAACCCGTGCTCATGGCCGACTTTGTCAGCATCATCGAACAACTCGTGGGCAAGTCCGCCATCCTCGACACCCCCCCCGCCCCCCCGTCGGAACCGAAGATCACCTTCGCCAACATCGACAAAGCCCGCCGCCTCCTGGGCTACGCCCCCAGCACCTCCATCCAGCAAGGCCTCGAACAACTCTGGACCTGGTACGCCGCCCGCTGAGATAGGCAGACATGACGTACGCAAAGCGTAGATAAATACCCGGGACCTTTATAGCCTCTGACGACTATTGCGTCGTATTCCCAGGGCTGCGATGCCGATGCTCAGCAGTGCGAGGCTCGCGGGCTCGGGGATCGACACGGCGGTGGCATTTACGCGGAAGTTAGTACCGTCATTCGTTTCAGACCATAAAACGACTAGCCGATCGTCGGTGAATCGCCACTGGGTGGTCATGCGTTCGAAGCGGTACCCTTCGGAGATTCGCGCAATCGCGAGCTCGTCGCTGAACACATCGCTCTCGGGGTCGAAGGCTCTGAGGCAGATAGCGTCGTCCCTGACGCCTGAGCCGTCGTCTTTGACGTAGAGCAGATACACGATCGCGCCATCGGAGGTCAGCGCGAGGTGCCAGACCCGGTCACCCGCCGCGTCAATCGACGCGGTGGACCAGTCGTCGGAAAGGGACTGGCCGCGTTGCTTGAGAACCACGTCACCGAAGTAGCCGTTAACGGGGTCGCCCGCGGTGACATATGCGTTGAAAATCGACCCGTCGGCGAGCTGCACGAAGTCGGTCTGCCCTGCGTGGCTGTTGAACTGGCCCTGCGAATAGCTCAAGTCGGACCAGTTGCCCGCACCGGTGCTTTCGAGCTGCGACTCCGACGACCAGCCGCCAGCCAATGACGAGCGTGACCATTCGGAGAATGCGCTGTCGCGGGGCGGAGCGGGGCTGCCGAAGTCACCGACGTTGATGGCGTTGAGCACGTAGGCGTCGCCGTCGCTGCCGTCGTCGAGTTGGAACACCGCGGCGGCCTCGGGGAAGCGGACACCCGACATGACCACGCCGCCCAGGCCGGTGTCGCCGGTAAGGTCGGCGGCGATGCGGCGGTTGGCGATGTCGCTGGTCTGGCTGCCGCGGTTGTAGCTGCTGACCGTGCCGAACAATTCGTCGATATCGAAGCTGTGGCGTCCGGGGTTGAGCGTGACGTGGGACGGATCGCTCTTGCTGCTGAGGTTGACGGAGACGGCCTGTCCGTTGGTCAGGCCGTTAGACGAGAGCCGCCAGCGGTACAGGCTCCACGGCTCACCGGCGGGCGTACGATTGGCCAGCGCCCAGGCGTGCCACTCGCCCTGGTGTCGTCCGTAGACCACCGAGAACGTCTTGTCATTCTCCAAGCCGGTGACGTTCGACGAGCCCGTGGGGCTGGTGGGCGAGTCGCTTAGTGCGGCGAGGCTGCTGCCGTGTTTGGCCTGGAGCTCGCCGTTCTGAGCGTACATCAACCAGTACTGGGAGCCGTCCCAGAAAGCGCCGTTGTTCTGAGGGATGCCCACAGCTTCTTTGACGTCAGCGGGTTCGAGAATGGTAGCGGTTTCAACGGTCATCAGCTCGCCAAAGGCCGGGCCGGCCGAGGCGACCAAGACCATAGCAATACAGGGGAACCACGAGACGCGATCCAAGTGGAGGTACTTCATAACACCGGGTCCGGCCGTCGAGCCGAACCCGGCGTGGAGGTCGTGCAGCAGAGGTGGCCGCGGTCAACGCCGGCGGCGAGACATCAGGCACAGCCCGCCGAGCCCAACCAGAGCCAGCGACGCGGGCTCAGGTATGGCGGTGAACTCGACGTCCGACACCACGAACAGCGAACCACCGAGTGCCGTGCTGTTCGGCACATTTTCGAGATCGATGGTGAAGGACGAGATCGGGCCTGCGATGCCGACATCGAGCACGCTGACGTTCGCACCTGATGGCGAGTCGGCGTTGCCGGTGGCGACGTTGCCAGCGATGCTGAACGAGTCGATGCCCCCGCCTTCGCTGAGCGTGACGCCGGTTGTCAAGCCGTCGGCCAGAATCGTGACGCGTTCGAAGCGGTCGTTCACCGCGCCGGCGTTCTGGCGATCAATGTCCGCGATGCTGAACGACACATCTTCGACCAGCTGCGAGAAGCTGATCGTGAGGGTCGCCGACGACGTGAGGACCATGCCGTCCGACCGTTCGATCTGCACCTGCACACCGCCGGGCGAGAAGATGCCGGTGTCGAATTCGGGGCTACCGTTGAAAAACTGCGAGTTGCCGTTGGCGGCGACATTGAAGGTGGCGTTGATGCCGGTGCCGTCGATATCGGTGAATGTCTGCGCCGTGGTGTTGCCATCAAGCGGGAAATTCGTGTTGTTGAAGTCAAGGACAGCGGCGTGGGCGGTTGGCGCGGCCAAACCGATAATCAGACCTGAACATGCGATGTGGCGAGCGAAATGAAGCATAGGAATCTCCTGAGGGGTCAATTGAATCCGGGCCGGGCCGACAGGCCCTCCGGTTGGAGGCGAATAAGCCATCAGTCAGGCGATGCACACAGTGTGCCCGCGTCGTGAAAGTCACAGTCGAGCAGAACACGTCGGCCCGGCTCTGTGGGGTGGTCGATGCGGTCGAGCAGGCGGCGGAGAGCGTGACGACCGATGTCCCGCCAAGGCGGCGTCAGGCCGGTGTGCAAGACCTGGCCAGTGGCGTCGTGCAGGGGTTGGAAGCTCGCAATCGAGATGTCCTCGGGGACCCTAAAGCCACCGTCCTGTAGCGTTCTATGCAGGCGGTGGGCGGTGATACCGTCGGTCGCCAGCCATGCAGTTGCGTTGGCCTTGGTGAGTTGATCGAGAGAGATCGCTTCGGGATGCTGGTTGGTGTCGACGAATCGCTCGACGGTCGGTGTCAGCCCGCACGCGAGCATCCCCTGCGTATAGCCGGCGACACGTTGAGGCCCCCAGACATGCTGGTCCAGCGGGCCGACGAGACCGATTCGGCGATGTCCGGCCGCGTACAGGCGAGAGACGAGCGAAGCCATGCCGTCGAAATGGTTCGGGCCGATTGCATCCAGCCGAAGGTCCGGGACGTAGTTGTTGTTCACAAGCACGCAGGGACGGATCCCAGCAATTCTCCGAAGCGTCTCGGGAGCAAACGTCTGCCAAAGGATCAGCCCTGCGGGCCCGCCCGGGCCGGTCAAGAGCGGCAATAACGCGGGGTCACATTGCACTCTCTCATCGTCCCCCGGAAGCAAAGTGTCAATGACGAGTTGAACACCAGCCTGCCGAGCTGCGGCTGAGAGTCCTTCGAGCAGGTTGACTCGTTGTTCGTTGGACTGGACATCCTCACCGGTCCGCAGAAGAACGCCGATCTGGCGAGCCCGAGGCTGGGGTGTGGAACGCGTTTCGTGACCGGGCACCCGAGCGATTTTCCGGTAACCAAGTCGATCAGCCGCTTCGATGACGCGAGCCCGGGTAGCTGAACCGATGGCAGGGTCGTCTGCGAGAGATCGCGATACCGTTGCGACCGAAAGGTCGAGAGCATCTGCAATATCGCGTTGGCGAATGGAAGGCATGTACCTAATATACCACAGTTGCACGCGTGATCAATAATTTATGTAATTTTACGCAAATGATGTGCTATAGCAGGGCCATCGTTTTGACCGCCATCAATCACTCCCGGCTGCCGGTGGAGATCAGGCGGCTGATGGGGGTGAGGACGTGGGGGAGCAGTTTGTCGGTGGCGAGGGTGTCGGCCTGGGCGAAGAGGTCGTCGAAGAGCTTGGTGAGATCGTCGAGGGTGTCGATCGGGCCGTAGCGGCGGAGGGTCAGGAACAAGCTGATGGGTTCGTCGGCGTAGCGTCGTCCTGAGCCTCGGCGGGACTTGGTGCGGGTCTTGACTTCGAAGTAGGCCTGGGTGTCGCCGGACTCGGTGAGCTGCAGGCCGATGACGGGTTGAATATCCAGGGCTTTGGCGTGGTCGATCTCGAGCAACTGGCCCAGCGGGGTGTTGTGATAGAGGGCCTCGGCGACGATGCTGTCATGGTCCTGCTGGCACTCGAGGTCGAAGCCGAACATGACTTCGAGGAAGTCGACATCCAGCGGGCTGATGGTGAGGTGATACGGGGCCTGGTCGAGGATGAGTCGGTGGAACTTGGTGGCCTCGGCCATGGATTCGGGGTTGACACTGCCCGAGCGGATAGAGTTTTGCCGCAGGGCGAGCCACTTGTAGCGTGACTCTTTGCGGGACGATTCGAGCGCAAGCTCCCCGTCGTACCGGCGGAAGCGGTTCATGGTGGGCAGCGGCTTGCGGATACGGTCGAAGAAGTGGAGGACCGTTTCGCGGTCGTAGGGCAGGTCCATCTTCACCGCGAGCTTCTGGTTGACGTAGAAGTCGGTGCAAAGGGCACCGAAGCTGGTGGCCATGGACGGGTCCTCAGGGCTTGGGGAGGCGGCTTGGAGCCGCAGGCGGAATGGGTCGAGTATATCAGCCCCGGGGGACGGGATGGGCGGGGTGGGCGTTTGGCGCAGTGTGAAGGCATTTACCCCGGTCACCTCCGGTGAGGGTTTTGGATGAGGTAGTCGTGGTTTCAACAGCACACAGTCCGCCGGACCTTGAGGCTGGCTCGCTTGGCTTTGGCGGGAGTGCGGGCTTTGGGGGTCGATCGCTTGACCAGGCCCAGGGTCAGGCGTTTGAGCATCGCGAGGTTTTCGGGGCCGTGGTCTTTGCGGACCCGTGCGGCGTCGTCGCCGAAGCTCACGTCGAGGCACCAGTGCAGGTGGTTCTCGATGCTCCAGTGCCCCCGGATCAGATCGGCGAGCCGCTCGGCTCCGACCTGGCGAGGGTCGAGGCTGGTGAGGTAGAGCCGGCGTTGGGTGCTTTGCTTGCCGGTGGCGAAGTCGAGACGCTTGCCCTCGACGCAGACGATGCCCTTGAGGTCTTTCCCACCGGGGTGCCGGCGACGCAGCCAGTTCAGGTTGCCCGAGGCCCAGACGGTTCGCTCGTCGAGTCGCCCGTGGCCGTTGTCGGGCTCCATGGTGTAAGTGAGCAGGTGCTCATCGCGTTGACCTTCCGGGGCGATCGCGTCGTCGAAGAACAGCGTGAGGTCTTCGCGCAAGGTCTTCTGGTTCTTCTTGACCGCGAGCAGGTAGTCCGCCCCGGCCTTGCGAACCGCCGCCGCGGTGTCCTTCTGGCAGTGCATCGCGTCCATGCTCACCACCGCGTCCTTCACATCCAGCAACTCAAGCAACGCCGGCACAGCGGTGATCTCGTTGGACTTTTCCTCGACCGCCACCTGCCCAAGCATCAGGCCGTTGGCCCGGTCCCAGGCATGCACGAGGTGGATGGGCAGCTTGCGGTGGGCGTGGTCGAACGCCCCCCGCAACGTCTTGCCGTCGATGGCGACCAACCGGCCGTTGGACTGATCGGCCACGCGTTGGGTCAGTTCGATGAAGCACCGCTGCAACGCCTTGGGATCGAGCCGTCGAAACAGTCGCTCGAAAGTCTTGCGGCACGGCGTCCGGTCGGCCGGCATCCCCAGCACCTCGACCAGCCAATCGTGGCGGGATTCGACCCACCAGGCGATCTCCTCGTAATCGTCGTGCCGACAGAGCACCGCCATGAGCGTGCAGGTCAGCAATTGAGGCAGCGTGTAGGTCACGTTGAAGCGTCGCGGATCGGGCACCGCCTCAAGATAGCGCAGCAGACCACCGAGGGGTCGGACGTCCATGTCACAGCTCCCGTACAAGGGGTTGAAATTGCTTCGCGGGGCCACACGGTCAGGTCACGGCTTCATTATTCGCACGCCGACCCGGGCGGGCGGTAAATGTCTTCACCCTGGCGTTTGGCGCAGGGTGAAGGCATTTACACCCGGTCACCTCCGGTGAGGGTTTTGGATGAGCTAGTCGTGGATTCAACAGCACACAGCCCGCCGGACCTTGAGGCTGGCTCGCTTGGCTTTGGCGGGAGTGCGGGCTTTGGGGGTCGATCGCTTGACCAGGCCCAGGGTCAGGCGTTTAAGCAAAGCGAGGTTTTCGGGGCCGTGGTCTTTGAGGACTCTCGACGCGTTGTCGCCCAAGCTCACGTCCAGGCTTCATTGCAACGGAGTTTCGATGCTCCAGTGTCCACGCACCAACTCGCCCAACCGCTGGGCTCCGACCTTCCGAGGAGACTTGAAGGGAGACTTGAAGGTGTCTGACACGTTCAGAGTCTGCTGAAGAAAAAGGTGTGACCCAGGCCGGACTTGATCTGCCGGGCGGACGTGGGACCGGCCCCGTTGAGTCCGCCGTGGAACGGGTTGTTCCAGTCGGCGGCGGTCCAGGAGCTGCGGACCCTCAGGGTGAAATAGCTGTCGGACACCCTATGACACCCGAAACTGCTATCTCTCATAATCTACGAAACGCACAATATTGTCGTCGTCAAAACGTATATGCAACCAAAAGTAACGATTGTCATAAAACATTGAAAAATACTTAGATCCCTCCCAGTTACCAACTTGGTAAGAGTACATATCACTAACCGAAAGGTCCGGGGGTCCAATTAGTTTCTCTACCTCATCTTTAGTAAGGTTGGCAAAACAGGTTTTTGTAACATCAAGCTTGCCATAGATGTCACTCTGGCCACCAATCAAGTCATCGAGGTACTTTGCGCGGTCAATCTCTTCGAGATCTGACCAAAGGGTCCCTGGGGGTAGACTTGAAATTGCAATTTCCTCCTTGGGCTTCTCGCGGCTTTGGTCAAATGCGCATTTTGCGCAACCAATCAGACTTGCCGCGAAAATGACGCCGAGAGCAACCATCTTGATTGATCGTTTCAATTTCCATCCTCATTTGTACTTGTGGTGTCTAATAACGGAAATATGTTGACATCGTATCTGTATCTGCCGCCACGAGACAATGTGGTGCCGTGGGGCCAAAAAGGCGAAATAGGTGTCTAGGCGAAACAGGTGTCTGACACGAATGCCGTTGACTTAGCTGGCAAGCTGTGTTTGGGGCGGGGTTTACGATCGGCGGGCTTGAAAGACCGCGGCCTCCGGCGATGATGGTGTTGTTCAACGCACCCTCATCCCAAGGAGGCCACGGATGGCCCATACTCTCGCTTCGTTGCTGCTGCGGGTCAAGGACGACCCGACACGAATCGTCGATCCCCACGTGTTCGGTGCCGCGGCGGCGTCGCTGGACCATGCCCGGCAACTCGAACTGTTCGGCCCGGCGCGTCGGTCGCGGGTGTTGACGCCGCTGATGACGGTCACGGCCGTGATCGTGCAGGCGTTGCACGGCAACACGGCGCTTTGCGACCTGGGTCGCAAGACCGGGCTGCACGTCACCGCGTCGGCGTTCTGCCGGGCACGCCAGCGGGTGCCCTTGGCCCTGTTCGAGGCGTTGGCGGTGCGGATGGCCCACGGCCTGCTCGAGCGGACCGAAGACGTGGGGGATTCCGGGGGAAGTTCCGGGGGGGATTCCGGGGGAGATTCCGGGGGAGATTCCGGGGGAAGTTCCGGGGGACGGTGGCACGGTTGGCGGGTGTTCTTGCTCGACGGCACGAGCGTGTCGATGCCCGACACCGAGGCGAACGCCGAGCACTTCGGTAAGCCGTTCGACAGCGGGACGCGGCGGCCGCTGCTGCCGGTGGGCCACCTTCTGGGCATGGTCGACCTGGCGACCGGACTGATCGTCCGGGTGTGCGTCCACCGCTGGAACACCCACGACCTGCAGAGCTGCCCCAAGATGCACGAAGAACTCGCCGCCCCTGCCCTCGGCCCCGGCGATCTGCTGCTGGCCGACCGCGCCTTCGGCGGCCTGACGCACCTGGCGGCGGTGATGTACAGCGGGCTGGATGCGGTGCTGCGGGTCAAAGAAAAGGGGCACTTGGGCGGCAAGGCGGCCGGTGGTCGTGGGGGGCGTACTTCCGGGGGCATGCCCCGGCTGCGGGGTGCGGTGACGGTCACGATTCTGGAGGACACATGGGTCACACGCAAACTCACGCGGCAGTGCCCGCCTTGGCTGGACCCGGTGATGTTCGTCGACCTGGGGCCGAAGGTCCGCTTCCGGCGGGTGGTGTACACGCTGCAGGCCAGCGGCTACCGGTCGCGTCGGGTGTGCCTGCACACGTCGGTGCGAGGTGTTCCTGCCGAGGACCTCGCGGCCTTGTACCTCAAGCGTTGGCAGATCGAGGTGCACTACCGGGCGTTGAAGCGAACGCTCGGGGCCGCGGTGCTCAAAGGTCAGACGCCCGACGTAGTGCTCAAGGAACTGTGGGGCTACGTGATGGCCTACAACCTCGTGCGTGTCACCGCGATCAACGCCGCGACCCGGCAGGGCGTGCCGATCGACCGCATCAGCTTCACCGACGTTAGGCGACACCTCAAGCAGGCGTTGACCCCGGTGCTGTGTCTGCTCGCCGGCCTCCACCGCGTCACGGTCAACCCGTTCAATCCGAGACACTGGGAGCCGAGAATCCGCAAGCGGCCCCCGCCCAACTACCCCCTCATGACCAAGCCCCGCGACGAATACTTCACCCAACTTCCGCTGGCGTCAGCTGCTACCAAAGCGAGGGCTTAAGTCAACGGCATTCGTGTCTGACACCTTATCTTCCCCACACCCGCCATCACGAACTCGGCCTCATCGCCCTCACCCACAACCTGCTCATCCTCGCGATTACCGAGCTTTTCTACAGGGCAGGTCTGACACCTTATCTTCCTTCTTCCCCCGTTTCGATACCCTACAAGGCGACAGGCCCATCAACCTTTACGCCATTCAGATCTGACAGATTGAGGTAGCGCATCATATATTGGAGCCGGTAGAGACGAGGGCATACTTTCATCTTGAGCAGTTATTATCTGATAGTACGGTTCTTTTTGACCTTTGGCATGTATTCGCTTGAATAAAAAAATGCCTGAGTCTCCACTATACACCCATATTTCTTCACACGTCCGAAAATAAACCAGCCACCGCGAGTAGACGCTTCCAACAGGATACTCAAAGACGGATTTTTTCTCACTCGTAATCACGAGCACCAGAAGATTCGAGCTAGATATTTTGGTTTCAATGGTGTAATCGCCACAGCTGCATTCGCTAGAACTCAGGCCAGTGATAACGACACCAGACTGTTCTCTGCGGCATGCAGAAAAACCTACTAGTACTACAATGCCCACGATGCACAACGCCATCCGCATTCTTCTAAACCTATCTATTTAAGGTTCCCGAAACAACGCGATCAAATGAATCATCATCATTGAAAGCCAAGATAATCGTTTCTGTATATTTGATCCTAATCACGTAGTCCTTGGGGGTTGCATAAAACCTTAAAAATGCGCTCGCCAGCACATCAGCAGGATATTTTGGGTTGGGATCAATTATATCATTCCATGTAATAAAAAGTCCGTAAGACAAGTAAACTTTGCAGGGCTCAGATAGTTTGCCAAAGCCATTATCCCCATCAAGAAAAAACACGTCGCCAACTATATTGAGATTACCAATGGAGTTGTTGCTCATGTGCAGCATTTCGTAGCCAGTCGAGAAACCGTTTTCCATTCTTCCCTGTATCCTATCTCGCACAGGCTGTCCGTACGGCTCAAAATCTTGGCCCACAGTAGCTACCGCGCTCAAGGCATGTTGCCAGACAAAATCTTTAATCTGCGACGTCAATCGTCTATTGGACCTCATGTAAGACGCCCACCTGCCTCCAGTAAAATTAAGTTCTCTGCCAGACCCCCTTATCCAGTGATTGAATATCTCTCTGCCCGCCCAATCTTTTATCACAGTGTTATCTAGTATCAGGCTAATACCTTCCCCGGCGAGTTTCTTGGGAGGGGGTTCGACTTCTGGCAGTAAAAACCATGGAATAATACTGAACAAGCCTGTTGGATCGTACGTGATATTGACTACATGCCAGCTCGCGTACCCGTTCATGCCATCGGGGTATCCCAGCGGGTCGCGGCTGATGAATCGGCCGGTGGTGGGGTTGCGGTAGCGGGCGCGGTTGTAGAGCAGGCTGGTGTTTTCGTCGAGGGGCAGGCCCTGATGGCTCACGTCGGTCAAGGCGTAGGGTTGCTCGACGCTGCCCCCGGAACCAGCGTCAACACGAGCCGGGCTGTTTAAGGCCAGGGTGAGCGTGGTGTCGTTGGCGTCGGCGGGGCCGAAGACCTGGCGGCGGCCGTAGGGGTCGAGCTCGTAGCGTTCAACCAGGTCGCCCGATGCATCGATCAGGCCCAGCAGGCTGAACATTGGGTCGAGCACGGCATACACCGCCTGGACATCGTGGTCCGGATCACTGGCGTCCATATCGGGATCGTCGAGCAAGGCTCGATTCACCGTGACCTGCACGAGTTCGTCGATGTACTGAAGTCCCCACACCTGATGTCGAATGACGAGTCCACCCCCGGAAGTGCCGCCTGACCGGGTTTCGACGAGGCGTTGGCCGTCGAAGTAGTCGTGGTAGGTCGCGTTGAGGTCGCCGGAGTTGCTCAAGGTTCTGACGATTCTACGGCTTAAGCCGTCGTATTCATAGCGGGCGATGGTGGGCTTCAGGGTGGAGACATTTACCGCTTTAAGGGCTTGGTCCGTAGGGCAGGCATCTTCGGTTGTCTTCGACCGAAAGCCCGTTAAGACGCAAGAACGGCCCTTCGGGCCGTAGACTGGCTGGAAGCCCGTCCCACTAAAAACTACATGTCTTCACCCTGTGGTGGGCTTCAGGGTGAAGACATTTACCGCTTTAAGGGCTTGGTCCGTAGGGCAGGCATCTTCGGTTGTCTTCGACCGAAGGCCCGTCAGGACGCAAGAACGGCCCTTCGGGCCGTAGACCGGCTGGAAGCGCGTCCCACTAAAAACTACATGTCTTCACCCTATGGTGGGCTTCAGGGTGAAGACATTTACCGCTTCAAGGGCTTGGTCCGTAGGGCAGGCATCTCCGCCTATCTTCGACCGAAGGCCCGTTAAGACGCAAGGACGGTCCTTCGGGCCGTAGACCGGCTGGAAGCCCGTCCTACTAAAAACTAAATGTCTTCACTTTGTCGCAGTCTCGGGTGTGCTTGATGGCGATCGCTCTTCCAGGGCTGGGGTTGATCAAGCACACATTGAGAATGCGCCTTAACCCGCGGGCTTAGAGCATGCCGGGCAGCTCGGTGTCGACATCGGGGAAGTAGCGGCGGATGACCGAGCAGTCGAACTTTCGCATCACGGCGGTGGCGGGTTCGCGTTGGAGGAGAAACTCGAAGGCGGCTTCGACGACGCGGGAGGGCGCGACGCGGCCATGGGACCAGTGATCGTAGTCCTGGAACGAGAGGGTGACGTCGTGATGGTGGGTTTTGCCTTGATCGAAGACGCGGACCTGGTAGGCCCAGGCGTGGGGGGTTTCGGATTCGGGGCCGATCTCGATCTCGGGCATGGGTGAAGGATAGGGGATGGGCGGGTTGGGGTTGGCGATGGGTGGTTTCGGAATGCGGGTGATTTGGGGGTAGGGTGGTGTGATGCGGATTGATGTGATTACGTTGTTTCCTGAGATGTTCGGTGGGGTGCTGAAGACGAGCATCCCGGGTCGAGCGGCCCGCGCGGTGGCGGACCCGGCGGCGCCGGAGGATGCGACACGGGTTCGGCCGGCGGCGGTGCGTTATCACGTGCACGATCTTCGGTCGTTTAGTGGGAACAAGCACGGCAAGGTGGATGCATCGCCTTACGGCGGGTCGCCGGGGATGGTGCTGCAGTGCGGCCCGGTGTGGGACGCGGTGACGGCGGTGGAGGCGATGGATGCGCGGCGGGCGGTGCGGATCGTGCCAACGCCTAAGGGGCAGCCGATGACGCAGCGGTTGGTGGAACGGCTGGCGGGCGAGCCTCGGCTGCTTTTGATTGCAGGTCATTACGAAGGGTTTGACCAGCGGGTGTTGGAGGCGCTTGGGGAAACGGGCGAACTGGTGGAGGTGAGCCTGGGGGACTATGTGCTGTCGGGCGGGGAGTTGCCGAGCCTGGTGGTGATTGACGCGGTGGTGCGGTTATTGCCTGGGGTGTTGGGGGATGCGGGGTCGGCGGTGCATGACAGCTTTTCGCCGGGGTCTCAGCGGCTGCTGGATCATCCGCACTACACCAGGCCTCGGGAGTGGCGGGGTCGGGAGGTGCCCGAGGTGTTGCTTTCGGGGGATCACCGGAAGATTGAAGCGTGGCGTTCGGCGCGGCGCGGGCGTTGACGATGGCGCGTCGGCCGGACTTGTTGGGCCTGGGTGGTGCGGAGGGCGGAGAGGCGGGTGGGGGCCTGGGGGGGGCGGCAGGTTCGGCGGCGATCGTGACGGTTCGGGAAGCGCAGCCGGGCGATATGTCGGCGGTCGAGACGTTGCTTTTCGAAGCGTTTGAGCGTGAGGAGGAGCGTGACGCGGTGCGGGCGTTGCGGCGGTCTGGGGAGTTGCTGTCGATGTGGGTGGCGGTGCAGGCGAAGCGGGTGGTGGGCGTCGCGGTGCTGACGGAGCTGATGCTGGACGGTCAGGGTGCGGTGCGTGGGTTGATGGGGCTTGGGCCGGTGGCGGTGGCGTCGTCATCGCGACGCCGGGGGATTGGGACGGCGTTGGTGGAGGCTTCACTGGGCCGGGCCAAGGCGCTTGGCGGGAAGGCTTGTTTTGTCGCGGGGTCGGGTCGGTACTTTGCGGCGCTGGGTTTTGAACCCGCTGAGCCTCGGTTCACCAGTGCTTTAGCGGGGAGTGAGGATTGGCGGGTGCACACGCTGCGTCCCTTGGCAGAAACCGTCTGCGGCATGGTCCGTCACCCCGACGCGTTTGGCGGGGAGGCGTGACGTGGCCGCAGACGGTATCGGTGGTCTGCACGGGGTCGCGGCAGGCGGGGGTCTGCGGTTGAACTACTCGCGCATTTTCTTGACGAAGTTGCTGACACTGTTCTGGACCGATTTCATGGATCGGCCAAAGAGGGCTTCGAAGTCTGCGGGATCATTCACGAACAGCTCGACACTGGCGTTGACATTATCGACGTTACTGTTTGTGTAGACCTTGGCGACTTTGGACATGCGGGTGGCATAGTTGGTGGCAGCCTCGACCTTGCGTCGCTCATCGGCGTTTTCAATCGACCAGATATTGGGGAAAAGGATCTGGAAATACTTTGGGTCGTTTTCGTAAATGATGATCAGGTAGGTGCCGCCTTCATGCTTGAAGCGGATGTCGCCGTTGGGCGTCACGGCCGGCAGATAGCCCTCGCCGCGGAGGAAGTTCATATACATGCGTTGGCGATCTTCGACGTCGTCGGCGAAGGCCGAGGCGGTCACGGTGGTCATGGCGGTCATGGCCAGCACGAGGATCAGGGCAGCACGGAGGGGCAGTGTTCGCATCGTCAAATTCCTGGGAAGAGAAAACAGTTCAGTTCAGCGTATCTAAGAATGAGTGGTTTTGTCACTCGGGGTTTACACTTTTTTGTTCTCTCAAGCGACGCCGACGCAGAGCGAAGTGTTACGTCGGGTTGGGCTCTAAAATGAGGCGATGTCGATCACAACGCACTCCTGGGAACTCGTCGGCAGCGGAGGCGAGGCTATTCTTGGCGATACACACGTTGCCGATTCGGCCGGTCCCAGGCGAGGCGATGTCTTACTCCTGCACGGCTTCAAGGGGTACAAGGACTACGGCTTTCTGCCCCGGCTGGCGGACGCCTGCGCGTCGGCAGGGTGGACGGCACATCGGTTTAATTTCTCGCACAGCGGGATGACGCGGGCGACCGAGACGTTCGAGCGGCCTGATCTTTTTGAGAACGACACGTGGCGGCGGCAAGTGGCGGATGTGTTGCGGGTCGCGTCATTTGCACGCGAAGCCGGCACGGCCGGCCAGGCTCTTCCGATGGTGATGTTCGGGCATTCGCGGGGCGGAGTGACGGCAGTCCTGGCCGGTCGCGAACTGGCGGCTCAGGGGCAGGCCGTTCAAGGTGTCGTGACGGCAGCAGCCCCGGCCGACGCGGTGCGGTTGTCGGCTGAAGATCGGGAGTATCTGCGACGTGAGGGGCGGCTGCTCTCACCGTCGGGTCGCACCGGGCAGGATTTATACGTCGGCCGAGCATGGCTAGAAGAAATCGAGACGGACCCCGCATGGCACGACCCGTTGGCGGCGGCGGCGGGGCTGGACGCGGCGATGTTGGTGTTGCACGGCAGCGCGGACCGCACCGTCGATCCGCACGACGCAGAGCGGTACACGCAAGCGCAGCCCCACGCCCAGCGGGTCATGATTCAGCACGGGTCCCATGTGTTCGACGCGCCCAACCCATTGCCGCCTGACGCACCACTGCCTGCCGCGACGGCAAGTCTGATCCGACAGGTCATTGACTTTCTCATGCGAGTCCACGCCGAGCGGTAACCTTCGGCGAACACGCGGTAAGGCATGGAGTCGATTCACAGGGCGAGCACCAGCGATACTGGAGATGCTCAGTCGCGGAACGCTTCGTGAGGCTGGCCGACTTTGTATTTGCCAAACGGGTTCATGTAAACGTCGGTGAACATCTCCTCAGGCGGCATGTCGTCGCTGTTCTTGGCGAACTCAACGGAGTCGATGGCGATCTGTTTGGCTTTGTTGTCCAGTTCGTCGATCTTGCCTTGGTCGGTGAGGTTGTTCTCGATGAGATGGCGGACGAGTCGTTGGATGCAATCCTGATCCTGGGCCTCGCCAACTTCGTCCTTGCTGCGGTACTTCTGCGGGTCGGACATGGAGTGACCCTGGTAGCGGTAGGTCTTGACGTTGATAAACGCGGGGCCTGGGTTTTGGCCCGCGCGGTCGTAATCGACGATTTCCTTGCGGGTCCACTGGGGGTTTTTCGCGCCGCGGGTCATGGCAGCTTGCTGGGCGAAGCAGTCGTAGACATCGAGAACGTCCAGGCCGTCGACCTCGGCATAGCGCATGCCGTAGCCGATGGCTTTGGCTTCCAGATCGTCCGCCATGGAGGTGCCGCGTCCGATGGCGGTGCCCATGGAATAATTGTTGTTTTCGAGGACGAACAGGATGGGCAGGTTGTAGATGGCTGCGAGGTTCATCGACTCGTGGAAGGCACCTTGATTGAGTGCCCCGTCGCCGAGGTAGCACACTGCGAGCTTGTCGGTCTCTTCATACTGACAGGCAAACGCCAGGCCGACACCCAGCGGGCACTGTCCGCCGACGATGGCATGGCCGCCGTACATGTGGTGAGGCTTGTCGAAGAGGTGCATCGAGCCGCCCTTGCCTTTGGAGCAGCCGGTGATTTTGCCGTACATCTCCGCCATGGCGTATTTGGGGTCCATGCCCCGGGCCAAAGCCAGGCCGTGATCGCGGTAAGCCCCGACCACGGGATCATCGCCGTTGAGCGCCCCCGCCGAGCCGACCGCAACCGCTTCCTGGCCAATATAAATATGGCAGAAGCCGCCGATCTGCTGCTGCATGTAGGACTGCATGGTCCGCTCTTCAAATCGGCGGATGAGCATCATGTCGTAGAGCAGCGTGAGCTTGTCATCCGCAGACAGAGTCTCGCGGGGCCGATCCTTGCCTGCAGAGTCAGCGTTGGCGTCAGCGGGCGCGGAAAGATCGGTGGCAGCGGTCGTCATACGGAGAAACTCACTCAAAGGTTGTCGGCTCAGGACCAGTGTAGAGGTGGGCCGGGGGACGGGCAAGGAAGTGAGCCACGATTTGATGGGCGTCATCGTGGTGGCAACGTGCCATCGAAGGCATCAAGGTTGAGAACTTTGTGTGACGAGCGAGCCCTCCATGGCTTCAAAGCCAGCCAATGATCCGGGCCGCAGGCGGGGAGGGTCGGCCGCCCAAGGTGGTGACGCACGCTGTTGCACCGAAGAAACGTTCACGATCGGGAGCACGAGCACGCTGCAGGTCTCGCACGGCGTCAGAGCACAAATATCGTCGATATTATAATTACAATATCGTCAATATTAAAAGTGCGAGCGTGCTGACTTCTCCTCGGGCTGGAGGGTCAAGAGGGTTGAGAAGTTCAAGGCTGAAAGCGGCCCGGAGAAGTGCGTGACAGGGGGGGAGCCCGGGGGCGACCGGGGGAGCCCGGCGGGACAGATGGGGGTCGGTGGGGGCAGGTGTCGCAGTAGGCCTGCCATCTCACATCGTCTGGTATGCGACTGGCACGACGGCTGTGGTGCCAAATGCGTCAGGACCAGCGGCCGGCCTCCCTGGCGGCAGGTCAGACTTGCTCTGACATTTCGCCCGCGCAGCGACTCAGGCACGCTGACACCACAAACCATCGTTCATGCAACACCAGAGTTGTGTGTGCGAGCGAAAAGCCTCCTGTATCGCCCCCCCCCCCCCCCCCCCCACCCCCACCACTTCCCCCACTTCCGGGGGCGCGGGGGGATGCGGGGGGGCCGATGCCGGCTCCGTTGCCGGGGTCGTTGACACTGTTGGGGTCGTAGCTGGCGTTGGTGGTGAGCACCACGCGGTCGACCAGCGCCCCGTCGTCCATCATCCACAGGTGCACGCTGTGTACCCCGGAACTCGGCACGTCGAGATACGCCACCTCTGGTGGGATGCCCAGGCCGAACATGGTGTCGCTGAAGAAAAAGGTGTGCCCCAGGCCGGACTTGATCTGCCGGGCGGACGTCGGACCAGCCCCGTTGAGCCCGCCGTGGAACGGGTTGTTCCAGTCGGCGGCGGTCCAGGAGCTGCGGACCCACAGGTCATGTCGGCCGGTCTTCACGAACTCAACGAACTGGGCGAAGTGGGGGTCGTAAATCAATTCCGGAGCCATGGTGAGATAATTGCTGTTCGTCACCGGCGACGCATCATCATCCGGCCAGCCCGCCATCACATCTTCCTTGGCCGTCTCGTTCGCCGCCGACCACTGCGAGTTGTTGGGCGTGCCAGACTCGGCTTCGAGGGGTGTAATAGGTGTCGTACCCCCTGTGCCCCCGCCCGATTGAGCACGTGATTGCAGTAGCCGGCAGCGTCAACTCTCCGTGATCGGGGCACCCAGAAAGACTACGTCAACGCCCCAGCCTAGCGAAACGGGGTCTGACCCCGTTTCGATACCCTCGCGATTACCGAGCTTTTCTACAGGGCATGTCGGTTACCTTACCTTCCTGCGGCTCTAAAAAATCGAACAACTAATTCCGGGTAGTCTTCTTGAAGGCGATCAACATAATCTTGTGTAACGTTCGTATTCGCCAAATCAAGCCAAAGCAGATCCGTGAATGCCACAGGAAGGTCCCGCACGAAGTCATCATTAACATAGCTATTACCGCCAACACTAAGAGACTCTATGTGCGACCCCTCTAATAGCGTATAGAGATATTGTGGTTCTGGAAAACCACAATCGTAGGCAGATAGTGATGATCCAGAAAAAATACGTGCGGCTACATCGAAACCTAGCTCTGAAAATGAGCTATTATCTATAAAAAGCTTATTTACATTAGGGTATCGATCGCTATTTTGGATCTCAGAAGATCCGATATTCTTAAATTCGCGCAATACTAGTTGCTTGATCTTAATGCGGCCTTCAATCAAACCTCTAAGGTCGCTTAGAGAATGTTTTTCGCCGCCACGCAAAGATAGTATTTCAACACTTTTCGGAACGCCGAAGTATATTATTTGCTGGGACACATCTGGATCCATGACGTTGATGGCCTCTAAATACGAATAGCCAGAAATTAGATCTGCAAAATTAGCAAAAATTTCGCTAGACCCAGACGCTCCGGGCGGCTGCTCGGGGATGTATACGTTCACGGCCAAGCCACTCCCTGGGTCGACATCAGCCCGCCCACCCAGAGATTCTGCAAGAAATACTATTTCTTGAGATTTTTTCAGTTCGTTAGCACTAGGTGTACCAGATAGACAGGATGGCAGTAAAACTAAGGCAAAAATGATCATTAGTGAATATTCAAATGATACCTTCATTGCGATTTCTCGATAAAACCAGGGTGAAATATGCCTTCGAAGCCGCCTATAGAGGTGTACAACTCGCTAGAAAAAGCACCGCCATCATAAGAAACATCGAAGACGTTGTATTGTCTGTGCGTGTTTCCATTAATCGTCCGAACTAGATTTATCCCTCTGTAGTCACCAATGCCATTAGAAGCATTGTATATTCCTGAAAACTTCTTACCGTCAGCACAGCTAACGAGTAGAAAGCTTATCGTCCTAGCATTATGATTTACCAGACTATTTGCTAGTCCTGATCCTCCTTGAGTGATGAGTTGACCTGCTACTGACCCCGCAGGTATCGCAGGGATCGCAGATACGGTAGTTCCGGCTAACCATGACGCTCCCTGCAAATTTCCAGATTCATCCGTTATTAAGTCAAAGTTGACTGACGCGACTACTATCTCGCACTCTACGCACCTTCCGTCAAGCGGTTGGCTAGTACCAGAATCCACTGAAGCGATCGCTTCTTCGCCAAGGCGCTTCCATCTCTGAGAAGATGTATTTGGCAATGCGTTAGCCACCTCACGCTCAAGCTCACGATCGTCTGAACTCGAGAAGCCTTGAACCCATGAAGAACCTTCGAAGTATTGCAGGCCATTTGCATTGACAGCTTTGCCAGGCTGAAGCTTCACGGCTATTGTGTAGAATGATCTAAGAAATTCAGTTTCTTTATAAGTAGAATATCCGTCTGCCCAATCTTTAGGATTCCAATTGGCTCCTGTATCACTAGATTTCACAATTAACCGCAAACCATGTTTGCGTATCCGATTCCCACGGACATGAGCATCTACGTAATTTCCTTCAAGACCTAATGGGTCCCAAAGACTACTCAGCACATGCCACCCCGCGTACCCGTTCATGCCATCGGGGTATCCCAGCGGGTCGCGGCTGATGAATCGGCCGGTGGCGGGGTTGCGGTAGCGGGCGCGGTTGTAGAGCAGTCCGGTGTTTTCGTCGAGGGGCAGGCCCTGATGGCTCACGTCGGTCAGGGCGTAGGGTTGCTCGACCGTGTCGGCTTCAACACGAGCCGGGCTGTTCAAGGCGAGGGTGAGCGTGGTGTCGTTGGCGTCGGCGGGGCCGAAGACCTGGCGGTGGCCGTAGGGATCGAGCTCGTAGCGTTCAACCAGGTCGCCCGATGCGTCGACCAGGCCCAGCAGGCTGAACATCGGATCAAGCACGGCATACACCGCCTGGACATCGTGGTCCGGATCGCTGGCGTCCATGCTGGGATCGTCGAGGAAGGCTCGATTCACCGTGACCTGCACGAGTTCGTCGATGTACTGGAGTCCCCACACCTGATGTCGAATGACGAGGCCACCCCCGGAAGTGCCGCCAGACCGGGTTTCGACGACGCGTTGGCCGTCGAAGTCGTCGTGGCAGGTCGCGTTGAGGTCGCCGGAGTTGCTCAAGGTTCTGACGATTCTACGGCTTAAGCCGTCGTATTCATAGCGGGCGATGAGCAGGCCGGCCCCGGAGTCCAATGCATCGTCGGTCACGGTGACCAGCCGGTTCCACGCGTCGTAGACGTAGCTGTGCGTCCCGCCGGAAGTGACGGAGCCGTGGGATCCGGGGTTCCGGGGGTCGGGGCCTTGCTTGAGGTTCCCCGCAGCATCGTAGGCTGGGTTAAGGGTAGTGCCACCCCCACCCCCACCACTTCCCCCACTTCCGGGGGCGCGGGGGGATGCGGGGGGGCCGATGCCGGCTCCGTTGCCGGGGTCGTTGACACTGTTGGGGTCGTAGCTGGCGTTGGTGGTGAGCACCACGCGGTCGACCAGCGCCCCGTCGTCCATCATCCACAGGTGCACGCTGTGTACCCCGGAACTCGGCACGTCGAGATACGCCACCTCTGGTGGGATGCCCAGGCCGAACATGGTGTCGCTGAAGAAAAAGGTGTGCCCCAGGCCGGACTTGATCTGCCGGGCGGACGTCGGACCAGCCCCGTTGAGCCCGCCGTGGAACGGGTTGTTCCAGTCGGCGGCGGTCCAGGAGCTGCGGACCCACAGGTCATGTCGGCCGGTCTTCACGAACTCAACGATCTAGGCGAAGTGGGCGTCGTAAATCAATTCCGGAGCCATGGTGAGATAATTGCTGTTCGTCACCGGCGACGCATCATCATCCGGCCAGCCCGCCATCACATCTTCCTTGGCCGTCTCGTTCGCCGCCGACCACTGCGTGTTGTTGGGCCTGCCAGACTCGGCTTCGAGGGGTGTAATAGGTGTCGGACCCCCTGTGCCCCCGCTCGATTGAGCACGTGATTGCAGTAGCCGGCAGCGTCAACCCTTCGTGATCGGGGCACCCAGAAAGACTACGTCACCTCCCCAGCCTAGCCAAACGGGGTCTGACCCCGTTTCGATACCCCCGTTGGCCGATGGCCAGCGCGGCAAGGGCGACGCGGCGTGGGGACTTGGAGGTTCGACTCATGCCTGCGGGTGTACCGCCAGACCGGCGGCGGCGCAAGCGAACAAGTGCCGAACATCAGAGGTTTTCAGCACAGCATGTCGGACACCTTATCTTCCCCTCACGGACATACTCTTCTTCCCTCTATTATTAAATTAACGAGATACGAAAATAAAATATCCTACACAATTAAACGTGATTATTTTATCACCCTCGATACTTGGCCGTATTCATCAAAAGCAACGATACCGTTAAAACTGAATACTTCGGGCCCGATAATCTGATACGTTACTGCTGCCCCCTTTCCACCGATTGTCTTGAAGGATATAGTTATAGAAAATATCAAGTCTTTTGAATTAGACAATTCTTTAGTAGGCACATTTAACATAGTTGACAGAGCGCCAACCACCTGCTGCTCGGAAATAAGATCGCCGTTGGCCGAATAAAGACTGGAAGATATCGTCACATCGTAAAAATCTCCAGGTGATGCCATAACGTCAAACTGTATAAAAGTTGTCAAGTAGGCCCGATCAGTATCTTCTATATTAACCAAAGTATTCCTAATTGCTATAGAGTGTTCACTATCTGCAGTTGGCTTGTCCCTACATCCAAAAATTGGGAGATTAGCAAATATCGTAAAAAAAATGATTATCAGGAGTTTCATTTTTGGGCCCTAATGCCGACAAATTGGGATGTAAAATTATTGTCTGATCTCAATCCGGCCCTGTCAAGCCCCCAAAGCTGACCGCGACTTAAGCCATAATTATAGTTTCCAGCCGCAACCGCGGAATGTGAATCTTGTACTACTCTCAGGGTGTTGCCATCATCTCTGAACAACGTATAAGTCGCCACGTAATGAGCAAATGACGGGACTTCGCCATCAATTTTCCTAGCCTCATCCGTTGGACTACTGGGCGATATTCTAATATCACCAACTCCGGGAACTGGAATCGATGCCGCCCATTCCCCAGTCCCCACATTGACCTCCCCAACAGGAACTTTCACGGTTCCCGTCGTGTCAACTCCCCATCCACGGTATTGTGCAGCAATATCAAATCCGACTGATGGGCTTCCGATCCTCGCGCGGTTTCGTGCTAAAAAGGTTGCATGCACTGTTACGTTTACAACTCGGCAACCGTTGGTGTCGGTAACTTCAGAGTTGGAACTTGCTATTGTTCCACTACTAAGCAGGTGTGTAAACCTTGAAGCATCTGAGAAATTAGAAGAATCGTACGATTCCTCCTTTGGCTCGTCAAGGTTCTGTACATTTATTGATGCCCCTTTTGTCAAAAGCTGGTGATAACTTCGGCGATCTAGTTTTGCAGAAACTGAACCTTGGCCGCCACCATCAAGTAAAAACACACCATTTTCATTGACATCAACCCTTAAAGAGTGCGTTACGGCCCATGATTCAGTTACGCCTCTTGCAACGTATTTACCACTTCCACTTCGTGTCCATTCTTTAAGGCCTTCACCATTATTCGTGAGCC
The DNA here is from genome assembly GCA_963799465.1 of uncultured Phycisphaeraceae bacterium. Lineage (GTDB taxonomy): Bacteria > Planctomycetota > Phycisphaerae > Phycisphaerales > Phycisphaeraceae > JBCCOW01. Next base: position 1,302,613 of record CAWCXG010000001.1, on the reverse strand, counting down.
AGGCTGCAAATCCGAGCTTTTCAAATACTTGTTCTTCAAGTCCTGCTGGATCTAATCCGAAATGCTCTAAGTGCCAGCTCGCGTACCCGTTCATGCCATCGGGATACCCCAGCGGGTCGCGGCTGATGAATCGGCCGGTGGCGGGGTTGCGGTAGCGGGCGCGGTTGTAGAGCAGGCCGGTGTTTTCGTCGAGGGGCAGGCCCTGATGGCTCACGTCGGTCAGGGCGTAGGGTTGCTCGACGCTGCCCCCGGAATCAGCGTCGACACGAGCCGGGCTGTTCAAGGCGAGGGTGAGCGTGGTGTCGTTGGCGTCGGCGGGGCCGAAGACCTGCCGGCGGCCGTAGGGGTCGAGCTCGTAGCGTTCAACCAGATCGCCTGATGCGTCGATCAGGCCCAGCAGGCTGAACATCGGATCGAGCACGGCATAGGCCGCCTGGACATCGTGGTCCGGATCGCTGGCGTCCATGGCGGGATCGTCGAGCAAGGCTCGATTCACCGTGACCTGCACGAGTTCGTCAATGTATTGGAGTCCCCACACCTGATGCCGAATGACGAGGCCGCCCCCGGAAGTGCCGCCGGATCGGGTTTCGACGACGCGTTGGCCGTCGTAGTAGTCGTGGCAGGTCGCGTTGAGGTCGCCGGGATTGCTCAAGGTTCTGACGATTCTACGGCTTAAGCCGTCGTATTCATAGCGGGCGATGGCGGGCTTCAGGGTGAAGACAAGGCCGGCGCATTTGACCGCCGCGATCGAGTACGGCGCGTGTTAGGGATTGCGCTCTGGCGGTGGTTCGGGTAAGAAGGGGGCTGGTCGCGAGCTCGCAGGATATTTCAGCCCTCTTGCCCGGAGTTTGGTCATGGCCGACCTTGCCCAAAGTGGTCCCTTGCGCTACTTCACCGCGCTGCCCGATCCGCGGGCGGACAACGCGACGTTCCGACTCATCGACCTGCTGGTGATCGCCTTGTGCGGCATGATCTGCGACGCGGATGGTTGGGACGATCTGCAAGACTTCGGCCGGGTCAAGGCCGACTGGTTTGCGACGTTCCTCGACCTGCCGAGGCATCGCGACACCGGCGAGCCACGCACACCAGGGGCCGACACCTTCCGCCGGGTGTTCAGTCGGCTCGATCCAGAAGCCTTCGAGCGTTGCTTCATGAATTGGATGAACGCGGTGGTCGAGCAGTCGGCGGGCCGACTCGTCGCCGTCGATGGCAAGAGCATTCGCCGGTCGTTCGAGCACGGCTGGGACAAGAGTGGCATGGCTCACCTGGTCAGCGCCTTCGCCACCGACAACGGCGAAGTGCTCGGCCAGCTCAAGACCGCCGGCAAGGGCCAGGAGATCGAAGGCATCAAGCAATTGCTGGGCCTGATCGACCTCAAGGGAGCCACGGTGAGCATCGACGCGATCGGTTGCCAGAAGGACATCGCCGAGCAGGTCATCGACGCCGGAGGCCACTACGTGCTGGCGGTGAAGGCGAATCAGCAGACGCTGCACCGCCGGGTCAAGGCCGAGCTCGACGACATGATCCGGATGAACTTCAAGGGCACCTGGCACGACCGCCACGAGCAGACCGAGGGCGAACATGGCCGGATCGAGACGCGGCGCGTCTGGGTGACCGATCAGCTCGACTGGCTCAAGGTCAAAGACCAGTGGCCGGGCCTGCGGAGCGTGGTGTGTGTCGAGGCCACGCGTGAGGTCATCGGGCAGGAACCCACGATCGAGCGTCGCTACTACATCACGTCACTCGCTCCTGACGCCAAGCACCTCGGCCACGCCGTCCGAAGTCACTGGGGCATCGAGAATCGCCTGCACCACATCCTCGACGTCAGCTTCCACGAAGACGACAGCCGCGTTCGCAAAGCCCACGGCCCCGAAAACCTCAGCCGACTACGCCGCATGGCCTTAAACCTGCTCAACAACGCTGACCACCTCACCAAGCGAAAAAGCATCAAGGGCCGACGCAAGATCGCCGGCTGGAACCACCAGTTCCTTTTGCGCGTCATCGCGGGGTAGTCATATGCGGTGGCCCTGAGGGTGAAGACATTTACCGCTTCAAGGGCTTGGTTCGTAGGGCAGGCATCTCCGCCTATCTTCGACCCAAGGCCCGTTAAGACGCAACAATGGCCCTTCGGGCCTAGACCGGCTGGAAACCCGTCCTACTAAAAACCAGATGTCTTCACCCTGTGGTGGGCACCGCAGGGCCAGGGCATTTTCGGTGTGTGCTTGAGGAAGCCCAGCCCTTGCAGGGCTGGGGCCCGCTGTCGGAGACGGTGGGCTTCGAGGGTTTGCGTCACATTCAGAGACATTGTCGGCAACTTCAATTTTGAGCATGCGATTGCCTTGCGGTCAGGGCGGGTTGGGTTTGCGGTTACGATTTGGTGATGGAACCGCTTGCCGATATGCGTCGTCAGTATGTGAGCCCGCCGTTGTTGGAGGCTGAGGTTCCGGCGGATCCGTTGGAGTTGTTTTCGGCTTGGTTTAGTGAGGCGAAGGGGGCGGGGATCAAGGAGCCGAACGCGATGGTGTTGGCGACGGCGTCTTTGTCGGGTCGGCCTTCGGCGCGGGTGGTGCTGCTCAAGGGGTTGTCTTCTGAGGGCTTTGTATTTTATTCCAACCATGCTTCGGCCAAGGGCATGGACCTGGCGGAGAACCCGCAGGCAGAGCTTTGTTTTTATTGGGATCGGTTGGATCGTCAGGTGCGGGTGGGGGGTGGGGTGTCGTTGCTGAGTCGGGAGACGGTGGAGTCGTATTTCCGGTCGCGGCCTCGGGCGAGTCAGCTTGGGGCGTGGGCTTCGCCGCAGTCGGAGGTGATTCCTGACCGGGGGGTGCTGCGTGAGGCGTTTGCTGCGAAAGCGGAGGCGTGTCCGGCGGAGATGCCGCTCGATCCGCCGGTGACGTGGGGCGGGTACCGGGTGATCCCGCGGCGGATTGAATTCTGGCAAGGTCAGCCGGACCGGTTACACGATCGGCTGGTGTATGAGCGTGATGCATCGGACGCGCGGGGCGGGGCTTATGCGTTGCACCGTTTAGCGCCGTAGGTGTGCGATGGAGGCAAGGCGAGGGCGTGGGTTTAGAAGCGGTGGGCTTATCCGTCTCGGCCGACGCCGTTGTCATTGTTGAAGATGAACGAGCTGTTGTTGGGTGATTCCTGGGATCGGAAGTAAGGCGAGGCGCTGCCTTGGTCGGGGGTGACGCTGACGTGTCCGTCGGCGAAGAGCATGGGGGTGGCTCCGCCGTGGAATCGCATGATGCGTCGTCGCGCGAAGTCGTCCGTGCTGTAGAGGTTGGTGGTGCCGGCACCGAGGTGGCCGTTGGTTCCGTCGGCACAGCAGTAGTCGTAGTTGGTGCGAGCGCTGTTCCAGCTGTTCCAGCCGTCCCAGGCCATGACGCGTCGGCTGGGGGGAGCTTCGGCGAGGAACTCTTCGATGGTGCGTTGGAAGCTGGTGTAGCGGTTGGTGGCTCCGCCGCGATAGACCATGTGGAGGTTGACGTTGTATTGCGCGCGTCGCAGCGAGCCCTCGAGAATGTCTGAACCGACTGGGCAGGCCACCTGATTGGTCGTTGGGGGCTCGTACAGGTTTCGCCACCAATCGAGGTATCCGCCTTTGCCCAAAGCAACGTGAACGCGATCGTCCCGATCTTCTTCGTAATAGCGGAGATGGCCTGTGGGGTCGGCAGCGGAGAGGCGTTGGCCCCCGCCGGTCTGGTTCAGCGGATATTTATCGAAGTCGTTGCCCCACATCGCGAAGCCCAACCCGACTTGTCGAAGATTCGACGTGCAGACGGTAGTCCTTGCGGCGGTCCTGGCCCCTTCGAGCGTGGGCAAGAGGATCGCGATGAGCAACGCAATGATGCTGATGACCACAAGCAATTCGATGAGGGTAAACCCGGGGCGTGAACGCAGAACACGCGAATGACCAGACGAGAATGGCATGGGTACTCCAGAGCGATGTGAAACGCAGAAAATTGCAGTCGGACCGCGTCGAAAGGTGCGGCCCTAGAGATGTAACACGTTTATGATATCGGCGTTTTCAGGTAAATCAATAGATGCGGGGTGGCGGCGCGTCGATTTTCGAGGCGTTTAGCCTTCGCTGGGCTGGTAGCTTCGTCCGCGCCATTGGGCGGGTTGGCCTCTGCGTCGGCGGAAGGCAGCGTGGTACTGAATCGCCAGCAGCATCATGATGCCCAGGGGTCGCAGGACGGCGGCGACGAGGCCTTGCTTGAAACGGACCGCGGCGACGAGGCTGGTGAGGCCTGCGAATGCACACGCCAAAGCCACTCCTGTTTGGTACCCGTTGAGTTCGCCGGTGATCAGCGCGGCGAGCATGATCCAGGGCAGGACATGTCCGCCGACCAGCAGGATCGTCCAGATGGGTAAAGCGGTGGGTGTGGCCATGCCTTCGGAAGCGTTTTTGGAGAATCCCTGCCAGACTTCGCGCAAGCCGCGGTACATGCGCACGGTGGCCAAGGGGGTGGCGTCAAAGAGGTCGGTCTTGAGTCCTGCGTCCCGGAAGGCTCTGGGCAGGGTGACGCCGTCGTGTAGCGACGCCCGTACGCCTGGGGCGGCGTGTCCGCCTGCGGTTTGGTAGGCCTGGCGTGAGGCGATAAAGAGCTGTCCGCATCCCGCGCCGAAGCCGGTCATCGGAAAGCGGCGCATCGCCCAGATCGGCAGATACCCCAATAGCACGAGCAACACCTGAGGCACGACCAGTTGCTCAGCGAGGGTGCGTGTGATTTGGCGGGGGAAGCCGCTGGCGAGTCCGGCATCGCTTTGGTGTAAGGCCGACGCGATGTGTGAAAGTGCACCGGGCTGAAGGCGGACGTCCGCGTCGATCCACACCAGCGTGTCATAACGGGCCTTGTGACTGAGCTGCCAGCAGGCCCACTGTTTGCCGCACCAGTTTGAGGGCAGCGGCGTGCCGGTCTCGAGTCGGATCCGCGGGTCGTTTTGCGCAAGGTGTTGCACGATAGAGGCGGTGGTGTCGGTGGACGCATCGTCGAGCACGATGATTTCAAAGGGTTGTGTTAAGCCTTGCCCGGCTTCGAGGGCGGACCGTACCGCCTGGTCGATCCCAGCCTCTTCATCCCGCGCGGGGATCAGGACGCTAAGCCCCGGTGATGCGTCCTGGGGCTGGGCCGGCGTGGGGGCGGGCGTGGGGGTGAGAGTGGGGGTTGGTGTTTGATCTGAGCGTTGGGGCGGGACGCGATACAGCCAGAGATTCCAGAGTGTCAAGGCGCAAGGCAGCGCCGCCAGCGCCACGACGCCTGACACCAGCAGCGTGTTGAGCAGGTGCATCATGGGGTGGTTCCTTGTGTCGATTGGCTGCCGTGGCGCGGGTCGAACCGCCGCCCTTGCGCCAAAGCTTTCATGCGGCGCAGCACGTCGTATCCCCCGCCGACACCTGCTGACCCACCCAGGACCACTTCAAACGCAGCGGCATCGCGTCGTCTGACAGCAACGGCCAACTGGTCCATCGTCCGGGTCAGTACCGCTTCCAACGCGTCATGCTCTGCTGCCTGTGCAGCGGTCATGGGCTTGGCAAAGGCAAACAGCATTTCGGGTTTCGACTCTTCCCAGAAGGCGTATTCGACCGCCATGGGCAGGATCCATGCCGCCCCGCCGAGCGTGTGGGGGTCACGTCGTGCGAGTCGGCCGGCCAGGCGGCTCACGCCCGGCATCAGCTGAATGGGCCGATCGCGAACATCCTGAAACGTGCCCTGCGCGGTCACCCAGAGGACTCGGCCGCCGTGGGACCGCTGCTTGCGTGGCGCCGTGTTGAGCAGGCCTAAGGCGGTTTTCATGAATTTCGCGCCTCCGCGTGCGGTGCCGGTCTCGACGCCGAAGAACCCCAGCCGTTTGAACAGGGGGTACTGCCCGAGCATGTCCTGGTCGATCGGGGCAAAGTGTTGTCGCCCCGGGAACCAGGCTTGCGCCGCCACGACTGCTGCCATGGGGTCCCACCACGCGGGATGATTCATACAGACCACGCCGGGCTGGGCGATCCAGTCGGGGTCGAGCGGGGCTTGTTTTTTTTCGATTGCAAAAGGGCTGGCGTCGCGGAGAACGCGCACGGCATGAAATCGGCGGCGTACCAGTCTTTGGCTGGCCCAGGCAAACTTGCCAAACAGCCAATCATGACGCCGCGCGGCGACCTCGGGCTCGGATTGACGTGTCGGCGCGGTCATGGCCGCAACCTTAGGCGCTTGCGTTCATCTCGGGGCCATCTGAGGTTCATGACGTGCACGTCGTCGGCGTGCCCCCCCACGCCCACGCCCACCCCCACACCCACCGCCACCAGCAGGGCCGCGCCGGGTTCGGGCACGACCGCCGAGGTGGTGACCCGCGTAGCCTCAGGATTGAGCAGGCCTGGACTCGCGGCCACCGCCCAGCCTTGCGCGCTCACCCGCCCTGCCGGGTCGATCGGTCCGGCGATCCACGCCAGGCCTGCCTGCTCTTCATTGGGCACCCGCACGGCCGCTTCGCGGTCCGTCACGAGGACCACTGGGTCGCCGAGGTTCACGCCAAAGCCAGCCGCGTCATTCGCCGCGTCGCCTGACACCGCTGCAGACACAAACGCACTCGCCCCGAGCGTGACGTGATCGATGAGCGAGAGGGTTCCCCGATTCATTTCGAATGCGAGAAGACTGTCGTCCTGCAAGGGTGAGCCGGCACCGGGCTGGAAGTCGTAGCTGCCTTCAAACAGCAGCAGGGTCATCGCCCGATCGACTCCGGACAAGAGGTTGGACTCCGGCACATCGACGTTGCCTCCCAAAGGGGAAGCCCAGGGATCATCACCGATCAGCATCGGCGTGAGCGATGACCCTGTGCCGGTGAATCGGTGCTGCCCGGTGACTTGTCCCCATCCAAAACCCGAAGCGGAAACGGAAATCAGGGTGTAGGTCTGCGGGCTTGGGGCCGGATTGACTGCTGAATCAAACCCGGCGACTTCCACAGCCCAGGGATGATCCCCCGCCGGCGTGGCGACCGCGGCATCAAGAAACACTTCACTGATATAAGCCCCCGCAGAGGCATTTCCGCCGGCGGTGAACGCTGCGATCACGCCCAGAAGTCTGCTCAGGGATACCGACGCGACGCGTGGTGTGGACGGCTTGCCGTGGCGACGGTGGGGCATGTCTGCGTGACAAGTACGAGGGTGGAGATCATTGAGGACTGCGTGCGAACGCTGGGTTCGAATGAGGTTCACGACAGGCAGTGTACGTCAAGACGCGGCGGGAGCACCAAGCCAACGACGTCAACCGGGACTGATCAATGACCACCACGTGTTCAACGTATGGCAAGCTTCATGCGAGACGATGGCCTCAGCCTGAAGCTTGCTTTGGGACATGAATGGGCACGGAAGGACTCGAACCTTCAACCCTCGGTTCCGAAGACCGATGCTCTATCCAATTGAGCTACGCACCCAGAGGGTGAGGCAGTGTACCGCGACACGCGTTTGGGTGCTATGGCCGGGTCAGGCGGCACGTTTGCGTGAGCGGGTGTACTGGTAGCGGTAGCCGTATTTGTAGCCGTATTTGCCGTAGCGGCCGGACCGTCGGCGGTTGTCGGTGGCGATGGTGCCCACGAGGGGCGCGTTGTAGCTTTGCAAGGTGCGGATGGCCTGCTGGACCAGTTCGCGGGGGGTGCGTCGCAGCCGGGCGACGAGCATGACCTCATCGCTCAGCGAGGCGAGGATGCCCGCATCGGCGAGTTCGTTGACCGGCGGGGTGTCGATGAGCACGTGATCAAACGACGCCCGAAGCCGATGAATCAGCATGGTGCAGTTCTGGCTGGACAGCAGCTTGACCGCTTCGTTGGTGGTCCGTCCGCCGGCGGGGAGGACATACAGCCCGTCGGTGCCGAGTTGATGGATCACGTCTTCAAGCTTGGCCTCGCCGCGAAGCACTTGCAGCAGACCGGCCTTGGGTTTGAGGTCCAGCAAGCGGTCGAAGTTGGGCAGGCGGAGGTCGGCTTCGACAATCAGTGTCCGCTTGTTGCCGAGCTCGGCGAATGAAAGCCCCAGGTTGACCGTGGTGATGGTCTTGCCTTCCTGAGGCGTGGCGGAGGTGATGAGGTGAACGCGGTGGTCGGACGTTTCGTGGCGGGCGAGCAGGGACGTGCGGATGGAGCGGTACTCTTCGGCCACGGTGGAGGCGGGGTCGGTGAGCATGACCAGCCGGTCGTCAACACGGTTGATATCCGGGCCGGTGTCCACATCCTGAGCGAGGCGGATCGGCGGGGGCGGATTCTGAGCAGTGGTGCTCTGAGGGGTTTGCGTGGAGCGTGGGGCGTCTTGCGTGTAAGGCTCATTGAGGGCAAACGCGTCGGCGGGCGAAGCGGGAGCCTGGGGCGCTGTGGGGGGTGAGGGCATGGTCCATGCGGCAGGCGGTTGGTTTGGAGGCGTCTGGGCGGTGTCACCCAGCGCGTCAGGCATCATCTCGAACGGTGCGGGTTTGCGCGGGGCGGGCTGGGGCGCGTCCGCTTTGTTTTTCAAGATGGCGTCGAAGATGTATCCCATGGCGAATCTTTCTAAAGGCGGTCAGCCGGCGAGGCGGGGGGCGGTGGTGTAGGCGTCTTCGAAGCGGGGCACCATGTCCTGGACGACACGGCCCACGACGTCGGCGGTGATGCACTGGGTCTGCTGGACGTAGCCCATCAGCAGGCAGTTGTCGCAGATGGCGTTGATCAGTCGGGGTGTGCCGTGGGTGGATGCGAAGATGCGGGTCACCGCATCGGGGTTAAATCGCACGGCAGGCTGGTCGGGGTCGATACTGGCCACGCGGAGTCGGTGGTGGATGTAGGCCTCGGCGTCGGCGCGGTCGAGCGGGCTGAGCTGCTTGGCGAGCACGATGCGTTGTCGCAGCGCGTCGAAACGGGGCTGGGCAATGCGGGTGCGGAGTTCGGGTTGACCGACGAGCACCAGTTGCATGAGTTTCTGGGTGGCGGTGTCGAAGTTGCTGACCAGTCGGAGTTCTTCGAGCGCGTCGTCGGAGAGGGTCTGCGCCTCATCGACCAGGACGACGACAGGTCGGGAGGCCTGCGCGTGGGACACCAGGTGGGCGCGGAGGTGTTCGAGCTGGCGGGCGTGGTCGACGTCTTTGATGCCGCCGGTGCCGAGGCTTCTCAGGAGGTGGCCGATGAGTTCCCCGCTGGTGACGTGGCCGTGGACCAGTTGGACGATGGAGGCTGCAGATTGGCAGCGCTGCATCATGGTTTGGCCGATGGTGGTCTTGCCCGCCCCGATGCTGCCGGTCACCAGGACGGTGCCTTTGCGCATGCGGATGACATATTCAATGGCAGCGAGTGCTTCGCGGTGTTGATCGGAAGCGAAGTAGAACCGCGGGTCAGGCGTGTTCTCAAACGGCATCGTGTGAAGCTGGTAATACTCGGTGTACATCAACGCACCTCACGGGGATCGGGGGTCGTGGGCGGTGGTGCCCAGCCCGCGGCGGACACGGTGGTGACCGCCAGGTTGGGGGCGGCGGGTGCGTCGGCGACGCGGTTTTTCAGGGGGTCGAGCTGCTGAGGCTCGTGGACGTCGTAGTAGAGGATCGTCGCCAGGACCAGGAGGGTGGCGAGCATGCCTGATCCTGCCACGGGGTACAGCACCAGGTGGCGGAGTCGGCGGAGTCGCCGCTGGGCATCGCTCATCAGTTCGCTCACCGTGCCCAGCACGGGCATCTGGCCGACCTGGGCAAGCTTCTCACGGGACTGGATCGAGCGGTCGCCGCGGTGGGCCAGGAACAGCCCGAGTACGCCGGCACCGGTACCCAGAATGATCGCCGCAGCGAAGACCTGATACACGTTGGGCGACACGGGCACGGGGTTGGCGGTGGCGGGCTGGAGGAAGTTGAGCTGCACGCCTCGGTTGCCTGACTCAGCGGTCAGAGCAAGATTGATGCGGCGGAGGTTGTCCTGCCAGAAGCTGATTTTCTGCTGCGCTTCCTGCACATCGCGTTGCAGTCGTCGATGGTCCGTGCGAACGGGATAGAGCTGGCCGGCGTCGGACTGCATGGAAGCGACCCGGACGCCGAGCACCGTGGCCTGGTCTTCGGTGGCCTTGGCGTCGGCTTTGAGCTGCGTGAGTCGCAGTTCGAGCTCCGCCCGCTTGGGGTTGGGCTGACTTTGAGTGGAGACGCGGACCTGCGCGGGCAGGAGTCTGCGTTTCTCCTGAACCCGTTGAAGCTCTGCCCGCAGCGAGGTGACATCGGGATGGGCTTCCTTCATCTTGAAAGTGGTCAGTAACTCGGAGAGTTTTTCGTCCAGGTCACGTTCTGCGGTTTCAAGTCGGGTCAGCTCGGGATTCTTGCCGTGGACATCGACACTGATGGTGGCGGGTTCCTCATTGACCGCCGCGGTGAGCGCATCGATCCGTCGGGCAAGGGTGTCGCGTTGGGCCTGAAGGTCGGCGAGTCGGACCTGCGCGAGTTCGAGTTTTTGGGGCAGTCCGCCGGGATGGTCCGGCAGGAGGTCGCCGTGCTCGATTTCAAAGCGCAGGAGCTGGGCTTCGTACTTTTCGAGTTGTGAGGCGTGGCCTTTGACTTCGAAATCAAAGAACTCGGCGGCCTCATTGAGCCGGTCTTCCATGGCGCTGCGGGTGCGCTCGATGTAGCCGCTGACCAGCGCATTGACCAGCAGGGTGGCGGCCTGGGCGTCCGGGCCGGTGTATTCAATGCGGACGCGGTCCAGCTCGGGGGACCGGACGTCCCAGTGAACCAGTAAGTCGTACGAGAGTTGATCGGCGTACTGGGCGGGTGTGACGCCTGGCTTGAGCACGCCGATGTCGCGCAGTTCGGGCTCGAGACTCAGGACAGCGGTTTGAATGGCGGGTCGGCCGACGATGGCGTTTTGCATCGTGCCGCGGGTGTCGGTGAAGGCATCGGAGGCGCCCCGGCTGGTCATTTCGGTGAGCACGACATCGGTTCGGCGTTCGAAGTGGGCCTCGGCTTTGTGCTTTCGCGGAAGCATCAGGCCGCCGACGAGTACGAGTACCGCCACGGCAAACGCGGGGAGGACAAACCGCCAGCGGTGTTGGCGGAGCACGTCGATGGCGTCGCTCAGGGCCTGGGTGTTGTCGCGGGAAGCAGTCATCTCAAAGTCTTTCGTAAGCGGGCGTAGGAGGCCGGAAGTCGAGGGGATTTATTCGCCGTAGCTGCGTTTGCCGGTGGCGCCTTCTTCGATGTTGCCCGGGCCGGTGACCACTGACGCGGCCGGCTGAAGGGGCAGGAGCAGTTGCTGGAGTCCCAGGCCCACGGACGCCAGAGGCGTGGGGGGCACGAAGATGATGTCGCCCTCTTCGAGCATGGCGTCGAGGGTGGTGTCGCCTTGCATGATCATGTGGTCGAGGTTGACAGTCATTTTCTTGCGGACATCGCCGTCGGCGCTGGGTCGCAGGATCTGGATTTTGGTGGGGTCGGCCAGCCGGGTGGGCTGTGCCCGGGCGAGTGTGCCCAGGATGGTGTTGGTGCCGGTGTAGGGGTACGGGCCGGGGACATTGACGTGGCCGAAGACAAAGAGTTTTTTGCTGGCGTAGCTGGTGACGCGGACTGAGACGTCGGCCTCTTCGTAATAGGACGCGGCGAGGACACGCAATTCATCCGAGACTTCGTCAACGGTTTTGCCTGCCACATCGATGGCGCCGAGCAGGGGCAGGTGCACTTTGCCAGCAGGCGAGACGACAGAGTTGAAGCCGTCAATCTCACGGACCCGCTTGGATTGCACGCGGATCTGGTCGGGCGGGGCGATGCGATACTCAATGGCTGAGACGACCGGTCGGGGCTCTTGAATGAACGCGGCGTAGTCGGTGTGCGTCGGCTGGCAGCCGGTGCCGGCGAGGACCGCGAGGGTCAGTGCAGCGAGAGCGCGTTGGGTGGATCGGAAAAGCTTCATGGCAGTTCTCATGCGTAAGGCGTGGGACATCAGCACGCGGCGGGGTCCCAGGCGCGGCGAATCGTTGAAATCATCAGCCAGGCGTCGAGGCCGAGGCTTCGGCGGCGGAGGTAGCGCAGGTCGAGTGCGAGTTTGCGTCGCATGCCGGCGGTGTCGTTGCTGTAGCCGTTGACGACCTGGGCCAGGCCGGTCAGGCCGGGGGTGGCGGCGAGTCGGCGTTCAAAGCCGGGCACGAGGGTGCGCATCTCCGCGAGCACCTCGGGACGTTCAGGACGCGGGCCGACCACGGACATGTCGCCCTTGAGAATGTTCCAGAGCTGGGGCAGTTCGTCGATGTGGCTTTTGCGGATCCACCGGCAGCCGGTGAGCACGCGATCGTCACCGCGACGGGCGAACTGCACACCATCGGCTTCGGCGTCGCATCGCATGGTGCGTATCTTGTAGATGCGAAAAATGCGGCCGTGGCGACCGACGCGGCGTTGACGGTAAAGCACCGGCCCGCCGTCAATGCTCTTGATCCACACCGCCACGCCCAGCATCAAAGGCCAAAGCAGTACCACGGCCAGCATGGCAACTGCGAGGTCGGCGACACGTTTGCTGGTCTCGAAAGACGGTCCAGGCGACCGCAGCGACATCAACTCGCGTTGCACACGCTGGGCGGCTGCAGGTTCAGCACGGGTCAGGTGACGGTTCAGGGTGGGGGAGAGGGCTGTCATAAAATAACTCGTCGTTTTGGCGACTTCGAGATTCAGCAAGCGACGCAGCCCCCCGCGTCACCTCACCCAAGGAGCAGTCTCCTGGGGTGCGGCGTAAGCGTTATCGACGCCGACGCGGTGCCGCTTAAGCGGTCCATGAGGGTTTTGTCGGTTATGCCAGCAATTCCGCATAGAACGATGTTGAGGGAGTTGCTATCGGAACCACCGCGATGCACAGGTTTGATCTATTTTCGGGTCATATGCCTCTTGGTCTGGATAACAAAGGCGTTTACGGGCAAAACACGGCGATTGCGTGCTGAACTGTGGTCATTTCGAAGGGTCTCACGCTTGATGGCAGATCAAACTCTTTGCGGCGTGCTGGCCCCTAGAATGGTGCGGTGCCTGGCAAACCATTCATCTCGTCGCCCCGGGGACAGCGTGGGCTGGTCGCGGTGATCATGACCGTGATGCTGGCGGGGTCGCTGGGAGTCGCCTGGTCTGTCACCGATGCGGCAGTGGGCAATCCTCTGGGGCCCAAGCTGGAGTCGCGGCAGGCGGTGGGGCTTGAGTTGGCGGTCCCGCGGCGGTGGGTGACCCGCGATGATCTGGCTCAGCCTTTCGGGGAGCAGGCGCGGATGTGGGTGGACGCCGCCCGGCCGAGTAAGAAGCTGCTGGTTCAGCCGTTGACCATGACGTCCACGCGGATGGATGTGGCGTTGAGCGAGTATCAGCGCCGAGCCATGCCGGACATTCAGCCCTCGCCGGAGTTGTTCTACGAGGACATCCGCGACGGCGGGACCAGTGTCCCCACGCTGGGTCGGCTGTGGATGGCTGAGCAGGACCCCCGCCGCCAACATTTCATCACGATGATTCGTTCCCCTGAGGAACCGCTCAAGTTCTGGGTGATGCATCTGATTGATATCGCCGGGCCGGGCGAACAACCCGCCAAGGTGTTTATGAACAACGCTTATTTAATGTCCAAGATCATTGAGCAGACCCGCCCGGTTGTGGTGGAGAACACATCACGGGAGCGAAATTAATGCGGCACGCCACGCCTACACCGCTTCGGTTCCGCCTGCGATTGAAGGACAGTGGGCCCTCCCGCCGCGTGTCTCGCACCACGTCGGCTCCAGTCCAGCTTGCTGCGTGCGTGTTGAGCATGGCGGCATGGATGCCTGCGTTCGCGCAAGCGCCGCCGGCCGACGCCGCCCCTCCGGAACGGCAGGCGGGTCTGCTCGCAGAGGCAACGTTCGTTGATCCGGTCTACGGCGTAAGCCTGAGGTTGCCCACCGGGGCGGTGCAACGTCGCGATCACCGTGCGGGCACCGTCGCGGCGTGGGACGCCCCCGGGGATGTCACGCTGATCATGTCGATCTATCGCAGCGAAGAAAGGCTGCCGGTGCGGTCGGCGTTTCGGGGCATGATGGGTGAGGTGAGCTTTTCGCAGCAGGAAGTGCAGATCGACGACCAGGAGCGGTGGGGTAAAGTCGCCGGCCGGGCCGGCGTGAGCGCGTTCTTCAAAATTGCACAGCCGCGTACGAACCCGCAGCCCGGACAGGAGACCGTGTGGCAATCTTCGCTGGGGCTGGCGTTGGTGCAAATGGACCCGCAGACGATTTTGTCGATTGAGATCCGCGGGCCGATGGCTCAGCACGACACGCTGCAGGGCACGCTTGCGCAGATGATGGATCACTTGACGCTCGCCTCGCCGCAGGAGGTGGCCCGGCAGATGAACCGGCTGACGTCCGAGGGTCACGTCTGGCGGCTGTCGGTGACCCCCGAGCAGCGTCGGGCCGGACTGCCCGGCGAGCCGGTGCTGTTTCGCGTGCTGCAGGACGGACAAGACGTGGGCTTCATGAAGCTCGAACGCACTGAACTCAACGGCCAAACCCTTATGGGTGAGCAAGGCCTGGCCATCCGCGTGAAAGGCACCGAACGCCTCAAGGACGGCCGCATCGACCGGGACGCCACGTATTTCGAAGGTGCGGACGGTGCGTCCGAGCTGTGGTCGGTCAAGAGCAGCTTGCGGCAGACCGACACGGCGGGGCGACCCATCACGCGGACCTGGACCGAGACGGGTACCCGCTCCGACCGAGCGGCTCAAGGCGGCAAAGCGGACAAACCCAGGCGGGAACAGGAACACGTCAAGCCCGTGCTGTTCAACCGCATCAACGTCGAACGCGAAGGCTCCCCGCCGCCGCATCTGCTCGCGCACGTCCGCAGCCGCGGGGCTGGCCGGGTCAAACTCTTCAAGAATGAAGCCGGTGCGGCGATGCCCAAGGGCTACGAGCCGGTTCAGCAGCAACGGTCCGCGGCGCCTACGGGCGAGCTGGTGCGTCAGATGTGGACCACCCCGCCGCAGGCCTATCTTTCGCAGGTGGATTTATGGACGGTGCTCATGTTCATGCCGCCGCAGAAGCAGGCTGAGCGTTTGGCGTTTTATGCGTATGACCCCGGGCAGGCCGAAGTAACGCTGCACCTGATGAACGTCGAGCCCCAGGGTGACGGCACGTCGCAGGTGGTGGTCAAGCCTTCGCTCGACAGCCCCGCTCGGACGTATCACTTCGACGCGGCCGGCCGACTGACCCGCGTGGACCTGCCGGCCGGCCGGCAGTGGGTCGTCACCACCCCACGCGAACTTCAAGCCCGCTGGCGCCACGACTTCTAAGCCCTGTGCGCCTAAGCTTGCTGCCCCTCTTTCAAACTTTTGGTGACTCCCACGTGACCACACCGCTGACCGCTGATCGCCCGGACCTTTACGAACTCACCGTCGGCCTACCCGACACGGTCGATCACGTGGACATCGCAGGCCCCTCAGAACGGAACCTCAAGATCGTCCGCGAAGCCTTGGGTGTGCGTATCGCCGCGCGGGAAAATGCGCTTCGGCTCCGAGGCGACCGTGAGGAAGTGACCCAGGCGGCGGGTGTGATCCAGCGCTTGATTGATGCCGCTCGCTCGCGGCGGCCGATGAACCGCCAGCAATTGCTCGACGCCCTGGCGTCGGCCGCGCATCAGCCGCACCCGGCTGTCGCCGAGCAAGCCCGCGAGGACGCCACCTCACGCCGCCCGCAACGACAAGCCCCGCCCCCCGACGCCCGCGCGCTGGAGGTCTACCTCCCGGGACGCACCGTCCGCCCCGCCACCGCCGGACAACGCCAGTATCTGCAGACACTGCTCACCCATGACCTGACATTCTGCGTCGGCCCGGCAGGCACTGGCAAAACCTACCTCGCCGTCGCCGCTGCCGTATCGATGCTCAAACGTGGACTGGTTCGCAAACTGGTACTCGTCCGCCCGGCGGTGGAAGCAGGCGAAAAGCTCGGCTTCCTGCCCGGCACCATGCAGGACAAGGTCAACCCCTATCTCCGCCCCCTGCTCGACGGCCTGCACGACATGATGGAGTTCGAGCAGGTCAACCGCTTCATGGCCGCCGACCTGATCGAGATCGTGCCGCTGGCATTTATGCGAGGCCGAACGCTCAACGACGCCTGCATCATCCTCGACGAAGCCCAGAACACCACCAAAAGTCAGATGCTCATGTTCCTCACCCGCCTGGGCCACGGCGGGAAAATGGTCGTCACCGGCGACACCTCCCAGATCGACCTTGACGACCCCCGCGACTCAGGCCTCGTCGATGCCGTCCGCCGACTCGCCCGGGTCGAAGGCGTTGGCCGCTGCGTCCTCGACGCCGCTGACATCGTCCGCCACAGCCTGGTCCAACGCGTCGTCGAAGCCTACGGCCAAAACCCCGCCGCCCCCCAAACCCTCCGCAAAACCGACCTCGAAGCGCAGTGAGCCCGCCCGGCGTCACTTGCCTTGCGACGTATCACATGTCGATTGACCGCTCGCATGGGGTTGTAGCGCGGTTTCGATCTTTACTCTGGATGCGTGCAAACTTCGTTCGAATGGAGCGGCACCGGGTTGGCTGCTTGCGGTCAGGGGCACCGCATTGGGCTTCAGTGGCGACGGGCATCCTGCCTGTCGTTGGCCCGCAGGGGCCAATTCGAGCTTCCGATCGGCCTATGGCCATTTCAGGCCCGACGCGTGAACCGCGGCAAACAGCAGGATCAAATCACAGGCGGTGTCCTTGGCTTGCCTTGGGACTCGCCTTTGAGCCTGTCTCTCGACCGCAGATCGAGGCGTGATCCGGTCGCGGCTGCGCAGCGAAGACCGGCAGGATGCCCGTCCCACTCAAGCCACTACAAAGGATCGCGGTGCGCTCTGGGCATCAATGCGCTATGACACGGTTTGGTCAGTTGTCCGTAGGCTGGGTGCTTCACGCCTGGGATGGTTCGCTGTCGGGCAGTGGCGGTGGGGGTGGGGCGAGGCGGGCTCGGGTTTCGACGGCTTTGAGGACGGCTTCGTGGGAGGAGCCGGCGGTGGCGGTGAGGTGGGCCATTTTGCGTCCGGGTTTGGCGTCGTGCTTGCCGTAGAGGTGGAGGGTCACGTCGGGGGCGGCGTGGGTGGTGGCCCAGTCGGGTTCTCCGGCGTGCCAGAGGTCACCCAGCAGGTTGACCATGGCGGCTCCGCCGGGCCTGGGGGCGAAGGGCTTGATGGTTTGGCCGGTGAGGGCGGCGACTTGTTGGTCGAATTGGCTCTGGCGGCAGGCTTCGAGGGTGAGGTGGCCTGAGTTGTGAGGCCGGGGCGCGAGCTCATTGACGTAGAGGTCGCCTTGGGGCGTGTGGAACAGTTCGACCGCGAGTACGCCGACGAGCTGAAGTCGCTCGGCGATGGTTTTGGCGAGTGAGGACGCTTGCTCCGCGGCGGCAGCGCCGCAGGCGGCGGGATAGACCGAGAGGTCCAGAATGTGGTTGCGGTGGGTGTTGGCGATGGGGCCGAAGGTCTCGACTGAGCCGTCGATGCCGCGGGCGACGAGCATGGAGAGTTCGAGGTCAAAGCTGACAAACGCTTCGAGCGTGCATCGGGGTCGGCCGAGGTCCCCCCAGGCGTAGAGTCGATCTTCAGGCCGGCGGATTACGCGTTGGCCTTTGCCGTCGTATCCGCCGGCGGCAGATTTAAGGACAGCGGGCAGGCCGACGTTCTCGACTGCGTGGTCGAGGTCATCCTGAGTTTCGACCACGGCAAAGGCGGGCAGGGGCACGCCAATGGAAGCGAGAAATTGCTTCTCGGCTGCGCGATCCTGACACACCGCGAGCACGTCAGGCCCGGGCCGAACGGGGCCTTGATCCATGCAGGCCTGGGCGGTCGCTGCGGGCACGTTTTCGAACTCGTACGTGACGGCTGCCACGGATGCGGCGAAGCGGGTGGAGGCGTTTACATCGTCGTAGTCGGCCTGCTCGACACGGTCGGCGACCTGGCCGGCGGGGCTATCGACATCAGGGCAGAGCACGGCGGCCTGGTATCCCGCTGCGTGGGCCGCCTGGATGAACATGCGGCCAAGCTGCCCGCCCCCAAGCACACCAAGCGTCGAGCCGGGGGGTATCACGTCGTGCATGGCAACGGTTCGGACAGGCTGGGTTTCGGTTCGGCGTGGGCGGAAGGTCAGGCAACGATCGCTCGCCGCTGCCGCAGGGCCCAGAGAGACTGCGAGGCCATTAGACCAACAGTGCGGCTGGATTCTCAAGCATGCTGCGGAGGGTCGCAAGATATTCAGCCGCTTGTGCCCCGTCGATCACGCGGTGGTCGCCTGAGAGGGTGACGTTCATCACATGTCCGATGGTGATCTCGCCGTCCACCACGACAGGCTGTTCGAGGGCTGCACCGACGGCAATGATGGCAGCATTGGGCGGGTTGACAATCGCGGTGAACTGAGTGACGCCGTACTGAGGCATGCCGAGGTTGGAGATGGTGATGGTGGAGTCGCTCATCTCCTCGGGGGACAGGCCTTTGCCACGCGCCTTGCCCGCGAGGGATTTAATTTCCTCGCTGATCTGCCGCAGGCCTTTGTTCTGCACGTCCCGGACGACCGCAACGACCAGGCCTCCGCCGCGCTCAGCGGGCAGGGCAATGGCGGTGCCGACGTTCACGCTGCCGTGCTGCTGAATGGCATCGCCGGTCCACGAGCTGTTGAGCGGGGGGTGCTGAGCGGCAGCGAGCGCGACGCCACGGGTCACGAAATCGTTGACGGAAAGCTTCACGCCTTGAGCTTCGAGCTGCTTGTTAATCGTGCCGCGCAGTTGGATGAGTGCGTCCATCTTCACGGCCACGCTGACCTGGAAGTGGGGCACGGTGGTCTTGGACTCGACCAGCCGCTTGGCGATGGTTTTGCGCATACCCGAGACGGCGATGGTCTTGGACTCCAGCGTGGTCGTCGGCATGGCGGGCGGGGGCGGCGGGCTCGCGGCTGGCTTACTCGACGTGGAAGACGCCGACGGTGCGGACGACGTGTCGTTTCCACCTTCACCGCCGCCTCCACTGCCACCCTGTGCGGCTTCGAGCACGTCACGTTTGATGATTCGGCCGTCGGGCCCTGAGCCCTGGATCTGCGTGATATCGAGGCCGTGTTCTTCGGCGAGCTTGCGGGCCAGCGGCGAGACTTTCAAGCGTCCCGAACTTCCCGAGGTGCTGGCGGGGGCATCCGTTTTGTCGGCGGTGGTTTTTTCTTCCTCGGCGTCACCCTTGGCCTCGGCGGGTGCCTGGGCGCTATCGCCGCCACTGGATCCGAGCTCTGCTGCGGCAGCGTCATCGATGGATTCGCCCGGCTCGGCAAGTACCGCAATCACATCGCCCACCGCGACGGTCTGTCCCTCTTCCACGACGAGCTTTGCAACTTTCCCATCGTCGAAGGTCTGCAGTTCCATCGTGGCCTTGTCGGTTTCAACGTCCGCCATGTGATCGCCGCTGGACACTTCATCGCCCACTTTCACATTCCAGGTCAGCAGCGTGCCCTCTTCCATGGTGTCGGACAGGCGGGGCATCTCAATCTTGATAGGCATGGCGTTGGCTTCCAAAGCGTCGTGGGGATCGGCGGCATCCTAGCAAGGGCAAGACCCGGGACACCGGCTTGGTTGGTAAAAAACCAGCCTCCCGTGCTGAGGGACACGGGAGGCTGCGTGAGAAAAATGTGGGTCAGGTCACGGGGTGTGACGAGCTATTTGGTCTTGCTGCGATCATCGGCGACGCCGGAGTCCCATCAGGCCCAGCAAAGCCAATCCTGCAGCCGCAGCGCTCGGACTCGGCACCACGTTGACGCTGTCGTCCGGATCTTGCCCATTGGGGCTTTGACCACCAGGATTGGTGATGTCAGGTTCGTCGATCGAATCGTCCTGGCCTTGATCTTCCAGAATGTCACGCATGTCGATATCGCTGTTGTTGACGAGATTGGTGACAGCAATGCCGCTGCCCTGACCGTTTTCGAAGGTGTAAGCAAAGCGATAGTCTTCGCCGTCGGAGAGGGCACCGTCAACGTAGCTCAGCGGGATGACGGTTGAGGCTTTGATGGCTTGCAGGGTCAGGCCGTCGAGTTCTGAGCCGGTCACGCCGGTCAGACTGGTGAAGGTGTTGAAGCTCAGCTCGCCGGGGCTGCCGGCGGAGTAGGTGAGGGTGTCGAGATTGATGTACTGGCGGAGGTCGTAGTCGCGGGTGAGCACGTTGTCGCGTTCGATGAACACGCCGGTAATGCGAGAATCATCGGTGGAATTGTTCACGACATCGAAGCGAAACCCGTGAGGATCAGTGGTTTCGCTGGTGATAAGTTGGAGATCGACGCCCGAGAGGTCGAAGATGCCGTCCACCTGTACGGCGAAGAGGGTGTAGGTTTCTGCCGACGCGATGGTGCTGCAGCAACGGCGAGAGTGGCAAGGGCAGCGGGGAGGCTTGGAACGCGTGGCATGGTCGGTGTCTTTCGAAAAATGAAACGAACGGGTCGTAAAACAGGTAGTTGTTTCATCATCCCTGCGAGGCTCGTGTAATCCAACCTTGTAAATGGGTTTGCGGCTTAGTTGTTAGCTGGTTAGGCCTAAATGCAAAGCCCCCGCCGGTGAGGCGGGGGCTTGTGGTTTTGATTTTATGGTGCGGCGTGGCCGGTTGGCTTAGCCGTTGCGTCGGCGACGCAGGCCCAAGGCTCCGAGCAGTCCTAGGCCGGCTGCGGCTGCGGTGGGGCTGGGGGCGGCGACGGGGGCAACGCTCTGGTCAAAAGCGACCCGCTGAACCTGGATAGGCTCGGGCTGAGCGATGAACAGGTGGCTGTCCTCGCCGGTCACGGCATACGCGGTGCCAAAGCTGTTCGACAGCGAGAAGGCGATGCGGTAGTCCTCCCGGCTCATCTTGTTGTCCACGTATGCGACGGGGATGACCGAGCTGGCACTGTCACCGCTGAGCGAGAAGTCCGAAAGGTCCGAACCTTCCCAGCCGGCCAGCGTGGTGAAGCTGCCAAAGGTGGCGTCGCTGTCGACGCCTTCGCTGACCGAGACGGTGTTAAAATTCACGTACTGACGCATGTCGTGGTCGCGGCCGTCGACTTCGTCCATTTCAAAGTAGAAGCCGGTGACGACCGTGCCGTCGGTGGAGTTGTTGACCACATCGAAGACAAACTGGTTGCCAACGTGGGAGATGGTGACGCCCAGGTCAATACCCGAGAAGTCGGTGATGCCGTTGGTTTCGGTGATGAACAGCGAGTGGCTGCCTGCGGAGGCGACGGTGCCAGCGGTGAGGGCGAAGGCAGCGGCAAGAGCGGAGGTGGTGGTGTGAAGCTTCATGGGGTGTTCCTCGTGAAAGGGTTTTGAAAAAAGTGAGGCGGGCCGTGCCGCCGACACCCCAAGAGAACCACATCCCCCGCAGATAGCGAATGCTCGGGCTCGCAAAACCCCCAAAGACCTAGCTGCGGCGGTGGATTGTGCGGTCTGTGCAGTCCGTGCCGGTTTGCGAGCGGATCTGGAGCCACCCACGTGGATGCGGCGTGATTCGCTAAGCCGCCCAGGTTCGCCAGCTTGCCGTGATGTGGCGAAATCGCCGCTGCATTGAGAATGAAATTGCCAGCGTGAGCGATCGGAGTACGTATCCAACGTCAGAAAGCTGCTGCACAAGCTGCCGACAATGACAAGCAAACGCGAGCAGGAGCGCGTGATCCGATTTTGAATGACACATCTGGCTGCCGGGACGCTTCCTCACGGGCGCGGTTCGTGTTGGTGACACGGGCCACTGAAGTTACGGATTAAGCAAGCGGATATCCTTTTTACTCTTTTAATTTTTGTACGCAGGTTCAACGCAACGCCGGAGGCTTTTTTGCACGCGCGGCGAGGTTTGAGTGACCTCGGAGTCACCGGGCTTGCCTTATTTCCCAGGTTTGAGGTCAGGCGTTGTAGGTGACCTGGCGGACAGCCTCGGTGATCTTGCGGGCATTGGGGAGCATGTCCTGCTCACGCTGGCGGTTGTATGGAGCGGGGATATCGTCGTTGTTGACGCGGATGACCTGGTTGTCCAGATCGTCGAAGCAGTGCTCGTAGACCTGCGAAGCGACTTCGCTGCCGACGGATGCGAACGGCCAGGACTGATCGACGACGACGCAGTAGTTGGTTTTGCGGACGCTGTTGGCGATGGTTTCGATGTCGAGGGGTCGGTAGGTGCGGACGTCGATGACTTCGAGGTCGATGCCGTCCTTCTCGAGTGCCTCAGCGGCTTCGAGGGCAAAGTGGACAGGTCGGCCGGCGGCGATGACGGTGCAATCGGCGCCTTCTTTGATGACGTTCGCCTGGCCAAGCGGGATGACGAAGTCGTCGTCGTCCGCAGGCGGGGCCCATTTGCCGCCGGCGAGATATTTGGAGAAGTCTTTATCGCCGCGGGCCCCCATGCCCAGCATGCGTTCGGATTCGAGATTGAAGAACGGATCGGGGTCGCGAAGGCCGGCCTTGAGCAGGCCCTTGGCGTCGCGGGGGGTGGAAGGCACGGCGAGCTTCAAGCCCGGGACGCTGGAAAACATGGACTCCACCGACCAGGAGTGGGTCGAGCCGAGCTGGCCACCTGCGCCGTTGTTGCCACGAAAGACGCAGGGCACGCTGAATTGGCCGCCGGACATGTAGAGGATTTTTGGAGCGTTGTTGATGATCTGGTCGGCGGAGACCAGGCAGAATGACCAGGACATGAACTCGATGATCGGGCGTAGGCCGTACATCGCCGCCCCGACGCCCAGGCCTGAGAAGGCGGTTTCGCTGATGGGGGTGTCGACGATTCGGCGGGGGCCGAACTCTTCGATCATGCCTTCGGAGACTTTGTATGCGCCGTTGTACTCAGCCACTTCTTCGCCCATGAGGAAGATGCGTTCGTCGGTGCGCATCTCTTCTTCCATGGCTTCGCGGAGGCCGTGGCGGTACTGATATTTACGATCGGTGTCGGTCATGGCGAGAGTATAGAACAGCGCGTGAGGGGGTTGAAGATTTGCGGGAAATGAGTGCGGAGGCGGGATTATTTCTTGACAACTTGACCGGTCAAGCTAATCTAGACATGACCGGTCAAGTTATTCGCATCTGATTTTTCTCATGCCCGTCACCATTCAACACATCGCCCAACGTGTCGGCGTCTCCAAGCAGGCGGTCAGTTGTGCCTTGAACAACAAGACTGGCCAAGTGAGCGAAGCCACCCGCCAACGGGTCATCGACGCAGCGCGTCAAATGGGCTATCGCCCCAACTTCCGGGCTCGCAGTTTCGCCCGCCAGAGGTCGCAGGTCATCGGACTGGTCTACGGCAGACCAGCGGAATACGTTGAAAACTCGCAGATGGTGTCCTCGCTGGTTGAACATCTGGCGACGTTGAATTACGAGTTGATGCTGATTCCGGCAGTGGGTCCGATCGCGCGGTGGGCGGACAAGTTGCGTGATGGCCGAGTCGATGGGGCGCTGATTACGCACCCGATGCCGCTGGGGCTCGATGAGTTTGTCGCCGAGCACCGGTTGCCCGCAGTGTTCATGAATCTGCGAAGCGATCTGGACGTGCCTCAGGTGGTGTTTGACGACGCCCAGGGTATCGAGCTGGCGATGCGTCACCTCCAGGCGTTGGGCCACCGGCGCATCACGTATTTCTGTTCACCCAAGAGCCATGGCTCGCATTACAGCAATGCGGACCGTCGCGATGCCTACGCCGCAACCATGGTGCAGATGGGGCTGGAGGCGGATCTTGAGATTGTCACAACGCCGACCCCTGCGTTGGCTCATGCTCTCGCCTCGACCCCCCCGGCTGACCGCCCCACCGCCGTGCTCGCCTACAACGACATCGACGCCATTCAGTTGATGCGGGCTTTGGCGGACCAGGGCCTGAAAGTGCCCGACGATCTCAGCCTCGTGGGCTTCAACAATACGTTCGTGGGCCAGGTGTTCCTGCCCTCGCTCACCAGCATCGCGGTGCCCGGCGACCGCCTCGCCATGACCGGCATGCGGCTGCTGCTCGACCAGCTTTCCGAGGGTGAACCGACGACGCCGTCGCCCCGCGTGGTGCTGCCCACGTCGTTGATCCCGCGAGAATCCAGCCGACCGATTCACGACTGACTTCTCAACGTATCGCCGAGCCGGCAGCGTGCCGACTCGTCACCGAGGTTCAACCTCATTCTCTGTCACCCATCGCCTCAGGAGGCCTCATGAAACTCACTCGCAAACTTGCTTATTCGACGCTGACCTTCGCCTGCGGAATCGCCTCGCTGTCCAGCGACGCTGCGACCATCACCCAAGCCACCAACAACAGCGACTGGAATCTCGCGGCCACCTGGGACAACGGGCAGGTCCCGACCCCGGCCAACGACTACTTCTCCAGCAACGACCTGGGCGTGAGCGAAGAGACGCTGCGTGTCCCCTTCGGCGGCGGAACGTTCGATGGCAACTCACTCACCATCGTCTCCGGCACCCGGCTGCTGACCAAAGGCGGCAACAGCGCGACCTCTAACGTCGCCAATCTCATCCTCGACGGCGGGTCGATCGCCCACGGCGACAACGACAGAAATCACATCGTGGACGGCGGCATCAACGTCGCCCAAGCGTCAACCATCCGCATGGGCAGCACGACGCGAAGCTACACGATCGCTTCGATGCTCACCGGCAGCGCGGACCTGATCATTCAAGGCACGGGCACCGCGATCTTCACCGACGATGTCAGCACCTTCTCGGGCTCCCTGCTTGGGACCAGCGGGGTCATCCTCGACTTTGATGAGAGCTATTCGTTCGCCTCGCTCAACCTCGACGCCTCGTCACAGCTGCTTCTTGATGACGACGTCAACCTCGTCTTCCAAGGCGTGACCTTCGGCGCCACGTCGCTCGACGCCGGCGTGTACACCTTCGCGGAGCTCAACGAAGACTTTGACGCTTTCCTCGTCGACGGCGGCAGCGGGACGGTCACCGTGGGCGTGATCCCCGAGCCCGCGTCGCTGGCGCTGCTGGGCCTGGGTGGGCTTTGCATGCTCGGCAGGCGTCGTCGCATTGCGTGACTCGCTTTTTTTCCGCCGGCCCGCGTCTCACCGCGCGGGTCGGTCTTGCTTCGATGCGGCATTGATCAGGTTTGGTCCCATGGGTGATGCGTTCAACATTCTGTATCTGCACTCCCACGACACGGGACGGTGGATTGAGCCCTATGGGGCACCCGTGTCCACGCCGGGCCTGTCGAAGTTGGCCGCGCAAGGCGTGTTGTTTCGTCAGGCGTTCTGCGCCGCGCCGACGTGTTCCCCCAGTCGAGCGGCGTTGCTGACCGGGCAGTCGCCCCACGTGGCGGGCATGCTGGGGCTGCATCATCGCGGGTGGTCGCTGACGCACCCTGACCACCATCTTGCATACTTTCTGCGGGAGCTGGGCTATCACACCGCTCGAGCGGGCGTCAGCCACATCAGCTCCGATCACGCGCTGGTCGGTTATGACGAGCAACTGACCGACAGCAGTTGCGGGGCGCTGCTGACCCGGCAGGGAGCCAAATCGTTTTTGAATCGCAGCCAGGACAGGCCGTTTTTTCTCAGTGTGGGTTTTGGCGAAACGCATCGAGCCGGACGAGGCTTCGCGGCCGACCACCTGACCGACAAACAGACCCGACACGCCCAGCCGATACCGGGCCTGCCCGACACGGCGCGGACCCGTCGTGATGCCGCAGAGTTTGCGGTCTGTGCGGCGCGGCTGGATCAACATATGAGCGACGTACTCGACCAGCTCGACGCCTCAGGCCATGCCGAGCGAACGCTTGTGATCTGCACCACCGACCACGGCGTGCCTTTCCCCGGCCACAAGTGCAACCTCACCGCGCAGGGCCTGGGGGTGATGCTCATCCTCCGCGGGCCCGGCGGGTTCTCGGGCGGCAAGGTGCTCGACGCCCTGGTCAGCCAGCTTGACGTCTACCCCACGCTGTGCGAGATGCTCGGCGTCGAGCCGCCCGACTGGCTTGAAGGGCACTCAATGCTGCCGTTGGTCCGCGGCGAGCGGGACACGATCCGCGAGGCGTGCTTCGGTGAGGTCACCTACCACACGACTTTCGAGCCGATGCGAAGCTGTCGGACCAACCGCTGGTCATACGTTCGCCGCTTCGGAGACCGCCAGCGTCCCACGCCCGCCAACACCGACGCAAGCCCGTCCAAAGATGTTTGGCTTGAGCAGGGTTGGGCCCATCACGAGCAGCCGGTTGAGGCGCTGTATGACTTGATCTTCGATCCGCTGGAAATCTGCAACCTCGCGCATGATGCGGGGAGTTCGGCAATACGCCAAGACATGGCGGATCGCCTCGACCAATGGATGCAGCACCGTCATGATCCGCTGCTGGGATCTGAGTTGCCGATGCCTCCGGCGGGCGTTGTGGTGGATGATCCTGACGGTTCGGGTGAGCAGCGGCGGGTGTTTGAGCAGCGGGTTTCGGGACGAGCCTGGAAACAGGCAACGCGTGTCGAAATAACACCGGCACCCCCGGGGGGCAAGGCTCGCAAACCGCACATGAGGTTACCGGCCTCTGGATTCACATTGATCGAGCTGCTGGTGGTGATCAGTATCATCGCGTTGCTGATCGCGATTCTGCTGCCGGTGCTGAGTAACGCCCGGTCGTCGGCTCGGGCCCTGGCATGTCTGTCGAACACCCGGTCGTTGGGACAAGCCACGATGTTGTACACCGTGGAGCACGACAACCTGCTGCCTTGGGGAGCGTTTGCAGGCAATTTCGACGCCGACCCCGCGACTGAATTCTGGAGTTGGCCCGGGCTGGTGCATCCGTACCTGAGCCAGGAAAAGCAGGATCAGGGGGATTTTCGAGCCGATTCGGCCCAGGCCTTCAACTGCCCGACGCTGTTGGCGGTCGAACCCGACATTCTTAAAGGCTCCTATTCCGCGAACGACCGGGTATTGGTCGATGTCGGCTTCGTCGGGCCCGGCGACCCGACGCTGAGCGTTGACCAGGTTGCCCGGCCCAGCGAGATCGTCATGCTCGGTGACGGCCGGCTCAACGCCAACCGCAAGGTGCCCGCCACCTTCTCCCCTCCGACGGGTCTGAACATGCAGGACGCGTTAATTTCCAGCGCCGTCTGGGCAGATCATGATTACGACGCCCGCTCAGGCGACCCCAACCCCTCCCGGGGCCTGCGTTACCGACATGCTGCCGATGCAGCCAACACCGCTTTTGTGGACGGTCACGCCCAGGCCAACCCCAAGGGCTCGCTGCAACTGCGCCACCTTCGCCACGATTAGCCCGCCTGGCCGCATGGGGCTTTGCGGATTTGCGGTGTTGCAACTGCTTTTCAAGCACGTTGGGTGCAAAGTGTGGGATGGCGTGTCGTTCAGTCCTCGACCAGACGTTTCAGGGCGGGTGGTTTCATGCAGTCTGCCCTTCTCATTGATTGAATTCACGCGTGGCAACCAGCCCATAACCGATGGCCAGGCGGCGGTGCGAGCGGGTGAGTCCTTGCGCGGTACGGGAAAAAGTGCCTGGGGATTGAAGAACGTTCTGACTATCGGAGCGCTCCGAATTAGAATTGTCGGAGCGCTCCGATTCTTTGCGACGCTTCACCTTCTTTTCTTCTCTCGTTGGAAACGCCATGTCTCGTGTCAGCCGCCCTTCCCGAGTCACCCTTGCCGACGTCGCTGCCCTGGCGGGTGTGGGTCGGACCACGGTGTCGGACATTTTGAATCGTGGTGGGGAAGGTCGATACGCACAGGACACGCGTGAGAAAGTGATGGAAGCGGTCCACGATCTGGGCTATGCCCCCAGCCGGGCGGCTCAGCAATTGGCGCATGGACGCAGTGGGCTGGTGGGGTTAATGCTCACGCGGGACTTTATTAATCCGTACTGGGCTCGGGTCGCGGACGGGGTGGAGAAAGGTTTACGCCGGCATGGGCGACGGATGCAGCTTGCGATCACGCAAGGCGACCAGGACATGGAGATGCAGCACATGCGGCAGCTGCACGCGGATGGGGTGGAGGGCGTGATCATTGGGCCGGTGTACGAGACCGCGGATCTGGAACAGCACGCAGCCTATTTTCAGGGTCGGCTACCCACGGTGATTTTCGGCACGACGCTGGAGGGGTACGACTCGGTGAGCAACGCGCACCGAGCAGAGGGTGAGCTGGCAATGGATCACCTGATGCAGCGTGGGCATCGACGGGTGGGGTATTTGTGTGTGCCCGACGCGGACCTGGAAGCGGACCGCGATTCGCGTTATGCCGCACTGCGGGAACGGCTTCGGCCGATGGGCTTGCTGGACACGACGTGGGTGTATCCCGAGCCGGACCTGGGCGACTATCGCCAGTTCCGCACGGTCGCCACGGGGTTTGCAAAGCGATGGCTGGGCACGGACCCCGGCAACCGCCCCACCGCGATGCTGTGCCACAACGATCAGGTTTCCATGGCCACCCTCGCGGCGCTGACCGAAGCGGGGATCTGCGTGCCGGACGACGTATCGCTTTTGGGCTTTGACAACCTGCCGGAGTGTGAAGCGGTGCACCCGACGCTGACCAGTGTGGACAGTTTGGCCAGCCTTCAGATGGACCGGGCTGCTGACCTGTTGGTGCATCGGATTGCACAACCCAGCCGCGAGGTCAGCACGTTTCAGCCCGAGCCACGAATCGTCGAACGTCGCAGTGTGTGTGTGATCTTTCCAACAGGGCCTCATGGATCTGGCACGAAAAAAGTCCAATGAGTCAATTAAAAATACTTTCGATAATTGTTTACTTTAATTTTCCAGCCTATGGTTTTTATAGTTGATTGATGCTTTTTTTATCCGTTTCGCTCAGGTCGATGTCGATCTGAGTGGTGTCTGGTTTACTGTTTCTTGTTTGAAGGAGAAGTCACTATGTTTCTAAGATCAAGTCGTATCCTCCCAGCCATTTTCACACTCGTCGCTGTGCCGATGGCCCAAGCTGAATTGCTTTTGTACGAAGGCTTCGATTACACCACTGGCAATGATGCTCTGGTCGGCCAATCGGGGGGCTCAGGCTGGGGAGCTTCCGCCTGGGCGGAAGGCGGTGCGGTTGCTGGCAGCCTCCAAAACGCAGGCGTCGTCAACAGCACCAGCCTGGTGTTTAGTGACTTTGCCACCACAGGCAATGTGGGTCAGGTGCAAAACAATCACTTCGGTGGCGGTAGCGATCCCTACGCCCGCCATTTCGCCACACGTGAGCTCCCCACGCTTAATATAACTCCAGGTTCAACGGTCTACAGCAGTTTTCTGTTTCGCCAGGAGCAAGGCGCGTCGGGATCACATGAGAGCGAAGTGTCGGTCGGCGTCGCCAGCGGCGGGCGGGATAAACTTCGTCAGGTCCCCGTTGATTTCTTTGGAAGCAACGGCCCCGATAGCGTGCAGCTCGGATATGGCAGCGCTAAGAGCACCAGCGCCGGCCAGCCTTCGATCAATCAAGACCCGCTGTTATTCATTACCCGTTTTGAGAACTTCAATGGTGCAGGTAGCCAAACCGCATCGATGTATGTGCTGACTGAGTCAGATTATGACTTGATTAAGAGCGGCGGGATTACCCAACTCGAACTGGACACGCTCGGTGCAGCGGTCACCAACACGACGACGGGCGTCACCCTTGCAGGTGGCGATTTCCTCACGTTGTCCGCGCTGACCGGCTTTGGTATCCAGAACAACTCGTTCTACGACGAATACAAGCTTTTCACTGACCTTTCTGATCTTCAATCCACAGCCATCCCTGAACCCGCATCGCTGGCGTTGCTGGGGCTGGGTGGTTTGTGCCTGGTAAGTCGAAGACGTCGCATTTCCTGACACCCTTTCCCCCTGGGCCTGACTTCATCGTCAGGCCACAGGCTTTTGCCTTTATTCCCCCTTGTCTCTAAGGAAGCTTCACGATGTACCCCACCGCTGCCTACCCCATGCGTCGCCGTGCTGGCTTTACCCTCATTGAACTGCTGGTGGTCATCAGCATCATCGCGCTGCTGATTGCCATCCTGCTGCCCGCCCTGGGGGCCGCCCGGCAGGCGGCACAATCGACGACCTGTCTGTCCAACACCCGACAGATGGGCTTGGCGATCCAGATGTATGCCGATGAATACAACGGGTTTTTCCCCGCAGGATTCGACAACGGCAACGTCGGGGGAAGCAACTTCAACGACCCCAAGTGGTACGCCCAGAGGACCATGGGCCAGTACCTGCAGGGGGTCGATGCGTATCGGTGCCCGACCGATGCAGAGCCGGTGGATGTGACCACTGAGTTTTACAGCGGCGTCAGCGGCGGCGCTGATGCCTTTATCAGCTACATGTACAACCCCGGCTGGGACCGCACGGCGGCTTACCGCAATCGCGACTCGGTGAACAGTCCGTCTCGCATCCGCGTCATCGGCGACCGGGGTGACGGCAACTTTGACAACGGTACGTACACCTACGACTCCTTGAGCAACTGGGAACGACAATTCCCGTTCCTTCGCCACGGGGAGTCCGTGAACTTCACCTTCCTCGACGGCCACGGCAGCACCGAAAAAGGTGCTGCCAACAATGCAAGCACCCCCGAATGGTCGCGGCAAACCACCGGGTGGTTTGTCGGTGGCAGCGCGTTCGAGATCGCCTGGGACCCCGGTTACTTCAACGGCGATGTCGTGCGATAACGACAGCCAGCACAACTTTTTTCCTAAATGAGAACCTGTCATGAATAACTTTCTCTATGCGATGACGGCTGGTGCCCTGATGCTTTTCCCTGGAAGTCCGGCCTGGGCTCAGGATGAGCAGGCCCCGGCGGGGACGCGGGTCGAGGCGGAGTCGCAAGAGGCTCAGGAATTTGCGGAGATCATCGAAGACGCGGATGCGTCCGGCGGCAAAGCGGTACGGAGCCATGAAGCGTGGCGGCCGATCTTTCGCCACGCGATTTCCAGCGACACCCCGGACCGCGTAACGATTCACGTACGCCGGCTGGGGGGTCCCATTATTCTCAAAGCCCGCGTGGACGGCGAGAACAAAGACCTCAAGGCCGACTATTCCAAGCCCAAGACCTACACATGGGTCAACATGGGAACGTTTACGCGGGATCAACTCGGCGATCGTATTGAAGTCATTCGGGGCAAGGCAGACACCCCGCCGCGTTTGGATTGCGTGGTGATTTCACCGGTGGCTGCGGATACCGACACACCTCAGAACGCGGGGGACGCAGGCATTCAGGGCGATGCGGCGGCGCTCGGTGGAGCGCTTCCGCCCTATCAGCCTCGGGCGGAACTGGAGGTCCAGGACATTGCGTTGAAGATCGATTGGGACGCAGACCGGGGCACGCTTGGTCCCAGGCACTGGGGGTTGGCGCTTTATCACCCGGTGCAGGGCAAGGCGGATCAGGACGCGGGGTTTATTGATTACCTCGTGCAGGTCAAGCCGGGGCTGGTGCGGATTCATCGCGCGGGTCTGGGGCAGGCGTGGATGAACCAGGCGAAAACGGCGTTTGACGACGGGCTGCCGGTGTGGGATCAGGAGATCATCGCGCGGGCCCTGGCTCCGGTGCAGGCACTTCGGGATCAGGGCGTGAAGACCGATTTGATGGTCTGCCTGAGTGACTGGCCCACGTGGTTCAGCAAGGACAAGCTGGTGGACCCCGAGCAGTTGGAACAGGCTCGCGCGATCGTACGCGAACTCGTGGAGACGGCTGAGGCAACCGGGGTGCGGGTGGATGCGTGGGAAATGCTCAATGAAGCGGACAATGCGTATGCGAAAGCGGACCGACTTGATGACTTGTGGGTGTTGTTCAAAGTGATGACCGAAGCGGTGCGTTCAGCGGATCCGTCGGCGCAAGTGGGTGGGCCGGCGTTTACGTGGGCGAACCCGCAGTGGGTGGTTCCGTTTCTGGACGCATGTGGGACAAAGATTGATTTTATTTCCTGGCACAACTATGCCGGGGGCCATCCGACGTTGCCCAACGCGACGCTTTTTGAACAGATCGAGACCATTGCCGGGCACGGTGCGTATGTGAAAGAGCAGCTTGCGACGCGGGGACTTGAGGATGTGAAGACCTATCTCACCGAGGTGAATGTCCAGTGGACGTGGAAGCCTTTTGAGCGGCGGCACGCCAACAACGTGGGGGCGGCGTTTCAGGCGATGATGATCACGCGGATGGCGATGCAGGACGTGACCGGCGTGGCGATCTGGCACGCCAAGGGCAACGCCTACGGCCTGATCGACAGCGATGATCGACTTCGGGCGACCGGCCAGCTCTATCTTCTCGGGCAGCATCTTCAAGGCGTGATGGGCGCGGCGACGGTCCACCCTGCCGCGGCGTCTACAGAGCACCCGGATCAGGCGGTGCAGGTCCACGTGGTTCCGGTGACGCGGGGCGACGGCACGCGTGCCTTGATGCTGGTGAACTTCGGTGAGCCGGGCGTTCGCGTGGCGGTTCCCGAGTCGCTGCGACTGCAACACCGTATCGCCATCGATGCCCAGGGCTTGGACGTTGCCGCGGTGGACGGTGGCCGTGTGAGCCTGCCCGGCTGGTCGGTGACACTGCTGCTGGAGACGGACCCAGGCCTGCCGGTCGGCCGGAGCGAACTGCCCGGCCAGCACGTCATGTTCGACTGGTGAGCCGGGCGTCAAGAGGCGGGTCGTGACAGTTCACCCAGCTCGATGCCTTGGACGTCGGGCAGGACCAGGTCGGCGCGAAGGGTGTCGCGGTTGATAAAGGTGAGGACCAGCCCGGTAACGCCCAGACGGTTGATGGTCCGGCGGTCGCCGGGCCCGGGTCCGGCGTGTTGGGCGTGGTCGTGCTCTTGCGCGTGAAAGTGGTAATACGCCAGGCCTCGGTCGGTGAGCAGCTGATCGAACAGCTCGGGCGGCGGGAGGTAAACCCGGTCGCCCCGGCGGAGCAGCGGATCGAAGGCCAGCGCGACGGGCGGGTGGGTGAGCAAGGCCCCGCCGTGCTCACTGGTCGTGTCGGCGTGGTCGGCGTCGGCCTGAGCAAATAGTGCAGCTGTCACCTGGGGTTGCGATAGCGCATGCCAGATGTGAGCCGTCAGCAGGCGGTCGGCAGGCGTGGCAGCGGAGGCCCCGGGCATGGAGGCGACACGTTGCACCGCACGCTGCGGCGGGGGGCCAAGCAACACGCCCGGCAGATGACGGGCCGCGAGCCCCGGAGTTTGAGTGGTGATGGCGGGTAGGCGTGGCGTCGGTTGGGATGACGTATCACGAGCGGTGATGACCGCACGCAGCCACCGCAGCTCGTCGGGCCGACGGGGCAAGACCTCAAGATGTTCGGCGGCCCACCGCAGGCTTTCATCGAAGTGACCTGCAGGCTGATCCAGCGCCCACGCCCGCAGCGTCTGGGGCTCCCAGTGACGCATCGCAATTTGCCATAACGCGTCAGCCTCCCGCGTAGGGATGCCGGGCTTCGCAAGTTGACCGCGTAACCAACGGTCCTGGTCTGCTGGCGTGATTCCCAGTGCTGCCCACTCGGGTCGATCTGGGTCGTCCCATGCCAACGCCGGGCGGGCCAGGCTGGTAAGCAGGGACAGCCGTGCGGCTGGCCTGAACGCTTCGGGAAGATTTTGGCACAACCAGGCCAGCACGCGGGGGTCCTGCTCCCGGTGCAACTGTCCTGCCGCGATTGGCCAGAATGCCGGGGCGTCGAGCGTGGCGGTGCGCTGCATCGCGGCCAGCCGGACACTGCCCGGCACATGAGGCCGCCAGGCGAGATCGCGGAGTGCGGAGGCGTCCGTTGATTGGGAGATCGCTGCGATGCGTTGGCGAATGCCTGGAGTGGAATCAGCGCTGGGCGCGGAGGCTGACATCCCTGGCGTCACATCAGGCTGACACGCCCCGAGTGCGGTGAGCAAGCTCAGTGCAAGTCCGGCTGTGATCGCAGCGATTCCCCGGCGGAGGCCACGGATGACCGATACGGTGCCGGGTTGACGCGGGCTGCCGCGGCGATGCATGCCGAGGTACTTAATCCAAAAGGAAGCACGATTTCAGATCGCCATTGGGGCACAGCGTTTTGAGGTGGGCTTCCTGAATTTCCGCCCAGGACTGACCCGCAGCGGGCGGCGTTTCGCCTTCCATCCCGTACGCATCGCCGGGCGTCCACTGGCCTAATGTGCCGTCCGCCTTGACCACAGCATAAAGCTCCTGAATCATCATCGGCTCTTCTGCGTCGCTAGAACCTGGATCGTTCTGCTGTGCTTCAAGCTTCTGCTTGTCCGCGTCGCTGTATTTCGACACGTAGCCGACGTGCACGCCCATCGCTTTGAGCTCGGCATAGCTCATGCCGTTGTCGATGTCATCGACCTTGTCTTCACAGTCGCCGCAGGAGAACAAGTAGGCCCGCATGGCAGGACCAGCTTCACCTTCAATCGGCGAAAGCTGGCTCTTGGCGACCATCAACCGACCCGACGCCACGTCGTAGTACCAGACGTCCACATCACGCTGGCTGGAAGATCCCATCAGGCTGTTGACGATCAGGCCCAGACAGACGAGTAGCAACACCACCGCAGCAATCGTGACGACGGCAGGGTTGTTGTTCAGATATTCGCGAATATTCATAAGGAGGTCCTGCCGCAGAAAGCAGCGTAAAGAAAGGGGTACCCCTGTACTCTAGCGGCCTCGTGGCCAAGACTCAATGAGCGTAAAGACCGACGCCGGACAGGGTTCTCGATCTCGCCGGCCCTCACCGCACCGGACTCAAGTACATGACCTGCGACTGCATCATTTCCGTCGCCAGACTGCGTAATCGTTCGGGGGTGGCGGTCAGCAAGGTGTCGGGCGATTGGGCACCGAAGTAAGCGCTGAAGCGGAAGCCTTTGGGGTCGCGAAGCTGGGTGACCCTGGGCTGGCCTTGCACCTGGGCGAGCTGGGCGGCTTTGTTGACCGCCTGCTCGAGATAGCCGATGTGATCGACCAGTCCGTTGCTCAGCGCTTCGCTTGCGACGTAGATGTCGCCGTTGGCGAGGCTGCGGACCTGTTCTTCGGTGAGGTTGGGTCGGCCGTTGTTCACGACTTTGACGAAGTTTTCATAGGCGCTGTTGAGCATGCGTTTGAAGACCTGCTCATTGGCGTCGCCCGGCTCCCAGTGTTCAAACACGCTGTTGGCCACCGCTTTGTCAGGCGACCCGTCGGCCACGATGACGTGCACTTTCACGCCGACTTTCTGGAGCAGACCTTCGACCGTCGGGACCATCGCGATCACGCCGATGCTGCCGGTCTTGCCGGTCTGTTCGATATAAATCTGGTCGGCCCCGGCGGCGACGTAATAGCCTCCGCTGGCGGCGATTCCGCCGAACGAGGCGACCACAGGGATCTGGTGCTTTTTCTTGAAGGCATCGATGTCATGCCAGATCTGGTCTGAGGCCGTGACGTCGCCCCCGCCGGAGTCGACTCGGATCACCAGCGCCGCGGGGGGTTCGTCTTCCAAGGCCCGCAGCGCTTCATGCACGAACGAGGCCATCTCGGCATCGATGCCTCCCTGGATGGGCAGGATGACCACGCGGCGGTCGTCATCGCCTTTTTGCACGAGTTTTTCCGTGGGCCCGCCGGTCAAGGCCGCCACCGCCAGGCCGAGGTAGACATTGGCCACCAGAGAGATCAACAGGAGGCTTACGAGCAGTCCGCCGAGGATGCGGGTGATGATTCCGCCCCGTTTGGATTCCTTGGCGGGCGGGCCGTAGTACCCCGGGTATGCCGGAGGGGGCGGGGGTGGGGGCGGGGGTGCCGAGCGGGGAGCGTCCATGGAAGGGCGAGGCGAGCCCGAGGGGGTATGGGTGGGGTCGTCGGACATGGCAGGTAAAGGTCCGTAGAGGAGAAGTTAAGGCGAAGGGCCGAATGAAGGCGGGGTGCATGGTATGCGTCGGTCCGACATGCCGCGCGGCGTGGGTGCGATTGCCGCAGCACGTGATCGGACCTGTGTCAGAGAATGTCCGGCGACGCGACACGATGACACGCCAGAGGTGAGGGGGTGGTGGTGGTGGGGGGTGGTGGGGGGTGATACGTATCATGCGGCGACTTATGTCTACGCACCTGCATCTCGATCCGTTCAGTGGCATCGCTGGCGATATGTTTCTCGGGGCCTTGATAGATCTGGGCGTTGACCCCGAGGCCCTCCAGGCCGTGCTGGACCCGGTGCTCACGCATCGACCCGCCCGGCTGACGGTGCAGCAGGTCATGCGCTGCGGAATCCGGGCCACGGACCTGAAAGTACGCGTGCTGGATGACGCAGTCCACCCCCACCCCCACACGCACCCCCACCCCAACACGCATTCCCATTCGCACGACCACGAACACGACCACGACCACGACCACGCTCATACCCACGATGACGCGGCGTCCCACTCTCACTCCCACAGACACGACGCGGCGGAGTCGTTAACGCACTCCCACTCCCACTCGCACGATCATTCCCATTCCCACGACCACGTGGGCTACCGGGACATCATGGGCATGATCGACCGCCTGGAGACCACGCCGCGTGCCAAAGCCCGCGCGGCGGCGGTGGTTGAACGCCTTGCCGACGCTGAGGCCGCGATTCATGGCATGTCCCGCGACGCGGTGCACTTTCATGAAGTCGGAGCGGTCGACTCGATCATTGACATGCTTGGCGCGGCGGTAGGACTTGAGATGCTTGATGTGGATCAGCTTTCGTGTGGGCCGATCCCCTGGTCGCGGGGGTATGTGAAGTGCGCTCATGGGCTGATGCCGGTGCCGGCGCCGGCGACTGCGTTGATTTTGCGAGGGTTGCCAACCATTGGGGTGGATCGCACCGGCGAACTGGTGACGCCTACCGGCGCGGCTCTGGCGGCGGGGCTGTGTGAGCAGTTCGGCCCGCCGCCGGCCATGACCGTCACTGCGGTGGGACACGGCGCGGGGGACCGGGATGATCCGGAGGTTCCCAATGTGTTGCGGGTGGTGCTGGGCGAAGTGGTCCGCCCGACGCCGTGGCCGGTGGATCCGGTGACCGGCCTGGGGCCGATGCTGGCGGGAGAGTTCGTATGACACCGCCCGCCTGGTGGTCAAAGATGAATGTCGAACGTCTCAAGACGTTGCCTAAAACGGTGTGGGCGGCGGTCGCGGGGGGTGCGTTGGTGTTGGTGTTAGTGGTGGCGTTTTTGCTTGTCGTGGCCCTTGGGGAGGATGAAGCTGCGGAAGGTCTTTCGCCGGCATCGGCTGCGACCGAGGCCGTGGCGCTCGAACGTCACGACCTGGACGAGGCCGGCGCACCGCTGCGGCCCGCGGTGAATCGACGCGGCGACGCAGGATCGCTCTACGCCCAGGCATTGACTCAGGTGATGCAGTCGCCCACGGCTGCGGCGTCGCCTGAGTCGGTGCGTCTGGTGCTGGACGCGGGGCAACTCCGCGAGGTCAGCGAGGGGTTTTTCGATGGGCTGATGCCCGTGGATCGATCGCAGGATGTCGAGGCCATCGCGGCATTGGACGCGCTGACCCAGGCAACCGTGGCGCTGGCCTTGCAACGTCAGGCGGATCCTGCGGTGGCATCGCACGCTGCGGTCTCGGCCTTGCTCCTGCTCGAACGCACGTTCGAACACAACCTCCGCCTCCCCGCCCGGGCCCGCAGTCTGGACCTGCTGGCCAAGGTCGGCCCGGACCTGCTCGACGCCCGCATCGCTGACGAACCACTGCTCTACGGCCCTGAGGGCCAGCATCGCGACGCGGTCCTGCAGATGCTGCTTCGCGTCCCGACCATCCAGCGGTACTGGCTGCCCAAGCTCGCGGTGTTGACCGGCGACACGCTCAACGTGCAGGATGTCGTCAACATCCTTAACGAGGATCAGGACCCGTCGTTTCGACTCGAAGCGGTGACCCGCCTGGCCACGCTGATTCCGTTGGCTCCGAACGGCGAGGCACGCGATGCGCTCAAAGCCCAGCTTAAAGCAGCGTTGCAGCGCGACGACCCGCAGATCCGCGCTGCGGCCCAGGCGGTGCAAAAGGCGTTGCCCGTAGAGTTTCAATAATCACACCTAGGCGACGGATCAGCGGGTTGGGGGAGGGACTTGGAACCTTGTTCGCGGCGGTGAGACACGATCATGAAACTGATTTTTTTCGGGAGCGGAGCGTTTGGCCTGCCGACCCTCAAGGCATTACACGCCGGCCATCAGGTCGCTGCGGTCGTGACCCAGCCGGACCGCGCCGCCGGCCGCCGCCGGACACCCACGCCAACCCCAGTCGCCGCGTGGGCGCAGGCGCGAGGCCTGGCGGTCTGGAAGTTTGAGGACACCAATACCCCCGATGCGGTGACGCAGGTCGAAACGGTCGGCGCGGAGGCTTCGGTGGTGATCGCGTTTGGGCAGAAGCTGAGTCCGCGACTTTTGGCAGCGACGGGTTCGCTGACGGTCAACCTGCATGCTTCGCTGTTGCCAGCGTATCGCGGCGCGGCCCCGATCAACTGGGCCATGATCCACGGCGAGACGCGAACGGGTGTGAGTGTGATCGGCTTGGCGCAGCGGATGGACGCGGGGGTGGTCTACCGGCAGGCGGCGCTGGCGATTGACCCCAGCGAGACGGCTGGTGAGCTACACGACCGTTTGGCGGAGCTTGGCCCGGAGGTGATTCTCGGAACGCTGGCGGATCATGAAGCCGGGCGACTGGAGGGCATTGCACAGGACGATGCTTTGGCAAGCAAAGCCCCCAAGTTATCGAAGTCTGATGGCACGGTGAACTTCGCTCAATCCGCGGTGAATGTTCGGAACCGCGTTCACGGACTGACCCCCTGGCCGGGCTGTCGAGTTATTTGGCGTCCGATTGCCGGGGGACAGGACATCGTATTAACCCTACACCGCGTGAGCGAAGTTCACGCCGCCGATTCGATTTTGGCTGCTCCCGGAACGCTGATCAGTCCGCGCGGCGAGGTGGCCACGCAGGATCATCTGATTCAACTCGCAGTGTTACAAATGCCGGGATGTAAGGTACTTACGTTCGAGCATTTTACGAACGGACGGCCCTTTGCTGGCGGGGACCAACTGCTCCCGTTAACGTCATAGAGCGCAGAAACGTACGAATCACGGCCCTATGACTGATGTTCACATCGCGTTAATTTTTCCTGTTTGTAGCATTTGAACGTTTTGAAGGGTTGACGTAGGCTGACGATGCTCTAGTCTTAGGGCGTTGGTCCTGCCCGTGGGTGCGTTTTTGGCCCACACAGCGTTGCCGTCCGGCAGCGTGGAGAGAGAAAGAACACCGCTTCGGAGAGGGAGCAAAGCAGATGATTACTTCCATCAGGGAAGACGCTTTTGAGCAATACCTGAGTCAGTCGCCGCGCATGCGCTGGCGGATGGGCTTGGGGTTGACAGCCGCGATGATGTTGTGTCTGGGGGGGATGACAGCGTCAACGTCGATCTTCTATGCACTGCCCAGTCGTCCGAGTGGGCCGACGATGACCCTGCTGTTTCCGGTGGCCTGGATGACGCCTTTGCTGCTGGCGATGGTCGGGCTGGCGTTGCCGTGGTATCTGGCGGTGACGTTCAAGGAGGCGTTTTTCCGTCGGCACCGCATGGAGGCGGACTACACGCAGGTTCAAAATGCGTGGGCGGCCGCGATGGTGGTGCTGATGCTTCAGTTGAGTGTGGTACTGTTTTTTGTCACGTGAGACCGCTTAGGCCGCGTGAGGCGCGTCGTCTGAGCGGGGCTGGGTGCGGGGTCAGTCTTCGCTGACTTCGCCGATCCTGCGGAGTCGGTCGTAGCGGTGTTGGACGAGGTTTTCGGGTTTGAAGCGTTTGAGTTCGCGGAGCGTCTTGATGAGGTATTCCTCGAGACGGTCGGCGGTGGCGGCGGGTCGTCGGTGGGCAGCGCCCATGGGTTCTTCGATGATTTCGTCGATGACGCCGAGCTGAAGGTTGTCGGCGGCGGTGAGTTTGAGGGCGGAGGCGGCTTGTTCGCTGGTCTGGGCGTTGGCTTCTTTCCAGAGGATGGCGGCGCAGCCTTCGGGGCTGATGACGCTGTACCAGGCGTATTGCATCATGGCCAGCCGGTCGGCGACGCCGATGCCCAGGGCTCCGCCGCTGCCGCCTTCGCCGATGACCACCGAGGCGATGGGGGTTTTGAGGCGGGCCATTTCGCGCAAGTTGACGGCGATGGCTTCGCTTTGGCCGCGTTCCTCAGCCCCGACGCCGGGGTAGGCCCCGGGGGTGTCGATGAGGGTGACGACCGGGAGGCTGAATTTCTCGGCAAGTTTCATGCAGCGCAGCGCTTTGCGGTAGCCCTCGGGGTGGGCGCAGCCGAAGTTGGCTTTGATTTTTTCGGCGGTGTCTTTGCCTTTGTGGTGGCTGATGACCATGGCCTTGTGGGGGCCGATGCGTCCGATGCCGCAGATGATGGCGGCGTCGTCGCCGAAGGCGCGGTCGCCGTGGAGCTCGGTGAAGTCCCGGACGATGAGTCGGATGTAGTCTCGGCCTTGAGGTCGGTCGCGGTGTCGTGCGACGCGGACGGTGTTCCAGGGGCTGAGGTTTCGGTAGATTTTGCGAAGCATCGCGGTGTGCGATTGCCGGAGTCGGCGCAGGTCGGCAGCGAAGTCGATGGAAGGGTCCAGGCCCACGGCGGAGCGGTCGGGGTCGGCCTGGGCTTCGAGCTCAGCGATTTGATATTCGAGCGCCAGGAGAGGTCGCTCAAAGTCCAGATCGCTGGCGGAGGGGCTGGGGGTTGAGGGCGCAGTGGACGCGGCGGTCATGGTGATAGGGTACCGCAGGGCAGGGGGCGATGGAAATTAGCGGTGCGGTGCGGGGTGCGATGCTGGTGCGATTGAGGCTTTTTTTATTCAGTGATGCAAAACGGTCATGCTTCGTTTGACGCTGCTTGAAAATCTGGCGTCGGCGTTGATTCAGATCGCGTTGTTTTATTTTACGACGCGGTTGCTGGGTTTTTCGCCGGCGGAGAATCTGGCGTTGGCGGTGGTGCACGGGGGGGTGTACACGGGGGCGGCATTGTTGAGTGCGCGGTGGTCGGCGTGGCTGGGGGAGCGTCGGGGGTTGGCGGTATTGCTGGCGGGTCAGGTGGTGTTGGCGGGGTTGTTGGCGGCGTTTCCGACCCGGGCGATGGTGTGGGGGGTGACGCCGATGTTGTTGGCGTTGTATGGGATGAAGTGGCCGATCGTGGAGACGTATGTGACGGCGGGGAAGACGCCGCGGGAGGCAGCGGGGGCGCTGGGTCGTTTTAATCTGGTGTGGTCAGGCGCGGTGGCGGGGGCGACGATGGGGGCGGGGTCTTTGATGACGTGGTCGCCGGGGGCGTTGTTTGTGGTGTCGGCAGGGGCGACGTGTTTGTCGCTGCCATTGCTGTTTGCGGTAGCATCGGCGCGGGCCGAGCATTTGGCGGCGGACCATCCGGAGCGTCCTGTGGGCATGGAGACGGCCCGTTTGGCGGGGCTATTGTCGAGTGCGCGGTGGTCGATGCTGCTGAGTTATGCGTTCTTGCAGGTGATCAATCCGTTGATGCCGACGGTGTTGGAGGGGCTTGGGGTGGGGTTGGCGTGGGCGACGGTGGTGGGGGCGACGCCTTTGCTGGCCCGGTGGGTGACGTTTGGGGTGCTGGGGGCGTGGCCGGGGTGGCATGGCCGGCGGTGGCCTTTGGCGGGAACGGCGGTGGCGCTTCCGATCGCGGGTCTGGTGGTGATTGACGGGTCGTCGCTTGGAGGATTGATTGCGGGGGCGGTGGTGTTTGGGGCGGCGGCGGGGACGGCGTATTTTGCGTCGCTTTGGTATGCGACGACGCTGGAGAACGCAGCGGTGGATGCGGGCGGTCATCACGAGGCGGTGATTGGCGCGGGAT
This sequence comes from uncultured Phycisphaeraceae bacterium, assembly GCA_963799465.1. Lineage (GTDB taxonomy): Bacteria > Planctomycetota > Phycisphaerae > Phycisphaerales > Phycisphaeraceae > JBCCOW01. The sequence goes on along the minus strand of CAWCXG010000001.1, from coordinate 1,260,955 downwards.
TTTTGGTGGGGCCTGTGCTGGGGACGGTGGCTGCGCGGATGAGCGAGGCGACGGCGTTTGCGCGGGTGGGGGCGTATGGATTGGCGTTGTTGCCGGTGGTGGTGGGGTGCACGGCGACGGCGTTGTGGCGGCTGCGTGGGGCGGGGCGTGGGGAAGGTGCGGACAGCGCGGGGAAAGACGTGGCAGGGCGTTAGCGGGTGTGCGTGGTTAGGGCGAGGGCGTGAGGGGTGGGGGTCACGGGTTTCGGGGTTTGGCGTGGGTGTCGGGTTGGATGGGGTGGCCTTGACGTTTGGCCCAGACCTGGGTGAATTCGGCTCCGAGGAAGAGGATGATGCAGGAGTAGTAGACCCAGACGAGCAGGACGAGCAGGGAGCCGGCGGCACCGTAGGCCGATCCGACGCCGGCGACGCCGAGGTAGGTGCCGATGCCCCACTTTCCCAGGGTGAAGAGCACGGCGGTGAGTGCGGCACCGATCCAGACATCGCGCCAGGCGATACGGACGTCGGGCAGATAGCGGAACATCATGGAGAACAGGAGGGTGAAGACCGCGAGGCTGACGGCGAGGTTGACGAGGAGCCAGAACGTTTCGCCGACGGTGCTGTCATCGCCGACGGTTCCGCTGAGCAGGGATTGGAGGCCTGCACTGACGGCGAGCGAGACGACGAGCAGAAAGCCCAGGGTGATGATCATGCCCAGGGAGAGCAGGCGTTTTCGGACGAAGCCCCAGAGGCCGTTTTTGTAGTCCGGCTTGACGTTCCACATGACGTTCAAGGCCTGCTGAAGCTGAGCAAAGACGCTTGTGGCGGAGAAGAGGAGGGTGGCGAGGGAGATGGCGCCGGCCCAGTTACGCAGGGTGGGGCGTTCGGCTTCTTTGAGAATCTGGGAGGTGATGGAGGCGGCCTGCTCGCCCATCATTTGACTGAGCTGCGTGGAGAGTTGTTTTTCAGCGCCGGGCCCCATGAACAGGCTCATTGCGACGAGCAAGACGACGAGCAGCGGGGCGAACGATAAGGCGGTGTAGAAGGCGACCGCGCCGGCGTAGGTCATGGCGTTGTCCTGGCCAAACTCTTTGACGACGGTTTTGAGGAAGACCCACCAGGACATTGAGGGATCGGCTGGCGGGTCGGCGTCGGAGCTTGCAGAACTGGTATCGGGGGAGGCGTTGGGGGTCTGGGAGGACATCGGGTTTACGGTAGCGGTGGAGTTGCGTGGGGGTCGGCGGTGAGGGAGAAAAAAAAGGCGGGTGCGGGCATGAGTAGACTCGCGGAATGGTGATGGTCGGCGATGAGCTTCGATGGTCGGTGAGGCTGACGGCGTGGGCGGAGCGGTGGCGGTGGGTGATTTTCGCGGTGCTGGCGGCGGTGTTGCTGGGCGTGTGGAACGGGGAGTGGCGGCTTGGTCCGGACGCGGCGCGGACGGCGTGGGTGGCGCGGCAGTCGTTGGAGACGGGTCAGGGATGGCACGATGCGATGGGGTGGCACGAGACGTTGTCGCCTGGGGTGCTGGGGCTTTATACGTGGTCGATGTGGGTGGGCGGTGAGGCGTGGGCGGGGGTGGTGCAGGCGGTGGTGTGGCTGTCGGCGGTGGGCGCGTTGATCCTGACGTATCTGGTGTTTCTGCGGGTGGTGGCTCGGGGTGAGGCGGTGCTGGTGACTGCATTGACGGGGTTGACTTGGACGTTTTTGGCGGGTGCGGTTCGGCCTTTGGGGGATATGGCGTTTTTGTGCGGGGTGATGCTGGTGTGGCTTGGGGTGGAGGTTGTGCGTGGGTCTAAGCGTGCGGCGACACCGGGCGATCCGGGGCGGGCGGGAGCGACCCCGCGGTGGCGTGCGGTGATGTGGGGCGTGATGCTGATCGGGGAAGGTTTGGCGTTGGCGGCGGTGACGCGGAGCGTGTGGGTGGTGCTGGCGGGTGGGGTGGCGTTGGGGTTGATCGTGGAACTGACGCGGGCGCGGCGGTGGGGCTGGCTGGCGGGGCTGCTGACGGGGTGGCTGGCGGTGACGGCGGGGCTTCGCAGTGTGCTGCTGGGCGGGGCGTGGGGGGTGTCGGACGATGAGCGGGCGTTGATGGTGTCGCTGGGCCGGTGGAGCGAGAAGCTTGGGCCTAACGTGCGGCAATTGCTTGAAGAGTCGGCCAGTGAGGGGCTGTTCGCGACGGACCTGGGGTTTGTGGCGTGGGGGGTGTCGTTGGCGGTGCTGGCGTATGGGGTGGTGGTGCCCTGGCGGCGTCGGCCGATGTGGTCGTGTTTTGTGGGGTTGTTGATTGTGCAGTGGCTGGCGTTTTTGCCGACGGATCGTTATTTGCTGGCGGCGTTGCCGATGTTGGTGTGGGCGTGGTGGCGTGCGGCGGTGGTGGTGGAGGGGTGGGTGGTGGGTTGGGGTGAGCGGCGGGGCTGGGGTGGGGTTGGGGTGAGGGCGGGGGGTTTGGTGGTGGCGGGCGCGGCGTTGATGTTGGTGGTTTCGAATGGGGTGCAGGTGGGTGGGTTGATGGTGGATCAGCGTCGGCCAGACTTGCGGGCGCGGTTGAACAGCGGACGGTATGAGGCGATGCGGGGGCTGGCGTCGATACTGCGGGCGCGGTTGCCTGAGGGGGCAATTGTGTTTGCGGGTCGGAGTCATCCGCACGATGAGCTGGCGTTTTATGCGAATGTGCGGGTTTTGGATGATTTGCCGGCCGAGCCTCCGCCGGCGTCGGCGTATTTTGTGATTGAGCCTTACGACGAGCATTTAAGCGAGGCGATGGCAGCGTTTGGGTGGGTTGCGGGCGATGCGTTGGGGACGGTGGCGCGGGCGGATGGGCGGGAGCAGTGGACGCTGCGGTGGCTGAACCGTTGGCCGGGCCAATCGCCTCGGACGCCGCGGGCGTCTCGGCGGGATGAGGAGGTTGAGTCGGAGTCTGGTTCAACCGAGCCTTGATGGTGATTGCGTTGGGTGAGGCATTGGGTTGGCGTTGACGCGCACATGACACGGCCGGGGCGGTTATCCTCCCGCGATGCAGGCGATTGAGCAGCGTCGTGAACGTGTGAGGGCTGTGGGGTTTGATCTTGAAGCGCAGCCGCGTGAGGCGGTGGAGGCGTGCAATCTGTGTGGGCATTCGTCGTGGTGCACGGTGGCGTGGGAGGACCGTTACGGCCTGCCGGCGCCGACTCAGCTTTGCCGACGGTGCGGGTTGATGATGTTGTCTCCTCGGATGCATGAATCGGCGTACGGCGATTTTTATCAGCGGTGGTATCGGCCTTTGGTGTCGGCGTGGCACGGGCGGTTGATTGACGCGGCGACGGTGCAGGACGATCAGCGGGTGTATGCCGATCAGTTGATGCGGTTTCTCGCGCCGCGGCTTGCTGGTCAGCAGGTTGAGACGTTGCTGGATGTGGGGGGCAGCACGGGGGTGGTGTCGGAGGCGGCGGTGAAACAACTGGGCACCCGGGCGACGGTGCTTGATCCCAGCGACGACGAGTTGGCGGAAGCGAAGTCCAAGGGGCTGGACGTGTTGCCGGGTCTGATTGAGCATCTGGACCCCGCAGCCCACGGGCAATTTGACCTGGTGCTGCTGTGCCAGACCATCGATCACCTGCTGGATGTGAAAGGTTCACTGGCCAAGCTGCGGTCGATGCTCAAGCCTGAGGGTCGGGTTTATGTGGATGTGGTGGACGTGCGGATGGTGGTGCGTCGGGCGGGGTCGTTGGTGGAAGCGTTCAAGACCGATCATGCGTATTCGTTGGTGCGTGAGACGTGCGAGGCAATGCTGGCGTGCGCGGGGCTGGAGATTGAAGCGATGATGATCATGCCTGACGGGGTGCATGTGGGGTATCTGTGCAAAGCGGGGACGGTGGACGACGCGGCGTGGGAGGGGCTTGACGGGCAGGCGATGCTGGATGAGGTGCGGCAGTGGCAGGTGTGAGCGCGAGCGGAGCGGTTGATGGAAGGGGTGGGTCATGCGGGTCGTAGGCCTGGTGGTCGCGCGCGGTGGGAGCAAGGGGCTGCCGGGCAAGAACCTGCGGCCGCTGGGCGGTCACCCGCTGGTGGGCTGGGCGGTGCGCGCGGGGGTGATGAGTGCTCGGGTGGAGGAGGTGGTGATCTCGACGGATGACGCGGCGATTGCTGGGGAAGCGAAGCGGTACGGCGTGGGTCATGTCATTGACCGGCCGGCGGCGCTGGCGTGTGATACGGCGGTGGCGTTGGATGTGGTGCGACATGCGGCGGCGTGGCTTGATGAGCAGGGGGTGTCGTGGGATGCGCTCGCGTTGCTTCAGCCGACATGCCCCTTGCGGTTGCCCGCCGATGTGGACGAAGCGATTCAGGCGTTGGCGGATCATGGAGACGCTGACTCGGCGTGCACGCTTTCCCGCGTGGATGACGCCCACCCGGCCCGGCTGCGTCGGATCGTCGAGGGTTATGCCACGCAATTTCTTGAGCAAGGTGGGGATCACGAAGGCTTGCAGCGTCAGGACCATCAGCCGGCGTACCGTCGCAACGGCGCGGTGTACGTGACCCGCCGCGCCACGCTTGAACGCCACGCCAGCCTGTACGGCCCCCGCGTGCGCGCTTGCGTGATGCCTGACCATCGCAGCGTCAACATCGACACGGAAGTTGATCTGTTGCAGGCCCAGGCGATTTTTCAGTCTGACACCTACGCGCAGGACGCAATCGCGTGGCGGGCCATGATGGCCGACGCGATGGACGGCCGCCGCGGCGTGTCATCTTTACGTGGCCGTCGTGCGGGAGATGGGTCATGAATACCACCCCGCTGTGCGTGTTATCCAGCATGGGCTGGGGCGTGCGCAATGTTTTGATGAGCAAGGGCATTGAAGTGGTCGCCCAGCATCGCCCGGTGCACACGATGACGACGTTTCATCACCACCAGCCGTTCCTGGATCGGTTTGCGCATCTCGCGGGTCATGCGGAATTGTTGCCTTTGGATATCAAGGACGATCCCAAGGCCCGCCGGCTGTATTACCTCAACACGTTTATTCACTATAAGTTGACTGCAACTAAAACCCATCGTCGAAAGCTGCGGGAGCGGGACGAGCAGGGACGCACCGACCGTCTCGAACGTTTGGCGATTCGCACGGCCCACCCGGTGACGCTTGGGCTCACGCGCGATCTGCTCGCCCGTCGACTCCGCAAAAGTGAGAGCTACACCACGAGCAAGGCGTATTTCAAGGCAGCGGGGATCCGCGACGTATTGGCGGCCCACCCGCTGGCGTTGGATGTGTATCCCGCCTTGCTCGCAGCGAAGGACCTGGGCTTGTCGGTCACCGCGTTGATTACGTCGTGGGATCACTTGACCAGCAAGCGGCCTTTGCTGATTCCCTTCGACCGCTACCTGGTGTGGAACGATGTCATGGCCGACCATGCCCGCCGGCAGTACAACCCGGCGGGCGACAAGGTGCATCAGATCGGGCCTTTGCAATTCGACTATTACTTTCAGCCCGAGCGCTATGACGACCGGGAGACGTTTCTCACGGGCCTGGGTTTGGACCCGTCGCGGAAAACGGTGGTGTACTCCAGCGTCACGCCGGGCAACATGCGCACGGAGCCGCAGCTGGTGCGTCGGCTGCTTGACGCCCGGCTTGAAGGCCGCATCGACGGCAACCCCAATCTGTTATTTCGCACGCATCCCAAGCGGCCGATCGCTCACTTTGAAGAGTCCCGCTACGACCCGCGCTACGCGGAGCTTCCCATCGCGTGGACCCAGGCTGGCGAACCGACGCACAACCGCGCCGACCGGTGGTGCCCGCTGGACGATGAGGTCCGCCTGCTCGCCAACACCGTCCGGCACGGCGACGCGAATCTCAACCACTTCAGCACCATGATGCTCGACTTTGCGGTGGTCGATACGCCTGCGGTGTTGGTGGCGTTCAATGGCCTGGACGAGCCTTTCGACTACCGCGGGGGATATGAACACTTTGGCGATATTCTCGACTGCGAAGCGCACCGCATCGCCCACACGTTTGACGAAATGATCGCTCATCTCAACGCCGACCTGGCCCACCCCCAGACCCATGCCGCTGGCCGGGCCACGCTCGCCCAGCGCTTTGGCGGGGGCCACCTGGGCCACAGCTGGAAGCGGCTGGCCAAAGACTTGCTCCGTGTCGATACCCTGCCTTGACCTGTCCCGCTTTATCCCGACGCGTTCACTTCTGAGTCTTTGCCGTGCCCCCCTCTCCCCTTTGCATCCTCGCCAGCATGGGCTGGGGCGTCCGGAACGTGTTGATGTCGCGGGCCATTGATGCCCTGGCCGATCGGCGTCCGATTTACACGCTCAGCACCTTTGCGGAGCACGACGCGTACCGCCAGCGGTTTGCTCATCTCGCGGGTCATGAGCCGTTGCCTGCGCCCAGGCTCGACCGCCCGCTCAAGCGGCTGCATCAGCTCAACACGCAGATTTACTACAAGCTCTCGCCTTCGCAGACCCATCAGCACAAAGTGCAGACTGAGCAGAGCCGAAAGCGAAACCGCCGGGTTTTTAATCGCCTGGCGTTGGCGACGAGTTCGCCGCGGACCCTGGAGTGGACGCGGCGGTTGCTGGTTCGCCGGATTCGTCAGCAGCCTGCGTACCAACAGGCCCGGGAGTTTTTTGAAAGCCGCGCGATCCGCCGTGTGGTCAGCTCCAACCCGTTGGCCATCACCGAATACCCCGCGCTCGTGGCCGCGGCCGACCTGGGCCTGCACACCACCGCCATCATCACCTCGTGGGACAACCTCTCGAGCAAGCGTCCGCTGCTCATCCCCTTCGATCGTTACCTGGTGTGGAACGACATCATGGAGCAGGATGTCACGCAGTACTGCAATGTCCCAGCGGACCGCGTGGCGCAGATCGGCCCGCTCCAGTTCGACTTCTATTTTGACGAGCAATACCGCGACCCCCGCGACGTGTTTCTCACCAGCCTGGGCCTGGATCCCGCGCGACGCACGGTGGTGTATTCCACGGTCACCCCGGGCTTGATGCCCACCGAGCCTGCGCTCATCGCCGACCTTCTCGACGCCCACCGCGCCGGCCGAGTCGCCGGCCACCCCAATGTGCTCGTCCGCCTGCACCCCAAACGCAAGTTCGACGACTTCGAAGCGTTAAGCCGGGACCCGCGCTACGCCGACCTGCCGGTGGCGTGGACGTTGGCGGGCGACCCGGTGGCCAAGAAGCATGACCTGTGGTGCCCGCTCGACCAGGAAGTGCGAAGGCTCACCAACACCGTCCATCACGGCGACGTCAACGTCAATTTGTTCAGCACCATGATGCTCGACTTCGCGGTGGTCGATACCCCGTGCGTGCTTCTGGGGTTCACCGGCGACCGTGAGCCTTTCGATTATCAACGCTACGAACACTTCAAAACCGTGCTCGACCTCGAGCCTCACCGCATCGCGCACACGTTCGACGAACTAATCACCCACCTCAACACGTACCTCAACGACCCGAGCTGTGACGCCGCGAATCGTGCCAAACTTGCCCAACGCTTTGGCGGCCAACATCTCGGCCGCGGCTGGGAACGACTCTACGAAGAGCTGCGACAGGAAATGTGAACCGTTGCGGGAATGGCCTCTGGATGTAACCAAACCCTCGAAGCCTACCGTCTCTGACGGTGGGCTCCAGCCCTGCATGGGCTGGGCTTTGTCAAACACACACCGAGAATGCGATCGCCATTGAATTGAAGTACGGATTCACGCAGCCAACTGACAAACGCTGCTATACTCTTGGCCGTATGACACGCACGTTGTCGATTGCGATTCAGATTCCCACCCCGCACCATCGCGGGTAGGTTTTCGGTCGCACGCGTGTACGCTGACTTGAACCCTGCCCCCGGCAGGGTTTTTTTGTCGCCCGGTTGATTCCCCCACGCATTGCCCCGCCTCGCCCCGTACTTGCTTTCTCACTCCCCGGAACCCTGAGCCATGTCTCACGTCCCCCCCACCCCCACCCCCACTACCACTACCACTACCACTACCACTCCGCCCTCTCATGCTTCGGGTCATGCCACGCCGGGGCAGCGCATCGAGGTCTACGACACCACGCTTCGCGATGGCACGCAAGGCCTGGGGGTCTCGCTGTCACTGACCGACAAGCTCAAAATCGCTGCCCTGCTCGACCAACTGGGCTTTGACTTCATCGAAGGCGGCTACCCACTGTCCAACCCCAAGGACCACGCGTTTTTTGAACAGGCGCGTGATCTGGATTGGGCCCACGCCCGGCTGTGCGCGTTTGGCATGACGCGTCGCAAAGGCATTGCCCCCGAGGACGATGCAGGCATGCAGGCGTTGCTCGCGGCGAAGACCCCGGTCATCACCCTGGTGGGCAAAACCTGGGATCTGCATGTGGATGAAGTCCTGCGGGTCGAACGGGAAGAAAATCTGGCGATGATTCAGGAGTCGGTGGCGTTTCTCTCAGAAAGCGCGGAAGTGTTTTACGACGCGGAGCACTTTTTCGACGGCTACCGGGCGAACCCGGAGTACGCACTGGCGACGCTTCGCGCGGCGGCCCAGGGCGGGGCGACCCGGCTGGTGCTGTGTGATACCAACGGCGGAAGCCTGCCCGGCTGGATCACCCAGGCAGTCACGCAGGTCGGACAGCAACTGGACCTGTTCAGGACACCATCGACGCAGGGGCAATCGCCGCGGGCACAACTCGGCATCCACTGCCACAATGACTCGGGGGTCGCGGTTGCCAATACGCTCGCTGGGGTCGATGCCGGGGCGGTGCAGGTGCAGGGCACGATCAACGGCATCGGCGAACGCTGCGGCAACGTGGACCTCATCACCGTCGTGGCGGACCTGGCGCTCAAGACCGGCCGATCGGTCCTTGCTGACGGTGCCCTGGCGCAACTCACCGACCTGTCCCACCGCGTCGCCGAGCTGACCAACGTGCCCGCCGCCGTCGGCCAACCCTTTGTGGGTGAGGGGGCCTTTGCGCACAAAGGCGGCATGCATGTCCATGCGGTTCAACGCATCGCGCACTCGTACGAACACGTCACGCCCGAGTCGGTCGGCAACACCCGCCGGGTGCTCGTCTCCGAACTGTCCGGCGTGTCAAACGTGGTCGCCACCCTGGGCGCGAAGTTTGGCATCGCGTCCGACCGCGACCTGCAACGCACGCTGCTGCTACAGGTGCAGGACCTCGAGCACGCGGGCTATCAGTTTGAGCAGGCCACCGCCAGTCTGGAGCTGCTGCTGCTGGAAGCCCTTGGCCGACGTCCCCGCTTCTGGTCTTTGGATCACTACCGATGCACGATTGTGAAGCGGGGAGATGCGCCAGCCTCGACCGAAGCCACCGTGAAGCTGCGGATTGACGACGCGGTGGTGCATGAGGTGGCGGAAGGCGATGGGCCGGTGAACGCGCTCGATGGCGCGCTGCGGCGGTGCCTGCGGGAGCGTTACCCCAGGGTTGAGCATCTGCACCTCACCGACTATCAGGTCCGCGTGGTCAACCCCACTGCTGAGACCGCTGCGAAGGTTCGCGTGATTATTGAGTTCACCGACCGGTCCGATGCGGACGCCGGCGAGCGGGTGTTTTCCACCATCGGCGTGGACGAAAACATCGTCGACGCAAGCTGGCAGGCGGTAACCGCTGCGGTGGCGTATCACCTCATCGGCGATGCCTCTCACAGTGACCAATGACCTCAAAACGAGCCGCGCCTGTGAGCAAGCGTCTTCTTCAAGACAACCGGTGACCCGGGACACTGCCTCACGGTCGTGGCTCGTGTTGGAGAGGTCGGCGGGGGTACAGGCAACGCGGTGAGCGGTGGTGTGCGCGGGATCAGTCTTCACTTCGAAACGCCCGAGGCGAGGTGCCGAGGGTTTCGCCCCGCTGAATCATCCATTGCAGGGCTTCTGCGGCGCCGTCGTCTGCGGTGTCAACCACCAGGCCGAGTTCGTGTCGGCGGAGTCCCATGGGCGTGACGCGGACCACATGGGTCTGCAGGTGGACGGTTCGGTCGTCCATGGTGACATCGAGTGACAGATGTTCGCCGTGGTGTGCGGGGACAGCTCCTTTGACGAACACACACAGGCCGTGCTCGGAGACATCGGTGACCTGGCCCAGGGAGCTTCGGGCGTGGGAAAGGCGGGTACGCGGGCTGCGTCGACGTTCAGCTTGCATGCTCAACCCTTATACAAAAATGAAACTTACAGAGATGAGCCTGAACCTTAACACACGACACACTGCTGCTGCAAAAAACGATGCTTCATGCGAATAAATCCTTAGGTGTAAATATCGTGCGATCGGCAGACATAACGTATAATGAATGAGTCGCTGGGGGTGTCGGTCCCCGGTAATGCGCTGGCCCCGCGTTCGTCTAGTGAAGGCGTGGGTCTGGCATGGTGATCAGGGTCAGACTGGCAAGGTTGTGATGTCCAAGCAAAGCACTGCCCATCTTGAAGCCGCTGCGGAGTACCCGCTTCAGCCTTGGCATTGGCAACCTGACGGTCGCTGGCGTCGTCGTGCGCGGCGGGTGGTGCGGCTGCGGCGATTCGCCCGGCCGGTGATGCGTCGCGCCACGCTGGTGGCGATGCTGGGCGTGGTGGTGGGCTTGATCTTCATTCAGACCGCGCAGTGGGCGTTGGCCCAGCGGGACGTGCAGAAGATCACCACGTTTGTCCAACAGGTCGATCGCGAATGGTTCAGCGGCGATCACGATTTCCGTGAGCTCAACCGATTTTACGCCCGGGCCGCGTCGGAAGCCTCGACGATTCAGCCCTTTGGCCGACCTTTGGTGGAGGCGATGCAGACCATCCGGTCCAACGCGCTGGTCACCCAGTTCTTCCCGGAGTTTTCGTGGGACCAGGGGTCGGCAGATCACTACGAAACCTTCGCGCGCGGCCCGCTGCACAGCTATTTTAAACGTAACGAAGAACTGGCAGGCAGTTGGTATGTCACGCAGCGCAATTTGATCACCGAGCCGCTGCAAAAGTATGGCTGGAATGCCGAGCCCCCCCGCTATCACCGCCTCACCGCGATCTTTCCTGAAGACCTCAAGCGTCGCCCCGGGTTTGAGCATGTCATCGACGGCCAGCTTCAAAGGCTCTACGCCGACCTTCGACCCCCCGCCCATTTGGCAAGTGCCGAGTCGGCAGCCCGTCTCGCGTCCACCGACTACGCCCGGGTCAACCGTCAGCTGCGTCATCAGGCACAGGAACTCGCATTCGAGAAAAACTTCGGCAGCGATCTGGATCTCCTCACCATCCCGCAGCAAAATCAGGTGCTCGCCGACCTTGATGATTACGTGCGGGAGAACGACCTGGAACTGTGGCGGCAAAAGCAACTCAGCGACTTCACGCTCGGCATCATCGGCGTGCCGGAAGCCACCAATGCGTACATCAACCTGTGTGCCAAGCCTTTCATCGCGGCCCGCTCGACCTTTGAGATCAGCGGGATTCTGATGACCGTGCTGTTCTCGATGCTGCTGATGCACCGGCTGATGGACCGCTGGGCACGATGGGTGCGGTGAGGCTGATGCGGGATGGCAACTCGCTTGGGTACGAACTGCGACTGTGAGCAAGCGTCTTCTTTGAGACATCCGGTGACCCGGGACGCTCCCTTACGGTCGCGGCTCGTGTCGGAGGGGTCGGCGGTCTGACGCGGGTGGCGGGTGGCGTAAGTACGAGCTGCGCCAGTGAGGAAGCGTCTGCCTTGTGACAGCCAGCGGCCCGGGACGCTCCCTTACGGTCGCGGCTCGTGTTGGAGGGGTCGGCGGTCTGACGCGGGTGGCGGGTGGCGTGAGTACGAGCTGCGGCTGTGAGCAAGCGTCTTCTCTGAGACATCCGGTGACCCGGGACGCTCCCTTACGGTCGCGGCTCGTGTTGGAGGGGTCGGCGGTCTGACGCGGGTGGCGGGTGGCGTAAGTACGAGCTGCGGCTGTGAGCAAGCGTCTTCTTCGAGACATCCGGTGACCCGGGACGCTCCCTTACGGTCGCGGCTCGTGTTGGAGGGGTCGGGGGGGGTGGGCGGGGGTCAGCTGAGCAGTTTTTCGAGGTCGTCGCGGCTGAGGTTGCGGAGCACATCGTCGTCGCCGCCGACCATGGCGTCGGCGAGGTCTCGCTTGCGGCGTTGCAACTCAAGGATGCGCTGTTCGACGGTGTCCTCGCAGATGAGGCGGTAGGCGAAGACGGGTCGGGTCTGGCCGATGCGGTGGGTGCGGTCGATGGCCTGAGCTTCGACGGCGGGATTCCACCACGGATCGAGGATGAAGACATATTCAGCGGCGGTGAGGTTCAGGCCCACGCCGCCGGCTTTGAGGCTGATGAGGAAGACCTGCAGCTCGGGGTCTTCCTGGAACTGCCGGACGATCTGCTTGCGGTTGCGGGTCTGGCCGTCGAGGTAGGCGTAGCGGATGCCCTTGGCGTCGAGGCGTTGCCGGACCAGGCCGAGCATCGAGGTGAACTGTGAGAACACCAGCGATTTGGAGCCTTCAGCGATGATTTCGTCGAGGCGGAGGTCCAGCTCGTCGAGCTTGGCACTTGGAGCGCCCTGAGTATCGACGCCCAGACCGGCGAGGTTTTGCTTGTCGATCAGCGCGGGGTGGCAGGCGGCCTGACGAAGTCGCAGCAACGCTTCGAGCACCATGAAGGCCGCCCGGCCCAGGCCCTTGCCGGTCCCGTTCGCAGCGCCCGGGGCGGAGTCGAGCTGTTTGCGCAGGTTCTGGCGGTAGTACTCGCGGAGCTGGTCGTAGACCCGACGTTGGGCGGGTTCCATTTCGCAGATGATGGTCTGCTCGGTTTTTTCGGGCAGGTCGTCGAGGACTTGCTTTTTCGTGCGCCGCAGGATGAAGGGACGCAGCACGGCCGCGGCCTGGTGCAAGGCATCGCGGCGTGGTGTGGCGACGGGGGCATCGTCTTCGGGATCGATCTCCTCGAGCGTCACGGCCGGCGCGGCGCCCGCCCCTCGGATCAACTCGCCAAAGCGGGTGGCACTGCCCAGCATGCCGGGGTTGAGGAACTCAAAGATGGACCACAAGTCGCCCAAGTGGTTTTCGATGGGCGTGCCGGTGAGCGCCAGGCGGTGCCGGGCTTTGAGCAGGCGGGCGGCTTTGCTGGACTGGCTTTGCGGGTTTTTGATGGCCTGGGCTTCGTCAATGACGGCGTAGTCGAATTCCTGCTTGGCGAGGGCGTCGATATCGCGACGCATCAGGCCGTAGGACGTGACGATAAGGTCGTATTGCTCGAAGTTTTCGCGGTAGTCTTCGCGTTCGGGGCCGGTGTAGGCACAGACGCGCAGCTCGGGGGTGAAGTGCTCGGCTTCGTCGATCCAGTTGAAGATCACCGAGCGGGGCACGACGATAATCGAGGGCCGATGGGTGGATGCGGGGGCGACGGTGGGTTCGTCGTCAATGATGCCGTCGGCGTCGGCGGCGTGAGTTTCGGGGGTTTTGTCAGCGTCGAAGAGGCTGGGGGATTCGACGGTGTAGCCGGGCAGTCCGAGCTTGCGGGCCTGGAGCATGGCGAGGACCTGAACGGTTTTACCCAGGCCCATGTCGTCGGCGAGGATGCCGCCCATGCCGAACCAGCGGAGAAAGCCGAACCAGCCCAGGCCTTCGCGTTGGTAGGACCGCAGGGTGCCTTTGAAGTCTTGCGCGGGGTCCATGGCTTCGATGCCGTCGAAGGCGTGAAGGCGTCGGCGTGCCTGGGCGAAGGCGTGGTCGAACTCGAAGAGCTCGTTTTCACCGAGCAAGGTATCGAGCATGGCCGCCTGGGAGGTTTTGAAGCGCAAGTGGTCTTGGTGGTCTTCGCCCAGTGCGGTGAGCAGGCCGTGGTCGGCGAGCCATTGCTGGGGGAGCAGGCCTTGGGTTCCGTCGCCGAGGTCGATCATGTCGCGGCCGGCGCGGGCGGCGGCGAGGACTTCGGGCAAGGCGATATCGATCTGGGTGCCGTCTTCGCGTTCGAAGCTGACGTTGCCGCGAAGCTCGAACCAGTCGATGCCCGAGGTGATGGAGACGCTCGGGGGTCCGGCGGCGCGGACGGAACGTTGGTCGGCGAGGACTTTCCAGCCTCGGGCCATGAGTTCGCCGGCGATGCCGGGCACCTGCTTGGTGGGGACGAGCAGGGTGTTGGTTTCGACGCCGCCGGCCGGCCGCATGCCCAGCGACATGGTGAGGGCGATGGCGTTGCGTTCGCCGTGGAGATCGCGGCGGATGAGTCGGTCGTTTTCGTCGGGCTGGGGATCGACTTCGGGGGCTGATTCGGGATCGGGATCGGGATCGATGGCAGTGCTTATCTCGGCCTGCTCCTCGATCTCGATCTCGGCCTCAATCTCGATCTGGGTCTCGGTCTGAGTTTCGCCGTCGTCGTCCGCGATCTCGGGGCGATCAGAGGCCGAGGTGTCGTCGAGGGCATCGACAGTTGGGCTCTCCTGGGGGTCGTGGTCTTCGGGGTCCTGCTCGTCGATGTCCTCATCGGTGTCGGGGTTTTCAGGGGCAGGGGCGGCGGCGATGGAGACGAATCGGCCGGTCTGGGAAGGATTGACTGCTTGTTCGCCGTAGAGGAAGGTGAGTCGGCCCAGGAGGTGACTTTTGGCGGTGGTGGCGGCGAGTTGGGCGGCTTCGGCACTGCCTGGGCCGAAGAGTTCGAGCTGGGGCACGGGGACGACACGCTGCTCGCTGTGGCCGACCGCGTCGGGCAGGTCGATCTCCGGGAGCTGGGGCAGCATGTAGAGCCGCTTGAGAAACCGGCCTACGTCGGCCGCGTCCACTTTCATGGTGGAAGCGTCTTCGTCGGCGTCGTCGCGGTATCGGCGGTCGCGGAACTGACTGATCCACCGCCAGGCGTCGTGATCGTCCAGGGGGGCGACTTTGCCTTGGTGGACGATGATGCCGTCCGCTCCGCCGAGCACCAGGAGTGGCTCGGTGATGGGCAGACGTTTGCCTTGCCGGCGGAGCTGCATGGTGAGCAGGAGATCGCCTTCGACTTCTTCGCCGACCAGCCAGGGGGTCCACGCGGGGACGGGCTTGGTGGACTGGACGTTTTGCAGGTCACGGCCTCGGTCCCAGGTCAAGGCGACGGGTTCGAGCTCGGGGTCGTGTTCGATAAAGGCCCGGCCGGTGCGGATCATGTCGCGGACGACGCGGCGTTGAGCCCCCCGAGGGACGCGGTACATGGCGTGGGATCGGCTGATTTCGGTGGCGTCGCCGGCTTCGTGGTGCGTGACCCAGACGGCTCCGAGCAGCAGGCCGCAAAGTTCGCGGTCGGTGGGATCGTCGAGGGAGGGCAGGAGGTCGCGGGAAATTTTGAGGGGTCGGCTTCGACTCCAGCCGGTCATGGTGGGGGTGCGTTGGCGGACCTCGACGACCAGGCCGTTGTGGCGGGTCGAGGGCTCGGGCATGACGATGTAGACGACCTGTCGTTGCTCGGTGAAGACTGACCCGTCGGGAGCCTCGTCCATGGGTGGACGCAGCAGGGACATGCGTCCGACCCAGTCGGGCTCGCGGGTCTGAACGATGTGGTTGCCGTTGTCAGCTCTTTTGCGGGCACGGGGGGGGCGGGGCGTGAGAGCGACCAACTCGTTCCAGAGGTCGATGTCTTCATCGTCGTCGCTGCGTTCGAGCAGGACCAGCGTGGCCCAGAGGTGGGGGCAGAAGGCGCCTTCCGCAAAGGCGTCGCAGGTGCATTCGGCGGAGACGTGGCGGTCTTCGGCTTTGAGCGAAACTTCAGCGGTTCCGTCGTCGTCGACGTTGACACGCAACAACTCTTCGGGCTGGGGGTTGACCCGCTCGGCCTTGCCGGTCATTTGCATCGACCGGCCCCGCATACGGTCATCGGCACTGAAAAAAGGTGCCCAGGCTTTGAGTTGCGACATCCGACTCCCCGCTGAGATCAAGCGAAAACTTGCGAATCGACTAGCTTAGGGAGGTTAAGCCCTCGGGGCAATCCGGCCTTTCGCGATGCGTGCGATTGCGCGGTGGCGAAGCGGGTGATGTTGGGGCGTTGAGGGCTGGTTTTCAAGGGATGATGTGACACGCCATGGAGCCGGTGAATCCTTCTGAATCTGAGCTTGTCATCGGGTTGATGAATTACGGGATCGCAGCCATGGGGCTGGTGTTGGTGGTTTTGGGGTGGCGAAAGGGGTGGGCGTCACGGGAGGCGGTGCGGCGGGGCCCGGTGCGGCGGGTGGGGCTTGGTGGGCTTGATCTGATCGTGGCGGTGGGACTGGCGGCGATGGGGGCGGTGCTGTTGGGGGTTTTGCTGCAGCAGGTGCTGGCGTGGCAGGGCGCGGCTTCGGCCGAGGCGTTGGACGCGCGGGTGTCGGCGTGGTTGATCCCGGTGAGTCAGGTGGTGGGGATGGGGCCGGTGGCGGCGTATGTGTTGCTGCGTGCGGCGCGGCCGACGAATCGACTGGGTGCGTTGGGGTTCACGCGGGCGGGCCTGGGTCGGCAGGTTGGACTCGGGTTGATCGCGGGGCCGGCGTGTCTGGCGGTGACGATGCTGGTGTCGCTGGTTTTATATGGGATCGCGTTGGTTTTTGAGGTGGAGCTTCCTGAGGCGGGGCATAAGCTGCTGCCTTTGATCCGGGATGGTGATTGGGGCACGCGGCTGCCGTTGTTGTTGGGGGCGGTGGTGCTGGCGCCGGTGTTGGAGGAATTGGTGTATCGGGGTCTGTTGCAGACGGTGTTGCTGGGCTTGGTGGGGCCGGGGGGCCGATGGCTGGTGCTGGTTGTGGCGGCGGCGGTTTTTTCGGTGGTTCACGTGGGCGCGGTGCACTGGATGCAGCTGCCGGTACTGTTCGTGCTGGGGTTGCTGCTGGGCGGGCTTTACGAGCGGACCGGGAGTCTGGTGGTCCCGATCGTGGTGCACATGGTGTTTAACGCGGTGAGCACGGCCTTATTTGTGGCCTTGGGGTGATGCGGTCAGGCGGCACAGGGGGTGACGCGGGTTAAGTTCTGGCGTGGTTCAGGCCGATAGCTCGGTCATGAGCGACGCCCTCTTGGATCTGCCTGCCCGCGTTTCGCCTGACCTGCTGGCCCGTTGCACGACGATGCTGGGCGGGGTGGCGGCGGTGGTGCTCGTGGGGATGCTGGGCTTTGCGGGTTACACGCTTTCGACGCTGGCGTCGCTGGGTGAAGATGTGCAGACGCTGGACGTGCCCGCGGCGGTGAAGCCCGCCAGCGAGGCCTCGACTGGGCCGCGCGTCGATTCGTAACGCGTTATACGCCGCACAGCCGCGTGAGTTTTTAACTCTGCAAATGGTCCCAAGCACCTGGACGCCACGCCTGGGCTGCAGGGATTACCGCCCGGCGTATTGCTTGTCGTAATATTCACGGTACGCGCCGCTTTTCACATTGCGCCACCACGATTCGTGGTCCACATACCACTTCACGGTCTGCTCCAACGCCTGGGGCCAGGCGGACCGCGACGGCTCCCAGCCCAGGTCATTTTTGATCTTTGCCGCGTCGATCGCATACCGGCGGTCGTGGCCTAAGCGGTCGGTGACCGGCTCGATCATGTCCTGGCCTTTGCCCATGACTTCCAGAATGCTGTGGGTCAGTTCAAGGTTGGACCGTTCGTTGTTGCCGCCGATGCAGTAGTTCTCGCCGGGCGTGCCTTTTTCAAGTACCGCCAGTACCGCCTCGCAGTGATCGTCCACGTGTAACCAATCGCGGACGTTGCGGCCGTCGCCGTACAGCGGGACCTTTTTACCTTCAATCAGGTTGGTCACGAAGAGCGGGATGACCTTCTCGGGGAACTGGTAAGGCCCGAAGTTGTTTGAGCAGTTGGTCACCATCACGGGCATCTTGAAGGTGTGGTGATAGGCCCGGGCGATCAGGTCGCTGCCCGCTTTGGACGAGCTGTAAGGCGAAGAGGGCGTGTAAGGCGTTTCTTCGGTGAACTTGACCTCCGGCTGATCGAGCGGCAGGTCGCCGAAGACTTCGTCGGTGGAGACGTGCACGAATCGGCAGGTGTTGTCGGGATGGGCGCGGCGGACGGCGTCGAGCAGGGTTTGCGTGCCCAGGACGTTGGTTTCGACGAACGGCCGGGCGTCCTGAATCGAGCGATCGACGTGGGATTCAGCCGCCATGTGGACGACTGCATCACATTCACCCGCGAGCCTGGTGCACAGTTCCAGGTCAAGAATGTTGCCCTTGACAAAGCGGTAGCGGTCGCGTGCCTGAGACTCCACGTCAGCGAGGTTCTCGGGATTACCTGAATAGGTCAGGCAGTCAAGGTTGGTGATGCGAACGTCAGGCCTTTCGCGCAGGACGAATCGCACGAAGTTGGAGCCGATAAAGCCGCTGCCGCCGGTGAGAAGGATGTGCATGGGGTTCCTTACGCGTCGCGGCGTTTGAGATTGGACGGGATCACAGGATGGGCCGGATTAACGGGATGATGCGGCAGCTGTCGCACTTTCCGACGAATATCGACTTTTGTGGGTCCAAAGTTGATAAGAAGCCCAAGATCGATACTGGTCGCCTTCAAGTAATTTACGAGTTGAACTTGATGGATTTTGCTCAGCCCTTCGCATGCTTTGAGTTCAACGAGAAGTTGGTCCGCGATCAGTAAGTCGGCTCGAAAATTGCCCAGCAACTTGCCATGGTATCTCACGGGCACCGCAACTTGCCTTCGGTATGGGATCGCAGATTCATCGAGAAGTACAGCCATTCCGGCCTCGTACACCGACTCCAAAAATCCGCCGCCTAATTCATTGTGCAGTTGAAAGCACAAGCCGATAACGCGTTCAGTTAAGCGGTCGTCACTTAGGTTCTGATCCTGTTGATCGTGCATCATCCCGTCATCCCGTCCAACATTTTGGCGAGCGTGTTGCGCCAGTCGGGCAGTGGGCCGAGGGTGGTTTGGGCGGGGGCCAGGTCCAGGACGCTGTAGGCCGGGCGGGGCGCGGGTCGGGGGAAGTCGGCGGTGGTGCAGGGCTGGACGTCGCAGGGGTGGCCCAGGTGATCGTTGATGGCGGTGGTCAGGCCGTGCCAGGTGGTCTCGCCGGCGTCGGTGAGATGGGTGTGTCCGGTGATGCCCGCGTCGATCAGGCCCAGGGTGTGCTCGGCCAGGGGACGGGCGCTGGTGGGTCGGCCGCGCTGGTCGGCGACGACGCGGAGCGTGGGCTTGTCCGCGGTCAGGGCGGCCATGGTGAGCACGAAGTTTTTACCCCACGGCGCGTAAAGCCAGGACGTGCGGACGTTGAGCCAGCGCGCGGCGGAGGCTTCGAGCAAGGATTCGCCGACGGCTTTGGATCGGCCGTAGGCATTGAGCGGGTCGCGGGGGTGGTCGACGGCATAGGGCGTTTGGGCCTGGCCATTGAACACGTAGTCGGTTGAATAGTTGACGAGCAAGGCGTCGGCCTGTTCGCAGGCCCGGGCGAGGTCACCTACGGCATGGCCGTTGATGGTGGTGGCCTGGTCTTCGTGCTGCTCGGCGGCGTCGACATCCGTCCACGCGGCGCAGTTGATCACGGCGCTGGGCGGGTCGGTTTCCAAGGCCGACCGGATCGCGGCCGCATCGGTGATGTCTCCAGTCGCTCGGCTCAGCAAGTGATGCGCCCGCCCTTGCTCGGCGAGGACGACGCCGAACATGCGGCCCAGCATGCCCCCTGCGCCAAGCACCAGAATCGGTCGCGTGTCCGCCTGCATTACGACCCCTCATACACAAACGGGCTGTCGAGCTGGGCGAGCGTGGGCAGCACAGCATCCTTGGCAGAGAGCGTCGGCTTGCCGTCCACCGCGTCCAAGGGCCAGTCGATGCTCAGCTCGGGGTCGTTCCAGATCAGCCCGGCGTCGCAATCCGGGGCGTAGACGTCGCCGACCTTGTAAAGAAACTCGGTGTTGGGTTCGAGCGTGACGAAGCCGTGCGCGAAGCCGCGGGGGACGTAAAGCATGTGGCCGTTCTCCGCGCTGAGCTCGGCGGTGACGTGCTGGCCAAAGCTCGGCGAGCCTTTGCGCAGGTCCACGGCGACGTCGAGCACCCGGCCGGCGGTGACCCGCACGAGCTTGCTCTGAGCGTGGGGCGGTTTTTGAAAGTGCAGGCCACGCAGCACGCCCACATCGCGTGACAGCGAGTGGTTGTCCTGCACAAACGCATCGGTAATCCCCGCTTCGGCCAGCCTGGGCATGGAATAGGTTTCCATGAAGAACCCACGCTCATCGCCGAAGCGCTTGGGGATGATGAGCTTGACGTCCGCAATGTGCAGGGATTCGATTTGCATGGTGAGGAAGTGACCGGATAGCAGGATCGGCCGGATTGACAGAATTTAATCAGAGAACACTCACCTAAGCAGGCGCGTGAGCGTAGTGGTCGAGCGGCCGCCGCGTGGGATCGATCTGGTTGATCTGGCTGATCCAGTCATCCGGTCAACGCCTTCACGCCCAGGGTTCGACGTGTTCATCGTCGAGGCAGCGTTGGAGGTATTGGCCGTAGCCGCTTTTGCTCAGGGGTGCTGCGAGGTCGGCGAGCTGGCGGTCATTGATGAAGCCCATGCGCCAGGCGATTTCTTCGGGGCAGCCGATCATGGTGCCCTGGCGTTCTTCAATGGCGTGGACAAACATGCTGGCCTCGAGCAGGCTTTCGTGCGTGCCTGCGTCAAGCCACGCCACGCCTCGGCTCCAGAGTTCGACGTCGAGTTTGCCTCGCTCGAGATAGACGCGGTTGACGTCGGTGATTTCGAGTTCGCCGCGGGGCGAGGGCTTGAGGTTTTCGGCGATGTCGGTGACCTGCTGGTCGTAAAAGTAAAGGCCCGGCACGGCGAAGTGGCTCTTGGGTTTTTCGGGCTTTTCTTCGAGCGAGATGGCCTTGAACTGTTCGTCGAATTCGACCACGCCGTAGCGTTCGGGATCACGTACGGGGTAGCCGAAGACGACAGCTCCGTCGCTGATTTTGGCGGAGCGTTGGAGCTGTTCGCGCAGTCCGCTGCCGTGGAAGATGTTGTCCCCCAGGATCAGGCAGCCCGGCCCGCCGTCGAGGAAGGACTTGTCGAGCAGGAACGCCTGGGCCAGGCCTTTGGGTTCGGGCTGTTCGACGAAGTGAAATCGCATGCCCCAGCGTTGGCCGTCGCCGAGCAGGCCTTTGAACAAGGGCAGGTCGCG
Source organism: uncultured Phycisphaeraceae bacterium (assembly GCA_963799465.1). Lineage (GTDB taxonomy): Bacteria > Planctomycetota > Phycisphaerae > Phycisphaerales > Phycisphaeraceae > JBCCOW01. Next base: position 1,239,951 of record CAWCXG010000001.1, on the reverse strand, counting down.
GGGCGTGGAGATGATCATGACTTCCCGCATTCCGCCGAGCATGAGCATCGACAGGGGGTAGTAGATCATGGGCTTGTTGTAGACCGGCAGGAGCTGTTTGCTCACCGCGTCGGTCAGAGGCGAGAGCCGGGTGCCGTGGCCGCCGGCGAGAATGATGCCTTTCATGATCGGGTCCGCCTGGTGGAAGAAGGAGGGGGTGGTGCCGCGTTCGTGCAGTCCGGCGCACGATATCCGCTACGCCTCCTCCCCACCATCGGCCAGTGTCACGCCAGGCGTGAGTTGTGCCGGTGCGTGAGCCTTCGCCCGCCCGCTAGAATCGCAGGCCGCCTCCCTATCTCCCGGTCTAAGCCTTACCCATGTCTGATACTTCCTGGCCTCAACTCAACACCATCAGCCTGGTCGGCAGCTTCGTACCCCGCCGCTGTGGGATCGCCACCTTCACCGCAGACCTTGCCGAAGGCCTCGCCCGGGCGGCACCCAAAATAACCACCCGCACCGTGGCGCTCAACGATCGGCCCGAGGGTTACCGCTATGGCTCACGGGTCTGGTTTGAGGTCAGTGAGCAACGTCTGCCTGACTACCGGCTTGCCGCGGACTATCTGAACATGTCGCATGCCGACGTCGTGCTGCTTCAGCATGAATTTGGCATCTTCGGCGGCGAAGTCGGGGCCTACATTCTGGAGTTCATCAAACGCTTGCGCATGCCGGTCATCACCACGATGCACACCATCCTCAAGGACCCCGCGCCGCCCTACCGCGAGGTCACCGGCAAACTCATCGACGCCAGCGACCGCGTGGTGGTCATGGCCGACCGGGCGATGGACTTCCTCCGCGATATCTACAACGCGCCTGAAGACAAAATCAAGCTCATTCCCCACGGCATCCCCGATGTGCCGTTTGTTGATCCGAATTACTTCAAAGATAAGTTCGGCGTCGAGGGCAAAAAGGTCATCCTGACCTTTGGCCTACTCGGGCCTTCCAAAGGCATCGAAAACATGGTCGCCGCCCTGCCCCGCGTGGTCGCCAGGCACCCCGATGCGGTGTACATCGTTCTGGGCGCGACCCACCCCGGCGTGCTCGCCCATGCTGGCGAAGAATACCGCCTGGGCTTGCAAAAGCAGGCCCGTGAGCTGGGTGTGCAGGATCACATTTTGTGGTTTGACAAGTTTGTCGAGCTGGACGAACTGACCGAGTTTCTCGGCGCGGCAGATGTCTACGTCACGCCTTACAACAACGAAGCCCAGATCACCTCCGGCACGCTGGCCTATGCCCTGGGCACCGGCAAAGCCACCGTGTCCACGCCCTACTGGCATGCTCAGGAAATGCTCGCGGACAACCGCGGCATTCTCGTGCCGTTCCACGACCCCGAGGCGATGGGCGACGCGGTCATCAAGCTCTTCGACCACGAGGTCATCCGTCACAGCATCCGCAAAAATGCCTATCAGTACACGCGTTCGATGCGGTGGAGCGAAGTGGCGGGGCAATATCTCGACCTGGCGCGTGATTGTGTCGTCCAACGCCAGCGAAACCCCAAACCTGTCGCCGCGCGAAAGCTTCAACAAAAGCATGAGCTGGCCGAGATCAAGCTCGACCACTTGCTGTCGCTCACCGATTCCTGCGGCATCATCAGTCACGCCAAAGCCACCGTGCCGGATCGGCGGTCGGGCTACTCCACCGACCTGACCGCCAACGCATTGGTCGCGGTGCTGCTGGCGTCGGATCACCTGGCACTTGATTCGCCTCACGATGTCGAGCTCACCGTGGGCCGATATTTGTCGTTTTTGGATCATGCGTTCGACCCGGACACCGCCCGGTTTCGCAGTCACATGAGCTTCTCGCGGGAATGGGACGCGCCCAGCCTGTCCGAAGACACCCAAGGCCGGGCCATCCGAGGCCTGGGCGAAACCGTTGCCCGATCCGCCACGCCAGGTCACGTCACCCTCGCCGCAGACCTGCTCCGACGTGCCCTGCCCGCCTGCGAAGCCTTTCAACACGCGCACGGCCTGTCGTATGCCTTGATCGGCATCCACGCCTATCTGCGACGCTTCTCAGGCGACACCAACGCCCGGCGAATCCGCGAAACCCTTGCCACCCGCCTGTTCACCATGTTTAAGGACAACGCCAGTCCCGACTGGCCCTGGCCGACGGATCAGGTCACCTACACCGCTGCCCGACTGCCCCACGCCCTGCTGCTCTCCGGACGATGGATGTTTCGCAATGACATGATTCAGACCGCGCTGGCCAGCCTCAATTGGCTCAACGCGATCCAGTCCGGCGAAGACAAACGCTTCGCGCCCGTCGGCTCCGAAGGCTGGTACCCCCGCGGCGGGGAAAAAGCACGCTTCGACCAACTGCCCACCGAAGCCGCCGGCGCCATCGATGCCAATCTCGAAGCCTTCCGCGTGACCAACGAAGAGCACTACCGCCACCGCGCCCGGCGATGCCTGAACTGGTTCCTGGGCGACAACGACCTGCGGCTGCCGCTCTACGACAACTCCACCGGCGGCTGCTGCGATCGGCTCACCCCCCAGGGCGTCGCAGAAGATCAGGGTGCTGAATCCACCTGTGCCTGGCTGATGTCGCTGCTCGCGCTGTATGAGCACAAGCTCAGCGAAGAAACCGAAAGCCCCATCCCCCGCGAGGCGGAGCTCCCCACGCTGCGGACCCGTACCGCCACGCCGGCGTCCTGAACCCGGTCGTGTGGGGGATTTCTAAGGCTTGTTTAGTGAACTACAGGCACCGCCCAGTGACCCTCGAATGAGCCAGTCAGGCTTCAGGGACGCCCCGAAGGGCCGGCCATACAGGTCCGATAACGTGCTGGTGTCAATCTGGATAAGACCAGATTGCCCAGTTTACGACTACTTAATAAGTCAAACGCACCAGTATCGGCCCCTCCAATCGTCACACTTGATTTTTTAGTGACATTTGCTCCATTCGTGCGGTACATTTAAGTAATACACCGCGTCTGATAAGTCGACGGCCAACCGCCGATCCCAGACGACCCCACACGGACCGAGCCTTCCAGCTTGCCGGTCGTGTCCAAAACCACAAGCCACGGGCCAACTCACAAACGGACCCGAGGGGAAATTGAACGCTATGAAACCTTCCGTATCCCGCTTCCGCCCCAGACGGTCCACCGCCGCCCTCCTGGCGTGCCTGGCGGCAGCGCCCTCGCGCTGGCCGACCCGGTCAATATCCTGACCCTCGGCGACTCGTTGACCTACGGCTGGGGGCAATCGTCAACCAACGGCGGCCGCAGCACCTATGACCTCGGTTACCGCGGTTATCTCCAGGATCACCTCAATACCCAAGGCACCAATTACGACTTCATCGGCGGCCTGAAGCAGTGGTCCCCGGGCCAGGAAAATTACTCCGCCACCCCCGGCAAAGGCTACAACCCCAACGCCGGCCAGGCCTACACGCTCGCCAACGGCTCCACGCCTGACCTGGACCACTTCGGCTGGTCCGGTGCAGTGGCTGACGGAACCGCGGCCAGCCGCGTCTTATCCGAGGCCATTCTGGGCGTTAGCCGACATTCCGAGCTTGATTACAACGGCGACGGCACGCAGGACGTGGATGTCTTTGGCGGCAAGACCGCCGATGTGGTCATCCTGCATGTCGGCACCAACAGCCTGCGGACCCGGCCCTCGCAGCCCAAAGAAGCTGCGGACGATCTGGGAAGCCTGCTCGAAACGCTCGACCAGGCACGACATGAAGGACGTATCGCCTCCGATGCCAAAATCCTGCTCTCCAACGTCATCCCCGTCGGCGGCACCGGCAGTCGCAGTGGTTTCAACGCGGCCACCGTCGAAGCGTCCGAGGCGTACAACACGCTGATCGATGCGGCAGTCGCCGATGCCAACCTCTCAAGTGAACTGCTCGGCATGCTGGTCCGCGTGGACCTCGACAGCACCGCCATCGACAGCGACCTGCTTTCCCTGGCTGATGCCAAGCGCAGCGACCTGCAAAAAGACAACGACATCGACGTCGATTTCGTCATCGACTCTGACAAGGACGGTGAGCCCGACGCTCTGAACGACGCTCTCTTCAGCGATTCGCTGCACCTGAGCGACCTGGGCTACCGCGTCATGGCGGCCCGCTACTACGAAGAACTGCTCGCCCTGGGGATTGATGTCTCGGACCCCACCGTCGAAGAGCCTGAGGTTGAAGAAGAGCCTGAGGTTGTTGAAGAGCAGCCTGAGGTTGAAGAAGAGCCTGAGGTCGTCGAAGAGCAGCCTGAAGTCGAAGAAGAAACCGAGGTTGTCGAAGAGCAGCCTGAGGTCGAAGAAGAGCCTGAAGTTGTCGAAGAGCAGCCTGAGGTCGAAGAAGAACCTGAAGTTGTTGAAGAGCAGCCTGAGGTTGAAGAAGAACCTGAGGTTGTTGAAGAGCAGCCTGAGGTTGAAGAAGAGCCTGAAGTTGTCGAAGAGCAGCCTGAGGTTGAAGAAGAACCTGAAGTTGTTGAAGAGCAGCCTGAGGTTGAAGAAGAGCCTGAAGTTGTCGAAGAGCAGCCTGAGGTCGAAGAAGAGCCCGAGGTTGTTGAAGAGCAGCCTGAGGTTGAAGAAGAACCTGAAGTTGTCGAAGAGCAGCCTGAGGTTGAAGAACAGCCTGAGGTCGTCGAGGAAGAAGAACTCGAAGAACCCGGTGAAATCACCGAGGAAGACGACGTCTTGAATCCCGACGTTCCCGAGGACAACCCCAATGGTCAGCCGATCACGCCTCCCGACCTTGAGCCCGGCGAGGTGGATGATCAAGGCGGACAAGGCCCCAATGAGGGCGGAGATCCGTCCGCAGTCCCCAGTCCGTCTGCGATGGGTCTTGGACTTCTAGGCCTGGCTGGCTTGATGGGCCGACGTCGTCGCCGCGGTGACTGATTGCCTTGAGACATGAACGATACGTCAAAGGCCCAAGCCTCTCGGCTTGGGCCTTTTTCTTTAGCCTCGCCCACCCCTGTGCTGGGCTATCCTGATGCCTCATGGCTTCTAAACCCCCATCGTCCTCGGCCCATCACGACCTGTTGATCCTCGGAGCAGGCCCCGGCGGCTACGTGGCTGCCATCCGCGGAGCGCAACTCGGATTAAACACCGCCATCGTGGATAAGGAAAAAGCCTTGGGCGGCACCTGCCTGCGGGTCGGCTGCATCCCCTCCAAAGCCCTGCTCGAATCGTCTCACCTCTACCACGAGGTCCGTGAAACCTCCGCCAGCCACGGCGTGGTCGCCCAGAACGTCGAACTCGACCTGTCCGCCATGATGAAGCGAAAGACCAAGGTCGTACAGACCCTCACCGGCGGCGTCGCGTCGCTGATGAAGAAAAATAAGGTCACCGTCTATCACGGCACCGCTGCCTTCACCGACGCCCACACCGTCGCCGTCGGCGATCAGACCCTCACCGCTGATCACATCCTCATCGCCACCGGCTCAGTGCCCACCTCGCTGCCCGGCGTGGACCTGAGCCAGGATCGCATCGACACCTCCACCGACGCCATCGCCTACGACACGGTCCCCGAAACCCTGGTCGTCATCGGCGCGGGCTACATCGGCATCGAGCTGGGCAGTGTCTGGAACCGCCTGGGCAGCAAGGTCATCGTGCTCGAGTATCTCGACCGCGTGTTGCCCGGCATGGACCGTGAAGTCGCGGACGAAGCAGAGAAAATCTTTCGCAAGCAAGGCCTGGACTTCCGCCTGGGGACGAAAGTGACCGGCGTGGAAACCACCAAAAAAGGCGTGAAAGTCCTCGTTGCCGACGGCGATCCCGTGCTGGCGGACCGCGTGCTCGTGGCGGTGGGACGCAAGCCCAACACACAGGGGCTGGGCCTGGAGAAAGCAGGCGTGGAGATGGACGAGCGCGGGCGCGTCAAAATTGACAAGCACTTCAAGAACATCCGCGCAAGGCGTGTACGCCATCGGTGACGTCGTGCCCGGCCCGATGCTCGCCCACAAAGCTGAAGAGGAAGGCGTGGCGGTCGCGGAAATCATCGCCACCGGCCACGGTCACATCGACTACGACGTCATCCCCGGCATCGTGTATACCGACCCCGAAATCGCCACCGTCGGCGCGAGTGAAGAATATCTCAACGAGAAAGGCGTGACCTTCAAGAAAGGCGTGTTCCCCTTCCTGGCCAACGGCAGAGCCCGGGCGATGAACGCCACCGACGGCCGGGTGAAGATTCTCGCCGACGCCCATACCGACCGCATCCTGGGAGTCCACATCATCGGCCCGCATGCCGGCGACCTCATCGCCGAATGTGCGACCGCCATGGCGTTTGGTGCCTCCGCAGAGGACATCGCCCGCACCTGCCACGCCCACCCCACGCTGGCGGAAGCGGTGAAAGAAGCCGCGTTGAACGTTGCCGGCCGAGCGCTGCATATCTAAAAAAAATCACAACCCACCCCTGCCACACACTCCAACACGCCCCGCGCCCGTGAGGAAGCATCTTCTTCAAGACATCCAGCGACCCGGGACGCTCCCTTACGGTCGCGGCTCGTGTTGAAGGTGCCGATGTCAAGGTGGGTGGTAGCTATACGAAGTGCTTTGCAACTGGTCCTTCAACACGTTGCGTCAATCGGACTCGGATGGATCCAACGCGACCACTGAGGACTTCTCTGGCCAAAATACGGCCACCATATCGCGCAAGGTGAAATACAACTGCAGCACGATGGCCACCATCAATCCGATTACCACCCCAGACGCCCCGATCAGCAGGTAGTACGCTGCGGGGTAAAGCCAGCCCGGGATCTCGTCAGCTTGGCGGACCGGCACACTATGCAGGCCTAGCAGCAGGATGGACGCGATGAGCGTGACGGCGCACAGCAAAGCGGTCTGATCGATACGGCGATAATGCAACGGCCTGAGTTTGCGGTCACTGGATCGACTCACGCTCAGCAAGGTCAGCAGCAAGGCCATGATCGTCGCGGTCGAGGTCATGACCCCAGACGTCAGGAAGCGGGTGGAAGGTTTGACCGCGTCAAGTAAACCAGCTGCCTCGGCCCCGCTCACCATTCCCGCCAAATAGCAGCCGCCGGTCGCAAGGACCGCGGTCGCCACGCCGCCCGCTGAGATCATGATTTGATTTCGACGCCAGTGATACAGATCGTTCTGTTGATCCTGTTGCTCGGCTCCGTCTTGGTCCGAATGGGCATTGTCCGAACCATGTGGATCAACCTCATCGCCCCGGCCTCGCAGGGCTTCTAAATGCTCAATTGTCATCGCAATCCTCGATTGACTTCATACCGGACTACATCTAGCGCCTACATTATCGTCATGCCTTCTTCCAAGCCGACGGAACTCCACAAGACGCTCATGCGACTGGCCCTGGACACCGCGGCGGAGGGTATGAAGTTCGGCGAGGTGCCGATCGGTGCGGCGCTGGCTCGGGGGGACGGGACGGTGCTGGCGACGGCGTACAACCAGATGGGCCGAACGCGGGACAAGATCGCCCACGCGGAAATCGAATGTTTTCATCTCGCGGCGGGCAAGTATCCGTTGGCGTGTGATGATCTGGTGCTGGCGTCCACGCTTGAGCCTTGCGTGATGTGTACCGGGGCGTGCATGGTCGCGAATGTCGCCTGCGTGGTCTACGGATTGTCCGCCCCGGCCGACGGCGGGATGCAGCGCATCAAACCCCCGGACAGTCCCGAGGCTGGCGTCCCGGACACCGTGTCAGGTGTCTTCGCCGACGAAGCGTTCGACCTGCTCAAGCAATGGCTCGCAGCAAATCACGCCAACCCGCAGTCGGCCTACGTCAAGCAACTCATCGAGCTGCACGAAGGCGATTAAGATCGCGCGGATGTTGCGTGCAGCAGCCGGACGGGAAGTCCTGCGTCGTGTAACGCCTGCTTGGTTTGGGCAATGGTGTACAGCCCGTCGTGGAAGATACTGGCGGCGAGGGCGGCATCGGCGCGAGTCTGCTGCAACACTTCGACCATGTGGGCCGGGCAGCCGCATCCGCCGCTGGCGACGATGGGCACGTCCACCGCATCGGCGACGGCTCGGGTGATTTCCAGGTCGTAGCCGTCCTTCGTGCCGTCGGCATCCATGCTGGTGAGCATGAGTTCGCCTGCGCCAGCTCGACGACCCGCTGGGCGTAGCGCACGGCTTCAAGCCCGGTGGGTTTGCGGCCGCCGTGGGTATGCACCTCGAAAACCCGGCCATCGGTGGAGACATGCTCGGGTGATCGGCCGGTGCGTTGTTCGAAATCATCCGCGTCGACACGCTTGGGATCGAGATTCACCACCGTGGCGCAGCGGCCAAAGCGTTTGGCAGTCTGCCTGACGATGTCAGGATCGAGCACTGCGGCGGTGTTGATGCTGACCTTCTCGGCCCCGGCCGTGACCAGTGCCGCCACGTCCTCGACCGTGCGGATTCCGCCGCCGACGGTGAAGGGCATGAAGCATTGCTCAGCGACGTGGCGGACCATGTCGTACACAATGTCTCGGCCTTCATGGCTTGCGGTGATGTCGAGAAACACCAACTCATCAGCCCCCTGCTCGTCATACCGCCGGGCCACCTCGACCGGGTCGCCGGCGTCGCGGATGTTCTCAAAGTTCACCCCTTTGACCACCCGCCCGTTGCGAACGTCCAGGCACGGGATGATGCGGTGAGTGAGCATGGGCTGGCATCGTAACGTGCCTGTCGATTTAGGACGCTCCGCCGGCTCGGGCACTCCCTCACGGTCGTGGCTCGTGTTGAAGCGTTTCGCGTAGGTGCGCAGGGCGCGTTGGCCAGACTTATGTCTGAGCGGTGGCGGCGGGCGATGTCGGGCGGAAGTTTGAGCGGCGGGGTGTGACTGATAAGGGACGAGCAATCTATAGTCGCGTCAGGAGATGAAAAGCCACAAACCAGAACATATAAATGACCACGCCAATTGCTGAGAAGACGAATAGCTCGTCGCACCCATAGATATTTGTAAGAATTAATTTTGGACCGGTCGTAGATGACCTCGCTCAAGCCTTGGTGTATTTTATTTTTTGCGAATTCAGCCCCGGAGGCTTTCTCAAATGCGGCCTGGAACTTATTGAGCTCCACCGTCGCGATAGCATTGAAATCCATGACGTTAGTACAAGCTTCGCCATGTGTAGATTCGGCGATGCCAGTACCGGTTTGGGAGGAATTATTGTCTACGTCGGTTTTGCGCGATTCACGCCAAATTCGGTCGGGCCAAGCCTGCCCCAGTTCGCTTCCGCCGCGTGGCCAGACTACTGCGAGCGCGCTGAGCAATGCACAACCGAAAATAGCGGAGACAGTAACTAATGCTAACGTGCTGATGGCTTCGCGAGGTTGATGCCAAAGTGGGCTAGGAGGGTTGTAAGGCTGTGAAATCAGCATCACGATGTCAGGCCTCAGGCTGTGAACAATAAAGCCGATGATGACGCCGTTGAACGCGGCGAGGATGCCCGCTTTTGTGTCGGCAAAAATAATATTTTGGTGAATACTTTGTTCCAGGTAGACGAGTTTTTCAAAGGTCGTATCGCTGGAGTTTTGGCATGTGAAATTGCAATTCACGGATTGTTGTTCAGTAGGTTTACACATTTATTTCAGATCCCGGGGTCGAAGTCGGCGGGGAGGCCGGTGTCGTTGGGGTTGCGGGGGGGGCGGCTGTGGAGTTCGGGGACTTTCATGGTCACGGTGTGGCCTGGGGGGACGCTTGTGGTGAGGAAGACGGATCCGCCGATGGTGGCTCCATGTCCGATGACGGTTTCGCCGCCGAGGATGATGGCTCCGCCGTAGAGGGTGACGTCGTCCTCGATGGTGGGGTGTCGCTTTCGGCCGCGCCAGGCCTGCCCGCCCTTGGTGGACAAAGCACCGAGGGTGACGCCCTGGTAGATCTTGACGCGTTGGCCGATGGTGCAGGTTTCGCCGATGACCACGCCGGTGCCGTGATCGATAAACAGCGATCCGCCGATGGTGGCTCCGGGGTGGATATCGCAGCCGGTCTCGCTGTGGGCGATTTCAGACATGATGCGCGGGATCAGGGGCACGTCGAGTCGGTAGAGCTCGTGGGCGAGTCGGTGGGTGAAGATGGCGTCGATGCCGGGGTAGCAGAAGATGGCCTCATCGCAGGAGTGTGCAGCGGGGTCGCCTTCGAACGCGGCACGGACGTCCTGTCCCAGCAAGGTTCGGACACGGGGCAGGCAATGAAAAAAGCGATCGGTGACGCCGCGGGCCTGGGTGTCGCAGGTGTCGCAGTGGTCGCCTCGGCCGTCGCCGTGGCGGGCGTTGAGCGCGAAGCGCAGTGCCTGGCGGACCTGTTCGTAGAGGAGTTCATCGACGTGTCCAAGCAGGGTGCGGACGTGGTCGCGGGCGCTGTCGGTGGTGATACGTTGGTCGTCGAAGAAGCCGGGAAACACGATGCGGCGGAGCAGCTCGATGATGTCAATCACCCGTTGCCGGCTGGGGAGAAACACGGCGTCAAAGTGTTGCGTCCGGTCGTCGGCGAGGTAGGACGTGAGCAGGGCATCGGCGACGGCGTCGAGCGACGGCGGGCTTTGGCCGGGGTCAGGCATGGGGGCAAGTGTACGGCGTGGCGGGTGGATGAGTGACGCGGGGGGACAAATCACGCGGGTGGGCGTGTGGTAAAAAAACAGCCCGCAGCGTTGAAGCCGCGGGCTGGTGAAGTCGCTCACAGGTAAAGCGGCAGAGCGATGTCCCGAACCCCAATTCGAGGTGGGCGCGTCGCCGGGTCATCCAGGCCTTCCACTCGGAGGTGGCTTGACCGTCGTGCCCGAATACCTGCTCCCTTGGGGATCGACAGGTTCGAGAGCATTTGCCCTGAATCCCGCCTTACCACGCGAGCGGCGTATCGAATTGTCAGCATGAATTATATCGACCAACCGACCCCGGGCCAGTCAATTTGACGTTGGTTTCGTGTGTCCGACATATTGCATCAAGAGGCGTAATTCACGTTTTCCTGCAAATGGTCGAGGTTCAGCGATCCAATCACCGCGCTGGTGACCCCTGGGTGCGCGAAGACGTATCCCAACGCCTCGCGGGCATCGAGGTGTCCGGAGCCCAGCGCCTTTTTCACAATGACACCAACGCCTGCCGCAGCGAGCGTTTCAATGCAAGGCCCGAGCTGGGGCTGGGAGACGCTGAACTCCACCATCGCCGAGTCGGCCCACTGGGCAGCCAGCTCAAATCCCGCAGCCGTCTTGCCGGATAAGCCGATCGCGCGCACTTTGCCTTGCTCCTGGCAGCGCTGCAACGCCTCGACACACCCCGCCTGCTGATTCTCCACGTCGTTGCCGTCGGAGTGGATGTGCACGACATCGAGGACGTCGGTCTGCAGGCGTTGCAGGCTGCGGTCGATGCTGTCGTAGGTTGCTTGCGCGGAGAAGTCGTAGTGCGAGATACCGTCGATGAAGTCCTCGCCGACCTTGGTGCAGAGCACGAATTGGTCGCGTTGCCTGGTGTGCAGGAGGGCCTGGCCGAGGCGGGTTTCACTGCTGCCGTAGGCCGGGGCGGTATCGATGAGGTGGATGCCAGCGTCGATCAGTCCGGCGACGAGGCGGTTCACCGCAGCCTGATCGGGGAGGTTGAAGGCGTTGGGATATTTCACCGCCTGGTTTCGGCCGATCTTCACCGTGCCCCAGCCGATGCGTGAGACGTTCAGGCCGGTGCGACCCAGAGGATGAAGGGGACGGCTTGACATGGCGGAAAGGGTAGCCGGTCGCTGCGGGGCAGGTGGGGTTTCGCTGCGCACCTGTCACTGTGAAAACGGGTGAGGCAATGCCAATGGTTCATGTCTGGAGGGAGGGCGACAGGACCTGTGCTCGTCGATCAGGGGATGTGATGCCATTGCGTGGCGCGTTCCCAGGGCGGCGGCGCGACGTCGGGACGGGGCAACGCGGCGAGGGCATCCAGTCTGTGGTGGGCAGTGGGGTCGAGCGGCGGGTCGAGTAGCGCGGCGACCTGCTGAGCCAGGTGAGGAGCGAGGACCAGCTTGGTAGGCATGGCCACGATGACATCATCGGTGCGACGCGCGGTGGCGCCCGCAGGCATGGAGCCGTCGTTTTCGAGTTCTGCTCGGTCGATGCGGTAGGACGCCCATTCCAGGCCTGCCGTCTTGAGGTCGGGCAGGACGGACGCGAGCTCACGGGCAGCGTGTTGCAGAAGTGCATTTGCTTCAAGCGTGACGCCGTCCTCAGCAATCTTGCCGCCCAGCTGCCACACACTGCGGCCGGTGTTGTCGGTGTCGCTGGTGATGGTGACGCGGGTGGCCATGCGATCGACGCAATGGCCGTTGAGCCAGGGCAATGCGGTGGGCGTGTGCTCGGGGGATCGGACCATGACCATATGAAGGGGTCGACGTTGCATCGGAGCGGTCGCTTGCAATCCCAGACGGGTGAGCAGTGCGGAGGCTCCGCCGCCGGCGGTGATGACGATGTGGCGGGGCCGAAGCGTGAGGCTGTGGACGCGGAGGGATTCGACCTTTCCGGCGTGGGCGTTGATGTCCACGTCCTGCTCGGCCGCACGGATCAGTCGCCCGGCATGCGGCGCGGCAAGGTTGGCCAGCAGGCTCACCGGATCGATGACCTGCTCGTTAATGCGGTAGACCTCGCCCACTCGGCGGAGAACGTCTGGACGTTGATCCGCTTGGACTTTCTGCGGCCTGGAGGTCAGCACGTTGCGGGCTCCGAGCATGCCCACGACGCCGCCGAGCCCAGCGGACCGCCACATGAAACAGGATTCAGCGCGTACGCGCGTCTGGGTCAATGCAGGGGATGCGTCGCCCGTCAGGCAGGCGCGCCACAGCGGAGGCATGGAGCGGATGACCTTGGCGGCGTCGCTCATTTTGCCGGTGAGGTTGTATTTGAGTCCGCTGTGCAGGATGCCCTGGGCGGCAACGGACTGGCCGGCGCCCAGGGCGGTGGATTCGATGAGTACTGCGTGGTAGCCCTGGCGGACGAGCGTGTCGAGGGTCCAGAGTCCTGCCACCCCGCCGCCGAAGATGACGACATCGACGTTGACATCCGCTGCGTCGGGCGTTGCCCGGGGGGTCATGGTGACGAAGCCGGGGGGATCCGCAGCACGACGCCAGCGGGCACGCGGTCGGGGTTATCGCCGATGACCTCGCGGTTGGCGTCGTAGATCGCTCGCCAGCGATTTTGCGTGCCGTAGTACTGTTCGGAGATGTCGGACAGGGTCTCGGTGGCTTCGACGGTATGGCGTTCGCCGGGGCCTGAGGGGCCGGCCGGCGTGGTGGTCTCGGATGCGGCCTGGGACGTCTCGCCGACCACTTGATCGCGGGGCGGTAGCTTGATTTCCTGACCGAGTTTGAGCTTGCGGGGGTCGACGTCGGGGTTGGCCTGGGCGATGGTGCGCCAGTATTTGGCACTGCCATAGACCTCGAGCGAGATGCCTGACAGCGTGTCGCCGGTCTCGACGGTGTGTGTCGTGGGGGATGGTTGTGGGTTGGATCGCGTGGGGTTGCGGGTCGGGGTGACGGGTTGGTCTGTTTGAGTTTGGCCGATGCGCCGGGGCGTTTCTCGTGTGGGTGTGTCCTGCGTGGTGGTGTCGGTTGGGCGGAATCGTCCGATGCCGATCGGACGACGCGGTGGAAGCGCCGCATCGTCAGAAGCGGCGGGATCACGGTCGGCTCCTTGGCCCAGATCACTGGTGTCGCTGGAGCGATCCGTGGAGTCGAGTTCGGTGTCGTCGCCGAGTGTGGCGGAGCCGGGGTCGAAATCGTCGCGCAGTGGTGTGAGGTTGTCGCTGCGGGTGTTTGGTTGCGGTGAATCTGCCGCATCGACACGGGCGAGCAACGGGGTGTCGCTCGCGTCGGCGTCAGGGGCTTCGTCGATGATCGAGCCCGGCGGGGGTGGGGCCGGCATGGGATTGTCCGGGGTGATGGAGGTTGTATCTGAGGTGGCAGCCGGGGTGTTGCCCGCGAGGTCTGCGGGTGCTTCGTCGTCGCCCGAGGGCGCGAGTGCCCAGCCGATGACCAGCACGGCCACGAACAACGCGGCAACCAATGCAATTTTATAGGTAGCGCTCATAGCTCTTAGTCTATCGCCCTGCGTGGGCTGAACCTAGTTTGAACTTGAACCGCAGGGTGGTGGGCACTTTCTTGCAAAGGGTTGAGGGTTGCACGGGCTTGAAGCCGACGTGCGATCAACGCTCTGGCTAGGTTTTAATTTCGTCGAAATTAAAACCTGTGAGCCCGGCTTCATCGGCTGACGTTTTCGGTGCGTGAGGACTGTTGTCTGGCGGGGTGCGCGTCTTGTGAAGCAACGCTCGGTAAACTCGGGCGATGCCTGCGATCTCGGCGTTGATCTGCTGTGCCAATGCGGCTGACACACTGCCCGCGGCGATGGCTTCAGTGGCGTTTGCGGATGAGCTGGTCATCGTCGACTCCGGCTCGCACGACGCCACCGAAGCACTGGCCCGCGAGCATGCAGACGTTTACCTGCAAGAGCCCTGGCGGGGCTATACCGGTCAAAAGCAGTTCGGGACCACCCGCTGCCGACACCCCTGGGTCTTCACCCTTGACGCGGACGAAGAAGTGTCGCCTGAGCTGGCAAATGAGATTCGTGCACTGTCTGAGAGGGTGTACGAGGCGACGGATGTGTTCAGCATGCCGCGTCGCAACTGGCTGTTCGGCAAGCCGGTGCGTTCGTGGTGGCCTGACCGCCAGACCCGGCTGTTTCATCGGGACCGCACGACCTGGCCTGACGAGCCGCTGCACGACGCCCGCATCCCCTCTGCCCCGGATCGACTTCGCACGCTGGATCACCCCCTTGAGCACAAACGGCAAAGCGCTCACACGTGGTCGGACTATTTCGGTGGCGGTCGGCTTGACGCCCGCCTGCCTCTGGTCGCCCGCCATCAGCACGCCCGAGGCCAGCGGGCCCGTGTCGCTGACCTGATCCTTCGACCTCGGGTAGCCTTTCTTAAGTCCTACGTGCTTAAGGCTGGCTTCCGCGATGGGGTCCAAGGTCTGCTGATCGCCCAAAAAGCCAGCGTGTCCACGCAACTCAAATATGCGGCGCTCTGGGCTGCCCAGCACGGTCATCTCCCTCCCCCACCCCCACCCCCAACCTCGCCCCCGCCCTCGCCCTCGCCTCGTCCAACACCACCTGACCCCGACTCCGCCCCGCTGTGATGTCCGACTCTCTGTTGCTTGCGCTTTACTGTCTGCCGATCATCGCGGCGTCCCTTTTGGGGGGACGCTTGGCGATGACGCGATGGTTCACGCACCGTCGGCTGCAGCTGGCGTTGTCCGTCATCGCAGGCTTCATTCTCGGCGTCGCGGTGCTGCACTTGCTGGTCCATGCCCTGCACACGCTCAAGCCCATGGCTGCGTCGCTCTGGCTGCTCGCGGGACTCCTGACCGTCTTCCTGCTCGAACGCTTTGCACCGTTTCATCATCACGAAGTCGCCGAGCACCCCCACCAACACGACCACGACGATCCCCACAACCCCCCCGCTCCCCACGACCAAAACGCTTCCGCACACCACGCCTGCGGCAGTCATGTCCACGGTCCGGGTGCCGCGGTGAGTTGGCCAGCCGCGTGTGTCGGGCTGGTGGTTCACAGTGTGTTTGCGGGCATCGCGCTGGCCGCAGCGGTTCACTCCTCACCGGATGCCTGGTGGCCTGGCTTGAGTGTGTTGCTGGTGATCGTGGCGCATAAGCCGCTGGACGCGCTGACGCTCATTGCCTTGGCGGGACGGGATGCCAGATCGCGAAGCCGAAGGCAGCTCATCAATCTTTTGTTCGCGCTTGCGGTGCCGTTGGGCATCGTGATGTTTGAGGTTTTGTTTGCGATCCGTCAGCCTTCGCCTTGGGCCGACTCGCAGACGCTGGTCGCAGCGACGCTGGCGTTTTGTGCCGGGCTGTTTTTGCATATTGCGTTGTCGGACCTGCTGCCTGAGTTGCATGCTCATCATCACGACCGGTTGGCGCTTTCGGCGGCGATGATGGTCGGGCTGGTGCTCGCCGGCCTGCTCGCGCTGCTCGAAGCGCCGCATGATCACCGCGACCCGGCACATCGAGACGCTACGCACGAAACCGCTGAGTCCCAAGGCGACACGCCGCACGACGCAAGTCACGATCACGATCACGATCACGACCATGCGCATTGATCCGTCGGCATAACCCGTGCTTTGGACGCACGGGCTTGACACCACCCCCCACGCACCCGAGCATCCCACCATGCCACCGCTGCGACAATCCATCCTCTGCACCATGCGATGCCTGAGCCTTGGCCCGGGCCGACGCATTGGTTGGTTGACCCTTGCGTCGATGGCGTTGGTGACGGGATCGCCTGCGTGCACGACCACGCAAACGGATACCCGTGAAGGCCCGCCACGCGTCACCGCCCCGGACGACCCTTTCTCCCAGGCCGTCCCCAATGCCCCTTCAGGTCAGGATCAGGCCACGGCACAGGACCCGGATCGCGCTTCGGACCCGCTCGAACCGGACACGCCTGAGGCGCTGGGCTCCATGGCCCAGCCCATCCGAGCGGACGACACCGCCGGCCAGCGTGCGTACCTCCAACGGCTCCGCACGCCCACCGGCCAACGTCCCAGCTTCCAACGCGTGGGCACATTTGCCCGGGGCCCTTACGGCAACTTCCTCGACGGGTACGAACTCACCGATCCCACCACCGGCCATCGCATGGTGATCTATATGGACCTCTATCACCCCGGATACGTCGAATCCCGCGCGGTGCCCGGTTTTGCGATCGATCCCCCAAGCCAGCAGGCCCAGCGGTGAATCCGCTCAACCGCCCACGGACTGGCTTGCTCGTGCTGGCGATCCCCGTCGTGGTCCTGGGCCTGGTGACCGGCGGATATGCCCAGCCCGCACCCGCACCCTCAACGCTGCCCGCACCGTCGGACGACGCGTCACGCCCTGCCGCAGGTCTGCCAAATCGTCCGCTGGATAAGCCGTTCCTGGTCCCCGATGACGTGGAGATGCGAGCCCGGGTGGCGGAGTCCTGGCAGCAGGGCGACACGCATTGGCTGCTGCTTGAGGATCGCGTCCGCTTGCAGATCGGTCACTACGGCTTCGCGGCCAGCACGGCCCTGGCCCGCTTCACGCCCAGTCCCGACCACCCCGGCGCGCGGCAGCTGATCATCGAGTTGCACGATGCGCAAGCGCTGCCGGGCTCGCAACGCAACATCGCCCAGGCGCCCCGGCTGATGATCACCGTGGCCACGTCAGGCCAGGTCACGCTCGAGGCCGACCTGCATCGGCCCCACCCCACTCCGCCCCCGGCTGCCGCCCCGGCCGTCGAGCGGATCACTGCGTTTTTGAACCGTCAGCACGCCAACGTCCAGTCGCTGCCGCCTCAGGTGGACCTCGCGATGGGAACCTCTGAGCAACGTGCCAAGCGCCGCGAGGATATTGCAGCTGCCCAGCTCAGCCGACTCCCCGCCCCGCTGCAACGCCTCGCCACCAACGACGCGCCATTGGATGCGGACCCCGACGCGGCGACCGATCCGTTGGCCCAGACACCGGGCACCCCGGGCGGCTCGACCGAGTCCACGCCGCCGGGCCAGATTGATGCAGCCGTAGTACCCACACCGATTCTGCCCGTCGAAGGTGCTGCGTATTACGACGTGCAGGGCTTTGCCTTTCGGTTTGGCGAGCAGGAGAACGCCTTAGTCCTGCTGGGCCCGGTGAATCTCGCGTATCAAAGCCGAACCGACGACCGCACGGTCACACTCAAAGCCCAAAACGCAGTGGTCTTCTTTGATGCGGACCCCGCAGATTCAGAGGCTGGCGAGCGTCCGACCGCCCCGCAGCAAATTGATCCAGGCAAGATCACCGGCATTTATCTCGAAGACAACGCGGTGATCTCCGACGGCGAGGTCACACTGCGCAGCCCCCGCGTTTTTTATGACCTCAAGTACAACCGCGCGTTGATGCTTGATGCGGTGCTTTACACCTACGAGCCTGAGCTCAAAATGCCGCTGTATCTCCGGGCTAAGACGCTGCGGCAGACCTCGGCGGACAGCTTTACCGGCACGCAGGCGCAGCTCACGAACTCTGACTTTGCGGTGCCGCACCTGGCCATCGGAGCCCGCCGATTCACCATCGGTCGATCCGAGTCGGCCAACGGGCGGATTCGGGAACGGTTCCGCGCGGATGACATCACCCTTCGAGCCAGTGACGTGCCGTTTTTCTATTGGCCGGTGTTGGCGGGCGATTCCCGGGAGATTCCGCTGCGTAAGTTTCAGGTCAGTTACAACTCCCGGCTTGGCGCGGTGGTGGAGACGCGGTGGGACGCGTTTGGGCTGGTGGGCAAAGAAGCGCCGGCGGGCGTGAATGCCGACGCCATCATCGATTATCAAGGTGAGCACAGCATCGGCGTGGGCACTGCGATTGACTACAACCGGCCTGACCAGCTCGGTAATTTCGATGCGTATCTCCTGCCTTCCAGCGGTGGCAGCGATGAGCCCGGCGGCCGCGACGAAATCGACCCCGACGAAGACCTTCGCGGCTTTGTCCGCTGGCTGCACCGTCAACGCCTGCCCGGCGGGTTCGATCTGTCCTTGCAGGCGGCCTACGTGTCGGATGAGACGTTTTTGGAAGAGTTTTTCGAAGACCGGGCTTATGAAGACCTGGCGTATGAGACCAGTGCGTACCTTCGCCGGCAGGAGGATGACTGGGCGGCGACGGGCCTGGTCCAATGGCAGGCCAACGATTTCCTGGCTCAGCTGCCCGCATTGCAGAGTCCCGGCTACACCGTGGACAAGCTGCCCGAGCTGGGCTACGTCGTCGCCGGCCGATCGCTGTGGGACGATCGGCTGACCTGGTACAGCGAGACCCGGCTGTCGCGCATGCGGCTGCGGTTTGGCGAAGACGCCCCGTCCCGGCGGTCCTTTTCCGACAGTCAGGCCCAGCAGCTCTTCGGCCTGCCCAACGCGGACACGTCCTTCGAGCAATTCTTCAATGACGCAGGCCTGCCCGGCGGAGACCGACTGCGGTTCGACAGCCGACAGGAAGTCACCGCGCCCCTGCGCGTGGGTCAGGTGGATGTCACGCCTTTTGCCGTGGCCCGGCTCACCGCGTATGACGAAGACTTTGAAGACTTCTCAGGCGAATCCGACCCCGCCCGGCTCTACGGCATGCTCGGGGTCACCCTGGGCACCGAGATCCATCGGACCCTCACCGGCTTTCGCTCTCGGCTTCTCGATATCGACGGCCTGCGACACGTGGTCAGCCCGAGCTTCACCGCAGCCTACGGCGAGGCGACCCTTGACGCGCAAGACCTGCCGGTCTATGACTTTGACGTGGAGCCTTTGGCGCAGGGCGGGATCTTTCGCTTCGGCCTGACCAATACGTTCCAGACCCGCCGGGGCGGATTCGGCCGACAACGCACGGTCGATTGGGTCACGCTCCAGACCGACCTGGTGCTCCGCACCGAAGACGGCGAGGGCTACAACAACCGCGGCGACGTCATCATCCCCCGCTACTTCGGGTACCGCCCGGAACTCGCGGTGGGCGGCGACCACTTCTACACCCAGCTCATGTGGATGGTCACCGATTCGCTCGGAATGACCGGCGACCTGACCTATGCCCTGGACGAAAGCGAAGTGGTCCAGTGGCGGGTGCTCGCGGAACTTGACCATTCACCCCGTCTTCGCTCCTCAGTGGGATATACCGAGATTGAAGCCCTCGACGCCCAGCTTCTGACCTACGGCCTGAGCTACAAACTCACCAGCAAGTACACCATCTCTGCCTCGCAGACCCTCGACTTTTCCGAAAGCGGCGAGAGTCGATCGCTGAGTCTGGCACTCGACCGCGAGTTGCCACAGGTCACGTTCCGGGTGTTTGCGTCTTTCGATCAGCTCGAAGACGAGCAGTCATTCGGGATCGCACTGGTGCCCAAGGGCCTGGGCCAGTCGCTCGGAACCGACGTGTTCAACACCCGTGGCACGAACTGAGCGGCGAGGAAAACAAAGCAAAGAATGGAATTGAGGTGCTCCAATCGGAAGCGCTGCGTGAGCTGTGCCCAGGAGCGAGCGTTTCGAGATTGAATGACACACCAGGCTGCCGGGACGCTTCCTCACGGGCGCGAGGCGGGTGAGCGACACGGGCCGCCTTGAGTTTGCGAATCGAGCAAATCGAGTGGCTTTAGTGCTCGCAGAATCGCCGACGGCTAAGCCCCATCACCACGCCCATTGAAAGCAGCACCAGCGTTCCAGGCTCGGGAATCGGGCGGGCGAACGTGAAATCGTCAATGAGCAAAAATGGCGCTTCGAGACCGCGGGAGTTTGTGGCGACCTGATCTTCGGAACGAATTACGATCCGATCAAACGGGGTGGTGCTTTCGACTCCGACAAATTTGGCCATCTGCATGGGAACGGTGTTGGCGGCCCCAAACTGCGAGGGAGCAAACTCAACTTCCGTACTGGGCTCAGTGAGTTCCGGGGAAGGATCGATGACCACGTACCCTAGGGCAGTGAGTCGATAGATCTCGATAAACACCTTGAAGTCATCAAACGGGGTAACCGCAAAGGCACCGGCTCCGGTCACAGAGTTATTAAATCTGATGTCGAATGCAACCGGGGGCACTCCTGCATCTGGCGTGTTTGGCTGAACACTTGGGTCGCGGTTAAAAAGTGTTTGCGTATTGTTCGGACGGCTTGGCTCCCCTTGTGGGGGGAATAATGCGGGTACCAAGGTGGACACAAAGGCCCCTTGCACCGGATTGTCCGCAGTGGGGTCAATCGGGGGGCCGAAGTCTTCGGAGAAGGTAACGCCCAAAGCGGCGTCATATTGGTTCGTGACCTGGGTACCGGGTGACAGATCTTCAAAATCGATGAGACCCGCGACCGGGTCGCTAAAGCCATTGACGTCTGTCACAGCCACGACCCCGGCTAAAGCAACACCTGAAAATGTTTGGCTCGCCGTGATGCACATCAAAGCGAGGGCAGATCGTTTGATGGAGTGGGAGGTAGACAGAGCGTTGTCAGTTTACAGCAAAAGAGAATAGGAGCAAGAAAGGACTTGCGTAAGTCGATGTTTCAGGCAGTTCAACCCTGACGCGTCACGTGGTCGGGCGTGCCTTGGGGCCAGGTGTCCTGGGCCTTCCAGTCCAGAATGGCGTGTACTCCGAGGTTGCTGCACCGCTTCTCGCCCCGGGGTGGGAGGCTCACCGCGTTGACCACGGCAAAGTGGCCAGGCTGGGGCTGCGGGGCTTGCACCGCGGTGACGAAAAAACGCGCGGCGTCGTCCCAGCTCAGGTTCCACGCCTGGGCACCGGGGGAGGCATGGACCTTTGCTGCTTCACGTGCGTCGCGTACAAACCAGCCGATGCGGACTGCGAGCACCGACCAGTTGTGCGCGCGGGCAGACCACTCGCCCAGATGCTCCAGCCACACTTTGGACAAGGCGTAGTCATTGGTGGGGGCGACGTCTTCGAGCGATTCTGCCCGATCCAGGGCTGGGCGTGTCCCGCTGTAGACTTGGACGGTGGAGGCAAGGATCAGCCGTTGCACGGTTCGGGCTGCGGCAGCGCGTTGGACCAGGCGTCGGGGCATGACATAGTTGGGCCCGAGCAGGTCTGTGAGGTCGGTGCCTTCGCGTGCCCAGGCGGCGAGGTGAACGATGACGCGAACATTTTGCAGGGCCTGGTCCCAGAGGTCAGGGTCGTTGCCGTCGCCGACGATCGCGTCGGTGGCCCAAGGGGTGGGCTGGAGGTCCATGGCTCGGACGGTGTGCCCGGCGTGTATCAGGGCCGGTCCGATCACTCGGCCGACCGCTCCGGCTGCGCCAGTGACCAGCACCACGCCGGGGCCGGGGCCGGGGCCTTGGTGGGATGTTGCTGCAGGTTCAGCGTTCGATTCGGTCACTTGCCGATGTCCTCGAACCACACTTCGGGGTGCTCCTGGATGAACGTTCGCATGAGCGTTTTGCACCGCTCATCGTCGGCGAGCACCAGGGTGACGTGATGTTGCTTGAAGAGGTCTTCAGCGCCCATGAAGTTTTCGTGTTCGCCGATGACGATGCGTGGGATATTCAGCAGGAGCGAGGTCCCGGTGCACATGACGCAAGGGCTGAGCGTGCTGGCAAGGACGAGTTCGCCCCAGTCTCTGCGTCGGCCGGCGCGGCGGATGCAGTCCACTTCGGCGTGGGCGGTGGGGTCGTGGTCCTGAACCCGGCGGTTGTGGCCGACGCTCAGGACGGTGCCGTCGGGCCTTCCCAGCGCCGAGCCGATGGGGATGCCCCCTTCGCGGTGACCTTTCATAGCCTGTTCATAGGCGGCGTCAAGCAGCCGACGATCCCCCTCGTTAAGGTTCTCTGCCTTCATTCCGCAAGGATACCGCGTTGTGGTACACCGCCCCGGCTCTGGCCCCACCGCCTTGGCCGACGACACGATACGCTTTGCCGTCTCACCCTTTGCCCCGCGACGCCTTTGCCCTTGATCCGCCTTTGATTCATCCTTGATTGGCCCCATCCTCCTGCTGGCGTTGGCGTTGATGGTGATTGCCCTGGGCATCGTGGCGGTGACCGTGCGCCAGTTGGTGCGGCCTCCACGTAAGAGCATGGCGGTGGCGTTGGGGCGGGGCGAAGTCACCGAGCCTGGTGACCTTGGACTCACCGGCGAAGACGTGGTGTTCACGCTGTCGGACGGCACGACCTCGCCGGGCCTGATCGTGGAAGGCCAGCTGGCTGACGGCCCCACGGCCTTGATCCTTCACGGCTACCGGGACTGGCGGTATGACACGCTGCACCGTGCGCAGTTTCTGGCCCCGCACGTGCGACGCTGCGTGGCCTTCGACCTGCCCGGCCACGGCGAGGCGCAGGCCCGCACGCCGACCTACGGACGACGCGAGCCCGACGACATTCTCGCGGTGCTCCACCAACTCACCGCCCCCGGCACCACCCCCGACCCGGAGCCTGTGCTGATCTACGGCTATTCCATGGGCGCTCAGCTCGCGTTGCACACCGCAGCCAAATATCCCCACGCATTTCTTGCAGTCATGGCGGCGTGCCCGTACCGCGAGCGGCACACCCCGCTCGACGGCTTTCTTCGCCGACAACATCTGC
Source organism: uncultured Phycisphaeraceae bacterium (assembly GCA_963799465.1). GTDB lineage: Bacteria > Planctomycetota > Phycisphaerae > Phycisphaerales > Phycisphaeraceae > JBCCOW01. The sequence goes on along the minus strand of CAWCXG010000001.1, from coordinate 1,216,950 downwards.
CCGGCCGACTGCTCAGTGCCCCGTCGATCCTGGCGGGCGAGTTGATGTTCGGGACGGCAGATCATTTTGACCGGGCGGAAGATGCGGCGGCCTTGCAGTGCCCGCTGATGGTGTTCCACGGCGACGCGGATGATGTGTGCCCCATCGAGGACGGCCGGGCCATCGCCCAGGCGGCGAATGCTTCGATCGTGGAGTTTCCCGGGGCTCGTCACGTCTGCCTGTATTACGAGGACCCCGAGCGGTTCACCGCAGAGCTCGCTGGGTTTCTGGGTTCGCTTCCGCGGCGTGTGTGAGGGGCGGGCAGGGTGAAGGGCTGTCCTTACACTGCCCGGATGTCACGACGCGTTGTTATCACAGGCTTGGGGCCGATCAGTGGGCTGGGACTGGGCATGGAGTCGCTGTGGCCTGCGATGTTGGCGGGGACGTCGGCGATTGGGCCGGTGCAGGCGTTTGATGCGTCGGGCCTGGCGTCGGGTCTGGCCAGTGAAGTGCCGGCGTACAAGCTGCGGGACCACGTGCCCAAGAGCTACCGCAAGGCCACCAAAGTCATGGCCCGGGATATCGAACTGGCGGTGATCGCCGCAGACCTCGCCGCGGCAGACGCCCGCCTCACCACCCCAGGCTCTTCGGATGCCAGCGACGCAGAATCTTCGTATCCCTCGCCCCGCGTGGGGTGCCACATCGGCTCGGGGCTGATTGCTGCGGACCTCGATGAACTCACCGCCGCGATGGCCACCGCCCAGATCCCTGCGGCCTTAGAGGGGCAAGGTCCGCAACTGGACCTCAAGGCCTGGGGACACACCGGCATGCAGCAGCTCACGCCGCTTTGGCTGCTTAAGTATCTGCCCAACATGCTCGCCTGCCACGTCACCATCATTCATGATGCGCAGGGCCCGTCCAACACGATTACCTGTGCCGAGGCCTCAGCAGCGCTGAGCGTGGGCGAGTCCTTACGCGTGATTCAGCGGGACGACGCAGACTGCTGTTTCTGCGGCGGCGCGGAGAGCAAAATCAACCCCCAGGCGTTTTACCGTCAGGTGCTCACCGGTCGACTCGCCCCAGGCCACGACGCTGGACCCACAGCCGTGAAGCCTTTCGATCAGCACGCGGCGGGCACGGTCGTCGGGGAAGGCGGGGGCATCCTGATTCTTGAAGCCCGCGACACATTTCTCGCCCGGCAGTCCGAGCGTTCGGCCTATGCCGAGGTGGTGGGGTTTGGAGCGGCGCAGGCGGTGCATCGTGCGTCGGCCAACCGTGAGCCCGACCCCGAGGGACGCAGCATTGAACTCGCCGCCCGAGCGGCGCTGCGGGACGCGGCGATCTCGCCGGACCAGCTCGACGTAGTGTTTGCCTTTGGCAGTGGCTATGCCCCGATGGATGCGTCGGAAGCGGCAGGGCTGCATCGACTGCTCGGCGACCGCCTGTCAAAGCTGCCGGTGCTCAGCACCAAACCTCAGCTGGGCAACACGCAGGCTGGCTCGGCAGGGCTTGACCTGGCCATCGCAGCCAAGTCGCTTGCCGAGCAGACCCTGCCGCCCACGTTGAACCGGGAAAGTCCCATCGACCATCTTCAGGCCAAACCCGATGGTGCGGCCACGCTTGAACATGTGCTGGTCCTGGCCCCCGGGTTTGGCGGTCAGACGGCGGCGCTGGTGCTCAAACGCATTGACGTGTGAATGCAATCAACTCAGGGGTCAATCGTTGGCAGTGACGTTCCGTTCGTCTACGCGGGTGACGATGTGCCGGGGCGTTGCCCAGGCGTCTGGCCTGTGTTGACGACTCAAGCCACCTGTCGCGACGCGACAGCACAGGCCAGACGCATGTGGCACTGACAGAACTCACGCCCGCTGCTTTAAGCGACCCGGGATGGTGCGAATGCGATGCGGGTCAGCCGTTGATGGCGGTCACGCGAACGCTCACGTAGTCCTGTCGATGGCCACGCTTGCGGTGATAACCCTTACGACGTTTGAACTTGACGACATCGACCTTGTCGGTTCGGCCTTCCTCGAGGATGTCCGCTTCGACTGTGACACCTTCGAGCATGGGTTGGCCGATGCGGGGCTCAGCATCTTCGGCGCCGCCGACGTACAGCACCCGATCAAACGTGAGCGATACGGACTCATCGTCCAAATCGCGGGTCGCGACGTTTATCGTGTCGCCTGGAGCGACTTTGATCTGCGTGCCACTGTCTTCGATGATCGCGTACATCTGAAATCTTCCTGAGGATGAGGGGCAGTGCAAGCTGCCGGAGCCAAAAAGGGTGCAGGGAATAATGAGTTGGGTGAGACGAGGCTCGCCACACCGGCTGCCGGTTCGCGACAGCGAGCCGCACAGTGTAGCAAGCGCAGGTCCAACCTCCAAGCCCGGTGTTGGAACAGGTCAAGCAGCCGACGATGAGCTGTATCAGGCCAAAAGCGATGAAGACGCTTGAGAACCCAGGGCTGGGGCTCACCGCCAGAGACGGTGGGCTTCGAAGGTGGAGTCTCATCCAGAGATATCGTCGGCAAGGTTGACCAGAGAATGCGATGGCTCTGCCTTGAGAACCTTTGCGCCTTGAACCGCCGGACTGGCCCCGGTACACTCCTCGGTCCGGCAGCGTCGATTGCCGCCCACCTGCCCCGTTCGTCTAGTGGCCTAGGACACCGCCCTCTCACGGCGGCGACACGAGTTCAAATCTCGTACGGGGTACTTTTTCGCCGCACACCCATCCACGGCGATCGCGCGTCGTTGCTCCTTGCGGTGGGTTTCGTGTTGCCAGTGGATTGACAGGACTCGCTTCAAACCAATCGCCTGCCCCGCGTTGATGAGGCAGAGTGCTGATGTCGAGCCGGGTTGGCGGCTCCGCATTCGGAGCATCGGCGGGTCTGGGGGTGGCCTTGATGGTCATAGTCGCAGCGGGGGCAGCGGGTGCGGGTGATGCGTCGGGCGGCCCGGGCGACGGCCGCACGCGGGGCCACGCGGGTGTAGCACACAGCCATCCAGCCGAAGGCGATCAGGGGGACCCAGCCCGGGTGGAGGCCGCCTTTGTCAAAGCAGGCGATGGTGACCGCGAGGCTCCAGGAGCACAGAAGCAGCCCGGTGCGGTGGGACCATGGCCCGGTGGCCGCGAGAGTGCGGTAGCGGTCGGCAGGGCGCTGGGCTGCGCCAGTCGATGGGATGGCGGGCATGGTCCTCTCCTCCAAGGGGCCGGGGCATCTTAAAAGCACTTTAGCACGGCTGGCTGGGAATCGAAGCCCGATTCTGGCTTTTGCGCCCGTCAACACACCCTGTCTACCCATGGCATCGACCCATGCAGACGTCGAGTTGAGCCTCACGCATCGTCCGGCCAAACCACCACTTCGCGGTCGAGGCGAACATTCAAACGATCCCACACCCCCTGCGCAACCCGGTCCATCACCGCCAGCACATCATCGGCGGCCGCTCCGGGCTCGGCGACAATGAAGTTGGCGTGCAGGCTGGACACCACCGCCCCGCCGATGCGGGTGCCTTTGAGGCCGGCCTCATCGATGAGCTGTCCTGCACCTTTGCCTACACAGGCAGGCTGTGCGAGAGGGTCGGGGTTCTTGAAGCTGCAACCAGCGGTATGGTCGGCCAGGGGCTGGCTTTGACGCTTGCGGGTCCAGGCGTCTTTCACCGCCCGCCGCAGGGCTTTGGGGTCCTCAGGTTGCAAGGCGAAGCAGGCTCCGAGAATCAATGGCGCAGGGATATTGCTGCAGCGGTAGCCAAAGGACAGATCGCGGCGCTTCAGCGTGGCGGGCGCAGCGTCGTCGAGGATGACATCGATGGTGGCGAGCGGGGTGGCGGTGTCGCCGGTGTGTCCGCCCGCATTCATACGGATCGCGCCGCCGACGCTGGCGGGGATGCCCGCGAGGTGGGCCAGCCCTGCCAGGCCTTGACGTGCTGACTGGGCGACCAGGCGGGTGAGGTCCACGCCAGCCCCGCAGTGGATGGTTGCGTGATGGTCGTCGAAGGTGATGCGTCGCCATGCTGGGTCGTCGAGTACCACGACGACGCCGGGCACGCCGACATCTCTGACCAGGAGGTTGGCCCCGCTGCCCAGAACGCGCAGCGGGGTCTGCGTGTCGCGGCAGCGGTGCATCAAGGCGGCGAGTTGATCGATGTCGCAGGGATGTGCCAGAACTTCTGCCATGCCGCCCACGCCGTACCACGTGCGCGGGCCCAATGGCACCGCGCGCTCGTAGCGCAGGTTCAGGTCCCCCAGGATGTCGCCGGCCGCCTGAGGCGTGGTCATGCGACGTATCCTAGACGCAGCAGGTGGCCAGGCGGCCAAGGCCGACAAGGTGGTTCTGCGTCGGACCTTGGGTCAATTATCCTTTTCATCGAGAAGGTGCTCCCCAGGAGGCGAGCGTGTTGGATTCTGCAAACCCCAGAAGTGTGGCCATGCCTTTGATGCGCAACCTGATCAAGCTAAGACGCGACCTGCACGCTCACCCGCAACTGGCGTACGAGGAAACCTACGCCTCGGGGGTGGTGCAGTCAGAGCTGGATCGGCTTGGGATTCCCTACCGGGCGGGCGTCGCGGTGACCGGCGTGGTGGCGTGGCTGACGCGGGACGACCTGGACCCGCATGATGGCGTCGCGCTGCGGGCCGATATGGACGCCTTGCCGATCCAGGAAGAGACCGGGCTGCCCTACCGCTCGACGTTCCCGGGGCGAATGCACGCCTGCGGCCACGACGGCCACACCGCCGCCCTGCTCGGCGCCGCCCAACGACTTGCCACGCGACGAGCCGACCTGACCCGTCCGGTCAAGCTGATCTTTCAGCCAGCAGAGGAAGGCGGCGCGGGGGCCAAACGCATGATCGAACAGGGCGCACTCGCCAGTGAAATCGGTGACATCGAGGTCACCCGTGCCTTCGGCCTCCACGGCTGGCCTGACCTGCCCTGCGGCCATCTTGCCACCCGCGTCGGCCCGATCCTTGCCGCCACCGATGACTTTCAGATCACCCTCCAAGGCCCAGGCGGGCATGCCGCTGTGCCTCACCTTACGCGTGACCCCGTCCCTGCCGCCGCCGCGCTGATCGCCAGTCTGCAAGCCCTGGTCAGTCGAGAATCTGCAGCGCAGGACCCCGTGGTGCTCTCGGTCACGCAGGTCAACACCGTGGCAGGGGGTGCGACCAACGTCATTCCGACACAGTTAACACTGGGCGGGACGCTGCGGACACTTGATCCGCAAACCCGTTTGATGTTCCATCAGCGTATCGCCGAGCTGGCTGAAAGCACCGCCGCTGCGCAACGTTTGACCGCCAAAGTCCACATCAAACATGGCTACCCCAGCACGATGAACCACGCCGAGCGTGTCGCCGACCTCCACCGTGCCGCGAGCACCTTGATGCCTGCCGATCACCTCGTGGCGCTCCCCCACGCCATCATGGGCGGCGAGGACTTTTCGTTCATTGCTCAGGCGGTGCCGTCGTGCTTTACGTTTGTGGGGCTATGTCCGCCGGGCGTATCGGACCCGCCGACGTTGCACTCGCCACGGTTTGATTTCAATGACGATGCGTTGCCCACCGCCGTGGGGTTGCTGGAAGCGTTGGCATTACATTAAGACGTTCTGGGCATCGCAACACCGAATGCCAGCACTTCGTGGGTATACGTCAGCCCAACCACGCCAGACGCTCCAACACGAGCCGCGCGCGTGCAGGCCTTTTGCATCACGCGGCTTTTCCTGTCGTCAGCCTCGATCAGCAGCTTGCAGGCACCCCAGCGACGCACGCAATCCAGATATCGCACGTGATCGAACAGCATGCTGGTGTCGAAATTCGCGTCCGCCAGCAGCTCACGCCACTGGCCTTGGATCCCGCGCGTCGCCAGGTCATCGATCAGCGCGTGGACGGCGGCCGGCTCGCTGATTCTGAGCGATTCAACCTGCCAGGCTTGCAGATTCCCTTATAAACCAACGAAGGCGTGAAGTTTGCAGCCTCGGCCGATGCCGCCGGTGGTTCGGCCCACACCCATGTCGCGTTCGCCGCTGTGGCCGCTCACGGGTAAGGGTTTGGCGTCGAGAATCCAAGGCTCGTGGCCCCCGATCGGCGGGGTGGATGGCACATGTTTCATCGCCATGACCCGCGTCTGAATGAATGCCGTCAGTTCGGGATCCCGCAGTCTTCGGCTCATCGTCGCGTTCCACGGCAACGCCCGCATTTAACTCGGGTCTCCAGGCGGGCGGCCTATGATGAGCATAAACTCTCGATAGCACGTATTTTACAGCGGTTGCACAAAGGCCCGTCAGAAAGCTTCCCCACGCGGAGCATGCTGTGGCACGCCCACGGATGACTAATGCACCTTGAGAATTCGTCGGTTCAGCCTCAGCCCCCACACCAACGGAATCAGCCCAACCACTCCGAAACTCATGTCGATCAAACGCCACGACCACGGTATTTCGCGAACCGCTCCGGCAATGAGCGCAAGAGGTATCACGCCCACGCAGGCCACGATGCCGCACCACAGGGTCGCTTGATGGTCTCGGGTCGGCCGAACGAGCGGGTCGATGAAAAACAGAGCGATGACCAGATGTCCAAACGCCAGCCAGTCGGTGCCGTATCCGATCCAGGGATAACGCGTGTACGTGTCTTCAAGACCGTCCCGAACGATTACGAACCAGTGATCAGATCCCGGCTTCGAGCCACCCGCGTCTGCGAACCACTCCGCGAGGAGATTCAATTCCCACAGCAGTGGGAAGGCTGTAACCCCGCTGAGTACCAGCCCGACGATGAGTCCAAGCATCAGAGCCCGAAAACGAAAGACCATGAATACGTTGTACCCGAGAACACGCTGAGGCATGATCCAGTGCCGCGACTAGCGCGCGCCGCGATAGTTGTAGTGGTTTGAGTGGGACGGGCATCCTGCCGGTCTTCGCTGCGTCGCAGCGACCGGATCACGCCTCGGCCTGCGTTGGGAGATGCAGGCTCATAGGCGAGTCTCGCGGCAAGCCAAGGCCACCGCATATGACTTGATCCTGCTGTTTGCTGCGGTCCAGGCGTCCGACCTGAATTTGCTAAAGGCCGATCGAAAGCTCCAAATGGCCCTTCGGGCCATCGACAGGTGGAGCGCCCATCGCCACTGAAGCCCTATGCGGTAACCCTGTCCCTGACGGTCGTGGCTCGTATTTAAGCTTGACAATCCTTGAGCACTTCGTGAGCGCTTGCGTTTTCAGACCAAGCCTAAACCCATTCAAGCTGCGAGATCATGTCCACTGCGTCAGGAATCGGGTACCAGGTCTGTGCTGACCCTGCCCGAGACCATCTGTAAACCTTGGTCAATAGGCCCGAATGACGCCGACGACGAAACCTTGAATCTGCAAGGCGTCTCGCTGGACCATGATGGGCTCGTAGTTGTCATTAGCTGGTTGTAAACGAATTCGGCCGTCGCGTTCTTTGAAATAGGTCTTCAGCGTCGCCTCGCCGGTGTCGAGCAAGGCCACGACGACCTGCCCATTGCGGACCTGTTCCGCCTGTTCGCAGACCACGTAGTCGCCGTCGGCAATGTGTTCATCGATCATCGAGTCACCGCGGACGCGGAGGACAAAGCGGTTGCGTCCTGCGGCCGATCGGCCGGTACCGAAGACCTCTTCAAGGTCCAGGTGTTCACGATCTTCAATTGCTTCGATGGGTGAGCCTGCCGCGATGGACCCGACCAGCGGGAATCGGGTATTCCGCTCCGCGTCAGGGAGGACGACCGAGGGGTCAAGCTCCAAAGAGCGCGCCTTGTTGGCATCCCGCCTCAGACATCCCTTGCGAATCAAGGCTTCGACGTGCTCGAAGACGGTGACCTTGGAGACGCCGAGCTCGTCGCCGAGTTCCTGCATGGTGGGGGAGTAGCCCTGCGTCAGTCGAGAGTCTCGAATCAGGGTGAGAATGCGGCGTTGTTTGGGGGTGAGATTGGCGATATGGCTCATCGTTCGGGTTCCAGGATAGCGCGGGAGGTACGGTGTAGACCGCCAGGTTGGGCGGAAGGCAGTGAGTGAGATCGGGGGGGAGTAAATTTGCCAGCCGGTCTGCGGTGCCCAGAAGCTGAGCGTGGGTCGCGTCGAGCTGCCGGGACTGAGCGGACAGCAACGACAACGCTGAAGCCAGCGTCGACTGGAGCCTCGACTGAGGTCGGCCGGTGTAGGTCTGCGCGGCCCGGTACGGGGTGGACTCGAAACGATCGCCAGTCTGCGGATTCGGTTCGGGCATGCCGTCGATCGTGGTGGCAGACGCCTGGTCCAGTGATGTCCACATCGCCTGAGATCCCGCGTGTTCTTGTTCGTTCGACCCGGCCGGGCTGTCGGAAACAGTGGAAGCTATTTGACGCTGCAGCGACTTTCCGCGCGTCATGTATCGCGTTTGATAGTGCCCGCCGGGGCCAAGCATGAGAACAGGGAGCGCCATAATCTGCACCAGATAGAAAAGGATCACGAGGCAACGACACCGAGCCTGCCACAACATGTGGTAGGCCGTCGCTGCTGGACTCCTTTATCTTCGACTGATTGATCATGGTGTCACGAGCCAATGGAACAGTGCGTTCGGTATACGTTCTACACGAACTCTATCCGAACGTCAAGTCGTTTTCCCAAAGTCTGTGATTTTGACAGTTTATGCGCTGTTAGCTGCACACCCGTTGCATGATTGGTTTGATATTTATCGGATGTTGCCCACACACTCGGGCCGAATCCATGCCATCGCCTGACGGGATTAAGCCGCCTCATTCGTGTAGGCCAACGCCCGGAGTGACCCGCAAACGGAATGCGCGTGGGTGAGCTTTACACCCCGAAAGGGTGCAGACACACGGAAAAAAATCTGCGAAACACGCACCCGGGTTGCAGCGAAGGCTGCATGGATCCACTCTGGGGACCAAGGCCCCCGGCCCGTGTTGGCGGTGACACGGGCTCAAAGAGTGGTCATTCGCGGGGCTGGGCTATTCGATATCCGAGATGCCCCAGTCAGGGGCACGTAGCCCGAAGGCAGCGCGGAAGTCGGTCGTGATCGCGTCCGAGGTCAATTCGGTCCGCCAGTAGCCTTTGCGTTGCATGTTGATCGCCTGGTACAAAGCGAAACGATCAGGCAGACCCGCCTGATCACGGGCGTAATGGTCGAGGCTGGCGGTGGGGTCGGCATATTCACGATCTGCCAGGCCGATACGGTTGGCAGAAACGGTTACCCGGCTACCAGCGTAAATCATGTCCTGCTGGCCTTTCCAGCGGTGGACCACATTCTCCAGAACCTTGACCGCGTCATGCGGCCCACTGCGGGCTGCCGCAATCGCGCTCCAGTTGTTGGCCACGTTTTTCTTAAAGATCAGGTTCTGGCGAATCACCGCGTTCTTGGTGTTTTTGATGGTGATGGCATTGCCCAAGGGGGTGCTGCCGATCGCGCCGCCCAGCTCGGTGAAAACGTTGCCGTCGATGTGCAGGCCGATGATGTTGAGCGAATCGCTGTCGCCGACGTGATCGACGCTGGCCCGCATTCCTTCAATGTTGTCTGCAAAGAGGTTGCCGTACACCCGGACGTTGGTCTTCATGCCTGCGCCGTCGCTTCGCAGCTTGAGGCCGTAGAGCGAACCGCGGACGAAGATGTTCCGATCGACCGTGAGGTCGTGGAGTTCTTTGAGGTAGACGTTGTGGTTGAAGCCGGTGCGATTCGCACGGTTGATGCGGGCGTTCCAACCGTTGTGGTCGAAGATGTTTTCGCTCAAGCGCACGCCGCGTACGTTGTGGTTGCAGAAGAAGCCCTGGCTGTGGCCGCGATCCCAGGGGTTGTAGGCATAGCGGATCACGTTTCGGCGGAACGTCAGGCCCCGCATGTCCTGGGGATTATTACGGTTGTTGGTGATCGCGATGTTGAAGCTGAAGTACTCGAACAAGCACCCCTCGACCAGGAGGTCGTAAATCTTGCCGCTGACTTTCAGGCCTGACTCGACGGTCTGGCCACCCTTAAAGCTGGGAGAGTTGGGGTCGCGATAGTTGGCAGTGACGTAAAGGTCGAGCAGCGCGAGGTGACGCACACCTGAAACCGTGATGAATGAACCATCGTTGGTCAGGAAGCGTGGTCGGGGCACACCCAGTTCGCCGTAGGCCCCGATGACCATGGGCTGGGTGCTGGATCGGCCGGACAGATCCCACCTTCGGAACTGCTGAGCGACATCATCGGTCAGCGAGAATGTATCGCCCCGCTTGAACAAAATACGGTCAGGTTTGCCATCACGCAGCAGACTCTTGCCGCGGTCTGGGGTTCGCACGGCTGTTTCCGGGGATCGGCCGTCGTTGCTGTCCTGACCTTGCGAAGAGCTGACGTAGACCACATGGGCGTCGGACGCCAGCGGCAACACCGTCCATCCAGCATCGTCGGTGGGGTGTTCGACGAAAGTCTCACCCGGGGGCAGGTCGTCGAAGCTGGTGTCGTAGTCAGGCTCGAGGACCCAGTCGGTGCCATCTTCGCCCGCATCGCCGCCGACGACGACCAGCAGAGGTGCCTGGATGAGTTGTTTGACCTTGCCATCTTCGCGGACCAATGCTTGCAGCAGCACCAGGCCGGGCGGCAGGTTTTCCATGAACGCAGGATCTACCTGATAGCCTGGCTGCAGGGGGGTGTGGGCGAAGAGCTCAGCCTCCTGGTCGTGGGTTACGGACCATGCCACCATCACCACATCAACCCCGTCGGGCGGCGTGCCTTCCACGGACAGGTGCAGGAGGTTGTCGGAGCCGATTTCGTAGACCACCGCGTTATTGGTGTCGAAGCGAACCGTCAGGCCGGGGATATCCGGGCCGATGATCTTGTAAAACTCTTCGAGGGCGCTTCTGAGCAGGTCTTCCGGTGCGGAAGGCGTTTCGTCCGGGCCGAGGCCTTGAGAATCTTCGGGTGCTTGGGTCTGGGCCAGCGGCAGTTCATAGCTGACGTAGCAGGGATGTCGAACAAATTGCACGATCTGGCTGTCCAGGCGGACCACTGCTTGCAGTTCGACGATGCCTTGGGGCAGCACCGCGAAACGTTCGGGGTCGATCGCAAAGTCCGGACCTTCGAGGGTATGGCTGAACTCTGCGACGATCCGCCGCTCGCTGTCGGACCACGCGATAAGCACGATGTCGCCCACGGGGTGGTAGCCCTGCTTGCCGTGATCTTCGTCAGCAGCCAGTTCTTCTTCGTCTGCGTCTTCATCGCCTTGGGCGTTTTCGTCAGCCTGTTGCTGAGCTTCGAGGTCTTCGTCGATCATCTGCCCGTCGGGCATTTTCCCCAGGACGGTGAGAGAGGGCGTGGTGGTCAGGCCTGGGACCTGGAAAAACGAGCTGTCGGGGTTGAAGCGGACCGTCACGCCGGGGATGCCGAGGCCTTCCACGACATTGGCGCGGTGTTGCCAGTGCGGGAAGTCGGTCGGAACGGGAACGCGTAGCAGTTTGCCGGTCGCGGAAAACAGCGGATCCGCATCGGGTGCCTGTGCGGCGGCGGCTCCTGCCGTGTGGCTGAGGAGCAGAAAGGTCGCCGACACCATGAGGGCGATCAAGCGGCGAAAACCGAAGGTCTTACGTGGGGTCATAGGGCCTCGGGGAAGATGAGCAGGACGATCCATCGCGAACGCAGGAAGAAGATCAGACGCGCCATCCGTGTTTACGCATCTGAATGTCGAGGCCTGACAACAAGGAGCTGCAGCGCCCAAGCTCGTAGGATCGATACCCATGACGTCGGCTCGTCATTCCCGGAGACGAGCGTTGAGGGTATCCGTGCGATGCGGACACTGTCATCCGCAACGTGAGGAACGGCAATGCATGGCCTGGATAGGACTCATGCGAAGATAGTTCCTTCGAGCTTGGCCATTATAGCAGATCAAGTGCAATCGCAAGCCCGCAACTGGTGACCATTCGGTGAGATAGAGCACATACCCCATGTTCTCACCTTCGCCAGGCAGCGTTTACGCCTAACCCTTTGGTCCACAATGATGCCTGCTGGGGTCATCGCCCACACGATGGACTCGACCTGCGGTCCTCGTGCGCTATGAATGTCACGCATTGGCGATCCCATGCTGCGTGGTTGGGATCCTCGTTGAAGCTATACGCACAACCAAAGGGAAACGATGAGCATTCAAGAAGGCGACCAAGTGAAATGGTCCTGGGGCAACGGCACCGCCACCGGCGAAGTGCAGAGTAAGTTTGAAGAAAAGACCACCCGCAAAATCAAAGGCAGCGAAGTGACGCGCCACGGCAGCCAGGACGACCCGGCGCTCTACATCAAGCAGGACGACGGCGACACCGTCCTTAAACTCGCCAGCGAAGTCGAGCCTGCGTAAGGGGTTTCTCGTCGTTGCCGTCGTGGCTTGATGTCAGTGACTTGACGTCATCTGTTGCCTGGGACGTTTTCTCACGGGCGCAGCTCGCATGGAGGTGATTCACGGTCGTGGGTTGGGTGCTTGTCAGGCTTGGAAGTAGCGGCCCCAGAGTGGGGCGAGGCGGGCGACTTCAGCGTCAGGGATGGCCGCTTTGTCAGTCCAGATGGCAAATTTCAATGCATCGTGGGCAGGGGACGGCGTGGCTTGAAGCACCGCGAGGTGATCCAGAGCCAGGGCGATGAGATCGAGGCCGCGCTGGCTGGCGGTTTTGAGATTGGCAATGACTTCCTGCAGCACGCCCACGGAGTCGGCCTGGTCATCATCGCGGGGTCTCCAGCAGTCGTAATCGGTGGGCAAGGCAATCAGGGCGTAGGCAAGTTCAGCTTCACGGGCAAGCCTGGCTTCGGGCATCGCGGTCATGCCGATGAGGTCGCCGCCCCACTGTCGGTGCATTTCGGATTCGGCTCGGGTTGAAAAGGATGGGCCTTCCATACAGATATAGGTGCCGGCGGTGGCGACGCGAATTCCGTCACGGGCGGCAAGTTGATCGGCAGCAGTTTTGAGCCAGTCGTGCATGACCGGGCACATGGGCTCAGCCAGCTCCACGTGGACGGCAGCGTGGTCGTAGAAGGTCGCGGGGCGTTTGGTGGTTTTGTCGATGATCTGGTCGGGGAGCACGATTTGGCCGGGGTGAATGTCTTCACGCAGTGAGCCGGTGGCTCCGGAAGCGAGGACGTGGGTAGCGCCGAGTTGTTTGAGGGCAAAGAGGTTCGCACGGTAGGGGACGTCGGCGGGGGCATAGCGGTGGCCTGGGCCGTGGCGTTGGAGCAGGAGGACGCGGGTGCCGTTCCATCGGGTTTCGGTGATGGGTCCGCTGGGAGCCCCGAAGGGCGTGCCCGGCTGGTGGGTGGTGGGTTTGGCGTCGGTGTCGGCCCGGCCAAGCAAGGCTTCGCCCAGGCCTGACCCGCCGATGACTGCGAGGGTGACATCGTTTGGCATGGCTGTACTTTAGATGTAAGCCTTGGGTGGGGTGACCCCGCGGCATTTGTGGAATAATGTGACGGACTTCACGATTTTCCCACGGCTTGTCGCGGTGGAACCCTGTGAGACTCCCCCGCGTGGAACGAGACGCCTTTCGCCAACTCGCGCTTGCTGAGCTGGACAGCGTGTATCGCATGGCGATGCACCTGAGCCGTCACCCGGACGAGGCTGCGGAACTGACGCAGGAGACGTATGTCAAAGCATTAAAAGCTGAGGCCAGTTTTGAGTTGCGGGACCACGGGGTTCGGCCCTGGCTGTTTCGGATCCTGCATAACGCGTTTTACTCCCGCCTGGCCAAGCGAAAGCGGGAGCCGACCATGGCGGACGACCTGCTGCATGACGCAGCGCCCGCCGAGTTGGATCACCCGGCCCCGGCATGGGACCTCGCCTCGCTGGACTGGGAGCAGGTGGACGATCGGCTTAAGCATGCGATTGACGAATTGCCGGACCATTACCGCACGGTGCTCTTGCTCTGGGCGGTGGAAGGACTGAAGTATCGCGAGATTGCAGAGGTATTGGACATTGCCCTGGGCACGGTGATGAGCCGGCTGTACCGGGCCCGTGCGACGTTGAGTACCCGGTTGGCGGAGCTGGCGCAAGAGCACGGCATCCGTGTGGAAGATGATTGATGGTTGCCGCAGAGAGTGTTTATGTCTGACTCGATGAGCCCCCGAGACTGCCGTAAGTTTCTGGCTGCGTTTGCGGACGGCGAGCTTGACGTGCGCGATAATTGCCGGGTGCTTGAGCAGTTGGCGATGGATCCTGCGAACGCGCGTCGGGTGGCGCATCAGCAGCAGCTTCGGGAATTGGTGAAGCGGTGCGTGGAGGAGCAACAGGAAGCGATTGGCGGGTGTCCTGCGTCGCTGCGGCAGGAGATTGAAGCGCTTGCGGCAAGTGCGCGTGGGTGCGCCGGGTGCGCCGGTGGCAGCTGAGGCGGGGGCGGCGGGACGTGAAATGCCTGCCGCAAGGGAGGCTGCGTCGTCGCGAAGTATTGTGTTTCCGCGTTGGGTGGGGATGGCGGCGGCGGCAGCGATCGCGGTGGCGGCCATGCTGCCGGTCGCGGTGTACTACCGCATGCAGGCGTTGAACACGTATTCCAACTTCGCCTCTGAGACCGAGGGCGGTTTGATGTTTCCCGTCGGAGTGGCCAATCAGTTTGCGAAGCGTCACGTGGAGTGCGGTCAGGACCGCGACGCGCTGGCGGCCTATGGACCTTTGGTTACCCAGCTTGCAGGCCTGCCGGCATTGGTGCAATCGGTGACGGGGCAGCAGGTGGATGCAGCGGACCTGGATCTGTCGAACGCGGGATTCACCTTTGCATACGCGGGATATTGCGGGTTGCCCCAACCGCCTTCGGTGCATCTGGTCTATCGGACGCCTGGCACAGCCGGTCAGCCGGGCACGTCGTTGTCGCTGTGGTTGCGGGAGGCGGACGGGACGCCGGTGGCCGAGCAGCCCGAGGGCAAGATGACGTTTGTGAACGCTCCGAGTTCGCCGCATCCGGGCATGTGCTGGCGGCAGCGGGGGCTGCTGCACGTGGTGGTGGGTGACTCGTTGGATGCGACCGCGCGGGCGGGAGGCTTGCTGCGGCAAAGTGCGGTGGGCATGGAGGTTGGGGTGTCGGAGGCGTTGGTCTTTGCCAGTCGGCCTTGACCTGGGCGACGGGATGAGCGTCATGGGGTACCCTGATCAATGTGACTGCTTCTGCGACCCCAGCTGAACTTTTGATCCGTGATCTGAACGTGGTGGGCTTCACTCCCCTTCCCAGCCCTGATGCATTGCTTGCTGCGCTTCCCGCGCCGCCTGATACAGCCCGTGCGGTGGCTCAGCATCGTCATGAAATCCAAAACGTGCTGCGGGGCGTGGATCCGCGGCTGCTTGTGGTGGTCGGGCCTTGCTCGATCCATGATGTCGATGCGGCGCTTGAGTATGCGAAGCGTCTGGCGGAGCTGCGGGATCGGGTGCAGGACAAACTGCTGCTGGTGATGCGGGTTTACTTTGAGAAGCCGCGAACGACCGTTGGCTGGAAGGGCCTGATCAACGATCCCCATCTCGACGGCACGTTTGACATGGCTGAGGGCCTGAGGCGGGCGCGTCGATTGCTTTTGGACATCGCGGGGCTGGGTCTGCCTGCAGGGACCGAGTTGCTCGAGCCCATCACGCCGCAATACCTGGACGACCTGATTGCCTGGTCCGCGATCGGGGCCCGAACAACCGAGTCGCAGACGCACCGTCAGATGGCGTCAGGTCTGTCGATGCCGGTGGGTTTCAAGAACTCGACCGACGGCAATCTCCAGGTGGCGTTGGACGCGATGCAGGCCGCCCGCCGACCGCACCACTTCCTGGGGATCGATCACGCCGGGCAGACCTGCGTGGTGCAAACGCGGGGCAACGCCTTTGGTCATCTGATTCTGCGGGGTGGCGGGGATACGCCCAACTACCATCCGGACCACATCGCCGACGCCGCAGAACGGCTGGCCCAGGCTGAGCTGGCCCCGGTGTTGATGGTGGATTGCTCGCACGCCAACTCGGGCAAAAAGCACCAGCGGCAGGCAGATGTCTGGTCCAGCCTGGTCGATCAGCGGGTCAAGGCTGGCAAGGCGTCGTCCATCATCGGCGCGATGATCGAGTCGCACCTGCACGAGGGCAACCAGTCTTTGAGTTGCGAACCGCTGCACTATGGCGTGAGCATCACCGATGCGTGCGTGTCCTTTGAGCAGACCCAAGCGATGCTCCTTGACGCGTGGCAACGGCTCTGATGACTTGATAAGGCCCATGCGGCCTTGAGAACGTCAGCCTAGTGCAGGCGAACGCAGGGTGTCAGGCATCTCCAGCCAGTCCCCATCGCCTGCCCCGCGATCTTGTGTGACGACGGCAGACGGACAGCCCACGACAGGCACATTGGCCAGGTCCGCGCGTTGATCGCGTGTCTGGCAAGGAGCGTGAGCGGGTTCAAACGTTGATTTAAGTGGCAAAGGACGAGGACCCATTAAATCGGCGAAACAGCCGACATTTTGGCTTGACAAAGAAATCTTCACGTGTATATTTAATCGTTAAGATTCACCTTTCAGCGATTCCCCATGCCTGCCGTCACACTTAAAGACATCGCGAAAAAGGCCGGCGTGTCCCACGTCACGGTCTCGCACGCCTTGAAAGGCCGTGACGTGGTTCGCGACTCCACCCGTCAGCGGATCGAGCAAGTCGCACTCGACATGGGCTACCGGCTCAACGCTGCCGCCCGTGCGACCCGTGAAGGGCGTACCGGCACGGTGGCCATGGTGCTTTCCACCAACCGCCGACGCAGCCACATTCCCGCGGGCCTCATGCTGGCGATTCATGACGAGCTGCAACGCCGGGATCTTCACCTCACCATTGCCCGGCTTCCGGACCAGCAACTGGCGGATGAAGGCTTCGTGCCCAAGATCCTCCGCGAGACCGCCGCCGACGGCCTGCTTATCAACTACACCCATGCCGCGCCCCCCGTCATGCTCGAACTCATCGAGCGACACGCCATTCCTTCGATCTGGATTAACGTCCTCAAGGACACCGACTGCGTCTATCCCGACGACTTCGACGCAGCGGTGAAAGCCACCACCTTCCTTTTAAATCGTCACCATCGGCATATCGCCTATCTGGATTGGTCGAGCAACGACCGAATCATGGACCAGCACCACTTCAGTTCCCCGCAACGTCGAGCGGGCTACGAGCATGCGATGCGATCCGCGGGTCTGGCGCCCAGGGTGTATCAGCGTGACGTGGCCGGGCCTGATCGGTATGCCGCCATCTCCGCCATTCTGAATGAGCCATCCACACCCGACGCCTGGGTCTGCTACGGCGGTCATGAAGTCAACGCCTTGATGCTCGCTTCGTGCCAGCAAGGAGAAAATCCCACCCAACTTCCCTGCATTACCTTCGGAGCCCAGGTCTACGACGCGATGGGCTTCACCATTCCCACCGTGCTGCTGCCCGAGCAGCAGATGGGCAAAACCGCTGTGCAGATGCTGGTTGAAAAAATCGACCAGCCCTTACGCACATTGCCCGCTTCAAAGCTTTGTTACGACGCACCGCTGGATTCATAAATCCAGTAACTCTTTTTGGCTCAATTTTGGAGAAATGATATGAATGATATAAAACGTTTCACACCGGCATTCGTGCTGCTCACTTTTTTTGGTGTTGGCGATGCATCGGCGGCAATCATTGCTGAATATCAATTTGGAAGCGATGGCGTGTCGAGTACAGAAAGTCAATCCGGAGCCACCCCGAATGACTTTGTTGCCGGACCAGGCCTCACGGCAAGCGCTCTCTCTGTCGCAGGCAGGGACGTCTTTGGCTGGAACAATCAAGCGGTTGCCGCGCAAGGCGGGGGTGACAGCGTGATCAAGACTAACTTCGATGCCGGGGACTATGTATCGTTTACCGTTGACGTCGCGCCTGATAAGCAACTCAATCTCACGACGCTCGATTACTACATTAAACGAGGCAGTGCCTCTGCTGATCGTGGTGCCGTCTTGACATCACTCGATACATCAGAAGGTGCTCAAATCAGCACCACGGGTGCGAATAACGGGACCCAGGCAGACTTATCTGGAGCCACGTTCCAGAATCTTACAGGCAGTATTACTTTCTACTTTATTCCTTACGGCTCCAACGCTACGTCCAGCGGTAGCGACTGGGGCGTGGATAGCGTCATCCTGCAAGGTGACGTGGTTGCGATCCCCGAGCCTGCTTCGCTCGCGTTGCTCGGTTTGGGCGGACTGTGCCTGCTGTCCCGCCGACGCAGGGACTGATCTACTTGAATACCTCGATTGCGGGTTCCCGGCTTAACGGCTGGGTAACCGCTTTATGTTTCACTTTCATCAAACGCGTGCGTTTACGTTAATTGAGCTGCTGGTGGTACTCAGCATCATTGCGCTGCTGATCGCCATTTTGCTGCCGACCCTTCAATCGGCGCGCGCGTCCGCCAGAGCGGTGACCTGCGCAAGCCATCAACGTCAGATTGGCGTCATGTTTCACGTGTACGCTTCAGAGTTCGACGCCTACCCCGCCGCGCGAGATCCCACCTGGGGCGGCGACGCCAGTTACATCTACCGAAATGCGTTGGCGAATGCAGGCCTGGTGGGCAAAGCCGACGACATCTCTCACAAGTCCGCAGTGGACTCGGGCCTGGCATGTCCGAGCTGGACCGCCAGCGACCGCGTGCACACGTACGGCTACTTCTGGGGTCACCGCAATCTGGGGCCGACGATGGGCAGCAACGGGCAGCTGGCTAGCGCCAGCAACATGATCTGGGCTCGGCCGGGAACGATTGACAGACCTTCCGACACGCTTGCGTTGGCCGATGCGAACAACGGGCATTTCCAGGGCCACCTGGAGCTGGGAGATTTGGGACCGCATGGCTTGGGCTCGGTCTATCACACGCGCCATGAAGGCTCAGCAAACTTCTTATTCGCCGACGGCCATGTGGCACGCGAGCCCTCAGGCTTCTTGAATGCAGCCAACTATCGCGCCCTGCTCAAAATCAAAAAGTAACGCAAGCGATCTACCCGGTACCCAGGGCTATCGCATTCTCAATGGGTGCTTAATAAAGCCCAGCCCTTGCTGAGCTGGGGCTGACCGTCACAGACGGCGGGCGTCGAGGGCCGTGACCCGGTCAGCCTTCGTTAACGACCTGCAGCTCGTGGCAGGCGCGGATGAACGAGGCGGCGGACCAGGCCTGGTAGCGTTTGCCCAAGGGGCGGCCGGTGACGCCGTGGGCCCATTCATTGAACTCCCATTCGTCGCGGGTGCCGGTCTTGCAGAGGTGGGCAAGTTTGACGAGTTCCTGCACCGCGACATCGTGCTGGCCCAGACGGTGGATGAATCGGCACCACATGCCGCCGACGAAAGGCCAGATGCCGCCGTTGTGATAGTGGTGCGGCAGGTTGAGCAGGTTCACGGTGTAGTACGCCTTCCAATCGGGGTCACCCGCCTGAACCACTGGGTAGAGGTTTGCCACCGGGTAAGGCTCGTTGACCCCGCATCCCCACATGAAGGCCAGGGCAATGCGGGCCCGCTCGGCGTCCATCAGCCCCATGAGGAAAGCGATCACGTTGCCATACACATCGCACCGCCAGTTGAAGCTAAAGGGCGTGACCTCAGCGAGCAGGTACTGCGCGTTGCCCAGGGAATACTGCGAGTCGGCGAAACTCTTCTCGTGGTCCTGCTGATCAAGCGCGGGCCAGAATGTCCGCATGCATTTGCCTTGGATGAACTGGGCCCAGTTGGCGTAATCGGCAGCCGCGCGGTGGTTGCCGAGCATTTCCATGAGTCGGCCGTAGCAAACATTAGCGCGGAACCAGAGGACTTCGTCATAAAGCACGTTGTAGGACCGCCCGAAGAGATCGGTCCAGTCGGAGGCTTCGGGGACTTCGATCAGGCCGTCGTTATTGGAATCGTGGGCGGAGATCCAGTCCATGACACGCTGGAGGGTGCCGCGGTACTGGCGAAGCAGGTCACGGTCGCCGGTGCGTCGGCACCAGTGGTAGACCGCGATGACGACCCAGAGGTTGGAGTCAATCGCACAGATGCCGCCGACGCCTGAGTAGTCGGGTTGCTGGGTGGCGAGACGAACGTTGGCGGGGACCTGTCCAGCAGGGGAGACGTGGTCGAGGAGGGTGGTGAGGGTTCGGCGTTGGGCTTCGCGGATTTCGGGCCGGTCGAGCATGCCGGTGCCCATGACGGTGATGCAGCCGTCGCGGGCCCAGACGGAGTGGTAATTTTCGTCGACGCCGGTGATTTCGTTGTCGGGCAGTGACGCGGCGGAAAAGCCCAGCGGGGTGATGCAGCGGTCGATGGCTTCGAGGGCGTGGCGGTAGCCATCTTTAAGCAGTTGGGCGTCCTGGGAGTTGAGTGACTCCAGGGCTTTGCCTTCAAACAGTCGGCCGAGGTCGCGATCAACTTCGGGGGCAGCGGCGGTGTGGTGGCGGGGAGCGTTTCGGCGTTCGATGACGCCGAAGTGGACCAGGCCATCGACGATGCCTTCACTCATGACGCGGTCGGAGCGGAAGACGTCCAGGCCGACGATGGCTTCGAAAAGCTCGGGCTTGGCGTTTTCCACCGCGATCCCACGCACGCCGGGCAGGAAGTAGCACGAGGCGTCGTTGGCCGAGGAACCCGCGACGAGCACTTCAGTGAGCAGGATATCCAGGTAATTGCACAGCCAGTTCAGGGCCAGGCCTTTGTTGGTCCGGGCGGGCAGGATGTCCAGGAAGCGAAAGCCGGAGTAGACGACGGTGACTTGCAGGCCTCGGCTTTTAAGTTTCTCACGAATCAGATAAATCGTTTCGCGGTTGGCGTCGTCGAGGTACCAACTGGATTTGATGGGGTTTTGGTTGTAGTCCGGTTGCTTCTCCACGCCGGGCGTTTGGCTGACGAGGCTTTCGATCAGACCCAGGTCCCACCCGTCGTCGATGCGGTCGGTGTATTCGGTGAGGATGCGGTCCTGAGCGACGTGATAAAGCACGGTGCCGACGCCGGCGATTTTGTATTCCGAGTGGGGTAAAGCGTTGTCTACGATGATTTTGCGCATATCATCGAGGCTTCGCCCGGAGTTGTAAACCAGAAGAGGCCGGCGGTCTTCGGGGATGGATTCCCAGGCTTCGGTGAAATGTTGGGCGGCACCGGGGGTGCCGATGAGCGTGGCGTCGAGATTGCAATTAAACAGGCGGACCGGGGCGCGGGTGTCGGGCATGGCCGCAGTGGCCTGGGCGAGATGCTGGGCGGCAGCCTGGGGGGTTACCGCGTGGGTCTGCGAGGGCATCGCGGGCTGAGGCGTCGCGGTGTCGGCGTTCCTGGCCGAGGCGGGGTCGCGGGAGGTGACGATCTTGGACTGCGTTGGTGGTGGTGTACCCATCGGCGGACACGATAACGCGTGTTACGCAGCGCGGGGGGACATGCTGTGAGCTACCGGGCGGCACGGTGCAAGCGATGGGGTTAGGCTCGGGCCATGTGGTCCTGGCTGATGATCGGCGTGGGGGTGGGAATACTCGCGGCCGTGCCGTTGGCCTGGGGGTGGTCGCAGCGGGTCGCCGCGCGGACTCGCTCGCTGCAACGGCGGGTGCAGACCCACGAGCGGTTGGCGGAGCTGGGCACGATGACGTCAGGCCTGGCGCATGAGATCAAGAATCCGCTTTCGACGGTGAATCTCAACGTGCAATTGATGCAGGAGGATCTGGACGACCTGAATCGGCGGGTGGCGGGTGATAAACAGGCACAGCAGGATATTGCCAGTCTGCGTCGACGCTCTGAGATGCTTAGCCGGGAGGTCGCGCGGCTTCGAGACATTCTTGAGGACTTTCTTCAGTTTGCCGGGCGGGTGCAGCTTGACCGACAGGAGGTCCAACTCCATGAGTTGATCGGTGACCTGATCGACTTTTTTGAGCCTCAGGCCCGGGAAGCGAAGGTGACGATTCGGCCTCAGCTCAACGCATCCACCGATACGCTCCAGGCGGATCCGGCATTGCTCAAGCAGGCGTTTTTGAACCTGATGCTCAACGCGGTGCAAGCGATGTCGCAGGCCAGAGCGCGGGGGGTGCCGCACGGCGGCGCGGACGAATTGCTGTTGCAAACCGAGTGGGTCTCGGGCAAGAAACAGCCCGATGTGCTGCGGGTGCATGTGATTGATACGGGGCCAGGGATTGCGAACGAGGCGTTACCGCGGATTTTCGAGCCATATTTCTCATCGAAACGGCGGGGCTCGGGGCTCGGCCTGCCCACCACGCGGCGGCTGATCGAAGAGCACGGCGGTCAGATCGAGGTGCACACCGTCGCGGGGCAAGGCACCGACTTTGTGATCACCCTGCCGATCGGCTGATCGCGTGGGAGCGTGCGATGCGAGCGGGGTGGTTAGACCTTTTAGCCAGTCTCCCTAAAATTCTCTCATTCTCTATCTTCTCTAAATCGCCTCGCCTCGTTACAATGTCATTGTCGAGCATCCTGCTTGCTCGGATGATTGCCCTAACTTATCGGGACAGAAAGACTAAGGATTTGCTATGAAGAAGTTTCGTGATCTGTGTTTGGTTTGTGGCGGAGCCACAGCACTGGGGTTGTCGGGTTTGGCGTCGGCCGACCTGACCGAAGTCAGCGCCCCGCCCAGTGACGAACTCAGCCATTCTGATATTTTTAACCAGGTCTACGGCCCGGGATTTACCGCCACGTCCGGCGGCAGCTTCAGCAACGGATCGGTCACCGCGTCACGTGTCGACGACAACGATGACCAGTATTTCGCGGCTGGCCTGTATGACGCGTCGGTAAAGGCCGTTTTCGCGGCGTTTGACCAGACGTTCGGTTACCTCGCCGACGAAGAAGGCCTGGACATCACGCCTTTGTTCGAAGTCGTGGGTAAGGGATTTGACGTTGTAGGAGACGGCGACTTCGAGAGCGAAGATTTCTTCCGCTTTGCCCGTACCGGGTCTCAAGGCGTGCTCGCTTCCTCACACGAACGTAATAACCCCTTTAACGCAGACCATTTGGTGACTTACCGGATCGACGGCCTCGAGGGTGCGGACACGACGCTGATGCTGTTCTTTGAGGACAAGCTGATTACCGAATCGGACCGCGACTTCAATGACCTGGTCGTTCAGATTCAGACCGGTGCGGTCGGCGTGGTGATCCCTTCGCCGTTGGCCTTGCCCGCGGGTTTGTTTGGCATCGGTGCTTTGGCGCTGCGTCGCCGTCGCAACGCGTGAATCAGCCAGATTACTCTTGAATAACGCTGCAGGCCCGCCGACACACTCGGCGGGCCTGTTTGTTTGGGATTGCAGCCAAATTGGGACGTCGCCTATCCCAACTGGGCCTGGGTTTTGACTATCAAGTAGGACAGAAATCCTAGGGTATACGGCGAATCCTGTATCCGTTAGGTCTTATTTAATCGCCATAATCGTTTCAGGTGGTATGCTTGCGAGTTGATAAAGTTCCAAGTTGTCTGAAGTTGCGAGCTGGAGAAATGATGCTTCGTGGTTTCTTGTCTTTTTCAGCGTGCCTGTGTGTCGTTTTCGTCTTGAGTCTCTCGACGACCGCGCTGGCTGCACTTACGCCTGTGGAAGCCCCGCCGTCCGGTGAGGCCTCACATGCGGAGATTTTTGAGGGGGTTTACGGGGGATCTTTTACGCTGCTGCCCTTTGGGTCGTATAGCAACGGTGGGGTGACGGCGTTACGGGTGGATGATTTGGCCGATCAGCTTTATCCGCCGGACCGCTATCAGTCGACCGCCCGGGCGGTGTATGCCTCGTATGACCAGACGTTTGGCTATTTGCCTGGCGATCAGGATGGCACGTTCATGCTGCTGCTTGACGTGTTCGGCTACGGCCAATCGGTCACGGGCAGTGCGAACAATTTCACCCCCGCCGCCATCTTTCGTTGGGCTCGCTCAGGTACGCAAGGCGTGATTGCTTCCTCGTCCCAGGCTGACAATCCTGATGGTGCAGATCAGCTGGTGACCTACGACATTCAAGGCGTGAGCGATACAGAGTCGATTCGGCTCCTGTTCTTTGAAGACGTCGGCCCGGATACGTCAGACCGGGATTTTAATGACCTGGTGGTCGAAGTCCGAACACCCTTTTCTCCGGTGACCTCTGTGCCCGAACCGGCGGCGGCACTGCTGCTGGCACCGCTGGCGGGTTTCATGGCGTCGCGACGCCGCGCTGTACGTCGGTAAGTCCGCCACGCCATGAGCGGAGTACGTGACACGCAGTACGTGACACGCGGGGCGTTGTTTAAGTAGTGATAGGTACTGGGTTTACTTGGCGGCGTCTTGCAGCGCTTCCCCGCCGGACTCCACGTCTTTGCCCAAGCCTTCGATGGTGTTGCAGCCTGAGACCGCGATTCCGAAGGCGAACAAGGCGGCGAGTGTGATCACGATACGGAGCATGATTTATTTCCGGTGGCGTCGGTGTGAAATGCGAGTTTAGCAGGCGGCGGGTGCTGCGCGGTTGCTGCGTTTGGGGGTGATGCGGGGCTATCCCAATCTCGGCGAGTTTGGTATGGCCCAGCTCTTGCAGGGCTGGGGCCCACCGTCATAGACAGTGGGCTTCGGTGGGGTCTGGCGTTAGCGTGCGGTACGGACGCGGTCGACGAACTGGGTAGCGAGTTGAGTGAGTTCATCCCAGGCTTTGCGGGCCATGAGGTCTTTTCGGACCAGCGACGAGCCGACGCCCACGCAGCGTGCGCCGTTGGCGAACCAGTCGGGGATGGTTTCGAGATCGACCCCGCCGGTGGGCGCGAGTTTGAGGAAGGGCATGGGGGCGAGGACGTCTTTGAAATAGGTCGGGCCGAAGTGGTTGGCGGGGAAGACTTTGATCAGGTCGGAACCGGCTTCGTGCATGGCGAGGATTTCCGAAGGGGTAAGCGCTCCGGCGACGACGGGGACATCTGCCGCGTGGCAGGCCTGGACGACATCGACTTTGCCGACCGGGCACACGACAAACTGAGCGCCTGCTTCGACGGACTCCCTGACCTGCTGGGGGGTGGTGACGCTACCCACGCCGACGAGCGCTTCGGGCATGGCCTGGCGGGCCTGGGTGATGGCGTTGAGGGCGCCAGGGGTGGTGAGGGTGACTTCGACGGCTTCGAGGCCGCCCTGGATCATGGCCCGGCAGGCGTCTACGACGCCGTCGGGCGTGTTGGCGCGGACGATGGCGACGAGGCCTGAGGCTTCGATCCGGTCATTCACAGCGTGTCGTGTGTCGCTCATGGGGGTCAATCTAACGAAGCGACGTTCTCGGTGATACAGGCGGGGGGCTGGGCTGGGTTGGGCGGGTGAAGGGTGGGGCACAACGTCCAAGCCCGAGGCGTGAATGATCCGATAGCATGCAAGCGTGACGTGGTTGTCGCTGGCCGCGCGTGGGACTGTGCCTTTTTGGGAATGTATTGCGTGACCGATCCTGCGGCTTCAACCGCCCTGCCTGATGCGTCGGCTCCAAGCCCTTTGCCTTTGCACAAGGCAAACGGGACGGAAGCGCAGGCGTTGGCGTTGCGGGACGTGGTCGCGGCCCCCGGCGAGGAGCTGACGGTGATTGAGGCTCGGCCGGGCTGGCAGG
The DNA here is from genome assembly GCA_963799465.1 of uncultured Phycisphaeraceae bacterium. Classification (GTDB taxonomy): domain Bacteria; phylum Planctomycetota; class Phycisphaerae; order Phycisphaerales; family Phycisphaeraceae; genus JBCCOW01. The sequence goes on along the minus strand of CAWCXG010000001.1, from coordinate 1,191,518 downwards.
CGGTGAATCTCAAAGAGCTGTGGCGGTACCGCGAGCTGGCGTGGTTCATGGCGATCCGCGATATTCAGGTGCGTTACAAGCAGTCGCTGCTGGGAGCGTTGTGGGCGGTGGCTCAGCCGGTGGCGACGATGCTGGTGTTTTCGGTGTTGTTTGGCGTGCTGCTGGGCCGGGGCAATGAGCCAAGCCCGGCGGGCATTCCTTACGCGATCTCCACGTTTTGCGCCCTGCTGCCCTGGCAGATGTTTGCCTCGGCATTGGCGAAGTCCAGTGGGTCGCTGGTGACGGCTCAGGGGATGATTACCAAGATCTACTTTCCGCGGTTGATCGTGCCCATTGCCCCCCTGCTCTCGAGTCTGGTGGACTTTGCGATTGCGTTTGGCGTGTTGGTGCTGATGATCGCGGGGTATCACTTTGTGGACCAGAGTGATGCGGAGAATGGAGTGGGCAATTATCAGTTCACCTTGCGGTGGGGCTTATTGCTGCTGCCGTTGTTGATTGTGTATGCGTTGGTGACGGTGCTGGCGTTTTCGTCGTGGTTCAGTGCATCGGCAGCGGTGTTTCGGGATGTGCGGATCATCGTGCCGTTCGTGATTCAAATCGGGATGTACGTGACGCCGGTGGTGTGGTCGGTGTCGTCGGTGGCGGATCGGTTGCCGGGGTGGCTGGTGACGTTGCTTTGGCTGAACCCGATGACGGGGGTGGTGGAAGGGTTTCGATGGTCGCTGCTGGGTGGGCCTGCCCCGCCCTGGCCTTTGATGTTGATGTCGGTGGCGGTGGTGGTGTTGATTCTGGTGGGCGGGTTGTTTTATTTTCGCCGGGTGGAAAAGACCGTGGCGGACGTGGTATGAGTTCGCCGACGGTCAGCGTGATCGTGCCGAACTATCGTCACGCGGCGTATCTGCCCGAGCGGCTGGACTCGATTCTGAATCAGACGTATCAGGATTTTGAGCTGATTTTGCTGGACGACGCGAGTCCCGACGACAGTCGGTCGATTCTGGACGCTTACGCCGCCAGGGATCCCACACGGATTCGCACGCTGTACAACGAGCAGAATTCGGGCAGTGCCTTTGCGCAGTGGAATAAGGGCGTGGCGGCGGCGCGGGGGACGTATTGCTGGATTGCCGAGAGCGATGACGTGGCGGAGCCGGCATTGCTGGAGACGCTGGTGGCGGGGTTGGAAAGTGACCCCCAAATCGTCGTGGCGTACGGGAGGTCTCGGTGGATCGATGCAAAAAGCGCCTTTACTGGCGATGCGATGACATTAGTGCGGGAACGTTGCGGTGGTACTTGGGAATGCGATATCACAGCTCAAGGCCACGCATTCATTCGAAACTATATGCTCACTGGGAATCCAATCCAAAACGCAAGTGCTGCAATATTCCGAAAATCCCGTGCATACGAAATAGGGATTGCTGACCTGTCAATGCGTATCTGTGGAGATTGGAAGTGGTGGGGCCAAATGATTGGAGGGCCTGGCTGCTCTGTAAAATACTATGCGAAACAACTGAATCGGTTTCGAAGACACGCCGCCACGGCTCGCCAGGAACAGGGTGCATCAGTCCGTGAACTTCAAGAAAGTTTGCAGGTCATACGCACATTACTTACTCTATTGCCTTATGAAGTAGAGAGGCTAAATCTGGGCTTTTATCTTGGTCAATATGAAAGGATTATGCTCAAGGAAGGGTCCGACGTTAGGCGTAATTACAATTCCGCAGTCGTCACTCTTCTGGATGAGTTGGGTTACCAAAGGCAAAGACGCAGAATTGATCGCCGGCAAAAGATTCGAGGGTACGCAAAATATTTGCAAAAACGCATTCGCTCAAATAGAGTTAGGCCTAAATTATGAAAAACCGTGTAGTACTTGCAAATCGCTGGTGGTCGCTGAGTGGCGTCAATACGTTTATACAATACTTAACAAGCGAACTTATTGATCTTGGGTTCGATGCCGAAATATTGATAACAAATCCGAAGGCCAAAGTTCCCAACCCTATGGTCTACCCCGAGGGGCTTCCGATGCGAGGCCTAGACATTGTTGCCCCCCAGCAAAGAGCGGCGTGGCCAGTGAACTGGCGTCGATTAAGTCGCTACCTAAATAGTTTGTCCCCTTGTATATATCTACCTAACGACGACTACGACTTTTTATCATCGCTTCATCAACTTGATCCTGGCGTCAGGGTTGTCGGGGTTGTGCACACCGACGACGAACGGCACTATTGGCATCTTGATCTTGCGGCACCACATTGTGATGCGATTGTGAGTGTTAGCAGTGCCATTGAGTCTCGGGTTCTTGCGAATCATGGGGATCGTCCAATCATCATGCCTCGTATTCCGTACGGTGTGCCAACGCCAGTAAACAACCCAAGGTCTAACCAAGATTTGCGATCTGCATCACTCCCTCTGCGTATCGTTTATGCCGGCCGGCTGGAGCAAAATCAGAAGCGTATTTTCGATATACCACCTCTACTTAGTGCTTTAGATCGTCTGGATATAAGCTACACGATGGACATATATGGCGATGGTCCCGATCGCCTGGAGCTAGCAAATCTTCTTGCTGATCGTGTTCGAGATTCGCGTTTGACTATGCACGGGACTGTTCCGCCTGACGTAATCGACAAACGTCTGGCATGTGCTGATGCGATGCTATTGATGTCGCAGCATGAAGGCTTGCCATTGGTACTATTGTCAGCGATGGCGCACGGCTGTGTGCCGATCGTTTCTGACATACGAAGTGGGATAAATGATATAATTGTACACAAAAAAAATGGTATGATCTGTAGCATTGGTGATATTGATGCGTTTGCCACATCAATAGGGGAAATTGCTCAGGATCGCCTGCTCCTGCGATCAATGTCTGAATATGCTTATGAGACGATTTGGGAAAAAAGGCTCAGTAGCCGACAAATGGCTGAGTCTTATGCATCTCTTTTTGAAAAACTTATGGCCCAGTCGCCGCGAAAAATTGGTAGCCTTTTTCCAACAATACAGCCCCGATCCCTCAATGGTGTGGTGACTATGAGAAGCAAGTATGCTGCGAGAAGATTATATTACCAAGGAAAGAGCTTGGTGGACCTTTCGTTTCGACGCCCTGAAACTCGCTTGATCAGAGATGGCGGCGGTTAGCCTCGATGCTTTTGATTCCCAATTTTATGTAATTATATATTGGCTTTTTTGCTATGTCTTTAAATTCTAGCTTAGACTTAAATTTTGAGCCTTCGAACAAAGGTCGGGTGCCGGTAAAAGCACACCCTGGTTCGCGACAAGCTCTACCGCAGAGGTCTCACGACATCTGTTATGTAATGGGTAACGGCCCTAGCTTGCGGAGGCTCACCCCGGACCAGAAACAAGCCTTGCGTGCGGCCGACACATTTGCGTTCAACCACTACCCCATGCACTACGAGTCTGTCGAGATTGCTCCAACGCACTACATATTGATTGACTCGCACCAACCGACCCCCGAAGTACTCGTCGATGTACCTGTCATTCTGAAGCGCCATGATGCATTTGGTGCAACAAATATTTTTTTATCGGATTATTGGATTGAGCAAACTCATCAGCTCTTTCAATCGCGATATCGTGTCCCTGAGGTGCGTTGGCCGCAGCAGGATCACAAGGTTACCTTGCGACGCAAGTTCTGGGCTTCTTACCATCGGTGGGGAATGTTGGGAGATTGGACTCGACACCTTCTTGAGCAGAAAGAAGGCGATCCTATGACCTACGCCAAGCTACGCTATTTTTGGGGTTGGAGTACGCGTCAAAGGCTATTTCTTACTCAAGGAACGCTGACAATGGTACTTAATATTGTATGGCTTATGGGATATCAACGCGTCCATCTTGTGGGTGTCGATCTGAACGACGGTCAACATTTCTATGCGAATGATCCGCGGGTTGATGCTTACGACCGCCAAGAAACCGGAATCGAGGCAAACGAGGCTCATGGAACGACTGTGTGGAATCCCAACGGCAAAGTGCCGCCTGTTCAGTACATTCTCAGACGTATTCGAACCCTGTATGAAGAGACAGGTCGTGAACTTCGAATTGCGAATCCTGATAGCTTGCCAGCTCAATGCGGGGCCATCAAGTATGCTCCGATTCCTAGTTTAGATGCGGCACGCACCTGATTTGGTGTCGCAAAATCGTTGGTCGCTGCCACAAAAGTGCTCGCTCAAATGATGATTTTAATACTGTTGTGGGAGACGATATGAATCCAATTGCACTGGCCATCATCCCCGCTCGCGGGGGGTCCAAGGGGGTGCCCCGCAAGAACGCTCGGCTGTTGTGTGGCAAGCCTTTGATCGTTTGGACGATCGAAGCGGCGCAGTCGGCCGCGACGGTGGGGACGGTCGTGGTGTCGACCGATGATGCGGAGCTTGCAGAGATCACCACGCGGGCGGGGGCGGAGGTGGTGTGGCGGCCGGAGTCGATTGCGGGGGATATGGCGTCTTCGGAAGATGCGGTGCTGCATGCGTTGAATGAACGAGAGAAGGTAGGCGCGTTGCCTGGGGTGACGGTCTTTTTGCAATGCACTTCGCCTTTGACCGCCCCGCAGGACATCGATGGCACAGTACGGGCGTTGGATGAGCAGCAGGCGGATGCGGCGGTCGCGGTGACGGACTTCCACTATTTTTTATGGAAGCAGGGGCAGGACGGGCAGGGCATGGGGATCAATCATGATGCGTCGGGTCCGCGGTTGCTTCGGCAGCAGCGGGAGCGTGAGTACCTGGAAACCGGTGCGGTGTACGCGATGCGGACGGGTGGTTTTCGCGTGGCCAAGCGGAGGTTTTTTGGAACTACCGCGTTGCATGCCACGCCTGGGGAACGGCGGCTTGAGATTGATGACCCGGTGGATTTTGAAGTGGCGCAGGTGCTGCTGCGGCATCGGCTGCAAGCGGACATGGCCAGCCGACTGCCGGACCCGGTCCACGCGGTGGTGTTTGATTTTGACGGGGTATTCACGGACAACAAGGTGACGCTGACCGAGCACGGCGAGGAATCGGCGCGGTGTAGCCGGGGCGACGGCATGGGGCTGGACCGCCTGCGGGCCACGGGGGTGGCGTTATTGGTGCTGAGCAAGGAGCCGGTGCCGATTGTCATGAAACGATGTGAAAAGCTCAAGCTTGAGTGCCTGCACGGGATCGACGATAAACTTCCTGCACTGCGTCATTGGCTGGCGGAGCGGTCTTTGGACCTGGCTCACACGATCTACACGGGCAATGATGTGAATGATGTTGAATGCATGGCAGCGGCGGGATGCGGGGTGGCGGTGGCGGATGCACACCACGACGTGTTTCCCGCAGCGGATCTGGTGCTGACGCGTCAGGGCGGCGATGGCGCGGTGCGTGAGTTGTGCGATTTGATTGTGGGCCGCTCGCGCGGTCTCTCTTCTGTTTATTAAATACTCGAGCCGGAACCCCTCATATGACTTCTCCCCTGACCCTCGGCACGCGACGCGTTGGCCACGACCAGCCGGTGTACATCATTGGCGAGATTGGCCTGAACCACAACGGCGATCTCGACATCGCCAAGAAGCTTATTGATGTCGCTGCCTTCGCGGGCTGCGATGCGGTGAAGTTTCAAAAGCGTGACCCCGAGTTGTGCGTGCCGATGGATCAGCGGAGTATTGAGCGGGACACGCCTTGGGGCCGAATGACGTATTTCGACTATCGGTACAAGGTGGAGTTTGATGCGGATCAGTTTGCGGAGATTGATCGCTATTGCAAAGACAAAGGTATCGACTGGTTTGCGTCGTGCTGGGACGTGAACAGCGTGGACTTCATCGAGCCCTTCCATCCTGTGTGTTACAAGCTGGCCTCGGCGTCGATCACGGACGACGAGCTGGTGAAGAAGACCGCCGCGACGGGTAAGCCGATCATCATGTCCTCGGGCATGAGTGATATGGACGAAGTGAAGCATTGCTATGACCTGCTCACACCGGGCGAGCGGATGCTGCTGCATACGGTGAGCACGTACCCCGCGAAGCACAGCGAGATCAACCTGTCGGTGATCCCCAAGCTCATGGAGCAGTTTGACTGTCCGATTGGGTATTCGGGTCACGAGGTGGGCTTACAGATCAGCCTGGCGGCGGTGGCGATGGGCGCGTGCTGCGTGGAACGGCACATCACGCTGGACCGGACGATGTGGGGCAGCGATCAGGCGGCGTCGGTCGAGCCTCAGGGGTTGATCAAATTGGTGCGGGATATCCGGATTATCGAAGACGCCAAGGGCGACGGGATCAAGCGGGTGTACGACAGTGAGCTGCCGATCCGCAAGAAGCTGAGGCGGGTGTGAACAGCCAGGTCGAGGCGTGGGGACATCTGTCCAAAGCAGGCTGGGACCTGGTGCAACGCGACCCGCTGTCGGCCCCGGCGGTGCATCGATGGACCTGGCTGGCGGGCGTGCCGGAGTCGCCCTGGCCTGGCCCGGGGATGCGGCGGCGTGAGGACGGGCAGCGCCCACCCCGGCCGGCGGCGTGTGATGTGTTGCTGCTCACCGTCTCGCCCCGGCCACACTACCTGCAGATGACCCGCACGATTGCCCAGGCGGTTCAAGCCCTGCGGCCTGAACTCCGCATCGGGGTGCATCCGGCGCGGGTGGGGCAAGACGCGCAAGCTTCTGAGGAACCGGTGCCCGCAGGTGCCCAGCGGGTGGTGTTTGCTCTGCCCCGACGGCCGGGCGCAGCGGATGTGCGACGTGCGCTGCGGGTGGTGAATCACGTGGGCAAGGCTGGGGACCCTGCGCTCAAGGCATGGTTTACCGAGTCATCTCGAAGCACGCGGTTTCGTGAGGCGTTGGGCGCGGTGACGATTGCCCGGGCTGTCCGCAGTCAGATTCAGCAGACCGGAGCGCAGGTGGTGATTTCGCTGGGCGAGCATGTGGGGCTTGGGTGCTACGGCGTGGCGGGGGCGAAGGCGGCGGGCTGCCGGGTGCTTGAACCGTTGCACGGCCTGCCGAACCGGCGGTACAGCCCCGTGCTGGCCGACGAGCTTTGGGTGTGGGGCCAGACCACGCGTAATGCCCTCCACACCTTTGGCGTGCCTGACGCGCAGCTGGTGGCGGTGGGCGCTCTGGAGTTTGCAGGCCAGGCCTTGCAGCCGATGTCGAGCGACGCACCGGATGAATCGCCGAGCGTGTTGTTTCTCTCGCAGGCGCACGGCCGGGATGTCTGGAAGATTGACGCCTTCGACCACGCCTTTCGCGTCCTGGTTGATGCGTTGCAGTCCAGCGGCACGTCGTATCGGCTGGTGGTCCGCCCGCATCCTTCGGACTCCGCTGCGGACCTGCAGCCGTATCACGCGTACGCAAGTCGTGCGGGAATGACGGTGGAGATCAGCGGTGCGGATCGGGCGTTGCACGAGGAATTCGATAAGCGGTGGTCGTTGGTTTGCACGGCGTCATCCTCGGCGGTGCTTGAAGGGGTTCGGCGGGGGCTGCCCACGGCATTGATCTGGAATGCGGAGCTGGACGCGTTGCACGGCCTCCCCTTTTTGCCGGCGTCGCGGGTCGTCCGTGATGTCGACGCGATGCGTACGCTGCTGGCATCTCCCGACGCGCAGGACGCTGCGGGGGTGGTCCGGGACGTGATGGGCGACCTCGACGCGGCGGCGGGGATCGCGGCCGAGCGGGTCGCGATGGCGTATGACCACGCACAGAAGGCAGGCCGATCTTGACGTCTCCCACACTTCCAACGCTTTCCATCGTGGTGCCGAACTTCAACGGCGGCAAGACGCTGGGCCGAACGTTGCAAAGCCTGCTGGATCAGGATTACCCGGGCCTGGAAATCTTTGTGGCCGACGGCGGGTCCACGGACGAATCGGTTGAGGTGTTGCGTCGCTTCGAGCCACATTTACACGGGTGGCTCAGTGAGGCGGACACCGGCCAGTCGCAGGCATTGAATCGGGGTTTCGCACGCACCACCGGTGAGATCGTGAACTGGCTGTGCAGCGATGACCTGCTGGAGCCGGGCGCGTTGCACCGGGTTGGCAGATTTTTCACGCAGCATGCGGAGGTTGATGTGTTGGTGGGGACGTGTTTGTTTGAGTTTTTGGACGAGCAGGGCAACGTGCAGCGGACGCATGAGCATCGGCCGACGCTTGACGGGATTGACACGATGCCTTGCGGAAACCCGATCCCCCAGCCGAGCTGCTTTTATCGCCGGCGACTTTTGGAAGGCCGAGCGTTGCCGATCGACGAGTCGTACCGTTACGCGATGGACTTCGAGCTCTGGAACTATTTCAAGTCGCAAGGCGCACGCTGGCACGTGATCGACGACCGGCTGAGTCGGTTCCCGTTTGACGGCGCGAACAAGACCTCCACCGGCGGAGACAAGATCATCGCGGAACTTGAGCGGATTTACAGGGCGTACACCGACGAACGGATGCCTTTGAGCACCTGGCATCGCTGGCTTCGGCTTCCGCTGGAGCGGTTTCGCAAACGTCACCCCGGACGCGGCGGGTACCTGGTGGCGCGTCCGCTGCAGCTTGCGTTGACACTGGGGCTGGGTCCGTTCTACGGCCTGCGGCGGGTGCGGGCGATGAATTGGCACGCGTTTGCTTCCTGATTCCATGGCCAGCTCTGATCCCAACGCGAACGCTCAACGCAAGGCAGGCGGCCTGCGCATGATGTTGGTTTCCAACACCCCGCCGATCCCCGCGACCACCGGCGGAAACCAACGCACCGCCCTGCTGGCCCGGGCGCTGCAACGCCTCGGCTCGCTGCACACGGTGTTGCTGTGTCGGCCTCAGGGCATTCCGCAAGCCGACCGGGAGCGCATGGAGCAGCAGGTGGGGTTGGAGGCGATCGCGCGGGCCTCACGCCTGGAGGCGGGCACGCTGAGGCAGCGGGTCACACATAATCTTGTCGGTGCCCGGGCGCGATACGACGTGGTGCCCGAGGCCCGGGAGGCGGTGTGGGAGGCGGTGCAGCGGGTCAGGCCTGACGTGGTGGTTTGCCGCATGCTGCGGCCGGCCAAGGTGGGCGATGTGCTCAACGCAGCGGCGTCGGTGCAGGCCCGCGTGATCCTGGATATCGATGATCTGGATTGGCGGGTCTACGCCAGTCGCCTTGAGCACGGCCACGACGGCAGGCTCGGCCGCACGCTCATCAAACGCCACCTGCAGCAGATTCAAACGGTGATGCCCGCGTGGCTGACGCCTTTTGAGCATGTCTGGCTGGCGAGTCCGGCCGACGTGCCGTTGGTGCAGCACCCGCATTACAGCGTGCTTCCCAATATCCCGTACACCGCAGGCGACACCATCCCTGAGCCGCCCGCGTTTGATCGCGCCGCGCCCCAGCCCCGGCTGCTGATCGTGGCGTCGATGAATCATGGGCCTAACGCACGGGGGGTGAAACGTTTTCTTCAGCATGTCTGGCCGAGCGTGCATCAGCAATGCCCCGAGGCCAGCTTGCAGATCGTGGGCTCGAAAATGTCGGAAGCGCAGACGCAGGCCTGGCAGCAGGTGCCCGGCGTGGAGGTGCTGGGATATGTCGCGGACCTGCGGGCGGTGTATGCCCAGGCGTGGGCGGCGGTGAGTCCGATTTATGAGGGCGGCGGGACGAAGATCAAGGTGCTTGAGTCGCTGATGCATGCCCGGCCGATCGCCGTGACGCCCCACTCGCACTATGGCTATGAGACCACGTTGCCCGACGGGATGGGGCTGCGGCGGGGCGAGGACGACGCGGGGCTTGCGGCCGCGTGTGTGACGCTGTTGGGTGATCGACAGGAGGCCCAGGCGGTAGGGCAGCGCGGGTTTGCGGCGGTGGAGCAGCATTACACGTTTGACCGCTTCGCCAGCGTTGTCCGCGATGCGGTGGAACGTGTCATGATGCGAGCGAACGAACGATCTGATTCTTGAAGATGTTGCACGATGAGCACGGCGTCCCCTTTGAAAATTGGCTTTTTGCTCCCGTCGAATATGGCGGTGGGCACGCCGGGCAACGGCATCCGGGCCCAGGCGGTGTTTCAGGCCCAGGCCCTGCGCCGACGGGGACATGAAGTCGTCGAGCTGCATCCCTGGCACAGTCATTTGCCGGATGGCTTTGATGTCATTCAGTTTTTTCTCGGCGGGCTTGGGATGTACGGCATCGAGACGGGCGACTGGGGCAGGACCCGGCGTGTCTTCGCGCCCATCATCGATACCAACGAGTCCAACACCCGGTACCGCGCGGCGGCTCGGCTTGGCCATGTCGTGGGCAAGGTGTTCACGATCCCCGGCGTGTTTCGCGATCAGGCGCTGGGCAGCGATGCGGTGGTGGTGCGGTCGAGCCATGAACGCGAACGGCTTATTCAAGGCCTGAGCGTTCCCGCCGAGCGGGTGCACCTGGTGACCAATGGCGTCGATCCGCCCGGCCCGGCTGACCCCGCGCTGGCCCGTGAACGCCTGTGTCTGGATCTACCCGACGGCTATGCCTTGCACGCGAGCGCCTATACACAAGCACGCAAAAATGTCCGCAAGCTGATCGAAGCCGTCGGACCGACCGGGTTGCCTCTGGTGGTGGCGGGACACAACCCGCCGGGGCCTGCGCTGGATGCGATTCAAGCGGCTGCGGATCGATTTCCCAATGTGCATCTGCGAGGCTTTCTCGACCGCGAGACGCTGCAGAGCCTCTATGCGGGATGCAAGGTGTTTTGCCTGCCCAGCGTGCACGAGGGGACGGGGCTGGTCGCGTTGGAGGCAGCGTCGTATGGTGCCCGCGTGGTCATCACACCCCACGGCGGCCCGCCGGACTATTTTCTCGATCACGCGGTGTACCCGGATCCGCAAAGCGTCGCGTCGATCCGTCAGGCGGTGCAGCAAGCGTGGGACCAGCCTCCCAGCGACACGCTGCGTAAGCACATCGTGGATCACCTGACGTGGGACGCGTCGGCCGAGCAGCTCGAAACGGTGTACCGCCGGGCGATCGCCTCGGTTTGAGTTGACGCACTTAACTGGCCAAAGGTCTGGGGCGTGCGAGCACCACGTGGGCGGTGGTGATGATGAACGCGGAGATGAGGACGTGGAGAAACGACCAGGCGAAGGTGGGGTAGAAGATGGCTGCGTTGACGATGCCGTGGGTATAGATGACCACGATCATCGAGCCGACGAGGAGCATGAGGTCGCGGTCGAGGGACAGTGATCGCCTGGCCATCCATAGCCGAATCCAGGCCAGCCCTGTGAGCAGGATCAGCAAGAGGTGGGGCAATGCCAAGAGCAGGCCCCCGTTATAGAGCAGCCAGAGGTAGGCATTATGAGGGTGTGTGCCGACCATCCCGGAGGACAATGCCCCCTGGCCTGTGGTGCCCAGGAGGCCCGCCAATGGCCGTTGGAGAATGACCTGGAGGTAAGCTTGCGCGATTTCATAGCGGCCGGAGGATAGATCGGTGACCCGGTTGAAGGCGGAGGTTCGGGCCACGGCATAGCTCACGGCAGCGAGTCCGCACACGATACTGACGATTTTGATACCGATCCGCGTCGGGCTGCCCAGGATCAGGACCGCAGCGGGAAAGCCCAGCACCATGATGACGGATCGACTCGCAGTGGAAATGCCGAGCAGGACGGCGAGCAAAAGGCCCACCCCCCAGCAGATTCGGCGAATGCCCTGACTGGCATAGAGCAGAAAATACAGGCTTAGCGCGCCCGAGGCCCCGATCGCCACACCCACCTGATTGGGATTAGCACCGAACGGCCAGAGTCGTCCCATCAGCCGCACGCCGTACCGCCCCGACACCAGGCTGGCACTCATTAGCACGACCGCCATAAGGAAACCTACCGCCAAGGCTCGCAGAACTTTGAGGAAACTTTCCCGATCCGTCACCGTCCCGGTCACCGCCAACGCGGCCAACGTGAGGGCGATCCACTGGATCTGGCGGGCGAGGGTCAGTGCGATCGGATCCGCGCGGGCCACGCACACCAGCCAGATCACGGCCATGATGGGGTAAAGCCACAGAATCCGTGGCAGTTCACGTTTCATACCCGGGTGCTTCCACGCGGACCACAGCACCAGCAGGTAACAGAGAATAGTGGTCGCTTTGGCGATGGTGGAAATGCCGCCCAAGAGCGTGAGTCGATTGCAGGTCACCCACACGGGCATGGCCGCCAACGCCACAACCATCCGATGCCGAGTGGGGACCAGGACGAAATAGCCAGCGATGACCAGGCCCGCCACCAGCATCCCCGCCAACCCCACCGCTTCGATATACCGACTCAGCTGACCCATGAAGCCTCAATATCGGCGTGTTACTGGAATCCGCTGAAGCGTACCGCCATGGACATGGTGATCTCGCCCCGTAGGCCGTCCTGGGCTTCCAGACCTCCGCCTCGCGGGGTGTCCCACACGGCCACCGCATGGAATCGCTGCAGTGCAAACGCAAGCATGGCCTCCCACTCGGCAGCGGGGATCAGGTCGAAGCCCGGATGAAACCGCGGCCACAGGAAACCCAAAGCCAGCTTGTTCATTTTACGGGCCTCGTCGCTGGTGGCCTGCGTGAAACCCTGCCAGGTTTCTAAATCGATGGCCTTAGGCCGGTACAGACTGGGGGTCAAAAAATCCATCCAATCGACCGCACCGCGTTCGTCCCAGAGCTCTTCCTCGTCAGCATGGGGCAACGCTGTATCAACACGGCCGTCCTCGCGGGGCGGGCGCTGCCGGGTCCAGCGGGCGTTGGCCTTTTGCCACTTGGCCTTGAGTTCCGCGTTACGGCTGACTTGCATGTAGCGTGGTTTGACGATGCCGAGTCGATAAAAGCTGTGTCGGAGCTTGCCGTGGGTGGCTTCATACACCCATTGGCTGGCTTGAATGCATCGGTCGATGCTCACTTCGACTGCATGGTCGGGGTGGAAGTGGATGTCTTCCTCGTCGGGCTCGTAGTCAATCACCAGCGGGCCGAAGCCAGTTTCCATCGCCGCCTGTGCCACGCCCTGGACCGCCTTTTTGTCCAACACATTGTGATTGTGGTACAGCATGGGCAGCCGAGGCAGCACCCAACGACGGATCGGGTTGGGACGGGCATCGTAAATCATCGCTTGGCCCGATACCATAACCGGCATCAACGCCTGCCGGCATTGACGGGTATGCCTCATGAGTCTTCCAGCCTTCGACGATGTCCTGGATTTCATGGTCATTGGAGCCCAGAAAGCGGGGTCGACGTATTTGCTCACCTGCCTTGAAGAGCACCCCGGCCTCCAGATGCCGCCGACCGAAATCGACTTCTTCGAAGACCCGGCCTACGACCCCCAGCACCTCGAACGGCTGACGCAGCACTTCAAGGCCGCCGGCGGTCCGCAGCGGCTGCGCGGGATCAAGCGACCCAACGCTCTGGGCATCCCCGGGGTCGAAGCCCGCATCGCTCGACATGCTCCCGGTGCGAAACTCATCGTGGTGCTCCGCGATCCTGTAGCGCGGGCGGTCTCGGCCCACTTCCACCTGCAGCGCTTTGGCCTGGTGCCTTTGCAACCCATCGAGTCGGCATTGACGGCACTGCTCGACGGCAGGCCTCCGGCTGGGTATCCCGCGGCGATGTCGGTGCTGACCTTTGGCCTGTATCACCAGCATCTTGAACGCTATCTGCACCATTTCAGCCCTGAGCAGCTTCTCGTCGTGCTGTACGACGACATCAAGCGCGACCCCGCAGGCTTGATCGCCAAGACCTATCGCTTCCTGGGCGTGGACCCGACGTACCAGCCGCAGCGGGGCGGGAGCCAGCCCATGGCGGGGATTTATTCGCCGCTGGCCTTGCGGTGGCTTGACGTGCTGCGAAGTGTGTCGTTCGAACGATTCGCGGACGGCGGCCGGGTCAGACACCGCAGTGGGTCACTGGCGGGCGGGGCGCGGCTTGCCTGGCGGGCGGGCACCCGTATCGCCGGCCGGGTGATGCCGGGCGAAAAGCCCACCTTGTCGGACGCCTTGCGGGATCGGCTTGCGGACTACTATCGCGTGGATGTCGCGGCGCTTGCGGATCGCTTTGATCTGGATGTTTCCATGTGGACGACCGCCCGCCGGCCGCCCTCGGGGCATCCCTCGTCAGGGGCGTTACCCGCGGCGTCGTGAGTCAGCGGCACGCACAGCCTGCTCCATGCCATCGACCATGTTTGCAAGCGTGAAACGCTCGGTGATGGTCTGCCGGGCGTGGTGAGAAAGGCGGGCCAGGGTCGCTGGATCATCAAGCAAGGTGCCGATCACGGCGGTCAGGGCGGCGGTGTCGCCGTGGGCGTAGAGTCGGCCGTTGATGCCGTCCTGGAGGGCTTCGATTTCAGGGTTTTGTGCATCGAGCCGATCGCTGGTGATGACCGGCAGCCCGTAGCCAAACGCGTGTAACAGGCTAAGCCCGATGTTTTCGGGATAGCAGAAAAGGTCGGCGGAGAGGAACCAGGGCGCCAGCTTTTCCTGTTCGTAGATGACGCCTGGAAAATGGATCGCCTCCTGGATACCCAGGGCTTTGGCTTGTTGTTGCAGCGCAGCCAGCGGTGCACCGGCCCCCACGATGACGCCGACGACGTCCCGCCCTTGCTGTCTCAATTGCGCGACGGCATCAATCATCCGTTCGACGCGGTTGTCGGGGTCGAGCCTGGAGACGTAGAGCAACACGTGTCGGCCGGTGAGATGGTGGGCCTGCTGAAAGGCTTGAAGCTCAGCGGGGCGTGCGGTCCAGAACTCACGCGCGGCTTGAATGGGCGCTTGATCCAGTGCGTTCAACGCCACGAACACGCGGGCAGAATCGAAGCCGGCATCGATTATCGCATCGGCGGCTTTGTGGTTATAGAGCAGCAACGTGTCAGCGAAACGTGCGACGCGGTTGCGGAGGTTCTCACGCCAGGAGGCTTCGTGTTTGGAATAGCCATGCCCCCAGAGCACGGTGGCGATGCCCTTGCGGCGGGCGCGGCGGAGGGTTGGGACCAACAGCGCATTGTGCAGGTCCCAGGACATGATGATGACACGGGGGTCGCCTGGGGTGCCCGGCCAAAGGGTGTCCTGCCCCACGGCGTGCCAGGCGGCGGGGTGCCAGCGCACGGTGCGACCGCCTAAGGCGAACTGTTTAATGGTCTCAGGGACCGCGTCGAATCCCTGGGCAGGGACATTTTTGGCGTTCCACGATGGGTCGGTGTAGAGCACCTTGACGCTGAGCCCCGGGCGGGCGTTGAGCGCCGCGAACACCGGCACGCGATAGGCGGGCAAGGCGGGTTGCTGCACGAGCACACGAAGGGGTTGGTCGGGGGCGTTCACCCGCACAAGCTAACGGGTATCGCTGGTTCCATGCGGATCCGTGCGGACGGCAGGAACTTCGCCAAACGTTGTCTCACGCAGCTGGCCCGGTAGCATGCCTGCGTGACTGACTCGACGCCTACATCGCCCCGCGTCATCCATTACCTCAAAGCGATCGACCTTGCTCACGGCGGGGTGGTGCGGGCGGTGCTGGACCTCGCGATACTCGCTGCGGAACAAGGGGTCCCCACAACGGTGGCAACATTTAATGATCGAGATCTCAAGGCGTTGTTGGACGATACGCCTTCGTCGGCGTCGCCTGCCGGGGATGTGCGAGCGCAACGCGTGACACAACTGGCTGACGTGCTGAGACAGACCACGGAGCCTTGCATTTTGCATCTTCACGAGGTCTGGGATTACCGGGCAATGCGATTGGCCACGATGGCACGCCAACACGGGATCCCCTACGTCGTGTCAACGCACGGCATGCTGGATGTATGGTCGCTTGCGCAGAAACCACTGAAAAAACGGATCGCCCTTCGCCTTGCGGTGCGGAGTATGGTGGCCTGGGCCGCTGCGGTGCATTGCACGGCCCACGCGGAAGCCGAGCAGGTCCGCCAGGCGGTCCCAGCCGCCAGGACACGGGTGGTCCCGCTGCCGACCGATGCTGCGCTGCTTGGCGCGTCCAGTCATGAGGCTCAACGACCCCGCGAAGGGGTGGTGTTTCTCGGGCGACTACATCCTAAAAAAGGCGTGGAAACGATGATCGAGGCGGCCCGCGTCTTCGACCAGCGCGGCGACGCCACCGCGTGGCGGATCGCAGGGCAAGGCACGCCCGTATACGACGCTGCCCTCCGCATGCGTGCCCAAGGCCTTACACACCTCAGCTTTTTGGGCCTCGTGACTGGCGATGCCAAGCGCGACCTGCTCGACCGATCGCTTTGCACAGTGTTGCCCACCCATCAGGAAAACTTTGGTCTGTCCCTCGTCGAATCGCTGGCCCGAGGTACGCCGGTCATCACCACCCGAGGCGTGGACATTTGGCGTGAACTCGAGGATGCAGGGCAAATCATTGTGGACCGCGAGGCGACTGCGTTCGCTCACGCTGTCCAACATTGGGTGGAACATCCCGATCAGGCGAGGGAAGCGGGACGACGCGGACGGCAGTGGGTGTTAGACGCTTTGGCTGCCGATCGTTTAGGCCCGATGTACCGTGCGATGTATGCCGCCGCGTGGGGTGAAGGCCAATGATTAACGCCGCTGCCAAGCCGTTTCAAGCTGACCGCACGGGTCGACGCGATGCTCACGCCGCGATTCAGGCGGCGCTGAATCAAGCGGCGCGGCAACAGCTTCTTCGCCCCTCGACCACCCACCGCGGGCAGGCCACCATTGCCGCCGCCGAGCCGGTGCTGCTCCCGCCCGGCCGATACCGCATCGATAAACCCATCTGGATCGAAGGCACGCAGTCACTCATCGGACAGCAGGCCATTCTCGAATCCAGCGATGCTTTTCTCGTGGGCGAAGCGGTGCTGCAAGGGCGGCCTTACCGTCAGCATCTCGAAGGCCTGACCTTCGTCACCCGCGACGTGCAGGGCGAAACCCTCAGCCAGGCGGTGATGTTCCGCGGGCCTCGGCTCGAGGCCTCCCTGGTCACCATCCGCCGGTGTCACTTCCACGGCATCACCGGCCCGGCGGTGCACTTCGGGCAACGCGACGCGCTCTTCCACGTCGAGCAATGCGTCTTTGATCGCTGCCGACACACGCTGGAGGTCGAAGCTGCCCGTCTCGCCACGCTCACCGATTGCATCATTGACGCAGCCCCGATTGCCGACCCGTTTTCGGAACACATTCGGGTTCGATTTGGCCGGCTGTCCGTCCGCAGTTGCACCATCACTTCGCAGGGCATTGCAGAGCCTGAGCATGACGTGGAGCCAGCCCATATCGGCGTGCTGGGTCAGTCCATGAGCGATGGCGTGCATCCCGATGCCTGGGCGGCAGGCGTCACGCTGCACGAAAATATCATTATGGATCAGGCGTACCCGCTTGCGCTCGTGAACGTCTGGACGCCGGGCCTGCCGCACGCCGGCCCCGGGCCTTTGGACGCCGCGACCCAAACCGCACCGTCGCAGGACGCCCTCAACCCACCCCCCGCGATTCAGGTCACCCGTAATCAATGGACTCAAGCCCAGGCTCCCGACCCGCTCGATCCACCCCCTGCTGCCGTGCGGCTGATGCGGCTGCCAAGCCAACTCGTCATTCGGGATAACACCATGCCCCCCGCCGCCCACGCAGCGACCTGGAGTTCCTTGGCAGAAATCGATAAGCAGACCGCCCACCTCGACCCGCCCCGCGCCCGCCCGCCCGCCCTGACCGCCGCCCACAACTTCGGCGGGCCCTACGCCAATACCCTGCCCGACCCACTCGCGCTCTACGCCCGTTGACATCTAAAAGCGATGCCGTCACGGGCGCACCGCGTCGTGATTCCGCGCGGCGCTTCGGCGACTCCGATACGAGCCGCGCCCGTGAGGAAGCGTTCCCTAATCACGCATGTCTCAAAGAGGACGCTGCCTCACCGTCGCGGCGCGGCGGGGTGAGGTGCTTCAGTCGGCTTTGGGACGTCGTCCGACGGCGCGGGCGGGGTGGCCCACCGCGATCACGTCGGACCCGACGTTTTTCATCACCACCGCCCGGGCCCCCACCACCGTTCGATCCCCAATGGTCACGCCCGGCCCAACAAACGCATCCGCAGCCACCCACGTGTCGCACCCCACCGTAATCGACGCTCGGATCAAGGGCATGCCCGGCGCTTTGTGATCATGCGTGCCCGCGCACAAATGAACGTTCTGGCTGATCATGGTCCGGGCTCCGATCACGATCGGCCCCAGTGCGTAGACAATGGCCCGGTCGCCGACGATGGCACGGTCGCCCAGCGTGACGTTCCACGGTTGCTCGATCCGCACGCTTGGCCTGACCCGCACGCCCTGCCCCACGGTCATGCCAAAGGATCGGAGCAAGCCCCGCCGCAGCGCGTACCAGTTGTGAAACGTGCATCGCATGGCCGGCTGACCGAGCATCATCCACGCCACCCGCCGCAGCTTTTGCCCGAGCGTGTAAGGCGACGCCTCGAATGCTGGCGGCGGGTTCGCGTCCATGGCACAGATCGTACAGCCTCAGGTGAAACCGATGGCAGGCCAAGGCCTGACCTCTGGTCATCTGGTTCACACCCACAAAAAATGCATCCATGACGCCCCGCGCCCGTGAGGGAGCGTCTTCTTCGAGACATCCAGCGACCCGGGACACTCCCTTACAGTCGTGGCTCGTGTTGAAGAGGTCGGCGGTCTGGCGCGGGTGGCGCTTAGCGTAAGTACGAGCCGATCTCGTGTGGGTGTTGCGGTGGTGGCGGGAGCATTGGCACCTTGGGCGGGGTGTGGTAGAGTGATGTGTCCGGCTTAGGCCGGGACATCGCGGGGTGTAGCTCAGCTTGGTAGAGTGCTACGTTCGGGACGTAGAGGCCGCAGGTTCAAATCCTGTCACCCCGATGCCGTTGGCCAGACACGCGTGGTGTCATCTTGATAAACGCAACAGGACTTGACACCGGGCGTCGCGATACGGCGTCAGGTCGTGGGTGCTTTGCGTTTTCGCGTGGTGGGTGGACTGCGTTTGGGTTCCGCTTTTTTGCGGGGTTTGCCGCGTTGGATGCCTTTGCTGTCCATGGTGGAGCGGAGGGTTTCGCCGGTGTCCTGGACGTGTTGGATGCGTTCGGTGGCTTTGAGGGCGTAGTCTTCGGAGAGCTCGCAGCCCAGCCAGTGTCGGTCGAGTCGGGCGGCGACGGCCAGGGTGGTGCCGCTGCCGGTGAAGGGGTCGAACACGACGTCGCTGGGGTTGGAACTGAGCTTGAGGATGCGTTCGAGCAAGGCTTCGGGGAGTTGGCAGGGGTGCCAGCCGAGGCGTTCTTTGAAGGTGCCGCACAGTCGTGACATGGTCCAGCAGTCGCCGTCAGGCTCGAAGTAGCCGTTGTGATCCTGGCTTTTGTTTTCGATGGCTTCCTGGGGGCGGAGGTACCAGGTGTCGTCGGGGACTTTGCCTTTGGGGTTGGCGCGGGCGTCGCTGTAGGTGGTCTGGCGGGCGGACTTCACGGCAATGGCGTCGCGGTTGAAGGTGAAGGGTTCCTTGCCGACCTTGACTTTCTGCTCGTAGCGGACCGGGGGCGGGGCGTCTGTGGGCGGGGTCGGTGATCGTTTGGCGGAGGGTCGGACGGCTTTGAGCGTGGCCGAGCCGGTGCAATAGAAGAGGTGGGCGTGGGAGCGGTTGAACTTGCTGCGGCAGTTTTGGCCAAAGGTGTAATGCCAGACGATCCAGTTGCGAAAGGCGAGTTGGCCGGTGCGTTCGAGAGACTTGAGGTGGACGCGCACCTCGGCGGCGTATTCATCGCCGATGAGGATGTAGAAGCTGCCGGTGGGTTTGAGGAGTCGCGTGGCGGCGTTGATCCAGTCGTAGGTCCACTCGAGGTAGTCCTCATCGGAGAGGTTGTCGTGATAGACGGTTTTGACCCGGCCTTGGGCGTCGGGCGGGTTGTGGTGAGCGGCGGCGCGTCCGGCGGCGTCGAGCTTGTAGGCGTAGTTGATGTTGTAAGGCGGGTCGGCGAAGACCAGGTCGACGCTGTTCTCGGGCCAGGCGGCCATGGTCTCCAGGCAGTCACCCACAGCGAGGGTGTCGAGCGGCAGCGTGGTTTTCGTAGGCATGACGGCATGGTATCGGCGTGCGACGGGCAAGGGGAACCCAGAAGCCTTGGGTGCAGGGTTACCGCATATGGCTTCAGTGGCGACGGGCGGGAAGGTGGGTTCGATGGCGTTAGGCTGTGGGCATGATGAACGTGGTGGTCAGCGAGCATCTGGACGAGGCGAGCGCCGTGTGGCTGGCCGCGCGGGCGACGGTGGTGCGGCATGGGCACGATCAGCCGGGGTTCGCGGATGCGTTGCGGTCGGCGCAGGGGCTGGTGGTGCGGACGTATACGCAGGTGGACGGGGCGTTGCTTGATGCGGCGCCGAGGCTGCGGGTGGTGGGCCGAGCTGGCGTGGGGCTGGACAATGTGGATGTGGCCGCGTGTCGGTCGCGGGGTGTTGAAGTGGTGTACACGCCTGACGCGAACGCGCAGGCGGTGGTGGAGTACGTGCTGGGGCTGATGTTGGATCGGTACCGCCCACGGACTCCGATCACGCGGGATCAGGCAGGCTCGTTTCACGCGATGCGCAAGACGGAAGTCGGGGTGCAACTGTCGTCCTTAACGCTGGGCATCCTGGGGATGGGTCGGATCGGGAAACGGTTGGCCCGGGCGGCGGAGGCGTTGCGCATTCCCACGTTGGGCTGTGACGTGCTGGATGCCGCGGCGCTTGGGCCCAGCGTGCCGACATCGACGCGGCTGGTGTCGCACGAGGATTTGTACCGCCAGAGCGATGTGCTGACGGTGCATATCGATGGGCGGGCGTCGAATCGGGGCGTGCTGGATGCGGACGTGTTTGCGATGCTTAAGCCTGAGGTGATGTTGATTAATGCGGCGCGGGGCTTATTGCTGGATCGGCAGGCGCTGCGGGACTGGGCGGAGCGGTCGCCCCGGGCATGTGCGGTGCTGGACGTGCACGATCCGGAGCCCGTGCCGGTTGAGGACCCGCTCTGGGGGCTTGCGAATGTGGTGCTGCTGCCGCACCTGGCGTCGCGGACCCACGATGCGTTGCGGGCGATGAGCGATGTGGTGCACGACGTCTGGGCGGTGTTGGAGGGCAAGGCCGCGACGTATCCCGCGCCGCTGACCTAAGACGTTGGGGAAGGCCGTGGCTTGGTCGCAGGCTTTGATTGCCTGATGCTTAAGCAGGTGGCGTTCGAGGCTGTTGAAAGATTTGGCAGGCGGCAATCGTGGTGTTGACGAATTGCGTATTGCGACTGGCATTTATGGTTATTTGTTTGTGTCTTATGTCCCGAACCGGCGTTCTCTGCCGGTTGGTTAGATATAATTAGGTCCACAACATTCTACTTATCGCCCTCCTGTGTGCCATTCCTGGCACGCTCTCTAAAGCGGACGCTTCTCCCCAAGCGTCCGCTTTTTTTTGTGCCCAACCAGATTGTGCCCTGCGTGGTGTCATCCATGGTGTGTTGCGGTGGGTTTTATTTTTGGTGCGTGACGTGGGCCCAGGCTCGGCTTAGGCTGCGGCCCGCGTGCTGATGCCTCCCCACGATGCTTCCCCAGGCCCACCGCCTGATCCGGTGTCCCCTCCTGCGGTGTCAGATGGGGCGTTGGTGGCGACGATCAATGCAGGGCTGCAACCTGCTGCTGAGCGTGCGTTTGAGACGCTGTATCGTCGGCACCGTGATTTTGTCTACCGGGTGGCATTTCGCACGGTTCGCGACGCAGACCTGGCGGCGGACGCCACTGCCGATGCCTTCGCCGATCTGGTGCGTCGCTTTCCCGGGTTCACGCTTACTGCGAAGATGACGACGTTTTTGTACCCCGTGGCCCGTCATTGCGCGTTGGCGGCAAAACGCCGGGCTCGCAAGACCCCCACCGTGGATCCGGTGCATCTCCAGGCACATCCAAGCTCGACGGCGGACCCGGCCGCAACCCATGCCGAGGACCTGCTGGCGGTGTTGTCTGCGTTGAGCGACGACCACCGCGAAGTGGTGCTGCTGCGGGTGGTGGACGGCTTTTCACTTGACGAGATCGCTGGGGCGTTGGGCGTTCCGCTGGGCACGGTCAAATCCCGGCTGCACCATGCCTTGAAGCAGCTCCGGGGGGACCCGTCGGTAAAAAAGTTTTTTGAGCCTTGAACCTTTTTTGTGTTTCGCGTCCTTGATCTTTTGTCACGTCATGAGCACCCCACCTCCCCCTTTTGATGAAGCCACTTTTGAAGCGGATCTGCCGCCGGCGTTGGTTGAGGCGATGCGTCAGGCTGACACGCCCCCAGCCGTGCCGGTGGACCTGGACGCCCGGGTGATGCGCGATGCGCAGCGTCATCTGCGGTCGCGGATGCGTGGCCGAAACGTGTTGCTGCGTATCGGAGGCCCGCTCGCGGCGGCGGCGCTGCTGGGCTTTGCCTTCCTGCTGTACCGCAGCCCAGGCCCGGCCGGACCTTCGACCACGCAAACAAAAAGCCCGCGAGCGGGTTCCGCGCTCGTCGCGCTGCCCGGCGACCTCGACGCGAACGGCACGGTCAACATTGTCGATGCGTATTTGCTGGCGTTAGAACTTCAGCCCCAGGCTGCGGCGGATGCCAGGCCTGCTGCGAACCTTGACATCAACCAGGACGGCCGCGTCGATGCCAGTGATGTGGACGCCCTGGCCCAACAGGCGGTGAAGCTGCAATGAAGACCCTTGCCCTGCTCTTCACCGCGTGCATGGTCACGCTGACGCAAAGCCCGCCTCCGCCCACCGGGCCCACTTCGCTCACCTCGGCAACCGCCCAGGCTCAGCCCGCCTCCCGCACGACGCAGCCTTCGTCGCCTCTGATCGCCGCTGGTGTGATCAGAGACGTGGACCCCGAGGCGGCTGGGAGGCCCGGCCGATTCCTCTCGATTCCGCTCACGATTGATCCGCAGGGCACAGCCCTCGCGGCGTACCAGATTGAGATCACCGCCCGTCGGGGCACCTTCAAAGTGGTCGGCGTCGGCACGCCGGTGCGTCCGGTTGACGAGCGTGGCGGGTCGGTGTTTCCGGGGACCGACCCGCCGCGTTACGACCGTGACGCTGCCGCCGCCGGGCCGATTGACCGGCTCATCGTGGCGGACTTTTCGCTCAAACCCGCACAACAGCTGCCCACCGCAGTGGTGACCGTTGCGACCGTGGAGGTGTACGTCGAAGACCTGAACTTCTCCGCAGACGATTTGATTCTGACCCTGCAAGCTGCCGCCGACCCCCAAGGCGTGCCGATTCCCAATGCCACCGTGCGTAGCGCACCTCTTCCTGGAGCCGACCGTTGAAACGATCCCGACCCGTATTTTCCCACCGTGGTGCCGCTGTCCAGCGTGCGTATCCCGCCCTGCTTTTGATGGTCACGATCGCGCTGGTGGCCGTTCTGAGCTTCACGGGGTGCACGGCGCCCAGCGGTGGATCATCCTATTACGGCTCGCGTGCAGCGGACCAGGCCGCCTCGACTCCGCAGCAGCCGGGTCAAAGTTATGTGGCACCGCCCTCCGTCGCGTCGGGACACTCCGCAGCAGCGCCTGCTTTGCTCGCCGACCCCACCGATGAGGTGTGGATCATTGCCGCCCCACCCCGTCGGGATGCGGGCTCAACCACCACTTCCCCGCCGACGGACGACGCGACTCCAGGCTCGGGAGCCATGCTGGCTGTCACCGATTCCCCCGCCGCCGCGTCTCAAGGCCGATCCGCGTCCCTGAACGACTACCCCGCCGACATGGTGCCGCAGGGCAAGACCCTCGTGCCCCTGCCGCTGCAGCACACCGACGTCCAGGCCCGCGTCACCGGCTACGTCGCTTCGGTCGAAGTCACCCAGCAATTTCACAACCCTTTCGATACCAAAATCGAAGCGGTCTACGTCTTCCCGCTTCCTCAGGACGCGGCGGTCAGCGACTTCGTCATGACCATCGGCGAGCGCAAGATCCGAGGCATCATCCGTGAAAAGCATGAAGCCCAACAGCTTTACGCTGCCGCCCGCGCTCAAGGCTACCGAGCCGCCCTGCTCACCCAGATCCGCCCCAATATTTTCGCCCAGAATGTCGCCAACATCGAGCCCGGCAAGGGCATCGACGTCACCATCACCTACTTCAACACCGTGGCCTACCACGACGGGCAATACGTCTTCAACTTCCCCATGGTGGTCGGCCCGCGGTTCAATCCTCCGTCCACCGCCGACCCCATTGCCCCCGTTGCCCGCACTGCTTCGCCCATGCCCGGCACCGCCGGCACCCGCGTGCCCTACCTCGCGCCCGGCGAACGTTCAGGACACGATATTGCCCTCACCCTCACGCTCGACCCCGGCGTCCCGGTGCGTGAAATCAACTCCATCTCCCACGACATCACCCGCGACACCACCGACGTCGGCCTGCCCCGACTCACCCTCACGCCCCACGACACCGTGCCCAACAAAGACTTCGTCCTGACCTACGCCGTCGAAGGTGACCGTATCCAGTCAGGGCTCGCCACCCACGTCGGCGAGGACGGCCAGGGCACCTTCACCCTCATGCTCCACCCGCCTGCCGACTTGAAGAACCTCAGTCGCCAGGCCATGGAAATGGTCTTCGTGATTGATTGCTCAGGCTCCATGTCCGGCGAACCGCTCCAACAAGCCAAAGCCGCCATTGATCACGCTCTGCAAAATCTCCGCCCCGGCGACAGCTTTCAGATTATTCGATTCTCGAATGACGCCTCGTCGCTCGGCTCAAGCCCTCTCGAAGTCAGTCCGCAGTCGATCCGCCAGGCCCGCCGATATCTCCAACGTCTCCGAGGCCAGGGCGGCACCATGATGATCGAAGGTATCAAGGCAGCGCTCGAGTTCCCCCGTGATCCCCAGCGCTACCGTGTGGTGACCTTCCTCACCGATGGCTACATCGGCAACGAAGCTGAGATCCTGGCTGCCATCGAGCCCCGCCTGGGCGACGCCCGCATCTTCTCCTTCGGCGTTGGCTCCTCACCCAACGGCTACCTGCTCGAACGCATGGCCCGCCTGGGACGTGGCACGGTTGCGATGCTTAACCCCGGCGACAACGCGGCGGACGTCATGGACCTCTACCTCAACCGCGTCAGCCATCCGGCCATGACCCATCTCGAAATCGACTTCGGCAACCTCCGCGTCCACGAGGTCTACCCCCAGCAACTCCCCGACCTGTTCGTCGGCCGACCCATCACCCTCACCGGCCGCTTTACGTCCGACGGCGAAGCGCCGCGCGGGATCCATGTTCGAGGCCGGGCCGGAACCGCACCGGTATCACTCACGCTCGACCGCCCTGCCGCCGAGGCTGGCCCCGAGCTGACACAGATCTGGGCCCGGCGCAAGATTGCGGACCTCCATGATCGAGCCCACCACGCGCCCAACGCCCAGGCCTTGCGTGACGAAGCGAAGGCCACCGCGCTGACCTACAACCTGCTCAGCGACTACACCGCTTTTCTCGCAGTCGATGCGTCTACGCGAACGTCCGGGTCTCATGGCGTCACCGTCCCCGTCGCCCTGCCCGTCCCCGCCGGCGTCCGCTACGACACCACCGTGGCGGAGCGATGACGCGAAGCCCACTGTCTCTGTGGGTGGGTCGCAGCTTGATTATGCCCACACCAAGTGGGCGAATAGCCCTGCGCGGTGGAGTGCCTGGGGGTGGGTGACTGGTTGCTTTCCTACGCTATGGGTATGTCCCGCACATCCTCAGCAGCGGTGAGTGTGCGTTTGATCCTGCTCGGGGGGTGCGTTTGGCTGTTGGGGTCGTGGGCGGTGGTATTGTTGGTGGGGCCGAACGGGTTGTTGGGAGCCAGTCGGGGCGGGGCTCAGTGGATGGCGGTGGCGGCGGTGGCGGGATTGACGCTGGCGTGGCCGGCGGCGCGGTTGGCGGAAGGCTGGGCTGAGGCTGAGCCACTGGAGGTGCAGGGGGAGGATGTGGCACAGGGTGCGGCAGCGCCCTGGCGTAACGACACGCCCGGTTGGGGCACGCGTGTGGGGGTGTTGCTGGCGGACTGGGTGGGGTTGAACGGGGCGTTGCAGGCGGTATTTTGGCCTTTGCTGCTTACGGCAGGTTGGAGCTGGCAGCAGGCGGCATATCTCGCGGCGGGCGCGGCGGCGTGGTCGCTGGTGGTCGCGGCAGTGGTGGCGGTCGGGCGATGGCGGGACGGGGAGGCATGGCGGACGCTGGCGATGGTGGTGGTGCTTTTGGTGGTGGTGGGTCCGCTGCTGGCCGACCTGATGCCGCTTGGGGTGGATGTGGTGATGGGGCCTTTGCAACTGGCGTGGCACGCGACGGATTTCGGAGCCTCGGCGGCGGGATGGCAGACGGGGCTGTGGATCAGCCTGGCGACGGCGTCGGCCACGGGCGTGCTGGCGTGGGCGGCGTTGGGGGTTGCGGGCGTGTTGCCGCGCGAGCCTCAGGCCCCGGCAAACGCAAGCCCGGCACGAGAGCCTGACACCGCCCTCGAGGCCGACTAAGATGGCGGATCGGCCTGAGCCCAGCGCTGACGTTGCGGCGGCCCGCTTTTGTTCCGTGCATGATCCCGGTGACCCCTTATCCGGGCGGCGGGGCTGGAGACAACACCATGGATTTTCTCACCAGTGAAGAACGCCAACGCCTTGTGGACCGCCTCAACACATTAAAAGCCAATCGGCCCGTGCTGTCCGAACGCATCGGCGAAGCCCGCGCCCAAGGCGACTTGAAGGAAAACGCCGACTACCACGCGGCCCGGGACGACCAGGCGATGGAAGAGGCGGAAATCCGTCGGCTGGAGGAAAAGCTCAAGAACAGCCAGGTCGCCGACGACGTGGAGAAGCCTGACGACATGGTGTTCCTCGGCAGCGTGGTGAAGCTGCGTGATACCGACGATGACTCAGAGGACCTCTACAAGTTGGTGGGCGAGGCGTCGGGTAATTTTGATGCCGACGAGATTGAAGTGACCGCCAGCAGTCCGCTTGGGGCCTCATTGATGAAGTCACGCGTGGGCGAAACGGTGCGGGCCGACCTGCCACGGGGGACCAAGCATTTCGAGGTTTTGGAAATCATTGAAGGCTGAAAACTTGCTTTTCGCACAGAATTTGGTCTATTTCCAAGCCTGTGGAACCGTGCAACGTCGTAACGCGTCGTATAGTAAGAGAGTCCTTTCGCGGCGTGACTTGTGCACGCCGTCCAGATCGATTTTGCGTGGAAACCCGCCATGAAACTCCGCACTGCTGCCCTTTTATCCGCTCTGTCCTCCGGTGCCTTGATGGTTCCCAGCGGCTGGGCGGTCGCGCAGGAACGTGCTGATCAAGGCGGCGGGACGGCTTTGGACGCCAATCGCCAGGCTGGCGGCAGCCGCGTGAATCCCGCCTCGCAACAGCCCGATTACCGGGCACGCAACGACCTTGTGACCGGCAACGTGGCCGGCGGCCAGGGCTTTCGTGATGAGGTGGGCTACACCACCGAAGGCGCGTTCCGGGGGCAGACCGGCAGCAGCGACTTGTTCCGCTTCCAGGCCGACTCGTTCAACAGCAATCCGTACCGCCCTCGGCAGAATTATTCAGGTCCGCTGAGCTCGAGTCCCACGCCGGTGTTCAACACCTTCACGGATCCGACGGGCTATCGCGCGAACACGGTGGGTGGCACGTTGGATCGATTCAACAGCCGAAATCTGGTGCGTCCGGAACTGGATGCATCGACCGGGTTGATCTCTCTACCGAGTCCCGAGCGCCGGGTGAGCGACAACCTCGTGGGTCTGGTTCCCGGGCGCGACGGGCAGCAGACTGAGTTCACCGCTTCGCCTTTGCTCGGCCTGCGTGCGGACACATTCGTGTCGAATCTTGAGGCACCCCGTGATGACAGCGATCAGGGTCAATCGTTCGACGAGGCGGATGCCCAGCGTGAACGCGACTTTGGTCAGCAACGTCGCCTGGACCTCTCGACCGGCCGAAGCAATCGGCTAGACCTCAATGCGGGACCATCGCCCGAGGGCACCGACGGCGAGGGTGCGTCCGAATCGGACAACTCCGATCCGATGGACTTCAATCCGCGCAGCGACGGCCGGGTTGCCCCGACTTTGGTCCTGGGCGCTCAGTTACAGGATGTGCTTCGACGGGAGTTGCAGGACTCCCCGCGTGGTGTCGAACAACCCGAGGCCGGGGACGGGCAGGCTGAAGATACGGCTGCGGTTAAGCGTCAGCAGCGTGCTGCGGATCTTGCGCGGGATGAGATTTTCAAGCCATTGGAGTTTGCCGACGAGCAGGCGGTGGAGGAGGATCCGTTTTTACGATTGCTGCGTGAAATCAGCGCTGAGAAAGCCCAAGGCGAAGCGGGCGGACCCGAAGCTCGCGAAGACTGGATGGGAGCCATTCAGTCGCCCGACGCCCGTGAGGCACGCAACGCTGAGGTCGAGGCCGCCAAGGCCCTGCGCGCCTCGATGGGGCTTCAAGAGGCCGGCCGGGATGATCCTTCGTTGCGGCCTGAATTGTCGCCTGACAACCCGCTTGGTGCGTTACTCAACGATCTGAACTACGACCTGCCGCGGCTGGAATCGTTCGCGGGTCAACGTCAAGAGCGTGTGAATGAAACGTTAAAGCAGGCTGAGGCCCAACTCGCGGCAGGCAAATACTTTGATGCCGAGTCCAGCTTTCAGCAGGTGCTCACCGATGCGCCTAACAAACCCTTGGCGCGGACCGGTTTGATCCACAGCCAACTGGGCGGCGGCATGATCCGGTCGGCAGCATTCAACATGCGTCAGCTTTTCGCAGACCATCCTGAACTGATCGCGATGAAATACGACGCCAGGTTGCTCCCGCCCGCCAAACGGCTGACCTGGCTGCAAGGTCAGCTTCAGCAGATGATCGGCCGAGGCGACCACACCGGCGAGCCCGGGATCATGCTGGCCTATTTGGGGTACCAGACCAACACGCCGCTGCTGGTGTCCTTCGGCCTGGATGTGGCCCAAGCGCGAGCACCACGCGATGAGCTCGTGCCCGTCCTGCGTCGCATCTGGCTCGACCGAGATGATGCCAACCCGCTGCGCGGACAGGACGACGCTCCTGCGGGCGGGGATGAGCAAGGTCCGGATGCACCTGCCACTCCCGACGATGCGATCAAATAACCACGCTCATTTCAAGCATGACACAGCGTTGCAGCGGGATGTGCCCTGAAGCTTTTCATCTGTGCTCGCTTTGTTTTTTGGCATGTGATTTTGGCCTTGTCGATACACGATGCCAAGCTTTGCGTCTCGCGGTAACCTTGCCCCATGGCCGACGCGCCGCCCACACTTGAACCGCCGGCCCCTTCGCTCCCCGCCGCTGGCCCGCGACATTTTCCCGCGTCGGCCCGGCTTGCGCTGACCGACTTTCTGGACCTCGCCACGCTGCAGGAGGTGCAGGACTCGTTCACTGCGGTGACCCGGCTCAACACCATCATTCTCGACGCCAAAGGCGGTGCGATCACCGCGCCGACCGATCCGCGGCAGCGGGCTGAGTCAGACAGCGTGCTCGAACATTTGATTGAATCGGAGCAGGACGCGTGCGGCCGACTGCTGGCACCGATTCAGATTGAAGGGCAGACGCTGGGCAGCATTGAGGTCCGCGAGGATTACGCCGCTGCGGCGGCAGGCGTGACACCTCAGGCTTTGGAAAGCTTCAAGGCCGAGGCGGCTCGGCTGGGCGTGGATCCTGCGGACATCGATGAACTCGCCCAAAAAGGTCAGCAAACCTTCGGCACCAAAACGGTCAGTTCGGTGCAGTTGCTGTACCTCATGGCCAACGCGATTGCCCGCTTGTGCTACGAGCAGTATCTCGCCAAGCAGCGCCTGGGCGAACTCTCGGTGTTGTACCGCATGTCCACCGCACTGACCGGCCGAGGCGATGTGCAGAAGGTGCTGGACACGGCGGCGTCTTCGGTGGCCGATGCGATGAAAGTCAAGGCAGCGAGCATCCGACTGCTTGATGGCAAGGCGGACAAGCGACACCTGCGCCTCGCTGCGTCGCACGGCTTGTCTGAGGATTATCTGGCCAAGGGCTCGGTGCTGCTCTCGCAGTCGGTGATGTATCAGGCGGCACTCAACGGCGAAGTCATCCACGTGCCGGACATGACCCAGGACGACCGCGTGCTTTTCAAACGTGAGGCCGCCAGGGAAGGCCTGGTCTCGATGGTGTGCACCGGCGTGATCTTTCAGGACCGGGCGATCGGCACCATCCAGCTGTTCACCGATGAGCCCCGCTCGTTCAGTGCAGGCGAAGTGAACCTGCTGCGGGCAAGTTCACAACTCATCGCCACCGCGATTGAGTCGGCGCGATTGGAAGCACGCCGCAAGGAATCCGAACAGGTCAACCGCCAACTGCACCTTGCCGCCGATGTCCAGCGGCGGATGCTGCCCGCGCGGATGCCCACCGTGCCCGGGCTGCAACTCGCGGCGCGGTACGTCCCGTCGTATGAGCTCGGCGGAGACTTTTACGACTTCATTCGGCTCGACCGCGCGATGGGACTGGCGATCGGCGATGTGGTCGGTAAGGGTGTCGCGGCGTCGCTGCTCATGGCCTCCACCCGCGCGGCACTGCGCGCCTTTGCGCAGGATGTGTACGACCTGGATGAGGTCATCTCCCGGGTCAACCTCGCACTGGCACGGGATACCCGCGACAACGAGTTCGCCACGCTCTGGTACGGCACACTCGACCCGCTGACCATGCGACTGACCTACTGCAACGCCGGCCACGACCCGCCCTTGCTGCTCCGAGGCAATGAAGTACACAGCCTGGAAACCGGCGGCATGATCCTGGGCGTCAGTGCCGAGGAGCATTACGAAAAAGGCATCTGGGACTTTGAGCCCGGCGACCTGCTGCTGCTGTATACCGATGGCCTACCCGATGCGTTCAACGATCACGACGAACGATTTGGTCATGAGCGTATTCACGTGGCGTTGCGTGAGTGTGCGGGCAAATCCGCAGGCGATACGCTCAACCACGTGCTCTACGCCATGCGGCAACACACCGGCCCCCGCCGCGGCAACGACGACACGACCATCGTGGTCATGCGCATCGAGCCTTGAAACGCTAACGCCACTTCGTCCCCGCGTCACGACACGCAGGCAACGAAGTGAACGTGGCTTTAGTCGGTTTCTTTCGTGTGCCGCATGATTTCGCCTTCGGTCATGTACAGCACGTCTTTGGCGATATTGCAGGCATGGTCCGCGATGCGTTCGAGCTGACGCGACAGGCTGGAAATGTGCATGTATTGATCCAGCCGCTCGGGTTCTCGGTTCACCGCTTCGGTCACGCTTGCGTACATGCCGCGGTTGATGTCGTCCACGGTGTCGTCGAGACGGCGAACCTCCAGGGCCTGCTTGGCATCGAAGTTCACGAGGGCATCGAGGCTGCCACGGAGCATCTCCAGAGTGATCTCCGCCATGGTGGTGAAGTCGAAGGGCATGGCGGACACTTCTGCCATGGACGCCAACGCCTTGCCGTGCTCGGCGATGCTCGCGGCGTGGTCGCCGATCCGCTCCAGGTCGTTGGTGATCTTGAGCACCGCGACGACAAACCGCAGGTCAAATGCCACCGGCTGATGCAAGGCCAGAGTGTGCAGGCATTCTTCTTCGACTTCGATCTCCGCCTCATCGATCGCGCGGTCCCCCCGCATGACCCGCTCGGCCAAATCGACATCGCGGTTTTGCACTGCTTCAATGGCGTCGTGAAGCGCCTCCTCGCACATTGCCCCCAGGCCCATCAGTAATTTTTTGAGTTTGTCGATCTGACGTTGCAGGTGAACCGCCATGAGGCAGCCTTTCTCCGAAAGGAATGTGGTGCCACGCCACAGGCTTGAGCCAGCTTAGTGAGCACTTTTTAAAAAAACAGTGGCAGGCTTAGGGAATACGGTGCCCGACCGCCCCTTCGCTCGTGGGTGTGCCGGACGTGCCGGACGTGCCGGTCGGAAGCGCTGGCAGGTCCACCGCCGGGATGAGGTGGATGCGGAATACCGAGCCGTGGCCGGGTCGTGAATCGACTGACACGCGGCCGTGCAGCGTCTCGGCGGCGTGCTTGACGATGGCCAGTCCCAGGCCTGTCCCGCCCATTTCACGTGAGCGTGCCCGATCCGTGCGATAGAACCGCTCAAAGACCCGCGTGAGATGCTGCGGCTCGATGCCCCGGCCTTGATCGCGTACCGCGAGCACCACTTCATCACCTTCACGAAGCCCGTCGAGGGTGACGGTGGTCTTGGGCTCGGAGTATTTCACTGCGTTATCAATCAGGTTGATCAAGGCTTGCTCCAGTAGCGGACCGTTGACCTGGGCCGTGAGGTAAGCCGGGACGCGATTCACAATCTTAATAAGTCTCTCATCCGCCTTCGACTGACAGGTCTGCAAGGCTGCGAAAACAAGCGGTGCCAACGGCTGCGCCTCGATCTCGGCCAGCAACTCGCCCTGCTGTTGCTCGATCCGCGCGAGGGTGAGCAGGTCCTCGACGATGGCTTCGAGTCGGCCGGCCTGTCGTTGGACGATCTTGAGGCACCACTCGGCTTGCGGGCCGTGCATCTCGGGATTATCGAGCATGGTTTCCACTGCCGCTTTCACCGCCGCCACGGGGGTTTTCACTTCGTGCGAGACGTTGGCGACAAAATCGCGGCGGACGGATTCCAGTCGGCGAAGTTCGGTGACATCGTGCAGCACCATCAGCACGCCGAGGCGATGGCCGTGGGAATCTTTGAGGGGCGCGGTTTGGACCTGGACATAGCGGTCGGCTTCGGATTCGTGGCGTCCGCGCAGGGTGGTCTCGCCCTGGGTGGCACCGCCCAGTTCGAGCGTTTGGCCAACCAGGCTGTGCAGCGTCGTGTTGCGGATGGACTCTTGAATGCTTCGGCCAACGATCTGCTCGGGGACCACGCGGAGCATCTCGGTGCCGGCGCGGTTGATCGAAATGATGCGTTCGTCGAGGTCCAACGCCAACACGCCTTCCACCATGGACGAAAGAATGGCGCCGGTGGTGTTGCGCTGTTCGACGACTGCGGAGAGCCGGTCTTCAAGTTGGACCGCCATGACGTTGAGCGCATCCGACAGTGCGGTGAGGTGCAGCGGGCCACGCGCGTTGACGGTGGCAGAGAGGTTTCCTCGCGCGAGTTCACGGGCCGAGCGGACCACGTCACGCATCGATCGGTCAAAGCGCCAAAGCCACAGTGAAGCGCCCACCACCACGCACAGCAGCGCCATTGTGGCGATCAGCGTGAGCGTGGGAAAATTATGAGCCAGTGGCAACACGTCCATCATCCTCAAAGTGCGACCATCCCACGACCCTACCACCCCCGCTGGCGGTCGCGGCGCGGCAGGTGCGTCCGGTTTGATCCGGCGGACTCAATCCTTGAAACGGTAGCCGACACCTCGAACGGTCTCAATCGCTTTGCCCGCCGGGCCCAGCTTACGACGAAGCGCCACCACCTGAACATCCACGCTGCGGTCCGTCACGGCGGCGAACCCTTCGTGAATCGCTTCGATAATCTGCTGACGCGTGAAAACCCGCGAAGGCTTGCCCGCCAACAGGGTCAGCAGCTTGAATTCCGTGGCGGTGAGGTCCACCGTCTCGTCCTTGACTTTGACCTCGTGACGGTCACGGTCAATCCGCACGGTGCCGACCTCGATGACGTGACCGCTTTGGCCGGCCTTATCACGCTCCAGCCGGCGCAGGACAGCCGCGATGCGTGCCGCGAGGACACGGGGGCTAAAGGGCTTGGAGATGTAATCGTCAGCCCCCAGTTCAAGACCCCGGACAATGTCAGATTCCTCGCCTTTGGCGGTGAGCATAATGACGGGAATGTCGCGCGTCTCGGGTTTGGACTTAAGCGTGCGGCAGACTTCCAGACCATCCATCGCGGGCAACATCAAGTCGAGCAAAACCAGGTCTGCGGGGTCGGCCCGCATTGACTTGAGCCCTTCTTCGCCGGTCGACGCGGTCCGGACCTGATACCCCTCACGCGAGAGGTTGTAGCGGAGCAATTCCAGAAGGTCGCTTTCATCTTCAACCGCCAGAATCGTGAGATCGGTGGGATCGGCGGCGAAGCTGGGTCGGATCGGCATGGCGTAGCTACTCACGGGAAAAGTCGCTCCAGAGGGCTTAGATACCGCGGAGAATCGGAAGGATACCACCTCAGCTTGCAATACTTGCATTGCTCACAAAGAACTCATGTTCATTGTCGTTACTGGGCTTGCGAAGCGTTTACGCCGGCTTGCATGGTTGCGTTTGAACGGGTTGAAGATGGAATGCCGACACACGCTGCAACGTGAGATGGGATGGTGTTTAGAGGGCTGCCGGGTTGATGAAAAGACAACGGCCCAGCGTGAGCCGGGCCGTTGCGAGTCTTTTGGATGTCGTGTTGTCAGACTTAGAACAGCAGTTGAAGCTGGAGCCGCACGAGGAAGATGTCCTCATCGGTGGCGTCCACGGCGTCGCCGGAGAAGCCCAGGCCGTCGCTGAAGGTGCTGTTGCCGAAGTCGGCGTTGTCGTTGGCTTCGCCGGGCAGGGCACCGTCGAAGACCCAGACCACGTCGCCGGTCAGCTTGAGGTTGTGCTTCTGGATGTAGTAGTTGGCACCGAAGGTCAGGGCCTGGACGGTATCCACTTCCGAGGCCGCACCGAAGTCGGCCTGATCGCCATCGGGATCGATGTAGTCATAACGCACGAACGGCTGGAACTTGTCGGTGACCATGTAGCCAGCCTGCGCGAGGAAGCCCAGGGGGCTACGCTCGCCGCCCGCCACGCCGGGGGCGGCGCTGCTGACGTCGCCGCCGGTGACCGCACCCATCACGCTCAAGCCTTGCGACTTGAACAAGGCGTCCACGGTCCAGGCGAGGTAGTCCGCGTCCGACTCCGAGGAGTTGTCGGCATTGTCATCGTCGCCGGCCTGGTAGTGCACCGCCGCACCGACACCAAGGTACGTGTCGTCATCGCTGGTCCAGGCGACAAAGTCTTTGCCCTGGCTTGAGCTGCCCATGAGGGTGACGTCGACGCGGCCGGTGATGGCGAAGTCCACGGGGTCGGCACCGATGGTGGAGAACTCTTCGTCCAAGCCGTCGCTGATCGCGATGGCAGCTTTGATGTTGCCGCTGGAGTAGCCGAGCTGAATCTGCTCGGAACGGTCCAGGGTAAAGAACTCAGTGGTCAGCGAACGATCCACCGCAAGCTGTCGCTTGGAGCTCAGCAGCTCTTCGCGCAGGAAGGGCAGCTTGAAGTTACCGACTGCGACGTCGAATTCGTCATTGATTTCGTAGCCGATCTTGAAGTCTTCGATGCCGACGCTGCCGTCTTCACGGTCCGCAGCCAGGACCAGCTCAGCGGTCCAGTCGTCGTACAGCTCAGCCTCAAGGGCGATCTTCGTGCGACGCAGTTGGAAGCCTGCGTCGAACTCGTCGCCGGCCCCCGTGTCGTCATCGGAGAAGTTGGCGATCCAGCGGAACTGGAGCTGTGCGCCGATGTCCAGCTTGAAGCCGCCCTTGTCGGAGTCACCGGCCATGAAGAACCCGCCGTCGTAACCTGCCGAGATACCGCTTTGCAACAGGCTCGACCGGGTCTCTGCATCCTGAAGGGCTTCGCGGATCAGGCCTTTGACTTCTTCAGCCCGACGCTCGGTCATCCAGTCTTCGTTCTGTCGGCTTTCGAGCTGCGCGAGCTTGGCCTGCATGGCCGCCATCTCGTTACGCAACTGTTCGGCCGAGGCCTCGGGAGCCATCTCGGCTCGGGCCGAGCCCGGAATCAGAACACCTGCCGCCACGGCGGCCAAAGTTGCACTTTTCAACCAATTCATCTGCATCTGCTTCTCCATAAATGGGAGGTTTAAGGGAATCCCGCTCGGCACCAGGCGATGACGACGAGCGGCGCGGACAGTACGTCGTAAGCGTTAGTAGATGGTTCTTCTAACGTTAATTAAGTGTTAGCTTTGCAAAGACCTTGACCTCGGCCTCTCCGCGATGGCCGAACGACGTTGTTCGACATTTGAATCTTCGTCATCCCATCACGCATGCTGCCACCTGAACGCACACACAACCACGATGAGTGGTGATAGCCATATTCCTATCGGACGTGATCGTGCCGTGCAATGAATTTGCGCGTTAACTTCCCCGCCAGGCAGTGGCTATGAAAATTAATGTTCGGTGAGCGGCTCGATTTCGTGGAGATAGGACCACGAATAAATGCCGGTGTCGTGCCCGTCGGAGAAGCGGATCCGCAGCGCGTACCGTCCCACCGGCTCGGCCGAGGTGATCGACAAGGTCTGCGGCGACGGGCCGGGCTGAAGCACGGTCAGGTTTTTCCCGGATTCGAGCGATTCGCGGGTCTGGCGTGCGTCGGCCGAAGGGGACATTCGTCGCAGGTAGAGCACAGGGTAGTGCACGATTCGGCCGTCGGCCCAGGTGATGGTCAGGCCTTGGGTGCGTTGAATGTCGAGATGGCGGGGCGTGGGAGGCATCGCGTACGGGGAGGGCAAGGCATGGGTTGGGGCGTGTTACAGCTTTTCACCACAGTATTTACAGAATACTGCATCGCCCATGTGGCCTTCCCGGCCGCAGTGGGGGCAATGTTGGGTGGACAACGGGCCTGGGGGTCTGCGGACCGCCTCTGCGGTGATGATGCTGCCGGGCACGATGATGAGTGAATAGCCCAACAGGATGAGCATGGAGGCGATGACTTTGCCCACGGGGGTTTGAGGCGAGATGTCGCCGTAGCCCACGGTGCTCATGGTGACGATAGCCCAGTACATGCCGGTGGGGATGGAGGTGAAGCCGTTGTCAGGACCTTCGACCAGATGCATGGTGGCACCCATGATGGTCACAATCGTGAGCACGGTGACCGCGAACACCACCAGTTTAGCGCGGGCGGCAAGCAGTGCGACCCACAGGGCATCGCCTTCACGCAGGAATCGGCCGAGCTTGAACACGCGAAACACCCGCAGAATCCGCAAGGCGCGAATGACCACCAGCTCATGGGTTCCGGGGATGAACAGCGACAGGTAGGTGGGCAGAATCGCAAGGAGATCCACGACGCCAAAGAAGCTTTTGGCGTAAGCGCTTGGCTTCTTGACCGCCAGAAGTCGCACCACATATTCGATGGTGAACAAGATGGTGAAGATCCATTCGGCGAGCTTGAGCCACCAGCCGTACCGGGCTTGCAACGGTTCAATGGTTTCAAGGCTGACCACGACGACGCTGGCAATGATCGCCAGAAGCAGACCGATATCAAACATCTTGCCGACCGGGGTGTCAGCCTCAAAAATGACCTCGTGCAACCATGCCCGCTTACGCTCCCAGGCACTGGCGGACTCTTGCGGCGGGTCCAGCTGAGCAGGCTCTCCAGGTTTCGTGGAAGTGGCGGGCTCGTCGGACCGGCCCGCTCCCTGAGGGGGCGGTGGCTCCCTGCGGCCCGGCTTTGAGCCTGTCAACTCTTCGTCAGCGTGTGGACCGTCAACAACCATGCAAGCGTGCACTGTAGCCAGCAGGTCAGCCGACCCTGTTTCGTCGCTCGGTGCGTGACGTGGTGCAGGCCTGGAGGTGCAACGCATGAAGTGCTATCTATTTTCAAGCTGGACCTAAGTCGCACAAGCCTGCGCACCCGACGAATCGGCTTCACAGAGCCCTCAACATCCTTTATGATGATCGAATAGTCCCCCGGTGCCTCGCCCGCACTTTCTTATCTCCACGTTTCTGCGTCTGGTCACCGGCCTGCTTGACCCGTTGCAGACGTTCGCCCGAGGCTTTGCATGACATCACGAACCAGCCGAAGCAATTACCGCCCCTTGTCCGCTGCGTCCAAGACGCCGAATCCGCCGTCGCTGCGGTGGGACAAGATTTACGAGGCTCGTGAACGGCTGGCAGAAGGTGACTATGACAACCCCGATGAACTGGATGCGGTAATCTCCTGGCTTGATGCGGTATTCGGCGAATCGTCCCGATCTGCGTCCAGTTCGTAAGACGCAAACATGTCTCTGCTTCGCTCGGGTGCCGAGGCGGTTATAGTGAGCCGCCCCTTTCCTCGGAGCCGTTCCATGCAGTTGCAGCAAGCCATCCAGCTCGTCCAAGCCAAGTTTGTCGCCGAGTCCAAAGGCGAAACCCAAGGCCAGGCCCACGACCAGTACCACAACGCCTTTGAGCAGTTCCCGCTCGTGATGGAAGTCGCGGTCACTGCGTTCAGCGATGAGCTGATCCAGCGCAACTACGAGGCCCGCAAAGTCGCTGCGGCGAAAGCGGCTGCGGAAGGTGGTCAGCTCAACCGGGGTGTGGGCGACGATAACGGCAGCGAGGCGTGAACCCGCCCGGCGTCCGCATTGAAACGACCGCCACGTTCATCGCCCGCTGATCGGTCTGGCCGAACAGCTTGGTGCGGTTGATCCCCTGCCCCCTGCCGGCTCCCCCACCCCCACCCCACCCCACCCCCACCCCACCCCGTATGCGCCAGGCCTACAGTAGGTCTCACCCGAGGAATGTCCCATGACCACGCACGCTGAACTCGACGAACGCATCGCCCAGTGGGAGATGATGGCCCGCGAAGCTCCCGACGAGATGGCCTACTTCAGTCTGGGTAACGCCTACCGCGAGGCGGGGCGACTCGACGACGCGCTGGGAGCCTATGAACAAGCCATTGAACACGAAGCGGGGATGTCACGTGCCTATCAGTTTGCGGGTCAATGCCTGATCAAACTGGGTCAGGACGAAGCGGCGGGCGACTTGCTGACGACGGGCTATGAAGTCGCGGCGAAGCGCGGGGATGTGATGCCGCAAAAGGCGATTGCGGGCATGCTCGAAAAGCTGGGGCGACAGCTCCCGGAAGTCGAAGATGCGGCAGCCCGCAAGGCGGAAGTCGAGGCGGGGGGTCGGATGGTGCTGGACAAACGGTCAGCCCAACCCCAGCCCCGCCTGCCTGACCCGCCGATGCGTGGACCTTTAGGCCAGTACATTTTTGACCACTTCGGGCAGATCACCTGGAACCAATGGATCGGGCAAGGCACGAAGGTCATCAACGAGCTTCGCCTGGACTTTTCCAACCCTGCGGATCAGGACACGTACGAAGAGCACATGAAGCAGTGGCTCCAGATCACCGACGATGACGTTGCCGCCCATCAGCCCAGCGCCACGCCCGACGCGTGATCCGGTCGCGGCTGCGCAGCGAAAACAGGCAAGATGCCCGTCCCACTCAAGCCGCTGCGGATGATCGCGGTGCGCTCTTGCTGCGTGGATTATGCCACCAGGCCGACGGACTGGAAGGTGTGGTTGGGCAGTACGGTTTTGAGTTGGTCGTTGCCCAAGTGCAGGTGGACGGCTTCGGCGAGGACATCGCGGAAGTCGGTGGTGTGCTGCAGGTCTCGGCCTTGGTAGAGCTTGTCTTTGGAGAGTCCTGGCCAGTTGCCGATCACTTTGCGACGCTGTTGGACGCCGGTCTTTTCGCCGGTGTTGCCGACGCCGCCGCCGATGGCGAGCATGGCGTTGCCCCAGCCGTGGTCGGTGCCTCGGGAGCCGTTTTGGCGAGCGGTTCGGCCGAAGTCGGAGAGGGTGAGGATCAACGTGTCTTCGAGGCGTGGTCCCAGGTCTTGCGCGAAGGCGGCGAGGGCATCGCCGAGTCGGCCGACGCGGTCGCCGAACCCGCCGTAGATGCCGTCGCCCTGATTATTGTGGGAGTCCCACCCGCCGTAGTCGAGCTCGACGACTTCGAGGCCCAGGTCAGCTTTGATGAGTCGGGCGGTGGACTGGAGCGGTCCGCTGAGCGGATTTTTCTCGGGGTACGTGGCGGCGGGTGTGTAGGGCTCTGCCGCGACTTTTTTGATGAGCTTCATGCCTTCAAGCGTTTCGCTGCCCGTTTGTAAAACGAGCTCGCGGGCGGCACTACGCTGGGCATCGTGGGTTTGCGGATCGCACTGGTAGGCGTGTTCGAGAGCGGCGGCAACCTTGTCAGCGTGTGCGTCGTTGGGCAGGCCCAGGTCGGTCAGGCCTCGGATGGCGTAGGCGGGCGCGTCGCCGCGGAGGATGCGGGGCAGGGTGTTGCCGATGGAGACGGCTCGGACCGGGCCGTGACCCTGGGAGGTGGCGAGGTGCCGGTTGAGCCAGCCGTCGGCGCCCAGGGTATTGCCGATGACGCCGGTCTCCCAGCGGTCCTGTTCTTCGAAGTGGGATCGGGTGTTCTGGGCATAGCCGACGGCATGGGCGGCGACGGCCTGGCCAGAATCAAAGAGCGGCATGAGCGCCGAGCAGCGGGCGTGGAGGCCGAAGAATCCGTCGAGGTCGAGCGCGCCATCGGTTTCGCCCGGCCGGCCGATTTTGAGGCTTGGGCGTAGTGCGTTGTAGTCCGGGTCGGCGTAGGGAATGACGAAGTTGAGGCCGTCAATGCCGCCGCGGAGGAAGACGACCACGAGGGTCTTGCGTGCGGCGACGGGCTGAGTGGCGGGCGCGGCGACGGCGTTGAGTATCGGGCCGACACCGACGTACGCGGCCATAGCTCCGGTGGACTGCAGGAAAAAACGGCGGGTGAGCATGTCAGGAACCTTAAAGGGGAACGATGTCGCGGGGCGTGAACGTGGACATGGAACGGACGTCGCGGCGTGGCGTATGGCGGGTCAGCGCATCTGTGCTTCGGGGCATTGGGCGATGAAGGCAGCAAGGGTTTTGATGGCCTCGTCCTTAGGCAGGTCTTCAAGCTCAGCGAGAAGCCGTTCGGCAGCTTCGTAGGTCTGAGCGGAAAGCGGGCTGTCGGTCAGGCTCAAAGCAAGCTGGTCGATGACTGCCTGCCGCCACGCGGGTCTTTGGTCCACGTCTTCGGGCAGTTGGCGGAGCGATCCGGGAAGCAGTGCTGCGAGCTGATTGCGTTGACTGTGTGCGAACTTCCAGCGTTGCAGAATCGAGTTGGAGTCGGCGTAGTCGGCATCAGCCTCGGGGTAGCCGTCGGGCGTTTCGCGGTCGAAGAGTTGATGGCCTGAGCTTTGCAGAAATGCGTGCATGGCTCCGGGGTCAGCGGTGCCGGTCTTTCGCATCAGCCTCAGGGCAAACTCAGCGGGCTTGGTGAAACGGGGCTGGCTGCGTGAGGCCCAGAACGTGTCATGCGTGCCAAGCGTGAGCAGGACTTCACGCAGGTCGCCTCCGGTGCGCAGGAACACCTGCGTGAGGTCATCGACGAGCAGTGGGTCGGCGGGAGCCTGGGTGTAATGCTCCGCGAGTTTGGTGGAGATAAAGCGGGCAGTGGCGGGGTGGGCAGCGAGCATCTCGATCGGCAGCATGGCTCGGCTAAAGCGAAGCTCAGGTTTTGCTTCGGGGATTCTTAATCCGAAGACGCGTCTTGGCTGGTTCTGCGCCATTTGGGGAATGAAGCGGAACTGCGAAGGTTGGTTTCGCATGGCCTCGGCGTAGGTCCAGCCGGGGAAGACGTTGGCGAGTTGGGTGACGTCGTTTTGCTCGTATCCGCCGTGGACACCCAGAGTGTGGAGCTCCATGATTTCACGGGCGTAGTTTTCGTTGATGCGATTGCCGCGGGACTGCTGCTGATCCAGGTAGTGGATCATGGCGGGGCTGGTGGCGGAGGTGAGCAGGAGGTCGGCGAAGGGCGCGACGCCGAGGCGGGCGAAGCGCAGGTGTTCCTGGGCTTTGCGTCCGCCTCCGGTTTTGCGAAGCCAGGTGTTGAAGTGGTTCTCGGCGAACATGGTAAAGCGGG
This sequence comes from uncultured Phycisphaeraceae bacterium, assembly GCA_963799465.1. Classification (GTDB taxonomy): domain Bacteria; phylum Planctomycetota; class Phycisphaerae; order Phycisphaerales; family Phycisphaeraceae; genus JBCCOW01. The sequence continues at coordinate 1,150,032 of CAWCXG010000001.1, read as the reverse complement.
CGCGGACGGGGTTGAGTCCGGCTGTGGGAAGCATCAGGCCGCGCATGACCACGTGGTATCCGCTGCTGCGCTGGGCGTAGGCGACGTCGGCACGTTCGACCGCAGCGCGGTGGGCGGGGTGGTCGGCGGTTCGGATCAGGCGGTCGCGGAGGTAGGCGTTGGGGCCGAGGACCAGGGCATCGGCGAGCTCGCTGGGGGCGGCGCCGAAGGCAAAGCGGTCGAGCAGATGGACCGCGCGACGGTACGCCGTGTCGCCGACATAGTCATCAGGCAACACGTCAATCGACACCGCCGGGGTATCGGCAGTGTGTTTGGCGGCGTCGGTCAGGCGGGCGGCGATGGTGTGGGTGCCGGGCTTGACATTGCGCAGTGACCACCGCAACAACGCTCGGCCGGTGGAAGGCTCGAGGGTGGTGATCACGCCGGTGGGCTGGCCGTCGACAAGCAGTTCAGCGGTCCGCACGCTGCGGTCATCGGTGAGCTGCAGGACGACCGCGTCGGCCTGGGCGACTTGCGTGCCGGGCGTGGGGTAGAGCACCAGGCCTGCGGGGGGCGTGATGTCGGCGATCGTTTCGGTATCCAGGCTGATCGAGCGGAGGTGAAGGTTTCGGTCCTTTTTCTCGCTGCCGTCGTAGCGGTCATTGATGAACGCGATGCGAAGGACTTTGGGTCCGGGCGCGAAGTCGATGTCCGGAAGCGTAAAGCGGGAAAAGTGACGGTGCTTGACTTCAATGTCGCCCAGTTCCTGAACGCTGCCCCCCTGCTCGAGGGTCACCCGCGCGATGGGCGGGCCTTCGTGGAGGTCTGCTCGGGCATCGAGGCTCAGGTTGAACTGGCCTTGAAGATCGCGGGGCAAGGTGAGTTGGGCCTCGGCGTTGGAGGCGAAGAACAGCGTGCGATCCCACCAGGAGTTTCGGTCGTGTTGATAAAAGCCTCCGCCTGGATTCCACGCGGGGTCATCGACGTAGAAGCGGAAGGTCGGCGGGGGCTCGGCGGACGTGTCGGGAGCCGGAGCGGCTGCGGCGTGGTAGGTGATGGTTTGCGTGACGGATTGGACAGGCTCGGTTTGGCCGGGGTAGAGGGCCTGGAGCGCGAGGGTGTGCTGGCCTGAGCGGAGCATGGAGGCGGGGACGATGAAGCGGGGCCTGCCGGAGGTGAGGCTGGCCACGGGCTTTTCGTTGAGCAGGAGCGTGACCTTGGGCGGGGCGTAGTCGGGCTTGCGTGGGTCGCCGGCGTTGGTGCGGACGGCGAGTTCGAGGTCGCCGGTGAGGTGTCGGCCTTGGATGAGATCGTCGAAGGCGACGTGGCGGTTTTGGGTCTGGTGGTCCAGGCCGGGCAGGGTTGGACGGTGGTGGGGCGGGATGTCGAGGCGGAGGAGTTCGAGACGATCGAGCACGAGGTTGCGGTCGTGTCCTCGGCCGTAGCTGGCGTCATTTTCAAAAATGGGCATGAGCAATGTGTGCTCAGGCGTGAGTTGGAAGGGTCGGCCCACCGCGGCGCGGTGATAGACGGTTGCGGCGACGGGGGCGAAGGTGACGGCGTTTGGGTCTTCGTTGAGGTGGACGCCGACGGTGGGCATCATGGCGGCGGCGGTGTCTCCACGGGCCAGGACGATGAGCTGATACCAGCCAGGCTTATCGATTTGCAGCGGGATACCCAGATGGGGTCGGCTGGCGTAGTTGGCGACGCTCTTGCCGCCGGAAGCGTTGGTGTCTTCGATGACCCTGGCGGGGGCGGGTCCGCCCATGTTTTCTGGCTTGGGGGTTTGCGCGAAGGTCTCGGCTTCAAACGCCCAGAGCGCGGAGGATGGGGCGTTGACGACGCGGACGAAAATGGACTGGCCTCGGGTTTCGTGACCCTGCGCATCGCGGACGACGGGGGTGAGTCGCAGGGGTCCGGTGCCGAAGCTGTCGGCGTCCAGGGCGAAGGCGAAGCGGCGGGTCGGGCCATGCTCCAGGCTGCTGCTTTCGACGGACTTGAGTCGGCGGGTGTCCGCTTCGAGGAAGACTTCACGCGGGGCGGCGTCGACGATGGCCGGGTCATCAAAGAGCTCGACCCCGATGCCGACGCGTCCCCACAGGGCGGCACCGGATTGCGGGGTGGTGATGTAGGGGGGGTGAAAGTTGACGTGTGTGGCGGGGGAGGGCTTGAGCTGCAGGTTGAGTTTGCCGCTCCCGACACGCAGCGTCGCAGAGGTCGGCTGGTCGAGGCCGGCGTGGGGGCGAACGCGGACAAACCCCAGCTTGTGATTAGCCAGCACGATGGGTGGCATGGTCACGTCCACCGGGCCTTTGACGCGAACGGTCAACGCGCGGTCGGCATCGGCGTCGGCTTGATCCACCTCGAAGGGGATGATGCTGCTTCGGCCCAGCCAGACGGTCAGGTCTTGCGTGAGAAAGGTGACCGCAGCGCGGCTGTCTTTTTCCAGCGGGGCTTCCTGCACTTTAGACTTGGCGTCGCGTTTGCCCTGAGGCGTGTCGGCGTGGGCGTGCGGGGAAACGCTGGCCAGTACGAAGGCGGCCACCACACTGGCGGCGCAAGCCGCCGTGATGCGTCGTCGGATCCGCCGCAGCGATGGGCTGCGAAACGCGCTTGAGGTGCTGAAGTCCCCATTCCTTGAGAGCATGAAACGTCCTTCCGATGGACGGGTGTGAATCAAACAGATTGACCTATTGTCTATTTGAAGTGTTGATAATTCAAGTGCGAAGCCGGGACTTTTGCGAATGACGCTTCGCGATATGACCTGAGGTGCAGCGTCTATTGAGTTTGAGCGGGCTATCTGGCCTTGGATTGATGCGGCGGCACAGTGATTTTCGGTTCAGGGCAGCTTGGCGACGAAGGTGGCGTTGTTTGCGTCGCGCCAGGCGGCTTTTCCGCCATGGGTCACGATGAGGGTATGGCCGACGACGTGAAGTTCAAGCCAGACGCTGAGGGACACCTGTGTGTTATCGGCCCATCTCCACTGCCGGCTCAAGATCACGATGAGGAAATGTCGGACGAAGCCTGCATCATTTCGATAAACGCGGCGCAAAAGGCGGGCAGGTCGTCGGGGCGGCGGGAGGTGACGCGGTGGTGTTGCTGGTCAATGTGGACTTCGGCATCGACCCAGATGGCGCCGGCATTTTCGAGGTCGTCTTTGATGCCCGGCGTGCTGGTGTAGGTCACGCCTTCGACGATCCCAGCGGAGATGTCGATCCACGGACCGTGGCAGATCGAGGCGATGGGTTTGCCCGCCTGGGCGATTTCGCGGGTGAGGGTTTTGACCGCGTCGTACCGCCGAAGCTTGTCAGGCATCCATCCGCCGGGGACGACCAAGGCGTCGAAGTTTTCGGAGCTGAGGGAATCGACGGCGGCGTTGGTTTGTTGGGGGTAGCCGTGCTTGCCGTGGTAGACGTGGTGTGCTTTGAGGCCGGCGAGGGTGACGGCGGCTCCCGCTTCGATCAGCCGGAGCTTGGGGTATTGCAGTTCGAGGTCTTCGTAGTCGTCGCCGACGAAGATGAGCACGCGTTGGCCGAGGAGCGGTTTCATGGTGCGAGGTCCTTCAGGGTGGAGTCAGGGTGAAGTTAGATCGAAGTCAGATCGAGCGGGGTGGGTTTGGGTGGATCAGGCCGGTTCGCCTTAAAGTCTACGCATGGCCTGCACCCCCCTATCGTCAAAGACGGCGAAGCGCGTCTTGTCTGCCCTTGATCGTTTTCGTATCGAGCTTCCGTCGTGGGGTTTCGCGGACACAGGCACCCGGTTTGGCAAGTTTCCCCAGGCGGCAGCGGCATCGACGCCCGAGCAGAAGTTTCACGATGCGGGGGTCGTGCACCGGCTCACGGGGTGCTGCCCGACGGTGGCGGTGCACGTGCTGTGGGACTTTGACGTCAATGCGGCGGCGCAGGACGCTGGGGCGCAGACGGCCGCGCTGGCGGAAGCACACGGGCTGCGGGTCGGGTCGATCAATCCCAATGTCTTTCAAGACCCGCAGTACAAGCTGGGCAGCTTCTGCTCGCCCGACCCTGAGGCACGCTCGCGGGCGCTGGCGCATGCGGAGCACTGCATTGCTCTGGGGCAGGCGACGGGTTCCTCGCACCTGTCCTGGTGGCTGGCGGACGGTACGAACTATCCCGGTCAGGACAATCTCTATCAGCGGCGGCATCGGCTGAGTGACGCGTTGGCCAAGGTGGCGGACATGATGCGGACACGGTGGGCCGGCGGGACGATGTTGATCGAGTACAAGCCGTTTGAGCCGAGCTTTTACCACACGGATTTATTTGACTGGGGCGCGGCTGTGGGTCATGCCATGCATGCGGGCGCGATCCGCCGGGGCGATGTGTCAGTTCTCGTTGACACCGGGCATCACCTGCCGGGCACGAATATTGAAAGCATCGTGGTGGCATTACTTTCTGAAGGCTTGCTCGGGGGATTTCATTTCAACGACCGCAAGTATGCCGACGACGACCTGACGCTGGGCAGTATTGATCCGTATCAGATTTTTCGGATTTTCGATCAGATCGCGCAGTACGAAGTGGAGCACCATCTGGAGCCCGGCGCTACGGGAGACCGCTTCGAGACCGGCGGCCGATCGATCCCCGGCGTGGCGTACATGATCGATCAATCCCACAACCTCAAGCCCAAGCTCGAAGCGATGGTGCAAACGGTGTGCGAAGCGCAGAAGCTCTTTGCGAAAGCGCACGTGGTGGATCGCGCCGCGTTGGCAGACGCGCAGGCACAGGGCGATATCGTCGCGGCGGAGGGGTGTCTCAAGGCTGCATTTGAAGCGGATGTGACCGAGGTGCTGGAAACCTGGCGTGCCCGGCGTCACCTGCCTGCCGACCCGCTCGCGGAGCTTCGCAACAGTGGATTGATCCGAGCGCTGGGCGAATCCCGTGGGGCGGCGAAGTCCGTCGCCGCATCGAATTATGCCTGATACAAAGTGACGTGGGGCACGCATGTGCAACTGCCGGAACGAACGCCCGCTGGTCTAACATGACGCATGAAGCATCGCATGCCGCCCGGCCCTGGACAGGAATCTGTCTGGGATTATCCCCGCCCGCCGCGTCTTGAGCCGGTGGGTGATCGGGTTCGCATTGAGCATCAGGGTGTGATGCTGGCGGAGACGCGTGATGCCCTGCGGGTTCTTGAAACGTCGCATCCGCCGACGGTGTATGTGCCGCCTGAGGATGTGGACATGAGCCAGCTTGCGCGTGGTGATGGGTCTAGCTTTTGCGAGTGGAAAGGTCGGGCGCATTACTACGATCTGGTCATGCCGGGCGGTGGGGTGAAGCAGGTGGCATGGGCGTATGCCGACCCGACGCCTGGCTTTGCAGGCCTAAAGGGGTATCTCGCGTTTTACCCCAGCAAGGTTGACGCGTGTTACGTCGGTGACGACCGAGTCACGCCGCAGGAGGGGGACTTTTACGGCGGGTGGATCACGTCGAAAATCGTCGGCCCGTTCAAGGGTGCCCCGGGCACGATGGGCTGGTGAGGGGCGGGGGTTATTGGCTTGAGGTGAGCGATGCGATGCTGGCGAACTCATCTTTGAGCGCGGCATAGAGGCGGGTGTATTGGGCGTGGGCTTTTTTGTAGACCTCAGCGCGTTTGGGCAGCGGTTCGAGTCGGCCGGTTTCTTTGATGCAGGCTCGGCAGGCGGTGACAGCATCGGGCCAGACGCCGGTCCCCACGCCGGCGAGGATCGCGGCACCGTAGGCGGGGCCTTGGGTGGCGTTGGTCGTGACAACCGGGGCCTGGTAGACATCAGCCTGGAGCTGACGCCAGAGCTCGGATTGTGCTCCGCCGCCGGCGACTCGTACGGCGTCGGCAGTGATGCCCATGTCACGGAGGATGAGGACGGCGTCACCCATGCCGAAGGTCACGCCTTCGATCAGTGCGCGGACCAGGTGAGGCCTTTGGTGACGGGGTGTCAGGCCGATCCAGGCGCCCCGGGCGTCGGGGTCGGGGTAGGGGCAGCGTTCGCCGGTGAGGTAGGGCAGGAAGAAGAGCCCTTCGCTGCCGGGTTCCGCAGACGCGGCTTCCTGAACGAGGTCGGCGAAGTCCACTTTCGGGGCCAGTGCCTCGCGGAACCATTGCAGGCTGCCCGCGGCGGAGAGCATGCATCCAAACACGCACCACTTGCCCGCCACGGCAGAGCACATGGTGTGCACGCGGCCTTGGGGGTCATAGATGGGTTGCTCGGCATGCGCGAACACCACGCCGGACGTGCCGAGGGTGGCGCTGATCAGTCCGTCGTCCACGATGCCCGAGCCGATGGCGCCCGCGGGCTGATCGCCGCTGCCCGCGACCACCGGCGTGCCGATCTTGAGGCCCAGTTCCGAGGCAGCCACTTCGTTCAAGGCGCCCACCGGCTCGTGTGATTCGACGCACTCGGGCAGCCACGCAGGATCGATGCCCAGGGTTTCAACGAGTGCAAGATTCCAGGTGCGGTTTTTGACGTCGAGCAGCAAGGTGCCCGAGGCATCACCGACGTCGGTGGCGTGTCGGCCGGTCATGAGAAGCCGGACGTAATCCTTGGGCAGCAGCAGGTGTTTGATTTTTGCGTAGAGCTCGGGTTCATGGTCCCGGACCCACAGGACTTTGGGTGCGGTGAAGCCGGTGAGGGCGGGGTTGCCGACAGCCTGGATGAGCGCTTCCCGGCCACCGGCGAGGCGGGTGATCTCCTCGCACTGATCGGTGGTGCGCTGATCGTTCCAAAGGATCGCGGGTCGGAGGACGGCGTCCTTTTCGTCCAGCAGGACCGCCCCGTGCATCTGTCCGGAAAAGCCGATGCCGGTGACTTTATCGCCCGAGATTCGGGCTTTTTCCAGTACAGCGTGGGTCGCTTCGACGGTGGCGGACCACCATTGGGCCGGGTCCTGCTCGGACCACCCGGGCTGGGGGCTGTCGACGGTGTGGGGATGGGTGGCGGTGGCGAGGACGTCGCCTTTGTCGTTACAGAGCAGGGTCTTGGTGCCTGACGTTCCAATATCAATACCGAGCAGGATGGGCATCGTGGGCCTCCGTAAGTTGTATTTAGGTTGCAAGGGTAGCGGGCGGTGTTGTATGAGCGGACGGGGAAGTTAGCATCATGCGATGCGATTTCGAATGGGCACACCACGTGGCGGGTCAGGACGTCGATCCATGGGGCGGATGGGGGGCGGGTCGCTGAAGGCTCGCCTGCTGATCGGCGTGGTGGTGGCGGGGTTTGCGCTGTTTACGTACTTCTTCGCCTCCGAGGATGAAAATCTATACACGCGCGAAAAGGAAAAAGTCGCGTGGAAGGAAGAATCGCAGGAAGTGCAGTTCGGGCTGACGGCGATGAAGGAGCTGGTGCCTCAGTTCGGCGGGCGGAGCGATGACGTCCAAGCCCAGCGCGAGCTTGAAGCGATCGGGGCCGAGCTGATCGTGGCCTTGGAAAAGATGACCAAGATCACGGACCATCCTTATGAGTACAGTTTTACGCTGTTGGACGATGACCAGACGGTGAACGCGTTTGCGTTGCCCGGCGGGCCGATGTTTGTGACCGAGGCGTTGTATTACAAGTTAAACCGTGCGCAGCTCGCGGGGGTGATGGGCCACGAGATGGGCCACGTCATTGAGCGTCACTCGAATCAACGCATGGCCAAGCAGAAGCTGGGGCAGGGGTTGACCGGCGCGGCGGTGATGGCGTCGGGGGATTACAACACCGCGCAGGTGGCCGGTATGGTGAATAACTTTATTCAGATGAAGTATGGCCGGGAAGATGAGCTGGAAAGCGACGCGTGGGGTTTGGATTTGATGGTGCTCGCGGGATATGACCCGCGTGAGATGATTGAGGTGATGAACGTATTGGCGGAGGCGTCGGGTGGAAGCGGGGGTCAGCCGGAGTGGGCCTCGACGCATCCGGATCCGAAATCGCGGATCAGCGAGATTGAAGCGTGGATTGCCAAGAAGTTCCCCGACGGGGTTCCTGAGGGTCTTCGCCGATAATGCTCCGCGTGGCGGCGGTGCGTTGATGTCTAGCCCGCAAGCCAGTTCCCCCAAACCATCCAAGGGTCTTGTGTTTCCCACGCTGCGTGTCCGGGTTAGTCCGCACATTCGGCAGGGTCGCATGGTGTCGTGCGTGGGTTGTGTGTTCGCAGGCTCGACGGCCGGGGCAAACGGTCCGATCCCATCGGTAGTTGCAGTTTTAACGAGGTGGAGAAAGACTTCTGTGAATAAGAAAACCAAGACGCGTCAAGAAGTGTGGGTCCTGCTGGTCGACCGAGATCCTGCGGGGCTTTCGGGCCTGGCGGACGTTCGACCCGGTAATCGTCATATCCAGTTGGTCCACGCAGCCGGTGTGGATCAGGCCAAGTCTGAGATGAAGCGACGGCGTTTCGATCTGGCGGTCATCGATACGCAAACCGATGGGCCGGAGCGGAGCTTTGCCTTTGCGTTGGCGCTGAGTCGCCGGCGGCAGCCGGTGCGGACGCTGATGATCTCGACGCACGAGGACGCGGAGTATGCCCGGTTGTCGCTGGAAGTCGGGGCGGATGGCTATCTGTCGAAAGACACGCTGGGGTCGGAGGCTTTGACGCTGCAGATCGAGCATGCGTTCGCGCGCAGTCGACGGGATCAAGCGATGGAGCAGCGTTTGCAGCGTCTTCGCAAGTTGTGTCGAACGCTCAGCGATGATCAGCTTGAGACCGCCGCGCAGGTTGAAACGTTGTGCAACGATCTGGTCACGGCCTATCAGGAACTGTCGGTACAGGTTCAGGACCTGACGGATGCGAAGATTTCGCCGGATGCGTCGATGTTGGACGGGGCGATGGATGATCTGTCGGCGGAGTTGCCTGCGTTGCCTGAGTCGGGCACGGCGGGACTCAAGGCCATGCTGCAAGGCGAGCTGGACCTGGAAGTGGTGCTGCGTCGGACCCTGGAATGGTCGACACGTGAGGCGGGTCCGACCAATGCGGCGATTTTCCTGCCATGCTCGATGGATGAGTACAGCCTGGGCGGGTATGTGAATTACGACGTGCCGGCCGGGTCCGCGGACATGTTGTTGCAGCATCTGGCCGATGTACTGGCCCCCAAGACCGCAGAGCACGTGGAGCCTTTGCATCTGACGACCAACGCGGCGATCACCGACTGGATCGGGGACGACGCAGCGTATCTGGCGGACTCGGAAGTGATCGCACTGGCGGCCCATGCCGGGGATGAATGTCTCGCGGTGTTGGTGTTGTTCCGCGACGGGGATGAGCCTTTTGATGCGAATCTCAAGCAGACTTTTGCAGAGGCATCGAACGTGCTGGGCACGTCACTGGAGAACATCATCCAGGTGCATCACCGCCACTTGCCCGACGATCAGGACGGTGACGGCGAGGACCAGTGGGGTACGGATGCGTGGACGCCTCAGGACGACACGACGCTGGGCTATGTGGACGATGACGATGAAGGCGGCTCGCTGGCGGCGTGAGGCGCTTGGCCTGTCACGGGTCGTGATCGCGTGCGTGTCGCGATGTCTGCGTCAGCCTGCGTGGCTGGCGGTGGCGGAGATGGGGGTGATTTCCAGGGCCCGCAGCGAGCTGGGGTCGAGGCGGAGCTTGACGCCCTGGAGGGTGGCGGGGAGATCGGGCACGTCGAAGGCGGCGGGGGTGGCGGTGGCCATGAATTTCAGGACGCGGTCGACCTGTCGGCCCAGCACGGACTCGGTGGGTCCGGACATGCCCAGGTCGGTGATGTAGGCGGTGGATGCGACGGGGGGCGGGCCTTCGGGGCCGCCTGAGCCGGGGACATTGGGGGGCAGGATGCGGGCGTCGGCGGTGGCGACGTGGGTGTGGGTGCCAAAAACGCAGGCGGCGCGGCCTGAGGCATACCAGCCCATGGCGATTTTCTCGCTGGTGGCTTCGGCATGGATTTCGAGGAGTCGGACGCTTTTCTCGCCGGTCTGGGAAGCGTCGGTGGCGGCGAAGAAGTGATCGGCTGCGGCGAAGGGGTCGTCGCCCTGCAGCGTGTTCATAAACAGTCGGCCAAGGATCGTGGTGACGTGGACCGGGGGAAGGCCTGGCTTGCGAATGGTCATCTGTCCGCGGCCGCGAGCCTTGGCGGGCAGGTTGGCGGGTCGGATGAGGTCTGGGGCTTCCTGGAGCAGGGGGTAGATTTGTTTTTTGCGAAAGGCGTGGTCGCCCAGGGTCATGCCATCGACGCCGGCGGCTTTGAGTTTGGCGTAGAGGTCGGGCGTGAGGCCTGAGCCGTTGGCGGCGTTTTCGGCGTTGGCGATGACGACATCGGCGTGGTGGGTGTCGATGAGGCCGGGCAGGAGTTGGCGGACGGCTCGGACGCCGGGGGAGCCGACGATATCGCCCAGGAGCAAGAGGATCATGGCCCGAGGGTAGGAAGTGCTGCCCGCGTGGGGGGGCGGTGGGGGTCACCTCGATTTGGCGATGTCGATTAACCTGCGTCGATGCGTTGCCCGGCGTGCGGAGTGAATGACGACAAGGTGATTGATTCGCGTGAAGCGGAGGGCGGGCGTTCGATCCGTCGTCGGCGGGTGTGCAAGGCGTGCGCGGCGCGTTTCACGACGTATGAAAAGACCGAGCAGCCGGCACATTTATCGGTGATTAAAAAGTCGGGCGACCGGGAGCCTTTCGACAAGGCCAACATTGTCGCGGGGCTGGAGAAGGCGACGTACAAGCGGCCGGTGCGGTCCGAGCAGTTGCAGTCCATCGGCGATGAGGTGGAGGCCTTGTTGCTGGAGCGGGGGTTAAAGGACGTGGCGACGCGGGACATCGGGCTTTTGGTGGCTGAGCGGCTTAAGCGATTGGACACGGTGGCGTATGTGCGGTTCATGTCGGTGTATTTGAAGATTGAAACGATGGACGACCTGCTCGAGGAGATGCAGGACATGCGGGCGACGTTGCCTGAGCCGGTGCCTGAGGGGCAAAGCGAGTTGTTTGGATTGGGCGAGTGAAGGGCGGGTGTGCGGTGATGTCGCGGAAGAGTCGAGCGTAATGGGCGTGATGACTGTGATGCTTTTAGCAGCGGGGTGCGGGGCGGCGGCGCTGGGGGTATGGGGTTACGTGGTTTTCGGGCCGCGGTGTAAGGGGAGCTTTCACACGTTGCTGGACGTGGAAAGTCTGGCGGACACGCAGGCGGTGGGTTCGGCGGCGATCGTGGTGCCTGGTCGCAATGAGGCCGATGAGCTGCCGGTGACGTTGGAGCAGTTGTGTCAGCAGGATCATCATGATTATCGCGTGGTGTTTATTGATGATGCTTCGACGGATCAGACGCCTGCGATCACGTCGGCGGTGTCGTCGCAGCATGCTCAGCTTCGGGTGGTGCGCAACGATGCGGAACCTCCGCTGGGCTGGGCGGGCAAGGTGTGGGCGGTGGTGTGCGGGTGCGGGACGCTGGGGCTGAAGCCGGGCGTTTTGCCCTGGGCGATGTTTGAGGCGTTGAGCGCTCGTGAACGCTCACGGCTGATGGAGGTGCAGCAGGACGTCCAGGGGTTTGAGGGGTGGGAGCCGCAGTGGCTTTGCTTTACCGATGCAGACATTCGGTGGGATCCGCGGGCGCTGCGGGTGGCGCAGGCATGGGCGGAGGCGGAAGGCGCGGATGTGGTGGGACTGTTGCCAGCGTTGGCGTTTCGCTCGCATCTGGAAGCGGTGCTGTTGGCGCAGATGGCACTGGCACTGGGGATCATGTTTCCACTGCGTCACTCGGCGGATCCGGCTCGGCCAGGGACGGTGCTGATTGGGGGGGCGTTTATTCTGGTGCGGCGTGAGTTGTACAACCGGATCGGGGGTCACGTGTCGGTCAAGGGATGTGTGGTGGAAGACATCAACCTGGGACGAAAGCTCAAAGCGGCGGGCGGGGTGGTTCGGGTTGCGCACAGTGAAGGGCTGATTGAGGCGCAGATGTATAACGGGCTGGCGGACCTGTGGGAGGGGCTGACCAAGCATGCGTACGCGGGAGTTGATTATCAGTGGTGGAAGGCGGTGGGGGTGTCGTTGGCGGTGGTGGTGGCGAACGTTGGGCCGGCGGTATGGGCGGGGATCGGGGCGTGGGGCGTGGCGGGTGGTGCGGACGGAAACGCGGCGGTGGGTCAGGTCGCGGCGGCGTGGGTCGCGCTCGTTTGCGGCGGGCTGGCGTGGGTGCTGGTGCAAGCGCGATGGATAAGGTGCGGCGGAGGCTGGGGCTGGCCTGGTGGCACGCGTTGATGCTGCCGGTGGGATCGCTGATCTACAGCGTGATTGTGGCGGGGAGTATGTGGCGGTTTTACCGGGGCGGGGCGGTGTGGAAGGGTCGGCGGATTCGGGAACCTGCGGGGCGGGTGTGAAGGGGGGAAGTTTTTTACGTTGGTGATTTTTGAGTTTTTTTGAGTGATGATGCGTTGATCCACGTTGCGATTCTCAAGCCGGATTTGGTGCAAGCGGTGCTTGATGGGCGTAAGACCGTGGAGTCGCGGTTGACGGTGCAGCCTCGGCCGCCGTTGGGCGTGATTGAGGCGGGTGAGCGATTGTTTTTGAAGGTGTCGTCGGGGCCGTTTCGAGCCACGGCGGTGGCGTCGGCGGTGCGGGAGTATCGCGATCTGGATCCGGCTGGGGTGCGTGGGTTGCACGCGGAGTGGAATGATCGGGTGCTCGGGCCCACGGCGTACTGGCAGGCCAAGGCGGGTTCGCGGTTCGCGGTGATGGTGACGCTGACGCGGGTCGAGGCGTGTGAAGTGGGGCCTGCGTACCGGATTGAGCACATGAAGGCGTGGTATGCCTTGCCCGACGCGGCGTCGCCCTGGCACGAACGGGTGATTACCGCCGGGGCGATCCGCAACGGGTATCTCGCGGTGCCGAAGACGGTAGAGATTGCGGCGGGTGAGCCGTTTGTGCTGACGTTGCCTGATGGGGAGGTGGTGGAGACGCCGCTGGCGGAGGGCAGACGGCTGCAGTGGCGGGGCTGGGGGACGTGGTACCGCGCGCAGCAGGCCTTGCCGGGCGACCGGGTGGTGATGCTGCATCAGCGGGACGGGAGCTATGGTGTGAGGCTGATACGTTCCACGCCTCATTGAAGGGACGCGTTGCCCGATGGCTCACGTTGCTGTGAAACTTCCAATCGATGACCTGCTGGCCTTGACGCGTCGTGCGCGTGAAGAGGACCTCGGCCCGGCGGGGGTGGACGTGACTTCGCTGGCGATGGTGGAGCCTGGGCTGCGAGCTTATGCCCGGGTGGTCACGCGGTGCCCGGGGGTGGCCAGCGGGGTGGACGGGACGGCGACGATGCTGGGGGTGTTTGGGGAGGACGTGACGTTTGAGGCCCATGTCGCCGATGGCAGCCGAATTGAGGCAGGCGACTGCCTGGGGGAGTTTTCGGGGACGCTGCGGACGGTGCTGGCGGCGGAACGGACGGTCCTCAACGTGCTGGGCCATCTTTCGGGGATCGCGACGCTGACCCGGCGGTATGTGGATGCGGTGCAGGGGACTTCGGCTGCGATTTATGACACGCGTAAAACGCTGCCCGGGCTTCGGCTGATTCAGAAGTATGCGGTGGCGTGTGGCGGCGGGCGGAACCATCGCATGGGGTTGCACGATGCGATTCTGATTAAGGACAATCACCTGGCTCACGTGCCGGCCGACGGGCTGGTGTCGCGATTGGAACAAGCGTTGCAATGGGCCCGCGAGCGAACGCCTCGGCCAGACTTCGTGGAGGTGGAGGTGGACACGCTTGAGCAGTTTCGAGCGGTGGTGGGACTGCCGGTGGATGTGGTGCTTTTGGACAATATGTCGTTGGAGGCGTTGCGGGAGGCGGTGCGTTTGCGTGATGTTCAGCATCAGGCTTTACACCTCGAAGCCAGCGGCGGGGTCACCCTTGCAACGGTGGGCTCGATTGCAAAGACCGGCGTAGACCGCATCGCGGTGGGCGCGTTGACCCACTCGGCCCCGAATCTCGATATCGGGCTGGACATCCAGTACGAAGCATGACCCCCCCTGCCGACGCCACGCCTGGCCCTGCTGCGTTTGACGAACCCGCAGCGACCGCGTCTGCGGGGCTGTTGGCATTGCATGCGTTACTGCATGGCGAAATGGCCACGCAGGATGCTGCGGCGGTCGCGTGGCTTGAAGCGCATGGCTGCCTGACGGGCGGTACGCCTTGTGCGCCAAGTCACGTGTCAGAGGACAAGCGGGTCCAGGCTCCGCTGGCGGTGTGGGCGGATTATCTGGAGTGGCGGTTTGCGGGCCGCGTGGATGCGGTGCGGGTGTATCAGGAGACCGGATCGACGCAGGACGCGGCGGCCCAGCTTGCGCGGGCAACTGGCAAGGAATCGTGGCCGGGCCGAGTGGTGGTGCTGGCGGACACGCAGCGGGCTGGTCGTGGGCGATTGGGGCGGTCGTGGCAGGCAGAGTCGGGACATGCGGTGCTGCTGTCGCTGGCCGTGCCGGCGGGGGCAGCCCCCGAACGACTGGCCGCTGCGGCTGCGGTCGCGGTGGCGGACACGGTGCGCCAGTGGGTGCACGCGAGGGCGGAAGTGGGCGTTCGCTGGCCCAATGATGTGCTGATCGACGGGGAGAAAGTCGCAGGGGTGCTCATTGAGCAGCGGGGGGCCAGCGTGATCCTGGGGGTGGGTTTAAATGTGCATCAGGCTCCTGATCTGACTGCGCCGGCCGCGTCCCATGCGACGGGGGCGACGTGTCTGGACGCCCACGTGGCTGGCGATCAGGGGACACGCCCGGTCCGTCTCGCGGTGGCCGGTGCGTTGATCGACGCCCTCTTAGAGACATTGCAGCGAGACGATCAAGCGTTGCTTTGCGCGTGGCGGGCGTATTGCCTGCAATGGCGCAAGTCCTTATCCGTGCGTTACAACCGCCGACCCTATCGTGGTGAAGTGGTCGATCTGGACCTCACGCTGGGCTTGCTGCTGCGGACCTCGACCGGTGAACTGGTGCACCTCCCCGCCGCGCAGACCAGCCGTCACGAACCGGACGAAACGGCTGGCGTCACTTGACACCGCCTTTGGCCGGTTTAGACTATGTGGTTCCGCATCGGCTGTAAGGTCGGTGCGCTGCCCGATATCCCGCATGAACCAAGCCTCGACATCGGGTCGCGGCGCGGGACGATGAGACGTTTTTGAGCACGGCCTGTTTATGCGACACGTCACCGTTCAAATCTCCCCCGAGGTCACCGGCCAGTGAGCGGCCTTGCCGCCCACCACCCCGCGTGCCCTTTTGCCCAGGCCTCCTGTCCGATCCGTCGGGCTGGGGATCGCCGCTGTGAGGCGACGGTGACCTGAGCTTTACGTCTCATCGCGATACGGCTTCCTTGTCAAGAGGTCGCTGTGTGTCGGGCCACGTGGTTGTCTTAACTGATGACGCCGTGGCTTTTTTCGTGGCCTCTTGGCAGGCCTGCACCCTTTTTCTCCTACCACGCTCCCACATCCCGGCACACCCCATACGCCGTCCGCGACGGCCCGCTTACAGGAAACAGACGATGAACGGCTCCGAAATGCTACGACTGGTCGATGCCATCTCCCGCGAACGCAACGTGGAGAAAGAGCTGCTCTATGAAGACCTCGAGCAGGCCATGGTTTCCGCCGCCCGTAAGCATTTCAACGCGGAGGACACCGAGGATTTCTCCAGCGAAATCGACCGCCTCACCGGCCAGATCAAGGTCTGGCGCGGTGAGGAGTCCATCGAGCTTGAAGACCTCGGCCGCATCCCCGCCCAGACCGCCAAGCAGGTCATGATCCAGCGATTCCGTGAAGACGAGCGGGCCGCGATCTTTGATGAGTTTATCGACCGGGTTGGCGAGCTTTCCACCGGCCTGGCGCAGCGTTATGAAGGCGGCGCGCTGGTCGTTCAGATCGGCCGCGCCGAGGGTTTCATGCCCCGCAGTGAGCAAATCCCCGGCGAGCAGCATCAGCCCGGCGAACGCGTCCGCTGCTACATCCTCGACGTGCGTGACACCGGCAGCCAGGTCAAAATTGTGCTCTCGCGTGCGGCCCCTGAGTTCATCCGTCGCTTGTTTGAAGTTGAAGTCCCCGAGGTCGCCGAACGCATCATCGAAATTCGCGCGATGGCTCGTGAGGCGGGCCACCGCACCAAGATTGCGGTGGCCAGCACGGACAACAAGGTCGACGCGGTCGGAGCCTGCGTGGGGGTACGTGGTTCGCGGATCCGCAACATCGTCGATGAACTGGGCGGCGAGAAAATCGACATCGTCCGCTGGAACGAATCCAGCCAGTTGCTGATTGCCAACGCGCTCAAGCCTGCCGAGGTGGTTGAGATTTCGTTGTGCTTTGAGCTCGGCCGAGCCACCGTGGTGGTCAATGAAGACCAGCTCAGCCTCGCCATCGGCAAGAAAGGCCAGAACGTGCGTCTCTGCCGCTCGGCTGACCAACTGGGACGTGGACATCCTCACGCCTCAGGAGTTCACCAAGAGCCTGGACATCATGGACGAAGTGCTCAAGAGCATCGAAGGCATCGACGAGAGTCATGTCGATCAGCTCGCGGCCCTGGGCGTCATCAGTGTCTTCGACGTCGAAGAAGTCGGCTCGGAATACCTCGCTGAGACTCTGCGACTCGATAAAACGCTGACCGATCAGATGGTTGAAACCTGCAACGTGAAGGGCAAGGTCGTCGCCGAGCAGCAGGCCATTGAAAAGGAAGCTGCCGCCAAGGCTCGCGCTGAGGCTCAGGCCCTGGAGGCTGCCGGGCTCACCCCTGTCAGCGGTGCGGCCGAAGAACAGGCTGCGGCCATCCTGGGTCAGACCCCCACTCCCGCCTCGCCTTCGACGCCGTTGCATTCGGTGGCCATGGCGGAGGCCGCAGCGGACAGCAACGCGATTCAGACCGAATCCAACGACGACACCGCTGATGCAGCCGCCCATGATGGCAGCCCCGAAGGTGAGAAGCAGCCCGGCGGGATCCTTGAAATGCTTGAGTCCCGCCAGGACGCTGCCGAGGATGTGACAGCGGATGCGCCCGAGGTGCCCGACCCCAGCGACCCTGAAGCTGACCCAACCGGCGCGTCCGCAGACGAAGTCGAGATGGCCGAGGCCATCCAGCAAGGCGGCGCGGCCGAGATGCTTGCCGACGCCACCGCTCCCGAGGCCGGCGTTGTGTCTTCCTCTGCGGATGAACTCGATAATCCCGGTGCCAGCCGTGCCAGTACCGACGCGGTTGCACCTACCTCTGAACCCAAGACCGACGGTTAAGTGCGATGGGCGTTGTGAAGCCCACGTTGACCCGATGCTCCCACCCGCTTTGGCGGGTCAGTCCCCGCTCCCCTTCCTAGGAATTTGACTTTTGGCCAAGTCTCTGCGTGTCCACAACCTGTCTAAAGAAATCGGCGTGCCTAGCAAGGTCATCGTCGCCAAGTGCGAAGCCGAGGGGGTTCCGGATATCACCAGCCACATGTCCGTGGTGAAGGTGGGACTGGCGATGACGATTCGTGAGTGGTTCAGCGACGCTGGCGAAGATGCCCAAGGCTCTTCGACGGCGGTAGAAACCACCGAGAAGGTCAAAGTCAAGAAGACCAAAAAGCCCGCGAAAGCCAAGGCTCCCGCAAAGGCGGAGGACGCTGAGGCTGCGGATGCCAGCGCGGCGAAAGCGGACGACTCTGCCGATGCAGCTCCGGCTGAACTCAAGATTAACGCAGAGCCGGACGCTCACGCACAGCCTGATGAAACCTCTGACACGCCGGCCACCGCGCAGGCCCAGGTCGTCGAATCGCCTGCTCAGGATGCAGCCACGCAGGATGACACGTCCACGCCGGCTTCCGAGGCACAAGCCGAGGTCCAAAGCGAGGCACCGCCTGCCGCCCCGACCATGCCGTCGCCCACCGTGCCGGTACCCCGGCCGACCGCGGTGCCCAAGCCTGTGGTTCCCAAACCCGTTGGCCCCAAGGGCGTGCAGAACGTGCCCGACCGCCCCGATGTGGTCAAACCCGCTGGCGAACACGTCTCCGAAATTGCCAAGAAAAAGGTCAAGCTCGCGGGTCCCCGTGTGGTCCGCGTCGAAAAACCTGAACCCGTTGCTGCGCCGCGATCACGTCGCGGGCCCGGCGGCCTTGGCGAAGGGCGCACCGGCCAGGCGCCCGGCGAAGTGCCCGGCATCTCCCGCTCCCGAGGCCCCGCCCGAGGCGGCGGCGTGCGGGGCGGCGGCGGCAACGAAGGCGATATGCTCACCGGCGGGCCGGGCGGTCGCGGCGGCGGCGGCGGTGGTGGTGGCGGCGGCAAAGGCGGACGACGCAGCCTCAGCTCCCGGCGCGGCCGATCCGCAGACTCCATTCTCACCGGCCCCACGCAGCTCTCCGCAGCCGACGCCCAGGAACTCGACGCCAAGCTCAAAGGCGCCAGCGGCTTCCTGAAAAACCGGCGCCGGTCCATGAAGGCCCGCGGCACCGGAGGCATTCAGGCCCAGTCCGCAGTCGAAACCGGCGGCAAGGTCGAAATCGAAGAGCCCATCACGATCAAAGCCCTCTCCGCCGCGACGGGCATCCGCACCGCGCAGATCGTCAAGTGGCTTTTCAAACGTGGAATGATGGCCAACGTCAATTCCGCGATCGACACCGAGGCCGCAGAAGAAGTCTGTCTCGAATATGACATCGAGCTGGCGGTCAAAGCTCACGAAACCGCCGCCCAGCGGGTCGAAAAAGAGTTCGCCGAGCGCGACGCCAAAGACGTCCGCCCTCGACCGCCGGTCGTCACCGTGCTCGGACACGTCGACCACGGCAAGACCTCGCTGCTCGACCGCATCCGCAAAGCGGACGTCGCGGCTCACGAGTCCGGCGGCATCACCCAGCACGTCGGTGCCTACCGCGTCACCATCGAGGGGGCCGACCAACAGGAAAAATCGGTCGTCTTCCTCGACACGCCCGGCCACGCAGCCTTTACCGCCATGCGCTCACGCGGGGCCCACATGACCGATGTGGTCGTCCTCGTCGTCGCTGCTGACGACGGCGTGATGCCCACGACCATCGAGTCGATCAACCACGCCAAAGCGGCGGGTGTCCCTATCGTCGTCGCGCTGAACAAGATCGATATCCCCGGCGTCAATAGCACCGAAAACCTGCAACGTATCTACGGCCAACTCGCGGAGCACGGCCTGAACCCCGTCGATTGGGGCGGCGAAGTCGAAATCATGCAGACCTCAGCCGAGACCGGCGCGGGTATTCGTGAACTTGTCGAAATGCTCGACCTCCAATCCGACGTGCTCGAACTCACCGCCGACTACGACGGCGCAGCCCGCGGTACCGTGATTGAAGCGGAAATGCAGCCCGGCCGAGGCTCGGTCGCTCGCGTGCTGGTCCAGGAAGGCCAGCTTGCGGTAGGCGATTTTGTAGTGGCTGGGCGTGCGTTTGGCCGCGTGCGGGACATGACCAACGACCGTAATCAGCCTGTCAAACTGGTCGGCCCGGCGACGCCCATTGAGTTTTCCGGCATCGACCAGTTGCCGGACGCAGGCGATAAGTTTTACGCCACGAAAAGTCTTAAACGCGCCGAAGAAGTTGCGGATCAATATCGCGAAGACGAGCGACAGCAGATTCTCGCCAGCCGAACCAAGGTCACGCTCGACAACTTCGCTGCCACGATCGAAGCGGGCAAGGTCAAGGATCTCCGCGTGGTGCTCAAGGGCGACGTGCAGGGCTCGGTCGAAACGCTTCGGCGATCGCTCGAAGAGCTGGGCAATCAGGAAGTTGCGGTCCGCGTGCTGCACTCGGCGGTCGGCGGCATCACCGAGTCAGACATTGACCTGGCTGACGCTTCGGACGGCATCATCATCGGCTTCCACGTCACCGCCACCTCGGCGGTCCGCGAAATGGCCGAGCAGCGCGGCGTGGATATGCGGTTCTACCGCGTCATCTACGACCTCACCGACGACATCACCAAGGGCCTCGAGGGCATGCTGACCCCCGAAACCAAAGAAGCTCAGACCGGCACCGCAGATGTCAAAGAAGTCTTTCGCATCGGTAAGCTCGGCAACGTCGCCGGCTGCCTCGTGGCGGACGGCGTCATCGAAGCCAAGTCCAAGGTCCGGGTGGTCCGCGACGGCAAAGTCATCACTGAAAACCGGTCCATCGACTCGCTTCGCCGCGTGAAGGACGAAGTCAAAGAAGTACGCACCGGCACCGAATGTGGTATCCGCGTGGCCAACTTCGACGACGTTAAGCCCGGCGACCAGATCGTTGCGTACACCATCACGGAGGTCGCCCGCACGCTGGACTAACCCCCAGACACGCATGGCCACACCTTCATGTCACACCGCATCGCCCAGATCGAATCCACCGTGCACCGAGCCCTCGCGCAGGTGCTCACGCGGGATATCAATGACCCCCGCATCACCGGCATGGTCTCCATCACCCGCCTGGATATCGCGCCGGATATGAAGTCCGGCAAGGCGTTTGTCTCCGTGCTTCCCGAGAAATACGAAAGCCGGACCATCGCAGGCCTCAACGACGCAGCCTCGCACATTCATCGCAAGCTCAAGGATCAACTCGCCCTGCGCGTGGTCCCCCGGCTGACTTACAAGCTGGACCGCTCGCTGAAAACCCAGGCCAAGGTGCTCGACGCCATCCGGGATGGCATCGAACGCACCACCGAAACCACCTCCAGCCAGACCCCCAACCCCATACCCACCCCCACCCCCACCATCCCCCCGACCGACTCGAACGCTTCCACGCCCCCCCCTTCCACCCCTCAGGATTGACCCGCCTCCCCGGGACGCCCTTGAGCCTTTCAGACCCATGGCCAAAGACACCGCCAACGATAAAAAGTTCAACGCTCTGCTCAAACGTGCCCATCAGGACATGCCTGAGCACCGCCCCGACGCGCTCGACCCCATGCTGCAGATGGTCATGGCGTTCCTTCAGTGGAACACCAACACCCAGCGGGCGGTCCAAGCCTTCGATGCCATCTTCGAGGTCATGGTCGATGTCAATGAGCTTCGCATCAGCCAGACGCATGAAGTCACCGACATCATCGGCGAGGACTATCCCGATGTACACAATCGCCTGATCCGCATGCGGCATTGCCTTAATGAGGTCTTCCATCGGGAGCATGACTGGTCCATGCGATCCATCGCGGAGAAAGGCAAGAAGGATCAGCGTGCCTACCTTGACAGCATGCCTGCGATCCCGTCGTATATCGCGGCGTCGGTGGCGTTGCTGGCGTTTGGGGTGCACGCCATGCCGGTGGATGAAAAGCTTTGTGCGCTGCTGATCGAAGAGGGCGTGATCGTACCCGACACGCTGCCGCAGGACGCGGAGTCGCAGCTACTGCGTCTGCTCCGGGCAGGCGAAGCCATTGATGCCCACCGCGCGCTTCAGGCGTGGGCGGACAAGAAGCCTGACATCACCCCAAGCCACGTCCCACCTCCTGCGGATGGCGTGACCCCGCGTGTTACCGCATTGCCGGGCCCGCCGGCACCGCCCACCGCCGCCCCGTCCAAGGGCAATAAAGCCACTGACAAGCCGGCGGTGACCCCCAAGAAAAAGCCACCGGCCAAGAAGTGCCTGCCAAAAAAGCGCCCGCCAGGAAGTCGCCTTCCGCCAGCAAAGCGGCAAAGAAAAAAGCCTGACAACGGCGACGCGATCACGCGGCAGGAAGACGTTTGTGTCAAATCTGAACGCTCACAACACGATGCTCACCCCGCCAAGGTTCGCACTCGCTACCTTGGCCCTCCCATGAAACGCCAAGACGACACGCTCCGCCTGGGCCTGCCCAAAGGCTCGCTCGAAGAACCGACCCTCGCACTGCTTCGCCGGGCGGGTTTTGATGTCTCGCTCCGCGCGCGGTCCTACACGCCTGATATCGATGACCCCGACCTGTCCTGCGTCATGTTCCGGGCGCAGGAAATGTCGCGGTACGTCGAGGACGGCGTCGTGGACTTTGGGATCACCGGCCACGACTGGGTCGTGGAGAACGGCTCCAACGTCCACGAAGTCTGTGAACTCGAATACTCCCGCGCCACCGCCAGGCCCGTTCGCTGGGTCCTCGCGGTCCCCGAAGAGGCAGGCATCGACAGCCCCGAGCAGCTCGCAGGCGGCATGGTCGCCACCGAACTCGTCCAGACCACGCGACGCTACTTCGCCGACCGAGGCATTGATATCAAGGTCGAGTTTTCCTGGGCGCTGACCGAAGTCAAAGCCCGCCTGGTCGACGCCATCGTCGATGTCACCGAGACCGGCTCCTCGCTGCGCGCCAACAAGCTCCGCGTGATCGACACCCTTTTAACCAGCACGACAAGGCTCATCGCCAACCAGACCGCGTGGCAAGACGACGCGAAACGGCAGAAGATCGAGGATGTGGCGCTCTTGCTGCGGGGTGCGATCGTCGCCCGGACCCACATCGGCGTGAAAATGAATGTGCCCCGCGAAAAGCTTCCCGCGATTCTCGATCGCCTGCCCTCTGCGACCAGTCCGACGGTGAATGAACTGGCTGACGCGCAGTGGGTAGCGCTCGAAGTCGTGGTCGATCAGAAGACCGAGCGGGGCATGATCCCTGACCTGGTCCGCCTGGGTGCCAAAGCCATCGTCAGCTACCCGCTGCACAAGATCATTGACTGATCGCACGCCCCCTTCAGCTTGCGCAGTTGAAGCGACGTAAGCTCGCGATGCAGTCTGGCGCGGACTCAGCTTTGTCAACTTAAACGACCCGCATGCTCCGGCTTCCGTAGAATCCTTGCACCTGACCTCCCCGGGACACGGACAAGGAACCCCGCGATGACCCTCCGCATGACGCCGCTCCACGCGAGCACCACCCCCCTTCACGCTTGTGTTCGCCCCGTGCGTGCTGGATACGCAGCGTGGCTCGTGCTCCCCGCGTTCGTCTTCATCGCAGGCTGTGCCGGCCATTCCAACCAACCCCACCCCCCCGCCACCCAGCCGCCGCTTGATCAAATCGTCACCGACCCTGGCCACCCCCACGCATCGGTTTACATCCTCCAGGTGGATCCCCCTTCCCGTCCCGTCAGTACCGCCCCCGCATCACGGCCCGACGCACTGGATGACACAGTGGATTCGCTGCCGGTCCCGCCCGGCCTGAACCCCGCGCAGGTGGCGCCGCTTCAAGGTGACGCGCTGGCTAAAGCCCAGGCGGAGCGGGAAACGGCCCTTTCGGTCGGCCAACTCCCTGAAGTTTTGTCCACCGCCTGGGAGAATCCCCCCCAGGCCCCCGAGCCGCCCTCCGCAGAGGCCCGCCAACTGTTCATCCGCGGACGCCAGGCGTATCTCGAAGGTCAGCGGTTTGAAGCCGCTCGTCACATGCTTGCCGCGCACCGCGCGGCACCGCAGGACCCGGTGATTCTTCGCACGCTTGGCCGGGTCTATACCGAGGCGGGCAACCCGGTGCGGGGCGCGGTGTATCTTCAGCAGGCTGCGGCGTATGACGCGGACGATCTCATCAGCATCTACCTGCTGGGCCGACACGCGATGAATCGGCAAGCCTTTCCGGAGGCCATCGCGCTGCTGTCGCACGTGTACGATTCCGCGACCGCTGACACCGCCGACGACCGAACCCTGCGGCAGCTCAGCGGCTTTTTCCTCGGATTGGCATGGCGGGAGACCGGCCAACTTGCCGCCGCAAAATCGCAATTCCAGGCCTTCCTCGACGACGACCCCGTTGCCTCCGGCCCGGACCTGATCACCCGTGACCGACTGGTCCTGCGTTCCCGCCGTGGTCTGACCCGACAAACCCTGGGGGACCTGTACCTCAAGCTCGGCCAGGTCGCCCAGGCCCGCGAGGTCTACGACGCGTTGCAGCGTGACCTCGACGCAGGAGACGAGCAACCTTTTGCCGACAACGCGCTGCCCATGCGTCGTCTGTATGTCGCCTTGCAGCTGGGCAACACCGCCCAGGCCCACGCGTTGGCCCAGCAGGAAGTCCGAGCGTTGACCTCGGACAACGCCAACGTGGTCAAAGCCTTGGTGCAATACCTCAGCGATCACACGACTGACCCCCAAGGCCTGTCCGAGGCCATCCAACGCACCCGCCCCGCTCAGGACGATCCGCAGTTGCTGAGTTTGTGGGCGGCAGTGGTCGGACCTGCCCTGACCGATACGCAGGCGGTTGACCTTCTGCTCATCGCGGTGCGCGATCAACCTGACGACCCGGCGTTGCTGAGCAGGCTGTTCACGCGCTGGCTTGAGCCCGGAGCCGACGGCACCGTGCCCTACGACGCCATCGCAGCCGAAGCGTTGCGTTTGGTGAATACCGGTGCACCGATTGATGCGTTGGACGTGTTGCTGACCAACCACACCAGGCACCCGGATCAGTTGGCGGACGCGTTGCTCAAGCAGCCCCAAGCGGACCGCACGTCGGTTGAATCCCGCACCCTCATCGCAGCCATGCTCAAGGCTGCGGACCGTCCCGATCAGGCCCGTGAGATCTACCAGACCCTTCTCGAGGACCAGCCGGAGTATTTCCCCGCTCGCAGGCGACTCACCGGGCTCGCGCTCGAGAGCGGCGACATCAATCTGGCCTTGATCAGCATCGGCCCGCTCGGCAACGTCACCACGCCCGAGGCGATCCGCCTGCGCGTTGCGGTCCACGTCGCCGCCGAGCAGAGCATGCCGGCGCTTCGCCTGCTCCGCGAGCACGTCAACCCGGCCACATCCCCGCTCGATCTGGTCCGCCTGCGCGGCCGACTTGAGATGCGCGGCGGGGACCCGGCTGCGGCCTTGGAAACCCTCAACGCTGCCTTGAATCGCGACGAAACCCACGAACCGACCTACGCCTTGCTGTTCGAAATCATTGCCTCGGATCCGAAGTTCAACGACCAGAATCTCCCACTTTTCAAACGCCTGCGAACCAACCTCCCGCAGGCCACATTGACCCGACTCAAAACCGCGCAGGTCCATATGGAGCGGAGAAATTTCCGTCAGGCGCAGCTTCTGATTGACGCAGTTCTCGCCGAGCAGCCGGAGCACCGAGGTGCTGCCGGCCTGCTGGTTCTTCTGGGCGTTCGCACCGAGCAGGACGACCTCATCGAGCGGGGCTTGAAGCTGCTTGAAAGCGAAACCGCCCCGAACGTGCGGGTCCTTGCCGAGGCGGCGGATTACTTCTTTCGCACGGATCGGGAGGACCGAGGCATTGCCCTTCGGCTCGCAATCCTGATGCACCAGGAGCCATCGCCCCAGCGGACGCGGATGATGGCCACGCTGTATCACCTGCAGAAGTCGTATGCGAAAGTGCTCGAAACGCTCGACGCGGACCGCAGCGTGCCGGACGACCTGGGCGACCGCATCACGCTTGCTGAATTACGCATCAATGCCTTGGTCAAGCTTGACCGTGTTGATGAGGCCATCGCCGCCTTTGCCGCACTGCAGAACAACCGCGCGTTCACCGGGGCAACCGAATCCGGTCGCACGCTTTGGTTCTCCGGCCTGCTGGATCGCGCTGGGCGGGCTGAAGACTCCGACCGCCTGCTCCTGGGCTTATTACGCAAGTACCCAGAGTTTTCCAATGCCCTCAACGCGCTGGCGTACCGCTGGGCCCAGAGCGATCGCAACTTGCAAGCCGCCGAGCAGGCCATCGGCCGGGCCCTCACGCTTGAACCTGACAACGCTGCCTACCTCGATACCCGTGGGTGGGTGTACTACAAACAGGGGCGGTTTGATCTGGCGGTGCGGGACATCAAGCAGGCGTTGGATCTGGTGGATCAGCTTGAAGCCATGGGCGCTTCGGTCCCCGGGACCCGTGCCATCCTGCTCGATCACCTCGCCGATGCCCAATACCAAGCCGGCCAGGCGGACAAGGCGTTGGAACTTTGGAAAGCCGCCGCCACAATCGATTTGTCGCAAGACGACAGCGACGACCCGGAGATTGAAGTCGTGGGCGACCGGATCAACGCCAAGCTCAAAGCGGTCGAGGCCGGCCAGCCCGTCCCCACCGCAAACGTCCCCGGCCAGGGCGAAGATGTGATGGGTCCAACGCTCGATGCGTTACTCAAAGCGCAGGAGAAAGACGCCCAGGCTGCCGGGGCTTTTCCCAAACCACGCGATCTTGCGGCACTCAATGGTCGCTTGCATCTCGTTCGCCGCATTGAAATCGATCTTCACGAAGGTGATCTGGCGATCAAGGTCAACGGGTTGCCGATCCCCGGCGTGCTGCTCTGGCGAGCTGAACAAGCGCTTGGGGATATGAAGCAAATAGGTTTTGCATTCGACGATCTGAACATGGTCGTCGATATTCACCAGAATCGAGGAGGTGACGATCCTGTCGGCCTGATCGTGAAGGTGAACAAACTCAGAATCGAAGCTCGAGACGATCAGCCAATGCGGCTAGGGTTAAATCACATACAACAACTACATGTGGAAGATCTGCAGCTCCATCAAGCTCAGCCGCAAGCCCCCTTTCGGGTTCAATTCAAGCAGGTTACGGACGTGAAATAACGGGGACGGGTCAAGTCGTTCGCCACCGATCTTGAAGCGGGTCGATTGCCCGCAACGTTGCGCAAAATCCGTTACAATATAAGGTGTTGCATCTCCCAGGTGTCTGCGGTGGTTTGCCCCGCGATGCCGTCCCCAACCCGCTTGAACCGCTGGGTTGAATAAAGGCCGCCCGCTCATGCCCGACGCCCCGCCGGACCCCCCGGAAGTGACCGATATGTCCGCCTCACCCAGCCCCTCCAGTACCCCAGGCGGTTCGGAAGATTCTTATTCTGAAGACTCGATCAGCGTGCTGGAAGGCCTCGCGGCCGTGCGTAAGCGGCCGGCGATGTACGTCGGCGGGACCGACAGCCGGGGCATGCACCACCTGGTGTGGGAAGTGGTGGACAACTCCATCGACGAAGCGCTCGCGGGCCATTGCGATGAGATCAAGGTCATTCTGGGCGCCGACGAAACCGTCACCGTGATCGACAACGGCCGGGGCATTCCGGTCGGCCCGTACCGCCACGAAAACCCCGCGCTGAACGGCCGACCGACCGTCGAAATCGTCATGACGATTCTGCACGCAGGCGGTAAGTTCGACTCGAACAGCTACAAAGTGTCCGGCGGCCTCCACGGCGTGGGAGTCTCGTGCGTCAACGCGCTGGCGGAATGGCTTGAAGTTGAAGTCGCCCGTGATGGCAAGCTGCACGCGATCACCTTTTCACGCGGTGATGTGAAAGAAGGCCTGCGGCAGATCGGCGAACGGCAGCGCACCGGGACGAAAATCTCCTGGCGGCCGGACCCGGAGATCTTCGGCCACCTCAGCCACAGCTACGACGCCGTGGCCGGCCGACTGCGCGAACGGGCGTACCTCAACCCCGGCCTGACCATTCACGTGGTCGATCAACGTGACAGCGGAAAGAGCGAAACGTTCAAGTTCGACAACGGCATCGCGGAAATGGTCCGCCACCTCGCTCAAGGCAAGACCGAAGTCAGCGACGTCATCCGTGTCACCCACGAAACCGAGGACGGCCGACTCGCAGTCGATGTGGCCATGCAATACGTGGACTCGTACAGCGAGTTGCTCGTGAGCTTCGCGAACAACATCAACACCGTGGACGGCGGGACGCATCTTTCCGGATTCAAAACAGCGCTGACCCGCACCCTGAATAATTACGCCAAGTCTTCAGGCGTGATCAAAGGCACCGGGCCAACATTGTCCGGCGACGACTGGCGGGAAGGCCTGATCACGGTGGTGTCGGTCAAGATTCCCGAGCCTCAGTTCGAGGGACAGACCAAAGGCAAGTTGCTCAACGGGGAAGTGGAAGGGCTGGTGTCGTCAGCCGTGGGCGACGCGTTGCAGGCGTGGTGCGAACAGAATCCTGCCTCAGCCAAGAAAGTGTGCCAAAAGGCGGTGCTTGCTGCCGAGGCCCGTGAAGCCGCTCGTAAGGCGCGCGATCTGACGCGGCGCAAGTCCGGCCTCGACGGCGGGGGACTGCCCGGCAAGCTCTATGACTGCACGTCAAAAAGCGTGGTCGATTCTGAATTATTCCTCGTGGAAGGTGACTCGGCCGGCGGCTCAGCCAAGGGCGGTCGCGACCCCAAGACCCAGGCCATCCTTCCGCTGCGGGGCAAGATCCTCAATGTCGAAAAAGCCCGACTGGACAAGATCCTGGGCTTCGAGGAAATCCGCGCGATCATCCAGGCCTTGAACTGCGGCATCGGCGAAGACTGCGACCCCGAAAAACTTCGCTACGGCAAGATCATCATCATGACCGACGCGGACGTGGACGGCAGCCACATTCGCACGCTCTTGCTCACGTTTTTCTACCGCCAGATGCAGCCTTTGATTCGGCAGGAACGTATCTTCATCGCCCAGCCGCCCTTGTTCCAGCTTGCGCGTGGTAAGCAAACCGAATACATCCGCGATGAGCGTGATCTGCGTCGACGCCTGAGCGACAACGCGTTGGATACCGCAGTCCTGCGAATCGTTGAGCCTGGACAAAGTCCCGCTGAGGCAGTTGAACTTGTGGGCAAAGACTTGGCCGATGCCGTGAACGCGCTGCATCGGATTGCGGATTTAAGCGAGGTGATTCTGCGTCGCGGCCATACGCTCAAAGAGCTGCTGGATCTGCGATCCAATGATCCCTCAGGTGACAACCGCTTGCCGACGTTGCTGCTCACCGTGCCGGCGGACGAAACGTCGAACGGGATCACAGGCCACCATTTCTTCTGGTCCGATGATGAGGAGGAGACGTTCCGCGAGGAACATGATCTGTCAATTGCTGATCCCGAGCTGGATGCGATTATTCACGAGGCACCGCGTGAGGCAGAGATCGCGGAGGACGGCTCACGTCGGGCTCCGCAACGGCACGCGATCCGCCGTGAACTGCACGAAGTCGACGACTTGCGTAAAGCCATCGCGACGCTGGATCGGCTGGGGCTTGTGATTGAGGATTACTTCCTGACATCGACGCGTAATCAGGCTGGACAGCTGGATGCCGCGCGGTTTCAACTGATCGACGCTCCTTCCAAAGAGGCAGCTCAGGTCACGGAGGTGACGAACCTGGCGGATCTGGATGAGGCGGTGTTGAACCTTGGCCGAAAGGGTTTGGAGATCAAGCGGTTCAAAGGTTTAGGCGAGATGGATGCCGACCAGTTGGCGGAAACCACCATGGAGCTGGACAAGCGGGTCTTGCTCCGCGTGACGTGGGATGCGGCCAGCGAGGCCGAGCGATTATTCACCGTGTTGATGGGCGAAGAGGTCGAGCCACGACGCAAGTACATCGAAGACCACGCGCTGGAAGTCAAGAATCTGGACGTCTGAGGCTTTGACCGTGGTGTCAGATCACTGCGAGATTGCAGCGTCGGCGTTGCTGTGGAGTCATGCCAGCGCGTCCGGGATGCGATACACCCAGCCTTCGGTCTCGACGGCAGCTGCGTCACGGGCAATGCGCTCGTGTTGGTCAAGGTCGTCGCGGACCCGGTAGGCGGTGAGGCAGGCGAGGACCGCATCCCAGGCATCTTCGAGCGTCACGGCAGCGGCTTCCAGCGCCGGGTGCTCAAACGTGAGGTGCGGTTCAAGCAGTGCCGGCCGAGCGAAGACCTGCGCGGGCAGCGTCGGCTTTCGGCCCCGCAACCCCAGGTCTTTGAGGGTTGCAGAGGGGTAGACCTCAATGAGCGTGAGCGTGGCGTCAGGCCGAGTGTGGGCGTCGAAAGGCCAGACCGACGCATTGATGTTGTGCCTGAGTTCGCTGAGCCATTTCATGCCCATCGAGGTCTGCTTATAAAGACGCAGGTCCAGCGGTGCGAGCGCCGACGCGGGGTCCACGGATCGGGGCGTTTTCATCAGTCCGTCGCCGAGCGTCTTGAGGTCGTCGGGCGGATGGCTTGCGACCCAGTTTAGTACCGCCTCCCAGGGCCCCGCGTGCAGCGAAGTCGTGGAGGCATGCTGCAGTGCTCGGATGCGTGACACCGCTTCGCCGGGCAGCGAAAACGGAAAGTCTGCCCCTGCCAGCACCCGACCGGGTGTTGAGGCAGTTAGCCGTTCCAGCCACGCCCCCGCGTCTTCGCGAAACGGGTGCGGCCGCAGGTCGGTGATATGCAGTCGCCCGTCGTCCCCCGCCTGACCCGTGGCCGACCATAGGTTCGACAAGGCCCCTTTGGCACCACTGAAGTCAATGCCCACGTAGGTCGTCCACTGCGATGAGGTTCCCGTCATGTCCGCATGCTATGGGCGAATGGGTCGGATGTTTGGACCTGGCATAGAGCGCCGCGCGGCCTGCGTGTGATTGATGAAAACGCCGCCTCGCCATTTGCGGCC
This sequence comes from uncultured Phycisphaeraceae bacterium, assembly GCA_963799465.1. Classification (GTDB taxonomy): domain Bacteria; phylum Planctomycetota; class Phycisphaerae; order Phycisphaerales; family Phycisphaeraceae; genus JBCCOW01. The sequence continues at coordinate 1,119,911 of CAWCXG010000001.1, read as the reverse complement.
ATGTGCCCGTTGTTTTGACCGAAGCGAAACCTCAAACCCGCTGCTAACGATGCGACGGCTAGGTTTTAATTTCGACGAAATTAAAACCTAGCGAGAGGCCTTCAGATTTCATGCTGTCTTGCAGGCATGCATCGTTTACGGGTGCCATACGAGCGTGCGTAAGCGCACCATCCTTGACCAAGGGGCCGTGAGGTGGCAGTCACAAGCAGTATCAGATCGTTGAGCCACTGCGCGTCTGGGTTTTGCGGTTGAGAACCATCGACTCATGCGAAGTCGTGGGTTGACCGACCTACGATGGCGATGTGGAACTTGAAACCTCAGCCTCACCGGCCCAGCCAACCTCACCCCCGCCCACGGCTTCCCGCAGCCTGCCGACCCGCCGGGGGTATGCGATTGGGTTGACCTTAATCGTGATTGGTGGCCTGGTGTTTGGCGTGACCGTGCTGGTTGAAGCAAAGCGGCAGGCCGAGGCGGTCGCGGGATTCGAGCGGGTGGTGGTCCCCGGCTCCCACGTTGTCACGGTGGCCCAAGCGGGCGAAATGCTTGTTTTTTATGAAAATCTCAGCACCGCTCAGGGACAAGCGTTTGATACCTTTCGCAAGCTGGTGTGGCCGTTCCAATCCACCAAAGCGATGAAGCTTGACGTGGTACAGATGGCCACCGGCGAGGCGTTATCCACTGGCACGCCGCTTCGTTTGACAACCTACGACATCCAAGGCCGACAGGGCTCTGCGGTGTGGGCGTTCGATGCCCCCACGCCAGGCGCGTATCGCCTCACAGCGTCGTGGCTTGAGCTTGAGCCGGAGATCTACGGCGAGGCAGCGGCGTTTGAAGCAGCGCTCGCGGAGCATGAGGCCGCCGCGACAGCTCCGAATGCGGCCGAGCGTGATGAGCCGTTCTACATGCCGGGCTTTCGGCGGGAGCCGGTGGTGCTGGCGGTTGGCCCCGAGCCGTTGCAAGGCACGCTGCAAAATGTGCTGGGCCTCAAAGGCGCTGCCACGATTTTCGCGCTGTCCTTCACTGCAGGTGTCCTGTTCATCCTGTTGACCTACGTCAGGCGACACCCACTGCCGCCTCGTGATGCGTAGGCCTGGTGCCCACCTCGGGGTGATATCAGCAGGAGCGGACTACAGTTCATCCAATGCGTCGACTTTTTCCGGCGGGCTGATCCGTATCCGGAGCCGGGGCGTTTCAAACTGGATGTCGATTGTTTCTTCAAGCAAGCCTTGAGTTTCTGTGACGCGTTCGTCATGCTCATCAGAAAGATAAGTCACGCCTGGCCACCGCAGGCCGCGGGAATCGAACTGAATCCGAACTTCAAACTCACCAGTGCCAAAGTCCCAATCCACTTCGCCAGTCTGATGACCGATGTGGCCTGCGGCTTCCATCAATTGAAATCTATCCAGTAAGACGCTCATGCCTGTATCGACGGTAATCAGATAGAGATGCGTGTCGCCGGGCCTAAGGATTCTTAGCGCTGACAATTCATCGGCGAGTTGATCGCCTCCGCCGCACCGGGAGCTGATGACCCCATGCCCACGCACCATGAGTCGCATGTTGGGAACGGGGTCTGATGTCTGCAACAATGGTTCGGATTCATCCGAATCAGTCGGTTCATACTCCGGATACTCCGCAAGTTCAAGGACTGGCAACAGCACGGTCACGTCGTGTGGGTTCGTCACGGCAACGACAAGGTGAAGCGGTTCGCCTTCGATGATGTGCTGATTAAACGAGACCAGGCTCGCCTCGAGCGTGAGCGCCGCAGGTTGTGTTGCGGGTTGGGTCGCAGGCTGAGTTGCCGGCTGGGCCAAGGTGATCGGGCTTGCCGCACACACCCCTGCGAGCACGAACGCACTACCAATACGTTTGGAAATATTGCGATTCACAGGTTCTCCATCATGAAATCAGTGAAACAAAAGCACCACAGCATGCCCACGGAGTGTCCACGCGGTGCATATGGAGTCTACCACCCCGTGCGTCAAAACCTTCACACTTTCGGCAGAGCCATCGCCCGGCGCCAGCCGCTGAGTTGGCCCACGTGGTAGGCGAAATGGTTGGTTGCCAGGAACGTGACTGCGCGGCCGACGATGGAAAATGCTTTGCCCCAGGTGTCGTGCGGGATGGCCGCAGCGAAGGCCTCTGCGCTGGCGTGTGCGATGGCTTCGACCGCCTGAGCGTGCCCGGTTTCATACATCGACATCAGCGCCGACTTCGCGGGATAGACGCTTCGCTCCGGGCTCGGCTGACTGTTCTTCCCATAGGGCTGGTCCCACGGATTGGTGAAGGTTTGGCCAGCGCACATTGCCACCACCACCGCGTGATAGACCGACAAATGCCCCACCAACCAGGCCGGGTGATTCATGGCCTCGACCGGCTGGCGGGCCAGATCATCGTCCGCAAGGTCTGCGGTCAGTCGCAGCAGCGTTTGATGATTCCAGTCCAACGCCCAGAGCAGATCGTCGCGATGCATCATGCCTGGCATCCTATGGGGCGAGCGTGGCTCTCGTCATCAGCTCGTCGGCGACTGCGCGGCACGATGCACCGCTGGCGTCATGGGAAGCGACGTGTCTATGGCATCGGGTTCGCTGCGCGGCCGACGCAGTGTGGTCCGTCGCAAATGACGCCAGCCCGTGAGCAACTCCGTCACCGCGAAGCCTGTGGTCGCCAGGCCCAGCATGATCAGCCAGATCGCGCCCGGCGTCGACCGCCCCACATCCTCCAGCACCGGCCAGACCGAGTTGTCCGGCGAAGGCCGATACACCCAAGCCAACGGCACCATCACCAGGCCGATCGTCAACGTCGCAAACCCACGCATCAGCGTCCCGGTCCACAACAAACGCCACGACATCCACGCCCGTTTCGTGCCCGCCGCCGACAGGCTCGGCGTAGTCGCCTCCCGCCACGCCTTCCACAGATACAGCAGCCCGAACACAATCAACGCCGCCCCGCCCACCAGGGTCAGCGCCGCCCCGACGCGTTCACTAAGCATCCATCGCAGCGTATCTTCCGCTGCCCGTCCTCGACTGCCCGGCCGATTCAACGCGGCCGCCATCAACAACAACCCTGCCACCATATGCAAGGCCCCCGTCACCGCCGCAAACCCACGCCGCCCCCAGCCGGCCCATCCCTCAAGCGTCACGACCTGCGCGTTCGTCGCAGCCTCCGCCCACCGCCACAGCGCGTAAGCCACCAGACCGCTCCCCAGGATCGACAGCAGGATCCCGCCTACTTCGCCGTTAAGTAAAACCGCCCTGACCGGCGCGAGCCAGTCTTGATTCGATAACCATTGCACGCCTGACACGATCGAGGCAAGACCCGCCACCAGATACCCCCCCGCTCTTGCGAGTAAGCCGTATACCGCAGCAAATTCATAACCGGTCCGCGTCAACCATCCGCTTTGCTCAGGTTTGCGCCGCACCTGAATCCGCACCTCACCCAGCAACACATCCACCACCGCCAGCGACGCCACGTGTTCGCTCAGGCTTTTTACACACACCAGCAACGGCACCGCGAGTAACAGCCCCGGCAACCCCCACGCCCACCCAAACAGCAAAAGCCCCACCAGAATCGCAACCGGATTCAAGCTCAAGCGACGCCCCATCACCGTCGGCGTCACGATGTAACCCTCCATAATATTCAGCCCCACGAACGCAATGCCTCCGCCCAACGCCAAGCCCCACGACCCCGCAGGCGAAATCAGTGCCGTCAACGCAATCACCACCGCAGCAATCAAAGGCCCCACATACGGAGCGAAATTCAACACCCCCGCTAACACCCCCAGCATCACCGCGTTCGGTAGGCCAAGGACCGACATCACCGCCCACGTCACCACGCCCAGACCCGTATTGATCATCACCAGCGTGACCACATATTGCGAGACGTTCTGCTCCATCTCGCCCAGCGTGACCAACGCCTGGCGACGCAGAGAAAACGTCGGCATCATCTGAACGCTTTTCCGCCGTACCGCGTCTCCCGACAACAGCAAGAAGAGTCCCAGCACCCACGCCAGCCCCAGCGACACCACCACCGTCCCCGTCCCTCCAAACACCGCCGTCGCCACTTCCGCCCCCGCGCCTTGCCCGAGATTCGAAGCCCAACGCCCCAACCACGGGGCTCGCTCGGTAACTGAAGCCCACCGATCCACCGCCGGGTCCGGCGAAATCCACTCGATCAAAGGCTGAAGAACCGCGGTCACCGGACCAATCACCAGCACCAACAAGCCCAGCATCAGAATTAACGCTGAAAGCGTGCGAGGCACGCCCCGTTTAGCCAGACCTTTCACCGCAGGATTGACCCATAAATACAACACCAGTGCCGCCGCCAGTGGAACCAGGACCGCCGCACCGACCCGCATGGCTCCCAAACCCAGCAGAATCGCGAGCAACAACAGCAACCGACGCGTCCAGAGTCGCGAATCAGAGACCTCCGCAGGTAATTCTCGATGAGCTGAAATGTCAGAGTCATGCATGGGCAACCCTACCAGCGTAGATCACATCTGCTGGAACGCGCGTATCCCTTTGGGACTAATCGGTTTCGGTGCCGCTGCTTTCATCACGCATGGCCTTTAAACTAGGCCATCACTTCACGTTGTAAGTTTGATCCGCTTCGTGATTTTAAAAGCAAAACTTCCGCACTCCAGCCTCACCAGGACCACCCCATGAGCTCAGCCACCAAGCCCAATACAAATACCGAACCCGCCGCATCACAGCATGGCAAGTTACCTGATGCCGACACGCCTCCACCCGGAGAAGCTGTCAATGCTCAGATTGACGACCTTCGCGGCGACCTGTCACGCCTGGGTCAGGATGTCAAAGGCCTTTACAACGCACTGCTCGACGCTGGTAAGTCCTCTGCCGAGGACGCTCAGGGTCAGCTCAGCGATACCAAAGACACCGTCGATAAGTTCATCCGCGAAAAGCCTGTCCAATCCCTCGCCATTGCCATCGGGGCCGGCTGGGTCATCAGCAAGCTGCTTAAGTAGTTCACCCAGACTCAGCGGTTTCCTCAAGTCTGCTGTCGCCTACGCTCCGAGCACCCATGTTCAACATGCCCCAAATGATCGTCCGCCTGGCGGACCTGTGCGAAGCCGAGGGCAGGCTGCTGCGCATCAATGTGCTCGATCTTGCGTCTAAAGGCGCTTATCTCGTCATTGCTGCAATCGCTGCGATTGCGGGCATCCTGCTTCTCGCCGCCTCGGTCATCGTGCTTTTGACCCAATGGCTGCCTGTCTGGCTGGCGCTGATGATCCCCGCGATTGTCATGCTCGCTGCATCCCTCATCGTGCTGATTCAATACCGGCGACAGCACCCGTCGCCCTCCAAAACAACCCCAAGCGAGCCGCCCCCCATGGCTGACCTCGCCTCTACGGACAATCCCCATGCCCTCATCGACTGACCATTCCGATACCGATCTCAACGCCCGTGACCTTGTGGAACGCGCGAAACGCGCGCTTGCGCAGTCCTCTTCCGGTAATTCTCAAAACGAAATCGGACGACTCCTCGCCAAACACCCCGGCCCTGCCTTGGGTGTCGCTGCAGGTGCCGGCCTGCTCCTCGGCTCGTCGGCCGTTCGCAAAGTCGTCTTCAAACTCGGATGGACCGGCGTAAAACTCTATGCCGCCCGCAAGCTCGCCGAAGTAACCGCCGACGCGGTCAGCGATAAACCTTCCAACGCGCCCAGGACAACCACCCCGACACGCCGTCCAGGCAAAGGCTAAGCCTCACCGCCCTGCCCGAGCCTGCGTCAACCGCGATTCCAAGGTTTCACAGCCGTTATTCGCTCAAGGTCCAGCGAAGGTTATACTTTGCCCGGAGCCTGAGAATACTGACATCCCCCGGAGCGCCCGATGCCCGATCTGCAAATTATGGAACCGCTCGAAACCGACAGCCACGACAGCGATCCTCACGACCCCAGCAACACCCCTTCCTCCACTTCCAAACGAGCAGGTGGATTCTTCGCCCGCTGGCGCAAGAACAAAAAGCCCGTCCAGGTCGATGTCGCCCGCCGGGAAGAGGATGAAGGCCGACGCGAAACCTCGCTTTTGCAGATCAAGCAAGGCTACAGCGAAGTGGTCGACACCATGAAAGCGGTCCGCACGCACCTTGACGAGCAGGCTGAGCGATCCGACAAAATGCTCACGCTGCTCAGCGACCTGCCTGCCGCCCTGCGAAGCATGCCCGAAGCCCAGCGGGACCAGTCACGCGCGCTCGAAAGCATCCGCGAGCACCTCGACCGTCAGCATCACGCTACCGACCAGCTCACCGCCGCCATCTCCGGCCTGACCCACGCGGCGGGCCAGCAACGCGAGACCATCCAGACCCTCCACGAAGGTATGCAGCACGAAAGCGTGGCCCGCGAAGAGGTTCGCGACAGCCTCCGAACACTCGATACCACGCTCGGCGGGGTACGCGACACGTCAGAAGCCTCCAAAGCCGCCCTGCTCGGCGTGGCTGAGGACACCAAACTCCGCGATGAAATGACGCGTGAGATGATGCGAAAAAGCCAGCGGACTTCCGTGGTGCTCACCGTTCTGGCACTCTCGATCGCAGCGTTGGCTGTGGGCGTCGCCGTTTGGCTTGCGGTCACGGTCACCCAACAGCTACCCGCGGCGACGCCGTAAGCGTTTATGCACAGCACCATTGCAGCGTGTCGCTGATCTTAGACCTTTGGACCATTCGCATCACGCGTCAGCTGACAAGCATTCACAAGTCTGTGATATATCTCTAGGCTGGGTCCATGAAACATGCAGATGCGCTGTGATGATGGTTCATTACCGTTGCATCTCAATCTGGCAAAGGAGCCTACTATGATCAAGAAGCTGTTTACCCTTCTCGCCCTCGGATTTTTTGTCACAACCCTCGCAGCCTGCAACACCACCGAAGGCATGGGCGAAGATATCGAAGCTGCCGGCGATGGCATCCAGGACGCCGCAGACTAATTCCGCTTCAAGCAACAATTGATAAAAGCCCGAGGCTCCGTGCCTCGGGCTTTTTTATTATGAATTTTACAGCTCACCGCAGTCAGCACTCCCAGAATGCGGCAACATATGACACCTCACGACCTGTGAAGTATCAACGTAAAATGCTTTCGTACAAAGGGATACAATTATGAAGCTGCGTCACCGGCGATCTGTCGCATCTTCTTGACGCATTCCGTCAGGGCTGGCACCGGATTCTCAACGTCAGCTTCATATTCAATGACGGCCGAGCCCGCAAAGCCCACGTCATTTAACGCGCTGACAAACGCTTTGAGATCAAGATTCCCCGTGCCGACCACCACGTCGTGCCATTGGGCATTGCGGTCAAACACAAAATCCTTGTAATGAACGCCGGTCACCTTGTCTTTGAATCGGCGTACCCAATCGACGGGGTTGCCATGGTTAGGCCCGGTCTGCATCGCCCACGCCGTGTCGATGCAGACTCCGATCTGGGGGGAGCCGAGCTTGACGAGGTGTTCGATGACATCGCGTGGACCACTGAAGGCATAGCCCCCGTGGCAGTGGATGCCGCACTTGATGGAAAACTCATCGCATAACGCCTGAACCTTGGGGATGGCGTCCAGGTAGCTGTCGATACGGAAATGGCAGGAGATATGCGAGGCCCCGGCTTCGCTCGCGCACTCGAACCAGTCACGTTCATTGGCTTCGCCGGTAAAGGTCTGAACGCCGATCGACGCAATGGAAACGCCTGTGTCGTGATAGGTTTTCACGACATCGCGGAACCTTTTGAGGTTGTGAAAATCCGCGTGAACGCCGCACAACTCGATTCGTTCAACACCAATGCGGCGGGTCAGTCGAGCCACCTCGCTGTTGTCCTTGAAATGCCGAAAGCAGTAGGACTGGACGCCAAATTTCATTGCCGGGGTGGTCATGGGGAAGCCTCAGAGAAATAGTCGTGCAGTCGATAGGCGGGATCGATAACTTGGCCAGGAATTATGATTGAAATGTCTCACGATGTCGAACATAACGAACGCATCAGTCAATTTGAACCTGCATCCGCTCCAGCAGGTTGTCAAATTGATCCAGACTGAAGAACTCCATCGTGATCGTGCCGGTGTGTTGCTTGCGTCCTCGTTTGACCGCCACTTTAGTACCCAGCTGCTCACTGAGCTGATTCGACAGGTCGCCCATGAGCGCCGATGGTGAGCGGCGCGCCTCTTTTTGAACGATTGCAGACCCCGTAGCAGAATCATCCTGAGAGCTGGACCACTTGCGTACTTCGTCTTCGATTCTGCGAACGTTCCACCCCTCACGGATCGCGGATTCGCCCAAGCTGGATTGAGCCGTCGTGTCCAATAAACCGGCCAGGGCACGAGCGTGTCCCATGGAGAGATGGCCGTCTGCCACATTTTGCTGCACGGCGTCACTCAGGCTGAGCAGTCGAATCAAGTTGGTCACTGTGGACCGGTTCACGCCGACTTTCTGGGCAACGTCGTCGTGACTCAGGCCAAACCGCTGGTTGAGCGACTGGAACGCCTGAGCTTTCTCGATCGGGTTGAGGTCTTCGCGTTGCAGGTTTTCGACGAGCGCCCACTGAGCAGCTTGCGTGTCATCAATGTCACGGACAATGGCCGGTAGCGTGGTCAGGCCTGCCAAGGCGGAGGCCCGCCAGCGCCGTTCTCCTGCGATGAGTTGGTAGCGTGCATCCACCAGCCGGAGAGTCACCGGTTGCATTACGCCTTGCTCTCGAATCGAGGCTGCGAGCGTTTTAAGGGATTCATCCTCGAAAACCTGTCGCGGTTGGTAGGGATTGGGATCGATCTTCTCAATCGCGATATGTTCCACGTGGAACGTGCCCTTTTCAGACTCCAAATCTTTGGGTGGTTCTGTTGATTCTGCGTCAGGCGTTGCATCCTGCGGATCGTTTCCGTCGCGAATCTGTGTAGTTGGCTTGTGCTGATCCGTTGCCGTCGCCTGCGGCTGTACCTCGACGGGCGTAGCCATCAGTGCGGACAGGCCTCTACCTAAACGTGGTGCTTTCTTCTGGCTCATATCACAAGCATATACTTTTGCGACTTACATAGGTGCTTTCATACTATGTTCCACGTGAAACATAGAAAGAGATTTTCACTTGCGAGTCTACTCGGACGTCATCAGAAAGGTCGCGTGCTGATCTCAAGGATATGCCGATGATGCGTGGTGACCAGACCTCCCCAATCCACGTTGCAAGACTCGGAGGTAAATCGCAATACGTCAGCGTCGGCGATATTTGAGCAGCTAGAGGAAACTGCAGCACATTTACGCAGTATCGAAAAAGAATCTGCACGGCAGGCTGATCTTGCGGCCCTTGGTTTATTGTGGGCGGGACTGGCCCATGAGTTCAACAATTTGTTCACACCCCTTCTGGGTCAGACGGAACTGGCCATCGACGATTCTGCAACGCCTGCGTATCGAGCCAAGGTGTTAGAACGCACACATACAGCCGTGAGACGGTGCGTATCGCTGAGCCGGGCTGTGCTCGATGCTGCGACTCCGGATGAACAAGCTGCCGACTGTGTGGGACGCGTGACCGCGAAGTCCGTTCTGGGTCCTGCGCTCGAAGAAGCGTTGGAATTGGCGGACCTGGAGTTGCGAACAGGTCATTTGGAGATTCACTGTTCTGGGCGAAATATTGAGCTACCCATTTCTGAAACGTCATTGGTGCATATTCTGGTGAATCTGATCAGCAACGCCGTGAAAGCGTTCGGGGGCCGCGCGGGACAAGTGTGGATCGATGCCACTGCATCGGATCAAGGCTCATCGCTGTTGGTGACTGACGACGGGCCGGGCGTTCCGGAAGCGATCCGGGAGACTTTGTTTGACCCCTTTAAAACCACAGCGTTATCGGAACGTGACCCAAAGTACACCAGCCAAAGAAGTTACGGTCTTGGCCTGGCAATGTGCCGGCGTTTAACCCTTGCCTCTGGCGGCCGGATTACGCATGACAGGCTGAACGAGAGAACCGTGTTCAGCATGGCATGGAGCAGGTGATCAGGAATTATGCGCTGGATTCTGTCCGCCAGGGTTCCAGATCTGCTACAGGGGAAACCTCGGCGGTGCCACGCCGGGCTGCGGCCCGTGAGACCCACCACGCAAGCACGATGGGGAAGGTTAAGCGTAACAGGGCGGTCATCACGCCAGCACCCACAATCATCCCCGTGGAGTTCGCTTTGGTCACGTCGGGTTGATAAGGGAGCAAATACACGGCGTCTGTAATGGTGTCGATCACGATCAAGAGTGCTTCGCTTCCCAAAGCGATCATTAACATCTTGTATCCGAGATGTTTATGACGCAGAAACCTTACCCCAGTCCAAAGCATCATCGCCGCGGAAGCGATACCTAAGGCGCACATCAGTGGAGTCCAGGCCAGGTAAAGGGCAGATGCGGACCATGCGTCCTGCTGGGCCTGCACGTGCTGTGCCCATTTAGGTCCAGCCTGTTTCATAAGGTCCTGCGTGGCAACTTCGCTTTGAGTCATCCACCACCATCCAAGACCTGTGGTCAGCCTGACCAGGCCGATGCCCGCCGCGTAGAGCCCCAGGGCGATAGCGAGGGGCCACGCAAAATTCCGCGAAACTGGCTTCATAGGCCCACTGTATGCGCTGGCAGTGTGAAAGGCGAGGGGGGTGGTCATGATCAATATTCAACTTATCCACTCTCTCTGCACGATCACTACGGTATTAAAGGCTTATCGGACACCATTGACATCCCGGGAAAGCTGAAAAACGGCTTTTCTTCGTGATGAGGGTCATTTTAAGATTGATATGTGGCAAAGTGGGGGGAATGGATTGCCTTGTGGGGAGCAGTGGGTTATATTCCCTCAAGTTGAACGCACCCGAGCGACCCCTTGGTTCTTACTGGCACCTACGAGCATTCGATTGATGCGAAACGGCGCTTGGCCATCCCATCCGACCTTCGCCGTCAGCTCACCCGCGGGCTGGAGCAGGGGGGTGATGACGGGGTGTTTTTCTACGTCACCCTGGGCGACGATGGCGTGCTCCTGGTGTACACCGAGGCGATGTTCAATCAACGAGCAGGGGAGCTCGACCATTCGGACCTCGATACCGCTGCGGTCCTGGCCTATGAGCGGTTGTTCTACAGCCAGTCCAGACTGGTGGAGCTCGATAAGCAAGGCCGAATCCGCCTCCCGGCGGAGCTTCTCTCCCAGGCGGGGCTTTCGGGGGATGTCGTCGTGCTGGGCGTTAAAGACCACCTCGAAATCCGGGACCGCGGGGCATGGCAGGCAGAACTTGAAGCGTTGCTCGCAGCACGCAGCGGAATGATGATGAACCCACGCGGTCTGATGCGACCTGAGCGACCGAAATGAGCGTTAACCCGACGAATTGAACACGACAGCCTGCAAGGAGTCAGACCGTTTAAGACAAAAAAAATGCCTCGGAGCCAACGCTTTGAGGCAACTATCTAAACATAATTCAGCGGAAAGAACGGATTCGTGACTTCCCGCTCAATCACCCTACGCCGGGTTTACAGATTCAAGGAAGACTCTGTAACCCCGCGGCACCGTCCAAGCATCAGTGGTCGCACTCGTGTGAGCGCATTCCGGTCGGTAAAGGTGGTTGAAGTCGGGCAGTCCCGCTGGATTTTAGATTACCACGTTTCGCATGGAACTCCAAGCCATGCGGAACTTTGACAGTGCGAGATGATGATGTTTCGCAGGTAATGAAGATTTTTTTGATTGCATCGAAGAATTTGTGCGAACTTGCTGAACACAACCGCGTGCAGCACGTAATACAGAGATGTCCGTGCGATGATCAGGACTGGAATGCGTGTGACGCAACACGCTGATGCACGTTGGCCCTTTTGGGGGCATCCCGCTTGCTTGTCTTTCTCCTCCGCCACGCGCCTGGCTTCTTGCCAGGGGCGTGGTTTTTTATGCAGCCTCAGCGCGTGTGCGATGCGAGGGGAGCGTTAAGCTATCGGCTTGTATGCGTTGCGTTGTCCATCGTGTGAGCATGTGTCGCAGCACCGCTTTGTGCGGGTAGGAGCGGCGGTGCGGTGTGTGTCATGTCAGCACCGATATCGGATTGATCGTGCTCAAGTGACGCGGCGTTCTGCGGCGGGCAGTGGTTCCCAGACGCCTGGGCGGGGCGTTTCCACGACGACCGCTGAGTCTTCGGGTTCGCCTTGGGAAGGCGGATCGATGTCTGCAGGGGGGTTGAGCGGTCTTTCGGAATTGATGCAGCGGTCAGGATCCGCAGCAGCACAAACACCTCCTGCGGTATCCGCTCGGCCGACGGCGACGGGAATCGTCGGGGAGCGGGCGGCGGGCGAGATCCCCTCGGCGGTTGCGCCTTCGCCGGCCCGAGTTGGCGCGTTGCGTCGGCAGGCCAAGCGTTCAAGCCTGCGAAGGAAACGTCGGTCGCTTTATCTTTTCGTCGGCTCAACCATCCTTGCGGTCGCGGGCATCGGCACGCTGGTGTTTGTGATGACCTCCGGCTTTGAGGACGATCCGAAACGAGGGACTTCGCCTGGGTCTGACTCCGACCGTGAGTCGTCACGGCTGGATGCCCAGGTGCCAGTATCCGAAGGTCCGTCGGACAAAATCGATCCGCGGGTTCCAGGCGACGATGATCTTGAGCCTGCGGCTGGTTTGGTGCCGGACGCCTTGGGGTCAGGCCGAACCACGATCACCGCCGAGCCTGAGGTGCGTAGCCCGGGCGCGGGAGCGTCACCGATGGCTCGGGATGATGACGCGGCGGTGGTTCGGGACGGTGCGATGAACGATCCAGTCGCGGGGTACGAAGGGCAAGTCGGGGCGACGGCCCCGGCGGGGGCGGAGGCTTCGATCCCCCAGCCCGAGGCGGAAGATGCGTCCGCCGTAGACCCCAGCTCATCGCAACCGGCTGATATGGACTGAAGGCTGAGGGAGCGCGGAAGGACGGTAGGCGGGCGGGGCGGCGTGTCGATTATGGTGTACGGGCTGAAGGGTTTGGGGCCAGTTTCCATTTGAGCAGACACCATGTTGATCCCGCTTCGTAGCGACCGCCGACTGACCTCTAAGCCTTGGGTGAACACGTCGCTGATCGCGATCAACATCATCGTGTTTTTGTTCACACAGCGGCAGGTTGAAGCGTTTTCTCAGTTCGCGGTGCAATATGATCTGACCGAGCTGCGGCAGTATCTGCAAGTGGTGAATTTTTACCTTTGGCCTGACGCGGCACTGATCAACGTCTGGCAGTTCATCACGTATCAATTCCTGCACGCGGACCTGATCCACCTGGGAGGGAACATGATTTTCCTGTGGGTGTTTGGCAATTCGGTGGAGGATCGATTCGGGAAGGTGGGGTATCTGGCGTTTTATCTGGCGGGCGGGGTGCTGGCGGGGCTGGCTCACGTGTTGACGTCAACGGCTCCGGTACTGGGGGCGTCGGGGTCGGTGGCGGCGGTTTCAGGTGCGTTTTTAGCGTTATTTCCCTTGTCCAATATCACGCTTGCGTTGTTCGGGATTTTTGCGACCTTTGAGGTCAGCGGGATGGTGCTGATTCTGTTTTACATCGCGGCGGACGTGATGATGAACCTGAGCGGCGCGATGTCGGTGGCGTACAGCGCGCATCTGGCGGGGTATGCCACGGGATTTGCGACGGGGATGGCGCTGTTGCTGAGTCGGGTTTTGGTGCGGGAGCCTTACGACATGCTGTCGTTGATTCAGCATCGGCGGAGGCGGTCGCGGTTCAAGCGGATGAGTCGCAGCGGCAGCTTGTATGAGAAGGATGCGGCGAAGGGGATGACCGAGCGGGAGATTGACCCGAAGATGGCGGCATTGCTGCCGCAGCGGGCGGCGGTGCTCGAGGCGGTTCGGGGCCATCGGTATGAAGAGGCTGCGGCGGGATATGTCAGATTGCTGGATCAGGATGCGGAGCATGTGCTGCCCGAGCAGCCTCAGCTGGATGTGGCGAATCATCTGATGGCCCGCCGGGAGTACGCTCAGGCGGCGAAGGCGTACAGCTTGTTTTTGAAGACGTTTCCGAGCTATGTGGATCGGCATCAGGTGCAATTGATCCTTGGGCTGATTTACGCGAAGTATCTGAATGACAAGCCCCGGGCCCGGCAGCTTTTGACCGATGCCCAGCCGCGGCTGGTGGGCAGCCATCGCGTGCAGGCCGACCAGGTGTTAAGCGAATTGGGCCCGGCGTGATGGGGCGGAGGGCTACGGTGAATTTGGGCTTGGGCGTGTTTTGGTGGGTTGCGTGTGGTCGGTATTTTGTGCGGCGTTGAGTGTGCTGTGAACTACACCTTGCTTATTTCGTGCCGGGACCGCACCGGTATCGTCGCGGCGTTGTCGAGCTTGCTTGCGCGGGTGGGTGGGAACATTCTGGACGCCGACCAGCACAGTGAGCCGGCGGGGGATGTTTTGGACGCGGCGGGGGAGACACAGGACGATGAGCTGCCGACCTTTTTCATGCGACTGGCGTTCGATGCGTCGGCGATGACGGTGACGCCTGCGGCGCTTGGGCGTGAGCTGGAAGCGTTGAGCGAGGAGTACGCGATGGCGTGGTCACTGCACGGCGAATCGCCTCGGGCGCGGGTCGCGGTGATGTGCAGCAAGACGCCACACTGTCTGTATGACCTGCTGGTACGCGAGGCGATGGGTGAGCTGCCCGGCGAGGTGGTGGTGGTGATTTCCAATCACTGGGACCTGCAGTCAGTGGCGGAGCATTTTGGCAAGCCGTTTCATCACGTGGCGGTGATGCAGGAGCGTAAGGCGCAGGCGGAGCAACGGCAGCAGGCGATACTGGCTGACGCGGGAGCGGACGTGTTGGTTCTCGCGCGGTATATGCAGGTGTTGTCGAAAGAGCTGAGTGCGTCGTGGGCGGGGCGGTGCATCAACATCCACCACAGTTTTCTGCCCGCGTTTGTCGGGGCTCGGCCTTACCATCAAGCCAAGCGAAGGGGCGTGAAGATCATCGGCGCAACGGCGCATTACGTCACCGCAGAGCTCGACCAGGGGCCGATCATTGAGCAGGATGTGACACGGGTGACGCATCGCGATGGGGTGTCGGATTTGATTCGCAAAGGCCGGGACCTGGAGCGACAGGTGCTGGCGACGGCGGTGCGGCTGCATCTCGAACGGCGGGTGCTGATCCACGGCCGGCGGACGATTGTGTTTCGATAGGGCGGTCGAGACATTAGAGCGACGAGCCACGGTGGCCCGGGATCAGATGGCACCCTACGCGACTTTGAGATGGACTCCATGGACTTCTGGACCTTTGAGAATCTCGCTGCGGTGACGGGCGGGGCGTGGTGGACAGATACAGGGGATGGCGGCGTCCAGGAAACAGCCAACGCGATGACCGGCGGGATTTGGCACGACACGCGGCACCTCAGGCCAGGCGAGGGATATGTGGCGTTGAAGGGCGAGCGGGTGGACGGGCATTCGTTACTCGCTCAGGCTGCGGCGGCGGGAGCGGGGTTTGCGATGGTCACGGATCGGCGGGCGGTGGAGCAGGCGTTGGCTGGCGCGGGTGAGGACTCTGGGGACGCGTTGGCGGGGCTGGCGTTGCTGGGCGTGACCGATGCGGTGCAGGCGTTGCAGGCGTTGGCGTCAGCCTGGCGTGATGTGCTCAGCGACGCGGGCTGCCGGGTGATCAGCGTGTCGGGGTCGAATGGCAAGACCACGACACGATCGCTGGTGTATCAGGTGTTGAGCTGCGGGGGGTTGTCCGGCAGCGAAGCGCCAGCGTCGTTTAATAATCACCTTGGTGTGCCGTTGACGTTGCTGCGTGCCAAGGCGGAGGATGCATTTGTCGCGCTGGAACTTGGGACCAACCATCCCGGCGAGATGGCGACATTGGCGCAGCTTGCCCGGCCGGACGTGTCGGTGATTACGAGTATTGGCGAAGAGCACCTCGAAGCGTTTGGCGATGTGGCGGGCGTGGCGCGGGAAGAGTCTGCGGTCATGCCTTGGGTCGCGCGGGGAGGGGTGGTGTTCGCACCCGTCGCGGCGGCGGCGGATTTGGCTCCGCATTACGACGTGCAGGAAGGCGTGGTGATGCAGAGCGTGAAGCCCGGGGCGGGGGTTCCCGACGACTTCCCGTTGCCCGGGGAACACAACCGATCCAACGCGGCCTTGGCGGCGGCGGTGGGGCGGTGGCTTGACGTGAAAGCGGATCACATTCAGGAAGCGTTACGGCAGGCGATGCCGCCTGCAAACCGCTCGACGATCCGACATTTTGGTTCGGTGACGCTGATTGATGATTGCTACAACGCAAATCCTGCGTCGATGCGTGCAGCGTTGCAGGTGCTCGTGGAGTCGTCGGTGGCCCCGGGCGGTCGGCGGGTGGCGTTGCTTGGGGAGATGCGTGAGCTGGGTGAGGCGTCGCGGGGGGCGCACCGTGAGATTGCGGAGTTGGCCGGCCGGTGTGCGGACCATGTGATTTTGATGGGTCAGGGGTTTGGTGAGGTGCAGGCCGGCGCGGTACTGGATGTGGCCCAGCAGGGGGGTGCGGTGGTGGCCAGCCTGCGGGCGGGGGATGTGGTGTTACTCAAAGCGTCACGGGGGATGCGGCTTGAACGGCTGATCCCAATGATCGCCAGCCGGTTTGACCGATAAACTCCCCACAGCGATGCGCGTCGCTCCCCCCTTCATTGACGTGTTCGCCTCCGCTGGCCCACCTTCTTCATGCTCTATCTTCTCTGGCATTCATTTCGCGAGACGATCAACTCGACTGCACTGCTCTCACCGCTGAGCGTGTTGCAATGGGTCGAGTTTCGGGCGGTGCTGGCGATCCTTTTGAGCTTCACGCTGGTGGTGGCGTTCGGGTCGCGGACCATCCGCATTCTGCTGCGTATGAAGGTCGGGGATCGGCCGGAGTTTCATCATGCGGACCTCAATCAGCTGATGAAAAACAAGAGCAACGTACCCACGATGGGCGGGGTGCTCATCGTGGCGGCCATTCTGGTGACCACGCTTTTACTGGCGAACCTGAGCAGCTTTTACATCTCCATGGGCCTAGTGTGCCTGCTATCGCTGGGCGCGATCGGCTTCGCGGATGATTACCTCAAACTCACCACCGCCCGGCGGCAGCCCGGCTCGCGGGACGGTCTGCGAAGCTGGGAAAAGTTTCTGCTCCAGTGCGGCCTGGCGATTGTGCTGTCCATCTTTATCTACCACCACGGCGGGTCGAAGATCGCAGGCGAAGAATCCAAACTGCTCGAAATGTCGCGGACGCTCAATCTCCCGGGCTTGAAAAGTTGGACGTGGGACGTGGTCGCTGAGGCGTGGGTTCCGGCGAATCTGATTGTCCTGCCGTTGCCAGTGTTTTTGATTCTGGGCGTGCTGGTCATCGTGGGCACGTCCAACGCGGTCAACCTCACCGACGGAATGGACGGCCTGGCGGGCGGGATCTGCGTCATGGTCGCGCTTGCGCTGGGGGTTTTGTGTTGGATCGCAGGCTCGCAGCACGGCGATTTTGTAGTGGCCAAATATTTACTGCTTCCGCACATTCCTTTAAGCGATGAGCTCGCGGTGATCGCGGGTGCCATGGCCGGGGCGTGTCTGGGGTTTTTGTGGTTCAACTGTCATCCAGCCCAGGTGTTCATGGGCGACACGGGATCGCTTGCGCTCGGTGGCGTGCTCGGGTACCTTGCGCTGGTCGTGCGGCAGGAAGTGCTGCTCGTCATCATCGGCGGCATTTTCGTGCTCGAAGCGATGTCGGTGATTATTCAAGTCGCTTATTTCAAATCCACCGGCGGCAAGCGCGTGTTTCGATGCGCCCCGATCCATCACCACTTCCACCTCGGCGGATGGACCGAACAGCAGGTGGTGGTGCGGTTCTGGCTGGCCACGGCGATGCTGATCGCGCTCGCGATGTCAACCATCAAGATGCGTTGACGGGATCACACGATCAACATCGCGTCGCCGTAGCTGTAGAAGCGGTAACGGTGCTCGATAGCCTGCTGGTACCAGGCTTTGAGCCGGGGCAGGCCTACGTCGGGTAGCGCCCGACCAGCGCGATCAAGCTGGAACGGGGCAGATGAAAGTTGGTGAGGAGTGCATCGGTGAACCGCCAGGTGAACTCAGCGTCGGGATGGATGAACAAGTCGGTGTCCGCGGTGTAATCCCCTTGCACGGTTTGCCAATGGGCGGGCAGCGATTCCAAAGCCCGCACGGTGGTGGTGCCGATCGCGAGCAGTCGTCCGCGCTGCGCACGCGTGTGGGCGATGAGGTCGCGGGTCGGTTGCGGCACGGTTAAGTGTTCGCGGTGCATGGCGTGTTGTTCGAGTCGGTCGGTGGCGATGGGGCGGAACGTGCCGACGCCGACGTCGAGGTGGACCGGGGCGTGGTGAATGCCTTGGCTCGTGAGTTGGTCGAGCAGGGCGGGCGTGAAGTGCAGGCCGGCGGTGGGCGCGGCCACGGATCGGCCGACGTCGGCGGGGTCGGCGTAGACGGTGTTGTACCGCTCGGCGTCACGGGGGGTGAGCTCGGGCTGGCCTTCGTCGCGGCGGGCCTTGCGGATGTAAGGCGGCAAAGGAGGCCGGCCCAGGCGTTGCAAGACCTCGAGGCCCGGGGTGTTTGCGTGGAGCGTTGCGGTCCATTCGCCCCGGCCGTGGGAGGTGAGCAAGGTGAGTGAGGCCTGCTCGTCCAGCGTGAGCGATTCCCCTGGTTGAAGGCGACCGCCTGACTTGAGCATGAGCCGCCAGTGCTCGGGGTGGTTGCCTTGCTTGGCGAGGAACAAGCCTTCGACGTGTCCGCCGGTGGCCGCGCGGCAGAGCGTGAGCAACGCCGGGGCGACGCGTGTGTGGTTGGCCACCATCAAGTCGCCGGACTGAAGGATCGGCCGACCGTCGGACACAAGCTGCGGCAGGTCGCGGATGTGGTGATGCGTGACCACATCGCAGCCGCGGCGACAGAGCATGAGTCGTGCCGCGTCGCGGGGTTCCGCCGGGCTTACCGCGATGCGGCCGGGGGGCAGGTCGTAGTCGAGGTCCTGAGTGTGCACGCCGCGAATGCTATCGCGCATCGTGTTGCCATTGTGCATCATCATGCGTTACCCGTTCCGATTGGGCAGCATGTAAACACTGTGCTGATCGTGAGTAGCAAAATACATGAGCCAGGTGCTTGTGGCCGGACATGCTTCGAGCGTGATCCCCAGCACCACTTCCAACCTCACGCTGACGCTCATCGATCAGGTCCGCTTCGGCCCGCATCACCTTGTCGAAACCCACGCACTTCGCGTGGAAGTCCCCGTCCCTGTCCCCACTCCCACCCCGTGGTGGGTGTGCCCCGAGGAATGCTGCGACACCTTCATTTCGCAGGATCAACCCAACGACTCCCCTTGGCGGGACGAGCGTGATGCCTACCTCATCGCACCGCGTGTGCATGGAACCGAAATGCTCCCGGTGCCGAACTGCGAATCGCTCCATCCCCGCGTGTCTACATTGGAACATGCACCGCGTGATGAGCCGCAGCTGGGATTGGCTCGGCCGGGGCAACTGCTGGACGTCTTCGCATAGGCATGCGCTGATCACAGCAGCCGGCAGATTGAGGTCTGCACCTGCGTGCGACATATGCTGCAGGCATGCGTCAGGCCTGGTCAAGCGTGTTCAAACAACGGGGGGCCCGCTTATCCAACCGCCGCGGTGGTCGCCGCAGTGCGATGTCGCCCACCGCGTTCGTCCGCCGACGCCGTAAGCGACGACTGTGGGGCACCGTGCTCGTGCTGGTAATCGCATTGGTCCTGGCCTGGCTGGATCAGCGCGGCCAACTTCTCGCCCACCGCCCCGACCTCGAACGCTTTCATCAACGCACAGCCACCGTCACCCGCGTGATCGACGGCGACACGCTTGATGTCCTTCCCGCCGGCGAGTTCGGCAAGCCGACCCGCGTTCGCCTGTGGGGCATCGACACGCCCGAGCTCGCCAAACCCTCCCAAGGCCTGCCCGCTGAGCCTTACGCTCAGCACGCCACCGACGCCGCCCGCCGCCTCGCGGAACACAAAACAATCACCCTCACCCTCGAGCCCCACCGCACACGCGGACGCTTCGGCCGCCTCCTCGCCCACGTCACCCTCGACACCGGCCAGGACCTCGCCGCCGCACAGGTCTCCGCCGGCCTCGCCCGACACGAAAGACGCTGGAGCCATTCCCGCTACGACCACCTCGAAGAACTTGACCGCGAGGCCCGCCGTCGCAAAGTCGGCCAGTGGAGCGCTGCCCCAACCACCCAGCCACCATGATGTCTCATGTGTCGCAGGTCATCATGGCTCAGACGCTTGATGTTTTCACATCCCAGAACATTGCATAAGCCAAAAACGTTCAACGATCCTCGGACCTCTCGCGTACCCGACGCACCGGAATCACATGATGTCACCGTACGCCCGTCACTCCCACGGACTGATGCCCTGAGCTTGACACGGCAAAGCGCAACGCTGCACGTCACGTGCCACTGCACATCGACCCAGGGTGATCCGGAGAGCCAACTGTGCTCATTTCGAGCGACGCTTTGCGCTTGCTCGGTTGCGCTCATGAGAGTCGTTACAGGTTCATGCGTTCACCTCTTGAAACGAGTCGAAGCGTGCCCAAGGCGAAGTCGCAGGAGCTACGGAATCGGGTGATCGTAATGCGTCACGACGGGTTGCCCGCCAAGCAGATCCCTGGCGTGTTGGTGGTGAGCAAAGCGTGGGTACGGCCG
This sequence comes from uncultured Phycisphaeraceae bacterium, assembly GCA_963799465.1. Lineage (GTDB taxonomy): Bacteria > Planctomycetota > Phycisphaerae > Phycisphaerales > Phycisphaeraceae > JBCCOW01. The sequence continues at coordinate 1,099,284 of CAWCXG010000001.1, read as the reverse complement.
GTGATGCATGTCATGTGGGAGACTGGCTGCACCAAACCGTTGCAACAAAATGGCGTGCACGGCGGTGTCTGGGCGGTGGATAAGGCACTGCGTCGGCTGGGGTTTTGTTTCAAAAAAAACGACGGCCTGCGCGGCCACGCATCATCGGCCCAGCGTCGTCGGGCAACGCGAGCCGCCGCCGCATCACGACGCCCAGAGACCAGGTTCTTGCACGAGGTGTAGGCCAGTGGCACACGAGAACGATGAGCGACGCGGTCGTGAAGGTCAATCTCTCGCGTCACCAGCGGCTGGCGTCATGTCAGCAGATTGAGGAGAACGGGGCGAGCGTTCGCTTCCTGCCGCCGTATTCGCCCGACCTCAACCTCATCGAGAGGATCAACTCGAAGATCAAACGACGGCTGCGGCCGCTCGGCTGTTGCAGCCTCGAAGCACGGTGCGAAGCCATGCCGTCGGCGCTTGACACCCTCACGCCAGGCGACGCAATCCACTGCATCCGACACTGAGGCAACGCGCTGCGTGCGAAAAAAGGTTCGCTCTGTAAGCGTCACGAGGCGAACTGACAGGCACGACCATTGAATCCGTCTTTCACAGGCCCAGGAATAAATATCGTCGAAATTATATATACAATATCGACGATATTTTTGGCCCGCGTCTCCATGCACGCACAGTTTTTGCGATGACCGCCACACTCGCGGACGTTCGCTCAAAGCCAAACCGTGTGCGATCATCCCGCCCCGCATGACTTCTTCTTAGTTCGGATTTCAATCCGCTCGCCTGAGTTCCCTTCCCGTCCTACGATTTGGTCAAGATTGATTCGCCGTTAGACCTCCTCACACCCTGCTTTGGAGCTTGCTTTGATCCGACGCCAGCCCCGCCGGTCCAGACCCACGGACCTGCGACGCGAGATGATCGCAGAGCACAGTGCCTTTCTCACCTGGGCCTTGGCTGAGGATCGCGGATTCCCGCGCATTCCACGACGGCGCGTGGACCGCGGAGGCTTCACCGAGTTGCTCACGATGCCCGTCGCCCGCGCGGCAGTCAGTCACTTCTGGAAACGCATCTTTAACGCCCGATAAACAGTCACAAAGCGGCGAGGCTTTTGACGCACTCGAATCGGACCGATGCCGTAACGTATCCCTATGGAACCTGCTACCCCGCTCCCCGACGCCCAGGCAAATCCCAGCCCCGACGCGCTGACGGATTCCCCCGATTCAGCCATGGCCCAAACCGCTCCTGTGGCGGGCCAGGCCAGCACGGTCGATCCCAGCGTCCCGTTGATCAACGCCACCACCCGTGCCAAGATCAGCCCGGGGTATACCTGGCGACTCGCACTCATCGGCGTCATGTGCCTGGCGTTCGGAGGCTGGTTCCTCTACGACGGCATGGTCACATATCCCAGGCAGATGAGCGCGTACCAGGCCTTCGAAGCGTTCACTGAAAGCACACCAGACTGGCGGTCCAATCCGCAGGTCTGGCAGGACTACGCTGCAAAAAATAATCTCAACCCCAATATCGACGCGATCCAGAAGCACAGCGATCGGGACCAAAACGACATCTACACCCAGTTCATCATGGCCGCCCTGGTCACGCCGGTCGGTCTGTTCTTTGGTTTCTCATTCCTCCGCAGTTTGTCGCGTTATATCGAAGCTGACCCGCAAGGGCTCCGCACCAACGGCAATAAACACATCGCGTGGGAAGACATCACCGCCATCGAGTCCGAGCGGTGGGCAGCCAAAGGCATTGCTGTGGTCAAAGGCACGTCCAGCCAAGGCGACGTGGCCATTACGCTCGACGACTGGAAGTTCGACCGCGAGCCCACCAGTCTGATTTACAGCGAAGCGTTAAGACACATGGATCCCCAGGCCTACCTGCAGGAACGCGCCGCCGCCGCCGCCCGCGCAGCGGCACGGGACGAATTCACGCCGCCTGAGCTCGATGAGCCAACAGCGGACCAACCCGACCACCTCGACGCGGTGCCCGAACCCGACCGTCCCCTCGGTTGACACCCCGCAGATATCCGCCATAATCGACCCCCGCGTCGGCCCGTCCGACGCTCTCCGGGCTTGTAGCTCAGCTGGTTAGAGCGCACCCCTGATAAGGGTGAGGTCGCAGGTTCGAATCCTGCCAGGCCCATTTTTCGAGCTCGCGTAACAATGCGACGCGGTGCGGCACCCCATCCCCAGTTCACTCCACCCCGGTGTAAGCTCGCAGAGCCAGGACCATAGGCTGACAGACTTCGCCCGTTTGACGGTATCCCCACGGGTCATTTCTGATGTCACGCGCCCAGTACGGCGGTGACCCCGTGGATCATGGCGTCACGGGTGAAGCGTTCATGTGCGGTGCGTTTTCCTGCGTGTGCGACCTGCTCAGCGGTCAAGGGATCACTTCGCAACACCTGCAATGTCTGAGCGAGGGCAGCGGCGTCGCCGGGGGGGGTGAGGTAGCCCGTGACGCCGTGCTGCAAAATCTCCAGGGCACCACCCGCCGCCGACGCCACGACCGGCCGACCCGCAAGCATTCCTTCGACTAACACCCGCCCAAACGGCTCGGGCTGAATCGACGCATGAACCACCACATCGCAGGCTTTCATCAAGGCCGGCACGTTGTCGCAAAACCCCATGAACGTCACCCGTGTCGCCAGTGCACTTTCAGCAACGCGCTGCTTGAGTTTCGCTTGGTAATCTCGATCTTCCTGGGTAAACAATGCCCCCCCGACGATCCACAACACCACCGGTCGATCCTGCGCCGCAGAGGGCTTTGGGGTTTGAGCCAACATCTCAAGCGCATCAAGGACGACATGCTGACCCTTCCAAGGCGTGAGTCGGCCGAACACCGCAACGACGTAATCCTTTCGGGCATTCGTGTCAGCACGAACTTGCGCGATATCCTCGGCTCGGATGGTGTCGAACGCAGCGGGGTCGACGCCGTTGTGCACGACGGTGGTTTTGTCAGGCCGGCCTCCTGAGTCGGTGAATGCCTGCGCGGTGGCTTGCGAATTCGCGATGACGTGGTGCGCGAAACGACTGGCCAGTGCAATGGCGACACGTCGATTCGCAGGGCTGAAGTGGTCCGCCGTCAGCATGTCCCGCAGATGCCAGACCACCGGCTTACGTGCCAACGCACCCGCCAGGGCCGCGACGACAAATGCCTTCTGCGTGTTCGCATAGATCCAGTCGTACGCACGGGCCAGGCGCGCAAGCTTCAGGCTGTGTCGAAGGACCGTTGGACCGGCCAAGAGTTGAGCGCCTCGCCCGGCCGACTTTTCGTGGCCCGCGGCAGCACGTCCCAACGGCATCACCGCGACGTCCACCCCGCATGCCTGCAACCGATCTGCAAACGGCCCGGCCTCAAACAACACCACAGCGCATCGCTCCCGCCAGTGCGTGGCAAGGTCCAGCAGCGACAGCTCCGCACCGCCCAGTTGGCCCGACTGATCGACGAACAACACGCGTGGAATACGCGGCAGGCTCGCAAGCGGTGGGGCTTGCGAGCCTGCGTTCGCTCCAGGATTGGAAGTGCTTTGCTTCACGCCGATCCGTTCCCCGATGCGTGAGCGGTCATGTCTTTCGAGAACACACGTAACGAGCGTGCAACCGTGAGGTGACCCATGCTATGGATCTGCCGACCGACACGTCGATCGCTCAGATCGCTTGTTGCTGCTCGCGGTGCTTTTGAACCGCAGCCTTTTGCGTGTCCTGTCCGTTGCTGACCAGAACCCTTTCAAGGGTTTCCCGATTTTCACCCGCCCATTGTGACAACCTTCGGACCCCTTCGGCGGGGCCGACCTTGGGTGACCAGCCGAGCTCAGCCTTGGCTTTGGAGGTGTTCGCCACGAAGCATCTTTGATCGCCCGGCCGCCAGTCGTCGAAGCCCACCGGCTCCGCGTTGCCGGTGTATTCGCCAAGCAACGCGATCAGCTCCAGGAGCGAAAGCGTGTGCCCCGCGCCGCCGCCTGCGTTGTAAACCTTACCGCGTGCGATGGGCATATTGTTGATCGCCGCACGGTACAGGTCCACCAGATCGTCGACCCACAGCACGTCGCGGACCTGCTTGCCGTCGCCATAGACGGTGATCGGCCGGCCGAGCAGCCGGGCGATCGTGAACCACGCGATCCACCCCTGATCCTCCACGCCAAACTGCCGGGTGCCGTAGATACACGACTGGCGAAAGACCACGGTGTTGAGGTTGTACATCCGGGCGTAATCGCGGACATATTGGTCGGCAGTACCTTTGCTGCAGCCGTAGGGTGAGTGAAAGTCCAGCGGGGCGGTCTCGGGGATGCCTTGGGGGTAGTCCGCATAGCGATAGCGATCGGATTCGGCGTCGAGCACAACTTTGACCTGCTCCATCCCGCCGTAGACCTTGTTGGTCGAGGCAAAGACAAAAGCTGCGGTGGGGGCGTACATTCGCGTGGCTTCGAGCAAGTTCAGCGTGCCCAGGGCGTTGGCTTCAAAGTCCATCCGCGGATTCAGAAAGCTGGTCGTCACCGCGACTTGCCCTGCGAGGTGAACGATGGCGTCAGCATCCTGATGCTTTTCAAATAAGCCCAGGCAGTCGGTCTCGTTGCGGATGTCACAGTGGATGAACTCGAAGTCGCCGGGCTTGTCCAGCGCATGGTGGGAGAGCCAACGGATGTTCTCGACGTTGCCCCGCCGGGACAGGTTGTCGAACCCAATGACCGTCGCACCGTCGTCGAGATAACGCTCCGCGACATGCCCGCCGATGAACCCAGCCACGCCGGAGATGAGGATTTTCATAATGTTGCTCGTTGCGTAGCTTCTTGAGACATGAGTCCCGGAATGTAGCGATTCCACATGCCAAGCGCGTGATGAGGCGGGGCGTGGTCACCGCGTGGTGCGTATCGCTCGCATTTAAGCCAAGTTTTCTGTCACGGCTTCGTATACCTTTGCAGTCGATTGGCCGCATGTGGACCAAGTGAAGTGTTTGGCTCTCTCAAACGCCCGCGCCCCCCACGCACTGGCCTCCGAAACCACCTGCTGCACCGCAGCGGCGAGCGCGTCGTGATCGTGCGGATCCACCTGCAGCCCGGCGTCGCCCACCACCTCTGGCAGGCTGGCGGCGTTGCTGGTCACCACCGGGCACCCGCAGGCCATGGCCTCCAGTGGCGGCCAGCCGAACCCTTCAAACGTACTGGGAAATGCGAACGCATCCGCAGCCCGGTAGTACGCCCCAAGCTTGTCATCGCCATACACCTTGCCCGCGTTGATCACCCGCTCAGCGACCCCAAGTTTCTGAGCCAATGCCGACTCGTCGTCGAACAGCTCGGCTCCAACTCGCAACAGTACGAATTCTTCGGGCAGACGCGTGAGCATGTGCAAGAGGGCAGGCGAGTTTTTGTAACGGTTCTTCGTGCACACGTGTAGCACCACCTTGCGTGATGGGTCAAGGTGATGGCGTTTCAAGACGGCATCACGCTCGCCGTCTGGTCCGTGCGGGGTGAAGCCATCGCTCACGCCGTAGTGCACGACGTGAACCCGCTCCGCAGGCATGTCCACAAACCGCAGCAGTGACCGCTTGGTGCTTTCGCTGATGGCGATGACCGCAGCCGAGGCTTCGATCAGCTTGAGCTTGCGTGGAAAGGTTACCCGCACGGCAGGGCGGACTTTGAAATTCAGCTCGCCCACCAGGCTGAGCATGGGGATCACGTCGTGAACCGTCACGACGCGGGATGCTGGATCACAGGCCCGCAGCAGATTGGCATGAGAATGATCCAGCACGTGCGCTACCGCAGGCTTGTGCTCCTGCCATGACCGCTTGACCACGCGGGGGTATCGCACCAATCGGCCCCACCGTGATGCATTGGCCGGCCCCGCCCACCGCGCAAGCGCTGCGGGATGATGCACCTCAGGCATCGCGACCTCCCAGTCGGTGTGCTGCGCAAGCGCTTGCGACAACGACGCGGCATACCGCTTCATGCTCAGCGAGGGGAACTCGGCGAGATTCTGGAGAAGCAAGGCGGTACTGCTCATAAAACTTTCCCCGCCACGAGGGTACCGAACAGGCTTTCGTAAGAGTTCGTCATTTTGTCCCAGGTTTGCTCAAGCACCGTTTCCCGTACTGACTGGCGACGGTGAGGCGAAGTGCCGTCACGGACGACGTCGCGAAGGGCACTTGCCATGCCGTCAAGGTCGTCTGCATCGTGAAGAAGCCACCCGTTACGGCCGTGCTCAACGACGCTGGCCGCTCCGACCTCCGGACCCACCACCACCGGGACGCCACTCGCTAAAGCCTCTGTCACGACGAGGGCCCACGGGTCGTACCGCGACGGGAAGCAGAAGACGTCAGCCTCGCGCAGGAGGGTTGGGACATCGTCCCGCCGGCCGAGAAAGGTGACTCTGTCCGCGACGCCTAGATCGTGGGCCATCTTCGGGTAAGGGCTTCGCGTGGTGCCACCGACCACCGCCAGCCGAACGCCGGACACCTGAGCGACGGCATGGAGGACGAGGCCCAGATTCTTGCGTCGCGTCGCAAGGTCTCCGACGAAAAACGCCAGCCGCTCGTCCGGCCCGACGCCCAGCTCATCTCGCAGCGGCGTTGCTTCGCCATCGGCGAGGCAACGGAACGCATCTGCATCCACGCCCGGCTCGATCACGTGCGTCCGTGATGGCACCGTGTCGACGAGTTCCCGAAGCTGTTCTGCGACCGGCTCCGACAAAGCTACGGCCACCGCGGCGTTTCGAAACGCACGCCGTTCCCAACAAGCGTTGAGCGAGGCGTACAGCCGGTGATACGCCGACTGCAGGAATCGGCCTTCATCCTCCGCTGGTCGCACCCGCCGCCAGTGAGCGTGGACGAACATCGCGATGTTCACGTCCGCCGGGTGGTACGTGATGCCGCCGTTAACGACAACCAGGTCCGGGGATGGCTTCATCGCTCGCAATCGTCGCGTGGAACCTACTGCGAACCATTGATTACGCAGGAGTTGGCTCGGCACCCGCGACGGAACCGGCACCTCGTGCCAACGCGCCCGCCGATGTCCCGCCAAGGGCCCGTCGAGAACCGTGCTGACCAGCTCCACCTCATGCCCCCGCTCCGCCAGCCGCAGGGCCAGCTCGTAGTTGATCTTGCCTTGCCCGTCGGTCCGGGTCAGGCGGTGTGTGACGAAGGCGATGCGGGGCAAACGAATGAAGGTTTTACCTTGTGTATGGTGGGCGAATGTCTGCACTCACTAAGACTGACGAGATTAGCCATACCGACAGAGCCCGACGCGCCGGGCTTAGCTGTGGTGGGAGCGGCGATGCGACGAAAGCTTCGGCAGCGAAGCTCTTGCAGGCGCAGCTGACTAACGGAAGGTTGATTGATGTGGGTTGTGGAACCGGTGGTTTGCGAAAGTTTCTGACTCCTGAGCTTCAGGCTGGATACGTCGGCACGGATATCGTTCAATATGACGGTTTCCCGCACGATGCGACCTTTGTGCGGCGAGATCTTGAATCTGAGGCATGGCAATTTGAAGGCGCTCCCTTCGATGCCGCCGTAGCGGTAGAGGTCATCGAACACGTGGAGAATCCGCGTGAGTTCATGAGGAGTATGGTTGATCTTGTACGTCCCGGCGGCATTATTGTCGTTACGACGCCGAATCAACTGAGCCTGCGTGCAAAAGCGTCGCTTGTCACGAAGAACATTTTCCCCGCCTTCCGCGAAGCGAACGGTCTGTATCCATCGCACCTCACGGCCTTGCTCGAGATCGATCTGCGGAGGATTTTTCACGAATGCGGGCTACTTCATTTGAGAGTGGCCTACAGCAACAGCGGTAGAGCGCCGTTCGTCAGGAGACGTTGGCCTGCCCGACTTGGTTTCCGGGGCAGGGCATTTTCAGACAACATTGCCGTCTCAGGAGTTTGGGAACAACCTTCGTTGCCGTAGTCAGTAGAAGCGATTGGATGCTTTCAGTCATCTGATTGAGAGTCGCTTCGACAATCAAAATGATTCCGTTCCGTAGATGTGCTCGGCAACGTCGGCGGTTATATCGAAAATCTTCTGCAATTCGTCCGGCGTGAAGTGTCGTCTATGAGCTTCAAGTACTTGGCTGCTGTCGCGTCGCAGGTCTTGAAACCGTCCGTTGCGAGCCTCGCCCGAACTACCACCCGTGAGCTTCGCTACGCGGCGCCTGGCGAAGCGATCGAAAGGTAGTCCGACAGCAGTCGCCAGCTCGAAGAAAGCCGCGTCTGGGCGCTCACTCAAATGTTCAATGACAACGCGGTGCCACGCCTCTCCGCTGTCTTCTGTGGCAAAGCCGTCGAGCAGGCGTGTGATGAGTCGCCACTCGATCGCTACCTCGGCATCGACATCGCCGGCATCCGGGTCGAGACCGTCGAGAAGGCGTCGGTCGTCGAGCGTTAAACGGTCGAGCAGATGCGGCTGCGACTTAATCCTCGTCAGGTCCGGCCGCCACCCTGCCCGGCGGTAGCTCGAGACTTGGGCGATCGGGTGCTTGATCGTGTAGACCGCCGGGAGACCGACGTCCCTCCGCATGAACGGCGCGTAGTACCAGGCCGTCGGATCCTTCACGACTCCGTACTTCGCAACGCCCAGCGCTTTGGCAAGCTTTGAAAGCCGCAAGTGCCAAGGCCCCCGACTGCCGAGGAGCTGCTTGCCGATCCGCCGCATCGGCCGGTCCGTGTCCGGGACAAGGGTCGTCAGGCGGTATTGCATCGAAGTGACATGTCGCGCCGCATTTGCGGCATCAGGCGTTCCGGGATGCAATTGATCATCCACCCGACGTGCCGCCGCCCAGTCGACGCCGGCGATGCCGCATCGGGCATTAAACGGCTCGTGCACGTAGGCGACCCGTGGCCCAGCCGAGAGCACGCTCGCGACGAAGGTCGTTCCGCTACGCGGCATGCCGGTGACGAAACACCAGCCTTCCTTCCGCTCAGGATGCAACGGCAGCCTCTCGACGCGAAACGCTCTTGAATCGCTCTGCCATCGCCTCGTTACATCTCGCTAGGAATGCATCGGTCACTCGTTCGGGGTCAAACCACCTTTCCGCAGTGGCCCGCGTCATCGCCGGATCGTGAAGTGTGCCTTCAGCTTTGCGATCTGCCGCCTCGATCAGCATCCCACCTAGCGTGACCGGCCGATCGTCCGTCATCACCATTCCTTTGGGGCACAGGTATTCCCGCATGCCATTGGTTGGGCCCACAATCGCAGGGGTCCCACAAGCCATGGCCTCTGCGACGCTGGAACCAAAGTCTTCCTCCTCGCTGGGTTGGATCAGGAGATCGGTGGCGCCAAGCAAGGTGCCAACCTGATCGTGGGGCACCTGCGGGGTCCACGAGAGCCGCTCTGGGTAGGGGAACCTGTCAATCAGTATCTGCAAACCCTTGGCAAAACCGATTCGGCCGACAACCTGCGCATGCACATCCACCCCAGACTGAATTGCTTGGGCAATACCATCCAGAAAAAGATCCAGCCGTTTACGTGGCACAATACGACCCAACCACAAAACATTTAAAGGACCGGAGGTTGGTCCAGTCGCGCATCGCGTTTTCAGCTTCGACAAATCCAGCGGATAAGGCAAACGATGGACACGATCCGATGGCACCAAGAATTGTTCACGTAACACACGTCGCGAAACCTCACTGCCGACGATGATCACGTCACTGGCGGAGAAATTCGGGAGACCAAGAGACATGCGATACCGTGCATAGGCCTGCATCCCCCATCGCGACAGTTTTGTATGTGTGCTTTGCATCAGCTCGCGGTGACGCATCAGCGAACGCACATCCGAGCCAGGTGCACCCTGAATCCAGCTGACTGCCGGCAATCCAGGTACGCGAGCAAACGCAGCCACGCCAAGAAACAATGCCAGGTCGAAGCGTTTCTGTGCGTGTCGCTCGCGCATGACGCGCATCACACCCCGTTGATACAAGTGATGATTGAACTGTCCCAGCGTCGCATGTCCAGTCAGACCGAATCGTCGGCCAATACGTTCGTAAGCAGCGTCGCTGATGTGATTGGTCGCGTCAGTGAACCGAAAATGGTCATAGGTTTCCAGCAGGTCCTGGGGATACACAAAGCTTCGTTTGCCGACAAATTCAACGTGATGCCCCGCTGAGAGAAACTGCTCAAGCAGTCGATACATCGCCCCGGCAATGCTGCCCGCTCCGCGAACGGGATACCCGTTGCAGAGAATTCGCAAAGGCTTCGATGCACTGGTGGATTCCACAACAGCCGAACGTTCTGGAACCATATCCGCGGCTCGAGACGTCAACGGTGTGAAGTCCCTTGTGCCTCGGACGGCAGCACATAGAGACCCGCAGGCTCCGGCTGGACCAAAGGCAAATCACGCGGTGGGAAAAAGCGCCACGTCAGCGATACACCCAGCAGTAGCCAGATGAAGGCTGCCGCATCGTCGTTGAACCAGTTCGAGGTAACCAGCGCAAGCATGAACGCCAGGACGAGACACTGAGCCAGACGTTGAATCGCGCCAAACTCACCGGGTAGTTCAGGAGCTTTCCGCAGCGCTATCCACAGTCGAACCAACGCTGTAATGAAAAGGGCAGCCCCCATCCAGCCAAAGGTGTACGGAAATTGCAGCAAGCCATTGTCAAAAGCGGTGACCGACACCTTTGACCCCACACGGGCATTGAGACCCGAAGATCCCAAGCCCCAGCCGAAAGGCTTGACCATGATCTGCTGGGTCATCAGGCGTGTGAACTTAAGCCGGCCGTTCACGCTGCCGTCCGAGGACAGATCGGTGAACGTACTCAGTCGCGTCGTGGCGGTATTCCCACCAGGCAACATCGGCAGTGCCGCCGCCACCACGCCCACCAAAACCACCGACGCCATCACGATACGCACCTGATCACTCGCCCTGCCTAGCAATGCGTAAAGTCCCACAGCGGCTACAAGGACCAGCCACGTCGTCCGGGCTCTGGTCATGAGGATCGACACCACCAGAAACACCACCATCGCCACCCCAAGGGGTCCGAAAAAGGCCCGCCATTTGGGGTACACCACCATGGGCACCACAGCCAGAAGACATAAGTTCGCCAGCCCCCCGGGATTGGACATCGGTCCGAAAAACCGCACTGAAAGCGCCTCGGGTTTGCCTAGCGATGACATTCCGCTTTGGACGACCCAGAACTTATCCCAGGGGGGAAGCAACGTGAACTGCACCCACCCATACGCTGCCGCCAGGGTTGCCACAACGATGAGCGTTATCAACCAGCTTCGGACCTGAGCCAGTGTGGGCTTAAGGTAGAACATGAAAAGAAACAAGCCCAGTGGGGTAGACCAGCTGACGAAGCCGTAGATAGCACCAAACCCGTTGCGGATGCCGATCATCAGCCCGTACATCAACGCTGCCAAAATCATAATCAGCGGGGTTCGGACAGCACGGGGGACTTCACGCCATGTTTCCAAGCCAGCCAAGCCCATCATCATCGCCAGCAGCGGCGGTAAAAGGCTGGTGATCGGCGTACTCGAAAACTCCAAAGCCTGGTAATCCAACAGCCGACGCACTTCACGGTTCGCCATAAAGGCAACAATGAACAGGTGAACCACGAGATGAGGCTGACGGGGTAGGACAATCGCCGCCGCGAGCAGAACCGCTGCAGTCACCGCTCCGTCCAGCCAGCGGTCTGGCTGGGTGTACATCCAGGCGCACAGGACACCCAGCGGAATCATGGTCAGCACCGCCACGGTGACATGACTCATCACTGGCACCCCAGGCGTCGTCAACCTTCCTGCGTGTCCTGCATTTCCTGCGTGCAGCCTGGGGGGGTGGGAGGTGTCGGTCCAGCGTGTCATGGACTGACTCCGTAGGCCGAGGCTGCGGGTAAATCTGGATCGACCAGAGAGCCGTCGAGATAGATGCCCGCAGGCGGAGGATCCAGACTCATCTGCACCGCCTGCGTCACGCGGCGAGCGAACGTCTGCACCGTAAAATGCCGCACCCGCTCGCGGGCAGCCTGACCCATCGCTGCCGCCTGTGCGGGATGCGTCAGCAGATACTCGAGTTTCTCAGCCAGCATGGCCGCATCGCCAAAGTCCGACAGCAGACCATGCTGACCGTCCACCACCACTTCCGCCGGCCCGCCACAGCTGGAAGCCACCAAAGGCTTACCCGCCGCCATCGCTTCGAGGACCACAATGCCAAAAGGCTCACGCCGGGACGCATGCACCATCACATCCGAGGCAGCGACATAACTGGCAATGCGTTCATGAGCGACCGCACCGGTAAATGTCACATGCCCTTCAAGCCCCAACCTCTGGCAATCGCTCTGCAAACGCTTTGCGTATTGCGGTTCGGTTTCATACGCCCCGCCAACAATGACCACATGGGCCGTCGACCCGCGTTGACGTAGCCGAGCCAAGGCGTCCAGCAGAACATGCATGCCTTTCCAAGACTGAAGTCGGCCCACTATTACAAAAATTGGTCGGTCTAGGGGGATCCCGCTCTGAAGTTTAAGAATTTCAAGATTAGATTGATCTAGACTAAAACTCTGCAGATCTACCCCCGGAGGAGTAACCAGTATTGGATGGCGCATACTTATGAACTGCAACTCGCGTGCAGTAAACACGCTGTTTGCTAAGATGACTGATGCCGGAAGCTTTGCCACTGCTTGAGTAGTCCGAGACGTTATGACAACGCCGCCTTGCTTATACCATGCAGATCGAGTGCGTGCTAATAACCCTGCTGGCGAACCCCAAAAATGCATATGACTGGTCCAACTCAAGACCAGATCTGCTTGCTGGTCACGTATAAATTGCGTCAACCGCCGCAACGATGCGATGTATTTGACAGGCCGACGCAGTTGACCCGCGCCAATGGACGCTGTAGGAACACCCCAACCCTCTGCAGCATCCGTAATCCCACCACGCGTTGGCGAAGCCAGGCACCACCGCACCCCCAATCCTCGGCCGTGCTCAAGCAAATGAAGTAACGACAACTCTGCACCTCCCGCTTGCTCAGTATAGGGAGTTAAAATGAGGCAGGTCATATCATCCAAAGCTATTCCAATACATGAGTGTTGAATATACGCTGGCACCTAAAATTTTTGATAGAACGGTCAGGATATAGTGCGGCATGCTTTGATATCGTGTATTTGTAAAAGGTATATCTTGTGTATCGCAGGCTATTTTCAAATTGGCATTAACATTCTCGTAAACAGTTTTTCGGATTTCTGTAAAGTATATTTTACAAAACTTCTTGGGTGCAATGAACCCGTTTTGCCGCATTGTGATTTTCGGCCACGCCTGTTGGCACAGGACGATGGTCTGCACGCCCCTCCCGCCAGGCTTTAATCGCGTCAAAGCGACCATGCATCGACGCTTTAAATCTCAATAGTGAAACACCTCCGTGAGCTTTGGCAAACCGTACGAGTTGTAGAAGACCATAAAAGCGACGCGTACCCACGAGCAGCCACCAGGCAATAAATACTGCCCTCCGAAGGGCAGGCAGATGTTCCAGAACCGGAAGCGTGATGTTGTGGGTCGCTTCGCGCGTGGCTTGGTAATTAAAGACATGACGCTTATCCACGCCGTAGCGAACACTGGGGTGATGATCGACAGCAATCGACGGATCGTAAAGAATCTTCCAGCCAGCAGCTCGAATGGGTAAGCAGAGTGCCACTTCGTTGGCGACTTGGGCTCCCTCGCCGCGCAGCCTCGCGTCAAAGCCAACCTGCTGGACCAGCGGAGTCCGGAAGGCCATATTCACCCCTTTGAGTGTGTCCACGTCACGTGCTGGTCCGACGCCCAGATGGTGATTGCCAATCAGCTTCCCGTATGATCGTAACACGCCTACCGTGCGTGCAGCCCCGAATTGCGTGATACCCTGCTCGGTCACCCAGTCTCGCCCCCCGACGCCCCCGACCTGCGGATCTTCAAACGATCGGACCAGTTTGCGTATCCAGCAAGGCCAAGGCATGGCATCATCATCCGTAAAGGCCACCAGGTCCGTGGTGACTTGCTTGGCCGCCGTCTGCAGTGCATGGACGACCCCCGGGCGAGACACGATAATCAGCCGAGCATTCAAAGCCTGGTCCGGCGGGTCAGCCTCAAGTGACGCCCGCGTCGTTGCATCCACATCACGCACCACCACCAACGTCTCGTCCGGTAATTGTTCCTGCGACGCCAACGCCGCCAAGCACTGACGCAACGCGGGCTCCCGGCGGTAGGTCGGTACCACCACCGTTAATCCACATCGTCCGGAGTCCTCGCGACGAACTTGACCAGGCCCGCTGCGCAAAGGGCGAGGGGCATGCTCGAGAACATCCTCTCCCCGCCTGGCGCGAAACCCTGCCCACCGACCTTTTGCGGTTGCAAACCATTCAGGAAACACGATCAAGCCTCGTTGCGGCAGAAAACGAAGCGACTGTAGAAATCCATAATTCCGCCGATTACCCACCGCAAACGCATAAATCATAAACACCACCCGGCGCCATAAGGTCACATGCTCCGCAATCAGAAGCGCTTCGTTAAAAGCGGCATCGTTGAGATATTTCAGGTCTCGGCTAAGCCGATCATCGTCTGGGGGGCGTGTTGCGGGACGGTGGTCGACAGTGATGCTCGGGTCATAAATCAGTTTCCAACCGTGACGACGCAGCGGCAAGCCCAGACTCACCTCGTTGGCGACCTGGCAGCCCCGGCCCCGGAGCCGGACGTCGAATCCGACGGTGCGTGCGATGTCCGTCCGGTAGCTCATGTTGACGCCTTTGAGGAAATCAACCTCTCGCGCGGGGCCCATTCCCAGGTGATGATTACTACCCAGCCTGCCGAACCAGGAGAGCTTGCCCACCGAACACAACCGCGCTTCGAGCAACCGCCCGTGCTCGGTAATTACATCCCGTCCGCCAACGCCGCCCACCGATGGGTCGTTGCGATAGACCGCGAGCAGATCAGCCAGCCATGTCGGACTCGGCACCGCGTCGTCATCGGTGAACGCGACGAAGTCTGAGTCCACCGCGTAGAGCCCGACGTTAAGTGCCGCGACAAGCCCCGGCTCGTCGACCGTTTCGATCCGCAACGGCAGGGCGTGCCCCAGTTCGTCGGCGATGGCCGTCAGCCGCTCCCGCGTGGCGGTATCACCCTCGCGAATTACGATGATCACCGCCTGCGGCAGCAGATCCTGCGCCACGATCGCCAGCAGCGTTTTCTCGATGAGCTGCGATCGGCCAGTCGTTGGGATGACGACGGAGAACGACCGGGAACCCGCTGCCCGGCTCTCTTCACCCGCGAACGCCGGGTCCTCTGGCCCCTCCATGTGTTCGTCTCGCGGAGCGGGAGCATCCACCGTTACATCGGTCGTCATCGCCTGACCCCCACATCATTGATTGCCACGCCCATGCAATCACTAAAGGTAAACGATTGGTAAGCAGTCTCTTCTGCGTTACTTCGCCATTCTAAGCCAGGGTGACGGGGCTGAAGAGCATGAGCGCGAAGCGTGCTCACGTGTAAGCAACGCCCTAAAGCGTACACGCATCGAGGCGTAGCGTGAAAACTTAGAGGCTTTGCGTTACGCATTGAACCGTTGCCTGCAAGCGTCGAAGCATTGCGTACAAAATATGTCCTTTAATTGAACGCAGGAACCTTTCGCCGACGGTTTTTAGCTGTTGCGTCCAGGCGCAGACCCCATGCCATCACGCCCGACCGATGGCACGACACGTCGGATCGCGAAATAGCCCGCGAGCGCAAATACCGCTCAAGCACCGGCGTTGCCCCTGAAGCTCCCAGCCGGGTCCCGTCCAAACGCCATTGCGATGCGTCGGATGGGCCGGTTGAGTCGCCGGCGGACAGGCTTGTAAAAGCGTCGCAGCGGTCCGGAGACGACGTCATCCAACCCCGGCACATGCACCAGCCCTCGGTGCAGCACGCCGCGCGGCGTCCACCGTGCTAAGTAATGCTCGCCGTAGTAGATCGATCGTGCTTTGGGAAGGTCTCCGGCAGATGCCAGTTCGCGGACAGCGCCGGGTGCGAATGATCGTAATGCATCAGTTTTAGCCTTCGCCGCCAAGCTGCCTGGCTCTGTCTCGACGGCATCGCAAATGTCATAGCCAAATGAAGCGCCGCCCCCGTCCGAGCCGCGGGAGACCGATGCGGGTGTCAGCCGATACGCGCTGGTTTCGCGGTCGATCAGCAAGAACGTCTGCCCAGGATGCCGCTGCGCGAGCCGGACGCCGAAGTCGAAGTCACAGACATGCCCGACCTCCGACTCCGGCCGATACCCGACTGCCCGGGCGGCCTCGGTCTTGACCATGTAGCCGTTGTTCGGCACCTGGCGTCTTAGTGCCGACGCCAACGCGTCGGGCTGCAGCCCGGCGTTGCGTGCCGCCGTCCCGTACTGCTCGGCGACCCAGGCCGCCTGCGAATCACCGCGATCCGACCCGTCGGCCGACAGCAACCGCTGCCGCCCGTAGGCGATGACCGCTTCCGGATGCTCATCCATCGCTTTAGAGAGCGCAGAGATGCAACCGGGCAAAAGAACGTCGTCGTCGTGGATGAGGACGATCCGATCGCCGGTCGCCAGCGCAAACCCTTTATTGACATTCCCCGCCTGCCGCAGCGACGGCGTGCTGCGGCGATAAACCATCGTGACGCCCTCAGGCAGTGCCGTCTGCTCGACCACCCGCTCGCAGGCTGCGTCGGGCGAGTCGTCGGTCACGACGACCTCAAGCGGCCGGTAGTCCTGCGACAGCACCGACGCGAGGCAGTCGGCCAGCATTTCGGGCCGTTTGTACGCCGGGATGACGACGCTGACGAGGTCAGACACGGGCGACTCCCGCCAAGCGCAGGCCATTGCGGGCGTACCACATGGCCTGCCATGCGGCGAAGGCGGCGGGCGAGGCGAACCAGCCGCTTTGCCGCAGGGCCTCGTGATACATCCGGCGGAACGGTGAACGCAGCGACTGCGGCTTCCACGGCTTCGTTCGTCCGGCGAAGTGCCACACTACGGGCGCAGCGGCAGGATGCTCAACCCAGACGCGGACCTTCTCCGCCTCTTCGACGGTCTGAGGCGGGTGGCTTCGCCAGAGCGACATCACGTTGAACTCGATCGGCAAGTGGGCGATCTCATGACCGAGAACGGCATTGATCGCGTCCTGATCGGCCCAGCGAAGCTCGTCAGCATGGTGGAGCAAAAAGGCTATGAGATCGTCTGCCAGTCCCCGAGCACGCCAAGCAGCAAGGTTAAATACAAGAACACCCGCGTTGATGGTCCGGGCACGTTTGCTAGGTGAATTCACGAGGGCCGCTTCTCGGAAGCAGTAGGAAAGTCCTTCCGATTCACCATTGGTCTTCATGGCTGCGTCCGGGACCGCGGCTAGCGGACAATCGCGAATTGCGAACGTAGTTAACGAAGAAAGGTCCCGCTGGATCAACAGATCCGCGTCAAGATAAACGACTTGGTCCAAGTCCGGAAGAAGGTCTGGCAGCAGCAGCCGCAGGTAAGTTTCCTGGGTGAGGTGCCCAACCTGCGGAAGGCGAGCCAGACGCTCGCGAGGAGCTTCGACGAAGCGAAGATCGACCTGCGCCCACGTGTCACTCGCCCGGCGAAGCCGCTCCCGGCAGCGACTTGACAGCCGCGAAGCAACAACAGTGACGGAGGCACTGAAGCCGGAGTGCAAGTGAGCATTTAAGCTCGCGAGACAGACAGTCACCGGCATCGCAACGGCATCACTTGCAACGCAAGCAACATCAAACGCGGCAGGTCGAGTAGGAGGAGGAGGCGACACAGCGGCGAGCTCAGAGACTGCCAGACTCGATCAGTCCGCGGCGAACGAGAAGACTGTCCCGGCTCAAGCTGATCGGCTCGATTTCGACACTTCGAAGCTTCTGCAAGATCATTGGAAGACGATCAAGCAACGTACCGGCGCCCATCTGCTGAATGAGCGCCGAGTGCTGGCCGTGACGCCGTTGAAGATCGGAGGTCTTGTCATCAAGGCTTACCGGAGAAAATGAGATCTCATCGTTGAAGAAATAGGCCGCATTGTTGAAATCAACGCCGCCCAACAATAGGCGACAACCAGGGTGACGAAGGTAGACGAAGTTCAGAAGGGATGTCAGGCTTGTCAGATAGTGATGCATCGGCTGATCCAGAGACTCGCTCCATGATTCAACGCCGCTGTCCGGCCATGCGCCCACCTTTACGAGCGTTACGCGGGAATTCTTCGGCAGGCGGAGCATCAAAACCCGGTTCAGTCAAGCTCCGGCAAGCGGCAACCTCCTCATCAAACGACCTGCCGATACGAAAGGAGCGGATTTTGAGAGAATCTGCGGCCTAGCCTTGATGGCGCGCAGTAGTCTGCCCCCAATACTTTTCGGACGACGTCCAAACGGATCCTGAAGGATCATCTCGACCGGCCCAATCTGACTGTCGTCGATTACATCGCACAGGCGCTGAAGCACCACTTCATTCCGATCGGTGAACCAGATCTTTTTGGGAATTATCCCGGTCCGCTTCCAGTAGATGGCAAACTTGTTTAAAGCGTAGACATTCGGGAGATCGTTGATAAGGGAACGCTGCTTGTCCGAAAGGTTGTTTATGGACTCGCCGCATCCCAGTATAACGACAGCGTTAGGTTGCCCGCTCACGCTGCCCCCACGCTACGTCGAAGTTTCTTGCGGATCGGCAGTTCGCTTTCGTACACCCGCTTCTCTCCGTCACCAAACGACTCCTCGACAATGCGGATGTCCCTGACAAGCTTGATTAATCCTTGAGGTTCGACGCTCGCGGCTTGGTCGCTACCCCACATCGTGCGGTCGAGCGTGATGTGCCGTTCGACGCTGCAGGCGCCCATCGCCACGGCCGCGAGCGTGATCTGCAGCCCGACCTCGTGCCCGCTGTAGCCCACTGGCACGCCCGGATACCGCTCTTTTAGTGTTTCGATCATCCGCAGGTTAATCTCTCCTGCTTTGCACGGGTACGTGCTTGTAGTGTGCATGAGCAACAGGCGATCTCGCGGCAGCTCCGCCATCGCCGCGTCGATCTCGTTCATGCTGCTCATCCCCGTGCTGGCGATTAGCGGCTTTTGCGTATCGATAAGTGCCCGGCGAAGCCTGCCGTCGGTCAGGCCCGCGGACGCGACCTTATAGCAGGCGGTCTCGTAAGACTCGAGGAACGCCACCGCCTCCTCGTCCCAAGGGCTGGCGAACCAAGCGATGTTCTTCTCACGGCAGTAACGATCGATCTCGGTGTACTCGTCGTGGCCGAATTCCACGCGGTAGCGGTACTCGAGATAGGTCATGCGGCCCCAGGGCGTGTCCCGCTCCACGTCGCGCTGCTCGGGCGGCGTACTGATCTCTGGCGTCCGCTTCTGGAACTTCACCGCGTCGCAGCCGGCGAAGCTTGCGACGTCGATCAGTTTCTTGGCAACTTCGATGTTTCCGTTGTGGTTCAGGCCGATTTCGCCAATCACATACACTGGCTGGCCGTCGCCGACCGTCGCGTTGCCAAGCCGTACTGCTGCCTTGTCGTTGTTGCTCATGTAAACTCTTTAGTTGAGATATTTCGGTCGATGATCGCGTCGCATACCTCCCGCACCGCGCCGTGCCCACCGTCGCGGCTCAAGATCATCCGCGCCAGCGGCTTGACAGCAGGGTGCGCATCTGCCGGAATCAGCACGCAACCGCCCTCTGCCGAGACTGCTTCCATCAGCGGCCGGTCGTTCAGGTCGTTGCCGACGAAGATCACGTGGCGCAGATCGGTCAATCCAGCCGACTCCGCCCAAGCACGGGCGGCGTCCACCTTGTTCTTGACGTCCTGCCGGCAGTCGAGGCCAAGTTTCGCACAGCGAGCCGCGACAACCGGGTTCCGCTCGGTACTGATCACGCCGACCTTCACGCCAGACTCCCGAAGACGTGCCAATCCCCAGCCGTCGCTCCGGTCGCAGGCGACTGACTCGCGGCCGTTCTGGTCGATCCAAACACGGTTGTCGGTCATGACGCCATCGAAATCCAGTAGCAGACCCCGGACCTGCGACGGCAGGGACAATGCCAAGTCCGCCGAGAGCCTCCGTCGAAGCAGCGCCTCAGCTACGGCGAAGTCGGTTTCATCGTCGATTTCCCATCGTCGCTCGGCTGCCATCTCGTAGATCGCCGTCCGCCCGAAGAAGCGGTGCTTGTGTTCGCGAAAGCCGGCAACGTTCATCGCGTAGACGGCCCCGGCCTCTAGGTGTTCCGGTTCACGCTGCTGGCGCATCTGCCGTACGCGTTTATCGTGATTCACCCCAACCGTCTCATCATGCTGGCTGCGCCAAACGAAGTAGTGGAACGGGACGGCCGCGAACGCCGTCTGTGCCTCTGCCCGCCACATCGCCTCGACCGTCCCGCTCACATCCGTCGCGATCGTTAACGGGCTGGTGCACTGAAGGAAGGCCAGCGTTTCAAAATGATGATTCTGCCGCTCAAGATGGTCCAGCGCGTGGAGCAGTGCATCTTCGCTGCTGGCGCTGTCGCCGCTGATTTCCGGTGGTCGCAGGATGGTTCCTGCTCCGGCGGCGCGGGCGACCTGCAGGATCTCATCGTCGTCGCTGCTGACGAGGACAGCGTCAACTCGCTCCGAGCCAAGCGCCGCCTCGATCGTCCACGACAGCAGCGGCCGTCCGCAGAGCGGCCGAACGTTCTTTCGCGGCACCCCTTTGCTTCCTCCACGTGCGGGAATGACCGCGACGGTTTTCGTTGCCCCGTGAATCATGAGAGCCGGCTTTTCATGTTCGTAGAAGACGTTTGAGACGGTTCCTGAACGAGAACAGGTTCGCGCGGAGATTATCTTGTCGCCGCCACCTAGGCCATGCCGCGTCACTGATGAAGCCGCTGTTTCGCAGTTCCTTAAGCCACGCCTCGCGGAACGTGTGCTGTGGGCCGCTGTTCCACGGCTTGTTGCCGCCGAAAAGGTGGTAGATCGCGGGCGTCTCGAAGGCCGGTTCTGTGTCGAACGCCTTCACAGCTGGCAGGTCCTTCGGCTCACCGCCGTGCACAAGCGGGATCGGCACGTTCCACTTCAACTCACGCTCTGCCCAGTCGTTCTGAAGGACGACGTTGAGCCCGTTCTTGGTCTGCCCAGTTCAGGTGCGACGCATGTCGGCGGAGGAAGTCGAGTACTTTCGCGGCAATGCCCTCGGCCCGCCAGCGGGCGAGGTCCATCAGCATGACGCCCGCATTGAACGGCCGAGCGTCAGGATCAACCAGTTCGTCCGCCGCGTAACCGACACAATGAGCGTGGCCCAGCGTCGGCATCCCCGGATCGGCGACTGCCGCGACGGCTTGGCCGTCGGTGCCGCCGTCCCAAAGCTCGCCGACATTCGCCTTCACAACCAGGTCGGCGTCGAGATACAGCACCTGGTCAAGATCCGGCAGCAGGTCGGGCAAGAGCAATCGTGTGTAGCTGATCGGCGGGATGTGGGCGACGTGCGGCAGCTCGTCGATCATCCGACGTGCGTCCCGCTCGTCCAGCCAGACGACGCGGCTGCCTTCGACCGCCTTCTCGAGCTGTCGGCGAAGCTGGTCACTCAGGTTGACGCCCAGGACGTGGAACGTGACGCCCGGAACGCCGGCGTTTTGGGCGACGCCGTGCATCATCACTGCCAACGGTAGCACGGCCCGCTCGTCCGCGAGCGTCGCAACGTGCACAGTCTCCGACTGAGTCAACTCTCTAGACACTATCATCCGAGAAGACACGGCACTTTTCGACTATGACCCACCGGTCGCGGCTTCAGCATGACGCTCCGGCGAAGCGCACCAATCGCCAGTTCCCGAGCTTCCGGCGACATCGGGTGCCTCGCTACCAGATGAGCGAACAACTTTAGAGCGGATAGCCTGTTCCCCGACCGCGCTGCAGTTCTCGACATTTGCATTAGTTTACTAGGTATACTGATAACGTCTGACGGCTTCGTGCTCCAATCTAACGCTTCAAGCCCTCGCCGTCTGCGAGCGTCATCATTGATGTGACGAATCGCGGACAGCTGCTCTCTTTGACGAGTGATAGAAACATTGCCCAGATGCCATCGATAGTGAAGAATCGTTTCCGGCAAATTGGCCAACCTGCCGATTTCGGCGAGCCGGAGATATAAATCGTAATCCTCTGCCGGCTCAAATTCGGATCGATACCCAACTTGACGTAGGACGCTGGTGCGGAAGGTCGTCGCTGGGTGAACCATGCGACCTGCGTGCCCGGTGATGTGCAGCCGGTCTATTTCTTCGTGCGTGTGCGGGACACCCCAAGTCCCAATCGCCCAGCCTTGTCCATCGACTTGAAGCACCTCACCGCCGATGGCGACAAGATCAGGCTCTGCCTCCAGTCGCGCGACCTGCAGCTCCAGTCGCCGCGGCAGGCAGACGTCATCCGCATCCATTCGCGCGATGTACTTACCCCGTGCTTCCTCAATGCCTCGGGTAAGCAATTTCGCGTAGCCGCTCTTATCCGCCTCGACCAGCCGCAGCCGCCCGTCCAGGCTGGCGAAGCGGCGCAGGATCTCCCTCGTGCCGTCGGTCGAGGCGTCGTCGTAGACGAGCAGTTCAAAGTCACGAAACGTCTGCCGAAGCACACTGTTAACGGCCTGCTTGATGTACCGCCGCGCGTTGTACGCCGGCATGAGGACAGTGACGAGCGGGTCGTTCAAACGGCTAATCCCTCCGATTGCAGTTCGAGAGACTTCACCCGGCCGCGAATGACATCGGCCTGTCGTTGCTGGGTGACGGGCAGTCGGTCATAAACGTGATCGATCAGCGTTCGCGTCTCGATCCCGAAGATGCGGGGCAAATGAAGCAATGCGGTCGAAGCGCCGGCCACGCAGAGGTCAATCGGCAGGCGGCCGATGGCCAACTCAATTGGCAGCGATGCGTCAAGATCGGCAGTCTCGATGCCCTGCAAGGTCGGGCCGAACGCGGTCTCGGCACGCGGGTGCTCCTTCCAAAGAATGTCATACCCGCCAGCTTTGAGCCGCTCCACCGCCTCTTCGTAAAGACCACGCTCCTCGTCCCAAGTGATCGTGCCGTAGCGGTTGAGATACTGCCCGAGCAGCAACGCCCGGCGCTGGTCGCCCGGAGGCCGCTCGACCATGTCGCCTCCTTCATCGGCATCCGCCACGACCTCGCGAACCACAGCCGGATCAATGACCGTCCGCCGGCACCCGCGAAGTGCCGGAGGCAGCGGGACCGACTCGTCCGCGACCGTGTAAACATTGACGATTCGGCGGCGGATGTCGGCCGGGACAGCGTTTGAAGCGGCCCGGTAGCGTTCCCACGGGTCCCGACGATGCGCCACGTTCCACCGAGCGAATGCGGCTGCCTGACGCAGCCAGCCAACCCGGCCTCGTCGCCGAAACGCCTGCCAATCGCCTCTCGTCTCCCGGTGACTCAGGAAGTCGAGTCCCTCCTCATAGGCGACGATGTCCGCATCCGGAAACGCCGCGGCGATCTGGCGCTCCGGCAGGCCGAAGAGGTTGCAGAGCCATATCTGCTTCGGTAACTCGTCTCGATTCCAGAGTTGGCGGACAGCCTTCACCGCTTCGTCAAAAGCCTCGCGGTGCCCGGCCGTGGTGTACCGAAGACACTTGTTCTCATCGCACAGCGTCCGCGACCAGGTGCCGGCGCTGTGCGCGACGTGGAGAACCGCGTCACGCAGCCGCTCCGTGAGCCCGATGGGCTCGTAAATAAGCAAGTTGAGATCATCCACCGACGGTCGGTTCACTCGTAACGCAGACTCCAGAACGATCTGTTGCCACGGGCCTACAGAGAGACACAACGTTATCACGCAGCCGCCCTTGCGAACGCGACATTGAGACGAGCTGCAGCGACCAGCCCGTCGAGTTGCGACGTAAAATGAACGTACTTCTTCTCGTCCGGGACGGCGCCGAGGTGTTCCAAGAGGCCATCAATTTTGCCGGTGTTGGTGACGAGTGGGCGGAATGGTACTCCGGCTAGCACGCAGTAAATGCAAATGTGATACCGACCGGAATCAACCTGCTTGAATGAACGCAGGGCTTGGATCGTCGCCGCCGCGTTAGAATCCTCCAAAGAAGTGACAGTCACGCCGAGCGACTTCGCAACCGATTCGAAGCGATGGTCTTCACGCTCCACTGTCAATAGGTGGACCTCCGGGTGCTGAGCCTGCAACTCGATCAACGATTTCTTGACGCTCTCCCGACCCAATGCCCCGTAGAGCGACATCACACCTGGTGTGTAAGCGACTGCTACCGATTCCTGCTGTCGGCTTCTCGGTGGCGACTCAGCCATGAAGAGAGCGTCTGCACCCACGACCGCGTCGGGAAGGACATGGGCAATCTCGCGATGTGACTTCGGTTCCCGGATAACGATTGCGTCGGCGGCCCGTGCAAGGCGCTGAAGGATGTCGTTGTCCATCCGTGTGATAGTTCCATTTACTACAGCTACGTGTTTCCGCAATTCGCTAGCCACTTCTGCTACCGCAACGAGTGCAAGCGCGGTCGGTTGATCGTCGTGCAAAGTCCCTTCTGCATTGATAACTACTGCATCTAAATCAGATATCTTCTTCTTTAATGTCCCCTTCACTATATCAAGACAATCCTTATAGCCGTCAAGTGATACGGGAGGATATGTCTGCGGCGTCGAGAGACGGCGGCGAAGAAGTCTTTCCGCTTTACTGCGAAAACGCAGCTTGATATTGCCCAATGTAGAATAAGCCCGCACACCGAAAGGACGGTAGCCCCAGCCGACCGGGATTGAGCCAGCATGATCCCAACCGCACAAGGCAAGCTCCTGCTTCAGACATGCCACGGTGCCGCGGCAACCGGGGTTGGGCGTATGGCTCGTGTCGTTAACGAGGAGGTATCGCACGCTCAATTCGCAGCTTCGACGGACCAGCGGTGAGGGAGGATAACGAGGCCATCATTACCCATTGCAAACGATTTGAGCCGTGGACCTGTAACGTTGAGAGTGGCTGCGTGGTCCCGAAGACACAGGACTTCGTCATACTGCTCACCGTAGATGCCGCAGCTGACGCTGTACCCGCCCACCAACAAAGGAAGCCGATCAAGAACGAGTGTGATCTGGTTTTCTCCCCGCTGCAGATCAAACCAAACATCTTCGGCTGCGGAGCTCATACCTGCGAGATGACCGTACGGACCCTCTAATGCGATCCTTGCACGGACGCGGCGAGGCTTAGTTGCCGCGACCACTATAGAAACGGACACGGCATCGCCCGTTGAAATTTCATCGCATCCGCTGTCGCTGAGTACCTTAATATTGATGATCGTCACGCTGTCACCAGCGGAAACATTGTCACTCGTCTCTCGGCGGCGCGAACCTTGGTACGCGGCAACGGCTGCCGGTACTTCCCCATCGAGCATGAGGTGTCCGCCGCCCATGACAACTCCGCGTCCACAGATGCGGTTTATGTCGGTCATGTTGTGCGACACCAGAATCATCGAGGTGCCGTTGCTTGACAGCTCCACCATGTGCCGAAAGCACTTCATGCGAAAACCAACGTCGCCTACCGCCAAGACCTCGTCGATGAGCAGAATGTCCGGTTCCAACTGAGCGGCCACGGCGAAGCCCAGGCGCACCTTCATGCCGCTGCTGTAGGTTTGCACCGGGGCATCGATGAAGTCGCCGATCTCGGCGAAGTCGAGGATCGCGTCGAACTTCCGGTCGATCTCCTTCTTCGTCATCCCCAGCACGCTGCCGTTGACGTAGATGTTTTCGCGGCCGGTGAGGATGGGGTTGAAGCCGGCGCCGAGTTCGATGAGCGCCCCGATGCGGCCACGCATGGTGATGGAGCCGCGGTCGGGCTTGATCAGGCCGTTGAGCATCTTGAGGAGTGTGCTTTTGCCGGCCCCGTTGTGGCCGATGAGGCCGAGGCACTCGCCGCGGCGGACCTCGAAGCTGACGTCGTCGACGGCCCAGAACTCGTCACGACGCAGGTTGTCCCGCTCGCCGGGCTGGCCAGTGACTTCGGCGGCAAGGTCCTTGACGCCGTACCAGAGCGACCGCTTGAGGTCGCGGCAGAACTTCTTGCCGACGCCGTCGACCTTGATGAGGACGTCCGAGTCGCTCAAGAGCCGATCCTCTCGATGATGATGGGCATGGCGAGGCGGTAGAGGAGCCAGCCGACGAGGACCATGAGGAAGGAGGCGACGAGGAGCACCAGTGTGTGCGGGAGATAGGGGGTCGATCCGACGATGAGCCAGTCGCGGGCGGCCATGAGCGGCGCGGCGGCGGGGTTGAGCAGGGCGACGCTGCCACGCACGCCGGCGTCGGCGCCTTGGGGCACAGCCCAGCCGACGGGTGTGAGAAAGAGCAGGAAGCTCATGAGCATGGTGATCGCCTGCTGGACATCTTTGTAGAGGATGCCGAGCGGCGTGAGCAGGACGCCGATCATTGTGCCGATCATGATGAGCGTGCCGAAGCCGAGCAGCGCCAGCGGGGCTGTCCAGGCGGGCGGGGTCGTGAAGACGGCCATGATGACAATCAGCAGCGAGAACCGGATGAGTGTGTTGAACAGCACCTCACCGACACCGGCGACCAGCAGGGCTTCGCGTGGGAAGTTGATTTTGGTGAGCATTGAGCGGCTGGCGTTGACAATTTGCAGGGGTTTCTGAACGGAGTCGACGAAGGACTGCCAGAGGATGGTGCCGAGGAAGACGAAGACGGGGTACGGCATGCCGTAGGCGTCGCTGGTCTCGATGACGCCGGTGGATTTGAGGATGATGAAGGTCGAGGCGGCGGCGAGGGGCGGGAGGAAGGCCCAGATCCAGCCGAGGGCGGCCCCGCGGTACTGGGCGGATAGGTTGCGAACGATCAGCCGCCACGCGAGGCCGCGGGAGGCGAGCAGGTCGCGGACCATTTCGCCGGCGAGAATGCGGGGCTCATTGAGTCGGCTGCCCGGGCGGTAGACGACGGTTGCGAGCTCACGGACGTGCGGTGGGGTGCCAAGCAGTGATGTGTCTGAAGCTGACGCGGTTGAGGCGTCTGCGGAGGGTGGTGGGGGGGTGAGCTGGCTCACGATGGACGGGTTTCGGTCGTGAGGGGAGTGGGGGCGGGGGTCGTGTGAGCTGGAGCGGACTTGTCAGTTGAAGGCTCGATGGCGTGCCCGCTCTCGGGAACCGTGTGGATCAGGCGTAGTTCATCTTGTTGCTTGGCGGCAGCGAAGTCGCGCCATTTGCTTTCAAGCAGGTCTTTGAGCTGCTCCTGGAAGCGTTTGGTGGTGTATTGCTCAGCTCGCTCGCGGATGCTGTGCGTGTCGTTGGTCAGGCCTTGGGTTTCAAAGCGTCTGACCGCGTTGACGACGCTCTGGGCGGTTTGTTGGTCGAAGAAAATGCCGGTCTCCCCGTCGCGGACGGTTTCCCGGACGCCGCCCAGGCCGTAGGCGATGACAGGGATGCCGCAGGACATGGCTTCGACGGGCACGATGCCGAAGTCTTCTTCGGCGGCGAAGACGAAGGCTTTAGCGAGTTGCATATAGCGGAGCAGTTCGGCTTCGCTTTGGTGTCCGACAAGGGTGATATTGTCGTTGGCGATTTTGCGAAGTTCGCTCATGAGCGGGCCGTCGCCGACGACGACGAGCTTCTTGTCGGGCATGAGATTGAACGCTTCGACGATGATGTCGATGCGTTTGTAGGGCACGAGTCGAGAGACGGTGAGGTAGAAGTCGGCCCGCTCATCGCCGGGTTTAAAGAGTTCGGTATCGACCGGCGGGTAGATCACTTCGGCTGGCCTGCGGTAGACCTTGCGGATGCGTCGGGCGATGAACTGGCTGTTGGCGACGAAGTGGTCCACGCCCATGGCCGAGCGGGCGTCCCAGGTGCGGATGTACTGGAGGATGCCTCGGGCGAGCATGCCTTTGGGGCCGAAGCCCACGCGTTGACGTTGCAGGTATTGATGCTGCAGGTCCCAGGCATAGCGTGCAGGAGAGTGGCAATAGCAGACGTGCAACTGGTCAGGCCCGGTGATCACGCCTTTGGCGGCGAGGTAAGAGCTTGAGACCACAAGGTCATAGCCCGACAGGTCGAGCTGCTCAATGGCCAGCGGCATGAACGGCAGGTAGGCCCGGTGCTTTCGGCGGGCCAGGGGCAACTTCTGAATGAATGAGGTGGTTACTTTTTTGCCCGCAAGGAACTCGCGGGAGTCTTCCGCCAGGAAGTCAAACAGGGCAAACACCTCGCACTGCGGCATCAGTTGGATCATCTGCTCCAGGACGCGCTCCGCACCGGCGTAGACATAGAGAAAATCGTGTACCACCGCGATCCGCAAACCCGCCAGCGGGTTGTCAGGGTCATAAGACGAAGCCGCACGCGTGGGTTCGGAAAGCAGGTCACGTGGGTTGGCAAAGCGGGCCGCGGCCCGATGTTCACGAGCCAAACGCCGGCGGGCAGTGAAGCCTCGGACGGCAGCGATCAGACGATCCATCCCCAGCGAGATGGGCAAAGGTTCTGGCGCTGCGACACGGTCGTCTGGAGTGGCTGGGGTGAGTAATGTCTGAGAGTCTTTCGACTCTGGGTTTAACGCGTGGGTCGTAACGGCTTTGCCCCGGGTGTGATTGAGGGCTGAGAGGCCTTCTTTCCAGACGTTGTGCCACTCATCGTGACCGGCTCCAGTGCCGCGCGTGTCCTCGAGGTCCGCCACTGCGTGCTCAGACATAAGCCGGGAAAACAGTGCCAGGCGGTGTCCTGCCAGCTCAAGCGAATCGGTGGCTTTGAGTTCGACAGAAGCTTCCAGAGGCTGGCTGCTGCGGCGGTCACGAATCGGGACTTTGGCAGAGAGGGTGGTGGCTCCAGCGGGGTCGGTTGATTCGGCGGTCACCGGACGCCATTCCAATTGCCGAGGCTTGCCATTGCGGCCAAGAATGGGCAGTTCCAGGCTAAGAAATTGAAACGCTTCCGCTGCGTGGCAGACTGCAGCCCACCATGATTGGAAGTCACGAGCCGAGCGGAACTTCAGCTGCAGTTCTTGGAACAGCGTTTCGTGGTGGCGGTAAACGCGGTCGATAAAGCGCTTTCGGCGGACGGCAGACACCATGGTGCGGGTGCGGTATGAACCCGCGAAGCGAAGCAGCCCGTACATCAAAGGCACCAGCAGCGTCAGAATTGACAACGTCGCCCACCCGTCCGCGAGCATGGCGATGATGCCGATGGTCACCGCCGCGCACGAGACGCCGTAGATCACGCCTACCGCGTGGCGTTGGGTCAGGCCCATATCCAGCAGGTGGTGGTGGATGTGGCCGCGCTCGGCACTGAAGATCGACTGCCTTTGCACGAACTTACGTCGAAGCAGGGTCAGGCCGGTGTCGGTGATCGGGATGATCAGCGCCAGGCAAGGCAGCAGCACGCCTTTCATGCTGCCCACACGCGGGTTGGCCATCAACATGCTGATGACCAGGGTGACCCCGATAAACAGGCTGCCGGAGTCGCCCATGAACACACGTGCCGGGTTGGTGTTGAAGACCAGGAAGCCGAGCAGCGCGCCGCATAGTGCCAACGGAAGCATCGCGGCCGCAATGTGACCCCCGAGCAGCAACACCCCCGCCAGTACGCCGGAGGCCAGCACGCCGATCCCACCGCACAGGCCGTCCAGCCCATCAATAAAATTAACCGCCGTTGCGATCCCCACCAGCCAGAGTACGGTCACAGGCCACGCAAAAAAGCCCAGACTCAACGGCTCGCGTCCACCACCAAGCAAAATGGAATCAAACTTCAGTCCGATTCCGCCCAATGCCAAGGCGACCGCCACCAGCGACAATGCCTTGAAACGCGACGACACCGTACGGATGTCATCAACCAATCCCACCGTGAAGATAAACCCAAGCACTGTCCCCACCACGATCCACTGATCCATCACCCCGTCCGGTGGCTGCCAGCCGTAGGCATGCAGCACCCACAACCCGCCCGCCGTCACAGCTGCGGTGCTCAACGCAAACGCCATCCCGCCGACCCGAGGGATCGGATGCGAATGCACCTTGCGAGCGTGAGGCATATCAATCACGCCAAATCGCCGGGCAAAGAGAATCGCCAAAGGCATCAGGCACACCGCGCCTGCAAAACTCGCTGTTAACACCCCTGAAATCAAGGTGAGATGGCTGTTCAAAAGATGATCCTGAGAAAATGAAACACTATTCGGTGACGACTTCGAGATGATCTCGGTGAATCTCTAACTCCGCTCCCCGTCCCAACATGCTGATGAAAAGCACGACGCGACTCATTCGGCCAAGCTGTAGCACGGTTCCCTCATACCCCTGCATCGGGCCTGCCGTAACCCGGCAACGCTGACCCACCTCCATTTGGGGATACAGCCTGAGGGTCTGCCCCGAGTCAATCGCGGCTTCAAGGGCAAGCACCTCCGATTTGAACTGCGCCTGATCCAGCACCGGCAAGACCGCAGCCACCCGGTGCGTGCACATGGTTTGATACCGCTCCGCTTCGCCGCCGACAAAGAACACGTAAGACGCGAACAAAGGCCGCCATTGTTTGCGTTTGCGTCCACCCGAAAACGTCTCATGCAGCAGCATCGGCAGGTAATAGCCCACGCCCAGATCACGCAGCGATCCTGCTAACGCCTTTTCCTGACGGGCTTTGGTGTGCGCAACCCACCACGAACCCTCGAACATGCCGATGCTTGAAACCCCGGCAGGCCGCATCGTCGGGTTGTCCGCTAGTTTGAGCATGGCAACTGAAGTCAACCTCACAACCCGGCCGTTGTCCACTCACTGCGGGCGGACTCCGTCCCCGTCGGTGCACCGATGAGGCCAGAATCACCCGAAATATCGCGTTACCAGGCCTTTCAGCTCGGCGAACGCGTCTCTACCACATCGGCTAGCCGATCCACTAACCGGGTGGCTTTGGCCATCCCCGGACGAAGCCTAAGGCAAATCTGAGCCTCACGCAGCGCTTGTCCGGATTGCCCGGTTTCGACCAGCGACTCTGCCAGCCTTATCCGCCATTCCACCTGCCCGTAATTCTGCGCCACCGCACGTTGCAGGTAAAGCACCGCCTCCTTGTGCTGCCCCCGCCGAGCGAATTGTGTCCCCAGCGACGCCAGCGTTTCTGCATCGGCCTGCGGCTGGCTTCCCGCTTCCTGCAGGAGTTCCCATGATGATTGCCGTGCTTCCGCCGCCAACTTCACGTGCTCCGGCGAATCGCCCAGCAAATTCGCGAACTTCCCCAGAAGCTTTCGATCCCCTCGGGCAATCTCCATCGCCTCCTGCGGGACCTTGAGGTCCTCGATCAACCGGCGCATCACCATCTCTCGACGATTCGGATCCAGAACCGCTAACCGTCGCCACAACATCAAAGCCCGTTCACGGTCGCCTGACCGCCACGCCTGGCGGGCGGCCAACATCGTGGCCCGCGGGTCATACGGCGCCAGGCGCTGGCCAAGCTGCACCAGCTCAAGCCCCACCGGATCCGCGAACACTTCCTCCGCCAGCTGCCCCGCGAACAAGGCGGCACTGCCATGAGCTGGACACATCGACCGCACCCGTCCCAGCTCATCGAGCAACTGGCGGGTGAAAGCCACCTCTTCCTCCCCCAGCACCAAATCGCCGGTTTCTTCATCCACCACGCGACTCAACGCATACCAGCGATAAATATTCAACGCATAAAGCGACTCCGCGTTGCGGGGTTGAGCCGCCACGGCCGCCTCCGCCAGCGTCAGCACTTCGATCAGCTGCTGATCGCTCGCCTGCGTCACATCCACGCTGACCCGTGCCGCCAGACGCGAAGCCTGCGCGCTTAAGCGCTCTGCCATCCTCGCCTGCTCAGCCACCCACATCCAACCCCCACAACTCAATACAAGCACGGCAAAGCCAGCATATCGCAGCGGTCGAGAAGCCCGCCGGAGCGTAAAACCCGTTCCAGGCTGCCCCTGATCCTTGGACGCCCATCGCCCGGTTCGGCAAATCAACCCGCACACAACCGCAAACCCCAACGCCAACGCGGGCACGTGCTGACCAAAGTCTGTGAAGCTGTGACCCAGGACCGCCAAAAACGAATACCCAAGCCCGATGCCCGCCCAGCTTGTCCCCCGTCGCGGTGTCCACGTGGCTTGAATCAGTCGGCGAAAAATCCACGCGACAAAAATCACCGCCAGCGCTAAACCCACCAGCCCGGTCTCAAAGAGCAGCTGCGCATACTCGTTTTCCGCATGTGTGGTGATGCGAGCGACCATCCCTTGGTCGTAAAGCGTGAACATGTAGGAAAACGTCCCCAGCCCCACCCCCAATAGCGGAAACGCCTGCCAGGCTGGCACCAGATCACGCAGGATGTCGCCCCGTCCCCCCGAGGCCCGGTCCAGGTCGGCCAGCGTGGACAAACGCTCGAACACCAGATCAAAACCCACCGCCAACAACGCACAAAACACCAGCAGCCCCAGCATCAACATCAGCGACCGCGGCGTCCTCCCCCCACCCCTCCCCCCACTGCTCCCCCCACTTCGCCACGCAAAATAAACCCCCACCACCCCGCTCGCCACCACCATCGACAACACCCCACCCCGCGACATCGACAACAGGATCGCCACCGCCGCCACAACAATGTACCCCGCCAGCACCCCCACCCGCACCCGGTGCACTCGGCCCTCGGGAGTACGCATCACCTGCACAAACGTCATCCGCTGCTCCTGAATCACCGCCAGTTCCAGAAGCAACAACCCCAGCGCCGCACCCAACGTGATGTTCACATACTGCGCAAAATGCCCGTAATTCAAAAAAGGCCCCGCTCGGTCATGAGCACCCGACTCAAACATCGCAATCGGCCCGACCAGGCTCTGATACAAACCCACCGAAACCACCCCAACACCTGACACCACCAACCCCCACATCAGATGAGCCATCTGCTCGCGGGATTTCACCACGTTCAACGCCACCACAAACCCAACCACCGCAATGAACAGCAGCCGTAAATCCACCAGCGTCGCATGCGGATAAAAGCTCAGGGTGACCCAGTCAAGCCCAGCCTGAGCCTCGCCCACCCCGACTAACAGCTCCTTACGAAGCGCCAGGGTCTGCGGCGAGATCAGACTCACCAGCCCGGCGGGCAAAGGCACCACCTGAAGCAGCACCAACGCAACAAACCCGGCAATGGGCACATACGCCCACGACCACACCACCCGCATCGAGCGCATCACCAGCCGATCAAATGCCAGCACCAGCAACGCTGACGCCATCAGCCCGATGACAATCTGCTGACTCCAGGCTTCCGTGCTGCCAAGCATCATCGGAGCAAACAACAGCGTCGCCGCCAGGATCACTTCCACCACCGCGACCCGGCGGTTCACACGCGTTGCCTGCCACGTTACCAGCGACGCATTCATACCGCAGCCCCCACGCTCTCAACCCGCATGAGCAACAGAACCCTGCACGCGGTGGATGATCGAATGGAGGCGTGCAAGCTGGTGCATCGTGAAGCGATACCCTGTGAGTCCGCGACTGCGACCGCGGCCCCACGCCACGTCCGTTCCGATCCGCCCCCGGCCAACGTCGCGTTGACCGACTCGCTCAAGGCGAATCCTCCGGCGAAACCGAGGCCGCACTCAACTCAGCACGCGAGGGTTTCAAATCCGCATCCGACCCCGCTTCCAGAAGCCCAGACGCCGACTGACTCGCCTCGTAGCCGTAGGCGTAATACCCATATCGGCCATAGCTTCCGTACCCGCTGCGACTCGCCGTCACGCTGTTCACCACCGCGCCCACCACCCGCGCGCCCACCGACTCCAGCGCATTCATCGCAGCTTCCACGACTTTGCGACGCGTCGAGTCCGCTTTGACCACCAGCAAGGTCGCGTCAGTCATCGCCCCGATCACCCGCGCATCCGCCACCGCCACCACCGGAGGCGAATCGATAATCACCCGGTCGTAGCGTGACGTCAGATCACTCAGCAACTTCTCAAACAAAGGCGTATTGAGCATCTCCGTAGGATTCGTCGGCAAAGGTCCACAGGGCAGAATGTCCAGCGACTCAATCCCCGTCGATTGGATCGCTTCATCGAGCGTGGCGGATTCAGATAAAACCGAACTCAAGCCCACCTTGCGATCCAGGCCATGGATCTTGTGCTGACGCGGTTTGCGACAGTCTGCATCGAGTATCAGGGTCCGGGCACCGGTCTGCGCAAAAGCGATGGCCAGGTTGCTCGACACCGTGGACTTGCCGTCGCCCGGCTGAGGCGAAGACACCAAAATGGTACGCCCACCCGTCCGCAGGGTGCCAAAATGCAAGGCGGTGCGGATCGTACGGTACGCCTCCGACACCGGGGATTTGGACTGATCCTGCACGATGGTGGCCGCCTGATCGATCGCGTCCTTGCCCAGCCGAGGCACCAGTCCCAGCACCGGAATCCCCAGGTACTCGGTCAGTTCCTCTGCCGAGCGGATCCGGTCATCCATGAAGTCCAAACCAAACGCCACCCCCACGCCCAGCATCAGTCCCAGCACCATCGCAATCGCCAGCGCCTGGGCTTTCTTGGGAGCCACCGCGGTCGAGTTTTTCACAGCCGGCTCAAGGATCGAAATGGTCAGCACGCCCGTGTCTTCGGTCACGTTGAGCTCTTTGATCCGCGAATCAATCAGATCAATTTGCCGATCCAGCCGATTCGCCGCAGTGACCAACATCGAAAACTCCGTGGCCTGCACGTCTTGCTGCATCGCCACCGCCTGCTGCTGGTTGTACTGCGTATTCAACGCGTCGCGTCGATTCACCGCATCCCGCCAACGGGCTTCGAGCGTGTCGAGATACAACTGCGTGCCATCGTCCGCGCCAAGCATCTGGCTCTGCTCAAGCAGGTCAATTTCGGTCTGAAGTTCAATCGCCCGGTAATGCTTGGACCCCTGACGCGCGGCGACCATCGAAAGCAGGTGCTTGAGTTCCTGGATCCGCTGATCCATCCCAGGATCCGAACCTGCAACCATCGCAACGGGATCCCCAGCCAACCGGGCAGAGCGGATCAAGGCCTCGAGTTTCTCAGGACTCGCTTTGACAGCCTGAGCGGCTTCGTGATCAGTTCGTGCGTCCAGCAGCACCAACTCCGCGTCGGTCAACTCACCCGACAGTTTCGCCAGTCGCGCCAACTCCGGGTTTGTCGAACCGTCCCCAAACGTCAGCGTGTCGTTGTCCTGCTTGAATTGCAACATCGCCTGACTTTTTTCGTCAAACTCCGTCTCCAGTTGGTCTTTCTCTTCACGCAGGATTTTGAGAACTTCCGCCGCCGTCGAACGCCGCTTGAGGTTGTGATAATCGATGTACGCCTCGACCACACTGTTGACCACAATGGCGTTGTCGTCCGGCACCGGCGAGGAAAATCCGACAAACAACATGTCCCCCGTGGCTGCCGGGATCACATCCAGCCCGCCCTTGATGTAACCAATCGGGTTGACCTGTCCCTCAGCCATGAACGACGCCATCTGCATCGCCGGGAGCTTGACCGCCGCGTCCAGCAGTGCGGTGGACTTCATGATCTCGACCTGCGCGGAGAGACCCATGGTCATCGCCATGTCGTCTGTGCTCATGATGCGCGGAGCCTGGCTTTCGATATAAACCTGCGAGACACTTTTATAGATCGGCGTGGCCTGATACAGGTAAATCCCAGCACCCGCCAAGGCGACAACGATAAAAGCGATCAGCACGCCCCGACGCGCCCACAGCACCGAGAGCAGATTCAGTCGCCCAGCCGACTCTCCGCCTCCGCGTACCGACTGTGGCTGCATCCTCATCACTTCCGCAGGACGCGGAGTGGGGAGATGGCCGTTGGCATCATCTCCATTAAGCGGTAACTGTCTCACGACGCTGAATCCCCTGCTCAAGACACCACGGTTTCACCACCCACCAGCAACAGAACGCACTGCCGCCCACAGTGGATCCATCCACATCTACAGTCTACACCGGTATTGACTGAATCACGAATACTGGCGGGCGATTAAATCGTAGCGCGATCGACGTCGGATCAGAACAACGGCGGAGGCGTTGAAAACAGCCGGGGAGGCCTGGAGGGACTGCGAGGAGGGCGAGGCGTGAAGAATGCCGCCGAAACCCGGTCGGGTCTCACCGCCACCACAGGCGCTGCCCCACGCCGCGGAACCTGCTGCAACGTGAACGGATTGAATACCGATTGAACCGACGCACGGGCAAACGACGCACGCTGAGCGTCAAGGTTGCCCGAGGGCACACCCACGGCCGCCACAGCAAAGGCTGTAATAATCGCAAATTTGCAATTCATGATGACATCTTCCTCAAGTCCCGAACAAGTTTGGCAGCCCGCTCAAGCTCGGCGTCGTCGCTTACCCATGGTAGCGAGAAATCCACATCCCAGGAGAATCGCCATCCCTGGTTCAGGCGTCACAAAGAAGTTGTCGAAGTACGTGGTCGAAAACGGCCCTCCCACAGACTCATCCACCGCGACCGTCAGGCCGACAAAGTCCAGATCATCGGCCGATGTCCCCGGCGACATGAACCCCAGGTCTTCAACCACTGCGATGCCGTCGACGAGGATGTCGTATGTGGATGAGTCATAATCCAGCAACATCGAGAGCGTCACCCAGGTATCCAATGCAATCGGCGCCAGATCAAACCGCGGTTGTAACACGCCCAGAGTCGTCCCCTGAACAACTGATCCATCCGTGGCGTCAATCCCGGCAAAGGCGACACGCGTGAAATCGGTGCCGTCGTTGTCAAATACGCTCAGACCAAAGAATGGCCCATAAGGTCCAGTGAACGGGTCGTTCCCGGTGGACTCCACAAAAATATCCGAAGAGACTTCGTAGATGCCGCTGGGAGCAGTGACGAAAGGAGCAACGACGAAGTTGCGGACCGTCTCATCAACGCCCATAAAGGTCCCGCCTCCGAAGGCTTCGACCGCTTGATTACCAAATTCAGCGGACCCCGCTCCGGGGAACACCGTAACCACCTCTGCGGTGGCGGTGCCTACACCAGCGATCCAAGGTCCTGCCGGGTCCAACGCATCCTGACCCGCGAGTATCACCGGCACGAAGGATGGACTCTCAAAGCCGTCCGAATTGTAAACCCCTTGAGCCAAAAGCGTTGGCGTCAAACTAACAGAACACGCCATCAGCAGCGTTGCCGCACCACGCCCACTCCATCGCTTGCACATATCTACGCTCACGCCTCAGCTCCTTGTGAAAATGAAACCTCCACCATCTTCACTATTCCAAGCGAAAACGATGCCCTCCGAAATGGCGCGAGCTTCTGCTCGTTGCCAGAATCGTCGCTGCCACGCCACGCGGTATGCCAGACGATGCAGCTATACGGTACCTGAGGTTTTCAGAACCGCAAGCGGCATATTGCGTCATCACCGTTAAAAGCGTCAGAAACGGACCATTGCTAGCGCAGTTGTAACCGAAGCAGTTGGGCACGGCCCGACCGAGTTTGCCCAGAGGTCCCAGCTTAATTGGGTTTAAGTAATTGCTGGAGTCTTGAAAACTCCCGGACCTGGTCGGCGGTCAGGTCGGTTTGGCCCGCCGAAGTCCCGATCTGCGACAACGCCGAGCGGGCTTCATCCGTTCTCTCAAGCCGTTGCAACACACTGACGCGGTAAAGCTGCCAGTCCATTTCGCCGGGCTGCTGTTCAAGCGCCAGGTCAAGCTGCTCCAAAGCCTCCGCAAGCTTGCCCCGAGCAGAGAGCACGCGGGCCAGCGTGTCATGAACCGCCGCGTTCTGATTGGACAAAGCCAGCGCCCGCCGCGCGAGCGTTTCGGCACGCTCAAGCTCGGTATTCATCCCCACATACACCATGGCCAGATTATTGAGCGCGCCGACGTCGTTGGGCGACGCTTCGAGAAGCGATTCCAGAGATTGGCGGGCGACGTCGTAGCGTTCCAGTTGAAGTGCAATCAGGCCGTGGAGCTGGAGGTGAGCCTGATTGGGACGAGCGCGCTGGGCAAGCGGAGCGAGCAGGTTTTCCGCCGCCCGCAAGGCTTCACGCCCCGCACCGCTTGAGGAGGCTGACAGCCAGGTCCGGGCTTTGATGAAGTCTGCCTCCGCATCTGAGGCCTGACCTTTCACCGAGTCCACCCCATTGATCCACTGCGTTAAGAGCTCAGGCTTGGTCGCAACCATGCCTGCCAGTTGGGGCCACGCCGACTGCCAAAACAAACTTCGGTCATCTGCATCGCGAAACAGCCCCACCGCAGTGCTGACCTGGCCTGCATTGAGCAGTTCCTGAGCGACCGCCAGGGTCAAGCGGGCGTTGCGGGCAGGACCCTGGCGTACCACGCGTAAGAATGGTTCAAGTCGCTCTGCGAGTGACTCAGCTGGACCCTGGGCTGCAATCGCAACCCGTAGTTGATCCGCAGGCCAGGGGTCCGCCAGACGATTCCGCCACGCCACCGCCAGCGACCGCGCCTCCTGCATTCGCCCGGCCTTGGCCAGGGCTGGGGCGGCCATGCGTGCCGGAGCATCGGTGTCGGGGAACATCAGCATCAGGCGTTGCGCCCGGGCAAACAATGCGTCGTGATCGCCGATGCGACGAACCCATTCGAGTGCTGCCAGTTGCGCTGCCAGGCGACGCGGATAGCGATCCACGCTCTCGACCAAGCTCTGAACCGCAGCCGACGGCTCGGTGCCGTCCAGCTGGGCCAACACTTGCAGTTGTTCGAGCGTCTCAAGATTCGCCTGCACCTGCATCGGCTGACTGAGCATTCCATTTACGACTTGCGCCGCGAGCGGATCGTCTAACGCGGCCTGCAAGAGCGCGGCGTGGTCTGCGACAGCGGTGAGAACGGGACTCGAGATGGTGGAGGCCCGAGCGACCTGGGCAGCCTCATCGACGCGGCGGTCTTCAAGCAATCTTTGCACGAGCAACAGACGCAAGGCCACGTCGTCAGGTTTGGCGTTCACCGCTCGACGCAACTGCGACTCAGCGCCCTGCGCGTCACCGACCAAGGCAGCGAGTCGCGACGCCGCAAGCGCCCAGTCCTGAATCGACCCCTGGTCGCTGTTTTGTAAACGCTCGCGAACCAGTTTCAGCCGGTCTGTGTTCTGCAGTCGGAAATAAAGCTCGCCAGCCTGGCTCACGGACTCGGGCGTGTTCTCCTGCATCAAGGCGGACGCGACGCTTTCCGCTCGATGAGCCCGACCCGCTTGCACGTACATCCGCCCCAGGGATGCTTCGGCAGGGGCGCCGCGTTGCTGCGAGGCGAAGTAGCTCTCGAGTATGCGGATCGCCTGGTTGGTATCTCCGAGGGAAGCGTAGTACGCCGCCGCAGCTCGCACCACATTCTCACGCTCCGCATTGCCCTGTCTCACGCTACGGCTGACCAGGCGGTCGGCCTGGCTGTCTTGCCCGACTGCCCGGAGACGACGCGCCAGCAGCAGGAGGTGCTCGGGGTTGCGGGGGTCCTGCTGTCGAAGGCGGTCGCGCTGTTCGAGCTCCACTTCGAGCAGATTGAACACATTGGCGGTCTGGGCCAGGAGCAGCCGAGCCTGCAGCGGCAGGTGCTCAGGGTTTTCGCGCGACAGCGTCGCCAGGGTTTGCACAGCCTGCTGCCATTGGGCAACGTCCTGGGTGTAGTGCAACTGGTAGCGGGCCCGCAGAAGCTTCACGCTCTCTGCGGTGAGGTCCAGCTCGTCATCCCCCAATCGATCCAAGGCGGTTTTCAGCAGTTCAGAATCGTTCCACACGACCTCAGCAGCCAATATTTGTGCCTGTACGGCAGGCTGGTCCGCATGAGCGTCGGACAGAATTCGGTAGGCGTCGATTGCCTCAGGCCGGGCTGCGGATGCCAGCACGCGGGCTCGAAGCAGACCCCATCCCGGGTCTTGAGCAGAGTCTGACGCGGTGCGATACGTTTCGAGCTGGGTCAGCGCGGCGTCAACGCCTTGCTCGCGGATAAGCCCTTGCGCCTGAGCCTGGGCCTCTGCGAGCCCGACCTGCCCCTCACGGAGAAGCGTGACCCCGCGACGGGCGCTGGGCAATTCACGCTGGATGGCCACGACCGCCAACTGCTTGCGGGTCCCCAAATCCAATTCGGTCGTGCTCAACGCCTGGCTGATCAGTGACTCGGCAAGGTCACGTTGATCCTGTGCCAGGTGCAAACGCACGAGCAGCGGCAATAACTGCGGCGACGACGCCATTCGGTCTTTGACTAACCGGGTGAGCTCGGCCAACTGT
Source organism: uncultured Phycisphaeraceae bacterium (assembly GCA_963799465.1). Classification (GTDB taxonomy): domain Bacteria; phylum Planctomycetota; class Phycisphaerae; order Phycisphaerales; family Phycisphaeraceae; genus JBCCOW01. Next base: position 1,059,237 of record CAWCXG010000001.1, on the reverse strand, counting down.
TCCGCCGAGACGCGCTCGGGATTCATCGCTGCGGCCTCGGCATACACCAGTTGCGCCGCAGCATCCCGGGAATTGCGTCGCACCGCGTCCGCCGCCCACCTCAGTGCCACTTCCGCGTTGCCCTCCCGGATGTATCCCTGCGCCAGCCTGACCGAAGGGTCCGCCCAGTACGGTGCCCAGCGACTCGCTTGTGCGTAGGCGGTGCGGCCAGCGATTGAAGAGCCTTGAGCGACCAGGGATTGGCCCAGCATGAACTGGAAAAAAGGATTCGTGGGGTCTTTGGCCAACGCTTCACGGGTCAGTGAAACAACCTGATCCAGCGCTGGCGGCTGACCGCCAATGTCCACGCCAGCGGATCGCAGGAACGTGACCCAGGTCTGTGCGGTGGGTTCGTCGCGGGATGAAAGCGACTTGACCAGGGTGGCGACATCGTCGCTTCGTCCAAGCTGATGCAACGCGATGGCGCGCAGGCCCAAAAGTTCTGTCGAGCTCTGTGCGGATTCCGGATCCAGGTCGTCGGTGTACGCAATGAGTTTGGCCTGTTCGCCGGACAGCACCGCTCGTCGGCCGAACTCACGCAGTACCCACGGCGCGTCGTCTCGCCCAAGCTGCGCTTCCAGCAGCGCAAGCACATCGGTTGAAGCGCGGGCCTGTTCGAGTTGCTCCAGGACCAGTCGCAGTTCGACCGCGTTGAGCGTTTGCGAGGCGGTTTCACGCAGCAACTCGACGGCCTCGCTCCGGTAGGCTTGGGCCCGTTCGCCGTTGCCTTGCGCCGCGGCACGCTGCGCTGCGGCCTGGACGGCTGAGGCGTACATCACCCGGTTCATCGCCACGTCCGGACGCTGCTCATAAAGTCGGCGGGCGTGACGGGCAAACTCTTCGGGCGGGCGGTCAAGTCGACTGGAAAGTTGGAGGTACAGTTCCTGCGCCTCGAGGTTCGCTGCCGATACTTTCACGCATTCCTCAGCCCAGAACAATGCCTCCTCCAGGTCGCCCTGACGCAGGTAGGCTTTGGACTTGACCAGCAGTGCCACGTCTCGCAATTGCTCAGGCAGCACTTCGCCGGACAACACGCCGTCGGCGAGATTGATCGCTTCCTGATAGGCCCCGCGGCGGAGCTTGATCGAGGTGAGTACCGAAAACGCGAAGGTGTCCCGGGGGTACGCGTTAAACAGGAAGTTGGCCTCCTGCTCCGCCTCATCCAGAAAGTTCAGCCGGAGGTAGACGTTCGCCAGCGCCCGCCGGGCCGCCATATCCTGTGGGTCAAGCTCGAGCACGCGCTGCAGGGCGGTGGTCGCTTCAAGCAGATCCTGCTTGGTGGCCTGCGAGTTTTCCAGGCGTGACAAGGCCAGGCGGTGGAGGGCGGAGGCGTCTTCGGGACGGCGATTGATGTACTCGGCAAACAACACCGAAGCCCGGCTGAACTCGCCCTGGTCGTAGGCCACAAACGCGTCCTGCCGTAGCTGTTTGGTGTCGATCCGCCACGCCACGTACCGCCACGTCGCAAACCCGCTGATCGACAGCACGATCAGCAGGACGCCCCCAATCAGCACGGTCATCCGCCATTGCCGCCGCATCGCCGCTGGCCAGCCCTTGATCTTGCCGACAAACGACCGCGACGCAGTGCCACCCCTGGAGCGGCCGGGTGGGCTGGCCTCAGGGGGATCGTGCGGGGTCGGTGAATCGTTCGAACTCATGCCTGTATCCCGGATTGGATTACACGAATAGCGTCCCAGCTCTGGGTGAGAAACGCCTGGACCAGCGCGCGACGCTCGTCTTCTGAAAAGCTTGCATCAAATACCAGCTGCACCTGAGCCACGCCGAAGCTGTCGATCCAGGGCAGCTTCGAGCGATCGTTCACGCCGTTGGCCAGCGGCAGGATCGTACCCTCGGGCAGGACGAATAAGTTGACCACGCGAAGCTGGACCAGCCGTTGTCCGAGGACTTGGTGGAAGACGAATTCGGTGCTTTGAACCGTCGTGTCGCCGACGCGCCATTCGCGTGGGGTGAGTGGGCCGGACTGCCAGCCACTGTTGGGGTAACACACCCGCGGCTCGTGATAGCCCATGTCGCGGGCATAGCGGCAGTGGATTAGGGAGGCGTTGAATTGTCGGCCGGTGCGGGGCTGTGCGAAGCGGACGCTGTAGACCGCGTTGGGTTTGAGCATTTCCTGCGCTGGGGCGGTGAGCGGGACCGGCGTTCCTTCCCAGTCGTTGAGTTGCAACGGCAGGTCCGCCACCGCCTCGCTGACCCGTGCGTGATAAGCCTGGGCCTCGCTGGCCCGGGCTGGTGAATAGATCAAAAAGCTCGTCGCCAGCAACGCCGCCACGCTCACCGCAGTGCATCCCCATGCCAACGCAGAACGCCCCCATAGCCCCGGCAGCCGTGTCCCCATGGAGCGTAGGGCCGCTGCCGCCATCGGGCCTTGCGACACCCGCACGCCAGCCCACCGCAGGGCCGACACTACCCCCAGACACAGCAGCACCGCAACGGCAAAAATGACAAAGCCCAGGTAGTCGTGCAAGGCATCGGCGAAGCTTTGACTGCCGTACCCATGGGCAAGCGTCACCGGGACCAGCCGGAAAATATTGCAAACCACCGCGATCACCGGCGCGAAGATCAACAGCCCCGCCCGCACGGACCACCGGAACCGCTGCAGGAACACGAACGTGTAAATCAAAACCAGTAACGCGAACGTTGAACGCATCCCGCTACACGCTTCCGCCACATTGACCTGGTGCCCGTTGATCGTCAGTAAGTTGCCCGACCGCAGCACCGGCACCCCGGCAGTATTCAACACTTCGACCGTCGCGACCGACGCAATCGTCTGCAACGGCACCGAGATCAGATGCTCGGCAATCGCGGGCACAGGGATCGCAAACAAAAGCATCCCCAACGCCGGCCCCGCCGCCCGCAGGACATGCACCCCCCACACCGTCCCGATCACCCCGAAAATCGCCACCACCGGACTGGCATACCACAAACTGTCCGCCTGCAACGGATAGCTCGCCAGGTAAAGCCCCAGTCCCAACAGCAAGAGCAAAGGCCCCACCCAGAACCCCGACCGCGGGACCTGCCGAATCCACCGCCGCCGCACCCACGCCAACGCGATGGCCAGAAACGGCACCGCGATCACATACGAGCTGTTGTCATCCGTGCGGGCAATGCGCACGATTTCCTGTACCGGACGCCACATCACCGCCAGCGTCAACAAGCACAGCACCGCACCCAATGCCCAGGTGATCAGATTTCCCCGTTGCTCACGTACCATGCCCAAAACCTTCATCATCCCACCGCGTGGCGGACACCCGGAAGGATGCGCACTCACCGACCAAACGCGTCCCACCTTCCTCCGAGCTGGGTCAAAAGTATAACCCCTCTTCAAGCCACAGCCACAAATCAGAGTACCGCATTCGAAGCCGCCAGACCTGCTACGCCCCGCGTGTGAGGGCAGTTCACAGGCGGGCGTGATACATCAGACACCTTCACTTGGCTCATTTTTTCACCACTCCGCGAACCACCCCGTACGCGATATCTGGGCAATTCGGGACGATTCGGGACGATATTGTCTGAAGCGTCAATGTGTCGATCAGCCCACGGCGGTGGCGGGTTGGGTCGCGGCAGGATGGTCGGTGGCATCGGGATTCGTCGGTCCCTGGAGACGCGGTGGCCGCGCTTCTGCACCGCCTGCGGTAGAGCCGGCCGGTGTGGGTAAAGGCTTGTCGCTGGGGTACTTGATACGGGTGTGGTACACCGCGCAAAGCGTCTTGATGATCGCTTCTTCGATCTGCGCCAAGTCCCGCAAGGTCATCTCGCAGGCGTCAAACTGATTGTCCATCAACCGTTTGTTGGCGATGCTGTGAACCAGCTGTTCCAGCCGCACCGGCGTCGGCTCGGGCAGTGCCCGCGCGGCAGCCTCCAGGGAGTCGCACAGCAGCATGATCGCCGCTTCCTTGGTCTGAGGTTTGGGGCCGGGGTAACGAAATTCAAACTCTTTGGGGGCTGGCTGCTCTTGCGCTTCTTTCTTCTTTTTTGCCGCGTGATAGAAATATTCGACCAGCGACGTGCCGTGATGCGACTCGATGAAGTGGCGGACCACGGGGGGCAGGCCGAACTCTTTGGCCATTTCCACGCCGTCTTTAACGTGGCCCACGATGATCAGCAAGGACATCGCCGGCGAAAGCTTGGCGTGCTTATTCGGCCCACCGCCTTGGTTTTCGATGAAGTAGGAGGGCTTGTTGATTTTGCCGATGTCGTGGTACATCGCACCCACCCGGCACAACAGCCCGTCGGCGCCGATCCGGTCTGCCGCAGCCTCGGCCATGTCTGCGATCCGCAGCGAGTGCTGGTAGGTCCCCGGGGCTTCCTGGGCCAGGCGTTGCAGCAGGGGATGGCTCGCGTCGTTGAGTTCGCGAAGCGTCATGGCGGTGGTGATGTTGAAGGCTTTTTCCACCAACGGCAGCACGCCTTGCACGAACAGTCCGGTGATGAAACCCGCGATGATGACGTGTACCACGCCGTCCTGGACCAGCGTGAGCAGCTCGCTGGACAGCAGCGCGGGGTCCAGCAACGGCGGCTGCGTGGCCAGTGATGCGACCAATGCCGCCCCGGCCATGGACAAGCCGGAGAACAGACCGGTCATCAACAGCTTGGACCGCGACTTCACTTCACCCAGCTGCAGCACGGTGGTTACCACCCCGGCAAACAGCACCATGACCAGCGCCACCGACAGACTCAGCGACAACGCGGTGAGCACTGCCAGCATGGACCCCACCGCCAACGCGAACCGCCGGTCGTAGGCAATGGTGAGCACCATCGCTGCCAACAGCGTCGGCGCGGTCACCGCTCCGAGCACAAACCAAGGCCACACCACCGCCGCGACCACGGCGGTGATCTGGCACCCCAGCAGCAAGCTGGTCAGCGCCAGCCCGCGCATTGGATTCCGCGCGATTCGGGGCTTGTAGGAAAGCACATAAAGCCACAATCCCAGCGCCACCAGCAGTGTGAGACCAAAATATCCCAAGGCCCGCAGCACCCGCCGCACCGGCGGCTGGTCATCGATGAAGGCATTGTGTTCCAGCTCTAAAAGCCCGACGTCGGCCGCATCAAGCCGCGTTCCAGCGGTGATCAGCACGTCCTGCGCGGCATGCACCCGGGTGGCCTGGGGCACTGCATCGGCAGCAACATCCCTGGCTGCCTGCGTCAAGGCATCGTCGTAGGCGTAGGTGTGGCTGAGCCCGTCGCGGACCAGATTCTGAATGGGGTTTTGCAGCGCTTCGGGAAAGTCCAGCAGTTCTGGCCAGACGTTTTCCAGGACGCCGTCGCGTTCGGAGGTTTTAAGCCAGGCGTTCACACGACGGGTGAGCACGTTGGGGTGGGTCGCGGTGCCCGAGGGGTGATACAGCACGATCACATCGCGTTCCTGCTGGTCGAGCTCGCGGCGAATCGCAGGGTCAAGCACCGCCAAAGAGAAATACGCGTTGAGAAACGTATCGACTTTGCGATGCCAGGCGTCCTGGACCCGGCCGTCGTTGACGTAAGCCCGTGACAGGGCACTGGTTTCCGCCTCGCTGAGCCGGTACCGCTTGGCAGCTTCCTGCGGTTCGTTGGCGATATCCTTGATGACTCCAAGCAGCCTGGCCCGCAGCGACTCGCGGTACGCCAGGTTGGGCGAGAAGATCGGCGGGGTGGCTTCGCGGGCCTGATGCCGCAGGGCGTAGGTCTGATTATGGTCCGGCGAGCTGAACGACACCCGCGGGATGAAGTTTTCGTGCAGCACTTCGCCGGTGAAATGCCGAGGCTGCTCGGACCCGATCATGGCGGTGATCCCGCCGATGAGCACCAAGGCGGTCCCGAAGGTCAACGCCCACACGGTTTCACGGCGTCGCAGCACCGCCCGCCAGGTAGACCGCGGGCGCGGCACGCTTTTGCGTACATCACGCCGACGAGCGGTGGAGGGTTTGGCGGTGGCCATACACAAACCGGCTTAACAAAGGTCAGAGCCCAAGATACCCCAACGCAGGAGCAGGCCCGACACGTCCAAACAGCCCAGCTGACGTTATCGACCATGCGTCGCCCGGGGTTCACCCAGGATTCTATCGACCAAGCATCCGGAAACCATCCCCAATGAAACCTGCGCGCCTACTTCGCGAAAATCAGGCGTGCGATCGGCCATGCCATCAGACACTCGGCCGCGCAATGCTTTAGGTTCTGGGCATGCATGCACCGCACCCGGCAAGCCTGAAGGACGAGGCCTTGCTGGCGCAATGTGATCTAAAACGTGGCAAAGGCTCCGGGCCCGGCGGGCAACGTCGAAACAAGGTTCAGACCGCCGTCCTATTAACCCACCGCCCGACCGGGCTGACCGGGCAGGCGTCAGAGCGACGTGAAGCGGAGGCCAATAAACGCTCGGCGCTGGGCCGGTTGCGTCTGGCGCTGGCTTTGGAGATTCGCACCGCCTGGTCCGTGCCCAGCGCGCTTTGGGTGGGCCGACGTCAGGGTGACCGTTTGCCCGTGAATCCCAGGCATGTTGACGTCCCCGCGTTGATTGCCGAGGCCTTGGACGCCCTGGCCAGCACCGCCTGGGACGATGCTTTGGCGGCCCAACGCCTGGGGATTAGCCGAACCCAGTTGCTCAAGCTTCTCCGCATCGACCATCGGGGAATAGCGTTGCTCAATACAAAGCGTTCGGCTCGTGGCAACTCTCCGGTCGCCTAGCGGACCTGTTGATCGTTTCCCGGTTGCCTTAATCGTTGCAGTCCGTTGGTGAAAGCTCAGCGGGTCCGATGTGGTGTCAAGCTGGATGCGGTTTGCGTCGATTCGTAACGAGACAGGTCACACTCATGCTGCGCGTTGACGTCCATCAAGCCCGCCCGGGGATGCCCCTGGCACTGCCGGTGATGCACCCTGAAGTCCGGGGACAGATATTGCTGCGCCGCGGGTTTGTGCTCAATGATTCGTCGATTTCGAGACTTCGCACGATGCGGGTGGCGGACTGCTGGGTGCAATATCCTTCGCTGGCGTCGCTGGAGAAGTTTATTGATGTCAAACGCCTGGAAAACCAGGCGGCGGTGGTGCAGCAGATCACCGCGGCTTTCGAAGCCACCCAAGGGCAATCCTCTCCCAAGCTGCGCTATGACGTCTATGTCAAGACCATTGAGAACCTGATCCAAGGCCTGATGGAGCATCCGCACGCGGCGGTTTACATGGGCGATCTGCTGGGCCTGGACGATGCATTGCTGCGTCGAAGCGCGTGTGTGACGTATTTGTCGATCATGATGGGCTTAAAGCTGGGCGGGTATCTGGTCCGCGAACGGCACCGTGTGGCACCCGACCGGGCCAAGGATGTCACCAACCTGGGTGTCGGGGCCATGCTCCACGACATCGGCATCACGCTGCTCGAACCCGAGGTCCTCAAACGTCATCGGGAAACCGGCGACGATTCAGACCCCGAATGGCAGCAGCATCCCGCCAAGGGCTACGAAGCGGTGCGGGGCACCATCGAACCGACCGCAGCGGCGGTGGTGCTCAACCATCATCAGCGGTTTGACGGCAAGGGCTACGTGGGCGGGGACTATCCCAACCGGGCTGGGCACGGGATCCACATCTTTGCCCGCATCGCGGCGGTGGCGCAGACGTTTGACGCACTGTGCCAGCCTGACCAAGGTCCGGTGCCGCCGCGTGTCTGGGTGCTGGGCTCCATGCTCTCCGCCCCCGCCTGTGATCGGTTCGATCCTGAAGCGCTGCGGGGTCTGGCGCAGGTTGCCCCGCCTTATCCGCCGGGCACCCGGGTCACACTCTCGGATGGCAGGCAGGGCGTGGTGATGGACCATGTGCCCACCGACCCCTGCCGCCCGGTGGTGCAGCCCCTGCCGCCCACTGAGGATCTGGATCTCGAAACGCCGCCCGCCGAGCCCGCCATCACGCTTGCAGAGCACCACGTGGGCTTATTTATTGCCGAAGCTGAAGGCCACGACGTCTCCGATCTGAACTTTGGCCCCGATAAACTGCCCGGTTCCTGGGTGAACGCCGCCTAAGCCTGCAAAGGTATCGATGCGGCACACAGGCCCGGGCGCGGCGGGTGTGAAATACGTTTCATGAACGGCGTGTTGAACCTGACAGATTTCCAGGCCTTGAAGCTTGCAACCCGCGATACGCGGCCTATCTTATTGCGACTGTGTTGCAACAATTCAGATCATGGCTGCGTGGCGAGGAACTGGGCGAACCAGTGGAGGCTGGGGCTTCGTGCGCGCTGCCTCGACTCCGGGCAGGGCAGTGCGCTGAAGTCATCGCGGTGGGACAGGCTGACGAGACCGGCGATACCGCCGAGCAATCACTCAAACTTAAGCGCATGGGCCTGTGCGAAGGTCGGCGGATTGAAATGCTTCGTAACGGCGATCCGCTGACCCTGCGGGTTGCGGGAACCCGGCTGGGGGTCTCCCGGCACGCGGCCCGCACCGTGGAAGTCCGGGTTTGCGCGGCCTGCGCCTCGCTCCAGGCGGATGCCGATCTACTGCCCCCTTCGCCGAAGGAGACGCTGCCATGAGCACGCTGTCGCTCCCCCAGCTGCCTGCGACCCCGCCCAAGCCAGACACGCTGGCCACGCCGCGGGTTTTGTTCATCGGCAACCCCAATACCGGCAAGACCACGCTCTTCAATGCCCTCTCGGGCCTGCGGGCCAAAACCGCCAACTTTGCAGGCACCACCGTCGAGCACCGCCGCGCGACGGTTCCAATCGCCGGCCGAACGCTTGAACTCATCGACCTGCCCGGTCTCTACGGCCTCGACGCGGCCTCGCCTGAAGAACGCGTCGCGGAGGATGCCTTGCGCGGCACGGGGACCTTCGAGCGGGCGGTGAATCTCGTGGTCCTGGTGCTCGACGCCACCAATCTGGAGCAGAATCTCTACCTCGCGGGGGAAGTCGCGGAGCTGAATCTGCCGACGGTCGCGGTGCTGAATCAGATGGACGCGGCCCATACGTTGGGGATTGATGTGAAGGCTGAGCGAATTGCGCAGCGGTTGAACTGCCCGGTGGTGGAAGCAAGCGGTCGGACCGGCCTGGGGCTCGACGCACTGCGGCGAATGATGATCGAAACGCTGGTGGACGAGCCTGCGGCGGCGGCGCCGCTGGCGTCCTGCTCATGCACTGCGGGTTGCCGAAGCTGCCCCATCGCCGACCGCTATGAGTGGGCCAAAGGCGTGGCGGACGAATCCGGAAATCACGCTCACATCATCGGCGACAAGGCCACCGACGCCATCGACCGCATCCTGACCCATCCCGTGGTGGGCGTGATGGGGTTTGCACTGGTCATGGCGGGGCTGTTCTATCTCATCTTCGCCCTTGCAACCTGGCCCATGGGCTGGATTGAGGCAGGGTTCACCTGGGCGGGCGAAACCATCGGGGCCCTGCTCCCCGCAGGCGATTTGCGGTCGCTGGTGGTGGACGGGCTGATCGGCGGGGTCGGCGGGGTGCTGGTCTTTTTGCCTCAGATCGTCATCCTGTTTTTCTTCATCACATTGCTGGAAGACACCGGCTACCTGGCGCGGGCTGCGTTCGTCATGGAAAAACTCATGCGACGCGTCGGCCTGCCGGGCAAAGCCTTTGTCCCCATGCTCTCCGCCCACGCCTGCGCCATCCCGGGACTCATGGCCACGCGGACCATTGAAAACCCCCGCGACCGCCTCGCCACCATCCTCGTGCTGCCGCTCATGACCTGCTCGGCCCGCCTGCCGGTCTATGCCATGATCGCGGCCTTGCTCTTCGGGGGCGAGCCGTTCAAAGCGTCGCTGCTGTTCCTCGCCGCCTACCTCGTCGGCATTGCGGCTGCATTGATTGTGGCAGGGCTTTTCAAGCTCACGATCCTGCGGGGCAAGACCCAGCCCATGGTCATTGAGCTTCCCCGATATCGCCTGCCGAGCCTGAAGAATGCGGTGATGTCCGCCTATGACCGCGGCATGATTTTCGTGAAAAAAGCGGGCACCGTGATCCTGCTGATTTCACTGGTGCTCTGGGCGCTTGCGACCTATCCCAAAATGCCCGAGGACGCGATGCCCCCTCAGGCGGCGGTGCAGATCGAGAAGCTCGAAGCGTCGGCTGGGGATGCCATTTCGGTTGAAGACGCCCAGGCGGCTATCGACGGGATTATCGCGGAGCAGGAGCTGGGCTATTCCGTGGCGGGTCGGTTGGGCCGACTTGTGGAGCCGGTGTTTGCGCCGCTGGGGTATGACTGGAAGGTCAGCGTGGGGGTGGTGACGTCGTTCGCGGCTCGGGAAGTGGTGGTGTCCACGCTGGGCGTGCTCTACGGCGTGGGCGATGACACCGAATCCGATTCGCCTGCGTTGATCCAGACCCTGCGGGCTCAGACCCATGCGGACGGCACCCGCGTTTTCACGACGGCCATGGCACTGAGCCTGCTGGTGTTTTTCGTGTTGGCCATGCAGTGCCTGCCAACGCAAGCGGTGACCGCCCGCGAGACCGGATCCTGGAAGTGGGCCATCTTCCAGCTCGGTTATATGAGCCTGCTCGCCTATGGCACCGCGCTGATTGTCTTCCAGGTCGCCTCTGCGGCCGGGCTGGGGTAATCGATGTTGCGTGTTCAGGAACCCGTCCATGATGACGGCGGAGCCACACGTGCATTTTGACCCTGACAAGACTCAGCGTGCCTTTTGCACATCAGCCTGCGTCGCAGCGACCTTCAACGGCGTTGTCCGACCGAAATCAAACGTATCCATGTTGGCAAAGCCAGCAGCGGGGTAGGCGGTCTTGGCGCGTTCGAGGAGAAACATGTGAAAGCACGCGAGGTGTCCGAAGATGAGCCCCGCGTCAGCCTGGCCGGTGAGCAAGGCGTAGGGCACATCGCGGTGTTGAATGCGGAGTCGGCCGGGGAATGTACTGAGCTCACGAGCGAATAACGCGTCAGTGGACGGTTCGCCCACCAGCTCTCGCAGCGTGCGACGGTACTGCATGCGGGCACCGGCTTCATGGGGCGTTGCGATCACGATGCGGGCATCACTGGCTGCCAATGCCTGGAGCGTGTCCACGTCGGGCGCTCGCTTTGTGGACAGCAGCATGCCCAGCCCACGATGCATGGCAAACGCGGTCGCGTTGGGAGCCACCACATCCGCCTGTGCCAAGCGGGACAAGGGTTTCAAACCCCCCATCACCCAATCGGGGTAGACGCGTCCGGCGGCTGGATGCAGCGGGAGCACCGCGTTGTGGAGGGTCACGCGTTGGCCGATCAGCGCCTGGACCACCATGACCTGCGGGAGTGTGACGACCAGAATTTCATCGGGTGTGATGTGACATCCGTCGTTGTGTGCCTGCGACCAACGGGTGAAGTCTTCGAATACCAAAGCAAGCAGGACGGGGAAGTGATTGCCTTCGGTGAAGACGGTGAGTCGTGCCGAGCCATCAATAGGGCCTACAAAGTCTGGCAGTTGATTGGCATGCCCCTGAAGTTGAAGCCCCGTTGCGTCTTGCTGGTTTGCGGCGGGGCCGAAAAGCGGCCAGGCCACATGGTGACTGGGGTCGCCGGGCTGCGTCGCAGGGGAGGACGAGGGGGGGGCAGCAAGGCTGGGCGTGGTCAGGAGCATTGCCATAAGCACGAACCGCACGCAAGACCTGAGAGACCTGAGAGACCTGAGAGACCTGAGAGACAAGAGAGACAAGAGAGACAAGAGGGGGCAGACGGATTGCATACCGAGAGGCTACCCGCATGGTGTTCACAAGCAGTGCGTCGCATCACCCCCACACCGCGGCCGCCAGGGGACGTCCAGCTTTTAATTTCGACGAAATTAATAACTAGACGCGCTGGCGGGCGGGACGCAATACTCGCGCGATACTCACACAAGGCTGAACTTCGAAGGCTCTAAACTCGCCGCGATGGCAGACCCTAAGCGCCCCGATAGCGGTCAACTCAAGCGGCAGGTCGGCGTGGGGGGGGCGGTGTTGCTGGGCCTGGGCTCGATCCTGGGCACCGGCGTGTTCGTGTCGATCGGCATTGCGGTCGGCGTGACGGGGCCGAGCGTCGTGGCGGCCATTGCGATCGCGGCGGCGGTGGCGATCTGTAACGGCTTGTCGTCCGCGCAACTCGCAGCCAGTCATCCTGTTTCAGGCGGCACCTATGCCTACGGCTATCGCTATCTCACCCCCACGCTGGGCTACACCGCCGGCTGGATGTTTCTCTCCGCCAAGTCCGCCTCGGCGGCCACCGCAGCGCTGGGCTTTGCGGGCTACCTGCTCACCGCGTTTGGCCAGGGAGTCGATCCCACACTGCGGGTGGTACTCGCGTTGACAGCCGTCGTGGTCCTCACAGGCCTGGTGCTTACGGGGCTACGGCGGTCCAATGCGGTCAATGCGGTCATCGTAGGGCTGACCATTTTTGCGCTGGGGGTGTTCATCGTGGCGGCATTCGCGTACGCAGGGCCAGCAGAACCCACCGAGCCCATGGACGATCCCTACTTTGCCCAAGGCTTCCCGGGGTTGATGGAGGCGGCGGCGTTGATGTTTGTCGCGTACACCGGATACGGCCGGGTGGCGACGCTTGGCGAAGAAATCAAAGAGCCCCGGCGAAACATCCCCAAGGCAGTGATCGCCACGCTGGGCGTCACAGCCTTGCTCTACCTGCTCGTCGGGTGGTCCGGGATCACGGCGGTGGGGGCACCGTTTTTTGCAAAAGCCACCGCCGAGCAGGCTGCCCCGCTGGAGGTGATCGCAAGGGTCATCGGGGGGGCTGGCATTGCATGGGTGCTGGCGGTCGGTGCGATCGTGGCCATGCTCGGCGTGCTGCTGAATCTGATTCTCGGATTATCTCGTGTGGCCTTGGCGATGGGGCGGGAGGGTGACTTCCCCCGGGTGTTTGGCCGCGTGAATCAGGCGGGCACCACGCCGGTGCCCGCGGTGCTGCTGGTCGGGGTGATCATCGCGGGGCTGGCGTGCCTGGGCGATGTGAAGACAACCTGGACGTTCTCCGCGTTCACGGTGCTGATCTACTACGCCTTGACGAATGTGTGTGCCCTGCGACTGGCACCTGAAGACCGGTTGTATCCCCGGGTGTTTCCGATCATCGGGCTGGTGGGGTGTTTAGGCTTGGCGTTCTGGGTGTCGTGGCCGATCTGGGTGACGGGGCTTGCCTTGCTCGCAGCGGGGTTGGTGCTGCGTGTCCTGTTCCGGAGAATAAATGCGGCACATGGGTGAGGCTGAGTCCCACCTCTCAGGGCAAACGCATTATCTGGATGTGACGTAACCCTCGAAGCCCACCGTCTGTGACGGTGGGCCCAAGCCTTGCAAGGGCTGGGCTTTGTCGCAGTCGCGGCTCACCGCCGCCTCACCCGAACGCCTTCGCGTCCCTCGTCTGGTTCCATCGTTTCGTCGGTCCCGCCGAACCCCAGCATTCTGGCGATCCCGCCCAGGACGATCCACGTCACCACACCCAGTGCCGCAGCAGCCAACAGGCCCAGCGCCGCGATCACCAACGGCACCGCTGCCGCCACGCCCACGACCGCCAGGGTGCCCATATAGACCCAGCCCGGCTTGCCCGCGATGACGGTCTGCGAACTCAAGGTCCGAAAACCACGCACGCGGGGGTCATTGCTCAGCGTCGTCCACCATGCCATGTCCTCACGATAGCCGCTGCAGGCCGGTGCGGAAATGCCTGATCCGCACAAACCGCGCAAACCCCCACGTCAGTCTTAAGTTGCCTGCTTTCCCTGCCGATGCTAACCCCGGCATACAGCCCCTGACCCAAGACCCGAGGACCCCACGATGACCACTCCCGCGAGCCCCCCGGCCCCCACCGCTCAGACGACTCAGACGCCGGCCAACGCCCAGGTGGTTCAAGCGGCCATTCAGGAAATCGCCCATATCGCGACGCTGCCCGAGGTCACGATGAAGATCATCCAGCTGGTCGAGGACCCCGACTCGACCGCGCAGGACCTCAACAACGTCATTACCAACGACCCCGCGCTGGGTGCTCGCATCCTCAAGGTGGTCAACTCCGCGTTCTACGGCCTGCCCGGCCAGATCGGCTCGATCAATCGCGCCGTCGTCCTGCTGGGTCTCAATGCGGTGAAGAACATCGCCATCGCCGCCAGCCTCGCCAAGCTATTCCGCGGCGGCAAGATCAGCGAAACCTTCGACGCCCGTGACCTGTGGGTCAACGCTGTCGCATCGGGCACCGCCACGCGGCTGCTGGCTGAGCAGGTGCGTTTGGGTCTGCCCGACGAAGCGTTTCTCGCGGGACTCATCCACGACATCGGCATCATGGTCGAAATCCAGGCCCGCCGGCCTCAGTTCATCGAAGTCATTGAGCAGTTCTCAGCCACCGGCGGGGACTTCTGCGCTATCGAAACCGAAGTCATCGGCGCCAACCACCAGGAGTTTGGCTCGGGCTTGTGCAAGCTGTGGAAGTTCCCCCAGAGCTTCCAGCATGTCTGTGGCAACCATCACAACCCGATGGCTTTGCCTGCTGAAAACCGCATGCTCGCCTGCCTGGTCAATGTGGCTGACTGCCTGACCAAGCGGCTGGAACTCGGCTTTTCCCAGGCCACGCCCAGCGATGTGCCCAGCGCCGACGTGATGGCAGCCACCGGCCTGACCGACGCCATGCTCGCGGACGTGGCCAACCGGTTACCCGACGCGATGGAAGAAGCCAAGGGCATCTTCGCGGGCTAAAACCCCAGCACCTCGACCGCGACCACGGCCAACGCCACGCATTCAGGTTCACACAGTGGCCAGCAGGGCTTTAAGTGCGGGCACCAGTGTGTCGTCAAGCGGCGTCATCGGAAGCCGAAGCTCGCCGGTGTCTTCACCCCGCTGGGCGAGCGCCGCTTTGATTGGAATCGGGTTGGTCGACAAGGACAGCAAGCCCCGGCACAAAGGGAACAGCGCCACGTGCAACTCGCGTGCTTTGGTGTAGTCGCCTCGCGCGGCGGCATCGACGAGTGACTTGACGCGAGCGGGCAGCAGGTTGCTCAGCACACTGGTCACGCCGGTTGCGCCTACTGCCATGAGTGGCAGCGTGAGGCTGTCGTCCCCGGAGATGACGTTGAAGTTCAAGCCTTGGGTCAGCATGACGATTTCGGAGGTCATGTCGAGCTTGCCGGTCGCTTCTTTCACGCCGACGATTCGCTCGTGCTGCGCGAGGTGGGCGATGGTCTGGGCGGAGAGTTCGACCGCCGTTCGGCCGGGAATGTTGTAGAGCACCATGGGCACGTCCACCGCGTCGGCGAGCGTTTCAAAATGCTGAATCAGCCCGGCCTGCGTGGGTCGGTTGTAGTACGGATTGACCATCAGGACCGCGTCGGCGCCCGCGTCGGCGGCATGCTGGGAAAGGGCCTGCGCCTCGGCGGTGGCATTGGAGCCGGCCCCCGCAATGACCTGGCACCGCCCGGCGACAAAGCGCACCGTCTGCTCCACCACCGCGCGGTGTTCATCATGGCTGAGCGTTGGCGATTCGCCGGTCGTCCCGCAGGGCACCACGCCGGTGATGCCCGCTGCAATCTGCGCTTCGATGTTGCGTTCCAGGCGGTCGGAGTCAACGTGGCCGTCGCGAAACGGTGTGACTAAAGCGGTGTAGGTACCAGCGAGGGTGAGCATGGCGGGATGATACCGGGCCAGGACCCGCGTGATGGCAAGTCGCCCATGACGCCGCAGCAATAAGCAGGCCCGCGGGTCAGGCTTCGCGCTGTTCCGCACGCCGCAGGGCGAGGATCAGTTCGACTTTTCCCAGATGTTCGCCAGTCTCCTGGGCGATCTCGTGCGGGGTTTTGCCTGCATCGCACAAGTCGAAGACCGACTGCGTCAGGTCGTCCCGCTTGGGGGGCGCAGCGGGTTCAGCGGGCGTGGGAGTAGCAGGCAACGCGGACGCGCTGGACGTGGGTGGGGGGTTGTGCGGTACGGCTTGCAGCCTGGTCAGGGCTGCGATGCGGTCATCCGCTTGATCGATCAAAGATTCAACGTGCCGGGCCTTGGCGTCAAGCTGTGTGCCCAGGCGTTTGGCGAGTTGCTCAATCTGGACCATGAGCGATTCGAGGTCGCCGCGGACGCCTTGCTCTTCCTTGAGGCGGTGCAGGTGCTCATGCGAGGTGAGAGTGTGCTGAACGCCGCGCCGCTTTTTCTTACGAATGCCACTGAACAGCGCCACCAGAATCAGCAACACTCCCGCGAGTAACAGTCCGTCGCGGAGCCCAAACCCGCTGGCTTCGCGCGATTCGCTGGCTGCTTGTGCTGCTTGCGAACCCACCTGGGCCAGTATCAGCATCAGGTCACTCATCCGGGTCCCCCGGGGGGTCAAGGGTCTCGATATCGCGGCGACGTAAATCAAAGGCAGCCGGATCAGACTGGGCAAGATGCCACGCCTGCACCGCTTCGTCGAGAACCTGCCGCACCGGCACATCGTGTTGCCGCGCGGCAATCGCCGCGTCGTCGAACTCTGCTTTCACACTCAGCACCCGCCCATCCAGTCGGCCTACTTTCACGCGGACCATGCCAGCGGAGGTCGACACCGACTCGAAATAGCGGTCGAGCACGATGCGGTCCCACATTCGCGACCGAACCCCGAAGCTGCCCGTGAGCATCAGCAGATCACGCGATAAACGCTCCGCATCCGCCTCTTCCACGAGCACCTGCACCATCACCGCGGGCCGACTTTTTTTCATCACCATCGGGGTCGCCCAGGCGTCGAGCGCGCCACGCTCCAGCAGGCGTTCGAGCGTCTCGCCCACCACCTCGCCGGTGGCATCGTCCAGGTTGGTCGCGAGTTCGATGACCCGTGTCGCGGAAGGATGTGCATCGCCTTGTGAGTCCACGCTGCCGAGTCTAACCCAGAGCCCTGCCGATCACGTCTACACACGGGTTACCACGGCTCAGGTCACTGCCAGCCCGCGTGGTTGTCTAGATTGTCTGCGACCGTGCCCCCACCGTGGCGACATGACCTGCGACCCGCATCACCACCGTCTGGTCCGTCGGCTGATCTTCGGCCTACGGCAACGCTGCGCGGCGGACCGCATCGGCCGACTGGTGGTCGGGGTGTCCGGCGGGGCGGATTCGGTCGCTCTGCTCCGGGGGCTGCATCTGCTGAGTCAGCGGCGCACCTTCGAGCTCCAGCCCATCGTCGTGCATGTCCATCATCACCTCAGGCCGCCTGACCAGGCCGACGCTGACGCAGCGTTCACGCAATCGCTGGCCCAGCGGTTACAGCTTCCATTTATGCACAAAGACATCGCTCCGGGCGTCGCCGCCGCCCAGACCGCGCGTAACCTCGAAGCCACCAGCCGCCGGCTTCGCTATGCCGCGCTGGCCCAGGCGGCCCACGAAAATGACGCCGCCGCCGTCGCCACCGCCCACCATGCCGATGACCAGTTGGAAACATTGCTGATGCGGCTGATCCGTAATGCGTCACCCGCAGCCATGGCAGGGATCCGCTGGCGACGCCGGCTCTCGGAGCCTGAACCTGAGGTGCTCCAGGAATCCAGCGCCGAACCACGGATGTTGATCCGTCCGATGCTCGCCGCCACGCACGCCGACGCCGTTGACTTTCTGAATGCGATCGAGCAACCCTGGCGGGAAGACGAAACCAACACCGATCGTTCCCGGACGCGTGCCCGGCTGCGTCATGAGGTGCTGCCGGTGCTGCGCGACCTCCGCCCAGATGCGGCAGAGCAAGCCGTGAAACTCGCCGAGCGGGTTGATGCGTCCCCGTCCTCTGTGCCCAAACCGTGAGCGCCCACGCTTACGGGTTCGCACTTGAGCGTGGGTCCGATGACTCTGCCGCGAGCTCATCCCGCCATCGCACCCGCGGCGCGTCGTCCCACAGCATCTCCAGGTCGTAATGCCCCCGCATCGCAGGCTCGAATAAGTGAACCACCAGTTCCACGAAATCGATCACCACCCACATCGTTTCGTCGTCCCGGTCCACGCCGTATCGTGACAGCCCACGCTCTCGGCCAAGCTCGGCAACGCGGGACGCGCAGCTTTTGAGCTGCCGATCCGACGTACCCGATGCGATGAGCAAATAGTCGGTCACCGGGCTGAGTCCCCGCACGTCGAAGACCAGCACATCGCTGCAATGCAGGTCCGCCAGCAGCCGGGCGGTGTGACACGCGGCGTCGCGCACCACCTGGGTTTCGCTGTCGCTTCGACGGACCGCAGAGGTCACGGTCTCCTCGCGGTTCATCGCTGCGTCGTCGGTAGACGCAGGGGAAGCATCGCCTTGCGTCGGGTCGGTGGCGGGCAGGGCGTGGTTTAAGCTGTCATCTTCGGAGTGGGCCATAGCCTGCACGATACGCCGGACGCACGCGGCAGGTGTAACCTCTGGGCCCATTCACACCCTGATTACCTGAGAAGACCGATGCCCACGCCGCCCAACCTGCTTCTCATCACCTCCGACCAGCAGCACTACACCACCCTGGGCGTGCTCAATCCCCGGATCAAAACGCCCAACCTCGACCGTCTCGCAGCGCTCGGCACCCACTTCACCCGCGCCTACTGCCCCAACCCCACCTGCACGCCCACCCGGGCCTCGATCATCACCGGCCAATACCCCGCCACCCACGGCGCCTACACCCTGGGCACCAAGCTGCCCGAAAATGTCCCCACCCTGGGCGACTACCTCGGCGAACTCGGCTACACCTCCAGCCTCATCGGCAAGGCCCACTTCCAACCCCTCAAGAGCACCGACGACTGCCCCAGTGTCGAGGCGTATCCCACGCTGCGCGACCTCGCATTCTGGAAAACCTTTAACGACCGCGAGACCCCGTGGTACGGCTTCGACCACGTCGAACTCACCCGCAATCACACCGACGAAGGCCACACCGGCCAACACTACGCCCTGTGGCTTGAAGAGCAAGGCCTGAACAACTGGCGGGACTACTTCCAGCCCCGCACCGATGGCATCAAAGACACGCCCACCGACAGCCAACTCGCCCCGCCGCTGGGCGGAACCGTCACCGGCAGCCGGGCAGAGCTGACCTGGAAGCTCCCCGACCACCTCCATTACACCGCGTGGACCGGCCAACGCACCATCGCGGCCCTCGAAAAGGCCCATGCTCAGCAGACGCCGTTTTTCATCTGGTCCAGCTATCACGACCCCCACCCGCCTTATGCCGTGCCCGAGCCTTGGGCGTCGATGTACGACCCCAACGACATGGACCCCGGCGAACTGACCGACCAGGAACTGGCGCTCATGCCCCCGCCCCATCAGATGACCCAGCAGGATGGTGCTGACTTCGACGTGTTTAATGTCGATGGCCAGGGTAACCATGGCTATGAAGACCACCGCCACGACCGCGCCGAGCTCAAACGGTGCATGGCGGTCTACTACGCAATGGTGTCGTTCCTCGATCACTGGGTCGGCCAGACGCTGGACACGCTCGAACGACTGGGCCTGCTGGACCAGACGCTCATCGTGTTCACTTCCGACCACGGCCACTTCCTGGGCCAGCACGGCCTGGTCGCCAAAGGACCATTCCACTACGAAGACCTGATCCGCGTGCCCCTGATCGCCGCGTGGCCCGGCCACATCCCTGCGGGCGTCACCAGCGATCACCTGCAAAGCCTCGTGGACCTGTGCCCGACGTTTCTCGCCGCAGCAGGCCGGGACACTACCCCGCTGGGCATGCAAGGCCGAGACATGCGTGCCGACTGGGCCGACCCGCAGGGCGACAACCCAGCCCGCCGCCGATTCGCCATGGTGCAAAACCATCACAACCGCCACGCGGTGCACCTCCGCACGCTCGTGACCGATCGCTACAAACTCACCGTGTACGAAGGCCAGTCACAGTGGGGCGAACTGTTTGACCTGCAGGACGACCCCGACGAACGCTCCAACCTCTTTCATAACGCCGATCACGCGTCACTGAAGCTCGAGATGTACGAGCAATTCATTCAGGCGGAGCTGTCCGAAAGCCCTGCCCCGCAACCGCGCGTCGCAGGCGCGTGAACGGCCGTACCGCATCCCGCTATCTCCACCAAACGCCGCAATACAAGCCACGCCCGTGAGCAAGCGTCCTCTTCAAGCCATCCAGTAACCGGGACGATTCCTCCCACACGCGGCTTGTGTTGATGTCATTGGCCTCGCCAATCATGGCTTACTTCAAGCCGCGTGAGCCCTCGCCGCGGACGACCAGGCCGGCGGTGCGGGTTTCGCCTTCGACGCTCAGGAGCAGCGTGTCGGTGAACACGCCTGGTCGAGTCGGCTCGAACTTTAAGGGCAGCATCACCCGACTCCCCGCCGGGACGACCACTGTGTCCTGCGAGCCGTGGATCGAAAATCCCTGATCGCCTGAAAGCCAGGTCGGCTCGATGGTGATCGGCTCGGTGGTGCGGTTGTGCAATCCAATCTCCCGCGACCCGCTGGCTTTGCTCGGAATGCTGCCGAAGAAGAAAGGCTCCGACGTCGGTCGACCCGGTGTGTCCAGGTCAAGCCCAGACAGCCCCATTGCATAGACCCCCTCGCCGTAGAGTTCCACCGACGTCACGGACCCGTCGCTTGCGGTCAACGGTGTCAACGTCGCGGCGTACTGCCCTTCCTCGCTGGGTGTGAAACGGACGACCACCTCAGCGGTCCGCTCCTGCGTTTCCAGCCCAACTTCCGCAGCCCCGGGGTTGGTGACCGCGAACGCTCCGCTGCCGTTCTGGCTTAAGCCCTGAAGTTCGGCTCGATTGGAGGATTCATTGGTCCACGAGGCTGACCGCTGCTGCGAGGATCCGACCAGGACTTGGCCGAAGTCAAGCCGATCGGGCTGGCCGATCAACGTCGGCCCACATCCCGACATCACCGACATGCCCATCAGGCCCAACGCCAAAAGGCCAACACCCACGCGACGCGTACCCAGCACGGCAGACTTGGAGAAGCTTTGCATGCGGTCTACGGTACGGCGTGAAGCCCGATGATGCACGTTCTTCATCAACTCCAAGCGCTCACTAGGGCCTTGGGGAACCCCGCCGCTCACCGCAGTTGCGTCGCAAACCTTACATTGCTCCTATGTTCCTGCCCATGCGTTTGCTCGCCCAAGCTTCCCCGCCCGCCTCCGCACCCTCCCCAAGCGGATCGGTGACGGCAGACACGCAGTCCGCATTCAAAGCGTTAAACAACTTCCTGCAGGACCTTTACAACTGGCTGCCCTTTTTGCTGGTGGGCTTCATCATTCTGGTCGGCGGCTGGGTTCTGGCCTCAGTCGTCTCCCGGGTGATTCGCAAAATATTGTCCACGTCAAGCCTTCGCCCTGAGCTGGCCGAGCTGATTGCCAAGCTCAGTTACGTACTCATCCTGATGATCGGCATCCTTGCCGCCGCCGTCGTCGCCACAGGGCTTGGGGTGGGGCAGGTCGTCGCCACGCTGGGCCTGGGCTCTATCGCCCTGGGCTTTGCCTTCAAAGACATCATCGAAAACTTCCTCGCGGGCATCCTGATCCTTTGGAAGTTTCCCTACAACGAAGGCGACTACGTCGAGTGCGAAGGTGTTGAAGGCAAAGTCCTGCACATCGAGCTGCGCAACACCCAGATCCTCCGCACCGACGGCCAACTGGTCGTTATGCCCAACGCCACCATGTTCACCAATCCCGTACGGGTGCTGACGTATAAAAACACCCGCCGAACCACCGTGATCTGCGGCATCGCCTACGGCGAAGATGTCGCCCAAGGCCGAAAGGTGATGCGCCAGGCGGTCGCGTCGTGCTCGACCATCGACAAGAGCCGGGACATTGAGATTTACGCGCAGGAATTTGCCAGTTCGAGCATCAATTTTGAAGTCACCTGGTGGTGCGGCGCGACCCCAGCAGACATTCGCAAAAGCCGGGACGAAGTGGTCGAAGCGGTCAAGAAGCACCTCGACGACGCGGGCATCGAGATCCCTTATCCCTATCTCACGCTCACCACCAGCGACAACGAGCCGGGCATCATGCAGGCCATGGAGCGGGCCACGCTTGCGGCCCGAGGCGAACAGCGCGAGGGATAAAACATCGCGTTCTCGTCAAAGCCCACCGGCGAATGCTCGCATCAAGGGCGGGGCTGCGTGGAAGCGTTTGCTTCAACCTCCAGCGTCAGGCGTTGCCCATCGTGGCCGACCACCGTCAACACCACGGGGTCGGGCAACCCGTCGAGACCAAACCGGAGCGTCTGCTGCAGTTTCGTATGGGCTGGCGAGGCGATTTCCGAGCGGTGCAGGACCACCGACGCCCGGGGGGGGATGGACCGGGTGGTGATGCCGTTCCAGTACAAGGTGTACTCGGCCGGCGAGGCGGGCGTGACCGTGCGCACCACCACGCGTAGCTCTCGCGCTTCATCGGTGGCAACGAGCGTCGCCGCCGCAATCCGGAAGGGCTGCGAGGCCTGCGATTGACTGCCCCGCGTCACTTCACGCGGCGCGGTGAATGCGGGTACCTCAGGCTGAGGGCCTTCTGCAGCGTCCGTGGGTTTCGACGCAGGCGTGCAGGCCGATGTCAATAAGAACGCAGCAACGAGCGCCCGGATCGGTGGCGTGATCATGCGTGAAGCATAAAGCCTGCACGTGATGCAGCACGGCAACCATGAACCCGCAACGTTTTAGACAGCTCCCACGGGTTTGGGCTTCACGACGTGCTTAGCGCGGAAGACCAGGAATCGGCTGGCCAAAAAGTTAAAGCCCATCCCCGCCACGATGCCCACGCACGCGGCAAGTTGCGGCATCATCTCGGGAAACGACACTTTCATGCCCGCCGCCGCGGCGTAGTTGATTGCCGCGCCGATCGAACATGCCGACATGAAGCCCACGAATTGCCGCCACCATGACCCCTTACGGGCATAGGAAAAGGTGAACCGCCGGTTGAGCAGAAAGTTGCCCACCATCGACAGCGCAATGGCGATCGGCGAAGCAATGAAAAAGCCGATGCCCACCGCCAGCAAAATCGTCAAGGCGGTGAGGTTGACCACCGCACCGATGCCGCCGACCACGAAGAACTGCACCATGTGCGTCCATGTGCCGTAGCGGTACAGGTAAAGCCGACGCAGGTGCTGAATGTAGAGCAGCTGCTGCTTGAAGGTGAGTTTGCTTTCGCCGAACTGCCGATCGGAGAAGTGGATCGGGACCTCGCCCGGCCGGGTGCATCCGCCTTTGACCAGCAACTCGAGCGCGATCTTGTAGCCCACCGGGTTCAGATCTTTGGCCCGTGCGAGGTAGGCTCGCGGGAAGGCGAAAAAGCCTGCCATCGGGTCCCGCAGATTGGTCAGCGGCCGAGCCAGTACCGTCGCCACACGGCTGTTGAGCCAGCGGCCAAAGCCCCAGTCATCGTCGGTCGTCCCGCCGGGCACGTACCGCGAGCCGATGACAAAATCGTGACCTTCGTTGAGCTTGTCGATCATCGCCGGGATCGCTTCAGGCGGGTGCGACAAGTCCGCATCCATGCAGACCACATAGTCCAGCGTCGCTTTGCGAAGCCCTTCCACGACCGCCTGGCTGAGCCCGAATTTTTCGGTCCGTTCGATGAAATGCACCCAGTCCAGCCCGCACTTCGCCACCAGCTCAGCACTGCCGTCGCCGCTCGCATCGTCCATGAGCAGCACTTCCAGGACGTAACCGGTGTCGTCTCGAAAGGCGTTGAGTCGTTCAAGCAGGTGCGGCAGCGAGTCGGCTTCGCGAAACGTGGGCACGACAATGCTCACGCGGCGCGGACCGTGTTTCGCAGCGGGGGGAGGCGCAGCCGGGTCCTCTGCAGGAGCCAGGCGGGGAAAGGATGAGGATGAGGAGGCGGTCATCGTCCGGGGATCCGCAGGACAGGGTGGTAAGCCCCGAACCGGCGCGGGGGAATGCACCCCCACATCATCGGCTGTCCTGGCCCGATGCTTGACTGGGGCCGCTAGTGACCGGGGCAGGGTAGCGCAACGCGTTGCGTTGCATTTTTGATTCCACTGCCGAGGCGATGTCAATGTCCAACGCATTGGCCAGACTTAGACAGTATGCCAGCACGTCTGCCAACTCATCGCGGACCTCCGTCATCCGCGCGGTGTCCGCCTGGATGGCCTCGCATGACTCGCCTTGGGTTCATTGAAAATGTTCCATCAGCTCGGCGGCCTCAATGGCAATCGACATGGACAAGTTCTTGGGCTGGTGGAACCGCTGCCAGTCCCGCGCGGCGACAAAATCCGCCACCCGGGCCTTGAGTGCCGCCACCGGGGTTTCCTGATCATGGGTCAACGGGGTCATGGCGGGCTCCGGGGGAGGTACAAACCTTGCAATCCGCACCAGCCCTACGACACGTCGTCCACGGTGGACTTATTGCAAAGCCGGGCTGGCCTGCCTGATCTCTGCAAGTTACCTCTTTGGACGCGGAGTGTGTCGCACGGCGTGACCATCCATCCAACCAGGGAGAACACCTCAATGAAACATCGATCTTTTACCACCGCAGCCCTCGCGGTCACCGGCTGCTGCCTGACCTGCGTCAATCCTGCGGACGCAGAGTCCACCCGTGTGGTCACCTTTGAAGGTCTGGGGCACGGCCAAATCGTCGCCAACGGCTCAAACGATTTCAATCTTCTCCCCGGCGTTACCGTCGAAGTCGATAACTATCACAGTCGAAATGACCTGGCGGTCATCTTCAACTCCACCCGCACCGGTACCGCCGACTCGGACCTCGAAGGCCCATCCTGGAAAGGCGGCAATCTCGCTGCGGGACAAACGGTGCTCGGTAACCTGCTGATCATTCAGGAAACCAGCGGCAACAGCGAACGCAACAACGGCGTGTTTGTCGACAGGCCGAACGACGAAGGCAGCCGACCCGCAGGACATTTCCTGTTCAAGTTTGACCGGACCATCACGTCGTTCGGCTTTGACCTCGTCGATGTTGAAGGCCCCAGCGAATACAACCAAAACTCCGGCTTCTTCGCGACCTTCACCTCGGGCAATGAGCAACGCACCGTGGGCTTTGGCGATTTGGTCAACCCCCTGTCCGCCCGCTACGACGCCACCATCGACTTCGGCGATAACACCGCCAACCGGGTCACGCCCATCACCGCCGCGTCACTGGGACTCGACGGTTTCGATACGGTCAAGATCAATCTCGGCGGATCCTCTGGCATCGACAACCTCACCTACACCGCTGTGCCATCCCCCACCGCGCTGGGCGGCGGGCTGGCGCTCATCGGCGGCCTGCTGCTGCGTCGCCGACGGCGAAGCCAGATCGAGGCCTAGCTCTCACCCTTCATCGCTCTGCATCAAAACGCCCAGCCCGGAACCTCGCCCGGCTGGGCGTTTTTCATGGTGCAGAGTCTGGGGTGTGAACATTCGCCCGATCAGCTGAGCGCGACTTGAGCCTGACCTTGCGCGGGAACAAAGACCCGGGCCGAGGCGAGCAACGCATGCTCATCAAGAGGCTGACGGGCCTGCTCTTCGCTTTCGATCAACACGCGAACGTGAGCGTCGAACGCGGTGGGGTTCTGCAGGTGCAGCACGTCGTCTTCCAGGCGGGCCAGGACATGGTCGATGGCGACGCACCAGCGATGGCCGGTGTGGACGTACACGCCGGGCAACTCGGCACCGGTGAGCAGCATGGCCGACTCGGACCAGGTGCTTCCCCCGAAGACTTCGCCCACGCCGATCTCGTCGGGATCGTTGCGGACTTCCCAGTCGCTGGTGTTGATGCGTTCGTTGATCCAGCCTTCGGGCATCACCGGCCAGCGTTGATTGGGGCGACGGTCGCGGATGACGCGGTCGCGTCGGCTCATGTAAGGCGGGATCGCACCGCCAATGTCCGCCAGCAGGTCGAGCCATTGTCGTTCGCCCGTGCCCCGCGCCAGACGGAGCAGCGAGATGCCGCTGAGGGTGCAGATGCCCGGTGCGGAGTGCTTGTTTTGCACGTTGGCAAAGACGGTGCCGCGGGTGCGCATGCCGAGTTGGCCAAACGTCGAGTCGGCAGGGAAGTCGAAGTCGTAGGTCATGACGTAGCTGGCGGCTTGCGCAGCGGCGTGGCGACCGGCGTCAAGCCAACGCTCCTCGCCGGTGTCGTCGTAGAGGTGGGCGTAGGAGGCGACGAGCGCGAAAGCCGACTCGCTGTCATGAGCCTGAGTGATGTCGCCCGGCCCGCCGTTGGTAAAGGCCTTGGCGGTGAAGCGGCTGGCGTAGTATTCCCCCGCCGCCTGAGCGACGCGTCGGTAATCCGGCTCGTCGTGCAGCGTGCAGGCCAGGAGAAGCCCCGCCGGCGAAAGCCCTGCCGCACAGGTTCGCCCGATGAGCAGTTCGCCGGTGTCACGATGGGCGTACTGTCCGATCTGGTCGTAGGTATCCCACATCGTCACAAACGCGTCGGCAAGGCTGCGGGACATGGCAAGCCATTCACGCTTAAGCTCAATCCCCCGAGCCTGGAGCAGCAGCAGCGACTTGGTGATGAAGTACAAGGCGTCGGCCTGATGCCGGAGAAAAATGCGCGGGGCCTGGACCCATTGCCCCTGATCGAAACGATCGTTGATAAAGCCACTGGGCGTGACGCCTGTGGTGAGAAAGTCGAGCATCTTCTGCGTGCGGACGCGGGTCACTGCGTCGCCTTGCGCCAGCAGGGGGTACATCGCATTGCACCCGCCGACCCACCCGAGTTGGAAGTCCTGGCTGGCGGCTTCACGCATTCCCACGCTGTAGTAGCCGTGCCGTTCGACCCAGTTCTGCTCGTTGAATTTGCGCTCCTGAATGGACCAGACCTCGGAGAAAGGGACCGTCTCACGGGCCAGCATGGGCGTTTGTGACCCCACGCGCGTAAATGCCATCGCCGGGCGCAGTTGCATGAAGGTGCTGAGCAGTTGAGCTTCGCTGTCGCAATCGAACGTGTGACACTGCACGGCCAGCGTGAGGATGTCGCCTGGGTTGAGCGTCTCGCCTGCGTCCTGGGGAACAAACCCGCTGGTCTTGGGCTGGGTGCGGATACCTGCGAGCAGGATCTCAAGTGTCGCGGTGGTAGCACCGTCTTCTTCGATGAACCGAAGAAGCGTGTCGTTGGTGGCGCCTGCGGCACGTTGGGGCATGGCGAGCAGCAGCCCCCGCTGCGCACGCGGATCGTAGATTCCCACCGCTGGGACACCCATGTCGCCCGCACACTTCTCCAGGATGCCGCCGCCTTGCGTCTTAAGACTGGGCACGCCGGGCGTTTGAATGACCTCCGGATCGACTCCGCGGTTTTCCAACGCTTCGCCCCGCCACGTCCCGGTGTTGGGAAAACGATTGCCCGCGTAGACCGCCGCGGGCATAAACAGATAAGGCTCAGTGGACCAGTCGGCGAACGTCAATTCCAGCCCAAGCGAGACGCGGGTGAGCGAGCCTTCGAGTACACGAAAACTCAAGCCAAGCGTACGATCGCCCGGAGTCACCGCGGCTGCCACCCGGGCACCGTCCAGCGTGAGGATGGCTTCGTGGGTGTTTTCGTCCACGCCATGCGTGGCCTGCATCGCAGGGGCGTCGCCTTCAGGGCTGGTACGCAGCAGCAACGCAGCGGTCGTGCTGAGCCAGGGTGCCAGAGGCAGCGAGAGGGTTTTAGAATCCAAAGCAGGGGCAGCGGCTGGGCTTAAAAGGTCAGGCATGGGAGATCGATCAGGGGCTCGGGTCGGGAATGTTGAGCGGGCAGGGTGGAAAATCAGGGCTCAGCGGGAAGCAGAGAAGGGGGGCACAAGAGTACAGAAAAGGCGACGTAGGCCGGGCCGTTTTCGATCCGGACCAGGACGGTGTTGAAACCTTTTTTGAAAATGACCCGCCGGAATCCTTCGTCGAGGTTCCAGCCGGACTGTCCGATGTCGGTCCAGATCACATCGCCGTTGAGCCAGACTTTGGCCATGTCATCGGACGCCACCGCCACGAGCATCTCGCGGGTCTCATCGGAATAAACCTCGGTGTAGGCATAGAACGTGGCGGAAAACGTGGGGCGGGGCGGCTCAATGGCAATGCGATCCGACTGAACAAACTGCCACCGCAGGACACGGTCCGGATGATTGGCGCGGTTGGCGAACTTGCCGTCGTAGTATTCCGCGTCGAGGTTGACTTGTTGCTCAGGGGGATGCACGATTTCGTACGTCGCCCGGCTCCAGTTGTTCCACGGGCCGATCATGTACCAGGTATCGAGATAGAGGAATCCCTCTCGGCTGGATGCTTCGGTGAGCATTCTTCCGGGCAAAGCGTTGGCGACAACGTAGGACTCTCGGAGCCGGATGGTTCCCTTTCGCCCTTGTCCGCCGATCATTTCGCCGCCCCGTCCCGAGCCGTCGGACTTCAAGCCTTGGATGGTTTCTCCGCCCTCGCCGCCGCCTTGCCACGTGCCCACTTGCAGGCTGGTCATATCGACAACCTGGTGTCTGTTTCGGCTGGTGCTTCGTGACATGGCTTCAAGCTCGGAGAGCCGAGCCTGTTCAGCGGCGGAGGCAGACATGCCGCGAAGCGCCGTGGGCGATTCGCCGCCGGTGGCGCGCGACGCGCGTCGAGCCATGTCGTCGGTTTCGCTGACCGCTTGTCGAATCGCTTCACGAAAGACATTTAAATCGCCCACCGTTTCGATGCCGTTCGCGGATCCGCCAGACGCCTGGGCACTCGACGCGCTCGACCCTGAGCCGCTGGCCGAATCTTCAGCGTTTTGAGCGTCGCTGCCTTCACCCGAAGCGGTTTGCTCACTCGACGCGGTGTCGCTCGAGCTTCCCGCGTCGCCGTCCTTGCCTGCGTTTTGTGCCGCAGCGGCGGCGGCGGCGGCAGCCGCTTTGGCGTCGGCCGCCGCCCGCGCGGTGGCGGGGTCGCGGAGCGTATCGCCCAGGTCGGGCCGCTGGGGGGGTGCTTGCGTGGTCTTCTTCAAACCATCCGCCAGCGACGAACCTTGAAGCGCCGCGGACTCCGCCGCACGGGTCTGCTGGCCGGCCGCGATCACCTGCTTTTCGAGTTCAACCGCTGCGTCGTACAGATCGCCAGACTCGGCCTTGGGGTCGGTGGCCGCCGCAGGTACATCGCCGATGGGATCCGCCGAGTCAGTGTCGTTCAGGCTTTCCACATCCAGCCCCTCAGCGTGGGTGGAGGCTTCACTTTCCAATTTGTCCACCATGCCCGCGGCCATCATGGCACGGTGTTGCAGCGAGCCGCCGGAGGCATCACGCATTTCTTTCAGGCGGTCTGACATCGTGTCTGCGGTCTTCTGCAATTCAGCGGATTTATCCTTGAAGTCTTTCGCCGCTTTCTCGCCCTGGGTTTTATCGCGGTCGGTTTTCGCTTGCTCAGCCCGCTTCTTTATCTCATCGAGATCTTCGAGCGCCTCGGCGAGCTTGGCCTTCATGTCCTCAGCTTCCTGCTCGTACTTTTTCTCACGGGAAACCTGGTGGACGCCGTGCCGCGCGCGTTTAAGCACTTCCTTGAGTCGTTCCACCTGATCGGGGATCAGGTCTTTTTCCGTGCGCTCCCTGAGCCGTTCAAACGCTTCTTCGCGTTCGCGTATCGCTTGTTTTCGCGCTTCGACGAGTTGGGCGACATTCTCTTTGAGCAAGTCGCGCCGCTTGGCTTCTTCCTTTTGTTTGAGTTGCTTGGCGGTTTCAGGCGTGAGGCGAATCTTCTGCCGCCGTTCGCGGTCGAGTTCCTTTCGCAATTGCTCGCGAATGGCAACCTTCTCGATCTGTTTCTGATGGGCCTGCTCGTCGAAGCCCATCGATGTCTGGGCCCACGGCCGCACCGCAAGGATCACCACCACATGAAGCAGCAAGGAAATGAGCACGATGATGGCGAACCAGTGTCGCTTGAAATAGCTCAGGGCTGCGTTGTTATTCATAGGAGGTCACCGTTTGGCAGATGGATAGGCGTTGCAACGGCACGAGATGAAGAGTCAGAAGTTGAAATCTGATCTAAGAATCGGGCATGAGCGAGGGCGGACAGAGCAGCACAGAAAAGGCCACATAGGTGGGGCCATTTTCAAAGCGGACGAGTACGGTGTTGAAGCCTTCTTTGAAAACGACCCGGCGGAATCCTTCGTTGAGATTCCAGCCGGACTGCCCCAGGTCGGTCCAGATCACGTCGCCGTTGAGCCAGACTTTCGCCATATCGTCAGAGGCCACCGCCACGAGCATTTCGCGGGTCCTGTCGGAGTAGACCTCGGTATAGGCGTAATAGGTTGCCGAGTGCGTCGGACGGGGCGGCTGAATCGCGATGCGATCCGACTGAACGAATTGCCATCGCAGCACCTTGTCGGGATGCTTGGCTTTGTTGGCGAACTTGCCGTCGTAATACTCAGCATCCAGGTTGATGTTTTGTTCAGGGGGGTGGACGAGTTCGAAGTTGGCGCGGCTCCAGTTGTTCCACGGGCCGATGATGTACCACGTATCGAGGTAAAGAAATCCCTGGCGTGAGGAATCATCGGTAAGCATCCGGCCGGGCAGTGCGTTGGCGGTCGCCATCCGTGAACTGAGCTTGAGGCGTTTTTCACTGGTCAGGCCGCGAGCCATCTCACCGCCACCTGCGTTCGCTGCTTGCAACCCTGCGCCTGACCCGCCTTGCGACCCGCTGCCATTCCACGTGCCGACCTGCAGTGAGGTGACATCCACGACTTGGCCTCGATTGCTGCGCTGGGAGCGTGACGCGGCTTCAAGTTGTGATAGACGTTGCCGTTCACTTTCGGAAGAGGCGGTCCCGGGTCGGCGGGCCGTGGGGGTCGCGTTGGAAATCCGTGACGCGCGGCGGGCCATGTCGTTGGTTTCGCTCACCGCCTGACGAATCGCTTCACGAAAGACGTTGAGGTCTCCGATGGTATTCACTCCAGTGGCGTTGGCTTGGGAGGATTCGAGATTCGCGTTCGCCTGAGCACCGTCGCGAGAAGGATTCTCAGAGGCCGTCTGTCCGGCATCGGTACCGGATGAAGCATCGGGCTTTTTATCGATAGCCTGCGGTGACGTTGCGTCACCCGACGAAGGGCTTGACGATGCAGCGGCAGCGGCAGCCTCGGCCTGAGCACGTGCCGCGGCAGGATCCCGCAAGGCATCCCCCAGTTGAGGCCGGCTTGGCGGGGCTTGCTCGGTTTTTTGGATCGCCTCGGCCAGTGGGGTGCCTTGCAACTTGGCCAGTTCAGCAGCCTTGGCTTGCTGGTCAGCCTGCATCATCTGCGCTTCCAATGCGACCGCCGCCTCATACAGATCGCCCGTGCTGGCCTCAGGGTCCGATGCAGCCTGAGGCGCGGACTCAATGGGCTCAACCGTATCGGTCCGATTGATCGTCTCAAAGTCAATGCCCTCTGCCGCGGCCGCTGCAGCCTCGCTGAGCGTTTGCATTCTTCTTGCCGCACGGCGGGTGCGCCCTGCAGAGACCCTCCGGTTCCTTCACTCAGTTCTGCCATGCGAACGCCAGTTTTCTCAGCAACCGCCACGAGCTTCCCCGCTTTTTTCTTAAAAGCTTTGGCCAACTTGGCGGCTGCCTCGTCATCTCCCTGAGCTTTGGCACGATCCGCTTGCTGCTTGAGTTCCAGAAATTCGCTTTGCGTTTTCTTAAACTTCTCTTTGATGGCAGTCGATTCCTCGCGGTATCGGCCTTCGCGTGTGACCTGATGCAGGTCATGCGTCGCTAAATGCATTTCCGAAAGAAAACGTTGTATCTCATCAGGCAGCAATTCACGTTCCGTCCGCGTGTGCAGTTGCTCAAAGGCTTTTTCCCGTTCCCGGATGGCCTGCTCACGGGCTTGCATGAGCTTGGCCACGTTCTCACGCATCAGATCGCGGCGGCGAAACTCCTCTTTATCTTTCAGCTGCTTGGCGGTTTCAGGCGTCAGGCGAATCTTCTTGCGACGTTCTCGATCAAGCTCCTTTCGCAACCGTTCGCGAATGGCAACCTTCTCGATCTGTTCCTGATGAGCCTGCTCATCAAAGCCCATCGATGTCTGGGCCCACGGCCGCACCGCAAGGATCACCACCACGTGAAGCAGCAACGAAAACAGCACGATGATCGCGAACCAGTGTTGCTTCACATACCCGTAGAGACGATCCGTTTTCATGCGCACGCTTTCTCGAAAACCAATCACCGGCGGTTGTATTTACTGTCGTACGTACGAATTCCCACGTTGGTCATGCCGTTGAACTGGGCGATATCCATCATTTGTACGACATACTTAAACGGGGTCTGTGAATCGGTGTCGAGCCGGATCCGGCGGTCCGGCGTGGCGATGGCGACTTCACGCAGGCGATGATGAAGCTCATCAAGAGTCAGTTCCACCCCTTGCCAGTAAAACATTCCGTCCTGAGCGATCCCCAGCACAAGTTGCTCGTCGTCGGGGAGCAGTTTCACCGCCGACCGCGACTCAGGCGGGTTGATATCGATGTCGCGGTCTTCTTTTTTGAGCATCGTCGCGACAAGGAAAAAAATCAGCAGCAGGAAGACCGCATCGATCATCGGGCTCATCATCACGTCAGCCTTGGTGTCGTCCTCCCTTCGCATTCGCATGGCGGTCTCGCTTGGTTACTTCAAAGAAATTAAAAAGGTGGGTCAGAGCTGGCCGTCGCGAATCCGGGAACGAACCTGCGTCAATCCAAGATCCTGAAGTCGGTCGAGCATGTCAATGACGGTTTGGAACGGCGTGTCCTGCTCAACAACAAGCTCAATGGGAAGATTCGGTCCACGCTCTGCAATGAGGCTGGTCAAGACCGCTTCGAGATTGGAGACGGGGGCAAACTGCACGATGCCGATATTGTTCCGGCCGTTCTCCTGATAGACCTGGCCATCAATGCTCAGTCCCAGCAGGTAGGCATCGGAGCGGATCTCAGCCGCGATCGACGCGGTGGGGTCTGCGAGCGTGACGGGGATCTGCCGTTCCCAGCGTTTAAGCACGCTGGTGACGAGAAAGAAGATCAACAGCAGAAACACGCAGTCGATCAGAGGCGACATCATCACGTCTGCGTCGTCGCCTGATTTTTTGCGTCGCCTCATCCTCATCGATCATTCCTGGTGAGCACGATGCGTGATACGTTCCCAGCCAGAAACAAGACTGGCTGCACCCCTGGCGCGGGCCTGAGAGCAACGCTCAAGGATACGTTCAAACGCTATTGACCGCCACTATTCGCCGGTACGATACACGGGCAGGTGATAACCCTTGAGCTCTTTTCGCAGGAGCGATTTTGTCTTACCGCCCTGTGTTTCCTGCACAATGGTCGTGAACCCGCGGTCGGCGTAGTGGTAGAAGCCCAGCGTGGCGGAAAGCTCGCTGTCGGTGATGTCGAACATCGGGGGGTCAAGCTTTTGCCCACCCCACGACTGATAGGACACGCCGCCGAGAATCTCGACCTTCGCGCCGTTGCGGGCGACAACGTGCGAGGTCCGCCCCTCGGTTTTGAAGCCCATGACCCAGGCGGTGCCACCGTCTTCGACCACGATGAGCGGGTGATTGGCAGATTCGGGGTTGAGCTGACGAGCCCACAGTTGCTCGCCCTTGCCGATCGTCCAAGGCCCACGTCGGCTGCCCGCGACATCTTCCACAAACCATCGGCCCGCGCCGCTGTTGCGCTTGATCCGCGCCCCGGTCCAGCCCAGATGACGAATCACCACGTCGATGCCGTCGCGGTTATCAAAGACACAAACGCTCGGCCGATCCCATCCGCCGAAGAGAAAGAATCGCTCGAAGACGATGGCCTCCGACGTCACGCCGTCGAGTACGAACACCGCACCCTCTCCATCCGCAGCCAACGCATCGTTCTCCGCGAAATTCAGAACCGTCTGCATCCCGATGATGCGATTCACCGAGCCATGCACGCGGATGGGCTTGCTGATGCGGTAATTGCCTTTGCGGAAGTAGATCGTGGTGGCTCCGGTTTTCGCAGCCTGGTCGATGGCCGCCTGAAGCTCTTGGGTGATGTCGGCAGCTTTTTTGCCCTCATTCGCACGACCTCCTATGCCGATCCACTTATCCAGATCCGTCTGCCACGGAATCACCGGCGTCTCAACGACCGGAAGACGCAGCGTCGCCTTGGGGGCAGTGTCAAACAGCGTGTAGGAAGGCAGAGGATAGAATTCGCCGTGCTCGTTGAGTGTGCCCGCAGCGCCTTTGGTGTCCTGGATCAAGGCGGTGTAGCCCTCCTGGCGTACGTCACGCAGGAAGACTTTGGGGCTTTGATAGGTGATCGCGGGTTGGTTGCCGGTGCCTTCAAGGAGCGCAGCGTCGATGAGCGTGAGGTGGCCATGCTTTCCGTTGCGGATGGCGAGCGGGGCACCGGTGGTCCGCAGGCGATGGATGCTCAGTCGCCCGACGTTGTTGTCCAAAGCAATCTCGCGTTGCCCGGTGAGGGTGAGGTCCTCAAAGACCATCGAGAAGGTATTGCCCATCTTCACGCCGATGTCGAAGCCCTCGACGGTGACGCGTTGGACCAGCCCTGGCCCGAGCTGGCTTTGGCGAAGGTCCAGTCCGATGGCTCCAGCCCCATCGGGGTCTTCGCTGCGGACCGTGACGTCCACGACCGCGCCGGTGTTGTTGGTCATGAACCGCAGGCCTGCCGCTCCGGGATTGCCTTCACCGACCGAGACGGTGAGGTCCCGGATGTAGGAATGCATGGTGTCGCCGGTGCTTTTGCCGTCGTACAGGCTGACAAACACCTTGGGCTTATCCGGATTGTCAAAGCCGGGGCTGTTGGTGCAAGCTTGAGGATCGTTCCCTCCCGGCTTTGGCCTTGGATGTTCATGAACCGGTCGCGGGAGTGGGGCTTGCCGTTGAAGATGCCCACGCTGTCAGCGATGAGGTAGGTCCCGTCGGGGAAGTACAACGTGCTCATCCGAACCGAGTCGAGCGCCTTGCGGACCGCCTCGGTGTCATCGGTCTTGCCGTCTCCGACGGCACCGAACTCGGTCTTGACGTTGACCACCGCGTCGGCGGGAAAGACTTTACCCAGGGTCGCATCCGCCTGGGCGGTAAAGCAGAGCGTTGATCCGACCAGGAATGTCAACGCTATTGAATACAAGTTTCTCATGCAATTTCTTTCGTGATAGACACTGTCGATGATTCAGTTAAGTTCATCTTGCCAGGTTCGAAACGGAGGACTGATACCGTCGGTTTGCATCGCATTTAACATCGTGAGCCGAGGCACCGCGAGGACATGTCCACCCATAAAGGATACGTTCTGGCTTTCCCCGCCGGTGTGGCGGAACTGAATCCAACCATCATTATAGAACTCCATCGGATTTCGGAACTCCACGATCCTCAGGTGCCCCTCCTGGTGATTCAAAGCACTGCCCGGAATGGTGGTATCGATCTTCTCGACAAAGAGCGCGCGATTCTGAGGTGCTTCGTCAATGTTCCGCCACCACTTGCCTCCCGCACCGAACTGCTTGCCCACCGCCGTCTCGGTGGACACGTAAGTCGGCCACCGCCGGCCTTCAGGACTCCTCCAGTTGGTCGCTCCGCTGGTCTGCGAGGCGAGTGAAGCGTTGGGGCAGACGAAGATCGGCAGCAGCGTGGCGTTGGAGAACTCGTCAACCGTATTGCCGCCGGACAGATAGCCGTGGCTGCTCCGCGACAGTTCTCTCGACCAGGACGGGGTGGTGTACGCGCTACCCAGCAATCCCGGCCGCAGCGTGCCCTCGAAGTCCTGGGTGTAAAGCATCATCGCAAGATGAAGCTGACGCTGATTGTTCATGCAGATGGTCGAGCGTGCGGCGTCACGGGCACCTTGAAGCGTGGGCAGTAACAGCGCTATCAGCAGCGCGATGATGCTGATGACCACAAGAAGCTCAATGAGCGTAAAGGCAGACGAGCGGGGGGCACGGGCTTTGACATCGTACATGACACATCTCTCTAGAAAAGACAGGAGCAAGGACCGCACTGGAGAAAAAGCAATTCGGATCAGAACGTGCGACGAGAAAGTGCGGAGAAGCCGCGATCTCGCCTTTAGGCAAGATCGCGGGATAAAAGTCGATCATCGATTACCGGCGACGGCGGGGCAGCAGGCACAGGCCGCCCAGGCCGAGCAACGCCAGCGATGCGGGTTCAGGGATCACGACGGTTTCGGTTTCGATCGTCAGGGTCGGAGTCGAACCCGCGAATTCGTTGGAGTCGACATTGAAGTGGGCATTATCAAAGACAGTCGCAGTTTGATCGAGTCCGAGCAGCACGATAGAACCGCCGGCGTAGGTCGGATTGGCGGCGTAGAAAGTCTGGAGATAGGCAGCCAAGGCAGCGTCACCAAGCGAATCGGTTTCGACGGTTACCGGTGCCGAACTGTTTAGCAGCGGACGAAGGACGCTACCTACGATGATGTCATCTTCAAGGAGCGTTGAGCCGCTGAACGTTGTGACCGCAGTAAAGGTCGATTGAAAACCCAGGCCTTTCAAATCAACGCGAATATTATTGAGAGCGTTTGGTAGTCCAGCAGAACTCAAAGCTTGGAATGAGAGGTTGGCATTTGAGATCACGCCGGTCAGCACCGGAAGTTCGAACACATAGACCGCATCGGATCGTGTGCCATTGCTGATGTTGGTGTTGTCGTCATCGACATCAGTCAGACTTCGAATCTCCCCCAGCTGAAACGAGCCCGCAAAGGCGTCGGCTGGCGTCATGCCCGAGCGATAACCGTCGGTATCGTATCCGAGAGGCATGTTCACGGTATCCGGATTGTTGTTTGCGAAGGTGTAGTCATCAGCTGTCGAACTCAACACAACAGCTGCATCAGCGGGTGATAAACACATGATTGCGGCTCCGGCAAAGACACCGAGCAAACGCATGCGAGCAGATAAGAACGGGCGAAAGCAATTTCCGAGAAACATGTGTGAAACCTCCTGAAAATCATTGAGAAACAGAATTGGGTGCCGCAACGGACTTTCCGCCGGGCGATAAGGTGAACGGAACTTTGGCGGCAGGCTGGAGCTCCTGCGGTTGTTCGATTTTGCGATAGAGCATGTCGAGGCCCACCCGGCCGACTTCGTATTCAGGCGAGAGCCACGTGGTCATCGGCAGGCCGCTGAAGCGGGGGGTACCGCTGAAGGTGGCCAGGGAGAGGTCATCGGGGACCCGTAGTCCGGCCCGCGTCGCGGTGATGTGGACCGTGCTGAAGCCGATTTCGCCGTAGCAGAGAACAGCGGTTGGGGCTTTGTCGGTGCAAAACAGACGTTCCCATGGCTCAGTGCGGATCTCGTCGGTGCTTCGCTGCCCGAAAACGGCGTTGTAACGATCAATTGCCGTCGGCTCCAGCCCTGCGTCAATCATTGTGCGGATGTAGCCGTCGCGTCGGTCAATCTCGCTGTAATGAAAGTTTTCGCGTTTGAAGCTGTAGCCGACGTACCAGATCCGGCGGTGGCCAAGCTCAATCAGTTGCTGAGTGGCAGCCTGGCCGGCCCCGAAGTCGTCGGGTCGCGCGCTGTCATGGTCGGCATCAAGGTTTAAAAACACGGAAGGGATGTCGTGGCGTTCGATGATTTCCTGAAGTCGTGCGGGGGGGTGCTTGTGGTAGTTGATAAGCAGGCCGTCGCTATGGAGCTCGCGCAGGGCCTTGGGCACGAAAGAAGGATCGGTGAGCTGCTCGTCGGGAATGATGTTGAGATTGACTGCGAGATCATGTTGGCTGGCGGCGGCCTGGATGCCGTAGAACATGTGCTTGGGCAGTTCGCTTCGGCCTGGGTCGGCGCTCATGAGCAGGGTGATGGTGCGAAAGCGGCCTTCACGGGTGGCTCGGGCGGAGGCATTGGGGCGGTGACCGAGTTCTTCAGCCATTTGGCGGATTTTGTCAGCTCGTTTACGAAATGTTGGTCGACGGTACTCCCCGCCGTTGAGGGCGCGGTAGACGGTCATTTCGGACACGCCGACGCGTTTGGCGATCACCGAGATGGCAGAGGGTTGATCCATAACGACAGGGTAGGAAGCGACTCGTGAACGACCGCACTTGCGAACGACCTCAAGTTAAAGCATATCACCCCGCCCGCCGAAGTCAAGAACTCCCTTCGGGTCGGTAGGCTGTAGGCGATGCAACGCGGCCAACTCCCCACTGAACAACGACTCCCCGCGGCTGCAGC
This sequence comes from uncultured Phycisphaeraceae bacterium, assembly GCA_963799465.1. Classification (GTDB taxonomy): domain Bacteria; phylum Planctomycetota; class Phycisphaerae; order Phycisphaerales; family Phycisphaeraceae; genus JBCCOW01. Next base: position 1,021,300 of record CAWCXG010000001.1, on the reverse strand, counting down.
GTTGGACGCGTTGTCGGTGGAGCAGGCGATGCGGCTGATGAATACGCAGGATGTGGAGGTGCCGTTGGCGGTGCGTAAGGCGATTCCAGCGTTGACGCGATTGGTGGAGGATCTGGTGCCCCGGCTGCGTCGGGGCGGGCGGTTGGTGTATGCGGGGGCGGGGACGTCGGGTCGGCTTGGGGTGTTGGATGCGTCGGAATGTCCGCCGACATTTCAAAGTGATCCCGAGCAGGTGCAGGCGGTGATTGCGGGGGGGAGGGGGCGCTTCGGCGTAGCGCCGAAGGGGTGGAAGATCAGCGGGCGGCGGCGGCGGCGGACCTCACACCAATCGGCGTGGGGGATGATGACATGGTGGTGGCGATTGCGGCGGGGGGTACCACGCCTTACGCCTGGGCGGCGGTGGCGCATGCGGCGGAGCGGGGCGCGGCGACGGGGTTTATCACCGCGGTGCCGATGCATTCGTTGATGGACCGTCCCCGCGCGGCAGTGGTGGCGGGGAATGCAAAGGTGGAGGTGGTGCCCTTGCCCAAGCTGCCCGTGCCGGTGGACCATGTGGTGGAGTTATTGGTGGGGCCAGAGGTGCTCACGGGCTCGACGCGGCTCAAGGCAGGCACAGCCACAAAACTGGCCCTCAACATGATCAGCACCACTGCCATGCTGCAGCTGGGCAAGGCATGGGGCAATCTCATGGTGGATCTCCATGCGTCGAATGACAAGCTGGTCGATCGAGCGTTACGCATTGTGACCACGCAGACGGGGCTTTCGCGCGAGCAGGCCCAGGCGCTGCTGGACCGTGCGAAGGGACACGTCAAAGTCGCTTTGGTGATGCAGCGTTTGAGCCTGGATGTGGATGCGGCAACGCAACGGATCGAGGACCACGACGGCCGGCTTCGCCCGCTGCTGGGCCCGCCGCGCTGAAGGCATCGCGCCAACGCCGCAGCGCAGGACATTGCGATCAGCTTTATCTTGCGGTGCAATGCGAATTCTTTACCTTGATCTGGATGCGTTGAACCCGTCGCACCTGTCTTGCTACGGCTACCCCCGGCAGACCAGCCCGACCATTGATGCCATTGCCCGTGAAGGGCTGCGGTGCACCGGCGTGTACACCTCCGACGCGCCGTGCCTGCCGTCACGGACGGCGTTCTATCAGGGTCGATTCGGGATTCAGACCGGCGTGGTCGGCCACGGGGGTACGGCGGCGGATCCCAAACGCCAAGGGGTCAGCCGTGATTTCCGCTCAACCTATGAAGAAGACAGCCTGCCGCGGCAACTTCAAAAGGCGGGTTTTCACACCGCGATGATTTCGCCCTTCGGTCAGCGTCATGCGGCGCATCAGTTTTACGCGGGCTATCACGAGATTCACAACACCGGCAAGGGCGGCAGCGAGGCGGTGGCGGACGTGCAGCCGACGATCGAAGATTGGCTGGATCGCAAGGCGGGCGGGGACCAGTGGTATCTGCACATCAATTACTGGGATATTCATACCAACTACCGCACGCCGATGGACTACGGCGACCCGTTTGCCGACCAGCCGGTGCCGGACTGGATGCTGCAGGCCTGGAAGCGTCACGCGGATAAGACCGGCCCCCACTCGCCCAAAGACCTGGGCATGTACGGCGACGCCCCGTCTGAAAGGTGCCCCCGCATGCCCGTGCAGATCACCAGCGACGACGATTTACGCCAGTGGATCAACGGGTATGACACGGCTATTCGATACGTCGATGATCAGATTGCAATCATTGTTGAGAAGCTTAAAGCGGCAGGCGTGTACGAGGACACGGCGATCGTGATCTCGGCGGACCACGGCGAAAATCAAGGCCAACTGGGGATCTACGGCGAGCACGGCACGGCCGACCACGCCACGTGCAACATCCCCTTCGTGCTCAAGTGGCCCGGCGGTGTGACCGGCCAGGTCGATCATGCCCTGCACTATCACCTCGACTGGGCGCCGACGCTGATGGATTTGCTGGGGCGTCGTGAGACGTGCCCGTCGATCTGGGACGGCCAGGCATTCACGCAGACGGTGATGCAAGCCGACGCGGCACCCCAAGGCCGGGACGATCTGGTGGTCTCGCAAGCATGTCATGTGTGTCAGCGGTCGGTGGTGTGGGATGAGCTTGCAGAAGCTGGGAACACGCGCTGGCTTTACATGCGGACCTACCACGATGGCTTCCACGGCTTTCCCCAGGAGATGCTGTTCAATCTGACCCAGGATCCGCAGGAACAATTCGACGTGGCTGAGGATGAGGCGCGGCGCTGCCGGGAGGGGGCGTGGCGGTTGATGCGGTGGCACGATGCGCAGATGCACAAGATGGCGCGCACGCAGAGCACTGACGTGACCGATGCGTTGTGGACGGTGATGCATGAGGACGGGCCGTTCCACGCGAATACGCAGCGGGGATCACTGAAAGATCTGGGCGGCATACGGACGTATTTGAAGCGTCTGGAAGACACCGGCCGACCTGACGGGGCGGAGATGATCCGTGGGCGTCATGCGGAGGCGCTGGCGACGCTGGGATCCGACTGAGCGGTGGTGCTTTGGGTCACGCGGCGGCTTGGGACGTCTGAGACGCTGGCTCGGCGGCGATGGCCATGGCTAAGAGGTAGGCCCGGGCGGCGTGGGTCCAGCTTCGCGCAAGCGTGGCGTCGCGGGCTTGCGTTCCGATGCAGGTGGCCAGGCTGGGGTCTGCGGCGAGGCGGGCCAGGGTGCGGGCCAGGTCGCCGGGGTCGGTGGCGTGGACGCAGTAGCCGGTATGGTCGTGATCGATGAGTTCTTCGGTGGCGGTGTAGATGCGGTGGCTGGGATCGCGGCGTCGGCCGATGGGAGCGACACTGTGCGCAGCGGCTTCGAGTAACACGTTGCCGAAGGTCTCAAACCGGGAAGGCAGCACTAAAGCGTCGAAGGCGGGCAGGATGGCGGTGGGGTGGTCGTGAGGTCCAGCGAAGTGAATCTGCGCGCGGCAGGGCAGATCGTTGACCCATTGTCGGGCGGCGTCGAGATGGTTGCCGCCGCCGATGAGCACGAGGTGTGCATGGGCGGGGAGGCGGGCGTGTTGAAATGCGTGGAGCAGGAAGGGCAGGTCTTTGCACGGGTCACCGGGCCGGCCGAGGAAGCCGATGAGCAGGGCGTGGGTCGGCAGGTCGAGGCCAAGCGTTTGGCGAAGGGCCTGACGTGCGGCGGGTTTGGGGGTGAGATGGATTGGCCGATCGACGCCGTTGTGGATGACGGGGCGGTGTGGGCGTTGGCCGTAGGCCTGGGTGTGCTGATCGCGGAGGTTGCGGGTCTGCTCGATGACGCAGGCAGCATGTCGGTAGGCGAAGCGGTCGAGCTGGACGCGCACACAAGGCTGGGTGAGCTCGGCCATCGCGGGGACGTTTTGGGCCACTTCACGCAGCGTGGCCATGCAAAAAACGGGGCGGTAGACCAGGCGTGACGCGTCGCCGACGAGGATGGCCGCGACGGCGGAGGCGGGGTCGTTGGCGAGGATGGCGTGCGGTCGGCCCAAGCGTTGCCGGTCGGTGAGAAGCCGGCGACGCCACCACTGCACGCGGACCAGGTCCGCCAGGCGCCATAGCCGACCGGGGTCGGCGGGAGGTTCGCGATGGACCGTGATCCTTGGCACGGGAGACTGGGTAGGCGGGGTTGAAGAGGCGTCGCGGGACTCCGCCAGTACATCAATACGCACGTCCGCCACCTTGGTCATGTGTTGACATAACGCCCAGAGCGCACGCTCCCGCCCGCCGAACAAGTCGGGATAGAACAGCGGATTGAGCACCACCAACCGAGCGGTCACGCAGCGCTCCGTGGTGAGCTGCGCAGCCATCGCGGTGATGTGCTTGGTCCAGCCACGCACCTCAAAGGTTCGGCCATCTCGCGCAGTCGGCAACGCCATCCCCAGCGTCCCAGTCGACGTCGCACATTGGCCAGTTGCTCGTCAAACAAGGCCGTGCGGGTGAACGTGTTCTCGTCCAGCCCGGTCCTGCGTGCAGCTTCCTGCGCGACATGGCGCAGCTGTTGCACATCGCCTCGCTTTGGCTTATCCCGCCCCTCCACAACACGCAGTAATCGCTGCGCTTCAAGCGCGGTGACCCCCGGCATCAGCAACGCCATCAGCGTCAGACGCCTGGCGTCAAAGCGTGCTCGCGCATCGCCCGCCGCCGACTGTGAAACACTCCCCCGGTGTCGCCGATAGTGCAGCACGGCATCGGGCACATTGCCCAATCGAGCCCCACGCGATGCCATTCTCACCCACAGGTCGTGGTCCTGCCCGGGCTGCATCGCCTGATAATTGCCTGCAGCAAGAACCGCTTCACGTCGCAGCAGGACTGTGGGATGCGCGATGGGATTCCCAAACCGTAGCCCCCACGCGATCGATGCGTGATCGCAAGGCAACCGGCTTTCACATCTCCCCACATCTGGCTGACCCTCCGCATCCACTTCGCAAATCTGTCCCCCCAGCACGTCGAGCGCAGGCTGACGTTGCAAGGCGTCCCACTGGAGATTCAGTCGATCAGGCAGGGCAATATCGTCCGCGTCAATCCGCGCAAGCCAGGGGGTTGTCGCGGACTGCACCAGTCGGCGTAACGCTTCGCCAAGCCCTACCGCCTCGCCGCCCAACACCCGGCCGGGCAGGCGGTGGTGCGGCTGATCCCCGATCCACGCACGCAACAGCTCAGCCGACCCATCGGTCGACCCGTCGTCGTAGGCCAGCACCGGGACGGACGCACAGCGTTGCTCAGCAAGCGAATTAAGCGTGGCATGCAGGTGGGGCAGCGCGTTGCGGACCGGCATGATCCAGGTCAACGTGGCCGAGTCGGGGCTGAGTGATGACGCCCATACAGTCGCGGAAGTCACGCCGCCTCCATCCGCTGCGGCGTGGGCAGCGGTCGGCCGATCTGGTCGAACACATGCGTCAGCCGTCGGGGCCAGGTGTGTTCTTCGAGCGTCCGATGATGCCCGCGCTGTGCGATGCGGTCGCGGACGTCGTCATGCTTCAGGTAATACCGGCAGCGATCGATGAGTTCATCAACGTTCGCAAAGGTCTGCACCTCTCGGCCGGGCGTGAGGTAGGCCGGAAGATCTTCTGCGTGCTGGGTGAGCAAAAACCCACCGCAGGCAGGGACCTCAAAGACCCGGCCTTTGACCTGGAGCGGCCTGTCCGCCGGCGCAGGCACCGAGCCCATGCCGTCGAGCGTGCGGGCCACCCGCCAGACCCCGGGGCTTTGTGAAAGTCGGTGGTAGGCTGGGGTATGACGCAGGCGTTCGAGTCGGCTGGGCAAAGCGTGGGATGAGCGGGTGAAGTTCAGACTGATCCGAGATCGTCCGAACAACTCCACCATCCGGGCCTGGGAGACCCGACCCTCCGGCCAGCCTTGGCCGAAGGTTTTCACATCAATGCCCGCACGTCGCAGCGCCTCGATCATGGGTGCACGTTCGCCATAGGGTTGGCCGACGAAGCTCACATCGCAGATCGGTTCGCCGGGCGTGGGACGAAACACCCGCTCGTCGACCGCCCATTGACTCAGGATCACGTGCGACCAGCCGGACCGCAGATAGTGCGGCAGCATCGAGCCTGCGGTCGTCACCACGTGGTTAAACGCCGGCGTCCAATACCGCGAGGCCGTGGGAAACTGCCAATGATCATCGCAGTACCAGTTGACCGTCGTGGTGTCGGTGCTGCGTGAGATTTCACGCACCACGCGGCGGGATACCGAGCGGTGACGCAGCACGGCAAACATCACGTCGGGCTTTTCAGTTTTGGCGATTTCACGCAGACGCCGTGACGCCCCCGCGTGGCCGTGCTGGCGCAGTTCTGCGGGATAGTCGAACGGGATCAGGTCCACGCCCAGGCGTTCAAACGAACGGTGAAACGCGTGGTACTCAAAGCCGTCCCCGCGCGCCGGGTCGCCGTAGTCGTGGCGTTGGGCGACGTAGAGCAAGCGCATGAAAAACTCCTTTCAAGCCGCGTGGGCGTAATCGTGATCGACGCCGACTTCAGCCGTCGCGTCCGCTGCGGCGTCAGGCTGGGTTGCCGCCCGCCGCCGCCACTGTTCCCAGACAAAAGGCACGCTGTAGTCGATGTCATGTGTCGCGGAAAGCCGACGTTGCAACTGCTGCCGCAGATCGTTGATGTCGTGTGACCGCACATTGGTCTGGCCGTTCCATCGCCAGCGGTGGAATTGCACCTGCAGGATGCCGATCTTCTCGATCCAGCCGGTGTCGAGCAGGTGTTCGAGCAGCAGATATTCCGATCCTTCGATGTTGACTTTGAGGACATCGACCCTGGTGATCTGATGTTCACGCATCGCGTGATCGAACGCGATCATGGGAAGCCCCGCCGCCGCGTCGGTCGTGGAGGTGGTCCCACCGACTGCGCTGCTTTCGCCGTCAATCTCGACGGGCACGCGAGCTTCACGATCTGCCACAGCACAGGCCGTCACCGTGATGCGCGGGTTGGCGCTGAACCGCTCAGCGATCTGCCTGGCAAACGAAGGCACGGGTTCAAAGACCCACACCCGGCAGCCGTAGCGGGCCGACACCTCGCCTGCGAAATCGCCTTGGTATCCCCCGAGATCAACCACACAACTCGACGCGTCGAGGGGCAGCTCGTAGCGGAGCATTTCGCGTGGGCCCGACAGGTCGCGCCAGGCGGTGAGCTCCGGGGCGTGGTCGGCATCCCGGCTGAGTTGTTCGCTTCGCCACTGCAAGGCAAATGCCGCCCGCCGCCCCCATCGGCCAAGGGTCTTGCGGACAGCCGACGAGGCATGGGGAGGCGTCGTGCCGTTGGCGTGCTGCAATCGCAGCGGCTTACGCGAGAGCTCGTGATACAGCCCCGCATTTCGCTTCGGGTTTTCGACCCGCTTACGGTCCCGAGGCCTGAGCCGACCGACATAAGGCATCAGTAATCCCGCAGCGATTCGGCCCAGCGCTTCGCGGTGCTGCGTGGTTTGGCGGACCCAATAGCTTTCGTGGCCGTGGCGGTGCAGGTAGGCCGCGTCGGCCGCTTCGACCCGGGCTCCGTTCGCCACCAGTCGCAGCCCGAAGCCCCAGGTGTCCAGCGCTCCCGCAGCGGTCGGATATCCGCCCGCGAGGTTCCACGCGGTGCGGGTGAAAAGCATATTCCCGCTTGCGCCCAGGACCCGCTGGCCCGACAGATAATCCTCCAGCCGTTCAGGCCCCGCAGCATGATCACGGGTGTGGGTCAGCTCGCCGGGCGTGTCCCGGAAGCAGCGTTGATGCTGAAATCCGACCACGTCGCAGCCGTGGGTGTATTGATGGTTTCGCAAGGTCCGCACGGATCCGGGAATCAGCAGATTGTCACTGTCCAGGCAGAACAAAAGCTCATGACGCGCGTTCTGGACGGCCGTGTTGCGGGCCGCGCCGCCGCCGCGATTGCGGTCGTGTGAAATGACGCGGACCACGCCGGGGTGTCGCGTGGCAGCGTGATTCAGCAGCGTCGCGGTGGCATCTTGCGAGCCATCATTGACCAGGATGATCTCGTCGCCAGGCTCGAGGTTGCCTTCGATGATGGATGCGATGGCGTGTTCAATCCATGCAGCGCAGTTGTAGCACGGGATGAAAAAACTCACCGGCTGCGGCGAAGGGGTCACGCGTTCGGACATCACGCCGCCTCCATGTGAGGGACTCCGCCCAGGTGTTCGCGTTGGCCATAGGTAGTGACGTTGATCAGGCCTTCGCTGCCTGCTTCATAGCCCGGCGACCAGTTTTCGATGACCTCGAACTGCGAGACGTCTGTGCCCCAGACGTAATCCCCGCTGCCCTCCCGGCTGCCGCCGACGCCCAGGGTGTACGCCCCGGGTCGCAGCAGCTTGGCGGGCAGCTCGAAGACGCACCGAAACCGTCCCGCCACCAGTGTGCTCGCGGACGCGCCTTCAAGCATCGACAGCACCCGCACTCCTTTGTGATAGACGCCCAGCGCCAGGCGAAACTGCTCCACCGCGTGCCGGGCATTGCCCTCGACCACCACGCGGATCGGCTGCCCCGGGTGTGTCACCGCTCGTCGATCGCTGGCGACTACGGCGGTCTCGCCGGTGGTGTTCTCCACGTAAAGATCGTCGATCACAACCACGTTCGACAAAGGCCCGGTGAACGCCCGCGTCGGGTGAGACCGCCAATCGCTGGCCAGTTGCAGGTATCGCGTCACCGCCGAGGTCGGGTCGGTCACCTGGTCCACCTCGCCGTGGTGCAACACCATGACTCGGTTGCAAAGTCGTTGCACCGCGCCCATGTCATGCGAGACAAAGACCACCGTGCGCCCGCCGCGGGCAATGCCGTCCATACGGTCCAGACACCGCCGTTGAAACTCCGCGTCCCCCACCGCCAACACCTCATCAATCAGCAAGACTTCCGGCTCAAGATGTGCCGCCACCCCAAACGCCAGCCGGACATACATCCCCGAGGAGTACCGCTTCACCGGGGTATCTAAAAACTGTCCGATGCCCGCAAAGTCCACGATCTCGCCAAACTTCGCTTTCACTTCCCGGCGGGACATGCCCAGCACGGCTGCAGAAAGATAAATATTCTCCCGCCCCGACAGCTCGGGATGAAACCCGGTCCCCACTTCGAGAAGCGACCCTACCCGCCCCCGAATTTCCACCTCGCCCGACGTAGGCCGAGTGATGGACGCCAGCACTTTGAGCAGTGTTGACTTGCCCGCTCCGTTGCGTCCAATGACCCCCAGGACTTCGCCTTGCTGGACTTCGAAGTTCACTTCACGCAGCGCCCAGAAGGGTTCCTTGCGTTGGGCCTGACTCCCGCCTGACCGCGTCAGCATCCGCGCCGCGTCACCCAGACGCCCCAGCCGGTGATACACCATTTCCCCCAGTGTTTGCTGGACGGTGGACCCCGAGCCCAGTCGGTAGCGCTTGGAAAGATGACGGGCGGTGACGACAGCAGGCATGGAAAGCGATGGGGCAAGGGTCAGCGGAAATGAGCCAGTGACGCGAAGTCCGTTCACCCGGCTCAGGTCAGTACCCGATGCACGCGAAACGAGTCTTCCCGCTGCGCGTTTTCCAAAGGGCTTTAGACCGTATCGGCGAATCGGCTTTCAACACGTTGGAAGTACAACAATCCGGTCACCAGCATCACCGTTGCCACCCCCATGCTCACTGCCCAACTGGTCCAGTCCAAAGGCGTGCCGAGCACCACCGCCCGCCACGCTTCGATACACCCATGCATCGGGTTCATCGCCAAAAGCGGGTGAAACCGCTCGGGCACGATGGATACCGGATAGATCACCGGCGTGAGAAAAAACAACAACTGCACCACAAAAGGCAGCAAATGCCGAGCGTCGCGGTAACTCACTGTGATTGCCGAGACGAACACCCCCACGCCCAGCACGGCCACTAACGTGCTGGCCATGAGCAAAGGCGTGAGCAGCAAGCCCGGCGTCCACGCGACCCCAAACCACAGCATCATGCCCAGCAAGACCACCGAGGCAATCAGGAAGTCCACCACAGGCGCACCCACTGCGGAGATCGGCACGATTAATCGAGGGAAATACACCTTGCGGACAATCGACGCGTTGGCCACCAGCGAGTTGGCTGAGGCGGTCACCCCGTTGGCGAACAACTGCCAGGGCAGCAGGCCAGCGTAGAGAAAGATGGGGTAGGGGACCGTGACGCGGTCTTCCATATCCAGCAGTCGTCCGAAGAACAGGTGCAGCACCACCATGGTGGTCACCGGCTGAATCACCGCCCATGCCGCCCCCAGCGCGGCCTGCTTGTAGCGTACCCGCACGTCCCGCATCGCCATGAGCAGCATTAAATCGCGGTACCGCCAGAGTGTTGCGATTGACACCGGCGTCAGCCACCGCGCGGGCCGGAGATACACCGGAGCCGGGAGCGCAGCCCCCTCGGACCGGCCCACGGTATCGACACCAGCAGCAGAAGAAGGCAAGGCAGTCAAAGCAGAATCACATCCTGAGGATCGAGTCGATCACCAGCCTTATCGGTGCCACGGGCGCACGGCCGCAAGCCGCGAGCATGCCGCAGCACATCTATCGGACGTTGAGGAGGAGGCCCGGGGATAGCCATCCCGGGGTTTTGGGGGCAGGGGGCGCTCAGGCTTGATTGACGCGTTGGATGTCAGCACCGAGTTGCTGGAGGGTGCGTTCCATGCGTTCATAGCCTCGGTCGAGGTGGTAGACGCGGTTGATGGTGGTGGTGCCCCGGGCGGCGAGGCCGGCGAGGACCAGGCCTGCCGAAGCGCGTAGGTCAGAGGCCATAACGGGGGCGCCGACGAGTTCGCGCACGCCGGTGATCATGGCTGAGGGGCCGACGCGGGTGATGCGGGCTCCCATGCGCAGCAGCTCGGCGACGTGAAGAAACCGGTCGGGGAAGATTTTTTCGGTGATGATGGCGTTGCCGTCGGCAAGGGTCAGCAGTGCCATGATCTGAGCTTGAAGGTCGGTGGGAAAGCCCGGGTGAGGCTGCGTGGTGATCTGGGTGGGATTGAGTCGGCGTTGGGTCAGGACGCGAACCGAGACGGGCGAAGTGGTACGGCTCGGGGGCTGATCTTCGTGGGTTGGGGCTTGGAGTGTTTCGACGGTGACGCCGATGTGGGCCAAACGGTCGAGCGCCGCGGTGAGGGTCGCCTTGGGGAAGTTGTGCAGGGTGACGTCGCCCGAGGTGATGGCGGCGGCCATGACATAGGTGCCTGCTTCGATGCGGTCGGGCATGACGGTGTGCTCAGCGCCCGCCAGTTCCTCCACGCCTTGGATGGTGATGGTCGGTGAGCCGTCGCCGGTGATTTTGGCGCCCATGGTGCGGAGCAGGTCGGCCAGATCGACGATTTCGGGTTCGCAGGCGGCCGCTTCGATGACGGTGGTGCCGCGTGCCAGGACCGCGGCGGACATGACATTGGCGGTGCCCAGGACGGTGGATCCGTTGGGTCCGCCGAGGAACAGGTGGCTGCCGATGAGTCGGCCGTCGGCGGGTGCGGTGGCGGTAATGTCACCGCCTTCGAGTTCGATGTGCGCCCCAGCGCTTCAAGTCCGCGTAAGTGGAGATCGACCGGGCGATCCCCGATTGCGCAGCCGCCGGGCATGGAGACGCGGGCGTGGCCGCGCTTGGCGAGCAGTGGGCCGAGCACGCAGATGCCTGCCCGCATGGTTCGGACAATGTCGTAGGGGGCGTGGGTCTGACTGGGGTCGGTGGCGTGGATGCGCAAGCTGGAAGCGTCATCGCGTTGCTCCACGGGCTCAAGCGTGCAGCCCAGGGTGCCCAGCAGGCGTTGCATGTTGCGGATGTCCGACAGGTCTGGAACATCCGCGAGGGTCACCGGGTGGTCGGTGAGCAGTGCGGCGGCCATGAGGGGCAGGCAGGCATTTTTCGAACCGTGGATGCGGACGTCGCCGCGCAGGGCCTTGCCGCCTTGAATGATAAATGCGTCCATACCCACGAGGATAGAGCAGACGCCCCGGGCAGGTGAGAGAAGCTCACAGGAGCGGTGGACGTACGGACGGTACCCTTTGCGATATGAACCTCGAAACGCTGATTCGTGACGTGCCGGACTATCCAAAACCCGGCATTACGTTCAAGGACATCACGCCCTTGCTCGGCGATCCGGCTGGGCTGGCGATGGCGGTGGAGCAGATGGCCAACCCGTTCCGCGGGCAGGGCATTGAACTGGTGTGCGGTGCGGAAAGCCGGGGCTTTATCTTCGGCACTGCCATCGCGCAGTCACTGTCCGCAGGCTTCGTGCCGATCCGCAAGCCCGGCAAGCTGCCTTGGAACAAAGTGTCCGCGTCCTACGAACTCGAGTATGGGTCGGACACCCTGGAGATGCACCAGGACGCCGTGAAGCCCGGCCAACGTGTGCTCATGGTCGACGACCTGCTGGCCACCGGCGGGACGATGGCAGCCTGCTGCGAAATGGTCATGGGCCTGGGTGGGGACATCCAAGGCGTGACGGTGCTGATTGAATTGGGCTTCCTGCCCGGCCGGGCCAAGCTGCAGGGCGTGGGGGATGTCGGCACGGTTCACGCGGCGATGGTGTTTTGAACCGGCCAGGCATCAAGTGCTGGGTCTCTTGGGCAAGTCAAACGGCGGACCAGGTGTCGATCCTCCTGTGCTATCGCGTTTGAGACAGCGACTCGGCGGTGCAGTGATTGATCTCGTTGTACAGCGCAAGGTTGGCGGCAGCTGAGCCTTGATCCGGGATGCGGAGGTGGAACATGCCGTTCGCACTGTTGTACCAGTAGATCAGGTTGCCACTGACTTTTTGACTCAGAAAACGTTTGCGTGGGTCGTTCTGAACGACCACGTTGGCCGGCTTGGAGGTGTCGTAGGGGTGAGACGGCAAGGCCCCGTTGGCAAACCAGTTTCCGTCGATCGCGTCTGGGTAGCTGCCGTGCTTCGCGTGATATTCCGCAATTTTAAGCTGGACGGTCCGGGTAATCGACGCCGCCGCGTTCTTCTTCGCATCCGCGTCGGCAAACGAAAACTGCGGCACGACAATCGCCGCCACGATCCCAATGATCGTGATGACCACCATCATTTCGATGAGGGTAAAGCCGTGGATCGAGCGTAAGCGGGGTACGACTGGCATCGTTCTACAGCTGATCTGAGGCTCCAACACAACAAACGCCTTCACGGAAGACCTGAGGCACTATCGGTTGATACGAACCGCGTGATAAGCGGTGGCGTGGTGTATTTTCTCGCATCAATATTCCTGAATCGTGTCTGCAAGGATGCCGCGTGGCTTGGGTTGCAGGTGGACGCGTTGCGGGATCGACAGACAGGGTTCATGATGCGTGCGTGAAGCGAGCTGTTTCCAGGCCCGCTTTGTCCGCTGTCCTTTATCCTGCTTGAAGCCGCATGTCGCGACGCCGACGCTCTCGCCATCACCAACGTCCCCAAGCCCGCGCCCGTCCTGGCGCGTCGGGGGTGACGTCGTATTGGGACCGAACGCATTGGCCCATGCAATGCCTGTATTTCCTGCTGCCGTTGCTGATCGCCTATCAGATCGGTGCGGTGCTTTACGCCCCCGAGCAGATGGACCGTGTGCCAGCGGTTTTGGCAGAGGCGTTGCTGCGGCGATTCTTTGAGTTCTTCGGCGTGACGGGGGTGTACCTTCCGGGCCTGCTGGTGATCACGGTGTTGCTGGCGTGGCACGTGGCGGCGCGTGATCCGTGGGAGCCTGAGCCTTATCTCTACGTGGGCATGTTGATGGAGTCGATCGTGCTGGCGGTGCCGTTGTGGGTGCTCGGGGCGCTGGTGATGCAAGGCGACGTGCTGGCGGAGACGATCGGGATGGGTGAACCACTGAGCTGGCAGGCGTTGATGGTGATCTCCATCGGAGCGGGGATTTTCGAGGAACTCTTGTTTCGGCTGTTCGCCATTGCGCTGATCCACGGCCTGCTGGTCGATGTGCTGGGCTTAAGCAATCGCGTCGGCGTCGTGGCGGCGGTGACGTTGTCGTCGCTGGCGTTTGCGGTCTATCACTTCGGGCCCGACGCCCCGTTCGACTGGGCGCTCCTGGCGTTGTATTCGCTTGCGGGGGCGTACCTCGCGGCGGTCTATCTCGTGCGGGGCTTTGGTGTGGTCGTGGGCGTGCACGCGATCTACGACGTGGTGGTGTTCAGCCTGCGGTGAAGGATCAAGCCCAGGGATGGCTATCGCTGGGCATTGGTTAGCCGGTACAACAGTGCAATCAGTCAGCCTTCTTACTGCTCAGCGCAGAACTCAAACAACGCCCGCCACTCGCGCCATTGCAGGCTGGTGAGTTCGGGGTGCTCGCCGTCGAGCCCGGCATCGGGGCCCGAGCGGTCATGGGCTTTGGCCACGCGATCGACAAACACATCCGGCTCATAGCGGGCCACGTCGGTACCTGATCCCGCGCCGCCGCCGGTGAGGTCAATACGACGAAAGGCAGGGTGGTTGCCGGCTTTGCGGTACCAGTATTTGCTGTTCTCGAAATCCGCCTCACGGCGGTGCATGATCGCATGCCAGTAGGCCCCGGTCGGCGTGGCAATTTGCTGGCTGACCGTGTGGCTGGCGTCGAGGTCATCGACGTAAAGCCAAAGACCCGCCTGCAGTGCGGGATGCTCTTGAAGCACCGGGGTCGCCACCGCACGCGTTACCGCTTCGGCTGGCACGCCGGTCAGCGGAGCCTCGGGCGTGAGACGTTGCATGGCCCGCGAAGGGGGGAGGCTCTCAAAGACCGGGTCGAGGACCTCGCACAGGTGGTCCGGCACGTTCAGGCGAATCGTCGTGGGCATCAAACAGTCCAAATAAGTGACAGGTCAATATGCACTATAAAGGTTCGACCCGCGATCCCTTTGCCCCCCCCAAACAGGGCCTAGACGATGCGGGCTAATCTGTCATCGGCGAGGGTGTGTGATCAGCACCACACCCGCAAGTTCTGTTGACCCCTTTGAAAGCGACCTTATGTCTGACACCGCATCCACGAATGTGACTTGGCACGGCGGGTCCGTGGATCGGCCGCGACGCGCAGCCATGCTCGGACACCAGGGCTGCACGCTGTGGTTCACCGGCCTGTCAGGCTCGGGCAAGTCCACCGTCGCCGTGGCGGTGGAAGAAGCTCTGGCTCACCGCGGGCTGCTGAGCTATCGGCTCGACGGGGATAATGTCCGCCACGGACTCTGCGGAGACCTGGGCTTCAGTGAGGCCGACCGGGACGAGAACCTGCGAAGGGTCGGGCATGTCGCCACCCTCATGGCCGACGCCGGGCTGATCACCCTGTGCAGTTTTGTTTCGCCGTTCCGTGCCGGCCGCGCTTCCGTACGGGAACTGCACGAAGCTGCAGGCGTCACGTTTCTCGAAATCTTTGTGGATGTGCCGGTCGAAGTTGCGGAATCCAGGGACCCCAAGGGGCTTTATAAAAAGGCCCGCGCCGGCGAAATTAAGGACTTCACCGGGATTCACCAGGCGTTTGAGCCCCCCGAATCGCCCGAACTGATATTGCCCACCCACGAGCTGGCGATAGAGCAAAGCGTAGAACGCGTGCTTTCAGCTCTGCAAATCCGTAGACTGATCGCCGCAGATTAGTGCTGTCCAACGGCATGACACAGCACCCGCATTCTCAAACATGCCCGATGCATTGGCTGGGAGGGTTCGTGCTGCTTTGTGACTTGCGGTAAAGCGTCAAGCCCGAAGTTGATTCATGAGGGCATACCGGGCGATCCTGGAACTCTCCAAGGGACGCGGGTGGGTCATTGAGATGCAATTTCATACGGCAAACTGACGACGACGCCTGAGAAAAGAATTGACACCTAGATCGATCAAGGTATACTTGACCTAGATCGATCTAGGCCTCTTCTGTTGGTTCCTCGCATCATGGCTGTCACCATTTCGGACATCGCGAAAGACGCGGGCGTTTCACGCCAGACCGTGTCGTTTGCCTTGAACAACACCAAAGGGCAGGTCGCCGCGGCCACCCGTGAGCGTGTCTTGCAGTCCGCCCAGCGGCTGGGCTACCGCGTCAACACCGCCGCACGATCGACACGGACCGGCCGATTCGGCAGCATCGCGCTGCTTCTGGGTGCCCGTGGCTGCGAGAAGTTCGCTGCCGCCCAAGCTGCTCGGCGGCATTCAGGACGCCTTGGCGGAAAAGCAACTCAACTTGTCGATTGTCCGCCTCTCGGACAACGAGCTCACCAAGCCGGGCCGATTGCCCCGGGTCCTTGCCGAGACCAGCAGTGACGGCCTGCTCATCGATTACACCCACAACATCCCCGAGCCGATGCTCGCGTTTCTTCAAAAAGACAAAGCTCCGGCGGTCTGGCTTAACACCAAGCAGTCTGATTCCTGCGTGTACCCGGATGATTACAACGCAGGCGTGCAACTCACCGAGCATTTGCTCGAACTCGGCCACCGCCGAATCGCGTTTATCAATGCGACCGGCGACCTTTACGCTCGCAATGAGCATTACAGCTGTGAGGATCGCCGCGATGGCTATCTGCAGGTCATGTGCGACGCGGGTCTCAAGCCGGTGGTGAATCGCGTGGCAGTCCACGAACGTCACCCCGGGCCGGTTCGATATCAGCAGGCCAGAGCTTTGCTCAGCCTCCCGGAAACAGATCGGCCGACCGCCATCATCGGCTACGGCCCGTCAGACCTGGTGACCTACGCCTACGCGGCCGCTCAGCTCGGGCTTCAAATGCCGCGCGATCTTTCACTTGCCTGTTTTGATAACCGCCAGCAAGCCCCCCTGGGTCAAACACTCACCACCATGCTGATTCCCGAGCCTGAAGTCGGCCGGGAAGGCGTGGAAATGCTACTTGAAGTTATCAATCAGCCAGCAGAGTCCGCGGCCTGCCGGGCGGTACCTATGTCCCTTGTGGTTGGCGAATCAGCCAGCCCACTTGCCACAACGTCGTGGTGAGTAGCGTTTCATTTTGATCTCTATATCTTTGGAGGACACTTTCGTATGAATACAACAGCCACACTTGCCATCTCTCTTTCCACGTTGTTGATCAGCACAGCCAGTCGCGCTGATCTCATCGTGCAATACGACTTTCAAAATGCTGCAGATCCGCGGGGGGTATCCGCTCAAGACCTTGGAGTCACTGCCACAACCTTCCAGTCCGCAGCGTTTGACCTGCCAGGTGATATTGCCGCTCGTAATGGAGCGGACCCAGATGCAGTCACTATTACCTTCAGCAGCAATAACGACGGCTCTGACGTAGGCATTCGAACGAATATTCAAGATAATGCAGGCGATGACAGCCAGGTCACGAATAACTTTTCAGAAGCAGTGGCTGGAGAGTATTACCACTTCTTTTCTGTTGACTCAATTGTTCCTGGCGCACTCAATATTGCAAGCATCACCATTGACGATTACCGCAACGGTGCCGGGATGGATACGTATAAGATTGTCCTCAGCACTGATGACTTTGCAACCTCTGAAGAGCTCGTAACAGGAACCTTTGAAGATCTTGGCGACGTGACGATCGCTCTCGCTGGCAACGTCAGTGACATCTCCGACTATCAGGGAATCTCATCGCTGGACGTCCGAGTGTTTCATTACGACGTTGATGGGGTCGCGAATACTCAACTCCGAAGTGGTTTCGGGCAGGTGTTGGTTGAAGGTACTGTCGGCACCACGGTCATTCCCGAGCCGGCCTCATTGGCGTTGCTGGGATTGGGTGGGCTTTGCCTGCTTCCCCGTCGTCGCCGGTCGCACTGACATAACTGTCTTCAACCTTCCCCCGTTAACGCGGGGGAGGGTCTTTCAATTCTGAGATCAATTCATTTTGCAGGGACATTCGTCATGAAACGCCAAGCGTTTACGCTGATTGAGCTTTTGGTTGTGATTAGTATTATCGCATTACTCGTTGCTATTTTACTGCCGACACTTCAAGGTGCTCGCGAAGCGGCCCGTACGTCAGTTTGCGCATCAAATACACGTCAGATGGGACTTGCGGTCCAGGTGTACACAGCAGACTTCAACGGCTTCCTTCCGCCCGCACAGGAACCCGGTGCGATGCATGGCTGGACCGACACGCGGCATAAACGATGGGTGCCCCGTCTCGCAACCGACGGCCGATTGCCTGGTGTCGTCATGGACAACGGATTTGACTACACGCCTGGCGATATCTTCTGGTGCCCGACTGACGCGTCGGTAGAGAATGATAAAATCATTAACAATTCGCACAACACCAGCTACACCCCCAACCGATCGGTATTTGCGCAGAACGGCGACAACAATCCCACCGGCGTATGGTCCATAGATCGTTACGACAGTCCAAGTCAACGCTTGGTGTTTGCAGAGAAAGCCGCGAATGATGGGCCGAATCCATTTAGGCTCAGTTTCAATATTTTCCAGACCTCTGGAGCAAGCGAACTCGTTGCCAATATGGTCGGCCGTCATGCAGGCGGCACGGGGGAAACGGGTCGGGGCACGATGAACGTGACGTTCCTCGACGGTCACGTCACGGCCATGACATGTGCTGAAGTCACCGCGCCAGCGCAGCGCGTGTCAGCGGCGACCCGGTGAACGTCGCAGATCCCACCGGGTTGTGGGGCGTAAACTCAACTGAATTCGCGTGAGACATTGTCACTGCTCATTCAGAGCTTGGGCCTGCCGTCAGAGACAGTGGGCTTCGGTGGGTTGCGTCACATCCCGGGCTGGGTCGCTGCGGGCCTGGCGATGAAGAGGGGCACCCGGCTGCCGTGGCCTCGGCCGGGCGCGTCGCCGTGCTTGAGTCGGCGGGTTGTATCCCCTTGCATTTGTTCTGCCACGGCAAAGGGTTGACGCTTCTTGGTCGTCCATTCGCCGACCGTTGCGGACAAGGCCCCGCCCTGGTCAATGCGGAACATCACCTTTTCTGGGTCGGTGGCTTTGTTGGCATAAATGAAGCCGCCCACGATCTCGATCTGCCCGCCGGGTTTGGCGTGTGCAATCGTCGCGTCGCCTTCAGTTTTCAAGCCCAGCACCCACAGGCTGCCGCCGTCCCGGGCCTGATTGCGCGGCTCAGTGTGGCCTTCGGTGTTGAGCTGACGAGCGAAGACCCGGCTGCCGTGGGCGTCCACATGTCGGCCGCGGACGTCTGTCAGAAATACGTCGCCGCTTTCAGGCGTGGTCAGCACGTTTGCGATCGACATATGGCGGACGACGACAGGCCGCTTTGATTGCTGTACCACGTTGGCCAGGAAGTAATGGCTGTTGAAGTCCTCGATCACGACCGGACCCGAGCCTTCCGCAATGATCCAGTGGGGGATGGTGTCGGGTTGGAAGATGGTCGATTCGTGCGTACTTTGAACGATGCCGGGAAAGCTGTTGCGTAGGGCGGTGATGCGTTGGACGGGGCCGCGCACATAGACCTTGCCGTAGAAACCGAAGTCGCCCAGGGCAGGGAAGTAGACCGTGGTGGCACCGCTGTCGATGGCGCGTTGAATGGCCGCCGTCCAGTCGGGTCGGGTCTGGGCTTTGCCGGTTTTTTGTTCGATGAGTTGGATGGTCTCGGGCGGGCCGAAGTCGGCAACGTTGGCCCATCGGTTCGGTGCCTCCATGGGGATGTCCGGGGTTTCCTGAATCGCAAGGTTCAGCGTGGACAGGTCGGTGTCGAACAATGTCAACGGGGATTGACTGACGTAGAGTTGCACGAGGCCAGCCTCAGTGCGCTCGTACGGTTGGGTGTCGCCCTGGTGTTGGATTGAGAGCTCACCTGGGAGGTCAACGTTTCGCAACATCAGGCTGGCATGGCGGTCGTTGATGACGGCTGGGCCTGTGTGGTCTGCATCTGCAGGGGCCAGGGTGCTGTCGATCAGGGCGGTGACGCCGGGCCCGGTGTTGTGATAGATGGGCACGTTGAGTTTGGCGTCGAGTTTGCGGAGGGCGATGCATTGGCCATCGTTTTTGAATCCCACGACGCGTTGATGGCGAAGCGTGAGGTGTTCAAACGTGACGCTGTCCACCGCGTGTTTGGTGGACACACCGGTGTCGAAACCTTCGACGGTGACGTGCTCGATCAGGCAGGGGCCTTGCTCATCGGAATAGCCCAGGTCCAGCCCGATGTGACCGACGTAATCGGGGTCGCTGGACCGAATCGTGAGACGCGAGACGGCACCTTGATTGTTGGCGAAGAACTGCACGCCGATGGCCCCGGGGTTGCTGGCGCCGACATCCACGGTGACGTCTCGGATGCCGTTCATAAAGCGTTGCGCTGGCGCTTTGCCGGTCCAGATCACCGCCCGTGGCGCATCGGCGTCGGCAAACGCGGGGTGGGCGTCGGGCACCCGCAGCACCACGCCAGCCTGCGACTGGCCTTGGAGGACCTGGCGTTTTTGAGCGTTGCCCCGCGAGGTGCCCCCCCAGCGCAGCGTATCAGTAATGCGGTACGTGCCATTGGGGACGTAGATCAGCGCGTGACGCGGCATGGCATCAAGGGCAGCTTGAAAGGCAGCCGTGTCATCCGTCTGGCCGTCTCCGACCGCACCGTATGCCCTGACGTTGGCAACGCCCGCTGCCACGGGATAGATCACCCCGCCCTGTCCCGCATCGATCACCGCTTGATTGGCAGTTGCGATTTGCTCGGGGGTGGGATTGGCCATCTCAGCGGTGGCTGACGCGTTGAGGATGAAGCAAAAGAGAGCCGCCGAAATGACGCAGCAGACATGAACCATAGCGGTAATCCTTTTGAGTTTGAACGTCGTGATGCCCTGTTCCTTCACCTGAACGTCTGGCCGAGCGTTCTATTGCGTTTCAGGATGCCGGGCGGGCGACGAACAACGGCAGCATGCTTCCGCCGCCTCGGCCGGGCGCGTCGCCATGCTCGATACGACGGGTCTGTTCACCCTGCATTTGCTCAACGGGCGTGAAGGGTTGTTTGCGGATGACGAACTCGCCCAGGGTGGCGGACAAGGCCCCGCCGTCGTCGATACGGAGCATGACTTTCTCCGGGTCGTAGGCTTTGTTGGCGTAGACGAAGCCGCCGAGGATTTCGATCTGGCCACCATGTTTGGCATGTGCGACCGTGGGATCATTTTCGGTCTTCAAGCCAAGCACCCACAGTGACCCCCCGTCACGGGCCAGATTACGCGGCTCTCGGTAGCCCTCGGTGTTGAGTTGGCGGGCGAAGATGCGTCCGCCGTTGGCATCGACGTGCTGGGCCACGACATCAAGAATGAAGATATCGCCGGCACCGGGCTGCGTGCTGATGTCATGCGACAGGAGCTCGCGGAGGACAAGGGGTCGGCTGGATTGTTGCTGGACCTCGAACTTGAAATAGTGATTATCAAAGTCCTCAATCACCACCGGTCCCGCACCGTCCTGGATCACCCAGGTAGGCATCGCTTCTTCCTGAAAGCGTATTCGGTGCTGGGTGCTGGCGATGATGCTGGGGAAGCCGCAGCGCAGAGCGGTAATGCGTTGGACGTTGCCGCGCACGTAAACCTTGCCGTAGAAGCCAAAGTCGCCTCGGACGGGAAAGTAGACCGTCGACGCGCCGCTGTCGATGGCACGCTGAATGGCGTCGGTCCAGTCGGGGCGGGTTTCGCGTTTGCCGGACTTTTGATCGATCAGTTCGATTGAGCTGGGCGGCCCGAAGTCCGCGACGTTGGCCCACTTGGCAGGCGGGTCCATTGGCACGTCAGGTGCGTCTTCGATAGGCAATCCCAATGAGTGGGCATCGGTCTCGAAGAGTGTCAAAGGCGGATGGCTGACGAACTCCGTGATGGTTGTGGCATCGACACCGTTTTGATGGCCGGAGTTGTTGGTGATTGCCCGCGCGTAGCCGGGGGTGGTGGTGTTGCGGACGAACAGGGCGGCTTTGCTGTTTTCGATGGCGGTGACTTCCGCCGCACCGTCAGTGCCCTGGAGTTCGCTGTCGATGAGGGTGGTGACCCCGCCCCGGGCGTTGCGGAAGGCGGGCACTGCAAGTTCTGATCGCAGGCCACGGATGGAAACGCACTGTCCCTGGTTATCGAAGCCGACGACCCGTTGGCCGCGAAGGGTGAGGAACTCGACGGTGACGCTGTTCACGCCGTGGTTGGTGAACACGCCGGTGTCAAAGCCTTCGATGGTGACATAGCGGAGCAGGCAAGGGCCTTGCTCATTGGACCAGCCCAGGTCCAGTCCGATGTGGCCCGCGCCATTGGGATCGCTGGACCGGACGGTGACGCGGTAGATTCCGCCTTGATTGTTGGCCATGAAGCGGGCCCCGATAGCACCGGGGTTCGCGGCGCCGATGTCGAGGGTGAGGTCACGCAGGCCGTTGGAGAAGCGTTGGGCGGGCGCGCCGCCGGTCCAGATCATTTCCTTGGGTTGCTTTGGATTGGTGAAACTGGGGGTTGCGTCAGCAAGGCGGATCACCACGCCTTCCTGGCTTTGACCTTGGAAGACTTGGCGCTTTTGCTGGTTGTCTTTGCCCGCCCAGCGGAGGGTGTCGGTCACGCGATAGGTGCCGTTGGGGAAGTAAATGATTTTGTTCTTAGGCCTGGCGTCGAGGGCAGCCTGGATGGCGGCGGTATCGTCCGCCTCCCCGTCGCCGACCGCGCCGTAGGCCTTGACGTTCGCCACGCCTGCCGCCACCGGGTAGATCACGCCGCCGCCATCCGCATCAATCACCGCCTGGTTGGCTTGAGCGAGCTGCTCAGCGGTGGGCGCGGTGACGACCTCTGCATGAGAAGCCGGACCGAGAGCGACACAACCGACGCTGAAGATGAAAGCAATGGCGAATCGTTGCATGAATCAGACCTTTAGGTGAGGAAACAGGAATCGCTCAATTGTAACGATAAATAGAGTTGCCGTGATGCTGAGACTTAATTGATGGGCCGGACTTTTCCCCACAAGGCGGGGTCGACCTGCTGCGGGATAATCAGGTCGTCTTTGGATTCAACGGTCGCATGACCATCGACGAAAAGTGTGGCGCCGCTGCCGTTGTGGCGATCATCGATCCGCTGGATATTCTCCCATTGATCGCCGTAGGTTTCGCCGTAGTAGTGCAGGTGGCTGAGATTGTCAGCCCGCCAGCCACCTTCTGAGTCCGGCCGTGTGACCTTCTCGAAAAACAGCATGGTGGTCCCGGGGCTGGGATGGGTCGATTGTGTCCAGACGTTGCTGATCGATTTCTTAAGACCAACGCTGGTTTGATAAGACCCGCCCGAGCCGCGGTTGTTGTGGGAGTAGGCCACCGCACGGTGTGATTTTTTACCCGCCGCGTCGCCGCCGGGCTTAAAAATGTCCTGTGACGCGGATCGCTCGTCGGTAGGACAGCGATATAAGTCCGGAAACGGAGTGGAGCTCGCGTATTTGCTTGGCGGGTTCGGCATGCTCAGCAGATTCAGATACATCATGCCCCACGCCCACGATGACCCATTACGGTCCCCCCCGGGATGAAGTTCAGAAGGCAGCACCGCCTCGTCATACAAATCACTATAAACCGCAGAGGCGATACCCATCTGACGTTGATTTGATAGACAGATTGTCTGCTGTGCGGCTGCCCGAGCACCTTGCAGCGTTGGAAGCAGCAGCGCAATCAGCAAGGCGATGATGCTAATCACCACAAGCAATTCAATCAGCGTAAACGCGCGTCGGGTCATCATGAACTCGCAAAGGAGAGTGTGAAACGCATTAAAAAAGAAACGATGCCACGGACGTTGATCCGTGGCATCGGCGGATGACGATGCGTTAGCGTCGGTGACGGGACAGTAGGCACAATCCACCCAGACCCAGAAGGGTCAGCGATGCAGGCTCGGGAATCGGTGCTCCGAACACGGCCAGGTTGCCAGCGTCCTGCCGGACATTATCGACCAGGCCGGTCTGTGAAGACGAACCGCCGTAAAGCGTGAGGAATCGAGGCGTCTTCCGGTCCGGAAGCCTCTTCAGTACTGCCGCCGAGGTCGGCAAAATTGCCCGAACTGTCTTGTGCAAACCAGCGGATACTTTCGTCGGCAATGGTCTCACTCGCGGAGGTCAATGGGTTGAAGAATGTATCGATCGATCCGGTGCGATTGATGAGCAGGGAGATCGTCTAAACCTCGTTGGCGGCCAGGCCACCCGTGCTTTCCGGGTCGCCGTAGCGATTACTTGTAAAGACGCCACCTCCGTCACTGATCGAAAGGAGCGCCGTACCGCTGGTGCGAACGAAATCGAAGGCGTAGCTGTGCTTCTCGCCGTCGTCAAAGTCGAAAAGATTATCACCGAAGCCTGCGCCGCCCGAACCATTGCTGTCTTGCTCGATCAAATAATTGTTGGGTGTTGTACCAAAAGGCGATCCTGTGTTGATCACTTGTGGCGTCCCGCTGTCAGCTCGGTCGATGAATCTGTCGGCATAGGTTGTATTAGGCGTCTCGTCTTCAAAATCTTCAATGACGATAAACGCGGCCGAAGCGACAGGCCCAAGGGTTAACGCTGCGAGCGCAGGAACCAGTAATCGAAACGCGTCGTTATGTGAATATTTCATAACCATCAAACAAACCTCCAAGTCAAATCGGACAAAGAAACAAAAAGAGCCGTCTCACGCAGACGGTGGGCAACAGGTCTCACCTAGCGGCGGGTCAAAGGCAACCGCTACCGCAGCGGGCTGGTTTGAAGTATCCTTAAACTGAGCACATAACTGTGATGCCGCGACGTGGCCTACGCGGTGATGGGGCACATTGAGCCGGCTCAGCGCTCGGCCGGTGATCGGTAACTCGCCAAAGCCATCGGGGTTTTTAATAAACGTGATCAGCGAAAGGTCTTTGGGAATCGCGAGGCCTGCGTGAAGCGCGTAGGTGATGAGGTTCATCGGCAGGCCGTAGCAGACCACTGCCGTGGGCCTGTCGTCCAACGCCAGTACGTCCGCAAAGGCCTGAGGCTGGGTGTCGCCGCCGTGCAGCCGGTAGCGCGGGGTCAAGCCAGCGTTTCGCATCGCCCGGGTGTATCCGAGCAACCGATCCTCCACCGAATAATGCTCGACCACTTCGCGCGTCGGGGAAGGCCCGGCATACATGATCCGCCGATGGCCCATCTCCAGGAGATAGACCGTCGCGTCATAACCCGCCTTTTCATCATCTGGATAGACCGCTGAGGTGGCCTGCTTGCTGTTCATCCACACCGCAGGCGTGCGGTGACGCTCAAGTAACTCCTGCATCGCAGCCGGTGCCGCGTGGGTGTAGTCGATCAATATCCCGTCGGTCGACATCTCGCGCAATAAACGGGGCATCCGCTCCCGGCTGGACAAATCCGCATCACTCACCCGCACCATCATCAACTGAAGATCATGCTGCTCCAGAACGTCATACACACCCGACAACAAACCCTGGGGCAGCGAACTCTTGCGATCGTGAGAGCCCAGCAACAACCCCACCGCACCGAAACGACCCGTGCTGGTCGAACGCGCCGCTGCATTGGGACGATACCCCAGTCGATCTGCCGCAGCGATCACATGCTCAGCGGTCTTCCCGCTGTGAGCGGTCTTGCCTGAGAGTACGCGACTCACGGTAGCGCGGGAAAGTCCGCAGTGTTCGGCGATATGGGTGATCGTGACGCTCATGGAATCGGTTACAAATGAACTGGAACCGGTTACAGTGTAGCCCAAAAGAGCCAGGTGTCAACGCTTTTTACGTCGCTCTGCAGCCTGATCGACAACTACAAGCTCGTCACCCAATCGCAGTTAAAGCACGCTCAAACCTTCTGCAACGTCTTGATATAGGGTGGGGCCACCATGCTCAACATCGCCGCCGCCCGTGTTGCCCCATTCATTTCACTCCCCCGGTGCCAGCCTTGTTTGTTCCCGCCGGTTTTGAGCCTGATCGCCGCTGCGGCCTTGATGGTGATCAGCCCCATTGCTTTGGCACAGGCAACCCAAGTCGCCGCCACGCAGCCCGCCGCCACGATGCCTTTGGAGACCAGCCCTTTGCGTGTCATCAGCTTCAATATCCGCTACGACAATCCTGACGACGGAGAGCACGCCTGGCCTCACCGCAGGCCTCGCGTCACCTCGCTGCTGCAGTTCTACGCACCCGACCTGATCGGCCTGCAGGAGGTACTGGCACACCAGCTCGACCAGCTCGCAGAGGACCTGCCAGGCTACAGCCACGTGGGCGTTGGGCGAGATGACGGCAAAGCGGCGGGGGAGTTTTCGCCGATCTTCTATCGCACCGAGCGATTCGAGCAAATCGACAGTGGCACCTTTTGGCTGTCGCTCACCCCCGACGTCGTCGCCAGCAAAGATTGGGATGCCGGCCTGACACGCATCGTGACCTGGGCCCGGCTCAAAGATCGCACCCTGGGCGACGATGCCCCACCCCTGCTCTTATTTAACACCCATTTCGATAACCGAGGCAAAGAAGCACGCACCCGCTCTGCTGAGGTGATCCTGCAAAAGCTCGAAACCATGTCGCAAGGGGCCACCGTCATCGTCACCGGCGACTTTAATACCACCCCGGACTCCGACGCGTACCGCACACTGGTCTCAGCGCTGACCGATACCCGCACCGCCGCGGGGGACGCTGTGTTCGGGCCGCGCCCGACGACCACGGGATTTGTCGCACAACTACGCCCGATGGATCAGCAATGGCCGCCCATCGACTACATCTTTGTCGAGCCTGCGGTAGGCGTGGTGCGTCAAGGCCATCTCAGCCACACCTGGAACGGACGCCACGCCTCGGACCACATGGCGGTGCTGGCCGATCTGCTGATTCAGCGCGACGCCAAGGCACCCTGAGCGTGCCGCTTGACCCGCTGAAGACACCGTCCGATGCCAATGGCTACACCGTGGCGGCGGGCGCAGGAGGCTCGGCCGCAGGACCCGTGTCAGGGTCCGGCGTGTCCAGCTCAGCACCCACCGTCGGCCCGGACTGCAGCCGAATGTCCCCGCGAATCAGCACGATCGACCCCAGCATCGCGTAAGCGATCATGTAAAGCCGTTGCACCAGCATCAGCCCCAGCACCTGCGTTCGACTCGCCGCCGGCCCGACCAGCAGATTCACCGCCGCTGCGTCCGCAATCCCCAGACCCATCGGGAACAACGGCACCGCCTGCACCAGCAAGACCACCGGCAGCGTCGCCATCATGAATCCAAGATCATGCTCCACGCCCAAGGCATACCCCGCCATTGAAATCGACAGCGTGATCAGCACGTGGACCAGGATTGAAATCAATAACGCCACCAACACCGTGCCCCACGATCGGCCATACGCCTTCGCCGCGCGATCCGCTTTACGCAGCAAATCCTTGCCCGGCAAGGCCCGCAAGAGCAGGTGAAATCCCACCAAACGCCGCACCGGCGAGAAGTACACCCCGGCCATCACCGCCAGCGCTAACAGTCCAAGCCACACCGCACCGGTCATGTTGGCCACACGCGGGTCATCCAGCCGGGTGAGCCCCACAAGTCCCCCGAGAATCACCAACGCCACCAAGCCCACCGCCCGGTCGATCACCACGCTGACCACCGCGGTGGCCCGTTGCGAGCCGCCTTTGGCTGCGTAATACGCCTTCATCACGTCGCCGCCCGTGGCCCCGGGCATGCAGATGTTGAAAAACGTTCCCACCATCGTCAGCCGAAAGGTTCGGTGCATTGATGTGTGTAACCCCTGGCACCGCATCAGGCTCCACCAGCGATAGGTCTGCAGCGGGAACACCAGCCCCCAAAGCCCAAGCCCCGCCAGCAACAGCCCCAGGTTCGCCTCGCGTAGCATCGTCACCACCGAGGGCTGAAACGAGGGCGAGTTTTCTCCCGCGTCCACCGTCGCCTCGGGCACGACAAAAGTCTTGTTCTCCAGGACTTCGCCGGGATCATTCACGTCAGGTCGAGCGACCACGTAGGCCCCGTCCCGCTGTTCAAGCACCGGAGCCTTCACCGACTCCGTCAACGCCGAGCCATCCACCATCGTCCCCGCCGGCAGCAGCACGCGGTCCGACCACTCCAGGTTTAACGCGATATACGTCACCCCCGCCGCCGCAAGCAGAATCCTCACCACCAGTCCCAGGTGTCGACGCATCAGTTCTCCACGCGCCCGCCCTCATGGTCGAGCATATCACTTGGCTCCAAAACGCCGTTGGCCTGTCGGTCAGGCCCGATCGCGTCTCGATTCACACTATCGGGCCGAGCCCCTAAAATCCTTGCAGTCACCGAACCCTCACCCTTGATCGGGCGTAAACTCCTCCAGCTTCGCCCAACCCCCGGTACACATCATGACCACGACCGCATCTTTACCGTTTCGCTCGTTCCCGCAAGCCCTATCGGTCACGTTGATCGCGCTGTTCGCCCTTGCGCTGATGCTTATCGGCCCCCGCGTGCACGCCCAGGCCGGTGCGCAGGACGCAGTTCATAACGGACCCCAGATCGACGCTCAGCCCCTTGAACAAGCCAAAGCCGCCGTCGATCGAGGCCTCGCTTTCCTCCGCGAAACACAGAACGAGGATGGATCCTGGTCCCCCGAGCCCGGACCCGCCATCACCGCTCTGGCGCTGCGCTGTTTTCTCGATCACCCCGATGTGACCCCGGACGACCCGGCCGTCGTCAAAGCCCGGGCCTACATCCTCGCCCGAACCCATGACGACGGCTCCATCACCGACGGCATTCTCAACAATTACAACACCGCCATCAGCATCTCCGCACTTTCCAAACTTCCCAACGACCCCGAAGCCGCCCAGGCCGTCCAGCTCGGACAGCAATACCTCATCGCCATTCAGTGGAAGGTCGGCATGACCCTCCCCGACGGCACGCCGATCACCGCAGACCACCCGTTCTACGGCGGGTCGGGCTACGGCCGCCACGGCCGGCCCGATATGTCCAACACCTCCATCATGCTCCAGGCCTTGCGCGACTCAGGCCTCGAAAGCAGCGACCCGGCCTACATCCGTGCCATGGCCTTCGTCAGCCGATGCCAGGGCGTGCCTCAGAACGCCATGCACGCTGACAAAATCAATCAGGACGGCGGATTCATCTACGCCACCAGCATCAATAAAAATCTCATCGGCGTCCCGGAGTCCAAAGCGAATCCCGACCAGATGGCGGCCGCAGTGGACAAAGGCGAACGTAATGTCTCTGGCCTCCGCACCTACGGCTCCATTACCTACGCTGGATTCAAGAGTTACGTCTACGCCGACCTCAAACCCGAAGACCCCCTGGTCAAGCAGGCGTTCAACTGGATCGAGGATAACTTCACCGTCAACGCCAACCCCGGCATGCCCGACACGATGAACCAGCAAGGCCTGTACTACATGTACATGACCATGGGCCGTGCCCTCACCGCCTTTGGCCAACCCAACCTCAACACCCCCAACGGCGAGGTGAACTGGGCCAATACGCTCATCGAAGCACTCGTCAAACGCCAGGCGGACAACGGCTCATGGGCCAATCCCGCCGACCGCTGGATGGAAGGCGACGCCAACCTCGTCACCGCCTACGCCCTCACCGCCCTCCAAGCCATCATCAAATAAACCCCCACACCCCCCCCCCAAAAAAAACCCCACGCATCGCCATGCGTGGGTTCCCCACAACCGAGAAACTAAATCTTCAAAGCACCCCTCAATCCCCACCCACCAGCCGACGCTGGTGCTTGCGGATCGTGTCGATCACTTTCTGCGGATTCGGGATCCCCCGGGCGTGAATTTCCATATCGTCCTGGCCAGCGCTGGACACCGCCACCCCACCGACCCCGAGCAAGCGTTCGACCACGCCTTGGGTGAGTTGAATATTGCGGATGTCGTCGTGTTGCACTTCGCTGGTTCGGCGTTGAATAAACCCGCGCGACCAGATCGTCCGCTGCGTGGTAATCCGCAGCGCTTCAAAGCGAGCGGCAATCATCCGTGCCCCCAGCGTGGCAAGTCCTGCGACCACCAGAAGTGCCCCCAGGATCAACAGCGTGGTCTTCAACCCGCCCGGCTCCATCGTGCCCGTCCAGACCCAAACCAGCAACGCCAGCCCACCCAGCATCATCACCAGCAGAATCGCCGACTGCAGCGGGTTCTGCCGTAGTGCGGCCGGATAGATCCGCGCGACCGTTTGCTCTTCTTCATTACGCCGTCCCAGCGCATCGGCCGCTTCCACGACCTGGCCGTTCTTCTCCACCAGCAGCGTGCCATCGGGGACCCGAGCTCGCAAGGGCTGCTGGCAAAGCTGGCAAACCACCACCTCCCCCAGCCGAGACTCAGCCACCGCAGAAGTCCCCTGACAATGTGGACACCGGTAAGGATATTCGGCCATGCCACCACTCTACCGTCTGTCACACCGAGACTTCACAACTCCCGAGCGACTGCGATCTGCAGCTTCACGCGAACCCATCCCGCCTTTAAAACGTATAACAGCCTGCATGCCTTCTTCAACCCCACCTGCCGACACGCCGCCCGAGCTCACCGCTGCCGATCACGACGGCCGACCCATTGAAGTCGGTGACATCGTTCGCAGCCTCACCGGCGACGTCACGGGCACCGTCAAGGAAATCGCCCGCGAAGATGGCGAAGATTTCGTACGCATCCGTCCCGAGTATCAGCCCGGCGGCAAAGGCGTCTGGCACTCCGCCTCCCGCGTCATGTTCAGCAAGCACGGCCGAAAACGCTGAATGCCCCCAACACAAGCCGCCGCCTCGCCAAGGCAACCGCATTCTCGATATAGAAGTTGCCGACTCTATCTCTGCATATGACTCAACCCTCGAAGCCCACTGTCTCTGACGGTGGGTCCCACCCCTGCATCGGCAGGGCTTTCTCAAGCGCACACCCAGAATGCGATGGCCCTGATCGGCTTCCCTCAACGTGCCGCAAAATCGCGGACTGGTGCGCTGCACTACGCCTCCGCCTTCGCCCCGTACACTCCCCCGCATGGCTTTGATCTCTGTTGCCAATGTGCAGTTCGCGATCGGCGACCGCCAGATCCTCGACGGCGTCAACCTCACACTTTCCGAAGGTGAGCATGTCGGGCTGGTGGGCCGAAACGGCTGCGGTAAGTCCACGCTGCTCAAGCTCCTCGCCGGTGTGGCGCTTCACCCTGCCGACACCGGGCAGATTCAAATCGCCCGCGGCGCCTCCGTCGGCTATCTCCATCAGGACCACGCGCTGGACCCCACCCGGACCTTGCGCGAGGAAGCTGGCTCGGCCTTCGCCGAACTCGCTGAGCTCCACGACAAGCTCGAGCAAGTCGCCCACGAGATGGGCGAAGCGCAAGGCGACAGCCTCGACAAGCTTTTGAAGGAATACGAAAAGCTCGAAGAAAAGATGCACGCCGCCGGGGGCTATGCGGTGGATCACAAGGTCGATCAGGTGCTCCACGGCCTGGGGATCACCGATGCGTTTTTCGGCGTGAAAGTTGCCGACCTCTCCGGCGGGCAGAAAGGGCGACTGGCGTTGGGCAAGCTTCTGCTCAGTGAGCCCGACGTGCTCTTGCTTGACGAGCCCACCAACCACCTCGACATCGCCGGCCGACAGTGGCTCGAAGACTTCCTGGTCGACTTCCGCGGCGCGGTCATCGTCATCAGCCACGACCGTTGGCTGCTCAACCGGGTCGCTCAGAAAATCTACGAGCTCGAACGCGGCCAAATGGTCGAATACCCCGGCAACTACGATAAGTTTCGTGAATTACGTGACATACGCATCCTCGATCAACAACGAGCGTTCGACAAACAGCAGGACAAATTCAAGCGGGAGCAGGCGTTCATCGACCGCTATCGCGCCGGTCAGCGGGCCAAGCAAGCCCAGGGCCGGGAGAAACGGCTGGTCCGCGAAAAAGCGGCAGACGTCACCGAAGCCCCGCTTGAACTTGATGCCATGAAGCTCAGCTTTTCGCCGTCGTCCCGCAGCGGCGATCAGGTGGTCATTGCCGAAGGTCTCGCGGTTCAGCATCCCGGCAAACCGCTGTTCAGCGACTTGAATCTCACCATCCAGCGCGGTGACCGCATCGGCGTCATCGGTCCCAACGGCGCGGGAAAGTCGACCTTGATCCGCTGCCTGCTGGGCGATCAGGAACCCACCGCAGGCGAGCGCAAGCTCGGATCGCAGGTCGATCCCGGCTGGTTTCGCCAAACCCACGAACACCTGGACCTCAATCGCACGGTCGTCGAGTTTCTCCGCCTGCATGTCCCCAGCGACACCGAGCAGGAAGCCCGGGACCTGGCAGGAGCCTTTCTTTTCAGAGGCGACGAGCAGGACAAACAGCTCGGCGTGCTCTCAGGCGGCGAACGCTCCCGCGCGGTCCTCGCCGGCCTGATGGTCAAGGGCCACAACCTGCTGGTCCTCGACGAACCGACCAATCACCTCGACATCCCCAGTGCCGAACGGCTCGAGGAGGCCCTGCGCCGCTACGTCACTCACGAGAAGAAATATTCCACCGCAGGCGGTAAGGCCGGCGGCGGCGAAGCGGGCACCCTCATCCTCATCACTCACGACCGCATGTTGCTGGATCACCTGGTCGATCAGCTCATCGTATTTGACGGCGACGGCCGAGCGCATGTCTTTCAAGGCACATATACCGAATACCTCGCCGAGCTCGCCAAGCAGGACAACGCCTCCCCCAGTTCCCCGCCTCACGCCAACGCCGGGACCTCCGCCCGCGTTGAAACACCCAAACCCAAATCCAGCCCACCCGCCAACGCCAGCGCCAAAAGCAAACCTGCCTCGCGCAAGAACGGCAACAAAGCCTTCGCCGGCCTCTCGCAAAAAGACCTCGAATCACGCATCGAGAAAATCGAAGCCCAGACCGCTGCGATTGACGCCCAGCTTGCTGACCCCGCCACGTATCAGGACAAAGATCGGTTCAACACGCTGCAAAACGATCGCGACACCTTGCAGCGCAAGCTCGTGCCGCTCGAAGCGGAGTGGACCGCGCGGGCCTGATTTGTCCGGCGTCAGGATCCAAATCGGTAAGTGCCTGAGCCCCAGACGCAATGGGCATCATCCCTCGCGTTGTACGACTTCCAGGCCCTTGGGCGACTGCGTGGCGGGCGTTGAATAGTCCCGCCAGAAAAACACGTTTCGCCTGAAAAAACCTGGTGGCTCGCGGTAGGCGTTGTAGTGATAGCCGTCCGAGTGCGCAAACAGCTTGCCGCGGTTATCCCGCCCCCATGCCGACCAGTCCCGCGAGTCTGGCGGGAGGGTGTCCTGCCCGGTCAACGTGACTAAAGACCCGTGGGCGGCCTGGACCACCGTGTAATCCCGGTCGTTAAGTGCTCCGACGAGCGCGTCATAAACCAAAGGCTGGCGATATTGCCCCAACGCCTTTGCCGCGGCTCGGCGCACGTCCGTGTCCGGCTCATCGGCGCTCGCTGCCTCCACCAAAGGCCGAACCGCCTGGTCTCCGTGCAATCGCTGCAGACTCGCTGCCGCCGACCACCGGACGAATGCCTGATCATCTTCCAAAGCCTTCACCAGCCGGGGCACGTCTTCGGGACTTCCGTGCTGCCCGAGCGCCTTGACCGCCGCCGCACGGACCGTCGAGGCAGAATCGGTCAGCATCAGCCGATACACCTTCACATAGGCCTCTTCTCCGCCGTATGGCGCGGATGCCAGCTGTGCGACCGCCTCGCGGCGGACGTCGGGGTCATACACATTGAACGCATTCAAGGCGGCCTGGGTGGGTGAAGGCGTTTGAATCACATCCACAAACTCACCCACTACGGGATAACCCGACTTGCCCGTGCATCCTGCGCAGACCACGACGACACACACCAGGCTGACCACTTGCAAAGCGTTGCAAAAACGCGAGATAGGACCAACTAAAACGGGCCGGCGGCTGCTTAATCCACAATGATGGTTGTTCATGTCCATGGGTTTTGCTTCAGATTACACCGTAAAACAAAACGTAATCGGCACTATCCGACGAGTTTATCCAACGATCACGGTGAACTAACCAGTCGTTAACAATCGAAACATATCGTTTGTGTGTTGCCGAGGTTGTCTCGGCGTCACCCACGGCGTGGGATTCACGGGCTTGCCCGGGAGGATCTGTTTCTTCCCAGCCTACCCCCCGCCAGATCACCCCGTACCTACGAGGCCTCTTTATGAAAATGTTTGATTCCCTGAAGCACGGTGTAGTGGCTGCGGCCGCTGCAGGTCTGATGTCTGCCCCCGCGATGGGCCAGTCTGACAACCTGTCCGGCACCATCGAAGTCGCTGGCTCCTCCACCGTCCTGCCCATGGCCACCTTCGTCGCCGAGCAGTTCCGCAAGCAGTACCCCAACGTCACCGTCCCCATCGCCAGCATCGGCACCGGCGGCGGCTTCCGGCAGTTCACCGCCGGCCAGAGCGACGCCTCCAACGCCTCGCGACCCATCAAGGCCAAAGAATACAAAGCCGCCAAAGCCGCTGGTATTGAATTCGTCGAAACGCCCGTCGCCTACGACGGCCTCACCATCGCCGTCAACCCCGAAAACACCTGGGCCACCCAGATGACCACCGAGCAACTGGCCACGCTCTTCAAGGCCGGCTCCAAAGTCAAGTCCTGGAAAGACCTCGACGCCAGCTACCCCGATGTCCCCGTCAAGATCTTCATGCCCGCCACCACCTCCGGCACCTTCGACTACTTCAAGGAAGTGGTCATCGGCGACGAAGGCAACATGCGCGAAGACGCGGCGGTCTCCGAAAACGACAACATCCTCGTCAACGGCATTGCCGGCAACAAGGGTGGCATCGGCTTCTTCGGCTCGGCGTATTACTTCGAGAACCGTGACAAGCTGACCTCCGTGGGCATTCAGAACAGCAACGGCGACTTCGTGCGTCCAACCGCAGAGACCATCGAGTCCGGCGAATACAACCCCTTTAGCCGACCCTTGTTCGTCTACTGGAAAATCGACAGCCTCGACCGTCCTGAAGTTGCTGCCTACGCCGAATTCTTCCTCGACGTGGCCCCCACGGCCGCCGAAGAAGTCGGTTATGTCCGCCTCCCCGAGTGGTGTGCCGAAGCATCCATGGATCGCCTCGCCAACCGCACCGCTGGTTCGGTCTACTACACCGATGAGCTGGAAGCCAAAGAAGGCACCCTCAAAGAGCTCATGGGCGTAACCGAAGAAGAATAAACCATTGACCGCTGGCTGACGCCAGCCGCAGTCATGCACCAATTTGCGGGGCAACGCTCAGCCGCGTTGCCCCGTCTTTGTCCCCGGCCCGCCCAACTGCGAACCGGTGGATCCCTGGCTTCCTCCTCTTTTTCCTGACTCGGCCTCGCTCATGACGACTACCGATATTGCCGCCTCGTCAGGCATGCTCACCTCCGCCGGAGGCAAGACCTACGGCCAGGCCCGGTCCACGCTGACGCGGGACCTCAAAGAGCGTTTCATTCTCGGCATCCTCATGGTGTGCGGGGCCATCACCATCAGCGTCACCCTGCTGATTGTATTCATTCTGGCCCGTGAAACGCTTGGCTTCTTCGACGGCGTGACAGACGTTCAGGGAAATGTCTCGAAAATCAGCCTGGCGGACTTTCTCTTCGATCTGCGTTGGAACCCGCTGCTGGGCGAGGTAAAACACTTTGGCATCTGGCCACTCGTGGTCGGAACGTTGCAGGTCACGTTTGTGGCCATGGTGGTGGCGATTCCGGTGGGGCTCCTGGTGGCTATCTGGCTTAGTGAATACGCGCCCCCTAAGGTTCGCGCGGTTCTTAAGCCGGTCCTCGAAGTGATTGCTGGTGTCCCCACCGTGGTCTTTGGATTCTTCGCCCTCACGCTGGTCACCCCGCTACTCCAGTTCGACTTCCAGCAGTTGCGGACCGGCGTCCCCAGCACCAATGACTGGAACCCGCTGAACCTTGCCGACTCCAACGTCCTCGCGGCCGGCCTGACCGTGGGAATTATGTGTATCCCGATCGTCACGTCCCTCACCGAAGACGCATTACGCGCAGTCCCCCGGGCATTACGCGAAGGTGCCTACGGCCTGGGGAGTTCCAAGCTCGAAACGTCACTCAAAGTCGTCGTCCCCGCCGCGTTCTCCGGCGTTGTGGCGGCGTGCATTCTTGCCTTTGCCCGCGCGGTGGGCGAAACCATGATTGTCGCTATGGCTGCCGGGCGTAACCCCCCCATGTTGCATGAAGGGCCTGGCAGCGTTGTTGCGCTCAATCAGCCGACGCAGACCATGACGGGGTACATGGTCCAGGTATTCACCGGCGACACGCCCCGGCAAAGTCTGGAGTATCAGTCGGTCTATGCGGTGGGTATCACGCTTTTCGTTATCACGCTTTGCATCACGATCCTGGCGCAGCGATCCGTAAGCGCTTCCGGCAACAGTACGAATAATTCTGATGACCGATTACACCCCCTCCAGTCGAAGCGCTCGGCGACACAAAAACCGTGTCTTCCAGGTCGTTTGCATCTTTGCGGCCAGTATGGCGGTGCTGGTGCTGGCGATGCTGCTGGTGTCCATCGTCATCAAAGGCTACAAAGGCCTGAGCTGGGACTTCATTACCAGCGAAGTTTCGAGTAATCCCCATACCACCGGCATCTTCGCGGCCCTCATTGGCTCGATCGCGATCATGATTATCTGTGCGCTGACCGCCGTGCCCCTGGGCGTCGCTACCGCGATCCTGCTCGAGGAATACCAACCGCGCAACAAGTGGGTCAAAATGATCCACAACTTCGTGCAAAACAACATCACCAACCTCGCAGGCGTGCCTTCGATTGTCTACGGCATCCTGGGCTTCACGGTGTTCGCGATCGCGTTCGATCTCGCCAACCCCGAGCAACCGCTCTTCGACTTCGGCTACGAAACCTTTCATGAGTACAGCAGCGCAGGCGATAAGAACTATTACGTCCCCGCAGACAGCAACGACCCGCTGAAGCCTGCGGTCAAAGGAATGAAAACCTCGTTCTATGCCTCCATTAACGACGCCCGGGAGGGTGCCGACGCAGCCATCGTCGAAATTGCCGATGAGGGGCGCACCGCTGGGATCAAAAAGTCGGTCGACCAGCGGATGCGTGCGATCAACTCCACGATGAAGTCAGCGCTTCGCAAGGCGACAGCCAACGGCGAGGTTCAGATTGATGAGGCCAAGGCTCAAACCGTGGCCGACGCGATGCTCACGCCTTTCAAGGACGATCTCAGAGCGGACTATGGCAAGATGGTTTCGCTTGCTGCTGACGAACTGGTCAAAATGAATGGCTTGGGCGCGGTCGAGTTAATCATCCCCCGGCGGAATCTACGCAGCAAGATTCTTCAGGCGGAATACAACGCTGCCGGTCTGCAAACCATCATCGTGACCAACAGCATGCCGCGGAATAAAAAGGTTCCGCATTGGTATTACTTTCAGATTCCGTTTGGCAAAAGCGTGCTGGCGGGTGGACTCACACTGATGCTGGTGATTCTCCCGGTGATCATCGTGTCCTCTCAGGAAGCGATCCGGGCGGTGTCACGCGAGATGCGAAGTGGTGTCCTGGCGCTGGGCGGGACGAAGTGGCAGGCGATTGAGAAGGTGGTGCTGCCTTCGGCGGTGCCCGGCATCTGTACGGGCACCATCCTTGCGCTCAGCCGGGCCATTGGCGAAGCGGCTCCGATCCTGCTCATTGGGTTCACGACCCTGCAAGTGGCCCCGGATAACCTGATGGCCAAGTTTGCAGCCATGCCTTTGCAGATCTACTTCTGGACCGCTGAGCCAGAAGCCGCGTTTCGCTTTACCGCAGCGTCCGCCATCATCATTCTTCTGGTGGTCTTGCTGAGCTTTAATGCGGTTGCGGTCTACATCCGACAAAAGGCAACACAGGCCAACTGATTCCCACGTGATCTTTCCCCCGGCAACCCTCTATGCGGCTTTGCCCTTCCCCTTGAGACCCTGCCATGTCAGACCCCAATTCACAAGACCAGTTCGAGCGATCTGAGTCTTCGCAATCCTCCACCTCAACGCTGAGCGCAGGTGACGCGGGCGCACCGCCGCCGCCAACCGCTGCGCTTGATAAAAACAAATCCGTCATGCGGGTCGAAGACACCCAGGCGGCCATCACGATCGACGACTTCAGTTGTTACTACGGCGACTTCAAAGCGATTAAGAACGTCTCCATGCCCATCGCTCACAAGCAGGTCACTGCCTACATCGGCCCATCGGGCTGCGGCAAGTCCACGCTTCTGCGATGGATCAACCGGATGAACGACCTGATCCCCTCAGCCTGGACCGAAGGCGCTATCCGCCTGCATGACGACGACATTCTCGGCAAGGAACGCGACGTCGTCGAGCTCCGCCGACTCATCGGCATGGTCTTCCAGAAGCCCAACCCGTTCCCCAAGAGCATCTACGACAACGTCGCCTTTGGCCCGAGGCTTCACCTCAAACTCTCCAAATCTGAGACCGACGAAATCGTCGAAAACTCGCTCAAGGGTGCTGCGCTGTGGAAAGAAGTCAAAGACCGCCTGAAAGACTCCGCTCTGGGCTTGTCCGGCGGTCAGCAGCAACGGCTTTGCATTGCCCGCGCGATTGCCGCTCAGCCTGAGGTTCTGTTGATGGACGAGCCTTGCTCGGCGTTGGACCCTAAGTCCACTGTGGCGATTGAAGACCTGATGTCGGACCTTAAAGAGCAGTACACCATTGCCATCGTGACGCACAACATGCAGCAGGCCGCCCGGGCCAGCGACTTTTGCGCGTTTCTCTTCGAAGGTGAACTGATCGAGTTCGGCCCCACCGCGAATCTGTTCACCAACCCCGAATCGCAGCAGACCGAAGACTACATCACCGGCCGATTTGGATAAGCCCGGCCAAAGCTGGCCCTGAGGCTTGTGGTGCGCGATTGTCGCGGTTTTTGTCGCGGGCCGAAACACTTCCGGTGCGATGTCATTGTGGTCGCATTGCAGGTGGATGCAGGGCTTTCGTTTAGGAAAAGTCGCGGTGAAAAACAGGTAGGCTTGTGGGATGGAACAGCCTCCTGAAGATCCGACGCCGTTGTGGGTGGTGGGTTTGGTCGTCTTCGGGGTCGCGGGGATTGGGGCGCCGTTGTTGTATCTGTTGTTTTTCTGGGTGCTTTAAGTGGTGGAACAGGGGGGTAGGGGTCAGGGCTTGTTCTGTTGAACCAGGACCAGGAGCATGAGGGACCACAGGCAGAGGACCAGATTCTGGATGGGCAGTTGCAGGGCCAGGGGCAGGGTGTAGATCACCAGCACGGCGGGGATCCACACGGCCCAGTTGCTGATCATGACGGGCACGATGTCTCGGAGGTACCAGGCTTTAGGGCCTTTGGCGAAGCGGTCGCGGGTGCGGCTGAGGCGAAAGGCGTCGTCGCGGAACTGGTAGGCCAGGACGGTGGAGGGGATGGCCCAGAGGGGGACGTAGAGGAATTGGTCGAAGAGAACTTTGACGGTGAGGGTGAACGGTTGGCGGTTGTCGCCGAACATTGAGGCCTGGAGACGGTAGAGCGCATCGATTTCAACGCCTTTGAGAGCCCAGAAGACCGTGAGAAAGACAAGGTCTCGCAGGGAGGCCCGGCGGGCGGCGGTGGTGCGAGCGACGACCCAGGGGATGAGTCCGCCGAAGGTTGCGGTGGAGATGGCGGAGAAGACGTAGCCGTGATGGTGTTTGAGTGCAGCGACTGATTCCAACGCCTGGCGTGCGGGGGAAATAGCGAAGTAGCCTACGAGGATGAGGACGCCCAGGGCCCAGAGCGCCAGGCCTGGCTTGAGGTTCGCACGGGCGGCGTGAAGGCCTTGCCGCAGCGCTGACGCAAGGAGGCTGGGGCTGGTTGTGGCAGGGGCGGTGGGTGTGGGGGACGACGGGGGGTGGGACACGGGGGGAGCTTAGGGAAGCAGTCGGTCGCCTGCGGTCGGCCGGGGTCGCCCACGGTTTTAGACCGTGGGCTTCGGGTGGGTCGGGTCGTTTGTGGGTCAGGGGTCGGTGAGGATTTCCTCGACGCGGATGACGAGGAGGGACTGTAGTTCCTGGTTTCGGCGGGTGCCGGTGAGGATGTATCGCCCCAGGGACAAGGGCGGGAGGGGCTGAGCATTGCGGGGTTGCGTGGCGGGCTGGGTGGTGGGTTGGGTTGAAGCGTTGGGTTGAGCCGGTGGCAGGGGGGGTGCGGCTGGGGGGCGGTAGAGGCCGACGATGATGAGGTGGCCGGGGGGGAGGGGGATGCGGGTGGCGAGGGTGTGAAAGCGGGTGCCTTCGAGCTCTGCGGTGAGGGGATCGGTGGGGAGCAGCCGAACTTCGCGGCGGTAGTGATGAGGCGTGAGGACCAGGTGGATCAGGCCGTTGCGTGACTCGATCTGGGCGAGCAACTGGAGTCGGCCTTTTTGAGCCCAGACTCGGTTGGGCTGGTAGGGCGGGATGGTGAGATCGATGGGGACGCTGGTGCGTTGCAGGGAGGGCGAGGCTGCGATGGCCAGGGGGTGGCCGGTGGCGAGGAGCGATTGCTTGGACACGCCGGCGGGTGTGGGGAGGACGGCTTCGAGGGCGGGGATGTCGTCACGGTGGATAACGCCCAGGCGTAGGCCGTTGTTGGCCCAGACGCCGGCGGTGAGGGCGGGGTAGACGCGTTGGTTGGCCAGTTTCCAGGCGGGTTCAAGGTCAGCATTGAGGGGGAAATCGATACGGCGGGCCTCGACCAGGGCTCGGGGGCCTTGGATCAGTGAGACCGGCGGCGGGCGGTCGGGGCGGGTGGCGGGTCTGACCTGATTGGCGGTGGTGCCGTCGTATTGGGGTAAGCGTGAGCGATTCTCAGGCGTGGTGGAGCAGGCGGTCAGCGTGAGGCTGATGCACAGCATCCACACGCCTCGCACGACACAGGGTGTGGTCCGGGAGCGAAAGGTACGCGGGGTCGCCGGCATCACGATGCTACGTGGGAGTGGAGCACGTGGGTCAAGAGGTCGAGGCCTTGGTCGAGGTCCTGGGTGTCGATGGTGAGTGCGGGCGCGAGTCGGAGGGTTTCGCCCTGGGCCGAGCCGAGGAGCAGGCCTTGCTCCAGGGCGGCGAGGACGAGTGGGGCGGCCTTTGGGGTGGGGCCTTGGGGGTTGCATTGCAGTCCGAGGAACAGGCCGCGTCCGCGAATTTCCGAGAGGGGCTTATCGGGACCGACGCAGGGGGTGAGCGTTTCACGGATGTGTTGTTCAAGGTCTGCAGCACGTTGGGTGAGATTTTGTTCTTTGATGATGTCGAAGAGGGCGGCGGTGACGGCCATGGACAGGCAGTTTCCGCCGAGGGTGGTGGCGTGGCGGACGCCGTGGGCGCGGGCGTCATAGAGCTTGGCGAGTTGAGCGGAGGCGACCATGGCTCCCACCGCCAGCCCGCCGCCGACGCCTTTGCCCAGGGTGAAAAGGTCGGGGGGGTGATCGGTGTTGAGCCAGTGCTGCCAGCCGAAGGCCTTGCCGGTCCTTGCGCAGCCGGTCCACACTTCGTCGGCGATGAGCAGGAGATCACGTTGATCGCAGAGGTCGCGGAGTGCTTTGAAGTAGTCTGGATCGGGAACATTCACGCCGCCTTCGCCTTGGATGGGCTCGGCGATGATGGCAATGGTGGTGTCCTCGATGGCGTTGTGAAGCGCGTCGAGGTCGTTGTAGGCCACGTTGGAAAAGCCTGCGGGGAGGGGTTCAAATCCTTCGCGAACCTTGGGGTTGCCGGTGGCGCCCATGGTGGCGAAGGATCGGCCGTGGAAGCTGCGGGTGCAGGAGATGACGCCGTAGCGTCCGAGTGGTCCGGGGGCATTTCGGGGATTGGCTTTGCCGTAGAGCCGGGCGAGTTTGATGGCGGCTTCGTTGGCGTCTGCACCGGCATGGGAGAAAAAGACGCGGGCGTCGAAGCCGGCGGCGGTCACGATGCCTTGAGCGGCGCGGGTCTGCGGCTCGGTATGCAGAAGATTGCCTACATGCCAGAGCTGCTGGGCTTGGCGGGTGACAGCATCCACGAGCGCGGGGTGGCAGTGGCCCAGGATGGGGGCCCCAAAGCCTGCGAATAAATCGAGGTAGCGTTTGCCCGACGCGTCCCAGAGGTAAGCCCCTTCGCCGCGGGTCATGGCGACCGCATGACGGGGGTAGTTGGGCGACAGGTACGCGTCGTGACGGTCGATGATGGCCTGCGTGGCAGCGTGCGACATGGGGGGAGTTTACGCAGCGGGGCAGGGCGGGGAGGGGCACGCGGGTGGGGCCGATTTAGGGCACAGGGCTGAGCGAGACCCAGACTTCGCGGGTGCGGGGTCCGTCGAACTCGCAGAACCACACGCCTTGCCAGCGGCCGAGTTGGAGCTGTCCGCGATCGACCAGCAGCGTGACGGAGGCGCCCATCATGGAGGCCTTGACATGGGCCGCGGTGTTGCCCTCCGCGTGCCGGTCGGCGGGGTGATTCCAAGGCACCATTTCTTCAAGCCGGGCGAGCACGTCGGTGACCACATCGGGGTCGGCGTTCTCCTGAATGGTCACGCCTGCGGTAGTGTGGGGCACGTACACCGT
This sequence comes from uncultured Phycisphaeraceae bacterium, assembly GCA_963799465.1. GTDB lineage: Bacteria > Planctomycetota > Phycisphaerae > Phycisphaerales > Phycisphaeraceae > JBCCOW01. The sequence continues at coordinate 979,557 of CAWCXG010000001.1, read as the reverse complement.
GACGGTGCCCTGCTGAAGCTGGCCTGTGCGGACCGCGTCGTGAACCTGCGGGGTGATGTCAAGGACCTGGGCGTGAGATTGGGTTGAGACGCGGAAGGTGATCATGGCTTCCAAAATAGGGCATGGGGACGTGGATGTGTGTGTGACTTGGCGCGGGATGACGCGTTTGGCGTGGCACGCTGGTACATTGCCCAATGGTGCGTGATACGCGTACATGGGCCCCGCGTTCTTCCCCAGGTTTCACATGACCGCGACCACCCGTTCGCCTGCCAAGCTCACGCCTTGCGATTCATCCGCCACGCCTGACACTGCATTTTCGCTTCCAGCGATCGATGTGCGTCAGGTGTTGTTGATGACTGACGACACGGGGATGTTTCAGCATGCGGTGTATGCCACGCCTGACCCGCGCCATGGGTATTGCATCGATGACAACGCACGGGCGCTCATCGCGGCCTTGGCACACGCCCGGCTGAAAGGACCGGAGGGCACGCCGCTGCCGATGGGTCGGTACCTGATGTTTCTGGCGTATGCGTTTAATAATGATCGGCGGGTATTTCGCAACTTTATGGGCTACGACCGGCAGTGGCTCGAAGACGAGGGCTCGCAGGATTCGCAGGGTCGGACGATCTGGGCACTGGGACTGGCGGTGCGGGATGGGCCTGACGCGCACATGCGGGACCTGGCGTGGGACTTGATTGACCGGGCGTTGCCGGGGCTGGAGCGGATTGATTCGCTGCGGGCATGGGCGTTTGTGGTGCTGGGGCTGAGTTATGTGCTGGAGGTGAAGCCCGAGGCGACGCGGGTTCGGGCGATGCGGGATACGTTTGCCGATCGACTGATGGAGTTTCGGGAGCGTCATGCTCGCGAAGACTGGCCTTGGTGGGAATCGGTGGTGACTTATGACAACGCGAAGTTGTGTCACGCATTGGTGGTAGCGGGGCGGGCAAGGGATCGGCCAGAGATGATCGACGCGGGATTGACATCACTGCGTTGGCTGCTTGGGGTGCAGACCGAAGACGACTCGCAGGGCGAGCCGTACTTAAGCATCATCGGAAATCATGGCTGGCTTCGGGAGGGTCACGAGCGGGCGCGGTTCGACCAGCAGCCGCTGGAGGCGTATGCGATGGTGGACGGATTGCTCGCTGCGGCCACGGTCAGCGATGACCCGCAGTGGCGGCAGGATGCGTGGCGGTGTTTTGAATGGTTCACGGGGCGTAACGATCTTGGCCAAAGCATGGTCAATCCGGAAACCGGTGCCTGTCAGGACGGGCTTGAAGACGGGGGCGTGAATAAAAATCAGGGGGCTGAGTCGGTATTGGCGTATCTGCTGAGCCTGCTGGAGCTGGCGCAGGCCCAGGCGTGTGCAGGTTCGGCATTGCCGGACGAGCTGCCTTTGGACGAGCAAGCGTCGCAGGACATTCCTGCGGCCCAGGCGCAGGCGACGGTGGGGCTGGGGATCGTGGGGGCAAGCGGGTTTGCGGCGTTTTGTCTTGAGCAGTATCGGCAGGTCGAGGGGGTCGCGCCGCGGGTGGTATGGAGCCGCACCGAGGTGGCGGCGGAGGCGTTTGCGGCGCGGACGGGGCTGGCGCGGGCGGGGTCACTGGCGGCATTGCTGAAGGATGCGTCGGTGGATCTGGTGCATATCGCGGGGACGCCGGACACGCACGCATCCCAGGCGATGTCCGCGTTGCGGGCGGGTAAGCATGTGATTTTGGAGAAGCCGATTGCCCTGTCGAGTGTGGACGCTCAGCGGTTGCGGGCGGAGGCGGCGGCGCGAGGCCGGGTTCTCGCGGTGAATCACATGATGCCCCATGGGCCGTTGACCGCGCCGATGACGGCGTTGATCGAAAGCGGTGTGCTGGGGGCTGTGCTGCGGGGCGTGGTGACCAACCGGGCGGGTGATGCCGGGCTTGGGCCGGATCACTGGTTCTGGGACCCGGCGAAGTCAGGCGGGATTTTTATCGAGCATGGCGTGCACTTTTTCGATTTGATATGCCGCTGGCTGGGCCCGGGGCGGGTGCTCAGCGCGTATCGGCTCAAGCGACCCGGGCAGGCGGTGATCGATCAGTGCGGCTGCGATGTGCAGCACGGGTTGCAGTGTGTGGTGAGTCATTACCACGGCTTTACGCAGTCGCCGCATACGGATCGGCAGGAAGTTTCGTTGGTGTTTGAGCGGGGCCGGGTTACGCTTACGGGGTGGGTGCAGCATCGCCTTGAGCTTGAAGCGGCGGTGGATGATGCGGGGTTTGCGGCGATTGAAACGATGTTGCCCGAGGCGGCGTTGGTCCACGAGCGGGTGCTGGCCCAGGGGGATCAGATCGTGCGGCGGCGGGGCCGGGATGAGCGGGTGACGCGGGTGGCGTCGTGGCGGTGGGATGCGGTGGAGGACACGTCGGCAGCGCGGCAGGCGTTGTATGGGCGGGCGCTGACCGCGCTGTTGCAAAACGCCCGGGCGGCAATGCGTGATCCCCGCCAGCGATTGGTCGTGAGCCCGGACGATGCGATCGCAGCCTTGGTGCTGGCCGAGGACGCCACGCGGATGGCGGGTGAACTGACCGACTTGCCGTGAGAAGGACGTGGATGTGATGGCTGGTGTGAAGGCGGTGGATGAACCTGTGGGGTATGGCCTGATCGGGGCGGGCGCGTTTGGCCGCTTCTGTATTGAGCAGTACCGCACGCTGCCCGGGGTGCGGTGCGTGGCGGTGGCGGATGTGAATGCGGCGGCGGCGGCATCGGCGGCACAGACGCTGGGGGTGCCGGGGCTGGAGGCATGTGCATCGGTGGAAGCGTTGCTGGCTCGGGAGGATGTGGAGCTGGTGCATCTCGCGACGCCGCCCTCGACGCATGCACCGCTGGCCATGCAGGCCATGCAGGCAGGTAAGCACGTGTTGTGTGAGAAGCCGTTGGCCCTCACGCTGGAAGACGCCCAGGCGATGACCGCGTGTGCTGCCAAACACCGACGGGTCCTGGCGGTCAATTTGATCATGCGCTACAACCCGCTGATCGATGCGGTCAACGCGGTGTTGGCGACGGGGTTGCTGGGGACGGTCTTACGGGGCAGCTTTGAGAATTTGGCGAAGGATCAGGACCTGCCGCCGGGCCATTGGTTTTGGGATGCTGCAAAGTCAGGCGGGATTTTCATCGAGCACGGCGTGCACTTCTTCGACCTGTTTGATGATGTGCTCCAGGCTCAGGGGCAGGCGCAAGTGCTGTCGGCTCACCAAACCGCTCGGCCGGGAACGCATGACTTGATCGATCAGGTCGAAGCCACGGTGCGGTACGGCTCGGCGGCCGACGGCCCCGTTGGCCACTTCTATCACGGGTTCACCCAGGCCAATGCGATGGACCGGCAACGCATGAAATTTGTGGGCACGCGGGGCGACATCACGTTGCACGAATGGGTGCCCACGCGGATGGAGGTGGACGTGTTATGCACGCGGGACGCTGCGCAACAATTGGCTGAACGCATTCCGAACGCCCAGCTCGAATCGTTGCCGGTCGAAGCGAGCGAGCTGGCAAACCCGCCCCGGGCTCGGGGAGAAACCTTCGCCGCCGACGGCCGATACCGCCTCACCGGCCACGTGGGAATGGCCAAGCCCGTGCTGTACGGCCACGTGTTGCGGGCCTTGTTGGCCGATCAGATCGCTGCGATCCGCAATCCCGATCACGTCCGCCGGGTCACCGAAGCGAACGGCCTGCAAAGCGTCGCGCTGGCGGTGCAAGCCACCCAACGCGCGGCGGCGGGGGCTTAGTGCTCGGCTTTCAGCGCATGAGCCTCAGCATGGGCTATTCAAGAGGCCCAGTCCAACGTTGGACGCGGGGAGATGCATCGGACTGGGTGGCCGATGACATGTCCAACGTGAGACGTCAGCGCGGTGCGTTGTGTGGATTTTATGCTTGAATCCAGCCGAGGCTTGATTACACTTAAATCCAGAATGGGGGGTGGGGTGCCCTGTATGTTCTCGATGGATGTGACGTGTGATGAGCGATTCGGATACTGGAGTGGCTGAGGCTGAGGCCCCGGCCGCGCCGCCTGCCAAATCGGCCCCCGCGAAACCCAAGGCCTCCCCCGAGGATCGGCCCAAGGTCGATCGCCTTCCGCCTTACCACGTGGTGCTGCTCAACGATGACGACCACACCGTCGAATATGTCATTGACATGCTCCGCAAAGTCTTCGGCCTGCCTTTGCCTCAAGCCATCAAACTCACCTGGGCGGTCGACCGCCAGGGCAAGGCCGTGGTCTGGACCGGCTCGAAAGAAGTCGCTGAGCTTAAACGTGAGCAGGTCCGCAGCTTCGGCCCTGATTTTTTTGCGTCCGCCACGGTGCGTTATCCGCTGGGCTGCGTGATCCAGCCGGGCACGTGATACCACACCGCCGCTCGGCCTGGCGTTGCGAAAGTGCTCTGAGGCTTGCGAGGCTTGATGCAGATGATGCGAGGGTCAAGTGGCTTTGAGCGCTTCGACGGCCTGTGCCCAGTTGGCGTCGTCCTGGCCGTAGGGCCGACCGTTGGCGAGCCAGATTTCATAGGCTTTCGCGGCGATCTGGTCGTGCGTGGGGCCAGCGGGCTTGGCCTTGGAACCTTTCGCGGGCTTACTGGGCTTGGCTGTTTTGGCCTTCGCAGGCTCTGTCGATTTGGTGGGCAAGACGGAGCCCGTGGCGGGCGGCTGGGTCTGGGTCACCACGGTCGCCGAGGCGTCCTGTGGCTTCGCAGGCTTCTTGGTTTTCTTGTCTTTCCCGGATTTCTTCGTTTCTTTTTTCTTTGCCATGGCGTTGGACCATCCTTTGTCGCGTATTGCCTGGGAGGGTCGCGTGACCCCCGCTCGGCTTACGGCATCTTACCGTGGAGCCCCGGCGAGATAAACCAGCAGGTCAGTCGGCCAGGGCACGCATGACCGCGCCCACATGCCCGGGCACTTTGACCTTATCCCACCGCTGGACGATGTTGCCGTCGGGTCCGATGAGGTAGGTGGTGCGGACGACGCCCATGTATTTTTTGCCGTACATACTTTTTTCCTGCCAGACGCCGTAGCGTTCGCAGACTTTGGCCCCCTCGTCGGCGAGGACGGGAAAATTGAGACCGTGCTTGTCGGCGAACTTCGCTTTGGACTTCACCGGATCGGGGCTCATTCCGAGCACTACGGCCCCGGCGTCGGCGAGCGGATCCTGGGCATCGCGGAACCCGCAAGCTTCTTTGGTGCAGCCGGGCGTGTCATCTTTGGGGTAGAAGAAGAGCACGACGTGCTTGCCGGCAAAGTCTTTAAGGGACCGGGGTGCGTCGTCCTGGTCGGGCAGGGTGAACGCGGGGGCGGGTTGGCCGGGGTCGATCATGGGTGGCTCCGGGGCGGGTCGGGGCGGGGTGGGGCGGTCGAACAGTGGGATGGGAAGGATGCAAGGATATGCGGCGTGGCGTCGCTCGGTGGGGCGGTTGCGATACACTTGGTCGCTTCCCGTTATTAATTGAGTAACTCCGCATGGCCCAGAATCCGAAACGCGCTCTTATCACGGGTATCACCGGCCAGGACGGCTCGTACCTCACCGAACTCCTGCTCGCCAAAGGGTACGACGTGCACGGCCTGGTGCGACGGGCGTCCACTTTCTCGACCGACCGGATCGAGCATCTCTACACCGACCCCCACCTCAAAGGCCCGCAACTCACGTTGCACTACGGCGACCTGACCGACGGCAACGGGCTTTCCAAACTCGTGCACACGGTCAAGCCCACCGAGGTGTACAACCTCGCAGCCCAGTCGCATGTCCGCGTGTCGTTTGATCAACCGGTGTACACCGCCGACGCCACCGGCGTGGGGACGCTCAAGTTGCTCGAAGCCATTCGAGACTTGCAGGACACCATGGGGTCTCAGGTGCGGTTCTACCAGGCGTCAAGCAGTGAGCAGTACGGCGGGATGCCGGGAAGTGCTCCGCAATCCGAGACCACGCCGTTCCACCCACGATCGCCTTACGCTGCGGCGAAGGTCTATGCACACACCATTACCGTGAATTATCGCGAGTCCTACGGCATGCATGCCTCGTGCGGCATACTTTTTAACCATGAGTCACCCCGTCGCGGCGAGACGTTCGTGACCCGCAAAATCACCCGCGCTGTCGGGCGTATCAAGCACGGCCTGCAATCGAAACTGTATCTGGGCAATCTCGACGCCAAGCGCGACTGGGGCTTTGCCGGGGACTACGTGGAGATGATGTGGCGGATGCTCCAGCAGGACACGCCTGACGATTATGTCGTGGCCACCGGCGAAACCTACACCGTGCAGGAGTTTGTCAACCGGGCCTTTGCGGCGGTCGATCTGAACCCCGCAGACTACGTGGAGATCGACCCGCGATACTTCAGGCCTTCCGAAGTGGAAGTCTTGCTGGGCGATCCGAGTAAAGCCAAGCGGCAGCTCGACTGGGTCCCGCAGACAAGCTTTGAAGAACTCGTGCAGATGATGGTGCACGCGGACATGGAACTGGCTGCGCGTGAGAAAACACTTCTTGATGCAGGCCACACACTGCCAGCCGCGACGCGGTGAGTCGATCGTGCGACGTAGCGCACCGGCACCGGTCTTGAATCAACGTCGCGCTGCTTACAAAACCAGCCGGCCCGCATCACGGACCGGCTGGGATCGATTGCAATCAGCGCGAGCGTTTAGAATTTGCGTTCTTTTTTCACCGTTGGCGAGGTGTCGAAGACCGGCTCGCGTGAGCGGAAGGTATCGCGTTTATCTTCGCGGTCTTCTCGGTCTTCGCGGTCTCCGCGGTAGTTGTCGCCGTCGTTGTTCTGCGAAGCCTCGGCCTTCTCGGGCTCGGGTTCTTCCATGGGGCGGTCGCTGACGACCCAGAGCTTGATTTCGGTCTTGAGCTCGCGGTGAATGACCACGGGGATTTCGTAGGTGTCCAGCCGACGGATGGAGGTCCCGATACGGATGTGGCGGTCTTCGACGGCGAAGCCTTGGGCTTGCAGAGCCTCGGCGATGTCGTGTTGCGAAACCCCGCCGTAGAGCAGGCCGGAGTCGTTCGCGGAACGCTCCAAGGTGAGCTCATAGTTTTCGAGTTTGGCGATCATCGCTTCCTGTTCGGCGGCGAGTTTCTTGAGCTCGGCTTCGACTTCGGTGCGACGCTGCGCGAGTTCCTGCACCTTTTCAGGGCTGGGCTGGGTCGCTTTGCCCAGGGGCAGCAGGAAGTTGCGGGCATAGCCGGGTTTGACCTTGACGACATCGCCAACGATGCCGAGGTTGTCGACGGTTTCGAGTAGCAGCAATTCGATGTTACGCATGGGGTTCCTGTCCTCGTGGAGGGAGAGTTAGACGCCGCGGTCTTGCCGAGGCGTCAGGAGAAGAGGCGGAGGTATGAGGGGTCCGCCTCGAAAAAAAATCAGAAGGGGATATCGTCTTCCTCGATGGGTTCGTGCGGTGGGTCGGCGTAGCTGCTGGCATTGCCGGCCCCGCCGCCGGCCGCAGGAGGCCCGCCGCCGTAGTCGCTGCGTCCCCCGCTTCCCCCGCTGTCGCCGTAGTTCGATCGACCGCCGCCGCCGCCACCATATCCGCCGCCGCCGCCACCACCTTGATTGGCATCTTCGCGGCCGCCGACAAACTCGAAGTTATCGATGATGACTTCAACCTTGCTGCGCTTCTGGCCGGACTGCTTGTCTTCCCACGAGTCCCACCGCAGCTTGCCTTCAATGAAGATCGAGCTGCCTTTCTTGAAGTATTGATTGACGACTTCGGCAGTGCGACCGAACGCGGTGCAATCGAAAAAGTTCGGGCGGGATTCCCACTGCTCGGTCTGGCGGTTTTTGATTCGGTCGTTGACCGCCAGGCCGATCTTGGTGACCGGCATGTTGGATGCGGTATACCGCATCTCGGGGTCACGGGTGAGATTGCCCATCAGGATGACGCGGTTGTAGTTCGCCATGACAGGTCGTGCAGGAGGGAGCTTGGAACGGCGAGAGCAGGGCGTGTGGGACGTAAAGCAGGTCGTTGCGATTATGAAGTCGCAGCGGGTTGCGTTTCGGCGGAAGTATCTGTGGCCTCCGCATCATTGTCGTCATCAAACTCAGAGGTGTCAGCCTGCTCTTGGGAGTCGTTGCCATGGACCACGGCGATGCCATCTTTGGCGGCTTGCATCTCGACTTCGCCGACGTGCTCTGCCCGGAGCATCATGACCCGCATGACGGTTTCGGAAAGGTTACAGTCGCGTTCGATATTGACGATCTGCAGCGGGGCGACGGTGAAGTAGGTGTGAAGGTACACGCCGCGCTTCTGACCCATGACGGGATAGGCGAGTTTGCGTTCGTCCCATCGGCCTAAGGCGTGGACGTCTGCTTCTGCCCGGTCGAGCATTTCGCGGACGTGCTGAATGCCGCCCTCGATGTCGCCGGACATCTCAGCCGGGTTGAGCAGGAACATACCTTCGTAAAGCCGGGGCGTGGTATCGGCCATGGGTCAACGTCTCCGTCAGCCACCTTTAAGGTGTGCTGAGCTTGCGCCGCCCGGTTGCCTCCATCGACGTGATCGGAGGCTCTGGACCATCGGCCCTGGCGGGTCGGGAGGAAGCAGCGTTCAGTGAGGTAGAAACACAGGCTGAGCGTTGCATCCACACGACACACCGGGCGGGCCGGGCGGCAAGTGCGAACCGCGAACCCTATCACATGACAGCCATCGCTGCAATGCCAAAGAATCATTTTGCACAGGTCTTCAACCTGGCCCCGACCACGTTAAGCTGGACGCTCCCAAACGAACCCACCCACTTCAACCCCTCGTTCACATGGAGGTGAACATGCAAGACGTTACAAGGACGACCACGTCTCCAAACCCTTCCACTGGCCTCGATTCTGCCGGGCTTGACCACGCGGACGCTGCACCCAGCGACGCGGGGTCTTCACCTGATGCGGTTTCGCAAGACGCCAGCACCTCACGCTCGGTCCCCCTGGACCGCCGGCGAATCCTCGACGCCACCGAGTCCTGCCTGATCGAAAAGGCTTACGACGGAACGACCATCCGACAGATCGCCATCCGACTGGATTGTGCAGTGGGCTCGATCTACCGCTATTTCAAGGATAAGCGCGACCTGCTGACGGCGGTCACGCAGCGGCGGTTTGAAGCGGTGGCTGAACATGTGGATTTGGGCACGCCGATCCAGCGGTCCACCGGACTCTATTACCGCGTGGCGATGGAGCGTCCGGAGTTGTATCAATTGATGTTCTGGCTCACGAGCGTGGGTCGGCCCGGCGGCGAGACCGTGCTCCCGCACGTGATCGAACGCATTATTGAAGGATGGGCGCAGCAGGTAGGAGGCGAGGCCCGGGCTCGGCAACTTTGGGCTGCGCTGCATGCCGGGGTGACGCTCGGGCTGCCTTTGGATGAGGCGCTGGTATGGGCCCCGATGACCCGACGTGATGCAGGCGATACGTCGGCATCCTCGTCTGCGGGTTCGGCAAGCCATGACACTCAGGCTGATACGCAGAGCGAATCCGAAGCCGCCGCGATGGAAGCGGAGGCGTATGTCACCCGTCACGCTTCAGAAGCGTCGGCGGGTCAAAAGGCTCGCCGCGAAGACCTGACCCTGCTCTAATACGTCGGTGCGTTTACTCGCCCCTGCGAAGCTGAACTTTGCGCTAAGCGTCGGCCAACCGCCCGAGCCGGGGGGGCTGCACCCGGTGGCGTCGTGGATGGTGGCGGTGGCGTTGGGTGATGAGGTCAGCCTGGAGCGACCGTCCGCAGGCGGCGAAAGCCATTGGGAGATTTCGCCCGCTGAGGATGCGCAAGCGTCGCTTGAAGTTGACTGGAAGGTGGAGGATGACCTGGCGGTCCGGGCGCACCGGGCGGTTGAGCGTCATGTCGGTCGGCCGCTGGCGGTGCAGGGTCGTGTGGCCAAGCGGGTCCCGCCGGGCACAGGCCTGGGCGGCGGGTCCGCCGACGCGGCTGCGACATTGCTGGGCGTGAATGCGTTGTTTGATCTCGCGCTGTCCTGGGAAACGTTGCACAGCCTCGCAGCAGAGTTGGGCAGTGATGTGCCGTTCGCATTGCTGGCCGCCGACGCTGCGAATTATCAGATGGCTCAGTTCAGCAAGGCGGGTCTGGCCGGCTCGGGATCGTGCTATGCCACCGGCACCGGCGGGGCGGTTCAGCCGCGATCCACCCCCGCGACGCCTGTGGTCATTGTGCTGCCGCCTTTGGCGTGTCACACCGGCCGGGTCTATCAGGCATTCGACCGCCTCACACCAACGACACACGTGAACGCCTCGCGCGTCCAAGCGTTGATCGCGCAGCACGCCACGCATCCGGTGCCGCCCGAGGCTGAACTCTTCAACGACCTGACTCAGGCGGCATTGCACGTGGAGCCCAGGCTCGCCAACGTGGTGTCACGTCTGAGCAGCGCTGGCCATCATCCGCATGTCACCGGCTCGGGCGCTGCGGTCTTCCTGATTGCGGAGTCGCCCGCTGCAGCCAAGCGGTTAGCCGACCAGGCCTCGCGTCTCACCGGCTGTGTGTGCATACCCACGCAGACCCTGGCCACGACGCGCGATGTGTGACGCCCTGCCTACACAACGCTCAGGCATGTATCGCCGTCAGTTCGCACGCTTGAAACGTTCAAGCATCGCTTCGACGACCGGCCGTTGCTCCAGCATCCGCTTGCCTTGGTCCAGATAAAGCTGCTCGTCAATCCAAAGAGCCCGCTCGACCGCCTGCGCGGCGCCGTCAGCATCCCCCGCTCGCTCACGTGCTTGCCCGAGTTCAAGCCAGGTCCGCCAGGAGTAAGGCGACCGCTCCACCGCCTGTTCCCAGGCCAGGACGGCTTCACCCCGCCGCCCGCCCTGTGCCTCCACCGTGGCCAGCAGCCGCCAACTCGCTGCGGTGTCCAGCGCATCGGTGGCCTGCTTGGCTGCACCATAGGCGTCCTGCCAAAGCGTCTGCCACAGCTCCGCCTGCCGTGACGCGTCGCGGTCGGCAGGACGTGTGCCGCCCATCGCCGCCTGGTCTTCGAGCCAGCCCATCAGCTCCAGCCGAAGCGTGACCCGCCACCGCATCACCGCAGGATCCGTCGACCCGCCTGTGGTCTGGGCCAGTGCGTCCAACTCCCGCAGTGCCTGTCGTGCGTCGCCAGCTCGAATGGCCGTCGCCGAACGCTCCACCCGCGACACATGCTCTGACACCGGCCCTGCATAGGCAACCGCCATCCAGCCCGACACCCCCATCAACACCAACGCGACCCCCCATCCACCCAGCACCCGAACCCTCCAGGCCTGCTCTCCACCCAACGTGCTGTGAACGCTCGACGCTTCGTGCGCATTGTCTCGATGACGCCGCCCCGACCTTGTTTGAAGACTCCCCGCCAAGCCCACCATGACCCACACCACCGGAGCCGAAGACCCCTGGAACCAAGCCATATCCAACATGCCCTGCACCACCACGGCCGTCGCCCCACCCACCATGCCAGCACGCAGCCACACGTCACCCCCACCCCCACCCCCACCCCTCCCAACGCCACCGCCGCCTTCCGCGCCACGCCTCCCCCGCTGGCCCGCCAGTCCCAGCACCATCCCCAGCCCCACCCCACCCGCCAGCCACCCCCATACCGTCACCGCATCCAGACCCGGCAGGCGTACCGCATACGCCACCCCGAAGACCACCGCCGACACGCCCGCTGCCAGACCCCATGTCCAGCGTTGCGACTTCTCCCGCTCGCCATCCTTCGCTTGGTCTAACCGCTCGATCGCCTCAAATCTCTGCACCCGCGTCGCCCCCCACGTCCCACCCACCAGCCACCATCCCACCACGCCGACCCACGCCAGCCCGCTCAGTCCCAGCATCACGACCCAATCGACGATCATGTTGTGGGCGCTGGTCACCTCCTCGGGCGACAACGGGCTCTTGTGCACGAGATACCCCTGCCCGAAGCCCCCAGGCCCAACGCCCCACACCCAAGGCTGCCACGCATCTGCCGCCGCCGACCACCACAACCGCCACCCGCCCGACCAATACTGCCAACGAAATAACAAGCTGCGTTCGCCTGCGTCACCCACCGCTGCCAAAGGCGGACCCACCACCACGCCCCGCACCACCACCACGCCCACCACCCCCACCACCATTCCCACCACCACGCACACCACCGCTGCCGTCACTGCCCACGCCCGCCCTCGACCCGTCCCACCGCCAGACGTCATTGCATCCGCTTGCATCCGCGCCCGCCCCGCCCATGCCGCTGCCCCCACCACCCCCACCACCCCCATCACCCCCAGCCCGATGGCCAGCGCGCCGATCGACCCCGTTGAGTGTGTGCCCCACACCGCCATCATCCCCGCCGCCGTGATACACAAGCCCACCGCCGCCGCCCCCCAGCTCGCCCATCCCAGTCGGGATTCCCGTTCGCGGTCAGCCTTGAACGCTCTCCTGGGCCGGTGCTGCAATGTCCACCCCGCCGCCAGCACCGTGCACCCCGCCAACACGGTTCCCAACACATTGGCCAGTCCAAAAACCCCCGTCGCATCCCGCGACAGCGTTCGCCGTTCCCGCAGCCGTGCCTCAGGCGAGTCGACCGACACACCTTCTGCCTGCAACGCCTGGGCCCCGAACGCTTCCCAATACGCCACGTTATTCGGGTACTCCACCCACAAGTCGTACCCCGCCTCTACCGCCAGCGACACCGTGATCCCCACCAGCCCACCCACCAGCCACCGCCGCCCCCAAGGCAACTGCCCCACGTGTAACGCCGCCAGCCCCAGTGCCGCGCCCGCCACCCAGCCTCCCGCCGTACCCCACGCCCCGTACCCCCGGCCAAGCCACACCATCGCCCCCGCCATCCCCGCACCCACCAACACAACGCTGCCCCACCGCACGCGTGCTCCCGCCACCGCCGCCAACCCGAGAGCCACCCCCGCCAACCCCACACTGCCCGCCCACCACGCGGCCGCCGCACCAGGTCCCCAGTCCGCCGTATCCACGCCCACATCCGTCCCCACACCCGTCCCCGCGTCGCCAATCACCACCCGAGGGTCCTGCATCAAATCATGCGACCACACCACCGGCACCACGCAAAGCACCAGCACCGGCACCAGCACACACGCCGCCGCACAACCACCCAGCACCTCGCGTCGATCCATACCCGCCATCCTAAACCTCCCTGCCCTCCCTGACGCACAAAGTCGCTCAACTCCGCGCCTAAAAAAAAGCCCCCCCGGACCTGGTGGGCTGGGTCCGGGGGGGCGATGGGAGGGAGATCGTCACAACAGCAGGGCCGGCCGTGGCCCTTCGAAAAACTCAGGAGACGTCCAGCAGCCGTGAATCATCACGCCCGCCACACGCCTGCGAGCCATAGTTCATCCTGGACACCCGCGTGCGTTTGCGCCGGTGTGAATCCGTCGCTCGGACCTCAACCTCAAACTCAATCTCAACGTCGATCTACGCATGACCCATCCTTCCCGTATTCCGCGTTACCCCGGCCCAGTTCAATCCACCTTGGGCAGCACCAGTCCCGATTGATCCTGATATTTGCCTTGCTTGTCCGCATAGCTCACTTCGCACACCCGGTCCGCCTTGAGAAACACCAGCTGAGCGATGCCCTCGTTGGCATAAATCTTGGCCGGCAAAGGCGTGGTATTCGAGATCTCCAACGTGATGCGGCCCCGCCATTCAGGCTCCAAAGGCGTCACATTCACAATCATCCCGCACCGGGCGTACGTGCTCTTGCCCACACACACCACCAGCACATCCCGCGGAATCGTCAGGTGCTCCACCGTCTCACACAACGCAAAACTGTTCGGCGGAATCACCACATGATCCCGTCCCGTCTTCGCGGTATCGATCGCCACGAAGCTTGCATCGTCAAACGCCTTGGGATCCACCACCGCCTGCCCACCCGTCGGGCTCGTGGGCGTAAACACTTTGAAGTGCGTCCCCACCCGCACGTCATACCCATACGACGACACGCCGTAGCTGATCCGCCCCGGACGTTTCATCGCCTCGCTGAACGGCTCAATCCCCACCTGCTCGCGGATCTGACTGTCACATAAAACACCCATGACCCGCGATCATACCCAACATCTTGTACCCAAGCCCACTCGCCCCACAAGATAATGAACCGTCATCTCAACCCCTCACAGAATCCCGACTTACCACAAACGTCAACATCCCCGCATCCCACCCATGCCCATGATTCCCACACATGGGCTCCCCATTCAAGCGAAAAAAAAACCACGCACCCCGCTCACCTCAGCACCGCCTCCAGAGCCGTCCGCACCAAAGGCAGCACCCCCGCTGCCGAACCCTCTGCTTTCGCCCCCGCCGCCCGGGCGTGCCCCCCTCCGCCGAACCGCTGTGCGAGTTCCGCGACGTTCACGCCCTCGTCCAGCGTCGCTCCCGCAGCGATTCGCGTCCGCCCGGGTTTGCTGCGAAAGCTCAATCGGGTGATCAGACCGTCAGGCCCCCGCGACTCCGCTGCCAGCACCACCGCCTCGATCGTCCCCACCTGCAACGGCAGATTCACCAGCCGCTCAGTCTCTTCCTCGAACGCGCCCGTCTGCTCAAAGTCCGCCTCGGTCAGCGTCATCACCGCCGCCCGTCCCCCCGCCACCACCTCCAGGCTCGATACCGCCCGCGTCAACAATGCCAGCTTCTCCACCCGCTCCGCCTGCTCCAGATGCTCATACAACCCTACCGGGTCCGCCCCCGCCTCGATCAGCGTCGCAGCCAATCGGTGCGTGCGCGGCGTCACACTCGAAAAGCGAAACCACCCCGTATCCGACGCCAGCCCTGCAAACAACGCGCCCGCCTGCTCGCTGCTCATCCCCTCAGACCGACCTGCCCCGGCATATACCGCCCCAATCACCTCAGCCACCACTTCCGCCGCCGCCGCCCCGCCTGCGTCCACCAGAAGCATTCCCGCCGCGACGTCCCCGCTCAAATGGTGATCGATCACCACCGTGTCCGCCTCCCGACCCCGCACCCACGACCCCGCCTCCCCCAGCTGCGACCACGCCCCGGTATCCACCACCACCAACAACGCCGTCTCCCCCAGCTCGCTCCCGTCCCATCGATCCAAGGCCGCCACCCCCGGCACGCCGAGCAACCCCTGACTCACAGGCCCTGCCAACACCCCGCGTGCCGCCTTCCCCACCGCCCGCAACGCGGACACCAAAGCCGACACGCTCCCCGCCGCGTCCCCGTCCGGCTTCGCGTGCGTCAGCACCACGACCCCGCCCGTCACCCCCAGCAAACGCTCCGCCACCGCCTCCACCGTCGTGTTCGACACATAGTCCATCCCCCAACTCTAAATAACCCGCCCCCTCCCCACACAAGCCCACGGTACCCAACCGTGGTTCTCCCACCCTCTCTCTAACCCGCAGTCACCCGCCCCACATCCCGCCCCAACTGCGCCACCAACGCCTCTCGTGACGGGAACCCCCACGCATCGCGCAGAAAACGCTCAAACCCCACCGACACCGTCCGCCCGTACATCGCCCCACCCTCCCACGCGGGAAGGTGCGACTCCACCGTTAACACCCGCCCCCCAAACGTCGGCTTCACCCCCACCGAAATCGCCGCCGCATACGCCCCACCCCCACCCCCACCCCCACTCTCACCCTCACCCTCACCCTCGCCCTTGTCCTCCACGGTCACCGTCCCCGCGTACACCCCGTCCATCGGCACCATCACCCCTTGAAGTGCTGCGGGATCCAGGTTGGCTGTGCCAAATCCAATGGTCGAGCCCCGCCCCTCGCCCCGCACCACTGTCCCCCGAAGCGCATACGCCCGCCCCAGACAACGCGCCGCCTCCGCCACCCGCCCCCGCCCGATCAGCCACCGCACCAGTGACGAACTTACCGCCGCCACATACCCATCGTCCAGCACCACCTCCGCAGGCTCAACCGTCACCCCCATCACCCCCATCTCCCCAGCCGAACCCTCACGGGCCTGCCACCCCTCCAGCCATGCCAACGATCCCTCCCGCCCCTTGCCAAACCGAAACCCTGGCCCTTCCACCATCGCCGCCATGCCATGCCGATCCACCAATCCTTGCGCAAACACCTCCGCCGACTGCGAGAGCAACGCCGTGTCCGTGTGCAAAACTTCCACCATGTCCGCCCCCGCCGCTTTAAGCAGCTCCACCCGCTGCGCAACCGAACCCAGCCGCGGTACCGCCTCGCCCCGCCCCAGCACCTCCCCCGGCGAAGGATCAAACGTCACCGCGACAACCCTGAGAGGCCGTGCCACGCCAGCGGCATGGCGTTGCGCCACCTCCCGACATCGCGCCAAGATCGCCCGATGCCCCACATGCACCCCGTCGAAATTGCCAACCGTCACCACCGACTTCATAGACCCAGCCTAGCCGCAGCGCCATCCCCCCACAGCCTCAACGCATGACCCGTCCTGCGTCCTGTGCAGCCGTCGGGATTCATGCAGCCTCTCTCTGGCTGGGGCAAGAGCAATCTGCGTCCAAAGGTATCGGCACAAGGCTGGCTGCTTGCCGTCATCCGGTCGCTGCTGCGCAATGAAGACAGGCAGGATGGCAGGATGCCTGTCCCACCCAAACTGCTGCGAATAATCGCGGACTGCGCATGCCCCTATCCGCGGGGCGGGAGCCTGTCCAGCAAGTCATGCCGACGCTTCGGCGAGCGCAGAGATGCGGCAGCATCGATCGTTAGTGCGTGCCCCGGTACGTCTGGCGGTAAGCGGTGGGGGTGGTGTCCAGGTGTTTACGAAAAGCGTGGCTCAATGCGCTTCGACTGATAAATCCGCTGCGTAACGCGACATCGACCGTGTCCAGCGTGGTCATGGCCAGCAGGCGCTTGGCTTCATTAAGTCGCAGACGATAAAGTTCCTCAGCCAGCGATCGTCCGATACGTTGTCGAACCCGTCGCTCGAGCGTTCGCCTTGAGGTCCCCGCCGCCCCGGCCACATCCTCAAAATCGACCTCTTCGCAAAAATGGGCCCGCAGATACGACAACGCCTGCGAGATCATTTCATCTCCCACCGCCAAGGCATCGCTCGACGCCCGCATCGTCACGCCTAGGGGCGGTACGCGGATCGGTTCGACTTGAGAAACCGCATCTCCCCGCATCAAGGCATCCAGCAGTTCGGCCGCCCGCCGTCCCCGTCCTATTGGGTCGCCGTCGATCGTGGACAACTGCGGCCGAAGAAGCTGACTCATGCTGGTCATCTGGCCGGCTGCCACGATCGCGGCGTCATCGGGGACATCGATCTGATGCCTGGCCAGTTCCGCGAGCAGCGCCGGGCCGCCAAAGTCATTAACGAGAAACAGTCCCACCGGCCGGGGCAGTTCGGCGAACCAGGCGGTTTCGTCGGGCTCATCCACCTTGGCGGTGCCGAGGTACGTCCCTCCTGAGGCGCGGACGGTGACGGCAAAGCCCTCGGCTCTGTCGATCATGTACCGCCGTTTGTCGCCGTAGGTGACCACACCGAACTGGCGGTGGCCCAGGCTGAGCAACGACTCGGCCGCCAACGTGCCGATCTGCCAATCATCCCCCAGCACACTGTCGGGCGGTGGGGGGTCGAGCGAGCCGGAGACATTCACCACCACGCAGGGCAGGGCGGCAAGCTGTTCCGCAGATTCCCGGGATTTGCAGGTGGTGATCAGCCCGTCTAGCTCCCAGGCGATCTTCGGGAGTACCAGCCTGCCGGAGTAGAACTCGAAGTGGCTCAGATACCAGTCAGGCAAGGTCCGAGCCTGCTCCGCCACCCCTTCTGCGATTGGGTACCCCAGGCCGACACAGGGGTCGAGCATCAAACCCACGCGGAAGTGCTTTGCGGTCTGCAACATCTGTAATGAGCATGACACGCGTGTCGCAGGATCGCAAACCGATTTCGCATACAGACACACTTCGACACGTGAGCCGTGGCACACTAAGTCCAGTCAGATTGTTTCTTAGACCCCCGTCTATCCAGGAGATTGCTATGCCTATCCGTCGTGTTTTTTCTGCCTTCGCGCTTCTTTCCGTCACGTTACTCTCGGCGCAAGCCCAGGGTGCCGTGCTTGCGAATTATAACTTTGACTCGAATTCTGATTCAGCCGACTTCCCACTGACCACGTCCAGTACGTTTCAATACAACAGCAACGTTGGCAGCGAATCGGGAGGCCCGGCTGACTCCGGCATCTCGTCGGGCGGCGACAACGCCTTCCTCCGTTCGTTCGCCACGGCCAATGACTTGGCCGCCGCACTGGCGGACGATGATTCTCTGAGCTTCACCGTCACCGCTTTCGCCGGTCAACAACTCAACCTCGAATCGCTGGTGTTTGATTTCGGCGGCAGTAACTCGACCTCTACGTCTCAGACCTCAAACGTCGTGGTGCAGTCCAGCGTTGATGGCTTCGGCACGGGTAACACCGTTCTGTTCACCGACAGTGAAACCATTGTGTCGGGTGCCGGGCAAACCTCCACGCCCAACACCGGCAATACCTTGGTGCTGACTGGATCGCAGTTTCAAGGCCTCTCCGACATCACCTTCCAGTTCCGCTTCTTCGACACCGTCAATGGCGAGTTTGTCAACCGCCTCGACAACGTCGTGCTCAACGGCACCGTCACCCCGATCCCCGAGCCAGCCTCACTCGCACTGCTCGCCTTCGGCGGCGTCGCTCTGCTGACTCGCCGACGTCGCGGCTGACCCCACCGGCCGCTGCCCCGCTTCCATCCAATGCCCATTCCCAGCCTGCGCGAGCCGGGCCGTCACGGCCCGGCCGCCTTGCGCACGGCCCCACCACCCTCACCACCTCCCCCTCATCCGCCCTCTTCCCGCACGAACCGTTCCACCTCCGCCACGTTGTCCTTCGACCCGATCACCAAAGGCACCCGCTGGTGAATGTTGGTGGGCTGCACGTCCATGATGCGCGACTGCCCGGTCGATGCCGCGCCGCCTGCCTGCTCAGCAATGAACGCCAGAGGGTTCGCTTCATACATCAGCCGTAGTTTGCCCTCCGGCTGTGCGCTGGTAGGGGGGTACAGATACACCCCGCCTTTGATCAGGATCCGGTGAAAGTCCGCCACCAGAGACCCGACGTAACGCGAGCTGTAGCCCGGATGGCTCTCGAGTTTCACCCATTGCAGGTACCGCCGATAGCTCTCGGGAAAGCTGTGGGCATAGGCCTCATTCACCGAATACTGTGCGGTGTGGTCGGGCATCTTGATGTCCGTCCGCGTCATCAGATACGCCCCGAACTGCGGGTCGAGCGTGAACATGTGCACGCCCTGCCCCGCGGTGTACACCAGCACCGTCGACGAGCCGTACAGCACATACCCCGCCGCCACCTGCTGGACTCCGGGCTGCAGCACACTCTCCGCGGTGCCCGGCACGTCCTTGGGATTCCGAAACACCGTGAAAATCGTACCCACCGACACGTTCACATCAATGTTCGAGCTCCCATCCAGCGGGTCAAACATCACGATGTACGACGCCTCGCTCTGCACGTCAGCGAGCACTTTGGGATCATCATCCTCCTCGGAAGCAATGATGCCGACGTTGCCGCGATAACCCAGCGTCCGCTTCAACGCCTCGTTGGCCATCACGTCGAGCTTCTTAACCTCTTCGCCCTGGATGTTCTCCGTGCCCGCGTCGCCCCAGACATCAACCAACCCCGCCCGCCGGACATAGCTCGCGATCATCTTCGTCGCCAGCGTGATGCCCGACATCAGCCACGAGAACTGACCCGACGACCCCGGGTACATCTGCTGCTGCTGCTGAATGTGCTGTCCGAAGGTCACATAATGCCCGTCCTGTTTGATCGCCATGCCGTTGTCTCGCTGGTGGAATCAGAAAACAACCCAGTGTAGCCCCACGCCTTGATGAAGCCACTTCGCCCCCCGTGTTTCGACCCGGACAACAGGATGTGACTGAACCCTCGAAGCCCACTGTCTCTGACGGTGGACTTGATCAAAGCACACATCCACGATGCGATGGCCCTTGGTGTTTCGCCCAACCCCTTATGCTCTGCTTGCTCGTTCGCCCTCACTCCCCCCACTCCCCCCACTTCCCCCACGCCACCCTTACCCCCCACCCCTCAGACCCTGCCCATGCCCACGCCGCTCGTCATCGTCGCCCGAATCGAAGCCAAGCCCGAGCACCGCGAAGCTGTCCAGGCTGAACTGCTCAAGCTCATTGCCCCGACCCGGCTTGAAGCAGGCTGCCTCCAGTACGACCTGCATCAGGATCACGAAAACCCCTCTCTGTTCCTCTTCTATGAACTCTGGGAAAACCGCGAACTCTGGCAGGTCCACATGCAAACCGCCCATCTCCAGGCCTACGCCAAGGCCACCGAAAATAAAGTCGCCCACGCGCTGATTCACGAAATGTCCGTCATCGGCTAAAGCCGCGGGCGTTCGTTCGGGCCGTGCCACATGCGTCACGCTTGGACTGCCGTCGCGTTGCGACAGGTGGCCCAGGTTCCGCCGCTTCGCGCCAACCCCGGCCAGACGCCAAGGCCAGGAATCATGCATGCTGGGCGAACCCCGCCGCATAGCTGCCGACCCGCCACTCACCATCCGCATCCATCACGTGATCAAAGCCACCACCGCCTACCCGGTATCGTGCGGACCATGTGGCAACTCGGCGTGTGGAATGAATTAACCGTCTGGCGCACCGCGCCTCAAGGCTTGTACCTCGGCGTCGGACCCGACGACTACCCCGGCGAAGCCGTGCTCCTGCCCACCCGCTGGGTCACCCCCGAGATGACCCTCGGCGATGAGCTCAACGTCTTTGTCTACAAAGACTCCGAAGGTCGGCCAATCGCCACCACCGACACCCCCCGCGTCCAGGTCGGACAATTCGCCAACCTCCGCGTCGTCCATGTCGTCCCCAACCTCGGCGTCTTCCTCGACTGGGGACTCAGCAAAGACCTCCTGCTCCCGTTCCGCGAGCTCGGCCCCGCCAAACACCTCGCCCCTGGCGACGCCGTCGTCGTCGCCGTCTACATCGACCCCTCCGACCGACTCGTCGCCTCCGCCCGCATCGAAGACCACCTCCCCACCCCCTCACCCGACCACACCCCCGACCTGCAGCCCAACGACCAGGTCCACGCCCTCGTCTACGCCCAGTCCCCGCTGGGCTTCAAAGCCATCGTCAACCAGCGCTATTCAGGCTTGCTCTACCGCTCCGAAACACCTCACGTCCTCCACCCCGGCGACGCGATCCAAGCCTACGTCAAAGGTATCACCGACGACGGCCGAATCGACCTGCGCCGCGACCCCGCCGGCTACCAACGCGTCGAATCCATCACCGACACCATCCTTCAAAAACTTCAAGCGTCCAGCGGATCACTTCCCTTTAACGACAAAAGCTCCCCCGCCGACATCCGCGCCGCCTTCAACTGCAGTAAAAAAGCCTTCAAACAAGCCCTCGGCCAACTCTACAAACAACGCAAAATCACCCTCACCCCCACCGGCATCCATAAACCAACGAAGTAAAGGTCGCCTCAGTCTCCGCTCTGTTTCTAATCTCTCTACTCTCGACCCACGCTTCACGACTCACGCTGCAGAATCACCACTTCCCGCGCGGGCATCGCTCCCCGGCGAGCCGGATTTTCGCGTGCAAGTGACAGTGGCACACCGAACAGGTGCTGGTGGGCGTCAGCACATTCAGGTTCACCCGCCCCAGATTCTTCGTCCGCGTCGCCGCCGGGCACGCTGCACACGCCCGACGACGGTCCTGCCGCACCTCATCTTCCACCGGCTCCGCATCGACCGCCGCCCGCGTCAGACCCAACACCCCCTGTCCGATTGTCAGTAACCATCCCGCCATGCTCGTGTTATCGGTCCCACACACCTCCGCGCATCAATGTGCCAGTCAGCGAATCAAAAATGACAGACATACGCTGTTCGCCACTCCCGTCGGCCCATGTCACCAACACGAGCCGCGCCCGTGAGCAAGCGTCCGGGCAGCCTGGTGTTTCATTGAATCTCAATAGGCTCATTCTTCATGACCCGGTAACATGAAAACGCTCCAGACGTCATATTGGAGCACCCTGCCTGGCCTCCTTTGAAACTTTTTGATCATGTTGATGCGAACGCTGACCTTCTGCGTCCTGGCTCTGACCGTGCTTCTTAGCGCCCCGGCTCGAGGCCAGCCTGGCCAACCCGCCGACCTGCCCGACTGGCTCCAGCCGGGCCTGCGACTGATCTATGAAGAATCCGACGGCACCAAAGACACCCGCACCGGCAAGCTGTCGGGCGGCATCGGCCTGACCGCCTACGACATCGTTGCCGTCACCCCCACCCACATCCACTTTGAAAAAACCATCCACCTCCTGCGATCCGACAACCGGGGATACCAGTTCACGGGCACCCAGTCGCTGGACATCGACCGCGCCAACACCATCGCCCTGAGCCGATTCTGGTACGACCCCCGCTGGCTGGCGACCCTTCAGGGCGGCGACGGCCTGGTCGTCAGCCGAGCCCCGATCACCCTCAACGGCCACACCTACAACACCGTCGGCATCGAACGCCGAACCCGCCCCACCCTCGTCAGCAGCATCTACGACGCCGACACCGGCCTCAAGCTCATGAACGTCACCGGCATGACGCTCACCACCATCTACAAACAATCCCAAGCCGCCAAGGCCGCCGGCCGAAAACCCTACAAGGACTACCTCTCCAGCACCTCCACCGCACTCTTCCTCGGCTCGCGTCAACGCGAGCTGCCCTGGCTCAACGCCGATATCGAAGACTTCGCCAACGGCCTCTCCGCCTTCCACTATCAAGGCCAGGTCAATGACCCTTCCATGTCCGCGCCCCTGCCTATCCGCTCCCGCTCCATCGTCACCGGTCGCGATGACAACCTGCTCTCCGTCCGCATCGACAACTTTTCCGCCATCCCCGGCATCCCTCTCCAACCCATCGGCCAGGTCCAGCAAACCAAAGGCCCCGGGTCCTGGGGCCACTATTGGCTGCCCCCCCAACTACTCGCCAACCTCGAGCCCGGCATCATCGACCACGACAAACTCCTCAACGTCCGCCACACCTACGAAGTCGCCAACGGCCACCTCGGCCGCCTGGGCGTCTTCAAGTTCACCAACGACCGCGACCAGACCTACATCACCCTCGGCTACGACCTCAAAACCGGCGTCCTCCAATACCAAAGCTTCTTCACCCCCGACATCCGCCGCACCACCACCACCCAACTCGTCGGCACCGAATAACCCAAAACCGCCCCCCCCCGCACCCACACCCCACTCTCCCCACTCGCCGCTTCCCCCCCCGCAGAAACAAGCTACCAACTGACTCCACCATTCCACTTACGGGCGTCGTCGGTCATCTTCAGTCGCTGGTTAGGTGCCTACCAAGCGGTCCACATCTGATAGCCGATCAGCGTGCTCAATCCGAGGATGGAGGCGAACACCAGGAGGCCGATAGCACGCTGCCAACCCCTACTACGCATCGACGACAAAACAGCGGCTGCCCCGGACGGCGGGAGTGTCAACCACAACCACCACAGTTCGAAGGCTCGACCTAATGTCCATGCTTCATGGTCGAAGTTGGAACCACAGCGTGTGCCAGATTCCACCCATACGACGAACATGAACCCGAGAAAGAACAAGATGGATACGACGAGACATTCCACGCCAGTGATGTGCTGCTTGGCCGACATTGGCACCTAACGTCTCCCCGCTCAGTTGCGAGCCGCCCGCGGGAGGAAACGGACGACTCGAAGAAAATCAGGACTCGCGGGCGTCGCTCGTCAACTGCAGCGGTTGGTTAGGCACCTTCCGGTTAGCTAAACGGTCACGCCAATACTTCTGCTGCTCAATAGTCTCTCCCAGCGGAGTGTCCGGACACTTTTGCCAAGCGTCCCTTCGTGCCTCGAGCGCGGCGGTTTGAACGGCCTCGGGGTCGATGCCTTCTCGATATAGTTCGGCCTGCAAAGCTTGATTTAAATTGCGTCGAAACTGACGATGCTTGCGAGCACGTCGACGCGGGATGTTCTTTCGCGATGACTTATCGTTCTCGCCGTAGCGATTGCGGCAATCCTTGGCGAGGCTGAGCCGCTTTTTCTGTTGTGGTGTAAGTCTCGACATCGCTTGGTGCCTAACATAAATCGGCTCAGTTGCCGGCCGCCCGCGGGGGACGACGCCGAGCCGGGATTATAGAGCATCGCGGGCGTCGCCGGTCAACTGCAGCCGGTGGTTAGCCCCGCTTCGCCTGCCACTCACGATACCGCTTGTCTACCACCGGCTTCAGACGATCGAAGTTATCCCAAGTGTCCGCCACGTGATAAGCGGTAGGTAAGCCATCAGCTAGCGTCGCCTCGTAGTCGCCGAGGTAGTGCCCCTTCTCCAGATCAAAGTAGTTAGATGCGAACGCGTTGCCTTCTTCGTCCAACTCTTCGTCGGTGAACTTGCCGTCGAGAAGCATCAGATAGCGACCCGGCGTGATCTGCCTGTTCCGTAGACGCTCCAGCTCGTCGGGAAAATCGGTGGCGTGGTCGGCACCGGCCATGCCCTGCAGCAGAGCCCATGCGAGGAACATGCCAGCGTGTGTGGCACCAGCTTCGGGGGGTAAGTCGTCGGGAAAGTCCCCGTCGCTGTGCCATGATGCATCGTCGTACTTCATGGTGCTGCGGGGCTAACGTAAAAGGCTCAGTTGCCGGCCGCCCGCGGAGAGCGGGCTCCAAACCGACAACATCATTCTACTCGCGGGCGTCGCCGGTCAGCTGCAGCCGCTGGTTAGCCCCACCAAGCGCGGATGAGGCCGTACGGGATTGCGGCAATCCAGAGTAGAGCGAATGCGAGTCGCAGCCCAGCCACGAAGCGGACGAAACCCGGACGCTTGGCCAAGCCGGTGAGCTGGTCGGTCGGGATGCCAGTCGCATTCGTTTCGTCATCAATTTTGCCGCGAACTAGGATGCGAAAGTCATTGATAGCGATGAAGATGGCAAACAACCAACCGATGCCGAAGATGATGGCAAAGATTACAGGTGCCATGTGGGGCTAACGTAAAAGGCTCAGTTGCCGGCCGCCCGCGGGAGCGGGCGTTCAACCGACCCCACCATTCTACTCGCGGGCGTCGCCGGTCAACTGCAGCCGGTGGTTAGGCGGTTCGTAATCAGCTTTCCATGTCGACGTCTTCGACTTCGCCGTCTTCACCAAAGCTCACGGAAACAACATAGTTGGTCACATCACCGGGAAGTGTGAAGTCGAACGTATCAATGCCATCATCGTCCTCGTCGCCCCAATGCGATCGCAGTTCAAGAATCTCAACGACCTGATTAACGCTCGGCTTCGATGTGCCGGTGTGTTCTTGCCAGTACGCCTCGTCGAGTTCTTCGATGTGATGAGACGCAAAAAGCTCAACAGCCGAATCGGCATTGGCCAGCGACTGCTTTATGGCAGCCAGGGCCGCGTTGACCCGCCTTTCAATTTCCATCGTGCTCTCGCTCACGGTGAAGCCGCCTAACGTAAATCGGCTCAGTTGCCGGCCGCCCGCGGAGAGCAGGCTTCAAACCGACAACACCATTCTACTCGCGGGCGTCGCCGGTCAACTGCAGCCGTTGGTTAGGGGGCCGACGTTGGGGAAGTCGGGAGGGGTTGAACCGCAGAGGCGCGGAGGACGCAGAGACACCCCAAGGGGCATCGTTCTGCCTCCGCGAACTCTGCGCCTCTGCGGTTCCTTCACTATCTGACCACCCGGTCCCCCTAACGTAAAAGGCTCAGTTGCCGGCCGCCCGCGGAAACGAACGTACAAACCTGCAACACTATCTTAAATCGCGGGCGTCGCCGGTCAACTGCAGCGGCTGGTTAGACCGTACGCGGCGGAAGATCAGCCGTTCGAGCACCCATTAGACCGACACTTACATTCGCTCGACGGAGCAGATCTGTAGCACGATTGCTGAGAACGAGTAAGCAAATCAGGCCGATGAGCGGGATGATTACGCCGATCATGTAGAGAACAGCCGATCCCGTCGAAAGCTCAAGCGCCTTTGCAAGTTGGTATACCGCGTAGAGCATGAACGGTATTGTGATCAACATTAAGGGGAAGAAGATGTTGCCGATCAGCCCGGCGAGTATCGCCCAAATGACGAGCTTCTGTCCCCGAGCAACTGCGTGCAGTTTGTCAGTATCGGCGGGAGTATGAACGTCAGCCATTGTGTTGCTCTGCGGTCTAACGTAAAAGGCTCAGTTGCCGGCCGCCCGCGGGAGCAGGCGTCCAACCGACCACACCATTCTACTCGCGGGCGTCGCCGGTCAACTGCAGCCGGTGGTTAGGTGGCCTCAGAGAGGTTGTGGGGGACCGGCTTTCGGGGATGGCTTTTCTCCTTCGAGGCGGAAGAACAATTGATACAAGGAATGTTGGAGTTCGTCTTTATTGCACCAATACTCGTCGATCACTCCAGGCTGCTGGTAACGCGACCAATTAAATCCCTCTTCGATGTCGTTGTACCAGAGCACTTGGCTCCCAATCATGCCGACTACCCAGAAGCCGCCACCGAGATCACCCCACGGGTGCAACTTCCACTTGACGAACTCGACGCGGATGGCGGACCAGAGGCGCTCAAGCGGCGGGTCCATCTTGTATTCGCCCGAGCGCACCTTGTCGCAGAGTTCGTCCAACGTTGTTGGGGACCAAGTGCTCATGCCACCTAACGTAATTCGGCTCAGTTGCCGGCCGCCCGCGATGGGTGACCTTCGAGTTGCAGTCTACCACGGACGCGGGCGTCGCCGGTCAACTGCAGCCGTTGGTTAGGGGGCCGACGTTGGGGAAGTCGGGAGGGGTTGAACCGCAGAGGCGCGGAGGACGCAGAGACACCCCAAGGGGCATCGTTCTGCCTCCGCGAACTCTGCGCCTCTGCGGTTCCTTCACTATCTGACCACCCGGTCCCCCTAACGTAAATCGGCTCAGTTGCCGGCCGCCCGCGGAGAGCGAGCTACAAACCGACAGTGAATTATCGTTCGCGGGCGTCGCCGGTCAACTGCAGCCGGTGGTTAGGCCGGAGGGCTGGTCGGATTGGCCTTGGTTTTTGCCGGTCGCAAACAAACGATGGCGATAGCAGCTCCGATCGAAATTGCTGACAGCCTGCCCATCCACGCACTGGTCGCAAGTTCGCCGCTGGGCATGCCGTTCATCACGATGTCGAGCAGATGCGCGAGCACCCAGAGCACAGCGAGCACGCCAACGATGATTTTGAGTATTCGCACTGGAAGGCCTAACGTAAATCGGCTCAGTTGCCGGCCGCCCGCGATGGGTGACCTTCGAGTTGCAGTCTACCACGGACGCGGGCGTCGCCGGTCAACTGCAGCCGTTGGTTAGGGGGCCGACGTTGGGGAAGTCGGGAGGGGTTGAACCGCAGAGGCGCGGAGGACGCAGAGACACCCCAAGGGGCATCGTTCTGCCTCCGCGAACTCTGCGCCTCTGCGGTTCCTTCACTATCTGACCACCCGGTCCCCCTAACGTAAATCGGCTCAGTTGCCGGCCGCCCGCGGAAACAGGCTACAAACCGACAACAACATTCTACTCGCGGGCGTCGCCGGTCAACTGCAGCCGGTGGTTAGGTGCCTTACGCAAAGTATCTCCAATATGCCGCTTCAGCTATCCGAGCAGGGAGGTAAATCATCGCGAGTACTTGATATTGAGGACCCCACCGATATTCGCCAAGACGTATCCAATCTGTTCTGACCGCTCCGGATGAGGATGTGTAGAAAGTTGCGTCACGAACCAAATGATGTTGTTTGCGGAGGTGGAGATAGCCGAGGCAATAGACGATCATCACTATCGCCGTAACACATACGCCCAGAATAATCCGCCGTTTTCGCAGGAGGCACCTAACTATGATTAGACAGAATCAATTCCAGATAACATCTCCGGAGGGGATAGTATCGCGGGTCGAGAGGATGGAGTCAATGAGGGCGTGGGGGCACTTGGGTGATGTTTTGGGCGTGTTTTCTCGGTGGCGAGGGGCGATATTGCCGGACGCCATAGCCGAATATTTTGGGAGTGGGATAGGCGGTGTCTTGACGACCGCCGGCTAGGCTGCCCGCAGCATCGGTTCGAAGCCGACGTGGCAGGAGGTGGGGGCGCTTATGGGGCCGGGCTGGAGGCGGGTGTCCAGCCAGCAGGCGACCACGTGCACCGGCGTGCCGGGCGGGGCGGCGTCGGCGGGCACCACAAACGTCAGCTCAGGCTTGGTGGTGTTGCCGGCCAGACTCCAGCGGTCGAGGCTGGACGCCGGGCGCTCACCCAGGGCGTAGTACACGGCCGCGCCCACCGAGCCCGTCGGTCGACGACGCCCGGGATGCCCCGCCGTCATGTCCAGCACCTGCACCGTCACCTGTCGGCCGGGCGACTGCACCCGCACCTTCGGCGCGGCCAAGTCGCCTGAGCCGTCCCGCTCGTGGGGCCGAGGCATCAGGCCCAGCTCGACCTTTTTCACGGCCGTGATCCCCGGCCACGCCCGCACAACTCGAGCCAATGCCCGCGTCTGGGCCGACAGCTTCGCCCTCGCCTCGTCCTTGAGCTGCACGGTCAGCAACCCCCGCGTCTGCCCCGACATCGCCTTGGCATATGCCTGGGCAAAGGTGCTTTGCAGGGTCTGATACGCCCCGGCTTGCTCGGCCGAGAGGCCGTAGGCCGCGGGATCGGCCGCGATGACCCGGGCAAATCTCTGTGTCCACCCCAGCAACTCCGCATCACGTCTGGGCAAAAAATCCGCCACGACACCGCTCCCGAAAGCAGAAACCGTTCCCACGACCCGCCGCCCCGTGCGACGGATTCACGTCAATAATCCCCCTATCGGCCCACCCAAGCAGTTTGTTTGACCACAAACTTTAAGCCCGTGCAAGCGTCCGAAAACCCGGCACCCGCCCCCGGAAATTGAAAACCTCGGCACGCAAGTTCCGCGCTTCGGGACGCAGCTTCCGGGACGCGGAACGCAACGTTCGGGCATGGGAACACAACGGCCGGGACCGGGTCCGGCGTTTGCGTTCCCGGGAACGGAAGTTCGGTTCCCGGTTCCAGCGATCGGGTTCCCGCCCACGAAACACCCGTCCCCGCCCCGCAATTCCTCGTTCCCCACCGTCAAGCCTCCGCACCGAGGACCGGAGCGAGGATTAAGCACTCTCGATACCCGTGCCTAGCGCTGTCGATTTACACGAGCATTCGGGCGGATCAAATCGACCATGGTGGTGACGAGATTGACCGACGCCCATAATGCGAAGCCGTAGAACAGCGAGAGCAGGGCCACGGCCATGTGCGCATTAGCCATTGCGGGGTCGTCTGACACCCAGTCACTCGCTGATTGCAGGCTGTAGCAGGTCAGCCCGAACCCGACGGCGGCGAAGCCGGGCCCGATCGCCCACCGCCTGCGTCCCGCCACCAGCCACAGCACCAGCGCCGCCGGCGTCCCGAATAGGATTAGCAAGATCGCCGAGGGCAAGTCGAGTAGAACTCCCACGCTAGCCCCGGACCCGGAAAGCCGCCCAATCAGACGGGCGACCAGCACCGCAAGTAACGCCGCGAGAATCCCATGAAAGATGATCGTGAGGCGGGCACGCATGTCAGCAGTATCCCACAGATCGAACACCGCCACCCACGGCGTATAGCCCCCCGTCGGCTCCCCGATCAACGCAGGCAACGCCGCCGCCCGTTCGTCACGCGATTCCGCCATGCCGTCGTCTCCTGCGTCTCAGGTTCGAACAATAGCTCCCGACGGTTATGTTTCCCTGCCCCCGTTTCGCTTTGCCCTTCAGTGGTCCGAAATCTAACGTTGATCACGCTGGCTGTAGCGAAAGAAATGCATATACAAGTCGGGCTCGACAATTAGCAGTAGTTCGCCATTGCTGTAGAAGTCGAAGGTTGTCGGCTTGTGTTTCTCTTCAAACACCCTGTACAGCTGAGCATCGTCTGGGACGGCGTCGTGAGACAGCCCGTGCCGAGCGATGAGTCGCGCAAGATACTCCTGATTCACGACGCACGCTCCACGGGAGAGATGGCCCTCGTTCATCGTGCCCCACACCTCCAGACGCACAATCCTGACTTCTGCAGGAACCGCTGTCCCTAGCGCGAATCCAAGCCTTCGTTCCGGACTCGACTCTACAAACGCATGCCCAATGATTGCTGCGAGAAGCAAGCCCACCATCGCTGCGGCCACCCCCTTCGCCCACCGTCGCCACCGCCCCAGCCGCCGGATCATCCACGTCAAGGCGATGGACAGTGCCGCAAAGATCGGCACCCAGAACAGCGAGCTGATGATGAACCAGAATGCCGTCGTTCGTCCGCCGAACCAATCTCCCTCCCGATAGTCCACATCCGCCGTCCCCAGCCACAACCAGACTGCAAGACCGATGAAGATGCCGATCGGAACAGCGGATTGACGTAGTTTTTCAGACATGCTCGGTGACTCTATATCAATGTCTGCCACAGATTCGATCCTCCACCAAGCTACTTGGGGGACCTAAAAGGTGTCAGGGACCTAAAAGGTGTCAGACACCTTTAACGACCTCCTTTAACGACCTCGATACCCCGCGCCCCGGGCCGAATCGGGGTCTGACCCCGTTTCGATACCCTGACCCCGTTTCGATACCCCGCCATGCCGTCGTCTCCTGCGTCTCGCACCCGAACAATGACTCCCGACCCTTTTTCTTCTCTTCTCCGCCTTAATAGACAATCACTTTAGATCTTTCGCAGCTCGCAAAACCTCAACAATCTGAAGGCCATGCGGAGCGTCCGAAGAGTCTTTTATATAGCCAGTTGCTTGCGGGCCAAAGCTTGCCTGCGCCGCAGCCAAGATGACTGCGTCTCGAATCTGTCTATCATCTACTGAATCGACGAAAGACCGGAAGCTTAAAAGCGCTGACTCGCGTTGTTTGCTCGAGGCTGCATTGTGTTTAGCAGTCATGAAGTTGCGTCCGCAAAACACGATAAAACTCGAGGCTACTGATAGCCCCAAAAGCTTTGCGACTAGCGTAGCGACATCATGTAAAATGTTACCCGTTGGCGCAGACGCTGTAACAAGCCAGAACAAAGCTACGATGACCGATAAGGATAGCGCGATGGATGCGAATAACCATTTCGTTGCTGACCGCTCGTAAGCTTTTGCCATTGAGGAGTATAGACTAGCGTGCTCTTGAACTCCGAATTCTGCAGCCGTGTCGCGAAGGCCATCCAAAATTACCTGACTCTTCGACAAGCTGTCCTTCAATTCCTCGTGACCTTTTTTGGCCGATTCGAATCTCTCTGCAAGCTGATTCTCGAATTTTCTTATCTTGTCGATTTCGGCCGCGACGATAATCGGCAATTTTTGCGTAATGCGACTGGCTGCCTTCAGTGCTGCGTAGACTTCCGACAATGATCCCGTCGTGTAGTAGCCCGACGGCTTTTCATTCAGCTTTGCGTTTATTGAGGCTTTCTCGTCTTCAGATAGGTCATTGGGATTTCGCCCTTCAAGTATTTCGGCGACCACCTCCATCCTCGTGACATATTCCGCAATGAGCTTCTTCTCGCTTGCGTTCGCAAGCTCGACGAGCGGCATCGAGAAGCTTCTTATTGAATATGTTAAATGAGGTAATACGCGAATGTGTGCCTCGGCTTGTCGCTGGAAATCGCCTTGGAAACTATACGGGGCGAGCTTCTCGCGAAGGCTGGAGATTCGGTCCGCCAACCTTTTGGCGTCTTCGTCATTATTATCAGTCATTGTCGATTCCTAATCGGCTACCGTACACCACCTCACGCACTTGGTCGCGATTCGCTTCGAACCACTCGATGGTCTGCTTAAGGCCGGTTTCGAGGGTGGTGGCGGCGGTCCAGTTCATTAGCTCTTTGGCTTTGGTGGTGTCGAGGCAGCGGCGGGGTTGGCCGTCGGGTTTGGGGGATTCGTCAGGGCAGCAGGTCTTCGACCTTGATTGATGCCTCGGGGCGGGCGAGGGGGGAGATGGTGTCGCCGGGTTGCAGGGTGGTGACCTGGGTGTAGCGGGCACCGTGGGGGTCGGCGGGGTCGGGTTGGCGGTGGACTTCGAGGCAGCGGGACGTGAGGTTGAGGATCCAGTAGTCGGCGATGCCGGCTTTGGCGTACAGCTTCGCTTTGGTCCTGCGGTCGAAGCGGAGCGTCGCGTCCGACACTTCAATGGTCACCAAAGGCCGCTTCGGCTTGGGGTCGGCTTCACGCGATGAGCCTTCGATCACCGTGACGTCCGGCTCGGGCTCTGAATTGTTGACGCCGGTGATCGGCGACTGGCTCTGGACGACGTAGCCTTCGCCGAAGGTGGCACGCATGGCGTCGACGCACAATCGAATAGCGATGATGTGATCGTTTTTTTGCGGGGCCATTTCGATGAGTCTCCCGTTGATGAGCTCGATGCGTTTGTTATCGAAAACGCCGAGGTCGATGCAGCGGCGGTACTCCTCGAGCGTCCAGCGATAAGGGCGAGGTTCGTCGGTGGGTGGAGAGGCGGCCGGTGCTGGTTGGGTGGATGCGACCATGAGTCTATTGTACCGCAACCGGTGGTCGAAGCACGCTGCGAGCGGCGTGGTGAAATGGACGGCGGGTTAGCCGTAGACGACTTCGCGCACGTCGTCGCGGTGGGCTTCGAACCATTGAATCGTTTGTTTGAGGCCGGTTTCGAGGTTGGTGGCGGCGGTCCAGTTCATTAGCTCTTTGGCTTTGGTGGTGTCGAGGCAGCGGCGGGGTTGGCCGTCGGGCTTACTCGCGTCCCAGCGGATGTCGCCCTGGAAGCCGGTGAGCTTGACGATGCGTTCGACGAGGTTTTTGATGCTGGTTTCGGCACCGGTGCCGAGGTTGATGGGGGTGGGCGTGTCGATTTTTTCGGTGGCGGTGAGGATGCCCTCGGCGGCGTCTTCGACGTAGAGGAACTCGCGGGAGGCGGAGCCGGTGCCCCAGCAAGAGATGTGGTCAGCGCCCGAGTCGCGGGCTTCGACGCATTTGCGGATCAGGGCGGGGATGACGTGGGAGGTGTGGAGGTCGAAGTTGTCGTGGGGGCCGAAGAGGTTGACGGGGACGACGACGGCGGCGTCGAGGTTGTATTCGCGCTTGTAGGCGTCGAGCATGACGAAGAGGGACTTTTTGGCGACGCCGTAGGGGGCGTTGGTCTCTTCGGGGTAGCCGTCCCAGAGGGCGTCTTCGTGGAAGGGGACCTGGGCGAACTTGGGGTAGGCGCAGACGGTGCCGGTCTGGACAAACTTTTTGAGGCCTCGGCCCCCCCGGAACTTGCGGGCCTGTTCGATGAGGTGGAGTCCCATGGCGGCGTTGGCGAAGAAGAATCGGCCGGGGTGTTGTTGGTTGGCGCCGATGCCGCCCACCTCGGCGGCGAGGTGGATGACGACGTCGGGGCGGGCGTCGTCGTACATTTTGGCGACGGCGTTCTGGTCGGTGAGGTCGTAGTCGGCTCGGCGGGGGATGAAGAGGCGGTCTTCGGCGACGCCGCGCTGTCGGAGCTTTTCGCAGACGAAGTGTCCGAGGAAGCCGGCCCCGCCGGTGACGCAGATGCGGTCGGTTTGCCAGTTGGGAGTGGTCATGGGGCTAATTTACCCGGTGGGTGAGAAGGGGGTGGGGGGGGTGTTTGCAATGTCTTCATTGCATGGTTTTTGTTTCTGGCTGACGACTGGGTCATTGCGGGTAGTGCTTGGGTTGGGGTTTTGGTCAGGGGGGCTGAATTGCAGGATGGGATGCGTCATGACTGTTTAATGTGAGTGGACTATTTGAAACTCTTTTTGAAATGAGCCCAACGATGCGAGCAGTGGTCTATCACGGCAAAGAAGATTTCCGCGTGGATAACGTGGAGGATGCGAAGATTGAAGATCCCAAGGATGCGGTGATTCGGATCACGTCGACGGCGATCTGCGGGTCGGACTTGCATATGTACGCCGGTGGGGTGCCGATGATGGAGGAGGGCGACATCATCGGGCACGAGCCGATGGGGATTGTGGAGGCGGTGGGGTCGGAGGTGACGCGGTTGAAGAAGGGGGATCGGGTGGTGGTTCCGTTTACGATTTCGTGTGGTGATTGCTGGTTTTGCAACAAGCAGATGTTTTCGCTGTGCGATGAGAGCAATCGGGAAGCGGAGAAGGGTCGAAAGATGATGGGCCACGCGGCGGCGGGGATTTTCGGGTACTCGCATATGACCGGCGGGTATGCAGGCGGTCAGGCAGAGGCGTTGCGGGTGCCTTATGCGGATGTGGGTCCGATCAAGATCGAGAGCGATTTGCCGGACGAGAAGGTTTTGTTTTTGTCGGATATTTTTCCGACCGGGTATATGGCAGCGGAGAACGCGGAGATTGAAGAAGGCGACACGGTGGCGGTGTGGGGGTGCGGCCCGGTGGGTCAGTTCGCGATCCAAAGCGCGTGGATGCTGGGGGCGGGACGGGTGATTGCGATTGACCGGGAGCCGACGCGGCTGGCCATGGCCGCGACGCACGGCAAGGCTGAGACGATCGACTTTTCAGAGAAGGATGTGTACGAGACGTTGCAGGAGATGACCGGCGGCCGAGGCCCGGACCGTTGCATCGATGCGGTGGGCGCAGAGGCTCATGGATCAAGCGGTCTGGGCGGGTTTAAGGACACGGTGAAGGAGGCGCTTGGGATTGATACGGACAACGGCAGTGTGATCTTTGAGATGATTCGCTGCTGTCGCAAAGGCGGGACGATGTCGATGCCCGGGGTGTATTTGGATGTGGTGCCAGTGCAGATGGGTGCGTTTATGAACAAAGGGCTGACGTGGAAGACGGGGCAGACGCACGTGCAGAAGTATCTACGTCCGCTGCTGGAGAAGATTGAAACCGGCGCGATTGATCCATCGTTTGTCATCACGCACCCGATGAACCTGAGCGATGCGGCGGAGGGGTATCGCACGTTTGCGAAGAAAGAGGACGGGTGCGTGAAGGTGGTGCTGACGCCCTGATGTGCGGATGGCACGTGGAGGGAGTGGGCTGGATGTGGTGAATGGGCTGTATGGGCGGGGCGTCAGGCGGGGTCGAAACCGGAGGTTCCCCAGGGGTGGCATCGGGCGATGCGTTTGATGCCGCGCCAGGTGCCGCGGTAGGGGCCGTACTTGGCGACGGCGTCGAGCATGTATTGGCTGCAGGTGGGCAGGTGTCGGCATTGGTTGCCGATGAAGGGGCTGAGGGTGATGCGGTAGAGGTAGACGCCGGCGTGGACGAGGGGGGCAAGGAGTCTGTGGTCGAGCCGAGTGGGCCGACCGCGTGGGGGCGCGTTCTCGGGGTCGGCCTGAGGAGGTGGGCTTACTCGGTTAACCATGCGGCGGCTTCGAGGGCGTGGTAGGAAAAGATGAGATCGGCACCGGCACGTGCGATGCTGGTGAGGCATTCAAGGACGGCGGCGCGACGGTCGAGCCAGCCTTTGGCGGCGGCGGCTTCGAGCATGGCGTATTCGCCCGAGACGTGGTAAGCGGCGAGGGGCAGGTCGGTGGTCAGGCGGAGCTGGTGGAGGATGTCGAGGTAGGCCAGGGCAGGCTTGACCATGAGGATGTCTGCGGATTCGGCGATGTCGAGGGCGGCCTCGCGCAGGGCTTCACGGGCGTTGGCGGGGTCCATCTGGTAGGTGGACTTGTTGGAGGGGATGATGCGTTGTCCGGGGATGGAGGGTCTTGGTTTTGAGTCGAGTGCGGAGCGAAAGGGGCCGTAGAACGCGGAGGCGTATTTGGCGGTGTAGGCGAGGATGGGGGTGTGGGGGTGACCGGCGGCGTCGAGGGCGTGACGGATGGCAGCGACTCGGCCGTCCATCATGTCGGAGGGTGCGATGATGTCGGCGCCGGCATTGGCCTGGGTGACAGCCTGTTGGCAGAGGACGTCGAGGGTGGAATCGTTGTCGATCTCGCCGGCGTCGGTGACCAGGCCGTCGTGGCCGTCGGCGTTGTAGGGGTCGAGGGCGACGTCGGTGATGACGAGCAGGTCGGGGAGTTCCTGCTTGAGGCGGGCGACGATGCGGGGGATCAGTCCGGCGGGGTCGTGGGCGGCCTGGGCGGTGCGGGTTTTGAGGTGGTCCTGGATTTTGGGGAACAGGGCAATGGCGGGGAGGCCTGCGCTTGCGGCTCGGGTGGCGCAGCGGAGCAGGCCGTCGGGGGACCAGCGGTGTTGGCCGGGCATGGCGTCGATGGGCTGATCGTCGGGGTGGTCGTGGACGAAAAGCGGGAGGACGAGTTGATCAGTGCTGAGGCGGGTCTCGCGGACCAGTCGGCGGATGGCGGGGGTCCGGCGGAGCCGACGGGGGCGGTGCGTGGGGGGTGTCGGAGATGTCACGAACCGCAGATCGTATCGCGTTCCGACTGGATGCGATCATGCTGGGTCTTAGCCAGACTTACAGGTGTCGCGTCCCAGTGCCCCTTCGCCGAAGATGATGGGGACACTTTGCCCGCTTTTGCTGAGCGTACGGGCGTCCATGTAGCACACTGACAAGGCGCGGCGGGACTGTTGCGTATGGTTCTTGTCGGAGCTATGCATCAGCCAGTTGTGGAGGAGTACGACTTCGCCGGGCTGAAGTTCGAGATCGATGGCCTGGTCTTCGGGGCACATCTCGGCGGCGCGTGTTTTACTGAGGAAGCCTGAGCCGTGGGAGGCGTTGACCACGCCGAACTTGTGCGTGCCGGGGATGACGCGCACGCAGCCGTTCTCGGTGGTCGCGGGGTCAAGGGCAGTCCAGACGGTGATCAACGGGTCGCGGTCGAGGTCGGTCCAGCGATCCTGGTGCCATGGCAGCTTCGTGCCTTTGCCCGCTGGCTTATTCATGAACATGGAGCGAAACACGCCGACGGGGACATGGCAGCCGTAGGTCCGCGTGCAGATCTCATTAAAAAGGGGGCGTTGAATGTACTGGAGGAAGATCGGGTCTTGCTCAAGCTGCTCGATCTTTCGGTAGTCGAGGCGGGAGCCTTTATGACCCTTACTCATCTCCTTGGCGTCACCATATTCGCCTGTATCGGAGTCAAGTTGCATCAGCATCTGGTCGTAGTTCACGTCGGCGTTGCCGAGCATGATGGCGTTGATTCGGTCTTGCAGGTCTTGAAGCTGGGTGTCGTCGAGCAACTTGCCGAGCATGAGATACCCGTCACGGGTGTAGGTGAGCCACTGTTCGTCGGAGAGTTGAAAGTCGGAACTATTGTTTGGCATGGTCAATCACGAAGAAAGGTGTGAATTTTCTGAACACGATTGAACACCTTACGAGCTGAATTACTTAGGCCAATACCGAATCCGAAGACGCAGATAGAGAATCTGAACCCATTCGCCGCTGGTAGGCGGCGGGGCTGAGATCGAGGTGTTGTTTGAATACGCGACTGAAGTAATAGGGGTCGGGGTAGCCGACGGCCTTTCCAACCGCCGCCACGGTAAGCCGACCGTCGACCAGAAGTTCGGCTGCCCGTTGCATTCTGGCGCGCGTGAGATAGGCCAATGGCGTAATCCCCAGCGCGCTCTTGAACAGGCGGTTGAGATGCTGGGCCGAGAAACCAGCCCACGCGGCCAAGTCGGCGAGCCGCACCGGGGCGGCGATGCTGGCGTCGAGCTTCTCAAGCACTTCGAGAATCATCGGATCTACCGGCGCGAGGTCGAGTAATCCGCGTGCCGCGTTGTCGCTGAGTAATTCGAGCATGATCAGCCGGGCCCACGGTTGGAGCATGGCCTGTTGCATGGCCCGGTTGGGGCGGTCGAACTCGCCAAGCGCCCCTTGGAGATACTGCGCTAAGGGACGGTCGGTGAACGTCTGATGACGCGGCGGCCGCAGCAAGGTGAGCACGTCCTGGCCACCGGGCAGGGTGGCTTCGAGGTGGATTGATCCCAGCGTAACGCGCTTGGTCTGACTGAACGCGAAGTGGGGTGTGTGGGGCGGAACCAACACAAGCTCGCCGGGTCCGAGGGGGTACGCAAGGGCATCGATCACCCAGACGACCCGGCCGCGGGTGACATAAATGATGTTGGTATCAGGGACCGTGCGAGACTCAAGCTGGTAGCCATGCTCGTGCTGCTGCCGGCCACCGCCCACGCCGCTGATCCGCAGGTGGGTCAGGGCGAAGCGTACGAGCGGGTCGAAGCTGTTGCCGATGGGGGCAGGCATGAACTTAAAGTGATACCAGAGTCCTGGTCGCTGAGCTTTTTGGCGTCATTGTCACGTATTGGAGCCTGACAATCGTCGAGCACCGCAGAAGCGCTTGCGTTTTCAGACCACGCCTAGTGGTAGACCTGATCGGGGTCGAAGGCTTTGGCGGGCTGGGTGATGATGAGATCGCGGGTGTCGGGATCGACCTTGCGATAGAAGCAGGTGCGGTAGCCGGTGTGGCAGGCGCCGGCGGGCTTTCCATCGTTTCCGTCGGCGAGGGTGCAGGTGATCCAGAGGACATCCTGGTCGCAGTCGGTGTGCAGGTCGTGGACGTGGAGAACGTGGCCTGAGGACTCGCCTTTCATCCACTGCTTGGCGCGGGAGCGGGAGTAGAAATGTGCCTTGCGGGTGGCAAGGGTGTTGTCGAGGGCCTGAGCGTTCATCCAGGCCATCATGAGGGGCTGGCCGGTGTGGGCGTCGGTGCAGAACGCGGGGATCAGGCCTTCGCGGTTGAAGCGTGGGGTGAAGGTGGTGGCGGTTTCGAGAAGCTTGGCTGGACATGGCTTTGTGGCGTGTTGGGCCGTCGGCAGTTGTGCGTGAAGGCGGGCGTGGACGGTGGGTTCAGGTGGTGGCGGGGGTGAGGGGCGCGGGGGCCTCGGCGGGTTTGGGGGAGCCGATGAGCAGGATGGGTGCGGCGATGGCCACCGAGGAGTAAGTCCCGACGAGCACGCCGATGAGCATGGCGAAGGCAAATCCGTGGACGCCGGGCCCGCCGAAGAGATAGAGGGTCAGCACGGCGATGAGCGTCGTGCCGGAGGTCAGCAGGGTTCGGCTGATGGTTTGGTTGATGGACCGGTTCACAATCTCGGGAGTGGCGTGGGCAAGTCGGCCTCGGTTCTCGCGGATGCGGTCAAAGACCACGATGGTGTCGTTGAGGGAGTAGCCCACGATGGTGAGCAATGCGGCGACAAGAGCGAGGTCGATCTTGAAAGTGGAGAGCAAGATCGCGTCGGCCCCGGGGAGGGTGGCGAGCCAGCCGGAGATGGCCACGAGGCCCAGGGCGATTGAGACGTCGTGGACGAGCGCGGCGATGGCGGCGAGCCCGTAGCGGATCGAGCCGAAGCGGAGCCAGATGTAGCCCACCACCGCGAGCAGGGACAGTCCCATCGCCATCAGGGCGCGTTGCTGCATGGTGCCGGAGACCTGGGCGTCAAACTTGGTGACGCTCTTGAGGCTTGATTCATTGGCCATGGCATCGCGGACCATGGCCCACTCGGTGGCGGCGAGGCCGTCGGCAGCATCGAGGGCTCCGGGGTTCTCGAGATAGTCGGTGCCGTCCTCGTAGGCAAGGACCAATACGGTGTCGTAAAGCGGCTGGCCCTGGGCGTTGTTTTCACCTGCGGGTTGCACCCCGACCACCTGCCGTCGGCGGGGCGGGAGATCTTCGTGGGGAGGCTGCTTGATCTGACGGTCGATTTTGGTTTCGATCAGTTCGACAGTGGCGGGCGGCGAGAGGTTTCGCAGCACCAGGCCGACGCCGCCGAGGAAAGCCTTGGTGTCGGTTGAAGTCGAGACACCGCGGACCGAGGCGTCGAGGGTTTGGTCGGTGATGGTCTGAATGGCGTCGCCTGCCGCAGCGACAGACTCCGCGCCAGCTTCGGAGAAATCCACAGAGCGTGTGGTTTGCAACTGATCGGCGAAGGCGGCTTTGATCAGGCCGGACACCGCGTCGGCATCGGTCATGAGGGTGCTGACAGAGAACTCCAGGTGCTTGCCGTCGACCGCGTCGCCGACGGTGACCACGGAGTTGCGGGCAGCTTCTTCGAGCAGCGCGAAGTCGGGAGGGGACGAGCCCACTTTTTCATCGCTCAGGCCGGCGTCATAGGCCTGCTTCGCGGCGGCGGTCTGTTCGTCATAGCGGCGGACGGCTTCGGTGACGACAGGTCGGACGGCGTCGGCCATGGCTCGCTCGGCGTCGTTGAGCGAAGCCTCCTGTCCGTTCTGCAATTTGATCGCGGTACTGGCGGCGGTCGCGAGGCGGTCGCGGACATCGCCCAGGGGCATGGCCTGACCTTCGCTGAACTCAAAGACCACACTGGTGCCGGACCGGAACTCAATGTCCAGCATGTCTGCGCCACGCAGGATGCACACCGTCAGCCCGGCCAGCAAAAGGATGGCACTGATGGGGGCGAAGACGTGGCGGAGCTTGACCCAGTTCACGGTGGGATTCAGGAATTTGTGCAACGCAGGCACGAGCATCGGCATCATCACCAGCCGCTTGGGCTTGAAGAGAAGCAGGTACAGATCGATGAAGACCCGACTGGCAAACAGCACCGTAAACAGGGTTGCCAGGATGCCCACGCCCAGGACGACCGCGAAACCCTTGACCTCGGCAGTGGCGGTGTAGCCGAGCACCAGACAGGTGATGAGCGTGGTGATGTTGGCATCGAGGATGGTGGACAAGGCTTTGCCAAACCCGAGCCGGACGGCGAGGGGTACCGGAGAGCCAGCGTCGACTTCCTCTCGGATGCGTTCGAAGATCAGCACGTTGGCGTCCACCGCCATGCCGATGGTGAGCACCAGCCCTGCGATCCCCGGCAGGGTGAAGGTGGCCTGGACGGTGACCATGACGCCCATGATCAGGAGCATGTTGAATATCAGGGTCGCGTCGGCGACCGCCCCGAGGACCAGGTAGTAGGCGAGCATGAAGACCGCGACGACGATGAGCGCGTAGGCGGCGGCTTTGACACCGGCTTCGAGGTTGTCCTGGCCGAGTTGGGGGCCGGTGGTTTTTTCGCTGATGGGTTCGGGGGAGAGTTGTCCTTCAAGTGAGCCGGCCTGCATCGAGCGGATCATGTAAGACAGCTCGGCGTTGGAAAAACGCCCGGTGATCTGGCCCTGATTGGAGAGCAGGCCTTGGAGGGTGGGTGCGGTGATGATTTTGCCATCGAGCAGGACCGCCATGGGTCGTCCGATGTTGGGGCCGGTGATCGCGCCGAGGCGGGCGGCTCCGCGTTCGTTGAGGTTGAAGTTCAAGGCGGGGAAGCCGTTGCTGTCCTGCCCCTGGCGGACGCCGGTGAGGGCCCAGCCACCGGCGCCGGTCATGGCGTCGGCGGAAGTGTTGCCCAGCAGGACGTAGAACTGTCCGTTGTAGGCCCGGCCGATGAAACCCGGTTCGCCAGGCCGGTCGCCCGAGGATCGCATGGAAGCGAAGATGGAGGTGACATTGTCAGCCAGCGTGCCGTAGGTTTCGGTGCCTTCGGCGGTGAGCATCTGCTGAGCGAAGTTGCGAAGGGCATCGCGGGTCTGCGGGTCGTTGACGAAGTTGTCGAGATTGTCGATCGCGAACCAGCGGAGTTCCTGGTCGCGGCCAAAGCGGGGGCCTTTCTCATCAAGCTGCGTGAGGTAGCTCCGGTAGGCATCCACGCCTTGGGGCGTTGCGACGGGTGCGATGCGCATTTCCAGGACGCCTGACCCTCGCAGCAGCGCCTTGAGGTCGTTGGGGTCGTCGAGCGGGCCTTTCACTTGGGCATAGGCGGCGAAGGCGTCGACGACATTCTGGATGTCCTGAACGCGCGCGGGGTGGTTTTGTTTGAGCGACGCAAAGGCGGCTTCCCGCGGGGTGGGCTGACCTTGCTGGCCGCTGAGCGGCTCGGGGCTGGCGAGCAGGGCGCGGTTGATTTCGTCGGACTCCACGTTGCGGGCAAGCAGTTCGCTTTCTGCCTGCCGCTTGTCCTGCCGCAATTCGAAGATGCGGTCGTAGGCTGACTCCATCGCGAGCGTGGCTTTACGGTCGGCCAGGACGTCCGCAGGGTCTATTTCGTTGTACCGGGCCTGGGCCGACTCGAAGCGTCGCTGAGCCTGTTTAAGCTGAGCGTCGATCTGGGCGAGGCGTTGGAGCAGTTCGAGCTGGCCTGGGTCGTTGCCTGCCAGTTCCTGCATCAGGCGGTCCTGCTCGGAGGCGGGGGCTTTGAGTACCTGATCGACGCGGCCGGGCGAGAGGTTGCCCGCTTCGAGCGCTTCGAGCGCCGCTTCAAACGCGTCGCGTCGCTCGCCGACCTGATTGGACGCCTGCGCCATGACCACTTCGAGGCGGTTGCCCGCGACCTGACGCCAGGTGAGGTTCCGTACGCCTCCGGGGTCGACGCGTTGGCTGAGTACCGCGATGGTGTCTTCGATGACTTCGTCGGAGTCGCGGCCTTCAGGAATCGTCACGTCATAAACGAGCGCGGTGCCGCCCGCCAGGTCGATGCCTTTGCGGAGCGGCAAGTTGGTGACGAGCAGCCCGAAGAGCACGGCGATGGCGGCGATCACGCCTAGCTTGAACAGGAGTTTGGGCATGAATAAGGTCGCAGAGAAAACAGGAAACGTGGACGACGGAGCAGGGGTTGCCCCGGGAGGTAGGGACGTTTGGGCCGGGTAGGCCGGTTCGTGAATCAGTCGGCTTTCACGCCATCTTCAAAGACGGTCTGAATGGCGGCTTTGCTGAAACGCAGGCGGGTGTTGGCGTTTTCATCGACCTTGACGACCACTTCGTCGTCACGCACTTCGACGACCGAGCCTTTGATGCCGCCGACAGTTTGAACGCGTTGGCCTTTGGACAGGGTTTCGAGCAGGGCTTTGCGCCGCTTCTTTTCTTTGCGGTTGCCGCCGAGCAGGAACACCCACAGCAGCACAAAGATCAGAATGACGATCATGAACGTCGGATTGCCGAACAGTCCCCCCGAGCCGGGGGGCGTGGTGGAGGGCTGGCCGGTCTGGCCGGGCTGAGCGGTCTGGCCTGCGGGCGTTTGGCCTGCGGGAGCCGCGGTGTTCTGGGTGGGATCGACGGGCGGCGCATCGGCAGCCTGAGCGAGGACGAGTGGGGCGGCAGACGGGGTAATGACCAGGAGCGGGGCGTTCACGGGGACGGATTCCAAAAGAGCAAAGGTGAGGGAAGCAGGCGAGTCGGGCCGCGGGGCCTGGACGTCTGGCGCGGGTCAATCTTCAAAGGCGTTGAGCTCGGCGGGGACATCCCCGCCCGGGGGCGTGAAGGCCACCGGCCAGCGTCGGCTCAGGCCGAGCCAATCATTGTGAGAGATCGCGGCCCGGATGTCCACCATGAGGCGTTGAAAGTGGTGGGTGTTGTGCAGCGACAGTAGTGTGGGGCCGAGCATTTCGCCGGTGGTCACGAGGTGGCGGAGGTAGGAGCGACTGAATCCGCCGGCACAGGCGGGGCAATCGCACGCCGGGTCGATGACCGCCGGGTCGTCTCGATGGACTAGATTTTTGAGGCGGAGCTGGCCTGTGGGGGTGAAGGCGTTTCCGGTTCGGCCGTTGCGGGTGGGCAGCACGCAATCGAACATGTCCACCCCTTGCTGCACCGCGGAAACCAGATCGCGCTCATAGCCCACGCCCATGAGATAGCGGGGCCGATCGGCGGGCAGCAGGGGGGCGGTGTGGGCGACGACCTGAGCGATCAAGGCGGGGTCTTCGCCCACCGCGACCCCGCCGATGGCATATCCCGGGAGGTTGAGCCGGGTGAGTTCAGAGGCATGCTGGGCACGCAGGTCCAGATGGGTCCCGCCCTGCACGATGCCGAAGAGCGACTGGTCATCCTTTCGATGATGTGCTTTGACGCAGCGCTCGAGCCAGGCGGTGGTGCGTTGCATGGCCAGTTCAACACGGGCCACCTCTGCCCCGCCGGGCGGGCAGTCGTCAAAGGCCATGATGATGTCCGCTCCGAGATCGTTCTGCACCTGGATGGACCGCTCGGGGGTGAGGTCGATCCGCTGGCCGTCGAGATGACTCTTGAAGGTCACGCCATGGTCAGAGATGTTGGCTTCATCTGCGAGGCTGAACACCTGAAACCCGCCGGAGTCGGTGAGGATCGAGCCCTGCCAGCGCATCCACCCGTGCAGCCCGCCTTGTTGCCTGACCAAATCTGAACCGGGCCGGAGCATCAGGTGGTATGTGTTGGCCAGCAGACAGCGTGCCCCCGCCTGGGCGACCTGTGTGGGCAGCAGACCTTTGACGGTGGCCTGGGTTCCGACGGGCATGAACGCTGGGGTGTCGAAGCGTCCGTGTGCGGTGTGTACGCGTCCCAGGCGGGCCCCGGAGGTCTCATCACGATGTAACACATCAAACCGCAGCATCGCTCCAGCGTAACGCAGCGCGTCGATGGTGGGCCGCACGGTGAGGCGATGCGATCACATGATGATCTGACGACGCACGAATGGGGTCTACCGCCCCAGCGTCCAAGGCTGCTGTCCGGCGTGATGGCTTGCCAGCCAGCCCAGGAGCGTCACCAGGGTAAACATCGTTCGCGTGTCGCCGTGCCCCGCCAAGGTGCGACGCCAGCGTCTTCGGACCGCAGCGGCATTAAGCCAGGGCGCGAGGTCCGGTGCGGCATCGACCCAAGACTGCGCTGCGCCCGCCACGGTCCAGCCAGGTCATGCCGCAGCGGAACGCTAAAGCCGTGCTTAGGCCGATCCATCGCGTGCTGGGGGAGGTGACGCAGGGCCAGCGTGACCAGGGGATCCTTGAGCCGGGGCCCGAGCTTGCGTGAGGCAGGTTGCGGGAGCACGAGATCCACCACGTCGTTGCCCAGCATGGGCACGCGGGCTTCGAGGCTCGCGGCCATGGTCGCACGGTCCGTCTTTACCAGGCAGTTGTCAGCAAGGTAAGTGTGCAGGTCCGCCCGGATGAAGGCATCCGCACAGCTCGACCCGCCGAAACGTTCCACCGCGTCCCGCCAGGGATTCATGGTGTGTTGGGGCTGCATCGCTGCCGTCGCGTCGGGGGTGAGCAGCGCAGCGAGGCTCTTGCGCGTACCGGGAAACGGCCCCAGGCGGACGCGGTCGTAAAGCATCGCCAGATCAGCGGAGTACCCCCGGCGTCGCAGTGCCCCCGGTAGCAGACCGCGGTCATGCAGCATCGCCCACACCACAGGCGGATCGGCAAACTGCCTGAGGAAGCGG
The DNA here is from genome assembly GCA_963799465.1 of uncultured Phycisphaeraceae bacterium. Classification (GTDB taxonomy): domain Bacteria; phylum Planctomycetota; class Phycisphaerae; order Phycisphaerales; family Phycisphaeraceae; genus JBCCOW01. The sequence continues at coordinate 934,612 of CAWCXG010000001.1, read as the reverse complement.
GGATAACCGCCAAACAGTTCGTCTCCGCCGTCTCCGGAGAGCGCGACAGTCACGTGCTGACGGGTCACGCGAGACAGCGCGAGCAGCGGCAGATAGGCCGGGTCGGCAAGCGGCTGATCCAACGCAGCGATGGCGTGTGCAAAGTCATCGCCGGTCAGATCGCGGGCGTCAAACGCGTGATGCTCAGCCCCGATCGCCTGGGCCACCTGCTGGGCATGAGGTGATTCGTCGTACCCCTGAGCCTGGGGAAACCGCACGCAAAACGTCCGCACCGGCCCCGAGGACACCTGTGCGAGGTAATACGCCATCAGCGACGAATCCACCCCGCCGGAAAGAAAGCAGCCCAGCGGTACTTCCGCCACCGCCTGGCGTTTCACAGACTTCCTCAGGGCTGCATCCACCGCCTCAATCAACGCCTCACGCGACATCGGCTGCGACGTCGGCCCGGGCACTTCCCAGTACCGATGCGTCTCCTGTCGACCCGACTCCACCTCCACCGTCAGCACCGTCGCAGGCGGCAACACCTGTACGCCCTGCAGAATCGAATGAGGCGACGCAATGGACCCCGTCGCCAACAACTCCCGCACTGCCGCCGGATTGAGCGTGCGTCCCAGGCCGGGCAACTCCAGCAAAGGCGAAAGTGTCGACGCCGCGGCAAAGCCACCCGCATGCCCTGCCCCCTCCGCGCCGTCACCCACTTGGGCATCGGTGAAAAACAGCGGCTTGATCCCCAGGCGATCGCGTGCGAGGGTCAGCGTGCGGTCGCGACGGTCATACCAGGCAAACGCGAACATCCCGTCAAACCGGCCCGCCGCACGCTTCGCACCCCACGTGGCAAGAGCCTGCAGGACCACTTCGGTATCGCCCTGCGTGGTGAACCTTGCGCCTTGCGATGTGAGCTCATCCCGCAATTCTCGAAAGTTGTAGAGCTCGCCGTTGTACGCCAGCACATGTCGGCCGTCGTCGCTGACCATCGGCTGGGGCGAGCCCTCCAGATCGATGACCGAAAGTCGGCGGTGACCCAGCACGACATGAGGCGAACGCTCATCGTCCCATCGCCCGGATGCATCAGGCCCCCGCGTGGCAAGTGTGGCCAGCGCCGCATCATGCGCCCTCGCCCAACGCGGCCCCGTGGTGACGAGAAACCCACACATGCCAATCCCGCTGCGATCACACGAACTGCCTCATTGCACAAGCGGTCAGCCTAGGCAGTGCCCAGGCCGGAGTCGATTGCACCCGCCCCAAGCCCCCGCCTGTCTGCGTCGCGGGTCGGTCCTTGGCTCAGGGTTTCGTTACGCCGACCGCTTCAGGACGCCCGGCGAGGCGAAGCGTCCTGCGACCGCAGCGTTTGCGTCGAGCTTCATCCAGTCGCTCAGCAATTCGGAATAGAGCGCTCGGAAGTCGGTGGTGTGGACGAGGTCGCCGTTGTCGAGTGTGGTGAGCGACGGATGCGTGCCCAGCAGTCCGGGCCGGACCTGGGGGCCGAAGACAAACGCGGGGCCTGCGACGCCGTGGTCGGTTCCGCCCGAGGCGTTTTCGCGGACCCGTCGGCCAAACTCGCTGAAGGCCACGGTCACCACGCGGTCGCCGTGGCCGGTGGCGTTGAGCTCGTTCTGGAACGCCTGCACGGATTCGCCGAATTGTGTGAGCAATTGAGCGTGCTTAAAGCCTTGGCCGGCGTGGGTGTCAAAGCCGCCCATGGCGACGTAGTACACCCGTGTGGGCAGCTCCGCCTGGATCATCCGGGCGACGCCTTGGAGTTGCCGCGCAGCGCGTGGCCGGGGAACTTGGTTTTATTCGGGCGGTCCATCGCCTTGCGCAAGCGGGCCGAAGCCACCTGAGCGTCCATCGCCGTGCGTCGCAGAAAGGCTGCCGGGTCCGATGCGTTGCGCGACCCCGAGGCATCGCCTTGGGCGACCTGGTCGTACGTGTCGGACAGGTCGTGATGCAGGTCCCGCCCTGCCCAGCGGAATAGCTCCGGCTTGCCGATGTTCACGGGCTTAATCTGTCGCCCTTGGGTCGCCAGCCGGGTCTGGTCCCCGATCGACACACACGCCAGGCCCGCGTCAGGATCGTCTGCCGACACGCCGCTGTCGAGCGCCTTGCCAAGCCACCCTTTGCCGCGGTCTCGGCCGGTCGGATCGATCACACCCTGATGCCAGATGTCCATCGACTTGAAGTGCGACCGATTGGGATTGGGGTAGCCCACGCCCTGCAACACCCCCGCCTGACCCGCTTCGATCATCTCCGCAACCGACGTCAGTGCAGGCGATAACCCAATGCCGTCGCTGCCCGCAAGAGCCAAGGCATCCGCTTCGGCGACGCCCAGTCTGGGGCGGGCTTTGTAATAGTCGCCCGCGCCGAACGGCACGACGGTGTTCAGGCCGTCGTTGCCTCCCGAGAGCTGGACGACCACCAGAATCCGGTGGTCCACCGACCCAGGCCTGGAGCTCAGCCGCATGGTGGTATCCGCCAGCGCCGAGCCGGTCTGCGATAGAAACGCCGGCATCGTGACTGCGGTGGACAAGACCGCCAGGCCCGAGCCGAGAAACCGCCGCCGGGTGTAAGCCCCGTCCTGGCCAAGGGCGGGCGTGTCGGTGCAAAGGGGGTGGTAATGGTTGCACATGGGGCAAAAATTCCTTGGAGCGGCCGACCCAGTCGGGTCGGGGGTATGCCAAAGCGAGGTCGAAGGATCAGCAGGGACGGTTCAGCAGAGTTGGTATTCAGGCATCGCTGTGATGAGGACAAGTAAGGCAGTGAGGGTCGAAGCGTTCACGCCCGCCTCACGCTGTTTCATAAAGGACACAAGCGAAGCCCGGCGGTCCGCGCCCACCGTTGATCCAAGCATCGCCTCACACATGTGATCCACCACCGCCTGCGGGGTGCGTTCCGCCTCGGGCAATCCGGCGAGCAACGGCATCGGGTCGTAGCGGAGGTCGCTGCGTTTCCATTTTTTGCCCGGCCGCTGCGGGTCCTTGCCCGTCAGCAGATAGACACACGTGTTCTGACGATCAAACAACGTCGAGGTGTTGATCCAGCCACGCCCGCCTTCCCAGCCCGCGACGCTTGGCGGCTCGTAAAGGTCCTGCCCCATCGACGCCAACGCCGACGCCATCTTGCCAGCATCCCGCAAGGGCGTAGACAGGTTGCGAGCCGTACCCACCACCAGATGCGCGGGGCTTTTGATCTTCTGCCCCACGACATCGCGGTCAAAAAACATGCGGCTGGCGAAAAGCGTTTCCAACGTCGGCGTCAGCTCGTACTTGTTTTCAATGAGCAGCCCCGCCAACGCTTCCACCGCTGCGCGGTGATCACGGGGCAGCTCACTCAAATATTCAGGCACATCCGCGACGTAATGCCGGTACAGCTTGAGCGCGATGAAGCGACTGGTCGCGCGGTGCCGCAGCAACAGTTCCACCAAGGCATCGCCGTCGAAATCGTCGGTGTGCCCCAGGATCGTTTTCTCGCCCGCATCGTGAGCAATACGCCTGAACACAAAGTCGTTATCACGTCGGTGGTACCCGGTCAACGCGCGGGCAGCCTGTTTGATGTCCGCTTCGGTATACGCGCCCTCGCCCAGCGTAAACAGCTCCATGAACTCGCGGGCCAGGTTTTCGTTGGGGCGTCGCTTGACGTTCCGGTCGTTATTGAGAAACGAGATCATCGCGGGATCGCGGACCATAGCCAGCGCGAGCTGTGCGAACGACCCATTGGCGTGCTCCCGAAAGGTGAGCTGCTGGCGGTGCATGAGGTAGCTGTCGCGGATATCACGATGGCGGGTGGCGAAATGGCCGTGCCAGAGCAGCACCATTTTTTCTTCGCTCACCCGCGGGCTTTGCAGCATGCGTTCGACCCACCAGGCTTGCAGTGCTTTATGCATCCGCCGGTCCTCGCCGCGAGCCTGAAGCTGCCTTCGGCGAAAGGCGTCGCGGGTGTCCTGGTCACCCTCCTGGCGGGCCTTACGAAGCTCCGCGGCTTCCGCGAGATCAAGAGGCTTGATCACATCCGCATCCACCGGTGCGTCAGGCAATTCGGATGCATTGGTTTCCTGAAAACGCACCGCTTGCCGCACTGCCGCTGACAATCCCTTCGCGTGGGTTTCGCGAATGGTCTCCGGGGACCCGCCAAATCCGGAGCGTTCGAGCAGATGCCGCGCGGCACTGAGGGTGAACTGGGAGGCGGGCAGCGGCGTGAGCGAAGGGGTAACAGCCATGCGTGAAAAACTCCGTGAGTCAGCGGCCCATGTCAAACGCCTCACACGCGGGGTTATTGCATCCGTCCACTAAAAGATGCAATCGCCTGGAACTCACCCGTGCGACGTGGGAGCAACCATGCCGTGGTGTGTATCCGCCGGGCTGCCGCCTGCGGGGGCCGAGGTGGGAAGCCTGATTTCAAACGTCGCACCTTCGCCCGGTGCGGAAATCACCTGAATGGTGCCCTCGTGTTCATCGACAATTTTCTTGGTCACCACCAGCCCAAGCCCGGTGCCGCCGTACCCCTTGGTGGAATGGAAAGGCTCAAACAACCGCCGACGCACCTCTTCGCTCATCCCCGCGCCGTTGTCCGTCACCCGCACCACCACTTCAGCATGCTGCTCGTCGTACGCCAACGAGAGTGTCACCGTTCCGTGCTCGGGTTCGCAGGCATCCAGCGCGTTACTCACCAGATTCAGCACCGCCTGATGCAACCCCGAGGCCTGCACCGGCGCGGGCGGCGCATCCTCCGCAAAGTCCACCAGCAAGGCGACCTGCTTGGTGTCGTATTGCTTTTGAATCAGCGCTGCGACTTCTTCAAGAATCGGCCGCAGATCCTGCAGGTCCAACTCCGGCCGACGCTGCTTGCTGAACTGCAGCATGTTCATGGTGAGCTCGTAAATCCGCTCCTGATTGCGGGCCACGATCTCCCAGCCGTTGGACACGACTTGCAGGTTGCTTTTGCGTAACCCGAGTTCGACCACATCCGACCCGCCCCGCATGCCTTGCAGGATGTTTTTGATCGAGTGAGACAGCGACGCGACGGTCTGGCCCACTGCGGCCAGACGCTCCGCCCGAACGCGGCCGTCGACCAGCCGCAGGTTTGCCAGCGCCAGGCCGGTCTGCACCCCCATCGCGGTGAGCAGGTGCAATTGATCTTCGGTGTAGGTGTAGTTGGCGACGGTGGTGTCGAGGTGGATCACGCCGTAGAGGCGGTCTTTGTAGGTGATGGGCACGCACAGTGCCGAGCGGATCCCGTAGGCCTGCACCGAGTCGCCGGTGGTGAATCGGGTGTCGTTCATGGCGTTGGAGGTGAGCACTCCGACGCGTTTGCGGGTGACGTACTGGACAATGGTTTTGCTGAACGTGATCGGCCCGGCGTTGTCAGCAGACGCTGCCGCACCTCCCGGTAGCTTGCGCCGAAGCGCCACCGGCTCCAGATGCGAATCAATGTCCTGCGGGTCGTCGTAAATCAGAATAAACGCGCGTTCAGCCGAGAAATATCCAAACACCACATCGATCACCCGCTCGTAAAGCTGCGGCTTGCTGGTGGTCTGGCCAATGAGCGTCAGCAATTCATACAGGACCGAAAGCTGGAACGGCGCCGACTGCGAAGGGTCCGGCGAGGACATGATCATCGAGTCATCATTCGCCGCGACCGACGACTCAAGATTCACCTCCAACTCACCCTTGCGGGCCACTCGCACCTGTCGGCTGAGCGGGTTGGTGGACTGCCCCTCGCCATACACCAGCAGCGTGTTACCCGTGCGGATCTGATCGCCTGCGCGAAGTTTGCGCGGCTCGGCCACCCGCACGCCGTTGACAAACGTGCCGTTGGCGCTTTTCAAGTCGTTGATCCACCAGGCTCCATGTCCCTCGGGCGTCAGCTCCGCGTGCCGCCTGGAGATGGTCTGATCCCCGAGCTGCAATGCCTCCGACGACCGCCCAATGAGCTGTGGCTCGTCGTCAGGCATCTCGATGCGTCGCCCTTTGTCCGGCCCTTGGATAATCGTCAGCACAAGCATGGTGAACAATTTAGCCCCCGGCTTCGCCGGGGGTCGAGTTCCACGCGGCGCGTTGTTCGTGAAAGCCTGAAAGCCCCGCGTTGCCAGCAGACTGATACCGCTTGACGACGTTCTCCGGACCCAGCCAGTCAAAGACATCGTCGGCGACGACACGGGTGTCACAGACCTCGGCCACCGCGTCGTTCATCTCCTCGACGCTGAGCTGTTCGAGCTTATAGCGGTCCGTGTCGTCACACCTGCGCACCAACGCGCCGACCGCCTGATGCGCGGTGCGAAAGGCCACGCCTTTGGTCACGAGATATTCCGCCAGGCTGGTGGCATCGAGGTAGCCGCGATCGAGGCCGAGCTTGATTTTTGCTTCGTTGAATCGGGTGGTTTTGACGATCCCGATCGCCACGTCCAGGCAGTCGCACACACAGTCATAGGCTCGGAAAAGATGTCGCTTGTCTTCCTGCAGGTCGCGGTTGTAGCCGATGGTGATGCCCTTGCACAGCGTGAGCAGGGCGGTGAGTGAGCCGTAGACCTCGCCGGTTTTGCCGCGGATGAGTTCGAGCATGTCAGGGTTGCGTTTCTGCGGCATCATGGACGACCCGGTGGTGTACGCGTCGCCCAGTGTGATGAAGCTGAACTCGGTCGAGGCGTAGATGATCCACTGCTCTGCCCAGCGTGACAGCCACATGGACGTCATGGACATGGCATAGACGAAGTCGAGGGTCTGGTCCCGCGAGGCCGTGCCGTCGATGCTGTTTTCGGTGATGCGTGGGAAGCCCATGGCGCGGCTGGTGTGATCGCGGTCCAGCGGCAGGGAAGAGCCTGCGATCGCGCCGCTGCCCAGCGGGTTGTCGTCGTTGAGCGAAGGCACCAGGTCCATTCGGTAGGCGCAGCGTGCAAAGGCTTCCCGCCATGCCGCCAGTTCGCCGCCGACCACGATGGGCTGCGCACGTTGCAGATGCGTGTACGACGGCATGACATAGGTGCCGTCCCGCTGGGCGAGGGTCGCAAACGCGTCCTGGAGTGTTTCGAGTTTGGCAATCACCTGCCCGACCGCCTCACGGGCCCACAGTTTGATGTCAGTGGCAACCTGATCGTTTCGGCTGCGGCCGGTGTGTAATTTTTTACCCGGCTCGCCAGTCTTTTCGATCAGCGCCGCTTCGACGCACATGTGCACATCTTCCAGCTCGACCTTAAAGCCCGGCCACCCTCGGCCAGCGTCATCGATCTCGCCTTCAATCTCATGCAAACCGTCCGTGATGATTTTCAGCTCAGCGGCGGTCAACAAGCCCACGTGTTCCAGCATTATGGCGTGCGCGACCGAACCAGCGATGTCGTGACGATACAGCCGCCAGTCAAAGTCCAGCGAGCTGACAAACCGTGTCGCGAGGGGGTCCGATTCTGAGCCCGAAGCTTTGCTGTGTTCCCAGGGTTTAGAGGTCATGCCCGCGAGTCTAACGCTCAGTCTGACCAGCCTTGATTCAGGCCAGATCATGAAAAGTCGGCAACCTGCGGGAACTCACCCGCCCGCCCCACGTCCAAAGGCAAGTCTTCTCCTCCCTCAACGGAACCGCATGATGAACGTTACCACCCGCTCCCTGCTCGCCGCTGTCACCCTCCTCACCGGATCGTTTGCTATTCCCAGCCTCACGCTCGCCGGGCCCGCAACGCAGCCCGCAGACCACATCGTCCTGCGTTGTGGCACACCCCATCCTCAGGCGGACATCGCCCCCGTCCCGCAACACGACGCGCGTCGCACGGTCGATATTGCCCTTTTGCTTGATACCTCCAATTCCATGGATGGCTTGATCCAGCAGGCAAAGAGTCAACTCTGGTCGGTCGTGAACACGGCCGGTGCAGCGCGATCCGGCACGCCTGATAACGCACAGGCGCCCGGGTGCGGGTGGCGTTGTTTGAATATGGCAACACCCGCCTGCCCGCCGCCGAGGGTTACCTGCGTCAGGTCGTGCCACTCACCGACGATCTGGATCGCGTCTCGGCAGCACTCTTCGGACTCACCACCAACGGCGGGGACGAGTACTGCGGCCAGGTCATCAGCGAAGCGGTCAGCCGATTGGACTGGTCCACACAGCCCGGTGCGTACAAGACGATTTTCATCGCGGGCAATGAGCCGTTCACCCAAGGCGACGTGGACTTCCGCTCGGCAGTGCCGCGTGCGATACAAAGCGGCATCGTGGTCAACACCATCCATTGCGGCCCAGCGGCCCAGGGCCAGTCCGGCCACTGGGCGGAAGGCGCACGCCTGGGCGAAGGACGCCATTTCAATATCGATCAGGATCACGTCAAGCCCACCGTGTCCACGCCCCACGATGTTGAGATTTTGCGGATCAACACCGAGCTCAATCAGACCTATCTCTGGTACGGCCGGGAGCGTGAAGAGCTCAGGCGAAATCAGGCTCAGCAAGACGCCAATGCCGCGTCGGTCTCCGAATCCGTGGCGGTAAGCCGCAGCGTGACCAAAGCCTCGAAGGTGTACTCCAACCGTGGCCGCGACCTGGTGGACACATTTGTCGACGCGCAAGGCGTCGTGGATGCGGAGAAATTGGCCCAGGTGCCTGCGGACCAATTGCCCGCGCCGATGCAGGCCTTGGATGCCCAGCAACGCGCCGATGTCGTTGCCAAAAATATGCAGCAACGACGTGCCTTGCAGACCCAGCTTCAGGCCTTGCAAGCCAAGCGGGAAACACATCTTGCCCAGCACGCTGCGGCCATGCCGCAAGGCCCGGCAACACTCGGCGACGCGTTACAGGACACCGTGACCACGCAGCTTCAAGAGCGGGGGTTTGAAGTTCAGGCCGCCACGCAGCCTGCCACCCAGCCCGCGCCGTAAGGCCGGTTGCCCGTTCATCCGGGTGACGCAATGAATCACCATCGCGCGGGCGTTGTCGGTTCCCATACCGATGACGCCCGCTTTTTTTGCTTTGATGGGCTCGGTCAACGTGTTTCGGAGACATGCACAAAGCGGTTGAAGTCACGCCACACCTGCACCCACAACACCGCCAGCCCGGACCCGGCCACGATGAGGCCGAACAACGGATCGACCCACCGCCCGGGCATCGCGAGCAGCACCCCCAGGCCAAGGGCTGCCCCCGCACTTGCTGCCGCCGCCACCGCCGCCAGCGTGACCGCGTTGCCCAGGCCTCGGCCGGGCAGCAAGCCCCGCGATCGCACCAGGTACACCACCAACGCCACCCCGGCGAGCGCCACAAATATCTCCAGCCAAAATCCCCAGGCTCCGTACCGCACCCACGTCACAACCACTGCAGTCGCGCCTGAGGCCTCCGCTTCTTTCGCCGCCTCGGCCACGTTCGCCGCGTCCGGCGGATCAAACGCAAACCGTTCCACCACCCGCACCACCGCCAGTAACCCGCCCAGCAACACGCCCCACGCTGCAAGGCTCGACGCCAACACCGCCGGCCGACGCACTCCACCCACACCCGGTTCCCGCAAGTTCAACAAGAGCGCCGCCAACGCCGCCGTCACCACCAGCGTCACCAGCGTGTCCGCCCCGATGCACAGCGAACGCGTCAACGTATACAACCCGAACTTCACGCTCAGCAACACGCCTGCCGCGATGGTCGCACGCAGCAGCACCGAGCGGGCTTCGGTCATGTCCGAGCCGAACGAGGGCGAGGTACTGGGCGGGGCGTCTTCACTCATGAACGGACTTTCTCAAGCGCGGTGATGGGGCAGCAGGCAGTCGCTGGCATTGATCGAAGCAGTGTGTGGACCTTATCGACAGTAAAGCCAAACGCAGGTCCTTACAAGATCGGACGCGAGGTTTGCGTGTGCCTCTTCAGGGTCAGGCAAGCTTTCTCACTGCTCCGGGCGATTGAGTCGGTCCAGCGCTTCACGGTATTTTTCCGCGCTGCGTTGCAGGACTGCTTGGGGCAGGTCGGGACCGGGCGGCTGTTTGTTCCATACGCCGCGGTCCACCAGATCTTGCAGATAATCGCGGACATATTGCTTATCGAAGCTGTCCTGCGGTCGGCCTGGCTCATAGCGGTCAGCCGGCCAGAAGCGTGAGCTGTCGGGCGTGAGCACTTCGTCGATGAGGATGGGCATCGGGGCGGCGTTCGCGGCATCAAGAGGCAGGCCGAACTCCAGTTTTGTGTCGGCCACGAGGATGCCGCGCTGGGCTGCGTAGTGAGCACCAAACGCATAAACCGCCAGCGTGATGTCACGCAAGGTAAACATGAGATCCCGGCCGACCGCCGCGCAGGCTTGCTCGAAGGTGATGTTTTCGTCATGCCCCGTTTGCGCTTTTGTGGCGGGGGTGAAAATCGGCTCGGGCAGCTTGGCGGACTCGGTCAGGCCCGGCGGCAGGGGTTGGCCGCAGACGGTGCCCTGCTCGCGGTATTCCTTCCACCCGCTGCCGGCAAGATAGCCCCGGGCCACGCATTCAATCGGAATGACCCGCGTCGGCGTGCCCAGCGTGACGCGGCCGCGGATCAGGTCGCGATCGGCCTGGTCCAGGCCTGCAATCGCGTCGGCGTCAAAGGACAGGGCGTGGGTCCGCAGGGTGTCAGGCATGGCCTGATTGAGCCGATCAAACCATGCAGCGGACATCGTGTTGAGCACACGCCCTTTGCCGGCCGGGCCTTGGGGCATCACCACATCAAAGGCCGACAGGCGATCGGTGGCGACCAGGAGCACCGCAGAGCGGCCGTCGCGGAGTGTGGCGTCGTAGATGTCACGCACCTTGCCCTGCCGACGGTGGGGCAGCGGCAGGTCGGTACGCATTAACGCGGGGAGAGGATCGGCCATGGCTTACACAACGTTACCGGGTGAGACCAGGCCGCGTGGGCATCGAGCTAATCATGATTGCCGCGTTTGGCGTGATGGTCGTGGTCGTGGTGCCTGGTGGAGGCCGGGGGGATGTGGCGTTTGACGATGCGCTGGAAAAAGAGGTTATTGGGGATTTGGTACACCGAGCCGTCGTCCGCTTTGAGCTCAGTCTGGATCAAGTTGATTTCGATGACCCGGCCATGAATCTCATCGCCAGGGATTTCGATGACATCCCCGATGCGGAACGGTCGGGCGGCGAGCAGGATGATGCTGCACAGCACGTTGGACAGGACCGACCACACCGCGACGAAGCCGATCGCCACTAACGTGAGCATGGCGGTGGCTGCCGCCCAGACATTCGCCAGCACGCCCCAGACCTGCAGCAGTGCCGCGCCGACGAGCAGGATGGTCATCCACCGCACGAGCAGCCGGAGGTAGAACGCCCCCGCATCGTCCAGATCAATCCGCAGTTGAAGCCGACCGATGGCCCGCGACAAGGTGTTGTAGAGCACCAGGGCGATGAGCACGATGACCACCGTGCCGAGCATTTGCTCGGCAACAAGTTCAGCGTTGGTTCCGGTGAAATAATTACGTATCGCGTCCATGATGCGATCAGCGTAAACGACGCGAGCGCATGGGGCGATATCAAGCCATGAACACGTTAAATACCCTTCCGCCGTGACGGGTCACGAGGAACGCTTAAAAGTGGCCGTGACAACAGGCGGCGGTCAGACGCGCTGGCGGTTAAACCGTGAAGGTCTTATCAATGCGACTCAGGCGGCGTCCTGCTCGGCAGGATTGAACGCGTGAGCGGGAGGCGGGAAGGCTGCAGCATTCGAGGCTTCGGTCCAGTCCTCCGCGCTGGGAATCTCAAGAGAGCTCGACTGCGTCTTGCGATACCCCAGCTTGCGGATGACTTCCAGCACTTCGGTCCACGTGGGAAATGGCGTTTGGTTGACTTTCTTGTAGGCATCCATCGCCTGGATGAACAGGAACTGCTCGCCGGTCATCTCGCCTTCTTCGGCGGCCCTCATAAAGTCCGACCGCCGTCGGCCGGGACCGCGTCGGCGTTCCAGGCCGGTGTCGGCGCGTTGGGAAGGGTTGCGGGTGTCGAGCACGTTCTGACGGCGTTCATCGCCGCGTGGCGCTTGGTCGTCAGAAGCATCGGGGGTGTGGTGGGCGTTCGACATGGTGGGTTCTCCTTGGGCCGGGGTGGTCCGGCGTCAGGGCAGAGATCCCCACCGGGCCAGGTCAATCGTCTTCATCATCGAGAAGGTCGTCTTCCTCGTCTTCGTCATCATCAAGGAGGTCGTCCTCCTCTTCGTCGTCATCATCTTCGAGGTCGTCGTCGTCCTCTTCGTCGTCGTCGTCAAAGAAGTCGTCGTCGTCTTCGTCAAGCTCGTCCTCGTCGTCATCGTCGAAATCGTCGTCGTCCTCCAGTGCATCATCCTCGTCCATGAGCACGGCGGGAATCCCGAGGTGGTTCTGTGCGGATTGCCCCGCCCATGCGTTCTGATGGCTGGCGCAATCGCCCCAGCCGGCCGGGATGGATTCGGGTTTGCGGTGCAATTCGCGGACGATGTCAGGGCAGCTCAAAGGCATCTTGTTCTCCATGAAAAAAGCCAGTGCGAAGGTGAAGCCGGGTTGGCAGGGGATCGGTTCGGGAAGCGGTGGCCGTCTCTTAAGTCAACGCCACGCGGTTACACTACCGCCGTCCGATGGCTTGTCAACGGCTCCATGACCGAAGTACCCCGCGCTACGCAAGAAGACCCACCCCTGACGGCGGCCCCGAGCTCTGATGAGCCGGGCGCGGTGACAAGCGCCGCGTCCAGCGGGGAGGTGTCCCAGCAGCCGGATAGGGGACCGGTATCGGGCGAACGGGCGGGGTCGGGCTGGAACCTCGCGGCGGCGGTGGCGGCCTGGGCCTGGCCGGGACTGGGACATTGGATGCTGGGGCAAAAGGGCCGGGCGGGGCTGCTCATGGGCATGATCGGCGGGGTGTATCTGGCGGGACTGCTCATCGGCGGCGTGACGGTGGTCGATCAGCAAGGCCAACGACTGGCGTACGCGGGGCAGGCGATGTTGGCGCCGACACTGGCGGTGGATGCGTGGCGGTCGCGTCACGCAGGCCCGGACCTGGAGCCGCGGGACGGGGTGGTTCCAGCGGTTGGTCGGCCCTTGGAGCTCGGTGTGCTGTACACGTCGCTGGCGGGCATGCTCAACTTGCTGGCCATTCTTGATGTGGCGCACCGTCGGCCGAGCGTTTCGCCGGTGTCAAACGCCGAAGACCGGGGCGTGACGCTTTGACGGCATGCGGGCTGGTGATGTCGTGGGGGCTGTCGTGGGGGCCGGCGTGGGGGCAGGCGTGGGGGCAGGCGTGGGGGCAAGCGTGGGGGGCGACGCTGGGGTGGACGCCGTTCCTGGAGCCCGCCCCGATTGATCGGTTCTGGATGCTTTTTTTGCTGCCGTTGCTCTTTGCGGTGGCGGTGGTGGTGAAGACGCTCAAGGGCGTGGCGCCCGGCCGGGTCGTGTTGGAGGCGGTGCGGCTGGTGCTGCAGATCATGTTTTTCATGATCGTGGCGGCAGGGGTGATGATGGCGGCGGCGGCATGGGCCTGAGGGCTCGCCTGTGCCGGGCGGTATGATCGTGCCCATGCGTGAGGTTCTGAGTCAGTTGGCAGAAGGTGAAACGCTGGATGAACCGAGCGCGGCGGAGGCGTTCGGGATGGTGATGCGCGGTGAGGCCGAGCCGGTGCAGATCGCGGCGATGCTGAGCATGATGCAGGTGCGTGGGGTGACGGTGGATGAGTTGGTCGGCGCGGCCCGGGCCATGCGTGACCATGTGGTGCGGGTCAAGGTTCCCCAAGGGCTCACGGCAGTGGATACCTGCGGGACCGGCGGGGATCACTCGGGCACGTTCAACATTTCCACGGCGGCAGCCATTGTGGCGGCGGCGGCGGGGCGAGACGCGGGGCTGTGCGTCGCCAAGCACGGCAATCGGTCGGTGACCTCGAAGTCCGGCTCATCGCAGGTGCTCGAGGTGCTGGGCGTGAACCTGCAGGCGTCGGGTGAAGCGTTGACCGCGTGTCTGGATCAGGCGGGCATTGCGTTTTGCTTCGCGCCCCAACATCACCCCGCGATGCGGCACGCCGGGCCGGTCCGGCAAAGCCTGGGGTTTCGCACGATCTTTAATCTGGTGGGTCCGTTGACCAATCCCGCAGGGGCGACCCGCCAGGTGGTCGGGGTGTTCGCACCCGGGCTGACGGAAATCATGGCGGAGGTTCTTCAGCGTCTGGGAGCCCAGGCTGCGGTGGTGGTACACGGCACGATCCCTGATGAGGACAGCCGATACAGCGATGCGTTGGACGAACTGTCGACGTGTGGGGCGTCGCGGGTGACCACGCTGCTTGACGGACGGATCAGCACCGCCCGGTTTGAATCAACTTCGCTGGGCCTGCCTCTGGGTCATCCTTCAGCCTTGCGGGTGGATTCGCCTGAGGCGTCGGCGGCGCTGATCGGCAAGGTTCTGGACGGTCAGCACGGGCCGGCCCGGGATATTGTCGCGCTCAACGCCTCGGCCGCGCTGGTGGTCGGCGGAGTTGTGAATGAATTGGGCCAGGGGCTGGACATGACGTTCGAGGCGATTGATTCAGGTCGGGCCAAGGCGACCTTGAAAGCGTTGGTGGAAACGAGCCACGCGTGAGCGAAGGCCTCGCTGCGGAGTGGACGCTGGTCTTGCAGACCGCTTCGCCGACCGGGTTTGCCGGGCTGGCCTCGCGTGGACAGTTACTCGAAGAGCGGGCGTTTGGTGCCAGGCGACGTCACAACCTCGAACTGATGCCCACGGTGGCGGCCCTTTGCAAAAACCATCAGATCACACCCCGCGAGCTTACGGACGTCTTCGTGTGCATCGGCCCGGGCTCGTTCACCGGCTTGCGTGCGGGGCTTGCGTGTGCGCAGATGCTCGCAATTACGCTGCCTGACATTCGTCTGGTCCCGGTGCCCGCACTTGACGCGATCACGCACACACTGCGTGACGCTGGCCGGGCGGACACCCCCACCGCCGTGCTGCTTTCTCGAAAGCGCGAACATGCCTGGGCCACGGTGATCCACGGCGACCACACGCGGGTGCCCACGGGGCTGCACCGCCTTGATGCGTTGTGGTCGCAGTGTCCTCGGCCGTTGCAGGTCGTGGCAGATATGCCGCTTGAGTTGACCGAGCCGGGCGTGACGCAGCTTGATGTGCAATGGGCGGTGCCGAGGCTTGCGTCGATCTATGCCGTCGGTCAAGGGTGTGCGAGCGTGGAAGCGTCCGGGCTGCTTCCGATCTATGCTCGTGAACCCGAAGCGGTCACATTGTGGCAGCAACGCCACGGTACAGCCTCGACATAACCCGGCTTACACCGCCTAATTGACAAGCTCACCCTTGAGCCACGAGTTCCACCATGTCTTCATCCCCCGCTGATTCCAATCCCACCGAGGACGCGATCCACGTCAACCTCGGCACTGACCTTGACATGGAATTCGATGGCCCGGAGGACGACGAAGAGACCGGCCCGGAGGCGGACGCGGCGCTTGACGCCTTGCCGCGCATCGTGCTTGTAGGTCGGCCGAACGTGGGAAAGTCCAGCCTGCTCAACGCACTCGCCCGGCGTCGTATCGCCATTGTCGATCCCACTGCGGGCGTGACCCGGGACCGACTGGCCGCAGAGATCGAACTGCCCTCGGCCACCCGCCAAGGCCCACCGCGGCGGGCCGTCGCCATCGACACCGGCGGCTACGGCATCGTGGATCGTCAGGACCTGGGCTCCCACGTCGAGCGACAGATCGGCCACGGCCTGGCAGAAGCGGACCTGGTCCTGTTCCTGATCGATGCGCACGACGGCCTGACGCCCATGGACAAACGCGTCGCCGAGGTGGTTCGCAAGCAAGGCGCTGCCGCCAAGCCGGTGATCGTCGTGGCGAACAAAGTCGACGGCGAACGCCTGGAAGCCCAGGCATGGGAAGCGTCTCAACTCGGCTTTGGCGAGCCGGTGATGATTTCCGCCCAGCATCGACGCAACCTCACGGACTTGTACGAGCGGATCGTCGCGTCGCTGGACTTTGACGCGGCTGCGGAGCGTGGAGCCAAACGTGCGGAAGGCAGCGCGTTGGCGGGTTTGAAAGTCGCAATCGTGGGCAAGCGTAACGCAGGCAAGAGCACGCTGACCAACGCGATCGCTGGCGAAGAGCGGGTCATTGTGTCCGAGAAGGAAGGCACGACGCGTGACAGCGTGGACGTGCAGCTGAGATGGCAGGACAAGCTGCTCACGCTGATCGACACCGCGGGCGTCCGCAAGGTCAAGAGTCTGCAGGGTGACCTTGAGTTTTACGCTCAGCACCGCAGCTTGAGGAGTGTGCGGCGGGCTGACGTTTGCTTATTGCTGATTGATGCCGCCTTGCCCGTGAGCCAGGTGGACCGCAAACTGGTCAACGAAATTCTGGAGCACTTTGTGCCCACCGTGGTGGTGGTGAACAAGTGGGACCTGGCGGAGAAGCATTACACCACCGACCAGTACATCGAGTATCTGGATAAAGAACTCAAAGGCCTGGACTTCGCTCCGATCGTGTTCATCAGCGCGTTGAAAAGCGAAGGCATGGACGAAGCACTCGCCTTGGCGGTCAATCTGCACGAGCAGGCAAAGCACCGTGTGACCACCGGCGAACTCAACCGCGTCATCGAAGACATCCTCAAAGAACGCGGCCCCGCAGCGAACAAGCACGGCAAACACGCCAAGGTCTATTACGTCACCCAGGCAGCCATCAACCCGCCCACGATTACCATTTTCGTGAACGACCCCGACCTGATCGACAACAACTATCAACGGTATCTGCTCAACCGATTCCGCGATGAATTGCCTTTCAGCGAGGTGCCCATTCGCCTGAACGTCAAGCCTCGCAAGTCGATGCACGATAAGTAGTCTTCCTCTTTACAAACGGAGTAGCACCATGGCACGCATGATTCGACTCGAAGCGACTGGTCCCATTGAAATTCCGCCTCAGGACAAGAGCGTCTGGGTTTGCGGATGTGGCTTGTCGCGTGACATGCCGTTCTGCGATGGCAGCCATCAAAAGTGTGAGCGGACCGAATCGGAGCAAGGGAAGCTTTACGTCTACGACCGGGATCGCAAGCGGGTGGTAGAAACCCGCGACGACGCCTGAATGCCGCAGCGCATAAAAAAGCCCACGTTCGGAGAACGTGGGCTTTGTGGGTTCAGTTGTTTTGAATCCTGGTGGGGGCTTACATGCCGCCCATCATCATCATCATCATGGCCATGGGGGCGAGCTTGCCCGCCTTGGCGACGGTGTCCTGGCCGATGGTCAGGCGAAGGTTCGGGCCGTCCTGTTCCATCTTGAGCGAATCGAAGATGTCACGGACTTCCTGAGCGGTGGGCAGATCTTCCATCTGGCCTTGCATCTGGTTGACCTGCTGGACGGCCATCTGTTTGCCCAGGCTGAGCATGCCGGTGTAGGCGTCGTTAAAGTCACTTGCAGCGGCATCGCCGGGGAACATCATCGCCGCGTGCATGGCAGGGGCGTTGCCGAATTCGACGCCCATGCTGATGGCCTGCAGCGGCTCGGCGGTAGCGAGGAAGCCAGCCATGGGGTTGCCTCCCTGCTGACGGGCTTCATTGATGCCTTCCTGCATGGCGGTCCGCAGCTTGGGGGTCATCACGAAGGCGGCGCGGATCGGGAAGTTGGCCTGGCTGGACAAGGCGGAACTCAACGCATCGACCGCTTCGTCTTCGCTGTTGCCCTGAGGGGCCTCCTGAAAATCTTCACCTGAAAACGACATCCAACCCGGCGCGTACTGCGTGAGCTCAAATTCGGCATCGTCGTCATCCGACATCGCAGCGAAGACCTGGGCGATTTGAGCTTTGTCAGCACCGGGGGCGGCCTGGACGAACAACGTGGGCTTGGGCTCTTGCTCCTGATCCGGAACGATCTGCATCATCATCAACACGCCACGACCGCCGGCGGCTGCGAAGTCCTGCTTGAACTGGGCGTACTTGGCCAGGCCTTCGTTCATCTCTTCAATCGAGTTTTCTTTGTCCGGCGGGTTGATGGCGTTGAGCATGCTCAGGCCAGTCTTGCGCAGGTCTTCGGCACTGACCGCTGCGGTGTCGAAATACACCACGACGGCGGTATCGGTGGTGACTGCGGCAGCGGGCAGGCTGAGCGCGCCGACAGCCGCTTCCATGCCGGCAACTTCGTCGGCGACCTGGTCTTTGATCTTGCTGAGCTGCGCGGAGGCGGTGGTGCCGAGCGCAAAGCCGCCGCGGCGGTCAGGGCCAGGGGCATGTAAGTCAGTTTCTTCATATCAGGAGTCTCCAAGGGGGTTCTCCAGGACAGGCCTTGGAGAACGGGGAATAGGGTGTACGTCTCACGTTGGACGCGGGTTACTGTATCACGGTACGGCAGGAAAGCGTTTGTGGGTTGCGCCGAGAGGAAAATTCATGGGACCTTTGGTTGTAATAGGAGACGCAGCGGGGGCGGCAGGCATTACCGCCAAGCGAGCGGGGTATCAGCCGGTGTTGTTGTTGCCCGAGCCGCGGGCGGCTGCGGCAGCGTCGGGGGGGCGTGCGGCGGGTCCGGTGCATGCGTACCGAGGGCAGTCACCAGCGTCGGTCTTGCCGGTGTTGGAGCGGATCTGTCCTCCGGATACGCCGGTGCTGCTGACCGGGCCGATGGAGAATCACGACGACATCGTGCGGGCCATTGCGATGCAATACAAGTTGCTGGGGTCGGGGCCCGACGCGATGGCAGCGGTGCGTCGTCCCGGGGCGTGGATGGACCTGCCGCCGACCTCAGGCCTGCGGTTGCCCCAAACGTTGCAAGGGGCAGGGCTGCTCAAACGTTTGACGCAGCTGGCGGTGGGCCGGCTGGGGCGTCGCACGCTCATCAAGCCCATCGCGTCCTACGGCGGCGTGGGGATCGAAAAGTGGAACCCGCTGTCACGCGTCGGCAAGCAACATTATCTGCAGCAGTGGGTGCGGGGCGGCACGCCGATGTCGGGGGTGTATTTCGCCGATGGCTGGTCGGCTCAGCTGCTGGGGGTGACCGAGCAATTGGTGGGGGAGCCGGCGTTGGGTGCGGCAGAGTTTGGATATTGCGGCTCGATCGGACCGGTAACGCTGAGCAAGCGGGCCCGGGAGGCGTTGGCTCATTTGGGCGTGGTGTTGACGCAGCGGTTTGATCTGCGCGGGGTCTTTGGAGTGGACGTGGTCGTGGACTGGCTTGGCCGGGTGTGGCCGGTGGAGGTCAACCCGCGGTATCCCCATTCGGTGCCGGTGCTGGAGGCGGCACTGGGTGTGAACGTGCTCCTGGGGCGGGGCTCGTCAGCGCAGAGCACCGGCAGGCGGGGACGGGACGCTGTGGTGATCGGCCAACACGGGCAAGCTTACGTCTTTGCGCGTCAGGCCGGGGTGCTCAGTGTGCCGCAAATTCCAGCGGACGAGGCGACACAGACCACCGTGCTCGAGGCGTTGCCGGAGGGCACAGCCGTGCAGCAGGGAGACTGGCTGGCGTCTTTTGCCACCCACGGCAAAAACCGCGACGTGTGCTTTGACGCGCTCTGCAAAGCAGCGTCGCCCTGGCGTCGGGCCGTGCGGGACGCCTGATCAGGTCGCGGTCAGGGGCGTTTAGAAGCCTCCGCTGAAATGGGGGGGACGGGGTGCGCCATGCCGTTCGTCACGGGTTGTGCCGTGGGCGTCTGGGGGGCTCGATCCGTGTCCCGGCGAAACGTCGGCGCACTTTCGCGGGCCCGGAGAATCATGCTGTATCGAAAGCCAGCCACCACGATCGACATGTAGAGCACGAAAAACGTGATCAGGAAATACCGCCATTGCAGCTCGAGCGCGACCATGGTCACCCCGATCACCGCGAAGAGTGCCGCGAGGCTGTACATGACCACGACACATCGCACGGTGCCCAATCCCGTGCGTCGGAGCATGTGGTGCAGGTGCATCGCATCGGGCGCAAAGATGGGCTGGCCGGTGAGTTTGCGACGAATGATCGCTAGCGATGAGTCTGTGATGGGCAGGGCGAAAACGATCAGGCCTGCCGTCAGGTAGAGCAGCGGTTGTGGCCCCGCCGATTGGCCAAACAGCAGGAGCGTGGCGATCGAGAGATAGCCCAGCAGCAGCGAACCCGCGTCTCCCATAAAGATCGACGCCGGGCGAAAATTGTAAGGCAGGAACCCCAGCGTCGCCCCCAGGATCGCCAAGGCCATCACCATCCGCGCTCCGTCGTACGGATTGTCATAGCGCACGGCCACCATCGCGGCAATGAGCAAAAATCCCATCGCGGCGATCGCGGTCACGCCCGCCGCCAGCCCGTCCATGCCATCGAGCAGATTCAGTGAGTTGCAACCGCCGACTACCAGAAAGGCGATGAGCAGCGCCCCAGCGTAGTACACGACCAACCCGGGGACCACATCGCCCAGGCCCACGAGGTTCACAATGCCTTGCGCGATATGCGTTCCGACCTGCTGCGACGCCAGCGCTGCCGCGGCGATGACCTGTCCGCCGATTTTGACCCGCGCTCGGATGCCGTAGACATCGTCGATGAGGCCGGTGAACGTGATGGCCGCCGCCCCCAGGGCAATGCTCGCCGGGAACGGCGCGTTGGCGTCGGTCCATCCCAATCGCAAGGCTGCCGCGCCCGCCATCCAACCGATGAAGATCGCCAGCCCGCCCAGATAAGGCACCGGTAGCGCGTGGTTTTTACGTCGCGCGTCGGGCAGATCCACGATGCCGTTGGCGGAAGCGATACGACGCATCAGCGGAGTCAGGACCAGTGTGGTCGTAAACGCCACCACGAGCACCAGTAAGAACGGCAAGATGACATCCGCCACAGACCCGGGGTCGGGTAAGGTCATCCCTGAAAGGGCAGCCGGGCCTTGAGCCTGAGGCTGGGTATTCGCAGCGGTGGACTGGGCGAGCAGCAGTGTCATGCCGAGCCTCCCCCAGACGGCCTGAGGTGGGATGCTTGTGACGTCACACCCGATTCCGCCCGTGTCATCAAGTCGTGCAGCGTGTCATCGAGCGATCGTGTCGGGGCGAAGCCGATCAAGTCGGTTGCGCGGGAAAGATCGGGCAGGCGGTGAGGCGTATCTTCAAAGCCCTCGCCGTACACCGCTTCATACGACACACGACGTATCCCGGGGTCGGCATGGCCTCGGCCGCGGGCAGCCGTGATGACGCGATGCGCCAACGCGTTGATGGTGACCACCTGATCGCTGCCCAGGTTCACCGCCAGCCCGGCTGCGTCTTCACAAGCGAGCAGTGCCGGCATCGCCCGAACGACATCGCGGACATCGCAAAACGTCCGCGTCTGTTCGCCGTCGCCGTACACCTCCAAAGGCTGACCCGACACCGCCGCGGCGATAAAACGCGGCACCACCATGCCGTACCGCCCGATCTGCCGAGGCCCGATGGTGTTGAACAGCCGCGCCGCCACGACCCGCAATCCCGACTGTCGAGCCATGTCAAAAGCCAGGTGTTCGTCCAACGCTTTGGTCATGCCATAGCTCCACCGCGAGGCGGTGGTGGGGCCGAACACCAGATCCATGTCTTCGCGTAGCGGCAGCACCGGGCACTTGCCATACACCTCCGATGATGACGCCAGCAACACCGACGCCCTGGCACACACACAGGCCTGCAGCACCGTCACGGTTTCCTGCACGTTATTTTGAATCATGCCCGCCGGATCATCGACGATCAGCCGAACCCCCACCGAAGCAGCAAGGTGATACACCTCATCAACACCTGCGAGGGTCTGCGGGTCGGCCAACGCATCGGCGGCTTTGGCGACGATCAATCGACAGCAAGACGCGTCGGTGGTGGGCAGGTTTTCCCGTCGGCCGGTGCTCAGATCATCCACCACCGTGACCCGACGCCCCTGGGACAGCAGGTATTCGGTCAGATGCGATCCGATGAATCCAGCCCCCCCGGTCACCAAAGCGTGGGGTGTGTCAGGCATAGTCGGGATCGTAGAAGAAGGATCGGATCCGCGTCGTGACCACGCGACACCAAAGCGTCACGGCTTGGTCTGGACATCCGACTCGGGGCCGTCGGTGAGCACATCATCCGCGATCAGCCGGGTCGAACCGTTGCTGCCGGGATGGTGGCCGTTGCTGACGTCGCCTTGAGAATCGCTCGACGCGTCGAGCGCATCGACCAAATTGCGGTCCCGATCAATCGAGCCGGACCGATCAATGGAATCGCCGCGATCGATGCTGTTGGAGCGGGGCCCCGAGGCATAGCGGTAGAAGTCCTGATAGCTCTTGCGGTAATAGCCGCCCGCAGAGGTTTTCACCCCGTTGAGCACGACGCCGAGAATGTCTGCACGGTGGCCGTCGAGTTGAGCGATCATCCGGTCGATCATGCCGCGTTTGTCTGCCGCCGCACGGACCACCAGGGCAATGGCATCGACGTACTTGGCCATGAGCCGGGCCTCTGAGGCAAGCAATGCCGGCGGGGCGTCGATCACCACCAGATCGAACCTGCTTTCAAGTTCGCCAAGCAACGAGCGGAATACCGCGCCTTCAAGCATTTCAGGGGTGGCTTCACCCGTGCCCGTGGGCATGATCCACAGCCGAGCCGACTCGGTTTCGTGAATGACATCATCGGTCTGCAGATCCGAGTCGCCCAGCAGGTCGATCAGCCCACGGTCATTGGGCACCTGCATGATTTCGTCGAGTCGGGGACGCCGGAAGTTCGCGTCAACCAAGAGGACCCGTCGGCCGTTGATAGCCATGGACGCTGCGAGATTCTCCGCCACCGTGGTGGTTCCCGCTTCGCCTTGCGCGGACACCAGCACGACCGTTTTGTAGCCTCGCCGGTCCATCTTGGAAAGTACTGCAGTACGGACCTGACGGAACGACTCGGTCAACAGGCTGTGAGGCCGCATCGCCACCACGCGCTGGGGGGTCGCGATTCCCGAAGGGTCCTCAGCCGGGTCCGGAATCATGCCCAGCAGCGTGGCTTCCTGCAGCAGCTTGATGTCTGCAGGGCTGCGGATACGCTGGTCGAGCAGTTCCCGCATCACCACCAGGCCGGTCATCAGAACCACGAACAGTCCGGTGGTTCCCGCGATGGTGGTGAATGCATTGGGGAAGCTTTGCCGCGGTGAGTCGGGTCGTGTGTGGAGTTGCACGCGGATGAAGTCAGGGCGTTGCTGGATGAGTGTCAGGTCGTCAAGCGAAGCGGTGGTGCGGTTACGCCGTGCGATGGCCTGGGCCTGCATTTCATCGAAACGCTTGAACTCGCCCAGTAACGCTTGCAAGTCGTTGTATTTCGTCTGCGCTGCATCACGCAGGTCCGCCAGGTCCTTGCGGTCGGACTTGAGCTTTTCGAGTCCGTCGCGAAGTCTTTCGAGATATGCAAGCTGATTCTTTTCGAAGAGCCTCTGGATCGTATCTTCCCGCACCCGCTCTTCAGATCGGCGGGACGCGTCGAGATTTCGCATGACCTGGCTGTTTTCGCCCAGGCCTTGCTCGCGTTGGATCTGAGCCTGACGTGCGATTGATCGAAGCCGTTCATCGACCTGAAGAATTTCGATTCGGCCCTCGAGTTGACGGTATTGATCGATCGAGGGTTTTCCAGGCCCATCCTTGAGCTTTTCTTCCAGGCTGGTCAAGGCCGACTCGGTGTAGCGGATCTCCGATTCCTTTTCACGGTGTTGATTCGTGAGGATGTTGAGGTCGTCATAGACCGAGGTCTGGTTCGCCTGAATGGATTCGATGTCGTGCCGGGCGAGGAAGCGTTGTTTGCGTTCTTCGTACAGCTTGACGTCGGCCTCGGCCCGTTCAAACTCCTGCTGAAACACGCGGCGGAGGCCTAGCGTGTTGTCTTCGTTGACCCGTCGCAGCGTGATGTCATAGACCCGCCAGATTTCGCTGAGAATTAAAGAAGCTTCGGCCTCGACCGGGGTTTCAGCCTCAAGGGTGAGCAAGGCCCCTCGGCCGGGCAGTGCGGAAAACAGATCATCGCGAAACGCTCGCACCGCCAGTTCGGGGTTGTCGCCGAACTGCTGATACCAATTTGTCGCCTGAACGCGGGGCACCGCCAGAACATCGCGGGCCATATCTTCAGATTTAAGTCGATCGATCTCCGCGAGCTTTCGGCTCTCGGTGGCGTCGTTTGATTTCGACCCGCCCAACGCATCGGTCTCCGTGGAAAACGCGGCCTGGGGTGGCACGACCAGTGCCCGCATTTGCGATTTGTACCGGGGCATGTCCTTGTCGAGAATGAACCAGATGCCCCCACCGCACACGGCGCCCAGAACCGCGGTGACCACCAGCAGGCGCATATGGCTACGCAGCAGCTTGATGGGGTCAATGGGTTTGAATCGGCCGGCCGCTGCGGGCGCAGCCTGCCCGGTGACCGTTCCGATGGGTGGGATGGTGGAGAGCGGGTTGGCAGTCATGTCTAAGCCTCAGTCCTGCAGTCCTCTAGCCACGAAGGCTAAGGGAATAGTCTACCGGCGGTCGATCTCGTTGAGTAAATCGTCCGCACGCTTCTGTACGTCCTTATCGCCACGGTCGGCGGCCAGCTTCACCGCACGACTCAAGATCAGTTCGGCCTGACGACGATCACCCTTGGCCAGGTAGGCCTCTGCGAGTGAAACCAGCGTGGCGGGCAGGGGCTCGCCGGTGGCTTCTTCAGCCAGCTCTTTGGCTTCATTCAGCTTGACAATCGCTTCATCGGTTCGGCCAAGCCGCAGCAGTGCGACGCCCACCGTGTCAACGACTTCCGCCACGCCGGGCTTGATGGCTTCCGCACGCTGGGCAAAGTCGAGCGCTTGCTGGGTCACCTCGGGTTGCTGCGTTAAAAGGTACGCCAGGTTGTTCAGGCTTGAAAAATGGTCCGGCCGAGCCTCGAGCACCGCTCGGTACACCGTGGCAGCCTCGTCGTGTCGGCCTTGGGCGTGCAGTATCGAACTGAGCATCACCTTGAGATCGATGGCTTCGGGCGAATCGGCTGGAAGCTGTTCCAAGCCGCGACGCAGCCACCCCACCGCCGCTTCGGGTTGCTCATTACGCAAGAGTGCGGTCGCAAAGACCCCGGCTTGAACGCCCGGAGAAACACTCAGCGATTCGAGCTTGGGCACAAGTAACGCAGACGCATCCTTTTCGCCAAGTGCGTTCACCGCGACCTGCGTCACCTGCGGCCATACCCCCCGCGTCGCCATCTCGATTAGACTCACGAAGACGGCGCGGCCTTCATCACGTTGCCCAGCGTTGACCAAGGCGTGGGCTTTGACCACCAGCACCAGAGGCGCTTCGCCCACCAGGCCGGCGTGTGTTTCCAGCAACGACAACACTGCATTGGGCTGATCGTCCTGGAGATAGGCCTTGGCCAGAAGCGCGACGTTCGCCTCGACGGGCTTGCGTTCGACCGACAACTCAAGATTGCGCACGGCATCGCGGGTCCGGTCGGCTTGCAGATACAATCGGCCGGCGTCATAACTCATCGCAGCGTCGCGGTCGAGATCGTCCGCGTTGGCCGCTGTGTCCGCCGCGAGGCGGGCCTGCCCCGAACGCTCCAGCAACCCGACAAGCAAAACCCGGGCAGCCCGCTGTTGTGGCTGATCCTCGAGCAAGGACTGCAGCGAGCGAATCGCCTGTGGCCGGGTGCGGGGAACGCTCGCGAGAATCTGAGCTTTCAACACGATCGCAGTTACAGCGTCGGGCGTTCGGTCCAGCACAGCCTGCACGTCTTCGAGCGCTTTTTCGCGCTCACCTTGACGCCAAAGGATTTCGGACCGGGCCAGCCGCAGCGGAACCGCCGTGGGA
The DNA here is from genome assembly GCA_963799465.1 of uncultured Phycisphaeraceae bacterium. Lineage (GTDB taxonomy): Bacteria > Planctomycetota > Phycisphaerae > Phycisphaerales > Phycisphaeraceae > JBCCOW01. The sequence goes on along the minus strand of CAWCXG010000001.1, from coordinate 908,976 downwards.
TATGTTTTGATGCCCGCGCTGAGTGCACTCTGAGCAGCGTCGAGATCATTCTCAGCCAACGCGACTTGCGAAGTCAGAAGCGCCCGATCCACACTGGCGGGGAGCTCTTCGAGCAATGTTCGGGCCTGATCGGGGACGCCGAGCTTCAGGCATAAACGGATCAGGTTTCGCGCGGTTTCCGGATTCTTTGGATCATGGTCATAGAGCTGGCGAACCAGCGGGGCAGCCTGCTCGGGTCGGCCAACCTGTTCGAGTAACGACGCGAGGCGTTCGATGGCCACGAATCGTTCGTCGCGACTGGACTGGGTAGCATCGGTGAGGACCCGGATGGATTCATCGAGCCGTTCACTTCGCAGCAAGACCTGGGCAAGGGTGAGTCGGGAGATCACCGCGTCGGTGCCGTCCTTTTGCACATAGTCACGCGCCACGTCAATCGCTCGGTCGGTTTGCCCCGCGAGGCGGAGGCTTTCGATATAGACCCCGCGGACTTCTTCGTTATCGGGCTGAGCTTCGAGCAGGCGTTCTGCACTCTGGAGGGCCAGCTCCGCTTGTTCGTCCGCTTGCATGGCGCGAATCAGTGCAAGCCGATTCGCGGTGTCGCCGGGTTGGTCACGGGCGATTTTCTGCCGAGCTTCCAGCGCCACGTCACGTTGGCCGTGCTCGAGTTCGTACCGCAAGTAGCTTTCGCGGATGACGCGGTTGTCGGGTTTGGCCTGATACAGATCGCGAAGTGCCGCGAGGGCGTCGGCATTGCGGCCTTGCCGTTCGAGGGCTTCGATCAGCCCGAGCTGGGCGCGCTGATTGCCGGGGTCGTGCTGCAGCGCCAGACGGAACGCATCTTCCGCGCCGGCAGCGTCGCCGCTTTTCAGCTCCAGTCGGGCGAGGCGTTGCCGCAGGTCCGCGTTGAAGCTGTGCAGTTGCAAAGCCTTGCGATACTGCCCGATGGCCGAGACGGTGTCACCGCGGGCCTCGAAGATCCGACCCCAGTACGACGTGCCGCCGACCATGTCGAGGTCGCGGTCCCCCGCCTGCCGGGCGTAGCGTTCAGCGAGATCAAAATCTTCATCCAGCAAGGCGAAGTCGAAGCCGGTCTGGATCACCGCTTCGTGATCGGCATCGAGTTCGCGGGCTTGCTGGAAAGCGCGGTTACGTTTTTCGGTTTGGTCGGCCTGCTGATACAAGATGGCCTCACGCAGCTTGCCCACCACGGGGTCATTATCACGCTTGGCCAGCCAGTCGGCACGCTCATCAAGCGAAAGCGACTCGCCCCGGGCCTGACGCTCGATCACGTCAAGCTGCGCGGGATCGATCCCACCGGCTCGGGCCTGCGCCAACAGCGGAGCACGCTCAGACTCGGGCGTGAGACGTACCGCCTGCATCAGCAGGATGGGGTTGGCGGTGTTCTGCGCAAAGGCCTGGACGGCGGTGGCGCGGGCGGCATCGGGCTGATCGTTTTGCGATTGGAGCTGGCTGAGCATCAGGGCCACCTGCATATTGGTCGCAGGGTCCATCGCCTCCAGCACGTCCATGGCCTGCGCGCTGCGGCCGGTCTGGCTCAGCACCATGGCCTGCAGCAGACGATGACGAGGACGCTGAGCATCGACGGAGAGCAAGGCGTCAATGTGTCGCTGCGCCTGCGGGAACTGGCGGGTTCGCATGTACAGCTCGACGAGCTGGCCGCGGATGGCGACGGACTGCTCAGAGTCAGGCCGAAGCATGGGAAGCAGCTTTTCGTACAGGTCGCTGGCGGCTCCGGGTTGACCGGTACGTTGCAGAGCCTGAGCGGCAAAAAGCAGGTGCTCAGGATCAGCGTTGCCCCGCAGCTGTGAGGCTTTGGCGAGGTCGAAGGCGGCGCGGCGGTTGTCGCCCCGGGTCAACGCCAGACGTCCCCGCAGACTGGTGGTCAAGCGTTCGCTGCGTTCGGTTTTCTCGATCTCAGCGATGGCTTGCGCAACTTTTTTGAGCTGCTCGGCTTTGGTCTTGGCATCTGTTTCACGCATCGCCAGACGCACCAGGATGTCGCCGTAGTGATAGTGGGCCTGCTCGCGGTAAAACTTGTTGACCGCGAAGCGGAGCGGAGCGGCATAGGTGGGGTTGTTGCGAATGTTGTCGTAGAGCGCGATCGCCTGGTCGATCTCGCCCAGGCGCTGCGCGGTCCACGCCAGCTGGGTTTTAATAACGGGGTCGTCGCCCTCACGGTCGAGATAGGCCTGCAGCACACCGCGTGCACGTTCGTGGCGGGCTTTGGCTTGCTCGGCCAGTGAGGTCGTCGAGGATGTCGCAAGGTCATCGGCTGCTGTGCTGGGTTCCACGGGGTCCTGCAGATCGATTTGTGCCTCAGCGTCCTGGGGGACCTGAGGGGTGGAAGGCGAGACCGAACTGATCGCACGCGCCGCAAAGAGCACATGCTCGCGTTCAACGCCTGGCTGGCGGACCATGGTTTCGAGCGTGTCGATCAACGGCAGGCCTTGCTCAGGCCGACGCACGGAAGGTTCGAGCAGGACCTGCAAATGATGCACGACGCGTTCGAGATCGTCGGGGTGTTGCTCAAGGTCCTTGGCAGTGAACGCGACGGCCTCATCGCGGAGGGCGCGAACTTCGTCGGCTTGCCGCTGCGCTCGGGTGAGCCGGTTCGCCTCGCGCAGATTCCACTCCGCGAGCCCCACCGCGATATCCGGATCATCCACGCCTTGAGCCTGGAGGTCTTTGAGATCCACGCGGGGACTTTGCCTTGCGTCCATGGCGGACTTGTCGTCGAGCCGGGCAATTTGAGCCAGAGCACGATGCTTGAGCAGGACGGGGTCTTTGGGATGGATGACGAGTTTGCGTTCCACTTCGCCCAGTAACACTTCGTTGCCCTGGCGGGACTCACGGAGCATGCGGGCCAGCAGGTCGAGGTAGAACCGCTGGGCCTTGATGTCCTGAGGGTTGCGGTCGGCGAGCTGTTTGGCACGTTGGCGCATTTCACCAGCGAACCGCTGCGCCAATTCCGGGTCATCGGTGCGCACGTCGCCGATCATGTCGATGTACTGCTGCATCAACGCTGAGTCTTTGGTTTTCGCGTAGGCCTGGAGGATGTACCGGGCGGCCCGCAGTTTGGCGTCGTTGGCGTCTTTGGACTTGCCGGCGGTGGCGAGGACTTCGACCTGCTGGGTCTGCTCCTCGGCCATGGCGATGAGCTGTTCACCGCTTTTGCCGCGCGTGAAGAAGATCAGGGCGGCAACGCCGCAGCCAAGGATCACGACACCGAGAATCAAGACGGTGACGAACTTTTTATTGATGCGTTGGGCCATGGGCCGGTTCTCTCTTACGGGTCACGACCCGTCAGGGTCGCAGTACAAATGCGATCAAAAAGACGTTACGGGGCTGACGCAGGAGGCGGTGGCCAACGACCAGCCTGGACTTCCTGCCAGTCCGGAAGCGCGGCCATAAACACGGGCAGGAAGTTACTGAGGAACACTTCGGTGCGTTCCTGTAGTTCGGCGGGGTCGGTTAAGCCGACAATTTGCGTTTCAATTTTGCAGTAATACGAGTAGCGATCGCGGGGGGCGTAACTGACCAGTCGGACGCCCAGGGGGTCGGCAACGAATTCGCCGTTGGCTGCGAAGAAGTAGATCACGTGCCGATTTTTTCCGTCGAACTCCGGGTCTGAGTAGCTGAACAGCGTGGCGGGGATCTCGAGCGTCGGCAGACGGACGGTTTTGCCGTGGGGTCCGTCGACGAGGTACCCGTCGCCGTCGGGGGCGGGGCGAGCGTCGGTGGGATTGATCTTGAGCGTGATGATCTTGAGGCCTTCAAACTCCAGGCCCGAGCCGATGTAGCAGCGGGTGGGCACGTGGGGCACGCTGTCGGCCAGGCCGGTGTAGAACGCGGTGTGGACACGGGCGATCGAGCCCAGGGTGAAGCTGGACCGCCGGTCGGGCTGGCCGTAGCTGAAGTCGGCGGGCTGCTCGACGGTTTGGTCGAGGTAGTGGCGGGAGAAGTATTCGTCAGTCCCCAACTCTGCAGCGATATCGGAGGACAACGGCTCTTCTTCGATGACCATTTTCCAGTCGCGGGCCTGTTCGGGGACGAACTGGAGCGACTGGCGCAGCGGGACGGGTTTTTTGACCAGGACATAGCCGGTGGACGCGAGCACCGAGCCTTGCACCAGGAGCGTGCTGAAAAGCAGGCCGGCGATGAGCCCCAGCCCGAGGGTCAGGCGACGGGAAGGCTCGCTTGGGGCAATGCGTCGCAGCCAACGGGGGGCTGCGGCAAGCACTGCCACGCCTGCACTCATGAGGACCGCGAAGAGCACCCAGCCCACCGGGCCATCAAGACGATCGGGCAGCAGGCCGGCGGTCAGGCTCAGTGCCAGCACGAATCCTCCGCCAAAGAGCAGCGCGAGCCCTACGCCGGTGAAGGCACCGATGGTCGCAAGCCGAGGACGCGAGACGGTGGCAATGATTGCCGTGACCGCGAGCACGCCAAGCAGTGACACGATGGGCAGGGCGGCGAACGCGGACCAGTTTCGATCTACGCCCGGCAGATCGCGCAACGCCAGCAGAACCCCGTACATCGCGACTGACATGGCCACCGCCACCGTCGTTCCGATCAGCACGGACTTGCGGTCCAGGTGTAACGGCTCGGTGCGGCGTTTAGGTAACGCGGCAAGCTCAGCATCGCCGTTGTCATCGCGGAGAATGACCTTGTCTAGCACATAGCCCACGAGCAAAAACAGGCCCGCGGCGGGGATGAGCATCAGCATGCCCACGAAGACGTGAAAGTCCCCCTTTGCAAGATCCGGGTCGTGCAGCGAAAGCAGCCCCAGCGTCACCACGCGGGCGACGTTGACCGCCAATGCGATGGGCACCGCGAGCAGAATCATGGTTGCCCGCTGCCACCACGTGCGGGGGAACAGGAACGCGAGCGCCACGCCCAAGGCCATGAAGGCCATGAGCATCCGCAATCCGCTGCACGCCTCCGCGACGTTGAGCTTGTGAGGCTCGAGCATCGTGGGCGTCAGCAGCTCAATGATGTTGCCCTCACCCGCTCGGCTCACCCCGAAACCACCAAAAAGGGTCGAGATGATCGTCAGCACCTCGTACGACATTTTGGACGCGAAGTCCTGCAACGCCTCCGCGATACGGCTCCAGACGTAAGGCGTGATCTTGATGCCGAAAACCAGATACACAATCGGAAACCACACCACCCGCATCACGGCCTTGCCGGTGAGCGTCCACACCAACCCAAACAACGCCACGATCATCATGTAGCCCCGGATCGTGTCGTTGCGCGTGGTAGCGAGGTCCAGGGCATAGCCCGCGAGCCCGGTGAGCAGGATCGGCAGGCCCCAGAGGCTCACCCGCCGACGTGCCTGGGCCAGCTGATGACGGTGCTGATACAGGTAGTACAGCGAAATCAGCGGGACCACTGCAGCATGCGACCAGTCGGGGTCCTGTACAAATCGGGCCGTCTGCCGGAGAAACCCCCGGTGCAGCAGGACGAACAGCACGCCCAGTGCCGAAATCCAAACCCAGGCCTGGCGATGGATAATGGCTGAGGAAAGCCGAGGCGGGTTCAGGCTTGAGACAGAAGTACTGGTCATGTCACGGCACGGCTGGAACGGTCGGAACGGTCGGCACGGTCAAGAGGGTCGCGAGGCCTGTGTAAGAGAGGATCGACCGAATCTCAGCGCGACTTAATGGCCAATGGATCGTCACATACTTCGCATGAAGCGTGCGAGAATCCACCCCCTTGGGCGAACCGAAAGAGTCGGTACGCTTCCTGGACGTTACGAGATCAGGCCGTGGCCGGTTCGTTGTGATTCCGCGAGTTGCGTGTTAGAAACCCGCGACGTCGGGGGCTTATTGAGCCCCGAAGACGTCAGTGTTGAAGTTTCGGTCGAGGATGAAGCCCACGCCGTAGGTCGTCCGCAAGCCGCTTCGGAACACCGCCAGGGGTGTGGCCACGAAGCTGGTGCCGACGTTGATCAGATCGTTGGGCTTGAGGAACACGTCGGGCTCGGTCATCTCGAAGATGGCTTTGAGATTCAAGCGGATGACCGCTTCCTGGTTGGGTCCAGTGCGGCGGACCAGATCGACTCGAGTGGGCCAGGCGATGCCGGACAGACCGCCCGAAGAAGCGATGAGCTGCTTGAGGGTGAGTTCGTTTTCGCCGGGCACGGTGTACGCACCGGGCCGAGCGGTCGCACCCATGATGTAGACAAAGCCAGCCGCACGTTCGGGCACGGTGATGATGTCGCCGGGCCGAATCACGATGTTGTACCGCATGTCGCCGCGTCGTAGGCGGTCGTAGGGAACTTCGATGATCCGCTGCGAGATCAGGTTATTGAGTTGATCTGCGTTGTCGGGCTCAAAACCCATCTGATCGGCGTATTGGCTGTCGGTCTCGCCATTGTCACGTGCTGCATTTTCGCCGGGACTGACGCGGACGTACTTACCATCGACGAAGACATATTCAGGCTGGCTGGAGTCGGTCTGGACGTCAACGCCTTCGGGAGGCGTGGCGCGATCTTCGGGCTCGTCGGGTCGTCGGGTGCTGCCCGCATCGCCCGCGTCGATTGCCCCTTCAATGCCTTCGATCAGTTCATCGCCAGCGGGACGCTCGGTATCAGAGGGGTCCTGCGTGCGTGGGGAATCGGGGCTGACGCCGCGAACGCGTTCGTCCAGCGGGACTTGTCGGATGACGCGCAGGGTTTTGACTCGGCCGTCAATACCACCCGCGACCGCAATGGCGTCGAGGAGGCGGAAGTTGGGCCGGGGAATGATGTAGGTGCCAAAGCGGGTCCGGTCCTGGTCGGGTTGGCCGAGGATGCTGTAGGTGGCTTCCTGCCGGGTCAGGGCGGTGATGGTGACCTGCGCGTCCTGGATGATGTCGCGGCGGGCGAGCAGGCCGACGATGTCAGCTTCGAGCTCGCTGGGGGTTCGGCCGGAGACTTCGACCTCGCCCAGGTTGGGCAGGCGGATCTTGCCGGTGGCATCGACGCGGCGTTGGAACACCGAGTCCACGCCAGCGTTGAGGAACTGGAAGATCGTGATCTGAACCTGGTCGCCCTCGGTGAGGGTGTATTCAATCTTGTCGGGGAACAGGTCGGACTGCTGCACGCTGCTGACGGGCACGCCGGTGTCGCTTTCTTCGATCGCCGCGATGCGGTCGAGGATGGGCACGCTGGCGGGGGTACGTTCCCATCGGCCGACTGCGGAGGGGTCAAAGTAGCTGTCTGTCTCACATCCGGTGAGGACAAAGCCAGACAAAAGCAGCGCGGCGGCGGCGGATCGACCAGGGTTCAGGCGTGCAGTCACAGCGGAGGCTCCAACGATGCTTCGAAGAAACGCCCGGCGAGTGTCGCTGGGCAAGGTTGCCCATGCTAACAGCGCGGCGGGCGTAGGTTAAGGCTGTACCTCGGATCGACCCACCGGGCCATAAGGGTCACGAGGAAAGCCGGGCGTTTTACAAGGCGTGAGGTTCCCAGCCCTCACGATCCTTACAACCGGTACAAAGGTACCTCATGACCGGCATGGATGCGAATCGCGAAAACGTGCGTCAGCGATTCCAAGGGTGGGTCCGATCGGTGCAACGACACAGCCTGGCAGTGCCTCGACCTGCCGAGGCCTCCCGGAGGCCCTAAACTGAGCCCATGGCTGAACGCATTACGCTGATCGGGGACGGGGCAATGGCCACGGTGTTGGCACTGCTGCTCGAAGGGCAAGGCCACGACGTGACAATGTGGGCCCGGGACCCCGAGCATGTTGCCTCGCTGATTCAGACCCGGGAAAACCGCCTGTACCTGCCGGGCACGCGGTTGCCGGACACGCTGCGCTTCACCAGCGACGCGTCCAAGGCCCTGCACGCGGCGGATATGGTGGTTTCTGCAGTTCCCACGCAGCATCTCCGGACGGTGTGGACCAGCCTGGCGGGGCATATCCAGGCTCAAACGCCGATTGTGTCGGTCTCCAAAGGCATCGAACAGGACACCTTGCTGCGTCCGACGCAAATTATCGCTGACACCTTGCGTAAGGCCGGCCAGGAAGACCCGGACGGACCCGCGCGGGGTCTGGTCGCGCTTTCCGGGCCGACCGTGGCGGATGAATTGGCCCGATGCCTGCCGGCCACGATCGCTGCGGCCTCGGACGATGATGACCTCGCCAGGCACATTCAAAACGTGTTCACCACCCATTGGTTCCGCGTCTACACCAACGCAGACCTGCTGGGCGTTGAGCTTGCGGGCGCTACGAAAAACTGCATCGCCCTTGCCGCAGGCATGCTCGACGGCCTGCAGGCAGGCATCAACGCCAAATCCGCGCTGCTCTCCCGCGGTCTCGCGGAAATCACCCGCCTGGGCGTGGCCATGGGAGCCCGGGCGGACACGTTCTTCGGCGTCACCGGCGTGGGCGACCTCGCGACCACCTGCTTTAGCCCCCTGGGACGCAACCGCACCTGCGGCGAGGCGCTGGGCAAAGGTCGAAAACTCGAAGACGTCCTGGCAGAAATTCCCGGCGTGGTCGAAGGCGTGCCCACTACCAAAGCCGTTGCAGCCCTGGCGGAAAAGTACCGCGTTGAGATGCCCATCTGTGCCGCGATCCACCGCGTGTTGTTTGACGACCTTGACCCCCTCGACGGCATCATGGAACTCATGTCCCGCGACGCCAAGCCCGAACGCATCGGCTAAACGCCCGACTCACACGCGAAGTGATGCATCGCCCGCTTGCTGAGGGTTGCTACGGGTGCCCTTGGTCATTTCCCACATTGCAACGGCCCGCCAGAGAAGAAAAGAGGCCCCGCGACGGGGAGTCGCAGGGCCTCGGGCGGGAGTTAATCAATCGCGTCATCGCCTTCACTGTGCGTCAGTCGTAAAGCGGGCTCACCGTGGTGGGCTCGACTTCCACAAGTTGCAGCGTGGTTTCGATGCGGAAGTTGGACTCGCTGGTGTGTCGCTCGGCGAAGAACAGCTTGAGGGTATAAGTCTCGCCGACTTCCAGTCCCAAGGCTTGCGCCTGTTCGTCAAGGTTCACCGAGGCGGACTGCTGGCTGTGCACGCCGCCCAGGTCGACCGCGAGTCGGTTGTTGATGTACACGAACACGTCGTCGTCGCCGGTGAAGTCAAACACCATGGCGTAGTCGCGTTCTTCAGGGTCCAGGTAAGTGAACTGCGTCTCAAGCTCGTAGGTGAAGTGAAAGTTGTGCACGCCTTCCCCGGCCCATCGCAAGTTATGACCGGGCTTGCTGTAAGTCAGCCCGAACCCTTGCTGGTCGATGGGGAAGAAGTACTTCTTGTCGCCATGCATCTGCTTTTCCCGGGCAAACCAATACACGTCCGGCTTCTCGGGGTGTGGCTCTAACGTGATGGAATAGGGCAGCGACATGTTCACGCCCGGCACGTCGGTGAACCACTGGGCGAAGGACTCCGCAGAGTAGACAGATTGTTCGCTGGTGTTTTTAGTCTGATTCCAATAGTCCATGTCGAGCACGGGGTTGCCGTCGGCGCCAAGGATTTGGGTCACACGGTTGCGGGTGCCGGGGTAGGTCTCGAAGTCGGGGTGATCCACTTCAAAGTCGCGGATAATGCCTGTGAGCACAATCGAGTCCGGCATCTCGTCGGTGCCCTGAGCGCTGGCCGGGAGCGCGGGTAAGGCCAGAGGCAACGCGAGCAGCAGGGCAATGCTGGTGTCGCGGGAGCGGCGAAGACAACGATGGGGTTGGGTGGGTGACATAGGCGGGTTCCTGACCTCACTGAATTAAACGTAAGCCTGGGCATCCTTTCGCTCAGCCACGGGCCGACGAGAGGGATCAAGTCAAACGTACGATTCAATGCGGGCCGGTCGACGCGCTGCCGCTGAAAAAAGTGTGATCCCCGTTTCGCGCGTCCGTATAACCGGACCTCGACGTGACGTGCATTCTCACGACGAGCCGCGACCGTGAGGGAGCGTCCTGGGTTGCTGGATGCCTTGAAGAGGGCGCTTCCTGACGGGCGCGGGGCGTAACAATGCGTTTGGCGATTTAATCGATGTGGGTGTGCGGGTGGCTTCGCGCTACCGGATGCGACGGGGCTTGGTCGATGCAATGAAGCGGACCGGCGGCGTGTCGGACGCTTCGAGCGCGAGCGTGTTGTCCGGGTCGGGTTCCACCGTGAGATCGATGCTGGCCCGGGATAAGACCCAGATGCCGCTGGGCAATCGCTTGCGTCGTATGACAAAGCTCGCGTCGGTCACCCCGCCCAGCACCGGCTGGGTGGTGCCCACACTCGCCCCGTCAGGCACCAGCGTCATCATGAGTTGCTTGGTGCCCGCGTCGTAGCTGAGCGTGATCAAGTCGCCGTCGGGTTCAAGCAGGGTGATGTAGTCGGAGGTTGCCTTGTTGCCCACGAAGTTGGCGTCGATGTCGTCGGAGGTAGAGAGTGGGCCGTGGACGGTGGCGTTGCGGACCATGCCCAGCAATTTGTGCACGGTGAGTCGGGTGGCGGTCTGGGTGGACGCCGACTCGGCTGCGGCGGCGTAGGCCTTGAAGCTGGCATCAATCGCAACCATCGTCGCGGTCAGGAGTGCCGCGGTGATGGCCAGAGAGACCAGTACCTCCACGAGCGAAAGCCCGCGCGGCGCACGGCGGGGCCCCTGGGTGGGGCGGCCCTCGAGGTCTTCAATGGCCGTGGGGGGGGCATGGGTCATGGTGTCGCTGGTTGGCTCATCGCTCGTCTGTGTAGGGGCGTGTCGAACGCATCGCTGGCAAGGCGGGTTGCTGCCACAGCAATGCCGTGGTTCGCTGGGGATTTTGGCCAGAGCCGCTTGAATAGCCGGGTGGATGGAATGGGGCATAGGGGTACTACTCGCCTCGTTCGGTGTATGTCGCTTGCAGAACGCGTGTTTCGATGGGTCCCAAAATGCCGTCAGGCAACGCGGCGGACGGGTCGTATCGCACGTGGATCACGCCCCAGCCCGCTCCGGGCAGTTCGGCCTCCAGGTCGCCTTGCGCGGCGGTGAAGTAGCCCAGGGTGGTATTGAAGTTCGGGCTCGTGGGGCCGATGACCGGGCCTTGGCCGCTTTTGGGTTCAAAGGTGGTGAGCAGCGAGCCGTTGATTTTCACCTGGCCCCGCAGGTCCGCCAGGCCCGCCACGATCGTGCCCGACAGTTCGACGGTTTCGAGCGCGTTGTAAGGCGAAATGAATGTGCCCAACTCCACGGAGTAATGCGGGGCGAGCAGCGAGCTGCGTTTGTACAGCCGCTTTTCCTCGCTTGAAAGCTCGGTCGAGCCATCGATGTCAAACCGCGTCGTGCCGGTGAAAGCCATCTTGTTGCGAACGTGGGTGAACTCCTGGGGAGCGTCCGACACGATCGCGCCCTCAAATGTGCAATTGTGAAACCGCACGTTGTTGGCCACGGTTTTGGTGTCATTGATCTCAACGCCGTCGATCTCCACCACGCGGTCGGGGTGCTTGGGCGTGCCGTCGGAGTACTGCATCCCGGCGTAGTTGAAGTCGGGGTCGGTGTTGTCCACCGCCGTCTCGATGAACGTCACCCCAATGAATCGGCAATTGATGAACAGCGCGTTGGCACCCTTGGGCACCGTCACGTCGCGGAAGGTCATGTTTTCATACACCGGCCGGTCATACCAGTCATAGGGATGCGCAGCCTGGAAAGGCACCGCTTCCTGCTCGATACGTCCCAAGGGCTGAGGCGATGTTGGATCGCCCGCGTCAAAGCTCGCGGCATTTGATGCAGCCTGCGTGAGCAAGTCGCCCACCGCGCGGTCCCGGAACGTCCCCACGTCAAAGTCGCTGGGCTCAAAGCTGTAATCCGCCGACGCATCGGACCCGAACGTCACGGGCACATCGTTGCCATCGGTCCGGATTGCGCCCTGGAGGTGGTCCTGATAGTCGCCGCCCGCCGCTCCGTCTTCCCAGTCTTCCTTGTCGGCCAGGATTTGGACGGGGCCCCGGATCTTGGCATACAGATCGTCCGCATCGATAAAGCCGTCGGCGAACCCCGGCCGAGACGTGTTGCCCATGGTGTCGATCAGCTCAATGAGCTGGGCCGCGTCGAGCGGGTTGACCTTGCTCTCCAGTTCAGAGGTGGACACGCGGGTGTCGCCGTTGCTGTCGATGCGTGCGAGGAAGAAGTCGAAGTCGTCGATGAAGCCGTCGCCATCGATGTCGTAATCCTGTGGGTCGATGTAGGCTGCGGTCTCGGTGGAGTTGTAGACGCTCAGACGGTTGTCGCCGTCCTGATCATCTTCCGCCAGCGAGGCGACGAGCAAGTCAAGGTCAGCATCAAGGTCCGGGTCGATCCCGCGAAAGTCGCTGGACACCTGCATCGGATGGCCGTTCTGCAGGTGTACCTCGTCGAAGCGGGTGCCGATCGGGCCGTCGATCAGCACGTTTTTGCCGATCATGATGCGGGACCGCGAGAGGATGGCAAACGGGATGGACTTGTTAATGCGTAGGTCCATGGTCAACGTGCGGGTGACGCTGTTGCCTTCATAGCCGTCCGTGGCACGCACTGCGAGTCGGAGGAATCGGCCGTCAAGCGGTGCTGCGGCGGACACATTCCACGTGATGCCTGTGTCAGGATCGGACCCGTCGTAAGGCGCGCGGTCATACTCTGCATCGTCGTAATTCACGCCTGCCAGGGGGTGAGGCGTGAGGGTGGCAGTGAAGGTCGGGGCGTTGGCGTGACTGCCGGCGCGGATCGGCCCGATGGTCAGCGTCGTGCCGTCAAAAGTGGGTTGGGCGTCGTTGTGATATTCGTCAGAAAGCGAGAGGACCATCGCGTCGCCGATGCTCAGCCAGAGATCGTCAGCGTTATCCGCGGTGATTTCGCCGTCGGTGGTTTTGATCTGCGAGGTCACCTGGCCCAGGCGGTAGCGCACGAAGTGCAGGCCGGTCTCGGCCGCGGCGAGGGAGCGGTTGGCTTTGATGTGCGCGTCGGCGGTGTGGAGGTTGCCCTCGGAGACAATGGCCATCGCGGCGGCGAGCGAACCGAAGATCACCAGAAACATCATCGCCAGAATTGCCGCCACACCGCGCTGCCGTGACGCAGGTCTGCGGGTGCGGGGATGTCGGACATCAGTCAGATGGGAACGTACAGGCATGTTCATTGATCCCCCGTGACAATCCAGGACAGCTCGGTGAGCGCGTTGGTTTCGCCGGTGTCCGGGTCCGTCCAGTCCACGCCCACATCCACCCGCATGATCGGGGTCGATCCCAACGGCTGGGTGAACGGCGCATTGATGTAGTCCGGGAGGACGTTGGACACCGTGATGCGCTGCGAGAAGCCGACCAGGTCGGTGAGCTGTTGCCGCAACGCATCCACAGGCGGATCGAAGGTCAGACCCGCACCGACGCCCGCGGTCACAGGCCCGGCAAAGTCGTCCAGGTCGTCATATTCGAGGATGTTGTTTTCGCCGGTTTCCGGTCCGTAAAACGCGTTGCCGGTGATCGGGTCGTGCTGCGGCAGTGCCATGGTGAGTTCGCGAAGCTCATTGGCCAGGAGCACCGCATTGCCCGTGCGTGTGGCCCAGCCGTTTTTGTGGTGGTAGGCCTGTTGTGCCGCGACGATGGACAGCACGCCGGTGCCCACGATGACCGTGGTCAGCGCCGCTTCGATCAGCGTGAAACCTGCAGCACGACGCGGGCGTCGCACGGGACAAAGTGAGTGAATGGGGAGATGACTTGGCATGGCGGGCTTCTTCGTACAAGCTTTAGGATTCATCGGCCGCCCGGGCCTCGCCATTAACGACGCGAGCCGTTTGGCCTGCTTCCCCAGCCCCGACAATCGGAACACCCGCGCCGACCCGTGCAGAATCGCGCCGCGTTTCACACACCAGCAAGAATTATTTGACAAGGGTGCTGAGCTTGAAGATCGGCAAAATGATGGCCATGGCAATGAAGCCCACCACCGAACCCATGCACACAATCATGATGGGTTCAATCATACTCGTGACGGTTTTGATCGTCTCACGCAGTCGCTTGGCGTAGAACTCCGACACCTGGTCGAGCACCTCGCCCAGCTTGCCTGACTCCTCGCCCGCACCCACCATCTGCACCACGCTCTTGGGCAGCAAAGGCGTCTTGGCGAGCGGATGCACAATCTTCTGGCCCTGCTTCACCGAGCCGTACACGCTCCGCCACATTCGCTTGTACATCCGGTTGCCGCTGATCTCGCCCGTGATCGCCAGCGTGTCAAGCATCGGCACACCCGCGTTCACCAACTCGCCCATCGTGTGCAGCGAGCGACTGATATACAACGCCCGGAACATCCGACTAAACACCGGAACCTTCAACTTCACCAGGTCCATATACCACCCGCCCGCCTCGGTCTTCTGGCTAATCCAAAGACCGATGATCACCGACAGCATCGCCCCCAACACCGCCCACCACCACTGCACCATGAACTCCGACAAGTTCATCAGGAAAATCGTGGGCCAGGGCATCGCCGCTTCCTTGCCGTCAAATACCGCTGCAAACCGAGGCAGCACAAACGTCAGCAGGAAGATCGTCACACTCACCGCCAGCCCCGCAATCACGCCGGGGTAAATCATCGCCCCGACCACCATCTGCCGCGTTTCAATCTGCTGCGCGAGGTAGGCGGCGATGCGGTCGAGCATCTGACTAAAGCTGCCGGACATTTCACTGGCCCGCACCATGTTGATGTACAGCGGGCCGAACAGCTTGCCGTGCTTGGCGAGCGCTTCACTGAACGGCTTGCCGCTTTCCACATCCTGCTTAATGCCAAAAAGGATGGCTTTAAACTTTGGGTTCGCCTGTTGATCCGCAATGCCCTCGAGCGCCGCGCGAATCGAAATACCTGCCCGGACCATCACCGCCAGCTGCGTGGTGAAGTTCAGCACGTCTTTCTGGGACGGGCCGGAGGAATAATTCAGCAGCTTGACCAGCTCGCTGAGCCCTTTACCCGAGCCGGCACTTCCCCCCACGGGCGAAAGTTGCAGCACGGTGCTGCCTTGGCTTCGCAACGCCTGTGCAGCGGCCAACGCGTTGTCGGCCGACAGCGTGCCGACCGAAGTCGATCCGTCGGAGGTCTTGGCTTGGTAGCGGTAGGTAGGCATGGGTTATTCGATGAGACTGCGACGCGATAAGGAGAACACAATCAACCCGACCGCCGAGGGTCAGGCCGCCAGTGAACGTTCCAGCTTTTCGGGATACGCCGCCTGAGCGACCGCGTCTTCCTTGGTGATCATTCCGTTGAAATACAACTCCGCAATCGCGTTATCCAGCGAGTTCATGCCCAGGGCTCGGTTGGTCTCAATGACGTTGGGAATCTCAAACGCCCGGTCCTCGCGGATCAGGTTGCGAATCGCAGGCGTGCACAACATGATCTCCACCGCCGGGACCATGCCCCGGGCGTCAAGCCGTTTGAACAGCGTCTGCGAGACCACCGCCTGCAGCGTATTGGCCAGCATCGACCGGATCTGGTTTTGCTGGTCGGCGGGGTACATGTCGATGATGCGCTCAACGGTCTGCGAGGCATTCACCGTGTGAAGTGTGGAAAACACCAAGTGGCCGGTCTCCGCCGCGGTGATGGCCGCAGCAGTCGTTTCCAGGTCCCGCATTTCGCCCACGAGGATGATGTCGGGGTCCTGACGCAGCACGTGACGCAGACCGCTGGCGAAGCTGGGCGTGTCCTGGCCCAGCTCCCGTTGTTCGATCACACACTTGTCGCTGACTTGCGCGTATTCAATGGGGTCTTCCAGCGTGATCACATGCTTGTGATACCGCTTGTTCATCGCGTCGATCATGGCTGCGAGCGTCGTCGATTTACCCGAGCCCGTGTCGCCAGTGACCAGCACCAACCCGCGGGGCAGATAGGTCAGCCGGGAGATGACTTCGGGAAGATTCAGGTCGGCCAGCGGGGGGATTTCCGTCTTGATCGCCCGCAGCGCAAGTGCCACCGTGTCCCGCTGTTTGTGGGCGTTGACCCGGTATCGGCCAAGCCCGGGAACCTCAAACGAAAAGTCCGCGTCCTTGATCTTCTCAAAGACCTTCATCTGCTCATCACTGGCCATCTGCTTGAGAATCCGCATCGATCCTTCAGCGGTCAATACCGGATAATCCAACGGGGTCATCCGAGTCTGCAGGCGGACCATGGGCGCGTGCCCGGTCACCAGATGGATGTCCGACGCGTCCATGTCCATGGCCGTCTTGAGGATTTTCTCCAACTCCATAGCGCAACTTCTCCAAGCAGGGTGGGGGCAGGCAGGGTGGGGGGCGGGGCCGCTAGGAGTCGTATCGGCGCTTTAGGCAAGCGGGTGAAGCTGGAGATGACGGACAAAAAAAGAAGCCCACGTTGGTGAAACGTGGGCTTCTGAAATTAAAATGTAAGGGTTGAAGCGAATCGACCGAAAATTCAGGCCTGCCGACGACGACGAGCCACGATCAGCAACCCACCCGCACCGAGCAACATCATGGTCGCCGGCTCGGGAATGGCGTAGAGCCCAGTGATGGTCGCGTCCTGGCGGTTTGTGTACCACCACGCGATGCCCGCGTCGCTCCAAGTGAGCCCGGAGATGAGGTCAGATCCTGCTGGACCGTCATTAAGGGAATCTTCATCGATCACAAGATCAAGCGAGTTCGCAGCGTCGTCGGGATCGAAGCTATAAATACTGTCAGTTCGCCCATCATAAAAGTAAATATAGCCGTCCGGTGCGAACAACATCTGGTCGACCTGGAGCGTCGTGTCACCGGTGACTGAGGCGATTTCTGCGTTCGTCAGAATGGTGTTGTAGACGTTCGTACTTCCGGAGTAGTCGAGACTGTAAATGACGTCGGTGCCGTCGTCCCCGAAGAACAGCAGATCTGACGAAGGCGAGGCGGTCAGGCCGTTGATCGTGTTGTTGCCGATGTTGTCGATCAGGTCCTGAGAGGATGCCAGCGTGGAGAGCGTGCCGGACGAGGTGCTCCGCACAAGGCTGTCGGAAATGGATTCGTTGAAGATCAGATTGCCGTTGGCGTCAATCACTTGCTCGACCACGTTTGCCGACGGAGCGCCGCCGGATGTGGTGCCCCCGGCGAACGCCGCGATCTGTGCGCTGCTAGCCACCTGGGTCAAAGTTTCGCCGGCGACGTCCAGCAGAAAGAGGCTGTCCGAAAGCTGGTCTCCAAACAAGCCGGTGGTTGCAGAATTGGCGTAAAACTGGCCGGGAGTCAGCCCACGCACGTCCCCGCCTGCGAAGAGTATGTCATCGTTGTCGACGATGGTATCGAACGCGGGTCCGGCGACCACCTTGTTGGTGTTGGGGTTGCTGAACGAGTTCGTAAAGACATATTCACCACCGATAATGGCGACGCCGCTGAGGTTTCCTGCACCCGCCCCAGGATTGCTCTCTTCAAAAGGGACCAACTGCTGGTACTGAGCCAAGGCATCGGAACTCATGCTCACACCGACAACAGCCATCGCTGAAATCAGAGATGCTCGAACACTAACAAAATCAAAGCACTTCACTCTAAGAACCTCCAGGGTACGTCTCGCAGGACTTATTTGAACGGGTAGTTTAGATTCATTGCAGCTCTAGGGCAATACCCTTATACTAAGTTCGCCTGTGAACTGCATCGCTGCAGGGAGACAACATTTTGAACACCAGAACCATTACGGCGAAGGCCGCACCGGACCGTTATCACGGTTTCACACTGATCGAACTGCTCGTGGTCATCTCAATCATTGCGTTGCTTGTGGGCATTCTGCTGCCGGTACTCGGCAATACCCGCGAAGCCGCGAGGTCATCGCTGTGCTTGTCGAACCAGAGACAACTGTGCATCAGTGTGTTTTCATTTGCGACCGACGAGGAAGGGGCGCTGCCGACCCATTATGATGCGACCACAATTGCTCCCAACACGATCGGCAGCCCGGTGCTGACGTACCGGCTTGCGGCGGGGCTATCAGCAAACAATGTCGACGTCGTGGGGATCGGGCGTCTGCTTAAGCTAAAATATGTCGAGTCCCCCGGTGCCTATTACTGCCCAGCTCAGAACGCTGAGGAGTGGCAGGAATTTTATTTTCCTGACCCCTACGGTCAGGTCGGTCAACCGGGGTTGGCGGGCAACGACGGTACCGCTGACAGCAGCACGTTCCTTGTCCGCGGTAATTACATGTTCAATCCTGTCGTGCAGATCGGCAACGGTTTTGGGCCTCGGCCGAGGCTCTACGAAACCATCGACGACTTCGACTCTAAAATCGGCCCCGACGCCACTGAAGAGTTTCCGACCAAAGCACCGCTGTTCCTCGACCTGCTCATCGGTTGGGGGTACGGCACGAACGCTCATGACGATCAGACGACGTATCAGGTCGCGTTCATCGACGGGCACGTCGAGACGCTCACCGATACATTCGTTAGCCGCGTGTACCAAGATAAACCGACTGCGTTTGAAAATATCGACACGACCGAGTTTCAGAGTTTTCTGCTCACTCGGCTGCTGACTGACCAGTAAATGGACAATCTGCCGCTCGCTTGAGGCAGCAACGCTTTGAAAATCTACCAACACCTTTCGCTCGTCCTTTCCATGACTTTGCTGCTCGCAATTGGCTGTGCGTCTAGTGAAGCGGTCAATGCTGAATCCACTTTTGAATCTACTAAGCCGTCCGCTTACCGCGATTTTGGTGATCCGATGACCGCTCAGGCGATGCAGCCGGTGGACGTTGCGGACGTCATGGCGGACCCGGCGAAGTACGACGGCCAGGAATTGCTGCTCAAGGGCACGATTGAGAAAGTGTGTGAACACTCGGGGTGTTGGCTGGTGTTGGGATCGCCGGACCTGAATCGTGCGGTGTTTGTGAAGTTCACGTGTCCCATCGAAGGCCGACTGGTGCCGATGGAAGCGACGGGCCAGGAAGCCATCGCAGCGGGTCGGCTTGAGGTGCGTGAAGTGGATGAGGACACCGCCCGGCACCTGGCCGGTGAAGCGGGCGCGACGGCGGAAGAGATTGAGGCGATTTCCGGGCCTCAGCCCATGCTGTGGCTGGGGGCGCCCTCTGCTCGCGTGTTCGGCCTGTCACCCATGGCGGCTACCGCCCCGGCGACGGGGCCTGCCACACAGCCCGAGTGAATCCAGTGCTGGGGCCACACGCAAGCGGGGCGACGGGATGCGTGATCAAGCGGGTCTCAGGCGACGTGGCCGAAGGGCTCGAGGTCGATGGGCTGGTCGAATTGCAGGCCGACCTCGTGGGTGTCCTCGCTGTGGTCCGAGGTGAGTGGTTTACACCACGCGACGCGGCCGGCGAGGATCATGCCGTTGTGTCCTTCGACCTGGAGCGCAAGCGTGCAACGGGTCCCTGTGTCCAATGGGTGCCGATGGACAAAGCCCAGCCCGCCGGATGAGATGTTGACTGCACGGACTGCGTAGGTGCCAGCTGCTTTCCCGCCCCATCGCAAGACACATCGGCAGCTGGTCGGCAGGCGGTTTTCGCCACGCCGATCGCCGGGGCTTGACTCGACGGTGAGGGGCTCGGCTTTGGCTCGTCGGGCCCGTTCCAGCAAAGCCATCCACTGGCGATCGGAGAGCCACAGGCGGGTGCTTTGATCCTCGTTGGGATCGTCAGGCGTCAGGTCGTCGTCGTAAAGCCGGGAGTCCATCTGGGAGTGACTATCGGATGGATCGGGGGGAGCATTCAGCAGTTGAATGCAGGGAAGTGTTCGTTCGCAACGCAGTGGGTCACGGGTGGTGGCAGGTCAGTCACGGGGTGCCGTGGCGGGGTTTGTCTGCGGAATTGCTGAAGGGGCGGTGGGTTCAAAGTGATAAAGCGTCCAGAGCTTGTTGTCGGTGTCGCGTCCGGTGGCGACGGGGGTGAGCCAGGGGGGCGGGAAGCTGGGATCGGTGAAGAAGCCGGCGAAGCGTTCGTTGAGGATTTCAAATCGGCCGGCAAACACGTAGAGCGGCTTGTCCCTGGCCTGGCCTTGGAGGAAAGCGCGGTAGTCCTCGAGCGTTTCGACGTCCGGATAGCCCGCCATCTCGGCATCGAGATAGAACGGCACGTGGGGCTTGCGCGCTTGCACAATCGAGCCGGGGGGGACGTGGGGCTTGGCGATTTTGACGACTTCAGCAAGGATCGGGTCGTAGTAATCAGGGAACTGATACACCGCAGCCCGAGCGGACTTGTAGGTCAGGTAGCTCACGCCGATGAGAATCACGCAAAAGGCAATGCGGACCGGGACGCTGGGCAGGCGTTTTTGCTGCCAGAGCCATTGGAGCGTGAGTCCCAGGCCTGCCCCGATGATGGGGAGGACAAAGAAGTAAAAGCGAGCATCCCAGGCTTTGAGATTGATCAGGGCGATGTGCAGAAGCGTGATGCCCAGAAGCAGCCAGGTGCCGGTGCGTCGGCCGCGCCAGGCGAGCAAGACGAGGCCCGGGAGGGAGAGCAGCACCAGGGGCCAGCGAACCAGATCGAACAGGAGGTGCCCGGGGAGCTTGAGGGCGTCGCGGGTGTAGAGGCCTGCGATGTGTGCGGGGTCGTGGGTCAGGACTTCGAGTGAGCTGTCAAATTTTCCGCGTAAGGCTTCGAGGGAGTCCCAGGTGATGCGGTCATCGGGTGGGCCGTAAAACGTGAGCGCGAGATTGAGGTGGTTGTCGGTGGGCGAGAGGGGTGATCCGGTGGAGGTGGCGTAGATGGCCCAGAGCAGGACAGGCAGGGCAAAGCCTGCCGCGGCGCTGGCGATGTGGACGAAGCGTTGCTTCCAGGGTTGACGGATGAGGATGAGCGGGACGCCCAGGAGCGGCAGGAGGATGATGCCATTGGTGCGGGTCAGGACCGTGAGTGCCACGGCCAGTCCGGCAAGGCCCCAGGCGAGAGCGTTGCGTTTTTCGATGCCGCGCAGGACCGCCAGCCAGGCGGTGGAGTAGGCGGCGAGGAAGAACATGTCCGAGGTGGCCTGCATGCCGTAGCTGACAAGCAGGGGCGAGCAGGCGAGGCCCAGGGTCGAGCCGACACCTGCGGCGCGGCCGGCGAGGCGGGTCATGACCAGGTACTGCATCGCGGCTGTGAGCCCGATGGCTGCGATGGAAATGGCGAGACCTGCGCCAAGCCACGACGAGGAGACCGCTTCGACCGCAGCGAGCAGGATGGAATACAGCGGCGGGTGGTACTTGAGCTCCAGCGCGGTGCCTGCCTGGACTCTTGCGGCTTCTTTAATGAACGTGCCGACGAAATCGGTCTCGACCGCCACGTTAAACCACTGCCGACCTGCCGCTTCAAAGGCACACACCAACGCAAACGCAGCTCCGATCACCACTGCCACCGCCGAGTCGATCCGAGTGGTCTGGGCGTTGAGGAGATGAGAAGCGTCGGGGTGGACGGGCGTTGAGGCTGGCATCAGGGCTCGCGATGAAGGCGCAGGAACGCACTGCCGTCGTAACGTTGCGGCGGTGTCCAAAGGGCTTATCGACGCATGCGCCTTGGAGGTTGAAAGCGGGTCAGTGTGGGATGGTTAAAGGGCTCGCAGGACGAGCGCGTCGTTTTGGCCGCCGAAGCCGAAGGAGTTGGATAAGCAAGTGCGGACGTTGGCCTGGCGTGCGGTATGGGGCACGTAGTCGAGGTCACACTCGGGGGCGGGGGTGTGGAGATTGCGGGTGGGGGGGATTTGGCCGTCCCGGATGGCGAGAACGCAGGCAATGGCCTGGACCACGCCGGCGGCCGCAATGAGGTGGCCCATCATGGACTTGATCGAGCTAACGGGGGGAACGCTGGCCAAGGCGTCCTGGGCTTGGGGTGGGTCCGCATCGCCGATCGGGGTGGAGAGCGTCGGGGCGAAGACGCGTTTGATCGCGCGGGTTTCGATGGAGTCGTTTTCTTTGGTGCCGGTGCCGTGCGCAGCGATCCAGTCGATCTCGGTGGTGGCCACGCCGGCCTGGTTCAGCGCCTGCTGCATGGCCTGGGCAGCGCCTCGGCCTTCAGGGTGGATGTCGGTGATGCGGTAGGCATCGGCGGTGGACCCATAGCCGGCGACTTCAGCCAGCGGTGTCGCGCCGCGTTTTAAGGCATGGGTTTCGGATTCGAGAATCAGGATGCCCGAGCCTTCGCCCATGACAAAGCCGTCGCGGTCCGCAGAGAACGGGCGGGATGCGCCCTGGGGGTCGTCGTTTCGGTTGGAGAGGGCGGTGAGGCGGTTGAAGCCGGTGACGCCAAAGGGATGGAGCATGGTGTGGGCCCCGCCGGTGATCATGACGTCGGCATCGCCTCTTCGGAGGATATGGCAGGCCTCGCCGATGGCCTGGGTGGACGCGGCGCAGGCGGTGAGGCAGTTGTAGGCGGGGCCTTGGGCGTTGAACTCAAGGGCCAGATGAGTCAGGGGCATGTTGGGCTCCTGCTCAATCTCGCGGTCGGCGTCCATCACCGCAGTCGCCGTTTTGGCCCATTGCTGAGTGTCGAGGCTTTGCGTCTGGTCCGACCATCCCGCGAGCGCGGCACCGGTGTAGTTTGCGAAGTCCAGGGTGCCTTCCCCCGCTCCGAGGTACAGGCCGATGCGATCAGGCTGGAGCTGGCCCAGGCCTTGATCGAGCCCCGCCTGGCGCCAGGCTTGCATCGCGGCTCCGAGCGCAAAGGCGGAGTTGAGACCGACGTGTTCATGCAATTCGGGGTGGTTGACGTATGCCCGCCAGTCGTAGTCGTCCGGGACCTGGGCAGCCATCGTGGTGGGAAACGTCTGGGCGTTGAAGCGGGTGATGGGGCCGACGCCGGAGTCTCCGGCAAGCAGGCGGGCCCAGACGGTTTCAAGGTCGAAGCCCAGCGGGGTCACCCAACCCATACCTGTAATGACGATGCGGTCGGACATGGACGCTCCGGGGAAAGTAGCTCGTTTTGAGATGGTAGAGCTTTGCAGGCGTGTGGGGCGGGAGACGCGGGTCAGGCGTGGAGAATGACCCATTGGTCTTTGACGGTGACCTCGAAGGTTTCAACCTGGGGGTCGGGCTCATCTGCGCCGACGGTGTGCTGAGTGCGGACCGGCTGTCCGTCTTTGCCGGTGGATTCCACGGTGACCTGATAGGAGCGGACGCGGCAGCGGTGGGGATTGAAGACGCTGCGTCCGGTGGTGATGTCGAATTCCCAGCCGTGCCAGGGGCAGCGGATGATTTCTCCTTCTCGGCCGTAGTTGTATTCGCCGGGCTTACTGGGCAATGTGGTGCCGCTGACAGGGCCCAGGCAAAGCGGTGCAAGTTGATGGGGGCAGCTGTTGCGAATGGCGTGGTAGGAGCCGTTGACGTTGAAGACGCCGATCGATTTGCCGTCGATCTCGACGATGCGACGTTCGCCCACGGGGAGGTCGGAGGCGGGGCAGATGCGGTGGGTTTGAGGCATGGGTACTCCTGCGTGGTTCAATTGATGGGGACGAAGCCGGCGCTGGGGATCGCGGCACATCCGGGATGGCTGTCGTGGTGAGCAAACGCGTCGCCGACGGTGACGCACCAGTCGGCAAGGCGTTGACGATGGGCCTGGAACGTATCCAGATCGCCGTTGCCAGCACACGACATGGCCGTGTGGGCTTGCTGGTCGGTGAAGACGTAGAGCAGGTTGGGGCGGGTGGCGTCGCTCACGCGGTTTCTCTGCGGGACAGGATGGGAGCCATGGCATCGGCCAGTCGCCAGGCCATTTCGATCATGGCGTGATCGCCCGGATGAATCAGGTCGCTGGACAAGGCATCGAATCGTTGCAGAAGGTCTGGGCCTTCGAGCAGATGCGCGTTGGACGTGGGGCATGAGGCCACAGCATCACGCAGGTGCTGGCGGAAGCGCTGGGCTTTGTCGTATCCGCCGCTGGCAGGCAGGTCGTTGTGATAGGGCCAGAGCGTGATCGCGAACACCGGCCGGGCGGGCTGCGCGGCGGCAACGGTGTGCACGGCGTAGTGCACGCGCTTGGCGAATTCCTGGTCGTCCATGAACATCATGTTGACCGACAAGGCAAGCACCGCTGCGTCCCAGTCGGATCGGCCGGCGATGAAATCGATGAACTTAGGCTCGCAGTGGCAGGCCCCGCCCACGCCCAGGTTGATTGCGTCGGCGGCGAGGCGTTGGGTGACGAGTTGTGGATAGGTTAGATGTGGGGCGGTGCAGCCTGCACCGTGGGTAATGCTCGTGCCGTAGAAAAGGATGCGTGGGGAGGCGAGTTCGTCTGACGTGGGGGGCCGAACGGTGACGCCGGGGTCGGGCGTAACGCGGTGTAATGCCACAGGCCCGGAAAGCAGTGGCAAAATGACGCGCGCGACCGATGGGTGGATGTCGGTAAGCGGCGGTACCGCATCGGCGTGCTCGGCGAGTCGGTCGGGCATTTGGATGTGAACGTCAACGGGTTCGCGGCCCAGCCGGACGCTCGAGCCCGGATCGCTGCGGCTGTTCCAATGTTGGAATCGGCCATGGAAAAGCGTGAGGTCGGTATTCATTCCCGCGTCGCAGTCCGGGGTGGACAAGGTGAGCGTGACCGGGCCGTCCGCCACGAATCGCAACTCAACGCCTGCCGCGTCGAGGACCCTGGCTTTCGCTTTGTCGTTGAGATGTTGCTTCACGTCTTCTGTCACGCGTTGCGGACTCACCGCACCCCCTTCAAGGTCACGCAGCTCGGCAGCGTTGTGGACGGCAATGTGGTTCCAAAACAACGTTTGCATCTCTCAAAGATTCTCCATCCGAAGCGAAGCGAGAAGTTGGCCAAAGAGTCCGGTGGCGGCACCGCCCATAACGCGTTGGCCGCTGCGTTGTACGTCGGGGCCCGCCTCGGCTTTGTTCGCGGGTGACATGCCTGCGAGTAGGCCGTCGGGCTGAATGTAGGGGCCGATGCCCTCGGCTGCACGGCGTGCGGCTGCGCCCGCCTCGGAAGCCAGCCAGCCACGCTGCTCGGCCAGCGCCAGCGCAGCGGCGATCCCTGCCGAGCCGCTGACCTCCAGCCCCGTCGCAGGCTCACGCACAAAGCACGTCCACAGCCCGCTTTGGTCCTGCAGGTCGAGGAGACGTGTGGCATGCCCAGGCAGGTCGTCGATCAGTTCATCGGGCAATCGATGACCCGCAGCGTCCAGCACGCGCAGCGTTCGGACCAAGCCCAGCAGATACCACGTCACGCCGCGTGCCCAGTCGAGAAAGGTCAGCATGCCGTGGGCGTCGCAGCGCAGGTACAGGCCGTCGGTGGTATCCAGCCGATCACGTCGGATGCGCAATTGCGTCACGGCCTGGTCGCACAGATCCTCACGGCCGCGTGCCGCACCGATGACCGCCAAGGGGTAGGCCACGGTGAGATTGTGCTCGGCCACGGTGTTGCCATCGCGAATGGTGCCGTCGGGATGCTGCCGATTCTTGAAGAACGCGAGCACGCGATCCACCGCGGGGTGATCCGGACGACGCCTTGCCAGACCCGCGAACATGTTGGTGGTTTCGGTGCCTTGAATATGGTTTAGACGAACGCTGCGGAAGTTTTCATAGATCACGCCTGTGGACGTGAAGTACTGATCGAGATGCGTGTCGAGTGTGGCAGTGTCGCCCAGGTCCGCCAAGGCGTCGAGGACGCAGCCCTCCATCCACCCGAATTGCGTGAGGGATGCTGTGCTCTGGAGATGCGAGAGAAACGCCTGAACGTTGCCAGGCGAACCGCCGGTGAGCAGGTGCGGCCTAAATGCCTGATGAGGGACAGACGGTGCAAGCACATAGACCGGCTCGCCGTCGGAGGTCTGCAGGGTCCATGTCCCGGCGGAGCTTTGTGTCACACTGGATTTGTCGAACGCAAGATCAGCGGTGACGTGCTGCAGGGCGGTGGCAAAGCTCACGTCCATCGTTGCCACCGGACGTGATGCACCTGCCTGTTGGATGTGGATCTGCACCGCACGCCGGATGTCGATGCCTACCGCGAGCCTGAACTGACAGCGACCGCGGGCACTTCTGTGCGAGGGCTCAACGTGCCACGGGGTTGGTGTTGCGTCGAGTCGAATGACAGGCCAGTCAAACGGTGCGGACTGCCCTTGAGGAACTGAAGCGACGGCTGTTCCTGTCAGCGCATGCCGCTCCAGAGGCGAGATGCGCGTCACGTGCCAAGCTCCATCGGGAGTTCGTAGAGTTCGGCAGCATTCTTAAAGAAGATGCGTTCTCGGATCTCGGGGTCAAGCGAGGCGGGGAAGGCATGCTGGGGGTCGTCGAAATCCCAATGCGGGTAGTCGCTGGCGAAACACAGGGTGTGGCGGGCGTCCATCATGTCGAAGATCTGAAACAGATGTTCAGGCCGGTCAGGCTCTTCGATGGGCTGGGTGGCGAAGCGGAGATGCTCGCGTATGACATCGCTTGGCCGACGTTCCAGCCAGGGCACGCTGGTCCGCAGGGCTTTCCAGTTTTTATCCAACCGCCACATGAGCTGCGGCACCCAGGCGTAGCCGCCTTCGTTGCACAGGACCTTAAGTGTTGGGAATTGCTCGAACACGCCTTCGCAGATCAGCGAGACAACCTGGGTGTAATAGCTGGCGGTGAGGCAGGTATGCCATTCGAGATAGGTGCTGGGGTAGCCGTTGGCGGTGGGGGGGTTGGCGATGCCGGTGCCTTCCCCGCCGGGGTGGAGACACAGCGGTCGGCTGGTCTCGACGCAGGCTTCGAACAGCGGCCAGTACATCCGCTGGCCCAGCGGGTGCTGCGTGGTGGAATTGATTTGCACGCCGACCATTCGGGGGTGATCGGCCCAGCGACGCACCTCTTTGGCTGCCGCGCTCGCATCCTGCGTGGCGACCGTCACGACGCCGCGTAACCGATCGTCCCGGTCGAGCCACAGTTCAGACAGCGCGTCATTTGAAGCCGTCGCCTGGGCGGCGGCAAAGTCGGCGTGAGGTAGTTGGCTAAGCCGACTCCATGAGCCGGTGAGGATCGCGTACTGAATGGGATAGCGATCAAGCAGATTGGCTTTCACCGCCTCAAAACTGCCCGAGCTTTCACCGCCAGGTCCCAGCGCATCGGTTCGCGTGGCAGCGTGCGGCTGTTGATAGCCCGGCCGATCGGGAGTGCCCACCGCCAGTGTTTTGAAGTATGCAGGCAGGCGATCGCGCACCTGCTCCCTGGTGATCGTTTGATGCACATCGACATCGATCAGCGGAACACATGCTGGCGATGTACTGATTTTCTCGACGCTGGGGGCGGGTGCTTGGATCAAAATGATGGCTGTTGCAAAAGGTGATCGTGGTGGATGTCGCGACGGGTGCAAGAGGCGGGCAGGATCACGCGGAGTGACTTCATGATTCCAATCCGAACAGCTCTGCGGCATTGCCCCAGAAGATGCGATCTTTGAGGGTGCCGGTGAGTTGACGAGGAAACGCGTGGCGGGGGTCGTCGCCGTCCCAGTGCGGGTAGTCGCTGGAGAACATGAGCACTTCCTGGGCGTGCATCATTTCGAAGATCTGCAGGAGGTGCTGGGGGTTGTCCGGCTCTTCGACGGGTTGGCTGGTGAGTCGCACGTGTTTGCGGATCACTTCGCTGGGCGGCACTTCAAGCCAGGGCGTAAGTTCACGCAGGCCCTTCCAGTTTTTGTCCATTCGCCACATCAGGTGAGGCAGCCACGCGACGCCGCCTTCGACGGCAACAAACATCATCTTTGGGAATTGCTGGAACACGCCCTCGCAGACCAGCGAGTTGATTTGAGCCATGTAATTGGTGGGCAGGGTGTTGTGCCACTCGAAGTAACTGCTGGGGTATCCCGCCGCGGTGGGGGGATTACTGATGCCTCGCCCTTCGGTGCCGGGGTGGACCGCCACGGGCAGGCCCATTTCTTCTGCGGCTTCGTAGATCGGCCAGTAGCGGACGTTGCCCAGGGGAATGTTGGTGGCAGAGGCCATGTAGACCTCCTTGAAACGCGGGTCGCCCCCGATCCGGCGGATTTCTTTGGCTGCCGCCTCAGGCCAGCTTTGCGAGACGACCATGGCACCGAGGAAACGTCCTTTGGCGGGTGCATGGTCCAGCCAGGTCTCGAGCATGTAGTCGTTGTAGGCCGTGCAGGCAGCGGCGGCCCAGCGGTAGTCGGCGCTGATGCACCAGCCAAGCGTCCCGCCGGGATGGAGCATGCCGTAGTCGATGCCCAGGGGCTCGAAGTGATGTTCGAGCAGGTAGTCCGGATCGCTTCCCGGTTCGCCGCCGCCGGGGGGTGTTGCGTCGTGGCGGTTGACGCCGATGGGGCTTGCGATGCCGGGCATGCCCACGGATCCGCCGCTGCGTTTGCGAAGCGCGGCGGGCATGCGCTTAAGGATCTCCCCGTGATTCGCAGAGTGGTGCACGTCGGCATCAATGAGGGTCAGGCCTGCTTTGGGTGAGGTCGCAGGTGCCTGGGCGGTGTGATCAGAGGTGGCTGGCATGGGAGGGTTCCTGAGGCGAGGCGTGACCAAGTCAACGCAGCGTGATGGGGTTAAGACGTGGAGAGTTCAACGGCCGCGTGTGTGAGGTGTTCGACGGCGCGAGCTTCATCCAGCCCGCCCCGCTCGACGGCGGGGAGATAGAGGCCAAGAGTGCCCCGCAACGCGCCGCCCGGGGCAGTAACGGGCGCGGCGACGCGGAGGTGAGCGTCCATGCGAAACACGGGAGCACAACGGCGGTCATCGCGGACGGTATTGAGGTAGGCGTCGAGTGTTTTAAGATTTTTCCAGACGTGGTTGCCGTAGACCTCGAACGGGTTGGTCAGGCGGTAGGCTGCGCGCTGCTCGTGAGGCCACAGCGCTTGATGCAGCAAGGCAGAGGCGGTGGTGTAAGGCCCCATCGCCGGGCCGAGGGTGGTGACGGGTCGGCCTCGGTTTTCGGGTGACAGGCGGTGGGTTTGAACGATGTCGCCGCTTCGCAGTTCGCTGTAGCTCAGGCGAAACGAGCGATGGTCTGCATAAAGTTGGGTCAGGGTGTCCGAGACGCGCTGGGGGAAAGTGGTGGGAGGCGGTTGCAGTCGGCCGGCGGAAGGCCCGAGTCGGTATCGCCGGGGGGCGTCAAGTTTTTCGGCAAAACCGCGCGCCACCAGGGTGCCCAGCAGGTTATGCGCGGTGGGAGCTTTGAGGCCGACGGATCGAGCCAATTCAGCCAGACTCACCCCATCCCGCGCTTCAGCGAGCCGCTCGATCAGCATCAAGCCCCGGTCAAGCGATTGGACGGTGGAAGTCGACATGATTCAACTATACCGAATAATTATTCAGTATCAACTTTTTCTCAGGGTCAATGCTCTCTGAATCACCGTGACCTCAACCGCGAGCTGGCTGGTCCATTGGGATTCGCGCGGTGCGGCGTTAGGCTTGCGGGTATGAAATCACCTGCTCGAACCCTGCGCGTCGTGGCGGACGTTGCCTGCAATACCGGCGAAGGCCCGCTTTGGCACCCCGATCTGCAGACGCTCTTCTGGGTCGATATCCCCGAGGGCAAGCTCTACGCCTACAACCCGGCCAAAGACACCCATCGCCTGGTTTATGACGACCGCCCGATCGGGGGCTTCACCCTGCAGGACGATGGGCAGCTGTTGTTGTTTCGCGATCGGGGCAACGTGGTCACGCTGGATCCGTCGGGTGGCGATATCACGGGAGTGGTGATCGAGGAGATCGGCGACGAGATCGACACGCGGTTTAACGACGTGTTTGCTCACCCCCTGGGCGGCGTGTTCTGCGGAACGATGCCCAGTAAGGCGCAAGGACGCAAGGGCCGGCTGTACCACCTGTCGGCAGCAGGTGAGCTCACCCAACTTCTGGACGATGTGGGCTGCTCGAACGGCATGGGATTATCGATTGACGGCAAGACGCTGTACTACATCGACACCCCCACGCAGCGGGTGGATCAGTTTGATTTCAATCCGCAGACCGCCGAGATATCGAACCGCCGGGCGTTGCTTGAAACCAATGAACTGTCGGGCTCGCCGGACGGCATGACGGTCGATCGACGCGGGCACTTGTACGTGGGATTCTGGGGCGGGGCATGTGTTCGGGAGTTTGATCCGCACGGGGGTCTGGTGGAGACCTATGCGGTGCCTTCACGCAACGTCACGAGTCTTTGCCTGGCACCGTGCGGGCCAGGTTTAGATCCAGAGGCGGTGGTGTCCGATGGCGTGGCGACGTCGTGGGGTTACATCACCACGGCAACCGGAGGGCAGCCTCGCGATGAGGCCCACCCGCAGGCGGGGTCGTTGTTTGCGATGCGGATGCCAGCCCCCGGCCGAGAAGAATTTCGCAGTCGGTTAAAGGCTAATCGGCTCGAGCGTCATTGACACCGCGTGAGGTTGGGAAGAATAAAAAAACCGGACCCCGCAGGTGCATGCGGGGTCCGGCAAAGGTAAGGAGTTCAAGGGAAGCGCTGCGCGCGGTCAGGCGGCGACGGCCTTTTTGCTGGGGCGACGCTTTCGGCCCACGGTGCGCTGCGTGTCGGTCATGCGCTGGGTAGGGAACTCAGCCATGGTTTCGACGAGTTCCAGGGGATCGCTGGCCCAGAGGTCAGCGCCGATTTCCTCAGCCAGTCCCTCGGCGCGGGTGAACACGCCGCCGCCGACCACGATCTGCAGCTCGGGGTAGAGGCCCATGGCGTGAACGCGGTCAATCAGCAGGCGGGTCTGGGGCACCGTGGAGGCCACCGCTCCGAAGATGACCAGTCGATGCGCACGCAGCTCGCTGAGCTGGGCGACGATCTCGTCGTTGGCCACTCCGCCGCCGGCGAAGAACACGCGGTAGCCATCGGCTTCGAGCAGGTCACACGCCAACTGGCCGGCGAGTTCTTCGGACTGTTCGTCGCCGCAGGTGACAAAGACGGTTTCGCCGCGAGCTTCCCGGCGTTCCAGACGCGGCTGCATGTGGTTGACCATCTGGTTCAACAGACGGACCGCATACTGAAAGGACAAGTGGCTGATCTGGTCGTCGCGGTGGAGCGTCTGCACCTTTTCAAGCGTTGGCCAGAGCAGGTTGGAGATGATCAGCTCCGCAGAGCCGTCGCTGTCGATGACCTGGTCAATGATGTCGTGTGTGGCGAGTCGGTCACCGCTGATGAGTGCGGTAAAGAATCGGTCCAGAAGCGTGTTGCTTTGCTTTGCCATGGGGCAGGGGCTCCGAGGTCGGCGGGTGCCGGGGGGGAGGTGGGGAAGGCTTCCGTAACCGATTCGAGGCGGCGATCCTTGCCACACTCGTTGTGCCCTAAAGCATCGACGCGGCGGGGAAGCATGCTGCAACGGCAGTCTGAGGCGGGGTTTTACGTCCGATTAACGCAACGTCCGACAATGCGCCCACTGGTCAGGGTGGGGCGGGCTGCGGGGGAAGGTGGGCGGTGCTTTGGAGGTGTGTGAGGCGTCGCGCGGCGAAAAAACAATCTTGTCACCTCGCTCGCGGCGCATGCACCGCAAAGACGCAGACGGTGAATCGGCAGTCTTGCGTACGGCAGCTCGGATGACGTTGCCGCGACGGGACAGCTTGCAATGATTGAAGAAGCGTGGTCGAGGCTTAGTCTTCCGGCGGCAGCCAGTCGTCCCGCAGCACGTCGTAGCCCCGGTAGGGCGGGGCGGCGTAATACCAGCGTTGCACGGACTCGGCGAATCGGTTGCCTCGGTCGGCGAGGGGCTGAATCTGATCGTCAAATGTTTCGAAGAACGTTTCGCGGATGGCCTGGGTCGAGGTGATGAAAGGCGAGCGGTAGTAGCTTCCCCAGACGTTGGGGTCGGGGTGGGAGACGCCCGCAGCGAATCGCCATTCGCCCTGCAGCACGACATGGTGATGTTGAATGGGGCCGTGGAGCCGTTGCCACAATGCGACGTCTACATCATGGCTGGTGCGGGCGCGGATCCAGCGTCCGGTCGGCAGCGTATCCAGCACGGCGCGGGTGAGATCGACGGTGTCCGGGTCGGCTTCATTCGCCCGCGCCAGGAGTTCATCCTGCGCATCGGTGACCTGGGCTTCACGCTCATCAATGCGGACATTGCCTGGGTCGTCAGCGAAGAAACCGGTCTCAAGTTGAATGGCTCCGTTGGCCGCGCTGGGGCCGGTGGCCAGATGCGCTTGACGCCACGCCTCGTAGCGGTCGACCATCGTGGTGCGCGCGAGCCGTTCCACGCTCAGTCCGAAATACACCATGAGCGAAAGCATCAACAGCAAGGTCGGCAGCGTGAGAACGGTTTCCATCATGACCGCGCCACGGCAGTGCGCGCGGCAGCGGCGCGAGCGCTGACAAGTTGCGACGGGCGAGGCGTGATGGGGAGATGCCTGACTCATCAGTGGTGCATTCCCTCCTGGGCCAGTGGAGTGATGGCGTTGAGATAGTCCACCAGTGCGGTCACTTCTTCAGGGTCAAGCGTGGCTGCCGAGCCGCCGGGGCCGGTGACATCGGTGGTGAGTCGCATGGATTCCAGGTCTTCGATGCCTTGAAGTTGGGTGGTCCACATCTGGGTCCACAAGTCGAAGGAGTGGCTGTTGAAGACGCGGGCCTGGGCGAGGCCGACCATGCCGGGGTAGGGGTTTTGCGCGTTTCGCGTGAAGATCGATTCGCCGAGCGACGGGCGGTTGGCTTGTTTGGCTGCGGCGAGAAAGGTCAGGCGGTTGCGGTTGGCTTCTTCGGGGGTACCGATGTCGGTGGTGAAAGCGAGTGGTGCGGGCGCGTCGCTGGAGGTCGGGTCGAAGCCGATGTAAGGATCACTGACGATCACGCGTGGGCCGACGTTCACGCCGACGAGCAGGAAATACCGGGTGCGGAAGTATTGGAAGGTTTCAGGTTCACCCGTGATTTGCGGTTTGATAAAACCAAGCTCGGGGTAGGCGCCCAACGCGTAGGTGCCTTGCTCGACTTCGGGGTTGGTCTGAAAGCTGCAGCGCTCCACAAAGAGATGACGGTCGGCTCCGATTTTTTCGTAGCTGTAGTTTTCGGGGTATCGGGGAAACGGGCTGGGCGGGGAATAGGTTTTTCGCATCCGCCCGACCGGGGGCCTGGCTTGGGGGTCTGCGAACCGCACTGCGGCTCGATAGCGGGGCCGATTGGGTGAGGATGGATTGGTGAGCACCCGCCAGCCGCCGCCTCGGATGTACCAGTTCGGCAGCTTGGAGAAATCGCGAAACTCGCCCCGCCATTGGAGTGCGGGATCAAAGGCACTGTCTTCCTTGGCGTGATAGATATCGAGCACGAGAAACATGGTCTGACTGATCACGTCCGGGTTATCTTCCGCAAATTCATACACCGTGGTGGACGCGGGATCGAGAGGTTCCTGCGTCCCCTCAGGCCGGACGATGCGATACCGGTCGGTGTCACGGTCGCCGTTGACGAAGCGATCAACCGAGGGATGTTGGGATCGCTCGTCGTCGCGTTCCACATCCACTTCCCAGTCGGACATGACCACATCGAGGAGCGTGTCAGGGTCGGCTTCGTTGCGTTTTTCTGGCCAGATGTAGCCGTGTTTAATGCGAGCGATTTCGCGCAAGTGGTTGCGAAGCTGATCGTGCCAGGAGCGGTTGATGTGGAAGGTCAGCCAATCCTGCATGCCAAAGGTGCTGTAATGGGTGGGCTCACTTTCGCCGTCGCTCCAGCCGGGCGGGTCGCCGCGGACCGAGCCGGGGGGGCGTTGGTTGATGTAGCGAAATCCGAAGACGGTGTCGAAGGGTCCGCGGCGGTGGACTTCGAGGCCGTCGATGAATTCGAGATTGCGGCGCAGGGAGTCTTCACCTTCTTCGCTCACGCGGGCAATGATGGCCTGTACCTCATTTTCGCTGAGCCGCACGTCCTGGGCCCATTGCTGGACGGTGGTGGCGAAGGGGGGCAGGAGAAACGGCCCCGCATCGTCCCGCTCGTCAATAAAGCCCTCAGCGATGAGCCGCTGAATCTCAGCTTCTCGTTTTACTTCGTCATCGCGCGCCGCAGCGCCGCGCTCCGTGCGATCCAGCCAGATGCCGCGCGGCACGTCGCTGTAGCCTGGCTCGACGACTTCGTAAAACGTGATCTGCTCGAGCGTGAAATAGCGGGCCTTGTCGTACTCCAGGCCTTCGGGCGGGATGATGCCCGCGCGGACGGTGTGCCCCAGATCACGGAACGTGCCGCGGGCCACCGGAAAGCTTGGGTCGATCGGCCACATCATCGCCAGCTTCCCGGGCCGCTCGGAAGCGGACGCAGCCTCGGCATCGACTTGCGTTTGGCCTTCACGGGCCAGCATGTTGGTCAGCCCCGCCTCGGATGCGGCCCGCTGAGCCGTCGCGGGAAGCGACAACGCATACGCCACATTGAGCTGATCCACCGCCGACATGGCCCGCCAGATCGCGCCGGGCTGACCCGTGGGGCTGCGAAAATGGGTCATCGCCGCGGTCATATTCGGATTTTGCTTATAGAGTTGATCCATCGCGCGAAGCTGGGTGTCAATCGAGGCATCGACCACGACCCCGGGTTCGCCCAGTCGATCCGCCGTTCGCTTCAGCTCCCGCTCGACAATTTCGGGCAGGTCATCGCGTTCGAGCGCATGATTTGCCGCAAGCCATTGCGCGGTGACGTCGTTCATGAAAGGCTCGTCGGCGGTGGTGATGGAGATATCCACCGCCAGCGGCATGGCGTCCATGACGTTCACAAGCGCAGACAGCCGAGACAGCTCGACATTGCCCATGGCCATGCCGTTGAGTGAGCGGGCGACCCAGCCGGCGCCGGTCTGCGCCGAGGCGTCGGCGGCGTTCTGCGTTTCGATTTTCATCTGCACGTGTCGGCCGGTGTTAAATACATAAAACACCATGGACGACAGCATGATCAGCCCCAGGATCGTGATGACGATGACCACGCCGCGGCGGCCTTGCACGTCGCCGCGATGCGCAGGATAGGAGCGGCCGGCCGGCCGGGCCGACGCACGTCGCACTGGGGGGCACACGGGTGTCACTCAAGGCCTCCTGGGGACCGGTGGTGGCTCAGGCAGCTCGGTGCCAAAGCCTTCGTTACTCAACATGCTCGTGGCGCGGATCACGCTGTAGCCCGCCGGGCCGTCGGCCGTGTCGTGCGTGCCGTCGGCAAAGATCACGCCCACATAAGGGATCGACAGGTGCAGCCGATGCGCGACCTCCACGCCGATCGGCTCCTTGGGGCTGAACTCAGCGATTTCGCCCGGGGCCAATTCGTCAAATCGGACGGTGTCGCCGGTGTCGTCAATCTTGCTCAGCGTGACACGGGTGTGCTCGATGGCATAGTCCATCCGTTTGGGCGCCAGTCGGCTGACCCAGTTGGGTGGAGAGACTTCATACGCGCGGAAGTAAGCCTGCAAGCCTGTGCGAAGCCGCGTGGCTTCGACGCTGTTGCCTCCCAAAGGCCCACTCACCGGCATCACCGCGCTCGCTGCCGCAGACTGAATCCGATCAAACTTCTCATTCCCCTCCTCGGCCCGGATGAAGTTGACATCCCCGTCGCCCGACTCCGAGAGGTCCCTGGGGATCTGCACCACCGCGACCCGCGCTGCGGCATACGCCGCGTAGTGCACAAACACGTTGCCCACCATCATCAACATGGTCTGAATCAACAACAGCACCAGCACGATCAGCACCGGCAACACCAGTACAAACTCAATCGTGGCCGTGCCCTTTTGATCTGACATCCGCCCACGCCACGACGGCATCGACGCACGCTGGCGTTGCCCCATCCCGTAAAGCATCCGCGTCAACACCACGATGCCCCCCACCGCGATGATCGCCAGAACGCTCAGCCGCCAGGAGGCCGCTTCCAGCACCAGCCCGAACAAGTCGGGCGCTGGGGTCGTTCGAGCTGCAACGGTCATGATGGACAAGGACGCCTCACGGGAAGGGGACTAAGAACCACCGGTCGTCTCCATCATAGGCGATCACAGGCGAAACTCTAAGCGTGATGTGACGCAATGACGCGCGGTTCCATCGTCACGCAGGCGGGGCCTGGTGTATCGCGTGAAACATCAACGCCCCCGCCGTGGCGACATTCAGCGAGTCCACCCCACGGTGCATCGCAATGCCCACCCGCCCGGCACACACCGCCAGCACGTCATCCGCCACGCCCGTGGACTCATTGCCCAGCACCACCGCCACCCGCCCAGGCCTTGACCAGTCCCGCAAAGGCGTATGCCCCAGCCCGCCGTCCGCCGCCCACGCCGCCAGCCCGTAAGCATGCCCCGCCCACGCCAGGTCACCCGCCACATCCGCACTCTGCACCATCGGCAAATCAAACACCGACCCCATCGACACCCGCACGCACCGCCGATACAACGGCTCATGACATCGAGGCCCCAGCACCAGAGCGTCCACGCCCAGCCCCGCCGCCGAGCGGATGAGTTGCCCGAGATTGTCCACATTGCTCAGCTCAGGACACACCCCCAGCAGCCAGGGACGATCACGCTTGCTCGCATAAAGCTGGCTCAGCACGTCGGGAAGGGTAGGCCACCGCCGAGCCACCGCCGCTGCCACCACACCCTGATGCAGGTGAAATCCGGTCGTCGCTGCCAACACCTCCGCCTCGACTTCATAAAGCACCGCCGCCCCATGAAGAGCTCCCTTCGCCCCAGCTTCACGCTCCAGTCGTTCGCAGGCGGTCGGGGTCGCCGCCACCGCCACGCAGGGAAACCGGCTACCCAGCAAACGCTGCACCGTTCGCATGCCTTCGACCACGAACAAATTGCTCTGCCCCCGCAGATCGCGGTCCTGCAACCCGAAGAACACACCCAGTCGTGGGTCGTCGTGCTGATCAATCACGACCCGCCTCCCCATCATGTGTGTACCCCGAGGCTGGCCTCAACCGCCTCCAACACCTCCGCCACCGTCACGCCCCGCATCAGGGTGTTATCCATCCCGAGCTCGCGGTGCCGATTCCGGCCCACCGCCGCCCCCGCCGGACGCAGCACCCGGTGCACCTCCGCCGACCCCGCGGGCACGTAAGGCCCCACCAATGCCGGATCCGTGGGCCCGAAAATCGACACCGTCGGCGTCCCAAGACCCACCGCCAAATGCAACGGCCCCGAATCATTACATACCAGCACGTCCGAACACGCGATCACATCCATCATCTCTCCCACCGTCGTCGAAGGCTGCATCACCCGATCCGCAAAATCCTGGTCCGGCCAATCCTCCAGCACCGCCTCCACCCGCACCTGATCCGCATCGCTCCCCAACGACACCACCCGGTCCACCCGCCCCTTTTGCACCAATTGATGGGCCAACGCAATGAACCGCTCCGTGGGCCAATTCTTGCACCCCCACCGCGTAAACGGCGCAATCGCCAACACCCGTTCGTGTCGAATGCCCTGAGCCTGGCCCGTCAGAATCCGCTCGTCCTCCGCCCACACGCGATCAAAAAATCCGCACGACTCCGCCGGCACCGTCAGCGTCGCATCCTCCACCCGCGCCAGCCCCATGCCCTCGAGCAACCGCAGCTCCCGCTCCACCGCGTGCAATCCCTCGGGAATCTCCACCGTGTGGCGGTACCACCGCGACGCGCCCTCCCGAGCAATCGACATCCCCACGCACTCACGACTCGCCGCCCGGGCAAACCCAGCCGAACGCAGCAACCCCTGCACGTCAATCGCCGCGTCATACCGCGTGGTCAACAACCGCCCGAGCAACCCAGGCACCTTCCACCACGAACGACGGTCAAACCCCACCACGCCTGACAACCCCGGATGAGCCCGCACCACGTCCAGATTCTCCCGTGCCACCAGCCAGTCGATCCGAGCCTCAGGCCAGGCCGCACGCAACGTCGCCAACGCCCAAACACTTCGCGCCACATCGCCCAGCGCGCTGGGCCGAACCAGCAACACCCGCTCAGGGCTGTCCAACGTAAGCAACGGTGTCGTCATAGCAGGCCAATGTATCTCGCAGCGCATCGACCCGGCGTATTCAAACCGTTGCAGACAGCTGCCGCCCCAGGCGACATCCCGCCGAACAAACAGCGCGTGACCGCGCGTTATGCTGTCACGTCATCTCTCAAGGGTTCCCATGCGTACCGCACTGATCTCCGATATCCACGGCAACGTCGACGCACTCACCGCCGTCCTCGCCGACATCGACCAGCAACACGTCGACCGCATCATCTGCCTGGGCGACATCATCGGCTACGGCCCCAACCCCACCGACTGCCTGGACCTCGTGGCCCAGCGCTGCGAATTCGCCTTGATGGGCAACCACGACTTCGCCGTGCTCTACGAGCCCACCAGCTTTAACACCTCCGCAGAACAGGCTGCCTTCTGGACCCGTCGCCAGTTTGAGCTCGAGCCCGATGCCGCCAAGCAAAAAACCCGCTGGGAGTTTCTAGGCAACCTGGTCATCCGCCGCTGGGACCACGGCTCCCTGTGGGTTCACGCCTCGCCCCGGCGACCCATCAACGAATACATCTTCCCCGATGACGTCGTGTCCGCGCCCAACAAAATGCAGCAGATCTTCGACCGCATCGACTCCCGATGTTTCGTCGGTCACACCCATGTGCCCGGCGTCTTCACCGATGAGCCCGACTTCTACCCGCCCCAGGACCTCGGCGGGGCCTACACCTTCCAGCCCGGCGAAAAGTGCATCGTCAACCCCGGCAGCGTCGGGCAACCCCGCGACCGAAATCCCATGGCCAGCTATGCCGTGCTCGATGAAACCACCAGCGAGCCCGACGCCGGGGACGCCCCGTCAACCAACGAATCCCCAGGCTTCGATGTCTCCACCCGCGTGTCGTTCCACCGCGTGGCCTACGACATTGAAACCGTCGTCCGCAAGGTCGCCGCGATCGACGAACTCAGCGATTTCCTCGGCCAACGGCTCCGTGAAGGCCGGTAAACAACCGCATCCAGTCAAACCTGTGCAGCGATGAAGCAGGGTGAAGACATCTAGTTTTGAGTGGGACGGGCTTCCAGCCTGTCTACGGCCCGAAGGGCCGTTCTTGCGTCCTGACGGGCCTTGGGTCGAGGACAGGCGGAGATGCCTGCCCTACGGACCAAGCTTTTGAAGCGGTAAATGTCTTCACCCTGAGCGATGAAGTACAGTCCATCGCCAGAT
Source organism: uncultured Phycisphaeraceae bacterium (assembly GCA_963799465.1). GTDB lineage: Bacteria > Planctomycetota > Phycisphaerae > Phycisphaerales > Phycisphaeraceae > JBCCOW01. The sequence goes on along the minus strand of CAWCXG010000001.1, from coordinate 870,099 downwards.
CGATGGACCATGTTATCCTGCAGAAAATCGCGTGTCCCGGACTTTCCACCCGACCAGGAGCCTTCATGCCACCCAACCGATCCCGTGCCGCATTCACACTCGTCGATGTTACGGTGGCCCTCGCGGTCGTGGCGGTCCTGGTCACCCTCGCCCCTGCCGCGTCGATGCAGCAACGCAACGCTGCCCGACGCATGACCAACAGCACCCAATTGCGGGGCATTCATCAGGCATGCGTCTTTTATGCGCAAGGAAACAAAAGCAACTGCCCCGGCCTGGCGGGCGACAGTTCCATCCTCCCCGCCGACCAGATCCCCTGGTCCACCCGCGACGGCCGACACGCCGCCTCCCGCTTCGCCCTTCTGCTCATCGCCAACGCCTTCACGCCTGAATACATGATCAACCCGGCGGATTCAGGTGCCCGTGAATTCGAGATTCCCCAGGATCTGGAAAATCCGAATGCGGTGAAGCAAGACCTTCTCACCGTCGAACATTTTTCGTACGCCGTGCTCGCCATCGACAAGCAAGGCGAAGGGCCGCGTGCTCTGGACCGCCGAGCCGAGTGGTCCGAAACCATCAACACCATGGCGGTCGTCTTGAGTGACCGAAACACCGGCCCGGACGCCGAGGATCAGATCAGCTCCCCCTGGACCGACCCAGGCCAAGGTGTCTGGCGCGGCACCGTGGTGCACAATGACAACAGCACGATGTTCGAAACCTCGCCCGTGATCCTCGATACCCAATACAGCGATGGGCCTCGCAATGAGCGCGACCACCTCTTCAAAGCGACAGGCCCGTCCGACGCCTTGATGTCGATCTACCGCGACGACCGCAACCGCGAAGTACAGGTCCCCCGCGACCGTGACGACCTGATGTGAGCCGCTGCTGCAACCAAGCCTTCCTTCAAGGCGTCACTTCAGCTCCGCGACCGCATCATCAACATCGTCAAACATCGCAAAGATGCTGTCCAGCTTGGTCACCTTGAACAAAAACGCCACGTTGTCCCCGCAGCCCGCGAGCAGGATTCGGCCTTTGCAGTGCTCCGCTTCCTGCAGCAGTTCCACCAGGCTGCCCAGACACGCTGAGGCGATGAACTCGACCATCGTGAGATCGAAAACGAAGTCCCGGGCCTGGTCGTAACGCAGTTTTTCAACACACGACGTGACAAGCTCCTGCATCTGTGTATCAGGCAGCTCGCTTTGCATCACCGTGGCGATCACAATCGAGCCTTGCTGTTCGAGTTCATAAGGCGTGGCAAGCATGGCAACCTCCGTGGTGAGACCAGCAGATCACCAACTTTGGCGACCGCTGCCCCCATTCATCGCATTCAGCGGACACATCCGCTACCCCCGAGCTCAACTGCCACGCTTGCGCCGAGTCCCTGATCCGCCTTATCCGCACAAACACGACAACCCGCGCTGTCCCACCCCCTCCCCTCCCCGCCTGACACACGCGTGTGCTGAACTCAAATATCGTCGATATTAAATATAAAAGATCGCAGGCAACAGGAAGCAACCCAGCCGGGGTCGTCGCTCGCGGCGGCGACAATGCCTATCGCGTCCTGGAGTAAGTAGAGCGTTTCGTTGAGGGTGCCGTTGCCGCCCACAAATTGATGTCGGTTTGCTGCTCGCAGCATTGATCGACGTAGGCGATGGCCGGGGCGTGCCAGACGTGTTGGCGGTAGAGCTGAGCGGTGCCCAGCGGGTTATTCGCGCCGGCTTGCGGGAGGTGACGGCGGGTTTCCAGGCGTTGCCAATGCCGGGCGTAGAGAATCGTGTCCTGATGCGTCAGCTTCGCGGTGGCGGTGTCATACTCCCGCTCAATCACCCGACGGCCCAAAGCGTCATCGCTACGCCGAGTCTGCGAGGTTAAGCGTGCTGGGGCGACCATGGAAAGAGTTTACCAAGGTCAAAATCAAAAAACGGAGGACCTGCTCCTGCACTGCCTCGCCCATAACGCCATGATCCTCGATCGCACCCGAGGGTCTTTTCAGCGCGGTTGCCTTGGATCAACCTTACCTCGGGGCAAAGAAACGCGTTCTCTCTTGCTAAAGCCACCACGACAACTCATCTCAGACCGAAGTTTTTCAGCAGGGGATATCGTGCACCTTTTTACTGCCCACCGTATAGTAATAATATACTTTCATTCACTCACAAACTCGGCCCTAGGTGGCAGTTTCCTATTTTCGGCTAGATGTATCTTGTCATCAAACTTGATAATGAGATAATAATGATCAACGTAACGAGATTCAATATTGTTGATCGTATAAACCGCGAATGTTTTGGGGTATTTATCCGGAGAGGACTCGGAAATATAGGCTCCGTTTGATGGGTTTCGACCTAATTCTGCAAGAATACCTGTTACGTCAGGTGGAATATTTTCTAGCGGCACCCTGGTGTACCCCACATCCTTTATTAAATATGAATATTCGAAAGTGCCAGCACTATTCTTTAAATTATCAGAGCCATTCTCTGAAATATATTTTTCAGATTCACCGCAAGAATAAATCGCTAAGGGAAGAGAAATAACCAGCGTCAATAGTTTCATTATAATTCCCTTTTCCATTTTTCGCATGGACAATCTGCAAGCCACTTTATAGAATCTTTCCGTATTCTAGATCCACCATCACCTTCAATCCGTTTCGTTGCGGCATGACTCCCCCTACCTACTAGCCTCCTGCGTTCGTTGTGAACATAGCCTTGCTTTTGCAAAGCTGCCATTATAGAGTATGCGACACCACCGACAGAGGCGAAGAGCGTGACTCCGCCAGATACCGGGGCAAGCGCTAGTCCGGACATTATGATGCCTCCCTGATCGGAAGCAATTTGCCCAACGTGCTTAATGCGAAAATCAATCGATATGATGTCCCAGGACTGAACGTAATCTATATGCAATCTTTCTCGCTCAAGATAAACGCAATTTCCGCCAATAGTCTCTTCTCCAAAATACTCAATCACCCACCTTTCAGAAAACTGAGTGCTTAGGCCCTCTTTCGATGTTCCTGCATGCATCCATTCCGACCAACCTTGGCGACATCGCATCCAAGATCGTCCGCAATTGGCTCTTCTGCGGGCAACCATATTGCCTGTTCCGCCGTCTCGAATTGCCTTGTTAATACATTTTCGCATCTTGTCATCGCAATACTTATTGGCCTCGAATACCAATGGTTTGCGATTATTACTCGGTCTCCTACGTGTTAATCCGCTGGGGTCTACGTCTATATCGATAAGATGGTAGGCTGCCCATAGATTCATCCCATCCACATACCCCGCCGGGTCTTCTTGCAGGAAGCGTCCAAGCCGCGGGTCGCGGATGCGGTGGCGGTTGTCGTAGAAGTCGGCGGCGGTGAGGAAGAGGCCTTGCTGGGCGAGGAGGTTGCCCGCCGGGCGGGGGGTGGGGGTGTAGTCGGCGTCGAGCGTTTCGACCTGGCCGTAGAGGCTGCAGGCCAGGCGGTATTCCACGGCCCCGGTGTCGTCGCTCGCGGCGGCGACGTTGAACATCGCGTCCTGGAGGAAGTAGAGCGTTTGGTCGAGGACGCCATCTCCGGTGGTGTCGGTCTGCTGCTCGCAGCATTGATCGACGTAGGCGATGGCGATGGCGTGCCAGACGTGTTGGCGGTGGAGCTGAGCGGTGCCCAGCGGGTTGTTCGCGCCGCCTTGCGGGAGCTGACGGCAGGTTTCCAGGCGTTGCCAGTGCCGGGAGTAGAGAATCGTGTCCTGATGCGTCAGCTTGAGCGTCGGGGTCGCTTTTCGAGCTTTCGCCGCGTGGCGACGTATAGAGGTTTCACGTTGTGCCGGTGGTGGAGATGGGCGTGCCGACGCGACCATGCGAACAGTTTACCAGGCCTGTGCGGCCTTTTGTTGCAGGATACGAGCGTTAGGCGGGCACTCAATCCTCTCGATGGCTGTATAAATATCGTCGAAATTAGATACACGGTGCGCGTCCTATGCGTCGTGCTACTCGCTTATTTTTGTGGCATGGTGTGTGCGGAATCGTTTGATGATGGACGTCGATGAGTAGGCTTTGGGCATGACTGATACGGATTCGATCAATATTCTGCTTCTGGTCGCGGAGGACACCGGTCGGCATCAGGGGTGTTACGGCGAGGCCTACGCGAAGACGCCTTATATCGACGGGCTTGCCACGCAAGGGGTTCGGTATACGAATGCGTTTACGCATTGCCCGGTGTGTGCTCCGAGTCGATCGAGCCTGGTGACCGGCATGTACCCCACGTCGCTGGGCACGCATCTGATGCGGTGTCGTCGGCTTGATCCGCCTCGGCTGTTTACGCAGGAGTTGCAGGACGAGGGGTACACCTGCCTTTGGCCGACGAAGACGGATTTCAATCTGGATCCGCCTGAGGGATTTGCGGACACGCAGGATCTGTGGCTTGAGACGGGTGTGCTGCCGGGGGGGCCGTTTTTGGCGTATTGGAATTTTGGGGCGACGCACGAGTCGGGTGTGTGGGAGTCGGCGACGGATGCGAACAGTTTTGCAGAGCGTACGTCGGCCTTGCCGATCTCGATGCGGCATGATCCGGCGGAGGCCCCGGTCCCGGCGTACCTGCCGGATGATGCGGATGTGCGGCTGGAGGTGGCGCGGTATCACGACAATTTGAGTTTGCAGGATCAGCAGGTTGGCCGGGCGTTGGAGGTGTTGGAGGCGTCGGGCCGGGCTGATTCGACGATTGTGATTTACCTGAGCGATCACGGGCGGGGGTTGCCTCGGGAGAAGCGGTGGTGTTATGACGCGGGGGTGCGTTTGCCTTTGATTATTCGCATTCCTGAAGGGCTTGGGGTTAACGCTCCGCCGGCGGGCAGCACGTGTGATGATTTGATTTCGTGGGTGGATATTGCGCCGACGTTATTGGCTTTGACCGGGACGCCGATCCCATCGCATTATCAAGGGCGGGTGTTTTTGGGCGATGCACAGGATGCGGGTCGTGACTTTGTGTTTGGTGGGCGGGATCGGATGGATGCAGCCTTTGACCGGGTTCGCTTTGCGCGGTCGAAGCGTTTTCATTATTTACGCAACGATTTTCCACGCATTCCCTACATGCAGGCGAATGCGTATATGGATCGCGGGCTGTCGGTGCAGGCTTTGCGTCGGGCTCGTCGGGAGGGTCGATTGACTTCGGCGCAGGCGGGCTTCATGGCGGACACGAAGCCAGCGGAGGAACTTTACGATGCCCAGGCGGATCCGATGATGGTCGAGAATCTGGCGGGGCTGGCGGAGTACGCCACGACGCTGGCGTCGCATCGGGCGGCGTTAGAGGGATGGACCGCGGAGGTGGGTGACCTGGGCGGTACGCCGGAGAGTGAGCTGGTGGAGCGGGGCGTGGTCAACGATTTGCTGTACAGCAATTACGAGCCGCGCCGTCAGGCGAAGGATTTGGATGAGGCGGATTGGTTGGGGCCTCGGCCGGGGATTCTGCATCTCCAGGAAGCGGAGCAGTACCAGGCGACGGGGCGGTTTGATGCGGTGTTGCCGCCTGAGTCGTCGGGCTGACCGGGTGACGGGGTGGGGGTGACGGGGTGGTCAGGACAGCGGGGTGCAGAACCAGGCGGGCCCGTTGGGGGGCAGGTGTTGCAGGAGGTGGAGTTTGAGCGCTGGGCCGAGCTTGGTGATGAGTGAGCCGGCCAGGTCGCCGCGATCGACGAAGAGGTGGACGACAGGTTCGGTGGAGGGATCGAAGCGTGCGGCGGGGAGGGTGAGAGCCAGGAGGTCGCGGTGTTCGATCACCCAGCGTCGGACGGCGGTGAGATCGAGAATGGCACTGCGGCAGGCGGCGAATGCGGCGGAGGCCTGATCGTCGTCGAAGGGTCGGGGGGCCTGGGGCTCGGCAGCGGCGGCGAGGAGATGCAGCGCTCCGTGGCGGTCGAGCATGAGCTCAATGTCGGCGTAGTTGGGACATCGGGCGTGGAGTGCGACCGCGCCTGCTAATGGCCCCCGCTGGGTGTCGAGTAAGGACGACAAGCTCGGCCGATCTGCGTGGGATGCGGTCGCGGGCCTTGGGGGGGAGGAGTCGCGGGATGGCTCGGGGAGAGGCATTTCACGGGGCGGGACCGCAGCGGGCCTGGGCGGCGTGTCCATTACCGGTGGGGGCGCGTTAAGCGTGGTCTGGGTGTCGGATGATGCTTGCGTTGGGTCGCGTCTGGGGTTGCGCGGTGCGTTCTGGGTGTCGTGAGCGTTATGCGACACGACGGCCGGGCGGGGCGGGTCAGCAACGCGTCGCTCGATGAGCACGTGCTGAATTTCAGGCCAGCGTTCGAGCACGGGCTGAAAGCTTCCGATGTGCTGGAGGTGCAATGGTTCGAAGCGTCGGTGGTGACCGCGGAGTTGTAATTCATGACGCAGGCGGTGTCCTGCGGCGGCCTGGATGCGGGCGCGGGCCCGTGTGGCCTGATCGGCGTCGCCGCCAACGGTGATGACGCCCACGGATTTTGCGGCGGCGTCGGGCAGATGATCGGTCAAGTCATGGATCAGCACGCCTGCTGCCGCGACAGCCATATCGTCACAGCCGGTGAGCAGCGACCACCGCTCGAACGATGCCAGTGAGGTCAGCAGGGTGTCGCAGGCGTCGGGCTGAAGGTGGAGCAGGATATGACGCACCGGCCGGGTGGGATGGTCGATGAGCGCGGCGATGAGCGCGGCGACATCATCGTGCGTGGAAGGCCGAAGCGAGGCGACGCCTTCGAGGGGTGGGGTCTGGTGATCGCCTGCAGGTCGGGCTAGTTCGAGGTCCAGCGTGTCGTGATCGGCGTGAATGAGCAGGGTTGGGCCGAGGTCCTGAGCGAGGCGGTGGGCGTATTGATGCAGCCACGGGCCTGAGACGCCCGGCAGATTGGCGAGCAAGAACAGGTTCCACCGTCACGCCTGGTTCAGCGGGCGGGGTGGGCGTGTCATCGTCCCCCTGATCGTCGTCGCCGTTGCGCCTGAGCCTGAGGCTGGGCTCGTGCGGCGGGGGCACCGGATGGTCCTGATAGACATCCTGCACGTCGCAATAGGTTGCGGCGGCATCATCGGTGCCGGTGGGTAGGCGGATGGGTCGAGGCCCCTGCACGGAGGCAGCGTTCACGCCGGTGAGGAAAAGCTCTGCGAGCTGATCGATGGAATCTTGGGTGCGGTCGTCCATGACGCGTTTTTTCACTTCTTGTAAGGGCGACATCCGTGTCGCCCGGGGTCAGCGTGCGACCTCGACCAGGCTGTTGAGTTCGCCGAACGGGTTGGTCTCGACACGCTCGTTGTAGGGGTCCTGGGTCCATCGTCCGTTGACCACGAGACGGTAGCGGTGGTCGCCCGGCGGTAAGGGGACGACCGCTTGCCAAATGCCCAGTTCTGCGTCGTGCTTCATCGGGGTCTGCTCGGGGTTCCACGCGTTGAATTCGCCAGCGAGCCCGACGCGATCGGTGGGCTGGCCTGGCTGAACGAATAACACGCCTCGGCTTGTCGGTCGGGCACCGTAGAGCCTGGAGAGTTTCTTCTTGAGTTGCGGTTTGGAAGCGGGTCGTGTTGACGGCTGAGCGGTCAGGTCGGTCGTGTCCCGTTCGAGTTCAAGCACCCCTTGCGATCGCGTGCCAGGCAATGCCTGGACGGATTCCTGCGGCATCGCATCGGGCGTGGTCACATCGGGGGTCCGCGGCGGGGGAGGTTCGAATCGTCCTGGCGCTTTGGGGCCTGCGGGGGTGGACGGTGAATGAGCGTCCTGCGGCGTGGGCCTTTGCATGCGATTAGAGACCGCTGCGGTTCGCGCGGATAAGGCCCGCGCCCGTTGCACCAGTTCAGCGGCTCGGGAGATCGGGGGGGCGGGGTTGACGCGTTGTGCGTCATCTTCGCCGGGAAACATCGACGCGGCGGTGGTGCTGGTGGGTTGATCGTCGGCCTCGCCGTGGCGGATGGGCTTGAGCCGGGGCTTGGGCGGGTTGGCGAGGAGCCAGGCTGCGAGCTGCTCAAAGTCCTGCATCCCCCGTGACGCGGGGTCATATTCCGTGATGGGCTGGCCGAACGAGGCCGCCTCTTTGAGCTTGGCGTTGAAGTTGATGACCAGTGGCAGCACCTTGGAACCGAAGTGCTTTTTCAGCTCGCAAAGGATCTCGCGGGCCAGCTTGGTACGCACGTCGTACATCGTGGGCAGCACGTGGTACCGGGTCTCGCGTCCGACGCGTCGAACGATGGCTTCGACGGTCTCAGCCTGTCGATGGCTGCCTTGCATCGCAAAGTAGCCAGTCTCGACGGGAATGAGCACTTCGTCGGCGGCACGCAGTGCGTTGAAGGTGAGCAGGCTGATCGACGGGGGGCAGTCGATGATGCAGAAGTCGTAGCGGTCCTCGCTGGGGGCAAGCACATGCGCCAGCCGACGGTCGCGGTCGGGGCTTTGCGCCAGGCGGTGTTCAACACCTGCGAGCGAGACGCTCGATGGGGCCAGGTCCAGGTAGCGTGAGATCTGCCAGGTGCAGTCGTCCAGGCCGACGCTGCCGTCGAGGCCGTGGGTCAGCAGATCGGCGGTCGAGCGCTCGATCCGACTTTCGGGCACAGCCAGTCCAAGGGCGCAATGGCCTTGCGGGTCCATGTCCAGCAGCAGGGTCTTCTGCGCTTTGGACGCCAAGGTCGCGGCCAGGTTAATGGCGGTGGTGGTCTTCCCACATCCGCCCTTTTGATTGATAATCGCAATGGTTCGCAAAAGTTCGCCCTAACGTCCGTGACGGGCTGTGCACATGGCAAACGCGTGTCGCCATCGGGGTTATCGGGATCGGCGCGAGCCTACCTTGATTTTCTAATGCTTCACAGGCCAAACGACACGTTGAACGCGACAGATTGGGCCGAAGTACCCAGTCAATCATGTGAAAAAATCATGAAAAGGCCTATAAAACCTATACGCATTTGAAATAGACCGTGTAGGATTGTGATCGTCTGGGGTGTTAGCCCCGGATCAACAGCAGGCGGAGTGGAAACCGCCAGCTGGGAACGGGAGAAAGACCCAGTCCCTTTGTGGACCGGATGGAGGTCGGCATGCACCGCGCCCTGCGAGTGTACACATTCAGCGTCGCATTCCTGCTACTTCTGCTTCTGGTGGTCTGGCCGGCACTGAATCCGCTGTAGTTGCTGTTGCAACGCGAGCGGATCAGTACTGCTGGGGTATCGCCACGCGTTGCGTGGGCTGTCCCGCAACGCATCAACCCAGAAGCGGTCGTGTCGCCGCGCGGCATGTGATCGGCGTGATGGAACTGCGGGCTGAATCTCAGCGTTGCCTGAATCAGCTTTCGTCTTCGGTCCACGGCGCGCTGGCATCGCCGATGCCGCAGGCGAGGTATCCGCCGTCGACGGGGATGCAGATGCCGTTGACGAATGATCCCGCCTGGCTGGCGAGGTAGACCGCAGCGCCCGCGACTTCGTCGCCGGTGCCGAATCGGCCCATGGGAGTGTGTTCGAGGATGCGTCGGCCTCGGTCGGTGCCCTCGATCATCTTGCGATTAATGTCGGTGGGGATGAAGCCCGGGGCGATGGCATTGGTGCGGATGCCGTACTTGGCCCATTCGTTGGCGAGGCTGCGGGTCAGGCCCAGCAGCCCATTCTTCGCGGTGGCGTAGGCGGTGACGCCGGTGAGATCGACGAAGCTGGAGATCGAGCAGATGTGAATGATGCAGCCGCGATGTTGTTCGCGAAAGACGTGCCCGGCTTCCTGGCTCATCCGCAGGCCGCCGACGACGTGGATGTTGTAAAGCTGATTGATTTCATCGTCGGTGAGGTCGAACGTGGGCTTTTTGCACATGATACCCGCAGAGTGCACGGCAATATCAAGCCCGCCGAACACGTCCACCGCTTTGTTCACCGCACGCTTGATCGAGTCCCGGCTTTCCACATCCAGCGAGAGTCCTGCGACGCGAGGCTGGTCCTCATCGCCGAATCGCTCGACGACCTGGGCCTGCAAGTCGGCCACCGCCGCGTCCACTTTTTCCTGAGTCCTTGAACCAATCAGCACGCTGGCTCCGTGGGCGAGCAAGGCGCGGGCGATATCCAGGCCGATGCCTGAGGCCCCGCCGGTGATCAAAGCAGATTGTCCGGTGAGGTCGAAAAGGTTGGGGGCTAGGGGCATGGCAGTTCTCTTAAAAAGGGTGGGGCGATGAGAATAACGACCTGGTCCCGGACGCGGCGGGAAACGTGTGAAGTGGACGCGATACACTTGGCCGACGACTGGCTGAAGTCTTTGCGGTGTTGCGGCGGTGTCAAACCCGTAACGTCCCAAAAGCGCTTATGAATCGTGTTGGTTCGCTTGTTCTACACCTTTTCTTGCTCACGATGGTGAGCAGAACGGATCGACTTTGCTGTTGCGTGTTTCCACGACCGTTGAACTGACCTGCGAACAACCCACGGCGATGACGCTGATGATGCGGCCCTGCAGTGGGCCTGCCCAGTGGGTGACGCGGCAGCGTTTCGAGGTCGAGCCACTGCGGTACATCACCCAGTACGCCGACCGGCTGGGCAATTTGTGCCAGCGTTTGTGTGCCCCCGCCGGGCCGATGAAAATCGATACCGAGAGCGACGTCCACGCTCCGGACACGCTGGACATCGGACCGGGCCGTCCGCCGACCGACCCCGCGAACCTGCCCGATGACCTGCTGCCCATGATGCTGGCCAGTCGGTATGTGGAAGCGGACTTGCCCTATTTTGATGACCTGGCGAAAGAAGTCACCGCAGGCGTATCGCCCGGATATGACCAGGCACAAGCGATTCAGCAGTGGATCCACGACAACTTCAAGTATGCCTACGGCACGTCCACTGCATCGACGACCGCGCGGGATACCGCTGAGGATCGACAGGGGGTTTGCCGAGATTTCACACACTTAGGCCTCGCGTTGTGTCGGGCGTTATATCTGCCGTCGCGGATGGTGGTGGGGTACTGCCACGAGCTGGATCCGATGGATCAGCATGCCTGGTGGGAGTCGTACGTGGACGGACGATGGTGGAGCTTTGACGCGACGCCCGGCGGGGCGGGTAAGCCGGGCCGGGTCGCGGTGGCATATGGCCGAGACGCGGCGGATGTGGCGTTCATCACTGAATACGGGCCGATCGAACTGACCTCAATGCACGTGGCGGTCACACGGTTGGACGACCCGGATGCGTAAGGAGCGCGGGGGTTAAACCGCGATGTCTTCTTGCTGCTCGGGCTGGGGGTCGGGCGTTTCGTTGCTGGCCAGCATGGCCAGGCCGAAGGTAATGGGGCCGCAGCGTCCGAGGTACATCAGGGCAATCACGACCAGGCAGCCCAGGTCGGTCAGGTCGCCGGTGATGCCCCGGGATAAGCCGACGGTGCCGAGTGCCGACGCGGCTTCAAACAAAATGTCAGCAAAGGCCAAGGGGCTTTCTGCCTCGGCTGTGGTTGCCGACGCCGGGGCGCGTGTCTCGGTGAGCAGCAGACAATACCCACCGATGAACAGTGTGATTACATAGAAGCCCAAGGCTGCGACCGCCGCGTCCAGCCGGTGTTGCGGTATCACCCGGCCGGCCCAGGTCACCTTGCTCTGACCGCGGAGCACGGCGTGAATGGTTGCGAGAATGGCGGACAGCGACGTGCTCTTCAGCCCGCCGCCGGTGCCTGCGGGGGACGCGCCGATGATCATCAAGGCGTAGGTGAGCAGCACCGAGGACAATGCCAGTTCGCCGATCGGGAAGGTGTTGAATCCCACGGTGGTCGCGGCGGTCACGGATTGAAAGCAGGCCAGCAGGATGCGCTCTTCTGCGGGAACGCTCGCCAAGGCAGGGTCGGCAAGGAAGTACAGCACCGCGCCCAGGCCGATGACCCAGGCGGTAATTTTCACGATGATGCGCGTGGTGAGCGTGACGCGTCGACGCTGGCCCGTCGCCGAACCCCACAGGTCGCTGAGCACGATGAACCCCAACGCTCCGCACAATGACAGCACCATGATGATGACATTGATCCCGACGTGATCGGCGTAGGTTTCCAGCGAGTTGGGAAAAAGCGAGAAACCTGCGGTGCAGAAGGCAGACACGCTGTGAAAGATCGCCTGCCATGCAGTATGCGCGACGCCGGTGAAACTCGACCCCGCCATCGCCGCACCCCGCTCGGCAACCCCAGCCTGATGAAACGCCCAGAACAAACCCAGCGCCCCCAGAAACTCCACCGTCAGCGTGAACCCCACGACCTGGCGGATAAACCGACGGGGATCAAATCCTTCAGGCAACGAAAAGGCTTCACGGGTCAACGCCTCGCGGTGTCGGCTCAAGCGGTGCCGCGCTGACAACAACACAAACGACCCGAACGTCATATACCCAAGCCCACCGAGCTGGATCAACAACAAAATCACCAACTCGCCCCAGAAGCTGTACACCTCAGGCGTGGTGACGGTGACCAGCCCGGTGGTGCTGACCGCCGACACCGCCGTGAACAGGTGGTCAAGAGTCGAGACATCCCCCGCGGCGTCGTGCGTCATCATCGGCAGACACAGCGCAACCCACCCGATCACGCTGTAGAGCAGGTAACCCGCCAGAAGTGTTTTAACTGGATCGGTGGAACGGATGCGTACAAGCGTCCTGGTAATTCTGCTCATAAGGCGGCAGTATGACGTGGAGCACTGCGACTTTACATGAGGCCTTGTGGGCACTCATACTTACGTCCGGGGTGCTTTAAAAAATATGATCGCAAAGAGCACGCGCCGCATGTTCGCGGACCTGTCTTCGCCCACGTTGGCTTCGTACTTCATCGCAAACATTTCATCGGCATTGCGGATGTCAGCGGTTCGGTGGCACTCGGTGCTGAAGAGGATTTGCCTTCACGACGCTTGCGCTTTCCTTGACGCAGTGGGTTGCAACCCTTCAGGCGAGCGGGCAGTTTCCGCTGACGGCCGTATCATCTTGCCCATGAAAGAGAAGATCACCCTTCGGCTTTACGAGTCCAAAGAACAAGGCGCGGTGTGCCATGCAGGCATGTATCAGCCCGACGTATCGGTCAAAGGCTGGGACTACGCACGCGGAGAAACCATCGGCTTGACCGAGACCCACGGCGGCTTCCTGTATGGGGTCATCGATGAAGTCGATCCGGAGATTCACGAAGACCAGGTCGGCCGATATCGCCTGGCGTCGTTGTGGACGCAGGACTGAATGCATAGCGCCCAAAGCCCAGGCATAGCCATGCCTGGGATGGCCACCAGGGTTGGGCCGGCTGCCCCGCGCTACCACCACTGCGCATCGCGGGCCACCGCCTGGATCGGCTCGCTGTCTTCAAGCAGGGCCCGTACCCGGCGTTGATCGACCTCACTCATCTGCTTGCGCCACTTGTCGATAGAGGACGCGGGGTCGCGAAAGACGCTGAAATACGACTTGCCCATGGCCTTGCCCGCCCCGGGTTTGCCCGCCGCCGCCCCTTCGCTGAGCAGGGCTTTGAGAAAGGACCGCGTGGCGTCGGCAAACTCGAGCTCGAGGTGGTCAAACACTGCCCGGGCCTGGCCCAGTGGGTCTCGGCAAAGCGATTCGTAAATGACCAATCGGCCGGTGGCCGCGCCGTCCAACGCAGTCAGGGCGGTCTCGACGTCCAGCCGCCAGAGCAGCGTTTCCTGCTCGAGCACGCTGAGCTCGTCCACATTGGAGGCATAACGCTCCGCCAGCGCGGGATTGGAGGCGCGAAGCAGATCGGGCAGCACGCTGCGTCGGCCGTGCGACATCACGCCCTGGTCTTGCCCACGGATCAGCGAGGCCAGCGTGGCACAGGGGTGACGCAGCAGGTAGACCACGCGGACCGGCGAATGCGCAAGCAGGTTGCTCATCAACACCTCGTGGGTCACTTCCTTGAAGACCAAAGGCGGATGACCTCGGGGCGTGTACAGCGTGGAGAAGATCGGCGCGAGAGGCCGAATTTTGCGTGCCAGAGGCCAGAGCGTGGCCCGGGCCGACTGTCGGACATTGTCCTTATCGAAAAACGGGGGTTTCTCGAGCATCGGGTCGCGCGAATCAGCACGTCATAGGCATGTTGCAGATCGTCCGCGGTGAGGTCCGGTGCTTCAAGTCGTTCGCGTACTTTGCGAATGCGGGGTAAGTGTCGCAGGCGGTGCAGCGGCTCAAAGCGGTACGCGACGGTGGGATGGGTGTCGAGAATCGCGCCCAGCCAGGTGGTTCCCGATCGACCTGGGCCGAAGAGACCGCGCAACGGCGGACATGTCGTCTGAGGCTCAGTAGAGGTGGACGGCACGGTGGCGGTCATGACACATTGGTGCAACAAGGCCCGCGTAGCAGCGACGCGGGCGTGAAAAGCGGACAGGAGTCCCGGTCGTCAAGCAACAAGCGGTGGTTTAGCCCGCCGCAGCACTGTTCACCCACGCGTTGGTGTTCGTGTGGGCGGTGTGGTCGGTGGGTTTGCGGAAGCTGTCCAGATCGACGCTCTTGAAATACGCGATGGTGTTCTTGAGGCCTTGCTCGAGCTCGATCTTGGGTTCCCAGCCGAGCTTGTCTTTCGCCAGCGAGATATCAGGCTTGCGTTGCAAGGGGTCGTCACTGGGCAAGGGCAGGTCAGTGAGGATGGAGGAAGAGCCGGTGAGTTCGATGATTTTTTCCGCAAGCTGGCGGATGGTGAACTCGCCGGGGTTGCCGATGTTCACTGGGCCGACGAAGTCGGGGTCGGCGGAATTGTCGTTGTTCATCATGGCGATGATGACATCCACGAGGTCGTCGACATAGCAGAACGAGCGGGTCTGGGCCCCTCCGCCGTAGAGCGTGAGCGGTTCGCCCTTGAGCGCCTGAACGATGAAGTTGGTGACGACGCGGCCGTCGTATGGGTGCATCCGTGGGCCGTAGGTATTGAAGATACGCACCACGCGGATATCGACGTCGTTAGACCGGTAATAGTCGAAGAACAAGGTCTCCGCCGCCCGTTTGCCTTCGTCGTAGCAGGCCCGAATACCGATGGGGTTGACGTTGCCGCGGTAGTCTTCGGTCTGGGGATGGAACTCGGGGGTCGGGTCGCCGTAGACCTCCGACGTGGACGCTTGCAGGATGCGGGCACCGGTTCGCTTGGCCATGCCCAGCAGGTTGATGGCCCCGAGAACCGAGACCTTCATGGTCTTGATAGGGTTGTACTGGTAGTGCACAGGGCTGGCCGGGCAGGCCATGTTGTAGATCTGGTCGACTTCGAGGGTGATCGGGTTGGTGACATCATGCCGGACGAACTCGAAGTTGGTCTTGGGCAGGAGGTGGGCGATGTTGCTCTTCTGGCTGGTGAAGAGGTTGTCCAGGCAGATGACGTCGTGGCCCTGATCGACCATACGTTCGCAGATGTGGCTGCCGAGGAATCCGGACCCGCCGGTGACGAGAATGCGTTTCATTGTGTTCACGGGGTAGAGGTTTGCCTTTTTACGTCAAGTCGTTCAGCCGGGGGCCGATCGGAAACATGTCTTAGCGGTCTATCGGCTCAAACCGTGCCCCGGGTTCGAGGTCAAAGGCAACAAGCTGCCCGGGAACCAGCGCTTCGGGTTTTTGATTCACTGCTGTCGGCTGAACCTGCAGCGCAAATCCTGCCCACACCGTCAGTTGACCCGTCTGGGCGTCGTAGGCTCGGACGCGGCCTTGCACGCGGCGGGGACGGCCGTACACCGGCTCCACAAAGCGTCCACCGGCACCCACCACATCAATGCGACGCGCTCGGCCGGTCACCCGGCCATTGACCCGCTCGCCGGGCTCGAACGTGCCCCGGCTGGGGTCGACCTCAAGCATCAGCCGATAATCCGTACCTTGCACTTTCACCACCACGTGCGAACCTTTTGAGGCTTCAACGAGGGCTTCAAGATGATCGCGGGACGAGGCCGTGGTACTCATTTCAAATCGCTGGGCTTTGGAGGCACAGGGGTATGCGGCGAAAGGGCACGCTGCACCCTCTGCGGTCAGGCGATACTATAGCTTGCGCGTGATGGTGGGTTGAGGACGTGCGGGGCGTCCACCGCAATGGTTCGGCCGTCTGAGTCTGCGATTTTCCCCCTGACACCCTTGCCGCTTTGGCCACACGCCGTATCAACAAGACGTATTGCACCAACCGCCTGCGGGTGGACTATCCCCACGTCGGGCTCTATGACGTTGAGGACCGCAACCTGTGGATCGCTCGCAAACGTTTCGGCAAGACCCCATCCAACATCAGCCATGCCCGGCTGTTGCTCGGAGGAACCAACGCCACCTCCACCGCAGACAAAGACCGCTTCGTGTGCTACTGGTTTCACACGCCCGGCTCAGGCAACGGCCCGGTCCAAGGCTACCCCATCGAATGGCAGGAAGGACACCTGCTGGTCCGGCTTGACCCCAACTGGTCCTACGCCACGCAAAACTACATCCCCAATGCCGACGCCCGGCGGATCGAGAAAAACATCGATCAGCAATACGAATGGGCCAAGCGGATCTTCGAGTCCTACGCCGCCCGCCACCCCGCTTTCCCACTGTCCTGGCACATGATCGGGCCGCGTGCCAAAGACTCCATGTTCTACATCGAACGAGTGGAATAGCTCAGCTCTCCCGACGCCGCCCGAAACACGCCACAGCCCATCGATTCAGCGTATGCCAAGCACAATGTCCGATGCCGATGTCGCCTGGGTCACCCAGTGTCTGGGGCGTGCGCCTTACCGGTTCGACACCATCGCTGAGCGGGACACTCAGCAGCGAGCCCGCGTCGTGGAATGCGCCCCCTTGCGAACCGATGCGTCAGGTCGTCCCGCACCGTTCCCAACCTTGTACTGGCTCATCGGCCCGGAGATCAACACGCAGGTCTCAGACCTGGAACGCCGGGGCGGCATCCGTCAGTGGCGGGCCAGAATCGCCCAAGACCCCGACCTCCTCCAGCAACATCGGCAAGCCCACCGTGCTTACGCCGCCACACGATGGGCGCTTCTTTCTGCGGATGAACAGCACACCGCCGCTCAGCTTGGTCTGGTAGTAGTCCTGCGTGACACCGGCGTCGCGGGCGCATCCCACCCCGAGGCGATCAAATGCCTCCACGCCCACGTCGCCCATCATCTCGCTGGGGGCCGCAATCCCGCTGGGGCATGGGCGATGCAACAGCTCGACGCCTCAGCAAAGTGAGTCACTTGACTCAGGGTTTGCGTTCAGCCCGGTCCTTGCGAATCCGAAGGCCGTCGGCCATGCCAATCGCGATCGGAGCTTGAATCATCGGATCGTCAGTCGTCGCCAGCCACGCTGCCATCTTGTCGTGATACCCGTCTCGGCCGGCGGCAAGGCCTAAGTCAAATCCATAGTAAAAACGGTCGTCCACCGGCAGCTTCGCGTGAGCTTCCATGGCTCGATTCAGCCATTGCTGGGTTTGCGGGTCATCACCACGACGCGAAAACGCCGAAGCCACCGACACCAGTGCGGACGGCTCAAATTCCGTGCCCTCCAGTTTGGTCAGCCACGACCGGGCGTCCTTGAGTCGGCCTGCCTGCGCCAGATATCCGGCAAACATGGCGTCGGTCCACGCCTCACTTTCCTGCCGCCATTCCAGTTCCCACTTCATATCCACAGCGTCCTCATAGCCATGCTTCTCGGCAAAGGCATCAGCTTCTTTCTCGCTCAACGCGGCGAGTTGCTCCAGCAGCTTGATTGCTTTCGCGATGTCCGGCTCCACCACCGCGCGGTACTCAGCGATCGCCTGCGTGTAAAGCGCCTCAGCTGCAGCGGCATCACCCCCGACATGCTTCCACAGTGCCACCTCCAGCAACGCGTTGACATGGGAGGTGCCTGGCGGGATCAGGCTCAGGAGCTGTGTGGCGGGTTCGAGCTTGCCTTCGTGTGACATCCACCCAACCCAGCTTGAAATCGTGCCCGCAGCGTCTTGGGCGTCATAGTCCTCATCGATCTCAACCACCTCGGCAAGCCGCTTCGCCGCCCACACCATGCCCTTGGTTCCCAAAGCTTCTTCCCCCGACATCACCTGCGCCAGACCGATCTCTCCGATGGCATACGCCTGGGTGAAGAGGTCCTCGTCATTGTCTGCCGCTGCCTGACTCAGCGTGCGGTTGCCGATCTTGTAATAGGCGTAGGCATACTCACTCAGATCGTAAAACGCATCCTCAGAGGCCTGCGACATGCCGATCATTTCCACGGTTTTCGTGCGATTCCCCAGATCAGCCCAAACCGCGACCATCCAATAGGCTGCCTCCGCCTGAGGCGAAAGCCAGATCTCCTGTTCTTCATCCGCAATTTCCGCAGGCAAGGCTTGGATCAATGCCTCGCCCCAGGCGGCCCAGACCTGCGGGTCGTCCGAGATCGGCGGCTCATTGACATTCACCGCCGCGCGATCCACTTCATTCCCCGCTCCCGCTTCCGCCCCTGCTTCTGGAACTCCAACCGTCTGAGCGTGGGCATAACTCAGGCTGGCGATTCCCGCCGCGGTCAAGGTAAATGCTCGTAAAACCTGGATTGTGTTCATCGTGTTTCCCGCAGATGCGTGGTGGGCCTTGCAGACCCAACGTGTGTGAATTCAGAGCATACCCGGTGCTGCTGGGTTCAACGGCGTAAACCCCGATCGTGCGATGACCCGTCACAGGCCTTTAAGCTCAAGCCATGTTTACATCACGCCCCCGTTCAACATCCCAGCCCCTCGATGCCCACCTGCTGATACTCGCGGGAGGGATTCTGCTGGGGGTGCTCCTCGGTCCCGCCAGCCTGGGACGACTCAGCCCCGCGTGGTACGACCAACTGGTGCTCGGAGCCGGGCCGCAACAACAGTTTGTCGCACAAGTCTCGGATGCCCGTCAGGCGTATCTCGCCGAAACCCAAGCGGTTCAAGCCACCCTTGCAAATCCCAGTCTCAAAGAGGAAGCCCGCACACAACTGAGTGAACAGCTTGCCGACCGCCAGATTCAGCAGGTCATCCTGGATCGGCAGTTCGCGCTCGCCACCGCTCGGCTTGAGCAGACGCGTAAGGAAAGTACGAATCGATGGACCGGTTGGATATTGGCGTTGGCGTTGGTGACCGCAGTGGTCATGGGGGCTGAAGCCGCGATCCGCGGAACCGGTCAAAGCGGTCGACTGGCCAGCCGGCTGGTTACCGTGCGCTACGCCGCCGCCGGGGCGGCACTGGGGTGTGCCATGATTCAGCCCGCGGTGATGCGCAGCCTGCCCTGGCCATTCGCCGCGATGGCCCTGGTGGTCGCCGCAGCGGCAATTCTGTTCCCCTGGCCCCGATCAAAACGCGTGTCGCCATGATGCCTGCCCAACGATTACAACTGTCGCTACGGAGCAGCGCGTAACTCAAGGCGTTGATCGTAATCCGCCTGCTCCACGCGCGGCAGGTTCTCACCCACGTCAATCATGGTCCAGCCGATGAACAGCACCACAAACCCGATCGATGCGCAGAGAATGTAAGCGTTAAACGGCCGATCCCACCACAGGTGCATAAAAAACGCGCCCACCAGAAACGCTTTGATCGCAGCGATACCCAGCGCCAGAATGACGTTGCCAGCGCGGCCTAAATCAAGTTGGATCGCCGCCACCGTCAGCACCGTGAGCACCATCAAGGCCGCAAAGATCGCCAGCATAAACTTGACCGATACCACGTGGTGAGCCGCACCGTGAGCGGAATCATGATGCGGGTCGGCGACAGGGTTGGCGTTGGGATCGACAGCAGAGCTCATAGCAAGGTCCGAGGGGAACGTGGGCAACCCGCATTCCCGCAGGTTTAGTGGATCAGGTAAAGCAGTGGGAACAGGAAAATCCAGATCAGGTCCACCAGGTGCCAGTACAGGCCGACGATATCGACCGGGGCGTAATACTCCGGGGAAAAGTGACCCGCGAACGCACGCACCGTAATCCAGCCGATCAGGCCCATGCCGATCAGGACGTGCACGCCGTGCAGCCCGGTCATCATGTAATAGATCTGAAAGAACATGTGCACCCGCTCCTGCTCCCCCACAGGCAGCGTTTCGTAGGTGTAGTGCTTCTTTTCAAGCGAAGCCAACGAAGGACGAAGGTCGATATTCATCGCCTCCGCCACCACGCCCGCCGGGCCGGCAGCAGGTGCTGGGATCGCGGTTGTTGTCGGGGCAACGACTCCGATCACAGGCGCTGGCGGATCCGTATCGCGGGCCACCGTGGGCTGTGTGAACGCAGCATAAGGCGTCGCAAGTTCGACCGGAACAGACACCGGCGGGGTGGTCGGGCCATAAGCACTTGCGTACGTGCCCGGCTTCAAATCGGCGGGATAATGATCCGCATGATGCGTTTCCTCTTCGCCTTCTTTGGGCACTGCCGGAGGGCCGACCTCGACATGCCCGTCGTGAACATGCACAAACTTGGGATCGATGTAGTGCGGTTCAAACCACTCCACGTCCAGCGTCTTGGCGAAGTAGTAGTTCTCGATGAGCTGAATCTGAGCCAGGCGTGACGCACGCGTAGGCATCGGCAAAAAATCGCTGGGCACCGCCTGATTGCCCTCAGCCTTCATCGTCTCAGCAATTTCAGAATTGAGTTCGCCGATGCGTGCTTCCTGTGCTTCGATCGGGTAGTACGCGTTCCAATGGCCGGGCCACAGGCCGTGACTCCATTTGCCAGTGTATTCAACGCCCTTAATCACCATAAAGCCGCAGCCGCCCAGGAACGTCAAGAGCAACATGGTCACCAGCATCTGCTTTTGGCCCAGTTGTGCAGCTCGCACCCCCAAGGCCATGGTCAGCGACGACGCCAGCAACACTGCTGTGTTCAGTGCCCCGAGCTTCCAGTCGAGCATCCAATGGCAGTACTCGAAGATTTCAAAATGGTGGGCCCGGTAAATCGCGTAGGCGCAGAACAAGCCGCCAAACATGAGAATCTCAGTGCCCAGAAACACCCACATGCCGAGCTTTTCAGACTCTTGTTGCTGTTCGACGTTGTCGAAATGGTGCGCCAGGTGGGCCGGGCCGTGATGGTCCGAGTCGGTCGCGTGGTTGGCGTGGTCACTCATCGTGATGCGGAGTCTAACTGGTGCGCAGAACAGGGGGGAACAGGCCAGACCGTCAGGCCGAATTCGATGGGTTCGGCCTCACAGGCCCAGGCCAAGGCATTTAATGGGCAGGTTTGGGTTCAGTGTCGATGCCATCCACTGCGGGGTCGTGGTCACGCACGACATAGCCTTGAATGTCTTCGTTCCAGGTCCAGTGGTCGTAGTGATAGGGATCCACGCCGTGGGGTTCATAATCGAAGTTGGTGTGCGGCGGGGGACTGGTGGTGTGCCATTCCAGCGAATTGCCGCCCCAGGGATTGGCCGGTGCGGTTGGGCCTTTACGCAGGCCGTTGATCCAGTTCCAAAGCACGTAGAACAAACCGATGGTCAGCACGTAGGTGCCGATGGTCGAAACGAAGTGATACCAGAAGTATTCGGGGTAGTAGTCGGCATAACGGCGGGGCATACCCCGTGAGCCCGCGATGAACTGAATGAAAAACGTCAGGTTAAAGCCCAGGAACACCAGCGCCCAGGCGACCCGGCCGTGGAACTCGTTGTACATCCTGCCGAACATCTTGGGGAACCAGTGGTAGATCCCGCCCATGAGCGCGAACAGCGTCGAGCCAACCATCACGTAGTGAAAGTGAGCCACGACAAAGTAGGTGTCGTGGAAGAAAATATCGACCGACAAGGTGCCCAGGAACACCCCGGTGAGCCCGCCGATGGTGAACAGCCAGATGAAGCCCAGAGCGTAAAGCATGGGCGTGTCCAGCCGGATCGAGCCCTTGTACATCGTCGCCAGCCAGTTAAAAACCTTGATGGCCGACGGGATCGCCACCGACATGGTCAGCAGTGAGAAGATGGCATTAAGCAGCGGGCTTTGGCCCGAGGTGAACATGTGGTGGCCCCACACGATGAAGCCGAACAAGGCAATCGCGAGCGAGGAGAACGCGATGAACTTGTAGCCGAAAATGTGCTTTCGGCTGTGCACGCTGATGAGCTCGCTGGCCACGCCGAGTGCCGGGAGAATCATGATGTACACCGCAGGATGGCTGTAGAACCAGAAGAAGTGCTGGTACAGCACGGGATCACCCCCGAGCGCGGGGTCAAAAATGCCGATGCCCATAAGCCGCTCAGCAGTGAGCAGCAGCAGCGTGATCGCCAGTACCGGGGTCGCGAGAATCTGGATCCACCCCGTCGCGTACAAACCCCAGAGCACCAGGGGCAGCTTAAACCAGCCCATGTCCTTGGGGCGAAGCATGTGAATGGTGGCGATGAAGTTCACCGCGGTGAGAATCGACGAAAAGCCCAGGAAAAACGCACCCATCGTCGCGGCCGCCACCGGCGTGTTGGTCTTCGTCGAGTAAGGCGTATAAAAGGTCCAGCCGGTGTCCAAACCGCCCGCCGCAAGCACCCACACAAAAAAGGCTCCACCACCCAGCCAGCAGTAAAAACTCATCAGGTTCAGCCGAGGGAACGCCACATCCTTCGCTCCGACCATCAAAGGCAAAACGAAATTGCCGATGATCGCGGGGATCGCCGGGATGATGAACAGGAACACCATCACCGCCCCGTGGAGCGTGAACATCTGGTTGTATTGGTCAGCCCAGGTCGCAGCATTCGACACGTACTTCGCGAGATTAGGCAGCGTCTGACCCGGGGCAATCAACTCGGTTCGCAGCAGCACTGCAAACACGCCGCCCAGCAGGAACGAGCCCAGCACCCCGACCATGTACATCAGGCCGATGCGTTTGTGGTCCAGAGACAAAGCCCACGACAAAAACCCTGAGCTGTGGGTCAGGTAGCTGTCGGTTTTCTGAGGCGGCAAGGGCTTGCCGTAGATATCGGTATGAACGCCTGGGGTGGAAATGGCCGTCATGTCTTGCTTTACAAAATGGGCGTGATGGTTCTCAGGGCAATATCCTGAGTGAAATCTGTCTGAAGTTTAGGCATCCATAGCAGGCCGAAGTCACTCATTCAGGGCTGGCTTGTGTCGTTGAGGCGTCGGCCGGTTCACCGGCGTCGCTGCCCTCGGCGGCGGGCGTCTCTTCACCGAGCAGTTCAGCCCAGTCTTCTTTGGAGGTGTACACCTTGCCGGTGTAGTGCACGCTGTTGGCTTTCATGAACTCGAAAAGGGCAAGATATTCCGCGTCGCTGAGAAACCAAGGGGCCATGCCGTTGCGGGGATAGCCTGCCACAACTTTGGCTTGAGGCTTCTCGATCGATTCGCGGATGTACTCCGCCCCCACCGGCTCAGACAACGGCCCCGTGGTCATCATGTGGTTGGGCTGCCCCCAGAGATCCTTCCACGTCGGGGCGGCCTCACCGCTGCCGTCGATGCTGTGGCAGGACTTACATTTTGCCGTCCAGATTTTTTTGCCCGCATCAACCGGAGCGTCCTTCTTGATATTCACCGCACCACGGAGCCAGTTTTTGTAGCTCTCTTTCGTGTGCACGAATACCTTGCGGTTCATGTTGGCGTGACTGGTACCGCAGTATTCGGTGCAATACAGGTCGTAGCGGTTGAACCTCAGAGGAGCCTGCGTGCCGTCTTCCCACTCAATGGTGTCTTCGAACACTTCGTCGGGCGTTCCATTGAACTCAGCCTGGAACCACATCTGGTTGTACCGGCCGGGCACCACGTCTTTCTTAATCCGAAAGGCGGGGATGTAAAGCGAGTGAATCACGTCGCCACTCACATTGGTGATCAGGATCGGCGTGTCGGCCTGGATGTGCAGGTCCTTGTCGGAGTAGCCGTTGGGATAGGTGAAGTCCCAGCCCCACTGCCAGGCCCGGGCGGTGATGGGATAGCTGCCCTCAGGCGGGGTGCTCATGTTGAGATAGCCCCGGAAACCCAAAACAAAAAATGCCAGCAGGAAGATCGCAGGAATGAACGACCAGGTGAGTTCCAAAGCAGTGTGGTGCGACTTTCCGCCGGGAACGTAATCGCGGTCCCGCTGGCGATACTTCCAGCTAAAGAGGACCAGCAAAGCAAAGATCAGCAGGAAAAAGCCCACCGAAACCCAGAACTGAATCATGAGCGTGCTGTCGACGTTTTGAGCAAACGGGCCGATGGCTTCGGGAAGGGCGGCATTGCCCCCGAGGTCGGCGTTGTCCATGAATGGATTCATGGGCGTTTCGACTTCAGCCGCTGCCGCAGCGTCGGCGGGCTCTGCAGCAGCGTCCTGCGCAACCGCACGGTTGGTCCACGCAAACGCCAGGGTCATGAGTACCGCAAGCACAGCGAAACGTCTTGCGGTCACCAGAGAACCGGGCGCCAATGGACAAAACACAGCAGAAAGTCGGGCGGCACAAGTCATGGGGTGTCGTGGGGTCCGGGGGAAGCGGAAGGGGGGGAATCCGGGGCGGCGGGCTGCTTTTGTCGGCGGCGGTCGAGGGTGAAAAAGACCCCCAGCCCCGCTGAAACAGCCAAAAGCGTGGCGACGCCGCCGAGCTTCATGATCATTTTCGCATCTTTAACGTACTGCCCACTGGTTTCGTCGTAGAGATAGCACAGGGACAGGAACCAGTCGAGCGTCGTGCCGACTTTCCCATCGGCCGCTTCATACAACGCCAGCCGCAGGTCCTGCGGAGCGTACTTGTGGCCGGCGAGATAGTTGCTGACCACCCCCTTGGGCGTGAGGATGGTGACCGCTGCGGGGTGTGCGAATTCGCCGGACCGCGGGAGGAAGGTGTAATGGAAGCCCACCGCGTCGGTAATGGAATCGATCGAAACTTTTGAGCCGGTGAGCAGGGTAATGGCGTTGGGGTCGGCATCTGCCGCGTCGGCGGTGTCCTGCCCCGCGTACTGGGCGATCCGCGAGAGCATGAAGTCGCGTTTAATTTTGGCATCGCTGGCGGTTTCGTCCGGATTGATCGACACCATGACGATCCGGTAGTTCACGCCCGGCCGCCACGCGTCATCCCGGGCCATGCCGCCCACCGCCTGGGCGACGCCATCAATGACCAGATCGCACATCTGCGGACATCGGTAATAGCCCAGCACGAACAGCACCGGCTTGCCGTCGCCCACGCGGTCACTCAGGCGGATCATCTCGCCCTTGGAATCACGAAACGCCAGGCCCATTTCGACGGTGTTGCCGGGCTTACGCTCGACGCCGACATCCTGCACCTCTTCGGGTCGCTTGCCCTGTTTGTCCGGCCGATTCGAGGGGTTGAGTAACGCCGAACGAGCGTCCCCCAGAGTGTCGTCGGACTGCGTTGCCGGAGCGGTCGCAACGGTTTCAGCCGCGTAGGCGGATCCCGTGAAAAGCAGCGCGCCCAGGAGCCATGCCGACAACCGTCGAGGACGGATCCGCGTGGCAAGGGAGTCATGATGGGCGAATTTTTTGGCCATCAGTTTTACGTGGTCAGCACGTTTCGCGAAGGCATCTGCACAGGACAAAGCGAGCCAGTCGTCAGAGGATTCTAGCCGGTTCATAGGCCTGTGGCAGTGGTCTGGATCAATCGTGACGCAGTCTCAACCCCGGCACACACGTACCGCGCGAGCAAGGTCACTCGGGCGTCGCAGAGGCTTCGGCTCGCTGGGCCTGAGCTTGCTCGACCACCATTTGCTTGGCTCGAGCCAGGGGTACTTTCAGGATTTCGAGTCCTTTTTCATCGGTGATGCGGGTTTCGGCAGTGACCCAGGTGGCTTCCTGCTCGCGGCGAAGCTGGGTCAGTGCGGTGTCATCCGCCCGCTCGAGCTTGGATTCCAGTGCTCGATTGGTCTCCCACGCGAACCAGGCCTGCAAGGCGAAAGTAATGGCGATGAGGAGGATGCCGGTCACGATACTCATCGTGGCGATCAGGCGGATGTTGACGTCGCGGGTGGAAGTGGCCATGGTCAGGTCATCGCGTGGAAACGGTCATGGGGTGTGAGTGAGGGTCTGGCCTACGCAAGCAGGCATCGCATCGCAGCGATCAGCAGGGTCAATCTTCTCGTGGGTCGGCATGCAGCGGAGCCCAGGCGGTGGTGTCCAGGCCCAGCGATTCGTGTAGCCGGGGGTCGCCGTAGGCCACCAGCGGGGCGTCCTTGAGCCGACGAATCATGGCCCCAATGGCGATGCCGCCGACGCCGACGACCATGAACACTTCCACCAGGGGCAAGGGCGGAGTGGCAGTGCGGTCGAGCATGGGCATCACCAGCCAGTACAGGTCCATGTACTGCATGAAAATCAGCCAGGCAGCCATTCCCGCGAGGATCGGCATGGTCCGCTTGATCTTCGCAGGCAGCAACACCAGGAACGGGATCAACAATTTGCCAAAGAGCAAGAGCAAGGCAATCCATGTCCAGGCCGACCAGTACTGCGGCGGCTTGGGGAAGTTGCGGGTGGTAATGCCGCGGAGTTCGAACCAATAGGTCGTCTCAGGCAGCGCGGCATACCAGATCAGCATGTACTGGCTAAACGCGATGTAACCCCAGAAGAACACGAAGGCGAACATCAGTTTGCCCAGGTCGTGGAAGTGGTCGATGTGCACGCTGCGGAGGTAGCCGAGCCTCTGCAGGATCAGCATGGTGAGGATGACCGCTGCAATGGCGGACAGGAACGACCCAGCAAAGTAATACACGCCAAAGATCGTGGAATACCAGGCCGGGTCAATGGACATCAGCAGATCGAAGGCTGCGAATGTGATGGTCAGCGCGAACAGAATGGTCATCCACGGGGCTTTGGACTGCCGATCCTCAGTCGGTTGGACGTAATCAGGGCCGTTCTCGTCCTGCTTTCGACTCTGCTTCCAGTGGTACAGGCCGATGAAGCACCAGATCGCGAAATACACACACACCCGCAGGCTAAAGAACCACCACGTGAGCCAGGGCTGCTTGTTGTAAGAAAAGTAGTCCGACATTTCGACGAAGTACTTGGTCTGCCCCGCCTCATCACTGCCCTGCAAACTGGGGGAGGAGGATCCGGGCGGCGCGGCACCGGGGGTGCGCTGCCCGCCCTGCATCGCGTCGGGAGTGGTGTTGTGAGGCTCGTCGGTCTGCGGATTGGCGACGGTCAGCACGGCGACGTTCAGGCGGGCATGATCGTCTGCGTGGGCGGCCTCGTCGTCATGCGGCGCAGCGTCGTGGGGAGCGTCATGGTCGGCAGCGTGTGTGTCGACGTAGTGGGCGTTCCAGGCGTAGAGCGTGTAGTTGCGAGAGTCCGCGACGCTGACCTCGGGGCTGGCAATCCCTTCGACGATCACCATGACCACCAGTACGCCGCCCAGCGCCGCCAAGGTGGGCATGCTCGCAGCAAAGGCTTCGGGGATCCGACGAATCGCTGCACACCACCCTGCCTTAAACAGGTGCGTGATGATCAGAAAGAACATGCAGCCCAGGCCAATGCCCAGGAACAGCATGTACGCGATGAGATAAGAATGGAAGAATCGGCGCCAGGCGGAGCCTTCGCCGGGGTCGAGCAGGCTGAGGATCAGGGCTGCGGCCAGGCCGACAAACCCCACCACGAAACAGCCCATGTACGCAGGCCAGGCTTTACCGCCCAATGGCAGTTTGTCGTCGGCGTCGAGGTGATGAGAGGCAGCAGACATAAGTATCGCAAGGTTCGGAGGCAAGGGACCGCACGGGGCGGATTAGTCGTTGGTCATCACCTGCTCGGCGTCGGCGGCAAGCTGAAGAGCGCGAATGTAAGCGACGATCGCCCAGCGGTCGCCAGGCTCAATCTGAGAGGCCAGGCCACGCATGTTGCCCTTGCCGTGGCTGATGGTGCTGAAGAGGTGGCCGTTGGGGTAGGCCTGGGCATAATAGGTCGGGAGCAGCAGGTTGGCTGGTTGAACCCACACGGTGCCGGTGGCTTTACTGGCGTTTCGGCCGTCGTATTCAGCGAGCTGATTGGCCCGCAGATGGGTCGGTCCGTTGCCCTGTCCTGCTGAGCCATGGCACGTCAGGCAGAAGGTTTCAAAAGCCCACTGGCCCCGCTCAAGCAACGCGGGAGTCACTTCGATCTGCTCAGGATAGCCAGCGTAATACGCGGGCTGGGCGTCATCGCCTTCGCCAGTCATGATCGGCTTGCCCGCCTCATTCAACGCGAATCCGCGGTAGAGGTGGTCGTCGTTGCGCAGTTGACCGCGGGCCACGGTGCCGCGGACCCGAGGACGCATGGCTCGGCCGTCGGCAAAGACGCCCGTGGCCTGCTGCGCGTCAAGCCGAGGCTGGACGTCCATATCCTGCCACAGATGAATACGGGGATTCTCACTCTTCGACACGCGCGCTTTGATAATTGTCGCCGCGACCATCAGCGGCAGCACCGCCCCAATCACACCAACCAGAATCAGCGGGAAGGGCGGTTTGCTGATGCGGTAGGACAAGTCGAGATTGCGGAGGAGGCGTTTCATAGCGGTCAGGGTGCAGTCATTATGAAGCGGGGAGCAGTACGGTTGGGCATCGACGGTTGGGGACTTTGACAGTTGGCGTTTTAGTCCCGCGGATCGGAATCTCGGATGAGTTCAACGCTCACCGCGTGGTGTTCTTTCATCAAAGCGGGGGTGCGGGTGGTATCGAATTCGCGGTCGTCTGCCTGGACAGCAAGAAAAAACCGGTCCTGGGTGGCCCGGCGAAACCGCTCGCTTTTGAACAGCGGGTGGTGGTGCTGGGGCAGACGGTTGAGCAGAAACATCGCGAACACCGCGGTGTAGGCCGCAAACATGATGGTCAATTCAAACAGCACCGGAATGTACGCAGGCAGCCCCATAAAAGGCTTGCCAGAGATGAGGTACTGGTAAGGCTGAAGGTTGACCCACAGAAAGGACCAGAAGTCCGTGTCGGCCGCATCGGTGAAGCCAGACATGGTGTACATCGTCAGAAAAAATCCGGTGGTGGTCCCGAGCAACCCCATACCCAACACCAGCCAGGGCAGGATCGTTTTGGGGATGTGGATGATGTCGTCGATGCCGTGGATCGGAAACGGGCTGTGGACATCGATCTTGCGATAGCCCGCGTCATAGGCGGCTTGCGCGGCGTGGACCACATCGGTGACGTTGTCGTATTCGCCGATGGCACCGAACAGCCGGGCCGCATCATCAGAGCGGGCGTCGGGCTCAGCGGGGACAGCGGTACTGGCGGGGAGGACGGCTTCGGACATGGTCTCAACGTATATGGGGAATCAGGTAAAAGCGGTGGGCGTTAGTTCAGGTCGGTGATGCCACCAGCACTGGGGGCAGAGGGTTGGCCGTCGCCTAGAGGCATGTCCCCGGCGTCGGCGTGGTCGAGTTTATGGCCGCGGTGGTGATGGGCGTGGGCCTGGGGCATCACCGTCTCTGACTTCCGCCAAAGCGATGACTGGCAGGAACTTGAGGAACAACAGGAACAGGCTGCCAAACAGACCAAACGAGCAGGCGAACATGAGAATATCGATGATGGTGGGGTCAAACGAGTCCCACGAGCTGGGGATAAAGTCACGGGTCAGCGAGGTGATGGTGATGACATATCGCTCGAACCACATGCCGATATTCACA
Source organism: uncultured Phycisphaeraceae bacterium (assembly GCA_963799465.1). Classification (GTDB taxonomy): domain Bacteria; phylum Planctomycetota; class Phycisphaerae; order Phycisphaerales; family Phycisphaeraceae; genus JBCCOW01. The sequence continues at coordinate 840,740 of CAWCXG010000001.1, read as the reverse complement.
GCCATGGCCGCGACGAAGACCCAGAACAAGTTGCCCCGAGCCCATTTGAACCAGAGGATCTGGGGAATCACCACGTTGCAGGCCACCATGGTCCAGAACCCCACGGGGTTGGAGCCCAGAGGACGGTTCAGGAACACCGCCTGCTCATAATGATGCATGCTGTACCACGCCATGAAAAACTCGACGGTGTAGGCGTAGCAGACGATAAGCCCGGTGCCGAGCATGACTTTGGCACAGTTATCAATGTGCCGGCGGGTGATGATTTCTTTGAGACCAAACAGGTGCCGACAGGGAATGGCCAGGGTGAGCACCATCGCAAACCCGCCGTAGATCGCCCCGGCAACGAAGTAGGGGGGGAAGATGGTGGTGTGCCAGCCGGGCAGCTGCGCGATGGCAAAGTCGAACGACACCACGGAGTGGACGGAAAGCACCAGCGGCGTGCATAACGCGGCGAGCAGGAGGTACGCCTTCTCAAAGCGGTGCCAGTGCCGGGCGGAGCCGTTCCAGCCGAGGCTGAAGAACCCATAGATCGCCTGGCGAATCTTGCCGGTGGAGCGATCGCGGAGAGTCGCCAGGTCGGGCACCATGCCGGTGTACCAGAACAGCAGCGACACCGAGGCATAAGTCGAAACGGCGAAGACGTCCCACAGCAGCGGCGAACGGAACTGAGGCCACATCGCCATCTGGTTGGGATAAGGAAACAACCAATACGCCAGCCAGGGCCGACCGACGTGAATCGCGGGGAAAATGCCCGCACAGACCACCGCAAAGATGGTCATCGCTTCGGCAAAGCGGTTGATCGACGTCCGCCAGTTTTGTCGGAACAGAAAAAGAATGGCGGAGATCAGCGTTCCTGCGTGGCCGATGCCCACCCAGAACACGAAGTTGATAATCGGGAAGCCCCAGGCATTGGGCTGATTGTTGCCCCAGACGCCCACGCCGGTGACGACCAGATAGCCGATTTGCGTGAAAAAACCACCGGCAAGCATGGCCATGACCAGGAATAAACCCCACCACAGCAGCGAGGCTTTGCGCTCGGCCACGCCGGCGACGATTTCTGTCACGCTGGTGAGGTCGTTATCGCCGGTGACCAGCGGGGCGCGATGCCGAGGATCGTCGGCGGTATTGTCGATTTCCCGCGAGGGGGCGACGATCGGGCTGGTGGAAGTGAGCACACTCATGGGCGAGAAGGCATGGGGTCGCGGCGGGGAGTCTTAGTGGGCTTTGTCTTTGGGCGCTAAGCCGGGCACATTGCGCAGCTTGGCGAGATGTTGGGTCCGCGGTCGGGTGTTGAGTTCCGACAGGACCGAGTAGGCCCGGGGATTGTTGCTTTGTATTTTTGAGACCCGCGCTTCGGGATCGTTGAGATTGCCGAACACGATGGCCTGGGTCGGGCAGGCCTCTTCGCAGGCAGTGACGACTTCGCCGTCCTGCACCATGAAGGATTCGCGGCTTACGCCCGGACGTCCCAGTTCGCTCTGGCTCCACTGGTTCTTGGCGGCAATCGTCGCCGCTTTGATCCGCTGGCTGCAGAAGGTGCACTTTTCCATCACGCCACGCATGCGGACGGTGACCTCCGGATTGAACTTCATACGCTCGACCGCATCGACCTTGTGGCCAAGCTGCGTATCGGGGAAGTCCAGCCAGGGCTTGGCCCAGCCCGCATGGGCAGGTTTGGAGTGCCACTCGAAGTAGTTGAACCGGCGGACCTTATAAGGACAGTTGTTAGAGCAGTACCGCGTGCCGATGCAGCGGTTGTAGACCATCGTGTTCAGGCCTTCGGTGTCATGCACCGTGGCGGCCACAGGACAGACCTGTTCGCAGGGAGCATTCTCGCAATGCACGCACGCCAGGGGCATGTGCGTCGCCGTGACATTGGGATTGTCCCAGTCCGGCTCGGGCGAAATGCTCTTGGGGTCCTTGTAAGTCGGCTTGTAGTACGTATCAATCCGCAGCCAGTGCATTTCCCGTGACATCTGCACGCCGCGGGGTCCGACGACGGGGATATTGTTCTCCGCCTGACACGCCACCACGCAGGCACTGCAGCCGGTGCATTTGGAGAGGTCAATGGTCATGCCCCAGGCGTGGGGGCTGTTGAAGGCATCGGGCGGAGTCCACCCCTCTTCGACCGCTTCGGGATGCTCAGCGCGGAGCTCAGCAGCACGCTCCTCCCAGACAGCTTTGAGCGGGGGGTCGAAGAGTTGCAGTTTGACGTCGCCGTGGGTCCCGCCTTGGGCGAATTTCGCGTCGCGGCGGAATTCGTCGAGCGTGGCTTCCTTGACGATTTTACCAGAATCGTACTGCCCCCCAGCACGCTTTTTCTCAGCCCAGTCAGCGATGAAATCGGTGAAGACTTTGTGATGTTCGGTGGTGACGCAGAGTTCGACATTGCCGCCGGTCTTCTCGACCCGCACGGGCACGAACGCATTCGCGGCGCGTGAGCGGAGGGGGTAGAAGTCGGTGCCGACGAGGGTGTCGGTATGGTCTGCGGGATCTTCACCGATGGGCACGTATCCACCGATGGGTCCGGCAGCGGTTCGGCCGTGACCCAGGGCGGCAACGAGGGTGCCCCTGGCCTGACCGGGCATGAGATAGACCGGCGACTCGACGGTGACGTTGTTGGCGGTGAGGCGGACGATATCGCCGTAGTCGAGGCCCAGGCGCTTGGCGTCGGAGGCCGCGATGAGCAGGGGGTTGCCCCAGGTGGCTTTGGTGAGTGTGTCGGGGAGCTCCTGAAGCCATCCGTTGTTGGCATATCGCCCGTCGTGCAGGGCTCCAGGCCTGAAGCTGAGTTCAAATACATCCTGGCCGAGGGTCAGGGGCAGGCCGGGCCCAGCCAGTTTGACCTCGGGACTTGGGAACACAGCCTGGGGGGTGGATTGGGCGACGAAGCCCTGATGCAGTGCGGAGCGCCAGTTTTTCTCGAATCCCTGGCCGCCGGGCAGGCCTTTTGCGCGGTGGACCGCTCGCACCAGGTCGTAACCCGCGACGGGGAGCTCACTTTTGGCAAGTCGTGCGAGCACCTCGATGGCGGATCGGCCGTTGAATAGTGGGTGGATCAGCGGTTGCTGGAGGTCGATGGTGCCGTCCCAGGACAGGCCGTCGCCCCAGGCGGTGAGCGGGTGGGCCATGGGCAAGGCCCAGTCGGCGAGTCGGGCGGTTTCGTCCTCATAGAGACCCAGGCGGATGACGGTGCCGGGCTTGCGGAGAAGGTCGGCAAAGCCCAGGTCAGCGGGTGCATCGAAGGCGGGGTTGCCGCCGAGGATCAGCAGCGTGTCGATGTGGCCGTTGTTGAGGCGTCGCGCAAGTTCTTCGATCTGCGGGCCCAGCGGTTGGGCGGTGGCGTCGGGTTCGGCGGTGAAGGTGACGGTTCGGCCAAGGTTACCGAGCGCGGCGTTGATAGCGTGGCACGCGGCGTGGACTTCAGCGGGTTGATTGGGCCCGGCGACGACGACGGAGGCTTCCCGGTGCGAGCCGAGGTCTTTGAGAAGTGTCTTGACGAAGGCACGGTGCGGCTCGTCAAGCGAGTCGATCGCGATGCCTTCCCCCGCGACACCCACCGCCTGCGCCAGGGCCATGACCAATTGGGGGATCTGGTTCGCAGGCAAGGCGTGACGGATGTCGGCATTGGAGCCGGTGAGCGAAAACGCGGGCTCAACGACGTAAAGCCGGTTCATGCCTTCCGATGCATCGGCGGGGGCTCGGCCTTTGGCCCACCCGGCCGCATGCTGGCTGGCGGCAGGGTGTGCGCCAAGCAAGTCGGCATCGAAGCAGACAATCACTTTCGCGGCAGCGAGATCGTAGATGGGGCGGAGGGTCTGGCCGGCCCGCGACTGCTTACTAAATGCCTGGCGGGCACCCTCGACTTCGGCATCGCGGTGCAGGGGCGACCACGTGTACCACGCCATGTCAGGATACTTTTTCTTCAGCTCCGCTTTGACCGCATCGACCGTCGGCCCGGCCATGGGCTCAGCGAGGACGGCAAATTTCGAGGAATTCGCACCTTCCAGCGAGCTGAAGTGCTTGTCCACGATTTCTCGGTCAAAGGTTCCCCAGGTTGAGAATCGTTTTTTTGCGTCCGTGACCTTGGGATAGGTCGGGCGACGCAGCCGCTGGGGATCGTAGAGTTCGAGCGTTTGGGCCTGAAGAAACGGGTCGGTCTTGCCGCGCGCCCAGGGGTGCTGAGCGTTGCCTTCGATTTTGATCGGCCGACCATCGACGCCGAGCACCGTAACGGCATAAGACACGCCGTCGCGTGGGAGGCTGGTGGCGTACCGCTCGGGAACCCCGGGCATGGTGCCTTCGGGCCGATCGGCGTAAGGCGCGAGATTTTCTTTGGGCCAACGTCGGCAGCCCGTGAGCGTCAGACCGGCGAGGGCCATGGACGCGGCGGCGAACTGCATGAACTGCCGGCGAGGCATGGCCAGCAGGTCGTCGGGGTCATAACCCGGAAACTCCTGATTCACCGCGGCCTGGCCGTCCTGCGTGGCGGCGTGGTCACGGATGGACCGCCAGTAACCGGCCCCGGCGGGTGCGGGCAGGGGGGGCGACGTCGCGTTGGGTTCGAGAGTGCTGGTCACGGTCTTGAGCGTTCCACCCCGCAGTGCGGGTCGGGGGTTCTCGGAATGGTGTTAACGATCTATAAAATGTTTAACGATGGCACGTTGAGCAGGCTTGCATGTAGGCCTGTTGATGGATTTGGTAGCGTCGCTTGAGTTCACTGCCCACGCGGAGTTGAGCTTCCTGCAGGGTTTCACCGGCCATGACTTTCAAGGCTTTGGCGCCGCCTTGCTCCTGGCCGAGGTGATAGGTCATGCTGGTGACCTGGTCTTGCGGTCGCAGGTGTTTTTCGGGTTCGCGGTGACAGTCAAGGCACCACCCCATGGAGAGGTTGTGGACTTGCCAGACGCCTTCTTCGCCCATTTGATCGACGCGGCCGTGACAGGAATAGCAGCCGACACCTTTGTTGATATGGGCGGCGTGGTTGAAGTAGGCGTAGTCGGCGATGGAGTGGACTTTAACCCAGGGGATGGGCGTGCCGGTGAAGTAGCTGTCCCACACGGCTTGCAGCTTGGGCGAGTTCTGACGCACGCCCATGAAGCCGGTCGCCTCGCCGTCGGGGGTTTCGCCGGGGGCGTGGCAGTTAATGCAGGTCGCGGTGGGTGGGATCGCAGCGAAGGCAGCTTCATCGACGGTGTTGTGGCAGTAGAAGCAGTCCATACCCAGCTCGCCGACGTGCAGGGCATGCGAATAAGGCACGGGTTGCTTGGGCTGATAGCCGACGTTGAGGGTTTCCGCGGAGAGTCCGAAAAAGACCACGCCGGGGGTGACGACGGCTCCGCCGATGGCCCCGAGCACCAAAAGCGGCAAAAGCCAGTTGGCCCAAAGCGGGAAGACAAACCGCGTACCCTGCGGTTCATCGATGTGATCGACAGGCGTTTCCCCGGAGGGTGGGTCTGTGGGAGTCACGTCGTGGCTGTTGTCGTGCTGGTCGTCCATTGCGTGCGGGTCCCACCTCGTCTGAGGCGGAGCGTATCAAGGTCCAAGGCAGATGTCTAAGCGGTCGAGGCTGGGGGCGCAGGCTCGGTGAAGCTCAGTGCGTCCGAAGCAGGGGCATAGGTCTTTGTGTCGGGTAGATCCGCGACCGCAGTGGAGTCTGGGCGCAGGGCCAGCAGTAACGCCACCGCCAATGCGGCGGGCATGATGGCAGGCACCAGATTGTCACCCAGGGCACAGCCGAGCAAGCCGAGCAACGCGCCGATCTCAATCACGCCCCACACGGTGCACAGTCCACGCAGGTAGCTGTCAGGCTCGACCGGCCGACCGACCCATGCGGCGCGGAAGACGTGACTGCGGATGAGATAGACCAGCGGCACGCAAATCATGAGCCACAGGCCCGACGCGAGTCCGAAGGCGTAGCCCCAGGCGTTGGGTTCTCGAGATTCAAGGGTCAGGCCCAGTAGAAGCGCCCACGCCAGAGGCACGATGAGCATGATGGCCCAGGACAGCCAGGCTCGGCGGAGGGATTGCCGAGCCGTCAGGCCAGCGGAGTGAGCAGTCGTGTGGGTAGAAAGATGTGCGGGGCTGTCCAACTTCTTCGCTCTTCCAGGAGGGCGTGACGGAGATACTCTAGCTCGGCGCCTGGACTTGTGGGACGTGTATTTGGCAATCGACACAAATGCGAAAGGGTCGCAGCACCTAAGCGGCCGGGGCCCACCTCACATGCGGTCCAGGTTCCATAGGATGTCGTCGGCTTGCCATTGCTTTCACCATGACCGCTGCCGTCCCTTTGAACAATCTGGCGACTCCACTGCTTGCGGGATATCAACCCCAGCCGGGCGCGTATGACGAGCTTCTTGATGCCCGCGGTCAGCTCCGCCCGCAGTACCGTCATCTGATGGGTGAGCTGGAGGCGTTGGGCACTCCGCAACTGGCGCGGCGTTGGGGCCAGGCGCGGCAGTCCCTGCTCGACAATGGGGTGACCTATAACGTGTACGGCGACCCGCGGGGCGCGGACCGGCCCTGGACGCTAGACCCGATCCCGCTGCTGATCGAAGCCTCCGAATTTTCCCAGCTGGCGGATGCGGTGACCCAGCGGGCCTCACTCATGGACGCGGTGTTGCAGGACCTCTACGGCCCACAGCGGTTGCTGCGGTCGCGACGCCTGCCGCCCGAGCTGGTCTATGCCGACGCGGCGATGCTGCGGCCTTGTCATGGATTGCCAAGGCCCGGCGGGCGGATGCTGGTGCATTACGCGGTGGACCTTGCCCGGAGTCCCGACGGGAAATGGTGGGTCATCCGCGATCGAGCCCAGGCGCCCTCCGGGGCGGGGTATGCCTTGGAAAACAGGCTGGTGCTGGGGCGGGCGCTTGCGAATATTTATCGGCACACGCACGTGCACCGTCTCGCAGGTTATTTCAGCACCGTCGTGGAGAGTCTGCGGAATCTGAGCCCGCGGTCGCTTGACGCGCCGCGGATGGTGCTCCTGACGCCGGGCCCGCACAATGAGACCTATTTTGAACATGCCTATCTCGCGCGATACCTGGGGCTGACGCTTGCGGAAGGGGCGGACCTCACGGTGCGCGACGACACGGTGTATCTCAAAACGCTGTCAGGCTTACAGCGGGTGGACGTGGTGGTGCGTCGGCTTGACGATGCGTGGGCGGACCCGTTGGAGCTTCGGTCGGATTCGACGCTGGGGGTGGCGGGTCTGGTGCAGGCGGCGCGGCGGGGTCGGGTGGCGATCTCCAACGCGTTGGGCACCGGGTTGGCGGAGTCGGGGGCGTTGCTGGCCTTCAGCGGCGCGCTGTGTGAGCAGTTGCTGGGCGAGCCTTTGAAGCTGCCGAATGTGGCGACATGGTGGTGCGGCCAGTCTGACGAGCGGGCCTACGTGCTGGATCACTTGCAGGACCTGGTCATCAAGCCGACCGGGGGAGGCAGACCCGGCGACGAACCGATCTTCGGCGACCAACTGTCCGACGCCCAGCAGCATGACTTGCGGCAACGCATCACCCACACGCCCTATGCCTTTTTCGCGCAGGAATCGGTGACGCTGTCGACCGCTCCGGTGTGGGATTTAGACGGGGCTCGGGGCGTGGGCGGGCTTTCGCCGCGGCACGTGATGCTGCGACTATTCGCCACCGCCACGGCGGACGGGTCGTATGAAGTGATGCCCGGCGGGTTAACGCGGTGTGGCACCGCCCCCGAATCCCGGGTGACCTCGATGCAGCGCGGCGGGGGGAGTAAGGATACCTGGGTACTCGCGGAGGCGGCGGTGCCTCAGGTCAGCCTGCTGCCGCCGGTGGGTCGGCCGCTGGAGCTGTCGCGGGGCCATTTGGATCTGTCGTCCCGGGTCGCGGATAACCTGTATTGGCTGGGGCGTTATGCGGAGCGGACCGACGCGGCGGTTCGGCTGGTGCGGGCGTTGGCGATGCGGATGGATCGTGATTTGGCGGGTGCGGCGGCGGACGCCATCCCCGAACTCGGGGCGGCGCTGGACGCGGCAGGCTTCCCGGACATTCTCGATGAGCCAGCGTTACTCGCCTGGGTGCTCGACCCTCAGCATCCCACCGGGTTGCACGCCTTGATTCACCGTGTGCGTCGTCTTGCTGCGGAAGCGCGTGACCGCGTGTCGCCGGATACCTGGCGCATCGTGTCACGACTGGAATCTGCTGCGGCGTCGGCGGCGCTCGATCACGAATTGCCCGACGCCATTGCGTTGCTGGACCGGATGATCACCATTTTTGCAGCCTTCGCCGGGCTTAACCACGAGTCGATGACGCGTACGTTTGCGTGGCATTTTCTAAGTATGGGGCGTCGGACCGAGCGAGCGGGGATGCAGATTGACGTGCTCCGCGCGGCCCTGGTGCGTCCCCGGGGTAATGCCACTGCGGTGTTGGATGCGTTGCTTGAAGCTGCCGACTCGACCATGACCTACCGCTTCCGTTACCGCGATACGCCTCGACCCGAGGCGGTCATCGACCTGCTGTTGCTCGATGAAACCAATCCGCGTTCGGTCGCGTTTCAGCTCGCTCGGCTGCAGGAACATCTTGACGCCCTGCCGGCCTCCACGCCTGCCGCACCCCGGCCGGAGCACCAGCGCTTATGCATGGGCATGCTGACGGCTGTGCGATTGGCTGACGCCCATCAGCTTTCCACAATCGTAGAAGGCCGTATCACGCCCGGTCGCGCCACCCCGTCCCGTGCACGCCGGCCTGCACTGGCGCGGCTGCTCAATGAACTTGCCGACCACTTGCCTGCGCTGTCGGATGCACTGACCCGGCGGTACCTCACGCATGCCCAGAGTCCCCGGCAGTTGTAGACACGTGCTCTGGCGTTGCCACGTGGTCACCGCTGCGTTGCGATCAGCACTTCAACGACCTCAGGCAACTTCACCGCGAGCGGCTTTTATATAGATGCACGTTCGACGTCTGCCAGTGCTTCGCGGACCAGTGTGAGATCGGCGTCGAAGGCTGCTTGCATTTGATCGAGCCTTGAGCCTTCGTTGCGGAGTAAGGCAGACGGATGAAAGGTCGCCAACGTGCGGTCGCAGTAGGAGCTGCGTTGCCAGACGCCGCGGTCGCGGGTGATGCGAAAGTCGTTGCCGAGCACAGCCCGGGCCGCAGTGGCGCCCAGGCAGACGAGCAGTGCCGGCTGGATCGCGCGGACCTCCGCCTTGAACCAGGGCATGCAGGCCCGGGCTTCTTTGGCGTTGGGGGTTTTGTGATATCGGCGTTTGGCGCGGTGCTCAAACTTGAAGTGCTTGACCGTGTTGGTGAGGTAGATCAGGGAGCGGTCGAGGCCGGCCCGTTCGAGATGGTCGGACAGCAACTGCCCCGCGGGGCCGACAAAAGGCCGACCCGCGCGGTCTTCGCGATCGCCCGGCTGTTCGCCCAACAGGATGAGCTTGGCGTCGGGCGGCCCTTCGCCAAAGACGGTCTGCGTTGCGGGTTCGCACAAGTCGCACCCTCGGCACGACGCCGCGGCTTCACGCAGCACGTGCAGGCTGAGCGAGTCAGGCACATAGGGCGCTGCGGAAACCGTCGGCGCGGCACGTTGATTCATTTCATTGACACGGACACCAGCCTGGGTCAGCAGGTCAGGAATGATGCGGGCCTCGGGCAGCGTGCTCCAGTATTTGCGAGGCATTTCGTTTTCCATGCACCGCATGTTCGGCCGGGCGGGGTTGAAGACGGCGGCGTAATACGTCAGCCACAGGTCGGTAAATCCGTCGTCGTCCGGGGCGTGTTCGCGATCCACGCCGGGGCCGACCGTCACGCGGTGGGTATCCCAATGAATGGAATCGTGCGGCGACAGGATGGACCAGGCCTGGGCGGGATAACGCTTGACGAAAAAGCGCGTCTCGCGGGTGAGGATGCGGTGCTCGGGTTTGTGAAACGCGACGTAGCGGATCCCGTTGGGAGCCTGATCGTCGGAAACTTCATTAAACCGCACGAAGGCGTGCATCTTGTGGGCATCCCGGCGGACACTGATGCGAAGACGCTCGGCTGCGGCGACATCAGGATCGGCTGCGTCGCCCAGCAGGCGGGGCTCGCCTTGCGATAAGCGATATGCGAGGCGGTAGAGCAAGGGCCACTTCGCGGGGTTGGAGTGCCAGGCGACGTCGGTCGCAAGTTTGAAAAACGCTTTGGGAATGGCGGGTGGGCGATTGGGAATGTTGAGTAGCGGTGGCGCGGCTGGGGTGGTGGTGGAAGCGAAGAGGGCCTCTTGCGATTCCAACGAAGCATCGTGAAACGTCACATCATCAGGCGGCACGGCCGCGGCGAGGAGCGGGCGAGCCTGTTCGCGGAAGTCATCGAAAGTGCCGGTGAGAGCGAGGTGCATGGGTCTATCGGAGGTGAAACCGCTAAGGCGCGAAGGACGCGAAGGGGTCAAGCACGAAGGGGTGAAAAACGCTGAGGGGGTGCTGGATGGATTGGCTTGGTATCACGCAGGCTGCGTGTGGTTTCACGTCAATGCTTTGGTCGTTCGACTTTGTGAAGTTCGTGGCTTTTAGGGCATTCGCCTCTGCGTTCTCCGCGCCTCTGCGGTTGCTTTACACCTCTCCGGTCAACGCCGAGCCAGCGGCTTCAAACAGCCGAAGCTGGGGGTCGGCAGTGGTGGTGCGGCGGGGCAGGTCGAGGCGGTCGAGCAATTTCGCGGCATCGTGGGTGTTCATGCCGGTGAGAAACGCTTTAGCGCGTCGGGTCGCGCAGCCCAGGCGTTTGAGATCGGTCAGCCCCAGCGTGCGATGCCGTCGGGCGGAGAGCACGCGGTTGACGGTGCGGACGCCCAGGCCCGGGACACGGAGAAGCTCTTCCCGCGAAGCTTTGTTGAGATCCAGCGGGAAGAAGTGACGGTTGGCCAGCGCCCACGCGAGCTTGGGATCGACTTCGAGGTTGAGGTTGTCGGTGGGGTCGAGCGTGAGTTCGTGGATGCCGAAGCCGTAGAACCGCAGCAGCCAGTCGGCTTGATACAAGCGATGTTCGCGAACCAGTGGGGGTTTTTCGTGCGGCAGGCTGGTGGCGCTGTAGGGGATGGGCGAGTAGGCGGTGTAGTAGACGCGTTTGAGGCGGTGGGCAGAGTAGAGCCGGTTGGCGGTGGCCAGGATGGCGCGGTCGGCGGTGGGGGTGGCCCCGACGATCATCTGGGTGGACTGGCCGGCGGGGGCGAAGCTGTGTTTGGGGCGGGGCCGGCGGGGCTTGGGGAAGTGTGCGGTTTTGTACCGGGTGGCCTGGCGGGCTTCGTCGAGTTTATCTTTGAGGTGGGCCATGGTGCGGTCCACCTCGCGATGTGATTTTTCGGGCGCGAGTTGATCGAGGTCCTGCTGGGTGGGTAGTTCGATGTTGGCAGACAGGCGGTCGGCATGCAGGCCTGCTGCGGCGACGGCTTCGGGACTTGCGCCCACGACCGCTTTGAGGTGGATGTACCCGTTAAACTCATGATCTTCGCGCAGCTTGCGGGCAACCTCGGTGAGCAGCCCCATGGTGTAGTCTCCGCTGCGCAGGACGCCGGAGCTGAGGAACAGGCCTTCGATGTAGTTGCGTCGATAAAGCCCAAGCGTGAGATCGACAACCTCGTCCACCGTGAAGCGAGCGCGGGGCGTGTCGGATGAGGCCCGGTTGACGCAGTACTGGCAGTCGTAGACGCAGTGATTGGTGAGCAGGATTTTAAGTAGCGAGACGCATCGGCCGTCGGGCGTGTAGGAATGGCAGATGCCGGTGCCGTCGGAGTTGCCCAGGCCGGTCTTGCTGTTGGAGCGTTTGGTGCCCGACGAGGCGCAGGAGGCATCGTATTTGGCGGCGTCGGCGAGGATCCTGAGTTTGACGGCGGTTTCCATGATGGCTCAACGTGTACGCACTTCGTTAGGTCATGGTAGCCGGGTGATTTCAAGGGGGCAAGGGTGTTACTTCATTGTTAGCGGGGGGGCGATCAACGCCTGAGCATGCATCGCCGTCAATCCGCTGGGCGTGAGGCCAGGAGCTTGAGGAGATCGTCGAGCGTGACCTCGGTGAGGGAGGCGACGACGTGATGGGCATGGGGGCGAAGGTAGGAAACACAGTGAGTGGTGGCCACGGCAACGGTGAGCAGGCCGGCGTCTCGGGCCGAGGCCAGGCCGGCGGCGGTGTCCTCAATGGCCAGGGCGTGGGCGGGGTCGACATGGAGGTGTTCGCAGGCCAGCCGGTAGGTCGCGGGGTGAGGCTTGGAGCGTTCAACATCGTCAGCGGACACGATGATCTCAAACGCGTCACGGCGGCCCAGACCTTGGAGAATTTGCGTGATGTCCTGCCGGGTAGCGCCCGAGGCAATGGCCCGCGGGGTGTCGGCGGCGACGCAGGCATCAATGAGTTCCACAGCGCCGGGCAAGGCCTGGACCCCGCCTGAGGCGATCAGCTCATCGAACAGCACTTGCTTTTGCGCAGCCTGCTCAGCAAGACGCTCCGGGGAGGGCAGGGGTTGATCGGCGTCGCGGTGAAACTGTCGAATCGCGTCGCGGTCGTCGAACGCCACGTAGCGGTCCATGTAGTCCGCGTGCGTGAGTTCATAGCCGAGCGTTTCATGCGCCAGCCGGGCCAGGGCACGTTCGTGGAGAGGCTCGGAATCAGCGATGACGCCGTCGAAATCAAAAATGATGGCAGGCATGGGCAAAGTGCGGGAGGGAGAGGAACTGAGGAATAGCCAGCGGCTGGGTCAGAAAGCCTGGGGTGGGCTTCCGATAACGCGGTGGGTGCAGATTGTGTCAAGTTTTCTGGATAGGACGGTGAATCCGGTTTGCAGGCTGGACGATATCAGGGGTGACGCGTGATCGGGTATGAGCCGGATACGCAGGAGAGTTCAGGGAGAAAGGTGCAACAAGCGATGTCTAAAGCAAAAGATATTCTGACAACCGGTGAAGTCGCCAAGATCTGTAACGTGGCTCCCCGCACGGTGAGCAAATGGTTCGATTCGGGCCAGCTCAAGGGCTACCGGATTCCGGGCTCGAAGGATCGGCGGATTCCGCTGCCTTCGCTGATCAAGTTCATGAAAGACCATCACATCCCGCTTGACGGGGTGCAGTCAGGCCAGACGCGGGTGCTGATCGTGGACCAGAAATCCGAGATTGTCGACGTCATGCAACGGGTGCTCACCGAGCAGGCCAGCTACGAAGTGCATGTCGCTCACAGCGGTTTTGCGGCAGGTGTGGAATGTGAAAAGATTCGGCCGCACGTGATGCTGCTCGACATGCATCTCGACGACGCCAAGGGCGAGCAGGTGCTCAAGCAGGTCCGGTCGTGCGACGACATGGAGCTGACACGCGTGGTTGCCATGTCGGGCAAGCTGACCGAAGGGCAGGCCTCTGCGTTGCGAAACCAAGGCTTTGACGGATACCTCAAGAAGCCCTTCCACATCCGCCAGGCGATTGAAGCCATCGAGGATGCAACTGCATTGGTCTACTGAAATTAGGGTGGCCCTGAGCGGGTCTGAATTTGCACAATCGAAAAGAAGAAACGCGGCACCCCGCGGGCCTTGCAGGCCGACGCGGGGTGTTGCTTTTCATTGGAGCGCAATGGTGGTGATAGGCGGCGGGGCGGGTGAGGCTTAAACGTGGGCGAGCTTGTTGAGGCCGTTGTACGCGGCGATTTTGTAGGCCTCTGCGAGCGTGGGGAAGTTGAAGACGTTGTTGATGAAGAAGTCGGCTTTGCCGCCCAGCGCCATGACGGTCTGGCCGATGTGGATCAACTCGGTCGCGCCGGTGCCGATGGCGTGGACGCCCAGGATGGTTTTGTGTTCCTGGTGGATGAGCATTTTGAGCATGCCGGTGCGGTCGCCGAGGATCTGGCCCCGCGCGATTTCGTCGTAGCGGGCGATGCCGGCTTCGTAGGGCACGCCTTGCTCGGTGAGTTGCTCTTCGGTCTTGCCGACCATGGAAATTTCAGGCACCGCGTAGATGCCAAATGGGAATAAGTCCTGGTTCCACTTGTCGAACTTTTCGCCAAAGGCATGGGCGATGGCCCGTCGGCCTTGCTCCATGGAGGTCGACGCCAGCGCGGGGAAGCCGATGACATCGCCGGCCGCGTAAACGTGTTGGATAACTTTGGGTTCCTCAGGGTCGTCGAGATTGAGTGTCTGATAATGCTCGTTGACCTTGAGGCGTTCGCGGTCGTCGTAGCTGATGCCGACGTTTTCGAGTTGCATGGTGCCGCAAACACCTTGTCGCCCGACGGCATAGAGCAGGGTTTCAGCGCGTAGCGTTTTGCCGGACTCAAGCTGCGCCTGAACGGTGGGCTTGCCCATGGAGCCGTTTTTCTCTGCGTGCTCGTTGCCGTTGTCCTGCAGTTCGAGATCGGTAATTTTTTCGACTTTTTCGCCCACCCGCAGCGTCATGCCTTCGGAGCGCATGAAGTAGTGGAAGGCATCTGAGATTTCCTGATCGAGGAAGCCCAGGACCTGAGGCCTGCCTTCGACGAGGGTGACGCGGACGCCCAGCGTGGCCATGATGCAGGCATATTCGGTACCGATGACGCCGCCGCCGACGACGATCATGCTCTTGGGCAAACGGTTGAGGACCAGGAGTTCGTCGCTGGTGAAGATGGTGCGGCCGTTGAAAGGCACGGCGGCAGGGCGGGCGGGGCGGGTGCCCACGCCGATGAGAAACTTATCGGCGGTGATGAGTTCGGTGTCTTCGCCGTGCTTGACCTGGATGAGGTTGGGGCCTTCAAACTTGGCGGTGCCCCAGATGAGTTCGATGCCGTTGCGATCGAATTGATTGCGGATGACTTCCCATTCATGTCGGATGACTTGCTGGGAGACCGCGATGAGGTCGGCGATGGTGATGTTGGATTTGACCCGGTACGACTCGCCGAACAGTCCCCGCTTGGAGGCTCCGGTGAGGTGGAGGGCGGCTTCGCGCAGCGCTTTGGACGGAATGGTGCCGGTGTTGATCTGGGCGCCGCCGAGGACGTCATTTTTCTCGATGATGGCGACGGACTTGCCGAGCTTGGCAGCCTGGATGGCGCCTTTTTGTCCCGAGGGGCCGGTGCCGATGACGACGACGTCGAAATGCTTCATGACAAGAGTTCTCTGGCTGACGGGGGGAGGGGCGTGAAGGGCGGGCGAGCACCCTTTAAGAGCTATCGGGTACCGGGCAGGCCAGACGTTGGAGTATAGGAGCCGGCGCGCGGTGCGCGGTCATGGGGCGAGCGTGGCCCAGGTGGCGGTGGCGGTGGCGAGAAGGCCGGCCTGGATGCGGTGAGGACTCACGCCCAGGCCTTGGGCGACGGCGTGGCGGTAAGCGGTGAGTTGGCTGGCGTATCGGTCGAGCAGGTCGGCTGCGGGTGCGGGGTCGGTTTTGAAGTCGATGATGCGGGCGACCGGATCGTTGGGGTGGGCAGCGTTGAACCGGACGACGCGGTCGATGACGCCGGTGATGAGTTGGTGGTCGCGTCGCACGGCAAAACGGTGTTCGCGCCAGAGGTCGATTGCAGCGTTTCGCTGAAGGATGGGCTGGGTTTCAGGGGTTTGGCACACGCGGTGGACGGCGGCGCGTGCAGCGTGCAGATCGACATGCGCAGCGGCTTGGCCGGCGTGGATGGCGTCGCGGGCGGCCTGGAGCAGGGTGTCATCGGTGGGCAGGCCTTGGGGTTCATCGATGAATCCGACGGTTTGGAGCATGGCGTGGACGATGATTCCGAAGTCGCGGCCGGCGTTGGAGGACGGGATAGTGGTCTGCGGGTCCGCTTGCGTGCTTGCGGGGGAAGACCCCGGGCGAAGCCACACGGCGGGGTCGATGCGGCCTGAGGCTTTGACGTTGGAGGGCGAGACGACTTCGAGGTGGCGCTGCCGGGTGGTTTGCGGGGTGGTGAAGGGGTTGGGTCCCAGGCGATCTGGTGTGGAGGGTGGGGCGGGGCGGGCAGGGGTGTGCCATGAGCCGTGGGACCAGGTGGCCAGGACGCCTATGGAATCGTGCGGGGCGTCGGGGACGAGGCGTTCGCGGATGAGCGCGGCGGGGGTGGTGTCGTTGCGGTTGGTTTTGCCCGGGCCTTTGTTGGTCCATGGCACGGGCGGGACGACCAGGACCATGGCATGGCGGGCGCGGGTGGCGGCGACGTAAAACGCGGACAGGTCGTCGCCGGTGCTGGTGGCGCATTCTTGTTGGTAGGCGTCTTCGACCCAGTTGGCGTGGTCGGTGAGTGAGGCACGGGCGGCAGCGTTCATGCTTCGGACGACCGCGATGGGCGGCTCGGTGGGTCTTCGCCGGAGCCGCCAGAGGTCCTGGCGGGGATGCTTGTCGAGGCATTCCCAGAGCTGTGCCAGGACCACCGCATCGAACTGCAAGCCTTTGGCTTTGTAGACGGTCATGACCTGAACCGAGGCGGCGGCAGGGTCGGCGACGCGCTCCTGGCGGACGCGTTGGACGAAGCGTTTGGCGGGTTGGCCGGGGTTGCTTTGGCCGGCGTGGTCGCGTTCGTGGTGCTCGGCGCGTTCGATGAGTTGGGTGAGTCGCCCGGCGGTCCGGGGTTCGGCGACGGGGTGTACAGCGTGGGCGAGGCGGGTGACGAGTGCGGTGAGGCCGACGTCGATGAGTTCACGGCGGAGTCGGCGGGCGGCGGCGACGCGGGCGGGCTCGGTCAGAGCGTCCAGGGACGAGGCCTCACGCAGCGGGCTGTGGAAGACATGCCAGGCGGCGGCGGTGTGGCCGGGGTGGGTGGCGAAGGTCAAGGCGGAGAGGATCAGCTCGACCGCGGGGTCATCGTCGAGTCGTCCGCCGCCTTCGCCAGATGCAGCGACGCCCAGACTGCGGAGCCTTCGGACCAGTTCGCTGGCTTGAGCATTACCCAGCGTGAGGACGCCAACCGTCGCGGTCGGGTGGTCGGCGACGAGGGCAGCGGTGCGTCGGGCGGCGGCGTCGAGCGTGGCGGCTTTCCACTGGCGGGCGGTGACCTTGCCAGTGTCCCAAGCGGGGCTGTCATCGGCCTGATCCATGTCGTCCGGGTCCTCCACGAGAAGGGCAGCGTCGGCCTGGGGGTCCTGGGATTGCAGCGGGGCGGCGAAGACTTCGACCCAGCCCGGCCGATCCGAATGGGCGGCGACGTGGGGGGCGAAACGCTCGCTCCATTCGCTGATGGCGCGGTCAACGCCGGGCTTGCGTGTTTGGAAAACTGCAGCGGAGGGAAGATCCTCAAAGAGGCGGTTGACGACGTCAAGCACCACCGGCGAGGAGCGGTAGCTGGTGTCGAGGCGTTCGATATGTGAGGCATCGAGCGCAAGGCTTTGCGTGACGACATCCATGAGCGGGGCACACCCACCGCGCCAGCCGTAGATGGCTTGCTTGGTATCGCCGACGCAGAAGAACGAGCGGTCGGGCGGGTCCAACGTGGGCAGATGCGCTTCGGGGTCGGCAAGCAAGGGGTCGACGAGGCGTGCGTCAACCGGAGCGACGAAGCGTTCCTGGAGGCAGATCTCTTCTGCGATGGGGCTGAGTACTTTCCATTGGATCGGTGAGGTGTCCTGAAACTCATCGAGCAGCAGATGGTCGATCTGACTGTCGAGTCTTTCGTAGACCTCATCGAGCACCGCGTCGGGCATGATCCGCTCGGCGAGTAGCCGGGGCAGCTCGTCGAAGAGGATGACCCCTTCGCGGGCCTGCAAGGCGTGATAAGCCTGGTCGTAGCGAACAAGCAGGTCGTAGGCCGCGGTGGTCTGCTGAATGATGCGGTTGATTTGAACAGCGCGGGCATGCAGGACCAGCGGGCGGTACGCGGCGAGCACGGCATCGGGCAGCGGGCGTTTGGTGGAGAAGGTGTCCGAGCCTTCGGCGATTTTTTTCGGGATGCCAGTGGAAAGCAAAGTGTCCCAGTCGCGTCGGTCGGCCCGCTCAATATCGACTTTCCATGAGTTGCGCCACGAGGTCTGGTGGGTCAGCTCGGGCTCGACGCTGCGAAGTCGTTCGATCGCGTCGGCCTCCTGGGGTAGCGCGAACGTATCCACGGGGGGGATTTGGTGCCAGGCGGTGGCGGGGCGGTCGGGGGCGTTGTTCGTATCAATGCGTGTATCGAGATAGACGCTGTGGAGTCGGTCCATCAGCTGATCGAGTGAGGCAACGACGCCGCGTTTGTGGGTTTCGCCAAAGGCCTGGCGGAGCATGGTGACCAACGCCTGCAGGTCGTCCTGGGTGCCTTGGGCGAGCATGGCTTCGATGGCGCGGGCACGCATCTGGGTGGCTTCTACCCCGCCGGCCTCGATCAGCCGGGGCGAGGCGGGCAGGCCCAGCTCCAGGCGGTAGCCCGACGCGGCGCGTGTGAAAAAGCTGTCGAGCGTGCAGACCTGCAAGCGGTGGATGGAGCGGGTCAATCGCCCGAGCACCGCTTGGGCCTGGGGCATCGACCAGGGTCGACCGACCAACTCCAGGCCAAGTGCCGCTGCGGCATGGTCGTTGAGTCCTGCATCGGCCAGCCGACCCAGGATGCGCCCGAACACCTCTCCCGCAGCCTTACGGGTAAAGGTGGTCGCAAGGATCGCGCCTGGCTCGGTGCCGTGCGCAACGAGTCCGAGATACCGCGACGACAGCCGGTGGGTCTTGCCTGAACCCGCGGACGCACGGATCACCACATGGCCCAATCCGTAGGCGGTCATGGCGTGGCTCCGGTTGGGATCTGGGCCCAGCGGTCGCGGTCGGCGAGTCGGTCGCCGCACAACGCCGCCAGCCCGTCGTCCCAGGCGGGGATCTCGCCGAGCGTTTCAAATCGACAGGCACGCAGATCACGGACCACCTGCGCGGCGGTGTCGACTGCGTCCTGCACTTCGGCGGGCGTCCATTGAGCAGAGGTGTAGCCGATTTTTTTGACGTCCCCAGGCAGGAGCACATAGCCCGTGTCGATTGGCCCGGTCAGATCCTGCGTCGCGGCCATCCACTGATACAGCGGCAACTGAAGGTCGGTCCATTGTTCACCCCGGCGGTGGGTCTTTCGGGGCGACAAGGCGGACTCAGCGGTTTTGTAATCAATGATTCTTGAGCCTTGGGTGTCGTGGTGATCCACGCGGTCGATCCGGGCGGTGATGCGGACCGCTTGGTGGTCGACGATCAGGTCGGCGGACCATTCCTGTTCGAGGCGTGCGGGGTCGATCCTCCAGCCGAAGGCCCATTGCTGAGCTTGCCAGTGTGCAAACGCGTCAAGCCGGGCGTGGAGCTGAATGTGCTGCAGGGCAATGGCGGGGGGCGGGTGGAGGCCGAAGCGTTGCCGGACCAATCGAGCCAGACTCGCCCGCAGTTGGGCTTGAAGGAGATCGACGTTGGGGGTGTTGGCGTCGGGTTGGCGGGCCCAGTCGCGGAGCGTTGCGTGGGCGAGGTCGCCGAAGGCTCCGCCGTCGAGTTCTGCAGTGCGGTCGTCGACGGCTTTGAGCTTGAGCACGCGTTTGAGGTAGTAGCGGTAGGGCGAGGCGAGGTAATCCCGCAAGGCGGTGACGGGGAGCGCTTCGAGATCGAGACGGTTGGCTGTGGGTGCGTGATGCGGATCGGTGGGCAGGACGATGGGCGGGCGGTGGAGGGTGTGGGGCGGGTGAGGGTCTGTTGGATGGATGAGGCGGTGGTCGTCACCGCTGGGGTCGCTTGGCGTGTCGAGGTCGAAGCGTTTGACGCGGTGTGCGAGGGGCTGGCCGGTGAGGTCGAGCAGGAGTCGGCTGGGTCGCAGCGGATCGCTGCGGGCATCACGTCGGTGGGCGATGACGCAGGTGTCAGGTCGGGTGGCCAGGACGATGTGCAACAGCCAGCGGTCGCGGGTGAGTCGGTAGGCATCATCACGCAGGCCAAGCCTGCGGCGGGTCGAAGCGGTCAGCAGTGTGGAGGCACTGGACGTGCCGGGCAGCGTCTCTTCGCACACGCCTGCGAGCACCCCCACCGGCGCGTCGTCCCAGGGCAGTTCAAGCCAGCCGATGACTTCGATTGCAGGGGTTCCCGAAGGTTCGGGCACGTCGAGCAACGCGAGGCGGCGCAGGATGAACTCTGCAGCCGCAGCGGCGTCGAGCGTGCCCAATGCGTGAGAAGACAAATCGCCAAGTGCCGCGAGTGTGTCCAGGACGCCTGCGGTGGCTTGCAGGGACCGCCCCAGGCTCGAGCCCGCCGCGACCTCAACCCCGCCGTAGGCCTGGGCCAGTGCCTCCCGCCACGTCTCGACGCGCTCGACGATACCGACATTGTTGAGTTCCTGATCGTTGGGCAGCCATTGCGTGAGATGCTTCCACAAGGCGGCGAGACGGTCGGCATGTCGGCCAAGAAACACGCTGCTCACGTGGCCTTGCACATGCTCGGTGAGATACCGGTCGAGCATGGTGATGACGTCGAGCGGCGGGTCATGGTCCTCTTGGGCAGCGCGGTCGCGGGGTGATTCCCCGGCCCAACTGGGCACATCGGGGTGGCGCAGCAGGACCGCGAAGTCATCAAATCGGCCGGTGCGTACGAAGGCCGACGCCGCGGCGAGAAGTCGGGCCGGCCGACTTTGACTCAGCGGTTGTCCGGTGGCGAGTCGTGCGGGCCATCCAATTGAGGCACAGGCTCGGCGGACGCTGGCCGCCAGGGTTTCATCCGCGAGCCCCACGGTCACCGCGTCCAGCGAGAGCCCTTCACCGGCGTCGCTTGAGGCGGTCGTGAGTGACGCCAGGCGCGCGATGTGATGAACCACGGCGGCAGCGAGTTGCCTTGGACCATCGACCACCGTGAGCGCCGCCTCGGACACAAGCGGCGTGGGGAACGGGCCTGACGTGTGCGATGTTTCCCAAGGCGTGGGCCCATGCGTGACGTTCGGGTCTGCGCGGCTTTGCGGGTCTTCGGGCAATTCGCCCAAGGGGCCAAACCACGCGGCATGGTCAGACGCGCCCGCCACCAGCGCGGTGACCTTTCCAGGCCCAGCCGCCGCAGCGGATGCCAGGAGCCGACCGGTGGTCCGCGTCATATCACTCACGCCCACCAGCACCAGATCGGTCTCCATGCCCACGACGGATCCGCCTTCTCCGCGCAAGGCTTCGAGCCGTTGTCGATCCACGCGCTGCGCTCCCCACGATTCGAGAACACGATCCGTAGTCGCCGCCATGCGTGCGGCCGCCGTCCAGCGCGGCGACGTATCCACGGCTGCACCGTTCTCGAGCGTGAGCCCGTGCGCTTCGAGTTCTCTCTGAGCCGATACCAGCTCGTCAACCGCGTCCCATATCCGCCGACGGGGCACCGACGCGGCGTCCTCCAGTCCCAGTGCCGCTTGATCGTCGCGGGTCGCTTCACGAAGCGCCTGCGCCCACGCCAGCCACACGTCGACCTCACTGGCCCTGCGCCACGGTGTTGCGTGAGCCGAGACGTCAGCCCGATAGCACCACTCCGCCAGCCCGCCGGGCGTCACGATCCGCGGCGGGACCAGCAGCCCCAGGCCCTCCCGCAGGCCGCCGGACCCCACGTCCCCGGCCTGCGGTGCATCGCGCTCGACTAACAGTTCAAGCAGCCGCCGTCCCGCCCGCGCGGTCGGACACGCCACGACCACCTCGCCCATCGCCAGGCGGTACCGATCCCCCAGCCAGCGCGCGGCAGCCACCAGCACCGGTTCTCGTAACCCCAGAAACACACGCGACACCGACACGTCGGCCACAGTAAACCCTCAAGGTCCGGCGAGCAACGACCCGCTTCAGCCACCGCGTGATCCCACCGCTTGCCTCACGCGGTGGCGAGTCGTTTGAGTTCGTGCACCAACTGGCTGGGCGTCACCGGCTCATCCCGCCCCGGGACGGACACCGGCTCGTCCACCTTCAAGAGCTGCTCGAAACGCTGCGCCGACGTAATGACACCCGAGTGATTGTTCTTGCCCAGCTTGATGGCGATTTCGGGGTACGACATCGGCGTCATCTTTCGCAGCAGATAGATCAACACGGACCGAGCCAGCACGACGTGCCGATGTCGGCCGCGCCCAACAGCTTCTCGCGGTCCACCATCAGGTGCTCACACACGCAATCCATCATCCGCTCAAACCGCACCGGCTTGACCGTCCGCACGGCAGCCTGCTCTTCAAACAACCGGTCGACCAATGCGTGACCCACCGGCGCGGTCAGTCGACTGGGCAACCCGAGTACAGGCCGCGCCGCCTCGCCCGAGCTCGACCCGTTTCGCTCCGTGTATCGGCTTCGCTCCATTAAGGCTAGAGCCTGCAGCTTGGTGAGCGACCCTTCAATGTCACGCACCGAATCGACCGTCCGCTGCGCCAGCCGCTCGGCGGCCTGAGGTTGCAACACCAACCCCCGACGCATGGCGAGCTTGCGGATCAACGTCCGCCGTGTCTCGAGATCAGGCTCATAGACCTGCACCACCAGCCCCCGCATACATCGACTAATCAACGCTTCGGAAAAGCTGTGGATCACCTTGGGATGTGAGTCCGAGGCCATGACCACCCGTGCCCCGCCGAGCTCAATTTCATTAAAGCAGTGCAAAAACTCCTGCTGGGTTTTCTCTTTCGACGCGATGAAATGCACATCGTCCACGGCGAGCAGGTCCAGCCCGCGAACCCGCCTGCGAAACGCGGGCAGCGTGTTCGACCGCACCGCCTGGATAAAGCGGTTGGTGAACTGCTCGCCGGTGGTGTAGAGGATTTTGGCAGAGGGGTCGTGCTCGACCACCGCGCGGCAGATGCCTTGTAGCAGGTGGGTTTTGCCCAGCCCGCACCCGCCGTGGAGGAACAGCACCGGCGCCATGGCCGAGGCGAACAGGGCGGGCGGGGTGGTGTTGCCGTGCCGATCGGTCAGCAGAGGGTCCAGGTCTTCGCCGCCGACCATGCGAGCCGCACAGGCATAGGCGAGCTGGTTGCTCGGCCCCACGATGAACTGGTCGAGCCGGTGACGCAGGGACTGCGACGCCAACGCGTACCCCGCAGGCCGATCGCTGAAGGTCTGGCCGGAGGACGACGTGCGACGCGGCCGTTCCTGCTCACGCGTTTCATGTCCCGACACGGCCGATCCGGGCCGGACCATTTCGCCTGGCTCACTAAGCGAGGACGAGGCAGCAAACGCCTCGCCGTCCACGTGCAGCTCCACCCGGACCGGCCGGCCCAGCTCCTGCTCCGCCGCCGACGCCACATCCGACAAATAGTGCTGGCGGATCCGTTGGGCGTTGTACTCGGTGGGAACGCTCAGGCGGACCGCGTGGCCGTCGGGCAGATAAGTGAACCGGGCCGTCTGGTCGAACCACATGCTGAACTTGCGCGCCCCGAGCCTCTGCTCGACCCGCCGGGTCAGGCGCGCATCGATATCCCCAACAGTCAATCCCACTGCCATCTGAAAAACCTTGTTTAAGAAGCAATCACGTTGTAAGCCCGACGCCATGCCCCACGCCGGGTCGCCCTGACGCCTGCCTCACGCACTTCACGTGAAACCTGCGTCACCTCTGATGTGTAGGTCCTTCCAACGAGCCGAGTGACGTGAGATCAGAGCCTTGAAGGGCTGGCTGAGTTGCGTCGGGTCATGCTCGCGGAAGTCAAACTTCCAAACAGCACACGTGACGTCATCAACTCCTGGCCAAGCCTGGCTCCGCTTCACAATCAAGCGGGGCGGTCGTCCTGTCCGCCAAGGAACCACAGTAATGCGTCACGCCGTCGGGTCAAGGCCTCCGCGTGGCCCCGAAGCGCTCACAATTCGCTCATATGCCGACACGGGAAGCGGTTAAGAGCGTTCATCTTTTTTATGCCCAGATTCTTCGCCCCGAGTTATCCCAAACTCTCCACATTCTCAAACACCGCACGGGGGATAAGCGTGCCGCGCTTGCAGGGTCTCGCTTCACTCCCTATCGCGCGTCCGAAATAGCACGCGCTCGCTGTGACACAGATCGATGCAAAAACCCCCACCACCCCGGCCGCAACAGGCTCAATCGGTCAACGAGTCCGTCACCATGGCCAATTTTGTGCCAAGCGTCCGGAAACCCGCCTGGCGATAAAGTCGCACGGCGGGATCATTCTGGTCGTCCACCGCCAGCAGCAGCTTCCGCCCGCCTGCCGGCACGGCCATCGCCACCGCCTCGTCCAGCAGACGACGGGCCAGCCCTTTGCGTCGAAACGCCGGGCTCACCCCCAGGTACACCAGTTCAAACGCATCGTCGTCGTACACCCCCGCGAGCATCAGCACCCCCGCAGGCCGACCCGCCACCGTCACGACCCGCCACCATTCGGGCTTGAAAATGCCAGTCGCTCGATGGCCCGCGAGAATGTCCTCCGCCGACCGCCGACCCAGCAGGCCCGGACAATCCAGTGTGCCTTCATAACTTTCCAGCACCGCCGCGCTGAACAGTTCATGCGTGTCCGTCTCATACGACACCACCTCCACCGTCGCCGGATCAACCCCATCGATCAGCCGGGCGTTGGTCGCCCAGGCCCGGGGGACCTCTCGCACCGATGGCAGCGTTTTCTGCAAGTACACCAACCGGGCCAGGCGATGCAGCCCGCCCGCTTCGAGGGCCTGCTGCTCGTATTCCTGCCCCGAATCGAGCAAACTCTGCACGATCGCCGCCCCACCCGCTAAAGCTTCCCGGACCGCTGCCGCGACCGCCACCCCCGTGCCTTCCACACGTCGACCGCGCGGGTCGGGGCGCAAAACAGCATTGCCGTCCTGCCCGCAGCGGGGATCGCCAACGCCAGCCCGTTGTAGGGATTCTCCCATTTCACGCCGCTTGCGCCACCTTCCGAAGACCCCGCCGCTGGTGAACCACGCACCCCGGCCCACAGCCCCGATAGATTCAGCCCATGGTCCCGGGCATACTGCAAAAAACGCACCACGCCGGGGTCCTCTGGCCGATCGGCCCCGATGATCAACACCGCCAACGCGTGGATCCGGTCGGCTTCCTGTACCCGAACCGCACGCGGCGGCAGACCGTCAGACTTCGTCGTAGGTAGGGGATTCAAGCGTGCCATCGACCCATCACTTCACGCACCAGACCGCGCTGCACCATCATGCTTTATCATCACACTTCACGCTACGCCTCGATCAACGTAAACTAGGTGCAAAGCGCAAGAGCCGCTCTCTTGCCCAGGACGCTTTGGGTTCTGGCTTCTCCTCATGCTCCTCAGGCACCGCATATGCACCAAGGCCCCCGCATTTCCCGCACCCCTGTCGCTGCTCACGCCCTGCCCGTTCATCGCGAGGGCCTCTGCATCCTATGGATCGGCTGTATCGGCCT
The DNA here is from genome assembly GCA_963799465.1 of uncultured Phycisphaeraceae bacterium. GTDB lineage: Bacteria > Planctomycetota > Phycisphaerae > Phycisphaerales > Phycisphaeraceae > JBCCOW01. Next base: position 815,572 of record CAWCXG010000001.1, on the reverse strand, counting down.
GGCCCTGCTGGTCGCGGCCGCGGCCCCCGTCATCGCACTGGGACAGCAAAACCCCAGACCCACCGAGCCCGCCCCCACCGTTCAACGACCCGACCCCGCTGGCAACTTCCCGGTCCCCGACCCCGTGACTCGCGAATGGGTCCTCCAGTTCACCCACCAGGCCCCCGACACCCTCTCGGTCGAAATCGACGGCCAAACCCAGTGGTATTGGTACCTGCCCTACGAAGTCCTCAACGCTTCCGAAGATCCCCGCCTGTTCCTGCCCTCCGCCACGATCCTCACCGACCGTGGCCACGTCATCACCGCCAACCGTGCCGTGGCCCCCAAGGTCTTCGCAGCAGTGAAAAAAGCCCTGCGGGACCCGCTGATCGAAGGCTTCCCCGAAATCGTCGGCGAAATGCTGCCCGGCCTCGACTACGCCAAACGCGGCGTGTTCATCTGGCCCGTCCCCCGCGACGACGTGGATGAAATGTCCATCTTCGTCACCGGCATCTACGGCGAAACCAAGCCCATCCTCGATCCCACCACCGGCGAACCGCTCACCACCCCCATGATCGACCCGGTCACCGAAGAACCCATCCTCGACGCCCAAGGCAACCCCCGCACCCAACCCGTCCTCGCCCGACGAACGCTTCAACTGCTCTACGAAACGCCCGGCACGCCCCGTACGCCCCAACGCATGCCCGTGCGACTGCTCGACCGACGCGACGTCATGCGCTAAACGCTGGCCAGTCGCTTGCTATTCTCTGGAATCCTCTTTTCCGGAGACCCCGCATGACATGTTTTTCCCGACTGGCCACTGTGAGCGCGATGCTCGCAGTCTCGCTGTGTTCGCTCACCGCACTCAGCGAGCCATCACCGACTGCGACTCCCGCGACGCGTCCCGCCTCCACGCCGTCTGCCGCGAAGTCGCGCGATATCACCCAGGTCACGCCGAAAACCCTCGCCCAGGCCAAAGTCATCATTGCCACTCTGCAGGCACGCGTAGATCGACTGGAACGCGAGCTCGCTCAGCTTCAGGAGCAAGCACCCAGTGAGGCTGCCGATACCGAGCCGCAAGTCAATGCCCCCGACACCCCCGACACCCTTGACCCAGCGGACCCGTCTGAGCCATCTGACGCGGCCGACTCCTCAGAAACGGTCAACACCTACCGAAGCTATCGCACGATCTTTACCAGCATCCCAGCCGAGCGCCGCCCCGAAGCTCGCGTCGGGTGGGACCAGTTCACCTGGCCTGAAGCAAAAGCGTGGTTCGATGAAAACGTCGTCGGGCACAGGCTCGAGGAAAACGTGGTGATCCGACGCGTGACCGTCGGGCCGTCTTACCAAGGCCCAGAACGTCCTTTCGCCGTTCGGTACACATGGTCCACCAAGCCCGTCCAGTATGCGGGAATCACGTACCAGGTTAAATTGACAAGCTGGAGTCGATACGTCGATGCCGAAACTGCCGAGGCCGCCAAAGCCATCCGCGAGGGGACTCGGGTACGCGTGAGTGGCAACATCGAGAGCTTCATTCTCACCAAACCCACCAATGGCAAGACGACCGCCACAGCAACGGTGAACCTTTCCGACGCCCAAGCCAGGCTGCCCGGCTTTGAAGCAGTGCAAGCACCGCAGTAAACACCGCTCACTAAGCACCGATGCCCCGGCCCGCTTAGCCCATCCCTCGTTGCTGACTTTCAGAAAAAAGTCGCGGCAGCACGGTCAAGGGATCGCGGTCGTCTTTTCCCGCCGGCGTAGCGCCCTCCACGCCCACACGCCCAGCCCGGTCAGGCCCACCACGCCGCCAATCACGCTCACCGCCAGCACCCGCCCATCACCGCCTCGGCCGAGCTCCGCCAGCCCCGCGCCGAACCACGCCACCACCGCCACCCGGGGCAGCATCCCCGCCGCAGTGCCCGCCACCAGTGCCGACAGGCGTACCCCCACGCTCGCGGCGACCACAGTCCCCAACGCAAAAGGCACCTGCGGCGGAAGCCTCGCCAACGTCACCGCCCCCGCCGACCGCCATCCCTGGGTCTCCACCATGGCCCCGACCAACACCCGGCCCGCGCGGGTCCGCTCCACAGCCTCCCGCACCCCAGGCCCCGCCGCCACCCGCGCCAGACTCCACCCCAAGGCCGACCCGATCACCACCGCAGCCCACGCGCCCGCCGTGCCCCACACCCCGCCAAACACAAATCCCGACGCCAGCGATACCGCGTGCGTCGGCAGCACCGCCACCCCGACCAGCAATCCCCCAACCCCCACCCAAACCCCCAACCACACCGGCCACCAAACCCCACCACCGCTACGCCGCAACCCGTCAACCACCCCCTCCATCGGCCCGTATAACGCCAACACCCCCAGCCCCGGCAACACCACCGCCAGGCCCGCCACCATCAACACCCGGCCCCACTTCTTGCAGAATTGCCGCACCTGGCTTCGCATCTCCCACAGTAGGCCGCGCCGCCCGAGCAACACCGCCCTGAAGGTCAGGCCTTGGCTTGACGCTTCCTGACGCTTCCTGGCGCTTCCTGTCGCTTTCTGACGCTTTCTGACGCATCCTGGTGCATCACCCACGCACGACGCGCTTCCTGCCGCTTAATTCCGATATTCATCCGCAAACTCCGCCGGCACCGCGTCTTCATCCCCGTCGTCTGCGGTCTCGCCGTGGTAATCAAACGTGTCCTCCTCCTCGATCAGTTCGGCGTCGGAGAACGCCTCGTCGGTCGTGTCATGCACCTCGACGCCCGCGTCGGCAGCGGCCTGAGCTTTCATCGCTTCCCACTCATCCTCGGAGATCAGCACCTGCCGAGCCTGGGCGGTTTTATGGCCGCCCAGGATGCCGGTGGACTCCATCATTTCGATGATGCGTGACGCCCGACCGTAGCCAATGGTGAGTTTGCGTTGCAGCAGGGAGACACTGCCTCGGCCGGTCTCAATGACCACTTCCACCGCATCGTCAAACAGCGGGTCGCGTTCGTGGTCGATGCTCTCCGCGTCCCCGCCCTTGATCTGAACCAGCTGCGGTTCAAAGCTCTGCTGGGCCACATCCCGCAGGAACTTGACGCACTTGCGGACCTCAGCGTCGTCCACCAGGGTGCCTTGCGCACGGACCAGTTCGCTGGACCGGGGCGAGAGGAACAGCATGTCGCCGTGGCCGAGTAACACTTCGCCGCCTTTCTGGTCCAGCACGATGCGCGAGTCCATGCCCGAGGCGACTTTCATCGCGACCCGGCAAGGCATGTTGGACTTAATCAGCCCGGTGACGACGTTGGCGCTGGGCCGCTGCGTCGCGAGAATCAGGTGAATCCCCACCGCCCGGGCTTTCTGAGCAATGCGAACGATGAAGCCTTCGACTTCCTTGTTGGTCATCATCAGGTCGGCCAACTCGTCGATGATGAAGACCATGTAAGGCAGCTTCTTGGGGATTCGCGCAGCTTCCTCTTCGGTCGCCGGGTCCATGCGCTCGCGGACCTCTTCCCAGCCCAGCTCGTTATAAGACGCGATATCCCGCACGCCGACCTCAGCCAGCAGCTCGTACCGCTCGTCCATCTTGGTCACCGCCCATTCCAAAATCGCCGCCGCTTTGGACATCTCCGTCACCACCGGGCACATCAAATGCGGCACGCTCTTGAACTGGCTCATCTCCACCATCTTGGGATCGACCAGCACCAGTTTGAGCTCATCGGGCCGCTTGGTGTAGAGGAACGACATGATGATCGAGTTCATGCACACGCTCTTGCCTGAGCCGGTGGTGCCGGCAATGAGCATGTGAGGCATGGCGTTGAGATCGTGCACCAAAGGCGTGCCGGACGCATCCTTGCCCAGGAACATCGGCAGCTTCATCTTGCTCGATTTCTCGTGCGCCACGGTCATCAGTTCCTTCAGGCGGACCCGCTCTTTCTTCGAGTTAGGCACTTCCACGCCCACGGTGTCCTTACCCGCCATATTGGGCACGATGCGAATGTTCTGGGCTTTGAGCGCTCGCGCCAGGTCGCTTTCCACGCCCGAAAGCTTGGCGACCTTCGTGCCCGGGGCGAGGCGGACTTCAAACAACGTGATCACCGGGCCCGAGTCGATGCCGACCACTTCGCCGTCGATTTTGTACTGCTTGAGCGCCGACTCAAGCTGGACCGCCTGGTTCCGCACGATCTCTGCCATTTCTTCGTTAAAGTCGCCCTCGGGTTCCTCGAGCAGGTCCATGCCGGGGAACTGATAGCCCGACAAGTCCACCTCGCGGACCGGCAGGTCGGCAGGCTTGTTCTTGGGGGCAAAGTTGATGGGCATCTGCGCCATTTTCTGTCGCAGCTCTTCGGGGTCGTACTTCTTGCGGCCGGTGACGTAAGCCTGGGGTGCAGCGGCGTCATCTTCCTCGTCCTCATCGACAAGCTCTGCGGAGCGTGTGGACGCGGTGACCGCCGCACGGGCGGCGGCCTGGTCGGGATCAATGAAGTCGCCGGGCAGGCCAGTCGCGTCGTGGGCTTTGGTCTTGCGTTTAGCTTTACGTTGACGAGATGACGTGGCCTGCGCCGGGTCGAGCTCATCGGCGTCTTCCAGGTCGTCTTCCGCACCGTCCCACAGGGATGGATCGCGGCGGAACACGGCAAAGACCGCCTGCGGCGTCAGCCACTGCGGCCAGGCTGGCAAATGATGGATATTCAACGCCCGCAGCATCGCCTCGCCCACGGCGCGCGGCACTGCCAGCGCCACCCGCTCGGCACATAAAAGAAGCCCCGACCACACCGCCCCGGCCATGATGATCAGACCCCCCAGCACCCCGAATCGCGGCACCAGCCCGTCCGCCAGTGTCACCGCGACCAACCCGCCCGCACCCCAGGCGGGTGATGACGCAGGCCCGGAGAACGTCGACCGCGCCATGCTCCACGTGGTCCCCGCCGCCACCGCCAGCACCACCACGCCCACCGCGCCAGCACCGGCTGATCCAGCCCTCGACCCACCGCCGACCGCACCCCCAGCACCGTCCAGCCCACCAGAAGAATCCACACCGTCGGACCCAACATGAGATACAGATGATGCGCAAGCGTCGCGCCCATCGTGCCGATGAGATTTGACGGATGAGCGTTGGGAACCCCTGCCACTGCCGAAGGGCGGTCCAGGGGGTCATAGCTCAGCAGGGCGGCCGCAAGCAGGCAGGCCGCGGCCGCAGCAAGCGTCCAAAGCAACGCCTTGAAGGCGGGGGGCACGATGGGGTCAGGCTCAACGGGTTTGCGGGGCATGGATTTCTCGTAGGAAAGACAGCATGCCACACGCCAACAGCACAGCGCAGCGCGTGACATCGCCGCCGGGAGACCGGCTTGACCCCCTTGCTATCGGCACATCCCGCGAAACGCGGACAGCAAACGCCTTAACGCACAGCAGACCAAGGGCCGCAGAATGAATCTGGCTCAGTCATCGGTCGCCTGATTCTCAATCGATTGAGAATCAATTCCGGAAGCAGGAAATCGCTGCGGCTGCGATGGTGGGACTGACTCCTGATCGCTTCTCACGCTGTTCAAGGGGCCAAAAAACGTGGCCCGATATTCGTACCAATGTCGGCTGGTGTCGGACACACGTCGGCTGATCTCTCGCTCATATCGGCCGTCCTGTCGATCATGGTAAGTCGCGTGGCGTTCAACGGTTGTGTTCAGATAGACGTAGGTATAGAACACCGCCGCAGCTCCGAGCTCGCGTGCTGCCGAGGCAACCTGCGCGTCGCGGAGCGGAGCGTCTGAAATGGCCGTCGACGTACCCATCAAAGAGCGACCACGATGGGCCGCCTTAATAGCCTGGTCGTAACGCTCGATGGCTAAAGGGTTTGCCGGATCAGCCCCGATGACCAGCACCGGCGTTTGCTCGCTCAAGGGCAGAGTGCGAGAGCCCGTGTACCCCGTCACCAGTGGGTTCGCACATGCGGTTAACACCCCGCATGCCGTCGCCAATACGGTGATGCTCAGGCCCCGTCGGCTGAATGACCTTGCGAAAAAATGTTTCATCATCCCTTGGGTCATTCCGTCCGGCTTTTGCCGATGTGAACAGTGATAATCATTCAATGCCCGGTATGCCCGAAGCCGCCCGACCCCCGAGCCGTCGCGTCCAACGACTCCACTTCCCGCAGTTCCACCCGAGGCACCGGTTGCACCACCAACTGCGCCACCCGCATGCCCGGCTCCACCGTGAACGCGGCATCGGACAAGTTGATCAAGGCAACTTTCACTTCGCCGCGATAATCGGCATCGATCGTGCCGGGACTGTTGGGCAGCGTGATGCCGTGCTTACAGGCAAGCCCTGATCGAGGCCTGAGCTGGGCTTCAAACCCCGGAGGCAGCGCAATGGCAAAACCCGTGGGGATCAACGCGATCGCCCTGGGCTCAAGCGTCACCGCAGCGTCCAGGCAGGCGTGCAGGTCCAGCCCCGCAGCCAGCGCCGACTGGTAGGCCGGGATCGGCCCGTCGGGGTTGTGCGGCAGACGCGTGATATGAACGGGCACAGTGGTGGTCATCGCCAGACAGCTTAGAACCAAACGCGTGCGGCTAAAACTTCAGCGCCATCCAGTCACCACCGGCCGCAGAGCATGTGATCAATCGCCTCCGCCACCGAGCCTGCCTCCACGTCGGCTGCCGCCTTGGCACGTTCCACGCCGCTGCGCATCGCAATGCCAAGCCCCGCGTGTTCAAGCATCGCCAGATCGTTGATCTCGTCGCCGATCGCCGCGACCAGGGACGCATCAATGCCATGCTTCGCCGCGATCCACGACAGCCCCCGCCATTTGTTCACACCCCTGGCGAACACTTCGGCGATGTAAACCTGCGTGGCCCCCTCGCCCACCGGCACGCCGGCGAACGCGTGCACCTCGATCCGCTCGCCAAACTGCGCAACCACCTCCGCCTCCACCGTAAACGCCGCGTCGCCTTCCGCCACCAGCCCCACCCGCAGCGCATGGTGCAGGTCCTCCGCGGTGGGGTGACGGTTTTCGGTCACCCGCAATTGGGCCCGGTCGAACCACGCCTGCGTGTTCTCCGTCACCGGGCCGTCGCCGGTGACCAGATAGTCGTAGCCGCTGTCGTGTCGATCCAGATACACCAGCACCGCGCACGGCATCGGCCTGAGAAACTCAATGAGTTCCAGCACCACGTGCGGCTCAAAGCACGACAGCTTGATGCTTTCGCCCGTCGCCACCGTCGCCACGCAGGCCCCCGTGTTAAACACGCCCAGCGTCAGCCCCTCCACCGGCTCCAAAGGCCCCGCCGCCTCCCGCCACCCCCGGCCCGTCGCAGGCACCACCACACACCCCGCCTCCTGGGCCCGCTGAATCGCCTCCAAATCCGCACGACTCACCGTCCGGTCCGGCTGCAGCAACGTGCCGTCGAGATCAATCCCCATCAGTCGATACTTCATGACCGCAAGAGTGTACGCCTTCCCCCGCACGCCAGCCTCTCCCCCGCCAAACCATCACGCCCGCCTGGAAAGACGCGTTCTACACCCAGTCCATCAACATCCAGAAGGAAGTCGAGGCCTACCTCGACGACGACCCCCACACCTTCCGCGCAAAAAAAGTACTGCAACTGCGACGACCCGTTCGAGTCCAACTTCTTCAAGTACTTCGCCGCCAACTTCAACAAGCTCGGCCTCCAATAACGCATCACCACCCGCTACGACGGCTCTCCTATCGCCGGCTGCGGCACGCTTTTCGAGGAATACAACGCCGGGAACGGCAAACGCAAGAAACCCAAAGCCTTCGCCGTGATCCTTGACCATGTCAAGGACGAAGACGGCGATGAACTGAAATCGATAGCTGGTTCGGCTCAGGGTGAGGCGGTGACTTCGTGTCGCAGATGCGGGAGGCGCAGGTGCTGCCGATGTCTATATGACCCGGCTTGGCCGAAGGCTTTACGTGTTGCGGGTCGCGAGTGCGTCTTCGAGGGAGGCGGCGAGGTGGTCGCTGACCAGGGCGGCGTTCACGGCCCGGGCCTGGAGGGACTGGGCGTCCTGGACCGCGTCGATCACCGCCAGCCAGGGGTCGAGCAGGGCCTGGTCGGCGGCGAGGTCTTCGCCGATGGATTTGGCGGCACGCTGGGCGAGGTGATGGCGGGCGTGTTCGCCGATGAGCGCAGCCATGAGTGAGGCAGCGAGTTTGTTGGCAGCCTCTTTGGAGCCGTTGGGATGTTGTTTGACCCAGCTTTCAGCGAATTCGTTTTGAAGTTCGTGCATCCGTCCGCCCAGGGTGGGGGCGGGTCGGCTGCGTGCGAGTCGGTCAAGGCCCGCGATGATGTCGCGGGCCCAGGTTTTCAGGCCGAAGGTCAGGGCCATGTCCAGCCGACCCAGCGATCCGTTGGCAAAGCGGAGCAGCCACTCGCGGTCGGTCGGGTCCAGCGTCACGTCCCGGCGGTCGAGGTCCGCCGAGAGGATGGCCGTATCTAAGGGCACAAACGCAACGCGTTGACAGCGTGAGCGGATGGTGGGCAGCAGGCGGTCTTCGCTGGAGGTGACGAGGATCAGCGTGCTGCCTGCGGGCGGTTCTTCGAGTGTTTTGAGCAGGGCGTTTTGGCCGGCGGCGTTGAGCAGTTCCGCCTGGTCGATGATGAAGACTTTGCCGTGGCCGAGCTGCGAAGAGCGGTACGCGGGGCCGAGGACGTGCTGGCGGACCAGTTCGACGGGAATGCTGATTTGCTTGCGGCGGCGGGTGGCGGCGTCGTCGCTGAACGCGGCGAGTTCTTTGGTGAGAATGTGCAAATCGGGGTGAGGCGAGGTCAGCGCGGCGTCTTCGCTTGACCGAGCGGCTTGAAGGTCGAGGTCAGTCAGCTTCTCGGTGGCGGGCAGCAATCGGCATGACGGGCAGTTGCCGCAGGCCTGCACGGGGTTGGGTAGGGCGGCGGCTTCGTTCGGCGGCGGGCTGTCAGAAGCATCTGGCGAGGCTTGCGTGCGTTGCGGATCGTGGCAGAGCAGTACACGAGCGAAGGCTGAGGCGCAGGTGAACTTGCCGACGCCTTGCGGGCCGTGGAAAATCTGGGCATGGTGAACGCGTCCGCCATCAAGCTGCCGATAGAGGGTTTTCAACGCCCGCGGTTGTCCGAGCACATTTCGCATGACAAGAGCATAAGGCCCGGGCCTTGGCCCAGAGCGTCGGATACGATGCCGACCATGACGTGTGACCTGCCTGGACCTTGGACTGTGCGTGTGTGCCTGCTAAGCCTGCTTGGAACGGCGTGTTGGGCCGCGCCCCGCGTAGAGGCCCAGCCAACGGCACCCCCATCCACCGTTCCCGCCACTCAGCCCAACGATGCGGCCCGCGACCCCGGCAATCTGCCCACACTGCTGCGGCGACTGCCGCGTAGCCCCATCCCGCTGGACGACGAAACGATCGTTACGCCGGTGAGCCTGGCGCAACTGATGGGGCGACCCGGCGACCGCGAAGTCATGGTCCCCCAGAAGGTGGCCTGGCACGAGGCGAAGCATCACGTCGGTCGGCCGATCATTCTTGAAGCCCACGTCGTGCGGACCCGCAACATCGGAGCGTTGACGTTTTTGAACTTCTCCGAGAACTGGCAAAACACGTTTACTGTCGTTGTGTTTGAGCCCGTGTACGAAGACCTGCCCGGGCCCCCTGAGGACTACTTCAAAGGCCGCCGCGTGCGGGTCACCGGCACCGTCACCGTCCACAAAGACCGCCCTAATCTGGAAGTGCACGATGTGCGACAGATTAAAATTATCCCCGCCGCGCCCGACGAGTGATTCCAACGCGTCGACGGTGCGGCATGCTTTATTTTCTAGAGACCTTGCGGCATGCCGATTGATCCCCAAAACGCTGAGCTCGTTGCCCGTGAAGACCTGACCGAGAGTCTGTCGATCATGCGGGTGGCATATCTGGACCAGGAAGTGCCCGACTTCAAGCCTGGCCAGTTTGCCACGCTGGGTCTGCCCGAGAAGGAGCCTGAGGTACTCGCGGAAGGCGTGACGCGTCGGCCCCGCAAAGGCCCAAAGTTGGTTCGCCGGGCGTACTCGATCGCGTCACCTCCCACGGAAAAACGCTACATCGAGTTTTACATCGTCCGCGTCGACGAAGGCAAGCTCACGCCCAGCCTGCTGGACCTGTCCGTCGGAGATCGGCTGTTCATGAACCCCCGGATTCAAGGCCACTTCACCCTTGAAGACGTGCCCGACGGGCGGGATCTGGTGATGGTGTCCACCGGCACCGGGCTTGCGCCGTTTGTCTCGATGTACCTGACCTACCGCGACGATCCCAACCGCTGGCGCAGAATCGTCATCATCCACGGCACCCGGCTCGCCTCAGACCTTGGCTATCGCGCCCAACTCGAGCAGTGGGCCTCGCAGGACGACCGCCTGGTCTACCTCCCGCTTTGCACCCGCGAGCCTGAGGCCGGCACCTGGCAAGGCCTGCGCGGCCGGGTCCACACCGCACTTGAAGACAGCCTCTATCAGGAATACGTTGGCCACCCCATCGACCCGGCTCATACGCACATCTTCCTGTGCGGCAACCCCGACATGATCGATCAATGTGAAGCCGAGCTTCAGCAGCGCGGCTTCACCGTCAAAGGGCCTAAAAACCCCGAAGGCACGATCCATTTCGAACGCTACTGGTAAGACCAGATCATCCGATGGACAAGATGCCCTACTTGCGCGGCGTCGCGCGCTTTCGGCGGGCACGAACGATCAATGTCTTGACCACGCGGTGCAGCTCGATACTTTCACTCAGTAAAGGTTCAAGCTCCTCCGCATCGACCCACGCACTTTTTTCAATCAGCAGCAACCAGCCACGCGTCGCGCTCAAGGCCAGCGACGCGACGGTCAAACGCTCGACGTAATCCGCCGTATTTACCGCCTCATGGGCTTCAAACATCGCGGGCAACGGCGCAGTACAGCTCTCTACGAGTTGATCGATGACCCGTTGCGGTTTGCGGGATTCGTCGAGTTGCGCAGCGAGATGCAGCAGGCTGGCGGTGTGGGCGACCATGCGGTCGAGAGTCTGCTCATCAAGACGACCTCTCATGATCTGATTCCTGCGTGTGGGTGGCAAGGCCTGGCGCTGCGTGAAGCGAAGCCTAATGGAGAAAAAGGCGCAGGCCGCTGTGGGCCATGACCATGTGATGTTCGTTGGCCGCGTCGATGACATCCGCATCGCGCTTCGATCCGCCCGCGTGGAGTACGTAACGCACCGCACTGCGGGCGGCGCGATCCAGATTGTCGCGGAAGGGGAAAAACGCGTCGCTGCTCAGGCACACGCCTTGAAGTTGGCCGATCCAAGCCTTGGCGTCATCGGCATCAATCGGGGTGACCGGGCCTTGCACCGCCGCTTCCAGCTCAGCCACTTCGCGCTCGTCCAGATCGGCAAAGCGGGTGAACTGATCAAGCAGATTGACGCGCGTCGGGCGGGGCGTGTCGGGATTGAACCGCGAAACCAAATCCAGGCTCTGGGGGTGTTGCTTGAGTGCAAAGCGGTCGGCTTTGTCACACGCCAGGCGGACACAAGCGATGCGTGACTGCTGGCCGGCCCCGATGCCCACCGCTTGGCCGTTCCAGCCGATCGCCACTGAATTGCTCTGCGTGTGCTTCAACGCGGCAGTAATCACCAGCATGCTCTGCACCGCAGACTCCGGCCAGTCGCGGTCTGCCGTCACCGTGTCCTCAAGCAGTGAGCGGTCGATTACACAATCGTTGTACGACTCTTCAAGCGTCACACCAAACAGCGTGCGGGACTCCATCGCGGGCGGCGTGTAATCCGCATCGATCTGCAGTACCCGGTACCGACCGCCTTGCTTGGCTTTGAGCATTCTTAACGCTTCCGGAGCGTAACCCGGGGCGACAATGCCATCCGAAACCTCCGGCTTAATCAGCGTGGCCAACGAGACATCGACCGGTTCAGAGACCGCAATAAAGTCGCCGAAAGACGCCACGCGGTCTGAGCTTCGCGCCTTCGCATACGCGACCGCGATGGGGGAGTAGGCGTGTTGGTCCGGGCCTTGGCCGGGGGCAGGGTAAAAGTGTGCGTGGCAAAAGTCGTTGCTAAGAATGTCATCGGGTCCAGCCACAGCCGCACCTGCGGGTGACACGTGCTTGAAGCTCGTGGCCGAGGCCTTTCCTGTCGCTGCCTTGAGGTCGCGGACCAGTTGCCACCCACGCAACGCGTCGAGGATGTTGATCATCGACGCTTCGCCGTTCAGCACTTCCAACGGGAGCGACTTGCCTTGGGGCGACGTCACGGTGGCGTGAGACTGATGCGGGTTGCAGCCATATTTAAGCGTGATCATGACGGAAGGATACAGGCATCCGAACCCGCAGCGATCCACAGGCATCGTGATGGCCGCATCGCCGGGCAAAGTGAATGTGTTGCCGCAGGTGGTGCCAATTCGCTTGGATTGCTGCACCAGCGCCCTCACCCACCGCCACCCCTGGCGGGATGCCCAGGCCGAACATGGTGTCGCTGAAGAAGAAGGTGTGCCTCAGGCCGGACTTGATCTGCCGGGCGGACGTGGGGCCAGCCCCGTTGAGTCCGCCGTGGAACGGGTTGTTCCAGTCGGCGGCGGTCCGGGAGCTGCGGACCCACAGGTCATGTCGGCCGGTCTTCACGAACTCAACGATCTAGGCGAAGTGGGCGTCGTAAAATCAATTCCGGAGCCGTGGTGAGATAATTGCTGTTCGTCACCGGCGACGCATCATCGTCCGGCCAGCCCGCCATCACATCTTCCTTGGCCGTCTCGTTCGCCGCCGACCACTGCGTGTTGTCGGGCGTGCCCGCCTCGGCTTCGAGGGGTGTAATAGGTGTCGGACCCCCTGTGTCCCACCCAATTGAGTACGTGATTGCAGTAGCTGGCAGTGTCAACTCTCCGTGATCGGGGCACCCAGAAAGGCTACGCCACCGCCCCAGCCTAGCGAAACGGGGTCTGACCCCGTTTCGATACTCTGACCCCGTTTCGATACTCGAATCCAAGGGTGTGATGCTACAAAGACATCCGACAGGTGGTCTGAAACGAAATCAGTTTGGTGAGTTGCAGGGCACGCGAGACTGGACACGTCGGGCACTGCGGTCTGCAGCCAAATCGAGCCCGGACGGCAAATTTGCGCAGCGATTACTACGCTATTCAGATTCAGGCCATCTCGATTATCTAGTCGGTTTTGCCAGAGACGGCTTACTCTATCGTCTACCTGACGACTTTCCTCGCAGTTGGGCAACGCAGCTTTGAAACCACGCGAAACTGATCCATCTCGGCTGATCCAGCATCTTAAACAATCCGCCATTGATACCCGGCCCAAGCGGCGCTTTCTGAAAAAACCTCTTTCCATCGGGGACCGGGTAAGTAAGCACCACTATGCATGTATGGAGTGGGTAACGGTTGCGTTACTTCGTTGGGCTTCAGGCCTGGGTGACCCCCGCCCCGACCTACGAGAGGCCATCTTCGATTGCGAGCAGATACTTTCGATCGCGGGCGATGAAGCACGGAAGTATGACCTCTGGCGGTACACCAATGCCGCTATCGGAAGCTTTTGCCAATTGCTGATTTATCCGACCAACCACCCGGAACTCCTTGATGCGGCCCGTCCGCCGGAGGAATTTTTACTTGAGCAGGTCTGGTATCTCTACGAACCCAGGATGGATTACCTACTGCTCGAAGCTCTCCGAACCGGAAGGTTTTTCGACGAATGGGACGCATTGATCGATATGGGCGAAAGTTTTCGCAAACTATCTGGGCCAGTGGAATCTTACATCAATTACTGGAATCTGATCGAAGCGTGGAAAGCTGGAGATGCGGCTCAAGTCGTGGAAATCGTTGGTGACTGTGAGAAGCATTTTGCTGCCAGACCCCAGATGCCATATTACATGGAACAAGGCGAGGGGCTCAATGGGGGTTGGGAGCATCCCCCGACAGTAGACTATCGCCTCGCTGCTATCGTCAAGGTCCTCGAAGGCTTTGGTGGCGACGGAGCGCCCCAGATTCAGACCCGTCATCGCTGGCGATGGCACGATGAAGCTTGAGTGGCCAATGCAGTAATCTTTTACCAAGAGATGGGTATCATCGACGAGTCAGCGCATTTTCGTAGTATCCTTCGGGCCTGGGCATACTGGAAATGAAACTGGGCGCGTGCCTCATGGCGACCAGCGGCTGGACCGGCGTCGGAGCCGTGGCGGGGGCCGCGCTGGTGACGCACGGTTTGGACGTTACGATCGCGGGGGTAAGGATGGCGTCGGGTGATTATGAGGCTCGCACGTTCACCAGCCAAGGCGTCACCGAGGTGGCGGGGGGAAGAAAAGGTGTCAGACACCTTTCTGGTACCGACACGTGGGTAGATCAGCACCGAGGGCGGTGTGCTGAGTTGACGCGTTGAGGTCGCTGGGATTGCTCAAGGTTCTGACGATTCTACGGCTTAAGCCGTCGTATTCATAGCGGGCGATGAGCACTGCAGGGCCAGGGCATTTTCGGTGTGTGCTTGAGGAAGCCCAGCCCTGCAAGGGCTGGGGCCCACCGTCGGAGGCGGTGAGCTTCGAAAAGCAAATGTCTTCGCTCTGGCGGCCCGGGTGGGTATCGTGATGGACGTGCCTGGGGGGCGTAAGATGGGGTATGGCTGGGACGAACGCGATCAGGGCAAGACGGGTTCGATGGGTATGGGTGGTGGCGTTTGCGGGTGTGGCGGCTTGGCCTGTGATGGCGGCACCGGCGTTGACGGAGTCGCAGCGTGCCCAACTGGCGGCGACGACGGATCGCAATGAGCTGTTTGACCGGGGGGAGCTTTACCCGTTGCTGCAGAACGCGGCGGGGTGGGAGCCGGGCGATGAAGGGGGAGCCAGGGTGCCGGACTGGGGGCTGTTTTTCTCTCAAGTGGACGGTCCAGCCGATCCGGTTTCGGGTTTGTCGCCGTTGGCTCAGGTTCGCGGGGAGGTTTATCTGATTGAGGGGCGCGTTTTGCGTTTTCGCGTTTTGCCGCTCAATCGTCGGGGTGTGTGGGGGCAGTCGGTCACGGAGTGGGTGGTGGGGGTGCAGCCGAGGGGGGGAGGCACGAATCCGCAGGACGCCCAGCCGGTGCTGGTTTATTTGGTGGGCGAGGTGCCGGAGGTGAAAGCGGGGGCGAATGTGCGGGTGGCTGCGCGTTTTTACAAACTCTGGCGTGAGCAACGGGGCGATGCGGCGGGGGATTACCCGGTGTTTGTGGGCGGGTCGGCGACGGTGTTGCGGGGCAGCTTGAAGTCGCGTGGCGACGCTCTGCCGGTTGCGGGGGCAGTGATGGGGGTGGTGGCGTTGCTGCTTGCAGGCTTGTTTGTCGTGCGGCGGTACGGGAAGAACAGTCGAATGGACCGGCCTCGGGTAAGGCGGCTGCGAGGCGCAAAGCCTGTGGAGCAAGACGACGACGAGCCGGTTGATTTGCCTACGGATCCAGCAGAAGCGTTAGAGGTTTTGAATCAGCAGACTTGGGGCGATGAGCGGGCGCCTGACACGTGACGAGCGGTGGAGAGGCGGTGCGGCGTGGAGATGAATAAAAAAAAAGACTCGCCCGCGCGGTTGCGCGGGGCGAGCCGTAGGCGTGTCACGAGGCGGAACTGCTCCAGCCCCGACGAGCGGAGCTAGCACGCCCCGTTCCTACACATACAACAACAGTCGTCAGCCACTGGGTCACCTCACTTTCCTATTGCGGCATGGCCGCGATGATTCCAGCCGTCGCCGAGGTTGCGGTGCGGTGTAAGCCCTCCTGACTGAAGGTCTCACACATTCTTGCCACCGCAGTCGGCCGCCAGAGAATTTTCGGTCCAGCCGTCGCCGGACCACCACGCCCGCCGAGGAACCCTGCACGACTCACGCTGAGCCTGACAGGCCTCGACGCTCGATGTCCGCCTTCACGGCGACGCCTTTCGGGGTTCTCCCGAATGCTCATCGCCGCGTTGCACGGGCATGATGGATTATTCGCAAATGATGAGCCGGGTCAAGCGTTGGTGCATTTTTTTTTATTTGGTGAAACAAGGCCACCCCATATGACTTGAGGGGGAAGACATTCAGTTTTCAGTGGGACTCGCCTTCCAGCCTTTCTACGGCACAAAGGGCCGTTTTGCGTCCTGGTCGGCCTTGGGTAGAAGACAGGCAGAGATGCCTGTTCTACGGGTCAAGCCCTGAGGCGGCCAATGTTTCACCCGGCACAGGACTTGATCCGGTTGTTTGCCGTGGTTCAGGCGGTACGCCCGTCGCCACCGAGGCCATAAGCGGTGGACCTGGATCGCTGGCGACGCTTTAGAATGATCTGGTTGACGATGAGGCTTGGCTGGTTTACCTTATGCGGCTCGCAGAATCTCCGCGCCTCGTTGCTCGACGCGTTGGATAGGACTGCGTTTTGATCAAGCGATGTCCTCCGGATCGGGGTTTTGCCTCGACCGCTGACGAAAGGCCCTGCTCATGCTTCCTGTCCAACGACAAACCCGTACCCAGCGCGGCAACCGCCGCAGCCACGATGCCCTGCGTAAGCCGTCCTATGTGACGTGCCCGAACTGCGGTTCTGCCAAGGCGCCTCACAGCGCCTGCCGCGAGTGCGGTTACGTGCGGCCGGGCCTGCAACTTCGGCTCGATCAAGAGGACGCGTAACCCGTGCGGATCGCTGTTGATGTGATGGGTGGGGACCATGCGCCCGACGCGATCCTTGACGGATGCGTAGACGCGATCGGTTTGCTCGGCCCCGACGACACGCTCGTGCTGGTTGGCGATCAGGATGTCATTGAAGAAAGTCTGGAAGAGGGCGGGCTGGGAACCGAGCACGACAAGATTGAGATTGTGCCGACCACGCAGGTCATCGGCATGGCCGATTCGCCGGTGACCGCGCTGCGTGAGAAGGATGACAGCTCGATTGTCAAGTGGGGCTGGCTTGGTGGTCGTCGGTCGGGCGATCAGCATTGCGAAGTCATTATTTCTGCTGGGAATACGGGTGCATGTGTCGCGGCGGCTCAGATGTCGATGCGTCGCTTGCCGGGCGTGCATCGTCCGGGGATCGCCATCACGTTGCCGACGTTTGCGGGTCCGGTGGTGATGTGCGACGTGGGTGCGAATCCTGAACCCCGCCCCAATCATCTGCATCAGTACGGCCACATGGCGTCGGTGTACGCCCAGGCGATCATTGGGATTGACAATCCGAAGGTGGCGCTGCTGTCTATCGGCGGGGAAGAGGGCAAGGGCAATCAGCTGACCCGCGAGACGCATGACCTGCTTAAGGTGGATAAGCATCTGAATTACGTGGGCTATATCGAAGGCCGAGAGCTGTTCGAAGGCAAAGCCAATGTGGTGGTGTGCGAAGGGTTCACGGGGAATGTGGTGCTCAAGCTTTCCGAAGGCTTGGCCAAAGGCATTTTCCAGACGATCGGGCGGGAGGTGCTTGAGATTGATCCTGAGCTGGCGATGCGGTTTGAGCCGGTGGTCAAGCGGATTTACAAGAAGCACGATTACCACGAGTACGGCGGGGCCCCGCTGCTGGGCGCCAACGGCATCTGCATGATCTGCCATGGCTCGTCGGAAGGCCGAACCATCGCCAACGCGATTCGCAATGCTCTGGAATACGCCCGTCACGGCGTGAACGAGCGCATTGTCGAAGAGCTGGAGCGGAGTGCATGAACCCCCCGGCTGAGGGCACTACCGGTTCGCCCGGGGGATCAGGTCGCGGCATCCGCCTCGCGGGCACGGGGATCGCCTTGCCCCGCAAGGTGCTGACCAATGATGATCTGGCCAAGCTTGTCGACACCAACGATGAATGGATCGTTCAGCGGACGGGCATCAAAACGCGTCACGTCGCCGAGCCGCACGAAACCATCCGCGATTTCGCCCGCCCGGCGTTGACCGACGCATTGGCCCAGGCAGGGCTGGACGCCAAGGCACTGGATTTTCTGATCCTTGCGACGCTGACCCCGGAGATGAGCTGCCCTTCCTCGGCCGTGCGTCTGGTGCATGAGCTGGGGGGCGAGCAAGCGGGCGGTATTGACATTGCCGCAGCGTGTTGTGGGTTTGTGTACGGGCTGAACCTCGCCGCCTCGCTCATTGGGTCAGGCCATTATCAGACCGTCGGGGTGGTCGGTGCGGAGGTGCTCTCACAAGCGCTCGATTTCACGGACCGTCGCACGTGCATCCTCTTCGGCGACGGCGCGGGTGCTGCGATTCTCACGGCTTGCGACGATGCGTCCAAGGGATGTCTCTACCAGGCGATGCGGTCCGACGGCGGGCACTGGAATGACCTGTATCTGCCCCGCACGCAGGCGGACCTGCCCGAGGCCGCCGCGCGGGGCGAGACGGATTACAACGGCACGCTGGGCACCATGCAGATGAACGGCCGAGAGGTGTTCAAGGTGGCGGTGACCGCCACGCAGTCGATCATCGACGAAACCCTCGAAGCCACCGGCACGCGCCCCGAAGACCTCGCGATGGTCGTCGCCCACCAGTCCAACGCCCGCATCCTTGAAGCGACCCGCAAGCGATTGAAACTGCCCGCTGAAAAGCTGTACATCAACATCGATCGCTACGGAAACACCTCGGCGGCGTCTGTGCCACTGGCGTTACACGAGTTGCGTCAAGCTGGGAAGATCAAGTCCGGCGACCTGGTGCTGTTCACGGCGGTGGGCGGCGGCATGTGCTGGGCCAGCTCGCTGTGGCGGGTGTGAGGTTTGGGCGGGGTGGTTTCTGACAGGGCTATCCGTGGACCGGAATGGCTGCATCCACGCTAGGCATCCGCATCCACGTGTGCGATCACACGGGTGATTTCTGTCTTTACGCCAGGCCTGCCACTTTGCGGAGTTGGGTGGCTTCGGTGGGGGAGAGGGCTCGGGCCTGTCCGGGGGTGAGTTTGGAGAGGCGGACTGGGCCGATGGCGGTGCGGTGGAGCTTTCGAACTTTGAAGCCCAGGCGGGCGAGGAGTCTGCGGATTTCGCGGTTCTGGCCTTCGGTGAGCTTGATAATCAGGATGGTGCGGTCGCCCAGCGAACGGTCGGTGGCGGTCTTGAGGACTTGCACGGATTCGGGCTGGGCTTTGCGGGCGTCGCCGGGCTTGGCGCGGTCCGCGAGGAACAGGCCTTTGCGGAGGCGTTGGAGTTGGCGTTCGTCGACTTTGCCTGCCACAGCGACGCGGTAGGTTTTGGTGACGCCGAAGGACGGGTGCGTGAGTCGGTGGGTGAGTTCGCCGTCGTTGCTGAGCAGGAGCAGGCCGGTGGAGTCGGCGTCGAGTCGTCCGACGGGGTAGAGGCGGTGGCCGGCGGCGGTGGCGAGAAGCTGAGTGGGGACGAGGCTGAGTACGTCGGGTCGGCCTTCGGGGTCGTCGGTGGTGGAGATGATGCCGCGGGGCTTGTAGAGCATGAGCGTGGTCTTGCCCAGCGGGGCGGAGGCGGCAGCGCGTCGGCTGGGGGTAGGGCTTTTACTCTTGGATTTGCGGGGTCGAGCCACGTCCTCGCCGTCGACTTGAATGCGGTCGATGGCGGGATCGACAAACGCGGGCAGGGTTTTGACCACATCGCCATTGACGCGGACCCGGCCTTGGGTGATGAGGTCTTCACTGGCACGGCGGGACGCGACGCCGGCCTCGGCGAGCGCTTTATGGAGGCGGGTGCGGGGCATACGCAAAATCATAGTGGTAGAGGCCGGGCGCGAACCGATTTCCTGATCACGCCCCGGTTGATGACTAATCCGGCGTGACGTGCTTTATCGAAGTCGATTGCCCGTGCCCTCGATTGTTCAATCGAACTCGTCGCCACGGAAGGTGGAGCCGAGGTAGGTTTTGCGCACCTGGTCATCGTTGATGATCTGCTTGGGGGTGCCTTCAGCGAAGACCTGGCCGTCGGCGATGACGTAGACGCGGTCGCAAACGGCCAGGATGTGGTGGACATTGTGGTCGGTGACGAGCATGGCGATGCCGAGCTCGGAGCGGAGTCGGCGGATTTCGGTTTGAAGTTCTTCAACCGCGACGGGGTCCACGCCTGCAAAGGGCTCGTCGAGCAGGATGAGCGTGGGTTCGGTGACCAGGGCACGGGCGATTTCGAGCTTGCGTCGTTCTCCGCCCGAGAGGGTGCGGGCGTGCTGCTTGCGGTTTTTAGTCAGGTCGAACTGAGCCATGAGCGCTTCGGCGCGTGCCCGGCGTTGCTTGCGGGTCAGGCCTCGACGGGTTTCGAGAATGGCTTTGAGATTCTGCTCGACGGTGAGGCGTTGGAAGACGCTGGGCTCCTGGGCGAGGTAGCCCATGCCGCGCTGGGCGCGTTGGTACATGGCCAGCTTGGAGACATCATGGCCGTTGAACAGGACCTGCCCGGCGTCGGGCTGGATCATGCCGATGGTCATGCGGAAGCTGGTGGTCTTGCCGGCCCCGTTTCGGCCCAGCAGGCCGACGATCTCGCCGTCTTCCACGGCATAGGAGACGCGGTTGACAACCGTTCGGCCGGAGTACTGTTTGACGAGCCCGTTGGCTTTCAAGACGAACATGGAACCGGGCAGTGTAGTGGCACTGGGGCGGTGAGCGGGGGCCGAGCGTGCGGCAGGCTGAAGGGTAGGCTAAGCGTAGGCTGAGGGCTGGCTCAGGGCAGGCTTGGGGTGTGGTCGATAGAAGAGACATGAACCAGTCGGCGATGGACGAGGCAGGGTACGACGATGCGATCCGTGCGGTGAAGGAGCGGCGGCGGGCGAGGCGTTTGGCGCGTTTGCGCAAAGCGATCACGCGCACGATGGGCGGGGCGGCGGTGATGGTCGGGCAGTTACCGGGAAAGCTGGCAGGAGAGCTGACCGCGCCGTGGCATCGGCAAAAGCAGTCGCATCCGCCCAGCCTGCCCGGGGCCGCGCCAGGGCTGACGCCCGCGCAGCTCAAAGCGTCGATGATCGCCGGCGAGGCGGTGGAAGTGGAGATCATCGATTACAGCCGCGACCGCGTCGAGCGGACCGTCGCGCAGGGCGCACAGATCGTGACCCGAGATCGGCCTGAGTGGGCAACGGTCCGGTGGATCGACGTGCGGGGTTTGCGGGATGGGGACACGCTGGCCGCGTTGGCGCAGCAATACGGCATCCACCCGCTGGTGATGGAAGATGTGGTCCATACCGGGCAACGCCCCAAAGTGGAGTCCTATCAGCGTTATCAGCATGCGGATGCGTCCGCGCCAGGAGATGCGGAGGCGGGTGTGAGTCCTGCGGGGGATCAGCTTTTCGCGGTCCTTCGGATGTTCAAGCTTGAAGGCGGTACGCCCACCAGCGAGCAGGCGAGTTTGTTGCTGATGGGCGACACGCTGGTCAGTCTGCAGGAGCGGTCAGGCGACGTGTGGGACGGGGTCCGGTACCGCCTGGAAACGCTCGGTTCACGGCTACGTCAGCACGACACTTCGTTTTTAATGTATGCCTTGCTGGACGCGGTGGTGGACGGGTTCTTCCCGGTGTTGGAGCATTATTCAGATCGACTTGATCTCCTGGAGCAGGAGATTTACAGCGGGGCGGACGGCGGGGTGATTGAAGATATCCACGAGGTGCGTCGGTCGTTGCTGGAGCTTCGCCGTCAGGTGTGGCCGATGCGTGAGGTGATGAGCCAACTGACGCACGACCAGGGTCCGGTCCTGGACGATCAGACGCGGGTGTATATGCGGGACGTCTATGACCACGTGGTGCAGGTTCTGGACATTGTGGAGTCAAGCCGGGAGATGAGCAGTTCGCTGGCGGAGACGTGGATGTCTGTGGTGAGCAACCGGATGAACGAAGTGATGAAGGTGCTGACGGTGATGGGCTCGGTGTTTCTGCCGATCTCATTTTTGGCGGGGGTGTACGGGATGAACTTTGTGGTGATCCCCGGGGCGGATGAGCAGTCGGGGTTCTGGATTTTTGTGGGGGCGTGCCTCGCTATCGCAGGCGGGATGCTTGCGTGGTTTCGTCGCAAGCACTGGATCTGAATCGGTACGGCGTCAAGACTCTTTGTTGGCTCCACGCGGAAGCATGCCTCAAGCGCTTGCGAGCCTTTTGTGATTCAATGGCATATCAGGCTGCCGGTACGCTTGATCACAGACGCGGCTGGTGTTGGTGACACGGGCCGACCGGGCTTGCAGATTGAGAAACTCTTTTACTGGTTTTTCGTTGGTCGCAGGCTTTTCTCGAGCGCTTCAATCGCCTCGCGTTCATCGGTGTCGATATTGGGGCCGAAGCCGAAGAACCCGCCCGCAGCGGCGGCAATGGCGTGGCATTCGTCGATGAGGGTGGCGGGCTTGAGCCCTCGCGCGGCGAGCAGGGCGGCGAGGTGCCGGCGTATGCCGTCGAAAAGGGTGTCACTGGGCTTGGTTTCCAAAAGTGCCGCGAGAAACTGCCCGGCGGGAGACTCGGGTGTGATGCCGTGGCGGGCAGCTGCGTGGAGGACGGCCGCTCGCTCCCTGGGGTGCACATCGCCGTCGGCCCAGCTCACTTCCACCAGCGGCAGCAGGTGCAATGCCTGAGCCTGTTCGGGGGTGACGCCGAGTTTCTGCAAGCTTTCGAGCACCTGGGCTTCGGTGATGCCCGTGGCCTGCGCCAGGCCGGTGTGATCGGCTGCGGCAGCGTTGACGTTCAGAGCGTCGCGCAGCTTGCGTCGGGCTTCCGCATCCTGCTTGCGAAAGTAAGCGTCTTCGTAATGGTTGTAATCGATATCCACGGCGGGAAGTCTAGCAGCCTGAAGGCCCAGCTGGATACTGCAACACTGCGAAACAGTGACGCACCAGCGGGGTGAGACGGCAGGTTCAGCTGCCGCTCATCACCTTGCCCATGGAGAAGATGGGCAGGAGCAATGCGATGGCGACAAAGCCGATGATGGCACCCATCGCCACCGTCATGGCGGGCTCGATGTACTGGGTGGTGGCTTTGACCTGGTCGTCGAACTCCGACTCGGTGAAGTCGGCGACCTTACCCATGACCTGTGAGATTCGGCCTGACTTCTCGCCTGACACAATCATCTGCGAGACCGAGCGGGGAATCAGGGGCGAGTCGTAAATCGCGGCGGAAAGTTGTTCGCCTTTGCGAAGACGGGCGGCCACATCGTCCCAGAGCATGTCGTAGTACTTGTTGACGGTGACGGCTCTGACGATCTCAACCATGTCGAGGATCGGAACGCCGGCTGCGGTCATGGTGCCCAGGGTCCGGGTTGCGCGGGTGATGTAGAGCTTGCTGAACAACGAGCCGAAGAGCGGGAGATTGAGTTTCGCCCAGTCCATGATTTTGATGCCGGCGGCGGATTTGAGTCCAACTTTGAGGCCGATGAGTAGAGCCACCACGGCGATGACGATGGGGATCCATTGGGTCAGCAGCAGTTCGGAGGCGGTGAGAAGCATCCGGGTGGGGACGGGCAGGGCGGCGCCGCGGTCGCCGTAGATTTTCTGGAAGCGGGGCAGCACGAAGATGAGCAGGCCCAGGGTGATGAAGACGACCAGACCCAACATCACGGCGGGGTAGGTCAATGCAGATTTGATTTTTTTGGCGGTGGCCTGTTCTTTGGTGAGGTAGTCGCTGATGCGCTCGAGCATGGGGCCGAGCGTGCCCGACGCTTCGGCGGCGGTGATCAGGCTGGTCATGATGATCGGGAAGACTTTGGGGTGGGCCTGCATCGCGGCAGACAGCTCGCCGCCGGACTGCACGTGTGCGGCGACGTCTTCGAGCACGGCTTTGAATGCGGGTTCGTCGGTGGTCTCGGCAACGCAATTGAGCGCTTCGGAGATGGGCACGCCGGTGTCGATCATCACGGCAAGTTGATGGCTGAAGGCGATGACGGTGGCCTTCTTGATTTTGGGCTTGCCAAAGGTGATTTGTTTGTTGACCAGCGAGGTGGACGACCCGCTCGGGGCTTTGGCAGAAGCGCCTTTGGTTGGTGCTTTGGCGGTGTTGCGGGCCTGGCCGGCTTTGGCGGGGCTCAGGCTGACGATGGTCTTGCCTTGGCCGCGCAAGCGCTGGCTGGCGGCTTCCATGGTGGCGGCGTCGAGCACCCCGGTGTCGAGGTTGCCAGCAGCGTCACGGGCTCGGTAGGTAAAGCAAGACATGAGGCGGTTACCGTTGCAAGGGGGCTGACATCATCCGGCGGTGGCGCGGATGAGTTCGTCGAACGTGGTGAGGCCTTGCCGGATTTTGTTGATACCGTCCTGCCGCAGGGTGGTGTAGGTTTTGGGCGTGGCGAGCGCGAGTTTGCGGAGATCGTGCATGCCCGCACCGTGGCTCATGGCTTCCAGAGCGGCGTCATCGGGGGCGTAGAGTTCGTAGACGCCCACGCGACCGGAATAGCCGGTGTCTCGGCATTTGGAGCAGCCCACGGTTTTGTGTGCTTCGGTCAGGCCGTGGTTGGATTCGAGCAGGACGCTGGCGGCGGGGCTGACGTCGAGGTCTTTGATGGGCACCGGTTCTTTGCAGAACCGGCAGAGCTTGCGAACCAGGCGTTGCGCGAGGACGCCTCGGATGGCGGCGGCGATGAGGTAAGGCTCGATCCCGATGTTGCTGAGTCGGGTGACGGCGGCGATGGCGTCGTTGGTGTGCAACGTAGAGAGGACCAGGTGACCGGTGAGGGCAGCCTGCATGGCGATGCGGGCGGTTTCTTCGTCACGGATTTCGCCGAGCATCACCACGTCGGGGTCCTGGCGGAGCAAGGATCGCAGCGCGGAGGGGAAGGTAAAGCCTGCTTTTTCGTGCACCTGAAACTGATTGACGCCGGTGATGTTGTATTCAACGGGGTCTTCGACGGTGGAGATGTTGACATCGTCGCCGTTGATTTCGCTCAAGGCACCGTAGAGGGTGGTGGTTTTGCCAGAGCCGGTGGGTCCGGTGACCAGCACGACGCCGTTGGGCTGGGCGATGAGGTCGCGCAGTTGGGCCAGCATGTCGGGTTCGAAGCCGAGCTTTTCGAGTTGGGTGATGGCGTTTTTCTGGTCTGCGATGCGCATGACCACTTTTTCGCCGGCCTTACCTGGCATGGTCGAGACGCGGAGGTCGATTTGGCGGCGGTCGATGGCGACGGTGATCGCTCCGTCCTGAGGCAGTCGCCGTTCGGAGATATCGAGCCCGGCCATGATTTTGAGGCGTGAGGTCAACGCCGGGTGCAGGCGGTGGGGCGGGGCCATTTTTTCATACAGTCGCCCGTCCACGCGGTACCGCACCCGCAAGCGAGCTTCGTCGGGTTCGATATGGATGTCCGAGGCCTGCTCGCGGACGGCGGCGTAGATGATGTAATTCGCCAGCTTGATGACGGGTGAATCCGAGGCACCGACTGCGTCTGAGAGGTCGGCGATCTCGGACTCGACGACCGAGACGCTGGGCTCGTCCATCGTGGCCATGACCTCATCGAGGACGAACACGTCGTCGCCGCGGGTGTAGGCCGATCCTATGACCGTTTGCAGGTCCTTGGGGGGGACAATAACCAGCTGGACGGGGTGTCCGCAGAGTCGCTGAATTTCATCGGAGATAAAGACATTGTCGGGGTCGCTGATGGCGACGGTCAGTTTGCCGTCGACGAGAAACAAGGGCAGAACCATTGCGGTTTCGCAGAACTCGCGGTCCAGCGTTTCAATGACAGCCGGGTCCATCAGCCGACTATTTAAACGGCAAAAGATCTGACCGGCGGCTTCGGTGACCACCTGAAGCACCTGAGCGGAATCGACGAATCCCAGCTCGATCAGTACTTCGCCCAGGAGGCGTCGGTCGTTTCGGTCGCGCTGATAGTCGATGGCTTGCTTGATCTGTTGATCGGTGACCAGGCCTTGTTCAAGCAACAAATCGCCTACCCGTTTGGGTATTGGGGGCGGCTCGAGGGTGTGGGGTTGTGTCGTGCTCATGACGATATGAAGTGAGGGGTCAATCAGGCTGCGAGATCCTGGGTCGCCAGTTCAATGGTGTCGTGGAGAGTGAAGCGTTGATCCATGCGGGTCATGCGCAGGATCGTGGCCACGTCTCCGGTTGCTGAGGCGAGGCGGATCTGGCCCAGCCTTTCGGCAGCACGGTCTTCAAGCCAGATCAGGGTTTCCAACCCGCGTGAATCGATGTACTCGACTTTGGAGAGATCGACGACAAAGTCACGGGTTTCGGAATCGAGACTCTCGATCGCCTCTCGGCGGAGCTTGTCCGAGGCGTCCCCCGAGAACTCGCCTGAGAGGGTGAGCAAGGTGAGGTGGTCGAGATCTTCAGACTTAATTTTCAGCATGGTGCCTCCACTGAGGGTCGTATCGGTTAGACCGGGAAGCGACTGAAGGTCGGATTGAAGGGATTGTGCCGGGCCGGCTTCATTACTCAGGCCGCACGGCGGCGAGGAGTCGGCGGGCGTGGGGGTGGTTGGGCTGGCGTTGCAAGGCTCGGTCGTAAGCGTCGGCTGCTGCGCCGGGCTTGCCTGCGTTTTGCAGGGTCATGCCGCGAAGCACCAGGGGGGTGGGGTCGGTGTCGTCCAACTCCGCGGCGCGATCGAACATGCGCAGTGCGTTTTCGATGTGGCCCCGCTTTTGCCAGACCATGCCCGCGAGGAGATAGCCCTCTGCCTGATCGGGTGCGAGACGGGTGACCTTGTGAGCGGCAAAGAGGGTGGCACCCAGGTCGCCGTCCTTCCAGGCCAGCTTGGCCAGGTGGACCCAGTCGTCGGCGGTGGCGGCATCGCGGCGGGTGAGTTCGATGAGCGTCTGACGGGCGGAATTGAGCTGGCCTGCGGCGATCTGAATGTGGGCGAGCTTGCGGTGGAGATCGACTCGGCCTTGCATTTCACGATGGCTGAGCAGTTCGGTCAGCGTGGCCGCAGCGTCCTGGTGTTGGTCGGACGCCGATTGGGAGACAGCCAGCTCTTCGCGGAGCTTGAGATCGGTGGGGGCCAGCACCGCCGCTTCTTTGAACAGTTGCGCGGCTTTGAGGTGGTCGCCTTTGATGCGATAGAGGTGAGCCAGCGAAGACCGTACCGCTGCAGACTGGTCGAAGTAGATGACCTTGTCTTCGAGCAAAGCGATGGCCTCGTCGATGCGGTCCATCGGGACGAGCATTTCACTCATGGCAATCAGATGACCTGAGTTGTCCTTCTCAAGATTAAGCGCCTGCTCGTAACTGTCGTAAGCGTTTTGCCAGCGCTGCCAGCGTTGAAGAACAACGCCTTTGTAGAAGTGCGGCTCGGCGACCTGCTTGCCTTGGACCGTTTGGCCGTCTTCGACCGCCTGAGCGTAAATGCCAAGGCACTTGTTGAAGTGCGTGATGGCTCGTTCGAGCTTGCCACGCTCCAGTGCGATGCGACCGGCCATGAGATGAAGGCGGGGGTTGTCGGGCTGAATACGGGCGGCGTCGCGGACGGTTTTTTCGGCCGTGTCGAGTTGGCCGGCAGCAAAGTGGCTCTCAGCCATTTCGAGCATCAAGCCCGACCGCATGTTGTAGTACTTGTTGCGCTGAGCCTTTTTCTCTTCGCCCCAGGATTTCTGACATCCCGGTGCGAGCATGACGCTGGCAGCGAGGACGGCAGTGGTGAGGGCGGCAACGGTAGCGCGGCGTCGGATCATGGGTGAGCTCGATAGGGCGGTAGGGCGGGCGATTCGCTTTGGTCTAGATCGGCTGGATCGGCCCGGGTGTTGCGGAATAACCTGGGCGGGCGTTTGGGATAGACAAGAAAAAAGCCCGGTTACATGCCTATTTTCGGTAGTCATGTGCTATTGCCATTCTTTTGCAATGCTTTTTGGCGATAGACGGTTCATCGGTCCGCCACTGTGCCGCGGTTTGGACCCAGAAAGTCAAAGATGCGGGCAACCGCGACCGCATGGGTCCCGGCGCCGACCGTCACTCCTGCGGTTATCGCATGCATCGCATGAAGGCATGTCGGCTGCTGCCTGAGGCGCAGCGTGTCACTTCGTCCGCCTGACTCACCGCAAGCGGTTGAGCATCGAAGCCCGGTGGATTCGTCGTAAGGGTGACTCAAGCTGTCGCAAAGGCAGGCTTTGCCAATAAGTCCAATAACATTCGTTTTTCGGGCCGCTCGGCCAAGCCTCAGGAGTTGCTGACGCTCGATCAGGTGCAGGCCTGCTTTTGGTCCCACCCAAGCCAGTACAGCCTGTTTCTCAACCCTGAAAAGGCGACGAGATTTCGGGCAATATCCCCGGAACACTCCGTAAGCACGTCTGCGAGGGATGGTACGACGCCAGTGTTGTGCGCCCCGGAAAGGCCGACTGCGGCAGTCCCTGCGGGACCAGTCCTGCGTGGACGTGTCGATTCGATCCACGATCCATCAAGCATCCATGACCAAACCGCTGACCTTGAAGCCGATCGTTAGAGTGACGGTTGGCCGATTATTCGGCTCCACGCTTTACAACACTGCCATTCGGTTGGCTGTCCGCTGCGGTGGTTGATGGCGTGCCTGAATGCTCGATTTGGACTGACTGAAGGCGTGGCTGCTGGGG
This sequence comes from uncultured Phycisphaeraceae bacterium, assembly GCA_963799465.1. Classification (GTDB taxonomy): domain Bacteria; phylum Planctomycetota; class Phycisphaerae; order Phycisphaerales; family Phycisphaeraceae; genus JBCCOW01. The sequence goes on along the minus strand of CAWCXG010000001.1, from coordinate 787,254 downwards.
CGAAAGATTCACAGTTTGAGTTTTCGTGGTGCCGTCGCTGAATCGAACTTTCAATTGGTGAATCCCGGGCTCGCGAGCAACGAGTGTGACGTCGGGGGAGGACATGGAGCCGACCCCCACGTTGGAGCCGATTCGTCGCGAGGCGACGAGGCGGTCCTGCTGGTCGTACAACGCGACGCGGGCTCCGACGACGCCTTTGCCACGAAGTTGCACCGCCACAAGCTTGGCTTCGATTTGTTTTCGCTCTTCCTGAATGGTGGAAGGCTCGACGGTATCTCCCCGGTCGTCGAGCGTGCAGTTGAGTAGAAGGGTGAGCGATCCGTCAAGGCCGCCGATGAGCATGTCGTTAGCGCCGTCGCGGTTGACGTCGCCGGTCGCCAGGCCCCAGGCGGGGCGGTTGAAGACGGCGGGGGGGAACACTTTGCCGCCGGCGTATTTCTCGCTGGTCATGAACGATCCATAGCCTCGGTTCATGACGAAGAACGACGGGCTGGCCTCGTCTTGTGAGGCGGCATAAAGGTCGAGGTTGCCGTCGGCATTGAGGTCCTCAGCAATGGCCATCAACACGCCGGGGGCGTCGTCCTGGATCTCGTTTCCGTAGCGGGTGACGTTGGCAAACGGGGCCGGCTCGCTGCTGAGTAGTTGCTTGTTCGACGGGCCGACGACCAGCGCTCCTGGCGTTGTCGATGACGTGAGCCGGCCAACCGCGGCGGTGGTCCACGCGTCGCCCTCATCTTCGGATCCGATCGGGGTCGCCGAGAATCGACCTTCGTCGGCGAGTAGCAAGTAGCCCGGGCCCGCGAGGTAAAGCAAGTCGGTGTCGCCGTCGTTGTCCCAGTCGGTCGGCTCGAAGTAGCCTGACCCTTCGGCGAGCGCATCGTCCGCCAACCCCCAGGCGTCGCGTACCGGCTTGAATGTCGTGTCGTCGTCGGCATTCTGTAAATAAACATGCAGCCCTCCGCCGCTTTCGCTCACCATCACATCGACCAGACCGTCGCCGTTGATCTCAACGAAGGCTGCACTGAGAACGTTTTCATGCCTGGGCAGCAGGGGGGTGGCGGTGAAATGAGAGGCCTTATTGATGTAAATCACTGCATCCAGCAGCAGATCAAGATCGCCATCAAGATCAACGTCGGCCGCACTCACACTTTTCGCGACGACATCCGCCAGACCGCTTGCTTGGGTGACGTCCTCAAACGCCCCGGCCTGGGTCTGGTGCATCACACGAACGCCGGCGTCCCCGGTGGCGATCACATCAAGCCGGCCGTCTCCGTTGAGATCGACCAGGCCGACGCCACGCATCGGCTCATCGGCCTGCAGGAGTTGCGTGGCCTCGAATCGCGTGAACGCAGTGGCCGGGTAGTACGCCCGGTCGTTGGCCTCATCTTCGACCAGCCGAGCGAGCTGTTCGATAGCCCCGTTGAAGACCCCGAACATGATGCTCTCACTGCCGGGGTCGAGCCCCTCGTCGGCATTCTTCAGAATGGTCACTTGCGTGAGGTCCGTGGGATCGGGCAACCGACCGACATACCACTGCCCGCCGCCTACGTAGTACAGCACCTTGTCCTTGCCCCGTCGGCCGGCCTGTCCGAGGAAGGCCACGATCTGCTGGCCCTCCGACACCGAGAGCACGGTTTCAATGCCCGCCGTTTCGTCAGCGGTCATCACGATTCGCTCAGGCTTCGCCTCACCCTTCGCGACATAATTCACCTCCAGCACCAGCTTCTGTCCGTCGATGTCCTGCTCGACGATCGTGGCGACGACGACGGTCGCGTACTGTTCGTAAAGATGCTTGGGTTGTACCTTGGGATTGATCAGAGCAAAGCAGGGCGTGGCCAGGCCGAAAATCAGGCACAGCGACAGGAACGACAAGAGCGGCAAGCGGTAATGACGGATCATGAGAGTCCTTATGTGAACGTTGACAAACATGATACGCCAAGCTTCTCACTCGGCGTTCGCCAGCTCCGCCACATACCGGATGTCTCTGACCCATCATTGCTCAGCCGCGTGACTTGATCCAGACGGCTTACCAGTATTGATGGTTGTAGTTGAGATACGCGTCGGAGTTCTCAGGCAACTTCCACATCACGCGGCTCTGGTCGGCACCCCGGCCGCCGGAGAAGGGCACCCCGGCGACGACCTGGCGCAGCTTCACGCTCGACGTGGCCGTCGAGGAACAGCAGGTTCATTGACGCGTTGTGCCTAGAAGCGAAGCCGGCGCGTTGCATGCGGTTGCCCGCCACCTCCTGATCGGTGACCGCGACGCCCGGCGCTGCGCCCTGCTTGAAGCGTGTGATTCCAGCAACCTCATGTTCATGACCACCCACCGCCTCGCCCATTTGCATCTGGCCTGAGGCGTTGGCGAATTGATCGAGCTTCCGTTGGCCGTAGGTGACGCCGGCGTGGCCGATGGCGTTGTGCAGGTGCTTGTTGACAAAATAGGTGACCGAGTCACGTCGGATGCCACCGGTTTGATTCCCACCACTGATGACATAGCTCCAGTTGGTGTTGCCGCGCGTGTTGTCTTCATCCGACGGACACTGGTAGAGATCGGGGGTCGTGAAATTCGTATCGATTCCCAGGCGGACGTCGGGACTGTTGGTGAAATATTGCGTGGCCTGCCTGACCCATTCGCCGCGGTAGGTGTTCGAGGAGTAGGTCAGCCCGCCGTCATGCTCCTGCGCATAGAGCTGTTGAGCGAGTCCCCACTGGCGCAGATGCGAGGCGCACACTGAAGCCCGTGCCGCCTCCCGTGCCCCCTGCAGCGTCGGGAGCAAAATGGCAATCAGCAGCGCGATAATGCTGATAACGACAAGCAATTCGATGAGCGTGAAGGCATGACGCAAAGGGCGGGACATGGCGAGACTCCTGATACGGCGAAGGCAGCCGAGGGCGGTCAGGCCATCGGCTGCGAATTTGATGATCACGAGTGACGGCGACGCCCCGCCAAAAGGCAACTGCCAATGGCAAGCAATGACAGCGACGCGGGTTCTGGTATGACGCTGATGAGCAACTGATTCTCGGCCAGCGCGACGTTCGAGATCCGTACCTCATCGATGATTCCCTCGAACAATGCGTTGGTGTTTGAATTGTTCGCACTGTTGCCAATGATGAGGTTGGCTGTGCTGTTGTTGAAGTTTCCGCTGGTCACACTGGAGAACGTTTCGGTCTCGGTGATAAGCAACCCGCCATTCGTCAGGTCCTGAGAGTAGAGCGTGGCGGTGGTTGAACCGGCAGCCGCTCCAAGGTCCACCGCGATGGCGAAGTAGTAGTTGGTGTTCGTCGAAGGGGCGAAACTGAAGACTTCTTCTTCATTCGATCCGCCGCTGTAACCCAGACGCAGAGAGAGGGCGCTGCCGTTGGTCTCGATGCGGAAACCTCGATCACTTCCCGATGTGTTGTATTGGGTGACGAAAAAGTTGTCCGAGGTGTTGAAAGCATCTAGCCGAAAGAATGCTTCGACCGTGAAATCGGTGTTGGACAAGGGGTCCGCAACGGACAGGCCCTGCGAACCGCTGGATCCGGGCAGGGAGGCCGACTCAGCGCCGGCCAAGGCACCGAATCCGGGATTAACCACCTGACTGGCGCCACTGTTGGTCAGGTCAAGATTGTTGGGGCTGGAGTCTTGCAGAAAACCCGGCGAGTCTTCGAACTGGTAGTAGGCGATCGTTGCTGCGTGGCTTTGGGTGGCTGCGATGGCAGTGACACCGAAAGCAGTCAGTGAGGCGAGACCGGAAATTTTGCGAAACGTGGACATGGGTTGCTTCTCCTGAGGGTGTGATTGAGACTTAAATCAAAGAACGAATAGTGTTTAGCGTGAGGCAGTGAGTATTTGAGCCAGGCTCGGTCACGATTCACGAGGCGGCATGATCGGTTGGTCAGTCAAGTCGAATGGCACGCGGTCTGGCGAAAGTGGCGCTTCGTCGCCAGCAATGCGTCGTAAGAGTGCCAGTACCCCGCGGCGGCCAACATCCAGATGTGGCACCAGCAGCGTCGGCAGCGGTGAACCAAGGAAATCAATCGGTGCGTCGGCGAAGGTCACGATCGGTAACTTCGGCGTCCCCACCGGCAAACCGCGTTTGAAGCCCGCGATGGCGATCGGGATCGCGGTGCTGTCGGCGTAGGTGATGACCGCTTCCGGGCGATCTTCGGCATTGAGCAGTTGCGAGGCGGCGGCATATCGCTGGTCACGCTCAAGGGTCCGGCGAGGGTCACGCACGACACGGGGTTGCAGTCCCGCATGACGCATCGCCTCGCGATAGCCGGCCTCACGGTCGGTGGCGGAGTAGTGTTTCTCTGAAAGCTCCGCCTGCCCGTGGGAGTAATCCACGTAGGCGATGCGTCGAAAGCCGCGTTTGAGCAGGTACTCAGCTGCCATGATGCCAGCGCCGTGTTCGTCGGGGTACACCGCATCATGGTCGCGCTTGGCGTTGAGCCAGATGGCGGGGATGCCCGAGCGTTCGAGCACGTTCTGCATGGCTGGGGGGCTGTGGAAGTGGTAATTAATGAGCAGGCCGTCGGTGGAGTGCTCACGCAGGACGGCGGGGAGTTTGGTTTCGTCGGCGACAATGGTGTTGGGCAGACGAGCCAGCGAGAGACGTTGCTCGGCCTCACCGGCGGCCTGCTCGATGCCGCGGAGTAACTGGATCGGCAGCGTGGCGTGGAAGATGTGCTCGGCGAGCAGGAGTGTGATGTTGTTAAAGCGCTTGGTGGCCACGGCTTTGGCGGCGGCATTGGGGCGGTAGCCCAGTTCTTCAGCCACCGCGCGGACGCGTGCCGCCCGCTTGATGGCACTTGGCCGTTGGGGATCTGACCCCCCCGTAAGGATCGACGCCACCGTGCGTCGGCTGACGCCACAGCGATTCGCAATGTGAGAGAGGGTTGCCATGACTCGAACCTGCACCGGTGCGAAGTTGCACCGGTGCAATTATATCACGCAATGCGACGCTCGCAACCCCTTTTCAAAGTTGTTGCCACCTGCCTGCGTTTACTCGAGCCCCGCCCCGGCGACCCTTAGCACTCGACCGCGGTGTTTGCCGTCGTCCATCATGCCGAGATAAAAGTCTCGCGTCGTCGGATCACGCTCGAAACTTGTGGCGTGGGCGTTGAATGTGAATCGCGCCACTGTAACCCAGCCATGGTCGCCATTGAGCCGGTAGATTTCGGTCGTCGCCGGCCCCTTTGCCCACAGGCGGTGCGGGTCCTGGATGCCGTCGTGATGCCAGCTGCTGAGTACGAACAGTTGGCCATCGCTCACAATCACGTCGCGGATATTGGTTTCAGGACCGAGATCGACCGCCTTCATTTTCTGCCGCCCGTCGAGTTGCTTCGTCGCCCACAGTCGATTCCGGAACTCGATGTAGAGCGTCTGGTTGTGCACCGCCACCGCCCGGCCGAAGCGATCCATCGTGCCGGGGCCCACCTCGGGTAACCCCTCGAACAGGTCCGAGGCACGTCCGTACAGCAAGTCGGCATCGCCCGCTTTCACGTCAATCCGGGCAAGCATCGGATCGACGAAGCCGCCGCGGTACTCCGGCCCCGGCGGCAGGCGTGTGCCGTCGCCCATGGCGTAGATCGCGCCGTTGAACTCGAAGAGAAAGTCGAACCCGCCGACGTGGGTGAAACCTTCGAGGGCGACCGGTCGCGGGCGGGAGGGGAAGCGCTGCCAGGTCTCCCCGTCGTCGGTTGAGATGCCCAAGGCCGGGTAGGTGCGGGTGTTGTCGTTGATGGTGGCAAGCAGGGTGCGGTCGTCGATTTTGAGCATGCCGCCGACGTGGTAGTTGCCCCACAGCGCGGGGAAGTCCCGCCCCTCCCACTTGCCGTTGCGCTTGCGCCACCACGTAGCGGGGTAGGTGTCGGAGTCGAAGGCGGAGATCATCATCTCGTCGCCGGCGACGTGGATGAACGGGATCGTCTCGATGTTGGTTTTCTGTAGTTCGGCGACGAGCCGCCCCGCCTCCCGGTCCACCCGAAACACCCCGCCCGGGTCGGCGTGAGGCCCGGTCCAACCGCCGTTCACGAGGTACAACTCGCCCTCGAACCAGGCAAAGTCGGACACTTCCGCCTCGATCGCGTGCGCTTCGGGGATCAGGTCGGCCACCCGACCGAGATCGATCAACTCAAGCTGCGTCTGGCGCTGCGTCGCAGGCTGACTCTGCGGGTCGGCAGACACCGCGTCGCTGGCAAGCAACGCGCAGAAGGCGAACGCGTACACGACGACAGTGGCGAATGAGATGCGCATGTCTGACTCTACACGCGTGTCGCGGTGCCGGTTTACCAGTACTGCTGGTTGTAGTTGAGATACCCGTCGGTGTTCTCGGGCAGCTTCCACATGACCCGCAGCACGTCCGCACCCCGCACCGTGTCACCCTCGTCTCCGACGACAACCGCGCGGGCTTCGCGTTCGACGTGGCCATCGAGGAACAGCAGATTCATCGTGTTGTCGTGGCGGGTCGAGAAGGCAGCACGCTGCATGCGGGTGCCCGCAGCGTAGTCACTGTCGGTCACCGCAAAGCCCGGCGTCGCGCCCTGTTTGACGTAAGCCCCGCCCTCGTGATAGTTGCCCCCCACGACTTCACCCATCTGCATCTGGTCCGACGCATTGGCGAACTGGTCGATCTGTCGTTGGGCATAATCGGTGCCAGCGTGGCTCAGTGCGTTGTGCAGGTGCTTATTCGCGAAATAGGTGATCGAGTCGCGCCTATTGGGGCCGTAAACGCCACGCAAAACCGCATTCCAGAACGTTCTGCCCTCGGTATTGAACGCGTCCGAGGGGCAGTTGAAGAAATCGGGTGTATCGAAGCTGGTGCTGCTGCCCAGGTTGGTCAGCGATTCGAGTCCCATGTACCCAGCCGACTGCCGGACCCAGCCGCCGCGGTAACTGTCGGACATGTGGGTCAGCCCACCCTTGTGGTCGGCGGTGTAGAGCTGTTGGGCCAGGCCCCACTGCCGCAGACTCGATGCACATACCGAGGCTCGCGCCGCTTCCCGGGCCGTTTGCAGGGTCGGCAGCAGGATGGCGATCAACAACGCGATGATGCTGATGACCACGAGCAGTTCGATGAGGGTGAAGGCATGTCGAAAGTTTGATCGCATGGCACGGTTCCAGAAGCAGCGACGTGAAGCAGAAAGAAAAAGCATCGTCGGCCGTTGAGCCGGCGGTGCTTGAGGAGATTGAGAAGATCACGCCGAGCGACGCCGTCGGCTGAGCATGCACAGGCTACCGAGGCCCAGCAAGGCGAGAGACGCGGGCTCGGGGATGACGGTTGGAACAACTTCGGCCCACGTGGTCGCGGCCTTGAGTTCATCGAACTGCCAGATATCCTCGGGGCTGGCATCGAAGTTGGCCGTTTGCATCGTCACGCGGCTGATCGAAGCGATGCCAGAACTTTCGATATGTGTGAAGTCAGGCGTCGCCGAATCGGTGGCAGTCGGATCAACCCACACGGAGATACGGTCGTAAATTTCGCCCGCCCCCGATATTGATTTCCAGTACCGCGCCACCACCAGGTGGGTGCCAGCGGATGTAGCGTTGAGATCAATTCCCCCTCGCGTTTCATTCGGAGAACCGGCAGCACTATCGGCAATGAAGTCGGCAAGGCCGCTTGTCTCACTGACCCGCACGCCGACGCGGTTCACGCTGGTTGAAGTGCTGGCTGTGTCTCGGTTGGCGATGACGTAGAAGTCGCTTTGATTCAAGTCGCCGCTGGCGGGGTTGAATAGAACCCGGACATAAACCGAGTCCGCCGACGTGGCGGTGGACAGATCACGGGTAATCAACGGATTTCCAGTGCCCGAAGCCGCCAGCTTCGCGCTGCCACCGTTGATGGTTCCGCCGCCGCTGACGTTGTACGACAGGCCACCGCTGACGATGCTTTCATTGGCCGTGGCTGCGGCCCAGGTCCCGGTGAATCCCGAGCCGCTACCCGTTGAGCCATTGAAGTCACCCGCCGCGACATTGAAGGTTTCCTCATAAATTAAGGCTGCGGAGGCGAGCGTCGGGGCCGCGACCATTACGGCTGCGGTAAAAAGTGGTGCGATGCGTGAATGCATGATCAATCTCCTTGTTGAGAAATAGAGTCACGGACACCAAGTCCGCAAAAGGCAAAGTCATACCCAACCGCTACATGCGGCTCGGCTGTATCAAGGGCGTCGATGCGTCTGGCTAACGCGACGACCGCGGCGGTACCGAGTTTTTCAGACGGTTCGATGGCCGTGGTCACCGGGCTCTCGCCGATGTGAACTGGCTTGTTGCCAAATGTCGCCAGCCCCACGTCTCGCGGCATATCGATGCCCAAGTCCCGGCCAATCCAGAACAGCCGTTCAGCTGCGTTCGGCGAGATACACACGACCGCGTCGGGCCGATCGTCACCGCGCATCCACCCTGTAGTAAATTCAATCGGGAAAGACTTGTACAGATTGGGCGACCGCCAGATCAGCCGGGGCGTCAGGCCGGCAGACGCCATTGCCGCTTCGTAGCCGGCAAGGCGATCGGTGGCGCTGTAGTGCAGCGGCTTGTCGAGGCTTTCGGTCTCGCGGCGGTGGCTGTAATCGACAAAGGCGATCTTGCGTCGACCCTGGGCCAGGAGGGTCTCGGTGAGTGTCCGCGCCGCGGTAAAGTCGTCGGCGAAAACGCAGTCGGAGTCAAGTTTGACGTTGATCCAGATGGCGGGCAGGCGGTAGCGTTCGAGAAGGTCCGTCATGCCCGCGGGCACGTTTTCGTTGTAGTTGATCAGTAGGCCGTCGGCCAACCACTCGCGCAGGATGCGGGGGACGTGGCCTTCGCTGGTGAGTTTGTCATCGGTGAGATGAGCAATGGTGAGGTGCATGTCGCGTCGCGTGAGCTCCGCGTTGAGTCCGGCCAGCAAGGCCGGGGGCAGGTAACTACGGCCGCTGTCTTCGGCGGACATCACCAGCGCCGCACAACCGAAGCGCCCGGTGGCGGTGGCCTTGGCGGCGGCGTTGGGGCGGTAGTTGAGCTCCCGCGCCAGCTTCCGAATCGTCTCGGCCCGCTTGACGAAGGTCGGACGCGTGTCCTTCTGCTCACCCAGCAGGGTGCGTTGCACGGTGCGCGGGGAGACGCCCACACGGTCAGCGATGGATTGGAAGACGGCGGTAGACATAACGATGCGGAGACGAGAATCGAGAAATCATTTGACTGCGTAGCCAAATGTAACTCACGGTGTCACTCTCCGCAAGCCTCACGTTCCTGGAATTCTCTCAGACCGATTGATGGGCGGCAGGGCGGCTCGCGAGTTCGGGGCTAAACGCGTGAGGCAAGCAGTCTTGCTTGATGCACTCGGCCGCTGCGGTACCGGCCGCCTCACCCATGGCCACAGCGTTGCCGGTGACGCGGTAGCTGGCGTGGGCGAAGAAGTCGCCGCTGATGCATCGGCCGGCCATGAGCAGGCCGTCGCAGTCGGACGCGACCAGTGCGCGATATGGGATGTCGTAAGGCTGGGACTTCACGCCCTCATTACCCAGCCCCTTGCCCTTGTCCGGGTCGAGCGCGTGCACATCGACCGGGAAGCTCACCCGGCACACCGCATCATCGAAGCGTGCGCCCCGTACCAGGTCATCACTCGTGACTTGGTAGCGGCCACGGATCCGACGCCCCTCGCGGACCCCGATCTGGTCGGCGGTGGCTACCACGCGTAGATCACTCCACCGCCCGCCGAGCGATCGCAGCGCGGCGATGACCTGGTGGACCTCGGCCCGGGCGGCCAGCGTGGCCCGCGTCAGATGGTCGGCGTCGAGGCCGGTGCCGCCGTACTGGTGGTTGGCCATGAGGATGGCCAGGTCGTCACGGATCGGGAAGAACTGCGGGTGGGTGTAGGAGGGGCAGTGGCCGCCACGTTCGATCTCGGCTCGGAGCCATGCGGTGCCGGCTCCCCAGTCTCGATCGGCGAAGGTCAGCCCCTCGACCGGGCCGGTGCCGCTGACCAGGGCGATGAGCGACATGGGTTGCGTCTTGCCTTCGTGGTTGCCGAGTTCGAAGCCACACCCGGCGAGTGCCGCGAGGTCGCCGTCACCCGTGCAGTCGATGAACACCTTCCCGGCCCACGCCTCCCGGCCGGACTTGGATTCGGTCACCACCACCGCGAGCCGGTTGGCTTCATCCCGCGCTGCGGCGACGACGCTGGTGTACAGGCGAACGTCCACACCTGCCTCGTCACACATCTCTTCAAGCAGCAGCTTCATCTGCTCGGTGTCCGCCGCCTGCCCTTCTCGGGCATCTCGCTCGTCAAGTCGGTCGAAAATTTCCCGCATGATCCCCGGCTTGCCCTCGGTGTCGAGAATCCAGGTGAGGCGACCGGCGGTCCAGACGCCGCCCAGGCAGCCGTAACGCTCGATCAACCGTACGCGGGCACCCCCCCGCGCCGCCGCGATCGCCGCCGCGATGCCCGCCGGCCCCCCGCCACAGACGATGACATCGGTGTGCTCAACGAGGGGAACCGCGTGTGCCGATTCGTGATGGGTTGACCGGTGGGTGTCCATGGGTTTGCTGCTGAATCCTAGCTGGTATGCAGGGTAGTGAGAGCCCAGCTATCCGTGACCTTTCCTGCTTCTGGCTCACACCGTAGCACCGTTGGGTCTGGCGGGTAGACCCGGTACGCCGCTGCCTTGCCGGCTGCCGAGAAGACTTCAACCACCGAGCGATCCACGAACACGCGGTAGTGCTGCGGCTCGCGGCCGGGGCCCGCCGTTGATCCATTCGGAAGGGTCACGCGGATGGGGTGGCCCGTGCAGTAGTGAATCGCCAGCGCGCTGCCCGGGCTCGCGACAACCGCCAACTCGAGGGGCTCGTGGGTCGGGGGCGGGTCGCCGCCGAGCGAACGGTCTCGCCACGACGCCAGCTCTTTGGCCGGCCGCTGCGCCAGCCGTCCCTGCCCGTCGAGGTACAACTCGCGCGGCAACGAGAGGCAACCCGCCCAGCCCGCGGCGAGCGCGGCTTCGGGAGGACGGGTCTCGCGGAGCCAGCCGAGCATCAGCGTTCTCCCCTGATGTTGCCAACTCAGCGGTGCATAGAAGCAGTCGCCCAGATCCAACCGCCGACCATCGTCATGCTGATACGTGCCATCTTCACGCTGCGGCCACCACCAGGTCCGCCAGGACAACTGCGGACTGGTGACAAGGAAGCGGCAAGCGTCGATCTGCACATGATTGGGACACTCGTGTGCCCACCAGCCCAGGTCGCGAGGCGAACGCAGCACCTCCCGGTCGTATCGCCACTCGGCCAACGATCGGCCTCGATACTCCAGCACGCAGGCGTCGCCGTCGTACTCGCCGCCCGCTTGGGTCGAACCGGTCAACGCCATCCGCCAAGGCTCGTCGGGGTCGGATGGATCGCGCCAGACAAACGGGTCGCGGAAATGGCGTGGGTGAATCCCGGCCGGGGGGTCGGCGATCACCGGGTTGTCGCCCAGCCGCTCAAAATGCATCCCATCATCGCTGACCGCAACCACCTGCGTCTGACGGGTGGGTCGGCTTGCATCGCCCCAGACCACGCCGGTGTAGAGCAGGGTCAGCGGCCCCGCGTCGCCGTGCTCGGCGACGGCACATCCAGAGTAGCAGCCGCCGTGGTCATACGGCATCTCCGGCCGCAACGCGATTGGGTGGTGTTGCCAGTTCAGCAGGTCTTCGGACGAGGCATGCCCCCAGACAATGTTGCCATGCCTGGCCTCGACCGGGTTGTGTTGATAGAACAGGTGGTGTCGGCCCCGCCAGTAAATCAAGCCGTTGGGATCGTTGATCCAAAACTGCTGTGGCAGGAAGTGCAGACATGGACGCAGCGCATCAGCGGAAAAAGTCATTAAATCGGCTTACTTGATACAACAAAATCGCCTACCCGACATACTCGCACCGCTACACCTGCGAGACTCACCAATACGGATGATTATAACCTAGATACTCACCATCATTCTCAGGCAATTCCCAGATCACCCTCTGGGCATCGGCCCCCTGGAGCCCACTGTTCTCCGGGCCTACAACGACGTCGCGCACTTCACGTTCGACATGTCCATCCAGAAAGAGAAGGTTCATCGTATTGTCGTGTCGGGTCGAGAAGCCGGCCCGCTGCAAACGGTTACCGCTATAGTCTGTGGCGGAAACGCCGACGCCTGGAGTCACGCCTTGCTTTCGATAGGCACCGCCCAGATGTTCGTTGCCGCCGACAGCTTCGCCCATCTGCAACTGATCTGAGTGATTGACGAACTGGTCGATCTTGCGTTGAGGATAATCGTTACCGGCATGGCTCAATGCGTTGTGCAGATGCCTGTTGGCGAAGTAGGTTACCGAGTCACGCCGGTTCGGGCCGTAGAACCCATTCATTACCGCGTTCCAGAACGTAGTCCCCTCCGTGTTTGAACTGTTCGAGGGGCATTCAAAGATATCTGGCGTATCGAAGGTGGTGTTGTCTCCCTGACTGGCCAGATGATCCAGGCTCATGTACTCGGCCGACTGCCGAACCCAGCCGCCGCGGTAGCTGGACGACATGTGCGTCAGCCCACCATCATGTTCGACGGTGTAAAGTTGCTGGGCGATACCCCATTGGCGAAGTTGCGAGGCACACACCGATGCCCGAGCCGCCTCCCGCGCGGCTTGCAGACTTGGCAACAGGATCGCGATTAGCAAAGCAATGATGGAGATGACCACCAGGAGTTCAATCAACGTGAACGCGCGGGAAGCACGAGACATGGCAAACCTTTCGGCAGAATCGCGAAGCAATTGAGAGAGCGAGCGAATCTCGACCCCCGCCGTTAAGCGGGGGCCGAGGTGAAATCTATATGGACTGGCTGAGTCATGCGGGCCGTCGACGACCAAGCAGGCACAGCCCGCCGAGGCCGAGCAGGGCAACGGACGCGGGCTCAGGGACTAGGACGGCTTGAAAACCGTTGAACGCACCTTCATTACTCCCATCGGCGCGAGCGTAGATGAATGACAGTTCGCCCGTGGCGTCGGCGAGAACGGACTCCAGCACCACGTATTCTTCGCCCTCGAGAACGTCGCCGTTGTTGTTCGCGGTACCGGCCTTCGATTGCGCTCCATTGCTAAACACAGCGGATCGGCTGGCCTTGTCGCCGGCGCTGTAGAGGTACAGATCGTACACGCCGTTCGCGGTCAAATTGTTAAGCGTCACTTCAACCGTACTTGATCCCGCGACCAACAGCCCATCACGCAACAGGTCGGCGAACTGGGCGTCACCGGAATAGTTCCCACCGTATGCGAACGCGTTGGCAGTGCCGCTGGTCTCGAGCAGGCTCACCGTTGTCGCCGTGACGTTGCCCTGCGAGTCGTTGAGGGGGCCACTGAGAAACGGCGTGACGATGTCGGGATCGAAGTTAAAACCGCCGGAGTTGTCGCCTCCGGAGTTAGGTACGACAATCTCATTCCAGACGGTGCCCGTATCGGGCGCCGCGCCGGCGTTGGACATCAGGACGGCTTGGCCTCCAGTGATCCGGTCATTGTGGAAGTCCACGTTGATGACCGCGGCCTCTGCGGCAGATGCGGCCATGAACAGTCCAAGGCCTCCAAAAGTTAATGAAAGGGTAGAAAAACGCTTCATCAGTGCATCTCCATTTAGAAACTAAACTTGCTCCCGCAACACGCGGGAACTTTAAATCAGGAACCGGGGGGGACACACGTGTGGCCCGTATCAAATGTGAAAGGAATGGCGGCCGGGGCGAGCGTGCGATCGGGGTCGGCGATCTTCTGCCTGAGCAACGCAACGGCCTGCCGACCCATCTCCAACTGCGGCACGACCGCGGTGGCGAACTCAATACCGGTCGTGCTGTCGGGGTGGTCGTCGATCGACGCGATGGCCAGGTCGCCGGGCACGTTGAGGCCTTGGCTGATAGCGGCAAAGACTGTGCGGATCGCCACACTGGTCGCCGAGTAGCAGACCACCGCGGTCGGTCGATCCGGTTGCGAGATCCAACGTCGACTAAATGCCAGCCGATCGGCGGCCGAGAGCGTGGTCGGCGGCCGAATCAGCCGTGGCTGAAGCCCGGCCGCCTCCATGGCGTCGGTGCAACCCATCGCCCGGTCGACCGAGCTGTAGTGCGGATCGGTGTTGTCCAGGCCATGGGAGTAGTCGACGTAGGCGATCTGACGATGGCCTTGCTCGATCAGCGCCTCGGTGGCGATCCGACCGCCGTGGCGGTCGTCGGGGTAGACGCAGTCGGTGGGCTGCTTGGTATTGATCCAGACCGAGGGAATGGGGTCCTCCCGCAGCGCCTGAAGCATGCCGTTGGGGATGTGGTCGGTGTAGTTGATGATCAGGCCGTCGCAGAGGGTCTGCCGCATGAATTTGGGCAGCGTGCCGCGTCGGGCGAGTTGTTCGTCGGGCATCTGAGCCAGGATCAGGTGCAGATCGTGCGCCAGAAGCTCGCTCTGCAGGCCTTCGATCAACTGGTGGGGCAACGAGCTACGGCCGTAGTCCGTGCTGGCGACCAGCGCGATGCAGCCGGTCTTGCCGCTTCGCGTGGCCTGAGCGGCGTGATGGGTGCGATACCCCAGCGACTCGGCGGCCTCAAGCACCTGCATTCGGGTCTGCTCGCTGATGCGGCCTTTCCCACTCAGGGCCGACGACACCGTAAACCGGCTCACGCCGAGGCGATTCGCGATGTGTTGCTGGGTGATGGACACGGAAAAAAATAAACGGTGAAGCGGGCGAGACTACACGAGTAGTCACATCAAGTATACACGAGTAGCCTCTCGGGTCAAGCAATCATCCATAAGCAGCGATCAACGCTTCGGCAGGCAGCCAGCACCGCAACCCGCGTCACTTCAGCGGTGCGAACAACTTCTCCGGCTCGGCGTGGTTGCCTTCACCGAAGCTTACATTCTTCCAACGCTTGCGGGCTCGGGGATCGACGATGATGCCGCCCTCGTAGAAGTCATCGAAGACGACGCCGTTGAAGTCGGTCTCGCCGAGAAACACTGCGGCAACGCCCGTCGGGGCGTAGCCCTGTTCGTAGATGGCGGCAGGGTTTTCTTTGAGCAGTTTCCAATGTTCACGGGGCAGGGCGTATTGACTGAAGGCAATGCGCTTATCGCGGCCGCGGAAAATGACGCGTACTTTCTCGGGATCGCTGGAGTTGACGACCATTCGGCCGCTCTTTCCAAGCACGAAGCTGGCCCCGTGAGTGCGTTGGCTGACATTCGGGCTGGTGGACACTTTGTCTTTAGGGTAGTAGCAGGCACTGAAGACCAGGTCGCGCGTGAGGGGGTGCTCGGGGGTGCCGAACATGAGCGTGCCGGCTATGCCGTAGGTGCCCATGGTGTTGCCGCCGCTGCCTCGGGTCACGGGATCGGGGCAACCGATTCGGGCTCCGTCGAGCAGAACGGTGGTGGTGCCTTGCTCGCTGAAGAAACAGCCTCGGTTGCCGTTGCCGATGAAGCTGTCCTCGCTGATGATGAGGGTGCCGACGCGAAGGCTGAGACGGTCGCTGGGTCCGCCGGTCATGCCGACGACTTCGATCGACCCCCGTTCGCCGGTGTCGATCCACACCCAGTGCGAAATGTCCGGAGCCTTGGTCCATGCGAGGTCTTCGGGGATGTCCTTGGGTCGATCTTCGGGGTGATAGTTGCAGAATCGCAGCACGGTGTGCTTGTTAAGGTCGCCGCTGCCCAGCCCGCCGGTTTGTGTTTTGCCCCCGAGTTTTGAGCCATCCTTCATCCAAAGGTTGCCGTGAATCCAGTAGCGGATGCGGTAGTCCGCGTTGGCCTCGACGGTGAGGTGGCGAAGGTCGTAGCTGCCCAGGTGGTCGCGGTTGCCGGCCTGGAGCACCATGTATGCCTTGTCGGCCCGGGGGAGCAACAGGTCGCCGGGGAAGCCGCCGGACTTGTTGCCCTCCTTGTTGGTTTGCGTTGACCACAGGTCTTTGCTGTAGGGCTTGCCCGACTCGTCCAGCCAGTTTTCCGGGTTGAGGCCGTCGCCGCTGGTTCCGGGTTTGGCCCAGACCGCGACCGGCTGACGGTCCCATGTCTCGGTGGCGAACTTGCCAATCTGGCCGTCGCTCGCCTCTTCAACCCAGTGGCCGTCTCGCTCCAGCATTTCCGCCTCGTCGGCAGTGAGCTCACGCTTCGCGCTGTGGGTTTCCGACCCCACCTTGTGGATCAACGCAATTGGCAGGCTCTGCAGTGAGGCATTGCGGGGAGAACGCATCACCAGCAGGGGAGCACTGGGGTGCTCGAATAACACCTCGGCTTCGAGCGTCTGTCCGTCGATCAGCGTCACGGTCGTGGCGGCGTGCGAGCATGGCGCCCAGGCCAGGGCCACGACCGTGCAGACCGACACAATGGAGAATAGTGTTTTCATCATGGGTTTTTTCCGTGAACTTAAAAAGGTGAAACGAAGCCGTAGGCCACCCGCTTGGGCGGCAGCATCCGATCGGGCTGCTCGAGCTTCTCAAGAATCATCAAGGCGGCCTCTCGGCCGACCGCGTGGTGTGGCGAGACCATGGTCGGCCACGCGTGATCACCCACCGTCACCCGCGACTCGTGGAAGGTGGCAATCGCCGGCGGCTCCACGCTCCCGCGGCGGACTCGGTCGAGCATCAGGCAAAGCTCGAGATATCGGGCGTACGCCACGACCGCCTGCGGGGGTCGCGGTCCATGAAGCCATCGCTCAAGCCGTTCCAGCCGGTCGGCGGACTGAGGACCACCCGTGCCACCGAGCAGCTTGGGTTCCAGTTGGGCGGCGTGCATCGAATCCCGGTATCCCGCAAAACGATCGCGACCGCTGTAGTGGTCCAACGGATCGTCCAGATCGTTGCTCAGGTCGAGGTAGGCAATGTCGGTCAGACCCGCGTCGAGAAAATGCTGGGTGAGTTGCCGGCCGGCCTGGTGGTCATTGGGGTAAACGCAATCGCCGCCGTGCGGCGAATTGATCCAGATGGCGGGAATCTGCGCCTGCTGCAGCAAGACTTCCAAGCGGGGCGGGATGCCCTTGTGGTAATTGATTAAAAGCCCGTCGGCGACACGTTCGCGAAGGATCTTGGGCACGCCGCCCTCGTCGTCAAGCGTCTCATCGCTGGCGTAGACGATGCTGAGATGGTGGTCGTGCTTGGCGAACGCGTCATGCAGGCCCCGGATCATGGCCTGTGGCATGTAGGAACGGCTGGTATCGCTGGCGGACTGAAGCAACGCGATGCAGCGGGTACGACCGGTGCGGGTCGCACGGGCCGAGGCATCGGGGCGATAGCCGAGCTCGACAGCGACGGCACGGATACGTGCGGCCCGCTTGACCGCATCGGGCCGCTTGGCCACGTAGGAGCCCGTGAGCACGCGCGACACAGTGGTCATCGTGACGCCGGTGCGGTTGGCGATGTCGTCGAGAGTGGCCATAGGCGACCGTATTCTAGTCGTCGAAACCTGATTTGTAAACGATCACAAACAGGACCGCTCACCGCCGGTTCAGGCGTCGGGCAACTTGACCTCCAGCCGATCGCCCACCCGTCGAACGGGGTAGTGACGCAGTCGCTGCGGAATAGCGCCCTCTGCCTTGCCCGTGCAGAGATCAAACTCCCAGCGGTGCCACGGACAACGCAACACATGTCGCTCGGTATCAACCGTCGGCCGACCGTCACGCATCACCACCGGGTGCTCGACTTGCCCTTGGCAAATCGGGGCACCGCGGTGCGGACAGTGATCCAGCACCGCGTGGTATTTGCCGCCTTCATGAAAGACCCCGATGCGGCGTCCGCCGACGTTGATGATGGCCGGGGTTCCGGGAGTCACCTCACTGACTTCGACCGCATCTACCCAAGGCACTACGCCATCTCCGCGAGGGGCTTGTCGGCAGGTTCAGTAAGCTTATGAAGTCCAAACCACGCGAACGCGTTGTCGTGCAGAATGGCCTGCCGGTCTTTCTCAGGAAGCGCCGCAGGCACCACGTCGGGCTCGTCGGCGTCGAAGTGGGGAAAGTCGCTGGCGTACATCAACATTCGCGAAGCGTCGACCAGTTCGAGCATTTTGAGAAGATCGGCGTTGCGGGCCGGGTGGTCCATGGGCTGCGTGGTGAAGCGGAAATGGTCGCGGACGTATTCGCTCGGCAGCTTGGTCAGCAGCGGCGCCTCCTGCCGCAGGGCCAGGTACTCCGCGTCCATCCGCCACAACACGTGCGGCAGCCAACTAAAACCACCTTCGACCATCGCAAACTTCAAGCCCGGATACCGCTCGAACACGCCCTCAAGCACCAGCGACGCCAGGTCGGCCATGTAAAACTGCGGGACGCAAACGTGAGCCTGGAGGTAGTTGCTGCCCGGCCCCGAAGCGCTGGTGGCGACATTGGCAATCACCGCAGTGGTCGAGGGGTGGATATGAACCGCGAGGCCCGACTCCTGCGCCGCTTCCCACAGCGGCCAGTAATAGCGATGCCCCAGCGGAATGCGGTGCGCGGTCCCCGCCAAACCCACGGCCACCACCTCCGGCCGATCGGCCAACCGCCGCACTTCCTCCGCCGCGCCGTGAGGATCCTGATGCGCCACCACCGCGATCTGTCGATACCGCGGGTCGGCACCGCACCAGTACTCCAGGTTGCAGTCGTTCATCATCCGGCAGACCGCCGACGCATAATCGCCATCGGGAATGCCCGCGAAAGGCCCCGTGAACATGGTGAGGATGCCATAGCGAACATTGCGAACGTCCAGGTGCAACCGCGTCATCACAGCCGGATCGACCTCCGCCCGCCTGCCATCATCATCCTGGGCCTCATCCCGAGCCCCACCATCTTCGTAGCGAATACCTGAGGAGAGCTGACGCAGGCCGTGCCGCGCCACCTCCGTGCGATACGGCTCATCAAGGTTCTGAAGCATATGGTCGCGGTCGGACCACGGGCAGTTGTGAATGTCGCAATCAATCAGCATGGTCGGTGCTCTCTGAATCAGCTCAGCGGTCGAGGTCGCCCCAGAGTCCGGAGATGGGATCTGTGGCGTCATTGAGGTATAAGTTGTTGTCGGCTGTGCCTTTGTCGACGAGCTTTATGGGCGAGATCATGTTCAGCGAATCATTGAAGGATCCAAGCGGTAGAAACGCGCTCGATCCATCCGTATACGATGCCGCAGCTCCAATTTTATGCCGTCCATCGATGGACGCGCTGGAAAAAATGTAATCAGCAACAATGGCGGTGCCCAGCGGAAAATCGTCGACCCGAGAGAGATTGGGCACGTTGTTGGAGGATCCCGCTGGCCACGTCGGACCCACGTGGCTGCTGCCAAACGGACGAACCCCGTATCCTGCCCGCAGCAATCCGCCTTGCCCCGGAGCCCATACGTTGTTCGCCGTATCGAACATTAATCGGTCATCGCCGCTCTCGCCTGGGCAGTACAAAACCTCAGGGTCGGCGAGCAGTTTTTCTTGCCAAAGCTTACCGATCGTTTTGTAGACATCCGTTCCGGTCACGCTTATCACATAGGTGTACCAACGCCTGTTGTTGTAATGCCCAAGGGGGATCTGGCCTTCGAAGTCGCCTGCGTAGACATTCATCGCGATCGCGAGTTGCCGCTGATTCGAAAGACAGTTGGACCGCCGTGCCGCCTCACGTGCCCCGGACAATACCGGGAGCAGGAGTGCTATTAATAACGCGATGATACTGATGACAACAAGAAGTTCGATGAGCGTAAAGGCCCGGCGGTGACGTATAGACATGAATCGTTCCTTAAGAAAAGGTGAAAATGAAGCCCCCGGCCGGTAAGCCGGGGTGCATCTGGTAAATACCATCAGGCCCGACGCCGACGGACGATCAGGCACGCACCGCCCAATGCCATGAATGCCAGCGACGCGGGCTCGGGAATGACGCTGGCTTGCACATCACCGCTCACAACGATGCTGTCCAAACGGAAGTTACCCGCAGATGCGCTGAGTGCGGTTTTAAATCCACCGACAAAGAATGTGACTTCGCCATCGACATCCTGTAGCGCGGCCTCGCTGGACAAGTCGAAAATAAACTGACTGTCAGTGGTCGGCGCAGTGGTGCTGGCCCGACGGATGGTGCTTGCCGGGGACGTGAAGGTTGTCGTGCCGGTCAGGTCGGTGCGGATGAACCACTGGTATGAGGTATCCGATGAGTTGCCGCTTTGTGCCCAGCCGTAGAGGCTGATTTCACTGAAGTCGATAGAGCTGCCTGCATCGGCCTCGATCGTAAAGCTGAAAGCCTTGTTTTCATCGACGGTGTTCTGAGCCGTTCCGGGATCGGTGTTGCTACCAGGAACCTGGGCCGCATTCATGGCGAAGACTTTGCTGCCCCCAACGCCTTGGATAACGCTGTTATTCAGGGTAATGCCCGTATTTCCTGAACCATTCGTAAAGTCTCCAGCGGTCACATCGAGTGCCACGCCTGAGGCGACTCGCGTGCCATCGTCAAAGGTGTATTGAGCAAGCGGTGCAGCTTTGGCAATACCAGGCAAAAGCAAGGTCGCAAAAGCAGCGAGGACCGGAAAGAGCACCTGAGGTGAAACGAACATAGAAGATCTCCAACAAGAAGGGAATGTATGCCCACACGACTGTGGGACGATTGTGAAACAGATTTGAAATTACAACCGTGTTGTTAAACGCGGCTGCAATGAAAATACGTTAGCTCGACCGAGTCCGTCGGCTCAGCAGGCACAGCCCGCCGAGGCCGAGTAGTGCAAGTGACGCGGGTTCGGGGATCACGTTGGTACCGCCAACCAGCGAAACGTTGTCGATCCGGGCGTAGGTGACCCCTGAGTTTGAGCCGTTATCGTCCACGCCGATGCGAAATGCGGTGTCTGCCGTCAAGCCTTGAAACGCGGTCCCCAGAGCGATTGCTCCGGTATTCAGGAATGCACTGCTCGCGGAACCGTCGTAAGTGAACTCCGCGATGGGAGAGGCAAAGCTATCGATCTCGGAAAACAAAGAGAACGTTGTCGTATGGACGACATTCGAATGATTGACCTGATAGTCGAAGCTGATCTCGCTCAAGCTGTAAGTGGGGCCGCCGTCATTGGTGATCGTGAAGGTGTAATAATCGTCGAGAGACGTATTGTTACTGACTTGATTAAGCGCGGCGCCTATGGACGGGGCAGGATTGCCAACGTTGGAATCCGTAATCGTAAAGCCCACGGCAGTGACCGCTCCGCCGTTGAACTCAGCCTCGGTGTCGGTCGTCGGTGTTTTAACATCGCTGTCGAAACTGTAAATGAGCGCGGCATTCGCGCTGGCGAGTGGAAGGGCCAGGCCAAGGCCGCCGAGGGCCAGTGAGAGAGTGGTAATGCGATACAAGGGATTCTCCTTTGAGTAGATGAACACGAACAAGTCCTCCTGATAGAGCCTCAGGCTGAAACAATCGGCCGCACGCTGCGGCCGGGGTGGTGACGGAAAGGCAACGCGATGGACGCGTGCGGTTGTTTGGGATTCTCGATCCGCCCGAGCACGCTTTCGGCGGCGGCCTGGCCGAGCGACGTCTGGGGGACGATCCACGTATCGACCGTGAAGCCGGGGCCGGCGATAGGGGCCAGGTAGAACGTGACGAACGACAGGTCATGGGGCATGGTCAAGCCGAGCTGCATGGCTGCCATGAAGACCGGCTGCGACTCGCCGTAGCTCACTAAGGCGGTAGGTCTCTGAGGTCTTTTGAGGTTGGCGGCGAGTGCTGAAACCCGATCCTGGCCCGGGATCTGTTCGGTCCATTCCTGGCACCGGTAGCTGGCCTCGGCCATGGCGGCCCGGTAGCCCGCGAGGCGATCCGTCACGCTGTAATGGTTGTGCGGCGACTTGTAATCGTGGGACGGGTCGTAGTACGCAATGTCCCGATGTCCCGCCTCGATCAAGTGACGCGTGGCGTCGTAACCGGCCCGCTGGTCATCGGGATACACCGCGTCGTGCTCACGCTTCACGTTCAGCCACGAGGTCGGCTGACTGGCCCCACCGAGGTACGTGCTCAACGTGTCAGGCATCTGCTCGGCGTAAGCCACAATCACCGCATCGGCGAGGTACTCGCTCAGCAACTTCGGGACCCGCTGGTCCATCGAAGCGTCTCGGACGTGGGCCAGGGTGACGTGATAACCCGCTTCCCCGAGCCGTTCATCGAGTCCACGCAGAGCGTTGGGCGACACCATGGAACGGGCCACCGCGTCGGCGCTGAGCAGAAGTGCCACGGCGTAATGCTTGCCCGAGCGGGTGGCGCGGGCCCCGGCGTTGGGTCGATAGCCGCGGGCGGTCGCCGTCTCGACGATTCGCTTGCGGGTGGCCTCGGCCATGCGACCGGTGCCGCGCAGGGCCCGTGAGACGGTCATGGTGCTGACGCCGGTGTCGGCAGCGAGTTGTTCGAGGGTGACAGGCATGGGTTGGCTCGGTGAGATAACGATAACCCACGCCATGCAAATGTCAACCCCCAACGCATACTGGGCCGCCTGATCCGCTCCGCTCCCCGTTGAATGTCAACGTTCACAAATCGATGCTGGTTTGGTAGGCTGTGGCTATGAATCGCAACCTGCCCGGTTTCAAATGTCTCTCTTCATCCCTCGCGCGTTTTGCCCGGGGGTCTGCCGTGCTGCTGTTTGCGCTAGCCATTCGAGTCACGGTTGCGGCTGAACCTGCGGATTCAAGCACATGGGAACCGATCGAGGTTGTGGACCCTCGCGACGCCGGGCAACTCGTTGAGTCAGAATTTGTCGTCGTGACCGACGGTCATTTGGCGGTGGACGGTCAGCGGCAGCGGTACTGGGCGGTGATCGGCAAGCTGTGGCGCGGCGCGGAAGTCAAGCCCGGGGACGATGAGTCGACAGTGGCGCAAAAAGTGGCCCTCTCTCGACGGGGCACCGACGTGCTCGTGGCGCGCTATGAGGATCTGGGATTCAACGCGGTGCGACTGTGGGATGCGCAGCCCCATGGCGCGTACACCCCCGGCGACGGTTCGACGGCTGACAGCGTCGATTACTTCGTAGCGCGTCTCAAGCAGCGTGGCTTTCGGATTTGGTACGCGGGGCTTAACCGTGTCGGTGAGCTGACGCCCGAGGATGTCGACATCATCGACGACCCCGACACCGCCGAGGCGTGGACGGCGGCGGTCCGCGAGGCGGGCGGCAAAATGGACATTCGCAACAACCCGGCTCGCATCTGGGACGAGCGCATTGAAGCCATTGGTCTGGCACGGATGAAAGCGCTGGCGACGCATTACAACCCTTACACGGGGCTGCGTTACTGCGACGATCCGGTGTTCGCGGTGTGGGAGCTATCGAATGAAGAGTGGTGGATGAAGCGGATGCTCGGCGGATCGTGGCAGGAATTGCCCCCCTTTTTCCGAAACAGCCTGATCGCGAAGTGGAACGCTTTTCTGCTTGAGAAGTATGGCACCGAGTCCGCATTGCTCGAGGCGTGGGGCGAGTTGCTGGAGGGCGAAACCCTGAGCGAGGGGACGATTTTGTTTGCTCCGATGGCCGGTGCGACGCCGGTGGCGGTGAGCATCAATGACGCCGGAGGCCAGGCGAATCAGGCGGTGCAGAATCTTGAGCAGGATTACAGCCGGGAGGACTTTGGCGACCAACGGGCCAGCGACGTACTCGAGTTCATGACGGGTCTGCTGCTTTCGCACAAGCAGCGCAGCCACGCGGCACTCAAGCCACTGGGTCGCAGTACGCAACTCTCGCCTTGGATCTATGACACGGGTATTGGTTACGAGGCCCAGAGCCAGTACATCCATCAGCACGCTGACGCGGTCGCTCACGATGCGTATATCAACGGCGTTGGCCGTGACAAGTGGGAAAAGGTGGAGCAGGCGAAGGACCAACTCCAACGTGACCAGTTCACGCTGGAGGCGGAGAAGGAGGAGGCGAATGATGGTCGGTGGAACAACTGGCTGCTTAAACCTCCGGGCATCGCTCAGGGCGTGCCGTGGCTGGAACACAACAAGGCGCCCGGCATGCCGTACCTGTGTTACGAAACGCAGATTCAACAGCCGGCGAAGTACCGGGCCGACTTTCCGCTAAGACTTGCAGCGCTGGCTTCCATTCAGGACTGGGATTGGATCTGCTGGCACTACTTCGGTCCGGCCAATGATGTAGGCGAAGACGATCGACCGTTCGACCGTCCGCTCGACATAACCACCGGCGGCCACCCTCAGGGCTATCACTACACCTTCGACGAGGTGCAGAACGCGACGATGCGGGCCGCGGCCTGGATGTGGCGTAATCAAGCCTTCGAGCCAGCACCATCCCCCACGCTCTACCTGTACGGCAGCAAGACCTTGTATGACCCCCGCAGCATGGACTACGGCGGGTCCTACGGTCATCGCGGGATGAACATGCTGCAAACCGTTTATGAGCACGGCGTGCGTATCTGGATCGACCCGAGTCGAGAGACTGATGCGGTCGTCGGCCCCGAGGTCACCTTCGCGCAGCGAAACACGCACAACCCCTACCAGCCGACCGACCAAATCCAATTCGACTGGCAGAAGGGCACGCTCACGTTCGACGCCCCGGCAGGGGTCGCCTTCGCGGGTCTGTTAAGCAATGTCGGTACGGAATTAACTTTCAGGCATGACGTCACCGTGAGAGACGTCACAATCAACAACCCCGAAGGCATTTTTGCGCCCATCACCCAAGACCTCAAGTACGTTGCGTTCAGCCTCTACAGCATCGACGGCAAGCCTTTGGCGGAAACGCAGCACGCAAGCCTGAGCCTGGTCAGCACGAGTTTTAATTCAGGCTTCAAACTCGGCGGCAACGGAGTGCGAAACCAGCGGGGCGAGTTGCCGGTCCTCGTTGCTCGCGTGGGTGGGGTGGTCAAGAGCCCTGCCATCGACGGCATGACGTACGTGCTGCGTGACTGGCACCTTAAAGAGATCGGTCGTGGTGTCGTGAAGAACGGCGAACTACGTGTGCCGGACGATAAGCCGGTGTTTGTGGTGGACCTGATGCGCAGCGACGACGCGGGGGGCGCTTGATGATGGGCTTGACTGAGTCGCTTGCAGGCGGTGGGACGCTGGGCGTGGTGCCGGTGTTCGTGAATGCCGGCGCGGCCATGGCTCCGGCAATCGTGGCCGGTGCGGCGACCGTGGCGGGAGCATTGGTCAAGCCCAAGGTGCTGCTGCCGCTGGCGGGCGTGGCGGGTGTGATTGCGGCGGTGGTCCTGCTCTGGCCTGCGCCGCAACAAAGCCATCGGCTCCCGCGTCACCAGGCGTCTCGGCCGCCGCCAGCTCGGAAACCGACTGGGCCGAGGTGGCGTTAGAGATCATCCGCTTTGAAAATCGTAAAGAGCAGCTAAGGCTGCTGAGCGGGAATTCGTCAGGCAATTCGGGCGAGGAACACGTCGATCCCGATGCGACAGGTGACGCTTCTGACCAGCCGACCAATTTTCGCGGCGGCCGGCTGCGGACGGGCTATGCCGGGGGCGGCTCGCCGACCAAGCTGGTGCCGCTTTGGGAACAGCGGGCCGATGCGTTGACGATGTACTTGTCGTCGTCGGTGGTGCATAACGGCAAGGTGTACGCCGCCTCCACCTATCTCGATATGGGTCAGAGCTACGGCAGCGTCTTGTGTGTCGACGCGGCGACCGGAGAGCTGCTGTGGGAGACGCTTGACAAGAAGCCCGGCACACCCTTTCGCGGATTTTTCAGTTCGCCCTCGGTCACGGCCGACGGCAGCCGGGTGTTGATCGGGCAAGGCCTGCACGCCGACGCCGAGCAGGAGCTGGTGTGCCTCGATGCCGAGACCGGTGAAGTCGTGTGGCTGGTCGAGACGCCACTGCATATCGAGAGTTCTCCTGCGATTGACGGCGACATCGTCGTCGTGGGAGCCGGGGCCATTGAAGGCCCGGATCGCAAGCCCAAGAGCCACCCCGGCTTCGTGCTTGCCGTACGCATCTCGACGGGTGAGGTCCTTTGGCGTTTCGACCTCGCCGATCCTGAGAGTTCGCCGGCCATCCACGATGGCATTGCTTTCATCGGCAGCGGCTTCAACGGCAGTCAGCTCGTCGCGCTGCGGCTCGAAGGTCCCGATGAGCAACGCGAGGTCTGGCGGGTCGATACGCCCAACCCCGCGATTGGCCCGATCACGGTGACCGATGAACTGGTCCTTGCTGGCGGCGGAAACAGTGACTTCGTGGTGCAGGCCGCCAACCCCCAAGGGTTTGTGATTGCCGTGAATCGCGAGAATGGCCAAGTCGCATGGCGAGCGACGATGCCCGATGCCGTGCTCGGTCCCATCGCAGTTCACGAGCAAGTCGCGGTGTGCCCGGTCCGCAACGGTGAACTGATCGCCATCGATCTCGACAAGCAGGGAGAGGTGGTCTGGAGGGCGCGGGTCAACGACGACGCTCCGCTGCTCGCCGGCCCTGCCCACACCGGGACCCACGTCTACGCGGTGAGTAATAACGGCTATCTCGCAATCTTCGACGCATCCGACGGCACGCAACTCGAACGCCATTATCTCAACGCTCCCGACAAGCCCGGCGAGCTCGGCCTGTCCACCAGTGCACCGTTCATCAGTGGCGGCCGGGTCTACGTCGGCAGCGAGACTGGAGGCTTGCGAGCTTATGCCGGAGCCGAGGTTAAGTAGATGGGCTCTACTGCACCCCCGGAATCAGCCGCGACGTCGCCGTGGGCGAGCCTGGTGCTGCCGCTCAAAGAAGCCAGCGATGCCTCGATCGTCGGCGGCAAGGCCGTCAATCTCGCGGCAATGCTTCAGGCCGGGCTGCCCGTTCCTGATGGCTTCGTCGTCACCACCAACGCTTTTCAGGCGGACGATCTGTCGCATGTCGAGCGTGCTGTCCGCGATGCGTATGACGCGATGGAGTCACCGCCGGTGGCTGTGCGATCTTCAGCCACCGCCGAAGACCTGGCTGACGCGTCAATGGCCGGGCAGTACGAGACGTTTCTCGATGTTCGCGGCGGCGACGCCGTTTGGTCGGCCGTGCAGGACTGCTGGGCCAGCCTGCGCAGCGACCGGGTGACCGCTTATCTTCAGCAGCACGACATCGACCCGGCCGACGTCGCAGTGGCCGTGGTGGTGCAAACGTTGATCCCCGCTGAAACCGCCGGCGTTCTGTTTACCGCCAACCCGCACACCGGCGATCCGACCGAGATGCTCATCGAAGCCAGCTACGGCCTGGGCGAAATGGTGGTCTCCGGCGAAGTGCAGCCCGACACACTCCACATCGCCGCCGCCACGGGTGCGATTCGCCAGTGCGAGATTGGGAGCAAGCATGTACAGCTTCGCCTGGGTGACGAGCGACCGGTGCCGGTGCCCGAGAGCGATCGTCGGCGCTGCTGCTTGACCTCGCAGTATCTCGAAGACTTGCGGCAGCTCGGTCAGCGTGCGCAAGGGCAAGCGGGCGAAGCTCGTGACCTGGAGTGGGCGATCGCAGACGGCCGAGCGTGGCTCCTGCAGTCGCGTGCGATCACCACGCTTGACGCTGCCCGCAGTCGGCGCGATGCTCAGGTGCGGGTGCGGTCCAAGGTGGAGCAGGCCTTGCGTGAAGACCGTGGCCCGTGGGTGATGCACAACCTCGCCGAGACCGTGCCGCGGCCGACGCCGCTGACCTGGAGTGTGCTGCGTGAGTTCATGTCAGGCTCGGGCGGTTACGGCCGGCTCTACCGCGACCTGGGTTTCGAGCCCTCTCCCAGCGTGGAAACGCGCGGCGCTCTCGACCTGATCGGCGGGCGCATCTATCTCGATCTTTCGCGGGGGCCGGAGATGTTCTTCGCCGACTACCCGTTCCGCTACGACGCCCAGCAGATTGCTGTTGATCCCGACGCCGCAATGGGTCCGCCAACGGTGCCGGACGGCTCACTGCGTGATCGGGCGGCGACCACGCGCAAGTTGCAGGCGATCGAGGCGACGCTAAGCGAGAAAGCGGAGGATGCCGACCGCCGGTTTGTCGACGTGCAAGCTCCCGCGTTTCGTGAGGCCGTCGCAAAGCTCGCCGAGGTGGACTTGTCCGCACTCGACCACGAGGCGCTCGTCAATCGTTGGCGTGAACTCAAGCGGGTGACGCTCGACGAATTCGCTCCGATATCGCTGTTGCCGAGCCTTGCGGCCGCACAAGCCATGCAGCGACTCGAAGGGTTCCTTGCCGACTGGATATGGGATGAGTCGGCCAAGACACGCGTGTCGTCGCTGGCCGTTCCAGAGAGCCCGAACGTCACCCTTCGGATGGCCGGTGATCTGCGAAAAGTCGGCAGCGGTGAGATGCTGCTAGACGACTGGCTCGCCATGTACGGTCACCGCGCCGGCTCCGATTTAGAACTCAGCGAGCCGAGGCACGCCGAACAACCGGACGCCCTTCAACGCCTCGCCAGGCAAGCCGCCGAGCGGGCCGATCCACTCGAGGCCCACCGGGCGAATGTCGTGCGAAGCCGAGAGGCTCAGGCCGAGATCAACAAGCGATTGCCCGTTAAACGCGTCGGCGAATTCGAAGCGCTGCTTGACCGGGTCCGACGGTATCTGCCGCTTCGTGAAGACGCCAAGCACGAGCTGATCCGCGGCTACGCCTTGTTGAGAACCACGGCAAGGGAGATCGGTCGTCGGCTGCAGATCGACGACGAGGTGTTCCTTCTGTCCGAAGACGAAATGCTCGAAGGCCTACGTGTCGGACTCGTTCCGCTGGCGCTGATTCACCAACGCAAACGCGAGCGTGTCGCCCAGGCGGGGCTCGAACTGCCGCGGGTGATCGGCGATGCCGCTGAGCTCTTCGAACCCAAAGCGATTGAACCCGACGGTCGCTCGATCTCAGCCTTTACCATTGCTCCGGGAAAAGCTGAGGGGCGGGTTCGCCTTGTCGAGCGTGCTGACGACATGGTCGATCTGCAGATCGGCGACGTGCTGGTGTGCCCGAGCACCGACCCGAGCTGGACGCCGCTGTTCGCTCAGGCCGCGGCGGTGGTGATGGAGCGGGGGGGCACGCTTTCGCATGGGGCGGTCGTGGCGCGAGAGATGGGCAAGCCCGCAGTCGTGGTGGAGCAGGCGATGCGTCGGCTCGTAGAGGGCGAACACATAGAGGTCGATGCCACGCGGGGCGTGATTGTCCGTCTGAATCACGAAGCCGAAGACGACAGCAATACCGGCGACGTCGAACCTGCCCTCACCCCGGCCGACCTGCCGCCGCGTCCCGGCTCGGTCGAACGCAAAGCCGCGAAGCTACGCAACATCTTCGCGATCGCATGGACCGCTTTCCTGTTGCTCGCTTTTTTCCTGCCCCAGGCGTGGCTTTGGCATCCGACGCTGGCGGTCATCGACGGGGTGCTTCTTCCGGTCGTGCGGTGGGTCGGACCGGCGGGCACGGTCGGCATCGTCGCGGTGGTGCTTGCCGTGTACTCCATGGCCGGTCAACGCTGGCTGACCGACAACACCCGGTTGCGGGTGGCGAAGAAGCGTGCGGCCGTGCTTCGCAAGCGTGCCATGAAGTTGGACAAGGCCGACCCCCGCCGGGGCGAACTTCTGGCGGGAACCAAGGGAGTGCAGATGCGTCTGCTCGGGGCGGCGATGGTGCCGTTGATGTTGGTGCTCGGGCCGATGGTGATGGTTTTTGCATGGATGCCGGTGCGGATCGACCCTGCATCATGGAACCCGCCGCCGGGCAGCGACGCCCTGATCTACGCCGAGGTGTGGGGGGACCACGGTGATCCGATTCGCATCGAGGTGCCAGCAAGCCTGTCCCGCTCGACCACCACGAAGGTCCAGCAGGCTGTGCCCGATATTCGCGGCGCTTTGCAGGGACTTCGATCACGTTGGCGGACGGGTGTGAGCTTTGAGGAGCAGACCCCCTGGCCGTTGCGGGCCGCGGCAGAACGGTCGCGGCAGGAAATGCTTGCTTCACTGCAGGCTTACCTCGATCAGCCGATCCCGCCGCAGCGACTGGCATGGACGCTGACCACTCCCGATCAGCCCGGCCGCTACGAGGTCACGCTTCGCACCGCCGACGCCGAGCCGTTGACGGTTCCCGTGGTCGTCGGACAGGGCTACGCTCCCCCATTGAAAACGGACCGGGGCCAAGGTCCCGTACAGCTTCACGAGCCCGGCGAGGAGCACCCGATCGCAGCGGTCGAAGTGGTCTACCGACAGCAGCGGGTGCGCGACGCCGACGTGTTCTTTCGCCCGTTTGCATGGGCAGGCTGGAACTGGGACAGCGGTTGGCTGTGGGTTTATCTGGCGGTCTACCTTGCCGTGATGTTCGTTCTCAAACTCGCGTTGCGTGTGGCATGAGCGATCTTGCCGACGGACCCGAGAATGCTGGCGTCCATAATCTGATCGCCAAGGCAAAGTGGTCCTGGACCCTCCGGCTTGCCCCGGATGCCGAGGCACTCGTCGCGGAGTCGCCCGACGCGGTCCTTGCCAGGGCGAGTCTGCTCCCTGAAGTCGCGCCGTGGCCGGAAGCATTGATCATTGCCCACGCCGGTCCCCTCGACCGAGCCGCGTGCGATT
This sequence comes from uncultured Phycisphaeraceae bacterium, assembly GCA_963799465.1. Taxonomy (GTDB): domain Bacteria; phylum Planctomycetota; class Phycisphaerae; order Phycisphaerales; family Phycisphaeraceae; genus JBCCOW01. The sequence continues at coordinate 756,874 of CAWCXG010000001.1, read as the reverse complement.
ACACCGAGGTCGTGCGACATCTCGATAGCGACAGGGCACACCACGTGACGTTTGATGGCGTGATCGATTTTTGCGAGCACTTTGTTGGCTCTCAAAGCGCCAGCGCTGCTGCCGCTCGACTTAAGTTCGACACCGATCACGACCAGGGTGGACAGTTGCACCTCGGTGCCGACTATTACGCGCAAGTGTGGCTCGATGGTCAGGAGATTTTTAACAGCCTCGCGTCTGGAAACGGCCGACCGATGCTGCGAAGCGCTCACGCGATTGACTACCGCATCCAAGCGGGCCGCCATGAGTTGCTCGCCCTGGTCTGGCCGGGCAAGGCTGGCTGGGCGTTTGCCGTTGAGCGGACCATCGATGCCCCGCAGCGGCTTTGCGTGTTTCCTGACGCATCGCTCCACGCCTATTGCTCATTTCAAAGCCCTACTGACTCAAAGCCGATGTCGCTGACGTTCGAAGGGCCTCAAGCCCATCGCTATCGCCTCGACGGACAGCCGGTCACCGATGCAACGACCGCTCGGTTCAACGAAACCATCGAAGGAATCACGGTCGCTTCAGGTTCGAGCGCGTCCCACGCGTTGACCGCCGAGTTCGATGGCCAGAGTATTGCGGATGCCATTGCGTCGCAGCGCCTGCGCCACTTCGCCGCGTCGGCCGGTCGCCAACCGATTCGACTGCCGCGAAGTTTGCAGGCGATTTCTAGCGAGGCGGTGACCTTCAGCATTCCGCCGGTCATGACGCTGGATCACGCGGCGCGGCTGCAAGTCCGCTTCCGAGGCACTGGGATTGCCCGTCCCGTCATCGATACCACGCCTTGTTCCGCTGTCGCCATCCCCCCCCGAATGGCACTCGATCACGAAATCGAGTTAGGCGCGGCTCAGCGCGGAGTGCAGGCCTCTGTTGCACTCGGCCGCGGCTGCGTTGAGCTCGACGTCGTGGCGTGGCCGGATCCCGGCCGACCGTGGCGACTGGCGATCTGCGCCGACGCCGGGCCTCGACGCGATATCTGGAGACTCAACGCTCAGGCCATTCGGCAACACCAGCCCCATCTGTTGGTCTTCACCGGCGATCTGGCGAACCACGGCCTGCGCCACGCCGACTGGTCCGAATTCACGCACGACGCCCAGCCTCTGTTCTCGCAGGTTCCGCTGCTCACCGTGCCCGGCAACCACGACCATGATGCACCGTTCTATCACCGATTCTTCGCGCCTCCGCGAGGGCCCGAGGACCACCCGCGGCACTGGATCCGCCGTGTCCCCCACGCAGTGCTGATTGGTCTCGACGGTGAGGCCGACTGGACCGACGCCGGCGACAGTCTGCCGTGGCTGACTCAAACACTCGCCGCGTCCGCCGATGCCCCTTACGTGCTGGTCTTCAACCACTACCCCGCCTGGTCCTCCGGCCCGCACCTTCGCACCGACGACTCCGGCGAACTCATCGAGCCGGCGTGTCGGGCCGCTCGACACGCGATCCTCCCGGTCCTCCAACGTCACGAGGTGTCAGCCTATTTCTGCGGCCACGACCACTGCTATGAACGCAGCGACCTGCCCGGCGGCCTGGTCCACATCGTTTCGGGCGGTGCGGGGGCTCATCTGTACCAACGACCCAGCGACCAGAAGCAAAACCCTTACCGCACCGTTGCTATGGCCAAACATCACTTTTGTCTGATCGATTCAGGGCCTGATCACGCCATGGTCACCGCCCTTACCGCGACCGATGAAGTTCTGGATCGGATCGTGCTTGCACCTCGCTTGCCGATGTGACGCGTGGTCCGTTGCCACATCACCCTCAGCGGGACGCGTCAGCGTGCCACAGCGGCAGCAGACAGCCCGCTTCTCCACCAGCCAACTGCTCTCGCGCGAAAGGCCCCCATGGATGCTCGCCATCGGCCGACGTCCGTAACAGTGGACCTGCATCCGCCAGCCACAGCGTCAAGCTTCGGCTGGACATCTCCGACCAGCCTTTGGCGACAGCACCGTCCTCGAGGCCTCCGGTACCAATCTTGACCAGATGACTGCCGAGGTCATATCCACGCGCTCGCCAGGCGTCGGGCGTCAGGTAGGCGACTCTGGCGCTTTTGTCCGTATCGTCATCGGCGACGCGCGCCACCTGGTCATCGTCAAGCGCCGAGCAGAAGATGTGGGGCGGTAACCCTTGCCACTGCCACTGCGTACCACCGAAAAAGAGGTTTTCATCGCAGGCCAAAGCGCTGACGCGGTCGCCGTCCTCCGGCGGTAAGCAGACCGCCCCGCGATAATTATCGACAAAAACATTGTGCTGGATCGTGAGGTTGCGGCAGGCCGAGACCTTTCGCTGCCCGTGGGCATCAGTGAGTTCGCGATCGGTCACGTAGCGGGCGTAGAGGCCAAAATGAGCATTGCCGTAGGTGAGGTTGTGGCGGAAGGTGACGCCCGAGGCATCGTGGGCGTACAGGCCGTCGCCGCAGCGTGTAAGGGCACAGATGTTGTTCGACACCTCGCAAGGCCCCTCGCCCATTTCGACAAAGATGGCCCGCGAATAGTTGTTCACGCAGACGTTGCGGGTGACCGTGGTGCCGTACCACTGGTTGTCGAGCCAGATGCCCGACGCGTCGTTGTCGCGAATCAGATTGTCGGCGATCAGCCCGTTGGTGAAAAAGTGAACTTTGATGCCAGCCGTCTCGGGAGCCCGGCAGCCCAGAGCGTTGTTGCGTTCGACGCGATTGCCCACGATGTGCGTGTTGAAACCCGTCGCCGCCGCGATGCCGCAGGCCCCGTTGTCGGAGATGTCATTGTGCAGGATCTGGTGGCCGCCGATACCTTTATTGGTTGGGTCGTGCACGATGGATTCGCCGGTCTCGACGTCCCACCCGCCCTCGTCGCCACAATCGAGACCGATCGTTTTCGCATGGCGAATCGTGCATCGCTCGATCCGCCAGTGATGTCCGCCCCGGCAGCCAACCGCCCCGGCCTGGGGATGCCCCCCCTCGCCGGGACCTTTCCAGAAGCCGCTTGGGAACTGGTTGCCGCAGTGCTCGAAGGTGATGCCGTCGAGGTCAATGTGGCCCAAACCTCGCACCACAGGCGCAAAGAGGCGATCAAGAACGGTGAGCTCGATTGAAGCTTCGTCGGGGTGGTCGATGCCCCGAGGCAGGTGCAATGCCACACGATTCCCGTTGTCGGTGACGGCAAACGTGCCGGGGGTGTGAACCGCGGCAGCTTCATCGATCAACTCTGTCATGGGCTGGCCGTGGACAAAGAGTTGCCCGCAGGTCAGGCCGGGCATGCGAAGCAGGGGGGTCCTGAGCAGGTGCTTGCCGGGGAACAAATCGGCATCGACTTCGGCTCGCCACAGCCCACGATCGTTGCGTTCCCAGTGAGGTGTGAAGACGATCGAGCCTCGAACGCTCACTCCGCCCTCGGGCGCGACGTAGCGTATCGGCCGATCGGTATCGCCGCCCCTCGGCGGGCTTATACGCTCGCGGTAGATCCCGGGGCGGATCACCACCACATCGCCCGGCATCGCGACCTGGGCCGCCGCGTTGATCGTGAGAAACGAGTCCGCACAATCCACATCAGCCTCCGCCCGTGGCGTCACAACGAGCTGCCGGCCATCAGGGGCCAGCTCGCAACGCGAATGCGAAGAGCGGCGGATCGGCACTGAAGGTGTGATTTTGGTCATAGGCGAGTCTACATTAGAGATTAGCAACGGCTTGCTCTTTCACGCCCATTTGTGTTAACGTTTACATATGAATTCTACCTGCCGCCTGTACGCCTCTGAGCATCAGCCCGAGTCAAACGTTCGACCAGGTGCATCGGTTCGTAAAACCGCTCAACAGGCGGTTGGATGCGCCATCGCTCTGATGCTGGTGATATGGATGGGAACGCAAGCCCGTGCCGACGTTGCCGATACGCGCACCTTCCGCTTCCCCTCCGACGCCGGCGTGGTTGACGTGACGCAACCGCCGTACAACGCGACCCCCGACGACGCGACGGACGACACCTCCGCCATCCAACAAGCCCTCGACGACCACGCCAACGGCAATCGGGTTATCTACCTCCCCGATGGCGTGTACGTGATCAGCGACACCCTTCGCTGGCCTGATGGTCACCGCGGGGGTATGGGACAAAAGCGTCTTATCCTTCAAGGCCAGAGCCGCGACGGCACCGTGTTACAACTTCGCTCGAAAACGAACGGATTCACCGACCCAGAACATCCGAAAGCAATGATCTGGACCGGTGTGAAGCCCGCCCAGCGCTTCCGCAACGGCGTGTGGACCCTGACCCTCGACACCGGCCGGGCCAACCCCGGGGCCATCGGCCTGCAATACATCGCCAACAACCAGGGCTCGGTCCGACACCTGCTCATCCGCTCCGGTGACGCGGCCGGTCGCGGGGTCATCGGCCTCGACCTCGGCTACACCGATGAGCAGGGGCCTTGTCTCATTAAAGACGTCGAGATTCACGGCTTCGACCTCGGCGTCCGGCTCAGCGGCGTCGTCAACTCCGTCACGTTCGAAGGTCTTACGCTTCGCAATCAACGTGAGGTTGGCATCCGCAACCACGGCCAGGTCATCTCCATCCGCCATCTCGACGCCCGGGGGACCGGCCCGGCCCTCGAAAACCTCACCCTCAACAGCCTTGCCACCGTCCTCGACAGCAGCATCAGCAGCACGCGTTCTACAGCGTCTTCCGGCCCGGCCATCCTCAACCAGGGGGCCATGCTCGTTCGTGATACAACCATTGAGGGGTACCGCCAAGGCATCGAGAACACCACCGAGCAGGGAACCCGACAGGGCGTTGCGGCCGGAGAAATCGCGCTGTTTGTCAGCCATCAGCCGTACACCGTGGCCGGTCGTGTCGAGGCCGATGCCGCGAAGACGCTGAGACTTGAGGTCAAAGAGACACCGGGTCTCGCCCAGCCGCCACTCGACACCTGGGCCGGGCCGCACCAGTTCGGGGGCAGCCCTGACGACACCGACGACGACACCGAGGCTGTGCAGAAGGCCATCGACAGCGGAGCACGCGTGCTCTATTTCCCACAAGCAACCCGCAAGGATCACGGATGGAAGATCGACGGCACCGTGCTCATCCGCCGCAACGTCGAACGCGTCACCGCACTCGAAGGCCGGCTCCGTGGTAAGGGCACGTTGCGCCTCCTCGATGGTGAACCGGACACCGTCAGCATCGACCGGATGGACCTGCTCTACCAAGGCCTGTCGATCGAGAACCCCTCCGACCGCACGCTCGTGTTCAGTGGCGTGACCCGCGGTAACGGTGACTTCAAGATCACCGGCAAAGGTGACGTCTTCCTCGAAGACGTCGTGGGACACGCCTGGTATTTCCACGGCAACAACGTCTGGGCCCGCCAACTCAACGTCGAAAACGACGGACTCAAAACCGCCAACCGCGGCGGCCAGTTCTGGTGCCTGGGCCTCAAAACCGAGCAGGCCGGCACTGTGTTCGAAACCACCGAAGGCGGCAGCACTGAAATCCTCGGCGGCTTCATCTACGCCCAGGGCAAGCCCAAGACCACCCCCATGTTCGTCGTCGACCCCGACTCGCACCTCACTGCAACGATCGGCGAAACTACCTGGAATCGTCGCAACTTCAAAACCATTGCTCAGATCATCGACGGACCAAGCCTCGACTACAGCAAAGACATTTACTGGCGAAACAACCACGCCGCCATGTTGCCTTTGTTGATGGTGACGCCCGAGGAGTGACACGTAATGTCTCACCAGGGCTCCAGTTCAGCCGAAGACTGAACACCGCGCCAGCAGGCGGCGACTTTTCACACTGTCGCATCCGCTTAAAGGTCAAGCGTCATTGGAAGAAGGCACGAGCACCTGCCCGGCAGCCTCAAGCTCTGGGCGAAGCGCGGCATAATTCAGGTCCTGCACCGCACACGCCTGGTCAAGACAAAGCGAGGCAGCAATGCCAACGCTTTCGCCGAGCAGCATGAAGACCGGCTCCATGCGGGCCGAGCCGTAGGCAATGTGCGAAACCGACAGGCACACGGGGACCAGCAGGTTCTCGCACTCGCCGCGTTTGGGCACCACGCAGCGGTAGCTGATCGCAAACGGTGCCGAAGGCCCAACCTCGACGTTGCCCTCGTTGAGCACCCACGGCCTCCCATTGATCGTTTTAATAAACCGCTGAGTGTGGTGGGAGTCCATCGTGTAGCTGGCGAGTCCCACCGAATCCTCAGCTCGGCGTCGGCCCAGACAGTCGTGCTCGGTGACCACATGATCCGACACCATCCGCCTCGCTTCACGCACATATAACTGGTGCGGCCAGTGAGCGGACTCGGTGAACTCATCGCTGGCCAGCCCCCATTGTCGGTAGGCCTCGCGATACCGCGTGGGCACCGTCGGGCTGTTGGCGGTGTGCCAGTACAAGCCCTGCTGCCATCGCAGATGGTCCTGAAAGATGCGCTCGCGTGTTTCGTAGTCGGCCTCGGGCCAGTTCTGGCTGCCGCCGATGAAGTCGCTGGACACGGCGCCATGATTGTTGGTGTCGGTCTTGCGGTAACCGCTTGGTGTACGGTTGGGCAGAACGTCAAACTTGCGGATCGGCGTGTGGTAAGACGACTCATCCATCAGTTGTTCGTTGAATGCGCTCTTTTCCGACGCCAGCCAGCGGTCGAGCAGGATGTAGTCCGCAGGGTCGTAACCTTCTGGCTTGGGCCAGTCCACCCGCAGGCTCGGGTCATCGGTCATACAGACCCGAAAGTTGTACGCCTGAATGCGATCGTCACCCTCGCCTTGATGCTCGCTCAGATCACGGTCGATGATCCCGGGGAGCAAGCCACTGGCTGGATCGCCCTCGACACGGTAGGGATCGACCGGACTGTCGAACTGATGATGGTCACCGAACGGATCACTGGTCTGGCATCGGACCTGGATCCCGTTGAGTGTTTCGCCGTAGGTCGCGTTAGCCTCACGGCCGGTGGTGTAAGTCACGTTCGCCTGGGCGAGCAAGTCACCCTCGTAAGTCGCATCGATGAAAATGCTGGCCTCGACCCGCAGCCCACCGAGCAGGGTGATGGCATGAATACGATTGCCGTCAGTTTCCGTCTTTTCGAGATATTGACACAGCCGAGGCGTGATATCGGCGTCTGCGAGATAACCCTGCAGGATGCCAGTCGCCACACGGGGCTCGAACTGCCATTCCTCGGCCTTGCCGTACTGCTTTCCAAGATCGCCATAAAACTGTCGAGACGCACCGCCAACCGCCGACTTGCGACCCGAATCCGTCCAGCCCAGCCCGCCGGTGGTCATGCCACCAAGGAATCTGCCGGGCTGCAGCAGCGCAACGGTGTGGCCTCGTTTGGCCAGGGTCACCGCCGCGATCACCCCCGAAGCGGTAGCCCCGTACACGCAAACATCGACTCGGAGTCGCTCGTCAGTGGGAATGATCCACTCGGATCGAAAATAGCTCGGCCGGCTGTTGTCAGCTGAAGACACCCGTGGTCCTAACGAAAAAAAGTTTGGTGGAATTGGCCGAAAAGGACACGAACGGATGCGACACCGAAGATGAGTTCAATAGCATCATGTCACCAGGCCTGTTTCGGAATCATGACAGATCAAGCACCCTACAATTTTTCTCCCCCAAGTCCACCACGACTGACTCTCAATGGGTCCCGATCCGCGCGTCAAACCCAGTCACTGCCCCTGCGTAGACTTCCACCTCAACCTCCCTCAACGACCCAACAAGACCCTACGCACAGGGAAGCTGCGAGCATTGAGCTGATCTCGGAAGACCGCGCATGAAAAAAGCCCAGGGATGGAGGTCCTTGGGCTTTGGGGTTGAAGGGGTGTGGATGCTTACTTGGTTTCGACCTCGGTCAGTTCGACGTCGACGGGCGCCTCGGGGGCATCCTTGAGCGTCTGCTGAGCGGAGGCCGCAATGTCGCCGGTCGCCTTGGCGGTGACCCGCACGATCTCGAGCAGGTCGAGCGTGTCGTTGGCGTCCTTGAGGTCACGTTGTGCCAGGCCTTTGGGCTGCGTGGCGGGAGTGACCACGAGCGGGCTGTCCTGCGTTTCGAGTTCGAGCATTTCCATGGGATCGACCGCGACGGTCAGCTCGGTGGGCTCGACAGGCTGGGCGACTTGCGTCAGGAACTCAGGCTGTGTGGCAGGCGCTTCGGTGAAGAAGTCGTCCTGCGTATCGGCGGCGATGTCGGTCACCGGCTCGATGCGTGTGACGTCGGTCAGCTCGATCTCTTCGATCTCTTCGATCTGTGCGTCCATCGCGTCGTCGGCGTTGGCTTCAAGCTCAGCCTGCACGCCTGCAGGGGACTCGGCGACAGTGTCGTCGGCAGGGACGTGGGTTTCCGAGTCGTCCTTGGCAGCCGCCTGGGCTTCGGCGATGGCCTTTGCTTCGGCGGCAGCAGTTTCAGCAGGGTCGTAGGGGGTCAGTCCCATGGACGCCATCTGAGCATCCAGGACATCATCCACGACGTTGTTGAGGACGCCGCGTTCGGGGAAGAGCATTTGCTCGCCGGTGATGCTCTGCTTGACCTGCATGGCCTTGGCGGACAGGGGGTCGAGGTGCAGCGCGGAGTCGGCGGACCACATGGCCTTGGCTTTGAGGCGGGCAGCGGTCTGTTCGTCGTCGGCAGCCTGGGACTGCGCGAGCTGCTGCATGGCCGAGCGAAGATGCGCGGCGGCGAGCTTTTCACGTGACCAGGGCAGGAGCTTGGACTGAACACTGTCCTGCACGGCGTAGATGTTCTGACGCGTCTCGTCGCCGATGGCCGCGAGCTGGGCGTTTTCGATCACGGTGGCTTTGACCAGGAAGATCACTTCGCTGCGACGCACGGCGTCATCCTGACCGCGGAAGGCGGTGCCCAGGATGGGGATGTCGCCCAGGCCCGGGACCTGGTTTTTGGTGATGGTGGTGTCTTCTTTGAACAGGCCGCCGAGCACGACACTTTGGCCGGACTTGAGGATGATGTTGGTGGTCATCTCCGCGATGGTGGTGTCGGGGATCACGAAGCCTTCGACTTCACGGGTGGCTCCGTCGGAGACGCTGGGCTTGAGTTCGAGACGGATGAACCCGTCGTCGGACACGAAAGGCCTGACGGTGAGTTGTGTACCCACGTCGAGGAATTCAACGGTCTGAGTGGTTGACGTGTCGGTCGCGGTGGTGGACAGGTAGCCGAGCTGCTGACCGACGAGGATGTCAGCACGCTGACGGTTGAGCACCGTGAGCTTTGGGCTGGACACGACGATGGCGTTGGTAATCGAGTTGAGTGCCCGGAGGAACACGGCTGCGTCCTGACCGACGACGCCGACCTTGAAGCCGCCTGACCCGGTCTTGACGTTGCCAACCGATGAAGTCACTGCACCGGAGTTGTTGTTGGTGGCCTGGCCGTCGATGAGGTCTTCGACGATGTTCAGGGGGTTGGTCAGCGATAGGCCGTCGATGTCCGCAAAGATCGCGAAGTCCACGCCCAGGGCGTTTTCCTCGGTGAGGTCCGCCTGCAGGATGGTGGCTTCCACCAGGACCATGCGGGGTTGGACATCGAGGTCCTGCAGGGTGGTTTCGATTCGCTCGAGGTTCTCGGCGTAGTCATGAATGATGAGCGTGCCGGCCCCGGCGTAGCTGTTGTCGCCGGCGTCATCGCCTGACACCGCAACGCCCTTGGAGGGTTCGCCCGAGGCGACGATCTTGCCTTTTTCCGACAGCATGGGCTGCAGGAACGTGGCAGCGTCTTTGGCGGTGAGGTAGTTGAGGCGGATGATGCGCGATTCCATTTCGCGGCTGGCTTCCTCGGCGGCGTCGTACTCGGCCTGGGTCATCACGTGGATGAACGCGCCTTTCTCGACGTAGCGGAAGCCGTTGGACATCAGGATTGCGTCGAGGGCCTTGTAGAAGTCGGCGTCACGAATGGTGAAGGTGACGTCGCCGGTGACTTGCCGGCTGATGATGATGTTGCGACCGGCCTGCATGGCCAATCCGCGGAGGACGGTTTGAATGTCCACATCGGCGGCTTCGACGGAGATCTGACCCATGGCGCCGACCTCGATCTTTTCCTTGGAGGGCGCGGTGACATCGTCGGCCGCGAACAGGTCGGTGGGCTCGGGCCCGGCCTCCTGGGCGTAGGCCGATGAAGTCAGGGGGGTCAGGCCGCAGGGGGCGAGGACGCCCGCTGCAACCCAGGTCAGCATTCGTTGGTGTAGGGCACGCATGGGCAGGAACACTCCTTGGCCTCTCGAGGTGAGAAAAAATCAATCAGGGTTCGGCGGTGACTCGCAAGCGGAAGAGGTAGCCCGCCTTGGCAATGACGGCGGCATTCTTTTCGATGGCGAGGACTTTGAAACCTTGGACGTAGTCACCGGACTTGAACATTTGTTCGTTCAACACGACCCGAGGGCGAATCCCGTAAATAATCGCTCTCAGGCGAAGCCTTCGGGCTTCGGCACGGATCTCTTGAAGCTCCGCAGGGGTTTCATCGACGCGAATCACCTCCGACTTGCCTGGATTCACAGGGTTATCGGTCGGCGCGATGGGTTTGTAACGATCACGGGGAAGCGCGAAGATGTCCCGGGTGGGCTGGTCGGGCAATCTCCCGATGTAAACCACGGAAGGTTCTACGGGTTGTGCCGGCGGGGACGCGCGTTCTGTGGCGGTATCCGGGTCAGCCACGGCGGTCTTGGGCACGCGGTCGAGCAGCATCAGCCGGCCCCAGAGCAAGAGCCCCACGGCGACGAGCATGCACATGAGACCGAATTTCTTCTTGTCTGCGGTGAGTTGCTTGAGGAAAGATTCGAGTTGCGGGGGCATCAGGGTTGCTCCCCGTCGGCTGGAATGAAGAACGCAGAGAGGTCGAGGCTGAGCGTGACTTTGTTCGAGCTGCCGCCTCGAGCGGTGCTGTGCAAACTCATCTGATCGACCCGCATGAGTCGGGTGTCCGCTTCGATCGCGGCGAGCACGTCGTAGGCAGCTTTAAAGTCAGCGGTGAGGGTGACCTTGACGGGCAGGACGCTGAATTCCTTGTAGTGGACGGGCTCGCTGAGGCGGGTGTCGTAGGTATCCACGCCGGCGCGGACGGCGGTGTCCGCCACGGCTGAAAGCACGTCCTGAGGCGAGGCCGCCCGAGCAGGGTTACGGGCGAAGTTCGCAATCTCCTGATGCAACGCGTCGACACGGTTCTGGACCGGTTCAAGCTGCACGGCGGGCTGGCTGAGCTCTTGCTCAAGAACCTGCGTGCGATCGCGCAAGGTCAGGTAGTTCCGCAGCGTGGGCAGGTGCAGTGCGGCGGCAAGGCCCAGGGCGACGGTGCCGACCATCAAGGGGGTTTTGAGCGATTCAGGGATTGACATAGGCCACCCCCTGTGCGTGCGGTTGGGTGTCGATTTGCCGACGTAAATCGACGACGAGCAGGAGTCGGAACTGACGTGCTGCGAGGCCTTGCAGGTTCACATCCCGATTGGTGGGCACTTTGATGGAGCTGAACAAGGGGTGTTCGTCGATTCGGCTGACCATGTTGACGACGGCCGTATCGCTGGGTGCGAAGCCGTCGATCTCAAGCGTGAGTTCGTAAGGCTCTGCGGGTGAATCCTTTTTCTTTTTGCGTCGTGATTTCTTTGAATCGGTTTCCGCGAGCTCGGGTTGTGGCCGGCTGAACTTCAGGTTCACGTTGTCGAACTTGACTTCTGGAGGCGCAAGCTCGGTAAGCAACGCGAGCACGCCGGAGACCTCTACGGGATCGATCATCTGGCTTCGCAATTTGACCTGGTGCATTAAATCATTGTGCTGGTCTTGTAGCTGCTGATGCTGGAAGCGCACCATCTGGACGGCTTTGAACTCCTGCTCGAGCAGGTCGGTGTGCTGCTGCACCGCGTCGACTTCACTGCGTAGGGGCAGCCACCACGAAGCGATGAGGACGCCGACCAGGGCTGTGGTGGTGTATCGGCGGACGCGGCGGCGTTTGAGCTCGCGCTGGTCCCGGTAAGACTGAGGCAGGAAGTCGATGTCATTCACGCGGCGGCCTCCCGTGAGGTGTCGTCAGCCGTGCGGCGCTGGTTCGTGGCGTCGCCTTTTTGAGGGGACGTCACGGGCAGTTTCTGGCCCCGCAGCGAGAGCCCTGCGGCAACCGCCCACACCGAGTGCATCTTGCGGGGCAATGCCGAGCGGACCTCGGTCATGTCGATCCCCAGCAAGGGGTCGGAGGCTTTGACTTCGAGGCCCGCATGAGGCGAGAGCATGGAGGCGAGTAAGTCGCTCACCTGTATGCCAAGCAAGTGTGCTTTGGTAGGCCGACTGCCGCGAAAAGTCACCGAGAAGTAACGCAAGCACAGGCTTAACTCGCGACCCAGGTCGGCCACGACCGGTTCCACCGCTTTGCGGGCGGCGTTGATCTGGACGGCTCCGGCAGGCTCGGTGGTGGATGTGTGCTCAGGATCGTCCAAAGGTAATTCATGATTCAACGCCAGGGCGAGGAGCTCTGCGGCCTGGTCGCGTTCGACATTCAACGCGTCACTGATCGCACGTTCAAACGACGTTATGCCTAAGGGGATCGGCTTGTAAAAGCGGATCTCTGGACCTTCGGCGATGAGGACAGTGGAGTCACCTCGGCCGATCTCCAGCGTGAGCTGCGCTTCGGCGGGGTCGCTTGCGCGGCGGCGGGGCGGCCCGTCGGGATCGAGCGACTCACGGGCATTGAACAGTCGGCCGATGGCGGCGGGGGTGGCGTCAATGGCCAACGGCTCGAGGCCAGCGGCGGTGAGCATGGCGAGGTGCCGTTCGACCTGCACGGTCGCAGCGGCGAGCACGATCGCTTCGCGGCGGATATCGGCTCCCTGCCGGACTTCACCCGCATCGAAGTACTGCACCGTCATTTCGTTGTCGCTGAACCGCAGTCGGTCGCGGGCTTCCCACTGAACGGCGGTGGGCAGTTCTTCGTCGGGCATCTGCGGCAGCCGAAGATTCTTGCATTGCACCACCGCTTTGGGCAGTACGCTCACGCAGGTTCGACCCTGAAACGGGGCCTGGGCAAGGGCCTCTTTGACCGCGATCTCCACGGCCTGGTAATAGTCGGGAGCATCGCACCTGAGGCCTGCGTCGAGTTGTTGGGAGGCGGCGGCGATGGCGCGTAGACCACCTGTGGTGTCGAGCTGGAGCAGCTTGACACTTTGACTCCCCAGATCGATGCCGATCGGGCAGCGGGTTTGCCTCCATGATTTGCCGAACACCTCGAAAAGTCCCTTTCTTGGTCTGGTATCAATCTTCCTGAACAGCAACCGTGACGCGCCTGTAAACGCGCCGACGGTGACGGTGTAACGTTCGCCGTCGAACTCGAGCACCACGGTTCCGCCTGAAGCGGGCGTGCCGAGGTCATCGAATTCGAGCGTTGGCGATCCGTTGAAATCCGCAGAGACAATGGCCACGCCCTGGAAGCGGGGATCGTCAGCGAAACTGATTTGATAGTTGCCATCGCCTGCGCCCTGGAGTGGCGAGTTGAGCGTGGTGCCGTTGCCATCGGTGACGCGGTACCGGTCGAGCGCGGGTTCAAAAACGACCCGGCGGGTCTTGTGTTGAATGACCGCTTCGTTCTGGGCATACAAAATGTCGGAAACCACGATGCGTGCTGCGGCTTGCACCCCCAGCGTGCCTGCCTGGAGCATGCTGGGGGCAACCACCGCAGTGGCAATACCTAAGACGGTGACGACGACCAGCACCTCAATAAGGGTGTAGCCGCGTCGGGATGAATAGGGGGCGGGGTACATCGTGGGATTCAGGGGGGGTGGCGGGCGAGCGGCAGGTCGTTCGTGACGCCGCGCGTTAGTCGTTATCCGCGTCGCCGACCACTGTGACCCGGGCGCTGCCATCGGTGAGGGCGGTTTTCAGGCCTGCGACATCCGTGCGAAGGCCTGCAATTTCGACCTGAATGGCTTTGCGTTGGGCGGCAGCGCTGGTGGACACAGCCGGGTTGGCGACCGCTTCCTGCGGCTTAGCGTTGTTGAGATAGAGCATCACGTTAAGCCCACCCATCAGGATCAGGGCGGCGGTCATCACACGGAAAGTCAGGTGGTGGTCGGTCATAGGGGCAGTTCCTTTCGTGCGGGTCGTAACGTCTGGCACCTTGGTCATCGGTCCATGGGGGCTTAAACTTGGGAGTTCCGATGCGTTTAAGGCGGATTCGAGCTTGTTTGCGGGTTATCGGAACGTTTGGCTGTGGTCAGAAAAGCAGCCGAGGCGGTTGGGCCTCGGCTGCCTTGATTTGCTGAATCAGGCCGAATTACGGCGTGAAGACGGTTTTGTCCGAAGCGGGGATGTCCGCTTCACCCGAGAAGGTGTCGGGAACCGATGCGGTCACTTTGCCCACGGAGTTGATGACCCACCCCACGGTTGCGCTGGCGGCAGTGCCCATCGCCGACTGGCTGTTATTGATGGGGTTGACCGGAGCGGACTGCAGGTAGGGGCCGTATTTGCCGGAGGTGTTGGCGGTACCGTCCTGATCGGTCTTGCCGGTCATGAGGGTCCAGTCCCACGTGCCGTCAAACGCGCCGTCATCGGTGGGGTACTGTCCGTTGTGCTGGTTCTTGTAGAGCTCGACCTGGCTGCGAATGGTCTGGAGCTGCGACAAGGTGGAGTTGGCCTGAGCCGATTCCGAAGCAGAACTGAACTGGGGGATCACGATGGCGGCAAGGATGCCGAGAATCACGACCACGATAAGAATTTCGACCAGGGTAAAGCCCTTGGCCACTGCACGACGATGCGACATAACTTCTCTCCTCTAATGGCGTACGTACGCCGGATGTTCGTCGGGTTGGTGACCGGGCCACATGGCTCGGCAGGTGACACCACCCGCGGGTTTGGCTCGGTCCGCCGTGTCAAGGTGACACGTTCCAACGGAGTCGAGCCGACGCTGTCCGAAGTCTGGATCGACGGGCTGACACCCGGTCTTGACCCACTTGACTCGTCTTGCCCGGCTTACCTGCGTACAAGCGCCGGACAACCGTTACGGAACGATTCAACCGCGCAGCTTGCCACCCGCGGCGCTGGATTTATGCGCTCCAGCACGTCCTGAGCGTTGTTCAAACGGCGCAACCGCTACAGCTTGACGCCGGAGCTCAAGCCAAGGCCCGGGCGAGTGCTCCACACGTCGGGCAAGGCGGTCCGCATGTGATAGGTTGCGTGGTCTATGGCAACCCCACCTTTGAAATGGGAACAACGCTGGCACCCTTTGCGACGGGAGTGGGTGGTGGTCGCAGCACACCGGCAGGGTCGGCCTTGGTCGGGCGATCGGCAGTCCACGCCGCCCCCGACGCCGGTGGCTTACGACCCGGGGTGCTATTTGTGTCCGGGCAACGAGCGGGTGGGCGGTCACCGCAACCCGGACTATTCCGAGGTGTTTTTTTTCGACAACGATCATCCGTGCGTTGGCCCGAATGCCCCGGCCGTGCCGCAGGACTTTTCACCCGCGCGCGGGCCTTACCGTCGCGTCCGAGCCGAAGGCATCGCCAGGGTGGGTTGCTATTCGCCTCGGCATGATCTGAGCCTGGCGCAGCTCAATGTCGAGGGTGTCGATGCGTTGCTTGAAGTGTGGCAGGAGCAGTACCGCGAGCTCGGGGCCCGGCCTGAGGTGAATCACGTGCTGGTGTTTGAAAACCGCGGGCAGGCGGTGGGCGTTTCCAATCCGCACCCACACTGTCAGGTTTACGCCACGAACTACGTGTTTAAGACCATCGAGAACGAAGCTGTATTCACCAACGAGCATTTTCAAGAGACAGGCCGATCTTTGCTCGGCGACATGATGAACGCTGAGTTGGCGGACGGTCGCCGTGTACTGGCGTCGGGGAAATCTTCTTTGGGATTCATGCCCGACTGCGCCCGGTATGCCTATGAGGCTTACGTCGCCCCGCAGCGGTGCGTGGGAAGTTTGGCCGACTTGACGGTCGACGAACGGCGGGACTTTGCCGCAACGCTTCGCGAGGTGCTCATCCGCTATGACAATCTGTGGCAGCGGCCGATGCCCTACGTCATGGCCTTGCATCAGGCTCCGACGGATGGGAAGGACCACGCGGGGTTCCACTTCCATATTGAATTGCATCCGCCGCTGCGTCAGCCGGACCTGCTCAAGTTCCTCGCCGGCCCCGAGATCGGCGGCGGGAGCTTCCTCAGCGACACCTGGCCCGAAGACAAAGCCGAAGAGCTTCTGGCGGTGTCCGGCAATACGCACTACCTCACCGCATCATCGTCCTAAGCCTTTGCGAGACCTGACCGCATGCCCGACACCCCACCCAACATTCTGTTCATCCTCTCGGACGATCACGCAGCCCACGCCATCAGCGCCTACGGCAGCAAGATCAACCACACACCTCACATGGACCGCCTCGCCGAGCAAGGCGTTCGGCTGACCAACTGCTACTGCACGAACTCCATCTGCACGCCCAGCCGGGCCACCATCCTCACCGGACAGCACGGGCATGTCACCGGCGTGCGCGAGTGGCAGGCCTTGGACAACCGTCGTCCCATCCAGTTGCAAAAGCTGCTTAAGTCGGCGGGGTATCACACCGCGTTATTCGGTAAGTGGCATTTAGGCGCGGGCACCACGCCCAACATCTGGGAAGACGATGCCGGCGGCCCGAATGCGGTGCCCGCGGACCCTGCAGGCTTCGACCAGTGGGCCACGCTACCCGGGCAGGGCGAGTACCACGATCCGTCGTTTTTTACGCCCGATGGCAAGATTACTGTGGAAGGCTATTGCAGCGATGTGATTACGGACATGTCGCTGGACTGGCTGCGTCACACCCGCGAGCAGGACAAGCCGTTCTTCCTTTGCGTGCATCACAAAGCGCCCCATCGTCCCTGGCAGCCGGGCGAGCGGTACAAGCATCTTTACGAAGACGTTGAGATTCCGCAGCCTCAGACGTTTGACGACGACTACGCCACCCGGCCCGCCGCCGAGCAGGCTCAGATGCGCGTCTCCCGCGACCTCAAAGAAGAAGACGTCAAAGGCCTGCCGCCTGACAACCTCACGCCTGCAGAAGAAAAAAACTGGTACTACCAGCGTTACATGAAGGACTACCTGCGGTGCGTGGCGAGCGTGGACGCCTCCATTGGGGCGCTGCTCGATGAGCTGGACAAGACCGGGCAGGCAGACAACACGATCGTGATCTACACCAGCGATCAAGGCTTTTTCCTCGGTGACCACGGCTGGTACGACAAGCGGTTTATCTATGACCATTCGCTAAGAATGCCGTTCCTCATACGCTATCCCGACAAGCTTCCAGCCGGGCAGGTACGCGAGGAGATGGTGACCAATCTGGACTTTGCCCCCACGCTGCTGGACTACGCAGGCGTGGAGATTCCCGAAGCGATGCAAGGCGTCACCGCTCGCGAAGCCTTACAGGGGCATGCCCCCGAGGACTGGCAACAGGACTTCTACTACCGCTACTGGAACCACGGCGGGCATAACGTCTGCGCCCACTACGGCGTCCGCAATCACACCCACAAACTTATCTACTTCAACACACCCGATCATTCCATGAATGGCGGGCGGGCGAAGCTGGACATCGAGCCTTACTGGGAATTGTTTGATCTCGTGGCCGACCCCAACGAACTTCATAATGTTTACGGTGACCCTGCCTACGCCCAGGTTCAGGCTGAGCTACACGCCCGGCTCGACGCGCTGCAAGCGCACTACGGCGATGAGCCTTTACACGATGCCTCGACACGGACGTCCTGAGCGACGACCCATCATTTCAAGTGAGAGTGACAGCGATGCCTGATTCCGACTGGTCTTTGATTGAAACGGCGATTCTGGCGTTGCATGCCGATGTGCGACAACGTGTGACGCAAGCATGCGAAGACTCGACCACCGCGTCGTTGTCAGCGGTCGCCAGCGATGATGTGGGTGACACCATTTTTGCCATCGATAAAGTCAGCGAAGACGTGGTGATTGAGCACATCGCTGCGCTCGCCGAGCAGATCGGCCCGGTGGTGCTGGTGGCGGAGGGCTTGGAAGGCGGGGGCATGGTCCTGCCCCAGGGCGCCGCGGCAAGCGACGCCAAGGTCCGCGTCATCATCGATCCCATCGACGGCACCCGGGGCATCATGTATCAAAAGCGCCCTGCATGGATCCTCACCGGCGTCGCCGAGGAGCACGGCGACGACACCCGCTTATCCCACTGCCGATTCGCCGCGATGACCGAACTGCCCCTGGTCAAGCAACATCTGGCAGACGAGTTTTACGCCCACCTAGGCCAAGGCGTGACCGCCCGCCGATTCAACCGCCTCACCGGCGAGGTGAACCCGCTCACCTTCATGCCCTCGCCCTCTGACACGCTCGAGCAGGGCTTCGCGACGGTCAGCCGATTCTTCCCCGGCGGGCACGCTGCAGCCGGGGCGCTTTACGACGAATTGATCACCGAAGTCGTCGGCCCGCTCCAGCCCGGAAAAGCCATGTGCTTCGAAGATCAATATGCCTCGACCGGCGGACAACTCGTCGAATTACTCACCGGCAAAGATCGCTTGATCGCAGACCTCCGCCCCCTCACCGCTCCGGAAGTCAGCCCCGGACAACGCCCGCTGTGCTGTCACCCTTACGACCTCGCGGGTGCGTTGATCGCCCAGGAAGCAGGTGTTGTTTTGACGACCCCGACGGGCGATCCGCTCGATCCGCCGTTGGATGTCCAAGCGGATGTGGCATGGATCGGTTACGCCAATCGCACACTGCACGACCGCATCGCGCCGGTGCTTTACCGCTTGCTCCGCGAACGCGCATGGGTCTCCTGATGGAGTCCTCGATGGCTTTGGTGATATATCGCTTGCCCATGTGATCGCTTGATTCTTCGCGCATCGCGCTTGCCTTTGTAGACCTGTACATGACGCTTGCTCCGCCTGACGACTATCAGCCTCTCCAAACGTGGCTTCAGAGCCACGCGGCCGAGGTTTTTACCAATGCCCCGGCCGGCGGAATCTGTCACACCGCTCGTGCGCCCGGTCGACTGGACCTGATGGGCGGCATTGCCGACTACAGCGGATCGCTGGTGTTGGAGATGCCCATCGCGGCCGCGGCATATGCCGTCGTGGCCCCGCGGACCGACGGACAGGCGGTGGTCGTCAGCGTCGATCCTGCATCGCCCGGTGCGATGCAACGCGCGACGGTGCCGGTCTCCACGGTGATCGCACAGGACACCACCGACTACCCCCGGATTCGCAAAGCGTTGCTGGTAGACGCATCGCAAGCCTGGGCGGCGTATGCACTGGGCGCGGCGAGTGTGCTCACCGCTGAACGAAACGCAGCGTTTGAGCAAGGTTTCACCGTGCTGCTCTGGTCGGCGGTGCCGCAGGGCGCGGGCGTGAGCTCCTCGGCGGCGGTCGAGGTCGCGTCGATGCGGGCCTTGGCGTCGCTGGTTGATGTGACCGTGGAAAGCGTGGACCTGGGATTGCTGGCCCAACGGGTCGAGAACCATCTCGTCGGCGCACCCTGCGGCGTGATGGACCAACTCACCAGCGCCTGCGGCCAGGCCAACGCATTACTCGCCATCCGCTGCCAACCCGCGCAGATCCTCGACAGCGTCAACCTGCCGCCCGGGCTGACGTGCTGGGGGATCGACTCGGGCGTCAAGCATGCTGTCACCGGCCATGATTACAGCACCGTCCGGACCGCGGCCGCGATGGGGTATCGCATCATCGCCGACCAACTCGGCCTCGCATTCGAGCCCACCACCCCGGGCCACGGCACAATCACCGACCCCATCTACCACGGCTATCTCGCGAACATCCGCCCGTCAGTCTTCACGTCACAATTCGCTTCGCACCTGCCGAATCGAATCCTGGGCCAAAACTTTCTCGATTACTATCAAGGTGTGGCGGACCCGCTGGCAGTGGTCAACGCAGATGTCGACTATCCCCTCGCCGCAGCGACAGCGCATCCTGTCTTCGAGAATCATCGCGTGGAATGTTTTGCAGCGTTACTGGCCGCTGAGCAGAATCCTGCGGAACGCGACCGGCTTCTGGGCGAGTGGATGTACCAATCACACGCGAGCTACGGCACCTGCGGACTTGGCAGCAAGGCAACCGATGCGCTGGTCCAGGCCGTCCGTCACGCGGGTGAAGCCTCAGGTCTTTTCGGTGCCAAGATTACCGGCGGGGGCTCGGGGGGTGTCGTCGCCCTCCTCGGTCACCCCGACGCTGAGGTGCACGTCCAACGCATCGCGAACGAGCATCACAAAGCCTTCGGCCACGGCGGACGGGTGATCTCCGGCAGCTCGCCCGGTGCCCTCGCCACCCCTGTCATGCAAACACCCCTGGCCTGATCAAACGCAAGCCCAACTAGCTCTGCAGTCATGCCCGGTCCGTTGGATTCGCTCCTGCGAGATGCGCTTCCACCGCGTCAAGAAGCCCCAGCCCCGCTGCGAAAGTCATCCGTTCACGGGTCTGCGCGAGATCGCCCCACGCGTACGCACCCACCTCCTGGGCTTGCAGCACCACCGCGGGGTCTTCAACGTGCCCGATGAAAAAGCGAACGGTCTTACGGACTTTTTTGCCGTCCTTGCGAATAAAAACATACGACTCATCAAACGCGGGTTCTGCCCTAACGCCCACCTGCGTGATCCCGGTCTCTTCCGCCAGCTCGCGTGTGGCAGCAGCGAGGTCGGTCTCACCCGCCTCGGGGTGCCCCTTGGGAAACGCCCAGTGCCCCGCGAGATGCTGGATCAACAGGAACTGCCGAACCCCGTCCCGCACGTACACCGGCACCACGCCGCATGAAAAATCTGTTTGCATCCGTTACCGCTCTCCGCTCATGAGCCGTTCGAAATCATTCAGACACCAGGCCGGCCGCCCGTTTCCAAACGACCACCTGAGCCAGGTGGTGCGGCTCGTGGATATAGAGAAAGTAGCCCACCGCGTGCCCGATGGTTGGAAAAAAGGCGCGATACGCCTCGACGGGAAGTTGCGTGTCCCACGAGTCTGCACTGGCCTTCTCGACCGCCTTGGCGATCACGGCATGCCCTTCGCGATACACCGCCAGCGACTGCTCCGGATCGGGATACGCGCTCAGCTCAGCCACAGGGATCGTGCCGGGTGAAACCGCCGGGCCCCAGCTTTCAGGCATCGGGGTGTCGATTCCCAATAACGAGCATGCAAATCCATGGCCTGCACAAAGGTGCGGGACGGTCCACGCGGGATGGTTTCGCACGCCAGTCTCAGCTCCGCCGGGCTGCTCCGCCCAACGCTCGTGCGGAACATCCTGCAAGGTCTCAAGGAGCTGGTCCTGCGAACGCGAAAATAAATCCAAGGCAACGGTGGTATTCATGGGATTCAGTCCATCGATCAATAAAGAAAATTGCTTCTGAACGTGAAGCGAATCCTGGCAGCATGGTTTGCATCATTTGGCGTCATTTGGCGTCATTCATTTCCCGAATCGATTGCAAAGATCATCATGTGCAATCTGACGGGTCGAATCGATCAGCGTCTGCCATGCCGCGCGAGTCCAATGAATCGTACGTCCGCGATCGGGGTGGATGGTGACCGAGTCGAATGTTGGCTGGGTCATGGTCCACAGGCCGTCGCCCGGGCATACCGCGTACAGTCCCAGGCGGGCCAGGATATACCACGCGGCCATCTCCCCGTTGTCCTCATCGCCGGGAAACATGTCGGGGGAGTACGTATCACGACACACCTTTTCCACCAGCGCGTCGGTCCTCTCACCGTGTCCTAGCGCCGCAGGCAGCCAGGCAAACGCATGCACCGGCTGATTGCTCTGGGCGTACTGACCCAGGTCCACGCTCGCCATCTCAGCCATCTCGTGAACCTGCGCCCGATACCGACCCACGCCAAACAAAGGCGGGGTGTTGACCATCTCCGCCCACGCCTCCATAAACCCCGCCTCCCCACCAAAGGCTTCCACCATGCCCGGAAGATCGTGCGGCACCGTGAAACGAAACTGATACGCCGAGCCCTCCACATACGCCCGCCCCCAGTCCAACGGATCAAAAGGCTCAACCCACGATCCGTCCCGCCGTCGGCCCCGCAGAAACTTCGTCACCGGCTCAAATACATTCACCCAATTCCCCGCCCGATCTTCGAAAACCTCCACGTCACCCGTCGCGCCAACCGCTTTCGCCACTACCCCGCAGCACCAGTCGTTGTACGCATAGTCCAACGTTCGCGCCACGCTGTCGATGTCTTCCTCGTCAGGCAAATACCCAAGCTCGTGATAAGCCTTCAACTCCTGTCGGCCAAACCAACCCCGCTCACTGCCCGGCTCCGTCGCATCCTGACGCATCCCCGCGTAAGCACGTTCAACGTCAAACCCCGTCAACCCTTTGACCACCGCGTCCGCGATCACCGGCGCCAGATGATTGCCCACCATGCACGACCGATGGCCTGGCGAAGCCCAACGGGGCAGCCACCCGCTTTGCTCAAAGCAGCGCACCCACGCGTCCAGCAGCTCGCCGTATTTCTCTGGCCACACCAAAGACAACAGCGGGTACACCGTCCGAAACGTGTCCCAGAAGCCGTGGTTCGTCACCATGGTGCCCGGCTGCACATCACAGGTATACGGGCTCCAATGCACCGTCTCGCCCGAAGCCGAGGTCTCATGCAACGTCATCGGAAACATCAACACGCGGTACAGGCAGCTGTCAAAAGTCCGTTGGACCGTCTCGTCCGCCCCTTGCACGTCAATGCGATTGAGCTCCGTGTTCCACGCCGCACGCGTCGCAGATTTCACTTCATCAAGTGAAGCGTCGCCCACCTCCTGCTTTAGATTCTCCAACGCCTGGTCAGCACTGATAAAACTCGTGCCGATCCGCAAGGTCACCGTCTTGCCTTGGCTCGCAGGAAAGCGCACGACCTGCGCAGGGTCATCGCTGGCCTCCCCCGCTTCCCAGGCTGTGTCCGATTCGATCACAAACCAGCAGCCAAACCCCGGCATGGGCTGACCGCGATCCGCCCGCGTGATGTGCCGAGCACACCCGACGATTCGGTTCGACGCCGCGTCAAAACGCGCCTCGCATGTTTCGCCAAACAGCCGCACCGCCAGCCCCGGCAAACCCCGCTGGCCAAAGCGCAACCGCAGCACCGCGCACCGCGTCGTGGCGGTGAGCTCAAAGTCCACGTCCCACGCCCGAAGCGTCCCGCAGACCGCACTGGGATCCGCGCTCAAATCCGCCATGCGACACAACGACGATCGACCGTCCATGTCCTGCCGGGGCGATCCCACGAACGGCTGCAGCAGAAAATGCCCCCAGTCCCCCATCCAGGGCGAAGCCTGATGCGTCGCCCGCAGCCCCTGCAAAAACACCCCCCGCGGCGACACCGCCGGCGAATAAATCCAAGGCCCCTCACCCGTCTGAGGCGACCAATACGTCATCCCCCAAGGCCGACCCACCGCCGGGTACGTATTCCCTGTCGAAAGCCGAGCATCCGACGCAGTGCCCTGAAAAACATTGATCTGATCGACACGGTCCAAGCCAACATCTCCACACGGTGAATCCAAACACCCAAGCCCCACACCCACCCCCACACCCACCCGCCACCAACAAGCCGCCAAAGCCTAGCAAGCGCCCCGCCACGGTCAGTTTGCGGGATGCATCGGCCGACTCAATCGACCATGGCGGGTTTGCCGCTGCTTGTTGGGTAGACGCTGCCCCTCGGCGTCAACCTTTTGGGCATGCGTTACAGAGCCTCTTCAAATGCAGTTGCCCACACGCCATCCGACACGCTCGGAAATCCAGCCTGCCGCGTCGCTTCCTGCCGGTGAAGCCCTCGATCCGTAAGCCTCGTGTCTGCCACTATTCCCCGGTGTCGAGGACGGACATGAAGGCTTCCTGGGGGATGTCGACGGTGCCGATGCGTTTCATGCGTTCTTTACCTTTTTTCTGCTTTTCGAGCAGTTTGCGTTTGCGGGAGACGTCGCCGCCGTAGCATTTGGCGGTGACGTTTTTGCCGACGCTTTTGATGGTTTCGCGGGCGATGATCTTGCCGCCGATGGCAGCCTGGAGGGGGATCTCGAAAAGGTGTTTGTCGATTTGATCTTTGAGGCGTTTGAGCAGGTGTCGGCCTCGAAACTCCGCTTTGGAACGGTGGACGATGAGGGACAAGGCTTCGACCGGTTCGCCGTTGACGAGGATGTCCATCTTGACGAGGTTGTCGGCCCGGAAGCCGGTGACGTGGTAATCGACCGTTCCGTAGCCGGAGGTGATGGACTTCAAGCGGTCGAAGAAGTCGTAAATGATCTCGGCAAGGGGCAGTTCATATTCGAGAATCTGGCGGTCGCCTGAGAGGTATTTCTGTTGTTTGTAGGTTCCACGCCGGGCGTCGCAGAGCTTCATGATTTCGCCGATCGCGGAGTTGGGGCAGATGATCTCAGCGGCGACGATGGGTTCGAGGATGGACTTGATTTTGGAGGGGTCGGGCAGGTCGGCGGGGTTGGTGATGGTGAGCATTTCACGTTCGCCGCCCTTGCCGACGGTCTCGACTTCGTAGGTGACCGTGGGGGCGGTCTGAACGATGCTGACATTGCCTTCACGTTCGAGTCGCTCCTGGATGATGTCCATGTGGAGCATGCCCAGGAACCCGCAGCGAAAGCCTGAGCCCAGCGCTTCGGAGTTGGTCGGCTCGTAGGTGAAGCTGGCGTCGTTGACGTGAAGGCGGGCCACGGCATCGCGTAGCTCGTCGAACATCGTGTCGCCGCTGGGATAGAAGTCGCAGTAGACCATTGGCTGCGGCTCTTCGTAGCCGGGCAGGGGGGTTTGGGCCCGGGCGGTATCGAGGGTGATGGTGTCGCCGATGTTGACGTCTTCGAGCGTTTTGATCGCAGCGACCATGTAGCCCACGTCGCCTGCCTCGAAGGGTTCGTCGTTGGGCTGCATGTCGGGTTTGAACTTGCCGAGTTCGTTGGCCTGATAGGTGCGTTTGGCACCCATCATGAGGATGCGGTCGCCTTTTTTCAGCTTGCCGTCGATGACCCGGAAGTAGACGATGACGCCGCGGTAGTCGTCGTATTTGGCGTCGAAGACCAGGGCACGAAGTCGGGCGTTCTCGTCGCCGCGTGGCGGGGGGAAGCGTTCGCAGATGGCGTCGAGCAGTTCGACGACGCCTTGGCCGGTCTTGGCGGAGGTGAAGATGCATTCATCGGCGGGCAGGCCCAGGACATCCTGAACCTCCTCGGCGCGGCGCTGGGGTTCGGCGCTGGGCAGGTCGATTTTGTTGACGACCGGGATGATCTCAAGATTGGCTTCGACGGCTTTGTAAAGGTTGGCGACGGTCTGGGCTTCCACGCCTTGGGTGGAATCGACGACCAGGACCGCCCCTTCGCAGGCCGCGAGGGCGCGCGACACTTCGTAGTGGAAGTCCACGTGGCCGGGTGTGTCGATGAAGTTGAGCTCGTAGAGCTTGCCTTGGTAGACATGCTCCACGGAGACCGCAGCCGCTTTGATGGTGATGCCCCGCTCGCGTTCGAGGTCCATGGTGTCGAGTTTCTGGTCGGTGCGGGTGCGTTCATCCATCGCGCCGGTGCCCATGAGCATGCGGTCGGCCAAGGTGGACTTGCCGTGATCGATGTGGGCAATGATCGAGAAGTTGCGGATGTGGTCGGAGGGCATGGCAGGAGTGTGGCAAAGCCGTGGGGGGTACGGTGGGGGCGTGAGGCGGGGAGGGGCGACGCCGCGGGACGAGATCAATCGGACAGTACGTCGGCTCGCAGCTTGGCGAGAACCGCAGATGATACGACGCCGGGCGGGCGGACGTGGAACGGGAGGCCCCAGCGGCAGCCCAGGTGTGGGGCATCGACGAACTGTCGAACATCAACCGGCCAGACGCTGAGGAAACGGTGCTGGGAAGCTGAGCGTCTTGCTGTAAACGCAAGTTGACCCGAAGCCCACGCCGTGACGGCGTGGGCTTCTGTCGTTCACGACATCACGGGCGGTCGGTAGCTCGAAGGCTCTTTGCCGGTGGGGGCGACGGTGGATTTGAGGTCGCATGGGGCGGCGGAGGGGCCGAGGTTGAAGTCGTCTTCGTAGAGGTCGTGCAGGGTGGTGAGAACATCGGCGGGGAGCGGGTCACCGTCGCAGGCTTCGACAAAATCATCCACATCCTGCGTGGAGATCAAGTTGGGCTCGATGCTGATGATGGCGGGTTGGGCGGCGAGCCATTTGAAGGCGAAGGCCCGGAGGGACAGGCCGAGGTCAGCGGCCATGGGTCGGACGATGTCGTTTTTCTGCAGGCCGAAGGTCAACCAGTCCCGATCGCGGAACTTGCGGTGGTCGTGAGCGGGGAACTGAAAGTCGGGCGAGGAGAACTCATCGTCGAGGATGCCGGAGTTGGTCGGAACGCGGGCGATGATGCCACGGGCGGGGGTTGCGGCGGCGGCAAGTTCGCAGAGTTCTCGCGCGGGGTGCTGCTCGTAGAGGTTGTAGACGGTCTGCACGGTGGCGGCATTGTGCTGAAGAATTGCAGCGTGACCTTCCTCACGCCAGCCGATGGCGGGGCCGAGCGCAACGCCCCAGGCTTTGATCTTGCCTTCGCGTTGCAAGGCTTCAAGCTCATTCACGAGCTCGTCGGTGTAGTGGGGGAGGCGGATGTTGTGGGCTTGGTAGAGATCGATGGTCTCGATGCCCATGCGTGCCAGGGATTGCTCGCATTCTCGACGCAGCGCGGCGGCAGAGAAGTCCTGCCGACGTTCGCGGTGCGATCCTTCTTCGCCGGGGTCAGTTTCGAGGTCGTAGCCGAACTTGGTGGAGATGACGAGTTGATCGCGGCCGACGTCCTGAATGGTCCGTGCGAGCAGTTTCTCGGCTCGGTAGTTGCCGTAGGCCGGGGCGGTATCGAAGAAGTTCACACCGCGTTCGACCGCGTGATTTTGGATCGCCACCGCCTCATCGTCACTGGCGTCGGACCACCAGGTTGCCCCGAAGGTGAAGTTTCCAAACGCGAGAAGCGAAACGCAAAGGTCGGTATCAGGAAGCGGGCGGTGGATCATGGTGAGCGTTTGCGATGAAAGAAACCTATCGCGTGTTGCGTGTTTAACGCCTGAGATCGCCTGTGTGGATTGGCGTGTTATCCAGCGGTGGCGTGTTTGTTGCGTAGTTCGCGAATGATGTCAGCCCAGGGTGGGCCGCCGAGGTCGGGGAACTTTGCTTCAAGCCGGCGGACCGACACGGGGATGCCTTTGCCCGCGGCGAGTTGGTCCATGATTTGATATCGGCGGGCCCAGGCGTTCCAGTGTTGCTCGGCAGTGCGGGCATCGGGGCGGTCACGGTAAAAGTTGATGACTTTGTCAAACAAGGCTGTGGCCTGCCGGAGCTGGTCGGCATTGTTGGTGGCACTGCCGGCGGCGTAAAGCGTGTTGGCCCGCAGCAGGATCATGGCGAGATTGCTGGGCTGCATCCGGATCAGTTCGTCGGTCAGCTTGAGTGCATCGTCA
This sequence comes from uncultured Phycisphaeraceae bacterium, assembly GCA_963799465.1. Taxonomy (GTDB): domain Bacteria; phylum Planctomycetota; class Phycisphaerae; order Phycisphaerales; family Phycisphaeraceae; genus JBCCOW01. The sequence continues at coordinate 729,502 of CAWCXG010000001.1, read as the reverse complement.
TTTCGTCCTGAAACGAGGTAGGCCCTTGCGAGCGATTGCTGAAAGGGGACCAGCGATTTGTCATTACGCTTGGCCCAGTCGAGGAGAAGCTCGGCAAGGACCACCGCGGTCTGGCCGAGGGTCTGGGCTTCACTTTCAAAGCGTCGGGCACCAGCATCGTCGTTGATGCTGCGACGCTTGCGGGCCATGGCGGATTTGGCGTCGATGTCCTGCTCGAGTGAACGCAATGCCTGGTTGATCACCGGGGCGGCATCGTCCTGGAATCGCTCGACCATCGCGAGCGCTTCGCTGCGGGCGTCATCCAGGCGGTTGGCTTCGACAAGGGCCAGGATGCGTTTTTCCGCAGCGGATCGAACGAGGACATCGAGCGCGGCGTTTCGGTCTGCGAAGCGTTCGCCAAAGCCGTCGAGCAGTTTGAGCACGTCGTCAGTATCGCCTTTGACTTGAGCCACTTCCGCCAACGCGAGCAGGCTGGTGGCTACCGCAGCGTCGGCAGATTCGACCCGAAACGCATCTGCGCCATCCTCGACTTCCCGCTCGGCACGTTCCTGCAACGCCAAGGCATCATCCACCAAGGTCGCCATGGCTTCATCGCGGAGCCGTTCGGTGTCGATGAGTTCGGCCCGGTTCACGTCTTCCTGCGTCTGCAGTAGTTGCAACTTCGCATCGAGTTGATCGACCAACGCCTGCCGGCTGATCAGCCCGTAGCGGCGTGATTCAAAGAACTGGCGGTGCTCGTCGGGATGCTCGGCAAACATCTCGGCAGCTTTCTCAAATCGGCCGGCGTTGTGATGGATGTCGAAAACGTAGAACAGTCGGTAGTTGTGGGCGGTTTCGGTCTGGCCATACTTTTCAAGCAGCAAGGCTCCGGTGTCCACGAAGCCTTGCTTCCACTCGGCGGGCGCTTGCGGGTTGGTGTAGAAGCTTTGCCAGTAGCTCATGGCATTGGCGATGGCGACGCCTGCGCGGGTCGTCGGGGAACTCCCGCGCGACGCGGGTGAAGAGTTGGGCAGCCTCGAAAATCGAGCGGGCCGAAACCTTTTCGCCCAGTTTCTGAGTGCGAAGGGTGTAGATCTGAATTTTCGCAATGCCCTGGTAGAACAAGCTGGTGCCTTTGACCGAATCGGGCGCTGATCCGTCGGCGGTGCCTTCCAGGAACGTCAAGGCCCGCTCATAGGCAGCGACTGCCTGAGCCCATTGTTCCTGGCCTGAGGCGGCGTTGGCTTGTCCAAGCGTGACTTCTGCAATGCCGACCCGCACGGGATCGGGCAGGGAGTTGACTTCGACATCGTCGCCCAGCGTCTGGGCCCAGCGGTTGTTGACAAAGGACTGCACGCCTTCCGCCAGCGGCGACACCTGATCGAGTGTGAGCAGGTCCTGATAAGGCTGGGCGTAGGCTTTGCTGACCGCTTCACTTTTGGCGGTGCCGGTGAGTTTTTCCGCTTGGGCGAGTTGCAAGCGGTGCAGGGCGTCGGTGACCAGGAGGGGCAGACGAAAGCGATCCGGATCGTTCTGGACCGCGGGGTGATTGAATAGGTCGAGGAGCAGGTCTTCTGCCGCCCGCGCGTTGCTCTGAGCTTCCAGGGCCTCGCTTTGGCTTAGGCCGATGAGCAGTTGAACAACTTCTCGGCTGCTGGGGTCGAAAGCCTCTTCGAGGATGATGAGGCCTTGATCGGGTTGCCCGGATCGTGTGAGTGCCGAGCCGGCAAGCCGTTGGGCCATGGTTTTGATGGAGCCGGTGCTGTCGGCCGCGATTTTCTGGCCGAGTTCAATGGTGGTATCGAGCAGGCGTTGACGTTCTGCGGCGGGGGTGTCGGCGCGTTGGTCGATGCCGAAGGGGTTGGAGGCCAGATCAGCGAAATACGGATGATCCTCGGACAGTCGGGCGGTGTGGTAGGCAGCGAGCGCGAGGTAAAAGGGCGTGAACTCATCGCGGTATTGCTCAAGCTTGAAGTTGAGCCCGGACTGCTTGATGCGTTCGTTGAGTTCCTGGTTCCCGCCGAGCTGATTGAACAGATTGAACAGGGCGTTGTCGGCCTGCACGGCGGCGGCGTAGGCACGGGGGACCAGATAGGCCACGGCTTCCTGCTGGTCGGGGAGCGTGAGGCCGAACTCATCAAACGACAAGGCCTGGCTGTAATAGCTGGGCAGTATCTGAAACAGTGCGAGATCGACCGCGTCGGTCAGCCAAATGGCTCGTGACGGGTGGTCCGGTTGATTGGCAGCCAAAGCAAGCTGAGCATCGAACGCTTCGCGGATGGTCCGGCGGGCCTGTTCAAGGACCGCAAGCTGCTCGGCAGGGGGAGTTGTGGCGAGCGACGCACGCAGGCGGCCCGCGTCGAGGCGGAGCTGGGCAATTTTCGCGAGTTGGGCGGTGACCGGATCGAGGTCCTCTGCGTTCTCAACATAGTGGAACAGCAACTCGGACATGCCCTCTTGACGCAGGGTGTCAATGAACTCTCCATCGTCAAGGTTTTTGAGTTGGGCGTGGGCCTGGCTGGTGAGGGTCACCGCGAGGGTCAGCAGGCATGCGGTCAGGCAGGTTGGGCGGAGGCGTGGTGTCATCATGCGTCGGTCACCGCGGAGGGCAGGAGGAGGGTTGACATTGTACGCGGCGTCTGGGGATGTGGGTCATCGTTGCAGCGCGGCATGCAAGGAACCCTCTCGCGGGGTGAGGGTGCTCCTCGCAGGAATGGATTTACTGAGGTTGGCCGAAGCTCACGACTTCGTACTTGGCGCGGACCAAGGCATTGAACGTGGCGACGACGTGTTGCCAGCGCACCTGACCTCGGGGGCGGATGACCATGGGATTATCGACGGGGTAGATCCCGCCGGGCTTGCCGAGCTCCGGGGCGTGGAGCTGGTTGGCGAGGTATTGGTAGAGGTCGGCGAATCCGCTGAACTGCTGGCCGTCGACGTTGATAATGACCTGGGTGTCGTCGGCAGCGGGGGTGAGTTCGATGAAGACCGGCTGCTTGTCGTCCACCACGTCCTGAGGCACGGCGGGGCCTTGGGGCAGCGAGGCGCTGAGGATGCCTTCGTTGATCATGAACGACGCGGTGATGACGAAGTAGATCAACAACAGGAAAATCACGTCAATCATGGACGTGAGCGACAGCTCCATTTTTTCCTGGCCCGGGCCTTTGCGCCGCTTTTCGCGGACCGTGGTGTGGTGCACCACCGGCTCATCGGGAGGCGGGGTGTTGGCTACACCAGCGTCGGGGACAGGGGCATCAGGGCGGGACATGGCGGGTGGTATCAGTTCGTGGCCGCGACGGCCGGGTGGAGGTCAGCGTTGGTCTTCGGGCAGGTAGGCCACCAGTTTGACGTCGCCGATTTCAGCGGCGGTGATGGCGTTGAGTACAGGCGTCACTGCCTCGTAGTACAACGCGCCGTCGGCTCGCAGCAGCACGGGAGCATCGGGACGTTTGGCCCGTTGATCTTTGAGTTCAGCGGTGAGGTCGGCAAGCTGAGAGGGTAAAAACCGCTTGCTGGCACCGACCTGGACGAAATTGAGATCGCCTCGGTGCATCAGCGGATTATCAATATCGTCGCTCAGCCGGCGGTCTTCGTAACCAAAAGGCACGACGTTGATGACGATGCGGTTTTCGTCGCTCATCTCGATCGCGGCAGAATCCTGAATATCGGGAAGGATCATCTCGACCGCTTCGTCGGAGGTGATCTTGCTGACCAGCATGAAAAACACGATGAGCAGGAACACCACGTCAATTAACGGGGTGATGTTGAGGCTTGGGGCAACAGGGCCTTTTTTGGTGACTTGACTCATAGACGTGATCGACGCGTGAGAAGTTCAGCCGGCGGCAACCCCCGAGGGTGTCCCGCGCGGGTTGGAGCGAGCGTATCAGTCGGTCTTGGGCGTGGCTCGGGTGGTGCGGGACTTGGATTTGCTGGGCCGGAAGTTGGCGATGAGTTCCTCGGCAATGAGTAGCCCGTCGGTGGTGAGGGAGTCCACGCGGTTTCGGATCAAGGCGTAGGCAGCGAGGGCGGGGATGGCGACGACCAGGCCCCAGAACGTGGTGACCAGAGCGGTGGAGATGCCGCCGGCGAGGCCTGCGGGGTCGGCGGCGCCGCCTTCGGCGACGAGCTGTTGGAAGGCCAGGATCATGCCGTAGACCGTGCCGAACAAGCCGATCATGGGTGAGATATTGCCCATGACGTTGAGATATTCGATGGGGCGGAGCATGCGAACGGCCTCGGCATCGCCGGTCTCTTCGACGGCGCGTTCCATGGCGGAGTAGCCGTTGCTGGCTTCGGCGAGTGCCCCGGAGGTGAGCTTACCGAGGTAGGACTCGTCGTTGCCGGCAAACTCGATCGCTTCGCGGTACCTCTTGTCCACGATGAGGGTTTCAAGTTCTTCGCGGGTTTCTTCGGGGATGATGGTGCCGCGGCGGTACTTGATGAGTAAATGGATGGAGAAGCCGATGGAGAACATCGACATGAGGACGAGCAGGCCGATGATGAGCTGGCCGATGATGTCTTTGGAGATGAAGAACGCTTGAAAGAAGCTGACGTCGGTTGCCGCAGCTTCGGCCTCTTCATCCTGGGCCAACGCCAGGGTGGGGATCGCCATGGCAAGCAGTGCGGCGACGAGGGAAAACGTCCAAGCGGAGAGGTTGGCCCGGACCCGGGTCGGCAGGGCAAGCAAGCGGGGCGTGAGCATCGGCGGCGGTCCTGGAGGCGAAATGAAGGGCGGCGTGAGTAGGAAGGTGACGCGAAGCGAGTGTGTTGGACACGCTGCGTTTGGGTGAGGATACCGCGTGTCGCGTTTCGATGCGCGGGCTGTGTTCACACGTCTGCAAAGCAGCGGGTCAGCCTGCGTCGTCGGCGGGTGCAGCGTCCTGGTCGTCTGCGTCCTGCGGGGCGTTGGTTCCCAGGGAACTACGCAGGTCGGCGAGCCTTTGGGCGTAGGCAGGCTGCTCGTCTTCAGAGAGCAGGGGGGACGCGGCCTGAAAGAGCTTGGCGGCGATATCAGGTCGGCCGATTTTCTGGTGGACATAACCAGCTTCAACCATGGCGGCACCGACTTCGGGCGAACGCAGGCGTTGGAAGTGGGCGATCACGCGCATGAATGTGACGCCGGCGGTGAGGTAGTCTTCCTGTTTGCCGGTCTTGTCGGCGATACCGAGTTGAGCCCGGCCCAGGAGGTACAGGCTGGTGGAGAGGCGGTTGGCGTTGGTGACCATGCCCAGGCCGTCCTGCACGGCGTTTTCGAAGTCGCCGGCTTTGAGTTTCTTGACGATTTCCAGGTCGGCCGGTACGCCTGCGGGCAACACGACCGCGGACTCGGCTGTGCCGGCGGGCGTGGACGCGGTGCCTTGGCCGGACGGTCCCTGGGACGTGCCGGCTTGCTGAGGCGTATCGCCGGTGCCGGGTTGTTCCGCAGGGGCCACTGCCGCCAGCATCTGCTCGATAAAAGGCTGCGCGGTGGGGGCAGCGTTTCGTCTGGCAGCGGTGAGCAGGGTGGTGAGGTTGGCGTGCTGGGCCTCAGGAGCCGCTTGCACTGAAGTGGTGGGCGGCGACTGCAGGAAGTAGTCGTCGGCTCCCGACTGCGCGAGCGCTGCGTAGGCTCGGACAGCCTCGGCGGGGTTACCTAAGGCATCGTGGGCTTTGACCAGCGAAGCCTGGATGAGATGGCGTTGCCAGTCTTGCTTGGCGGCTCGAAGGGCTTGATTGAGTGGACCGACGGCGGCACGCGGTTTTTTATCAATCAGGGCTTGCTGGCCTTGGGTATAGGCATCGAGCCCGTCGATGGAGATCAGCTTGAGGTCGGACAGGGCCCGGGTCTGTTGGCCGCCTCGGGTGCGAAAGACCAGCTCGCCGTTGGTGATCTGATCAATGAAGACATCGTTGACCGTGATGCCGGCACTGGTCGTGATGGTATCTGCATCGGCCTGTGGTGTGGTCCAGGCGGTTATCGCCAGCACGGTGATCAGCGCGAGGGCTCGAGGCGCCGGGCACCGGGACGTTGATGGCTTTAAGAGATCGGTGTATTTCATGGAAGCTATGGGTTGAAGGCTTAGCGGAGTCCGAGCTTGGATTCGCTGATGAAGACGTGGTCGCCGTCGCCGTTTTGTTCAGCGATCATCTGGAGGGTTCGCTTGAACACAGGCTTGCCAGTGCGGGGATCGAGAATGCTGGTCAGGGGGTCGTCGTCGATGAATTGCAGCGTGCTGATCTGAGTGTTGGCGGTATTGGCTCGGGCGATTTCCTTGAGCAGCGTGGCTTGATCGAGTTCGTACTGGCCGTAGCCGGTGATGTTGTCGGAGAGCAGGAAGATGGCTTCTGGCTTGTATGACAAGGCTTTTTTGATCGCGGACACGGGATCGCCGCGGAGGCCGGGGCTGACGTTATGGGTGCTGGGATCGACCCAGTTGATGGCTTTTTGTTTGCGATCTTCGGTGGCCTTGGCGGAGGTTCCCAGGCCGCCGGGCGGGAGTTCGCTCAGCTCGGCTTTCACGCCGCGTGCCCCTTGTTCGCCGTAGAAAAACAGAACCGTGAAACGTTGCTCAGGGGAGAGGTCCTGGATGGTTTTCTGAAGCTCTTTGAGCACGAACGGCAAGGTGTCGAGCAGGGAACCCGAGGCGTCGATGAGGAAGACGATTCGAGTGGCCTGGGCTTTGGCCCCACTGAAGGTGACGCCTTGCCCGCCGGCTCCGACGCCTGCGGACATGGGTGATCCTGCGGAGGGCATTCCGCCGCCGACGAGTCCGATTTCCATGGACAGATTTTCGGTGGTCGAGACGGTGGGAGTGGGTGTGGGCGTTGGGGTGGGGGTCGGCGCGGGGGTGGGGGCCTCGCTGGGCTCTTCAGCGTCGTCGGCTTCGGAATCGGTGGTGATCTGGATGTCGGGGGGTGCGAGCAGGGACATCTTGGGGACAGTTTGCTCTTCTTCCTCTTCGTTGCCCAGGATGTACATGGTGGCGAAGAGTGCGAGCAGGATGACAGCCGCCCAGATGAGGATGGTCAACGCCCAGGGCAAAAGCAGCAGCAGGGTCGCGGAAACCTCATCACCGACCGAAGGCTCGTCGTCTTCGAGAAACTCGGGGTCCAACGGCGGGGCGGTATCGGCAAGAAACATGGGGCAGCATCCTCAAGACGTGGGGCAGCAATCATGATACGTCAAAGCGGCACAAGGCGGTCTTAAGTAAGGCTGACAAATTGGCTCACAATCTGTCAGCGCTGGCTGTTAAGGCTGTACGGCGAAGTTAGATATACCACCGAGCTGCTGAGGTTGACGTGCTGAAAAGTCGAAGCCGTTGACCGCTTTAGCGTGATCTGCCGACGATTGCTTGTAGGGGTTGACTTCAGCGGCCTGAGAGTTGGGAATCGCGGATAAACGCGTGGGCGCCGTTGCCATTCTGTTCAGCGATCATTTGAAGGGTACGCTTGAATAAGGGTTTGCCGGTCGCGGGATCGAGGATTCTGGTGAGCGGATCTTCGTCGATGAACTGCAATGTGCTGATTTGGGTGTTGGTGGTGTTCGCGCGTGCAATTTCTTTGAGCAGGGTGGCTTGCTCGAGTTCGTATTGACCGTAGCCGGTGATATTGTCGGAAAGTAGGACAATCAGTTCAGGCTTATAGGAGAGAGCTTTTTTGATGGCGGCCACCGGGTCGCCGCGAAGCCCCGGTGTAACATTGTGCGCGCTGGGATCAACCCAATGAATTGCACTTTGCTTGCGTTTCTCGGTGGCTTTGGAGGCGGGTCCCAGTCCGATGGGTGGAAGTTCGGTGATTTCGGCTTTTACGCCGCGTTGGCCTTGCTCACCGTAGAAGAACAGCACGGTAAAGCGCTGGTCGGGTTTGAGTGCCTGGATGGTTTTCTGTAGTTCTTTGAGAACGAAAGGCAGGGTGTCGATGAGTGAGCCGGACGCATCGATGAGAAAGACAACACGGTTTGCCGGTAATTTGAAGCCGGGTTCAATGAAGCTAGTACCTTGCCCGCCGGCTCCGACGCCTGCGGACATGGGCGATCCTGCGGAGGGCATGCCGCCGCCGACGAGTCCGATTTCCATGGACAGATTTTCGGTGGTCGAGACGGTGGGTGTGGGTGTGGGCGTTGGGGTGGGGGTCGGCGCGGGGGTGGGGGCCTCGCTGGGCTCTTCAGCGTCGTCGGCTTCGGAATCGGTGGTGATCTGGATGTCGGGGGGTGCGAGCAGGGACATCTTGGGGACAGTTTGCTCTTCTTCCTCTTCGTTGCCCAGGATGTACATGGTGGCGAAGAGTGCGAGCAGGATGACAGCCGCCCAGATGAGGATGGTCAACGCCCAGGGCAAAAGCAGCAGCAGGGTCGCGGAAACCTCATCACCGACCGAAGGCTCGTCGTCTTCGAGAAACTCGGGGTCCAACGGCGGGGCGGTATCGGCAAGAAACATGGGGCAGCATCCTCAAGACGTGGGGCAGCAATCATGATACGTCAAAGCGGCTTGATTGGGTCTGAATGCCGTTTTGTCAGACTTGTTTCAAGGCTCGGGGACTGCGGCGGAGCGGCGTCGCGGACGGTTGGAGGACTGGATGAGCAGGTCCTCTTCTTTAATATAGATGTGTTTGCCGGCGTTTTGTTCAGCGAGCAGGCGGAGGGTGCGTTGGAAGCGTGGCTTGCCGGTGCGGGGGTCGAGGATTTGGGCCAGGGGGTCTTCGTAGACGAATTGAATGGTGTGGATTTGGGTGTTGCCGGGGTTGGCGCGTCGGACTTCGCGGAGGAAGCGTTGTTGGTCGATGGGGCGTTGGCCCACGCCGGTGATGTTGTCGGAGAGCAGGTAGATGACGTCGGGCTCGTAGGTGAGGGCCTGGGCGATGGCGGCGATGGGGTCGCCTCGGAAGGCAGGCTCGACGCTGCGTTGTTCGGGGTCGATCCATCGGACGGCGGCGAGCTTTCGGCGTTGGGTGGCGATAGCGTCTTTGCCGAGTCCGCCGGGCTGTATTTCGACGAGTCGGGACCTGGCGTCGGCCCCGGGTTGTCCGGTGAAAAAGAGGATGGTGAAGCGTTGCTTGCGGGACAGGTCGCCGATTCGGCTTTGCAGTTCGCGGAGCACGTAGGGCAGGGTGTCGAGCAGCGAGCCTGAGGCGTCGACCACGAAGACGATGCGGCGGGCGGTGGCGGGGAGTCCGAAGAGTTCGACCTGGAGGTCAGCGGTGTCCGGGGGGGCGTCGAGAGGAGAGGACGCACTGGCGCCCGCTGCGGCGAGTCCCATGCCTTGGATGGTGGGCATGAGGGGGGCCGCGACGTCCATGGCCCCCCCCCTGGGCACGGGGGGCGGGGTCTGGCTGGACGGGTTGGTGACGTCCGGAAGCACCTCGGAGCGATCGGCGGCGGCCTGATCGCTGAGCGCTGCGGGGGTGTCCGCCCACATGGAGGTTCGGGGGGTGGAGGAGGCAGGGGTGTGGGTGGTGCGCATGACCCAGAGTGTGGTGGCCATGGCGAGGCCGAGGACCACGGCCCAGACGCATACGGCTGAGGCCCAGGGCAAGACGCGGGCGGCGGCGGCGCGGGCATCCTGCAACTCGGTGGTGGGGCGGGTGGCGGGGGGAGCTGGGGGGAGCGACGCAGCACGGTTCGCTGCGTGAGCGATCGCGGCAAGCTCGGGCGTGGCGGGCTCGAGAGGCGGCGGTTCGGGGACGAAGGGTGCGGGGGCCTGGTCTGCGTCTGAGGGGGCAGTGTGAGCCAGGTCGGCGAGCCACACTTCGGGCGGGGAGTGGTCCCCGGCTGCGGCAGTACGCAGATACTCCAGTGCCCACGTGTTCGACGCAGGAGAATGGGATTGAGATGGGGGGGGTGTCGCGTCTCCCACGTGTGGCTCCCGCCGGGGCAGGTTACTCGCTACGTGGTGCACGGTATGCGAGGTCGCGGGTGTTGGGGCTTATAGGCAGGGGATTGCGGGCGGTTAATCGCGGTGGATTATCGCAGGTCGAGCACGCCGGGGTGGCGGGTGACGCGGTGTCGGAAGTCGGGTTCAACGCGGTGGTGCTGGCCTTGATGTTGCGTGGCGATGCGGGCGAGCAGGCTTTGGGACGTTTGGGTGGTGAAATCATCGGCGAGCTCGACGGTGCTGATGCGGATGGCTCCTGCGGGGCCGAAGCCGATCTGAGCGAGCATGGCCTGGGCGGATTCTTCGCCTTCACGGGGGGCGGCGGTGGCGGCGTCAGCGATGAGGACCACGTGGTCAGGTTTCTGTGAGAGGGCAAACCGCACGGCGGGGAGCAGCGTGGTGCGTCCGGCCGGCTGCACGGGAGTATCGCGGGGGTGGAGCCAATCTCGTGCGACGGCTTTGGCTTCGGCGGTGGCGCGGACGGGATTCTCGAATACCGACTGGACATCGCCTGAGGCGAAGGCGAGAACGTTGAAGCGTTGATCGGGGCCGAGTCGGTTGACGGCGGCGGCGACTTGTTCGAGGACGCCGGGCATGCGATCGATCATGGACCCGGACGCGTCAATGAGGAAGATGACATCTTCGTCAGCCTGGATGGAAAGTTCGAAAGGCCCGGCGATCCAGCGGGGCGGGGCGGGCGACGCGGCGGGTGCAGCGGGAAGGACCGGAGCGGCGAATGCCTGTGAAGATGCCTCGACTGGTGCAGGGGCGGCGGGGGTCACGGCAACATCACGGGGCAAGTCGGGGGTGATCGAAGGGCTGGAGAGGACCACGCGGGGCACGGGGTTGGCGGAAGCCACGTTGGTGGGTACGGGCGCGGATTCGAGTGCGGCGGGTGCAACTGCGAAGCGTTGTGCTGGCAGGTCGGCTCGGTGAGTCTGCGGCAGTGGCGGCAAGGCGACGGCAAGGAAGTGGCTGACCGCGTCGGTGGTCGCCACGCTGCGGTTGGGCTGCTGGGGCTGTTCGGGCCTAGCCGCAGTGTCGGTGGGGGTGTGTGACGCGGCAGGTCGGCCGGCGGCCGTCTGTGGCTGGGTCTGCACGATCAGCAGCGACAACGCCACGAGGCTTGTGCCCGCGGCGGCCGTTACGCCCCAGGACCGCCAACGTGATGCCGGGGCCGGGTCCGTGAGCACTTGCAGCGAAGCATGGCTGGCGGCGTCTTCTTGATCGTGCAGGGGGTGGGGCATCACGGGTCTCGGGTGGTGGCAAGCGGGGCGGGGTCCTCTTGAGCATCGACCCGCGCCCACACTGCGGCTGAAGCCAGAGCGGCGGGCACGGGCTTATCGGAACCCGCGAGCTATGCCATCGGACCTATCGGACTTCGCGCCAATCTCCGCGGGGGCGTTATGATCGGGTGGCATCGCGCGTACCTGCGCTGTCTTGATGAGTTGCGTTCAACGCGATGCCCATGCCCCACGTTCGTACGCCTCGATCTGTCTGCCCCCAGCACTGCGATACCCCCATGAGCCAAAGTCCCCGCGTGATGATGATCTCGACCCACGGCTACGTGTCGAGCACAATTGAATTCGGCAAGCCCGACACCGGAGGGCAAGTCGTTTACGTGCTCGAACTCGCCAAATCGATGTCGCGTTTCGGTTATCAGGTCGATATCTACACCCGCCAGTTTGAAGATCAACCGCAGATCGAAGAAGTGGACCGAGACGTGCAGATCATCCGCATCCCCTGCGGCGGCAACGAGTTCATCGGGAAGGAATGGATGTGCGAGGAGATTCCCGAGTGGAGCAGCAAAGCGGCTGCGTACATCGAGAAAAATGATCTCAAATACGATTTCATCAACAGTCACTACTGGGACGCCGGCCTCGCTGGGGTCAACTTGGCCGACCGTTTGCACATCCCCCATGTCCATACACCTCACTCCATCGGAGCGTGGAAGCGGACCAATATGGACGGCGACCCCGCTGAGCTTGAAAAGCAATACAACTTCAAAAAGCGGATCAAAGAAGAGCGCATCATCTTTCAGGAAGCCGACGGCCTCATCGCGACCACCACCCAGCAACGCGACATTTTGCTCGGTGACGACTACGGGATGGCCCGCGAGAAGATCACGGTGATCCCGCCGGGCTACGACGACACGAAGTATTTCCCGGTCTCCAACGCCAGTCGTCAGGCATTGAAAAATGATCACGGCATTGAGGGTCGGGTCGTGCTGGCGCTGGGTCGGATGGCGCGGAACAAGGGGTATGACCTGCTGATCAAAGCGATGCCGCCGGTGCTGGAGCGTCACGCGGATGTGAAGCTGATGCTTTGCGTCGGATCGTCAGAACCCAACGACGCGGAGATCACCATGATTGAAGGTCTCAAAGCGCTGTGTGCGGAATTGAAGATTCGCGACCGCGTGGTGTTTGGGGATTACATTCCGGACGACGACATGCCGGACTATTACCGCATGGCGGATGTGTTTTGCCTGTGCTCGCGGTATGAACCTTTCGGCATGACGGCGGTGGAAGCGATGGCCTGCGGCACGCCGACGGTGGTGACCACCGAGGGCGGGTTGTGGGAGCGGCTGGACTGGGGCCTCAACGCGATCTACGCCAACCCGTTCGATCCTTACGAGTATGGCTCGGCGATCCACCACATCCTGGCGCAGCCCAAAGTCGCTGGCCAGATCAGCCGCAACGGCTCGCACCGAGCGCGGGCGGACTTCACCTGGATCGGCATTGCCCAGGAGGTCATTCGATTGGCGCAGCACAGCTTTGCCCGCGAGCGGATCGCAGACCGCGAAGCTGTAGAAGTTTAATCCGAGCGGCGATGTGTGAAGGCGTGGGATGGCGCGGCTGATCCCAAGGTGTTGAGTGAATGCTGGTTGAAGGAACCCATGCGCGATGGCCTATGACCCCCGCTGGCTTTTGATTTGCGATGTGGACGGCACGGTGGTGCACGAGACGGACGACGCCACGCCGCAAGCGACTCAAGACACCGCCCGCCTTGCCGCGCACGTCGAGGCTCACCGCAATGAGCTGGCGTTCGCCTTGAACTCAGGTCGTTTCCCCGCGTCGGTGCTGCAGACGGTGGGCGTTTCGGCATTGCCTGAGCCGGACGTGGTGATCGGCGGCGTAGGCACGCAGATGCAGCTGGTGCGTCGGCGTGACCCGTTGAATCGTCGGCTGGCGGCGCTCGATCAGCTTTACGAAGAACGGCTTAGAGCACGTTACGACGCAGATCGCGTGCGGGGGGTGGCGCTCACGTTTGACGGGGTGGAGGCGCAGCCTCAGGAATTTCAATCGCACTACAAGACCAGCTTCTACTGGCACCACGCGTCGGATTCACAACTCGATGCGATGCGTTCAGCGCTGGCCAGCCACAATCAGGCGGCGGACCTGGTCTACAGCAGCGAGCGGGACCTGGATGTCTTGCCCGTGGGGATCGATAAGGCCGAGGCCTGCCGATTCCTGGTCGAAACGGGAAACTTTGATCCCGAGTGTGTGGTGGTCTGCGGCGACACGGGTAACGATAAGGCGATGCTCACGGCGGGGTACCGCGCGGTGGTCGTGGGCAACGCGGTGAGCGACCTGGAGGATGTCACCGGCGATCGCATCTACCGCGCCCAGGGGTTCGCAGCAGCGGGGGTTCTCGAAGGACTCAAGCATTGGCAGCAGGCTTGAACCCTTCGTGTCGCTTGACGCCTGAGACGCGTCGGATCAAAACAGCGCTGGGCGTCCTTCCGCACGTCGCCACGCGGAGAGTTGGCCCAGGTGAAGCGCGACGTGCCCGGTCATGGCAAAAGACAGAAACCCGCCGAGGGTGGGGAAGGGCTTACCCATCGGGCCTTGCGTGGGCTTGCCAAGCGTTTCTTCGTCGGCCGATGTGGCCGCGTCGATGAGACGTTGGTTGGCGTCGCACCAGGTCGAGAGAAGCTCGTCCTTGGAGGGGTACTGCTCGGGCACACTCGAAAGCACACTGTCCTTGCCAAAAAGCTGCTTCCAGTCTGAAAGCTTGGCCTTGCCCCCGGCATACACGCTGTGGCCGTCCGCTGCGTAGGCCAGGTGTCCGATGATCCAGGCGGGATGGTTCATCTTCGGCAGGGGTTGGCGGGACATGGCGTGGGGTTCGATGTCTTTGAGCAGGTCCAGGCCGTAGCCTTGGGTAAATCGCAGGACGTTGGCTTCGCGTTCGAGCATGGTGGGCTTCTCTTGTGAGCGGTGTTGATGAGCCACGAGTTTAGGCTGCCGCGGCACGTAGCGCATTGTCAGGCAAGCGCCTTGCGGTGGTTGGCTCATCCGATATCGCCACGAGATATCGCGTGCGGAATCGCAAAAACGGCCGCTCAAGGTACCGGTGACTCAGCGCAGCAAAGGGTAGCGACAACAGAAAAAACACCACCGCCCAAGGCAAGGCCCGCTCGAACGTGGGCATCCACATGACGTGATGGTGGACGAGTCGGGCTGCGTCAAAGACCACGAAAAAATGCCAGAGATAAATCGAGTAGGACCACGTTCCGATGCGGCCGATGAATCCCGACATGCCAGCATTTGAAAACTTAAAACTCGTGTCGTACCACGCGACCAGCACGGCATAGGCCAGCCCTTCCACTGCGGGCAGCACAACCCACCACCGCGACGGCGAGGGATAACCTGGCATCCGCCAGAAGCCGCCCGCCGTGTTGAATCGCCAGTACACATAAGCGAACGCCGTCGCAGTGGCGGCTGCGATGAGGTGTCGGCCCTGCAGACGGTGCCGCATCCCGCAGAGGATCATGCCCAGCAGAAACTGATCGATTCGGCCCACCAGCGTCCAGTACGACAGCGTCTGCACTTCACCCCGCCAGGCGTGCAGCCCCAGCTTGAGCAGCACGGCTGCCGCCAACAACCCCGGCAACCCCCACTTCCTACACCTATCCGCCCGGCCAACCGCGAGCAACACGGGTAACAAAAGATAAAAATGAAACTCCACCGTGATCGACCACCCTCCGTTGGGCAGCGACGGGCTTATCACACCTTTGGCAAGTTGAGAAAGGTAAGGCAGTGCCGGACGGCCGCGGAGCAGATGAATGACCAGTCCGACCGCCAGCACGACGAGCAGCAACGGCAAAAGTCGGATCGCGCGGTTGTACAGGAACCGCCCGTAGCGAAGCGTGTAGCCCTCGGTGAGTTTGGCGAACAGGTATCCGCTGAGCACCATGAACAGTGCCACGCCTGTGTGCCCTTCATCAAGCCACGACAAAGGCCAAAATCCCGGTGCACCTTCCAGCGCCACTGGGCCATGGGTGAAATGCCACGTGACGACCATGAATGCCGCGAGCGCTCGAACGTGGTCCAAGCCGACGAAATACGACCCGCTGGATGATTTCATCACCTGCTCGCGACGCGATTGACTCCAAGGCCACGTGAACAGCCTCGGACTAGCGTCGGGTCGATCTGCGCAGCAGCTTGGATTTTCGTGCCGGCCAGGCTGCACGACGGACATCGCCCAGCGTCGGGGTGTGACGTCACGTCTCGGACGAATCGCTGGCTGCGGGTCACTCGACGGTGACGCTCTTGGCCAGGTTGCGGGGTTTATCGACATCATGCCCCCGCAGGACCGCCGCGTGATAGGCGAGCAATTGCAGCGGAATCGTCGTGATGATCGGCTGCAGGGCATCGGTCACCTGCGGGACGGGAAACACCGCATCGGCGTACCGGTGAATGTTGTCGTCGCCCTCCGTGGCCACGGCGATGACCCGGCCGCCGCGGGCTTTGACCTCTTCGATATTGGAGATGACCTTGTCGTACTGACTGCCTCGGGTGGCGATGAAGACCACAGGCATCTGGTCGTCGATCAGCGCGATCGGGCCGTGCTTCATCTCCGCGGCCGGCATGCCCTCGGCGTGGATGTAGCTGATCTCTTTGAGCTTGAGCGCACCCTCCAGCGCGACCGGATAGTTGTATCCCCGGCCGAGAAACAGCCAGTTGTCCCGGTCCACCACCGAGGCCACGGTGTCGCGGATCGCATCGGATTGTTCCACCACGCGGGCGATCTTGTCGGGCAGTGCTTCGAGCTCTTCGAGGTAATGGCTGACCACGTCGGCGGCAAGGTATTTGCGTCGGCCGACGAACAAGGCCATGAGCGTGAGCACCGCGACCTGGCCGATGAACGCCTTGGTGCTCGCCACGCCGATCTCCGGGCCGACGCGCAGGTACACACCCGCATCGGTTTCGCGGGCCATCGTGGAGCCAACGACATTGACCGCGCCCAGCGACAAGGCTCCCCGGTCGCGGACTTCGCGCAAGGCCGCGAGGGTATCTGCGGTTTCCCCCGATTGGCTGATGGTGATGATCACGCAGCCGTCTTCGATGATCGGGTTGCGGTACCGCAGTTCCGAGGCGTACTCGCAGCGTGCGGGCACTTTGGCGAGGTCTTCAAAGAGATATTCGCCGATGAGTCCCGCATGGTAGGCGGTGCCCTGGCCGGTGAGTAAAAACCGCTTGGTGCGTACCAGGTCGCGTGCGAAATGGGTCAGCCCGCCGAGCACGACCTGGCCTTCGCGTCGGTCGATTCGGCCGCGGAGCAGGGTCCGCAAGGCTTCGGGCTGCTCCATGATTTCTTTGAACATGAAGTGTTCGTAGCCTGCAAGCTCGATGGCCTGCAGGTCCATTTCGAGCTCGGAGACCACCGGCGACACGACTTCATTGTCGATGGTGGTGGTGCGGAAATCGGTCAGCCAGTCGCCTTTGCTGTCGGGGTCAGGCTTGGCGCACACACGCGCAACCTGATAGTCATCGAGGTGGATGACCTGCGAGGTGTGGGCGACGATGGCGGAGGGATCCGAGGCGATGATGTAGGCGTCGTCGGCGAGGCCGATGGTCAGCGGGCTGCCCTTGCGGGCGGCGACCATGACGCCCGGCTCAGCGTCGCAGATCACCGCAATGGCGTAAGCGCCCGTGACCTCTTTGAGTGCCGCCTGCACAGCGCGTTCAAGCCCGCTGGGCCAGGGGTCATCGGTCAGCGTCGGAGCGGCGTCGGGGGAACGGGCGGGTGAGGTCTTGTCGTCACCAGGCCCCTCATACAACTGCGCGATGAGTTTGGTGAGGACCTCGGTGTCGGTTTCGCCGGTGAAGGTGTGACCTTTGCCTGCTAGATAGGTCCGCAGCGCGTGATAGTTTTCGATGATCCCGTTGTGGACCAGCGCGATGGTGTGGCCCTGCGGGGTGACGCCCAGATGGGGGTGGGCGTTGGCCTCGGTGACCCCGCCGTGGGTGGCCCAGCGGGTGTGGGCAATGCCCAGTCCGCCGGCATAGGACGCAGCGTCAGCCTCGACCTTATCTTCCAATACACTGACCCGGCCTACCGACCGACAGACCTTGATGCCCTTTGCCGAACAGACCGCAAGTCCTGCGGAGTCGTAGCCCCGATACTCCAGCCGCTTGAGCCCTTCGAGCAGCAAGGCAGTAGCGGGTTTAGGCCCGAGATAGGCGACAATTCCACACATACAAACCGTCTCCAGCCGCAACGCGGCAGTCGTCTGGGATTCTGAGCGTTTTTCACTATATCGAACGCCCGACGACGCCTGGCAAATTCGCGTCGCAACCCTGCCGTGTGCGGCGGGCAGAAAGTCAGGCGTAACGCAATGTCACACAATGCGATTCAACGAAAGCCCGGCGGCGGCGCGATGTCTTCGTCGTCGTCCCCTTCATCTTCAAACGCAGAGTGATGATCGTCAGGGTGCGTGCCGACCTCGACCGAGATCGTCGAGCGGATTCCGCCCCGCCCCCGCCAGTCCGTACGGATCAGCATCCATACGGGGTCCATCGCTTCCTTCAGGTCGTCAGCGATCTGATTGGTCACTGCTTCATAGAAGATGCCCTCGTTGCGGTAGGCCTGGAGGTACATCTTGAGGCTTTTGAGCTCGACGCACATCGCTCCGGGAACGTACTGCAGGCTGACCGTGCCGTAGTCCGGCTGACCGGTTTTGGGGCAGACGCTCGTGAACTCTTCCGCCACGTGTTCGATGAGGTAATCTCGGTCGGGCTGAGGATTCTCGAAGGTCTCGAGCAGCGATGGAGTGGGGGTGCCTGGGTTGGAAGGTGCATCAGCCATGATGGGCAAGGTAACGCGGCGGCGAGCATGACGCCACGCAGGCCCGGGACCCACCGTCAGAGACGGTGGGCTTGGAGGGTTTAGATCACGCTCGGAGACAAAGTCGGCAACATCTGTCAGAGAACGCGATGGCCGGCATTCGCGCGTGGATGTTGCTTGTCGAACGGCTTTGAGCTAAACTGTGCGGCTCGCTATTGCGTACTGCAGTTTCCCCAAGGCCATGTGTGGCCACGTTCCACTGTAATCTCTCTACCCGCCAACGCTTATGAGCATCACCGCCACCAAGAAATCCGAAGTCATCAAAGATTTCGGCACCAGCGACAGCGACTCCGGGTCGCCCCAGGTTCAAGTCGCCATCCTCACCCACCGCATCAACGAGTTGACCGACCACTTTCGTGCCCACAAGCACGATCACAGTTCGCGTCGCGGCCTGCTTCAGATGGTCGCCCGACGTAACAAGCTGCTCCGGTACCTCCGGGAAACCAACCGGCAGGCTTACCTCGAGCTGATTGGTCGCCTGGGTCTGCGTAAGTAATCACCGGTCGCGGTTCAGCGACCTGCCCTCTGTCCTGGGATGAGCCTGATCGTCGGCGTTGACCGGCCGGGCCTATCGTTCGCAGGGCCGACGGCTGATCGCTGTGCGTCGTTCCGGCGTCACATCGTTCAACCCCGCGGTTCGAGTCCGTCGCCTGTCGCGATGGGGCGGCCGACGACAGTGGACCCGCGATACGTCGATGCGGCGGGCTTGTGTCCCGCCGATCCGCGTGCCCCGGATCATCTGTCTTTGGTTGTCTTTCGTCACTGCCGCGGGATGGCTGGCATGTCCACGTGATTACGTGGACGTGTGGGGCCAGTGTCTCGCGATTGTTGATGAAGGAAACCAAGAACATGTATGAACCCACGATCCACCGCGTTGAAATCGAGCTCGCCGGCCGAACCCTCTCCATCGAGACTGGCCTGGTCGCCAAGCAAGCGGGCGGCGCGGTCATGGTCCAGTACGGCGACACCGTCGTCATGGGCACCGCCGTTCACGCCGACCCCCGGCCGGGCCTGGACTTCTTTCCCCTGACGGTCGACTACCGCGAGAAGCTCACCGCCGCAGGTAAGTTTCCCGGCGGCTTTCGCAAACGCGAAGGGGCACCGAACCAAAAAGAAGTCCTCACCATGCGGAACATCGACCGGCCCATTCGGCCTTTGTTCCCCAAGGGCTACATCGACGAGGTGCAGATCCAGTGCTGGGTCATGGCCTACGACGGACAAAATGAACCCGACGTGCTCGCAGGCATCGCGGCTTCCGCAGCGTTGTCAATCTCAAGCATTCCCTTTGAAGGCCCCGTCGGCAACGTGCGAGTTGCTCGCGTCGAAGGCGAGTTCGTCGTCATGCCCACCGCTGCGCAGGACGCATACAGCGATCTCGACATGGTGCTCTGCGGCCATGACGACGGCATCAACATGATCGAAGTCGGGTCCTATGAGATCCCCGAGGACGAGATGACGCAGGCCATCGAGATCGGCTACGCGGAGATTCAGCGGATCGTCGCGATGATCAAGGAACTGCAGTCCAAGTGCGGCAAGCCCAAGGTGGGCGGCCCGGTGGTCCCGCCTCAGGAGATCACCGACAAGGTCAATGCGGAACTCAAGGACAAACTGCGTGAGGCCAAGACGACCAAAGGCAGCAAGGCTGATCGCGCCGATGCGGTGCGGGAAGTTAAAAAGGCGTTTCTTCATGACAGCTACCCCCAGCCGCAGGAAGATGCCAGTTACGCGGTGCACAAGCAGCATGAGGAAACGATCAAACAGGCCAAGGTCGCGATTCACGATCTTGAAGAAGAGTTGACCCGCGACATCATCCGCTCGGGTAGCCGAACCGACGGCCGGGCGGCTGATGAGCTGCGTGATATCTACGTGCGGGCCAATTTCCTGCCCAAGGTTGTGCACGGCTCAGGCTTGTTCCAGCGTGGTGAGACCCAGGCCATCGTGACCTGTGCCCTGGGCACGGGTAAGGACGAGCAGATCGTCGATGGGCTGGGCCTTGAGTACAGCGAAAAGTTTTACCTGCATTACAACTTCCCGCCGTTCAGCGTCGGCGAAGCCAAGCGGATCACCGGCCCGGGCCGACGTGAAATCGGCCACGGCAAGCTGGCGGAAAAAGCACTGCTTCCCGTGCTGCCTGAGGTCGAAGACTTCCCGTATACCGTGCGTCTGGTCTCTGACATCACCGAGTCGAACGGCTCGTCGTCCATGGCCTCGGCCTGCGGCGGCACCGTGGCGTTGCTCTCCGCCGGCGTGCCCTTGAAGGCTCCCGTCGCCGGTATCTCCATCGGCATGATCAAGGCCGATCAAGACGGTCAACAGGATGTCTACCTCACCGACATTCAAGGCGAGGAAGATCACTTCGGCGATATGGACTTCAAGGTTTGCGGCACCCGCGAGGGCATTACCGCGATCCAGGTGGACCTCAAAATCCGAGGCCTGACCATCGACCAGATCAAGCAGACCTTCGTGCTGGCCAAGAAAAACCGCGTGCAGATCATCGAGTTTATTGAGGCGGAAATTTCCGGTCCCGGTGAAATGGCCCCGTCGGCGCCCCGCATGCTCACCACGCACATTCACCCGGAAAAGATCGGCAAGCTGATTGGCCCGGGCGGCAAGACCATCCGCGGTCTCGAAGAATCCACCGGTGCCAAGATCGAAATCGAAGAGGACGGCACGATCTTTATCTCTGCGGTGGGCGAAGGCAAAGCCGAGCGGGCTCTCGAAGAAGTCGAGAAGATCGCTGCGGAAGTCAAGCTCAACCAGATCTACACCGGCCGGGTCACGAGCGTCAAAGACTTTGGCGCCTTCGTCGAAGTCATCCCCGGCCAGGATGGCTTGTGCCACATCTCCGAGCTGGCGGATGGCTTTGTGAAAAAGGTCAGCGACGTCGTGCAGATCGGCGATGAGGTCCGGGTCAAGGTCATTTTGATCGATGACCAAGGCCGAGTGAAGTTGTCACGCAAAGCGGCAATTCTTGAAGAGCAGGGCGGCGACGATAGCTCTCAAGACGCGTAAAGGACATTTGCGAGGCTTACGTCTCGAAAAAAATTCAAATAGTTAGGGAAAACACCCCCACTGATGCCTTGGCGTCACGGGGGTGTTTCGCTAGGCTTGTCATCTGGTCGTTAAGTCTCGCGTGGGTGTCCTGCGTCGTCCGGCTTTATGACTTCGCCAAGAAGAAGCGTGCACGCGGCACGTGCTTGAAAGTCCGACGCTGAGGCGTACGAGGAGTCGTCACGATGGTTACTGGGTTAGTGAAGTGGTTTGATGCCAAAAAGGGATACGGATTCATCGTCGGGCCTGAGGGCCAGGACGTGTTCGTGCATTTCAGTCAGATTCGTGGTGACGGATTCCGCACGCTTGGTGACGAGCAGGAAGTGGAATACGAGATGATCCAAGGCGACAAAGGCTTTCAGGCTCAGAACGTCGTGCCCATCGGGGTGGTGATTGAGAAGGCGGTTTCCGATGTCGTTGAGCAACTGACTTCGCCACGACCCTCCGCTGGCTACATCCGCTGAAATGTAAATTGGAGAATGACGACACGGCGATGCAGTGCGTCATGTTTTTGCGACATCCGTCTTGCGGTTGCGTACCTTGAGACGCCGCCGTGTGGAGCCCTTGGCGGACGGGCCTGCGGGGCATGGGAACGTGATGACTACGCGCTGATATCGCGGGTGATTCGGGGTGGGTGGCGGAGCAGGTCGCGCAGCAGCGTGGGCAATTGGTGGGGTGAGAACAATGTGCCTTGGCGGTGGGCTTGGGCGATGTCATGGTGCGACCACCAGCGGTGGCCGCAGAGGTACTGCTGTTCATCGGGCGTGTGGGCGTGGGGGGAGATGGGTTGATGCTCGACACGGGACACGAAGAACTGTTCGTGTTGATGAAGCTGCTGGCCCAGCCAGGGGAACCGGTGGGACCGGCGCCAGACCGCTGGGCCGAGGGCAGGTGGCTGGCCGACGTTGATGCCGGTCTCTTCGAGCGTTTCGCGGACGGCAGCCTGGGCGTGGGTTTCGCCCGGCTCGAGGCCTCCGCCGGGGGTAATCCACCAAACTTCTGCGGTTTCGCTGCTGCGGCAGGCAAGCAGGAGCAAACGGTCATCGGGGTCGAGTAGCAGCATTCGGCCGGCCTGCCGCTCCACGGGTTGCAGGGTTTGGTGCTTGGAATCCTTGGGCATACCGGACAAGCGGATCGCGATGTGAGTGCGATGCGGCTCAACGGTTGTGGGTCCTGGCAAGCATTGAAAAGTGTCGCGCACGGGGGGATTCGGCCGACGCATAGTCCGGTAAGGCTCACGGACCGGCGCAACTTTGGAGCAGTGATGATGGTGACCACGCAAGCGGGATCGACCCATGGCACACGGGTGACGCCAGAGACGCTCAGCGTTTTGGAAGATGAGGGCGTGGTGGTGTTGCGGGAATGGTTAGAGCAGGATGCCCCGGCTGCGGCGGAAGCGGTGGTGGGCGCGTTGGGGGTGGAGGGAGCCTTGGATCGCGAGGCGCGGTTCGTGCATGGTGCCCCGCCAGCGCCGGCCGACGTGCTGTATCGCCATCCTGATCTGGTGGCGTTGGCGCAGGGCTGGCTTGGCACCGTTGATGTGGCGGTTTATATGAATCGGCTGCTGGTGAAGGACGCGGCATGGTCGGGCGCGGTGGCGTTGCATCAGGACATGCCTTATTTCCACGGGGGGACGCGGAAGCTGTCGGTGTTCGTGCCTTTGACGGCGACGCAGGCGGTGGGCGGCAACGGGGGGTTGCAGTTCTGGGCGGGGTCGCACAAGTACGGGCTGGCGGCGCGGGGGACCCTTGATGCGTCGGCGTTTGCCCCGATGCGGGTGGTGGCACCGACGCTGGCGGTGGGCGACGCGGTGGCGATGGACTTCATGACCTGGCACGCCTCGGAGGCGGCGGAAGTGCCGGGGCCTCGGCCTTTGGTGCAAATCGTGTATCAGCCGGCGAGCGATGGGAGCTATGGCGGGCCGACGTTGGGCGTTGCGAGCCCAATGTTGGCGTCGGGAGCATGGCAGACGGACCGTTTCTGGGCGTTCAACACCGGGGTGGTGCGGGATGCCGCGTGACGCAGGGGGGCTGGATTCATCGGCGTCATGGAGCGGCTCGCTGTCGCGGGTGATGCAGGCACTTGGGTCGGCGGGTCTCAAGCACGTGGTGGCAGCGTTATACGAACGCGGACCGACCGACGCGGAGCGGGCGGCCTTGGCGGGCGTGGGCGTGACGCAGTGGCTGCGGTGCGATGGCCAGGTGGCACCGACGCCCGCCGATGTGTTGAAACAAGGGGCGTGTGATGCGTTGATCGTGTGCGACCAGGCGAAGTTCGGGTGGGTGATGCGGTATGTCGAAGGTCTGAGCCGGGCGGGTGTGGTCGTGGTCCCGGCCGATGCGGGGTGGGTGTGTCCGGGCGTGCCCGCCGAGCTGGACCGAATGGCGGCGATTGAGCGGTGGGTGCCGGCGGAGTACGCAGCACGCAGCGGTTTGAAAGGGCATTATCTGGAGTTTGGGGTGTTTTACGGGGCGTCGTTCTTCCGGGCGTGGCGTCACCTGGAGCATTGGCTGGAGGGCGACTTTTACGCGTTTGATTCGTTTGCTGGGCTATCCAAACCCCATGCGGACGAGACGTCGTTTACCGGCGGCGACTTCACGCAAGGCAGCTACGCCTGTCATCGCAAGAGTTTTGAGATCACCGCAGAACTATGGGGTGTGGCGTCCGAGCGGATGAAGGTCGTTGAAGGGTGGTACACGGATTCATTGCGGGTGCCCGCCGTTGATCGCGGCCTGACTCCGCAGAGCGTGTCAGTGTGCGTGATTGACTGCGATTTATTTGAACCGACGCGGGACGTTTTGGAGTTTGTCACGCCGTTGCTGGAGCCGGGGGCGTTGCTGTATTTCGATGATTGGCGGCTGTGCCGGGCCAGTCCGCAGGTCGGTGAGCGGGGCGCGGCGGTGCAGTGGCTCAAGAACCACCCGCACGTGGAGCTGGTGGAGCTGCACCGCGACCACTGGCAGCACCAATGGTTCATCTTCCACGGCCGCTGAGCCGGGCTGGCAAGCTGGGGCTTACGTCGCAATTGCAAAATCAATGTTGGCGTTGCGTTGTGACGGCACTACGCTCGTGGTGACAGCCGCACGATCGTTTGACGCGGCCGACGTACGTTCACTTTCACAAAGGCGACCCATGATCCGTTTGCTGCTTAAAGGTTGGATCCTCAAAAAGATTTTCGAGTTCATTGCGCGACGCATGGGCCAGACCCGATCGTCGAACTGATACGGCTGTCCGATCTCGGTGTTCAGCACGCGTGAGGCACTTCGAGACTGACACGCGTGGCGATGGGTTTACCAGGACGAGTGCGAACCTGAGGCGGCGACGTTGAGGTCCGCGCCTCCATCGTCTAAGAGCTGCGCCTGGAATTCGTCGAGCAGTTCGCCGGTGTGCTGGCGAAAGTCATCGATTTCATCAAGCCTTTGCATCGCGTGACGCCCGACGAGCTGGCTGAGCCGGGCGCGTCTGAGCTTGGGCGAGGATGCGAGGTTGATGACGTTCATATCCCAGTCACCAAACCGCCTGGCCCGTATGGGGCAGAAGGTCAGCATTTTGATGCGGTGGTGGCGGTTGTCTCGGTTTAAGGCGGTGAAAAGTCGATTGAGATCGTGGACTCGCCCCTCGATGAGTTGCATGAAGTGGCCGTTGCCGTACATCAAAATGCCGGTGATGTTGTTATCGCGGTTGCGGGCTTGTGCGGTTCGAGCGATGGCGTCCAGGTCATCTTGTGACATAGGTGCGGTCGCGTCGCTGATGTAGAGTAAATGAGACAATTGCATCGTGATGCTCTCTTCGGTGCCGCCGGGGAGGGCCGCTGTTTTTCATGCCGCCGTGGGTTCGGCGTTATTTGAAGCGTTAAAGCGTTCAATCTGCCAGAAAAACTCGGTCAGAAAGGCTTGGTTTTGATCGGAGAAACAGTTCATGTTCCGCAGTGAGGCCTTGCTGTTGGCCGTCATCATCCGGAAAAACCGGTCGCGTTGTATGGCGGGGACGGTGTCAAGGTTGACGACCATCATCGACCAATCGGGGAATCGTCGAGCGCGTGCGGGAGTGAAGCTGAGGATTTTGACGTTGTGGTGTCGTGGATCCGCGCGAATCTTGTCGAAGAGCGCATTGACGTGATGTAGCCGGCCTTCGAGAAGTTGTATGAAATGCCCGTTGCCGTACAGCAGAGAACCCGTAATTTCGTCAATGGAGTTGTGCACTTCTGCTTTCGTGCCTAAAGCGTCCACCTGTTCGCGGGTGAACGGTTCGACGGCATCACTGATGTATACAAGCTGCACAAGTGGCATAACTGTTTTTTCGGCTTGAATGAGGCACCGCTTGATGTGTGGCAATGATTAAACGGTTGGCCCGATCGGATTGATGCGGTACGTCGCTCTCGGTCTATTTAAAACCGCTGTGATCGTGGTCTTTATGACGGGTGTCGCTCACATGTGAGTCGACCCGCTGGCACGTCAGGGGTGTTCGCTGCGATCGAGTTTGCTATTTCGTGTTGAGACTTCGGGCACTTACGAAGATCGCAAGGCTATTGCGTATGGCAAGGATGCGTATGGCAAGGACGCGGGCCGCGGTGGCCTTCAGCGGTCACGCAACCGACGCACGACGGTCGTCGCCACCTGATTGAACAGCGCCCGGGCTTCCTGGTGGAGCGTGTCCTGGTTTGCCTGCCAGTGCTGAGCCAAGGCTTCATCCGCGTAAAGGGTGTCGCGGGCGACCAGCCACCGGGGCTCGGGGTGGGCCACGGCGTGGATACCGCGTACCCCTTGGCTGAGGGTGAGCTGAGCTTCGTGGCGGGGGGTGACGGGGTCAAGGGGGCGGGTCGGGTCGGGGTAGTACCCTGCCTCCACCCGGACGACCGAGCCGGGGCGGAGCACCAGTCGGCCTTGAGCGTCGAGCTTGAGTTTGAGGGTGATCCATACCGCCGCGTCGGCATCGAGCCGCTGTGTCATCGCCGCGACGCTATTGAGCATGGGGCGGACGGCATGGCCGGTGTCGAAGGCCCGACCATGCGTTGCCTCACCGGACGGCAAGTCCGTTGCGGGAGGCGGCGCAAGCGTGTGGGTTGCCCCCTGAGATGGCGTGCTGAGCAAGGCGTCGCTCAGCGCTTCAGGGATATTCTCATGTCGGACCGGGATGGTGGATTCTGAAATGTCGGCCGGATCGACAATTGTCAGGTAGTCATCATCCATCGCGGCGGATAAGGCTTGACGCCACTGTTGGGTCAGGTCCAGCCGAGCGTACTGCGGCCATTTCACGTCCCGGCCATCGTCGGCAGTGTTGATCAGGTCCACCTCGATCTGCACCACCATGACACGATGTGCGTCGGGCGCCAGGCCTTCCCACTGGCGGGCGGCCCAGAGCTTCCGCATCGCCTGTTGGCCTTGAGCGTCTTGCGTGGCGGACAGCGTGTCATAGGCCCGCGGTCCCTGACATCCCATCCCCAGCAGCATCGTGACGAGCAGAAGACCCAGCGCGAGGTGCCGTCCCGCGGTAACCGAGTACGGCGTGGCCGAGTCACAGAAGTCATGGAGAAGGCGGGTCACGTCCCCACCCCCATCGGCATGATGTTGCGATCAATTCAGTGCCGCCCGACCCGCCGCTTCCATGCCAGGAACTTTCGATGTCATCGCCCTCGCTCGCCATCGGGCCTCACGCGTCCTAGCGTTGCACCATGACCACCGCACCGGCCACGCCTTCACCCGCAGATCATCACGACCCCAGCACGCCCCATCCGCAGGCTGCCACCCTTGGCCAACTCCGCGAGACCGACTACCGATTCCGCACCGTCAAACAGGAGCTGCGCGAAAATACCATCGCCCGACTCAAAGCGGGAAAGGACCTGTTCCCGGGCGTCCGAGGCTACACCCACACGGTCCTGCCGCAAATCGTTCACGCGTTGCTCGCCCGGCATGACATGCTGTTTCTAGGGCTTCGAGGCCAGGCGAAAACACGCATGCTCCGCCTCTTGCCCGGCCTGCTCGACGAGTGGCTGCCAGTCATCGCAGACCTCGAACTCACCGACGACCCGCTCGAACCCATGACCAGCATGGGGCAAAAACGCGTGGCGGAACTCGGCGACGATTGCCCGATCCGCTGGCTCCACCGGTCCGACCGGTACCACGAAAAACTCGCCACTCCGGACGTGACGATCGCGGATTTACTGGGCGAAATTGACATCGTCAAACATGCGGAAGGGCGATACCTCAGCGATGAGTCCACGATGCACTTCGGGCTCATCCCCCGCAGTAATCGAGGCATTTTTGCACTCAACGAACTGCCCGACCTTGCACCACGCATTCAGGTCGGCTTATTCAATGTGCTTGAAGAGCGTGACATTCAGATCCGCGGTTATCCCATTCGCTTGTCACTTGACGTGTGCATGATGTTTTCCGCCAACCCCGAGGACTACACCAACCGTGGCCGAATCGTCACGCCGCTCAAGGACCGCATCGGCAGCGTCGTGCGGACGCACTACCCCGCGACGACCGACGAGGCCATGCAGATCACCGCCGAAAACGCATGGATCGACAGGCACCACGGCTCGTCCGACAAGGCCGACACATCGTCCAGGAGCCATACGCCCGAGGTGGTCGTCCCTGTTTACCTCCGCCGAATCATCGAGCGCACCGTGAGCCAGGCCCGCACCAGCAGTCACATCAACCAGGCCAGCGGCGTGTCCGTGCGAACCTCCATCGCGTGTCTCGAAACACTCGTCAGCTCGGCCGAGCGTCGCGGTCTGTTGACCGGCGAAGACCCCGTCCAGGCCCGCGTGTCGGACCTCGATCATCTCGTGGCGGCAACCCGAGGCAAGATCGAGCTGATGATGGCGGACGACGGACAGGACACCGAGGACAAGCTCGTCGAGGCGCTCATCGGCGAAGCGATCAAAGCTGAGTTTGATGCCGTCGCCGAGATCGATGAGGTCGAACACGTCGCCGACGCGTTTGCCCAAGGCCTACGCCTCAAGGTCGGCGACACCGTGGGCACCGATGACCTGCTCGCCAGCTTCGAGCATGTGGAAGGCTTACTCAATGCTGCACGAGCGCTCGCCAAACCCCTGGGGCTCAACCCCGACAGCCCCGCTGACCACGCCGCGGCAGGCGAGTTCCTCCTCGAAGCGCTTTATGTTCACAAACGGATTTCCAAACAAGCGACTGCCGGCGGGAACCGATACGCACGCTGATGAACGGATAACCGCCACGAAGACACTGCAAAATCGGATAGAATTCGCGAGAATTACGATCTTGTACATCTTGAATGGGTACAAGCTACTGCTGACCACATGTCCCACGTTTCTCAAAAGGAACCCTATGAAACTTCAATCTCCCCGCGCGGCCGTCTTCGCGCTGACCATCGCTGCGGCAACCTTCACGTCGTGGAGCCCCGCCCTTGCCGCCAGTGAAGATTGGGAGTGGGACGCCCGCGAGGCATTCAAGACCGCCCAGGCAGAGGACAAAGACCTGCTGCTCGACTTCACCGGCTCGGACTGGTGCGGCTGGTGCATCCGCCTCAACGAAGAAGTTTTCAGCCAGGATACATTCAAGACCTCATCGATCCCCGACGAGTTCGTGCTCACTGCCGTGGACTTTCCACAGGACAAACCTCAGGCGGACGATCTCAAGGCGCATAACCAGATGCTGTCGGACCGCTACGGCATTCAAGGCTTCCCCACGATCGTGCTCGCCGATTCGCAAGGTCGGCCTTATGCCTCCACCGGCTATCAGCAGGGCGGGGCGGAAGCCTATGTGGCCCACCTCAAGGAACTCCAGCAGCTCAAGGTGAAGCGAGACGAAGGCTTCGCCAAAGCCCAGGCTGCCTCGGGTGCTGCGAAAGCCGCTGCGCTTGACGAAGCGCTTTCGCCCCTGGATCCCGACATGGTCATCGGCAACTACCGCGCGGAGATCGAGCAGATCGTCGAGCTTGGCAGCGACGAGCTCAAAGCTAAGTGGACCCGCGTCATGGAGGCAGCTGAACAGGCTGCTGCCGCCCAGGCCTTTCGTGAAGAAGCACAGGAAATGCTCATGAAGCTCGATGACGCTGAGCCCGCTGAGATGGCGCAGGCGCTTTCGGATTTCATTGAAGAAAAGCAGCTCGAAGGCGCTGCCGCCCAGGAAGCGTGGGTCGCGGTGGGTCAGTTCTACTTCATGGCGGGCGATAAGGCGCAGGCTGAGGCCACCTTGCGTAAAGCCCTGGCCCTGGCTCCCGAGTCTGAGCAAGGCCAGATGATCACCCAGATCCTCACCACGCATTTCGCCAAACCCGCAGCCACGCAACCCGCCCAGACGCAGCCGTCGTAAGCCTGCGGACCATGACGTGCAGGATGTTCCCGCGATCCCGCAAGGCCTCTCGCCTGCTGCCGACACACGGGAAATCCATGCGGTTGCCCGGCGGGGTATCGCGGATTATGCTTTAAGGCTCGCGCCACCGTAGCTCAGTTGGTAGAGCAGAGCTTTCGTAAAGCTCAGGTCGCTGGTTCGAGTCCAGTCGGTGGCTTGCCCGCACTCAGCAGCCGGTCACCCTTACGATGCGGATCGGTGGAAGCTGACCGCTCAGTGCTGCCACCTTAGCTCAGCTGGTAGAGCAGCGGTTTTGTAAACCGCAGGTCGCCGGTTCGATCCCGGCAGGTGGCTTGCCCCACGTTTGGCCGCACCGTTAAAGGTGCCTTTCGCTTCGCCTCCTCCCCCCGATTTTTGGGTCCTCACCTACCCACCCTCACCACCCGCTTCGAACCACACGCCATGTCTGATTTCGACACCCTCTCCGACCCCAAGCTCGCTCAGGAAAAAATCACCGCCGGCAAAAAAGCGGAAGAGAACGGCGACCGCTACGCCGCCATCGACGCGTACGAAGCCGCCTACGCGGTGGATCCCGACAACGAAGAGGTGTGCTTCCGCCTGGCCTACAACCTCGACCTGGTGGGTGAGGAAGACGAAGCCATTCATCTTTACGAAGAGTGTGCCCACGCCTCGCGTCCCCGCCTCAACGCGCTGATCAACCTCGCGGTGCTGTACGAAGACCGCGGCAAGTACAGCCGGGCTGAGCGGTGCATCCGCCAGGTGCTCAATACCGAGCCCAACCACCCCCGAGCCCGCTTGTTCATCAAGGACATTCTCGCGTCCAAAGCCATGGTCATCGACGACGACCAGGAACGGCGAATGGAGAAGCATCACGCCATGCTCGACATCCCGGTGACGGACTTCGAGCTGTCGGTTCGCACCCGCAACGCGCTTCGCAAAATGAACATCCGCACCTTAGGCGACCTGCTTAAGGTCACCGAAGCTGAACTTCGCAGCTTCAAAAACTTCGGCGACGCCAGCCTTGAAGAGATCAAGTCCATGCTCGCTCAGAAAGGCCTGCGTCTGGGCCAGAGCGTTGAACAGCATCAACAGGCCGTCAAGCAGAAGGTCTACGACCAGCTTGCCGAGGATGCTGGCAGCGATGCGGGGGCACTGGCCAAGAGCGTCAACGAGCTGGCTTTGTCCGTGCGGGCCCGCAAGGCGCTCGCATTGCTCAACGTCGGCTCCATCGGCGACCTGTGCATGAAAACCGAAGCTGAGCTAATGGGCGTCAAAAACTTTGGCATGACCTCCCTGGTCGAGATCAAAGAAAAGCTCACCGAAATGGGCGTAGGCTTGCGAACGCTCGACAGCTGATCTTGCTCAAACATCAAGTGGACCGACGAAGCGCCATGCGTTTGCTTCGTATGAGCGCTCACAGCCTCCCGTCGTTGCGTAACGAGCACCCAGCCAGGTCTTGTTCACTGCCGCGCGCAATGACGCAATGACGCAGGGCATGGCCCTCGATTGCTTGGCAGGTCGAGCAGATGAAGTTGAGAACTGCCCTGATTCGCACTGTGGCGAGGTACCCCTAAAAAGACCGCCGACGCGTATCCTTTGCAGGCCGCGTCGGCGATCGGGGTGGGGGCAAGTTGTTGCGGTGAGTATACCTTCCCCACCGCAGAAGGCAACTTTTAGTTGACCTTATCTTTCAAAGCCTTGAGCGGCCGCATCTTCACGTTCTTCGAGGCCGGCTTGGGCTTCTGAGGAACCATCTCACCGGTGAAGGGGTTACGGACCAGTTTGCCGCCCTTGACAGCAGGCTTCTTGATGAGCTGCATCTTGGCCAGGCCGACCAGATTGAATTCGCCGTTCTTCTTGAGTGATTTGACCATCATCTCGGTCAACGCGTCGAGAACTTCCACGACCTGCTTACGGGGCAGTTCGGTGGTCTCTGCAAGCTCGCGGTAGATTTCCGCCTTGGTCGGGGGCTTCTTGGTGGCGGGGGTTGCAGCTTTCTTAGTGGCCATGGGATCTCCAGAGGAAAGGGCTTTAAGGGCCCAGAGGGGGAAAGCCGGGTCGGAACCGTCGATCCTTCGACGCACCGGCGTGCACGCATCATCGCAGATTTACCTTGTTTTACTGTACTTTTCAACCCGGCGGGTGATTTTCGTGTTGTATTGCAAGGCGAAAAACGTGAACGCCACGCCACGATGTCATCGAACCGCCATTTCGGCAGGACGTGAGCAGCGAGTTTCCCGCATGGCAGGAAATGCCGGCGTGAAGCAATTCCAACCGCTTGGGAGCGTGGTATGCGGTTTGCAAAACATCCCCTGCCGGGCGATGTTCATTGACTCGCCTTGGCCTGATCCCGATACCACTTCGTCTTTCTTGAAGGAAAACACACCATGGGCAAAACCATTGGAATCGACCTGGGCACCACCAACTCGGTTGTCGCCGTGATGGAAGCAGGGCAACCCAAAGTCCTGATCAACAGTCAAGGCAACCGCACCACACCATCGATCGTGGCCTTCACCGAAAAGGGTGAACGCCTCGTAGGTCAACCTGCGCGACAGCAGCAGATCACCAACCCCAACGGCACCGTCTACTCCATCAAACGCTTTATGGGCCGACGCCACGGCGAGGTCCAGGAAGAGCAGAAGATGGTGCCCTATGACGTCATTGGCAGTGGCGACGAACTGGTCAAGGTCAAGGTTCGTGACAAGGAATACACCCCTCAGGAAGTCAGTGCGATGATCCTTGGGGCCTTGAAGAAAACCGCAGAGGAATACCTGGGCGAGACCGTCGAGTCGGCGGTCATCACCGTACCCGCCTACTTCAATGACTCGCAGCGCCAGGCCACCAAGGAAGCCGGGCAGATCGCGGGGCTTAAGGTCGATCGCATCATCAACGAGCCGACCGCCGCAGCCCTCGCCTACGGCCTGGATAAAAAAGCCAACGAGAAAATCGCGGTCTTCGACCTCGGCGGCGGTACCTTTGACGTCTCCATCCTCGACGTCGGCGACGGCGTGTTCGAAGTGCTGTCCACCAACGGCGACGGCCACCTCGGCGGCGATGACTGGGACGAACGCCTCATCAATTTCCTGGCTGACGAGTTCAAGAAAAAAGAAGGCGTGGATCTGCGCAACGACGCGATGGCGCTGCAACGCCTCAAGGAAGCGGCTGAAAAAGCCAAGATCGAGCTGTCGCAGTCGCAGGAAGCCAACGTCAACCTGCCCTTCATCACCGCGACCAACGAAGGCCCCAAGCATCTTCAGCTCACGATTACCCGCACCAAGTTTGAACAGCTCTGCGAGGACCTGTTCAGCCGACTGCGTGGCCCCTGCGAAACCGCCCTTAAGGACGCCAGCCTCTCGGCCTCGGATATCGACGAGATCGTCCTGGTCGGTGGCTCGTCCCGGATGCCCAAAGTGCAGGCGATCTGTAAGGAAATCTTCGGCAAAGAGCCCAATAAGAGCATCAACCCCGACGAGGTCGTAGCGCTTGGCGCAGCCATCCAGGGCGGCGTGCTTGAAGGTGATGTCACCGATGTTCTGCTGCTCGACGTGACGCCCTTGTCCCTGGGGATTGAAACCCTTGGCGGCGTGATGACCAAACTCATCGAGAAAAACACCACCATCCCGACAAGCAAAAGCGAAACCTTCAGCACCGCCAGCGACAATCAGCCTGCGGTGACGATTCAGGTCCTCCAGGGTGAGCGCGAGTTCGCCAAGGACAACCGCACGCTTGGCCAGTTCGATCTTAAAGACATTCCGCCCGCCCCCCGCGGCACGCCTCAAATTGAGGTGACGTTCAACATTGATGCCAACGGCATCCTGAACGTCAACGCCAAAGACAAGGCCACCGGCAAGGAACAGTCAATCGAGATCAAGGGCAGCTCGGGTCTGAGCGATGAAGAGATCGAGAAGATGAAGCAGGACGCGGAAGCTCACGCGGAAGAAGACCGCAAGCGTCGTGAAGTCGTAGACCTTAAGAATCAGGCGGAAACGGTCGTGTTCCAGGTCCGTAAGCAGCTCGAAGAGCACGGCGAAAAGGTCGATCCCAGTGTCCGCGGCCAGATCGAGTCAGCGTTGTCGAATGTCGACGAAAAAGTGAAAGGCGATGACCCCGCCGCGATCAAAGCAGCGTTGGATAATCTCAACACCGCTGCTCAGGAACTCGGCAAAGCGGTCTACGAGGCCCAGGCCAAGGACGCTGCCGATGGTGCTTCAGACGAGGCATCTGCAGAAGGCTCCGCTGATTCTGCAGCAGATGACGATGTCATCGACGCCGAGTACGAAGTCAAGAGCTGACACTTCAAAGAAAACTAAAACCCACAAGCAAAGCCCAGGGATGGCCATCCCTGGGCTTTTTTGTTGTGGGGGATTTTGATGCGACTGACTCGCTTGGACCTTACGGCAGGATAAGTTCCTGGCCCACGGCGAGTTTTTTGGGATCTACGCCGGGGTTGGCGTCACGGATATCAACCCAGCGCTGGCCGTTGCCGTAGACCTCTTTGGCGATCTTCCAGAGGCTGTCGTTTTTCTTCACGGTGTAGGTCGATCCGGTGCCGGCCAAGGGTTCGGTCATGTCGGGCTGGGGGGGCGAGGGGAGAACAGCACCGGAATTGGAAGGGACCGGGGCTGGGTTGGAGGGCGGCACGAGGGGGCCGGCGTCGCCGAGGTCGGACCCGCCGTTGTAATCGCCGGGGGTGGCGTTGTAGGTCGACCGGTCGTTGAACACAGGCGGGCCGGGCACGGGCGACAATGCTTCGGGCTGGCCGCGTCGGCAGCCGGGGAACGCGAGGGTTGCGGCAAGTCCGAGGACACCCAGGGCGGGCAGTGTGGAGGGGTATTTCATGGTGGGTCTTTGAAGTGGATGGTCTCGGAAGCTCGCAGGCAGATGCATGGGTTGTACCGCACGTGGCGGGGTGCGGCAACGTGGCGCGTGTTCGTGCATGTTGGAGAAAGCGTTACAACGCGGGATCGATGGCTTTGATTGTGCCTTCTGCGGCGGCTTCCATGGCGGTGACAATAACGTTCATGGCCTTGTAGCCTTCTTCGCCGCTGATGATGGGGGGCCGGCCTTCAAGGATGCAGTCGGTGAAGCTGTCGATGACGCCCGAACCGACCTGTTTGGTATTGGTGGCGACGGCACCGACGTGGTAGCGCTCGCGTTGGCCGTTTTTGAGATCGACCATGACGCCGAACTCTTTGTCCTGGCCGAGTCGCATGACGCCGTGCTCGCAGTAGAGCGTGGTGCCGTTGTCTTCAAATCGGCCGTAGTGGGTCCAGGAAATGGTGATGGTGCCGATGGTGCCGGATTCACTTTTGAGGGTGAGGAAGGCATTGTCATCGAGGGGGATGAGCTTGCCGTCCTCGGTCTTTTTATCGAGGGTTGAGATGAACCCGCCGACGTGGGTGAACGATTCGCCCAGGAGGTAGCCCATCAGGTCGGCTTTGTGAATGCCCAGGTCGCCGGTGACACCCATGACCGCTGCGTCTTTTTTGAAGAACCAGCTTTTGGCACCGTCGATGGACCAACCGTCGGGGCCGGGGTGTTTGAAGGTGGTTTCGAAAGAGAGGACCTTGCCGAGCTTGCCGGTGTCGAGAATTTCCTTGGCTTTGGCGTGGGGGGGCATGAGGCGTTGATTCATGCCGATCATGAGGTACTTGCCTGCGTCTTTCGCGGCGGCGAGCATGGCTTTGGCTTCGTCTCGGTCGGTGGCCATAGGCTTTTCGCACAGCACGTGTCGGCCGGCCTTGAGGGCTTCGATCGACATCGGGGCGTGGAGCTTGTTGGGGCCGGCAACGATCACGGCATCGCAGTCGCATGCTTCAAGCATCACTTGATAATCGGTGTAAGGCTTGGCGTTGTACTGGGTCGCGAGTTGCTCGACGCGGTCCTCGACGGGGTCGGCAATGGCGACGATGGTGCTCTTGGGGTTGGCGTGACCTTCGGGGAGGTGGCGACGCTGGGCGATGGCTCCGCCGCCGATGCAGGCGTATTTCACAATTTTGGACATGGGTGGTTTCTTCAGGGAGCGGGTGTTGGGAAAAAGTCGGCTCAAACGTCAGCGAGGCACAGGGAGGCCTGTGGTCGTGGGGTGAGTTTATTGAATATCGGAGAGTTTCACGGGCGACTGGTTCTCGTGGGACGCGGTGACGGCGGCGAGGACGCGTTGGGTTTTGTACGCATCCTCGAAGTTGCACAGCGGCACGGCGGGCGCTTGGCCCATGAGGTCGCGGACGACATCAGCGGCCATGTTGGTGAAGGTGTGTTCGTATCCGATGGCATGGGCGGTGGGCCACCAGGCATGGGCGTAGGGGTGGTCGGCCCCGGCGTTGGACACGTTGATGGTGGACCAGCCTTGTTCCGCGGCGGGGAGGGTGTTGTCGTACCACTGGAGTTCGGTGAGGCGTTCGAAGTTGAACTTGATGGCTCCGTGCTCGCCGTGGACTTCGATGCGGTTGCCGTTCTTATCGCCGGTGGACAGCCGGCTGGCCTCGAAGGTGGCGACCGCGCCGCCGGCGAAGCCAGCGGTGAAGAGGACGGCATCATCCACGGTGGATTCCGCCATTTCACCGGCGGCGGCGGCACCACGACCGGAGATTTCTCCGCCTGAGCTGCCTGCAAGGACTTTGCGTTGCTTGATGAAGGTCTTGAGGATCGCGCCTTGCACGGTTTCGATCTCGTCGCCGGTGATGAACCGTGCGGTGTCGATGGAATGGGCACAGAGATCGCCCAGCGCCCCGGACCCGGCTTTGTCGCCTTGAAAGCGCCAGAGCATGGGCGTGTTGGGGCCGGCCCAGTCCTGGAGGTAAAAGCAGCGGACGTGATAGATGCGTCCCAGTCGGCCTTGCTTAACCAGTTGGTGAGCCAGCGCGATGGCGGGGGTGCGGCGGTAGTTGTACCAGACGTAGGTTTTGCAATCGGGGGCGTTGCGGGCGGCATCGCGCATGGCGCGGGCGTCGTCAAGCGTGCCGGCAAGTGGTTTTTCACACGCGACGTGCTTGCCGGCTTCGAGCGCGGCAATGGCCATGTCGCGGTGGACGTGATTGGGAGTACCGACATCGATGAGGTCGATGCCGTCGTCTTCGCACAGGTCCTGCCAGCGGGTCGTGTGGCCTTGCCAGCCCCAGCGTGGGGCAAAGACCTTGAGGTCTTCTTCGTCGCGGGCTGCGATGGTACGCAGCTGCGGCGTGGCGGGCAGGTCGAAGAAGCGAGCGGCCTGAGACCACCCGTTGGAGTGGGTTCGACCCATGAACTTCGAGCCGATGAGTCCGATGCCGAGCGATTCAGTCATGGGTGATTCGGTGGGGTGGGACGACTGGAGACGAGGGGGCTAAATGGGCATGCCGGTGATCTGGCCTTCAAAGACCAGTTTGCCATCGACATAGCCTTGCAGGTTGGCGATACATCGGCGACGCCGGAGGTCGATCATGTCGGAGAGCAGGACGAACCGGTCGCCTGGAATGACCTGCCCGCGGAACTTAACGGCATCGACACCGACGAATCCGATGAACTTCATGTCCCCAAGCGCCTTGGTGGCTTGAAAGGAGGCGAGCTGCGCGCCCGCTTCGAGCATCAGCACGCCGGGGAAGACAGGCCGGCCGGGGATGTGCCCGGCAACCCAGAACTCATCATCGCGGACGTTTTTGTATGCAACGGTTTGACGATGGTCGTCGCTGTCGAACACGATGCCGTCCAGATGGCGCATGTGGCCCCGATGGGGGTTGATGGCCTCGATGTCATCGGTGGTATAGACCGGGTGGTCGTAGTCCAGCTCGGGGGTGTCAAAAAGCGATTCACCGGCCATGAGAAAGCGTCAACCAGAGGCGTGGGGGACTTAAGGATTTCGCAGAAAACAACGGGATTTACGAATCGCGTTCTTCGAGCACCTGTTTACGGAGCTCCTGGGCGATATTTTTGACCTCCTGCATGGCTTTGCGGACGCGCGTGCCGGCGGCACTGTTTCCGCCTGCGGCTTTGCGGAGATCGTCTTCGCAGGCTTCGACGGCGGCTTTGAGTTGTTCGTAGGTTTCAAGCATGGCAGGCTCCAGTAAAGCGATGAAATGGGGATTGTTCGGGAGATAAAGCCTAACGATGGGCTTCCCGCGCAGCAACACGGGTCAAGGCCTTACGCGGGGATGATGCGTTTAGCCTGCAGACGTTGAAGAAAGACGTGAAGCTTTGACAGCCTCGACCAAGGCATCGATGGAGGGCTCGGCAGCTTCCTGATGGACCGTGAGGCGGGCGTCGGTGATGGCCTTGGAGGTGGTCGGACCGATGCTGATCAGGGGGATGCCTTGGAGCTGGGTTCTGGCGTCAGGACCCAGGGCGATGAGGAAGTTGCGGACGGTGGAGCCGCTGGTGAAAGTCACGGCATCGACTTCGCGTTGGCGTAGGGCGGTGGTAATGGTTTGGTCGAGGTGATCGACGGGCACGGTGCGGTAGGCCAGGACCGAGGTGACGTCGGCTCCGGCGTCGGTCAGCAGATGGCGTAAGGCGGGTTTGGCAAGGTCGGCCTGGGGGAGCAGGATGGATCGGGCTTGCAGATCGAAGCGTGTGGTGAGGTGTTCGGCCAGGCCAAGGGACGTGGGCTGGTCGGGGACGACATCGGGCTTGAGGCGGAAGTGGTCGTGCAGGGCCTGGGCGGTGGCGTCTGCGACGGCGGCGATCTTGAGGCCGGCGAGTCGGCGGGGGTCGAGCAGGCCCAGTTCGTCGAGGCCTTGAGCGAAGGCATCGACGGCATTGGCCGAGGTGAAAATTACCCATTGGAAGCGGGGCAGTTCAACCAACGCGTCGAGCAGGGGCTGGGGGTCCGTGGGCGGTTCGATACGAATGGTGGGGGCTTCGAGGACCTGGGCGCCCTGGGCTTCGAGGGAGGCGCGGAGGGTGGATGCGTGGGTGCGTGAGCGGGTGACGATGATGCGTTGGCCGGCGAGGGGGCGGCGGGTGAACCAGTCGAGGCCGGGGTCGGTGAGTGCAGCAACGGCGCCGATGACAATGATGGCGGGGGCGGCGAGGTTGAGGCGTTCGACTTCCGCAGCGAGGGTGGTGAGGGTGCCTCGGGCCTGTCGCTGCTGGGGGTGGGTGCCCCATTGGACCAGCGCCGCGGGGGTGGCGGGGGGGAGTCCTGCGGTGACGAGGCGATCGGCGATGCTGTCAATTCGGCTGACGCCCATGTAGATGCATAAGGTGCCGCCTCGGGCGACGAGTTTGGCGAGCGCGTCGTAGTCGACGGTGAGTTCGCCGCCCTGGGCTTCGACTTTTTGCGGGTCTTCGTGGCCGGTGATGAGGGTGACCGAGGAGGAGAGTCCGCGGTGGGTGACGGGGATGCCGGCGGTGGCGGGTGCGGCGAGTCCTGAGGTGACGCCGGGCACGACTTCGACCTCGACGTGATGACGTGCGCAGAAGGTGGCTTCTTCACTGCCTCGGCCGAAGAGATACGGGTCGCCGCCCTTGAGTCGTACGACGTGAAGCCCTTCGGTCGCGAGGTCCACGAGGATCTGGTTGGTCTGGTCCTGAGTTTTTTTATGAAATCCGGCACGCTTGCCCACATCAATGCGTCGGGCCTGGGCGGGTGCCATGGATAAGAGCTCGGAGTTGGCGAGCGCGTCATAGACCACCGCGTCGCAGGTTTTGAGAAGCTCAGCGCCGCGGAGGGTCAGCAGGCCGACGGCTCCGGGGCCTGCGCCGACCAGGGCGACCCGGCCTGCGGGAGGGGCGTGGGTGTGTGGGTCGGTTGGTGAGGAATGTTCGCTCATTTTGGTCTGTAACGGTTAAGCGGGTGGGCAGACGGGTCGATGCTGAGCCTAGGTCCAAGGGGGGGTCAAGCACACGCTCGCATGATCGAGCAGGAGTCACGATATGCCCGCAGTTCCCGCGATTCGTCTTGTATCCGCACCATCGCACGACGTTGACAGCTATCTCTTTGACCGACGACGTGAGACGCGGCGTCAGGCACGGGGTGTCGCGACGGGCTTTGTGACGCCTCGATCCGGCGGGGTGCTGTGTCGGATGCAGCGATTTGAACTGGTGGATACGTCCGACCGCGGCGTGGGACTGACCAGTGCGAAGCCCGTGGTCCTGGGAGACCGGGTGGGCCTGAGTTTCACAGGCCACGGCAGCGAATCGATCAACGCGATCGAGGGTGAAGTGGTGCGATGCGTG
Organism: uncultured Phycisphaeraceae bacterium; assembly: GCA_963799465.1. Taxonomy (GTDB): domain Bacteria; phylum Planctomycetota; class Phycisphaerae; order Phycisphaerales; family Phycisphaeraceae; genus JBCCOW01. The sequence goes on along the minus strand of CAWCXG010000001.1, from coordinate 690,039 downwards.
GCCACGCAAGGCGGCTACCGGATTGGGCTGATGTGCGACGCGCCCGGCCCGACGTCACGGGCCTCCTAAGGCGGTTGCTTTATTTGAACATCACGTCGTCTTCAGGCTCGGTGGGTTCGCCAGCCTCGACATTGCCGCCGTCGGTGGTGGGGGCGTCTGCGTCCGCGTCTGAGGTGTCGGTGGGTGCGGGTTGCTCGGGCTGATCTTCGACCGGAGCGACGGTGGTGGAGGGCTTGGGAACGAGGAAGATTTCGACGCGGCGGTTGGCTTCAGCGCCATTGGCGGGGTTGGCGACGACGGGCTGAAACTCGCCGTAGCCTGCGATGCTCATGCGGCTGCTGGAGATGCCTGCCTGTCGGAAAATGTCTTTGACGGAGATGGCGCGGAAGGCGGAGAGCTCCCAGTTGTTCTGGAAGCGTCGGCCGGGCCGGGCGGTGACGGGGACGTTGTCGGTGTGGCCGACGATCCGCACTTCGTAGGGCTGGGCTTCGGGCCGTTCGAGTACACCGGCGAGTTGGCTGAGCGTTTCGCTGGCCTGGGGTTTGACCACGGTGGAGCCTGAGCCGAACGTGAGGTCGCTGCGGAGTCGGATCATGTTGCGTTTGGCGTCCCATTCCATGAGGTCGGGGTTGGCCTGGGCGAGGCGTTCGAGTTGATCGGCCAGGATGGGGTCGATGTTCAGCTCGGTGCCCGCCATCATGGATGCCATGTCTTCTTCGGCTTGACGCAGGGCGGCTTCCAGCTGGGCGATCTGGGCTTCGAGTTCGCCGATGCGACGCTGTCGGCCCATTTCGGAGCTTTGCCCTTCGCTGAGCGTGGCCATGAGTTGGTCGCGTTCTTCCTGGAGGGATCGCAGTCGGTTTCGGAGTTGAAGGTTGTTTTCTTCGAGGGTGCGATTGACCTTGCGGTAGTCGTCGATTTCGGATTGGGAGACGCAGCCGGCGGACAGGCCAAGGGTGCTGAGGGTGAGCACTAGGATGCAGGGCGTGAGGATCTTCATGAGCAACAGTCCTTGGAACGTGACAAGTTTGGAAAGCGGAAGGGGGGAGCGAGCGGAAAGGCGGGCGATTCCCGCGTGGCCGATCTACTGGGGGATGAGTTTAGGGGCTAAACAGGGGAATTGTCATGTCGATGCAGGTTCGACGGTGGGTTGTTTGATTATCGGGCGTGATGGGGTGATGGCGTGAACAGGGGTGAGGAAGCGTTGGGGTCGTTGTGTGAGGCGGTGTCTGGCCAGGCCCCGCTTGCTGGGGTGACGTGGCGGGTGCGATGCGGTGCGTTGCGGGATGCGGGGCGGGTCCGGGTCGAGCCGGGGCAGGGCGGTGGTGGGCGTGATGGTGGTGGGGGGGGTGCGGGGGTGGTGGTTCGAGACGGGTGGGTGGTGGCGGCAGGGCGGTGGGATGAATTGGCCTGGTTCGATGAGGCGGGTGGCAGTGGCGAGGTGCGTGAGGTGGATCTGGGGTCGGCATTGCTGATGCCGGCGATGGTGAATGCTCATGCACACCTGGATCTGAGCGGTGTGGGACGTCGGGCGTATCCGGGAGATTTTTTTTCGTGGGTGACGATGCTCAGGCAGGCCGGGCCGGCGGGGGAGCGCGGCGCGGCAGGAGGGGCCCAAGCCGAGGCGGAGGCGTGGCGACTGGAGGCGGTGCGTCATGGAGCGTTGGCGTCCAGGGCTGCGGGGGTGGGTTGGGTGGGGGATATTGCGGGCAGCGTTGCGGCGGCAGCGGCGCGGGGGGAGGCGGGTGTGGCGGGCGTGACGTTTTTGGAATTGTTTGGCGTTTCGAGGCCGTTTGACGAGGCGGGGATTGCGAGCGTCGCGGGGCTGCCGGCGGGGATGGGGGTGCAGCCGCACGCGCCGTATTCGGCGGGGCCGAGGCTTTACGATGCGGCCAGCAGGTCGGGGCGGCGGTGCAGCACGCATCTGGCGGAGTGGCCGGCGGAGGCGGTGTTTGTGGCGGAGGGTGAGGGGCCGATGCGCGCGTTTCTGCACCGGCTGGGGAAGTGGAATGAGGCGGCGGGGGCGGCGTACGGCGGGGGACTTTCGCCCGTGCAGTGGATGCGGCCTTATCTCGAACGTGCCCCCTGGCTGGTCGCGCACGTGAACAGGGCGACCGACGACGACATCGCCCTGCTCGCGCAGACCCGCGCAAGCGTGGCTTACTGCCCGGTGGCGGGAGATTACTTCGGGCATCCGCTTGAAGGTGAGAGGCCGCATCGCTACCGGGAGATGATGGGTGCGGGGGTGAATGTCTGCCTGGGTACGGATTCGCTGGTCTGTCAGCCGGGCGAGGAACCACAACCGCTGGGGATGCTTGGACCGATGCGGCGGTTGTATCGCCGGGATGCAGTGTCGCCGGGCACGCTGCTGGCAATGGCCACCACGCACGGCCACAAGGCACTGGGCCAGCCCGAGGCGTGGGGCACATTGGAGCCTGGAGCTCCGAGCCGATTTTGTGTGGTCCCATTGGGCAAAGCGGCAACGGACGATACGCTTCGCGATGTACTCCAAGGCCACGCGCTCAGTCACGGGCTTCACTTGTCAGGGCCGTTTTCTGCACGCGATGTCTGAGCGATACGCTGCAGGGTCAGCGCGTGGTGTTGGCTCTGCGACATCGCTCTGTCATGTGTTAGTATTTCGTGTCCCTCACGCGTTGGTTTATGTTTCTTATGTCTTCGGAATCACATTCCAAATTACGCTCTGATCAGCCTGCCTGGCTCGCGATGCAGGTGCAATATCCCAACTGTTATGCGTGGCTGGTGTTGTTCTCTGCGTTGGATGTGATGCTGACCTGGGTGGTGCTGAATCTTGGCGGGGCAGAAGCGAACCCGTTGGCGCGGGCGGTGATCGCGTGGGCGGGGCTCATGGGGATGAGCGTGTACAAGTTCTTGTTGGTGGCGGTGTTTGTCGTGTTGTGTGACACGGTGGGCCGTATGCAGGAGCGGACGGGGCTGATGCTGGCTCGGGTGGGCGTGGGCATTGCGGTGATGCCGGTGGGCTGGACGCTGGGGCTGCTGGCTTCTTCATTGGCGGGCTGAGCGGCGGAGTCTTGAATACTCGACGATGGCTTGACCTCTTGCCGGTCGGCGGGTTTATAGTCACATCAGCAGCATGTCCTCCGGCACGCGTCCCGGTTCCCCCCAGCCCCAAGGCAGTTTTCCCTCATGTCGTCCTTTCATCTCCAGGACCACGGCCTTGCCGTCGCGGTCGTTCGCCGCAATCTGCCCCCCGCTCGCCTTTACGAATACGCCCTGCAAGGCGACCAGGGCTCGTGCCTCGCCGCGTCGGGCGCACTCTCCGCACACTCGGGCGAACGCACCGGCCGATCGCCGAGCGACAAGTTCATTGAAAAACATCCCGACTCCCAGGACGACATCTGGTGGGGCAAGGTCAATCACCCGGTGGACACCGCCCGGTTTCTTGCGGATCGCGAGCAGGCGGTTGCGTTTCTCAATCATCAGCCTGAGCTTTACGTACTCGATGCGTTTGCCGGTTGGGACCCCGCCCACCAGCTCAAGGTCCGGGTGATCTGCGCTCGGCCTTACCACGCGCTGTTTATGCACAACATGCTCATCCGTCCCACAGCCGAGCAACTGGCGGACTTCGGCGAGCCTGAGTTCGTGATCTACGCGGCGGGGGGCGGCCACGCGGACACCGCCTGGCGGGAAAGTGACTCGAAAACTGCGATTAATTTGTCGATTGAACGCGGGGAAATGGTGGTGCTGGGCACGGAGTATGCGGGCGAGATCAAGAAGGGCATCTTCACACTGATGAACTACACCATGCCCAAGGCCGGGCTGTTGTCGATGCACTGCTCAGCCACCGCAGACCCCAGGACGGGGCGGTCGTCGGTCCTGTTCGGACTCTCCGGCACGGGCAAAACCACGCTTTCCTCGGACCCCAAGCGGATGCTGGTCGGCGATGACGAACACGTCTGGTCGAACACCGGCATCTTCAACATCGAAGGCGGGTGCTACGCCAAAACCATTGACCTGGACCCAGCCCGCGAGCCGCAGATTCATGCGGCGATCCGCTTCGGGGCGGTTTTAGAAAACGTGGCGATCGACCCCGAAACGCGGGAGCCTGACTTTACGGATACGTCGATCACGCTCAACGGCCGGGTGGCCTACCCCAACGACTTTGTCGAGCGGATCCAGACGCCTTGCGTGGCGGAGCATCCGCATGATGTGATTTTTCTCACCGCGGATGCGTTTGGGGTCTTGCCGCCGGTGTCCCGGCTGACACCCGAGCAGGCCATGGTGCACTTCGTGGCGGGGTACACCGCCAAGGTCGCGGGGACCGAGGTGGGGGTGACCGAGCCCCAGGCGACATTCAGTCCGTGCTTTGGTGGGCCATTTCTTGTCTGGCATCCCTCGGTGTATGCAGAGCTGCTGGCGGAGAAACTGAGAACGCATGACACCCATGTCTACCTGGTGAACACCGGCTGGACCGGCGGACCGCACGGCACCGGTCACCGTATCCCACTGGTGCATACCCGAGCCATCATTGACGCCATTCACGACGGAACCTTGCGGGACGCTGCGTCTAAGCCGGACCCGGTGTTTCACATGGAGATGATCACGGCCGTGCCGGGGGTGCCCGACGCATTGCTCACGCCTCGAGAGACGTGGGCTCAGGCGAGTGCGTATGACGCGGCGGCGGCCCAGTTGGCGCAGCGGTTTGTGCAGCACCTTGAGCCTTACCTGGACGGGTTTGCCGACGCGGTGCGGGCTGCGGTTCCGGCTGCCTCGTAGGCCTGGAGACCGCATGCCGCAGGCGCGTCTAATCGTTTGTCCCAAGACTCAGGCGGGCGTGAGATAGCGGCGGCAGTGGTCGCGGAGGAATCGGTTGACGCTGATTTCGTGGGACAAAGGCAGGACGTGTTTGCCATCCGGGACGACCGAGTCGATGCGTCCGAGCTGGTCGGGGGTGGGTTGGCCGGCGGGGGGGCAGGGGAAGATCCAGTCGTGGCTGCCGTGGAGACGGTGAACGGGCGGGAGGGTGTGGGGGTGGGCAGGGCCGCGCCATTCGGCGAGCGCGGCGAGGCCCCATTGCAGGGTTTCGCCGTCGCTTTGACTGAGTGCCCGTCGCAGTCGGCCGGTGTCATCATCGCCGAGGCCATCGATTTGAGCGCCGGGCAAGGCCAGCCACGCGGCCGCTTTGGAAGCGAACGAGGCGGGGAAGAGTCCACCGAGTCGCTGCGCAATGAGCGTGCGGACGGGCACTTCGTCCGGGTGGGCGGGGGCGGAGATCAGCAGGACGCAGCGGGCGCCGAGTGCGTGGGCCATATCCAGCGCGATGGCACCGCCGAGCGAGTAGCCCGCCAGGGCGATGGGTTCCTCGGCGGGCAGGGTGGGCTTGATGTGGTCGGCCCAACGCTGAGCGTACTCGGCAAGCGAATCATTGCGGTCGGGGCTGATCCAGCTGGGCGTGATCAAGCGGTCGCCGAAGGCTTTTTGCTGAGGGGCAAAGACCTCCGAGCTCAGCCCCAGGCCGGGCAGCAGGACCAGTCGACCGGGGATGGCGTACTCAGAGGACATAGCAGGCATCGTATGAAGCGACGTCACAGGTGGCGTGCGGGGGTTAGTTGGTGGGCTGGGTGGTGGGCTGCGTGGCTGGTGCTACAGCGGGCTTGACTTCGATCATGTCAATTTCGATTTCGAGTACTTCGCCCGGACCGACGCCAAGCTGCGGGGCACCGATGTCTCCAAAGGCCAGGTCGGCGGGCAGGTAGAACTTGCCGGTCCCGCCGGGCTTGAGTTGGAGCAAGGCTTCCTGTAAGCCGGGCAGCGGGGCCTGTTCGACCACGAAGATGGCGGGTTGGCCTTGATCGCGGGAGTTGACCACGGGGCGTTCGCCGGGCTTGCCGATGGTGAAGTGGAACGTCGCCTGATCGGTGAGCGTGGGGGCCTGACCTTCGCCTGGCTGCAGGATGACGACCTGAAGGCCGGACGCAAGCTGAGTGACTTCTTCGCGCTGGGCGTTGGTTTTTAAGAAGGCCTGGGCTTTGGCGTTGGCTGCCGCAGCTGCCTGGACCATCGCTTCCTGCTGCAGTGCGAATTGTTTGCGTTGGATGTAAAGGTTCACCTCGCGCTCGACTTCGCGGAGTTGTTCGAGCGTCAGGGCGGCCATGGGATCGACCGCGGGGGGAGCTTCGGGGTCAGCGGGCATATCGCCGGCCAGCGCGTGGGCACGTTCACCGTCACCGACGCCTCGGACCAGGGCGGACTCGTCAAAGTCGATGTCGTAGGTCGCAAGCGCCTGGCCGATCTGTCGGCCCAGCACGTAGCTTGCCCGCGAGGAGAAGCCTTCAAAGCCTTCGACTTCAGCGGCAGGCACCGGCTGAGTGGCGGGCGGGGCCTCGGCGGGGCGTGTGGCTGGGGCGGTCGCAGGCTGGGCGAGGGCGGGGGTCGCGGCGGCAAACACCGCAGCGGCGAGAGTCATACGAGCGGTCAGGCGGGGGATCAAAAGCATGGGCTTCCTGGAGAGTGGCATGGGGGTGAGGAGGCGAAGCGTTCTGACGCACTGTAACGCCGTGGAGGTGCAGCGCGGCGATGCTGACACATTACGTTTTCAAAGGGGCGGGTTGGATGATCTGGAGGGCTGCAGGCTCGGCGGTGAGCGTGACGGGTGCGTGGCCCATGGGGTCGCCGTCGAGTTGCAGCGGCGCGGTGTCGGGGTGGTCGGCGGAGAGGGTGAGTTGCCTGGCGCGGCCGCGGGGGAGATCGTCGCGGCGGGTGTGGCGGCGGAGCAGGACCGAGGTGCCGTAGTTGGCGAGCGCGCGGACGCCGGGGTTGGGCAGGGCGATGTAATCGAGGAGTCCGTCGTGCGGGTCGGCTCCTCGGCCGAGCGTCAGGCCTCCGCCGTAGCGTGGGAGATTGAACACGAACACATGAGAAGCCTGGTGGGTTTCGCCGGTGTCGGTGGTGAGGGTGACGGCGGGGTATTGATAGCGGGCGAGCGAGGCGAGCAGACGCGGCGCATAGCGAAGTTGATGAACCCGGCGGAGCTTGTGGCCTTCAAGCTGCCGCCATTTCGCCACACGGTGGACCACGTCGGCGTCGAGGCCGGCGGAGACCATGAGATGGAAGAGCCGGCCGTTGCATCGGCCCAGATCAACTGGGCGGGTGTGGCCGGCGAGGATGGCGGCAGCGGCCTGCTCGGGGTGGCGGGTGTGGCCGAACTCGGCGGCGAACAGGTTTTCGGTGCCCACCGGGAAGTGGTAGAGCTTGACCTGACGCAGCGTGCCGGCCGTATCCAGGCCGTTCAAGACATCGGTCAGCGACCCGTCCCCACCTGCGGACACCACACATTGGCAACGTTGGGGGAGCGTGGGGTCTGCGAGCCATTCGTCCCGCCTCGCTTTATCCCAGACCAGCTCGGCTTCGACGCCTTGGCGATGCAGGGCGTTCACCAGACGTTTGACGCGCAGGCGGTTGGGCCCGGATCCGCTGTAGGGGTTGGCAAACAGCAGGACGCGCGATGGCTGGGCTGACTGCGACCGGTTGTCGGCCTCACTCCCCTGCCGCAGGTCGGAGGGGGGCGTGTGGGTGCCACGCGTGGAAGTCGCAGTAAAGGAAGAACTCATGTGATTCGGAAGTTTAGGGCCTTACTAAGTGTGCGATCCTAGGGGGCAACGAAATGGGCTGCGTTTTGCGGATCGCCATCGAAAATGGCTTGAACCCGCCAGCTGTGTCCACGGTCGAGATGCAGCACATCCATCGTTGCCACGCGGACCCGAACGACGACGAAGCGGGAGCGGGCAGGGGCAAGTTCGCGTTCTTCGGGCAGTCGGTCGTGGAACTCATGGGGCAGATTCGGATCAGCGTTTGGCACGGGGGTTCCCGGCGGCTGGGGCCCGAGGTAGATCATGCGGGACGACGCGGCGGCACGGTTCCACTGAGCGTGAGCAACCGGGTCGTCGTGGTGCAGGTGAGCCTGGCCTTGCATGCGGAGTTGGAGTTGCTGTGCGTCCCAGAAACACAGGCCTACGGCTGGGCGGGCCTGGAGCTGGGCGAACTTGGGCGAACGTGCGTCGGTGTGGAACTCCAGCGTCGCGGCCTGAGCGTCGACGCTGCGGAGCACCAGCGTTCGGACGGTGGGGTGGCCTTGATGATCCAGACTGCTGAAGCTTGCGAGCCTTAAGGGGTCATCACGTTGTTCGACCGCCTGCCCGAGCCGATGCCAGGCGGTGCGGACCGCTGCGTCAGGCGAGGACGGCGGGTCAGCGTGGGCGGTCAAAGCGCGCCCTGGTCGGCGGGCGGATCGGCGGGCTGGGGGTTGAGGGCTGGGGTTTGTCTGGCCTTGCGGGCGGCGATGAAGGACCGCACGTAAGTGATCATGAGCCACAGGCAGATCACGCCCATGATGAGCTGGGTGCGGACGGCGACGGGACGCTCAGGCGTGGTGCCCATGGCCCAGGCGATGCCTTTGGGCACACCCATGCCCAGTCCGCCAAGGACGCCCAGCAAGGCGAGCAGGACGCCCGCGTGCATGGCATGCATTTTGAGTCCAGGCTTCAGGGCGATCGCACCCGCAGCGGCGAGCGGCAGACCCAGAAACGCGGGGATGAGCGCGGTGGGACTGCGGGAGTCGGACGTGAAATAGGTGAGCACACCCAAGGCGATCAATGCGGCGGCAGCGATAAACGTGGAGCGGATCATGCGGGCATCCTAGAGCAAACTTCTTTCAAAGAGAGCGGCACAGGGTTGGCTGCTTGCGGTCTACGTCCCCGCATTGGGCTTCAGTGGCGACGGGCATCCTGCCTGTCGTTGGCCCGCAGGGCCATTTCGAGCTTCCGATCGGCCTATGGCCCATTCAGGCCCGACGCCTGAACCGCGGCACACAGCAGGACAAATCACAGGCGGTGGTCCTGGCTTGCCGCGGGACTCGCCTTTCAGCCTGAATCTCGACCGCAGGCCGCGGCGTGATACGGTCGCGGCTACGCAGCGAAGACCGGCAGGATGCCCGTCCCACTCAAACCACTACAAATGATCGCGGTGCGCTCTCGATCGCGTTGGGCTTTGTGATCGCGATGCGCGGCCAGGTATAAAAATCGTTGGTTACATGAGTCCGGGATCGTCTCGGAAGCGTGAGGGTGGGGTGCCGGCATGCTGGCGGAACCATCGGGAGAACGTCGCGGGTGAGGCGAAGCCCAGTCGGTCGGCGATGCGGGCGATGGTGAGGCGTTCGGAGGCCAGGAGCTGTCGGGCCAGCGCGAGTCGGCGGGCGGTGATGTAATCGTGGGGCGTGCAGCCATAGGCCTGGCGAAAACGGCGGGCGAAGTGGCGGGTGGAGAAGTGGGCGGTGGCGGCGAGGTCTTCGAGGCAGGGCGGATCGTGGAGGGACTGTTCGATCAGCGTGATGGCGTCGTCGAGGCCTCGGAGCTGGTCGTCGGGTCGGTCGTCGGCGGCCGGGGCGGTGGCGTTGTGTGGCTGGGGCCAGAGGCACAAGGCCTCGGCCAGGCGGGCGAGCAGCAAAGGTGGTCTTCCCCCGGCAGCTCCCAGGCGGACGACAACCCGCACGGCGGAGATCAACGCGTCGGTCACGGCCGCGTCAAACGCGAGCGCTGGCCAGAGCGGTATCCGTGTTTCGGCAGGCGGCGTGAGACGCAGGTGAAAGACCCGGCCGATGTCGTGTTCGCCTGCCGGCGTCGTCGAGGCGAGTCGGTAGCCGTGGGGTTGGCCCGGCGGCGTGGCCATGGCCGTGCGGTCATGCAGGTTGTGCCACGTTTCGCCGCAGAGCGCGCGTCCCTGGCAGCCGACCATGACATCAAGCTGGAGAGCGTCGGCGTGGCGGTGGGGGGCAATGTCCCATGGGGCCTCGATCGCATGGGTGACGGTGCATTCAAGGCGGGCAGGCTGGGCGAACACCGAGGCGATGAGGGTGCGGACTGCAGCGTCATGTTCTGCGGCGGTGAAGCTGGGGGCGGGTGTCGCGTTCACCGGTGTGAGGTGGATGAGCTGGCGGGTGGGGATGCGGTGGCGTTGGCCGGTGCCGTTGCCGTGGTTGGGGTCGGTCGGTCGCGGTGGAGCCAGGCTTCGAGTAATGGTTCGGCGGGCTTGTTGCGCGGGGAGTAACCGAAGTCACCCGGTGCCCCGGAGTCGGCGTACGGACTCCATTCGTAGAAGAACACCGCCGCGAAGGCCTCAGATCGACGTGCCAGGCCCGGCGGGGCGAAAACATCTGACCAGGCATCTAAAAATGATGCGTAGCCTCTGGCCTGAGCGTGTGGGTCAGGCTTGGTGTCACGGTCGGGCACGTAATTCCAAGGGTCTTTGAGCGCCCAGGGGATGGTGGGGTAGCCGACTTCAGTAATGATCAGCGGCTTGCTGAACGCGGCAGCGAAGCCTTCGAGTTCATGACGGATCGTGGCCCAGCGGGCGGCGAGCTCAGCGTCGGTGGGATTGTCAGCGTCTGCCGCCTGCCGGGTCAGATTCCACCATCCTGAAATGCCAATCAGGTCGAGCGTTTCCCAGGCGGGGTAGGAATGGAAGCTGTCCCAGGTGCTGGAGTAGACCAGTCGTCCGGTGAAGTGCTTGCGGGCCAGGGCGATGGTTGCATGCCATTGGTGCTTGAACTCGGGTTTGTGGGTGCTCAGGAGTTCGCATCCGACGGTGAAGGCATCGGCATTGGCGGTGGCGGCGAGCTTGGCGTGATGGATGAGAAGTTCGCGGTAGGCCTGCCACCAGGGGTCCCAGGCGGGCGGCTGGATTTTGCCCCGCCACTCGTTGCCGCGGGGGTGGGTGAAGTTGATTTGCCAGAGCAGGTTGGTGTGCATGCCGCGCTCTTTGGCGCGGGTGAGCACGGCAAGGATTTGCTCATCGGTTGCGCTGTAGCCGGGCTGTTCCATGCGGCGGGGGGAGGCGTCGCTGCCGTTGGTTTGGAAGACGGGGACGGTGAGCTGCAGGCCGTTGAACCCCAGGTCGGCGAGGTGATCGACGGCGTCAAGGGCGGGCTGAATATCGCCCGGCTGATGCAGGTTGATGGTGAAGCCCACGAGCTGGGGCAGGGGCTGGGTGGCGGCGGCGGTCGCGGGGGGGACGGGGGGCGGGTCGGAGTGGGTGGCGGCAGGTTGGCCGTCGGCGAAGACTCCGCCAAGGACCACGGCGATGGCAAGAAGGGCAGCGAGGACAAGGCCGACGCGAAGCATCATGGCAGCTCTCTGGCGAGGTCAGTGACGTGGGGGGTACGGGAGGTCAAGTGCGGGGTGGGTGCGTTGCGGGAAACTGCGGAGGCTTGCGGCAGGTTGGCTTCCTGCAGGCTGGTGGTTTGGCGCAAGGCCCAGGCGGCAGTGCGTTCGTCGAGGATGACGCTGAAGTACAACGCGCCCTCGACGGGGCGGAGCGTGACCCGGGCGGGGGGCAGGGTAGGGTCGTGTTCGATGTTGACCCTCCAGGGAGACAGCGGAAGGTAAAGGTTGAATAGCTCCGCGAGCCCGGCAGGGTGCAGGTCGAGGTTGATCACGGGGACCGCTGCGTTGGGTTTCGTCGCGGCGGGTTGTGAGGCCGCAACGCAGGGGGCGATGAGGCGTTCATCGCTGCCGAGGCTGACGACGACCTGGTTTTGGTCACGTTGCCATCGACCCGACCAGCGTGCCCCGGCAAGCACCATCGTGGGGATGTCGAAGTGGTTCACCTGCTCATCGGGGACGTCGAGTGTCACCGCCCAGGTCCCGGCATTGCGTGCCGCCGGAGCGTCGCCCTGGTCTTGGCCTTCCGGCGGATCGGCCACGACCAGATCGGTGTGGTCGCCGCGTAATCGCACCGCCAGGCCGGGGTCCTGGCCTCGCTTCTGGCCAAGCCAGAGCAGCCGGCCCCGCCACTGTTCGATCTCCCGGGTCCAGTGGGCGGTGGCTTGCTGGGCGGCGTTCTGGGCGTCATACCGCACAGCCAGCCGACCCCGCCAGGGGCCTTGGGTGAGCAGGCTGGCCATGGACGGGGCGTACCAGGTGGCGTCGAGTTCCTGGGCGGCGCGGAAGCCCGGGCCGAGCTTCGCCAAAGCACTGGGGTGTTGGACACGGAGGCTGAGCATGGGCGAGCTGCCCCGCCAGTCGGCGTTTGGCGTGAAGCGCTGGGCGTGATGATTGCGAAGTTGAATGCCGGGTGGATCACTTGGCGTGGGCTTTGCTTTCGAGGGGAGCATCACGACGCCGTGCACGCTGATGACCTCGTTGTGGATCCACACGCCCATGACCGCAAGTGTGCCTGACTCAAGCTTGCGGCTGAGCTCGGTGAGGTAAGGCCTGAGCACCGGGGGCAACGTTGGGACGATTGCGTCGAGCGTGGAGCCTGCGGTGTCGAGTCCTGCGGGGCTGGCGAGAAGGATCAGCGACGCGGTGGCGAGTTCGTCCCAACGTGCTTGACCGAGGGTCTCCCGCCAGGCTTGCAGTTCGGCGTGATCGAGGGGCCGATAGGCCAGCGCGGCAGCGGAGGACGCGGTGACGTCGAATGGGCCCAGGCGTGCGACCGCGTTGCCGTTGGGCAGCTCGGCCAGGACTTTCAAGCGTCGATCCTGCGCGGGGCCAGGATCGGCGCGGCTCCAGGGCGAGGCGGGCGACAGCGTGATGTCGTACCACCCGGGCGGGTCAGCAGGGGCAATCCGCCAGGCCCGGGCGGCAGGGTTATTCAGCCAGGGCAGCGGCGGCGGGCCTGCGAGCAAAGCCCGCGCCTGAGGCGGTAGGAAAGGCTCGACCTGCACCCGCCGGCCTGCGCCAGCGAGGTCACGCCAGCTTTGCGATACGCTTGGAAGGACAACTGCGAGCTGCGTCGTGCCTGGCAATGCCTGTACCGCTGCGTCGAGTTGTACAACGCGTGCATCGGCGGGCTCGCCGCTGGCGGGGGTGATGAATCCTGTCGCCACCACAGCTGCGGCGACTTTCAGGATGGTTTGCGTGACACGTCGCATGGACTGAATCCTACCGGGTGTGACGCATCAGGCGTGACGTGGATTCGATCGTGTCGGCTGACGATCGGCATCGCGGTCAGGGTGTCCTAAGATGTTGCCGCGATGCCTGACGCCAGTCCTTTCACTTCACGTCCCGGAAAAGTTCTCGTGGCCATGTCCGGCGGGGTGGACTCGTCGGTGGCGGCAGGCCTGTTGATGGATCAAGGCTATGAGGTGATCGGGGCGTTTATGCGCCTGGGCGAGCCGCCGGAGCCTGCCGCGTGCAAACTGGATGCGTCCGCTTCGGTCACCGTGTCGTTACCGCAGGCACCAGCGAAAAAAAATAAGCAAGGCTGCTGCAGCGTGAACGATGCGCATGACGCTCGCAGTGTCGCGGCGCAGCTGGGCATCCCGCTTTACGTGCTGAACTTCAGGTCTGAGTTCGAGCGGGTCATCGATTATTTCACGGATGAATACAACGCCGGCCGAACCCCCAATCCGTGTATTCGCTGCAACGACTGGCTCAAACTGGGCAGCTTGTACGACAAGGCGGACGCGTTGGGCTGCGACTTCATCGCCACCGGGCATCACGCTCGGATCACCGTCGATTCGCAGGGGGAGCATCGCTTGACGCGGGGCGTTGATGGGCCCAAGGACCAGTCGTATGTGTTGTTTGGCACCCGCCGCGAGCGGCTGGCGCGGACACTGCTGCCGGTTGGGGCGTATACCAAAGCGCAGGTCCGCGCGATTGCAGAGGGCATGGACCTTGAGACGTTTGATAAGCCTGACAGTCAGGAGATTTGTTTTGTGCCCGGGCAGGACTACGCGCGGGTGGTGGAAGGTCGGACGCCGGGCGGGTTTGAGCGGGGCACGATGGTCGACCCAGCCGGGCGGGTTTTGGCCGAGCATGAGGGGCATCAACATTTCACGCTGGGGCAACGCCGGGGCCTGGGTGTGGCGACCGGCAGCCCGCTTTATGTGATTGACAAAAACGCCGAGCGAAACACCGTGACCGTTGGCCCCCGCGAAGCGCTGACGTCTCAAGGCTGCCTCGCGGACGATACGAATTGGCTGGTCGAGCCGCCGCCGACGGACACCTGGATAGATGTCACCGTGCAAATCCGTTCGCATGGGGCACCCCATTGCGCTACGCTTCGCCGACTCGCCGACGGCCGACTGGACGTGCGGTTTAATCATCCTGTCACCGCCGTGACTCCAGGCCAGGCCATCGTTGCCTACGGATCGGCCGATAGCGATACCGCCGAGATGGTGATTGCCGGCGGGTGGATCACATCAGACGTGCGGGAATAGCCCTGGCCAGTCTCGCACGCATACCACGTATCGGCAGCGACGGAAGTGACTTCACACGGCACTTCGCAAAACCCTTCACGAAGGCATTGAAGACGCGAAGATCAGCGGCCCTTTGTCGGCTCCACAGGTGCGGCAGTGATAGGTGCTGCCTGCGGTGGGGCGGCGGTGGCGTTGATAGCGGTAGCCACACGCGGGGCACGTCGCCTGCCATCGGCCTTGGGGCATGACCGCTTCAAAGTCGAGGCGTTGGGGCTTGGCGCCGATCCGCATACACGCAGCTTTCCAGGCCGGCCCGTGTCCTGCCTCGGCGCCGGCCAAGGCGTGTGCGACTTCGTGAAGGATCGTGTCGCGGACGGCCAGAGCATCGTTCGCTTTGACAAAGTGCAGCGACAGCTCAATGCGTTTTTGGGTGTAGCGGCAGACACCCAGTTGTCGCTTGGCGTGATTGAACGCGAAGGTCCACCCGCGTCGGTCCAGGCCGTGGTCTCGCAGCGCCCGCATGGCCATCGCCCGTGTCTCCGGCACGTTCATCTGCATCGTTATACGTCACCGCGAGCAGCCCGTTGACGCTCCCGCGCTTCACCCGTCGATACCATGCCGCCCATGTCTGATGCCCCCGCAATCAAGGACCCGCCGACGACAAGCCGTGCCTGGCATTTCAACCGGCGTCGGGCGATCGGGGTGCTGATTGTTTTCCTGCTGTTGAACCTGTTGTGGCGGGCGGTGCGGTACAGCCTCAACCCGCCGTTCTGGGGCGACGAGACCATGCTCGCCGCGAGCCTGCTGGCGCGGGATTACGGGGGGATGCTCCAGCCGCTCATGTGGGCACAGCTGGCCCCGCCGGGATTCTTGTGGCTTAGCGAAGCGGTGTCGCGTGTGCTGGGATTCGGCGAATGGTCGCTTCGGTTGCTGCCCGCCTTGGCGGGGACGCTGGCCACGGGCTTATTTGCATGGATGGCATGGCGTCACCTGCCGCGACGCGAGGCGGTCCTGGCGTCCTGCATCCTGGCGGCGAGCTATTACCCCATGCGGCACAGCCTGGAGTTCAAGCCTTACAGCACGGACCTGCTCCTGGGCGTGGTGATCATGTTCCTCGCGATGGAGTTGGCCAGGCGGGCCACGCCCGGGCGGTGGCTGGCGTTTGCGACCGCCGGGGCCATCGGAGCGTGGCTGAGTTTTCCGTCGGTGTTGGCGTTCGGCGGGGCGGGGGCGTGGCTGTTTGCGCGAGCGCTGTATCGCAATGACAAGCCGCAGGCCATGTGGTCGGTGGGGGCGGGGCTGGTGGGGCTGGTGAGCTTTGGGGTGCTGTACGTGGTGATCGCGGATTGGCGGGCCCAGCACACCGCCGACTACCGCGCGATGGATATGTGGGCCAACTCGTTTCCGCCGTGGGACCGACCGTGGCGGTTGCCGCTCTGGCTCATCGAAATCCATACCGGGCGGATGCTGAGCTATCCCAACGGCGGGAAAAACTTTGGCAGCGTCGGCACGTTTTTGCTGTGTCTGCTGGGCGGGGTCAGGCTGTATCGCTCGCCGCGTCGGCCGTTGCTGTGGCTGTTGCTGGCCCCGCTGGCGGTCGGTTTGCTCGCGGCAGCCGTGGGCAAATACCCGTACGGCGGATCGATGCGGACGATGCTCTACGCGACGCCTGGCATCGTGATCCTGATGGCGGTGGGTGTGTGGTGCGGGCTGGTCATTGTGCTTGCACGCAGCAAAGCAAGGGTGGGATATGTCTTGGTGCTGGCGTTGCTGACGTTGCTGCCGCTGCTAGGCGTCATTCAGGACGTGCGTCGCCCGCACCGTCTGGATGCGGACCTGGATACGCGAAACGTGATGCGGCAGCTTGCAGCCCAAGCCACAGCGGATGATCAATGGGTCTATCTGCGAACCCGCCCAAGCGTGTCAGGTGTCCATGGCGAGCACCAGTTGCTGTCAGGCCAGTCTGCCTCCGCGATTCAGTTCTACGGCGATTGGCTCAGTCCGTCGGTCAAGCATTTTGATACCCCGCCCGAAGCGTTAGCTGAGAGTCCTGCCAACGCCCGCATCGTCCTGCTCGACCATGGCAAAGCCGACGTCACGACGCCGCCGTCTTTCGTCGCCCAGCCGTATCTCAATGCACTGCGAGCCCGTCGAGACAAACCTGTCGTCACGGTGCATCGGCTGGGCGATAGTGCGACGCTGGTGACGTATGAGTTTGAGTGATCCCAAAGCCCAGGGATGGCCATCCCTGGGCTTTGTGCCGCTTTGGGGTATCTCAGCTTGCGGCGAGGTCTTTGGCCCGGCGGGTGTCGCGTTTGCGGTCGCTTTCCTTGAGCTTGCGTTTACGCAGACGCACGCTCTTGGGAGTGACCTCCACGAGCTCGTCTTCCTCAATGAATTCAAGGCAGGCTTCAAGCGACAGCTCGCGCGGGGGACGAACGCGGGTGCGGTCGTCGCTGCCACTGGATCGCACGTTGCTGTGCTTTTTATTGATGACGACGTTAACGGTGATGTCGTTGTCCTTGTTGTGCTCGCCAACGACCTGGCCTTCGTAGATCGGGTCGGTGGGCTTGACGAAGAACACGCCCCGGTCATACAGCCGGTCGAGTGAGTAGGCGGCCACCGAGCCGGGGTCGGAGGCGATCATCGCGCCTTGCGGACGCACGGGCACATCGCCGCGCAGGCGGTCGTAGCGCAGCAGATTGTGGTGCATGATGGCTCGGCCTTGCGTTGCAGTGAGCATCCGCGTCCGCAGCCCGATCAATCCCCGCGCGGGGATGGTGAACTCCATGTGCACATAATCGCCCGCGCCGGCTTTGGGGTCGATCTTCACAATCTCCGCCCGGCGGTTACTCACCAGCGACATCACGTCACTCTGGCATTCGCTGGGGCAATCGACGACGAGTTGCTCGATGGGCTCGTGCATTTTGCCGTCGATCTCTTTCATGATGACCTCAGGCTTGCCGACGCAAAGCTCATAGCCTTCACGACGCATGGTTTCGATCAGTACGCCCAGATGCATCAGCCCTCGGCCGGAGACCAGAAACTCTTCGCCCGACTCTTTGCGAGACACGCGCAAGGCGACGTTGGATTGCAACTCTCTTTGCAGGCGGTCGTAGACCTGTCGCGACGTGACGTACTCGCCTTCTTTGCCCGCGCCGGGCGAGTCGTTCACGCGGAAGGTCATGGACAGCGTGGGCTCGTCGATGGCCACGGCCGGCAACGCTTCGGGCCGGTCGGGGCAGGCGATCGTGTCGCCGATGTCAATCGGGTTCAAGCCCACGACCGCACAGATATCACCCGCAGCGACCTCGGCGACTTCCTTGCGGGTCAGGCCGTCAAATTGCAGAAGCTGCTGAACTTTTTGTTGTTTGCCTTCGCCGGCGCGGTTGATGACGGTGACTTGCTGGCCTGAATTGATCCGCCCGCCATAGACCCGGCCAATGGCAATGCGGCCGACGTATTCGCTATACGCCAGGCTGGTGACGAGCATCTGAAGTGGGGCCGCCAAGGCGTGGGTCGCGTCGGGGAAGCCCATGTTCTGACCCCGGTGGCTGCCCTCGGCATAGGGTGCGGGCACGTGTGCGAGCATCGCCTCGTAAAGCTCGAGCATGTTGGTGGGTTGATCGTCGCTGCCGACTTTTTGGAGGTCCATCGTCGCCCAGCCATTCTTGGCTGAGGCGTAAACGATTGGAAAGTCCAGTGCGTCATCAGGGGCATCCAGCTCGCCCAGCAGGTCGAAGACTTCGTTGACCACGTCGTCTGGCCGAGCGTTGGGCTTGTCGATTTTGTTAACGACAACGACGGGGTTGAGTCCGATCGCCAGTGCTTTTTGAAGCACAAAGCGGGTCTGAGGCATGGGGCCTTCAAACGCATCGACCACCAGCAGGCAGCCGTCCGCCATGTTGAGCACTCGTTCGACCTCGCCGCCGAAGTCAGCGTGGCCCGGGGTGTCGATCAGGTTGATCTTGTAGTCCAGGCCTTGGGGCGAGCGGTAGTCGATCGCGCAGTTTTTGGCGGTGATGGTGATGCCGCGTTCGCGTTCGAGGTCGCCGGTGTCCATCACCAGGTTGTGCTGTCCGCCGGCGAGTTTGTCGAGGTCGTCCTTGCGGAACATGCCGCTTTGGTAAAGCAGCTGATCGGTGAGGGTGGTTTTGCCGTGGTCGACGTGGGCGATGATCGCGACGTTACGAAGATGGGAGGTGGCCATGGGGTCTCAAAAGGGGGGGAGGGCCGGCGGCCACACAACGGGGGTGTTGGCTCGCGGCGGCGTGGGGTGGTGGGTTTGCGAATCCGAGAGTCTATCAGGCCCAGTACCAAGATCGCGCCGCATCGGTCGGGCAGACGCAGGGAACCCCGCTTTTACGGGTAGTCCTGACCCACGGGGCGGACGGTCAGGGTGTTGACATGGACTTGGGCAGGCTGCTCGACGACAAAGCGGATCGTACGGGCCACATCGTCAGGCTGGAGCATGGCTCCGAACTTCTCGACCACTTTGCCGAAGGTTTCGTGATCGTATCCGGCCACTTCCTGAAACTCGCTTTCGACAATGCCGGGCTTGATAATGGTGACGCGGACCCCGGCCTTGCCGACTTCACGCCGCAACGCCTCGGCTGCCGATTCAATGGCAAACTTCGTCGCCCCGTACACCCCCGAGAACGGCGAAATGTTCGTGCCAACCACCGAGCCGAGCACGACGATGTCCCGCGGCGGCGAAGAGGGGTCCGCAGCATCAGGGCGTTGCATGGCCTGGGCGGCGAGACGCATCAGGTGCAGGTTGCCTGTGAGATTGAGCTGGAACATCGACTCCCACGCCGCGCGGTCTGATGACAGCACCCCGCCTTGCAAGCCCCGACCGGCGTTGGCGATCAGAATGTCCGGGCAACCGTTTGACAGTGAGCAGGCATCGGCCCAAAGGGCGTCGAGGGCGGCAATCTCCGAGGCATCGCCGACCAACGCGTGGGCCTCCCCGCCGTCGGCTTCGATCTCGGTCACAAGTTCACCCAGTCGATCGCCGCGGCGGGCGTTCACCAAGACGCAGGCCCCGGCGTCGGCGAGCGCCAGGGCGGTGGCTCGGCCGATTCCAGCCGAGGCCCCGGTGATCAAAGCGGTACGACCAGCGAGAGTTTGAGCAGACATGCGCGAATCGTAACGGACCGTTCACTCATGAAACACACGTCGTGCCTCCGGCATGCAATCTCAAGGCAACGCCACCGGAGGCCCCGTGCTCGGTGCAGGCTCGCCCCGTAATCGGCGAAGAATATCCAGCAGGACCCGCGCGTCAGTCATCGCGTGATTGTGCGGATCGAGCGTGATGGGCGTCGGCAGCCAGTAGTGCTCCCCCTCGGGAAGGGCGGTGCGGTCTGCCCCGACCACCTGATCATGCAACAGCGTGTAACTGACCCCCTCGCCGGTGAACGCGGGGTCGTACTGATCGAGGTACTGCAGGAAGTCCGAGCCGGGCCGCATGGCGCTGGTCATCGGATCCAGCGTCGGCACCCACGCCAGGCGGGCTCCGTCGTGAGGCGAGGCAATGGTGTACAGGTTGACGATGCGAAGGCGGACGTGATCTTCAGGCTCCGCAAGGTTGCGGGAAGGGGCGGCTGCGTAGCGAGCTATCAGCCCGCCCATCGATAAGGCGATCACATCAACTTCCGGCGTCAGGCCGTCCACTGCTGGACCGACTTGTTCGGTCACTGCCTGAATCACCCGGCGTCGACATGTGTCGTAGCCAAAGGTCATCGCGAAAGACTGCTCCAGGACAAGTCGGCCGGTCGTGGCGTCCTCGATGACCCGGCGCACGGCTCCGGTTTTCATGCCCGGGTCCACCCACCCGCCCAGTACCAGCACCGGCCGTTCAATCGCCGCCGGTGCCGCGCGCAACGCTGCGAGCTGCGCCTTCGCCTGCCTCGGCGTCATCGCAAACGAGGGGTTGTCCGGCCCGCCCCAGCATCCACCAATCGCCCCGCTCACGACCATCAGCAGCCCACACCAACAAGCATTATGACGCATGACAGACATCCTTGTGCCATCAACACATAACCGTTTCACCTGAAACGCACCGTTCGTCTCAACACCAACCCCACACCACCACCTGCCAGCAGAGCATCGCCATCACCGCCGCTGCCGACGCGGGGACCAGTTGCGTCTTGACATGATCAATCAGGTCGGCTCCGGTGGTCAAACTGCTCAGCACGGTGGTGTCGGAGATGGGTGAGCACTGATCGCCGTAGACGCTGCCGTTGAGCACCGCCGCGAAGCAGACCATTAGATAAAGCACCGGGCGATCCAGCCCCGCCCCGTCCCGCGCCGACTGACTCAACGCCCAGGCCAACGGCATCGCCAGCGGAAATGCCACCGCAAACGTCCCCCAGCTCGTCCCGGTGGCAAAGGCGATCACCATGGTCAGCACCATCAATGCCGACGGCATCGCCCAATACGGAAACGATTCCGCCAGCGCTGCCACCAGATACGCCCCGCCCCCGATCTGCTTCATCACACTGCCCAGCGTCACCGCCGCCAGCAGAATCACCGCCGCCCCGACCACGCCTTTGAATCCCGTCGCCACGCCCCCCATCAGTGCCGCCACTGACATACCCCGTGCCAACGCCATCCCGCCCGACAGCACCACCGCCGCCGAGAACGCCCACATCACCTCCGGCGACCCCATCCCTATAAACGTCCCGATCGCCACGGCCGTCAGCAGCACAAGTGGGGCGGCAAACTCCCACACCCAAGGCCTGTACCCCTCGACCACGCGGTCTTCATGCAACTCCGGCGAAAGCAACGGCTCCGCGCCCGGCCGGTCCAGCTCGCCCGTCTCACGCGCCCGCCGAATCGCCCGCTTCATGCCAGGCCCCACCATCCAGGTCTGCCCCAGTGCCAGCAGCAACGTGCCGAGTACCGCGAACCACGCATAAAAACTCAACGGCAGGCTTTGAAAAAAGAAGCTCAGCCGATCCGATTCGGTCGCCAGCACCACCACCCCTGGCACGTAGATCAGACCCTGCACATACGCCGGCCACGCATTAAATGCCAGCAGAATCGCGATCGGCGAAGCGGTCGAATCCACGATGTAAGACAGCTCTTCGTGGCTCACCTTTTCCTTATCCGCGATCGGCTTCACGCTCGTTCCCACAAGCACCGTGCTGACCGTCCCGCCTTGGAAAAACAAGACCCCCAACCCCCACGCCACCAGCTTGGCGGTGCGCGGCCCGCGGACCAATCGGTACGTCGCCCAATCGGCAAAGGCCCGCGCGGCCCCCGTGCACGACCAGATACCCATCAACGCGCCAAGCAACACCAGATACAAAAGCAACACCTTCGCCGCCCCCGTGCTCGCCAGCACCGGCAAGATCACTTCGCCCGTCACGTCATGAGCTCCAAGCATCAGCCCGCCGGTCAGAATCCCCATCAGCAGCGAGACCAAAGGCTCACGGATTAACAGGCAAAGCCCAATCGCCACCACCGCGGGCAACAGCGACCAGAACCCCAGATGCGAGGTCGCTGTGAGTTGTTCATACTCCCCATTCGCATCACGCACGATGAGCCCATCACGCTCCGCTTCGGGCAAAGCCTCAGCGTCCGCCGGGGACAAAACTGCCTCGACCGCAACGCGTTTGCCGCGCTGCACGGTGTACAAACCTTGCGCATCTTCGAGCACCTCAATCTGCGTGCCCTGAACGATCACCGCTGGCTCAACCGCCTGCCCGATCCAGATCCCGCCCACCAGGCCCAACACAACAAACGCCAACGCGATCCATGACGACATCCGGGAAGGCTTGGCAATAGACATGCCGAGCAAGGTATCAGACTGCCCTGCGTGGCTTAATTCTCGCGCGTAATACAACGTGAGGCGTAACGCCCCGTCGAACTCATGCTGTGGGGGCGCGGGTGGCCTGTCCGTCGGTAGCTTCGAGCCCGTGGTCGGGGGCCGCGAGATCGTCAGCCGCAACCGCGTCGCGGATCGATTGAAACGTCGGCCGGGGACGATCCGCAGGAAGCCGATCCTCGTAGCTGTCCAACGCTTCAAAGCCAAACAGGCGGGCAGAGTCGATGTTGCCATCCGACCAGGTCGTCTCGGGAACAACACGCAAAGCATCTGCATGCACATTCAACGCAATGCGTCGGAGTCGCTGATGGTTATTTTCTTCGCGATACACCGGGGTCCATTGCCCGTCCCGTCGGGCTTCGATCCGGAACGCTTTCACCAACGTGGTCGGCACCGCATTCACCGGGCCCGACGTGGTGTACGAGCAAGGCATCTTCCGGTCGCCTTTGAGATTCGAGTCAAAGACCAGCCGAACCCCTGCAACATTCACGTTGCGGTCCCACGACAAGGTTGGAGCTTGCTTCGCGTCTGCCAAAGGCCCGGTCCACCCGTTGCTCGCCGAACCCAGGTTGCGATCAAGCCCGTTCATCAACTCGCCTGCCGTGGTCGCGGCAGCGTGCGAAAGCGGGTTGATCGGCCGGGCCTTGCGCGGCAAATATGCATCGTCGTCCATCAGCATCTGCTGCAGCTCGTCCACATGGTCCGGCACCAGCGTCGCCGGCTGCACCCCTTTCAGCACCGACAACGCCGCCGCCGTGCCCGCCGCCTGGCCCATCACCGCGCAGGTCGCCATGACCCGCGTCGAGGACATGGCCGTATGCGTGGCCGAAATGTTCCGCCCCGCGCAGAGTAAGTTCGTCACATTCCGCGAAATCAGGCTGCGAAGCGGAATCCCGTAGGGCGATGGCGCGGGATGAAACACCGTGGGTTTGCCGGGATAAAGCAGGCCCGCCGGGTGATGGTCGTCCATCGACCACCCGCCGTAGGCCACGATATCGTCGAACCGCCCCTCGCTCCTCAGGTCGTGCTGAGTCAGGACGTGGTGCCCCTCGTACCGGCGGTTCTCGCGTTTGCCGGGCAACGCCCCGACCCACTCCAGTGCCCAATTCTCCGCTGCATCCCGGTCCGGGCTGACGTTCTTGATGTAATCCCACACGCCCCACGCACACGCCACCAACTCATCACGCAGCCGCTCCGCATCCGCAATCGTGTCATCAATCCCACCCAACTCTATCCACCAGTAGTTGCGTGCATTCACGCCTTGCATACGAAATGCAAAATCGTCAGGCGACTCAAACTTCACCGCAAACGGCGGGGCGATAAACCGCTGCGGCCGATCCGTGCGACGCATCTGCACCAGGATCGAATTGCCCATCGTTTTGCGGTCCGCTTCAGCCGGCGCAATGTCCTCGTCAAACTCGTCACGACTCTCTCGGCCCCAGCGAACCACCGCCCCGGCATGCGGCGCGAGAATGCTGTCGCCTGAACAATCGATAAACCGAGACGCCTCCAGCGTCAGCCAGGTCTGGCTGGTCAGCTGCCAGGCGTGCAGCGCATGAATCGTCCGGCTCTCGTCCGGGCCTGTCGCTTCACAACCCGTACAGGAGGTATTCAAAAACGTGGTGAGGTTCGGCTGCTGAGCGACCTTGTTGTAAAGCGTCGCATCCCAGATCGAAAAGTTGCCATCCGGATTGCGATACAGATTGTCAAGCTGGATTTCTTCGAGTAACCCCGACTCGCCGTGGTCGGCACCGTGGGCCCCGCACACCCAC
This sequence comes from uncultured Phycisphaeraceae bacterium, assembly GCA_963799465.1. Lineage (GTDB taxonomy): Bacteria > Planctomycetota > Phycisphaerae > Phycisphaerales > Phycisphaeraceae > JBCCOW01. The sequence continues at coordinate 666,260 of CAWCXG010000001.1, read as the reverse complement.
ATCCGCACCTCCGACGACGCGTTGCCTCCAAGCACCGGCCGATCCTGCACCAGAGCCGTCTTCACCCCCCGCCGCGCCGACGCCAGCGCTGCACACAATCCCGCCATGCCGCCGCCGACGACGACCACATCGAAGCGATGGTGCTGGCGGTCAAAATCACGTCGTGTTTCAAGAATGCTTCGGGTCATGACAGAAGTTTAGAGCAGTGGAAAATTATTTTGGGCAGTAGCACATGCGTCTCGCTTGTGCAGATTAAGTTCGCCGCTTCGCGTCGACACAGGCCAGACGCCTATGCCGTGGATCATGCATGCATCATGCGCGAGTGTCGCGTGCAGTCAATGATCAGCCGGACGTCCAGCGAGTCGGTTGAGTCCCATCGTGTCGGTGCCACGGATCAGCGAAGCGGTGTGCCCTTCATGCAGGGGCGGGATGTCGTGGTCGATCTTCACGATCGGCAAGGTCACGCGAACCGACATCCCCATGCGGCGAAGGTTGGAGGTGTTGGGCTTGGAATAGTGAAGCGTCTTTTCGTTAAAGAGGAAAAACTCACCGGGCTCAAGCTCAATCGGCACCGCCTGGCTTGCGTCGAAAAAGGTCGGGTCGGCCTCTTCCTGGAATGCCTTGGTGCTGTCCGCGGCGATGTGGGGGACCACCTTTTTGTGCGAGCCGGGGATCACATGCACCGCTGAGTTTTCGACGGTCACGCGATCAATGGCGATCCAGGCTGAGATATTGATCAAAGGCTCGATGGGCCAGTAGTTGAGGTCCTGATGCCAGGGAATTTCCTGTCCGCCGGGTTCTTTATTAAAAAAGTTCGTCGCCCAGAGGATCAGGTCCGGCCCGTAGAGGCTGGCCATACGCTCCACGATGGCCGGGCGGGTGGCGAGGTCGTACACCACCGCCGAGTCCATATGCCGGGACTGCCTCGGGTTTTTCCCAAGTCCCGGCGTGGTGAGCACATCCGTCTCGATCTGCCGTCGAATCTCCGCCATCTCCTCGGGAGTCGTCGCCGCATAGGGCCCGAGATAGCCCTGATCGCGGAAGCGTTGACGTTCGACATCGGTCAGGCTGACAGACAGGGCAGACGCAGGTGGGGCGGTGGAGGTCATGGGTTAAAGTATGAACCAAGGGGACGCTCCAGGCCATGTCTGCAGTCAGCTTAAATATGGACGCATCTGATATGATGAAAAGATGCCGAATTTGCAAGTTGCCTCGATCAACCATCCCTGCGGCAGCCTGACCGCACCGGCGGTCTGGTCGCGCACCCGCAAAGTGTCACGCGATCTGCGAGACCACGAATTGTGGCTGGTCTGGGGCGGCCGAGGCTGGATGAGCAATGGCACCGACCGAAGGTCATTGCGTACCGGATCGTGCGTTTGGATGCGGCCTGGAGGGATTTACGACGCTGGACATGAGCCCAGTCATCCGCTCCGGATCATCTATATCCACTTTACGCCGCACAATCCGCAAGCGGCGATACCCGAGTACTTCGACACTTCAACCCAGCCTCATGTCCTGGCGATCATGCGGACCATCGTGGACCGAGTGCCGCGTGCAGCGATGTCGGACCGTGGTGAAACCGCACCCGTCCGTGATGGCACGATCGGGCTACTCGAAGCGCTGCTGTCTGATCTTCTGGAGTTGCAAAAACAGCCCAAACGGGAAGCCGCAGACGCGGCCGTACGAGAGATCGCCGAAAAGCTCTGGCACAGTGACGAGCCCGCCCCCACTGTTGAGCAGTTGGCGGAGATAATGTGTGTCACCGCGTCGCACTTTTCCAGACAGTTCAAGCAGGCAATGGGCCTGAGCCCGCAGCAATGGATCATCGAAGCCCGGTTGCAGCGTGGCCGGGTGCTGCTGCGTGAGTCCTCGCTGTCCATCCAGCAGATCTCCGACAGCCTGGGCTACTGCGACAGCTTCGCGTTCTCAAAGCAGTTCAAACGATTCACCGGGCAGTCGCCTTCTGCTTACCGCAGAAGCGACGGGGCAATCACCCGGCAAACCGATCCGTGAAGTCCTGCAACGACAGTATCCGATCAGCAAACCGTGCGTGTCACGCCTCCAGCAGCATGCGGGCCGGGTCTTCGATGGCTTCTTTAATGCGACGCAGAAAGGTCACCGCTTCGCGGCCGTCGACGATGTGAGATAAGCAGGCAATTCACGCGGCGGTGTCCACAAAATCGACGGCGACGGCAGGCTCAGGCACAGGTAGGCCATCCGCGCGAAGCCCATCAATGTGCAAGTCGATGCCTTTGCGGATCAAGGCCAGAACTTCTTCCTGAGTATCTCCAACGACACCTAAGCCTGGCAAATCAGGGGCATAAGCTCCGTAACCGCTTTCCGTCTTTTCGATGATGATGGGATATCGCATCAGAGGTCTTCGGAGGTCAGGTCAGCTTGTTTTAAAATACTACGCAGTGTGCCGGGTGGTACGTCTTGATTCGGTTTACCAGCAATCGTGACTCGACCTTGTTTATGCGGGTGCTTGAACTGGCGATGACTACCTTTCTGTGCGATCCGTAATCAGCCATCGGATTCAAGTGCTTTAAGAACAGCCCTGAACTTCACCGCCATTTTACGCCTCCAGCAGCATGCGGGCCGGGTCTTCGATGGCTTCTTTAATGCGACGCAGAAAGGTCACCGCTTCGCGGCCGTCGACGATGCGGTGGTCGTAGGTCAAGGCGAGGTACATCATCGGGCGGACCTCGACGGCCTCCCTGGGGGTGCCGGGGTTGACGGCGATGGGTCGGCGGACGATGCCGTGCATGCCCAGCACGCCGGACTGCGGAGCGTTGACGATGGGCGTGGAGAGCAGCGAGCCGTAGACCCCGCCGTTGGTGATGGTGAAGGTGCCGCCCTGAAGATCCTGGAGCGTGATCTTGCCGGACTGGGCCGCCTTGGCGTAGTCGCCGATGGACTTCTCGATCTCCGCGAAGGATAAGGCGTCGGCGTCGCGGAGGACGGGGACGACCAGGCCCTTGCCGCCGCCGATGGCGATGCCGATGTCGTAGTGATTTTTGTAGAGCACGTGGTCGCCCTGCACCTCGGCGTTGACGGCCGGGAACTGCTTGAGGGCATCGATGCTCGCCTTGACGAAGAACGACATGAAGCCGAGCTTGACGCCGTGCGCTTCGAGAAACGAATCCTTGAATCGGCCGCGCAGCTCCATGACCGCGGTCATGTCCACTTCGTTAAAGGTCGTGAGCAGTGCGGCGTTCTGCTGGGCGTCGACCAAAGCTTTGGCGATGGTGCGGCGTAGTGGCGAGAGCTTGACAAGATCTTCGCGGTCGGTGGGCTTTGCATGGGAGGTTGGGGCCGCGGGCTTGCTCGGGGCGGGGGCTTGGCGCGGCTCGGATTCGGGCTTGTCAGGCTTGGTTTTGGCGGTTGCGGCGGCGTCGCCTTGCCCGTCGAGGTGACGGAGGATGTCTTCTTTGAGCAGGCGTCCGCCAGGGCCGGTGGCTTCGATGGAGGCGGCATCAAGGCTGTGCTCGTCAATGAGTCGCTGCGCGGCAGGCATGACGCGGGGAACCTGGCTGGTCCTGGCAGGCGTGGGGGTTTGGTCGGTGTCCTCGGGAGGATCGACGGGCTGGGGCTCGGGGGCGGTTTGTTTGGCTTCGCCGTTGGAGTCTGCGGACCCCGCATCGCTGGCTTCGCCGGGCTCGAGGATGCCGATCACATCGCCGACGCTGGCGGCCTGGCCCTGGGGGTGGGTGATTTTGGTGAGCACGCCCGCTTCGGGAGCGGGGAGTTCGAGCGAGACTTTGTCGGTTTCAATTTCGACCAGCGGTTGGTCTTTTTTGACGTGATCCCCTTCGGCAACCAGCCATTGGCCGATCTCAACTTCGGTCACGGATTCGCCGACTTCGGGGACGATGAGTTCAACTGCCATGGGGGTCTCGCAGGCGCGTGCTAAAAGGAATGGGCGGTGACGGGAGGTGGTCGGGTCATCCTATCGCGGGGAGGCGGGGGTTGCGACGGATGGGTGACGTGAGGGGTCAGGCTTCTCCAAAGGCCTTGGCGAGCAGGCGTTGTTGCTCGAGGTCGTGGGCGGCGTGGGAGCCGGTGGCGGGGCTGGCGGAGGGTTTGCGGGAAATGACCGCGACGTTGAAGCCTTGGCCGTCGTTGGGCGCACCGCCCAGGCCGATCTGGTGCACGAATCGGTTGAGGAAGTAAGGCCAGGGCCCTTGATTGGCGGGCTCTTCCTGGACCCAGTACAGCGGCAGCCCCGCATCGAGGTAAGGCTGAATCGCTTGCATGACCTGCTTTTCAGGGAATGGGTAATACTGCTCGAGGCGGAGAATGGCCACGTCCTGGCGGTCATCTTTATCGCGCTTCTCAATAAGGTCGTAATAGACCTTGCCCGAGGTGACCAGCACCCGCGACGCCGCTTTGGGTGCCACGGTGGGGTCATCGATGACGCGCTTGAACTTGCCGGTGGTCAGGTCTTCGAGCGACGAGACAAACTTAGGATGACGCAGCAGGCCTTTGGGCGTCATGACGATCAAAGGCTTACGCCAGCGGCGCAGGACCTGACGTCGCAGGAGATGGAAGTATTGCGCGGGGGTGGTGGGATTGGCGACCTGGATGTTGTCCTCGGCACACTGGGTGAGGAAGCGTTCGAGGCGGGCGGAGGAGTGCTCCGGGCCTTGGCCGTGGAACCCGTGCGGCAGGAGCATGACGAGGCCTGAGAGACGTCGCCATTTGTCTTCGGCACTGGTGATGAACTGGTCGATGATGACCTGGGCGGCGTTGACGAAGTCACCGAACTGAGCTTCCCAGAGGGTCAGTCCGCAGGGGTAGTCGAGGCTGAAGCCGTAGTCGAAACCCAGGACGCCGGCTTCGGAAAGCGGGGAGTTGTAGATATCGACGCGGGCCTGCTGGTCGGAGAGATGGCGCAGGGCCATGTGTTCTTTGCCGGTCTTGACATCGTGCCAGACGGAGTGTCGGTGGGAGAAGGTGCCGCGCTGCGCATCCTGGCCGGTGAGGCGGACGCGGTGGCCATCGACGGCGAGGCTGGCGAAGGCCAAGAGTTCGGCAGCGGCCCAGTCGAGGGGGCGTTTGCCCTCGGCCATCTCGGTTTTCAGGCGCATCAGCTTTTTAAGCTTGGGGTGCAGATTGAAACCTTCGGGGACTTCGGTCAGCCGATGGAGCAGCTTGACCAGCCGGTCATGTTCAACGCCGGTGTCTGGCTCGGAATCAGGGTCCGGCTCGGGGCCTCCGTCGTAGCCTGCCCACAGGCCCCGGGGTTTTTCAGTGCGTGAGACGTAGTCCTCAGCACGGGCAGCGGAGAGCTCTTTCTCAAGCAGTTCGGTGCGACGCTCGGCAATGCGCTCGGCGTCTTCAAGGCTCACGCCGCCCAGCTTGAGCAGATGGTTGAGGTAGCCCTCGCGGACGGTTTCCTGCTTTTTGATGGCGTTGTACATGCGCGGCTGGGTGTAGGACGGCTCGTCGCCTTCGTTGTGTCCCCGCCGGCGGTAGCAGTACATATCAATGACCACGTCGCGTTTGAACTTCCGCCGAAATGCCATGGACAGACGCACCGCTTGGGCGACCGCTTCGGGCGATTCGCCGTTGACATGGATGATGGGGCTCTGGAGCATTTTGGCCACGTCGGTGGCGTAGCGGGTGGAGCGGGCGTCGTCGGATCCGGTGGTGAAACCGATCTGGTTGTTGATGATGATGTGGAGCGTGCCGCCGACGGTGTATCCGGGGAGTTGGCTGAGGTTGAGGGTTTCCTGCACGACGCCTTCGCCGGCAAACGCAGCGTCGCCGTGGATAAGCAGCGCCATGCCGATTTCGCCTCGCGTGCCGCGGCCGGATCGATCCTGTTTGGCGCGCATTCGGCCGAGGACCACGGGGTTGACGTATTCGAGATGCGAGGGGTTAAAGCACAGCGAGAGGTGGATGTTCTTGCCGCTGCGGGTTCGCCAGTCGCCGGCATAGCCCATGTGGTATTTCACGTCGCCGCCGCCGAGGTGGCGTTCGGGATCGTTGTCGTCGAATTCGCGAAAGATTTTCTGCGGGCTCTTGCCCAGGATGTTGGCGAGCACGTTGAGCCGACCCCGGTGGGCCATGCCGATGACGATTTCCTGAATGCCCTGATCCCCAGCTCGCTCAAAGGCCATGTCGAGCAATGGGATGAGCGACTCCGCACCTTCGAGGCTAAAGCTCTTGGCACCGATGTATTTTTTTTGGATGAACTCTTCGAAGATCGTCGCGTCGGTCAGCCTTGTGAGGATGCGAATCTGCTCCTTGCGGGACATCTCGATGGTGTTCTGCGTTTCTTCCATCTGGCGTTGCAGCCAGCGGCGGACCTTGAGCGAATCGATGTGCATGAACTGCACGCCGATGTTGCGGCAATAGGTGTTCTGGAGTTGGACGATGATGTCGCGGAGGGTGCGTTTGGTGTCGCCGGGCAGCGTGGAGGACAGGACAAACTCTTTGTCCATGTCTTCTTCGACAAAGCCGTAGTGTTCAGGCGTGAGCTCTTCGGGAAGGTCGTTTGGCGGCTCCAACGGAGAGAGGTTGGCGACCAGGTGTCCGCGGACGCGGTAGTTTCGGATAAGCAGGTCGACGCGGTGTTGGAGCGAGGAAGAGTCGTCGCCGAGGGTGGCGGAAGTGAGGGGTGAGGGGACGTAGTGGGGGTCGAGTTCGGACTGGCCGTATTCCCGTCGGGCAGGCGGATCGTCGGTGTGCGCCGCTTGCCCGTTGCGGGCTGTGGCGGGCGCGCCGCCGCGTGGATTAAACAGGCTTGAAGGTTTGAACGACGGGCCCGAGCGGCTGGGGCTTTGGCCATTCCACGAGGCGAAATAGGTCTGCCAGGTGTCGCTGACCTGGGCGGGGTCGGCGAGGTACTGGTCGTACAACGCTTCGACATACGCCAGGCTGGCGGCGTCGGGCGCGGCGGGCGAAACATCAGACATGAGCAGCATCCGTGACAGGCAAGAAAAGAGTGGTCCCCGGATAATACGACGCGTGGCAGAGCGTCGTGCGTTTTTCGCAAAACGTATTGCACGTTAGGCCTTGCGTGGTGTGTTGGCGATGGACACACCTGGCAACGCACGAAGCGTCATCATGACCTGCTGGCAGGCTGCCGGATCGGTTGCCTGTGTGATGCGATGTGGCCGAGCGACCCGCTGAATAGCTTCAGGATCAGCTTGAGACCTCGATCACCGACGACCCCATCGCATCGCCGCTCACCGTGTCGCCGCACACCTCCGCCGCCGCCGCCACAGCCGTGAGATGTGCCCGCATCAACCCCGGCCGCTTTCGCCCCGCGCGCTCCATCTCCACCCGCACCGGCGTGCCGGTCAGCATCGAAAGTGCGAGTCAAGTGCGAACGATCTGTTCGCCGCCCCCACCAATGGAGCCTTCGATCACTTGAAAGGTTGTTCTCAAAACGGAATCTCGTCTTCTTCAAAGGTAGTTTCGTTCAACCACTGCGTCCGCAGTGGCTTGAGCTTTGCCAATGCGGGAAGGTTTTGCTCTGACTGATAGTGCTTTACCCAAAACCGCAAGCGCGACACCCATGCGACCTTGATCTCGCCTTCGCAGGAGGCGAATTCCCGATTCAGCCAATCTGGGATCGTAGTACGACTTGCCAAAAATCCCTGCTGCGGCAGCTGCCGAAAGCAGGCGTCAACAAGCTCCGGGACCTCTTCCGTTTCTAGTCTCGCACCGATGCCAGTCGAAATCTCAAGCAATCTTTCATCCGGTCCGGCCGCAAATCTCGACAGCAGGTGAGCTGTGGCGATCCTATGCTTTGATGGGTCGGTCACGTGCTCAAGGTCTGAAACGGTGAAAAATGCATTGATGTATTTGCGGATATATTCGGGATCGCTTTCGTCTACCATTATCTTAATCGCCTTCTCCGAGAGTTCCTTCTTGAGGATGGGGGGCGATTGGGCGAATGCGGCGTGGTAAACCGTTTCGAGTAAGTTCGACGCCCTGAGTTTCTCTCCAAAATCTGCATACTCCGATTCGATACTGAAGTATCGGTTCGGGATGACTTCTTGAAGTAATCGCTGCAACTCCATCGGAGCGATTTTTTCTAGCATATGGGGGAGAAGTTTCTTCGTGGACGGATCACGTTCCGCCTTGCTGGCGATCTGTTCTGCAGTGTAGCCGTAGCGGCGCATGCTCTCGGCAGCGACTTCACGTACGATCATTTTCACTAATGTCGCAGCAACAGTAGCGGATTCCTCATTCACCGATTCTGAAACGCGCTGGGCTCTGCCCGGATGGATCAAGTTTCTGTAGCTCTTGACGACCGTTGCAAGCTGGCTAGAAGTGTCGGAGATAATCTGTGCAGACCTTGCTTTGTCAATCAAGGTCGCCAACCCGTCCTTTTGGAGGGTTGAAGTATTAGTGTTGGCTGCTTGAGAACAGAGGCAGTCGAGCAGAACAGCCTCGATGATACTGCCCGCGAGAATGTGAGTGGCCTTTGCGGCGCGGCGCTCTAGGCAAACTTCCATTTCATGGTAATCGTTCTCAAGTGAACATCGTAAGGTGCTGTCGGTAATGAACTCAAATGTCGGCATTTCACTGTCCTCGTCTAGTCATCTGCCTTGCTCGCGTCCTTGATCACAAACCGTGCCTTCAACCGCGCGACTTCTTCGGCGAGGCTGGCGAGTTTGACGCTTTTTAAGACTTCGTTGAAGTCTTTATAGGCGGCGGGGGCTTCGTCGCGGGGGTAGGTGCGGCAGTTGGTGAGGATGTCTTCGTTTTCGAAGCTCTGGTCGATGTTCTTCTGGTCGAGGGCGCGGATGGCGGCCTTGCGGCCCATGCAGCGGCCGGCGCCGTGGTTGACGCTGTAGAGCGACTGCCTGGCTCCGGGAAGGGCGACCATGACGGCCGAGCCGTCGATGGGGTTGCCGGGCAGCAGGATGGGGTGGCCTGTGTTGGCGAAGGGCGTCTGGGCCAGGGCGTGGTGCCCGGCGGGGAAGGCGCGGGTCGCGCCTTTACGCATGACCCACTTGGGGACTTTATCGCCGGGGGCGATTTCCTTGCGGGCGATGTTGTGGCTGATGAAGTAGACCAGTTCGCCCGTGACGCCGGGGATGACTTCCTGAAAGGCTTCGAGCACCAGTGCGTTGATGAGCAGGTGGTTGATGGTGGCGTAGTTGGCTCCGAGCGACATGTCGTCGAGGTAAGCGTCGGCCTCGGGGGTGCCGAGCGGCGCGTAGCACAGCTCACGGTCGTTGCCGGGGAAGGGGATGGACCAATCGTTGAACTTGCCTTGCAGCGTGCGGAACTGGCCCATGGCCAGGTCGTGGCCGAAGCCGCGCGAGCCGCAGTGGGTGAGGAAGGCGACGTGGCCGTCGCGCAGGCCGAAGGCGTGGGCGATGTCACGTTTCTCTTCGTCAATGTGGACGATCTCGCACTCGGCGAAGTGGTTGCCGCCGCCAAGCGAACCGAGTTGGGTGATTTTGTTGGCGAAGGAGCGAAATCGGCCGGTGTCGATGAGCTCGTCGAGCCGGCTGTAGAGGGCATCGGTGGTGTCGTCGTGGCCGAGGTGAAACGCATCTTCACAGCGATGCCGCCATTGCCGGGGGATGTCGAGCATCTCGAGTGTCTTTTTCGTCGCGCCCTCGGCTGCGAGGATGCGCCCGACCTGCTCGTGGACCCGGCGGGACTTGCTGGCCTGCCGCTGGCCCTTGCCGGGCCCGGTGGGAACGCGCTCGCAGACCGCTTCGATCAGGGCGCGGCGGGTCTTGCGATCGTTAATGGCGTCGGCGGGGAGATCGAACTGCAGCAGCGACATTGAGCACTTGATGTCAACGCCGACCGGCCCGGGATAGATGTGCGTGGGCGAGGCCATGGCACAGCCAACCGGTGCGCCGTAGCCGAGGTGGGCATCGGGGTTGAGCACCAGGTCGGTGACACCGGGCGCAAGGCGTGCGTTGAGGGCCTGCTTGAGACAGACATCATCAAACGTGCTGCGAATCGCCTCGGTGCCGATGACGGTGATCGGCGGGCCAGCGGAATCAGGGAGAGGCAGGATGCCGGTCGCCTCGCCGGTGGGGATGATCGAGGACGCGGTGGGATGGGTGGTGGCAGTGGTCATGGGTAAACGATTTAGTTTGCGTCGGCAATCGTCGTGCGGTGTCGTGCTTATGATTAAGGGCTTCGCGAGCCGGGCCGTGACGGCCTGGCATGTATGGGTGATGTTGAAGTCGGGGCGACACGACACGTCGACACGACACGTCGACACGACACGTCGACACGACACGTCGACACGACACGTCGACACGACACGTCGACACGACACGTCGACACGACACGCCGCGGCGACACGCCGCGGCTCGCCTGCCGCGAGCATGTCGATCGCTCGCGCCGCGTCGCGGTGCATATTATGACGCTGATGTCGTGGGCTTCACTTGATTTTCATCAACGCAACCTGCTTGTCGGGGTGGCCTTGCTGTTTACGGGTTGTGCGGCGATGCCACCTGAAAAGTCGTTGCCGTTGCTGGAAGTTGAACGCTTCAGTGAATCGGGCGTGCTGGCGGTCGAACAAAGGTGGTGGGAATCGTTTGATGAGCCGGCGCTGAACCTGCAGGTGGAGCGTGCGCTGGGTGAGAATTTCAATCTTATGGCGGCGTGGCAGCAGCTTCAGGCGGCGCGGGCGTTGGTCGAGGCGACGCGTGCGGACCGCTTCGTTCAGCTCGATGCCTTCGGCGAAGCGGAGGTGGAGAACGAGGCGGGCGGTGACAGCGATCGATCCGAGGATCTCTACGCGTTGGGGTTGCAGGCGAGCTATGAGGTTGACCTGTGGGGGAGGATCGACGCGCTTGTTGATGCTGATCGGCTGCGAGCCGAGGCGGTGTATTTCGACTACCAGGCGGCGGCGTTGTCACTCGGGGCCGAGGTGACGCGTGTCTGGCTGAACCTGTCAGAGGCGAGGCTGCAGCTTCGCCTGCTCGAGCGGCAAATTCAAACCAATCGCGACATTCTCGAATTACTGGAAGCTCGGTTACGGGCGGCTCAGATCAGCAGTGCCGACGTACTGCGTCAGCGTCGGTTGGTCGAGGCGACGCGTGAGCAATTTCTCATTGCCTCCTCGCGGGCCGAAGTGCTTGAACATCTGCTTGCGGTACTGACCGGCCAGCCGGCCCAAGAGGCGGCGACCGAAGCCGTGGTGGTCCAGTTACCCGCCGTGCCTTCGCTCCCCGACACGGGTTTACCGGCCGATCTGCTGCTGCGACGACCCGACGTGCGGTCCGCGTTGGCCGATCTGCAGTCAGCCAATGCCGAACTCGCCGCGGCGGTGCGTGATCAGTATCCGCGGGTTGATCTGGCGGCCAGCCTGCGCACGGCGGCCGAGAATCCCAGTGAACTCTTCGAGCAATGGATCACTTCGCTGGCTGGTCAGGTCGTGGCTCCGATCTTAGACGGCGGTCGTCGGCGGGCGGTCGTACGACGCAACGAGGCCATTAGCCAGCAGCGTCTGGCCCTGTACGGGCAGCGGGTGGTCGAAGCGTTCGCCGAGGTCGAGGACGCTTTGACGATCAGTCAATACCAGGCCCGGCGAATCGAGAGCATCGAAACGCAACTCGAACTTACCGAGCAAACGCTCGAGCGCCTACGCTTGCAATATCTCAACGGCGTGGTGGACTACATTTCAGTGCTCACCGCCCTGACCGAGCAGCAACGTCTGGAGCGGGCGCTGTTGACCTCTCAAGTAGAAATGCTCAACAGCCGGGTGGATCTGTATCGGGCCCTGGCGGGGCCGTTCGAGACACCGGCCGAGAGCATGCAAGCTGCCGCGACCCGTCCCCAGGCTGACATCACCGATGAGTAAGACGTCAGAGGCCAGGCGACCGTGGATCAAAGTGCTGCTGACCGTCGGCGCTTGTTTGGTATTGCTCGGCGGTGCAGGTCTGGGCTATTGGCTGATTCATCAAAGCGAGCCCGAGGCCGAGCGGTCGGGGGCCACCCGTCGTAACGCGGCCCTGGTGGAAACGGTGACGATCACGCGGGGCACTTATCGGCCGACGTTGACGGTGCTGGGTCGCATCCAGCCGGCCCGCGCGGTCACGTTGACGCCCCGTGTCACCGGCGAAGTGCTGGACGTCGCCGACAAACTGATGCCCGGCGGACGCGTACGAAAAAACGAGATCCTTCTGCAAATCGACCCGGCCGAGTTCGAGGCGCAGGAAGCGATGCGACTCAGCACCTTGCAGGAAGCTCAGGCGCAGCTCAAGCTTGAACAGGGCCAGCAGCGGGTGGCCGAGCAGGACTTTGCGTTTCTCGAAGGCGAGGTCGACAAATCGCAGCGAGCTTTGGCGCTTCGCGAACCTCAACTCGAAACCGCCAAGGCCCGCGTCGCTGCCGCTCAGGCTGACCTTCGCATGGCTCGGATCGACCTACGCGCCGCGACGGTGCGGGCCCCATTTGATGCCACGGTGCTCACCCGACAGGTCGATGTCGGTTCACGTGTCTCGCCCGGCCAGCCACTCGCGCAACTCGTCGGACTCGAGGCGTACTGGATGTATGCCTCGGTTCCGATTGCCAATTTGCGCTGGCTGACGTTTGCCGATGGCGACGGTCAGGGCGACGTGTCCGCGGTCAAGCTACGCAGCTCCGGACGGTGGGGTGCGACGCAAGCGAAGAGCGGTCGACTCGAAAGTCTGATTGGCGACGTTGACAATCAGACCCGCCTGGCGCGCGTGTTGATTTCCATTCCCGATCCGCTGGGAATCAAGGATGGTTCGCCGCTGATTCTCGGCACGATCATTGAGGCGACGATCGTGGGTCGGGAAGTTGAAGATGTGATCCGATTAGATCGTCGTAGCCTGCGAGCCGGCGACACGGTGTGGGTGATGAATGGGGGACAGCTTGAGATCCGTCAGGTGGAGGTCATCTTCAGCGATGAGCAGCAGGTCTTCCTGCGTGGCGACCTGCAACCCGGTGACGAGGTGGTCACCACGGACCTTGCTTCCCCGCGTCCGGGTACACCGCTGCGAAAGATGTCGTCTGGCACGTTGAGCCCCTCCACCCAGCGTGCCGCGACCACGCAAGCAGGGCGGCCATGAGCGACACGCCTGCTCCCGACATGAAATATCGAGGCCCCATCGCATGGATGGCGAAACGCTCGATGGCGGCCAACCTGCTGATGGTCCTCCTGCTCGCCGGGGGTTTTTACACCGCGGTGTCCATTCAGAAAGAGGTGTTCCCGCGATTTGAGCTTGATCGGGTGTCGGTTTCGGTCGGCTACCCCGGGGCGGCCCCGGCGGAAGTTGAACAGGGCATTCTCCGGCCGGTCGAGGAAGCGGTACGCGGTATCGAAGGCATCCGCGAGATCACCTCTGAGGCCCGCGAAGGCGGTGGCAGCGTGACCATCGAGCTGGTCGGTGGGGCGGATCGGATGAAGGCCTTCCAGGAAGTCGATCAGGCGGTCAGCCGCATCCGCACGTTCCCCGACGACATCGAACAGCCTGACGTGAATCTCAGCGAGCAACGCCGCGAGGTAATGGAAATCGGCTTGTTCGGCCCGGTCGATATCGCCACCCTGCGCACGCTCGCCGAACGTACCCGCGACCAACTACTCGCGAACGACAGCATCACGCAGGTCAGTCTCGGGCGGGTCCCGGACTATGTCACGCACGTCGAGATCCCCCGCCAGCGACTGCGCATATGGGCTGACGCTGCCGCGTATTGCGCGCATCATTTCGGAATCGAGTGAAGATGTTGCGGCTGGCTCGGTGCAGACGCCGGCCGGCGAAGTGCTACTTCGCGTGGAGTCTCGACGGCAGTTTGCGGAGCAATTTGCGGCGTTGGAAATTCTCACAAGCGACGACGGCGGCGTGGTGACGCTGGGGGATCTGGCTGTGATACGCGACGGGTTTGCGGAGGACAACTTCCATTCCCAGTTCAATCAGACCCCTTCGGTCGAGTTGAACATTTTCAGGGTGGGGTCTCAATCGCCCATCGACATCGCCGAAGCGGTCGAGCGGACCATGGCCGAGATCGAGCCCATGCTGCCGCCGGGCGTGCAGTGGCGAATCGACAGCAACAACGCTGAAGATTTCGAGCGACGGCTGTCGCTGGTGATCGACAACGCGTTGCTGGCGGTGGTCATCGTGCTGCTGATCCTCGCGTTGTTTCTCGAGTTCCGCCTGGCGTTCTGGGTGATGATGGGAATGGCGATTTCGTTTATCGGGGGGATCGCGGTGCTGCCGATGGTGGGCGTGAGCATCAACATGGTGTCGCTGTTCGGCTTTCTCGTGGTGCTGGGCATCGTGGTGGACGACGCGATCGTGGTGGGGGAGAACATCTACGAACACCGCCAGCGGGAGCCCAATGCGCTCAAGGCGGCGATCGCCGGGGCGCGGGAGATGGCGCTGCCGGTGAGCTTCAGCGTGCTGTCCAATATCGTCGCGTTCGTGCCGCTGTTGTTCATTCCCGGCGAGACGGGCAACTTCTGGGGTCCGCTGTCGGTCGTGGTCATTGTGGTGCTGGCGGTGTCGCTGTTCGAGGCACTGTTCATCCTGCCGGCCCACCTCGGTCACGCCGGCCGGGTCAAGCGGCATCGCGGACCGCTGGGGCTGGCCCACCGAGGGCAGCAACGCTTCAGCCAGGGGTTTAGCCGATTCGTTGACACGAAATATCGATGGTTTCTCGAAAGCTGTCTGCGACACCGTTACGTTACGGCCAGTGCAGCGCTGGCGTTGTTCATCATCGTTGGCGGTTACGCGACAAGTGCTCACATGGGCATGATCCTGATGCCGGAGGTTTCGGCCGATGAGATTGAGGCCGGGGTCCGCCTGCCCGTGGGCACCACGCCCGATCAGGCCGCCCGGGTCGCGGAGGATGTCACGCGGGCCAGTCTCAAAATGTTCAAGGAGCACAACCTCGACCGGGTTGCCGAGGGCATCAAGACCAACGTCCGCGGCGGCAACTTCATCGACGTCGAGATTGTCCTGCGCCCGCCCGACGAGCGCGACATGACCGCCAATGAGGTCATTGCGCTCTGGCGGGATTCCATCGGCGATCTGCCGGGCATCGACCAGATCAGCTTCGAGGCCGAGCGTGGCCCTGGCGGCTGGCGCCAGGACATCGCCATCGACCTCAGTCACAGCGACATCGACGTGCTCGAGCGAGCCAGCGAAGCCTTGGTCGAACGCGTCGAGGCCTACGGCAACACCCGCGATGTCAGCGATAACTACGACAAAGGCAAGTCGCAGTTCAGCTTCAAGCTTCGGCCCGAGGCCTACACCCTCGGGCTCACCGCCGACGAGGTCGGGGCTCAACTCCGCGGGGCGTTCTATGGCTCGCTGGCGCTTCGACTGCTGCGGGGGACCAACGAGGTCGAGGTACGCGTGAAACTGCCCGAGGAAGAACGCGAAACCATGTACAGCCTGGAGGACCTGACGCTGCTGACGCACGACGGTGTCGAGGTGCCGCTGTTGGAGGTGGTTGACGTCCGGCAGGACGAAGCGTTTTCGTCAATCAGCCGACGAGACGGCAGACGCGTGGTCGAGGTGTCGATGGACGTCGAACCCAAACGCACCGTGGGTCAAGTCATCAAGGCACTCAACGAACAAGAACTGCCCGCCCTTCGCGAACAGTTTCCCGGGCTGACATGGACGTTTCAGGGAAGCGACGCCGAGATGCGTGAGGCGACCGCCACGCTGTGGGGCGGTTTCGCCCTGGCGATGGGGGTGATCTACGCGCTGCTCGCGGTGGCGTTCAACAGCTACCTGCAACCCCTGATCGTGCTGCTCTCGATCCCGTTCGGCATCGTGGGCGCCGTGATCGGCCACATCCTGCTGGGCTACGACCTGTCGCTCATCAGCCTGATGGGCGTGATCGCGCTTTCCGGCGTGGTCGTCAACGACGCGCTGATCATGATCAATCATGCCAACCACAACCGTGATCCACAGACATCTGCGTTTGATGCGATTCGCGACGCTGGCCTGCGCCGCTTTCGACCCATTGTCCTCACCACACTCACCACTTCCGGCGGGCTGGCCCCGATCATTTTTGAGACGTCCCTGCAGGCTCAGTACATCATCCCGATGGCGATCAGCCTGGGCTTTGGCATCGTATTCGCCACCGCCATCATCCTGCTGCTGATTCCGAGCCTTTACCTGATCCTCGAGGATGCCATGGCGGCCGTCCGAGCCACACGCGCCATGGTGACCAAAAACTGACCACGACCTTGAACATCGGCCCATCTCCTGTGTCGCTTCCACTCGCTTTCCTCGCGGTCGATAGGTAAACTTCCGTTCGCACGATGTTGCAACGTCAAGCGTGACTTTTCGGGTCATGCCGCTAGCAGCACGTCGTGCAAAACCGCCTTCGCGGGTGTAGCTCAGTTGGTAGAGCGTCAGCTTCCCAAGCTGAATGTCGAGAGTTCGAGTCTCTTCACCCGCTTTGCGTCGATTTTTTGAATGGTGATTTGAGAGGGGGGGCGTGTAGACGGTGGGGGTGTGCGTTAGGCTTCGGGGAGATGTCTACCCTGCCGGACGTTGGTCCTCATCAGTCTGTTTCGCCAGCCGACCTTGTGTATCACGAGGGTCGGTATGTGGACAAGCACGAGCTTTTGTACGGGGCTGAGTCGCGTGCGGTTTTGTTTGCGGACGGGGTGTATGAGGTGGTTCGGTACGAGGCCGGCCGGGCGTATCGATTGCAGGACCATCTGGATCGGCTTGGGCTGAGTTTGCAGGCTTTGGATCTGGAGGCGGACCGGGTGGTGGCGTGCTTGCCGGGGGTGATGGATCAGTTGCTGGCGTGTAATGGGCTGCGTGAGGCCCGGGTGTACGTGCAGGCGGTTCGGCCGGGCGGGGCGCGGGATTTTCTGGCGTCGCTGGGGGTGGAGCCGGTGTTGACCGCGATGGCGTATCCGCTGGGTTCGATCGTTGATGAGCGTGAGGTGCCGGTGGTGAGCGCGTTGGTGGTGGAGGATGTGCGTTGGTCGCAGTGTGATGTGAAGTCGTTGATGTTGATGCCCGCGTCGTTGGCGAAGAGTCGGGCGCGGCGCGGGGGGCGGATGAGGCGATTTTTGAGCGGGCCAAGCCGGGCGGGGCTGCACGTCACATCACCGAAGGGGCCTCGACGAATGTGTGTGTGGTGCACGAAGGGCGGTTGTGGACGCATCCAGCCGACGGGTGGGTGTTGCCTGGAGTGACGCGGGCACGGGTGTTGGCGTTGGCGGGTGAGTTGGGGTTGCCGGTGGTGGAGGAGGCGTTTGATCGCGCGTTGTTGTACGCGGCTTCGGAAGTGTTTTTGTGTTCCACGACCTCGTTTGCGGCGGTGGGGGAGATTGACGGGCGGGCGGGGGATGGGGTGGTGCCTGGGCCTTGGACGTTGAAGCTTTATGCGGCGTACCGGGCTGAGGTGATCGCGCAAACGCGGGGGGTGGGTATGGGTGAATCGTCAGAGATGAGCGCGAAGTCTTAGCCTGTCGCGATGCCCCGGTTGCCTTTTCCACGCCCTGACGCCGCTGCACGCTCCACCTCGGAAGGGGAGGTAGAGGCGAAGGGTTCGAAGGTGATGTCGGTCGGGCAGGCAGCGGGGCTGGTGCGGGCGGTGGTGGGTGAGTTGCCCAGCGGCTTGAAGGTGAGCGGAGAGGTCAGCAACTTGTCGCAGCGGGGGCACTGGTTTTTTCGTCTCAAGGACGACGCGGCGGTGCTGGATTGCGTGATGTTTGCCACGGCGGCGGGTCGGGTGGGGTTTGAGGTGGAAGCGGGGATGGAGGTGGTGGCGACGGGGCGGGTTGATTTTTATCCGCCGCAGGGCAGGTTGCAGCTGTATGTCGATGCATTGGAGCCGGTGGGGCAGGGGGCGTTGGAGCTGCGTCTGCGAGCGATGGTCGATGCGCTGCGGGAGCTGGGGTATTTTGCAGCGGAGCGAAAGAAGCGTTTGCCGACCATGCCGGGGGTGGTGGCGGTGGTGACCAGCCGTAACGCGGCGGCGTTGCAGGATGTGGTGGACACGGCCCGTCGGCGGTGGAAGGGTTGCCGACTGGTGTTGGTGGACGTGCGGGTACAGGGTGTATCGGCGGCGGGTGAGATCGCGGCGGGGTTGGCACTGGTGGGTCGGCAGGCACAGGCGGTGGGGATCGAGGCGGTGGTGTTGACGCGGGGCGGAGGGAGTCTGGAAGACCTGTGGGCGTTTAATGAGCGGGTGGTGGCGGACGCGGTGTATGCGTGTGAGTTGCCGGTGGTCGCGGCGATCGGTCACGAGACGGATACGACAGTGGCGGAGCTGGTGGCGGATCAGCGCGGGGCGACGCCGACACAGGCGGCGATGGCGGTGGTGCCGGAGGCGGAGACGTTGACACAGCAGATTGATCAGCTTGAGGCTCGGCTTGGAGTCGCATTAAAGCAGTACACCAAACGTTCGGCCGAGCAGTGGGTCACGCATCGTCAGCGATTGCAGCAGGCGTTGCCTCGGATGGTGACACCTGGGCGTGAGCGAATGACCCGATTGGGGCACCGGCTGGGTCGGTCGCTTCCATTGCGATTCAAGCCAGCACAGATGGCGACAGGTCGATTGGCTGCACGGTTGGCGGAGACGCCTGGGAAGATGTTGATGTCGCGGCGGGGGGCGTTGAGCCTGCTAGGGCCTCAGCTTGATCGGAGCGTGACACGGTTTCACGAGGGCAAGCGATCGGAGGTGGATCATCACGCGTCGCTGCTCTCGGCCTTGGGGCCTGCGAACGTGTTGGAGCGGGGGTACACACTGACGCTCGATGAGCAGGGCGGGGTGGTGAGTTCGGCGGACCAGGCGGGGAAGCTGCCGCGTCTGCGACTTCGGTTTGCGGATGGCGACGTGGACACCGCGCCGCTATCAGCGCAGGGTGCTGAGCCAGTGCAGCCCATCCAAGCGGGGCGGAAACGACGCCGCGGGGCTGCGAAAACGGACGGGGCACATCCGCTCTTCGATGAAGGCTCGACGCTTGATTGAATCAAGCGAGATAGGTGTCAAAGCGATTACGGCTTCACGGGCTGGGTCGCAGGTTGCGCGGCGTGGGGGTCGCGTACCGGAAGGGCGATTTCGGTGTAGCGGGCGGCTTCGACGATGAACGGGCTGTTGTAGCCCATCTGCATGATGCCGCCCGCAGGTTCGAGGTCCTTGCGGTTGGCGACGTAGGCTTCGAGACGTTGCACAGCTTGATCGAACTGCGCGGCGGTGACGGTGCCTCGGATGCCCGTACTGACGATGCGGATTGCAGGTTCGTCTTTCACGACGACGTTGCCTTCGAACTCGCCAAGGTCTCCCCACGCGGCTTCGCGGTAGAGAAAGCCCATGCGGGTGGCGGTGGGTCGCTGGCCAGGTTCGGCGTCGCCCGGTGGTATGGTCATGTCCATGCGGACGGGCGTGGTCATGGCGATGTCGGCTTGCTTGATGTGGCGAAAAAGTCGGCCGAACGCACCCCGCGACCGGTCGCCTTGATTCATGTCGGCGTAGGCGACGCGGTAGGCGGGCAGCGTTTTTTCGCGCACCTCGCCGACGGGCGTGGGGTCGGGCCAGCCTTGGGGCAGGGGGGCTTCGCGGATCCACGCGGCCTGCGGCTGAGTCGCCGGTGCGGTGGCGGGTTGTGTTTGAGGCTGGGCGAGGGACACGGGGCTCAAGGCGAGCAAGAGCGCGAGGGCAGCGAGCGAGAAGCGATGAGACATCATGGCGAGAGTGAAGCGCTATCCGTGTCTAATGAGCTTGGTGATGCGGGCGGTGGGGCTGAAATTGCACGTGCCAGTCGGTGTTTGTCGAGGCCCAGGCAGGTGAGCATGAGCACGACGCCGTTGAGCAGGTGCCAGAGAAAGTGGGTGCCAAAGGGGGTGAAGTTGCACGACCAGGCGTCCAGCGAGCGTGCGGCTGCGGAGAGGATGAACAAGCCTGCGGCGAGCGTGAGGAAGACGGTGGCTGGGCTTTGCCGGCGGGCGGCGGTCAGCGCGGCGAGCACCGTGGCGAGCCAGGCGGGGAGGTAGCTCAGCGTGCTGAGGATTGGGCCGGGCAGGTCCACAAGCCGGCTTGCGGTCGCCGGGATGATGACGGACAGTGCGAGCACCGCGAGGACCAGGCCGGCCACCCGGACTCTGGACCACGCGGCCACGACGGGGAAGTACGCAGTGATGTAGGCCACGACAAAGATGGCAATCCCCAGCACGTCGAGCAGCCCGGTCAGCCGATTGGCAAACGTGTGAAATGCGAAACTGAAAGCGCCCACCAGCATCAACAACCAAGGCAACGCGGCGATTACGCCGGTCGAGCCCAAGCTGCTTTTCCGCCTTGCCCACAGCACCACAAACCCCGCGACAATGAACGCAACGTTCGTCCACGCATTGATCGGCTCGGACCAGAAGCCCGGCCCGGTCCGCTCGCAATACACATCCACCGCCTCGAACCAGTCCACTTTCGCACTCCTCAAACGTCACGTTGCCACCACGCAATGGCATAGCGTACGTAGAGAGAAAGCGTTACCACTCCGTGAAATTTACGCGGGTGCGTTCGCAGTGTCCAAAAGCTCACGCCACAGCACGAACCGATGCGGCGGGCGGCTGCTGCACGTCTTGCAACACCGCGTCGGCCGCGACGCTCACACACAACACCGTCAGGTCATCGCGCTGATTAAGCGATCCCGCCTGCTGATCGAGACGTTCGCAAAACGTGAGCAATGCCTCGTCGACTTCACCCTCGCGCAGTGCTTCGAGCTCGTCGGTGTAGTCATCGCTGACCAGCTCGGTCATCTTGCCCGTCTCGTGGTTCATACGTGGGAAGGCCATTTCAAAGCCATCGCTGTACAGCAGGAATCGGTCGCCGGGCAGGAGTCGGCTGGTGTGCGTTTCAAACGTTTCGTCGGGGAAGACGCCCAGGAGCCCGCCGTCGGGGTTCATGGTTTCGGTCGATCCGTCGTGACGCAGGAGGATGGGGTAGGGATGGCCGGCCCGGGCGAATTGCACTTCGCCGGTGCGTACATCGATGATGCCGTAGGCCGCGGTGCAAAAGCGGACCTTGCCGTTTTGCTGTTGGACCAGGGCGTCGTTGAGTCGGCCCAAGGCTTCGCCTGGATCAAGGATTCGGTACCCATTGGGCAGCGAGGGGTGGATGTCTTTGGTTTGCAGTGAGCGTTTGATGTAGACCGTGAGCAGCGCAGCGGGGACGCCGTGACCCACGGCATCGGCGATGAAAAAGCCGATGTGGTGTTCGTCAATCTGCTGGGCGTCGTAGAGGTCGCCTGAGACATACCCTGCGGGCCGCCACATGGCGTGGGTGCTGATGGGTCCCACGCACGGCATCGACACCGGCAGAAACTCACGCTGAATCTCTGCGGCGAGTCTCAGCTCCTCGTCAAGTTTGGACACCTGAGCGGACAGTCCGCCGCGGTGGGCGTTGAGTAGCCGAATCTCTGAAACGGTCTCATTGACCATCGGCCCCTGCGCGGCCAGCGAAGCCAGCACGGCTGCCGCGGCGGTGGGGTCGCAGGCGTGCGGAATGGCGACCGAGCCTTTAAACGCTTCGCCGAGTTGGATGCCATCCTGCGAGGTGGTGCGAGCGGTGAGGCGTCGATATTCGGCCAGGACCCGAATGAGTTTCGAAGCCTGGGCGGGTTGTTCAGAGGATTCAATCACCAGAACCACTGCGGCAGTGGCTGTGGCAGAAGCGGGGTCGTCTGCAATGACATCATGCGTGATGAAATCGACCATCGGCGGTTCGCCTGGCCAACTTGCGACCACGCGCTGCACCCAAGGGCACAACGCTTTGTTCGACGGTGTCACAATCACCAGGGTTGGCCGGTCGGCCATAACTGCTCGCCTCCCATGGAGCGTTGGCGCACCCAACGCTCCATAGTCCCCATCGACCTACTGGGCCCACTGCTTGAGGCGATCAAAGGGTAAGTCGATTTGTTGTCCTGCCTGGACCCCCAGCTCGGCGGCGCGTCCACCACGCAGCTCGATGGCGAATTGTGCCGGGCCTCGGCTGCGATAGGGCGGCAGTCGGCCGTTGTCACTGCGGGTCTCGGGCGGCTCGACTTTCATCGCATGCACCGCGCGGACGAGGCCGGTGTCGGTGAGAAAAATCACATCAATCGGCACCGGACAGTCCCGCATCACGAAACTCAACGGCCGCGACTCGGGGAATGCAAACAGCATCCCGCCCTGGTCAGGAATCGCCGTTCGGCCGCTCAATCCCTGGTAGCGTGTGGCCTGGTCCAGCGCGAGTTCGAGGGTGAAGGTCTGCCCGGCAATCTTCACGTCCAGGGTTGCTGGCGGATCGTCAGGTGTGGACGCCGATTGACAGCCCATCAGGCCCATGAGGCTTATAAGAACGCCGCATGTCAGCAGCATCGCGCGGGTCTGCCAAACGTTTAAGCGTCGGCCAGGAGAAACGTATGGTGATCGCGGGTGAAGGTGATGTCGCATGGGGCAAGGGCAGCGGGGCAAAACGTTTCGAGCAGTGCATCAAGGGGTCGAGGCTTGGGATCCGCGAAGGCACCGATCCAGAATCCCAGAAGTCCAAGAATACGCTCTGCGGATACCCCCGCGTCGCGGTAGGACGTGACATTCGTATCGCCGTGGCGCTTGGCGAGTCGTCGGCCGTCGGCCCCGCGGACCAGCGGCAGGTGCCAGTAGCGCGGGGTGTGGGTGTAGCCCAGAGCATGGTGGAGCAGAAGTTGTCGGGCGGTGGACGCGAGCAGGTCGTTGCCGCGGACGATATCCGTGACGTGTTGGCGGTGATCGTCCACCACCACGGAGAGCTGATAAGCAGGTACGCCGGCCTTGCTCGCCACGATGAAGTCGCCAACGTCCGCCGCCACATCAATGTGCTGGGGCCCCAGCCACTGGTCGATGAAGCGGACGTCTCCCGGGGCCACCACCAGCCGCCAGGCGTGCGTATCGTCCTCGAGCAGGGGGGTGTTGTGGGCCAAGGTTTGCCGCGCGGCGGGATCGGGCCGGTGCGTGGCGTCGTGCCGGGCCTCGCCGCGGTCGCCTTCCTGCGGCGCCGACGTCGAGGCGATGAGTTGACGCCGCGTGACGGCACTGGGGTAGATGTGTCCACAGTCACGTAATTGTTCAAGCGCCCGGCGGTAGGGGGCAAGGTCGTCACTTTGGGTCATCACCGGTCCGTCCCAGTCCAGGCCAAGCCACGTCAGAATGTCCAACGCTTCGTCGGCTGCATGCGCTTTCACCCGCGGCCTGTCCAGATCTTCGATCCGCATGACCACCCGCCAGCCCTGCTGCCGCGCCAGCAGCCAGGCCACCACGAAACTCATCGCGTTGCCCAGGTGCAGCGACCCGGTGGGCGATGGAGCCAGCCGGGTCACCCGTGGTCGGAGGTCATCCATGATTCCGCTATCGTAAACCCATGCCCGCTGATTCTTCATCCGCCTGTGAACCCATGACCACGCTGCCCACTCCGACCCGCCTGGCGGTGCTGATTTCGGGCGGCGGCACCACGATGGTCAATCTGCACGACGCGATTGCGTCGGGCAGTCTTGATGCCAAGATCACGCTGGTGCTCGCCTCGCGCCGGGACGCCAAGGGACTCGACCTTGCTCGTAAGCGTGGCTTGTCCACGGAGGTCATCCATCGCAAGCAATATGATCAGGCAGCTACGTTTTCTCAGCATGTCTTTCACGCGATGCGTGAGGCAAATGTGGATCTGGTGTGTCTCGCGGGCTTTCTCAGCCTCTTGCACATCCCCCCGGACTACGCCGGCCGGGTGCTCAATATCCACCCCTCGCTGCTGCCTTCGTTCGGCGGGGCAGGCATGTTTGGTCAGCGGGTGCATCAGGCAGTCATCGACGCCGGCTGCAAGGTCTCCGGCTGCACCGTGCATCTCGCAGACGCCTCATACGACACCGGGCCGATCCTCGTGCAACGCACCTGCCCCGTGTTACCCGACGACGACGCGGCCTCGCTGGGTGCACGTGTGTTTGAACAGGAATGCCTCGCCTACCCCCAGGCGATTCGCCACATGCAAGGCCGGGCTGATTCGCAGTCCCCCACACTCATGCCGCCGAACGGCGCGGACCTTCGGGCCCTGGCGTTGCAATGGTGTCTCGCCGCTCACGAAGGCCAAACCCGGCATCAGGGAGCTCCCTACGCCGACCATCCGCGTTCCGTAGAAGCGTTACTTCATGTCATCCGCATCGAAGATGATGAGCTGCATAGCGCCGCGTTGCTCCATGACACCGTGGAAGACACGGACATCACCATCGCGCAAATCGCAGACACCTTTGGGCAGCGCGTGGCGGATCTTGTGGCAGAGCTCACGCTGCCCCCCGAAGCCGAGGCGGGATTCAAGATCAAGCATCAGATCCTCGCGGAACATGCCAGAATCATGAGCGACGACGCCAAGCTGCTCAAGCTCGCAGACCGTCGGCATAACCTTTCAGACCTTCGCTTCCGCCCGGTCGAAAAGCAGCGTCGCTACGGCAAGGCCACGCTTGAACTTCTCGAAGCTCTGCATCCCTGGCCCGACGCCGCTGAGCCGCTGGCCTACGAGTGCCGGGTCCTTGCTCAGCATTACGCCGCTCTGTAAACCCCAAACGGATTGCCCCAGCCTTCCGGGCTTTCGCCCCCGCTTCGCCATGATCGACACGCATTGCCACCTCACCTACCCCGGCCTGGTCGAACGGCTCGAACACGTCCTCGCCGACGCCAAGGCCAAAGGCGTCCACAGCATGGTGTCCATCGGAACCTCCGTGGCGGATTCGATCCACGCCGCTTCGCTGGCCGACCGTCTGCCCGGCGTCTGGTCCACCGCGGGCGTCCACCCGGGCCACGCCCACGAAGTCGAAGACCTCGATGCAATGACCCACGCCCTCGAAGCGCTTCTCACCCGCCCCCGTGTCGTGGCGCTTGGCGAGTGTGGCATGGACTTCCACTACGGCAAAACCCATGAAAACGCCCAGCGCCGCGTCTTCGAAGCCCAGCTCAACATCGCGGCCACGCAGCACCGCCTCCCCGTGGTCATCCACAACCGAGACGCCACCGACGCCACGCTTGGCCTCATTCAAGACTCGGGCATCGATCCCCAGCGACTGCTCTTTCACTGCTATACCGGCAGCGCCTCTGAACTCGAGCGTTTGCTTGACCTGGGGGTTTGGGTCGGCTTCACCGGCATCGTCACCTTCAAGAGCGCCCAGGACCTCGCAGCCTTGAGTGACACCGTCCCGTTGGAGCGATTAATGATCGAGACCGACGCCCCGTACCTCACGCCCCACCCGCACCGCAAAGTGAAAATCAACGAGCCGAAATACGTCGCAGACGTGGCGACGTTTCTGGCCCAGCGTCGCGGGTTGAGCCGTCTCGCGTTCACGCAAGCGACGGATGCGAATGCACAGCAGTTCTATGGCCTGGACGGTTTACACGCGCCGAGCGCGTAAGTTCACCGCTCGCGGATCGCAGCGATCGGCTCGGCGGTAATGCCTTGCTGCAGCGAGGCTCGGCTTGACCCTCGATCCTGGGCACCGGTCGAGCGACGCAGGCTGGGCCGGACCGGCAGGCCGATCTGACGATGGGCGTAGTCCGGGGCCCGGACGATCAGCAGGTTTCGCCGAATGCTCATCGACGCCACCGTGCCGCCGTTGGCCTTCCAGAGATCAGGCTCGACCACGCTGCGGAGGGTGTCCATGAGGTTGTTTTCGCGCAAGGCTCGGCGGTCCCCGGCCGTGGTCGGAGCTACAGGCTCATCGTCGAAGAGACCTTGCTCACCGTGGCCCGCGTTGCCGTTGTTGGTGTTGCTCAACGCATCGGTCAGCGTCAGGGACGGGCCTTGGAAGTCAGGCACCTCGTGCAGCAAATCGCCCACGAGATAGACCCGGGTGACGACGCGGCGGTTGGCTTCCGCTCGGGTCAGGACGCGGACGTAGTACGCATTGGCTTCGACCATCAGCCGGGCGTCAGGGTTGTCAGCCCCGCCTTGCCCGGCACTGGCGTGCTCGGCAATGGTTCGCAGCAAAGGGACCGCAGGCACATCGCGCAGCGACACGCTCACCAGTGTCTGCGGATCAATGCCCGCGAGTTCCAACGCTTTCCAATTACACACGACCTGCCGACCTGAGACCACCGACCAACGGGCAACTGCGTCTTTCAAGGTGACCCGCTCGAGTTCCAGCGTGACGCCGGTGGACACTTTCGTCGCCGCCGGCTGTGTGGCCGGTGCGTCGGCCGATGCGGGTGCACCCGCAACCCCCACGCCAACGAATGCAAGAACAGTCCACAGTCCGGGTTGGGTCTTGGTCATACTGGCAAGTTTAACCGCTTAGACGCGATTCCCCAATAAAACGTTGGGTTGCCTGCAGCTTCACGGTCTCCCGCGGCGGCGAGGAGATTGTGTGAATCGCCAGTTCAATCTGTCAGTTCGACGCGGCAACGGTCCGCATTTTGGGAAGTACCACATCGCTGAGCAGAATCTTGATACAGGCGGCCACGGGCACCGCGAGGATCAACCCCACCAGCCCGGCAATCGTCCCACCCGCCAGCACCACCAGCAGCACCGTCAACGGGTCCAGATCCGTCGCGGTGCCCTGCACGATCGGCTCCACCACCCAGCCATCGACGAACTGAGCGACGAAGTAAACCAGCGAAGGCCAAAGCAGCACCATCCACCAATTCACCGAATCCCCCACCGTCACCGCATCCAGAAGGGCCAGTCCCACAGCCAACGGCCACGTCACCACCGCGAGGTAAGGCAGCAGCCCCAGCACCCCGCCCGCCAGCCCCAGAAGCAACCAATACGGCACGCCGCACACCAGCCAGCCGATGCTGAGGATCAACGACAGGATCGCCGCCTGGATCAATCGCCCCCGGATGTAGGCCGAGACCGAAGCGTCCATTTTGGAGAGCAGTTTAAAGGTCTTTTTACGTTTAGAAACGGGGATAAAGTCGGCCGCCCACACCTGCATGGGCCCGAGCTTCCAGGTGAAAAAGAAAAAGCAGATCGACGCCACCGCAATGATCAGCGCGGTGGTGCCTGCCCACCCCAGCACGCCCGCCACCGCCGAGGCACCCATATCCAAAACACCTAGCAGTCCGCCGAAGACCTGGGCATAATCCAGCGAGGCAAAGTCGAGTTCTCGGGCTTTCTGGGTGGCCTGAGCTTTGACTTCTTCACTGCTTACGCCTGACCAGTTGAGCACAGCCTCGAAGTACGCGGGCAGCGAGCGGATGAGCTTGAGAAGTTGTCCGATGAGCTGAGGCAGCAGCCAGATCAACAGTCCCAGCGTGCCGAGCAACAGCACGCAGATCAAGCCGGTGGCGGACAGCGGTCGGCTGATTTGATGCCGCTCTTCGAGCCAGGTGATCAGCGGGTTAAACACATACGCCAACGCAAGCCCGATCAGGACCGGGGCCAGCACGGTGCGAGTCGCATAGATCAGTGACGCCACCGGCGGCAGGATCAATTGCAGCACCAGCCCGACCAGCAGGATACCGAGCAGAAGTTGAAACCAGCGTTGCTGCCAATAGGGCGGATCGACCAATGCGGTGAGCGTGTGTCGGCGTCGCGTGCGGACCCCTTGGGCCAGGCCTTGGGGCGGGTCGGACGCTTCACCCCCGGCGTCGTTCGGCACGCCTGAGGTCGCCGCCGGATCCTGGGTCAATGCCCCGCTCCGTAAATCGAAAACTCAGCCTCGAAGGCTGCCGCGAAATCGAACACATTCTGGAAATCTTCGAGCGTGTCTTCCTGGGTTTTTCGCATGAGCCCGCCGTCGACCATGGCAAACACAATGCGGCCGAAGTCTTCGCACTCGGTGATCCGCCAGCGTTTGAGAACGGTCCGCGCCAGGAAGCCGTACTGAGCCAGGGCATAGTCGCGAAGGCCTTTGCAAAGGTCCCGGCCGGTCACGTGGCGGTTGGTGGACTCAAGGTCTTCAAGGTCCGCCGCGTCGTCGATTTCCTCGCCGTGGATGGAGCGGACGGTGAACTCCAGACCCCGCTGTACGAAGAAAAAAGCGTCGATCGGGTACGGCGTGGTCTTCACCACCTGGGCCAAATCTTGAGACGCGGTGTTCATAAGGCATAGATTATAGAGCTCCTGCTGGTCGCGTGAGGCCTGGACCCCGGATGTTTTATGCCATCTCCTGAATTGATCGCTGAACGTCGTTTACGGGTGCTGCTTTTGCTCTCGGGGATTTTTCTCGGGTGCCTGGCGATGCTGAATCTGCTGGGGCTGACGCGATTTCTGGTGCTTGGCAGTTACGAAGCGGGTGGGTGGAGCTGGGGTAGCCCTGCGTCGGCGATGGGGTTGACCTTCGCGGTGGCGGTGGGGGTGCTGCCGTATCCATTGACCTTTTTGTGCACCGATCTGATCAGTGAGTTTTACGGCCGAAGGCGGGCGAATTTCATCGTGCTGCTGGGGTTGCTGCTGAATCTGCTGATTATCGCGGTGCTTGAACTTGGGTCCGTGCTGCCGGGTTTTGCACCGAATACCGGGCCGGGGTCGTTCCCGCCGATGCCCGCGTGGGACGGCCAGACGCAGGTGTACCGCGAGACCGGCTGGACGTTTTTTCAGCTGCGAAGTCTTGCCCTGGGAGCGGTGGCGGCGTCGATGGTGGCGTATCTGCTGGCTCAGTTCGTCGATGTGCAGCTCTACCACTTCTGGAAACGTCGCACCAAAGGCAAAGCCCTGTGGCTGCGGAACAATGCATCCACCGTGGTCAGCCAGTTCATCGATACGTTTGCGGTCATCACCATCACGCATTTTTACGCGCACAATCTGCCGATCCGGGATGACTCTGCGGTGTGGCCTCAGCTATGGACATTCATCGCCACGGGCTATGCGTTCAAGGTGGTGATGGCGTTGCTGGACACCCCGCTGATCTACGCAGCGTCTTGGTGGCTCAAACGGTATCTTCACCTTGATCCGACTCAGGAACATCACCCAGCCATCGTGACGCACCCCTACCCCGACCCCGCCCCCGACCCCCACCCCTACCCCGACCACGACCCCCACCACGACACGTCGTCTTCGCGGGGAGATTCCGAGTGAGTGTGCTGGACGCCAGGGAGCGTAAGCGTGAGCTTCGATCGCAGTTTCGAAAGCGTCGCGAAGCGGTGCCGGCCGAGCAGCGGCAGGCGAACGCGGCGGCGGCAGCACAGCAGGCGATGTCGTGGCTCGCGGGTGTGGGTGGGGTGGAGCCGGGCGGGGCGGTGGGCGTGTATCTATCGATAGGGCACGAGTTGGATACCGAGCCTTTGATTGGCCAATTGAGAGCTGCGGGGGTGAGTCTGGCGGCCCCTGGGTTTGATCAGGCGGGCGTCATGTCTTTTGCGGTGTGGGAAGACGACACGACGCTGGTGGCAGGTAAGTTCAAGGTGCTTGAACCCGGCATCGGCGCCTTGGCGATCTCATCGGATCAGCTCGCGGCGGTGTTCATGCCGGCGGTGGCGGTGACGCGAGGGGGGGATCGGCTGGGACAGGGCGGCGGGCATTACGACCGATACCTCGCAGCGTCGGCCGGCCGACTGGTGACTGCCGCGGTGGTCTATGACGAGCAGGTTGCTGAAGCGCTGCCCGTGGAAGACCACGACTGCCCGGTGGATGCGGTGATCACACCTTCACGGGTTTACCGTTTGGGCCGTTGAGGCGGGGCTTGGTTGAGGTTGAACGAGGCGACGACGGGTCGGTGGTCCGAGCCTTTGTTGAGCTCAGGGTCGATCAGGACGTACGCGGCTTCGGGGACCACGGCAGCGGCCAGCGCGGGCGAGGCGAGGATGAAATCGAAGACCGCTGGGGGGTACTGGCCTTTGCTGGGAATGGTGATGCGTTTGGTGCGTGGTAGATCGGCGTGGACATCCATCAGCGGGCGGTTGCCAGCCTTGTCTGGCGCGAGGACCGCCTGCATGGCCGGCCAGTCGCGGGTCTCGGTGGGGCGTCGTTCGAAATCGCTGTTGAAGTCGCCCACCGCAAGCACCAAAGCGTCGGGCTGGTCCGCCAGGATCGACTCGGCGACGGCGCGGGTTTCGATGGCTTCAGCGGTGCGCTGGCGGGCGGCGTTGGGGTCGGAGTTGTCCACGGTGCGGTTGGACTTGAGGTGCACGTTGAGCAGTTCGAGCTTTCGGCCGTCGTCGAGAAGAAAGGTGACGTGCATGATGTCGCGGGACAGGCGGCGGAACTTGGGTTCGGGATCGTCGGGGTGTCGCAGGATGCGGTGGCGGTAGCTGGCGATGCGGTCGATGGGAAGTCGACTGATGACGCCGTTGGTAATGCCCCGCCCGTCGTTGGATTGTGCCACGGCGACGTAGCGGTAGCCGGCGTTAGGGAGGAAATCCGCAATCATCTGAGCCAAGACGAACTCGTTTTCTACTTCCTGCAAGGCGACGACATCCGCATCGGTGCGGGCGATGGAGGCGGCAATACGCGACATCGCGCGGCGGGACTTGATGGCGGTGCCTTCGTCCTGCGTGTACGGGTTGTCGAAAACGTCGAAGGCGTTCTGGACGTTGAACGTGACCACGGTCAGGGTGCGGGCGTCTTGAGGCGGCGTGTCCTGGGCGGCGGCAGAACGTGAGGACAGCATCACGCCGGCCGCGAAGATCAGCGTGAGAGTCAACAGTTGGCGAAAAGAAGTTG
This sequence comes from uncultured Phycisphaeraceae bacterium, assembly GCA_963799465.1. GTDB lineage: Bacteria > Planctomycetota > Phycisphaerae > Phycisphaerales > Phycisphaeraceae > JBCCOW01. Next base: position 635,735 of record CAWCXG010000001.1, on the reverse strand, counting down.
GGCGCATTGAGAGACTCTAGCGTGGGCGTGTGAGGGGAGGGTGTGCAAGGTGCAGCCCCGCTGGTGATACAGCGGATCAGGCGGGTGTCTCAGGGGGCAGTGCGGACGTTGAGATGGAGCTGGGGGATTGGAGATAGGTCAGCCACAGTGAGAGTTGCAGCAATGCAAAGAGTCGGTGGGTGTGGTCGGCGACGCGTTGGTCGTGCTGGGTGAGCAGGTGTTGGACAAAGGAGACGTCAATGCCAAACGCGTCGAGCGGGCCTTGGAGGAGTCGGTCATGCAGGGGGTCGCGAAGTCGGCCTCGAAACCACTGGCCGATGGGTGCAGCGAAGCCGCGTTTGGGTCGGCGGGTGATCTCGGAGGGCAGGTAGCGGGCGGCGAGTTCGCGGAGCAGTCCTTTGGCGCGGTTGCGGGGCATGAGCACGGAGGGTGGCAGATGGCCGGCGAGATCCATGACGTGGGTGCCGAGCATGGGGCTGCGGACTTCGATGGGCACCGCCATGGCCGCGCGATCGATTTTGCGAAGCAGCTCGTGGGGCAGGTAGTGCTCAAAATCCCAGCGCATGGCGGCGTGGGCGTGGTCGGCGATGTCTGGCCAGTCCGGGACGGGCGGGACGCCGGGGTCCAGGGCGGCATCGAATCGTCCGGGGGCGAGTCGGGCGATGTCGCGTTCGGGGAAGAGGACGACCATGGCCTGATATTGCCTTGCGGGGTCCTGTCCGGCCTGTGCGGCTTGGAGCAGTCGGCGAAGCCGGGCGGGCGTACTGCGAGGCTTGGCGGAGGCCAGGGCGCGTGTGGGAACACGGTTGAGCCAGGGGCGGTGTTTCTGGAGCATGCGCATGGCGCGGTAGCGGTCGTAGCCGCCGAACAGCTCGTCGCCGCCGTCGCCGGACAACGCCACGCGGACGTGTTGGCTGGCGGCTCGGCAAAGCCAGTGGGTGGGCAGCAGGGAGGAGTCGGCGGTGGGTTCGCCGATGATCTGCATGAGGTATTCGAGGTCGGTCATGCAATCGGCGACCGGGGTGTCTAGCACGGTCAGCTTGGATTGCAAATGCTTAGCGACGTGGGTGGCATAAGTCGTTTCGTCATATTCCGCATCGGGCATGCGAACGCAGAACGTCTGTAACGGGTCTTCGTTTCGCTTTCGCAGCGTGCGGGTGGCCAAGGCGGCGACAACGGAGGAATCGATCCCGCCCGAAAGAAAGCAGCCCAGTGGAACGTCGGCTTCGAGGCGTTGTTCCACCGACTCGCCCAGCACCTCTTCGAGCGCATCGACCGCGCCCAGGGACGTGCTGTGCTTACTGATCGGCGGCGGCCTCCAATACCGTTCGCATTCGGTTTTTCCGTCGTGGTGGACCTTCATCCAGTACGCAGGGGGAACTTCCTGGATGCCTTGAAACATCGAGCCCGCAAAGGGGTAACCGAATCTCAGGTAGTTCAGCAGGGCGTCGGGATCGATGGCTGGCGTTTGACCGGGCAGACCTGCGAGGATGCCGGGGATCAACGATGCGAAGAGCAGGCGATCCTCGGTGCGGTAGAGGTAGAGTGGTTTTTTTCCTGATCGGTCGCGGCAGAGGAAGAGTTCCTGGTTGTGCTCATCCCAGATGGCGAAAGCGAACATGCCGTGCAGGTGTTTGGGAAGCTGCGTGCCCCATTGCCGGTAGCCCAGCAGGAGCACCTCGGTGTCGGAGTGGTTGGACGCGAATCGGTGCCCGCGTCGGGTGAGGGTCTTGCGGAGTTCGCGGTGGTTGTAGACCTCGCCGTTGAAGACCAGGTGGAGCCCGGGGTGGTCGTCTTGGGCGGGCAGATGCATGGGCTGGTGGCCCGAGAGCAGGTCAATAATCGCCAGCCGGGCGTGGGCCAGATGACAGGCCCCGTGGACCGACATGTCCCTGCCGTCAGGGCCTCGATGCGCGACCCGGTCGAGCATGGCCCCGAGGTGGTCGGCAGGTTGCGAGGGAGACGCTTTGAGATGAATCAGGCCAGCAATACCGCACACACGCAGATCGTACCGGGTTGCCACCATGAAAAAGACGCCGACGCAATGAAGCGTCGGCGTCGGGTGAATCTATGGGAGATGACCTGTCGGTCGAACGTGGCTCAGGCCACAGCGTCGGCGTTGATCTCGCCCTTGGCCAAGCGGGTGAGTTTGAGGTCGGCGGACTCTTCCTGATCGATGTTCTGCTTGAGCAGTTCCAGGGCTTCGTGTTCGCCGAGCGTTTCGCACCAGGTGCACACGGTGCCGTAGCTGGCGATTTCGTAATGCTCGACCTTCTGAGCCGCGGCGATGAGCATGGCGTCTTTCACATCAGCATCGGCGTCTTCTTTGAGAAGTTCCTTGCCTTCTTTGATCAGACCTTCCATCGCCTTGCACTTGTGCGTCTCAACCTCGCCGCCCAGCGAGCGGAGTGCCTTTTCGACGCGTTGAATCTGGCCGGCGGTTTCTTCCAGATGGTCCTTGAATGCCTGCTTAAGTTGAGAGTCCTCAGCGGCGTCGATCATGTCGGGCAATGCTTCGGTGATCTGGTTTTCAGCGCTGAGGATGTCTTGCAGTTCGTGAATCAGGGCGTCTTTGAGGGTATCGAGGCTCATAGCAGGGTCCTTGTAAAGCGAGGCGTATAAATGAGCGGCCACGTCGGCCGACGTTCCTCATCTTTCACATGATCCGCGAGCTCGCAATGGGGTATTTAGGGAAATACGACGATACGTGCAGCCCTAAAGATGTAAACGGGTTCTCGTCAGGCACCGGTGAGAAAGTGGCAGATATCGCCGTCGGCCATGACGTAGTCCTTGCCTTCGATGCGTAGACGTCCGGCGTCGCGGATGGCCTTTTCGTTTTTGTGCGTTTCGAGGTCTTCCAAGGCGTAGACCTCAGCGCGAATGAATTTCTTCTCAAAGTCAGTGTGGATCGTGCCCGCCGCCTGTGGAGCGGTGAACCCCACGGGCATGGTCCAGGCGCGATTTTCTTTTTCGCCAGCGGTGAAAAAGCTCTGCAGGCCCAGCAAGGTGTAAGACGCTCGGGCGAGTTTGTGAAGTGCTGGTTCTTCCAGGCCGACGTCAGCGAGGAGTTCATTGCGGTCTTCGGGTTCGAGTTCAGCGAGCTCAGCTTCGAGCTTGGCACACACGCACACGACCCCGCCGCCCTCGGCGTCGGCGCGTTCGCGGACCTTCTTCACCGACTCGGCGTTTCCCGCCAGATCGTCTTCATCGACATTGGCCACGTAGAGCACTGGTTTGAGGGTCAGCAAGCCAAAGCTACGCAGTTCGCGCACTTCGTCGTCGTTGAGATCCAGACCGCGCAGGGGGATGCCCTGGGCGAGGCGGGCTTCGCATTTTTCGAGTGCGGCGAGTCGGAGCTTGGCGTCTTTGTCGCCGCTGCGGGCGGTGCGGGCGGCTTTGTTTTTGCCGGACTCAACGCTCTGCAGGTCGGCGAGCATGAGTTCGGTGTCGATGGTTTCGATGTCGCGGATGGGATCGACGCTGCCATCGACGTGGGTGACATCGCCGTCGGAGAAACAGCGGACCACATGGAGGACCGCATCGACGTCCCGGATGTTGGCGAGAAATTTGTTGCCCAGCCCTTCGCCTTGGCTGGCGCCTTTGACCAGGCCGGCGATGTCAACGAGTCGAAGCGCTGCGGGGACGACTTTCTGGGTGGGGATGAGCGCGGTGATTCGGTCGAGCCGGGGGTCGGGCACCGCGACGATGCCCACGTTGGGCTCGATGGTGCAGAAGGGATAGTTTTCGCTGGCGATACCAGCGTTGGTCAGAGCGTTGAAAAGGGTGGACTTGCCGACGTTGGGCAGTCCGACGATGCCAGCTTCCATGGGGGGGCTCCTGTGGCCGGGGTCGGCCGGGCGGGCAGTGTAAGGCCGGGCGAGGGTGATGTGGTGTGGCGCGGTGGGGCAACGGGAAAATGACGCGCAAGTCGGGAGCCGCAGGCCGGTCTGGTCGATAGGACTCAGCATGCAGAATGTGCCCGCAGGGGGTGGACATCGTGAGACGGATGAGCGGCTGGCGGTGTTCTACGTGCCGGGGCTGGACCGGCGGTGGCTGTCGGCCGAGGTCACGCCTTTTCTCTCGGGCGTGTTAGAGCGTTACCGGGCGATTGACCTCCAGACGCATCCGTCGGTGGAACTACTGCCCACGATCGTGTCAGGGGTCTGGCCTGGGGAGCACAAGGTGTGGCAGGTCCGGCTTCGAGACAGCATGAAGCGGACATGGCTGCAGCGGGTCGTGGACGCGTGCCCGGATCGGGTGAGCACCGCAGTGCAATGCGTTCGGCATCGGCTGGACACCTCCTACGACTTGCCAACGGTGGAGCCGCGGCGACGGAGGCGGTTTGAGATGCATCGGCTCAAGGTGCAGCGGCGTCATGGCGGGGGGATGGACGCGTTGGATCTGGGCGGGTTGCCCACGGTGTTCTCACAGCTCGAGGGCGATGCGCGGTACCACACGATCTTTCAGTTTGACGATGCGGCGGACGCTCTGGCCAAACACCTTGACGGCGCGGTGCGGCTGGACTTGATCGAGCTTTATGCCTTGGACTTGTTTGCCCATTGGAACCTTGATCGACCCGAGGCCATGCGGGAGACACTGCAACGCACCGATGCACTGCTTGAAAAGGCGTACAACCAGGCCCGCAGACACGGCCTGATGACGGTGTTGCTGGTAGACCACGGCCAGGAAAAGGTCACCGGGCAGATTGACCTGCTTTCGGTGTTTAAAACTGCGGGGGTGCCACGCGCGGAATATGACTATTACATCGAGGTCTGCAACGCCCGGCTGTGGTTTCATACGCAACGAGCGGAGCGGGTGCTGCGGGATCGGCTTTCGCAGTTAGAGCGTTGTCAATGTCTGACGAATGATGAACTCGCGGCGTATCACGTGCACTTTGATCGGACGGAGGGGTTCGGCGATTTGTATGTTTTCAGCGATCCGGGCATGGTGTTCTTTCCGCACGATTTGTACCACCCGCTGGTGAATGCGTACATGGCTCGCAAAACCCCTGAGCAGCAGGCCCGCAGGCGCAGCGGGGTGCATCGCGGGTATCACGGTTACCTGCCCGGCGGCCCGGCGGACACGGGATACCTGGTGCCGATGGACGATGCGGTGACGCACACGCTCGATGAGGGTGAGCGGGCAGATGGTCGGCGGGGCGCGTTGGTGGACGTGGCCCCCACGGTGCTTGGCCTGCTGGGTCAGCCTGCGGCGGACACGATGCGCGGCCGCGTGTTGTTGACGCATCGAGGGCGGGCGTGACGGTGACGACGCGTGAGATTGAAAACGAGCAGGCCGACGCTTCTGAAGAAGCGGCGGGGATGGCGGTGCCCGATGAGCCGGTGCGATGGTGGAAGCGCCGGGCTTTTAAGGTCAGCGTGCGGTACGTGCTGGCGGCAGGGTTGTTGGCCGGGGTGTTGCTGCTGGTGCCGCTGGGGGATGTGGCGTCTTCGTTGAAGTCGGCGTCATGGCGGCCTCTGTTGGGTGCGGCGGTGCTGGGCGTGGTGGTGCATACGGTGCAGGCGAGGCGGTTGCAGGTGTTGCTCGGAGCGGTGGGACTGCGCTGGCCGGTGGGGCGGGTATTGACCGTGCACTTGAGCGCGATGGCGTATGGACTTGTGCTGCCGGGGGGGAACTTGTCGGGCACTGCGGTGCGGGCGTACAAGCTGGGCAAAGAGCAGGGGCGATATGCGCAGGCGGGGGCGGCATTGTTTGTGGATCGCGTGTTGGCGACAGCGATGCTGGGGGTGTCGGGGCTGGTGTGTCTGGCGTTCACGCCGTTGCCTGGCCGGTGGATTTATGCGTTGGTGCTGGCGGGGATTGCGTTGGTCGGAGTGATGGCGTTGACGCCCGCGGTGGTGGGGTTTGGTCGGGTGCCGGGGCTGGGCATGGCGGGTCGGCTGCCAGGCGTTGGGAAAGTCTTGAAGAAGTTGGCGGGGGTGCCGCGTCTGCCGGTGAGGCCTGTGGTGCACGCAGCGTTGCTGGCCCTGCTGGCACATGGGATGGGGATTGCGGTGTGCCTGCTGGTGGGGATGTCGGTGGGCCTGGGGCTGGGCTACTGGGAACTGGGTTCGGCGCGGGCGTTGATGTTGGTCGCAGCGTTGCTGCCGATCACGATTGCAGGCATCGGGGTGCGGGAGTCGGCCGCGGTGGGGGTGCTGGGTTTGATGGGGCAGACCGCAGGGCAGGCGGTGGCGTTTTCGCTGGTGTTCTTCGGGGTGATGTGGGTGGTGCCTGCGTTACTCGGGGCGGTGACCGAGGCGGTAGGGGGGCGGGATCGCAAGCCTCGTGCGTCAGTTGAGGAGGCGGGGTAAGTGCGATTGAAACGCAAGGGGGTGCTGGCTGCCGGGTCCGTGAGGCCCGAGGTGTGGTTCGATCTGATAAACTCGGCAACTTCGCCTTCCCTCGTTGACGAGACTTTTTTTCATTGGCCGACCCCCCCGACCACGACGCAACGCCGCCCGCCGACCCCATCCCTTCGGGAGAGGACCAGGGACCGACGACCGACCGCATTCTCGACCTTTCCATCGAGCGAGAATTAGCGGACAGCTATCTCACCTACGCGATGTCCACCATCGTGGACCGGGCCTTGCCGGACGTTCGCGATGGCCTCAAGCCCTCGCAGCGGCGCATCCTGGTGGCGATGAACGATCTGAACCTTCGGCCGACGAGCAAGCACCGTAAGTGCGCCAAAATCGCAGGCGATACCTCCGGCAACTATCACCCCCACGGCGAGGCGGTGATCTATCCGACGCTGGTCAACATGGCGCAGCACTGGAAGATGCGGCACACGCTGATCGACCCGCAGGGCAACTTCGGCAGCATCGACCCCGACCCGCCTGCCGCCATGCGGTACACCGAGGCCCGGATGGCGGCCCCGGCGGCGGAGATGCTGGACGATCTCAAGCTCGACACCGTCGATTGGCAGGAAAACTACGACGCGACCCGCGATGAGCCCGTGGTGCTGCCCGCGAAGTTTCCCAACCTGCTGATCAACGGCGGGCAGGGCATCGCGGTGGGCATGGCCACGTCACTGGCACCCCACAACCTGGGCGAGATCTGCGATGCAATCGTCGCGGTGATCGATAATCCGGACTTAGGCTTGCATGACTTGCTGGCGATTGTGCCCGGGCCTGACTTCCCCACCGGCGGGCGGATCTGCGGCCGGGGCGGCATCGCTCAGGCCTACGCCACGGGGCGGAGCCGTATCCAGGTCCGCGCGAAGATCGACCATGAGACTCGTGGCGGGCGGGACCTGCTGGTCGTCAAAGAGCTGCCTTATCAAGTCACCAAGAACGACGCGGTCATCGCCAAGATCAAGCAGCAAAAGCTCGCGGGCAAGCTCGCGGACGTCACCGGCATTCCCGATGAGTCGTCGAACCGCGGGGGCATGCGGCTGGTGATTGAGCTCAAGCGCGGGGCCGACCCCAACGTCGTGGAGAATCAGCTTTACCAGCTGACGCCATTGCAGAGCACCTTCTCGATCATCAACATCGCGCTGGTCAAGGGTCAGCCGCGCACGCTGTCGCTCAAGCAGATGATCGAGCTGTTCATCGAGCATCGCGTCGAGGTGATTCGCCGCCGCACCGCCTACCGGCTGTATCAGGCTCAGCAGGAGGCGCACCGCCTTGAAGGCTTGATTTACGCGGTGATCGATATTGACGAGGTCATCAAGCTCATCCGGGCAAGCCGAACGCGGGACGAGGCCATTGAACGCCTGATCCAGCGCGGTTTTCGGATACCGATCGACCACCCCGCCGCACCGACGATCCCGGATCGCTTCAAGCGACAGTCTGCGGACGGCGATGTGCAACTGTCACGGCTGCAGGCCGAGGCGATCGGTCGACTCCAGCTCATTCAGTTGGTGGGCTTGGAAATCGAAACGCTCATCGCGAACTACACCAAGCTGCTTGAACAGATTGAAGAATACGAAGACATCCTGGGCAGCGAGCAGCGCGTGCTGGCGATGATCAAAGACGACACCCGCGAGCTCAAGGACAAGTACGCCAACCCCCGGCGAACGATCATTGATTCGCAGGAAGCGGGCGACTTCGACCTGGGCGAACTCACGCCGGTCGAACAGGTCGCCATCACCATTACCCACCAGGGGTACGTGAAACGGTTGCCTGTGGATCAGTACAAGCTGCAGGGTCGGGGCGGTCGGGGCGTGATTGGCGCGAAAAGTCGGGACGATGACTTCACCGAGCAGGTGCTGGTGTGCTCCACGCACGACGATTTGCTGGCGTTTACGAACACCGGCCGGGTGTTTCGACTCAAGGGATATGAAGTTCCCGAAGGTACGCGGACCAGCCGGGGCACGGCCGTGGTGAATTTGATCAACCTGCAAAAAGACGAGCGGGTGTGTGAGTGGATGGCGATTGCGGACTTTGAAAAAGGCGAGGACTTCTTGCTCTTCGCCACCGCCAACGGACTGGTCAAACGCACCGCGCTGGCAGACTATCGCAACGTCCACTCAGGCGGGTTGAATGCGGTGAACCTGCGGGAAGGCGACGCGCTGGTCGGCGTGAAGTGGGTCGGTGATGATGACGACCTGATCCTCGGCACGCGTTCTGGCATGGCGATCCGTTTCAACGCCAGCGACGCCCGAGCGATGGGTCGCACGGCGACGGGGGTGAAAGGCATTGACCTGGCCGACGGCGATAAGGTCGTGGGCGCGGTCCGCATTGCGCCCGAGCACGAACAGGACGACCTGCTCACCGTGACCGAGCACGGCTACGGCAAACGGACGTCGGTGGATGAATATCGGGTCCACTCACAAGACGGCACGACGCGTTCTCAAAGCCGGGGCGGCAAAGGCCGACGGGACATCAAGACCACCGAGCGCAACGGCGAGGTCGTCGCGATTCGGCGGGTCTCGACGGATAACGATCTGATGATGATCACCGAGGGCGGCATGATCGTGCGGATTTCAGCCGCGTCGGTGCGGCAGACCCGACGCGACTCGGCGGGCGTTCGCGTGATCAATCTCACGAAGGAAGACCGCCTCGCGGCAGTGGCCCGCGTGGTTTCCGATGATTCGGACGATGCGGAAGACACCGGCAAATCCGGCGCAGAAGGTGAGACGCCCGCTACCGATGACCGACCCCCCTCTGATCCTTCGCCCCGCGACGACTGACTTTTTAATCGAGCCTGCACCATGCCCATTCAACAATGGTCTGAAGAGATTTGGATCCTTTCCCCCGGCGACGACCCGGCATTTTCGGATGAAGTGGACGGGGCACGCAGTTCGGTCATGCATCACGAGCCGCCGCCGAGCGTGATCGTCGATCTCAACGGTACGCACCACCTGAACTCATCCAACCTCAGCCAACTGCTTCGGCTTCGAAAAGCCTGCGTGGACCGTGGCACCCACCTACGGATCGCAGCGCCCAACGATGCCTGCTGGTCGCTGTTCCTGACCACCGGGCTGGACAAGGTCTTCACCTTCAGTCGTGATACGACCACCGCGTTGGCAGAGATGCAGATCGGCGAATCGACCTAAACTCAGGGCGTGACTGCGACTTCTCTCAATAACCCGCTGAGCCGACGTGAGGTCCTGGACCGCGAGTTTCTTGAAGCGCGTGCGTCGCTATTGGATCTTGCGGCATTCATGGACCGTGTGGATCGGGCTGAGCCTTGTGACACTGAATCTTCAACGCCGCCCGACGTGCGGATGTCGTCTTTGCGTGAAGCGTTGAAGTTGCTTGACGACCAGCCGGATCGGGTCCGCCGTATTCTTGAAGCCCTCAGCGATCCGCCTGGTGCGATTTCGGAGCATCCGCGTGGTGGCGCAGCGTGTAGAGCGTCGTGTGTGAGCCGACCGCCCAAGGCTGACCAGAGCGCTGGCGTCTCACGGGATTCGGAGCCTTGACGATTTGCTATGGCGTACATCGATCCGCACATCCACATGGTTAGCCGAACCACCGACGACTACCAGCGCATGGCGTGGGCCGGTTGCGTAGCGGTCACTGAGCCTGCGTTCTGGGCGGGCTATGACCGGGATACGGTAAGGGGGTTCGCGGATTACTTTCATCAATTAGTCGATGTGGAACCCGCTCGGGCCGCGAAGTTCAGCATTGATCACTATTGCTGGCTTTGCATCAATCCCAAGGAGGCGGAGGATCTGGTGTTGGCCCGTGAGGTGATGTCGTTGATTCCGCCTTTGTTGGCTCGGCCGGGCGTGCTGGGGATTGGGGAGATCGGGCTGAATCGCAATACGCGTAATGAGCTGACGATCTTTGAAGAACACATCGCGTTGGCGCAATCCACCGACGAGCTGATCCTCGTGCACACCCCGCATCTTGAGGACAAACTCAAGGGCACGCTGCTGATTCTTGATGCACTGGATAATGCGGGGGTGGATCCGGGCAGGGTGCTGATCGATCACGTTGAAGAGCACACCGTGGGCCTGGCGTTGGAGCGTGGCTATTGGGCGGGCATGACGCTTTACCCGCAGAGCAAGTGCACGCCTAAGCGGGCGGCGGACATGGTGGCGTGTTATGGGTCGGAGCGGCTTTGGGTCAATTCGGCGGGCGACTGGGGCGTGAGTGATCCCTTATCGGTCCCGAAATTGCAGGCTGAGCTGCGGGCTCGTCGCCACCCCGCGGCTGACATTGAGCAACTCACGCTGCACAACCCCGCGCGGTTTCTCGGGCAGAGCGACAAATTCCGCATGCCGGGGTAACGTGCTGGCGATGCGTGATGATTTCCTCGGGCAGCGATGGGGTGATGCGGCCGGTCGGGCGGGCCGGACCGCGGCTCGATGTGAGCGGCGTGAGACCTGCAACGCGCTAGAGGGCTTGCTGTGAAACGTCCGGGGGTCGCGTACTGCACCAATGTCCACCCCGGCGTAACGCTCGAGGCGGTGTGTGAAAACCTGCGGACCCACGTCGCAGCGGTGAAGCGGGAGGTCAGTCCCGACGCGGCGTTGCCCGTGGGGTTATGGCTCCCGTTCGACGCGGCGAATGAAGCGTTGGCGGATCCCGCCCGGCTGGAGATGTTAAAGCAGACGCTGATCGATCATGATTTGCAGGTCACCAGTTTCAATGGGTTTCCCTACCAGTCGTTTCATCATGAGCCGGTGAAGCAGCGGGTGTACCACCCGGATTGGACGACAGCCGAGCGGTTTGATTACACGCTGGCGTTGGCGAAGCTATTAGGGGAGTTGGTGCCTGAGGGTGGGGACGCGGGGATTTCGACGTTGCCGTTGGGCTATCGGAAGGGCGGGGGCGGGGCGGCGTTGTCGCCGGCGGATCTGGCGGTGATGCAGGCTTCTGCGACGCGGTTGACCGAACTGGTGCACTGGCTGGCTCGGCTGGAACTGGATACGGGACGTTGCATTCACATTGATCTGGAGCCTGAGCCGGGCTGTATGTTGCAGCGTTCGGGGGACGTGGTGGATTTTTTTGAGCAGCATTTGCTGGGCACGTTGGATGAGCCGAGCGTTCGGGGGTATCTGCGGGTGTGTCACGATGTGTGCCACGCGGCGGTGATGCGGGAGGAGCAGGCGGAGGTGCTGGAGCGGTACCGCCGGGCGGGCCTGACGGTGGGGAAGGTGCAGATCAGTTCGGCCCTGGCGGCGGAGCAAGATGCGCATCCAGACAGGGCGGTGCGTGAGGCGTTGGGTCGGTTTGTGGAGCCGGTGTATCAGCATCAAACCACGGTGGTGGGTGACGACGGAGCCATGAGGTTTTACGACGATCTGCCCGAGGCTTTGGCGGCGGATGACGCGGTGGGCGGTGGGTCGTGGCGGGTTCATTTTCACGTGCCGGTGTTTATGGAGCGGATTGGAGCGTTGGGGACGACGCGTGAGGCGATTGCGGAGGCGTTGCAGGGGGTGCGGGGGGTGGTGCGGGGGTGGGGGGACATGCCGACGTTGGAGGTGGAGACTTATGCATGGTCGGCGTTGCCGGAGGAGTTGCAGCCGGCGTCGTTGACGCAGGGGATTGCTCAGGAGTTGCGGTGGGTCGGGGAGCTATTGGTATGACCGGTGAGGCGGTGAGGAACCTGTCGATGCGCGAGCGGGCATCGGCGTGGGTGGCGCTTGGGCGGGTGTCCAATTTGCCGACGGTGTGGGCGGATGCGTTGCTGGGAGTGGTGCTGGGGTTTGAGGCGTTGCGACTGGCGGCGTTGCGAATCCCCGGGCAGGTGCAAGGTTCGTTTGCGGCGGACTGGCAAGGGGTGGTTGTGTTCATGCAGCACGGGGGGTGGGTGCTTTGGCTGGGTTTGTCGCTGGTGTATGTGGGTGGGATGGTGCTGAACGATTGGGCGGACGCGGCGCGTGATGCGATGCGGTGGCCCGATCGGCCGATCCCCTCAGGCCGCATTGGGCGGGAGGCTGCTGGGGCGGGTGCGGTGGTGTTGCTGGCGGCGGGGCTGTTGCTGCTGTCCTCGCTTTCGGGGCTGGCGTCGGTGTTGGCGGGTTTGCTGGTGGCGGTGGTGGTGGCGTACGACCTGCTGCATGCCCGGTGGGCGGGGTCGGTGGTGTTGATGGGGCTATGTCGAGGGCTGGCGATTTTGACGGCCGGGGCGGCGGTGTCTCCCCCGGCGGCGGACCTGGTGGGGGTGGGTCTGCCGGCGGCGGCGATTGTGACGGCCTATGTGACCCTGCTCACGGTGGTCGCGCGGACCGAGGCGGGTGCGGCTGCGGGTGGGTTGAGCGCCCGGCCGACACCATTGCGGTGGGCGGTGATGGCGGCTCCGTTTCATGGGTTATTACTTATGGTGCTGCTGCCTGCGCCTCAGACCATGCTTGGGCCGGTGATGGTGCTGATTGTGACGATCGCCTTGGCACGCTGGTTGTTCCGGGCCCAGTCGCATCTGACGGCCCGGCCTCCACGGATCGGGGCGGCGGTGGGGTGGTACATCGCGGGGATTGCGGCGGTGGATGCGTTGCTGTTGGCGGTGCTCGGCCGACCGGTGCTGGCGGCGGTGGCGTTTGGGCTTGCGCCGGTGACGTTGCTGCTGCAGCGGTGGGTGCGGGGGACGTAAATAGGCGGCGGCGTGGAGAAGGCAAGGCCTTAGAATGGGTCGATGCCATCACCACAGGATCACGTCAACGCATTGGAAGACGCGATCCGCCCGCGGGGCCGATTGATCACGGCCTACTCGGGTGGTGTCGATTCGACGGTGGTGGCGGTGATGGCGCGGCGGGTGCTGGGCAAAGTAGAAGCGCCTGCGGTGATCGGCGATTCGCCTTCGCTGCCGCGGCGTGAGTTTGACGCGGCAGTGGCGTTGGCTGAGTCGCAAGACCTGGACGTGGTGGTGGTGAAGCCGGGCGAAGCGCAAGACGCGGGGTATCAGCGCAACGCGGGTGATCGGTGCTATTTCTGCAAGACGCATTTGTATGAAAGTCTGCATCAACTGGCCCGCGAGCGGGGGTTTGCCTTTCTCGCCAACGGGACCAATGTGGACGATCTGGGCGACCATCGGCCGGGGCTTCGGGCGGCGGACGAGGCGGAGGTGGTGAGTCCACTGGTTGAAGCAAAGCTGGACAAGTCGGCGGTCCGCGACGTGGCCCGGCATTTGGGGTTACCCAACGCGGATAAGCCGGCGGCGGCGTGTCTGGCGTCGCGGATTCCCTACGGCACGCAAGTGACGCCTGAAAATCTAGCCCAGGTGGAACGCGCGGAGGCGGCCATGCAGGACCTGGGATTCACCGGGCTTCGGGTGCGTCACCACGACCCGGTCGCCCGGCTGGAGGTTCCGGTGAATCAGCTCGGTCGGCTGATGGAGCCGGGGCTTCGCGAGCGGGTTGTGCGAGAACTCAAGGCGGCGGGCTATACCTATATCACACTGGATCTTGAGGGCTTTCGCTCGGGATCTTCGAACGACCTGCTCCGCGTGACCGTAGGATCGAGCCTATGAAAACCAAGCGTTACAGCCTGCGGCATCAGCGCAGATTGAGTTGGTTCGTTGGATTCCCGGGCGTGTGGCTTGCCTTAGCTCCAGCGGGGGTGGTCCGTGCTGAGCCGGACACGCAGCCCGCGACGCAAGCCATCGTGGCTGAGCCTGCGGTGGAAGAACCTGCGGAGGTGCCTTTGGGGTTGCGGGCGGCGTGGGACACGAACTGGCGGTTTTTCGCGGATAATTTCATCCCATTTGAAGACGATTTCATCGGGCTTCCGACGTGGGATGCGCAGTACCCCAGCAGCACCAATCTGACGCTGGCCCTGGCGCGGGACAAGCTGCGCGAGGAGTACACGGTGCGGCGGGGCATGTTGTCGACCAGGATGTATCGCTATGCCCCCAACGAGGAAGCGGAGGCCTATGCGACCACGCTGCCTTCGCTGGAGGTGGGCGCGTATGGCCGGGTCGATTCGGTGGAAGTGGTGTCGGTGCTCGGCCCCCAGGAGATGCTGGTGACCAACGTCTGGCTGCTTGACGAACAAGCGTTGGATCGCGAACAGGAAGCGTTCGAAGCCAAGGCCAAACGTAAGGGTGTGCGACTGAGCAAGGATGATTTACGGATGGAGTTTCAGGTGCGTGAAGCACTGGCGGAAGTCCAGGACGACCCGGCGTTTCTCGGTGAGTTTCGGCTGGTGGGCTTTTCAACGCGTGGATTGACCGAAGGCAAGCGGTACGAAGGACCGCGTCGGCGGGGGCTGGAGGTGGCGGTGGCGAAGGTGGAACCGGTGGGTGAGGGTCGTAAAACGCGGCTGGTGTTGCTGCCGTACCGGCGCTTCGACCGTACCGCGCTTGATGAGCGTGAATTCCGGATCATGCTTCAGCGACGTGGGATGACGCCGGAGGAGTTTATTCAGCAACTGCGTGCGGCCCGCGAGCTGGATGCGGACACGGCGGATCGGACCTTGATGACCAAGCTGCTGCCGCCGCTGCCCGGCAATGACGACTGACACCGATTGGTGCCATTTGAGCACTGCGGGGTGGGTGTGTGGCCGGCGCTGATATGCGTGAGGAGGCGGGAGTCGGTTAGTGGGGGCTTGGGAGTTGGATGATTTCGCCGGGTTGGTGTTTGCGTTCGCCGGTGATGAGATCGCGGATAACGCCGGCGACTTTCATGGGGTCCAGGGTGTTGGTTTCGGGGATGGCTTTGGTTGAGAAGTTGTCGCGGAGCATCTGGGTTTCGATGGCACCGGGTGCGACGGCAGCGGCGCGGACGCCCAGGCGGCTGCCTTCATCGGCGGTGGCTTTGGTGAACAGGTTGACGCCGGCTTTCGCGGCGGCGTAGATGTTGAAGCCGGTGAAGGGGTCGAAGGCGGCCATGGAGGAGACGTTGACGACGACGCCTTGTTTTTGTCGGCGAAAGAGTTTCCAGGCATGTTTGGTGAGAAAGACCGGGCCGTACAGATTGACCTGGAGGCAGTGGTCCATCGCGTCGCGTTCGATTTTGAACAGGGGCTGGAGGGGCGCGACGCCGGCGACGTTGGCGATGGCGTCGAGTCGGCCGAGGGTTTGCTCAACGTGGGCGATGAGTTTTTCGACCTGCGCTTCGTCGGTGATGTCGGTGGGGAAGGGCTGGGCCGGGTGGAGGGGTTCGACTTCCTGATCGATGAAATCTGCGGTGGCCTGGAGGGTTTCCTGGTGTCGGCCGACGAGGATCACGGCGTAGCCATCTTCGCTGAGCAGGGTGGCGGTGTCACGTCCGACGCCGCTGCCGGCTCCGGTGACAATGGCAACTTTGGTGGCGGGGTCTGACATGAAGAGGTCCTGTGGAAAGTTAAACGAATGTCGGGCTCGATCCTAGGCGGGGTCTTCGGGGCGTTGACGGACGGGCAGGTGGGTGCCGTCGAATAACTGGTGGAACGAGTGTCTGCACGGTGTGGCCCGAGCCGGGCGGGCGACGGTTTTTCCGCAGGCCATCAGTTTGGCGGCGGCGTGGAGTCCGGCCCTGCTTGCGCGGGTGGGCGATGTGATTGCGTTAGAAGCCCGGGCCAAACACCACGCGGCGGTGGCGGGGGGAAACCGCAGGCAGTACCGGTGACTGACGTTTTGGACGCCGAATGTGAATATTTTCCGCGACCCCCGGTGGGGCCGGGGCCACGAGACCTACGGCGAGGATCCGTTTCTCACCGGGCGTCTGGGGGTGGCGTTTGAACTCAATGCGGCTGACGTTGAATGGATCGATCCTGAGGGCCAGCGTGTCATGCCGGCGGGACGTTTCGTGCTGACCCTGGGCGGGTCCCAGGGTGATGCTCGAAGCGTGGAGCTGGGAGCGGTTCAGGTCCAAACGATTACTGTGACGCTGGCCTGAGTATGAAGCGAAGGTTGGCAAGTGGGGTTCGCGGTTTTGGCACGTGGCGGGTGACCTAGACTCTGCGGATGCTTGGCAAATCCGGGTCGATTCCCTTTTTCACATTTCGCGGGATCACCGTGGACCTGCACTGGTCCTGGTTTGCGATGATTGCGTGGCTGGTGTTGTTTCACGGTCGGCCGATCTCAGGGTCATGGGGCCTGGATGCGGCGTTGTATCTGTCGTTGTTTGGAATTGTGCTGCTGCATGAGTTTGGGCATGCCCTGGCCTGCCGGCAGGTGGGGGGCACGTCGGATCGCATTGTGCTCTGGCCTTTGGGCGGGGTGGCGTACGTGAGTCCGCCGCAGCGGCCGGGGGCAATGCTGTGGTCGATCGCTGCGGGGCCTTTGGTGAATGTGGCGTTGGTGCCTGTGACGCTTGCACTGGCGTGGGCAGCGGGGGGACTGGAATCGATGGGGACACTGGGCGGGGCGGGCGAACCGCTGGCGGTGTACACATCAATCCTGGCGACGATCAATCTGACCTTGCTGATTTTCAACATGCTGCCGATCTATCCATTGGACGGCGGTCAGATTCTGATGTCGCTGCTTTGGTTCAAGCTGGGGCGGGCGCGGGCGCTGATGATCGCGTCGGGCGTCGGGATGGCGGTTGCGGTGGCGGGGGTCGTGGTGACAATCGCGTTTCGGGAATGGTTCATGCTGGCGTTAAGCGTGTTCGTGCTGATGCAGGGGTATGCGGGGTATCAGTCCGCGAAGATAATGCGGAGAATCGAACAGCGCGGCGATGTGGTGGAGTCGCGGCAGGGTCAATGGTTTGGGGGTGCCCCAGGCGTGAAGCGGGTGAATAGTGAGCGGGTGGACGAGCCGGAGGCAGCGATGCCCTGGCAAGACCATGACCCAGCCGATAAGAGGTGACGCAGGCTTTGGGTTGGGGATGAACGGAGGGTGAGCGTTACACGGCGGGCACGGCCAGCGCGGGGTCGTGTTGTTCGGCGACGCGCCAGGCGGCACCGTCCCGGATGACCTCGCGGTACAGCGTGTCGCGTTCCACGGGTTGATAGCCAGCCTCGGTAATGGTGTGGCGGAGGTCCTGAACGGAGACTTCCTGGTGGGTGTTGGCCCCGCCGACCTTGGTGATGTCATACCAGACGACGGTGCCGTCGACGTCATCGACGCCGAAGTCGAGACTGATCTGTGCCATGGGCAGGGTCTGCATGATCCAGAAGCACTTGACGTGGTCGAAGTTGTCGAGCATAAGCCGGGCGGCGGCGAGCATGCGCAGGTTGTCCAGGCCGGTGGGTCCGGGCAGGTGTTCGAGGGCCGAGCCGTCGGGGAAGAACGGCAGGGGGATGATGGTCTGGAAGCGGCCGGTATGGCCTTCGCGTAAAGCCTCGTCCTGCGCTTCACGCAGGGTCAGGAAATGCTTGACTCGATCCGTGAGCGATTCGATGTGGCCGTAGAGCATGGTGGCATTGGATCGAAGTCCGAGTCGGTGGGCGGTGCGGTGGACATCGATCCATTGTTCGCCGGAGATTTTTCCTCGGAATGCTTCGTCATGGACGCGGTCGTCGAAGACTTCGGCCCCGCCGCCGGGCAAGGAGCCCAGGCCGGCGTCGATGAGGTGCTGGAGGGTCTGGGCGATGCCGTCGGGCTGGCGGTGCAGTTTGGCCACGCGGGTGAGGTGCACCAGCTCGACCGCGGTGAAGGCTTTGAGGTGCAGGTTGGGCGCGGCGTCTTTGATCGCGCTGAGCATGGTGGTGTAGTAGTCAAAGGGCAGCTTGGGGTGCAGTCCGCCGACGATGTGCATCTCGGTGGCGCCGGCATTGCTGGCGGCGACAGCCTGCTCGACGACCTGCTCGACGCTGAAGGCATACGCCCCGTCCTGGCCGAACTTACGATGAAACTCGCAGAACTTGCAGGACAGCAGACAGAGATTGGAATAGTTGAGATGGCGGTTGACGTTGTAGTAGGTGCGTTTGCCGTGACGCTGGTGACGCTGGGCGTGGGCAAGTTCGCCCAGGGTGGCGAGGTCGTGGGTCTGGAGCAGGGCAAGCCCGTCGTCGGCATCAAGGCGGTGGCCGGCGTGGAGCTTGTCTCGGATGTCGGCGAGCGCGGGGTCCATATGCGAGATGGTAGGCCTGAGGGAGGTGTGGTTGTGTGGGGCGGTATAAAGAATGGGGGTTGGGCAAAGATTGATCGTGTTGGTCATGATGCTCACGGACCTGATCGGTGGCGGTTGATTGCAGTTACCTTGGGGTGATGCTGATCGTGGGCCATGGGATTGATCTGGTGGAAACGTCACGGATGGCGGGGATGTTGTCGCGTCACGAAGGGCGGATGTTGGCCCGGGTTTTTACGCCTGGGGAACAGGCGTATTGCGAGGCCAACGTGAAGCGGCGGGTGGAGCACTACGCGGCACGTTTCGCGGCGAAGGAGGCGGCGCTCAAGGCGCTGGGCACCGGATGGTCAGGGGGGATCGCGTGGACGGATGTGTCGGTGGTGCGGGAGGCGTCGGGTCGGCCGCGTCTGGAGGTCGTGGGCGTGGCGGCGGAAGTCGCGTTGGATCTGGGGGTGAGGCGGTGGTGGGTGAGCTTGTCACACGTGGAGGGGATGGCAATGGCGAGTGTGATTGCGCAAGGGGGCGATGGGTGACGGGCAGGCGCAATGAGCCGTACCATGAGCAAAGGTAATTTATGGCGCGGCGCGATATCCCCCCGATTGAATTGATGCGAAAGACCGGCCCGCCGGGTCCGGACGCTCAGACCCGCGACGGCCGAAGGGTCAGGCCCAAGGTGTTGGACGGGCCTTGGACGGATTGGGGGCAGCGGCCGGTGCCACTCACGCTGCCGCTGTGGCTGGTGGTGTTGATTGGGATCGGTCTGCTGCTGATTGTTTTTGCGGCGTATCGGGTGGGGACGGGCGTGGGGGTGAGTCGGGCAGAGTCGCAAGCAGAGGTCACCCGGCAGCAGGAAATCGAGGTGGTGCGACAGTCTCTGGTGACTCAGAGTGATCCGAGGATCGAGGGATTGAACTATTTGAGGCTGCCCGCGATCGGGGACGCTGAAGCCGCTCGGGACCTCCAGGTGTACTTTCAGCAAAACGGGGTTGAAACTTACGGCGTTTCCGGCGATAGTAGAGCGTTCGTGATCTGGGTGATCGAGCCAGGTGGCCTCACCCGCGAGCAGTACCGCCAGGACGGCCAACTCCGCGACCGCATCCGAAATCGGGTGCTGACCCTCGCGCGACAATGGCAAAAAGTGAGCGGAATCTCCTCGAACACGATGCCTTTCGATACCACGTTGTGGATCAAGTACGATAAGGCCCCCTGAATCCCCCCAGGGCCAGCGGCCCCGGCAACCCCCAAGAGTGTTTCCCATGAGCATCGACAGCAGTCTGAAAACCGCCGGCGGCATCGGCACCCATCGCAACGTCCTCACCCGCGCCGAGCGCATTCGCACGCTCAAGGAGCAGGACAAGTTCGACAAGAGCGAAGACTCGCCCCTGGGCCTGCCCAAGGTGGGAAATCGTCGTGTGGTGGCTGGCAAGAAAAAGTAAATCCGGATCAGCTCACTGATTCAGCACAGATGACGCATCACGTACTGCGTGAGATATCCTGTGGATTCACCCAGCCTCGGTCAATCTGCTCCGCGACAGAAATATTGGACCAGCGGTGCTGCCTCACCGTCATCCACCAAGGCATCGCCAGCCAGCACCACGGGCGGGTGATGATCCGGCCGCACTGTTCTTTCACACTGCGTTCGAAGTCTGAAGTGAAATTGATCGTCTCACCCGGCGAACGCTGGTGTACAGATTGCAGCGCGGCTTCAGCCTCAAAATGGCGGTCCCAAAGCGTTTTAGGATCAGCGTTGCTGAAGACCTGAACGAAGGTGCCAGGCTCGGGCGGAATCATCGCGCCTGCTTTGGTATTGCTGGTCGTGAGGCATCCGCCGTCCGCCCAGCGTGTCACGATGTCAATGCCCACTCCTTGCTCGGTCAAGGTGGCGGCGATGTAAATCGGCTCGACGTCATGCTGCCACCCCGCCACGGTGATCAGGGGAACCCTGAGGACTCCCGCTCGCTTAAATCCCTGCTCGGCGAACCACTCAGGGTCGACCTTATGAAAGGCCTGGTCATAGGCTTGTCGGGCGGTTGAACCATCTTGCGGTTTAAAAGCCATCCAACGCAACATCGCCATAGGGATGATGCCCACGATCCCGACGAGCAGCCAGATCAGGGCGAAGGTCGAAAGGATGGACAGCAACGCTTCGGTCACCTGGGTGTCCTGCTGGGAAGGTTGCTGGAACGTTTGCAGCGTGCAGACTGGGTCCGCTCAGGCGGCAGAACGCGTGGCAGCGTCTTTTGCGTCGGCGGCAGGTTGGGGGTTGGGCTGGGGCTCAGGCTGGGGGTCAGGCGTGGGGTTGAGAAGATGGTCCACCGGAGCTTCGGAGTTTAAGGCTTTGGCTTGCTGTGCAGCCTGAGAGGCGGCTTGAGGTTGGCCAAGCCTGGCAAGCACGTAGGCGAGGCGGGTGAAATGCTGATCCTGACCTGGCTCGAGGAGCGTGAGCGATTCGAGCTGGAACGCAGCTTCCTGCAGATCACGTCGCATCAGCGCCACGCGGACAGACCGTTCACGGAAGTCGGCGTTGAACGGCTCGCGCAGCAGCGCCCGGCCAAGAGCCGCTTGAGCGGCGTCAAGCCGGCCGGCCTGTCGATGCAAAATGGACAACGTGTCGGCATATTCGCTGACCGAGTTTTCGCCCGCGTCCAGCCGTTTGAGTGGTTCCAAGGCATCGGGCAGGTCGCCACGTTTTGCGGAAAGTTTGACCGCCATGCGATCAGCCCAGGGATCGACAGGACGTGCCTTGCGATAAGCCTCGACGGCTGCAAAGGCCGCTTCGATGTCCAGTGGCTTGGCCTCCATGATGACCTGAGCGCGAAATTTGAGCAGGTCCGGCTGGCCTTGCAAGCCTTCTTCGGAGATTAACGCGTCGAGGGCGGGCAGATTCGACGACCCGTCCTTCAGATCGCCATCGTCAGTGGTAATGCGTTTGAGTACGGCAGCCTCGGCCTCAGGCAGGTCCATGCCCCAGGCTTCGACCTGTTCGGTGGCCCAGGCGAGGAAGTCAGCGTCGAACTGCTCGATGGTCAAGCCGGTGGTTTCGTACAGCGAGCGGGCGTTGGTGGCACCTTCGGCCTGAAGGTCCATCATGTCGAGCAGGGTGTCGTAGCCGAAACGTTCTTCGATGTATTCGACGATCCAGCCGCCTTGGGCGTAAGCGAGTGATCGGTCGAACGGCCGTTTGGGGCGAATGAAACCCCAGGAGATGTCATCGAGGCCAAAGAGCCAACCCTCGCGGAGGGCTTTGCTGAGCAGTTGGTGGCGATCCCAGGTTCGGCCGGTGGTTTCCTGATCGACGGCCAGGGCTTCGGTGAACCAATGGGGGATGCGGTTGTTGGTTTTGCCCAGCGTGAGGGTGTGGACGTATTCGTGGCGGAGGACCAGGAGCCAGTCGTAAGTCTCAAACTGGCGGTGGACCCCGACGCGGGGCGCGGTCATGGCGATGACATCGCCGGTGCAGGCGCCGACGGTCCAGATTTCAGGCAGACCCGCGATGCGGACGGAGAAGTGGTAGTCGTCGGGCAGCAGGTCGAGCTGTGTTTTGACGGTCGGGGTGTACTGAAATCGTTCGATGAGTTCTTTGGCCAGGGGATCGACGAGACGTTGCACGTCGCGGGCCCACACGGCGTCGGAAACGGGTTTGCCCTGGTCATCGTGGGTGCGATATCGGATGATGAAGTGATCGGTTTCGAGGGTCTCCCAGCGGAGCATTTTGTCGACGAGTTTGAGGTAGTTGACCACGTCGACGTGGGAGGGGTCCAGGCCTTGGGCGCGGCGCAGGGCCAGCGACGCGGCGGGCAGATCGCCTTGCTGCATCAGCGTTTTGCCTAAGAGGACATGGAGGTCGGACCAGCCGGGCTCGAGGGCGATGGCGTCGGCGAGGAACTTGCGGGCCAGGTCGTATTGGCGGGCGTCGGCGTAGAAATCGCCCAGGGCTGCGGGCAACTCAGCGGAGTCGGGTGAAAGGACGCGAAATCTGTTGGCTGCTTGCTCGAGGGCCTGATCGTCGTACGCCAGGGCTTCGGTTTGAGCGGCGAGCAGCAGGAGTTCGCGTTGCTTGGGATAGCGGTCCAGTGCGGGGGCCAAGGTGGTGCGGGCGGCGTCAGGGTCTTTTTGCCGGATCAGCGACGCGGCCTCGATCTGGTCGGCGGTGAGGTGTTGGGCATTTACCGAGCGGAGGTAAGACACGGTTTCATCAACGGCGGAGAAGTTGAAGCTTCCCACGGCGATGGTGCCCAGGATGTGGAGCGCGTCGGCGGCCGTGGGGTTAAGGGCCAGGGCCTGCCGGGCGGCTTGCTCGGCCTGCTCGACGTTGGACTTACCGAGCAGAATGCGGGCCTCGGCGACCATGGCCGGCCAGTACAGCGGATCCACGCGGTCACGGGCTTTTTCCAGCAGGCGCAGCGCCAGGCGGAAGTCGTCCAGCCCGCCCCGGCCTTCAAGTCGGGCGAGGAGGACAATGCCTTCAGCCGCAGCGGTGAGTTCGGCGGCAGAGAGTTCGGGGTCGCCGTTGTAGAACGCTTCGCGAAGTCCACGGAGTTCTTCGGCGGCGGCGGACCGGTCGCCACGATCCATCTGGGCCTGGGCTCGCAGATATCGGGGCTCGAAGTCGGTCAGGCCTTCAAGCGTGTCGAGCACCACTTGCGTTTCTCCGCGCAGCCAGGCGGCCCGGCGGCGCAGGAGCGGATCGGCCTCGGGGTTGACCAGCGATGGGTCGTGGAGATCACGTTTGAGCAATGCGAACAAGGCCGCATCGTTGGGGTCGTCGAGCGTCTGGGCGGAGCGGCCGGGCCATTGGCCATGGAAAATGCGAAGTCGCCGCTTTTGCGTGTCGTTGAGGAGGCGGTCGTTGAGCAGGCGGGTGACCTGGGGGGCGACTTCGGGCGTTTTGGGCTGGGTGTTGGGGCCGTCGGGCGTGACAGCTTTGCGCATCAGGTCGCGGAGTTGGTTGACCAGGCCCGGGGCGTCTGGGTCCTGAAGGTCCTGGGGGTCCTGCGGCGCGTCGCGTTCGTCTGCGTCGGGTTGGCGGGCGGGCTGGGTCGCGTCGGCGGCGGGGAAGAGCCCCGGGGCCTGGTGAAACGGGCAGGCCAGGGCCAGTGAGGCGGGCAGGGCGAGGCATGCGGCGAGCAGGGCTTGGGTCAGCCACCGCGTCGGGATGCCGGGCGAGCGAAGAACCATTGCCGGGCGGTCGGACAGATAATGAGGCATGGCACACCTAATAAGAGAAACATCGCAGGCCAGTCACAGGATAGGACGCGGCGGGGGGTGATGGGGTTTCGTATTTGCCGAAACGCGAAAAAGGAAGCAGGTGTGGATCTCTCGCAGCCGGTTTGCTGAGCGACGGACACGGTGCAGAATGGGTTTGCGGGCTAGGAGGCAGGCGAGGTGTTTGTCGCGGGGGTGACCGGGACGAAGCGTTCGATGGACAGTCCGAAGCCGGCGAGGGCGGTGGGGGTGAAGGGGTGGTCGGTGATGAGTTCGAGTCGGTGGATGCCCAGGTCGTGGAGGATCTGCGAGCCGATGCCGTAGTCCATATTGTGGTTGGGGCTGGGCGTGGGAGAGGCCGCGGCGGGATTGGGCGGGTTGGAGGCGTCGTCGAGCTGGCCGCCGAATCGGGGTCGGTCGTCGTCGTCGGGGCGGGCCTGGTTGGTTTGCAGTTTTCGCACCAGTCCTCGGCCCATACCTTCGTGACGGAGGTAGACCACGGCACCGCGGCCTCGGTCCTGGATCATTTTCATCGCGGCGTGGAGCGTCTGGCCTGAGGGCTGCGAGAGGTCGCCCAGCACGTCGCCGAGCAGATTCTGACTGTGCATGCGGACCAGTACCGGCTCATTATCGACGGGTCTGGCAGATCCTGCGGAAGGGTCCCCGAGATTGCCGCACACCAGGGCCACGTGGGGAAAAGGATCGACTGCAGAGCGGTAGGCGATGAGGCGGAAGGTGCCGAAGGCGCTGTGGAAGGGTGTGTCGGCGATGCGGGTGACCAGGCGGTCTTTTTGCAGGCGGTGGGCAATGACGTGATCGACGCTGGTGATTTTGAGGTGGTGGGTTTTGCAGAGGTCGTGGAGTTCGGAGCCGTGGGCCATGCTGCCGTCGGCGTTCATGACTTCGATGCCCACCGCGGCGGGTCGGAGTCCTGCGAGTCGACAGAGGTCCACGGAGGCCTCGGTGTGTCCGGCTCGGACCAGGACGCCGCCGTCACGGGCTTTGAGTGGTTGAACGTGACCGGGGCGGTCGAAGTCGGCGATGCTGGCCTGGGGATCGGCGAGTTTGCGGATGGTGGCCGAGCGGTCATCGGTGGACACGCCGGTGGTCACGCCGTGGCGGGCAGCGGCATCGACGGACACGGTGTAGGCGGTGCCGCGCTGGGTGGTGTTGACGGCGGTGGGGGGTTGCAGGTCGAGTCGGTGGCAGGTGGCTTCATTAAGTGCGACGAACAACATGCCTCGGCCTTCGCGAAGCATGAAGTTGATGACCTCGGGCGTGGCGTGCTCAGCAGCGCAGACCAGGTCGCCTTCGTTTTCTCGTGCTTCATCATCGACCAGCACAATCATTCGGCCAGCACGGAGGTCGTCGAGAATCTCATCGATCGTGTTCATCAGTCAAGGGTAACCGGGGGGAGCGGTACGGGGTACGTCGGCGGGTGAGCCTGCATGCACGAGCGACGTTCTGTGGGCACGGTTCGTTTTCGTCGATGCTCACGGCATGGCGGACGGAATCACACGATAGGCTCAGCGGCGTGCAGAACGACTGGGCGAAAAGCGAAGCGGGGGCAGCGGACCCGCCGCGCGAGAAGCGGGGCATGAGCGCGGAGCGGCGGCTGGCCTGGGCGGCGGTTGGGTGTTGCGTGGTGGGGTTTGGGGCGTGCGCAGCGTTGAGCTTGGATACGTTTGGCGTGACGGCGTTGCCGGGGTGTGCGACGGCGGGGGTGACGCAAGGCGGGTGTGAGACGGTTCAGAGCACGCGGTGGGCGTGGCTGCTGGGGCTGCCGGTGTCGGTGTGGGGCGGCGGGCTTTATGTCGTCGGGCTGATCGCTGCGGGGTGGCAGGCATTGAATATAAAAAAGAATCAGACGCTGATGGCCTGGGTACTTTTGGTCGTTGCGGTGATGGCAGCGGGCGCGGCGGTGTGGTTTGTGTATGTGCAGGCGGTATTGCTGGGCTTTTGGTGCGGATGGTGCACGGCAACGCACGGCGTGGGGGTCGTGTTGGCAGGCGTGGGGGCGATGGCGTGGTGGCGCGGTCGGCGTGAGGTGGGGCGGTTCACAGCTGCTGCGGGGGTGGTCGGTGTGTTGGGTGTGGCGTTAATGGCAGCGGGTCAGACGTGGCTGCCTTGGGAGGCGTCGCAGACTCAGCTCGGTGGTGAGATTGACACGGTGCAGGACGGCCGGCGGGTTGTGACAATCCTGGGTCAGGCGACCGGGCTGCCTGAGCGGGAGCGTCGGCTGGGGCTGGCGCCAGCGGAGCTGCCGCTGCTGGGCGGGGCAGATGCGGAGGTGGTGGCGGTGGAGTTGATGGATTACACGTGCGGCGCCTGCCGACAGCTTGGCCGACGGTTGCACGCGGCGCAGGGACAGGTGGGGGGGGATCGTTTAGGCGTGGTGGTGCTTTTGGCTCCGTTGTCGCACCAGTGCAATCCGCTAGTGCAGGCCACTGCGGATCAGCATGCGGATGCCTGCGCGCTGGCGGCACTGGCGGCGGCGGTGTGGCTTGTGAATCCCGAGGTGTTTGCTGTCTTTCACGTTCGGCTGCTCGCGGCGGAGGATGATGCGTCGATGCTGTCGGCGGAGGAAGCGCAGGCCTTGGCCCGCTCGCTGGTGCCTGCTGAGGCATTGGAGGAGGCGTTGCGGTCGCCGCGGGTGAAAGCAGTTGTGGACATCGGTATCGAGGCGCAGCGGCGCTCGGCGTTGAGCTTTGCCAAGGGCCAGTTGCCTCAGCTTTTCATCGGGCCCGCGCACGTGGCGGGGACGCCCAGCGTCGACCGGATTGTGGAGCTGGTCGAGCAGGCTTCGGCGGGCGATTAAACTCCCCACCATGTCCGCCCCATCGCTTTCGTCTTCACCCGCCCAGACGTTCACCCGCGACGCTCTCGACTGCCGACTGGTCGTTGGCCTGGAGGTTCACGTTGAGCTCGCCACGCGTAGCAAGATGTGGACCTCAGCTCCCAACATCGCCCACGCAGACTATGAAGACGCGGAGCCCAATACGCTGCTGGACCCGGTGGTGGTCGGCATGCCCGGGACGTTGCCGGTGATCAACAAGGCGGCGGTAGAGATGTCGATCCTGGCTGGGTTGGCGCTGGGCTGCCGCATTGCGAAGCACACCAAGTGGGACCGCAAGAGTTACTACTACCCCGACTTGCCGAAGAACTACCAGATCAGTCAATATGACATGCCGTTGTGCGAAGCGGGTTCGCTGGAGATCCCGCTCGGTGAGTCTGAGGACGCCCCGATGAAGCGGGTGGGGATTATTCGGGCACACCTGGAAGAGGACGCGGGAAAATTGTTGCACGAAGCACCGGGCGGGCGAGCGATTGGGCATTCGATTGTGGACTTGAACCGTGCGGGCACGCCTTTGTTGGAGATCGTGACCGAGCCGGACCTGGCGTCGGCAGACGAAGCGGTGGCGTTTTGTCAGACGCTTCGGGATGTGTGTCGTCATCTGGGCGTGACGCGGGGCGTGATGCAAAAGGGTCACATGCGGTTTGAGCCCAACATCAACGTGGTCATCACCACGCCGGACGGGCAGACGCACAAGACCCCGATTGTGGAGATCAAGAACCTCAACTCATTCCGGGCGGTGCATGGCGCGATCAACTTTGAGTTTGACCGTCAGATTGACGCGTGGCTTGAGACCGGGCGGGAAATGGGCGCAGGCGCCAAGGAGACGCGAGGCTGGGACGATGTCAATATGGCCACGACACTGCAGCGCACGAAGGAAGATGCCCACGACTACCGGTATTTTCCTGACCCCGACCTGGCGGGCGTGGAGGTGGACGAAAACTGGCTGGAGCGATTGCAGGCGGCGCTGCCTGAGCCACCTCGGGCCAAGCGAAAGCGTTATGTCGGCGAGTACGGACTCAAGCCTGACGAAGCCACCGCCTTGCTGGATGAGCCGGGACTGACGAAGTTCTTTGAGACCACCGTCGAGCTTGGCAGCGACCCGAGGCGGTCCGCCACGCTGCTGCTCAACAGCGGGGTCAAGCGGGTTCGTGAAACCGGCAAGCCTTTAGAATCTCTCGGCATCGATCCCCAGCAGGTCGCGGACATTCTCAGCTTGGTGGCGGAAAGCAAGATCAGTTCCAACGGGGCGGACGACTTGTTCGGCCGATGCTGTGAGTCCGATGCGTCGGCTTCAGCGTTGGCGGAAACGCACAACCTGCTGCAGGTGTCCGACGACGGTCAGCTCGAAGCGTGGATCGATCAGGTTCTTGCGGATCCCAAGATGTCACGCGCGGTGGAGGACATGAAGGCAGGCAAGGACAAAGCGGTCGGAGCCCCGATGGGCCTGGTGATGAAACTGTCCAAGGGAAGTGCCAACCCGCAGCGGGTGCGGGAACTGATCCTGTCGAAAATCAAGACGCTTTAGGCGTGGTCTCAAAAACGAGACGCGCCCGTGAAGAAGCGTCCTTGGATCACGGAATCTTTTGTCTGCATGGGACGCTTGCTGACGGGCGCGGCCCGTATTGAAGCCCGGCAATCGTCGAGCCGTTGGGTTTTCAGACCACGCCTGGTGCAACTGGCCTGCGGGAACAAACAGGCAACGCGGCGCGTAGTATCCAGCATGAAATGTCACACCTGCCGCAATTCCTGCCGCTACTCCTGCTTTAGCCTGCTGATCGTGTCCGTGTTGGTTGGCTTGTTGAGCGTGGGATGTTCCCAGGCGACGGGCGACCAGACGCAAACCACCGCCAGCACCCAGCCGGCCACCCTGCCGGACGGCTCGATTGAGAAGATCGATAAGACCGACGAACAGTGGCAGGCTGAGCTCACGCCAGAGGAATACCGCGTGCTGCGTGAGCACGGCACGGAACGACCCGGCTCAGGCGACTTGTTGAAAAATGAGCAAGACGGACTCTACGTGTGTGCGGCGTGCGGGCTGGCGTTGTTCGACTCAGCCCATAAGTTTGACTCGGGCACGGGTTGGCCAAGCTTTTACACTACCTATGCAGCGGCCCACCTGGGCGAAACCCGCGACACCTCGCTGGGCATGACCCGGATCGAAGTGCACTGTGCCCGGTGCGGGGGACATCAGGGCCACGTCTTTCCTGACGGGCCCAAGCCTACGGGACTGCGGTACTGCATCAATTCGGTGTCGCTGGATTTCGTGCCCCGTGACGCGTCCACGACGACCGAGTAAAACGTTGCCCTAGGATCGAGCATGGACACCCCCACCCCCACCCCCACCCCGACCCCGACCTCTTCGCCCACCCCGAGCACCCGTGCCAATTCTGACGCAGGCACTTCGCCCGTCGTTCCCTCCGACGCAGAATTGAAAGCCCGCCTGACCCCTGCGGACTATCACATCACCCGCGAGGGCGGCACCGAGCGTGCCTTCACCGGGGCGTACTGGAACGAGAAAGCGGACGGCACCTATCTATGCAAGTGCTGCGGCATTGAGCTGTTTGATGCGTCCACCAAGTTTGACTCCGGCACCGGCTGGCCGAGCTTCAGCGATGTGGTGAACAGTGAAGCGGTCAAGACGCTCGAAGACCGATCGCATGGGATGCTGCGGGTGGAGGCGCAGTGTGCTCGGTGCAGTGCGCATCTGGGCCACGTCTTTCCCGACGGCCCCAGCGACACCGGCCTGAGGTATTGCATCAACTCGGCGTCGCTTGATCTGCAGCCACGCGCTAAGGACTGATCCACAAGGGGTGACTTGACGATGTTGCGTGGTACCAGGGGTGACGCATGGCGGACGTCGAGCGGCCGCTACACTTTGTAACGTGGCTTTTTTGAGACGATCCCATCCCAGCCCGACCCGCAACAGTCGATCGCTGAAACTGGGGTTACTTGTGCTGGGCGTGTTGGTGCTGCCTTGCTATTTGACCCTGTACTGGTCGCTGCAGGCGTTTGATCAACAGAGCTTGGGCGAGGCGGAGAAAATCCTTCAGGCCCCGACGTGGTCCGAGCCGTTCGGCACCGATGCGTTGGCACGTTCGTTGTGGTGGCGGAGTCTGCTTGGTGGGGCGGTGTCGTTGAGTATCGGTGCGGCGTCTGCGGTGATCGCGGTCGTCATTGGGGTGATGTGGGGCGCATTGGCGGGCTACTCAGGGGGACGGACCGACGCGGCGATGATGCGCACTGTCGATGTGTTGTACGGGCTGCCTTACATTTTGCTGGTGATTCTGATTGGCTTTGGGATCAAGCCCCTGGTGCAGGACGCATTGATCGCCACGGAGATGGATGCCGCGGTGGCGGAGCGGTCGGCCGACCTGCTGACGCTGCTGGTGGCGATTGGGTCGGTGAGTTGGCTGACGATGTCACGTGTGGTGCGGGGCCAGGTTTTGAGTCTGCGTCGCCAGCCGTTCATTGAAGCGGCCCGCGCGACGGGCGCCTCACCCATGCGGGTGATCCTCGTGCATTTACTGCCCAACCTCACGGGCGTGATTGTGGTGTACATGACGCTGACGGTGCCGCTGGCGATCCTGCAGGAGAGTTTCCTGAGCTTTTTGGGCATCGGGGTTCAGCCGCCTTTGCCCAGCTGGGGCAACCTCGCCTCGGAAGGCGTAACCGAGTTGCCCGCGTTGGCGTCGCCGGACCTGGCGTTTCACTGGTGGCTGTTGGTCTTCCCCTGCCTGCTGCTGGGATTAACCTTGCTGGGGCTGAACTTCCTGGGCGATGCGCTGCGTGAAAAGCTGGCCCCCCGGTAGGCAAGGCGGGGGGCTGGGCAATGTCTATACTCAGGCCTGCCTGTCTTGTTGTTTTTGGTGAGGACCCCCGATCTGATGAACCCACGCTTTGGTTTCAAGGACATCATCCTTGTCGCGTTGATGGTGATTGTGCTCGTGAGCCTTTGGCTGGCGATGTTTCAGTTTGATCGCCAGTGGGAAGAGGTTCAGAAAATCAATGCCTCGCTCAATGAGCAAAGTGAGGTACTGATCGACCTGAAGGACACGCTTCAGCGCGGCTTGCGTGACCTTCCCGCGCCCCAGGCCCGCGACCCTTACGTTTCTTCGGGTGTCGCACCCGGCACGCAACCTGCGTACGGGACCAGGCCCGCCTCCGCAGCCACCCAGCCGATCCAGACCACCGAGTTCACCGCGGCACCCACCCGGCCGGTGGTGGCTTTGTTTCAACGCCAGAAAGCCGCCCAGGATCACCCGCAATACGCCCGGGGCGGATGGTTTATCGACCGATTCCGCTCTCAGGTGGGCAAGCTGACCCCGCTGGTCGAAGCGGATCTTTACCAGACGATCGTCGCAAATTATGTCGTCGAAACGCTGATTACGCGGGACCCTTACACCCTCGAATGGCAGCCGTTGATTGCCAAAACCTGGAGTGTGTCCAAGGACGGCCTGACCTACCGCTATGAGCTTCACCGCGACGTGTTGTTTTCCGACGGAATGCCGTTGACGTCGGAAGATGTGGTCTACAGCTTCGAGCTGATTATGGACCCGGAGATCAATTCGCCCCGGCTTAAAAGCTACTACGCCAACATCGATTCCGTGGAAGCCCAAGGGCCTTACGCCGTCGAATTCAAGCTCAAAGAGCCTTACTTTCTGGGCTTGAGCACCTCCGGCGGCATGGACATCTTGCCCAAGCACTATTACCAGCAATTTTCCGCAGAAGAGATCAACACCCTGCCCGGCCTACTCCTTGGGTCAGGGCCTTACATGCTGCCGGGCGACCCCGAGGACTGGCAGCCCGGCGAACGTGTCGAGTTGGTGCGTAACCCCAACTATTGGGGCAATGCGTATGGTGCGCGTCCGACCTTTGATCGTCTGGTCTGGATGATTACCAAGGAAGAGAATGCCGCGATCATCAATTTCAAGAACGGCGAACTGGACCGGTACGGCATCCAGCCAGACCGCTACCCCATCCTGATAAAGGATGAAGCCTTGCGTGCCAATGCCACGCTGCACTCGTTCACCGCCGCAGGCGGCGGGTACCGGTACATCGGCTGGAATCAGCAGCGCGACGGCAAGCCCACCAAGTTTGCAGATGTCCGCGTCCGCCGGGCGTTAACCATGTTGACCGACCGCCAACGGCTTGCTGACGAATTGCTCAACGGCCAGGCCACCGTCGCGGCAGGGCCCTTCGATCCGACGACCCAGCAATCCAACCCCATCATCGAGCCCTGGCCTTACGACCCTCAGCAGGCACAGGCGTTGCTCAGGCAGGCTGGGTGGTGGGACCGCGACGGGGATGGGCTGATTGAGAATGATGCAGGCGAAAAATTTGTCATTGATCTCATATACCCCGCAGGTAATGCCGGATACCGCTCGCAGGCCTTGTTTCTCAAAGACTCCTATGCCGGGGCGGGCATTGTGCTTCAAGCCAATGAAACCGAGTGGAACACCATGCTCAGCAAGATCAAGGGTCGGCAATTTGACGCGATCAGTCTTGGATGGGGCGGCGCAATCGAGTCCGACCCTTATCAGATCTTCCATTCTGACCAGATCGACGGCGGGAACAACGCCACCTCCTACGCCAACCCCGAACTCGACGCACTGATCGAAAAAGCTCGCATTACGTTGGACGAAGAACAACGCAATGCACTCTGGCATCAGGTGCACCAACACCTCCACGATGACCAGCCGTACACGTTTTTGTTCAACTTCAAGTCCAACGTGCTGGTCAACAATCGCATTGGCAACGTTCAGGTCACCAAAACCGGGCTGAACCCTTTAACCGAGCAATTCGTCCCGAAAGACCAACAGCGTTTTACGCGCTGAATCCCGGTCCGTTCCGCCCGCTCGCTCCAAACTCTGCGGGGTGACCGCAAAGGCGGACGGGTCAGCCATCACTTATGGGCTTATACATCCTCCGACGCTTGTTGCTGATGTTGCCGACGCTGATTGGCATCCTTGCTGTGGTCTTTTTTGTCATGGCTGCGGCACCGGGCGGGGTGGGCGGCGACTCGCTGGACACCGAAGGGGCTCAGAATCAAAACGTCGACGCCAAACGTGTCCAGCGAATTCGGCAACGCCGCTACGGCCTCGACCTCCCGGCGCCAGTCCAGTTCGGCCGGTGGCTCAACCAGGTCTCCCCGGTGGGGTTTCGCATGTCGGCAGACATCACCTTCACGCCCGAGCAGGAGCAGGAAGCCCGCGCAATCCTGCACACCTTGCCACTGAATCGACGTGATCGCCAGCTTAAACGTGCCGTGGACATCGCCAAAGACCTTGCTGCCTATCGCGGACAGCAGCCCGGCGAGGCGGCGCAGGACCTCGCCGACAGCCTCGCCAATCCGCAAACCGCAGCGGCCATGCTCCAGGTGTTTGACAGCAAACTCGACGCGTCCGAGCACGCCCGACTCACCAAGGAAATACAGGACGCCTGGGGGACCAGCGTGGCTCGCGGACAGAATGAAGCGTTAAAACGTTTGGCATTTGAATCGGCGGGGGCCTCACGGATTCGCTTCGATCGGCCTGCGTTCAAAACTCCCGACCTCGGCGAGACCATGCAAGGCCGACGTGTCCTGGATCGATTGCGGGAGACCGTACCGATCACCCTGCTGCTCAACCTCATCACCATCCCGCTGATCTACGTCATCGCCATCGGCACCGGCGTGTATGCAGCACGTCATAAGGGCCGGGCCTTTGACAACATCTCGGGCATTGTGCTGATCCTGCTGTGGAGTTTGCCGGTGATCTGGGTGGGCCTGCTGGCGGTGAATTACCTGGCCAACACGGAGTTCCTGCGGTGGTTTCCCACCGGAGGCCTGCATGATCTGCGAGCGGACAGCATGCCCTTTTTACCCCGCTGGACCGAGGCAGGCTTCGAGCGTGGCTACATTCTTGACACGACGTGGCACCTGGTCCTGCCGGTGCTTTGCCTGACCTACGGCGGGTTTGCCGTCGCCAGCCGGGTCATGCGCGGTGCGATGCTCGACAACCTCTCTGCCGACTTTGTCCGCACCGCCCGCGCCAAAGGTGTCGCCGCGCAG
This sequence comes from uncultured Phycisphaeraceae bacterium, assembly GCA_963799465.1. Lineage (GTDB taxonomy): Bacteria > Planctomycetota > Phycisphaerae > Phycisphaerales > Phycisphaeraceae > JBCCOW01. The sequence continues at coordinate 602,294 of CAWCXG010000001.1, read as the reverse complement.
CGGGTGCTCTGGTCCCATGTGTTTCGCAACAGCCTGCTGCCCCTGATCACCATGGCGGCGGGCATCCTCCCGGCTTTACTCGGCGGAAGCGTTGTGGTGGAACGCATTTTCTCCATCAACGGCATGGGCGATCTCGCCGTTTCGGCCGCGTTCGAAAAAGACCGCGAACTGCTCATGGCCATCACGCTCATCGGCGGCATCCTTGCCATGATCAGCGAGCTCATTCGCGACTTGTGTTACGCCGTTGCCGACCCGCGGGTGAGCTATGACTGAGCCCACCCCAGCCGCAGAATCTGCACACAACGCAACCGCTGTGCCCGGCACGTGGCTGGGCGGTATCGCCCGACGACTGCTCGGCGGCTGGGGCGCCCGTATCGGCCTGCTGTGGGTGGCGATACTCGTGCTGCTCGCCGTCTTCGCCCCATTCATCGCTAACAGTCGACCCCTCGCCATCCAGCAGAAGGGTCAGTGGTCCAGCCCCCTCATTGAGCATCTCGCAACTTCTGACGTGGTCCTTCTCGCGGCGTTCTTCTCAGGCCTGATCCTGTATTTCGTCCCCGTTAAATCGGCTTCGCTCAAAGCCTGGGTCTGGCTCGGCGTCATCGCCATGACGACAGCCGCGGGCGCGTGGTTGATCCAGCCCAGCCAGGTCACCCAATTTGCCGACTATCGCACGCAAGCCGCCAATGATGCGTACGACACAGTCCTCTGGGCGCCGCTCAGATTCTCGCCCACCGATCGACAGCACGACCTCACGGGTCAGCAACGCACCCTTCGGCCTGCCAGCCTACGACACCCCATGGGCACCACCCTCAACGGGGCCGACGTCATGAGCCGGATGATTCACGGCACACGTGTCGCGCTTGCAGTCGGCCTGATCGCCACCGGCATTTCGCTGGTGATCGGCATCCTGATCGGCGCACTCATGGGTTATTTCAGCGGTGTGGTGGACCTGATCGGCATGCGGCTGGTCGAGATCTTCAGCGCCATTCCCACCATCTTTCTGCTCATCATGATCGTCGCCTTCTATAAACGCGATATCTACCTGATGATGACCGTCATTGGGCTGTTCTCCTGGGTGGGCTATGCCGCGTATGTGCGTGCGGAGTTTCTGAAACTTCGCAATATCGATTATGTCCAGGCCGCCAAAGCTGTGGGGGTGGCGTTGCCCGCGATCCTGTTTCGCCACCTTTTGCCCAACGCGCTGACGCCGGTCCTGGTGCTCGCCAGCTTCGGCGTGGCGTCGGCGATCCTCTATGAGAGCATCCTGAGCTTCCTGGGCCTGGGGCTGGTGGAAGAGCCTTCGTGGGGACAGATGCTCAACGAAGCCACCGAGCCGGGCTCGCACGTCGGCCTGCTGGTCTTCCCCGGCCTGGCGATCTTTCTCACCGTGCTGGCGTTGAACCTCATCGGCGAAGGCCTCCGTGACGCTCTGGACCCCCGTTCGACCCGCTAAAGGCCCTTCGATGACCCAAGATCAAACCACCGTGGTGCCCGCTACCGACACCGCCGTCGTACGTCAGCCCTTGCTTCGCATCGAGAACCTCGCCGTCCGCTTCGGCGTTGCCGGTAGGCCGGCGGTGGATGGGGTCAACCTCACCGTCTTCCCCGGACAGACCCTGGCCGTGGTCGGCGAGTCCGGCTCGGGCAAATCCGTATCGGCCATGTCCGTTCTCAAACTCCTGCCCCAACCCCCCGCGAGCTATGAGTCCGGCCGTATCCTCTGGCATCCCAAGCCCGAGCAGCCAGCACAAGACTTGTTGGCCAGCTCCGAGAAGCAGATGCGGCAGGTCCGAGGCGGCGAGATCGCCATGATCTTTCAGGAACCCATGACCAGTCTCAACCCCGTCTACACCGTGGGTGAGCAAATCATCGAGGCCATCAATCTGCATCAGGCCCACGACCCCCGATCTCCACGCGAGATCGCCCGTCAGGCGCTCGCGGACGTTGGTATTGCCGACCCCGCATCCCGACTCCACGACTACCCCCACCAGCTTTCAGGCGGAATGCGACAACGTGTCATGATCGCCATGGCGCTGGCGTGCGAACCCGAACTCCTCCTGGCTGACGAACCGACCACCGCGCTGGACGTCACCATTCAGGCTCAGATTCTCGAACTGCTTCGGCAAATCCAGCACGCGCGCCAAATGGCGATGCTGCTGATCACCCACGATTTAGGGGTCGTCGCGGAGAACGCCGACACCGTTGCCGTCATGTACGCCGGCCGAGTTGTTGAAACCGCCGATGTCTTCACGCTCTTTGACCGCCCGCTCCACCCCTACACCCGAGGCCTGCTCGGATCCATGCCCGTCATGGGACAGCGGGCACATCGACTGGGCACCGTCGACGAGCGAGCCACGATTCCAGACGATTTCCCCAAGGATTACAAAGTCTCGGACCACATCTCCGCTGAAAAACTCAAAGGACCCTACGGCGGCAAAAATGCAAAGCTTCAGGAAGTCGAGCCCCGGCACTGGGTGCTGTGCGAAGGAGGCCCCATCAATGGCAATGCCGACCTGCAAGCCCCGTCTCTCGATTTCATACGTCCCGCTCCAGCGCTGGCCTAAGTCCAAGCGCCGACCGAATCGCCAACACGATGTCCGTCACCGGCCGTGTCGCGTCCACCCACAACGCTTCATGCACACTCGGCGGTTCAAGTGCATCGAACTGACTGTCAAGCAGTGAGGCGGGCATAAAATGACCGGGCCGATGCATCCGAGACCGCAACGCTTCTACGGTTGCATGCAGATAAATAAAGCCCAGCCCCGTGGTCTGCCCGCCTGCGATCCTTGCTCGGTAGGCCTCACGTAAAGCCGAGCACGCCAGCACCGCTGGCGTACCACTGGCAAGCTGCTCACGGATCAGCGCTGCCAGAACGTCCAGCCAAGGCCAACGATCCTCATCTGTTAACGCCTCGCCGCTCTGCATCTTGCGCACGTTATCCGCAGGGTGAAAATCATCGGCGTCATAAAACAACCAGCCCAGGGAAGCCGCCAACGCCTCGCCGACCGTGCTCTTGCCCGAGCCGCTCACACCCATCACGACGAGCACAACCCCATGAGCGTCAGGACGGTCAACGCCTTGTATGGGATGGGAAGCAAAAAGACTCGATTCCGCAGGATCGATCATGTCAACACAACAAAAAAACGGTGGGGGTGGGATTCGAACCCACGGTACCCCGAAGGGTACGGCGGTTTTCAAGACCGCAGCATTCGTCCGCTCTGCCACCCCACCTGGCTGGGTACAGAACTGAATCCTAGCGATTTTCCAACGCAGGGCAGAGCGAGAAAAGACGGATTTTCCACAAACAAAACATGAGAGAACGATGAGCCTTGACAGACGGCTGAGCCGTGGTAGACTGCTCGGCCGTCCACAGCAGCCCCCCCCGGGTTGCCCACGACCGGAATAATTGTCAGGCTATACTCGGCCTCGACTGGTCCTCGCCTAAGAATGACGCATACGGCACCCTCCAGCAACACGTAACCCCGGTCGCTTTGCCGACCACAGGGTCGGCTTCACCAAGCGGGTTCGTCCCAAGGGTAAGCAAAGACATCAACGGTTCAGAAAGAGCCGATCCGCCCACGACAGTGGACGCATCGACCGGTTCTGAACCGGCACTCGCCTCGGCGAGAGTTCCTTGACAAGTTCAGAGTTCGTATGTTAACCAAAAGTAATTGGTAACACCGAGTAGATATGTGCACCTAGAGGTTGCCCCGTCTTGATTCGGCCTGGAGATGTCGCTTGCGACATTGATGGGTCGGCTGGAGATTGGGGCGATGAAGCTAGTAAGAGCACGTGGTGGATGCCTTGGCATCAAGAGGCGATGAAGGACGTTGGAGCCTGCGATAAGCTCAGAGGAGCCGGCAACCGGGCTGTGATTCTGAGATGTCCGAATGGGGAAACCCGGCCTGTAAAGGTCATCCTATGCCGAATGCATACGCATAGGAAGCGAACCTGGCGAAGTGAAACATCTAAGTAGCCAGAGGAAAATAAATCAACCGAGATTCCGTGAGTAGCGGCGAGCGAAAGCGGATTAACCCACAAGCGTCATGAACGATCTGGAAAGGTCGACCGTAGAAGGTGAAAGTCCTGTAGCGGCGTGTGGGGTAGCCCTAGAGTAGGGTCGGGCTCGTGAAACCCGGCTTGAATATGGGGGGTCCACCCTCCAAGGCTAAATACTCCTTGATGACCGATAGTTGACCAGTAGGGCGACTGAAAGGTGAAAAGTTCCCCGACGAGGGAAGTTAAAAGTACCTGAAACCACGTGCTTACAAGCGGTCGGAGGTCTGTTTCGACAGACTGACGGCGTGCCTTTTGCATAATGAGCCGGCGAGTTAATCTCTGTGGCAAGCTTAAGCGGTACCCCCGCGTAGGCGCAGTGAAAGCGAGCGTTAAATGCGCGACCAGTCGCAGGGATTAGACGCGAAACCAGGTGATCTACCCATGGCCAGGTTGAAGGGGCGGTAACACGCCCTGGAGGACCGAACCCGTAATCGTTGAAAAGATTTGGGATGAGCTGTGGGGAGGAGTCAAAGTCTCATCAAACCTGGAGATATCTCGTTCTCCTCGAAATAGTTTTTGGGCTAGCCTCACGTTACACCCTGCAGGGGTAGAGCTACTGATTGGAGATGGGGGGCCACCCGCCTACCCACTCCAGCCAAACTCCGAATACTGCAGGATTTTGTCGTGGGAGTCAGACTGCGAGGGATAATCTTCGTGGTCGAGAGGGAAACAACCCAGACCGCCAGCTAAGGCCCCCAATTACCGCTTAGTTCTTAAGGAAGTCAGATTGCAGTGACAGCCGGAATGTTGGCTTAGAAGCAGCCACCATTTAAAGAGTTCGTAATAGATCACCGGTCGAGGAATCTGGCGCCGATAATGATCGGGAATAAGCGGTAAGCCGAAGCTGCGGACTTGCATTTGCAAGTGGTAGAGGAGCGTTCCTGTCGGCGTTGAAGCGATACGGGCAACGTGTCGTGGAGCGTCAGGAAGTGATTATGCCGGCTTGAGTAACGATTAGGCAGGTGAGAATCCTGCCCGCCGAAAGCCTAAGGATTCCTGGGCAAGGTAAATCCGCCCAGGGTTAGTCGGACCCTAAGGCGAGGCCGAAAGGCGTAGTCGATGGACAGCAGGTTAATATTCCTGCACTGCGTCGGGTTAGAAGCAGCGTGACGGACGTTCGGATTCGGTCGCACGGTCAGATGTGTGCGTACCGCAAGGTCGAGGGCTTAGGTCCCGAAGCCGACGATGAGCGTTTCAAGAAATAGCGTCTGTGAATCCCCGAAGCATCCGTACTAAAACTGACACAGGTAGGCGTGGCGAATAGCCTCAGGTGCTCGAGAGAATGGTAGTGAAGGAATTAGGCAAATTCACCCCGTAAGTTCGCGATAAGGGGGCCCTCCCTCGCAAGAGAAGGGCGCAGAGAAAAGGCCCGGGCGACTGTTTATCAAAAACACAGGACTGTGCTAACTCGCAAGAGGATGTATACAGTCTGACACCTGCTCGATGCCGGAATGTCACGGAAGCAGGTTAGCCCTTGTGGCGAAGCTTGCGACTTAAGCACCGGTCAATGGCGGCCGTAACTATGACGGTCCTAAGGTAGCGAAGTTCCTTGTCGGGTAAGTTCCGACGCGCATGAATGGTGTAACGACTTGGGCACTGTCTCCACTACCAACTCGGTGAAATAGAAGACGCGGTGAAGATACCGCGTACCCGCAGCAAGACGGAAAGACCCCGTGGACCTTTACTGTAGGCTGGTATTGGCCAAGACTTTTAACTGCGTAGGATAGGTGGGAGGCTTTGAAGCAACCGTTTCGGCGGATGTGGAGCCGTCCTTGAAATACCACCCTGTTGATTGTTTTGACCTAACCCCGACCCGTGAATCCGGGCGAGGGACTGTTCCAGCTGGGCAGTTTGACTGGGGCGGTCTCCTCCTAAAGAGTAACGGAGGAGCGCAATGGTTGGCTCAGCACGGTTGGAAACCGTGTGTCGAGTGTAAGAGCACAAGCCAGCTTTACTGCAAGACCGACAAGTCGAGCAGTCACGAAAGTGGGCTCTAGTGATCCGGTAGTCCCGTGTGGAAGGGCTATCGCTCAACGGATAAAAGGTACCCCGGGGATAACAGGCTTATCGCTCCCGAGCGTCCATAGCGGCGGAGCGGTTTGGCACCTCGATGTCGGCTCGTCTCATCCTGGGGCTGAAGGCGGTCCCAAGGGTTGGGCTGTTCGCCCATTAAAGAGGCACGCGAGCTGGGTTCAGACCGGCGTGAGCCAGGTCGGTCCCTATCTGCTGTGGGCGTAGCATGCTTGAGAGGATTCTTCTTTAGTACGAGAGGATTGGGAAGGACATACCCCTGGTGTGCCAGTTGGACCGCTAGGTCCATCGCTGGGTAGCTAAGTATGGCAGGGATAACCGCTGAAAGCATCTAAGCGGGAAGCCCCCCTCAAGATTAGGCATGCATGGTCATTTATGACTGAGAGACCCCTGGTAGACCACCAGGTTGATAGGCGGCAGGTGCAAAGGCCGAAATGCCCTTAGCTGAGCCGTACTAATGGTCGATTGCTTTGTCGTCCCTATCCCCCGCCGACTTCGGTCGAACGGACAGGGCGACCTCATGTGAGATTTATCTCACAGGCACATTCACTTGGTGTTGCCGTGGTTAACATTGAACTCTGAATATTTCGACGGCGGTTACGTAACCGTAACTGCCGTCTTTGCCGGTGACCATAGTGCTGGGGTCACACCCGTTCCCATCCCGAACACGGTCGTTAAGCCCAGCATGCCGATGATACTGCCACCGCGGGAAAGTAGGTCATCGCCGGCTTTGATGAACCCCGTCAGCTTACCGCTGACGGGGTTCTTTTTTTGCGCGGCGTCATCCGCAGGGCGAAGACATATCTTGTCGCTGGTGGCACGTTCCCTGAAATCTGATCCAGCTGATAGGCGAGTCTTCACCGGCCCGATGGGCTCAAAGCCTTTTGATGTCAGAACCCAAGAAGCGTGCATGTCACCGACCAGAGCAGACATCTTCAATCTGCGCGAATACGCGGTTGCTCCTTGAATCGCGTGGTTGGCAAAGAAGTGCGGTGGTCAGCCAGCCATGAGCTGATAGAGGACCCCTGGCTCGAGATCGTCGGGGAGCAGGGTCTGCTCCGGTGCGAGGACACCGGCACGCTTAAGCACTGCGGCAGCAGCGAGGTATCCACTGCGGGCGGCGCCTTCCATCGTGGCGGGCCAGTCGGTGGCGGTCCAATCACCAGCGAACATAAGATTCTCGATGGCTCCGATGGCTTGCGGGCGGAAACGATCGACGCCGGGACTGGCTTTGAACGTGGCGTATTTTTCCTTGATGGCTCTGCCGCGCACCAATGGGACATCCTGCATGCCCGGGATTGTCGCTCGCACATCCGCGTCAGCTTGAGCCACGATATCGCCGGCAGGGAGGTCAATCAGTTGGTCCGCTGCGGAAATGACAGCATGGATATGCCAGAGTCGCCCGTCTGGATGCGAATCCGAAGACTCATCTATGGCTCCTTTGTCAAAAAGCCATTGCGTCGTGTTGTTGGTCAGTACCACGTGTGGCACGCCGAGCAGGTCGTCGGTTTCGGAATCGAATGGCTGTAACCCGTAGCCGACGGGCGTTCCCTGGGCAACGCGGTAGTAGAGGTGAATCCCAATGATGGGCGACACCTCGAGTTTGGTGAGTGATGCAAAACGGGTGTCGAGCGCCCGGATCTGCGGATCTGATTGTTGGATCACCGCATCGAGACGGTCGAACGGCAGTGCGGTGATGACGCTTCCGCCGACTCCATCACGGGGGAGTTCGAGGCGTTGGCCGTCGTTAAGCACGACGGCGGTGAGTCGGGGCGCTTGCCCGACGCGTTTTCGTTCTTCGGGTGAGAGCTGGGTGGTGGTTAGCTGCGGTTCGATGTCGCCGGCAACTTCAAAGGATTTGACTTGGCGGGTCGTGAGCACGTTTCCTCCCGCTGCTTCGATGACGTCGCGGGCCTGGTCGTATAAATCCGCCAAGGGGACGGTGCTCATACCGATTTCGTGGGCATTTTCGTTGCTGAGCAAGCCGTCCTGGAGCGCATGCAGAGCGTAGGAGGCTGCGGTGTCTTCAGGTCTGGCGTTACAGGCGCTGACGACCAACGGGCTCCATACTTTGTGGATGGCCCCGGGGGGTTGTTTGTGTTGCACGAGCCAGTCCGCGAAGGACTGATCGGCAAGCAGTGCCCGGCCGCGTCGGCTGACCTGAATCACCGCGAGCATGCCACGGACCACCGCCCATTTTTCACCTCGGGTGAGACTCTCAAAGCGCATCACCGAGCGTGCGAGGTGAAGCGGCGCGGGAAGATCATCGGCAACGAGTTGATCGATTGTGCCGTGGCCGGTGTCGAACGCGATGCGGTCGGTCCATTGGATGCGGCTGTAGACCTTGAGTCGTTTGTAGAGGTCGATGAGCGTGGTGCACGATCGCATCAGCACGTGCTGACAGTTGTCGATGTGAATCGGTTCGCTTTGGCCGTCGATTGACTTGTCTTCGATGGAGGTGGCGCGTCCGCCGAGGCGGGGTCTGGCTTCGATGAGGGTGACCGAGATGCCCGCTTCGGCGAGGCGCACGGCGGCGGCGATCCCGGCGATGCCTCCGCCGATGACCAGGGTGGGGTGGTCGATAGGGGAGGGGGGGTGTGCAGCGTGTGCCATAGGGAGAGTTTAAGGTTTGCTTCGCAGGGGGTTGGTTGACGTTGTGGGGTTGTCTGAGAATCTTTTAGTTGACGTAGGATTTGGTTTTTTTGCCGGTGAGATAGGACTCGACGATGGTGGAGCCGAGGTCTTCGCTGGTGCAGTAGTAGGCGACGCCGCGGGTGAGGCGGGTGATTTGATCGACGAAGCCGACCCAGTCCATGCCGAAGTAGTCTTCGATCAGGGCGAAGGTGGCGATGCGGATGCTGGCCTGGTGGCACTTCATGGCTTCGCCGAGGGTGGCGTCACGGGTGCGGGCGGTCGGGGGGTAGAGCAGGTAGAGCATGTCTTCGCCGGTGGGGCCTGGTTCGACGTGGGCGGTGGGTTGGCCGTCGGTGATCACGAAGATTTGCTTGTTGGTGGCTCCGCGTCGGTTGAGGATTGCGCGGGCCTGGCGGAGTCCGAGTTGCAGGTTGGTGAAGTGTTGGGGGACCTGGTCGGTTTTTTGGCGGGCTTGTTCAAGGGGCATGCGGAGTCGGACTTCGTGGTCGTAGACGGTGACGGGTTTGGGCATGACCAGCGGCAGATCGCGGGGTTGGATGACGTCAGCCAATGAGTAGAAACTGACGAAGTCGAGGGTATCGTGCGGGAATCGGCCGGCGATCATGGCCTGCATACCAAGGGCGATGCGTTTGGCCTGGATGAATCGGCCGTAGCGGTACATAGACCCCGAGAGGTCGAGGAGCATGACGGTGGCACAGTCGGTTGAGCCTTCGGTTTGATGGAGCTCGAAGTCGCGGTCGGACAGTCGTAAGGGGAGTCTTGTTTTGTTGGGTTGCAGCGCGTTTCCGGATTTGATGGCGTTTCGCATGGTGGCCCCGAGGTCGAGCTGACTCAAGGGGTCGCCGAACCGATAGGGGCGGGTGCCGTCGCTTCGTTCGCTGGTTCGGCCGGTGTCCTGGGTGCGGTGACCTTCACGTGCGCCTTTGCGGAGATTGGCGAAGACCTCTTCGAGGCAGCGGTGTTGGAGGCCTTTGAGGGATCGGGGCGAGAGTCGGAGTCGACGTTGGCCATTCTCATCGGTGTACTCTTCGAGCAGTCCGGCGTCGATGAGTTCCTGGATGAATGCCTGCTGGTCGGGGTCTTCGATGTTCGCCAGCGAGTCGAGCGCCTCGTCGCCGTACTGCAGGACAAAGTCCATGAGATTGGAACTGGGGAACAGCTCATCGGGCGAGAGGAAGTTCTGGCCTTGGGACGCTGAGTAGATGTGGTCCATGCCCGATGGTAGCGCGCCTGGGATGACAGCGTCGCGGGTCGGAAGGAGGGCGGGTCACCGGGTGGGGAGATCGAGGCGGGGGTCTTGGTCGTTACCCATGCGGGAGATGTCGCGGGTGGGCGGGTCGTAGGTCTCGCCCTGCTCGAGGGTATCGGCGTGTCCGGCGTCGATGGCAGCCTGTAGTTTCCGGGCCATCCATTGATCTCGCTCAGGCTGGAGACGGGAATCAGCCATGGACAGGAGCATCATGGTCTGGTCGTCGGGGAGCTGGACCTCGCCCATGGTGCGGAAGGTTTTGTCGCCGTGCTTTTTGATGTAATCCTTGATCAGGTCCTGCAGGGCAGTGGCCTCGGCATAGGTCCAGTTGGGGTCCATGGTTTCGTAGCAGTAGATGATGGTGTTGAGTTCGACCTGCTGTTTGGGGACCGAGGGCGGGAGATGGAAGCTGGGCCAGTCTTGTGGATTTTCGAGGATTTGCGCGAGGACGATGGCTCCGATCGCGTGTGCGGCACGGTCGTGGGCTCCGTTGCGGTTGTAGCTACCCAGGCCGTGGAGCCTCATTTGAAGCACGGCGCGTCTGGCTTTGGGGCTGGTGTGTGCCAGTGCGGTGGCGTCGGCGTAGAACTCCTGGAGGTGGTGGTAGAGGGTTTCGTGCTGGGTGTAGAGCTCGATTTTCTGGCGGAGGTTGAAGTTATTGGAGATGTAGTTGTGGCCGAGCTCGTGCCAGACGATGACCTCGGCGAGGTCTCCGTTGGTGTAGCCGTGGGTTTCGCCGATTTTCCCGGAGGCGGGTGCTGGGGAATCGACATGTCCGGGACGCCAGGAGACGACGACGGCGACATCTTTGAGATGCGGGAAGCCGTAGCGGTCGTGCTCGTAGACGGGCACGAGGAATTGCACGCCGGTGGTGTCCTGGGGCTTGTAATTGGCAGTGAAGGTTCGGCCCCAGATCTCGGCTTTGAAAGACACGGGGCGGACGGATTGGGTTTTCTCCCACCAGTCGGGTCGAATGTCTTTGATGGAGCGTTGCATGGCCGAGAGATCGCGTTTTTGCTGGCGATCCAGGTGGCGGGTGTAGCGGCGGAGCGTTTGTCGGTGTTGCTCGAAGGCGTCGGGGTCGTTGGTGAGGTAGGCCTGACTCAGGGCAGTGAAGGCCTGGTTGGCCAGGGCGGCATCGTCCTGGGGCGGTTCGGGCGTCTCCGCGAGCGCAGGGTTCAGGGCCAGCACAAGCATTGCGAGCAACAGTGTCACGCGTGCGCAACGATGACTCGGGATTTTGTAAGTCTGCTTTGCGATCATCGCACCACTCCGGAAAGAACAACAGCGAGGCCCTGACGTCCGAGGTTAACGTGGCCGGGGTTTGAAACCAAATGCCTATAGTAAAAAAGTTATGAGTTTTTCGCGGCAACACGAACTGGAGAACGACCTCGAAGCGGTGATCGAGGGACATGGCCGGCTGACGGTCGAGCAGGCGATGCGGGTGTATCGGGAGGCATCGCTGCATGACTTGTCGCGGTGGTCGACGCGGGTTGCTCAGCGGATGCATGGGCCGATGGGCTCGCCGCGGACGTATGTGATTGACCGGAATATTAATTACACGAATGTTTGTTCGGCGCATTGCACATTTTGTGCGTTTCGCCGGGATGAGGGGGATGCGGACGCGTATGTGTTGAATCGCGAGGCGATGCGTGCGAAGCTGCAGGAGCTGGTGGATATCGGGGGGACGCAGGTGCTTTTGCAGGGGGGGATGCATCCGGGTCTGGGTCTTGATTTTTACGTTGCGATGTTGTCGGGAATGAAGCAGGATTTTCCGCAGGTGCATCTGCATGCTTTTTCTCCGCCGGAGCTGGTGGAGTTTGTGGCGGTGCTGGACTTGCCGGGTTTTGCGTCGACGCCTGCCAAGCAGAGTCACACGCTGCCGCGGGAGGTTTGGTTGGCGAAGCTTGAGGCGGTGATGCGTCGGCTGATGGACGCGGGGCTGGCGTCGGTGCCCGGGGGCGGGGCGGAGATTTTTGGTGAGCATGTCCGGCGGCGGATTGGCGTGGGTAAGGCCACGAGCGAGCAATGGCTCGATGTCATGCGGACGGCGCATCGGTTGGGGTTAAACACGTCGGCGACGATGATGTTTGGGCATATTGAAGGCGTGGCGGACCGGATCGACCATATGGATCGGCTGCGTCGGGCGCAGGACGAGGCGATTGAGAAGGGATGGGGCGGGCGGTGTATGGCGTTTATCGCGTGGCCGTTCCAGCGGGACCACACGCCGCTGGGCGATTTGCCGGACTATGACGCCGCGTCAGGCGAGGCGTTTGCGGGAGATGCGCTCGCGGACCTGGTGGCGGCGGGTGAGGTGGATCCCGAGGACAAAAAGGCGTGCGGCCAGGCGGTGCCACGGGCGGGCAAGATCCTGCGGACGGCTGGGGCAAGTGAGTATTTAAGGATGCAGGCGATCAGTCGGCTGTTCCTGGATAATTTTCACAGCGTGGGCAGTTCGTGGGTGACGATGGGGCCTCACGTGGGGCAGCTGGCTTTGTCGTATGGGGCGAGCGATATGGGCAGCGTGATGATGGAGGAGAACGTGGTTTCTTCTGCGGGCACAACGTATTGCCTGAATGAAGCGGTGCTTTGCCGATTGATTCGTGATGCGGGGTATGTGCCTGCGCAGCGTGATAATGCGTACCGAGTATTGAAAGAGCACCGGGCGGGTGGGCCGGACCTTGAGGTGAGGGATTGGTCGACGCAGCGTGTGAGCAGGCTGTCGGCTCAGGTTGAGGATGCTGCGTTGGTGGAGACGCCTTCCCACGCGGGAGCGGGTGCGGTGTCGCTGACCGTTGCGGGGCAGTAGGTGTAAAGCGTGTGAACGCAAAAATAGCAGCAGATTCAGCGACGCGAGAGCGTTGCTGGCTGCGTTTGTGTGGCGGGTGCAACGGCAACGGCCGCTTCGCCGCGGAGATGTGCCAGCTCACGAACGAATTGATGGGCGGGGTGGTCCAAGGGGAGGCCGGCGAGACTCTGCGTGGCCTGCTGCTGTTTTGAGAGGATCTGCAGCCTCAACGTGACGGAGGGTGACGCTTGGGGGGTGGGTGGGGCCTGGGTTTGTGTGGCGGCGACTTGCTGGGCAAGTGCTTGCAGCCGGCTCATTTGCGCGGGGGTGAGCAGGGCGGTGCGGGGTGGGTAGTGCTTCCACGAGGCACCGGGTCCGACAGCAGCGTGGAGGCTTCGATCGGACTCGATGATGTAGACCGCGGTCTGATAGCTGCCTCTGGAGAGGTCGTCATTTGAGGCGTTGGGTTCTCCACGGACCAGCACGGCGAGCTGAAAGTCCTCGGCATAGCCGTCCTGGGTGACCCTTGGGCCGGCCGACTGGCAGCCGATGGCGAAGAACATTGACAGCAAGGCAAACAGGGTCGATGTGACTTGTCGCGTGGACGACGTGGGGATCATGCAGTCAATGTATCGATTGGGGCCGATGCCTCAAGCTGTGGCGACTGGGCTGATGGGTGCGTGGGACTTCGTTAGAGTCTGGCGATGTACATGCGGGCGAGTTTAGTGTGGTTGAATCGGTTGTTGGATCGGCCGATCGAGGTGGAGCAGGCAGCGGAGGCGTTGACGTCGGCGGGGTTTCCGGTGGAGTCGTGGGAGGCGGTGGAGGGGCTGCCGGACGGCCGATCGGATGTGCGTCTGGACGTGGAGGTGACGAGCAACCGGGGGGACGTGCTGTGTCATGCGGGAGTGGCGCGGGAGCTGGCTTCGGCGACGGGGCGGTCCTTTGTCGATCCGCAGGCTTTGCCGGTGGAAGGTCTGGCGGGGGGGCAAACCGATGTGGAGGGCCTGGTGCGGGTGGAGGCGTTGGAGGCTTGCCGCTTTTATGCCGGGGCAGTGCTGGAGGAGGTGGGTGCGGGCTCGAGTTGCGTGGAGATGGTGAGCGATCTGGAAGCGGTGGGACTTCGCAGTGTGAATCGGCTGGTGGATATCACCAACTGGGTGCTGATGCAGTGGGGTCAGCCATTGCATGCGTTTGATCTGGATCGTCTGGCGGGCGGGGGTGTGGTGGTACGTCGCTCGCGCAAGGGGGAAGTGTTCGATGCCTTGGACGGGTCGAAGCATGTGCTGCCCGCGGGGTTGCTGGTGATTGCGGACCACGCGAAACCGCAGGCGGTGGCGGGCGTGATGGGGGGCAAGGACAGCGAGGTCACGGGTTCGACCCGGCGGGTGCTGCTCGAAGCGGCGGTGTTCGACGCGTTGACGGTACGACAGGCGAGCCGGGCCTTGAAGATTTCGAGTGATGCGAGCGACCGTTATGAGCGTGGGGTTTCGGCAGTGGGCACGCTGTATGCAGCGCAGCACGCCGCGGCGATGATGCTTGATGCGGGTGGCCGATTTGCAAGCGCACAGATTGTGACGGCAGCGTCCGAAACCGCCGCTGCAACACGGCAGCATCCCACCACGGTGCGTGAAACGCTGACGCTGCGTACGGATCGATGTCGCGCTCTACTCGGTCTTGAGCTTGATGATGCAGCGCAGGCGGAGTTGCTGGGTTCGCTCGGGTTGTCCGCGTCGATCTGCGGGGCGGGGATGCTGGAGGTGGGTATTCCCAGCACGCGGCTGGACCTGACGCGTGAGGTGGATCTGATCGAAGAGGTGGTGCGGGCGTACGGGCTGGAGCGGGTGCCTGTGGCGGAGGTCGTGTCGTCTCGGGTGCAGGCAGCGCAGGGGTCGGTGGCGTCTCGTCGGGTGGTGGTGGACGTGATGGTGGGGTGCGGGTTTATGGAAACGATCACGCCGAGCCTGATGACGGCGGAGCATGCGCAAGCGGCGTCGCGTGAAGCCAGGGCGGGGCTGTTTGAGCCGGGTGGTCGGGCTGAGGCCACGCTTCGGCCCAGTGTGTTGCCCAGCTTGCTGGTGTGTCGCAAGACGAATCAGGACGCGGGCAATCAGGATGTGAAGCTGTTTGAGCTTGCGTCCTGTTGGCCGGGCGGGAAAGAGCGGGTGGTACTGGCGTGGTTGATGGATGTGCCGGGGCGGGGAGACGCGGCGTTGGCGTCGGCGGTACGGGCGACGCGAGGGGTTGTGGAGGCGGTGCTTGCGCGGGTGGGCGGTGATGCTGCCAAGGCGACGCTGGGCGTGGATGTTCTCAAGACCCAGGCGGGCGATCTGCTGGCGAACGGCGTGGCGGCGACGGTGTCGCTGGGTGATCAGGCGGTGGGACGGTACGGGCTGGTCAGCCGCGAGGCGGGTAAGGCATTCGGGCTGCAGCGTGACGTGATCGTGGGGGAACTTGATTTGCCCTCCTTGCTCGCCCTTTGGCCGGGGCAGCAGACGTCCGATGCGTTAGCGCGTTTCCCTGCGATTGATCGTGATCTTTCGGTGGTGGTCCGTGAGACCACCGCGTGGCGTGACGTGCACGACACGATTGTCGCTGCGGGGGGCGGTCATTTGCAGGATGTAACGTTCCTGGAGCTTTACCGCGACCAGAAAATTGGAGCGGGACGCAAGAGCATCAGTCTGCGCATGCGGTTTCGTGATCAGGATCGTACGCTGACGCACCAGGAAGTGGACCCGCACGTCGAGGCAGTGGTGTCGGCATTGTCGTCGCAATGGCAAGGCGAAGTACGAGCGTCGTAGGGTTGGCTGACTTGTTGTTACCTCTGGACCGCACTCAGGACATCTGACTTATGAAGCCGACGCAAGAAAACAAGATGCCCGCTGTGCTGGTGGGCTGCGGCGGGATGGCCAATACGTGGGTGCGTTTGGCCTTGGATCATCCGCAGGTTGCGTTGGTGGGTTTGGTGGACCTGCATCGGCCGGCGGCGTTGGCGATGGCCGGGCGGCACGGGCTGGACGCGTCGCAGGTTTTCGATTCCCTGGCGGACGCGGTGGAAGCGACGGGAGCCCGGGCGGTTTTCAATGTGACGATTCCCCGGGCGCATCATGCGGTGACGCTGGAGGCGCTGCAGCTTGGTTGCCATGTGCTGAGCGAAAAGCCTTTGGCGGAAACGCTGGAGCAGGGGCGGGATCTGGTGGCGGCTGCGACCGCTGCGGATCGGCTTTTGTGTGTCACGCAGACGCGTCGGCCGGTGGGGTTTTCGAGGCGGAGTCAGGCGGCGGTGGAGCAGGGTCTGATCGGTGAGGTGCAGGAACTTCACTGCGATTTTTATCGCGGACATCGCTTCGGCATGCCGGGCAAGACGGACTTTCGAAACCATATGGCACATCCGCTTTTGCTGGATATGGCGGTGCACACGTTTGACAATGCGCGGCAGATCAGCGGCGCGGATCCGAAGCGAGTGTATTGCCGATCCTGGAATCCGGGGCGGTCGTGGTATGAAGGCGATGCGTCGGCGTGTGCGATTTTTGACATGGTCACTCCCGACGGCCGACCGGTGGTGTACACCTACCGCGGGTCATGGACCACTGAGGGTTTTGACACGTCGTGGAATGCCCAGTGGCGGATCGTGGGTGCCAAGGGCACGCTGCGTTGCGACGGCGAAGATCAGTTGGAGGCGGAGTTGATTGATACGGCGGTTGAGGAGGCAAGTCGGCCGATCACCAAAGTGTCTGGCCCGGAGGACGCAGGGGATCTGGAAGGACACGCCTGGTTTGTGGATCGGTTTGCGGCGGCGGTGCTGGAGGGTGCCCAGCCGCCTTGCCCTGCGAGTGATAATCTTAAAAGTCTGGCCATGGTGCTCGCGGCGGTGGAGAGTGCGGAGACCGGCGTGGCGGTTGATATTTGTTTGTAACCAGGTTTTTTTTGCTGCGTTGCGATCCTGCTGTGTCAAGCGAGGCGGCTGGGGAAGTGGTCCAACGTCTTGAAGTCCTGGCCTTTGGGGTCCGCCACCGCGAGGACGCCCACGTGGATCAACGGGCAGCCGGCATCGGCGAGCAGACGGGCACACAAGCGAAGCGTTGAGCCAGTGGTTTTGATGTCATCAATGAGAAACGCCGCGTGACCGGTAAGGTCCACGGGGTCACAGGCAATGCTGCCTCGGACGTTTTCGGGTCGTTTGGACGCGGGGAGCAGCGACTGGGGGGTGGTGTGACGGATGCGGCGCAGGGCGGGGAGCGGTGGCCAGCCCTTGTGTTTGCTAATGCTTTGCGCGATGAGCTCGGCCTGGTTAAAGCCTCGGCGAACGCGTCGCAGCCGGGGCATGGGGACGGGGACCACGATCGGTTGAAGCCCGGGGGGTGGGGCATCGAGGCGGTCGGCGAGGTGGCGTCCAAGGTCTTCAGCCCATCGCCATTGCCGGGCAAACTTCATGGCTCGCAGCCAGTCGGCCATCGGCGGGGTGTAAGCACTGAGGCGGGTGAGGCGATGCCAGGGGAAGCGTTCGGATCGGCAACGGGCGCAGCCTTGGGCATCCGAGCCTGCCGGGCCAACGGTGGCGCCGCAGCGGGAACACCATGCGGTCAGTGGGTCAGGCGTCCAGGGCTCACTCATCTGAGCCTGCTCATGTCGGGCCTGCTCGGCAGGCGTGGGTGCAAGCCAACGCAGCCACTGAGCAGCCTGGCTCGAAGCGCGGTGGACGCGGCGGTTCATCGCTTGACCCCGGGGCCTTCCAGGGCCGATGCCATTGCAAACGTTTCACACCCGTGCCGCATCCCACTATTGTGCCTCGTATGGACCTCGAGCGTGTCGTCATCTCCGCCCCCTGGGGCAATTACGTCAAGGCCCGCGGTTGCACCCGCACCTACGGCACGTTCACCGCCGCCCGCCGGGGGGGCGTGACCAACCGGGCGTGGCGGGTCTTGAAGACGGTGCGGTACTACCCAAGGCTCGACGCGTGGGTGAACAAAATCGGGCTACGCAACCCAGGTATCGACTGGCTGGTTGAGAAGGTCAAGCGCCCGAACGTGGCAGCCGAGGTGGCGGCTTCAGTTGTCAGCATTCACGGCTTTTCAGCCTCGGACTGGTATACGCTCTTGGATAAGGTGGCGTTGGCGGGACCAGCAGCGGTGGAACTGAACATGAGTTGTCCCAATGTCGGGGAGCTGTCCTGGCCTGAGGATTTGTTCAAGCGTGCACGGGCGTTGGAGCCCGCTGGTGAAGGTGGTGCGGCGAAGCGGCGGGTGATTGTCAAGCTGCCGCCGGTGCGGTACGAAGCGATGGTGACCGCAGCGCTGGAGGCGGGGTTGGCGTGCTTTCATGCATGTAATACGCTGCCGGTGCGAGGCGGCGGCATGAGTGGTCGGCCGCTTCAGCCGTTAAGTCTGGCGTGCGTGCGGTGGCTGCGTCAGGAAACGCAAGGACACGGATCGGTGGACCTGATCGGCGGGGGCGGGGTTCGAGAACCCGATGATGTGGACCGGTTCGCCCAGGCTGGTGCCGACCGTGTGGCACTGGGCACCAAACTGATGCATCCGCGGTATCTACGGTCGGATGTTCGGCTACAGCCAATTGTCGAGCGGGCGGCCTCGCTTTGGGGCCAGGCGTCATAGGCTTACACTGAGGCTGACCTGCTCGGCTTTCACACTTGCCCGGATCGGCGATGGAACTGATTTTTGATCGTGTTGAAGGAGACGTGGTGGTGCTCTCGCTCGACGGCGGGCTGGACAGCATGACCACTCCACAGCTCGAAGCCTCGCTGGTGAAGGTCATCGACATTGGCGTGAACCGTGTGGTGGTGGACTGCGCGAAGCTGAGTTATGTGTCGAGCTCGGGGTTGTCGGGCTTACTTCGAATGCGTTCCAAAATGCGGGACGCGGGGGGCGATGTCGCCCTTGCGGGGCCGCGCGGGTTTGTATTTGACGTGCTCCGCCTGGCCAAGCTGGATCGGGTGTTTGGCATCTACGACAACGTCGAGCGGGCGCGGGTTGCAGTGACTTCACGCGGCGGGGAAAGCACGACACCAAGCGAGGCCACGGTCTGATTCACCTCACGATGGACGGCGTCGTCGTGACACGATCATCGTCAGTAGCGCGAGGTTGTAGAACAGAATGATGAGGATCAGGCCGTGGAGTGCGTACTCATGGGGTTGCTCATCAAGTCGGCCGTGGAAGAAGAACCAGTCGGCATGGCGGGCCAGCCAGTCGCGTAAGGGTTTGGCACCGAGCGTTGAGGCCAACGGGGCGTTGGGAAAGTCTTCGGTGAATAATCGGGTCGCGTCGGGCAGGCAGGCCCAAAGTCCGCCAGCAGTCATGGCCGGGCCCATCCACCGCCAGCCTTTCGCACGGATGATGCAGGGGATTGCCGCGAGGACAGCGCCGCCCCCCATACCGACTGCGAAATGAAATGAGGTCCAGGCCATGAGATCAATTTTCGCGGCGGTATGGGGTCAACCTCTAGGCCGCCTCGCGGGCCACGTGCGCGGATCGAACGTCTTGCGTGATGGTCGGCATGTTGCGGGTGTGAAGTGAACGCACGCCCTGGGCGACCGCAGCCCACGTGTGGTTTTTGGTGACCCACGCCCGGGCCGCCTCGCCGAGCTGTTGCGCGTGGGCTGGTGATGACCACAGGTTTACGAGCGATGTCACCATGTCACGCCGGCGTGGGCATACGTCAAAAGGAGGTGCCGCGGGGTTGTAGGTCAATCCTTTGACGGCCCGCCGCGAGGCGACAATGGGCAACCCCAGAGCCGCGGCTTCAAGCAGTTTGTTTTTGATGCCAAGCCCGCATCGAAATGGCATCACCGCAGCGGTGGCATGGGACGTCAATTGAAGCGCTGTGGGCAGGTCTTCGACGTATCCGTGAAGCGTGATGCCGTGTCGGCCTTGGGCGGCTTGAAGCACTGGGTCGTCCTGGCCCCCTTTGCCGTAGATATCGAATACAGCGTTCGGGACAACTTGCCGAACGTGCGGCCACACCCGCCGCAGCCACCAGCGCAGGGCGTCACGGTTCGGCTCGAACGCGAGGCTGCCCCAGAACGCCGCCCGCGGGATACGCGCGTCTGTCATTAAATTGGTGTCGTCACCAGGTACGGCGGCAACAGGTGAGAAATGCTCGACATCGACCCCGTTGCGCAGCGTCTGGGCATGGGGTGCACGGGTCCAGCGCTGGAGCGCGGCGGTGTCCTGAGGCGTGACGCCGACGACCGCGTGGACCGCTGGGCCGAAGCTGCGCTGCAGGCCAAGCGAGACCGCTGCCTGCCGGGCACGATGCGGCCAGCGTCGCGGCGACTCCCGGCGGGCGCAAGACAAGGCAAAGCTGACCGGATCATCGGCGGCGTACCAGAGGCAGGTCGGTGGTTGACTGAGCGTTCTCAGCGGAGAGAGCAGGGCGGGGCCGTGCTGGCCGAGTGCGATCACGAGGTCAAAGCCGTGGGTTTGGCACAGCGGGATCAAGCCGGCGAAGACATCCGCATCGAGGCCTTGATGGCGGGCGACACGCCTGGAGATGCCGCCGGACCACAGGTTGCGGACCGCATGGATCTGTTCGGCGTTCGCAGTAGGCCACGCCGCCGCATGCTGCAGAGCCCATCGGTTCAACGCGTGATCCCCGGAAAAGTCGGTTGGCACCATCGTGCTGATCAACACGTCACAGCCTTGTTGTGCCAAGGCCCGCGCGGTGTTCAGCCCGTGGACCCGGTAGCCCTGCGTGAGGGGCCAGAGCGGCAGCTGAGCGAAGAGGAGTACGCGAGGCGGCATGGGCGTGAGCGTCAGGCAGCGGAACGGCGGAGCAGGTCGGTCCACCTCCGCTTGCCCCCCCGCGCTGAGGATGAGGCTGGCGTGACGCGACCGGAGCGGGCGGGTCGGCGGGCCGATTGTTGTGCAAGTTCCAAAGCACAGGCGAACCGCTCAGCCGCCTGATCCCACTGGAAGGACTTGAGCTGACGTTTGCCCGCGATGATCAGATCACGTCGCCGCAACGGGTCTTTAAGTAGTTTGGAAATACCTTTGGCCATGGCCACCGGGCTCTCGGGGTTGACCAGTTCGACAGCATTGCCGCCCACTTCACCAAGTGCCCCACGTGAGGACGCCAGCACCGGCGTCTCGGTGGCGAAGGCCTCCAGAATGGGAAGGCCGAACCCCTCGCTGAGGCTTGGATATAGCAAGGCCTGCGCATAACGCAGCAGCACCGGCAGGTCCGCCTCCTCCACAAACCCATGGACCTGGACGCTGGACGCCACCCCCAACGCCACCGCAGCCTGCTCACAGCGTTCACGCATCGCCGGGTCGAGTCCGACGATCAGCAGTCGCCGGTGCTTGCGATATCGCGGCGTGGTCATGGCCCAGGCTTCGATGACACGCAGCGTGTTCTTGCGCGGCTCGGGTGCACCGAAGTGCAACATGAAGTCGGTCGATACCCCGTGACGGTCCAGGACCTCGCGAGCGGTATCAGCTTTCAACGCGGTGGGGTCCAGCGTCGGGGCCCAAGGCACCACCATGCCACGAGCCGGGTCCAGATCATGCTCTGCGATAAGCCTTTGTAGGGTCACGTGAGACGGGCAAACCACCACAGCCGCCCGGCGACACGCCCAACGCACCGAGGTTTCAAACCGGTCCAGCTCTTCTTCAGTGCGGCCCTGAGGAAGGTCCAGGGGGATCAGGTCGTGCAACGTGACCACCGTCGGCACCGGCATCCACTTGGGACATGCGTTGGCGGGACAGTGCAAAACGTCGACCGCATCCTGTCGACAGGCCATCGGAAGCCGTAGACGCATCCAGGCGTCGTAGCGGTCGCCACGGATTTCGATCCGCGTTTGCCGTTTGATCATCGCTGGAAGGACAGCCGGATCCACTTGCTTTTGCCGGTGATACGCCACAACTTCCCAGTCCGGTCGAGCCTTGGCCAGGTGGTGATACAGATGGTGGAGACTCTTGGCAATCCCCCGCCGCTCAGGAGCCACCAAAGTCCGGGCATCGAGGGCAATCAGCATCGTGCGTCCGGGAAAAGCAATAAACAGGCGTCACTACCAGGCTTCTTATCGGCACACGGGCATTGGTAGGTCCAGTGCATTCACAAGAGTTTCTTGTCTCGTTAGCACGTTCATGATCGCCCGCATCAACCGGATTGCACACCCGCATCGCCGGGCCTCTAGAATTGATGCGTGCACTCGGTTGTGATGCGAGACCTTGAAACGTACGGCCCGCAACGCCAGCAAACGCTGTCGCTGGAAGATTCGCAGCGATACGTGGCCCGCGTTCTACGGGATCACCGTGAAAACTTTACGGTCGCCTCGTGGCTGCTCCCTCGCTCGCTTCGGCCCGCCTTTGCTGCGGTCTATGCCTATTGCCGGTGGGCGGACGACCTGGCGGACGAGGCCAGCAACCCTCAGGAAGCCCAGAGGCTCTTGCAGTGGTGGCGAGACGAGCTGGAAGCGTGCTTCGCAGGTCATCCGCAACATCCCGTATTCGTCGCGCTGCAGCCGGTGTGGCAGGACTATCAATTGCCCGCCAAGCCGTTCCACGACCTGCTTGACGCCTTTGTGCAAGACCAGCAACAACTCACCTATGACACACTCAATGACGTCATCGACTACTGCCATCGATCCGCCTGCCCGGTAGGACGATTGGTGCTGGGGCTTTGGCGCATCGATGACCCAGCCCTTGCTGCGTTGGCGGATCACACGTGTATCGCGTTGCAGTTGACCAACTTCTGGCAGGACGTCCGTCGGGATCTCGTGGAACGTCAGCGCGTGTACATCCCCAGCGATGTGGCGAACGCGCAAGGCCTGGACCTCTCGTCGCTTTGCGTTGGGCTTACCTCCAAACGCCTGCCCGCGGGATATCGCGAGACGATTCGGGCGTTGTGCGAAGTGACGGCTGACCAGTTTTTGGCAGGCCGAGCGCTGTGGCCTCATGTCACGGGTCGGCTGCGGTTCGACCTCAAGCTTTTCACTCTCGGCGGAGAAGCGGTCTTACGCGAAATCGAACGGATGGACTTCGCCACCCTGCACCATCGCCCGGTGGTACGACGCGGCGATCGGCTGGGGCTGGTGATGCGTGCGTTACGACCGCCACGGCGTCGATCCAAACATGGCATGCCAGCCCTTGGCGATACGGGCAAAAACCCCTCGACACGTGAGGCGGTGATGCCATGAGCAGACGCGTGCCGCCACCGCCGCGATCCGTGACTGAGCCAGCACTGCCGACATTACCCGCCCAGCGTGATGCCTTGTTGCACTGCGCAGAGACGGTCAAGCGATCAAAGACCTCGTTTTACTGGGCGATGCGCATGACGCCCGAGCCCAGGCGCTCTGCGATGTGGACGTTGTATGCCTTCATGCGGGCCTGCGACGATGCCGCAGATGATCACGTTTCGCCCAGTCAGGCGATACAGCGGGTGAGTGCTCTTGAGACAGCGGTCGATGCACTGGAGCGCGGCGACTCGGAACTTGCTCCGCAAACCCCTCCGGATGTGGCTGAGGTTTATCCTGCGATGCAATGGATGCTCGAAGCGTTCGATGTGGACGTTGAGCAGTTCCGCAGGATGCTGCAAGGCCAGCGGATGGACATCCTGGGGCTCAACGTGGGCACGTATGAAATCCTGCGAGACTATTGCACCTGTGTGGCGTCGTCGGTAGGGCAGATTTGCCTGGAAATCTGGGGATACCGTGAGCCCGAAGTGGCCCGCAAGCTCGCCCAAGACCGTGGCGTGGCGTTGCAATTGACCAATATTCTCCGTGACATCCGCGAAGACGCAGCGCTTGGCCGGTGCTACCTGCCCGCAGAGGACCTCGAGCGGTTTGGCGTGACGACGCAGGATTTGGCGCTAGGCGAATGGTCAGACCGGATCGGCCGACTGATGTCTTTCGAGATCGAACGTACGCGCTCGGTATTCGAAATGTCCGCAGGACTGGAGCGCCGCGTGCATCCGTCGGGTCGCTTGACCTGTGCGGTCCTCGCGCAGACCTACCGCAGCCTGCTCAACCGCATCGCCGCGAAGCCTCGTGCTGCACTGGCCGGGCGGGTCCGGATGGGGCGATACGACAAGGCCCGCTGTGTCGCCGCGGGATGGTGGAGTGTCAGAAATCTGCCTGCATGGGATACCGCTACCACCCAGGCTTAGCCAACGTTCATCACAGATCGATGCCCCGGATGCTCAATCGCCTTGGCGGTCATCCCGCGACAACTTGGTCGCCGGGCCACGCTTTGCCTCAGGCTTGGTTATGCGAAATAACGTGCCTCGCAACCTGTGCCCTGCATCGAAGGAGACGCGATCAAGCCTGCGACCCCAGCACCGCCATCCCCGGCTGTCTCGCAGGTACTTAAATATCGTCGATATTATAATTACAATATCGTCGATATTTGAACGATACGCGTGCCCGCAAACGTGCCCCGACGCGTCACCATGACAACGTCATCCGTCTGAAGCTTTCATGACTTCCCGCATCACCGTGGTCGCATACGCGCCCCGCTCGAGCGTAAAACTCAGCCGCACGAAAGGCCCACGCTCATCACTCCCCGCCGACACCGCGTGGTCCTGCAAAATCACCCGCAACGGGCGCCGCTGGCCTTGCAGGTTCAGACCCCGTTTGCCTCCAGCACCCTCAAACTTCTGCAGGTCTGATTCGTTCAGGCCGGTCTCGCCGAGTGCCTCACGCTCCATGGCAAGCGGTGCCTCGGCCGGCAGAAGCATGGCTGGACCCCAGAGCGGACCTGACGGCGAAACGTCCAGAGTTGCGACCCGTCCCCCCGAAGCGTTGTCGGTTATCGCCTGCGTTTCGTCGACCGCGAAGACCGCCCGGCTGTCATGTTTCCACGCTAAATCGCCAGGCAACAAGCGATGCAGCGTCTGCTCGCGGATGCGACGATCAAGCACCGCGTTAAACACCGCCGACTGCCAGGCTGAGGTAAACATCTGCGTTTGCGTCCGGTCCAGCGCCGCAACCACATCGTTGGCCGTCGCCCCCTGACGCAGCAGGTCCAGTGCCTGCCGATCCGAACGAAGACTACGAGGCCACAACGCCAACGCCTCTTCATATCGCTTGTCTGCCGCGAGCGCTCGAGCCTCTGGCAAAGGTGGCCTGTCACGTGCATCGACACGCAGCAACATCTCCTGGATCAGCGCGTCATCCGCGCCTCGAAGTAAAAGCTCGCCCAACACATGCGAATTACGCCGAAACCCAAACCGCTGCTCGCCAATGTAATTCGGCACCCCAACGCGAGCCAAATGATCCAACACCCGCTTAGCAGTCAACACCGCAGTGGGCGACACCTGGCGAATCGTCAACACAAACGCATTGCCCGCGTGGTGCCCCTTACGCAGCTTGGCACGGTGCGGTTCCGCCCAGATCACGTCGATCCGGTCCTGCTCGGACAACCGCTCGACCCCTTGGGCCAGCGCTGCCGTCTCCACCCCAGGCACATGCACCGTCACATGCTGCCGGGTCACCGCTTGCTTGTCTTTCAGCCCGGCATACCCCACGCTGCGGGGCGAAACGCGAAACGCTTTACCCACTCGGCGGGCCAGTTCCAGCGTGGTCAGCTCACGTTTTTGAAGCAAAAGCATCAAGTGCTCACCCGCGCCAGACGGCGGGGTCTTCTGCAACTCTTCAACGATAAAGTCTTCAGGCTGCTCGCGCAGCACACCACCAATGCCCGGCAAGTCAGGCGTCACGTACGCGAGGTCGTCTACAGCTCGCAGCATGATGGCAGGGGGCTCGCAGTAAGGCGACTACTCAGCCGCAGCGATCATTTTGCGAGTCTTCTTGTCGTACACCCCCGCACGAACCAGAAGGTCAGCCACGGTTTCCGAAGGCTGAGCACCAACGCTCAACCAATACCGGATGCGATCTTCCTTGAGCACCATCTGTGCGTCAGGGTCTTGGAGCAAAGGATGAAAATGACCAAGCTCTTCAATCGCCGCGCCGTTACGCGGGCTTCGCTTATCCATAGCCACCACCCGGTACTCAGGGTGGTGACGACGACCAAGACGTTTCAGACGGATACGAACCATATTGCAATTCTCCGGGGGACTCGACGTGCGTCAAGCCGTGACGAAAAAGATGCCGGGGCGGAACTGCTCCACCAGGGCGAGCCGAAGAGTGTAACACGACTCGCATCAAACCGCTTGCCCACCCTTGCGTTTACTGGCAATCACATTCTCTTAATAGAAATTGCCGACTCTATCGCTGGTTGGGACTCAATCCTCGAAGCCCGCCTTCCCTGACAGTGGGCCCCAGCCCTGCAAGGGCTGGGCTTTATCAAGCACACCGAGAATGCGATCGCCCTGCAAGCGACCACGCATCATCACCTCGGCCTATCACCTCCCCCCAGTCCAACCCAGTCCAACCCAGTCCAACCCAGTCCAACCCACCGCGCTACGCCACCAACATTTCCGCCGTAGGGCTCACCCAATGCCCCGGAGAGACTTCAACCAGGTCCGGCCGATCCAAAAGCACCGACCGCGGCAGGTAATCAACACCCGGCTGACGAGCCGACGCCTTTTCACCCGCCTCACGCTCTGCCTGCTTGTTCGCCCGCGCCGCCCCGCCCGCCTGCTCATCGGCATACCGCACGATCGGCGAAGGAACATCCCCCAGCAACATCATCCGCTGCTTTTGACCCCGGGGGTCAGGCGTGGGCGCTGCCGAAAGCAAAGCCTTCGTGTAAGGATGCTGCGGATTGGCATACAACGCATCACGCGTTGCCAGCTCCACCATCCGACCCAGATACATCACCGCAATCCGATCGCAGAAATGCTCCACCACCGCCAGATTGTGCGCGATAAAAAGATAACTCAAACCAAACTCCTGCTTGAGGTCCGCCAGCAGATTCAGCACCTGCGACTGCACCGACACATCCAACGCAGACACCGGCTCATCGCACACAATGAACTTCGGATTCAGCGCCAATGCCCGTGCAATCCCGATCCGCTGACGCTGTCCGCCTGAAAACGCATGTGGAAACCGCGTCGCATGCTCAGGCTGCAAGCCCACTTTCACCAGTAAGTCCACCACCCGGTCCTGCAACGCACTTCCTTTCGCCAGCCCGTGAACCTTGAGCGGCTCACCCACGATTCGCCCGACCGTCATCCGAGGATTCAAACTCCCCACCGGGTCCTGAAAAATAATCTGCATCTCCCGCCGAAGTGCATGCATCTGCGCCCGGCCGGCATTGAGCACATCGTGACCCTCAAAGGTGACAGACCCCGCCGTCGCGGGCACCAGCCGCAAAATCGTCCTACCCACCGTGCTCTTGCCGCACCCCGATTCGCCCACCAAACCCAACGTCTCCCCCGGGGATACGTCAAACGACACCCCATCCACCGCTCGCACATCCCCCACCCGGGTGCGAAGCAGTCCCTGCTTGACAGGAAAATACGTCTTGAGGTCACGCACGGACAGCAACGCCGCAGGACCCTTGGAAGAAGCAGGCTCAGCCGACATCGGTTCGGTACGCATCGGTCTATCTTGACGCAATGACGACGATTCTGCATCCCACGTCAGAAAAGCCGCCAAACACCACTGGATTGCATCCCTCGCAACAACCTCAACTGAAACACGCCCAGCTTCGTCGGGGCTAACGTAAAAGGCTCAGTTGCCGGCCGCCCGCGGAAAGCGAGCTTCAAACCGACAACCCAATTATCCATCGCGGGCGTCACCAGTCAACTGCAGTCGGTGGTTAGGCGACTGTTCAGATTTCGTACTGTCCGCTGTCCCAAGGTTCGAAGAACCACATGTAGTCGCCAGGCTGCATTTTGACCACCCAAATATCGTTTTCATCTTCCGGTTCATGGGTCACGAGACCGAACGTGGTGCCGAATCGCTCAACTGTGAAGGGCTTGACTTCGATCCGCTCAAACGTGACCTCACCAAGCGCTTTCAGCCGGACGTCGTAGTAGGCGCGGCTCTTGTAGTGATAAGGCTTCGTCCTTGGACCTAAGTCGTCGATCTGCGCATCGACGAGGTTCCCGTCGGCATCGAACAGAAACAATGCGAGGTACTCGGAGCCCGGATGCTCGCCAATGGCTGGTCCGAATGAAGCGGTCAGAAAGAACTGCCGGCCATCACTTGTGCGGCCAACATACTCGGCGTAGCAGTCATCGACGCATTCATTGTGTTGGATTGCGATTCGTTCAGGCTTGCCGTCACACATGAGGTGCCCCCATCGTCTAACGTAAAAGGCTCAGTTGCCGGCCGCCCGCGGGGGACGACGCTGAACCGGGATTATAAACCATCGCGGGCGTCGCCGGTCAACTGCAGCCGGTGGTTAGGCACTCTCATCATTCGTTGTCATTGCGGTTAGTCTTGATTCAAAACCGGCAGATCGAGTACGCAAACGAAACATGTAATCTAGCATGAAGTCGGGGGAAGATAAGGAAGATAAGGTGTCCGACACCTTTTTCGCCTCCGCCGGAAGCGGACCTTCGGCCCCAGGTCGACGAACATCACCGGGTCCAGCCAAGGCGGGCACTGCCGCGTGAGTTTGCGTGTGACCCATGTGTCCTCCAGAATCGTGACCGTCACCGCACCCCGCAGCCGGGGCATGCCCCCGGAAGTACGCCCCCCACGACCACCGGCCGCCTTGCCGCCCAAGTGCCCCTTTTCTTTGACCCGCAGCACCGCATCCAGCCCGCTGTACATCACCGCCGCCAGGTGCGTCAGGCCGCCGAAGGCGCGGTCGGCCAGCAGCAGATCGCCGGGGCCGAGGGCAGGGGCGGCGAGTTCTTCGTGCATCTTGGGGCAGCTCTGCAGGTCGTGGGTGTTCCAGCGGTGGACGCACACCCGGACGATCAGTCCGGTCGCCAGGTCGACCATGCCCAGAAGGTGGCCCACCGGCAGCAGCGGCCGCCGCGTCCCGCTGTCGAACGGCTTACCGAAGTGCTCGGCGTTCGCCTCGGTGTCGGGCATCGACACGCTCGTGCCGTCGAGCAAGAACACCCGCCAACCGTGCCACCGTCCCCCGGAACTTCCCCCGGAATCTCCCCCGGAATCTCCCCCGGAATCCCCCCCGGAACTTCCCCCGGAATCCCCCACGTCTTCGGTCCGCTCGAGCAGGCCGTGGGCCATCCGCACCGCCAACGCCTCGAACAGGGCCAAGGGCACCCGCTGGCGTGCCCGGCAGAACGCCGACGCGGTGACGTGCAGCCCGGTCTTGCGACCCAGGTCGCAAAGCGCCGTGTTGCCGTGCAACGCCTGCACGATCACGGCCGTGACCGTCATCAGCGGCGTCAACACCCGCGACCGACGCGCCGGGCCGAACAGTTCGAGTTGCCGGGCATGGTCCAGCGACGCCGCCGCGGCACCGAACACGTGGGGATCGACGATTCGTGTCGGGTCGTCCTTGACCCGCAGCAGCAACGAAGCGAGAGTATGGGCCATCCGTGGCCTCCTTGGGATGAGGGTGCGTTGAACAACACCATCATCGCCGGAGGCCGCGGTCTTTCAAGCCCGCCGATCGTAAACCCCGCCCCAAACACAGCTTGCCAGCTAAGTCAACGGCATTCGTGTCTGACACCTATTTCGCCCGAGATCAATACGCAGGCCATTTTTCCATGATGCATCCAGCCCTCAATTTAATACCTCGCCGCGCGATCTTTCTCGCTTTTCTAGTGTTTTCCAGCTGTGCCGGCGCTGTTAGCGAGCAGGGTTCAAAATTCGCAGAATTGGACTCTGGCTGCAGGGGGGTTATGGAGCAAACCAAATTACTGACAAACATTAATTTTGATAAATACACATATTTATCCTGCGCTGCCCACGCAGAAATTGGCGCAGATGAATCATATCTGATTAAATTAAAAATGTCGGTAAGCGAATTTGAAAGGTGGTTGAGCCAGCCCGCAAATGCCTTGCGTAGACTGAAGCGTGGCCAA
Source organism: uncultured Phycisphaeraceae bacterium (assembly GCA_963799465.1). GTDB lineage: Bacteria > Planctomycetota > Phycisphaerae > Phycisphaerales > Phycisphaeraceae > JBCCOW01. The sequence goes on along the minus strand of CAWCXG010000001.1, from coordinate 572,640 downwards.
TCAGATTTAACCGACATAATAGGATCGTCCGGTCTTCCGAATTGGTGGGACCCTTGGGTTCACCCTGCTGACGAATACTATTCTGAATTTAGTGTTCTTACAACGTATTCGGGAATTTTGTACATGTATATTGACGATTATGTACTAGTGTATATTTGTTCCGGAACACTATAGTTTAAAAAGGTATCGAAACGGGGTCAGACCTGCCCTGTAGAAAAGCTCGGTAATCGCGAGGATGAGCAGGTTGTGGGTGAGGGCGATGAGGCCGAGTTCGTGATGGCGGGTGTGGTCGCGGCGGGCGGTGGTGGCGGTGCCTTGGCGACGTTTGATCATGTGCATGACCGATTCGACTTGCCAACGTTGGCCGAAGTTGAAGACCTCGGGGTGCTCGAAGAGGTGTTGCATGGCTCGGCGGATCGGGCTGGCGGCGGGCTTGTTGCTGGGGCGGCCAACGGTCGGTGGGATGAGTCCGAAGATGTGGCGCTCGGCGAGTCGCTGGTGGTTGGCTTCGCTGTCGTAGCCGGCGTCGAACAGGCCGTGGCGAGGCTGGATGAACTCGGGCAGGTCGTCGAGCAGAGGGGCAAGCTCGTCGACATCGGGGTAGCGAAACGGGGTCAGACCCCGTTTCGCTAGGCTGGGGCGGTGGCGTAGACTTTCTGGGTGCACCGATCACGGAGGGTTGACGCTGCCAGCTACTGCGATCACGGGCTCAATCGGGTGGGGGCACGGGGTGTTCGACACCTATCCCAAGCCTGCAACGGTGTGTTTCTCGAAGGCGAGTCCGGCATGGCTGACAACACGCAGTGGTCGGCGGCGAATGAGACGGCCAAGGAAGATGTGATGGCGGGTTGGCTGGACGATGAGGTGTGGCTGATGACGATTAGCAATGACCTGATTGTGGTGGCAGAGTTGATAGGCGGTTGAGGTTGGGGGTTTGAGGGTTGCGTTTGAAAACGCCCAGGGATGGCTATCCCTGGGCGTTGGGGTGTTTTGCGGACGCGGGGCGGGGTGAGGCGGTAGGATCGCGTCGCCCATGACCGACTCCACCCCCCACCCCCACGCTGACCCCCACCCAGACCCCCACCCCCGCTCCCACTCTGACTCTGACGCTCAACCTGATCGCCAGGCGGAGCCCGCTGCGGGTTCCGGTGCTGCGGAGCAAGGGCGGCTGGACGCATCGGGCGAGGCACGCTTGCGGGCGGATCGTCAGGCGAAGCTGAACCGGCTGCGGGATGAGTTCGGGGTGGACCCGTACGGCGGGCGGGTGGACGGGGTGATGTCGATGCATGCGGCCCGGGAGCGGTACGACCAAGAGGCGGACGCGGAGCACAAGGCGGGTGGGGGTGGTGGGGGAAGTGGGGGAAGTGAGGGCGGGGTGGACCGCCGGCCTCGGGTGTTGGTGGCGGGGCGGGTCATGCAGCATCGGGTGATGGGGAATTTGATTTTCATGTCGCTGCGGGACGCGAGTGGTGATTTGCAGGTGGCGGTGAGTAAGAAGGCGGTCGGGCTTGAGGTTTTCAAGGTGGCGAAGCTGGCGGATTACGGGGATTTGGTGGCGGCGTCCGGGCCTTTGGCGAAGACCAAGACGGGGGAAGTGACGGTGTGGGCAGCGGGTCCTGAAGGGAAAGACGCTGGGGGGGTGGGAGATGAAACGGGCGGCGGCGGTCTGGCGGAGGGGTATCGGTTGTTAACGAAGTCGTTGGCGTTGCCGCCGGGCAAGCACCACGGGCTGACGGATGCGGAGACGCGGTATCGGCAGCGGTATGTGGACTTGTATGCGAACCCCGGGGTGATGCGGACGATGCAGTTGCGGTCGCGGATTATTCAGGTGATGCGGGAGTTTTTGCTGGGGCGGGGGTTTGTGGAAGTGGAGACGCCGATGCTGCAGACGTTGCACGGCGGGGCGGCGGCGAAGCCTTTTAAGACGCATCACAACGCGCTCGATATGCCTTTGACGCTGCGCATTGCGCCGGAGCTTTATCTCAAGCGATTGTTGGTGGGAGGCATGCCGAAGGTCTTTGAGATCAACCGCAACTTTCGTAACGAAGGCATCAGCCCGCGGCACAATCCTGAATTTACGATGCTCGAAGCGTATGAGGCGTACGGGTCGTGGGAGACGATGGCCGAGCTGGTCGAGAACATGGTGTGCATGGCGGCGGAAAAAGTCTGTGGCGGGTTGGTGTTGAATCGCGGAGCCGGGGAGGACGCGGAGCCAGGCAGCCTGGAAGAGGCGAAGGGGGGCAAGACGATTGACCTGTCGCGTCCGTGGCGGCGGGTGTCGATGGTGGATCTGGTGGAGGAGCGGACGGGGTGGCGGTTTGAGAAGCAGGCGGCGACACAAGCTCAGATGGATGCGCTGCGAAGCGCGAACCCGGACAAGGACTTGAAGTTTGCGGGTTCGCCCGCGGAGCAGTTGGTGGAGGTGTATGAGAAGGTGATTGAGCACACGTTGATGGATCCTTGTTTTGTGACGCGTGTGCCGAGCGTGGTGATTCCGTTGGCGAAAAAATGCGAAGACGATCCGTATTTTGCGGATGTGTACGAGTTGGCGATTAACGGGCAGGAGATCAGCCCGGGGTATTCGGAGTTGAACGACCCGGCGGTGCAGGAGGCGAACTTCCGCGATCAGGTGGGGGACAAGGAAGAGCAGCAGCAGATTGATGAGGATTTTCTGGAAGCGCTTCGGGTCGGGATGCCGCCGGCGGGGGGGATGGGGCTTGGGGTGGATCGGCTGGTGATGTTGTTGACGGGAGCGGTGAGTATTCGGGACGTGATTTTGTTTCCGCTGATGCGGCCTGAGTCGGGGGGATGAGGGGACCTTTGAGCCGTGGGTTTGGCGGCGGGTGCAGACGTGGCAAGACGGCAGGGGACGTATGCTGTCGGGCCTGGCGAATTGACTGCTGATGTTTAAATATCTTTTGATCTCGAAATATTTGCGGCGAAAGCTGGCGCCGTTGTTTGCGGCAGCGAGCGTGGGGTTCTGCACGTTCATGGTGATCGTGGTGCTGTCGGTGATGGGTGGTTTTTTGACGTTGTTGAAGACGTCGGCTCAGAAGCTGACGGGCGATGTGGTGATCAGTTCGCCTTCTCTGGCGGGGTTTGCGGGGTATGAGGAGTTGGCGTTGAGGTTGAAGGGGACGGGGGAAATTGAGCGGGTCACGCCGGTGATTGATGGGCTGGGGTTGCTTGATTTTGGGCAGGTGACGCAGCCTGTGGTGGTGCAGGGGGTGCGGATGGAGGAGATGTCGGAGATTGTGGCGTTGGAGGAGACGCTGTTGTGGGATCAGCGTGACGCGGCGGAGCATGAAACGCAGACCGGCGGGGTGGACTTGCTGGCTGCGGGCAAGACGCTGGTGACGCCTGAGGGATGGTCACGGTCGGCGGATGGGGCTAAGGATCCGGCGATGGTGATCGGCGTGGAGGCGTATCCGTGGTCTCGGCGGGATGAGGCGGGGCAGTATGTGTTGGAGCGGGGTGCGGTGGGTCAGTCGGTGAAGTTGACGGTGGCGGCGTTGGCGGACGGCGGGACGGCGGGAGCGTATCGGCCGACGCGGCGGACGTTTGCGGTGGTCAATGAGTTCAAGTCGGGGCTTTATGACGTGGATAAGCAGACGGTGTTTGTGCCGTTTGACTGGTTGCAGGAGGCGTTGGAGATGCACACGCGGGAGGTGTATCCGCCGGGGTCGTTTGACGAGCGGACGGGGCGGACGCTGGGTGATCCCGAGGTGTTGGAGGGACGGGCGAGCCGGCTGGTGTTGGGGGCGTCGGGGGGGGTGAGTGTGGACGAGGCGGCGGCGGCGGCGACGCGGGTGGTGGAGGCGTGGGCGGCGGAGCGGAAGATGCTTCGGCCTTTGACCGTGCAGACGTGGGAGCAGGTCCACGGTCAGTTGATTGGAGCGGTGCAGAACGAGGTCACGCTGGTGACGTTTTTGTTCAGCGTGATCAGCATGGTGGCGGTGGTGATGGTGGCGTTGACGTTTTACATGATCGTGCTGGAGAAGACGCGGGACATCGGCGTGCTGCGGGCGATTGGGGCGGGGCGGGGCGGGGTGATGGGGCTGTTTGTGGGATATGGGCTGGTGATTGGGATCGTGGGGGCGGTGCTGGGGGTGGCGGCGGCGGTGGGGCTGGTGACGCATCTCAACGAGTTGCAGGACCTGATCACTTCGCTGACGGGATGGAAAATGTGGAACGCGCAGACGTATTTTTTTGACCGCATTCCCGATGAGGTCGATCCGGTGAAAGCGGCGTGGGTGATGGTCGGGGCGGTGGTGTCGAGTGTGGTGGGATCGCTGATCCCGGCGTGGCTGGCGTCGCGGTTGAGCCCGGTGGACGCGCTGCGGTATGAGTGATGAGGGCGGGGACGGATCGACGGTGTTGGCCCTGCGAGCTTCTTGAACTTTTTTGACCTATGGCTGTCACTCCCACCCCTGTTAACGATGACTCGGTGCTGATCGCGGAAGGTCTGGAGCGGCATTTCAAGGAAGGCGGGCGGGAGCTGCAGGTGCTGCGTGGGGTGGAGCTTTCGGTGAAGCGGGGCGAGTGGGTATGCATCCTGGGGCGGTCAGGGTCGGGGAAGAGCACGTTGTTGCACCTGCTGGGTGGGCTTGATCGGCCGACGCGGGGGACGGTGCAATTTGAGGGTCAGCAGTTGGACGGGGCGAGCGGGTCGGCGCTGAATGCGTACCGGCGGAATCACGTGGGGCTGGTGTTTCAGTCGTATCACCTGTTGCCGGAGTTGTCGGCGATGGAAAACGTACTGGTCGGGGCAATGTTGCGGTGGTCGGTGTGGCAGTGGCCCGGCCAGCGGGGGGCGCTGCGACAGCGGGCCAGGACGCTGCTGGGGGAGATGGGTCTGGGCGACCGTTTGAGGCACAAGCCAGGCCAACTCAGCGGGGGCGAGCGGCAGCGGGTGGCGATCGCGCGGGCACTGATCAATCAGCCCACGCTGTTGCTGGCCGACGAGCCCACCGGCAATCTGGATGCGGAGACTTCGGCGTCAATTCTGGAAGTGTTTCGAGAATTACACCGCGGCGGTCAGACACTGGTGATGGTGACGCACGATGCGACCGTGGCGGAAGAGGCGGACCGACGGGTGCAGCTCAAACTAGGGCTGGTCGAGACCGCTGCGTCGTAACAGGCAGCGTGAGATCGCAGGCGAGCGGGTCAGTCGTTGACGCGTTGCTCGAGGAGTTTAAGCCGGGCGATGCGTTCTTCGCTGGGGGGATGCGTTCGAGCGTGATCCCGCATGGCGGCCTGGACGGCGTCTTTGAGGTTGGTGGGAGGCTCGGCGGGGGGCGGGACGGAGGCGAAATCACGGTACCAGTCGGCCATCTTCTGATGGCTTGAAATGGCGGCGTTGAAGGGGTGTCCCTGGCGGCGAGCGGCGAGAAAGCCCCAGTCGTCGGCTTCGAATTCCTGGTCTTCGCTGAAGCCGTTGGCGATTTTGGAATAGGCGATGCCGGTGTAGTTGGCAGCCTTTTCGCCGCCGAACTCCTGGGCGAGATCAAGATAGACCCAGGGGCGGTTGACATGGCCGAGTTCGACATGGCCGACTTCGTGTCCGAGGACAAAGGCGAGTTCGTCGTCGTTAAGCAGTTTGAGCAGGCCGGTGGTGGCGTAGAGGTAGCCGCCGACGTGAGCGAAGGCGTTGGGGCGGGCGTCTTTGACGACAGAGAGGGTGAAGTCGAGGTCGTCGGCTTGGCTGACGTCTTTGCGAATGATCGGTCGCGCGAGGCGTTCGAGGCGTGCTTGCTGTGCGGGGTCTTGAATCAGGGTGCCGCTTTGCTTTCGGCTGAGATAGACATCGCGGCCAAGGCTTACTTGTCGGGTGCGTGACAACGGGAACTGAGCCTGGACCAGCGTGTCAAGGTGGTACGAGCCAGCCTGGCCTTTCTCGAAAGCGAGTCGGACGAGCTCTTTGGGATCGCGGCGGATTCGGTCGAGATCAATGGGGGGGATCAGCCGGGTGATGCGATCAGCGTCGGGAAGGGTCAGACGGCCCAGGTCGAAGCCTGCGTCGTTTGGTTGAGGGTCTGACGCCTGGGTCGCGGGTGGATCGGCGTCGGAGGTGTCCTCTGGCGATGCGTTCGAGCGGTCGCAGCCGGTGAGCGTCAAGGCGAGCAGGCCGGCAGCCAGGGCAGGACGCCAGTCCCAGCGGTGGGCGATGCGGGAGCGTGAAAAGTGCATGCGTGGGGAGATGGACAAAGCAGGTTCTCGGGCTGCGTGCTTGAGTGGAGTTTAGCGCATTTCGACGCGGTCACGGGCGGCGGGGACATTTTCCATAAGCCAGTCGACGGTTTTGGTTTCCACGTGGCCATCGGCGAAACCTACGGCCACATTGCCTCGTTTCGCCAGGGCGGGATCGCTGAAGATGACCACGGTTTGCGTCGGATTGTCGATGTCGGTCGTGCTATTTGCGGCGCGAACGTAGAAGAATCCCAGGTTGGCCAAGGCCCATTGGTTCTGCTGATCAGGGTCCCACTGGGCGAAGTCGGCTGGCTTGGGCTGTAAGGGGTGCACCATGGACAGCGCAGTCAGGTCAGCAGCGGCGAGGACTTGCGTCATGTCCTGAGGCATGCGTTCACGATTTTCGACGGTATAGATCGCAATGCCCATGCAGAGCTGTCGTGCGTTGCTCATCGCTTTGGTTTCACGGGCGGTATTCCGGGCGGTGCCCATGGCGGGCAGCATGACGCTGCTCATTAGCGCCAGGGTGACGGGGTCTTGCGAGGCGACGATCTCGGGGGACAGGAGGATCGATCCGGGGAAGGGTTCGCTGGTGACCCAGTCGATGACATCGCCCTCGACGCGGACGATGGAGGCGGCGTGGCCGAGGTGGGGCTTGAGTTGGGCGAGGGTGGGCAGGAGGGTTTCGAGGTCAATGGGCAAGTCGTCGTTCATTTCCCGCGCCATGAGCCCGAGGCCCATGTTGTAGAGCGAGAGCATGGTGCGGGCGGATTCGCGAAGGTCTGCGACCATGAACGCGAGGGCCTGCTGGGGATCGATTCCAAGCGGAGCCACAGCCTGACGGAACAGGTCGGTGTCCACAAGCGGGCGGCCGGCGGGTGCTTGTGCGGCGGCGGCGGCGAGTTGGGGGGTGGCCCCGAGGATGAATCGGCCGTTGATGACGCCCAGGGTCGGGGTGATGCCGCCGGGCAGGGGGGTGTTGAAGCTGTAGGCATTGGAGCCTTGAATCTGCCGGCGTTGAATCTGGTCTTGGCCTTCTTCGTCGATCGCCTTGGCCATGAGTTGATCGAGCGTTTTGCCCAAACGTACGGCGTCGTCGGCGGGAGCAATCATGGCGAGGGGCACGGGCACGGCGGCGTCGGCATCGGTGTACGTGAGCCAGACATCGCCAGTCGGCTCGAGGAGTTCGGTCTCGATGTCAAAACCGAGTTCCTGCTTACCTTCGGCAAAAAAAGCATCCACCGGATTGTCTTGGTCCGGGGCCATCGTTCCGGCGACGTTGCGTGCAGCCTGGGCGACGGCGGCGAGGTCGAGGCGGGACCAGCGGGCCCATGACGCCGAGGCGGGAGCGAGCGCGAGGTCCTGGGCGGTGAGTCGGCCTTGGATCAACGTGCCCATGGGCGTATCGATGAGGCCTGGGGCGGTGATGCGAGCGGTGTGGAGGAAGCGTGGGCCGTCGAAGCCCGATCGGAATCCGATGGACTCGATGCGGTTGAAGCCGATGACGTCGAGGACCTGTTGCATCTCGTCGGTACGTTCACCGTCGAATGCCATGCCTTGCTTGATGAGCTCGATGCCTGCCGTCACGTTGACATACCCCATGAGTGCGGAGGCACCGGGACGGGCGGGAATGGCTGATACGAACGCGGGATTGCGAGCGAGACCAGCCTCTCCGGGGTCGCCGAGGCTGAGGCGGAGGGTATCGGCAGCGCGCTCGATCTTGATATCAAACGGTGCGTCACCGGCGGCATGACGGAGGTCTTGCAGAGCCGCTTCGATCTGGTCGGCGTCTTCACCGGCACGAACCATGAACAAAAGGTGGGGAACCGGAACCCCTTCGCCCCGCCGGCCTTGCTCGGGGAACGTGATACCTCGGAATGCCACGGCCCAGTGCTTACGCCAGGCGAGGTCCATCGCCTGCTCGACGCGCTGCTGCATCGCAGGGTCGCGGGCCAGTCCATCCTCCATGGCAGCGGACACCAGAGCGATAAGCTTCTCGTCAAGGTCTACGTCCTTGAGCAGGCCTGCCAGATGTGACTTGGCGAAGTCGTCCTGCAGAGCGTCGGCACCGGTCCATTCGAAGTAGATCACCGCGTCAGTGGGCATCCACTTGGAGAGCGGCTCGGCGGAAACGCTCGACGCGACCGCTACCGTTACGCCAAGGACCACAAGCGTAAAACGTGCGATAAAGGTTTTCATCATGTGATGAAGGCTGAGCATGTTTGGGTTCCCAATGAATTCGTGAATCGTACCGGCCCAGTGTACCGGCCAGGCGTATAGTGCGGTACGGCGAAGGTGTATGACGCACAGCGGTTTGGCGTGCGTATGCGATGAGCGACCGTGTCGGTTTGGTCTTTGGTTTTTGGCGTTACTTAAAAGGAATGACGCGATGAATACCTCAATGTTACAGGTCAACTTTCACGCCACCCCACGCGGCACGGTGAGGAGGCGGTGTCTTGGAATCGCATGGAGCTGCGCAGCGGTTTTGATAATGACGTGTTGGGGTGAGGCGGCGTGGGCGCAGGCTGCGGCGACCCAGCCGGGCGAGCAGCAGGGCATGCAGGCCATCGAGATTGATTACGCGGACGGCGACACGGCGTTGCGGGGCGTGCTGTATTTGCCTGCAGGTGTGACAGCGGACCAGACTGCGGGACGGCCGGGGGTGATGGTGGTCCACGAATGGTGGGGGCTGAATGACTACGCAAAGCGGCGGGCGGCGATGATTGCCGACCTGGGCTATGTGGCTTTTGCCGCGGACATGTACGGGGTGGGCGAAGACGGGCAAGCTCGAACCACCGACGATCCCAAACAGGCGGGGAAGTGGGCCGGGGCGATTTCAGGCGACCGTGCGGCGTACCGGGAGCGGGCGGCTGCGGGGCTGCGGGTTCTGGCGGGTCGGCCGGAGGTGGATGCATCAAGGTTGGCCGCGATGGGGTACTGCTTTGGCGGGACCACGGTGATGGAACTGGCCTACAGCGGGGCGGCGCTGCGGGGTGTGGCGAGTTTCCACGGAAGCCCCAAGCCGCCCGCGGAAGGTGAGGCCGCAGACGTCCTCGCCGCGATGGTCCTGTACCACGGCGTACGCGATTCGCTGGTGCCCACCGAGCAACTCGTCGCCGCGATGACGCCGCTCGAGAAGGCGGGCAAAACATGGGAACTGGTGGCTTACAGCGGCGCGAAGCATGCGTTCACCAATCCCGCTGCCGACAGCTACGGCATGGCTCCGGTGGGTTACGACGCTCGGGCGGACCGAAGGTCGTGGCAGCATTTGCAGGAATTTCTCAGTGAGACCCTTGAGGCCCCGGCGGCGACTCAGCCTGCGGCGAATACGGCGGCGTTGAGGCTGGAAATCGATCGTGAAGGTCGAGTGCGCGGACCGATTACCGGGCAGGATATGACCGGCCTGGACCGATTTCTTGCGAACTTTGAAGATCCGCAGATGCCCATTATTCTACAAGCCGATTCAATGACTCCGTTTCGCAAAGTGGTTGCAGTGCTCGATGTGCTTGAGCGTAAGGGCTATCGCAACGTGACAATGACCGCCACGCAACGGTAGATGCGGCGTGCATCACGCTTGAGGATTCGACTGCCCAGGTCAGATCGGTTTGATTACGCAAACGGTGGCGTGGGTGGCCTGACCAATGCCTCGGTCACCGCGTCTCGCATGGCCTCGGCGGTCACGACTTCTTCGACGATGACCTTGTCGGCCCCGGCTTGACGGCAGAGCATGCCTTGCGAGAGAAAGTTGGCACGGGCGGCGAGAAACACGTCAGGCCGAAGGCGTCGCACCACTCGGCAGGCCTGCAGTGCAACTTTCTCATCGGGGATCGCGAGGATCACCGCGTCGGTGGTGTCGATCCCCGCGGTGCGAAGGGAGCCCTCGTCTTCCACGGAGCCAAACACCACGTGCTTGTTCAGGTCGAGCTGTCGTTCGATGGTGTCAAGATTGCGTTCCAGGATGGTGACGCTGAACCCCTGTGCTTCGAGCTTGTCGGCGGTGAGCCGGCCGACCGGGCCAAAGCCAGCGACGATGGCGTGTCGCGGGGCCGGCTGCCGGGCGGCAGCGTCTTGAGGTGGGGGGTCGGGTGGAGCGTTGGACATCTTGAGGACCTTTACCAAACCTTTACATCGGCTGGGCAATGCCGGGCCATCATCGCCTAAGCTTCCCGGCATGCAAAAGAACATTCTTGGGAAAACCGATTTAAGCGTCAGCCAACTGGGATACGGCGCGGCCCCCATCGGGTTTCTGGAAACACAAATTGATCAGGTTCGCAAAGTGTTGCACTACCTGTTGGACAGCGGATTGAACCTTATCGATACCGCTGCATGTTACAAGGGCTCCGAGGAGGCTTTGGGGCAGGTGGTGTCGGACCGCCGAGATGAGTTTGTGTTGGTGAGCAAAGCTGGGCATGCGTCGGGACTCGAGGGGGACGATTTCACGCCCGCGTTGATCCATGCCAGCATCGACCGGTCACTTCAGCGGTTGCAGACGGATCATCTGGACGTGTTGTTGTTGCATTCGTGCGACCTTGAAACGCTCAAGCAGGGCGACGCCATTGGCGCAGTCCTTGAGGCCCGCGAGGCGGGCAAGGTGCGGGTGGTGGGCTACAGCGGTGACAACGAGGCAGCCGCCTGGGCGGCTGCGCACCCTGAGCTGGACGTGATCGAGATGTCGATCAACATTTGCGACCAGCACAACATCGAGGCAGTCTTGCCGGTGTGCATTGAGCATGACAAAGGCGTGATTGCCAAGCGGCCGTTGGCCAATGCGGCGTGGAACCCCTTGGACAAGCAGCGCGGCATGTACCGCAGCTACGCCAAGACCTATCACGATCGGCTGGCAGCGATGAACGTCAACCCCGGGCAGCTGGGATACTCCGGCCACGTCGAACTGGAATGGCCTGAGATTGCGTTGAAGTTCTGTCTCGCGATTCCTGGTGTGCATTGCGGCATCGTCGGGACCACGGACTTGCAGAACGCAGAGGCCAACGTGGATGCCATGAGCAAAAACCCTCTGCGTCAGCAGGTGGTGGACCGTCTGCGTGAAGCCTTTGCGCAAGCTGAGGCAGCGAGCGGTGAAACCTGGCAAGGCCAGACCTGAGTCGTCTCGAATGGACCACCCCGTTGGTATGAAGCGTGCGTTCTCATCAGGTCAGTCGGCGGTGGCATTGCCTGTGGTGTATCACCCGCATTACGTCACGCCGTTGCCAGACGGGCATCGTTTTCCCATGCCGAAGTTCGGGCTGATCCGCGATGAACTGGTGGCGTGTGGTGTGGTCGAAGCGGACATCATCGCGTGCCCGCAAGCGCCGGCATCCCGGCCGCTTCTTGGTGCGGTGCATGACAAAGGCTATGTCGATGCGTTCTGCGAAGGGCGGTTGGACCCGGAGGCCATGCGTCGTATTGGCCTGCCCTGGAGTCCGGGTCTGGTCACCCGCACCCGCACGGCGGTGGCGGGGACGCTGCTGACGGCTCGGCTGGCGTTGGACCCTGCGGGGCCTGGGGTCGCATGCAATACCGCAGGGGGCACCCACCACGCGCACCGCAGCTTCGGCTCGGGATTCTGCATCTTTAATGACCTGGCGGTCACCGCTCAGATGCTGCTCAACCAAGGGGAGGTGGACCAGGTGCTGGTGATTGACCTCGATGTGCATCAGGGGGACGGGACCGCAGCGATCTTTACTGATGAGCCACGGGTGTTCACATTCTCCATGCACTGCGGGGATAACTTTCCGCTTCGCAAAGTGCCGGGCGATCTGGATGTGGCCCTGCCGCGCGGCATGGGGGACTTGGCCTATCTCGACCTCCTGCGTGGCACGTCGCATGGTCATAAAAGCCCCGAGGGGTTTGGTGGGATTGCTGGATTGATCACGCGCGTCGAACCGGACCTGGTGCTGTATGACGCTGGCGTGGATGTCCATCGTGACGACCGCCTGGGGTATCTGGATCTGACCGATGCGGGGGTCTGGCAACGGGACCATCATGTGATTCAGACGTGCCAATCGCTGGGTGTTCCGGTGGCCTGTGTGATCGGTGGAGGCTACGACCGCGATGTGCCTCGGCTTGCCAGGCGTCACGCGATCCTGCACCACGCTGCCCAGGCCTGCCTGAACGGGCATCCCACCGAGGCGGCCGCACACCACCCCGCCATCACGGCGAAGCAGTGACCAACAATTCTCCATGCACAGTGGTCACCGCGCTGCCCGCAAGCTCCACCCGCTGTGTCGCGGGGTCGTATGACGTTTCAATCGTCCCGCCTCGGGCCGAGGCCTGCCGGCAGGTCAGCTGCAGCCCGCGGCGCGGGGCGTAGTACGGGGCGAGCACGCAATGCAGCGAGCCGGTGACAGAATCTTCAGCAATCCGTAGGCGGGGTGCGAAGAAGCGGGAGACCACGTCTGGCCCATGTCGCGCGGCATGGTCAGCGTGAGGCGATCGTGACGGCCCAAGAGCTGTGAGCGCAACGCCCCGGCAGTCGAACTGCGCTAAAGCTCCGAAGTCTGGCTTGGCGTTGACGACGTCCTCAGGCGAGGCGAGTTCGATGATCCAATCGTAAGGTCCATAGTGGGTCGCGATCACAGCGGTGCCGGACGCCAGGCCGAGCGTTTTGATGAGGCCATCGGGCATCTCCGCCAGTGCGGTGTGCAGGGCTGGAAACGACATGGCGATGGTCCCCGCGTCCGTGAGGTGGCATCGCAGCTCGCCACTGAATTGCGTGGCAAACACAATGAACTGCTCGCGGGGCACGCACTGCGTGGACCACAACGCATGCGCCGACGCCAGCGTGGCATGACCGCAAAGCTCGACCTCCGCAGCGGGGGTGAACCACCGCAATCCCCAATGGTTCTGCCGACCCGTGGGCAACACAAAAGCGGTCTCCGCCTGATTCATTTCCTCGGCCACCGCCTGCATCCACGCCGCATCCGGCCACGCCGCCCCGTCATTCGACCCATCCAACGGCACCACTGCGGCAGGGTTTCCCTGTAAGGCGCGGGTCGCAAACGCATCAATGAGGAACAGGTTAAAAGACATGCAGTCTCACTTCGCCGGTACTGGTCTTGGGTTAAACTCATGCCGCGAAACACCGGCGCGGCCCCGGGGGTTCCTTCCTCTTACAGTTTAGGACAACGCAGATGCTCACCGAGCTTCCCGACCATGTGACCCTCTCACGATCCGCACTTTCCGTGCTCAATGAGGCCAAGTCGTGCACGTACGTCGGCACGGTGGAAGAGCTCGTGGAGATGGCGGTTCCAGCCGACCAGGTAGGCGAAGACGGCTACTACGACGTGGCCTACGACGTCAACGGCACCCGCCACGTCGAGGCACGCGTCTGCCGGGTGAAAAACGGCATCAATGCCAACTACCTCGAAGCCTACATGCGCCGCCGCGACCCGGAATGCATGGTCATCGCGGATGATGCCGACACCGATAAGGCACGCTTTGAAGACCGGTTCGGCGCTGACTTCAGCACGCTTCGCAGCGAGACGATGGAGTGGCTCAAGACCCAGGACCTCGCCGCGTTCTTTTTCCAGGCGGGTATGCAGGGGGAGGGTGGCCTGCCGGGCGTGGCGATCTGCCCGGCCAACGCAGGCTTCTTCGCACTGGGGCTGGCGATGCTGCAAGGCATCGTCCCTCTCGACCAGATCACGCCGGACTACCACCACGCGGCGATTGTCTATATCGCTCCGCCGTTTCGACACACCCACTTCAAAGGCAAACAGGTGGTCGTGCACAACCGCCGAAAAGACGTGGGGCTGCACGAGCTTTTTTCCTACAACCTGTATCCCGGGCCTTCGGCGAAAAAAGGCGTCTACGGCATGCTGCTCACCATGGGCGAGAAGGAAGACTGGACCACCGCCCACTGCTCGACCGTCCAGGCCATCACGCCTTACGACAACATCACCACGATCATGCACGAAGGTGCCAGCGGCGGAGGCAAGAGCGAGATGCTCGAACATGTGCATCGCGAAGCCGACGGCCGCGTCCGACTGGGCGCCAACACCCAAACGCAGGAAATCCGTCACATTGCCCTGCCGCGCGGCGTCACGCTCCGCCCCGTCACCGATGACATGGCCTTGTGCCATCCGACCTATCAACACGACACCGTGCGCGGTCTGCACAAACTCAGCCTCTCCGATGCCGAGCAGTCGTGGTTCCTGCGCGTCAATCACATCACCCACTACGGCACCGATCCGCACCTCGAAAAGCTCACGATTCACCCCAAGACGCCGCTGCTGTTTTTGAACATTCAAGGCAAGCCCGACACCACCAGCCTGATCTGGGAACATGTCGAAGACGAGCCTGGCATACCCTGCCCCAACCCCCGCGTGGTCGTGCCCCGTGACCACTTCCCGGGCATTGTCAAAGAACCTGTCACTGTCGATATCCGGTCGTTCGGTGTGCGCTGCCCGCCGTGCACCCGCGAGAATCCGACCTACGGCATCATGGGCCTGTTCCACCTGCTGCCCCCCAGCCTCGCGTGGCTGTGGCGGTTGGTGGCTCCCCGCGGCCACGGCAACCCCTCGATCGTCGATCAGGGCGGGATGAAATCGGAAGGCGTCGGTTCGTACTGGCCTTTCGCCACCGGCCGCCGGGTCGATCAGGCCAACATCCTGCTCCATCAAATCATGCGCACCACCGACACGCTTTTCATCCTCATCCCCAACCAACACGTGGGATGCTGGGAGGTCGGGTTCGCACCGCAGTGGATCACCCGCGAATATCTCTCCCGCAGAGGATCGTCACCCTTTCAGCCCGAGTCGCTCACCGAAGCGCGATGCCCGCTGCTCGGACGCACCCGCAAGACCATTCAGGTCGAAGGCCAGGTCATCGGCCACTGGTTCCTGCAGGTCGAGTCGCAGCCGGAGGTCGGCATCGAAGGCTACGACGCCGGGGCCGAGATGCTTACAGACTTCTTTCACGAGCAAATCAAAAAGTTCCAGGTCGATGACCTCGACGACCTGGGCAAAGAGATCATCGACGCCTGCCTGAACAACGCCAGTGTGCAGGACTACGACACGCTGGGCATGCCGCCGGAGAGGTGACAGCAGTTCGGCACACGCTGCAGTAGTCGTCGGCACCCGCACGTTGTAGGCGTGTCGCTTGATAACCGCGAATGCCGTGTAAGTGTCGCGTCGCTCTTGCGTGGTCAGGTCGATGTTGAATACACCGTGTCGATCTGTTCGCTAAGCGCGTGGAGGACGGTGTGGTGTGCATCGCCGTGGCGGGTGAGCGTGGGAAACTCAAGGCACCAGCCGACATAGCCCGCATTGCCGTCGGGCATCACCACGACGTGAAAGACCCGGGAGTGGCTGACCACATGCACAATCTGGTCTGCGGAATAGGTGTCATACATGCTCTTGCGACTCGTAAAGGACAGGGAGTCGCAGGCGGCGATGCCGCTACTTTAGCGACCGTGAGTCGGCGAGCCCAGGCCCCGCGCTGCCAATGCAACCAGGCCAGAGATCCAGAGCCCCCAGCGCTGATTCGGGTTGTCGAATAATGTTAAAGAGCTCAGTTCTTCGGCGGAGATTTCATCCTTTCGATGCGCGAAAGGTTGGGTCTGTGCGGTTTAAGTAAGCCCGGATGATTTTGCGATTAAGTCGGCGTGTGGTGACGTCGATGAGAATGATGTGAAAATCAGTGCATGGATTACCGCGAGCGGGGGCGTTTCGCAAAAATCACAGCGACCTGGCTGGCGGTTTGGGGTGGCCGCTGCGCTGACGTTCATCGTGACAGGCTGGATCAGCTTTAACGCCGCCGCCGAAACCACCACCCCCTACCCCACCACGCATACCCTCAATACCCAACCCTCCACCACGCTCATCCCGCCGGACTGTGGCAGCGGCCCCGCTCATGCCGGACACGCACAGGCTGGATCGTTCACCACGGGCACTCCCCTGGACTTCTTTACGAATGACGGGCATTACATGGCCCGCGTGCATTGCATGATGGACCAGACCGGGCAGCCGGACTGGCCTTGGATCATCGGCCTGGTGATTCTGACCGTCACGGTCGTGCTGGGGTACCTGCGCATCTTCGTGTTCTGGCGGCGTGCGTATCTCGACGAAGCGCCCGAAGACCGCAACCGCAAGCTGATGCAGCTTGCTTACATCTTTTTGTTCTGCGCGGTCTGCGGGTACGGCATGTCCCTGGTCATGTTCGTCTGGCCGGTGTACCGACTGCTGGTGGTGTTTCTGGTCGCGCTCAACATTTTCACGTGGATGTTCGCGTCACGCCTCAGCGGATTCAAAATTTCGCTCTCCGCCAATCGGCTCCAGCGTCAGCTTCATGAAGCCGAGCTGTGTAAAGCCAATGAAGTCAACGAACGACTTGCAGGGCTCACCGCCCAATATCGTGCAGTGATGTCCGCGATTCCCGACCTGTTCTTTGTTAAGTCGATGCGCGGGGAGTACGTTGACTGTAATGAAGCCTTTCTGAATTTTTTCGGCTTTGCCCGCGTTCAGATTATCGGGAAGATGGACCTTGAACTCTTTGATCGCGATTTCGCAAAGCACGTCCTGGCGTGCGATGAACGGGCAAAGCGTGAGGGCCGTATCGTCATCGAGGAATGGGTGACCGGGGCGAACGGCTCGCGCATATTGCTCGAGACCGTCAAGTCGGTGGCCTACGACGACCAGGGAAAGCCGCAGGGCTTGAGCTGCATCGGGCGCGATATTACAGAACGCTACGAACGCGATGAAATTGTCTCACGGGCCAAGCAGGCTGCGGAAGACGCCAGCGCGGCGAAGAGCAACTTTTTGGCCAACATGAGCCACGAAATGCGCACGCCTTTGAACGGCGTCATGGGGTTTGCTGAACTCCTGGAAACCGCCGACGACGCCTCCCCAGAGCAGCGACGCGAATGGGCCCGCACGGTCCGCAACTCAGCTGGTCATCTCAGGACCCTGATCGGCGACGTGCTGGACCTGTCGAAAATCGAGTCGGGCCAGCTCGAAGTCGAGGCGGTGCCTTTTAATCCCTGCCAGATCATTCAGGACGTGGTGTCTGCGGTACGCGTGTCTGCCATCGATAAGGACCTGCGCCTCGAACTGGAATGGACCAACTTCATCCCCGAGACCCTGTCTGGCGATCCTACGCGTTTCAAGCAGGTGCTTTACAACCTGCTGAGTAACGCGGTGAAGTTCACGCAGGAAGGCGGGGTGCGCGTGCTCGGTTCGTTTGTCACGGATGTTGATTCGGGGGGTGAGTCAGGCACGATGATCCTGCGCGTGGTCGACACCGGCGTAGGTTTGAGCGACAGCCATTTAGAAAACATTTTCCAGCCATTCGTGCAGGCCGACTCGTCGGTGACCCGTAAGTTCGGCGGCACCGGACTTGGCCTTTCTATCAGCCGACATCTTTGCCGACTCATGGGCGGGGATCTCACCGTGCACTCCGCTCTGGGCGAGGGCAGCACGTTTATTGCCACCTTCGGTACCGCCATTCTGGACGGTCAGAAGTGGACCCCTGCTGCGCAAGCAGAGTCGCTCATCAACACCTTTTCCGACAAGCCGCCGTCCACGGAAATCCCCAAGGTGGGTCGTTTGTTGGTTGCTGACGACGGTGCCACGAATCGGCATCTGATTCGACTGTTGCTTGAGCGTGCCGGCCATGACGTGCTGGAAGCCGAAAATGGCCAGCAGGCCTACGACTTGGTGGTGCAGGGTGAGCCGTTCGATCTGGTCTTGATGGACATGCAGATGCCAGTCCTTGACGGGTACGAGGCGACACGTCGACTCCGCGAGGCGGGCCACGATCTGCCTGTCATCGCTGTCACCGCACATGCCATGCAGGGTGACCGCGATCGGTGTACGGCTTCGGGCTGTAGCGATTACCTGGCCAAGCCTATCGAGCGCGACCTGTTGCTCTCGACGGTGCAGAAGTGGTTGGCTGATCGTCCTGATCGGTCGGTGACCCGCCCAGCAACGGCTCAAACAACCGCAGACACCACCGCGTCTGCCGTGCATGATCCCGCTGCTGGTACGGCACGTGTCGATGTGGACGCGCACGTCGCGGACCTGTCGCCTCTGGAGTGCGAGCTCCCCGTCGATGATCCAGACTTCGCGGAGATCGCGCAGGATTTCATTGTCATCCTGGAAAGCAAGCTGGAAGCGATGCGGCAGGCCCAGGCCCAGGCGGATCATGAAGGGCTCGCGCAACTGGCCCACTGGCTCAAAGGTTCGGGCGGCACGGCGGGCTATACCCCATTGTCCCATGTCGCCAAGGAGCTTGAACGCACGCCCATGGACGATGCCAGCGCGGAGGTCACTCGACTGATTGGTGAGATCGACACGCTGCGACAGCGCGCCGAACTTGGACTCACCGTCGCAAAAACTGCGACAGAAAGCACGACATGAGCCTCTCGACCCAAGACCATTCCACGCAGCTCACGCCAACCCCCGTATTGGCTGCCGATGCGCTCGAAGCGTCGACCATCATGGTCATTGACGATGAGTCGATCAATATCCGCATCACGCATAAACATCTTGCCAAGGCGGGATATGAAAAGCTGCGGGGCGAGACCGACCCGATGGCTGCGATCCTGCAGCTTCAAAATGAGCCGGTGGACTTGGTGTTGCTGGACGTTGCGATGCCTAACCTGGGGGGCCTGGAGCTCCTGCATTTGCTCAAGAAGGATCCGCGGACTGAGCGTATCGCGGTCTTGATGCTCACCGCCTCGGACGATGAGTCCGTCCGGAACAGCTCAGTTGAGTTTGGAGCGACGGATTTTCTGCGTAAGCCTGTCGATCCGCACGAGCTTGTCCTTCGGGTGAGCAACACGCTTCGGGCCAAGCGGTATGAAGACAGCCTGCTGCAGGAAAAAAAAGACTTGCAATCGCAGGTTCGCAAACGTACCGAGCAGATCCAGGCAACGCGGATGGAGGTGGTGCATTGCCTGGCGCGGGCGGCTGAGTTTCGCGACAACGAGACCGGTCATCACATTCAGCGTGTAGGCCAGTACGCCGGGGTGATTGCCGAGGAGCTGGGGCTCGACGCCGACGAGGTTGAACTGATTGAAGTGGCGGCACCGCTGCATGACGTGGGGAAGATCGGCGTGCCGGACGCCATTCTCCTCAAGCCCGGCAAGCTGAGTGATGAAGAGTTTGAGATCATGCGAAAGCACACGTCGATGGGCGGCCGCGTGTTTGAGAAGCTGTCACAGCCTGAGTCGCAGACGCTGCGAAACCACGTGGACATCGGGGGGAAGATCTTCGGCGACCCGCGTTTTGAATTGCTGCGGCTGGCCAAGGTGATCGCGCTCACGCACCATGAAAAATACGACGGTTCGGGCTACCCCCTGGGGCTGGCGGGTGAAGACATCCCGCTGGCGGGCCGAATCGTGGCGGTGGCGGATGTTTACGATGCGTTGTCGAGCGTGCGGCCTTACAAAGAGGCGATCCCCCGCGAGCGGTGCTTTGAGATCATGGAGCAAGGCCGGGGCGAGCATTTCGACCCCGTCGTGCTGGATGCGTTTTTCCGCCGGGCCAGCGACATTGTCAATATTCAAATTGACCTGGCTGACCTGTACTAAAACCATCGCGTGGATCGCATGGGAAAAGTCGGATGCTGCCGCCGACCGGGCGTGGATGGCGTATCCTCTCGCCCATGACTAATCGCGTCTTGCCTGAGAAAACTCACGACCGCATCGTTGCTGCTGCGTATCGAGCCCGCGGCTTCACCCCGGATGAATCCGATCAGGCGGCTCGCTTTTGCAGCCTCGCTGCGACCCACGGCATCAAGACCCACAATGCGTTGAAAGCGTTGCACCTTGATGATCACTTCGGTTCGGGTAACGCGGACCATCCCGGATGCGTGCCGGGCGCAAAAATTGAGAAGGTCAACAGCCGATTCGAGGCTTGCGAGGTCTGGGACGCCCATAAGAAGCTGGGCCAGGCGGTGGCCTTTGATGCCATTGCCCGAGCTGAGAAGCTCGCGGACACCTATGGCGTGGGCGTGGTCAGTGTGGATCACGCGTTTCACTATCTCTGGGGCGGCGGATACGTGATGCAGTCTGCGAAGCGTGGCTATATCGCGTACACCAACTGCACTGCGGCACTTGCGGAAGTTGTGCCTTTTGGTGGGAAGTTTCCCACGCTGGGCACCAACCCGCACTCCTGGGGATTTCCGACCACCGACGCGGTGGGCTTTCCGATCGTGATTGACTGGGCGACGAGCACGGTGGCGATGGGGCGGGTCCAGCAGTTCAAGCGGGAAGGCCAGCAGCTTCCGCCCGACGCGGCGGTGAATGCGGAAGGTCATCCCACGCAGGATCCGAACGAAGTGGCGGCGCTGCTGCCGTTTGGGCGTCACAAGGGGTACGGGCTTTCGCTGATCAACGAGCTGGTCGGCGCGTTCATCGGCGGGTCGTTGCCGACGCTGCGTTCGCGGCCTGAGGCAGCGGGCAAGGCTGAGAAGACCACGCCCAACTTCTTTTTCCAGGTGATGCACCCCGACGCCATGTCCTCGGGCAACTTTGTCAAGGGCCGAAGCCAGGCTGAGAACGTGGCCGCCGTCCTAGACGATGTGCTGGGCCACGGAAATCGTGATGCCGGGCGGTGCATTCTGCCCGGCGAACTCGAGCACAAAGCGGCGACGCAGACCCAGGCGGCTGGCGGATTGATCTTCACCGAAGCGGAGTTGGGCGAATTCAAGGGCCTGGCTGAAAAGCACGGCGTGGATATGCTCGAGGTCGCCGAGCTGCCCGAAGCGCCAGCTGGATAAGTAGGGGGGTGTGGCGTGAGCCAGGCCTGACATGGAGCCGAAGGGGATCGAACCCTCAACCTCTGCATTGCGAACGCAGCGCTCTCCCAATTGAGCTACGGCCCCGGGGGGACCTGGGATTGTCAGGGATAACCAGCCGGGCGTCAAACCTCGCGTCCAGGGCTTGAAATGTAAGGGCGGGCGGCACGGTAGGGGTGTTGGTCCGGAGCGGCAGCGTTCACTTTGCAGGCTGGTCCACGGAGTGGGGAAACGCGATCCACGGGGTGATGCGATGCGCGAGGGTGTCGCCGATGCCGTGAACATCGGTGAGATCCGCGGGTTTAAGCAGCGGCGTCTGACGGTGATGGTCGAGGAGTGCCTGAGCTTTGGCGGGTCCGATGCCCGGCAGCAGGCTCACGATTGAAACGGGGGCGTGATCGAGATCAATGCGATACCCGAGTGCCTGACGGTCGGCCTGGGCTGCCGGATAAGGCGAGTGGCGGAGCAGGGCGGTGGCGGCAACGAGAAGGATGCCCAGTGCCAGGCCAATCACAGCCATTGGAACCGCTGAGGGCGGCGCGGAGCTTAGCGAGGCTGATTGATCGACAGGCATGGCGAAAGATCGAAGCGAGCTCAGTCGGTCAGTCGGTCCGTCGGTCAGTCGTCGGGATTCTTCTCGGCGGGTGGCGTGAACTCGGCCGAGCGGCTGGGGGCATGTGTGGAGTGGGACGTGGTCGCCCCGGCCTGGTTGCTCAGCAAGCCTCGGCGGGCGGCGACAAAATGCTTCCACGCGGGCTTGGGCTGGAAGTCATCATCAATCAATCCCGATAAGGGCAGCTCGGCATTGGGGTGGTCGTTCAGGTCCTGCCACGCCACTGCTTCGACATAAGGCTTGGAACACACGACCTGCATCGCGGCTTCAAGCCAGTGGGCCTGCACGGTGGTGTTCCAGGGTCTGCGCCAGTAGCCCGCATGGTCGTCGGCGGGGTCGTTGGAATCCGGGTTGGCGATCATCAGACTGGTGACGGGTTCGCTTGGCGCGGCCAGCGTGACGGCAATGGGTTTGCCGAAGTGTGCAAAGCGGTCGAGCATGTCAGACAACTGCATCAGGTCCCGAGCGTACTGTCCGGGGACCGCCTGGCCCATGGGGAAGCGGATGGCCAGGGCGTCAAACTGGATGGACGACTGGATCAGCAGATCGCCGTACATCATGGGCGGGATGGAGCGTTGATGGGCGGCGTAGTACTCGCCGAAGGGTTCACGCATTTCCACGATGACCCGCGAGGCGGTGTCGAGCTTCTTGACCAGCATGGTGCACATGCGGGTCAGATCCATGAGCTGCTCAAAATTGAACGTGAAATGCTTGTTGACATGCAGGCCTGAGACGATGTTCCAGGCGTGGATGTACGGGCGGTAGCGGTCGACAACGCGTTCGACGTGTTCGTAAATCAGGTCGCGGACGGTGTCGTAATCGTGTTCCCAGATGTAAAGCCAATCGGGCAATTCACTGGGCTCGAAGCTGAGTACGGGTCCGGCCACGAGAGGTGTGTTGGTCCGCTTGCTCCATTCACACCACCGGTCGGCGGTTTCCCATTGGTATTTGCCTTCCTCGGGACACAGCGTTTTCCAGGACAGGGGCATCTGAACGAAATCGACTTGTGTTTTCAGGGCGGCCATGAGCCGAGGCTCATCCAGGTGCATCGACACGCCGCAGCCCAGAGGCGTGCGTGACGAGCCGGGCAGATGGGCCCGGCGGGTGAGCATCATGGAACTGTGCGCAAGCGCGAGCTCTTCGGTCGCATCGGTGGCGAGCACCAGGCACTGCTGACTGAGCTTGGCGCAGCCTGCGGGATCGTCGCGTTGGAGACACAGCGCTTCGATAAACCGCTTGCGGGCGGGTTCGGCGCGACGCATGGCCGGGTGGTCGGCGGGCAGGTCGAACAGGCCCCAGTCTTCGAGCTTGTTGTACATCACCATCAGCCGATGGCGGGCGAGTTCGAGCGCCAGGATGTAGGGCTCAGGGCGTTCGGGCAGCAGACAGGTCTGCATGACCAGTTCGCCAAGGTCACCGACCGGGTGGAGCAGGCACAGGGCGGCGGCGCCGGCTTCACGCTTCTCGACGATCAGCGAGCCGAACTCCGCTTCGATCTGTGACCGCATGGCGTGGCCGTCGGCCCCCACGATGTAGGCGTTGCGCGGGGGCTGGGCGGGAGCAGGCTGACCTTGCGCGTCGTAGGTGAGAAACTGAAGCATGGGCAAAGGCCGTCGCCGTGGACAGGACGCGAGAGCAGGGCACGGGTGTACTGGTTCGCCCGCTTAAGGCGATTATGGGTCGCTCACCGCAACCTTGCAAAGGCGGGATGATTCCAGGGGCGAGCGGGCGGCAATGTTCGATTCGCCTTGACGCTTTCCTGAGCGTGATTTAGCATTGATCCACACGTTCCTGGCATCGAGGAGACTTGTTTTTGTTCAAGCTCACCGATTGCCCTGCGTGTTTCGCGGATTCTTTCGTTTTGCGGCGTCTTGTGTGGTTCATGCCTTGAAGACGTTTTGCCCGTTTTCCCTGTGCTGGAGTTTTGCCCATGAAGTCGACCCGTAGCCTGCCGGGCCTCTCGTTGTGCCTGTTGTCGGTGGTGACGCCTGCGGCGGTGTTATCGGTCTTGCCTGCGGGCCAGGCCTGGAGCCAGGAAGCCAATTCCGCAGACACGCTGTGGGCCAACTTTGCCCACTTCACCCTCGTGGCCAAGCCTGAGCAGGCAGCCGCCGCGGCGACAGCGCTGGTGGCGGACTCGGTCGAACGCGGAGCCTTGCTCGACGCGGTGGAGTCCAGTGGATATCGCACGCAGGTGCCTGCGGTGATGCGGCGGGCCAAAGGCATGTCGGGGTTGGGCGAGGTTGCAGACCAGCTCGACGCGAAACTCAATCAAGCGCGGGCCGATCGTGCCGAAGAAGAGCCCCGCATCAAGGATGCTGTGCAAAAGCTCGCGGTCGGCCAGAGGGCCCGGGCCAACGCTTTGAGCTTCCTGAAACAGTCAGGCCAGTATGCAGCGCCTGAGTTACTGCGTGTGATCACCAGCGACGCCCAGGCGGACAAAGACCTTCAGTCTTACGTCAGCGAGGCTGCGGTTCGCATCGGTCAACCCATCGTGTATCCCTTTGCAACCGCGTTGCCCAGCCTGCAACCCGAGGCTCAAGTGCTGGTGCTCGGCATTCTGGAAGACATCGGATACCCCGATGCCATGCCCTATATCAAGCAGGTCATCGAGGCGGACCGCACCGACGGGAACACCCGACGCATTGCAGAGTCGACGCTTCGGCTGCTCTCTCAGCGGGCCGATGTGAGTCCCAGTGATTCGTCAGCCGAGATGCACCGTTTGTTCGGGGAGTCTTACTACCGCGCCGGGACCCGGGGCGAAGCATTGCCCGGCGTGAACGAGGCACGCAGCATCGGCGTGGTCTGGTCATATGACCCTGCCGATGGCATGAGCAAGCAATCCGTGCCCGAAAGGATTTACCCAGACGTGCGATCCATGCAGTCCGCCAAGGCCAGCCTGACGCTGAATCCGGAGTTGGATGCTTCGCTGTCGCTTTACATCGCCGCAAATCTTCGGCGCGAAAACCGCCTGCCTGATGGTGAGCAGGACCCGACGTACCGTGGCAAGCCCGCGTCGTTCTATGCGATGCTTGCCGGGCCGCTTCGGGTGCATGAGGTTCTTGCACGGGCTTTGGACGACCAGGACGTGCCGTTGGCTCTCGACGCGATCGAAGTGTTGTCGCGTACCAGCGGCGACGAGATTCTCTTGAATTTGAGCGAAGCCCGCCAGCCCTTGCTGCAGGCTTTGGATTATCCCGACCGCCGCGTGCGTCGCTATGCCGCCATCGCCTTGGCGCAGGCCAATCCGCAGAACGCCTTCCCCGGGTCAGACCGTGTGGTCCCCACGCTCGGATCGGCGGTGAACCAGAATGCGGAGCCCGTTGCCGTCGTACTCGCATCGGATACCGAGCGGACCGCCATGTACGCCGCGCCGCTCGAAGCCCAGGGCTATCAGGTCCTCACCGGTCAACGTCTGATTGACCTTGGGCCGGCGCTGGATGCAGTGGCCGCAGTTGATCTACTGGTCGTCGAAGGCGGCGTGCAGGCGGTGCAGGAAGCGGTCTCTGCCGCAGGACGCAACGTGAAACTCAGCGGTTCCCCCGTTCTCGCCTTTGCTCCTGATGATCAGACAGCCTTGGTGCGTCGTCAAGCGGAGAAGACCAGCCGACTGACCGCAGCAGCGATCCCGACCGAAGGGGTCGAAGCGGCGGTGAGTGAAGCGGCCACGCAGGCCCAGGCGAAGTACGCTGGCGATGAAGTGGACGCGGCTGAAGCTGAAGCCATGGCGTTGCAAGCCTTGGCCGTGCTGGACTCGGTGGTGGCGTCGTCCGCGGTGTACCGCCTGGCGGAAGTGGAAGACGCACTGATCCGCTCGTTGGCCGACTCACGCTCAGCCGTGGCCATCCGTGGCGGCGAAGTGCTTGCCAAGGTGGACTCGGCGGATGCCCAGCGGGCATTGGCGGAATCGGCGAGCAGTGCCTTTGGTGAACTGCAGGTGGAACTGCTGGGCAGTCTCGCGGAATCCGCCAAGCGGTTCGGCAACCGCCTGACCGAAGCCCAGTCGCAAACGCTGACCGAACTGGTCGGCTCGGCGCAAGGGGATGCGGCCCTCGCTGCTGCACGAGCGCACGGCGCGCTTGCGCTGCCGACCGCTCAGTCGGTACAGATGATTCAGGCCCAGTAAAGCTCTGCGATCTCATTACTAAGGTCGCGTGGATGTGCTTGTGAAATGCTTCAGGTTGTGCTGGTGACTGGTGCTTCCGCCGTGTGTTGGCTGTGCAAGGTGGCAGCTGGGTCCCATCGCTGGGCGATCGGCATGCGTCGGCCTGAACCAAAGGCCCGGCCGGTCACTTTCAACCCCGGTGCCGCCTGCCGCCTTTTGTACTCATTGCGATCAATGAGCTTGGCGATCTTCAGGACCAGCGCCGCGTCGTAGCCTGTCTGCTCCACGATCTGAGCGGTAGACGCTTCGCGTTCAACATATCGCTCCACGATGTCGTCCAGCACCTCGTAGGGAGGCAGGCTGTCCTGGTCCACCTGGTCGGCCCGCAACTCGGCACTGGGCGGTTTGGTGATGCTGTCAACAGGAATCACCGGCTCCCGCTCGGCGTCGTACAGTGGGCAGGCTGGGGTGTTGATCCACCGCGCGAGGTCGTACACCATGGTCTTAGGCACGTCCGCAAGGACCGCCAGTCCGCCACACATATCTCCGTACAGCGTGCAATATCCCACGGCGAGCTCGCTCTTGTTGCCGGTCGTCACGAGCAGGGCGCCGGTGTCATTCGACACCGCCATCAACAACACGCCGCGCAACCTGGCCTGCAGGTTTTCTTCGGTGAGTCCGCGGGGCGGGCCGCCGAGCACGGTCGGCAGCATCGCCTCATAGGCTTCGTGGGCTGGGGCAATCGGGACCGTGTGACACGTCATCCCCAGCCGTGTCGCCAAAGCGACCGCGTCGTTCACCGACCCTTCCGAGCTATATCGACTGGGCATCGTGACGCCCGTCACGCGGTCCCCGCCCACCGCCGCCGCTGCGATCACCGCCGAGACCGCCGAGTCGATCCCTCCCGAAAGCCCCAGCACCACCCGCTCAAACCCGCACTTACGGCAGTAGTCGCCCAATCCCAGCACCAAGGCCTGATACAACGACGCCATCGTGTCCAGGGACTCTGCGGGAGGTTCCATGCCACCGCTGCGCTGCGGAGCGTCTCCCTCACATGCGACAGGTACATCCACCACCAGCAGCTCTTCCACGAATCCCGCCGCGTGACCGATCAGGTTGCCCTTCGCATCAAACACACACGATTGGCCGTCAAATACAAGCTCGTCGTTGGCGCCCACCTGGTTGCAATACACCACCGGGCATGCGTGCCGCTGCGCCGTGCCCCGCATGAGGTCCAGCCGAAAGCGGTGCTTGTCGATGCCAAACGGCGAGGCGGAGCAATTGATCAGCAGGTCCGCCCCCGCATCTGCAAGCTGGCTTATGGGGTTCTCATGGTACAGCTGACGATCAAAAAAGCGCTCGTCGTTCCACAGGTCTTCGCACACCGATATGCCCAGCCGAACGGGTCCCTCCTCCGTGTTTAACGTCACCGGCTCGGGGGCCGGCCCGGGCTCAAAGTACCGATGCTCATCGAAGACGTCATACGTCGGTAGCAAGGATTTGACATGCCTGGCTACGACCCGCCCGTCATCGCACAACGCCGCCGCGTTGTACAGATGCCGACCTCTGGGCTTATCCGTCGGCAACGCCAACCCCACGACCGCAGCGATCCCCACGCAGTGCGCGGCCACTTCCTCAATCGCTTCCTGACATCGAGCGATGACCTGAGGCTTGAGCAGCAGATCCTTGGGCGGATACCCCAGCAAGGTGAGTTCAGGGAACACCACCAATCGAGCGCCGGCCTCGCGGGCCCGGCGAATCATCGCGATGATGACCGCCACATTCGATTGAACGTCACCCACCGTTGGGTTAATTTGAGCAAGGGCTAACCGCATGCGGTCATCATTGCGGCCCGAACGCCCCTCGTCGAGTCCCGACCCCGATGTACCGATAAGAAAGCCAACGCGGCGCGATCCGGCACCACCGCCCGCCGTACTCATTAGCATGTTCATCGGTACCAGGCCCCCCGGGCGTCGTGTGCCGATAGAGCGATGAGAGACGCCTCCGATTGGACCCCTTTGCTATGAGCATGACCCCGACGTCGAACCGCACTGCCCCACGTTCACGCAAACTCCGGCAGGGTGTCGCTGTGATACTCACCGTTGCTGTTGTTCTCGCAGCTGGCTGTCAAAGCCAGCGTGAAATCCGTGAGCAACGGGCCAACGATCAACTCATCATTGCGGAGAGCTACCTCAGCCAAGGCCTGCAGGACTCCGCCCTGTATGCCTTTAGCCTGGCGCTCGAGGACAACCCGCGTCTGACCCGTGCCCACCTGGGCATCGGTGCGATTTACAAAGATCGCGGCAACCTGGAAGAAGCTTCCGCGGCCTACGAGAAAGCCGTCGAGACCGATGTCAACAGCTTCGAGGCCCGCCACCAGTACGGACTGGTTCAGCATCTCATGGGTTCGTTGCGCGAAGCCGTCAAGTCGTATCTGGCAGCCATTCCGATCGACCCGACCAACGCGGAGGTTCGCCGTCACCTTGCGGCCGCCTACATGCAGTTGGGTGACCCGGCCTCGGCGCTGCCTCATGCGCTCAAAGCCGCAGAACTTAACCCCGACAGCCAGGGCGACTGGGCCAACCTCGCCCAGAACTATGCGCAGCTCAACCGCTACAACGATGCTGTCAACGCGTTTCGACAGGCGGCTGAACTCGGCGAGATGGAAGAGCACATCCTCATCGGACTCGCCAACGCACACATCAAGCTCGACAACTACGCCCGGGCCATCAACACCCTCAACACCCTGATCTACCGCACCGGCGCGGCGGCACCATCCACCGCCTACGAACGCCTCGGTGTCGCTCAGTACCGACTTCGGCGGTATGAAGATGCCTTGACCAGCTTCGAGAAGGCGGGCCAAATCGACCCCACCGACACCGCCGCCCTCAACGGCGTCGGGGCGGCGTACATGACCCTCTACATCGAAGGCGAACGGGCCAACGGCGAACAAAAGGCCAAAGCGCTCGCCGCCTGGCGTCGGAGTTTGAGGCTTCGGCCCCAGCAACCCAAAATCATTGACCTGCTCTCACGCTACGGCACGCTTTGATCCCCCGCCCTTCGTTTCAAGCGTTCAGGGAAGATCAAGCATCACAAAGCCGTTCACAAACGCATTCTGATCCGCGTCCCAATACACCGACGACACCCGCGTCGGACCGGTGTTCTGTTTCAAGGCCATTTCAAGGTCCGCCGGTGTTCGCACCCGCTCACCTGCCACGTGCGTGATGACCCGCCCGGGGATCAGGTTCTGGTGAAACGCCGGCGACCCGACCCGCACCCGGTCAATCAACACCCCCGGCACATAATCCGTGCCCGCAGACTCCGCCAACTCCGGCGTAAACGTCTGCGTTGCCACGAGGCCCACCAGCCCCAGCGTCGGCCCCGCTGGATCCACACCAGGGTTCAGCCGATTGAGCGGATTACTTCGGCCCACCGCCGAGGTGCTCGGCATCCGGTCCAGCTCGACCAGGAACTCCTCATGCGCGCCATCCCGCCAGACCTTCACACGCAGCGTGCTGCCCGGCGGATGCTGACCCACGACAAACCGCAAGTCGTCCACCGCACTCACCGCATGGTCATCAATCTGCACAATCACATCACCCGCTTGCAGCCCCGCCTCGCGAGCCGGACCATCGGGAATCGTGTCCTGCACCAACACGCCCCGAGCCGAGGCATCCATCCCAAACGACTCTGCCAGCGCCGGCGTCAGCGTCTCGATATAAACGCCCAGGTACCCGCGGACGACTTCGCCGCGTTCGATAATCTGCTCCGCCACATCCTCGATCAAGTTCACCGGAATCGCGAAGCCCAGGCCCATGAAGCCCCCGCCCGGCCGACGGGGATCTGACGCAATCGCGGTGTTCATACCCACCACTTCGCCGTACAGATTGGTCAAAGGCCCGCCCGAATTGCCGGGGTTGATCGCTGCGTCGGTCTGGATGAATCGCTCGTACCCACCCCGGCCGGTGATGCCCAGCCGACGCGGTTCGGCGGACGAGACGATGCCCTGCGACATCGAAAAGGCGTATGTGAAGGGCGACCCGAACGCGAACACAATCTGACCCTGCTCAACGCTGCCCGCAGCCCGTGCCGCCGGCTGTAACGCATTCTCCGGACTGCCCAGTGTCTTACGGACCGCCGACCGAAGCCACGACCCGGGCTTGATCTTCAAGACCGCGATATCAGTCTTGGCGTCTCCTCCAACAACGTTCGCCTCGTACACGGTGCCATCGATGAACCGTACGCGGATCTGCTCGGCCATGTGCACCACGTGGTAGTTCGTGATGATGTGGCCCTGCGCGTCGTACACCCAGCCCGACCCGTTGGCGGACACCGCGTCATCATCATCGTCCGAACCACCCGCGATATCGATGTGCACCACCGAAGGCTCAACAATCTGCGCCACCTTCGTGAAACTGTCCGAGAGCTGCGTTAACGCTGGATTGGCCTGCAGATCAGCCCGAACCTGTTGAATGTTCGCGTCCCGATAGCTGCTCACCACCTGCCGGGCGATGTCAGGCCCAAGCAGCATCCCCGCCAGGACCGCCACCAGCAGCAGCAACGGAGGACCAAATCGAGCAACACGAGGCACAGGCACGTCCACAAAGAAAATAAAGACCCAAACCGTCCACAGCCTGACCCATCACTTCATCGGGCAGACCCGCTTCGAGCATCATCATACGCCCCCACATCCGCCGCGGATCGTTCAACCGCAAAGTCGTGTCACCACCACCATCCTGCACCGCTTACCTCGCTTGACGCTTCCCGGCGTCTCGCTAAGGTATGGAGCTACGCATCCCCTGTAGCTCAATCGGTAGAGCGGTTGACTGTTAATCAATAGGTTGCTGGTTCGAGTCCAGCCGGGGGAGCTTCTTCCTTCTCGCCAACCGGCCCACCACCCCGGTGCACAAGGCCCCGGTGAGAAGACATATTCGTTCGACACTGCTAAGTCCGTGTGGACGGGAAGCTTGTGGTGCAAGGCATGGGCCTGTCCGTCCCCTGTAGCTCAACGGGTAGAGCGGTTGACTACTGATCAGTAGGTTGCTGATTCGAGTCCAGCTGGGGGACGCTGACCCGCACCGTGCGGCCGTCGCCCCGCAACTGCAAAGGCGTCCGCTCAAACTCAACCCAGCCCCAGACCTCACGCACTTCGCGGCGGAACTGAAGCGTTCCGATCTTATTGCGTGTCGCAACTTCCAGCTTGGCGGGCGGTTTATCGCGCCGGCTCAGTGTGTGTGCACGGATGATGGGGCGCGAAGATCAACCTGACCCGCCTCTATGGCCGAGCCTCAAAGGGCAAGTAAACTTCCGATCCAGCGCCTTGGGGTTGGCGGTAGCTACTGGAAAATGCTGATGGTGCTCAGCATGACCCCATGCCGGACGCTGCACTTCACAACACCCTCCACGACCCATTCATCAGGAAAAAGGGGGAAAAGCCCTGCAAAAAAATGGCCGAAACGCCAGAAACCGCGATCCGAGCCGCGAACGATCGAGCCCGTCTCAGGAGATTTTTTTTGAACATCAGGCTTGACACCATCGTGCGGAAGAGTAGCATGTAACTACTTACACGCGTCGGGTTCCCGCCACGTATTACCCCCAATGGAGAAGCAGGCAATGATCACACGAAACCATCTTTTATTGACAGCATTAGGTACAGGCTTTGCTTTCTCCCAGATCACCGCGTTCGCTGCTCCGATCGCAGTGGATTCGTTTACCTCCTCAGCCGACACCTTTTTGAACAACTCCAACGCCGACGCCAACTATGGGGGCAGCTCGATCTTCCGACTAGGGTCAACCAGTGGGAACCAGCGCTTGAACGGCCTACTTGAGTTCGACCTCTCCTCACTTCCCAGTGGCGCGGACATTCAAAGCGCAACCTTGTCGCTTCGAATCAACACCCGATCCAGCGCTTCAGTCGGCGTCCAGGTGTATCGCCAGACGCAAGACTGGACTGAGGGTGCAGGATTCGCCTCAGCTAGCAATATCAACGCCGCGCCCGGTGGCATCACCGGGGGTAACAGCGACGATGCGTCTTGGAACGAGGCGACCGCAGGTGTGGCCTGGAGCGGCGACTTTAACAGTACGCTCACCGGAACAGCGGGCTGGGGAAACGGTACCGACGACAATCTCATCGGTTCAATGGCTGAAGGCGCAGGATTCAATGATCCTTACACGATTGACCTGACCACAACCGTGCAAGGGTGGGTTGACGGCACCTTCGCCAACGAAGGCCTCCTCCTGACAACCGGAACCGCCTCCGGCACGCGTACAATCTCGTTCAATTCTCGAGAAATTGGCAACGAGGCTCTACGCCCAACCCTGGAAGTGACCTACGTCATTCCGGAGCCCGGAAGCCTCGCTCTCGCTGCTGTTGGGTCGGTCCTACTTCTAGGACGTAAGCGACGACGGCGCAACTGACCTTGGAAGATCCTGCACCGAGGTATCCGAACTGGTCTTGGGGTGCTGCGTAGCTAAAGTATGGCGAGTTATGAAGTATCGAGATCGACTGATGAAGAACACAAATAACCGCAATGTCGTGTTGGCTTTTACGCTCATCGAACTGCTTGTGGTTATCTCGATCGTCGCTCTGCTGATCGCAATTCTTTTACCAGTACTTTCCTCTGCCCGCGAATCGGCACGGTCCACTTCCTGCTCCAGCAACCTGCGTCAGATGGGGATCGCTGCAAGTGTCTATGAACAGCAGTACGAAATATATCCTATCGTCTACCAGGACACCGCAGGGCTCCCGTTGGCAACCCAACCGTATGCGTACCGCTATTGGCAATACTATTTGCTGGACAGTATGGAGCCTGCGCGGAGACTTCAGATCGACCGCGCAGGCGGTGCCGCCTCTGCAGAAACTTCTGAGCTGATGACGCCTGAGGCCTTTCGCTGCCCCTCTGCCGAATACAATCCAATTCCTTACAGCGTCAATGAGTTCAGCTACGCTGCGAATTGGTTTGTCGGCTCGGATTCGTTGCTCCCCCTGCCCGTCGCCTTCCAGGATTTGAATGACCATCAGGCAACCCGGCTAGACAGCATTGTCAGTGCGTCTGAAACCATCCATAAGATAGATGCTCTGCGCCCGCCCGTGCTGAGGTTCGTCGCCCAATTCTCACCCACGAATCCTCAGTTTGTTGAGTTTCGTCACGGCGGACAAAGAGCCGCAAACACACTTTTCACCGACGGTCACGCTTCCACAATGGGTGATAGCACTGGGTTGAAGATCAGTGTTGCGGCTGATGCATATCTGGATGATGTTCCGGGCTTCAGGCTGTATGCGCGATAAGCAGTGGTCGTATGACTTCGAAAGAAATCCTGTCCTTCGAAAGGTAAGTCTGTAATTTGCGTGGATGCTACAGATGCCACCTTCGCAGTTAAAGCTTATTAGCCGTGGACTTCACTAAATTACCGGGATCAATCGATTGGGATACCAAGAACTCGTGAAACACCCCATGAGATCTGATTTTGCCAAAAACAAACTGCAACTAAAGCTTTTTCCTTATTTTGATAAGGCGTTACATGCAGATCCGGGCAAATGGACTCTTGTGATCAAAGCTTAAATCCGAGGGTCCGTGAAACTTTTCAATTTAATGCTCTGCTTTAGCCTACCGGTCCTATTGGAGAATTGCTTGTGAAGCCTGATTTTTCTATTGAATCCAATGCAATAAACACTGGTTTAATACTTGCTGGAATTCTTATTGTTTTCCTCACTCTTCTTGGACCCGTCTCGGATGCCCGCGCGCAGTCTGAGATTCAACTGGATCAATATACTTCGATGAGCGGAGAAAACGCAGCGGGGGTTAACTTGCTACGACAAGGCGACTTCGAAGGTGAGAAGAAGATAGTTCGAACACCGGCTGGCTGGACGATCGAAAAAGGAGCCGGACAGAACCAGACACAAGCCCTGCGTTACCAACGCACCAATGCCGATGACTACTCATTGGCCACGCAGTCCGTTGAACTCGAAATCGGCAAGCGTTACGAATTCGGTGTCTGGACGCGAGTCGATTCTTCAGAAGCGAAGCGCCCGACGGCGAGGGTTGCCATTGAATTCCGAGGGGATGGTGCGTTTCAAGGCGGAACCTATATAGAGGGTTCCAGCAGACCCGGGTGGCATCTTATGAAGGGTATCACTACCCCAAATGCCAAACAGAAGAATGCGCGAATGTCATTTTATGCCACGCGTGGAAGAACCGGCACCGTCTTCTTTGATGATGCTTACATCAAAAAGGTGGGCGTCGTCTGGCGTCCGACCACGTTGCGACCTCAACAAGAAACCAGCCTGAACAACACTTTTGCTTTTGTCGTGAGATCCATCCTTGTCGGCGGCGAAATCGATGAAAGCACGCTGCGTTGTCATCTCACCGTGACCTCTGAATCGGGGGACCTGGTGACCACTTCTGACTATCCAGTAGAAGATGGCATCATTCAGGGCAAAATCGAGATGCCCGGACCTGGCCACTACGGCGTTCAACTCCGCCTCCTCGATACCGAAAACCTCAAGATTGTCGGCGATGTTCAAAAGGTCTGGACTGTGCGGGACCCGGACCAGACCGATTCGGCGGTTGAGTCCGTCTCCATCAACCATCAGGGCGTGACGCTTGTGGGCAAAAAGCCATACTTCCCTCTGGGCCTTTACATGATGGATGTGACCCGCAAGGATCTTGATCGCATCGCGGCAAGTCCTTTCAATACGATCCTGCCCTACCGCGCGAAGTTCGTGATCCTGGATAAGCCCGGCGAGAACGGCACTCTCGAAGATGTCCGGGAGATGCTAGATGCCGCCAATAGAAGAAACCTGAAAGTTATCTACCCAATCCAAAATCTCTATCACCCTTATCGAACCGTATCCGATCCTAAAATTGACAAGCGGCGATATACGGAAGTAGAGAAATACGTCACAGCCTTCCGCGATCATCCGGCGGTCCTCGCGTGGTACATTTCAGATGAGTTGCCGATTGAGATGAGTGATCGCATCTACGCCAACCGGACCTTAGTTAGAAAGCTTGACCCAAACCGTCCCACATGGGTCGTCTACTACCGTCTCGGAAATCTGCCTGCCATGGCGAAAACGGGGGATGTGTTCGGCGTCGATCCCTATCCAATCCGAAGACATGGCGACGCGGACATGAAACACGTCGATGATGCAATGAAGATCACTAAGAACATTCTCGAAGCGCCCGACGCTGCGTCAGGTATGGCGCTTTGGATGGTTCCTCAGGCACACAATACCGGGCTGTACGCCCTTGGGCCCCAGGCAAGTATGGAAGCGGTTGAAAAAACTTACCGGGCTCCTACTTACGACGAGATTCTTGCGATGTCCCTCAATATGATCGCCAATGGCGCTCGAGGGCTGATTTACTACTCCTATTTCGATGTCTTTGAAGATCGACTGTCAGAAGATCGCCAGAAAGAAGGCTGGTCTAATCTGACGTCGGCGGCGGCGGTAGTTCAGAAGCTTACGCCGTTCGCTTTGTCAGGAGAGTTGCCGAAAAAACTCACACCGACGGAGAAGGCTGGAGAACTCGAAGTCACACAAATGACTGATAATCAAGGGCGTCATGCGATCATCATCACCGCCAATGGGCCCGGCATGAGCAGAGCCATCGTCGACCTTTCATTCCTGGGCGATACAACCTTGCGCTCATTAACCGGAGCAACTAAGGCTCTGGGTGACGGCAAGTATCAGTTCGAGGGCCAGGATATCGCGTCCGATGTGCTTCTGCCGAATACATTTGAGGATTGATGTTCTGAACCTACGCATCAGAATCAGAGGCGGCATCCTTTAGAAAGAATCGTCATGGGCTCAACTGGTCAAGCGCGAAAACGAGGAACTCAAGTCGGTCTGAAGGACATTGCATCCAAGACTGGCCTAACTGTGGCGAGCGTGTCGCGCATCCTTCGAGATAAAGGTTCATGGGACCCCTCGACGCGAGCGATGGTGCTGCGGACCGCCGACGAACTGAAGTACCGCCCCAACCGACTGATCAGTGGGGTCCAAAATCAGCGTTCTCAAGTGGTTGGCGTCCTGTTTGCTTCAGCCGGGGAGTACTACAGCGAGATGATGGTGGGAATCCAGGGTGGGCTGGCTGAACGCGATGCCTTGCCCTTGACGATCCTTGACTGGCAGAATCTGAGCCGGTCACGGGAATCTGCTCAGCTTTCGGAGCGGGAGTTCCATTGGATTCATCGGCTCGTCGAGCATCGCGTGGATGGCATCATTTTCGGTCCTATCGCGCCTGATATCGATGCCCGACATCTTCAGGAGATCCATGAACATCACATGCCAGTGGTTGCGGTCGATATCAAGCTGAGTCGGGTTCCGGTGGATTTCGTGGGCACGAACGATGAGCAGGCGGGTCGAGACGCGGCAACGCATCTGCTCGCGCAGGGTCATCGGCGACTGCTCTGCCTTATCTCGTCGATGGAATCAACAACCGCGATCGATCGCCTGAAAGGCATGCAAGCCGCGGTCCGCGATACTCCTGATGCCGAATTGCTGACCCACCTTTGTCATGGATACTCCATTGATGAAGGGTATTGGGGGCTCAAGCGTTTTCTCGAAAAGGAAAAACCACCGACCGGTATCATCGCGGTTTGCGATGAGCTGGGAGTCGGGGCCATTCGTTGCGCATGCGATCTTGGCTTTGCGGTGCCACGACAGTTATCAATCATCGGCTTTGGTAATTCACGTGTGGGCTTGGCGAGCAATCCCCCGCTGACCACGATGGATCAGCAGGTCCGGGAAGTGGGTCGACTTGCTGCACTGCAACTGATGCGTTTGATAGACAACCGCAACGAGGAACTTCGCCCGGAAGAATCAATCCTGGTTCCCACCCAGTTGATCGAGAGAGGCAGCGTCGCTGCCTGCAATCATGACCTCTGACTCTTCGAAAAAACCTACCGGCACCTTCACGCAACACCGCGGCATGGGGCCCGGGGTCAATAGCCTTCGCTTCGGGGTTAACTACGTCCCGAGTCGATCGTGGTGGCACATCTGGAACGCCTGGGACCGTGACGAAATCAGCGAAGATCTCGACGCGATCGCTTCGCTCGGAGCCGACCACATCCGGGTGATGGTTCTCTGGCCATACTTCCAGCCCAACCGGACCTGGGTCAGCCCGGCTCATCTTGACCGGCTGCGAGAGTTGATGGAGCTGGCCGAAGCAAGGGGCCTGGATGTCTGCATCGCGGCATTGACCGGCTGGCTCAGCGGACAGCGTTATCGCTTTGACTATCAAGGCCTCGACCACGCTGAGTTCTACACCGACCCCGCCTGGCGAGAGGTGCAACACCGCTTGCTCGAAGCCCTCGCCTCCACTGTGGCGGATGCGAAGAACTTTATCGGAATTGATATCGGCAATGAGATCAATGAGTGTTGGCGGACCGATTCGGCGAAGGGCGATATCTGGTGGAAGGCGGTGAAGCAGGAATTGGATGCAAGGCTGCCCGATGCGATTCATGTCAACGGGGTAGACCACAAGCCCTGGTTCCGAGAGTCATGTTTTTCCCCGCAATGCCTGGCACAAACCCAGACGATCGTTCCGATCCACGCGTGGGTCTACTTCACCGGGGCGCTGCAGCGTGGTCCGCACGATGGCCCGGCCGCTTTGCGTCTCGTGCCCGGCATGGCGGAGCTCGTACGTGCCCACGCCGGCGACGCGGCCAAGCCGATCTGGTGCCAGGAGTTCGGTGCCTCGAAGCAATGGATTGCCGAACCCGAGTTACCGGATTTCTTTCGGGCAACGATGCTGTCCGCAATCAACGGGGGTGTGAGTTGGCTGACGGTCTGGGCCAGCCACGATGTTCACCCCCGCTTCCACCACCAGCCGCTGGAATACGACCTGGGGCTGCTCGACGTGGAAAATAAGATCAAGCCGCAGGGGAAAGTCTTTCAAGAGCTCGCCGCCCACTACCGGGGGCAGCCGAGAAAACAACCCGTTGCCCAGGACTCGAGTCGGCCAACTCCTGCACACCAGACCGAAGCCGTATGGGAATGGATACTCAGTTCCTGAGTATCCCGATATGACGCTGGAACCATCACTTTCAACCAGAACTACGTGACAGTTTTCATGCCGGGCTAAAGGTATTCCGGTTGACTTAACTCCTGAAACCCCGTCTGATTTTGTGAGATTAAAACTCGGAATAAGGCTTATTGCGGAAAGGTCAGATCACGGATCGTCAGCATAAGAGCCCGGCCCGGATTATCGGCTAACTCAGAGCGAATGGTTGCATCGAAAGTTTCTATGGAACGTTGCCGGACGGATGTGCTTGAGCATGAGGTATTCAAGTTACCTTATTAAGTAACCTGATGATTTGCGGGGATTGCTCGGGCTGATATGAAAAGCGTATGTGCTGTTTTGACAAGCCAAGAGCTACGTTACGAGACGATCATCTGACACCGTCTACGACGATGATTGCCACTTCACGAAGCCCTCGATCGCCTCATATTCGGCGAGGCCTAGTTGGTCGTAAAGATTGGCGGTTGCCCGGTTGCGGTCTTCGGCTCGCTGCCAGAACTCGCGGGTGTCGGCGCCGGGGAAAAGGGCTTTATCTTTTTGACTTTCATGTTTAAAGATTGCCACACGCTTGCGTTGTAATTCTTCGGGGCTCAGGGGGACGGCCATTTCAATTTGTTCAGGAGCCCATTCCTGCCAAGCGCCACGGTATAGCCATAGGTCCGTTGCCTGGTACCAGCTTTCTTTCTCAAGTCGGCTTGATGCATCGAGGATCGCAGCGAGGCAGGTCCTATGGGTTCCGTGAGGATCGCTAAGGTCGCCAGCGGCATAGATCTGATGCGGTTTCACCGTGTTGAGAAGGTCCATGATGATTTGAACATCTTCTTCGCCGAGCGGCTTTTTGCGGACGGTGCCGGTTTCATAGAAGGGCATGTCGAGGAAGTGCAACCGTTCATCGGGGATTCCGCAGTAGCGTCCCGCCGCGCGGGCTTCTCCGCGGCGGATCACACCTTTGATCAACTGGACCTGCTGCGAATCGACTTGTCCGGGCTGCTTGTTTTTCAGGAACGTCTCGAGGTGTTCTTCGATTTCGGAGGTTTTTGCATTATCGATGCCGAAGAGTTTGTTGAATTCGGCTGCGAAGTCGGCGAAGCGGACGGCGTCTTCGTCGAAAACCGCGATGTTGCCCGACACCTGATAGGCGACATGGACTTCATGCCCCTGGTCGACCAGCCGGATGAGGGTGCCTCCCATGGAGATGACATCGTCATCGGGGTGGGGTGAAAACACAACGATCCGTTTGGGAAACACCTCGTCGGTTTCTCGG
Source organism: uncultured Phycisphaeraceae bacterium (assembly GCA_963799465.1). Taxonomy (GTDB): domain Bacteria; phylum Planctomycetota; class Phycisphaerae; order Phycisphaerales; family Phycisphaeraceae; genus JBCCOW01. The sequence goes on along the minus strand of CAWCXG010000001.1, from coordinate 533,707 downwards.
GCGATATCGCCGGGGAGCTTGCGGTCTTTAGGTTTGCCCCCGGGCCAGCCGGTGATGCTCTTTTGCATTGCGCGGAACACGTCGAGATTGATTTGGTATCCGGGGCCGTGCTCAGCGAGGAGAGATTGGAGCTCGTGTTCGTTGTAGTCTTCGTCGGTGAGTTTGAGGATGGGTTTACCGGTCGTGGTCGCCAGCCAGATCACGGCCTTGCGGATCAGGTCGCGGTCCCAGTGGACCTCGCCGAGGATCCAGGGCGTGGCGGAGCGGGTGAGATGGGCGGCGGCGGCGTCGTCAATGACAAACTGGGCGTTGGGATGGTCCTGGAGGAAGGACGCGGCGACGGCGTTGGTGACTTCTCCCTCAACGGCCTTGGCGATGATGGGGGCTTTGCCTTCGCCCCAGCCCATGAGGATCACGCGGTCGGCGTCGAGGATGGTGCCAACGCCCATGGTGATCGCCCGGGTGGGGACGTATTCGATCCCAAAGAAATCGCTTGCCGCGTCGAGGCGGGTCAGCCGATCCAGCCAGATCATGCGGGTGCGGGAATCCTTGCCGGAGCCTGGCTCGTTGAACCCGACATGCCCGGTTCGTCCGATCCCCAGGAGCTGAAGGTCCAGCCCACCCGCATCTGCGATTGCCTGTTCATACGCCGCACAATAGCTGGGGACTTCTTCGGCACTTAGTGTTCCGTCCGGGACATGCCAGCTCCCCGCCGGGATGTCCACATGATCGAAAAGGTGCTCTTTCATGAAGCGGACGTAGCTCTGGAGTTCGTCGGGCTGCATCGAAAAATATTCGTCCAGATTGAACGTCACCACATTCCCGAAGCTCAAGCCCTCCTGCTTGTGCATGCGTACAAGCTCGTTGTAGACCGAGACCGGCGTGGACCCGGTGGCGAGGCCTAGCACGGCTTTCTCGCCGCTTGACGCTTTGCTTCGAATGAGTTCGGCGATCTGATTGGCAACATACACCGACGCTTCGATGGGGCTGTCAAAGACGCAGACGGGCAGGCGTTCGGGTTTGCGGCCCGAAGCGTCGGACGCGGTCTTTGGGGGACGGGGGAGTGTCTGCATCGGGGTATTCCGGGAGGGGTATTGACTTAATCAACATATCGATGTTAAATAGATTGTCAATCCTCCGCCATAGTTTTTATGTCTTCCTCCGCCCCAAAATCCGACGCACGACGAAGCGATTCGCCTCCGCATTACGTGCGTATTCTCAGAGAGCTCGGCGGGGGGGGGATGAGCCGAGCGGAACTTCAGCGGCGGACCGGCTTGCGGAGCAACACGATTATTGATGTGGTTGCGTCAATGAAGTCTGCGGGCTGGTTGCGTGAGGCGGGTCGAGTGCCTCTGGCGGATCGGCCTGGGGGTGAGGCACGTGGGCGGCCGGCGGTGCAGCTTGAAATTGACCCTGATCGGCGGAGCGTGGTGGGTGTGGCCCTGACTCATCGCTGCGTGGAGGCGGTGCGGCTGAACCTATTGGGCCAGGTGCTTGACTCCCCAGTGGCGAAGCAAGTCAAGCGGGCTTCAGATCTTTCTGGTGTTGCGTCCAAGCTGGTCCGCCCTTTGATGGACCGGAGTTGTGTCGCGGTGGGTGTCTCTTCTTCGGGACTGGTGGATGAGGGCGACATGAAGCTGCTGTTTTCTGCAGCGACCGAAGGGTCGATGGCTTTGTCGCTTGGGCCTTTGTTAGCGGCGGTGGGAGATCGGCCGATCGCTCTGGAGAATGACCTGCATGCTTTGGGGGATCGATGGCGCCTGGAGCACCCGGAGGCGGAGGGGCAGACGGTATTGATTGTCGGCTTAGGTGATGGACGTGTCGGCGCTTCGCTGATGCCCGGGGGAGGAGCGGCGGACGCGGGTTGCGTCAGGGGATGTAACGAGCTGGGGCACATGCAGGCGACGACCCTGGGTGAGCCTGTACCTGCCTGCTTTTGCGGCCGGCGACGTTGCCTCGAGCGGGTGTTCAGCAGCGCCATGATCCGCAGACTGACCGGGACAGGCTCGAAATTATCGGGCGGGATTAAATTAGCTGCGCTCAAGTCAGCAGACGCGGGGTGGCTGGATTCGGCAGGCCTTGCCGAGGGGTCTGCGGGAATGCCGATGGACGCAGCGTCGGCGGCGGGGTGGATTCTGTGTCGCATGGGTGAGGTTGTTGCGGATATCACCAACTTCACTCGGCCACATCGCCTGGTGTGGGCGGATTTGTCGGAGCGTCCAATGGTTGACCCCTCGGTGGAGTCGATCCTTAGTCAACACGTCAAATCATTGCTGTTGCCGGTTCTGCGTGAGCGGGTCGCGTTTGATTGCTGGCATCCGATGTCGGGTCCTGCGATGGGAGCCGAGACGGCCGGACATCTTGCCTTGGCCATGCTGACCGGCCAGCGTCAACCCGCCAGCGGGCGCGTGTTATTGCAGGGCATTGCCGCGCCTGCGCATTCGGGGCAGTACTGATCATGCACATCGTTGACTTCTTGATTCTGCTGGTCGTTCTGACGATTGTGATTGGTTCGGCGCTGTATACGCGGCGGTACACCAAGAGCGTCGCGGACTTCCTGTCGGCGAACCGCTGCGCTGGCCGGTACATGCTCACGATCGCTTCGGGGATCGCGGGGTTGGGGGCGGTAACGATTGTCGCTTCGTGGGAGAAGTTTTTTCAGGCCGGCTTTGGTGCGATCCACTGGGGTCGGATGTTGATGCCCATTGGGCTCGTGCTGGCGTTGTCGGGGTGGGTGATTTACCGCTACCGGCAGACCCGAGCAATGACGCTGCCACAGTTTCTTGAAATGCGTTACAGCCGACGATTCCGCATCTTTGCAGGGACACTCTGTTTCGTATCCGGCGTATTGAACTACGGCATTTTTCCCGCAGTGACCGGGCGGTTTTTGATCTACTTCCTGGACCTGCCGATCTACACGAGCACCATTCCCGGACTGGGCCTCGAGTTGAACTGGACCCTCGGGTTGGTGATGGCGTTAGCCCTCGGCTCGGCTTTGGTCATCACGCTCAACGGGGGGCAGATCGCGGTGATGGTCAGTGACTTTGTTCAAAGCCAACTCACGAATATCTGCTTCCTGGTGTTGCTCGGGGTGATTCTATTCTTGATCCCTTGGCCGGACATGATCGCCACGCTCAAGACCGCCCCGGCCGGGGAAAGCAAACTCAACCCGTTTGATCAGGGCAAACTGCCGGATTTCAGCCCGATCTTTTTTGTGATGATGCTGATCCTGCAGGTTTATACCTACCGCGTTTGGCAAGGGAGTCAGGGCTACAACGCTTCGGCCCGCAGCCCGCACGAAGCCAAGATGGCCACGGTTCTGGGTGAGTTCCGCGGCATGATCACTTTCCTGCTGATCCCGATGGCGGCGATCGCGGCGTGGGTGCTGCTCAACGGCGAGGTGCTTCCTGAACAGGCCGCCGCGGTTCAGAGTCAGCTCGACGCCCTTGAGGCGGACGGTCAAGGCCAACTGGCCAAGCAATTAACAACCACCCTCGCGATGAAAGAGATGCTGCCCATTGGGGTGCTAGGCCTGCTCGCTTCGGTGATGATCATGGCGGCGATCTCGACCGATTCGACCTATCTCCATTCTTGGGGCTCAATCTTCATTCAAGATGTGCTTTCGCCCATCCGTCAGGCCCAGGGCAAGCCGAAGTTCAAGCCTGAAGGACACTTGCGCTTACTCAAGTGGTCGGTGTTCGGGGTGGCGGTGTTTGCCTGGGTGTTCTCCATGGTCTTCCCGATCCAGGAATACATCTTCATGTACTTCCAGGCGACGGGCGCAATCTTTACCGGCGGAGCCGGGGCGGTGCTCATCGGCGGGCTGTATTGGAAACGTGGCACGACCGCCGGGGCGTGGTCGGCCATGATGGTCGGCTCGGTGCTGGCCGTGGCCGGGGTGTTGACAATCAACATCCTTTGGCCTTGGGGCGTGCCGATCCTTCAGGGACGCTTCGCCAGTTCGGCTTGGATCGCAGCGCTGCCCAAAACCTTCTGGCTTAACGGCGTGCAGATGGGCGTCACGGTGTCGGTGACCGCGATGTTGACCTACGCCTTGGTCTCGCTGCTGACCTACAAAGGCGAAGTGGATTTCGACAAGCTGTTTCACCGCGGGGTCTATGCCGTCGAGGCCAAAGAAGGCGAACCCGATTACGTGCCCAAAGTCGAGCGCGCCGCCGTCTCAGGCTTGCTGCGCAAACTCGGGGTCACCGAAGAGTTCACTCGTGGTGATAAGTTCATCTTCGGCCTCAAATATGTGTTTTTCTTCTGGCAGTTCGGCGTCGGCTTCCTGGGATTCACCCTCGCTTACGCCATTTTTGGCTTCATGCAAACCGACGACGCGTGGGCAACGTGGTGGACCTTGTTCCTGTGGATCACCGGCATCACGGGGGTGGTCGCCACGGTGTGGTTCCTCATCGGCGGATTCAAAGACCTTTTTGCCATGTTTGCCCAGCTCAAATCGATGCAACGTGACGCCGACGACGACGGATCGGTGGCCGAGCATCTCGGCAAACCTGCAGATGATGAGCCGGCTGCGGCCAAAGTCAGGGAGACCCCAGCGTGATCCCATCTCGTTTATTCATAGTCAGTCGCCACGGAAAGCTGACGCATTGCGTGAAGCTCACGGGCGTTTTGTTGCTCGCAGCTTTGGGCTGCCAGACCACCGAGGAAAAAGAATCGCAGATGCTCACGCCGCTTGTCCCGACCGTCACCGCCGCACGGGTGGCCTCAAGTGACCCCAGCTGGCCTTCCGCCGCCAGCATGACGCCGATGACGCTCAATGCTCCAGCAATCGCAGACGGCAAGCTTCCACTTGAGCCGGGCAGATTCGCGGTGACCTATGACGCCGAGGCTGTATACCTCTCTGTCGAATTGACTGGCCACGACTTGGTCACTACCGCAGTCTCCGACCACGACATTCTGTACACCGCAGGTGATGTCGCCGAGTGGTTCATTGGTACCCCACCATCTACGCCTGAGACTGACTTAGCCACTTCTGCATCGGGCAGAGGCCAGCTTCCCGGGCGATATCTTGAATTGCATGCGGCCCCCAACGGCGTCCGTAGCGCGTATCTGATCACGCGGCCCGTTTTGCCGGAGGCGATAAAGCCATTGCCGTTCGAGGCCGAGGTGAAGCTGCGCGGCACGCTCAACGATGACGCTGATCGTGACGAAGGCTGGTCCGTGCGATTCATTCTGCCTTGGTCCTCGTTACAGAAACTCGATCCAACGCTAGCGCCTGACGCTGATCTGACCGGCAAGCTCACCATGCTGGTCGGCCGGTACAACTTCGGCCACCACCTGCCCTATCAGGCCAACGGCCAGGCGGGTCCCGAACTCACGATGTGGCCCCCTCAACCCAAAACCGCATTCCACCTCCGCCCGTTCCACGCCCCAATCCACTTCCAACCTTAGCGCACCCAGCACGCCCGCCCCACAACCCCCACGATTAAGGACAAGGCAACCGATCATGATCCCAGGCATCTCCTACTGGTCTTTTGAGCAAGGCCTCGAAAACACCCACCCCATCGACGACGCGCTCGATAAGGCCAAGGCTGCGGGCTTCGAAGCAATCGAACTCGCCTTAGGCACCCAAGGCCTCCTCACCACAGAATCCCCGCAAAGTCAGTGCGAAGCCATCCGCCAACAGATCAATGACGCAGGTCTGCATGTCTCAACCGTCGCCTCCGGGATGAGTTGGGCCACCAACCCGCTGAGCAACAACGCCTCGACCCGCGACCGATCCAACGCGCAGATCGAGGCTGCCCTCCAACGCGTGGCCTGGCTTGGCTGCGAGGCGTTTCTCTACGTCCCCGGTATCGTCGGATGCCCATTTGTGCCCGATGAAAAAGTACGTTACGACCACGCCCTCCAACGCTGCAGAGAAAATCTCAATTGTCTGCTTCCCGTCGCGCAACGCCTCGGTGTCGACATCTGTCTTGAGAACGTCTGGAACGGCTTCCTGCTCAGCCCACTGGAACTCATTGATTTCATCGACAGCTTTCGCAGCGAACGCCTCGGGGTCTATTTCGATGTGGGCAACTGCCTTGGTTACCACCAGCACCCTCCCCACTGGATTGAACTGCTTAACAAACGCATCAAACGCGTCCATATTAAAGATTTCAAACACAACTTCGACTGGCAGGGCAGTTACGACTTCTGCCGTCTCGGCGAAGGCGATGTCCCCTGGCCCCAAACAATCGCCGCCCTTCGCGACATCGGTTATGACAAAACGATCATCGCGGAAATGCTCCCCTATACCCCCGGAACCCTTGCACATACCGCAGACAAGCTCAAAGCGCTACTTCGTTGAGCTCGCCATCCGCGATAAAACAAAGCAATCCCAGGATGAACAGGGACATCCCCCAAGCCCATCGCTTAAATCGATTTTGTCTCCGCAGATCCAGCCTGCTTTTGTGTTGCCTCCTGGCCGTACTCATCGCATCGGGGTGTCGAGCCCAATCGCCAGAGCCAGTCACGCTCCAGCGTGCCGACAGATTCCATTATCAAAAGCTTGTGATTCAAGTCCCGACGCTGCCGCGACGCGTAGTGGCACATGTCATTCGGATTGACCTCGACCAGCCGGGACTGCACTTTGCCATCCCCGATGTCATACCCACACCGCCAGGAGACAAAGCGCCGTCCAATCTTCCGGACGGTCAGCAGCTCCCCGCCGGACCCCATTTCCACGCCCTCACCGCAACCGCTTTTGCCCAACAAAACGACCTCGACTTCGTCATCAACGCCCAGGGCGTTCGGCCTTGGCGTGATCGCGGTCCTTTGCGATCCTGGTATCCACATGTGGGACAGCCCGTCGAACCCACCGATTTTCTCCGCCTCTCCCGCGCAGGCCCCGCTTTGGATTATCGCGCGAATCCGCGCATCTTTTCAGGCCCACCACTCAAGCCCAATCAGATCGTGATCGGGTTTTATGACGCGAACCAAATGAAGCCAGCCGAAGTTGTCATCGCACAAGCCGACGCCGAGGGCGCTTTACCCCATGCGGTCGTTGATGCGCCACTGGTCATGGCCGGCTGGCACCCACTGGTCATGGACGGCAAAGCCCTCATCAACTCTCCGAAAAATCACAAACCACACCCCCGCACGGCATTCGGACTCACCGAAGACCGCCGCACCCTGATCTGCATGGTGATCGACGGTCGACAGCCCGGCTACAGCGGGGGGGTCACCCTCTCGGAACTCGCCCGACTCATGCTCGACGCCGGAGCGTTTCAAGCCGTCAACATGGACGGCGGCGGAAGCAGCACGCTCGCCATACGCCAACCCATGCACCCTCGCGCCCGGCTGCTTAACTCCCCGATCCACAACGGCATCCCCGGTAAACAACGCCCGCAGGCAAGCTTCCTCGGCATCCGATTCTCACACCCACCCTCCCCAAAGACATCCAAACATGACTAACCCAACACCCAAAACCCTCAACCTCGGCGTCATCGGCCTGGGCATGATGGGACAAACACATCTCGATATCTACAACAACCTCCCCGGTGTCCGCGTCCTCGCCGTGGCCGACCAGGACCCAGCGAAACTCTCGGGCGCACGAAAGGCCGAGGGGAACATTGAAGGCCAGGCACAGGGCGGCTTTGATCTCACGACTCCGGGCCTGCGTAAATATGCCAACGGGCTCGAACTCATCGCGGACCCGGAAATCGACATCGTGGATCTTTGCGTGCCCACGCCCGGACACCTGCCCATCGGACTTGCATCTCTTGAAGCCGGCAAACACACGCTCATTGAAAAGCCCCTTGCACGTACCTACGAACAGGCCAGTCAGCTCGCCGATGCCGCCGAAAAGGCCTGGCAAGATCGTCGAGTGATCAGCATGTGTGCGATGTGCATGCGCTTCTGGCCCGGCTGGGACTGGCTCGTCAAAGCCGTCGCCGATCAACGCTTCGGCCAGGTCCGCGCCGCCACCTTCCGCCGAGTGGCCCCGTTCCCCGGCGGGCCGTTCTATTCCGACGGCGATGCCTCTGGCGGCGCAGTCCTCGACCTGCACATCCACGACCTCGACTTCATTCGACACTGCTTTTTTCCCAACACCCAAGCCTCCGCTCTGAAACTCACAACCCAAGGCTACAGCAAACGCACAGGTCAGCCCGACCACGTCCTTTCCACCTTTCAAATCCCGCCCGAGACCCCGGGCGTCGCAGACGACGCACTGATCTTCGCCGAGGGCGGGTGGGTCATGGCCCATGGCTTCCCCTTCACCATGCAATACACCATCAATTTCGAGAACGCCACCGCCACCTTCGACCTCGCACGTGGCGACCAAAGTGTCCACTTGTACCAGCAAAACACAACCACCGAAGTTGATCTTCCCGGCGCAGGCCAAATGGGTTACGCACATGAGTTGGCTTACTTCACCAACTGCGTCCGCCAAGGCATACAGGCAGACCGAGTCTCTTTGCGTGACGCGGCCGACAGTCTCGCCCTGGTAGAAAGCGGCGCTCGCGCATGATCAGTCACGCCCAGCCTGAGGCAACTTTCAACAAAGCCAGCACCTCGCGGCTGCAGTCGTCGATCACGCCCAGCGTCTCCCAGGGCGGTAGGATCACCCGTCCGCTAAGATGTCGCTTATAAATCCAGCGACCCGCAATCGTTTTTTTCAACGCTTGCTTCATCGCGTGGGCTTCAAGTTGCACCTGGGCATACATCTTGTCGAGCAGGGCGCTTCCACCACCGCCGCGAAAGCGTGTCGGTTTTATTTTTCGCGAATCGGGCCGTATCCGACCCCGCCACGCTACCCCGGCTAGCGCCACGACTCACCACACCCGCTTCCCTCTCGTGCCAGCCGAGCTGTTAACGGATCGGAGAATCACCGACCCCTCTCAGCCGAGAACTCTCAGACGCTCGCCCCGCCCGACCCCTCGGATTTAACACCACCGTTGGCCTCGCCGCTCTCGCCAGAACGGCAAATCTTCGTACCGGCGTCTTGGATGCCTGTTTTCAGTTGAAATTACGAGTAATCACGTAACCCAGCGAAGAATCAGGCCTTGTGACGTATTATGTGACTCGAGCGATTCAAGTTTTAATATACGTGGGACTTGCTGGGAAAGGCAGTCGCGAAGATTGTTAATATGAGACGTCGTCGACCCAGAGGTCGTTTGTGAAGTTGTCGGCCATGCTTCGCGTGACGGAAAGCTTCGTGATCGCACTGCTGCTGCCGTCGACGAAAGACCCGTTCGTGGATTGTCCGCCGCCGTGTCGGAATTCCAGAAAACCTGAGTCAAGGTACTTGGTTTGGGGCTTGCCTCCAGAAAGCGAATAAGGACTGATCATCATTTGTCCTTCGTAGAACGTATGCGGCGATGCGGGCTTACCACTGATCTTTTCGATGACGAGCACACGCTCAAGAGGCATGTTGTCTAAAGTCTTCCAAAAATGTGTACCCGAAGGACCTTGCTTGTTTCCGGTAGCTCGGGCAGGAAATGTATAGCTTGACCAGTAACGGAAGTTGATATTTTCGTCACCACTGTTTCGATTATTCCATCCGCTCCCAATCTTAGTGGTAGCAAGTTCGCTCATAGGACAGGCGTATAATGCAGGAAAACTACTGGATCCCGCAACGTATCCAAGACTTTGCGACCCATTTCGCTTCGCGTCGGAGAACGCCCAAAACCAGTCGCCTTGAAATCCACCGCTCATGCCTCCGCCAGGCCGAAGCGTGTTGTCATTGTCATTGGCGTAGAGAAACTGAACCAAAGCGATTTGGCGCGAGTTCGACAGGCACAGGCTTGCCTTGGCGGCATTGCGAGCCTCAGTCAGTACCGGCAACAATAACGCCAGGAGCAATGCGATAATACTGATCACCACAAGAAGCTCGATAAGTGTGAAGCCGCGATGTCCTTTGCGGTGAGTCATAGATCGTCCTTTGAGTATGAATCGATTCAGCCTTGCAGCCTAAATTTTTCCGGCATTAATACCAATAAATAAACCTCTCGGGCTTCCCCGAGAGGTTCAGATCATCAATTAACGACGTCGTGAAACCAGCAAGGCGCCGCCTGCTGCGAGCAACACCAGCGATGCGGGTTCCGGGATGGGAGTTACGTCGCCGATAATTTCAATATTGTCAAGTCTCAGTGCAGCACGGCTGGTATTGTCTTCGAAAGGTACAATTCTAAATTCAACCGAGGAGAGCCCTTGAAAAGTTGCGTTGGAGGATAAGTCGATCGAATAATCTTGCAGGGCGCTAGCGTTGCTGGTTGAAGCCTGGCCTAAGAAGCTAAAGGATGAGGATCCGTTTGTGGCGCCATAAACTGCCACCCGGCGCGGGGCTGAGTTACCACGATTGTAATCAAACTGTATCGCGTCGAGGTCAAGAGTAAATCCCGAATCGGCATCAACGACAAACCCAACATACTGCCCAGCAGCCAAGGCATCGTCACGATTTGCCGCCGAAGTACCACCAAAGTAATCACTATTGCTGTAAAGCAACTGATTAGACCCATTATAAACGATGGACTCACCAGTGGCACCACCGAACGCGATGTTTTGTGCCTGAGAGTTTGCCTCAGTATCGCTCGATACGGTGCGATTCCCAGAATCGTTAAAATCATAGAGCGCGATTACGGCAGCTTCGCTGGTGGTGGTAAAAGCCAAAGAAGTTGCGGCAAAGGTGGTGCACAGCAGTGCTGAACTGGTTCGTTGCATTCTCATCTCAAAGTCTCCAATTTGGAAGTGATTCACGTGAGTGTGAAAGGATAAAAAGGCCTCAGTCGGCGACTGGCGGCGCTACGCAGTCGATGTGAGTCATCGACAAAGGAACAGGGATCGATTGCGCGGATTCGCGACTATTTTGAATCTGGCGGATCAACATCGTGACCGCTTCATGCCCGATTCGGTTCTCAGGAAGAACCGCAGTGGGGATTTTCAGATCGAAGTAGCGGATCGGCTCGTCGTGGGTCGCGATGAGGCAGAGTTCACGGGGAATACTGATCCCCATCTGGCTCGCGGTGAAGTGAATGGGATCGCACTCATGCTTGGTGTAGCAAACCACCGCAGTTGGCTTGTCTGCAACGTCCAGCCAGCTACGCGTGAACGCAGGCCGTTGATCTTGTGGAATGTTGCCTTCACTACAGATCAGGCGTGGTTGCAAGCCGGCTTCGGCCATGGCCCGGCGATACCCTGCCCGGCGGTCCGGGCTGCTGTAGTGACAACGTTCCGGTGATGGGCCGTAGGTGTAATCGGCAAACGCCACGCGCTGATGTCCAGCATCAATCATCGAACGTGTAGCGTCATAGCCTGCCAATTCGTCATTGGGATAGACGCAGTTCTGCGATTGTTTGGAGTTGATCCAGACGCTCGGCAGGCGATATTTGTCGATGAGATCGATCATCCGCTGGGGGATGTGGGCGTTGTAGTTGATGAGCAGCCCGTCGCTGGTGAGCTGGCGTAGCAGCTTGGGCATTTCGCCGGGGTCGGTGAGTTTGTCGTCGGGGAGCCGGGCGACCATCAGGTGCAGATCCGCAGCGGCCAACGCTTCGTCGATCCCGTCGAGCAGGCGGGCTGGCAGCTGACTGCGGTTGCCGTGCTGGCTGAGCAGGAGGGTGACGGCGCCGAATCGGCCCGTGGCGGTGGAGCGAGCCGCAGCGTTGGCTCGGTAACCCAGGTCTTGTGCAGCTTTTCGGACGCGTTTTCGGGTGTCTTCAGAGAACAGCTGAGCCCTGACGCTGGTGGGGCTGAGGATCTGGCTGACCGTCGGAGCCGAGACGCCCACACGATCAGCGATGTTTTGAAGGGTCACAGCCATTGAAATGAATATTACAGCGCTTGCAACCGACATGCAAGCGCTTTAAAGTAGATTTCGAATCAGCTCTCATATCGAATCTCACGCCTCTTTGTCCCCCTTTTTTGCGAGTTCTCATGTCCATGCCCCAGCTTTTAGGTCGTCTGTTCTCCTCCACGAATCGTCCGCTGATCAACTCGCACCCGACGGCGAACCTGCTTGAGGCACTTGAGCCCAGGCTTTTGCTGAGCGGCGACGGATTTCTGCCATCTGACATTGGGTACGTCGATGTCACCGACAGCGCGTTTGGTGCGGTGGTAAACGACGGACTGGACGACACGGCTGCGATTCAGGCGGCGATCACCTTTGCGTTGGACAATGCACCTTCGCGTTATTCGGCTCCGACGATGATCTACCTGCCTGAAGGGGTTTACGACATCAGTGACCAACTCGAGGCGAAGGGGTCGAACTTGAGTTTTTCCGATGGCTGGTTGGCTGGTTTTCTGCTGCGAGGGCAGAATGAAGCGACCACCGTGCTGCGTTTGGCGGACAATGCGGCGGGGTTTACCAGTGCCTCCTCGCCTAAAGCAGTGCTCATCACCGGGTCAGAAAACCCCACCAATAGCAGTGGCGGCGGGAACCAAGCATTTCGCCACACGATTTCCAACCTCACAATCGATGTGGGGTCTGGTAACAGTGGTGCGATCGGCATCGACTTCATGGTTCACAACCGGGGTGCGATTGAAGATGTGACGATTCGGACCTCTGATCCGAATGATGCGGGGGTGTCGGGCATTGAACTGAGTCGAGCGACCCCCGGGCCGGGCTTGATTAACGACGTCACGATCGAAGGCTTTGACTACGGCATCCGCGCGCTTTCACGCTCAGTACGGCATGAATATCGAGAATGTCACGGTGAAGGATCAGCGGATCAACGGGATCTATACCGACAGCAATCCCCTGCATATACGCGGGCTGACCAGCATTAATGATGTGACCGCGGTCCGGTTGAATGGCAGTCGTGCCCAGAGCATCACCGAGTCATCGCTCACCGGTGGCAGCTCGGGAGCGTCGGCCATCGTTTCTAATGGTGCGAAGGTTTTTCTGAACGATACGACTGCAGGGGGTTATGGCACGTTTGTCAATGACACGTCAAGTGCGAACAACGATTTGGCGATGTCTGGATCAACTTCGGCCGTCGATGAGTGGACTTCCAACACGCCGAAGACCGAGTTTGCGAGTGCTGCGACCTCATTGGATTTGGATGCCCCGGACACGCCTCGTTTCCATTCGGGTGATCCGGCGGATTGGGCGAATGTCACCGACTACGGAGCCAGTACAAGCGGCGGGGGTGACGATTATGCAGGGATCCAGGCTGCGATTGATTCTGGCAAATCGGTGGTTTATTTGCCCAACGGGTCTTACAGCCTGAGTCAGACGTTGAAAATTCGTGGCAACGTGAAGCTGATCATCGGGGGGCATTCTTCGCTGGGCCGGGGTAGCGGCTTCCCCTCGGGTCAGCCGACGGTGAGTTATGAAGGGTCGGCTGGCCAAACCACGGTGATGGAACATTTCTGGGTCAACGGCCAGGTGCAGCACAACGGCGCGGGCACGTTCGCCATGCGGCACGTTGACATCACCGGCGGTTACATCAACACCGCCAGCGGCACCGGCGACATGTTCTTTGAGGATGCCATCGTCAATGACGGCCAAACCAACGGCTTGCCTGATTTGCACGTCGCCCACCCGCAGCGCGTATTTGCCCGTCAACTCAACACGGAGTTCGGCGACGGCCCTTACATCGTCAATGACGGCGGAACCTTCTGGGCTCACGGCCTGAAGACCGAGGGCCAGACCCGGGCCATTCGCACGATCAATGGCGGCACCACTGAGATCCTGGGTGGCTTTTTCTACCCGTTGAGCACGGTGGCCTCGGGGACGGTGTTGATCGAGTCCATCGACTCTCGCTTCTCGGGCAACTTCCAGACCAATTTTCTGACATTCCCCATTCTGGTGCGCGAAACGCGCGATGGCGTGACGCTTGACTTTACGCACAGCGAAGCATTGAAGCGTGGAAACCAGGCGCTGGTGCCGTTGTACATCGGGTATGAGACGAATGATTTGAGCATTGATGTGAATGGTGTGTCTACTGCACTTTCCACGCCTGTGTCGTACGGGACCGTGCAGGATGGTCAGGGGGGTGACAACACGGCGTTTACGATTGAAGATGGTGGGGCCGCGATACGGCTGACTGGGAATGCCTGGAAATCAACCGATCTGAATTACACCGTGACATCGGACACGGTGCTTGAGTTCACGGTGAACGCAACTGATGTGGGCGAGATCGTGGGTATTGCGTTGGATAATGATTCCAACCCGACGTCAGGTCGCCGGGCGTTCCTGGCGGGCGGCAGCACGGTTGGAGGCAGCAACCATCAGGCGTGGGGCTGGAACTTAAGCCCGAGTTACGTCGAGAGTTCAGGTGATGCGACTTACACGGTGAACGTTGGCGACTTTTTTACCGGCGTCGTGAACAAGCTGGGGTTCATCGCGGATGATGATGCGGGTCTGGGCTCGGCGAATGTGAAATTCAGCAATATCGCGTTGTTTGAAGAAACAGGCGGCGGTGGCGGCAGCGTCACCGGCGATCTCGCGGTGTACAACTTCCCGTCCGGGTCGGTCGCGTCGAGTGATGCGATTGACGGCTCGACCGCCTCGGCTGTGGCCTCCGGCGGCGGCTCGGGCTACAGCCTGTCGGCCACCGCGGTGTCAGGCCGACTGCGTGTCACTACCACCGACAACAATCCCAACTCCGCCTCTGCCAAACGAGATAACGGCCAGTACGTCAGCTTCACCGTGGACGCCGACGCCGGCGGCACGCTCGACCTTGCTCAGCTGAGCTTCGGCACCCGGCGTGAGGGAAGCTCGCCCGACCGGGTCACCGTCTACGCCACCGCCGACGACGGGGCCAGTTTCGTCAACGTACTCAATTCCGCAACCGTCAACTCCAAGTCCGCCTTCGATACACGCACCGCCGATCTTTCGGGAGTCGCGGCATTGCAAGGCGCCAGCAGCGTCGAGTTCCGCGTCGTCTTCCACGGCGGCAGCACCGGCATCTCCAACGGCCGCGACGACCTTGACGCGATCGTCGTCAGTGGCACGCTCAACCCCGGCGGGTCCTCCACCGAGACCGGCGACCTCGCAGCCTTCACCTTTGGCTCCGGCTCACTGGCATCATCCGACACCATCGCCTCGGCAGCCACCTCCAACCTCGCGTCCGGCGGCGGCTCGGGCTACAACGTGTCAGCCACCGCGGTGGCGGGTCGCCTACGCGTGAACACGACCGACAACAGTCCCAACGGTGCCGCCGCCAAACGGGACAACGGCCAGTATGTGGGTTTTTCGATTGATGCCGACGCGGGTAAGAGCCTGAGTCTTGACGCGATCAGTTTGGGAACCCGCCGGGGCGGGAACTCGCCGGATCGGCTGACGGTTTACGCCAGCGTTGACGGCGGAAACACGTTCATCACGTTGATTGACAACACCACGGTGCCTTCGCAGTCAGCGTTTAGCACCAAGAGCAATTCGGCCCTTGGTTCGGTGAGTGCACTGCAGGGGGTGGCCAGCGTTGCGTTCCGCATAGTTTTCCACGGCGGAAACACCAGCATCAGCAATGGCATCGGTGATTTGGACAATCTCGTGATTGTCGGTAGCGTGACTTGAACATGAAAAGTACAGCAACTGAGTTGGGTTTTCTGCAGGCGCCCCCTGGCACGCGAGTCGGTCGGTCACTTCGCAGTGTGTGGGTCAATGAAGACAATGCCCATTTTTACGATCAGCATCCGTCCGCTTCCATGACTGAGCAGGGAGTGCGTCATCTCGTCGACCGGTATACCGATGGGACGAACGTGGCGGGTTTGCTGCTTTGCATCAATGTGAAGCGGGCCTTGTTTGACAGTGCGGCCTGGGAGCCGTTGTATCACGGATACGACCCCGATGGACCCGACGACCAGCCCCTCCTGGCGTCGCTACCGCCCAAAGTCCGCTCGATGGAGCCTGACCAGAGAGGGCGGTACTGGGTCCACAACCTTTGGCTTCTCAAAGAGCGTGGTGTGGATCATCCTGCGGTCTGGCTCGACCAGTGTCGCCAAAGGGGGGCTGAGGCCTGGCTGTCCATGCGGATGAACGACTGCCACCACAACGATGATGAGCAATCGTTCTGGCACAGCACGCTTTGGAAGACTCGGCCTGACCTGCGGCGGTGTCCGGCGCGTGACGGGGACTGGTTTGAAAGCGCATTTGACTACGGTCAGCCTGAGGTGGTGGAGCATCACCTGGCCTTGCTTCGGGAGGTCTGTGAGCGGTACGACTTTGACGGGATTGAGCTGGACTGGTCGCGATGGGTCAGGCACTTCAAGCCTGGGCACGAGCATCAGGGAGCGGCCGCGTTGACCGACTTCATGCGTGAAGCCAAGCGGCTGACCCAGAGCGCCGCGCAGCGGCAAGGCCGAGCGGTGCAGTTGGGTGTAAGGCTGCCGACCGAGCCGCAGGCCTGTTTGGATTATGGATATGACGTCATCACCTGGGCCAAAGAAGGCCTGGTGGACCAGGTGGCTTTAGCGCCCTTTTTTCAGCAGGCAGAGTACGAGTGGCCTGTGCGGATGTGGCGGACGATACTGGGTGATGACGTCAAGTTGCTGTGCCAGCCCGAGTCGATCATTCGGCCTTATCCCGAAGTGGGAATCAGTGAATGCTTCGTGGATCACGCGATGCTGATGGGCTCGGCAGCGTCGGCGCTGCGCCGAGGCGCTGATGGGATCTATCTCTTCAATGAGTGCTATCGCATGTCGCCGACGGACGGATTTTCCAAGCGAGATCCTGGCCTTATGTCTCGGATGCTTAACGATGCTGGGGATGTCGACAAACTGCGTCACGTACGCCGAAGGCATCCGGTGAGCTATCCGCAGGTGGTGAGTCCTGGATCGGGGGATCGGTCGGTGCTGCCGGTGCCATTACAAAAGCCCGCAGGCTCGTGGAGCTTTGATCGGCACGGTGACATTATCGTGTTACGCATCGCGCTCGGCGATCGGCCGGCCACCGCTTCGTTCACACTCGAACTCGGGTTTGACGCTGAGCAGGGGGATGAGGCTCCAGTCGTCTGGTTGAACGGTTCCCGGCTGGACGCTTCATCAGAGCCCAGCGACGTTCGCCGACCTGGCGTGGTGGCGGATGTGTTGGCGTTTGACGTTACCGACGCTGCGAAGGACGACATCAACATCGTCGAACTTGAGCCCAAGGCACAGTCCGCAGGTTCGCTGGTGTGGGCGGAATTTGTCGCTTGGGGATCGTAGGGGTGGGCTTCGGCCCGGCGGATCGCTGTGTTTGCGTAGTGCTCACGGGAAGCCGTATCGGGAGTACGCATTTCTGAGTGAATGCCCTGATTCGTGAGTGCAAAGTCCTTTGAGACGCAGAATCAAAGTATTGCAATAGCTTGACTGGTAAGCGGAGAGGGTGGGATTCGAACCCACGGTAGGGGTTACCTACACCGCATTTCGAATGCGGCTCCTTCAGCCACTCGGACACCTCTCCGGAGCGCGTCGGCGGGGAAGAGCGAGAGTGTAACGCGCAGGCTCGGCGATGTGCGGGGTGCGATGCGGGCTGTAAACTGCTGTGATGAATGACGCACCGGAACAGGATCAGCTTCGCCCGGGGACACGGGTTCGTGTGGTCAAACAGGTTGCCCGCCAGCTTCGGCCGTTGTCGAGCGTCGTGGAGGGCGTGGTGGTCCGCCACGAGCAACGTAAGACCGGTTCGTGGTTTGCGCACAGCAAGGACGACCGCTTATGGCTGGATCGGCTGGTGATCCGCAAGGCGGACGGGGAACTGTATGTGGCGAACCTGGACGGGCAGAGCGTGGTGGAGATCGTGAGATCTGATGCGGCTACTGATGAGCCGGTTGAGCCGGTGCGGGTGATTTCCCCGGCAACGCGCGATCCGGAAGACAAACTCGCGGTTGCACGGTCGCTGTCAGACATGATGCACGACCCGGCGCAGGACTCGACGGACTCAGCGGCATGAATCACGCAACCACGTCGGGTGACGGTGGACCATGGCCTCAGGTGGGGGTGACGGCGGTGATGCTGCCGGAGCTGACGTTTGAGGAGCAGGTGGATTTATGCGTTGCCCAGGGCGTGCGTCACTATGTGTATCGGCCACGGGTGGTGGGCGCGGGACAGCGGGGTGAGCCTTGGAGCAATTGGGGGGCACACAAGTTTGACCTCACGCCGCAGGGACTCGTGGAGCGGGGAGCGGAGTTGGCGGGGCGGTTGCGCGATGCGGGCATTGAGCCTTTCTGCACGGTGCCACGGGGTACTGAGACGGTGGACGAGAAGGGCTTTTCGCTGGATCTGGCGGGTGCGGCGGCGGGTGGGGCGGGGCGGGTGCGGGTGCTGCCTTTGTCGTATCCACGGGACGGGCTTTTCGCGTACGAGGCGTATTTCGAGAAGGCACGCGCGTGGCTTGAGCGGCAAATCGAAATGGCAGGTGACTATGGCATCAAGATCGTGATCGAGATGCACGCGGGCACTTCGGCCTGCTCGCCAGGGCTGGCTGCGCGACTGGTGCATGGATTGGAACCGGCTCGGGTGGGGCTTGTGTATGACTTGCCCAATTTTGCCAAGGAAGGCTTTGTGAATCCCTGGCTGAGTGTGTCGGTCGGCCGGGCTTATCTGGACCATGTGCACGTTGGCGGCGCGCGACGGATGCCGGCAACTGGGCCGGACGACGGTGGCTGGAATCACAGTGGGATCACGTTCTGCGGGCTGAATGATTCGGACCTGGACATTCGGCAATGGGTTGCGGCTTTGGCGCGGGCGAAGGAGGACCTGGTGTGGGTGGTGGAGGACTACACGCCGGGGCTGACGGGGGCGGAGCGTCTGGTGGACACGGCTGCGTGGCTGCGACTGGCGTATGCGGATGCAGCATCGCAGGGGTAAGCCGTCTAGGATGCGGTGATGGCGAATGATGCGTTAGACGACCGGGGGCTGGCCGCGAACTACCCGCTTCAGCCCCAGTGGGAGGTGACGCCGGTGGAGGTGCGGGACGGGCTGGCAGCGGGCACGGTGTCGCTGATTGACGTGCGGGAGGCGGAGGAGTATGCGACGACGCATATTGAGGGAAGCGTGCTGATTCCGATGTCGGCAATCGCGTCTCGGTTGGGGGAGGTTGAGGATTTGGCGGAAAAGGGGACATTGGTGGTGCATTGCCATCACGGCGGGCGAAGTTTGCAGGTGGCGACGTGGCTGCGCGAGCAGGGGGTGGTGGCGAAGTCGATGGCGGGCGGGATTGATGTGTGGAGCCGGGGAATTGATGCGAGCGTTCCGCGGTATTAGGTCACGGGGGTGACAGGCGGTTCGTGTGCGACTCGGGTCCGTTTTTGCGGCGGGCCGGGTGGTTGCAAAGGTTTTCGAAACCAAGGGTTGAAGGGACATGACACCTGTGGACGATGAAGCGAACATGGCTTTGACAGATTGGCGTGACGGTTTTGGCGAGCGGTATGACGGCAAGCGGTGTCTGGTGACCGGCGGGGCGGGGTTTATTGGATCGCATCTGGTGGAAGCGCTGGTTACGCTGGGCGCCGAGGTGGTGGTGTTGGACGATCTTTCGGGGGGTAGCGAGGCGAATGTTCGAGCGGCGGGAGAGACGGCTGGCGCGTTTGTGGGGACGGGCCGACTTGCGTTTATGAAAGGATCGATCCTCGATCACGCGGTGCTGCGTGAAGCGATCGACGGTTGCTCGCTGGTGTTTCATCAGGCGGCACTGGGGAGTGTGCCTCGGAGCGTGGCGGAGCCGGGCAAGTTTCAGGATGTGAATACCAGCGGAACGTTCGCGGTGCTGGAAGCGGCGCGAGCTGCAGGCGTGCGTCGGGTGATGTTTGCCGCCAGCAGCTCGGCGTACGGCGACAGCGAGACGTTGCCCAAGGTCGAGACAATGCCGGTGCGGCCCAAGAGCCCTTACGCGGCGACCAAGGTGGCGGGCGAGGCGCTGCTTCGGGCATGGGCGGGTAGCTATGGGCTGGACACGTGCAGCCTGCGGTACTTCAACATTTTCGGGCCTCGGCAGAATGCCAATTCTGCGTACGCAGCGGTGATCGCAGCGTTTGCCAAGGCGCTTGGGGCAGGGGTTTCGCCGGTGATTTATGGCGACGGCGAGCAAAGCCGGGACTTTACGTTTGTCGATAATGCGGTACAGGCCAACCTTCTCGCGGGGCTGAGCGATACGCCGCTTAGCGGGGCGGTGCTGAACGTAGCGTGCGGACGCCGGGTGTCGGTGAACGAGCTGGCGCGTCAGATGGCGGTGCTGATGGGCGTGCCGGGGTTGAAGCCGGAGTATCATTCTGAAAGGGCGGGGGATGTGAAGCATTCACTGGCCGCGTTGGATGCGATTCAAGCGGCGCTTGGGTACACCCCGGTGGTGGAGTTCGCGCGTGGCTTGCAGGCGACGGTGGCGTGGTACCAGGCTGAGATGGCTGAGACCAGCCGGCGCGCTGGTTGAGCACGTGTGGGACTGTTGACCATTTTCAGGAGACCGCACGACCATGTCCAGAGCCTCGATGCCGATGTCGATCAGTCAGAAGTTCGAGCCGCCTCGCGTGGTTCAGTTCAGCGTGTTTCTGGATAACCGGGTGGGCCGGCTGCTGAGCTTGCTCGAGATCTTCGATCAGCGTCAGGCGGTGACGCTCGCGGGGATGAGTATCCTGGACTCGACGGGTCACGCGGTGGTACGGGTGTTGACCTCTCGCGCTGAACTCGCCCGGCGTTTGCTGCACAACTGCGACTACCCGTTTAGCGAAGCGGACGTGATCTGCGTGGAGCTTGACGACGACGAGACGATGTCGTCGATGCTGGAGACACTGCTGGAAGCGGAGCTCAATTTGTTTTATGCGTACCCGTTGCTGGTTCGGCCGCGCGGGTTGCCGGTGGTCGCGGTGAACTGCGACGACCTGACGCTGGCTGGTCAGATTTTACGTAAGCGGATGTTTTCGCTGCTGGCGGAAAATGACCTGGGCGAGAATGCAACGGGTAACACGCCGGGCGAGGCGTGATGCAACCGCCGCGTTGCGGGTGGCGTATTTTCAGCGTGGGTCGATGACGTAGTCTCTTCCGCCGTAGCGGACGGGTTTACGGTCCGTCAGATTGCGAGCGGCATTGCGGATGAGGATGCCGATGGCGATCGCGCCCAAGGGGAAGAGCAGTGCCAGAAGGGGGGTGCCTCCGCCGCGTCGGTGATATCGGCCGGTGGCGGCGAACTGGAGCAGCAGCCCCGAAGCGGTGGCGATGAGCAGCGCGATACCCCATGAGAGATGGCCGGTGAGCAGGGCGGTGAGTCCCACCGCCAGCCCGCCTACTTGCGCGGCGATGAGTGTGAACCCAAAGGCGAGCAGTCGGTTCGCGTGGCGTCGCATGCGTTTGGGGCGAAAGCCCAGGAGCCCGGTGAAAATGCGCTTCCATCCGATCCAGAAATCTTTCGTGGACTCATACATTGCCGCCCCCAGCAGTCCGCCAGGACGTGCGAGGCCGACCCGTCCGCCCGCGCTGTGCACCGCTCGGGCGATGGCCAGGTCATCCTGGTAACTGTCCTTCACGCTGCGCATCAGTCCCGCCGCGTCATAGGCCCTGCGACGAATCATCATGAATGGCCCCACCGCGAAGGGCTTGGCCAGCTCGCGGGGTTCGCGATTGACCTTGTACGGCGGGAAGATGTACAGCATCTGCATCGTCGCGACGGGCTGCAGTAACAGCTCAAAGAATCGGCGGGATCGCAGTTGAGGCATGATGCTCAGCAAGTCGAGTGTGCGTTCCTGAGCCAGCGCGATCGCAGCCGAGGCAAGGGCAGGTTCAGGCAGGACGTCCGCATCCATAAACATGATGAACTCGCCCTGACTCGCCGCGGCACCCGCATCCATGGGCGGACACTTGGCCATCCAGTCTTCGCGCGATTCATGCAGCACGACGCTTCGCACCCGGGGATCCTGCGCGGCATGCTCCGCCACGATCTCAGCGCTGCGGTCAGTGCAGCGATCAAGCGCGAAAATGATTTCCAAAGTCTCGTAGGTCTGCGCCCGCAGTCTGGGGAGCAGCGCAGGAAGCCTCGCGGCTTCGTTATAGACGGGAATCACAATCGAGAGCAGCGGTAGCCCCTGGGCAGGTAACGATGGCTCGCGTACCCAATGGGCAACGTTCGGCAAGGCAAGGTCAGCAGCCCGGATGGTGACCACCGCAATGCCCCACACCATAATGGGCACGAGCTGCAGAGCCAGAAAAACCAGAATCGCCGCCGTCATGATGTTGCTCAGGAGCAGCTTGCAGGTCGTGACAGAGATCAGATCAACAGCGATCGGCCGGTCATTGCTTCGGGTTGAGGCATGCCCATGAGCTTGAGCGCGGTGGGCATCACGTCGCACAACGAGCCTGCGCTTCGCAGCTCAGATTCAGTCGTTAGTTCCGAATCGACCACGATGCATTCCACGTCGTAGAGCGTGTGCGCGGTGTGGGGTGCCTTGGTCTTGGGATCGAACATCTGCTCGGCGTTGCCGTGATCGGCGGTGACGATGAGCTTGCCGCCCAACGCGAGTACAGCGTCAACCAGTTCGCCGACGCATTGATCCACCGTCTGCACCGCTTTGATGGCCGCATCGAGTTTGCCGGTGTGGCCGACCATATCGCCGTTGGCAAAATTGACGAGCACGAAGTCGGGCATGGCATCGCTGTGGAGATGGTCCAGGACGATCTGCTTGACCTTGTCAGCGGACATTTCGGGTTGCAGGTCATAGGTGGCAACCTGCGGCGACGCGGCTTCGACCTGTGTCTTGCCTTCGATCGCCGCGTCCTGATAGTCATCAAAGAAGAACGTGACGTGCGGGAACTTCTCCGATTCAGCGACGCGGAGCTGCGTCTTGCCGTGCTGAGCGAGATAAGGCCCGGCGATGTCCTGCATCTTCGGCGGCTTGGAAAAGGCAATCGTGACGCTCGGGAACTCGCGGAACTTTTCGTCGTACGCGGTCATGCAGACATACTTCAGATCGACGGGCTCACGCTCGAAACCTTTTTCGCCTGAGTCGGGTGAAGGCGGGACGTTGCCGTAGAAGTCAGGCTGCATGAAAGCCCGGGTCAGTTCACGGGGTCGGTCGCCGCGGTAGTTGTAGAAGATGACGGTGTCGCCGTCGGTGATGCGTGTGGACGCGGGGTCATCGCCGATGGTGCGAGGCGTGATGAATTCATCGCCGGTCTGGGAGTCGTTGGTGGGTGATTCGTAATAGTCTTTGATGGCTTCCTGGGTGGTGAGGAAGTTGGGAGTCGAGCCTTGGGCCGGGGGTCGGCCGGTAAGCATGTCATAGGCCAGGCGGACGCGTTCCCAGCGGTTGTCGCGGTCCATGGCGTAGTAACGACCCGAGAGCGAGACAATGCGACCGACGCCGAGCTTTTGCAGTTTGTCTTCCACCTGTTGGACAAACGCGGCGCCGGTGAAGGGCCCGGTGTCTCGGCCGTCGGTGAGCAGATGAACGCAGACGCAGTCGGGCTCGACTTTTCGCTTTTTGCAAAGTTCGAGACAGGCGTAGAGATGTTCGAGCAGGCCGTGGACACCGGCGTCGGAAGCGATGCCGATGAGGTGGATTTTATGGCCGTGGCGCGTGGCGTTTTCGATGGGGTCGACGAGTTCGTGCTTCTCAAAGAACGAGCCGTCTTCAATGGCCAGCGAGATGCGGACCGACTCCTGGTGGACCACGCGGCCGGCCCCGATGTTCTGATGGCCGACTTCGCTGTTGCCCATCGTGTCGTCGGGGAGGCCGACGTGGCGGCAGCAGGTGTGGATCAGCGTGTGCGGGTAGCGGTCGAGCAGGGCATCACACCGGGGCGTCTGGGCAAGTTTAATGGCGTTAAACGGGTCGTGGCTGGCGTTGGGGTTTCGGCCCCAGCCATCGCGGACGACCACGACGACAGGCTTGGCGGGAGTCATGGATGGGTTCTCTAAGGGAAGTCAAAGCCTGCATGGTACGACCGCCCGCCCCAGCGTGCGGAGGTCCTGAAGCGGTGGGCGTCAGGGAAGCGGAGCGTGGTCTGCGTCGGCGGGTGTGGCGTTTCGCCCGGTCCAGTCTGCGGCGTCTTCGGTGCCCTCTCGCAGCCGGGCGATATTGCTTCGATGGCGAACCACCACCAGCACCGCCATGACCAGCGTCGCCGCGACGAAGACCCCGATGGTTTCCCAAGGCAAGCCCCACGCGATACCAATGCCCAGCGCCCACAGTGGCAGCGACACCGCGGCTGCGATGCTGCCCAGCGCCACCATCCCGGTCACCTTGGTCACCGTGAGCCACACCACAAATCCGCCAAGCCCGGCCAGCGTTAACACCGGCCAGACCCCCAGGAGCACGCCCGCGCTCGTGGCCACACCCTTCCCGCCGCGAAACTTCAACCACACCGGAAACACATGTCCAATCACTGCCGCGACCGCCACCGCAATCCACCACCCGGCCTCGACCGCTGAAGGCTCGGTCGAGATCAACCCTCGGCTCAGGCCAAACGCCAGGGTCGGAGCCAACCCCTTGCCCATATCCAAAACAAAGCACAGCAGGCCCATCGCCTTTCCGCAGGTTCGTCCCAGATTAGTGGCCCCGGGGTTTCCAGACCCGTGCTCGCGGATGTCCACGCCACGCGCCAGGCCCAAAAGCAGTGCGAACGGAACTGACCCACATAGATACGCGATGCCGATCCAGACCCAGGGTGCCATCGCTGCATCCTACGCCTGTCGCAAATACGCTGCCTTCTCAGCGTTGGACGTTATGATGACACCATGCTCAGTTATCTCCTGCCTCGTGCTTTGTCTGGGTTTTGCGTTCTCGCCGTCGCAGGATTCACCGCGACTGCTTCCGCCCAGGATGTCGTCGATCTTGGCAAGTTGGATGCTGGCTCGTCATGGATCGGCATGGCGGCTGCGATGTTTCTCGCCGTGTGCGTGATGGTCGGCAGCTTCATGAGTTCTAAACGTGGCCATCAGGACTAGACCCCAGCCCGCACATTCGTCGTAGAACGGATAACCCAACGTCGCTTGTTCGTCATCTGATCTTTATTTTCTCACCGGAAATCATCATGAATCGACCCACGCTCTCTTTGCTTGTGACCTTAAATGTGGTGCTACTCGCCGCCCTTGCTCTGGTGTGGCACGACCAACAGCAACCTGCCCAGGCCCGCGCTCAGTTCGGCGGCGGTGGTAACTTCACCATGGTGGCCGGGGACATTCGACAGGGTGATGAAGATGTCATCTACATTATCGATCAGGACAACGGCAACATCGCTGCGATCCAGTTCAACGGCCCCCGCGATGAGCTTCGAGGCGTGGGTGTCCGCGACCTGAAGGCTGATATTAAACGGCTCCAGGGCGGCGGCCGGTAAGGCGTCCGGCTACATGATGTTTTCGTTTTTGCCTACGTTTACAACCCTTCACAAGATTAAACCATGAAAATCCGCAACCACCTCCACACCGTGCTCATCGCCTCGGCCGCGTTTCTCGGTGGCATGATCGTCACCCAGCTTGTGCAGTCCCCGACACCCGCCGCGCAGGCGAACATGGTAATTCAAGGCGAAAGTTTTGTCGCCCTGACCGCTGCCATCGAAGACAACAACGAAGGCCTGTTCTTACTCGGTGCCCAGACTGGTGACCTGATCGTTTACAAGACGGACCGAAATGGAATCCAGCCGGTGGGCTTTCAGAACTTCTCGAAGCTCGCCAATCCTACAGGTGGGGCAGGCGGCCGACGCTGATGAGGCCCCTTAGGTGTTCAAGCCTGGTCCAACTGAGTATTCGCCTCGCTAAAAGTACGTGGTAAAGTTCGCTCGCTGTGAACCCCACTCCACCTTTGCTATCGATTGTGGTCCCGGCTCTGAATGAGCAGGACAATGTAGACGCGCTTGTACAACAAGTTCGAGAACACGTCTGTGACGCCGGCATCGACGCTGAGCTCATCGTGGTTGACGATGGCTCAGACGATCTGACCTGGCAGAGATTGAGCGAATTGCAGGCCCAGTTCCCGTGGCTGCGACCCATCCGCCATGCTGCCCGATCGGGTCAGTCAGCGGCCATGGGCACCGGCATCCAACACGCACGCGGTGCCTATATCGCGACGCTGGATGCAGACCTGCAGAACGATCCAGCAGACCTGCCCAAGATGCTGGCGAAGCTTCAGCAAGAGAATGCCGACTTCGCACAAGGCCATCGCGCTAATCGAAAAGATACGATTGTCAAGAAGTGCACCAGCCGCGTTGGCCGAGGAGCCCGTAAACTGATTCTTGCGGACACGATTAAGGACACCGGCTGCTCCACCCGCGTCGTTCGGTCCGAGATCGCCAAGCAGTTTCCCTTGCAGTTCAAGGGCATGCACCGCTTTATGCCGGTGTACGCGGGCATGATGGGTGCGACGATTGTGGAATTGCCGGTCAACCATCGGCCCCGCGTGAGTGGGACCTCAAAGTATGGCATCCTGAATCGCGGTTTCGTTGGCTTTTTTGACTGCCTGGCGATGCGATGGATGCTTAAGCGGTACCGAGCACCTCAGGTTGAGGCTCAGGGATAATGCGCGTACGAAACTTTTTCCTCGGGCCATCAGTGCGGCTGTTTGTGATGGGCTGCCTCATCGCATGCAGTATCTCGGTGGACGCAGCGGCGTCGGATCGCATCAAGGTGCGAACCGACGGGTCGGTCAAGGCTGAACTCATCCTCGACGCCAGCGGAGCCCACCATTACGAAGTCGATGCTGGGGACGGCGGCATCGTGAAGATGAACCCGCAGACCTTCACCGATTATGTTCTGCGACAGGAAACATCCCGGCCCTGGGCGTACAAATTGCTCAATATCACCTCCCCTTGGGGGCTGAGTTGGGTGATTTTGGGGCTGCTCGGGCAAGTGCTGTTCACCGGTCGGATGATCGTGCAATGGGTTGTGAGCGAGAAGAACAAGAAGTCCACCGTGCCGCCGATCTTCTGGTATATGAGCCTGGGCGGTGCGACGATGCTGCTGCTGTACTTCGGTTGGCGGCGTGATCTTGTCGGCGTGCTCGGTCAAAGCACGGGCTGGTTTGTGTACTTCCGCAACATCGTGCTTTTGCAACGTCACCGGGTCGTGGCCGATGAGCCGCTCGAGCAACCCGAAGCCCTATCGGCTACTGAAGCGCAACCCGTTGCAGATGCTGCGATGGCTCAGCACCCCGTCCCCGCGCCTGCGTGACGGTGCGTTTGAGGTTAGTCCTGGCTAAACGGTCCAAGCAACACGAACCGCCCGGGTCGCGGGCCGGGGTGATAGACCTCCGCGACTTCTAAAGAAATCAAACGCGGTACAGGAGCGTCGAGATGAACCGTTTCGCTTGGGCGAATAATCCATCGGGCGTGCGACTCCGGCAAGGTTTCACCGGCATCATTTCGGCCGAGTAATGGTTGTAAGGGTGTGGATCCAGTGTCTTCAAATCGTACGGCATCTCGGCCGACGATTTGCTTGACTTCGCGAGCAAAAGCGATGATGTTCTCGCCGTGCCGTGATTTGGCCTGGGGCATCAACCATTGATACACGCATGTCAGGGCCAGCACGGTGACCAGCGATGCGGTGTGCAGATGCCATGTTTTGACGCCGTAGCGTTTCCAGCCTACGAGTAAGAGATACGCTGCCAGGGCGGAGGCTGCGGGGTAGGTCGGCGCGAGGCGGTCGCCGCGCTGCTCGGTCATGAGTAGAAACGAGCTGAGGATCAACGCGAGGTAGAGCACGGGCGAGCCGAGCGGGTGCTGGAGTTTGCGAGACCAAGGCCGGGGCGCATGGAGGGCAAAGTGCAGCACGCCGAGCAGTGAGAGCACGGTCCACGGCAAGCCTCTGGACACGAAGTAGGCGGGGACCCGGATCGCCGCCCCGAAAAAGCCCATCGGGTCGGCGGCGACCGACTTGTTGCCCATCTCTTTGCCAAGCAATCGGTCTGTGAAAAACGCCGGCTCTTGTAGCGCGGCAGGAATCACCCACGCCCCGCACATCACCAACATCACCGCCAGGCCCACCGGCCACTTGAACCGCCAGGCCCGCCGCCAGTCGCCGTACACCCATCCCGCTGCGAGCACCGCGTAGACCACCGGCACCACCGCCAAAGGCCCCTTGGTGAGAAACGCCAACGACACCGAAATCCAAAACCCCATCGCCCACGCCCACGCCCACCCCATCGCCCACCGCACTTCGCGCGTGCCTTTATCCCGCTGCGTTGGCCGAAGCACACGATCCGCGCACCACCACGCCAGCGTGAGGGTGGCGACGAGCAGCATGTCCGGCCGCGCGAGGTAGGCGAGCTTGAAGGTCATCGGCGAGGCCAGCATCACCGCCGCGGTCGCCGCCGCCAGCACCGCACCGGCTCCGTTCATCGCGGACTCACTGGGCCTGCCCTCTCCTTGCCCCGCTGACCCATCGAAAGCACGTTTACGTCGGCCCAACTCAAGGCCCACGCCACCCGCAGCAATGACCGTCAATACCAGCCCCAGCACGCTTGGCAGCTTGAATACAAACGCACTGTAGCCCCCAACCTCCGCCAGCCCGGCGCCGATCCAGTTGTACAGCGGCGGCTTGGTCGCCAGCGTTCCGGTCGTGTCACGCGGCATGATCCATTGCCCGTGCTCAAGCATGTCCACCGTGTAAGAGATGGTCCGCCACTGATGCTTATCGTGAATATCACTGGGCGCCAAGGCCCTGCCTGCAATCGTGGTCACCAGGCAAAGTGCCACCGCCACCCAAGGCCACACGAAGCGTCGCTGCATCATCAAGACTTCCTGGACACCCCCCCGATCGTGGGCTGGGCGCTTATGCTGCCGCACCTTAATCGAGCATACCCGTGACCCGCACCGCCGGGGCCTCTACCATGGGGTCACCACGCTCCGGGTGCCATTCCAAATTAGCTTTATTCATGCCGCAGCATACCCCCTCAAGCCTCGTCCCCGGCCAACACCGACTGGTGATTGTTGCCGCACGTTTCAACGATTTTATTGTCGATCGCCTGCTCGATGCTGCTGTCGAAACGTTCTCCCAGCTCGGCGGTGATCCAGACTTTCTCACGGTGAGTCGCGTCCCCGGGGCGTTCGAGCTGCCCGTCGCAGCGCGGCGGTATGCAGACACCGGCGATTACGACGCGGTCGTGACGTTGGGCTGTGTCATCCGAGGCGAGACAGACCATTACGACCATGTCGTCGAGCAGACTGCCAAAGGCATTAAGGATGCGGCCGTGCTCACCGGCGTGCCGGTGGCGTTTGGCGTGCTGACGTGCGACAACCTGGAGCAGGCCATCCATCGGGCCGGCGGGAAGCATGGCAACATGGGACGACAGGCCATGCTCGCCGCGTTGGAAATGGCCAACCTGCTCTCCGACGTGCCCCTCACGCAATCCGATGATGCTTCGAAAGCTGAACAGGCACAAGACGCTTCAAGTGAGTCCGAGTCCAGTGATGCTCCGTTTCTCCGACTGACCGGGTCGCTTAAATCCTCGACACCCCAGCCGCCGTCGCCTCCCACCAGCCACGCCCACACCACCGGAGATCGACAGGCTCAGGCAGTCCGTGACCTCTCGCACCCGCCGCCGCCCAGCTCCAGCACGCCGCACGTCGATGCATCAGGTGACAGCCCAAACCCAGCTGACCAGCCGACTCCGCCCGCATCGCACGACAATCAACGTCCCGATTTTCCTGCTCAAGCAAGTGACGCCGACCCTTCGGAGGATCCTGATATCGCCCCTGAGTTGACGCAGTCACTACCGACGAACGCAGACCACAAACAGGCCCGGCGGGTCGTGCGTCGGCTGGCCATGCAGGCGTTGTATCAGCTTGACATGACCACCACCCGCGCCACGCCGCAGGTCCCCGATGCGGCCAATCTCGCCGAGCAGCTCGACGCTGAATTCGACCCCGATGACCACGCCCGCCTGCTTGCCGCCCAGCTGGCCTTGGAAGCCTTTCATACTCGCAAGGCTGCCGACGCCGCGATCACCGCGTTGTCACCAGATTGGCCAAGCCACCGTCAGCCGCCAGTGGATCGTGCGATCCTTCGGCTTGCCTACCACGAGCTGACCACCGGCCGAGTCGCCCCGGCCATTGCGATGAACGAAGCCGTCGAACTCGCCAAGGCATTTGCCGACGCACCTTCTCCCATCTTCATCAACGGCGTGCTCGACCGACTCGCCAAATCCATCACCCTGCCTGAGCCCGCAAACCAACCAGCCCCGCCCCAGAGCCCTGACGACTGGCTGCAGGACGCGGTCACCACCGAACCTTGAGTCGTGGCTGCAGGCTGAAGTACGTAGGCCATGAACGTGAGAAAGCCGCTGGCTTGGCTGTGATTCGCGCCTCACGCTATAACGCACGCATGTCGATCCCAACTGCCCCGCTCGCTTCCGCGCTCTTGCTAAGTCTGTTGATCCTCATGCTGGCCGCGATGCCCGGATGCGGCGCACCCGAAACCAGCGACGCCAAGATCAGCACGATTGAAGTCACGATGCTGGACGACATGCAGGCACGCGGCGCGGTGATGGTCGATGTCCGCTCGGCACAAGCCTTTGCAACAGGCCACATCCCCGGGGCGGTCAATGTGCCGCTGCCCACGATTGACGAGGCACTCAAGACCCGCCTGGTGCCGGGCAGGCCTCTGGTGGTCTATGCCGACGGCGGTTTGGGCGTGGCGACCGCAGCCTCCAAGAAGCTGATCCATCTTGGATACCCCAATGTTCACGAATTTCGCGGAGGGCTCTCCGCATGGAAAGCCGCCAATCGGCCCACGGAATAATTCGGACTTCACGAGCTGGCCGAGGCATGGTCTGAACACGAGCCGCGCCCGTGAGGAAGCAATTTCTTCGAGACATCCAGCGAGCTGGGACGCATCCTCACGGGCGCGGCTCGTATGTGAGCACGACAATCGTCGAGCACCTTGCGAACCGTTGCGTTTTAAGACCACACCTAAACCTTGCGATCCAGCAAGCGATACTGGATCGCCTCGGCAACGTCGGCCAGCCTCACCGCATCACTCGCATCCAGGTCCGCAATCGTGCGACTCAAGCGACGGATTTTGTCATACGCGCGAGCAGAGAGGCCCAGCTCTGTCATCGCCTGTCGCAGGAGTTCTTTGGCAGGGTCTTCGAGGACGACGACCTGATCGAGCTCGCGGCCGGTCAAAGCACCGTTGGGTTTGAGCGTTGACCCGGACCGCGCGGTCTGCCGTTCGCGTGCCGCGATGACTCGCTCGCGCATCTGAGCCGAGGTCGTGCCGCTACGTGCGCCGCTGAGTTGTCGGTAGGGCACCGGGGGCACTTCGACGTGCAGGTCGATGCGATCGATGAGCGGGTCGCTGAGTTTCGCGAGATATCGCTCCATCTGCCGGCTTGACACTTCATCTGAAGGGGTGTCGCCCTTGGGGGTACCTTGCGTTGCCGTTCTGTCAAAAAACGCTAAGTCAAGCAAAGCCAGCACCTTCCGGATATCCAAGCAGTCCAATCACTCTTGGTGAGCACCTACGCAAGGCCAGGATGGACAAAGCAATGAAACAGCGAGACGTTGCCCTTTTGCTGGGCTGTACGGAGCAGTCGATCCGATTCTGGGAGCAGGACAAGACTACCCCAATCTACCGTTACCTCGCGAAAGTGATCGAGTTCGTCGGGTACGACCCTTTTCCGCCCCCCGAGACGATTGGGGAGAAAGTCAAGCGGTATAGGGCCATCAGTGGGCTAACCCAGCAACAGCTTGCTGAGCAACTTGCGGTCGATGAGAGCACTATTCGTGGGTGGGAGAACGGACTGCATCGCCCCATTCAGAAAATGAGGACCATGTTGGCGGAACTCTGGCCCAATCGGTGAGAGAATCTGGGACCGGAGGGAACCCAAATCTCGCTCGACCAGAAATCACCATCTGGATTCGCTTGAACCGTCTCTGCCGCCTAAGGGCCTTTCGCAAACCATCGAGCAATCGCGCGTTCGACTTCTGTGATCATCTTGGCGTATCGCTGTCGCGACTGACGAATTACCCTTGAGCGGCCACGATACCACGCACCACCAGAAGGCACCGTCCCCAACTCGAAGGCTTCGGTCTGTTGGCCATCGTAAAGCAGCTTCACATAAGCTCGATGGTTCGGTAGCTCACCGAACTGACGAGGCTGCAGTATCGCTCCGTACTCTCGTGCCATCGACTCGGAATCTCCCGATCCGCACCGAAAGGTAACGTGCGTCCCCACGTTCCCCAACACAGCGTCTTCGACCCGCCGATCTATTTGCCCCATGTACTGGTGACTGAGAACGAGCCCCAATCGATACTTCCTTGCCTCCGAGAGGATATTTGCGAAGGATTCGGTGACGAAGTTCGAGAATTCGTCGACATAGAGAAAGAAGGGCCGTCTAATGGGTTCCGCAGTGTCAACGCGCCGCATCGCCGCAAGCTCGAACTGCTTGACAAGCAGTGCCCCCAGAAGATTGGCCTTGTCAGCACCAAGACGCCCCTTGGACAGGCTGCCGATGAAGATCTTCCTATTGTCCATCGTGAATGACGGATCGAACCCGCTCCGCACCTGCCCGAAGATATTCCGGAGCAGTGGAGAGAGAAGGACCTGCCCAACCTTGTTCTGAATCGGCGCTACTGCCTCTCGCCGAAAGCGGGGGTCGTACTGGTTGAATTCGTCTATCCAGAAGCTGCGAAGCGATGGGTCACGAACCTGCCGCACCACCCAAGTTCGATACGCATCGTCGGTAAGCATCCGAGGTACGCCGAGCAGAGACACGTTCTGGCACTCCAGTAGTGCCGCGACCGTGGCATATAGGATGTACTCAGTCCGTGGACCCCAGCTATCTCCAAAGATGCTCTTGAAGGCACCCACCACACCCGACGCTACAAGCGGCCGTCGAGCCGGCTCAACATGCTCAAGGAGGTTCAATCCAATTGGATACTCCTTGTCAGCCGGATTGAAGTACACCACGTCATTGATGCGGTGCTTAGGAACGAAGTCGAGAATCTCATCCGCCAAATCACCATGCGGATCGATCACACCGAACCCATGGCCGTTGTGCAGGTCCTGGATCATCATCGTCTTGAGGAACGTCGATTTTCCCGTACCGGTTTTTCCCAGCACATGGATGTGCTGGAGGCGGTCATTGTCCCAGAGCCCAATCGGACGATGCTCTGTCAGGTATCGGCGATTGCCGAGATAGGTAAATGAACGTTTTTTCATGCGTCAAAGCGAACCCCAGTTCCGACTGCTTGAAGCCACAGGCATCGCCTGCCCGCTGTTGAAAAGGCGGGCGATCACATGTCAGACCGCAACCGTTACGTGTTGACGAGCGGCCAGGGTAACAGGGGCTCGATTAGAAGCCCGAGCAGAGCCGCGGCAACAACTCGGACGGTTCAAGTATACGCGAGTCGTGATAATGTTGAAGTCTGATGCGAAAACGAATTGGGGGAATAGAGCTTCAAGAGCGTGACATTGAAATCCTGCTTGACCTTGCAAGTTTTCGAGGTGTCTCAACACATCAGATCGCGCAAGTTTTCTTTGACGAAAGCTACTCGGCTGCGAGCAAGCGGATGCAAAAGCTCCGGCAGGCTGGCTTCGTTGAACACTACGAAATCGGCAGCCGTAAAGACGCATTCCTCCAGCTCACGCTCACCGGCCACCGAGCCATTCGGCAGAGTGGGGTAGAGGTTGATCCGTGGCCGACGGTCCGACGCCGGAGACAGCCTAACCCGTGGGTGCTGGATCATGATCGACAGGTGTACGGCGTCAAGGCCGCGTTTGCCCAGGCCGCAAAGTTCGGGGGTTGCTGCATGAGGGCTTTCACTGCGGATACCCCGATGCCAGAGGGGAGTCGAGGTCGCGCAGCGAGACAGGCGTCTGTCAAGCCTCGGCCGGACGCATACATGGCGCTTGAGCGTGAGCAACAGATCGATCACTTCTTCGTCGAAGTGGATCGTGGGACGGAATCGCTCCGCAGGATTCGAGACAAAGCCACCGCGTACCGCGTCTGGCACCGCTCCGGCGACGCTGCCGCTGCGATCTGTGGCGTTGGAAGCCCGGCAAACGCAGCCCCGTTCCGCGTGCTGTTCATCTGCAGCAGCCAGGTCAGGCGAGATAACATGGCGTCATCTCTGCTTGAGATCGAGCCGCCGGTACTTTCGCAGTGTTGTTTTGCCACCATGGAAGATGTTGAGCAGGCCCCGCTCGGTTTAATCTGGCTCACGCCTCACGCGCTTCGACGCTCAAAACGCGGTGGCAGCGACCTGGAGCTTCAGACGCTCTGACATAACAATCCGATAGAAAAAGGCAGCCCACTTGGGGCTCCGGAACTTGCCCGTCGGATAAATCGGTCGATGATCCACCGACAGCTTCTTCCTG
This sequence comes from uncultured Phycisphaeraceae bacterium, assembly GCA_963799465.1. GTDB lineage: Bacteria > Planctomycetota > Phycisphaerae > Phycisphaerales > Phycisphaeraceae > JBCCOW01. The sequence continues at coordinate 499,539 of CAWCXG010000001.1, read as the reverse complement.
TTGCGCCGAAAGCTGATCGAAGACGCAGTTCTTGCGCTCAGCCGCGCAACTTAAGACATACGCTATCGGTGGCTTCACCTCTGAGAAAGCGTTACCCCGAACCTCTCGGACTGCTATCGATGATCCCGCCCGGAATGAATGTTCTTGGAACGCCTCTTGCTAAAGGCCACAGTAGATGTCTCAAGAAGTTGCCTACTACGCTCAATCCCAGTTGAAGACTCTGGTGCTCCCGAATGCCTCCTTAGAAGTCCTCCCTGGGATTGTTTGGGGCGCTGTCGAGCAGCCTTTCACCCCCGCCTTCTGGGCTGCGCAAGTGCATCTCGCTGGACGAGGCGACGACACCCCGCCGACCTTCCGCCTCGGTCGAAGCTTCCACGAGGAAGCCGTAGCGTGTCTTCTGGGCGGACACGGTATCCCTGCGGAGATGGGCTTGGCAGCGTTTGAAGCGCTGCGAAGCCACGGATTTTTGGAGGGATGCTGTCCGTCTGAAGGGGAGGTGTGCAGTGTGCTGGAACGACCCCTACGGATCCGCGATCGCCACCTGCGATACCGATTTGCTCGCCAGAAGGGGCGGTACGTTGCGGCCCTGCTTCAGAATCTCAACGAACTTCCTTCCAATCTCGATGACCGTCAACTTCGAGACTGGCTTCTTCAGTCACCGGGGATCGGCCTCAAGACCGCATCGTGGATCGTGAGGAACTGGCGAGGCAGCGACAGTGTGGCAATCATCGACATCCACCTGCACCGCGCGGGCCTGCTCACCGGCTTCTTCACTCGGCATGACGCGCTGCCGAAATCCTACCTCGGCATGGAGGAGCGGTATCTCGACTTTGCGCTGGCTATCGGCGTACAGGCATCCCTTCTCGATGCGATAATCTGGCAGCAGATGCGTCAAGCTGGTAAGTTGGTCCATCGAGTGCTTGAAGACGTTGCCGAACTATTGCGGCCGCAAACTGCAGCATAAGGAGATTCCGATGTCAGGTTCCGGGAATGGCAATGGTGGTGGGGGTTGGAGTGGCCCCGACGATGCCGTCGATTGTGCTAACTTCTTTGAGCGGACGGTCATCAATTCGCCAAACCCAGCCGTCCTCAAAACCTTGAAGGTTGGCGACGTCCTTCAGGTCACAGTGGACGCGAAGCGTGTCGTGAAAGTGGTCACGGACTCGGGGGATGTGGCGGGCTCAGTCACTTCGGCTCGAATGCTTCAGTTAATCAACTGTATCGAAGACGGCTTCACCTACGTCGCGATTGTCAAGTCAATCGACGGCGGTAGAGCCAGTGTGGAGATACGGCCGGAGAGCAAGTGATGCACATCGCGGGGGGATCTTACCTCGAGTCTTGCGACGAGCCGCATTGGTCACAGCTGTACGGTTCTGGTGGCCGGGCTGCTGCGGCCCTTGCGTGGCGAGCCGAGAGGGTGACGCTGTCCACCTACGTGTCGGAGCAGCAGCTCCCGAGCTTGGAATGTTTGGCCGCGACCTACGGGTTCGAGAGCTGCACGAAAACCGCCCCCTATACGGTCGCCTTCCACTACAACCACCCACTGAGCGTTCCGGAAATCTGGCCAACCATCGACCCAAAGCGGAAGCTCGCTCCGCTTGAGGTGAATGACGATGTGGTTCTCCGCTTCGGCTTCATCGAGGGCGATGCCATCGTCCACGGATCCTATGTGACGTATGACCCACAGTCTGCATTTGGACCGGCCAGCTTCTCCCTGAACGGATCGTCAGCGGATCACTTAGCGATCGTATGCAATGCCTCCGAAGCTCGGAAGCTTTCTGGTGCAAATAGTGCGGTTGAAGCTGCACGCCGACTAATCCGTGACGCTGACGTTGTAGTTGTCAAGCAAGGCAGTCAGGGCGCGATCGTGCAGACGGCCAACGAATCTATCCGTGTGCCCGCCTACAGGACCTCGCGTGTATGGCCGCTCGGATCAGGAGATATTTTTGCAGCAGTCTTCGCACACGAATGGGGGGAGAATCTGCGGGATCCTTCCGAAGCTGCCGACCTTGCATCCCGAGCCACAGCCTTCTACTGCGAAACACAGACGCTTCCTGTACCGCTCAAGGAGGACTTGTCGGACTACGGCCCCCTCAAGTCAAGCATGAAAAAGGATGCAGCTTCGCGTGTTTATTTAGCTGGTCCCTTCTTCACTACAGCTCAGCGGTGGCTTGTCGCGGAACTACGAACCTCACTTGGCCACCAGGGACTGAATGTGTTTTCACCCTTACATGATGTCGGGCACGGGGTTGCTGACGACGTAGTACCTCAGGATATCGAGGCAATCCGCTCATCCTCAGCATTGCTAGCAATCCTCGATGGCCAGGACGCCGGCACGCTCTTCGAGGTTGGTTACGCACGGGCACTTGGAATTCCGGTGGTTGGCTTTGTGCAGAGCGAAGGGGAGGAAGCAATGAAGATGCTGAGAGGCACTGGCTGTTCCCTCACCGATGATTTCGCCACCGCGGTATATCACACAGCATGGGTGGCCGACGGTGAGTAAGACGGCTATCCTACTCTCAGGCGGGCTCGATTCGATTGCGCTCTCGTACTGGAAACGTCCTCAACTGGCCGTGACAGTTGACTACGGCCAAGTATGCGCCAACGCAGAGCTTAGGGCTTCGCGTCAGATCTGCGACGAAATGCAGATTTCACACGAGACGGTGAGGGTTGATTGCAGATGTTTAGGAAGTGGCGACCTTGCCGGCAAGCCACGAGCGAATCTCGCACCTGAATCAGATTGGTGGCCCTTCAGAAACCAGTTGCTGCTGACGCTAGCGGGCATGAAGTTACTGCCTCTCGGAGTCACGACGCTTCTGCTTGGGACTGTGCGCTCTGACCAGCAACATGGGGATGGCTCGGTCGATTTTGTCAGACGAGTATCGAGCCTGATGGAGTTGCAAGAAGGCACTATTGCAGTTTCAGCTCCAGCTGCCAAGATGACAACCGTAGAGCTTGTTCACCGCGCACAAGTCCCGGCCCGCCTGCTCGCGTGGGGGCATTCTTGCCACACCTCCAACTGGGCGTGCGGACGGTGCCGGGGCTGCAACAAGCACCGCGAAGTAATGGAGGAGCTTGGACTTGGACGTTATTGACTTGCCCTCTCCGGTTCCGCGCCAAACAGAACTCAGCTGCGAACCGATTCAAATCACGACAAACGGATGCCGCTACCTTCCCAAGCCAGATCCAACTCCGAGCGTTGGGTTCGATACTGTCGTTCTCGGGCGACGGACGAGGCGGCGTTTCGACACCCTTCGAGATGATGACCTCTCGAGGGTTCTTTGGTACGCAGCCAAAATCCGCGAGTCTCGACCTGAAAGTTCTGGATTCACGTGGTCCCACCGCGGAGCGCCATCTGCGGGCGGCCGGCACCCGATCGATCTTGTTCTCCTGGACATCGCGAATCCTACGCAAGAACCGGAGCGATATGACCCTGTTGGGCATTCCCTCCAGAAGCTAAAGCTGGCGAATCCGGCTTCGCTTCAAGGCTTTCTTGAGCATGCCAGCGAGACCGTGCGCACTGATCGAGGAACATGTATCTGTTTCGTCGCTGACACTGCACGCACACTTTCAAAATATGAGAATGGAGAGAGCCTCATCTGGCGAGATGCAGGGTGCCTGTTGGCAACGATGCACCTGATAGCCGAATGGTGTGGTCTGAATTTCACCGCGCTCGGACCGACTGGGGAGCCTTTCGTGTCCGAAGCATTTTCCCAGGGGAACAGAGTTTGCGGTGTCGGAGGCTGCGTTCTGGGTCGCCGGCCGAGGCACGATCCTTCGTAAAACGTTCGGCTTCGCTAGGCCGAGCTGGAGTTCCTTGGCGTCTCACTAGGAGGCAGGTAGCCCGACTCACGATGCCTTCGGCAGTTCCACGCCGTCGATTAAGACGTGGTCAATGTGCGGTGGAACTTCAGTCGCTTTGAATGCGAGCTTCCATAGAAAAAGGCAGCCCACTTGGGGCTGCCTGTATGTTCTCAGCTTTCATTGATCGAATCGACTTGACGCCGCACCGCCTTCTGACCGTCGGCCGGCAACCACCTCACAAATCGGTGTCGACACGCTTGCATGAGAGTTTCCAGAATATCGGGCATCAACGAGACGAACCAGATGCATCCCGAGGGGCTCATCAGTTCTGCTAAGGCAGTGCCTTGTTCCTGAGGGCGCGGGCCGAGCAGAGCAACCACCGCTTCGTGTCCTGCATCGAAAAGATGCCAGACGTGGTGCGGAGAATCAACCACCACGAGTTCATCCACTTCGCTCGGGAGGGAGTGAGCACCGTACAGAACTCTTGACAGATCGAAGACCAGAACTGCCCCGTCGCTCTCGCGAGTACGCTCAGTGTCGGGGTAGATGTAGAGAGGTTGATCCGCATCCATTAGGTCACCGTTCGTGCTCCGCCCGCCGTATCCGATGAGCCGACCGTCACGATCACGGAGAGGGAAGGCGATCCGGTTTTGGAGCATGCCACGCCGGCTGCAGTAGCCGAGCCCGAAGTGCTCAACCGTCTCTGCTGACAGCCCAAGCTCCTGTACGGACTCATGCTGCGAATCGAGGTTCTTCAACTCGAAGTCGAGTGGCTCGTTGACGAGTTTCTTTCGTCGCTTGCCGTCGGCCGATTTGGGCGTTGGGGCACGACGATGCACTTTGCCGTTCTCATCGGTGCGTGTTCGCTCCGGTCGCTTCGACTCGATCTGGTACTTCCGCTGTAGCCGCAGTGCCGCTTCGCGGAACTGCTGCTTGTCGTGCGGGTTGAGGTCTTCGACCAGGGCCGCGAAATCGATGAGGTTGCCTCGCGCGTCACATTTGAAGCACTTGAAAACACCCTCCTCGACGTTCACCGATACGGTCCGCTCTTTCGGATCACGGCAGCACGGAGCGGGGCAGAGGCACTTCCTCTGCGTACCCGAACCACGAAGCTCGATGTCGTAGTCTGCGATGACCTGCGTGATATTAAGCTCCTCACGGAGCTTCTCGTAACTTACCCAAGGCATGGTGTTCTCCTTTCGCCTTAGTATTCGGAAGGGAGTAGGATCGTCGTCGTGCTTCGATCCCATTCGGTGATGATCCAGAGCTTCACGCCGAGTGAAGTCTCGTACGTCGAATAAACGCGATCCTGTTTCTGAAAATCCCCCTCATGAGCTGTCGCCGACTCATTCAGGCCGCGATCTTCCTCGCACATGCATTCCCAATCTCCGAACACATGTTGGTGGAGGAAATACAGAGGTGACTGTTGAGCTTCCTCCAGTGCGTACAATGCTCCCTGGGTAGCGACGACTCGCCCAAGCTCAAATTTTGGCTTCGTATTGCGTACTGACATCAATTTCTCCTGTAGCGCATGAGATAGGCCGCCCGACGAGGACGGCCGCGTCACGCTGAGATGAAAAGAACTTGTCCAGCTAGAATCTGAACATGAGATGCCGCCGGGCGCAAGCTGTGGAGAAGGCGGAACCAGCGATCATCGCGTGAGAATCACATGACCCCATGGCAGCAAATCGAAGCTGATGCTCACGAGCAATTTGGCGAAGGCGAGCCCACATTGATCGAACTCGCAGAGTGGCTTGGTGTCCGCGAGGGCAACATCGAGCCGAACAGCTTCTTAGCCCCTGATAGAAACATCGACTTCATGGCTCAGTACTTGCTGAAGAGCTGGTCGGCGTATGAGGCCGAGTTCAGTCGACGACAGACCTGACTTGATTGACAGCGTTCTACTCCATGCCGTTTCGTCTCGCCATCGCTATCACTCTTTCCATCGCTGCAGGCGTACTCATCGGCCTTTTAATCCCGGACCGGCCGGAGAGCGTGCCACCTCCTCACCCTTTACCCGCCACACAGCCGAGCAGGTCCGTCACGGCGCGTGTCTTCACTGTGAAGCCCGGATCGGTCTACGACGCCGACACGTTCCGGCTCCTTGACTACGACGGAGCTGATGGACGCGTGCGGCTCGCCCTCATTGATGCTCCCGAACTTGACGAGCCACGCGGTATTGAAGCTCGTGATCGTCTACGGGAACTCATCGACGGCCGTGATGTGACGATCGAATTCAGCGAGCCTGACGGCCGAAGGCGTGGGGCATATGGACGCTTGCTTCTGTCCGTTGAGGTAGACGGCCGCGATGTCGAGACTGTTCTTGTCTGTGAAGGATTAGCCGAGTGGCGGAAGTGAACCTACGAGAGGACGTGATGCTGGTGCTGAAAGGCTGCGACGAAAAACTTGATCACATGAATTTCTGAAAAATTCATGGACTCAGGCTAACCTGACGATTAAACTTACATGCGAAAGCGTTAAAGATGGCAATAACCCTGCCCCCGGAAGCCCGTTCGATCCCCTCGCGGGATCGGGCGGGTATTTTTGATGAGCGGCTGCTGCTGCGTACGTGCCCTCAGTTCGGCGCGAGATCCAACGGAGAGCTTCCGGTAAATGCTCTTAATATGAACATGCACCGTGTGGGGGGAGCGTTCGAGCTTTGCGGCAATCTCCCGTTCCGAAAGTTGCTCGCCAAGTAGAGCGAACACCTTCTGCTCGGTCGGTGACAGGTCCGAGGGGCTACGACGGGGCTCTGCAATATCACGAAGGCGTCCGATTCGTTCGATGAGCGCAGCAATCAGTTGGTCTTCGGTCATCACTACACTCCCCGAAGCGTCAGCGTTGTTCCAACAAAAGGTCGCCCAGAACTCATGCCGCCCCGGAACGCGGCACGAGACTCCGGCTTGACGCAACCCTGATCGCGGACCTCGACCCCGCTCATGTTGAGCGATGATTTGCCAGGCACGTACGTCAATAAACGCGACAAAAAAATAACTAAGGCGGTCATGTTCCAGGATAGTTTCTGCCAGGCCGACAATGGCCCACCAGAGTGGTTCTGTGTCAAGGTCAGACTGACCTTCCACCTCGAATTTAAGGCCAGTCTTCAACACTCGCCTCGCCTTCGGAAGGATCAGGGTTTCCGTTGCTGTCCTCACCCTGAAAAGCCCCTCGTGGGTCGTTGGCATCCGGTACGACCTGCTTGTACCGCTTTGCGGGATAGCAGGGGCTGTTGGCGTCGGAGTATTCGTACACAACTAGCGTCCATCGAGTCTGAGTCGAGGCACGCGTCACCTGTGCAAAGGTGAAGTCACCGGATGAGCCAGCATAAAAAAGCGAACTCTGCTCGGTGACAAGCTGCTGTCCTTCGCAAGGCGTCACGACTTTGATCAGAAATGTAGTAGACATGGGGCTCCATAGATTCGGGATCGCTTCCAAGGTTCCCCGGCCAGGGTAGTACGCGTTGAACTGAGCCGCGCTGCGCGACTTGGGCGAATTTTGGGTAAACTCCTTGTTCACAGGGAGAAACACATGAATTTACACCCGGCAATGGTTCTCGCAGCCACCTTGGCCACCGCGACTGCTCAGGCTGAGATCGCCAGCATCAAGGTGGTGAGCGGCACCGGTGCGAATGTTGCTCAAAATGCCCGTGTATCGCTTCTGGCGTCCCTCGATCTATCCGATTCCGAGGACACGGTGCTTCTGGTTGAGCTTCTCAAACTCACCGGGGTTTGAACCGCTATTCCTCAAGATACAAGACCCCCAACCCTTCGACGGACTTGACGTCGCTGTTGGGACACTCATCGACGACAGCTTTCTTGCGGGTGGGCCGATGAGCATTCTCTCCGCGGACTACGACGGTTTGCCTGGGACTTCAAACTCGACCGGCTTCACGTTTGGTCTGCTTGCAGCTCAGGGCACCCTTGGTCTCCGGATCACAGGGCTGCCGAACCTTGACAGTTTCGCGTTGAGAATCTCTCCGACGTTCGCGGCCGTTCCCGAGCCAGCTACTGGGGGCGTGCTGCTCATCCCGATGCTCGTTGCGCGACGACGCCGGACTTAATACCACGTCAACCACTGGGAGACGCCGTCATTATCTACCTTGACGAGATCATCGCGGGCATGTGATCCAACATGACCATCCGCGTGCGCCGCTTGTGTTGACTTGCCCTGAGCATGGTGGAAGCCAACCCGCCAATCGGGAGCGGAGCCCTGTCCAAAATGCAATCGCATACTTGCGGCCGCTCCAGACAGCAATACGTCCGAATCGGAGAACCATGGAAAGCGAGACGGGGCGGTGATCTCATCCCAATTCTCACCGTAGCTCTCACCCAAGGCGAGGCCGCGACGCCAGCGCAGATTGACTGCGTATCCGATGTATCGAGTCGGCGCAATCGCTGTGGGGAAGTCGATATCAATCTGCGGGCATAAGAAGCCTCGGTCGCGTCGATGGTAGCTCGTCAATGACACCGTGGGCCTCAATTGCTCATTGAGTTCCTCGTACCATATTGGGCCAAGCTGCCATGGAAGTGTTGCAGGCACTCGATGCTTACGTTCGATCATGGCCGAGGACCAGCCGATCATCAACTGCCCTTGCAATGCTGCGCAGTGCGTTGTCCGTGCTGAATCTCGCGCTTGGCCCAGTACCGGGAGCATGATCGAAGCCAGCACCGCAATGATCGAGAGAACCACAAGCAACTCAACTAACGAGAAGCCAAGCGGACGCCTGTATCCTTGGCTTTCCACCATCGCACCTCCCGATTCGTTGCCGCAACTACCTCGCCATCCTCAGACAGAGACACACCAAGTGGTATACCATCGAGGACGCCGGATAGGCGGCCTTCGACTTCACCTGCGGCGATGTCGATCACACTTACTTCATCTGACATCACGTAGAGGCGGTTGCCAGTGGCGCTCATTGTGACTCCCCAGACGGGCCGGCTTGCGTCGAGAGAAACTTCGCGAAATGGCTTGGCCGCATCAGTCCGGACAAGGCATCGTCCCGCTTGCAAACCTACCGCCATAATCTCGCCGTTTGCGTTTACCGCCACACTCGATGGGGTTTCGCCAACATTAAGCGATACGGATGGTTCGGCCTGCCCCACAAGCCCGACCTCTGGTCGGCCGTCTCGCGAGAGTCGCACATAAGTCATTCCACCCGAGGGGACAGGGACCGGCCCGCCACGCTCGATATGTACCTCCCACCGCTCACCCGTCAAGCTTAAGAGCAGCCGCTTCCGCGACGACCAACCGAACAATTGACCATCAGTACCGAAACCACTGACCAAAACCTCTTCGCCCTGCGAAACGCGCTGAAGGCTTCCGTTACTCAGGTGACCAATCCACACCGAGCCATCCTCGCACGTTGCCGCGAATCGGTCGCCACGGGGACTCATGGCCAGATGCCGAACCGAGTCCAGATGACCGATGCGACGAATCGAACGATTCGTTTCATAGATCGCCAGGTCACCCTCTCTTGAAACACTAAGCACACCCGATCCATCAGGCACCAGGACGCCATGAATAAGCGGTTCCTCGAACATCAGATGACTGCGCGACAGACCATCTTCTCGAGCATCTGCGAATTGGGTTGCCCCGGATCGGTTGTTGACCTCATCCGTAGTTACAACTGGTGAAGCAGAAAACGAAGAGCTAATCCAACCGCCGGTCCAGAGCATCGAGAGGACGAGAGCCACTGCCGCAGCAGTCGCCAGCATCCCAGCAATGCGTCCATGTCGGGTCGAGAATCGGCTCTCGTCAAGCAGTGCTGCCGCAAATTGCTCGGCGGTGTTTGGCCGCAGGGATGGCTCGGTTGCGAGCGCGAACTTAACCGCGCTACCCGTTCGTCCCGCAGAACCCAGCCATTCTCGAACGATCAAGCCCATCGAGTACAGGTCGCTCGCAACAGTCGGTAGTGTAGAAGGGGATTCAATCTGCTCGGGGCTGAGGTACGCCCGCGTCCCACCACGAATGCCCCGTAAAAAGCCATGCGGTTGTTCGGCGTTACCGAGCGACGCCAGTCCGAAATCTAAGAACTGAATCTCGCCGGCTCGATCAATCAGAATATGCTCTGGCTTCAGGTCACCATGCGAAACATCTTTGCGATGAATCTGGTGGAGTGCCCGCAAAACTAACGCAACGATTTGAACACGCTCAGCTTCGGGAACCGTTGCGAGACGCTGCGTCACGGTATCGCCATCGACGTAGCCCATCACCAAGAATGGTCTTCCGTCATCACCGCGACCAGCCTCGACTAATCGCGGTGACCGTACGCCATCCAAGCGTTCCAGCACCGACGCTTCCCAATCGAGAATCTCCACCGCAATATTGGTGGTGACGCTCGGCTGAAGCTGCTTGATGACGACATCAGCACCGCTTCGCTCATCAATTGTGCGGAGCAGAATCGATTGCCGGCTTCGCTGAAGAAGGGTTGCTTCGCAGTAACCGTCAGGAACCGAAAACTGTGAGTAAGCAGGCTCTTCAGACGACAAAAAGCTCAACAGACTTGTGATGCAATCGGCGTCCATTGGCATCACCCTTGGCTTCCAATTTGAATTCGAGGACTACGTTCCGATCCGGCCGCCGTGAAGATACGAACCAAATCTTGCAATTCTGCATCGACTTCATTAATCGAGACTGCGTACTCACGGATCGCGTCTTCTAGATGCCGCTTGAGCATCCGCTTCGCAGTGACGAGACGATTGGCGATCTTGTCTGCATCGACTCCCAGTTTCTCGCTTAGTTCTGCTGTCGTAAGGGGATCGCTGCCCAAGAAAGCTGGCCGGAGGACGCGAAAGTCAAGTACCTCCCAAATTACCTGTCGACCTGACTCAAAGCATGAATCCTTCATGTTGAGGATCGCCTCAGTGAGAAGCTGGTCGGCCCAGGCGACATCGAACGAAGTCACCCCGCTTTCCTCAATCATCACCTGTTCATCGATAGCGTATGGCTGACCGGTGACACGCTCGTCTGGCTTTACCTTGCGGAGCATCGAGTTCACGAAGTTGTTGAGGCACACTCTCAGAAACGACCGAAGCCGACCCTTAGACTCAGCAACGCGTTCAAGAATGCGACGCTCCAAGAGTCGATCAGTGACGAAACCCTGAATCAGATCCTCACGCGTATGCTCATCAATTTTGGGATATCGCTCGGCGAGATGCCTGCGAAACACCGGGAGATACCGAACAAGAAACGCTCCGAGCATCCGCCGTTGCGACGCATCATCCGCTTGCTGCAGAGCAGTGATGAAAGACCAATGCGTTGTCGGAAAATCAGCCACGCGGTACTCCCAAGGTGGCTGCAGAATAGCATGGTGTTCGGCCTGAGTGTGCTCACGCACGCTCGAACCCGGTACAAGCATGCCACAGGCTCTGCTCAACCAGTGCCCATCCGATCCAAGTTCGCCGCGGAGCTTCACCGCTCCCCACTAAACAGTGTCGCCCCGTCAGGCGTTTTCCCCGTGAGGGGGTTGGGTGGACCGTGAGGTAGTCGGGCTCATCCAGGTCACCGACTTTGCTGGCCTGCAAGGCCCAACCGACCATCAGCCTCTCCAACCAGCGGGAAGGGTCAATGGAGACCCTGCTATAGGACACCAGCCGGCGTGGTTCGAATCTCACCAGGGGAACTCACCGGAACCGCCGGCCGACCACCCGAGCCGTATCGGACATCTTCGAGCAGCCACGAAGTCGCTGCACTTATTAGGAAATCCCCTTCGATCTCGTCGCTCACGCGATCTCGAAGAAAATCACCGTTACGGTTCGGACCATACAGCGCAACGGTACTTGACGCCGCAAAACGGCGCGTTAGCGTTGATGTGTTGTCATTAAATAATAAAACATGAATCAGGAAGCTCGGTACTTTATGTACCTTCGCAAGTCTACTGACGAGCGAGACAAGCAGGTCCGAAGCCTGTCCGACCAGAGAAGTGAACTCGAAGAACTTGCCTCGAAGAACAACCTGCACGTCGCGGCCATCTTGGAGGAGAAGCAGACAGCAAAAGTTCCAGGCCGTCCCATCTTCAATGCGATGCTTGATCGCCTGAAGAATGGAGAGGCCGACGGCATTCTCGCGTGGCACCCCGACCGACTCGCTCGTAACTCAGTTGATGGTGGCCAGATCATTCACTTGGTAGATCAAGGAGTTATCGAAGACTTGGTGTTCGTATCCCACTGGTTTGAACCAACGCCTCAAGGCAAGTTCATCCTGTCGATGGCGTTTGGCCAGTCAAAGTATTACGTGGACAATCTTTCAGAGTCGATCAAGCGCAGCTATCGCCAGAAGCTCGCAGCCGGTCTTTGGCCCGTTGGTGCTCCAACTGGATATCTCCATGATCGCGCGACAGGTGGGATCAAGCCCGATCCGCAATATGCTCCGATCGTCAGACGAATGTTCGAGCGATACGCGGTTGGCGATGTCACCACCATACATCTGCACGATCTCGCTGTTCGCTGGGGACTCCACTCCAACCGCGGGAACATCCCGCACGGCTCGTTCACTGATCGACTCCTCAAGAACCCAATCTACCACGGGCTGATGGTCTTCAACGGCGAGGTCTATCCCGGTGTCCACGAGCCGCTCGTTAGCAAAGCTCTATTCGACAAGGTTCAGCGAGCGCTCGAAGCACGTAGCCACTATCGTCGCCCCAATGACGCCCATGCTGTGCATCCTTTCAGGGGAATGTTCTCTTGCGGAGAGTGTGGAGGTAGCATCACGATGGAGCGTCAAAAGGGACACATCTACCTCCGCTGCACAAAAAAGCGTGTCCGATGTTCTCAGTCATATGTACGCGAAGAAGTCCTCACAGAGCAGATGAGGGCCGCTGTTCGTAGCCTGTCTCTTCCACCCCAGTTTGCTCGCAAAATACTCGACAGGCACACGAAATCTACCAGACTGACTCAAGACCCCGGCCACCTCCAAGATGAGCTGGACCAGATCGATGAGCGTCTTCGTAAGCTCAGCGAACGATACCTCGACGATGAATTCTCACCGGAGGAGTACCGGGACATCAAAAACCCACTCATCCGGCACCGAGCGAGTATCAGGGAAAAGTTCGAGCAAGCCCGCATTGCCTATCTCAACCCCCATTTGTCCGCTCGAACCTTCCTAGACGAAGCTATACAAGTGTTTTCGACCGCAAACTCTGGAAATCTGGCTGATTTATGCCGCTTTCTCAGAACCGTTGGCTCGAACCACCAAATCAGGGACAAACAGTACACCTTCTCACCGCTCGGTGCCTGGAAAACCGTTGCGCTGTATGGTCCGAACCGTAACGGTGATTTTCTTCGAGATCGCGTGAGCGACGAGATCGAAGGGGATTTCCTAATAAGTGCAGCGACTTCGTGGCTGCTCGAAGATGTCCGATACGGCTCGGGTGGTCGGCCGGCGGTTCCGGTGAGTTCCCCTGGTGAGATTCGAACCACGCCGGCTGGTGTCCTATAGCAGGGTCTCCATTGACCCTTCCCGCTGGTTGGAGAGGCTGATGGTCGGTTGGGCCTTGCAGGCCAGCAAAGTCGGTGACCTGGATGAGCCCGACTACCTCACGGTCCACCCAACCCCCTCACGGGGAAAACGCCAGCTCACGCCGACAGGGCGACAACCAAAACAACAGATCGGATGGGGAATGGTGTCCTAAAGAGAAATCAACCAATAGGTTAGCCTGTCTTATAGGAATGCGGCTCTCGATCGCTTGCACGGCATGCCCATATGTGGGATCGTGAGCAGGTAAACCACAAGGAGAGCTATGAATACAGTATCTGTAAAACTCCACATTCCGGCGCACGAGATAAAGTCTGGTCGACTACACGGTAGTCAAGTTGCTCATTTAGGCGAAGCAGCAAGGGAACCCGCAGAGCTCTTCTATGTTGAGCCCGAAGGGTCCGCGTATAGCTATCAAGACGCCCATGGCACGACCTATTTGCTGGAACCAAGAGCAACGAAAAAGCACGTCATTCCAACCGAACGGATCTTGCGAGCGAAGTTCGCTATTGATGACCCAACGCATCTACCTGAACATTCAGCGAAAGATCTGAATTGGTCGAACCATCCGGCCGCGAGCGACCCGAATCTGGCGTCGTCTTCCTGGGTTGGTACGTTTGATATGGACGGGAAGTTGAACGGCACAGCGGAAGGTCTCCGTACCGCACAAAAGGGCGCAATACACGCCATCGCAGCACACTGGTCAATCTCATCTGACCCAGCGACGGTCGTTATGCCTACCGGGACAGGGAAGACTGAAACCATGATGTCAGTGATGATTCACCAGAGATGCAAGAAAGTCGTAGTCCTCGTACCGTCGAGAGTGCTACGCAAACAGATCGCTGTCAACTTCGCCACGCTTGGCTGCCTGAAAGCTATTGGTGTGGTGAAGCCTGCAGCATTGCTTCCGAGCGTTTGTCGGCTCGAAAAAAGTCTTGATGACCTACAGAAGGTACAAGAACTCATGTCTGCGTCAAATGTCATTGTGACAACCCCTCAGCTACTCGCGCTCTGTTCAGATGCTGTTCAAAAAGAAATCGCCGCACAGTGTACTCATCTCTTTGTAGACGAAGCCCACCATCTGGCTGCAAGAACATGGAACGCCACGAAACAGCTTTTCGCGGGTAAACCGATTCTCCAGTTCACGGCGACACCGTTTCGCAACGACAAGGAGCCTGTCGAGGGGAAGATAGTCTACAACTATCCGCTCTCCAGAGCTCAGGCCGACGGTATATTCAAACCAATCGATCTTGTTTCGGTAAGTCAGGTTGATGTAGTTCTCGCAGATGAGGCCATCGCCAAAGCAGCGGTCGCTCTCCTAGAGCGCGATATTGGTGGTGGCCTTGATCACTTGGTCTTGGCCAGGGCAAAGTCAATTGCTCGTGCTGAAGATGTTTTGGCAGTCTACGAAGCTGTAGCCGGCGAACACCAACCGGTACTTCTGCACTCGCAGCAAGCACGCCAAGAGTTCAACTCCAATCTGGCGAAGCTGGAGAACCGCGAATCAAAAATCCTGGTGTGTGTCGATATGTTCGGCGAAGGATTCGACATGCGGCAACTCAAAATTGCTGCCCTCCACGATAAGCATCAGAGTCTTCCTGTCACCCTTCAGTTCATCGGCAGATTCACCCGTGCCGGTGCTCATGTGGGAGATGCCTCCGTTGTACTCAATCTGGGTGATGAGAAAATCAACGAAGAAGTGGTGGACTTGTATGCTCAAGACGCGGACTGGAATCAGATCATATCGCGAAAAAGTGGAGAGCGGGTCGAACGTGAAGTCAAACTCCAGGAGCTGATCGAATCACTCGGAGATGGTGAGTTGCCCCAGAAGCTTCTCGCTCTGGAATCTGCGACCCAGCACATCGACGCTCCTCTACGAAGCTGATGGTAGCAGGACCTGGTCGAAGGAGGCATTGCTTGAAGGTTTGGGACGCAGTGTCGAGGACACTCTTGCTGCAGTGAGTGCTCGAAAATCTATCGCGATCGCCGTCTGGACTAGTTCTGAAGAAGTGAAGTGGGGGAGATTCAAAAATCTTCGGAACGTCGAGTGGAACTTGGTGGTGGCACACTGGTCGAAAGACCTGAACACTCTCTTCGTCTACTCAAGCAATTACGACGCTTTTCGCCCTGACAATCTCGTGGAGGAACTAACTGGCCGAAAGCAACCCAAAATAACGGGGGAAAAGCTCTTCCGAATTTACAGTAATTTCGAGCGGCCGATGGCACGAAACCTGGGGGCTGCGAAGGAGGGCAGCATACGATTCACAATGTACTTCGGTTCGGATGTGACGGAAGGGATGGAAGACTACGAAAAAGGCCGATCTGTCCTGAGCAACGTCTTTGCATGGGGATACGAAGACGGAGAACGTGTTACCGCAGGCTGCTCGGTCCGGAAGGGCAAGGTGTGGGGGAGGGGTGGCGGGCCGATCGATCATTGGCTTGACTGGTGTTACGTGGTCGGAAAGAAAGTCAACGATGAGTCGGTGGACGGCAAGAAGGTCTTTTCTGAGTTCTTGTTGCCCAGAGAAGTCGAGGAGCGGCCGCCCTTGGTACCGATCGCGATCGATTGGGGCCAGCGAATCATGGAGGATGTGGAAGGGAACTACTCCGTTCGCATCGAGGGCGAGGAATTTCAGACCACCGACATTGAGCTTGAACTCACTGATCGAAGTGATTCCGGACCAATTCGTTTCATCGTGCGCTCTGACGCTGAAGAGGCGACCTATGAACTCGAGATCGCCCATGAAGCGGGCGGAGAACACAAGCATTTCGCATATCGTCACGTTGAGGGAGCAGAAGTATTGATCCGCCGCGGAAAGGGTGAAGAACGCCCTTTGGAAGATTTTCTGGACGAAGATAGTCCGGTGATCACATATGTCGACACCTCCTTCTCATACGCGAACGTTTTTGTTGAAGCACCGGTCGAGTACTCGCTACCGAGTTCTGAATTAACAACCTACGACTGGAGTTCTGCGGGTGTCGATATCACGGTTGAGTCCGAGGGGTCGCAACAGAACCCCAAAGCAATCCAGTACAGAATGATCGAGGATCGACTTGCTGACTGGGACATTGTTATAAACGATGATGGCGCGAACGAGATTGCGGACATTGTGGCGATTAAACAGCAGGACCCAGACACGATTCTTATGGAGCTCGTCCATTGCAAGTATTCGTCCAGCGATACTGCGGGCGCACGCTTAAAGGATGTCTATGAGGTCGCAGGCCAAGCGATTCGTTCGGCCAAGTGGAAGTCGATGGGGATTCCTAAAGTTTACAAGCATATTAAGCATCGAGAAAAGCTATGGAAGAAGAACCACGGCGAAAAGTCGTCAAGGTTCAGGAAAGGCAGCTTGGAGCGACTCAAATTCTACGAAAAGCTCTCACGGCGCGCCAAGATCAAGTTCTCAATTGTGATAGTTCAGCCGGGCTTGTCAGAACAGAAGGTTGGCATAGAAATCTTGCGAGTTCTTGGTAGCGTAAAATCATATGTGGGTCAGACCACGCGTGCTGACTTTACCGTGCTGGTTGGAGAGTGAGAACATGTTGACGCCGAGGCTGTGCAGGAATCTCGACTGCTGACGGGAAAGCACCCTACGACATGTCAATCCCACTCAGGTGAAGCCAAAGAGTAGCTCGTCCCCCCCCTCCCCGTGCCCACAGACTCGGCTGTGCCCTGCAACCTCGTCCTCCTTCTCGCTCTACCAGCCCTACCGGGGACAAAAAACCCCATCCCACGACATGCGTGAGATGAGGCTGGGTGATCGTCGACATGCAGCGCGTTTGCGCGTAGAATCGGATCGGGAGCCGTCACTGGGATGGCTCCGCAGACCCGTGTCGACGGAAACCACCACAAGACCATGGGAATATACCACGCTGGATTCTGTCGCGCAAGACCTTCTCTAGGAGCTGTAGTGCTTATAGAGCGACCACCTCCGAGATCGGACCCGCCACCTCCCGAAGAATTTGAGCACCACCTACGAATCAGCAGAAGAATTTTGACGTGCTCACCTCAGGCCCTCAGTTTTCCAAAACATCAGTTGCTGATCTGGCAGATATAGTAGAAGAATCTAGCCCCATTGAGCTGGCTAGTTTTATCACGAATAGTTACTACGATCTCTAATCTTTTCAATAAGAATGCATACGCCAGACAGCCACCGATTTTTCGGTGGTTTTTTATTTGCCTCATTTTTACAGACGTCCGAAGGCGAACACTACCCCCAGAAGTTATCCACTTCTAAAATTTCATGGACATGCAAGAAATCCTCGACGAATTGAAAGTTTTCGTCCGATCGAGTGGGGATTTTCGTGCAATCCTGATTGATACCGTCGATCACCTGAATCGTCTGGGTGTGGGCCGCTCACTCGTGACGGATCAGCCGGCTGGCGCTTGCGATACCCATCGTGACCAGAATCCACCCCGTGACGGTGTACAGTGGCTCGAAGACGTATACTAGAATACCCACTGTCGACCGCCAGAATGTAGACCAAGGATTTTTGTCCGAGGGCGCAGGGCGATAATTCGCGATCCGCACGAGCGTGGCCAGGCGGGTGATCGGCTGCGCCACCGTGTCGACACAATGATCGATCACTTCCAGCCCGGTTGACCAGCCACTGAGTTCCATCACGTTACTGGGCGGCTGTCTTTCGATCTCGTCTCGATATACGTGGTAAGTCAGGCTCGTGGTATCAAACGGATAGGCATGCCAGTACTCAGCCTGTTCGAGTCCGATGACCGGGATCAGTAGGTCCGCCGCGTACCAGAAAGCATTGAAGGCGGGGTAGTCCGAGGCGATGTCGTTGTCAACTATAGGCCTAAGCGCGTTGTCGTCCCAGCTGTCGCCGAGGGTCCGCCGCATCGGGTCGGTCTCCCACGGATCGGTCGGCGGGAGCATCACCCGATCGCCGAACTCCGACGACGGACGAATCACCCCGAGGCGATGAGCATGGGAGAAAAAGACAGCACCCACGACGATGAAGATGACCGAGGCTAGCACTAGCCGACCGGGTCGATACCCGAAGCCGGCGATGAATCCGAAGATTCTCAGCGACGCCCATCGTACCGCACGGGACCATTTCACTGGCTGCCCGTTGGGGGTCAACCAATCGAGCTCCGATCCGGTGATACGTGCTCGCTTGCTTGAACTCGGGCATGGACGATGTCGATTAACCCAGAATTTAATCGCGACCCAAGACAGCAAGCCGAAGGTGACACCGAGCAGTTGCAGCATGACGACCGAGCGACCAGTGAACGTGGCGTTGGTGTTGACTGGAACGAGTCGATCAATCACCACTGCAAGTGTGAAGACCACAGAGAATGCGAGGATAACACTGAAGCCCCAAACCATTCGCGGCGCGATCGACGCCGTGTATCGATTCCACTTCTCAACGTGACAATTGGCGAAAAGGTCGGTCTGACCGTGACTGCGGCACACCTTGGCCAACTGCTCGTAGGGCTGTGGTTTGAACCTACGCAGGTAGTCGGCCTCAAGACAACTCGGTTTCTGCTTTTCGTGTTTCCCGACCAGCCGTTTGCGTCGCTCGTTGGTCCGGCCCGGAAGCGATTGCAGGCTTAGAAATCGCTTGCAAGACTCCCACTGATTGCTCGCAAAGTCTGAATGCTGCACTGGCGTCTCGTCCGCTGGATCAAGTGAGCTTGAGATGATGGCTTCGCTTACCGAAGCTTCCAGAAAGTAGATATTGTCGTAGGTAAAGTCATTGATGAACAGAAGATCGGCTAGCGAATTACGCGACCGCAAGACCGACGGGCTACGAGGGTCGGGATTGGAATCGAGATGGTCCTTGTCGATCCAGCCGGAGCGTTCAAGTGACCACCACACCACGCTGGCGTGGGTGCCACTGAGGTTGATCGACCAGGTGGCGGGCCAGCACGATTCAACCGGTGCGATGTCCGGAGGCGGCATGCACATGCTCTCGTGGCTGGAGATCAGGCTGCGTGTCGTCTTTTCAATGCTGCACAGCTCGAAGTAGCCTCCGATCTGCGAACGCATGAACATTAGCGAGCCAACCGCGGCAAAAGGCCCGCGAAGGCTCACCGTTCGTCTGACCGTGGCGTGACGCAGGGTGATTGCCCATGTATTTTCGTGATGACGATGCCGACGTAGCGCTGTGCCATGGACCGCTGGGCTGTTCGGATTGCTGACGACTTGCCCGTCGAGCGAGGCGAGATCTCGAGCTTCGCGGTAAGGCCGCCACAAAGCCTCGGCCGCATTCGTTGAATATGCCAGGCCACGTCGGAAGATTAAGTCTTGAGTGACTTCAACCGAGTAGAGGCAAAGACCGCCGAGAATGATCGAACCGTCAACGTAGAAGTCGATGCCAACCTTGGCGGCGGTGAAGTCGATCGCAGCGTTGAACTTGGAAGCACCGGGGACGCGTTCGCTGCTGCCCATCATTCGCCGGTGCGCCTGTCCGAGGGGTAGTAGACTCTCGTCTTTCTCGAAGGTGGCCCTGCCGAGGTAGACTTGGTAGCCGATTTCGGCGTGCACCGCGTCAACCCGGCCGCGAACTAACACAGGGTTGCTAGCCAGCAATTCCTGCTCGCCGGCAGGTTCGCGGATCGTAGGTGGCCCGATGATGAGTTCGAAGCCGATGATGGCATGCTGCAGAGAAAGGGTGCCGAGAGTGGCCAGCGAAGTCGGACCTTTGGACGCGGTGGGCGGGGCAGGTGGAACGATGCGGAGCCAGTAGCCGTGGTCGGGGGCTTCATCCTGGTGGGCTATATCCGACAGCCGGTGCATCGAGCAATTTTTCAATCCACGAATCGCTCGGTTGTCGTACTCCGCTCGCCGACCGATTCCGAAGCGGGCGCGAATCGTCGCAAGCGAAAAGTCAATCTTTCCCTCGACGACGGCCTTCGGACCGTCGAGATAGAACGATCCACCGATCTCCACCCGAAATGCATCGATTGCACGGTTCAACGCTTCCGGGTGGAAGGTGTGATCTGGGGCAGTGATCGTGCAACCTAGTGCCTGCCCGTCGTCGCCGATCCGCCCCAGGATGGTAACGCGGTCCTTAATCCGGGCGCTGCGAAGGCAGACGCCTTTCTCGGCGACAAAGTTGTCGTCCAGCTTGACCTGAGCGCCGACGCGGGCTTGCCGAAGGTCGAGCGACCACATGTGAGTCGGTGCGTACTTCGGCCGTGGTTCGCCATTCTTTATAGCCTTTTGGATTCTCTCGGCGGCGGATTGATCAACCTTCCGCTTCATTAGCTTAGCACCAGTGAAGTCCACCTGCCCTCTTACTCGGGCAGCGCGAAACCTCACATTGCCGAATGCCACTAGCGGCTCTCGGCCAAACCGATTGTTCCGTCCCGTCTGCGCCATCACGCTGCCCCGGACGGTAATGCCCGTCGCGTCAATAGACGATCGGAAGCGTCGCGCTTCGATCAGAGCTGAGTGAAGTTTCAAGTCGCCGTTGATCTTCGCGAGCCGCAACTTGACGCCTCCGAAGATCGTCGTGCGTTTCAGGTCACTGTTTTTGCACTAGGAAGGCCCCGCGGGAGAAAACTCGTAACACCAACCCTTCGCGGGAGCTGCAGACAGGTCGAGATGGCCCCCGATCTCGGCTTCAAGCAGTGTGAGGGCGGCGCGGTAACAGGAGATTCGGGTTGCTTGAGTGTCGTCTCCCGATGGTTGGTCCCACGCGTGGTTTGGCTGGGAGTCATACTCAAGCGTTGTGCCCTGCAAGTCCACGTTGCCCTCGACCTTAATTCCACTGAGGTGAGTGACGCCCGTCACGGCCGCCCGGGTAAGTATGAGGTCGTGGCCCACGTGACCGTTGCCGATGGTCAATGCGGGATAGTAATCCTCACCCATCTCGTCACGCTGCAGTTGGGAGTCGGAAAGATCGATCGAGCCGCTGATGACGCAGTTGTCGAGTTCCAGAGGGCCCTCGGCAATGAGCCCTCGGCTGAAGTCCGCGTCGCCCGAAAGCGTCAAGCCTGAAGCGGAGAGGGCACGGACATCGATCTCGCCCTGCTGGGTGCTGGACGCAAGATCGAACTCTCCTTTGAAATCTAAATGATCTTGAGGCGAGTTTGGCCACGGATTTCGAAACACTTGAGTGTCGTCGATCGACACTTCGGCCAGGCCCTTCCAATGTTCGGAGGTTCTGCCCGACGGCACGAGCTGTGAGCCGCGCAGGCACAGCCGTTTGAGCTTCGCTGAACGGACTGAGACTGTGCCTAAAAAAACCGAGCGCAATGCAGCAATACGAAGGGCCGGGTTGCGGAGGAAATCGACCCGGAATTCGCCTACCACCACGCAACCTGCGCAGAAGACACCTAACGAGTCGCGCAGGTGAGCAATCGATCGATCCGTGCAGAGCCACCGCAGGAAGTCGGCACTGACCAACGCCTCGCGGCCGAGCACGTCGTGTGAAGGACGCGTGATGTTCGACCCATCGACGCGGTCGGTGGGAACGGGCATCTCATGTTGCGGCTCGCCGGCCAACGGCAGATACAGACCGGTAGCCGTCGCAAAAAGCGTTTCATGCTCTGCGCGGGTGAGAATGCCATCACTCCATCCAGATGGATCGTAGCGGTTGGCAAAGTGCTGTGTCGCGATCTTCCGGAGAGCTTCGTAGCGTGACCACCGTCGTCGATGTACCCGGAAAGATTCAGACACTGCGTGATAGCGATCTTCAAACGGCAAGTCTGGCACGCAAATCAATATAAGGACTTTCTGGCGAGTCCTCAACGTTGCGCAAACAACATGTTGAAAAACTGCGAGCGGAGACTTCTACAGAATCGCCGGCTCGACCCTGCGTCAATTAAGCTCAATCCTCCAATCAGCCACCGATGGCCATCTGGCTTGCATCCGCCATCCATGCCTCCACATCCTAGCCTCCAGTGCTCACGGTAAAGGGTTCCTCACTGCGTTCGCTCCTGCGTCGCCCTTGACCGCTGCGCGCCTCCGGCTCTCCTGCTCCGCCATCAAAGGTATGGCCGGAGTATGGATGCAGGCACTCAGCTTGCAGCTTCGGCCCAAACCTCCAGCAGGAGTAGCCGATGCACCCGTACCAGCCCGTTCTCTTCGTCGAAGGCCTCAAGATGCGACCTACAGCCGAGAGGGTACTACAAGCTCTCGCAGCCCTCGATGGCCGTCCTGACATCTTCCAGTCTGGCAACACCGCGACCGAGATCGCTCACCAATGTGGCCTCACCGCACACGTCGTCCGAGCACGACTGCAAGACTTGCGTCGCTTGGGCCTCGTTCAATCTGGACAGTGCCTTCAGAGCAGCCACCCGACGGAACGCCAGACGTGGTATGCCCACCACCTGACGAGCGAAGGTGAGCGACGCTTCGACCACGATGACGCTCCCCACGTCCCGTTCTAAACCCTGACGCACGGCCGGCGTTACCACGCCAGCCGTGCTTTCTGCTGGTTGCGCTCGGCAGAGAGCGTGAGAGACTGGTGGTAGATTCGCTCCTTCTTCAGTCCAGCACCTGCGGCTTCGGCCGCACGGTGCGGCTGGCGACGGTTGTACGCGGCGCCCGAATCCACCGGACACCACGACCACAAAGGACACTTCTACCGCGCTCGGCGCGAGGACACCTCCACTTAGGAACCGTCACAACCCGTTCCTAGAGTTGCACCGTAAGAAAAATTGCCCTAGCGTCTCGGAATGTCCACCGGGCCACTCAGTGAAGTTGAATCTGTCGATCGCGGTCAATGCAGGCCCTGCCGGCATTCGATAGCCCGTCTAAGGAGGTGCTGCGGCGGTTCTATCATTGGTCTAGCCAGGGAACTCATGCTGTTTCTCCCAGAAAGATCAGGTTGGGTTTAATCTTCTATACCTCAAGTAAATCAAGCTTGGATGCCGATCCACACTCAGGATTGGCCTAGGCCGAATTGCACCGCATAGGCCTCAGACGATCAGGTGATTCCGGGATGACAGCAGTGAACATCACATCGACCAATTCGCCCCATATCGCGATAGAGCTCATTATTCGCAAAAGCGGCGATGCATTATGGGAACAGATATCCGAGACACTAATTTCGCTTGGAGGTAAGCTGTCAGCATGGGGTCGAGACACGCTCGCCGGGGCTATCGGCCACGCGGCCCAGACGGTGATCGTGGAAGATAACTACGTGTGCAAAGATTACAGAAGCCTCTACAGCGGCTTTTTGGCTGCAAAGTTCACTTCGCGACCATCGAGATGCCACCGTTTACATTTCTTCGCCACGCCGATCGAGAATCTGTTCGAGTTCATCAAAATTCGCCAAGAAGAATTGAATAAATTTTATCTCGGGTACAGCGTGATCCAACCGATGGTAGGAGATGAAGAGCGTAGTTGCATCGGCAGGACAGTATTTGACCCCAGGGCGTGCACTGGGGAATTCGAGAGCGAAAAGTATACCCTTCGCACCAGATTTTCTACCCAGCTCCTCGGGCGTCAGATGTCCGTCAAGGGCTATCCATTCATAGCGCAAAATACCGAATCGCTTGTATGCGCCCATGCTGCATTATGGGGTGTTTGCCGCTATCTTTCAGAGAGGTACAGCGATTACCGAGAGGTTTACCCCTACGACATTGTGTCGGCAGTTGGTGATCACGAAGGGCGACGCGTGCCTCACCGCGGAATGACATATCGAGACTATTCAGAAATTTTGACAGGTGTCGGAAGCCACCCCCTAATTCTCGATCGCCCAAGTTTCGAGACGGTTTACTCCTATGTAGAATCCGGCTTTCCAGTGTTGTTATCGGCTGGCCGGCATGTTAATGTCGCTATTGGACACACTCTAAATTCTTCGGAGTGTGATAAAAGTTCTTTCTCGATAGACGGCCGCAACGCAGTAGAGAGCCATGTGTACGCCGATAGCTTAATTGTCATGGATGACAATATGCCGCCATACACACGCATGGAGCGCAATGAGGTAACCACCGCCAGTACGCAGCAAGAGCCTTTGCGTTTTGACGGATCGATAACCTCCATGGTTGTCCCTCTTCCGGACAAAGTTTTCCTCACGCCGGATTATGCCCGCCAATGGAGCCGAAAGGCGATTGGGCGCGAACCCTATCTCAACGCCTGGGCCCATGAAGAATTGCCCAACAACTATTGGATTGGGCCGATTGTCGCACGCACATTTCTAACAAGTTCCAATCGCTTCAAGTCTAAGAAGCGCAGGTTTTACCGAAACTCGCTAGGCAATAGGCCGCAGGGCGATGGTGACTCCTTAGCGCTGCAAGCAATGCGTCTGTCGCTACCCCACTTTGTGTGGATAACAGAGTTTGCGTCCGCAAAAGGCTTCCGTGACGGAAAAGTTTTCGCCGAGTTCGTATACGACGCGACCGCTAGCCGGAATGAAGGTGCCTTAATTTATGCAAGAGTTGGGAAGTCTCTATTCTTGCCGGGTGCACGCTGGGG
This sequence comes from uncultured Phycisphaeraceae bacterium, assembly GCA_963799465.1. Classification (GTDB taxonomy): domain Bacteria; phylum Planctomycetota; class Phycisphaerae; order Phycisphaerales; family Phycisphaeraceae; genus JBCCOW01. Next base: position 474,874 of record CAWCXG010000001.1, on the reverse strand, counting down.
ACGTTACCCAATGGCACCGTTTGAGTTTGATCAGTTTCGCCATAACCTCGGAGACTACAGTAATGCGTGAACCACTCGACTTGAGTCAGATTGATCCGTTCGAACTTGACCTGCGGAAACACCCCTCATTGGAGATCGACGAATGCATGCGTCAGGTCTACGCAGAGGTGGAGAAGGAAATAGGGGATTCACATGTTCGTATGCTGGACATGACTGACGAGAGAGGGTCAAAACTCGACGAATTTGTAGACAAAGATCAGAGAGAAACAGACCCGCTCTAGTTGCGTAACGCCCAGCCAAGCTGGGCGTTTTTTTTGAATTAAGATTTTTCAGCCGGTCCCCGAACCCAGCGTCAGATATTGCGAGAGCCCCCATTTGCTCACGGCTTTTCACTCCAGACTCCCGGTGTCCCCAGTAGGCCCTGCAATGAAGTCATCACGGGGGATGAGCTATATGCAGCCACATTCGATGCTGTGGTCGATCTGCTGCGTATCGCTTCGCTGACGAGTGAACATTTGGCCTGAGGCACCCTTTCATAACTGTTAGTTTGTTCTTGACCCATGGTTCGTCGGGTTAATACATGTTGGGTCTACCGGGAGTTGTCTAGGACTTACTCATCATAATCTGGCCTCATCATCATGCGGTCTATATTGCGCTTCCTGGAACGCGTGAGACAATGAGGAAAGTTTTTGTTCCTTTCCCATTCCAGCACCAGCGGCTTCGGCCGCACGGTGCGGCTGTTGTTGCGGTGCGCCTCCCTATGGAAGCCACCCATGTCTCTCGATGTTTATCAAGCAGTGACAGACAAGATCATCACCGCCCTCGAAGCGGGAACCGCTCCGTGGCGCGACCCGATTCTCATTCGTCACGCCGCAGACGCACCGCAGAACCTCGTGACCAAATACCAGTACCGCGGCTGCAACGTCTTCTTGCTCGCAATCTCCGCCTGGTCCGCCGGCTACGCCAGCAACCGCTGGCTGACGTTTCGCCAAGCCAGAGAACTTGGCGGCTCGGTCCAAAAGGGTGAGAAAGGCAGCATGGTGATCTTCTGGAAACCACTCAAGGTCAAAGACCGTGAGACCGGCGAAGACAAGGACATCTTCCTGCTTCGCCACTACACGGTCTTCAACGCCGAGCAGTGCGACTTGCCTGATGAAGCAGTGCCAGAATCACAGGAGAGTCCAGCCACGCGGCCGACGCCCTTTGATCCCATCCCGTCGTGCGAAACAATCGTGGACGGCTACGACGGCCCGGCGATCACGCAACGCGGCGCAGTCGCTTGCTACCGCCCGCTGGTAGATGAGGTGCTCATTCCACGACCAGACGCCTTCGCCACAGATGAAGCGTACTACGCCACGCTCTTTCACGAACTGGCGCACTCGACGGGACATAGCTCACGCCTTGACCGGAAGCTCGACACTGCCCCCGCCCCGTTTGGGTCTCCAGATTACTCGAAAGAAGAACTTGTGGCCGAGATGGCAGCGGCGTTTCTTTGCGGCATCACCGGTATCGAGCCGGCAACGCTAGACAACGCCGCGAGCTACCTTCAGGGCTGGATCGACCGACTGAAAGGGGACAAGCAACTCGTGGTTCAGGCGGGTGGGAAAGCCCAGAAAGCCGCCGACCACATACTCGACACCGCGGAATCGGCTCCAAATTGAGCCTATGCCGTCTCTCGCGAGGCGGCTTTTTCTTTGCCCGCAAGACGCGGGGTACAATGACACAAGAGCTTGACTCCCCGCGCCCACCTGTGATTTACTAGTACGAGAGACACTTAATTCACTAAAGGACACACTTCAATGACAATTGAAATCACCCCAGAACAAGAAATGTACCTCAAGCAACAAATGGCAAAGCGTGGCTTTGCTAATCCGAGCCAGTACGTCATGGCCCTTTTGCAGCGTGACATGCAGCAAGAAGAATTGCGTGGCGACGCGAACGTTGATACCTGGTTAAATCGCATTACCGGAGTCCTCAAAACTGACAAGACAACAGAGGAGATGATGAACCTCACCCGGAGTGAAGTATGAACAAGATGGTTCTTGTGGATACGAATATCCTCATTGACGTCCTGAAAGGAGATTCGTCGTTCACAACGTGGTCAAGATCACAGCTTGCTGACGTCACCAACCAGAAGCGAGCGACCGTCAACCAATTGATTCTCGCCGAGTTGGCAGCGATGCTCGACTCTCCAGAAAAACTTGATGAACTCGTGCCTCCAGAGCTGATCCGTCGGGAGTCGATCCCGTTTGGGGCAGCGTTTGCCGCTGGTCAAGCCTTTCTCGCCTACCGCAGGCGTGGGGGAGAGCGGTCAGCACCGCTCCCTGATTTCTACATCGGTGCTCACGCTCAGTACGCAGGCATGAAGCTTCTGACTCGGGATGTCAACCGTTTCAAGACGTATTTCCCGGATATCGAACTGATCTGCCCAGATACGTCGGCTTAGATGTCGCAAACAATTCTTTCAAACGTCACTGTCGTGGCGTTTTTTTTACTCCAGCAAACCCCGATAATCTGGTGCAGGGCATCCCGGCATCCACGTTTAACCCCGCTGCACTTGCCTGAACTGGCCTTGCACGCACCATGGTGTTGTTCACCATTTTCCGGGAGCTACATTATGTCGAGCGGTGCTAAGCGAGCCACCCCCAGCAACGTCTTTTCTCACTGGTTCCAGATGATCGAGGGGCTTTCCGAAAACCCATCCGCCTTCTACATCCGGGTCGAGAGCCAAATCAAGAAGCGGGAAATCCCCGGCCTCAAGATCAAGAAGGTTACTTGCTCTGAGGGTGGCACCTTCTCTGCCAAGCGCATCTACCTCCGCGTCAAGCGGAAGGAGATCATCTTCGATATCTGCGGTGCCCCATTCGGCAACGGCTTCTTCGTGTCCTGGTGGCTCGGAGAGAAGCCCACTGGCCTCTTCAAAAAGCTCGCCTGGTTCATCGGCCACATCCCACCGTTCGGTTTTCTGGTCAACGGTTTGTTCGTGAAGACCTACTACAAGATCGACACCATGCTCATGTTCCAGCAGGCGATCCACGCCGCGGTAACCGACGCCCTCGACACCATCACCGAGGCCGAAGGTCTGCGACCACTCACGGAGCTTGAGAAGAAACCCCAGATGAACCTGTAGGGGAACGGTCGATGCAGTCGCTCACAGAACACCTCACCGAGCAGTTCTACGACTGGGAAATCTCCGGCCGTGGCTGGAAGTTGTACGAAGGTCCGCTCGCGCCCGAGCCACCCTTCACCCCGTTCGTTGGCCACTTCACCGACAGCTATACCGCTGACGCCATCGACGACGGTAGAGAGCACACCCTCGCGAGTGGACTGATCCATGGCTTCGGAAGTCTGTTCAAACCACGGCAACCAAGACCGGTCGTGGCTGAGCCACCGACACCGTCATTCTCTTTCGATGATCGCGACGACCTTGCTCACCTCCAGGTGATCTTGCCGAGCGGTGTCACCCACTCCAAAGACATCGCGGAAGCCTGCCTCCTGAATCTCGCCGGCAGCCGGTACCCGCTCTGCTTTGAGCTTCTCGGCACCTCTAATTCGGTCACGGTTTCGTTCTTGGTGGACGAACGTGACGCTGATCTCGTAACGACGCAGCTCCAGAATCATTTCCCCGATGTCATCGTCACCCGCACTGACGACCAGCTTGAAGAGGCGTGGAACGACCTGAGGCCGGCGGCGATCGCTGACCTTGGGCTCGCCAACGAGTTCATGCTGCCGCTCCAGAGCTATCGAAGCCTGCAACCCGATCCACTCATTGGCCTCATTGCGGCGCTTGGGTCACTGCGCTATGAAGAGCTCGGTCTGCTTCAGATCATCTTCACGCCCGTACGTCATCCGTGGGCGGCAAGCATCCGCACCGCAGTCACAGCTCCGGACGGCAGTCCATTCTTTGCCAACGCGCCGGAGTTCAGTCGTGAGGCGATCACCAAGACCAGTTCACCCCTGTACGGCGTCGTGATCCGTGCTGCGGGGCAAAGCGAAACGCCGGGGCGTGACAAGGAGATTCTCCGACAACTCGTAAGAGCACTCCGGGTTGCGGAGAAGGCAGGCGGCAATCACCTGATTCCACTAATCAACGACGCGTACGAGCCGGACGAGCAGGAGCTTTCTCTCAAACTGCGGGTGTCGCTCCGCTCCGGGATGATTCTCTCGCTCGATGAATTGCTCACGTTTGTTCACTTGCCGGGTGCATCGGTTGCCTCGCCGAGCCTGGTGCGAGAGGCGGAAAAGACAAAGCGAATCCCGGCCGCGTGCTACCAAGGCAGTGTCCGGCTCGGCGAGAATACGCACGCGAGCGAGACGGTATCCGTCTGGCAGACCGACGAGCAACGCATTCGCCACACCTACGTTCTCGGTGCCTCGGGGACAGGGAAGTCGACTCTGCTGATGTCTATGGTCGAGCAGGACATGCAGGCCGGTCGTGGCGTAGGTGTCCTTGATCCGCACGGGGATCTCGTAGACGACATCCTCCGGCGGGTACCGGAGGAGCGGGTTGAGGACGTCGTGTTACTCGATCTTGGGGATGAAGAGCACCCCGTACCCTTCAACATTCTCTCGGCCCACTCTGATCTTGAGAAGAATCTCTTGGCTTCTGATCTAGCCGCCGCGTTCCAGCGGCTCGCGACGAGTTGGGGCGACCAGATGACGGCGGTGCTTTCCAACGCCATTCTGGCAATCCTGGAGAGTGAGCGTGGCGGGACACTTGCCGATCTCCGCCGCTTCTTGGTCGAGAAGGACTTCCGCAACGATTATCTGTCCACGGTTCTCGATGACGAAGTGGTCTACTACTGGCAGCATGAGTTCGGCTTGAACTCGGGCAAACCGCAGGGCTCGGTTGTGACCCGCCTGAACACATTCCTCCGACCCAAGCCGATCCGGTATATGGTCGCCCATGGGGACAACCGCCTCAACGTTGCGAAGATGATGGACCGGGGCAAAATCTTCCTCGCCCGGCTGCCACAGGGAGCAATCGGCGAGGAGAACGCGTATCTCTTGGGGACGTTGCTCGTCTCCGCGTTTCATCGTTCGGCGCTCTGTCGGCAGTCGCAGGACGCACGAGCCCGCAATCCCTTCTACCTCTACATCGACGAGTTCCATCATTTCATCACGCCATCAATGGCCCAGATTCTCTCGGGGGCACGCAAGTACGGCCTGGGGCTTGTGCTGGCTCACCAGGAACTACGGCAGCTTGAGAGCCGTGACCCTGAGGTGGCGAGCGCGGTGATGACCAACCCCGCGACGCAGATTCTCTTTCGACTGGGAGACCAGGACGCACGTCGGATTAAAAGCCGACTCACTCACTATGACGCCAGCGACCTGCAGAGCCTACAGGTGGGACACGCGATCGCTCGTGTCGAGCGCGGCGAGTGGGACTTCAATCTGCGGGTACCGCTTCCCCCGAAAGTGGATGAGGCAGAAGGGGCAACGCGTTGCGACGCGATTCGGGAGCATTCGCGTCGTCTGTATTCGGTGCCACGAGAGGAAGTGGAGGAACGAATTCGTGCGTCTCGGCCGGCAGTGAAACCGGCGAAGGAGAAGAATCGGCCGGAGCGAGAGCCACCGGCCAAAAGGGAAGAGCCTGCGTGCGTTGAGCCTGCTACGCAGAACGATCCGCCGCCTGCTCACGTCGAAGCCCAACCGGGGGAGGTCGCCGTCCCGGCGATGCCGTCCTTCTTGAAATCTGGGCCGGCTCAGATCGTCCCATCGCCTGAGCCAACCCAAGGCCGGGGTGGCATGAAGCACAAGGCCTTGCAGCGGCTCATCAAGCACTGGGCGGAAGGGATGGGATTCCGCGCCGAGAGTGAGAAGACCATCCTCGATGGCCGGGGAGCCGTGGATGTCGCCCTGACGAAGGGCGACCTTAGGATCGCCTGTGAGATCTCCGTCACCACGCCGACCGCTCACGAGTTCCAAAACCTCACGAAGTGTCTCCAAGCCGGGTACAGCCACGTCGTGATGGTTAGCGATGACCGAGGTCACCTCGACGCGATTCAGACGAAGGCACGTGAAGAGTTGGACGGCTCTGTTCTCGGCCAGGTGTCCTTCATGCTGCCGAAGGAATTCTTCGCGTTCATCGAGTCACAGGAGCGAGCGGCCACTCAAGAGCCGAGCAAAATTCGGGGGTACCGAGTGAGCGTGAGTCGCGCAGACCTTGATCCGAAGCGACGGTCAGCACAGATCCAGTCGGTGAAGCGGACGATCGCGAGAGCAAGCTTACGGCGAAGCGGGAAATGAATATTCACCCTTCATCAGTTTGAAGCAGCACCGACGTTTGGCATGGTCAAGCGACACACTACTCAACCTGGAACACAGATGTCTGTCTCATAAGCGAAGTCTGATCCAACGTCTCGATGGCTCATCTTCCATCGCCCAGGCGGCCGCGATCGTCAAGCCGATAAGCGCGGCGTTGCGCCCCAGTTGGGGCCAGCCGATACCGACCACCTCGGCACTCTGGCCGAAGCATCCGCAGTTAATGGCAAGCCCGCGTGCCATAGCCGACACGATCGCCGCAGTGAAAACGAGAAGCAGTCCGACGAGCACGACCGCCGCGGCCCGTCGCCAACCCGGCACTAGCAGCAACGCGAAGGCCGAGAAGAGTTCCAACCAGGGCAACCAGACCGCCGAAAGCCGTGAAGCCCAGGTGGGAGTCAACTCGTAGAGCTGGATCGCGGTATTGAACGCCGCGGGGTCGAGAATCTTGCTGATTGCGGCGTAGCCGAACACGCCCGCCACCACGACGCGTCCGATCCAAGCGGTAAGGACGGCGGTCAATCGACGGAACGTAGACGGAACTTGCTCGGTCCGATCGGGTATGCCTGTCTTCTGAGCCAATGTGGTCATGGTTCGTCTCTCACTCTCCTTGCTCAATCGGATAGCCCGCTTGCTTCCAACCGTTGAAGCCCGCAGTCAGCACCTTGATGTCGCCGGCCTGGGGATGTTTGCGGATCAGTTCGGCCAAGCCGGCCGAGTCGTGGCAGGCGGCACCCGAGCAGTAGATCAGCATGGGCTGATCGGGGGCGAGAAAAATCTGAACTGCTGCCAAATCAGCTTGGCCGTTCTCGTAAGGCACAGAGATCGCACCGGGCAGATGACCACGTACGAAGGACTCCCGTAATCGGGCGTCCAAGACCAAGTGTTCGCCGACCTCGACGATGGATTTTGCGGTCGCCACGTCGATGGCGTTGCCGGGGAGGTCTGCCTGGGCGGCCGCCCCGGTATTCGCGTGCATGCCATCAGCTTCGGCGGCCGGTGTCGCCGACGATGCTGACGTGTTCGTCCACAGGTCCAACCCAATGGGTGAGATCGCGTTGGCGGTGAGGGCGATCGCCGCGGATGCGCAGACCAGCACGCAGACTCGCAGGCCGAGTCGTTTAGCGTTTCTCACGGCGACTCCTCCGGGTCGGATGCATGTACCGCGTTGGGCGGTTCGAGAAGGCGGATCGGGATCTGGATCACCGATTGCTGAGGCAGGTCCGTGTGAATGACCACACTCGTGCCTTCGAGCGCTGCCTCTGCCCGCAGTCCCGATATTTTGACACGGTAGCCACGCTTGCCCAGCTTGGAGACCTCGGACTGAATCTCATCGTGGGGAGTGGTGACCTTGGTCACTTCAAAGTTCTGACCCGCCGGAGCGTTCAGCAGCACATAGCGGACCATCGGCTTATCGACCTGAGTCGGAAGCAGGAGGTCGGCCGGGGTATGGGCCACGATCGGGGCAACCACCCCGGAGACGGGGATCACGATCCGGGGGAACCGTTGGCTGGTCGTTTGCAGCGTGATTTGACCGTCGATGGGTCCGGCTTCGGTTGCATCGATCGAAACACGCAAACGGTACGCCGTACCATCAATGACAGTTTCTGGATCGACGGACACACCCTCCGCATCCACCCTCGCCGAGCGGATCGTAAAAGCATGGGCATCGTCCACGTCGATGTCGACAAAATGTGTCGGAGACTCTGCGCCTGGCACTGCGATTGGCAGACTGCCGAAGAAGACTGCTTGCGGCTCGAGTCGGAGCGGCGATCGGGCCGTTCCCGCAAGCATCAGCTCAAACTCAGGGTTTTCGGGATCATTGGAGTGGATGACGATCGGCTTCTGTTGCGGTCCTGACCTTCCCTTGAGTGACAGGCGAGTGTGCAATGTGACTCGTTCACCGGGGGGGATTACTTGCCGATCGAGTTCGGCGACGGTGCAGCCGCACGCAGGTTTGATCTGGTCGATCTTCAGGTCGGCCGTACCGCGGTTGACGATCACAAAATCATGCTCGATAGTCACATTCGGATCAGCCACGCCGAAGTCGAAGCGGGCTTCCTCGGTGGCGATGACCGGTACCTCCTGCGCCCACACAGGCATGGCCATGACGGTCAAGAGCACGATCGCTCCGACCACGTTGAGAAGATTGATGCACCTCATGATTACTCTCCTCGCGGCCCCATCACGAGGATGGGTGCACGCACGAACTGAAGCGGCGATTCGTCGGTGGGCAGGCACTGAGGGTCAAACGCCGTGGTTCGGTGAGAAAAGCCCTTGATGGAGCAACCCGCACGGATCGAGAACGCAATCTGATAATCGATCACATCGGCGTCCTTCAGCTCATGGAGCTTGACCCGCAGATCGATTCCGCCGGGGTAGACCAGATGTCGTGCTACCGTGTGAACCTTGCCCCCAGAAGTGTGCGTGCTAGACCGCGCGGTTCTGGGCCGTTGGCCTGAGTCTTGGCCCGTGTTGTCTTTACCCACTTGGCGGAGCAGTGTCTCGCCCGCGTCTCGGTAGGGTCTGGTGCTGATCGAACGCACCGCCTTGGCCGCGATGCTGGGTTCGCCGTGGTTCAGGGCCGCGACGGCGAGGGAGAGCATCGCCCGATCGGCCAGCGTGCCGCCCGCGATTTTCGCGACAGCCTCGTAGCGTCGGGCCGCTTCCTCGAAGCCGTCTTTTTTCCCGGCCAGAATGTTGGCGTGCAGCAACCACGCCATCGGAGCCAGGGGTGACTTCTGTAACTTGGAATCAAATTGTTTCAGTCGTGACATCCCCCCGCCGTCACTCTCGAAGCTGGCGATCGCGAGTCCCAACTCTGCTGCGGCTTGCACTAGCTCCGACCGACCGGGCGTGTCGATAGCCTGATTGAACTGTCCTTTGGCTTCGCCGTACTCGCCGGTCGTGAGCATGAAATACCCCAGACGCGTTCGCAGTCCGGCAGCACCGGGAAGCGATCTCCAGACACCGTTGGGAAGGATGAACGCGCCGTCTTCGGCTTCGTACAGCAGGCGGTCGGACAGGTCGTGCAGGTTGAGCATGTGCCCGCCGCTCTGGTCGTTGATGGAGAGGGCTTCCCGCAGCAGCTCCTGCATCCGTTCGGTACGGCCCGCTTCGTTCTCGGCGAATGCCGCGAGGAGAGCCGTCTTCATCTGTAGGTCCTGCAGATACCACGAGCTGGTCATCCGGTTCAGGATCGTCTCGGGTCCGGCGTGGTTGCGGTAATAGTTCCCCCAACCATCGACCCGCGTGCGGTTCTTGGGTGCGGGAAAGGCCTCCAGAATCTTCTGGATCGACGCCACGCTGACCGGCGGCGTTGCCCGCGCAATGCGTTCATGCCAATCGACTGCTTGGTTGAGGGTAGCGGTGGCGGATCGCAGTTGGCCGGAAGAGTTCGCCGTGAGCAGTTGCATGCGGCCGAGGTAGTACAGCGCTTCGCCGCGATAAAGGCCCGTAGGTTCGGCTTCGATGAAGGCTCGGTACAAGCGGGATGCATCGGCCTTCCGGCCCATCAACTCGGCACAACGGGCGGTGTAGCACGCGGACGCGTCTTTAAGAATCGGGGCGTCCACCTTGGCGTAGTACTTCACCGCCATCTCGTAACGTCCCGCGTGCTGGGCGAACCGAGCCTTACGGTAGTAGAGGTACTGCTCCCCAAACTTCAGGGCGATCAACGCTTCCTCGGCCTGCTTTTTTAGCTTGCGAGCTTCCCGTTGGATGTGCCGTAGATCACCGGCCCAGGGGTTGCGGTAATCGGCGGATTCCGAAGTCTTGGGTTTCAAGGCCTGATCGACATCCCGGATGACCTTGTCGCAGAGGTCGATGCACGGCTGGTAGAGCTTGCTGGCGAATCGGAGTTTCGCGAGGTGGAGTTTGCCATCACAGGCGACCCGAGGTTCCTTCGATTCACCCAAGACGAGCAAGGTTCGGCTGATGCTCTTGTGATCGCCCTGGTCGAACGTGATGAGCGCGGCTTCGAGGTTGGCGTAGGGTTCCTTCTTCTCGTGGACATCGAGCTTGTTGAGAGCCTCTTTGGCCTTATCGAAGTCATCCGACAGGCGAAGAATGCGAGCCGCATCCACCCGGGCCTCGAAGGACGGACCATGCCGGCGAACCGCCGCTTGAAGGGCGCTGGCCGCCTTCTGGTAATCACCTGCGTGGATGTGCCGGCGATACGCGAAGGGGTCCTTGTCATTCGCCCATACCGTCGGGGAAAGGAGGCCACTGGCGGCCATCGCCACTATGGCGAGCCACGCGTATCGGAAGGCGGTTGGTTTCATCAGGCTTCTCCAAGGGTTGAGAGCGGGTCGGTCAGTTGTCGGCGCTTACGGATTTCGCGCTTGTGGGACTGGGTTCGTGTTCGGTCGCATGAGCCAAGGCAAGCGATAGAACACCAGTCGGTGGTCGCCCTTGGCCGCATTGAGTCGGGACGGTTGCGGCTCCAGGTAACCCAGTCGCAAACGGGCTGTATCCACGAGCACGCCAGGGGCCGACGAAACAAACTCGATCTCGAAGCGATGCATCGTCGCCCACGAAGGCTCGCCTTCTCGCGGTACATGGGGAGCGAGACTCAATGCAGGGCTCACCGGATACTCCCAGCGGTGGCGGTGAACTTCGATCCCGACAGAGATCGGATCGCGTGGTCCGGTTCGCTGGGCTTCCACGGGCTCCAACGCACTGTTGATCGGAACGACCGAGGCGACCAGACCCAAGGCAAGGTGGCGGGGGTTCGACTCCGCAGCCTCGGCGAGCCGTTGCTGGGCTTCGGCGAGGACCGTAAAATCGTTGCGGTGGGCTGCCGCCACGGCCATCGCCACTAGCGCCCGCTCAGCGAAAGGAGAATCGGGATGTTGCTCGGCGATGTCACCGTACAGTCTCACTGCCTTGCCGAACTGCTTAACGTCCGCAGTCCAGACATTGGCCAAGACGTAGCGTCCCATCGGAGCTAGAGCAGTGCCCCGGAATCTTTCGTTGAAAGCCACGAGCAATTCGATGGCGAGGCCGGGTTTGCCGATTTCCCACGCCGAGATGCCGTAGACCAGTCGGGTCGCCCCCCATGTGTCCGCGTGCGCGCTGCGTGCCCCGGCGTCGAGGTCGAGTCGCTCGGCAATCGCGTGACCTCTCTCAGAAAGACCGGCCGCAATCCAGAAGCACGCTGTGAGTAAGTCAGGCTTGACCGCATCGTCGATTCGCTGCCATGAGGTGGCTGGCAGGACGAAAACACCGTCTTCCGCGTCCTGTTGTAGATGACGCACATCCGCGTCGTCGATCAACGCATGGTGCGATGCTGCAAGTTCGGACAGCCGGCACCACACCAAATCGGCGTCTGCAACCACGATCCCTTGCGCGTTGGCCAAACACCTCGAGCAGGAGAAGCTCGGTCTCGAGCCGTGGCAGGTACCACGGCGTGTTCAGGACGTGGACCAGCGTTTGGGCATCGACGAAGCTGGGGTGACGGTTGCCCGGCCGGATGACCTTCAACGCTTCGGGGGCTTCCGTCAGGTATCGCGTGCGCCACTGCTCAATCGTTGCCGGCTGCTTGGCCCGATCGACCCATTTGAGACCATTGTCGATGAGTTCCGCCAACTGCTGCCAATCCGCCGCAGTGGAGGCCTGATCTAGCTGATAACGAACACGATGGAATTGCCACTCGCCGTAGAAGAGTGAGTCGGCCGGCAGTTCTTTCCGTGCATTTCCGCTCTCCGCAACTACGAAAGCCACCGCCGCTTCCGCCAGCAACGGCACCGCCGCAAAGCTCTCGCCGAACGCGGCAGCCGCCTGGTCAGAAGCCCCCGCAAGCTGCAGTCGCTGCGCCTCATGGAAGCGAGCCACCAATTCCTCGTCGCTCTCCTGAGCGAACGCGACACCGCCAAGGAATATCAACAAGGCAGTCGCGATCCGGTTGGCGTGTACTTTCATTTGTCCACCGGCACCATCGTGGGCCGCCCCATATCGTCGTAGCGGATATCAACCGGCCGCTGGAACGTGCCGCGAATCTTCGTGACCCGGCCGAGTTCGTCATACGTCTTGACCACGTCGCGGCCGTTCGGATGCACCACGCGCACCACCTGTCCGAGTTCGTTGTACTCGTATGTGGTGCGGCCCACGCCCCGCATCGTCTCGGCGGTCATTCGACCCAACACGTCGAACTCACGCGTCACCTGGGATTGTCCCGGTTCGGTGCGCTGCACTTCGGCGACCGCGCCACCGGGGTGGTACTTGAACGATTCTCGCAGTTGTCCGGGACCGTCGCGGCGCACCAGTTGACCCGTGCGATCAAATCGGGCGCGGATGGTGTCCCCTTCTGGGTTGGTGTAGCTTTCGAGGTCACCGAACCGACTGTACCTGAAGCTCAGTGGCCGCTCACGCGGGTGCGTGATGGAGGTGACGAGCCCAAGCCCGTTGTGCTCAAGCTCGGTGGCGAAGCCGTCGGAGGAGGTCGCGCTGTCAAGCCAGCCATCCGGGCCGTACGCCCACACGGTCGCCGAGGCTTCTCGACCGCTGTCCACGCCGTGCCTGCCTGATCCACTTCCGGGGGTGTTCCCGGAGGGACGTCCGGGAGAAGATGTTGTGTGATGCACGAGGCGACCCCAGGTATCCCATTTCAAGAAGTGGCGGGCCTTGCCGATCTTTGCCTCGACGAGTTCACCCTCGGTGTCGTAGACGTAAGCGATGGCTGGAAATGTGTTTTCGCCCTCGTCGTGCGTACGAATCAACGTGACGCGGCCAAGTTCGTCGCGTTCGACGTACTCCTCTGCAACGTCCGCCGCAAGAGTCTGGCGAGGTTCGATGCTCCCAGCGTCGGCTGGTCCACGAGTATTGGCGAACGTCAAGAGCGAGACATTGAGCGGGCTCGTCTGCCAGGTGACGAATCGTCTTGACGGACGATCGATCGCCTGCTTCGCAACTTCACCGACTAACGCCTCAACGTCGAGGGCATCGGTCAGGTGGGGCAAAATCGCCGCCACTTCTGCGGGGGTCTGCGCTGCCCCCGCGAAGCCAAGGGTCAAATCAAACTGTCGCGGCACCGCCTCCTTGGATTTCTTGGGCTTCTGCTTCTTAGGTGCAACAGCCGGGACTATTCGCCAGACCCGCACCGTTTGGTCGGCCTCGCTTCGCACGGTGATGGAATGAGCCCCGTCTGAACTCCCGTGGCCCGTCGAGTCGTAGCTGACCAGGTGTTCGATCAACCGACGGTCACGCAGCCCGGTGATCCGACCGGCCACCTCGTCGCTGCGCGATACCTGGTAGCTCGCGATCTGCTGCTGACCCCGCCCCGTGCTGTTGAACGCGTAGACGTTGACCCCGGTGACGTACCCGACGCGATCGCGTTCGAGACTCACCCGACGCCCCATCGGAAACTCAATCGCGGTGACGTGCACTTCGCCCGTGCTCGTCGAGTACCGAAAATCAACCACCTCATCATTGGGCAACGTCAGTCCCGTAAGTGTGCCATCCTCCTCCCATCGAAGCTCGGTCGTCGCCCTCGGAAAGCGGAGCCATTCAACAGCATCAAGTCGCCAATGGTTCCCTGCTTCGTGAAAGGACCACACCCAGCGAGCTTCTCCTTGAGTCGTGACCACAAGCTGTTCGCCCGCCGTGCTCAACCGTGCTGTGGCGTTGGTAGCGTCAACCCCCGAGTCATCACCTTCGGACCAGAGAGGCGGGAACAAAAATGTTCGATGCCCGAGTCGCACCCTGACCAGCGGAACATCGGCGACGCCATCGAGGTGATCGATCGTGAAGTCTCGCGTAGGCGCCCACGGCACAGCCTGCCACAGCCGGACATCGCACAACCCCGCAGTCCATTGCCGCGGCGTGGGGTCGATTCGCCACGTCAGCAGGAGACGCGACGGTGTGAACTCCAACACCGGATCAGTCCACACACCTCTCGCCGGCCCTTCCCTTGCCTCGGGTACTTCGACTTTCGGTGCGGCAATGTGCCGTAGCAAATCCGCCTCGCCTGCGGCGTCTCCGCGCGCATCGGATGACCATACGGCAGCGACGACCACGACGCATCGCAGCCCCCAGATAACCGCCCGAAAATTCCTCAACTGCGTGTTACCCACGGTTCGTACCACTCTCAAGGCCACTTGCTTCGGCAGCCACGTGACAACAGGCTCGTCAGCGCACCACCATAAGGATCGTCTGAGGCAATGCAAGAGGGGAAGTGAGAAACCAGCAAAATTTCAGAAAGGTGGTTGACAGGACGCGCCGAAACCTTATGGTGCGCCCAGTCGCGGCCTGCGACACGCATGGCTTTCGGGAAGGACACTAGCCAGCATGTTCCTCGGGGATAAACTATTTCGGGTGGTCTTAATCGCAATATGCGTAATTGCGGTCGCATCGGCCGAGGCGGAGCCGCCGCTGCCTCCGGGGTACCGCTTGCCGAAGGTGCAGCTTCCAACCCCGAGCCCACACGATGCCCGCGAGCATGGTGGCCTCAGACTAGTGGAACGTGGCCGGATCGAGCACACTGTGCAACTCGACCGTAGCCTGCTGAACTGGGCCGGTGATGCACTCCGGATCACCGTGGGTTACCGCGAGCGCTGGTCGCCGGACGATTACTACGCGCTACTACCGCGGGGGTACGAGGCCGAGCCAGATAAGGCTGTGGCTTTTATTTCGACCAAGAAGATCAAGTTCGAACGGGCATTCGATCCGGAGCGTCGCGAGCCGCTGCGGTCGGTTAATCACGCCAACTATACCCTGTACGCCGACGGCCCTTATGTGGTAGTCGCTAAGGGGGCCGAACGCCGGTGGTATTTCTCGTCGCCCGACGACGGTCAGACCTGGCGGATTGACAAGCTCGAACAGATCAAGCACCCCGGCCTGTTCACCGCCTTCGAGTACAACGACCAGGGCGACGCGGTCGCCCTGGTCTTCCACACCGGGGACCGGGCGGAGATCAAGTACGACGCCGGGGTGCCGATCGAAATCCGCACCCCGTTTGGTGAAATGACCACGCTCAAGCGGAACGCCGCTGGTTTCGTCGAGGAGCTGGTGACCTATCAGCTACAAGGTGACGGTACACCAGAACGGCGTCCAGCCATACGTTACCTCTACCAACGCGACGCTGAAAGTCGAATCATCGGCTTCACCGACCGTCACGGTGTCAAATACGCCGCTGAATACAAATTCCAAAACGAGAATGAACTTAAGACGCAAGCGGAGATTCACACGACACTTTTGCGACGGCCAGTGGACAATGTGTATTGGACCCGCCGCGATACGATACGTGATACGGGAGAGTGGCTGATTGAGAAAGGCGTTGGAAAAGGAGATGGCGATCACACTGACGCTCAGCTATCATCCCGTTCCCATCTTCGGGTGGTAAGCCGGAAATGGGCTCTCATTTCCCGGGCTAATGCGGGCAATCAACCGGATCTCGTCCATGAACTAGATGAAAGCGGCAATACGATAGTGACTGTTGCCAAGGGGGAGGTGAGTCAGAAAAAGTACGACACCCAAGGTAACCTCGTCCATGTCGCAGCTACCGGCGGGAAGTATGCCCTTCAGGAACGGAACAGCCGCGGGCAGGTTATGCGTATCGTCGAACATGATGGCCGTGAGGTAATAAGTCACTATGACAGTCATAGCCGCCTATTAGAAACATTCGGCGATGGCATAGCAATCTCTTACGAATACCTGGGCAATCACAAGGTTCAAATCAATGACGGTACTTCTCGTTGGCTTCTGATGACCGACGAGTGGATGCGTCCGTTGACGCTTACGGCGTCCGACGGTACTGCTTTTGCATGGGCGTACGATGCACAACATCGCCTGAGTAGAGAAGTCCGGAACCATCGTGGTGGAGGCGCTCACGAACGAAGATTCGATCGCGATACGACCGGCAAAATCGAACACGAGGAAGTGTTCTTCAGAGAGAGGCTTGAACGAAGGCGCTCGTTCTCGTACTTGCATTCTGGAAGGTTGCGGGAGACTAATACAGAAGGTCGCTATGTGGATAGATTTATGTATGACCCCTCCGGACGCGTGGTTGTGCACACACGCGACGGACGTGCACATCGGCGGTGGACTTATCGATCGGATGGGACCGTTCGGCAACAATCGAGGTCTGCCGCAGCCGGACCATAGTTGGCACAATGCTATCAGATGAAAGCGTACAGGAAGGTGAAACTTCTTACCGGAAAGGTATAATTTGAAAACCACTATCATGATGATCACTATCGCACTGCCATTCGCTCTCTTTGCAGCTTTTGAGGTGCTAGGAAACACGGGAGGGGTCGAATATTGCCCCCCAGGAACGGCTTCCACGGCTTCCACGGCTTCCACGGCCACACCTGCTACCTGTCCGAGCAAAACAGTCGGATCAAATGCGGTAGATATATCGGTCTCCGCGCACGCCCTGGTTTACTTGGGCGAAGATTTGAAGATATCCTATACCGTGGATGCAGATGACCCGAATGACACGTTTAGCAGTGTCTCAATCGAAATTTTGAACGCTGATGGGGCTAGTGTAGCTAAGTGGGAAGGATTGTCGGGAAGTGATGGGGCTCATCCTGACGCCGTAACGTGGGTAAAAGCAAAGTGGCAAGGGACGGCTCCGCAACCGTACGCTAATCCGGCTACCGGCCCTTATACTATTGAAGCTACTGGGTACCGTGCCGGAGACGAACGCACAGACCAGACAGAGGTCGACACCCGCTTCAAAGTAGAGTTTCAAGTTGATGAGAGTGCCCCTGCGGGCGAGACGCCCACCCGTGTTGCGGGCCTGTCAGACCTTGGCTCGAATCTTCGTGTCCTGATAATTAAGGGTTCGGCAACAATTGTGGCCGATGATTCGGATTTATCAATCACAGATAATGGTTCTAGCTCGCCAACGGCTTTCACTAAAAAGGTGGTGGCGGAAAATTCACAAATGCAGGCGATGACTAATGGCACATGGAGCGTATTTGTCGACCGTTGTCGGGACGATATCGGCAACTTTGTCGATGGTGACAACTCGCAGAGCGGAATCCAGCCTCTGGGGTTGTTCTCGATCAAAGTGAAGTAAACGACACTGTATTTTGACTGGAAATTTTATGGCACAAGTAGCGATGACAAAATGGCGGTATTTGGTTGCATCAGCTTCGGTGTGGCTAACTCTAGTATGCGGCTGCAGCCTGGTGTTTGCGACGCCACCGATCGCGCCTGATGTTCTTGGGCCATCGGCTGCGACACCAGATGCGGTCGACAAGTTCCTTGCAGAACACGTTGCCGTTGAGGTCCAGAAGCTCCGGGAAAGCACTAAGGATGACCGAGCGTTTGATGATGTCGACATCCGGTTTGCCGAGCGCGCGTTCCGACAGCTAGGGAACTGTGCCCATTGGCTTGCGATAGATAAGATCCGTAGCGGTCACGATGATAATCTATCGCCCGAGATATATGGAATGATTGGGGCATACTACAGAGAGCTTGTCGAATTAGCAGAGACGATTGATAGCCAGCGAGTTCGTGAAATGAGGCTTGTCGCAGAATGGCATATCGCAGGACTTGCTTTTGCAGATGCGAGTGGAGGTAATATCAAGAAGATCGCGGGCCCAGACAATGAAGGGTTTGCGGGATACAAAACTTGGACTGCTCTGTTCGAAAATAAAAATCGAATTTTGGAGAGACTATATGATGCCGCAGGGCGAACAGCTCCAATTCTGACAGAGCCTGAGAAGGAACGGGTGGTCGGCGTAGTAGCAGAAATGCTTGAGGCGCTTAATGAGCGCGATGGTGAAGGATTTATTGGACTGTTTGCCCATGAGGCGGAAGCTGAGGGAAAGAGTTTGTTCGACCGTTTGTCAGCGGACGGGGGCCGTTGGGCACTTCCCGAGTCGCCTTTGTTGACTGTGTCAGCGGTTAGGGGAGCTACCGCAGTCACGGTTCATGCGAGCTGGCGTTCCGTTAGTGGGAGCAAGGTAAAGGTGCCACTAGAACTGCGAATCACTCGAGACTCTAATGGGGAGCTGGAGTTCCATCCGCTGAACAGAGACTTAGTGAGCGACACGCAGCGGGAAGATATCGTACGTATCGCCAATGCCTGGGCCCAAGCTATGGTCGATCGTGACCTCAATTCGCTTGCCGCGCTGTACGCGGAGCCGCAAGCGGCACGTGAACGGCTCTCGCCCATTATCAAAAGGCACGAATTTGCCGAGCTCGCAATGAAGGATGCCGACATAAATATTTACCTAACTGACGTTGCGGACACGTTCCGCGTGGCAGTCGATAATGTACCAGCAATCAGGGCAAATGGGGAGCCCATCAAGGGCTTTGCTTTTGCGCTACGTGGAATGCTTATCGACGGCAAGTTCATGCTCACTGGAGAAGAATGATGCACCGCCTATGCCTAAATTGGATTTGCTTTTTTGTAGTGGTTGTTGTTGCGTTCGAGGCAACGGCCTTCACGGTTTCCGGTACTATCGAAGATGCTAGTGGGACGGTGGTTCCCGGAACACTTGTAGATATCCGTAAGCCCGAGATAATTGGTAGCTCCGTTGTAGAGTATGCGGAGACCAACGCTGCGGGCTTCTATTCTTCAACAAATGGCATCCAGTCCGGGGCGGATATATTCATCAGGGTGCGGTGGCAATTCCCTTTGGGTGCGACACACAACCACCGCGTCATCAAGCTTCGGAAGTATCGAGATGGTACGGCTACGACAACGTACACGGAAGCATCGAGTCCGAAGTCGACGATCTCAGGGAACATGACAATTAACTTGGCCGCCAACGAATCGTTGCCGCCTGGTATCACCCCGGCTTTCAACGTAGCGGCCTTGATGAAAGAGCGGATTCTTGCTCCGCTAGACTTCATTGCCCAACAGAAGCTAGCTTCGAGTAGCTGGGAGCACGATAGCGATATTGATGTGTACATTGAGCCGCTAAGCACGCGTGGTTCGTTTTACAGGCCGGACGGCGCTTTTGTTACAGAAGCAGGTATACATCTAAGGGAGGATACTGTAGATGGAACGCCAGGGGCGGCAAATAATGACATTGTTTATCATGAAATGGGGCATTTGATTCATGACCAGCTTGGTGGCGACTTGGCTGTTATCAAGGCGCATTTTTTCAACACAGAATCAAATGCCGGGGGCGCGTTCGCGGAGGGCTTTGCGAGTTTTCTCGCCGTTGCGGTAGCAGATCATTTGGGCGAGCCAGACTCATACTATGCAATATCGCGTGACGATGGTGGATATGTTCCCTCGTTCCCGGCTTTAACGTTGTGGCGTGGCGACGAGCCGGCAGGCCAAACGACGGTAGGGGCGTCGGCCAACCCAACGGGGAATGCCTGGGAAAGCGGGGAAAATATTGAGGGTGCAGTGTCGGCCGTGCTCTTGGGTACGCAAAGTGTTGGACCGATCGGTTTCGGTAAGGTGTTTGAGGCGGTCTATCAAGGAGAAGCCAGCACGCTCTGGGAATGGATGCGTGAGTTTGTGACACTGAATGGTGTTGGAAGTGCCGAAGTTTTGGCCATGTACGAGGAATTGCAGGAGCATGGTGTTGTATACACACGGCTGGCTATCTTAACGGATTCTCTCGCAAGTCGAATGAATGGGTTTGACGAGGAAGAACCGAGTGCGGATCTGGCGGAAGGCAATGTTCGGCTCATCGATGGCTTTGTGTTCCTGCGGGGCGTGGTTACAGTCAAGATAGGTATGGAGACTGCAGGTGGACTCGGGGCCGGTAATACAGTTGAGCCTAGGAAAGCTAAGGTGGGCTGGAAGCTTGCACGGGACGGCCACCTCGAAGAATATCCGAGTTTCTTTTCGAGCTGGACCCCAGCTGTGGGCGGTCTCCCGCAAACCGCAGATATTGACTGGGATACGACACCGGTGGCAGATGACGATTATGATGTATTGATCCAGAGTGTCGAGAATGCGGACGGTTTCGAGGATAACTTTACACCGACATGGGGGCCGGCTGGTGGAGGACATCGGGATGGTAATAGCGATCTTGAGTCAGATGAAAGATATTTGAAGCGTTCAGGGGCATGGTTCGATAACGATTCGGATGCGAGCACGCAAGATGATGGCAAGGTGATCCTAGATAACACTGCTCCAACTATCAGCAACGCTTGGCCAGGACCTTGATGGGCCAGTACAAGGATGCGCGACATGGAATCTGTGTATGCTACTGACGGTAGTACACCTTGCACGTTGGCGAATCCTAGGGCCGGGACCGCCGCCGGTAGTAGATCCGCGTGGTACTGCTCTTGCCGAGGTCCAGTGCCAGAATACGCATGCCGAGTCTCCTGATGCCTGAGGGTGAACGCCGCCCCACGCGGGGCCGCAACGTCAAGTCATTCAAGCCCGGCTGCACTGTTTCGTATAATAACTGGACCAGGTTTCGGGGAGCAGTCCAAACTGATTGACGGCTAAACGCGATCCTTCACGTTAACGTATGCCTCGCTGAACCGCCTCACCAGCGAGGCGGAGACATTTTCTGGGGGCATATAGGGCGATTGTTATCCGCGAGCTCGATAGGTTCACGAGTGCGCTCGATTGGAGCAAGGATTTTTGAGGACCTTGCCGAGTTCTTCCGTGCCCAATTCATCCCGACCTGGGTCAAAGCTTCTCTAATGCGGCCGATGGCGAAGCTCCACAGGCAAGATACCAATCCACCAACTCAACCGGGTCGATACGGCGAGCGGCCGTCTCCGATTTGGCCACTTGGCTCTGCGGCCAGTCGAGCTTTTCAGCTAGTTCGCGCTGAGTTAGGCCAGCTTGCTGCCGCACGGATTTAAGCCGCCGACAAAGCTCCCCATACCGCGGGCGATGCTGGGGTGCCGGTCTACGAGGGCCTCTTGATCCCATTTGGGAATCAAGCTATGGTGCACATAGCTTGATTCTAAAATAGTATCAATCCCCTCAAGGCGAGTTGTTGCGCTGACACTTGACCCATGGCATCATGCTGGTACATGAACGACATCTCGAACAGCAACTTCGGCTTGCTCATCGCGTACGCCCTGCCCGGCTTCGTCGTGGTCTGGAGCATTCAACACCTTTTTCAACCCGCTGGGGTCTGCACCGAAGTAGCGTGCTCAACGGGCTCATCCATCTTCAGCTTTCTGAACATCACCGTCGCAGCAATCGCCGCGGGCATGGCAGTCTCGGCCGTTCGCTACGTCCTGATCGACTCTATCCACAGCCTTCTCGGTCTGAAACGTCCGCAAACAGACGGAGCATCGCTCCAGCACAACCTGAACGCCGTGACAACCTCGGTCGAGCAGCACTACCGCTACTACCAATTCCACGCCAACATGCTCATCGCGGGCGTCATCGCAGTCGTGGCCCGCCAGGAGGGGATAGTGACTCATCCGACCGCCGTACCACTCGTTCTCATCACGCTCGCCGGAATCTTCTGGCTCGCCGCCCGAGACAACCTGACCAAGTACTACCGCACTATCTCCACCATCGCATCCCCATACATCGAGGCTTCCCCAATGAGTAACGGCATGCACCACGAACACGAACCGCCCAAACGACGCCCCCAACCCCAGGACTCCCAAGACAAGCCTCCCCGCAAGGATCGGCAGACGGGGGACCCCCAAGATTCGCAGCCGGCCCCCGAGCAGGCACCCACCCAAAAATCCTGACTCGAGAAATTTCCCGCCCCTGATGCCCACCAGCATCAGGGGCGTTTAGACTAGAGGCAACTCATTCCGGGAAGGCCACACCATGATTCAGAAAGCGGAAAAACGAGGGCAAGTTCGCAAACAGGTCGGTATCTGGATCAGGGTAAGTACGGAAGATCAAGCCAAGGGGGACAGCCCCGAGCATCACGAGCACCGCGCCCGCTGCTACGCCGAGTCCAAAGACTGGGAGGTGGTCAAGGTCTACCACCTCGAAGGTGTGAGCGGGAAGAACGTCGTCGATCACTCGGAGACGAAGCAGATGCTTGCCGATGTCGCGGCCGGTTGCATCGAAGGGCTGATCTTCTCGAAACTTGCTCGACTCGCCAGGAACACCAAGCAACTCCTCGACTTCGCCGACCGCTTCAAGGAGGCGGGGGCGGACCTTGTGAGCCTGCAGGAGTCGATTGACACCTCGACGCCAGCCGGCCGACTCTTCTACACCATGATCGCCGCCATGGCACAGTGGGAGAGGGAAGAGATTGCCGAGCGTGTGGCCGCTTCGGTCCCGGTTCGAGCGAAGCTTGGGAAGCCGCTCGGGGGACAAGCGCCCTTTGGCTACCAGTGGGTGGATGGCAAGCTCATCCCGAATCCGGAGGAAGCCCCAATCCGAGTTCGTGTACACGAACTGTATCGAGAGCATCGCCGTAAGAAGACAGTCGCCAGACTCATGAACGAAGCCGGCTACCGCACCCGCAAGGGAGGGAAGTTCTCCGACACCACCGTCGATCGCTTCATCAAAGACCCCACTCCAAAGGGCCTCCGGCGAGCGAACTACACCCAGACCCCGAACGATCAGAACAAGTGGGGGTACAAGCCCGAGAGCGAGTGGGTGTACTCCGAATGCGAACCGATCATGTCCGTAGAACTCTGGGAGGAGTGCAAGGCGATTCTCGACGCCCAGCACCAGTCCCGGAAGAAGCCATCAAAGAAGACCGTGCATCTATTCGCAGGCCTCCTCTACTGCGGCTGCGGCAAGCGGATGTATGTCACGCACAGGTCCACGAAATACACCTGCCAAGCCTGTCGGAACAAGATCGCGATCGACGATCTTGAGCACATCTTCATCGAGCAGTTGAAAGGGTTTCTCCTCTCTCCGGAAGAGATCGAGGGGTATCTCCGAGAGGCGAATGACTCACTCGCGGAGCAGGAGACGACGCTTCGAGCAAAAAATACCGAGCGTGACAAGGCCGAGAAGCAGATTGATCAGCTCTTCGACCTCTACGGCAAAGGGGAGGTACCCACCGAAGGTTTCAACCACCGCTACCAACCCCTCTACAAACGGCAGCAGGAACTTGAGAAGGAAATCGCCGAGATCGAGGCCGGCCTGGACCTGCTAAAGGTTGACCGACTCTCCAGCGACCACATTCTGGCCGAGGGGCGCACTCTCGCTGACCGCTGGCCAAAGCTCGTGAGGGACGAGAAGCGTCGCTTGGTGGAAGACCTCGTAGAAGAGATCGTTGTCACCGAGGATGACATCGACATCAAGCTGCTCTACTTTCCCTCGGCCACACCCTTTCAAGACGCGGCAATAGGGCAACGAAACGAGTCGGATTCATCGCGCCCACGAGCATGAACCGCGCGGGAAACTTCACGCTCGCCTGAGCCCGTGCAATGGTGACACACGCGTCTTCCAGCGGTTGCCTGAGCGTTTCGAGCACCGAGCGGGGAAACTCAGGCATCTCATCGAGGAACAGCACGCCGTGATGCGCGAGGCTCACTTCGCCGGGCCTGGGGTGCGATCCTCCACCGACGACCGCTGCGGGACTGGCGGTGTGGTGAGGGGCGCGGACCGGCCGTCGGCGGATCAGCGGTTGTCCGCGGGGCGCCTCGCCGATCGCTGAATAAATCCGCGTGACTTCCAAGGCTTCATCCCGTGACAACGGCGGCAGCACCCCGGGCAACGCTTTGGCCATCATGGTTTTACCCGTCCCCGCCGGCCCGATCATCAGCACGTTGTGAGCCCCCGCCGCGGCCACGGTCAACGCCCGCTTCACGCCCTCCTGTCCCCGCACATCTGAAAAGTCCACTTCCGCCAGCGAAGCGTCACTGTCGAGATCATGCGAGGCCGGCGGCGTGGGTTCGATTTCCGCCTGGCCATTCAGGAATCCCACCACCTGAGCCAGCGCACCCACGCCGTACACCTCAATGCCGTGCACTGCCGACGCCTCGTCTGCGTTTGCCTCGGGCACCACCACGCCATCCATGCCCATCTGCCGAGCCAGCAGCGCGAGATTGATAATGCCCGCCACCGGACGCACTCGCCCATCCAACGCCAGCTCGCCTGCAAAAAGCAACCGGCGGTGCGCCCGCGACGTAATAACCCCCTCCGCCAGCAGCAAGCCCACCGCAATCGGCAGGTCGTACACCGGCCCCTCCTTACGTACATCCGCTGGGGCAAGCGACACCAACAACCGCGCCATCGGAAACGGATACCCGCTGTTGAGCGTGGCCGACCGCACCCGCTCCACCGACTCCTTCACCGCCGCGTCGGGCAACCCCACCACGGTCACCTTCGGCAGGCCGCTGTCACTGACATCCACCTCGACCTCACACGCGAGAGGGTCGATGCCTTGCAAAACGAAACTGTGAACTTGAGCGAGCACGCGGAGAAGTCTAATGACCCCAACGTTCCGCGTAAGCCTTAACGTTGTGAAGTGAACAGTGGCTCAGCGCACCACGTTGCACATGCGATCGATGCCACCCAAGCGCAGTTCAAGCCGCATCCGCAACAGGCTCACGACGTCGAACGCGGCGTTTCAACTGGCTCAGCAATATCCGTTCGCATTTCCACGGTGGCGTCCGTCGCGTCCCGCTTTGAGCGGTCTTCCAGCTCACGCTTGCGCTGCTTGTCCTTGGCCTCTTCGACCTCGTCGTCGACACCGGCGAGGCCTTTCTTAAATTCCACAATGCCCCGGCCCACGGAACGGCCCACCTCCGGCAAACGCTTGCCGAAAATCAAAACGCCCAATAGGCCGAGGACCAGCGCTTCGGTCATACCAAAGCCGCCGGTGAGAAAAGCAGGGGTGATCAGCACAGCATTCATGATAGTTCATTCCTCAACGCGGCGGCGCACAGACTATTGCATCCACGGACGACAACCACTCTATTCTAACCCACCGGCGACCTGCTGCGAGGGCTTCTACGACGTGAAGCGTAAACTCGGCGATGTGACCCTCTCGCATTTTTTTGAACTTGATCCGGACAGCCTTGCTCAAAAGCTGGTTTCCTGGGGGCTCCCCGCGTATCGCAGCGGGCAAATCATGCAGTGGGTCTACCGCCACGGAGCCACGCGGTTTGAGGATATGGCCAATCTCCCCGCTCCCGCCCGCCGCACCTTGGCCCAGCACCTGAGCCTGGCCCAAGGCCACGTCCTGCGGCACCTCGATGCCACCGACGGCACCCGCAAACTTCTACTCGGCTGGGACCCGCCTCAGGCGTCCACCCCCACTGCATCCCTCCGCGTACTTCAGCCCGACGACTACCCGCCCAACAGCACCGAGTGTGTCATGATTCCCGCCCAAAGCAAGGACTCGGGAAAGTTGCGGCGGACCGCGTGCGTGTCGTCCCAGGTCGGCTGTCCCGTGGGTTGCCGATTCTGTGCGTCAGGCATGGACGGACTCGAACGCAATCTCACCGCTGGTCAAATCGTCGAGCAGGTCTGGCGGCTGCACCACCTGGACCGCCATACCGCCGACCCGCCCCAGATCGGCCCCAGGCCCTCGCCCATCACCAACGTCGTGTTCATGGGAATGGGCGAGCCCATGGTCAACTTCATAGCGGTTGCCCGGGCCTTGCACCTCCTCACATCCGAATGGGGACTCAATCTCTCCGCTCGGAAAATCACCGTCTCCACCGTCGGCGTGCCCGCAGGTATCCGCAAACTCGCAGAGCTGGGCCTGCCCGTCACCTTGGCAGTATCGCTCCACGCGCCCAACGATGAGCTACGCCGCAAAATCATTCCATGGGCGTCCTTTGTCTCCATCGCAGACCTGATCGAGGCGGGCAGAAACTATTTCAACAAGACTGGCCGCGAGGTCACGCTCGAATACATCCTCCTCTCAGGCGTAAATGATCAGCCAGATCACGCCCGCGAATTGGCTGTGGTCTCTCGTCGATTGCGGTCAAATATCAACCTGATTCGTTTCAACGAAGTGCCCGGCCTGCCCTTCGAACGCCCCGCGACCGACGATGTCCGCCGGTTCCAGAGCATCCTTCAAGACGCCGGGCGGACCGTACACATCCGTGCCAGCCGAGGACGAGATATCGCAGCCGCCTGTGGGCAATTGCGTAGGTCTTCAGTCGCAGCACCACCCGATCTTAAGACCGAGGTAGGAATCGGGGATCGTGTGAGTTAGACTCTTGAACTGTGTCCACCGCCACCGCCTCTCACGACATCATGGAACGTGCGAGCGAGGCATTGGTCCAGATGCGTTATGCCGCGTGTGAACGCCTGTGCCTGCAAGGCCTCGCACAAGCCCGGTCTGATGAGGACTGGATTGCTTACTATCGGGCGCTGCGACCGCTTCAGGAAACCCGCCGGCAGAGGCGACAAATGGCCACCGACTTGCTGATCCGCTTCGGTTCGGCAGGCCTGACAGCCAACACCAGTCTGGCACAGGAGGTGCTTGCAAACCCCGCAGTGGGCTGCATGATCCTCACCTATCCGCACACCCAGGCAGACGCAGCCGATCTGCTCATCGCTGCACGCTCTCAGGAAAATTCCTTCGAACTGTTGTATGCCGCATCCCACCCCAGCGACGCCCGCTGGTGCATCGCAAGTCCGCTCAATGATGAAGTCACTGTCATGATCGACAGGCCAGAGCCAGCGGAACGTTGGGAGCGGGGCGACAGATTGGCCCACCAGTTTGTCGCCGCCGGGGAACGACTGGGCGACGAGGCGATGCGTCAGATTGATGCGAAACGATTGCCCGCTCTGGCTCGTCTTGAAGTGCTGGAGCAGCTCGTCGAAACAATTCCCGACCACGAAAAACTTCATCAGGCGTTGGCCCACGCCGCCAAGAACATGATCAGGCCAGCCGCCGCATGACCCGTACGTTGACCCTTGACACCCTGGCCGCTGCGACGGAACCCTACACGCCGGTCCGCGCCTCATTCGTGCGCAAGAAACGACTCTGGCATCGACGTCGATGGGTGATCGCAGCGTCGGTGGTGCTGATCCTGGCGGCTGTGGCCATGGGCGTGTTACTGCGGCTGTGGTCCTCCACACCCAACTACTGGGCGGCCAATCAGGCGATGCTCCGCCAAACCGACCCCGCCACCATGCGCCAGCAGGCCGACGAGGCCTACTCCCGCTGGGTCGCCCAGTGGTCACTGCCCGCTGCGTACGAAACCCAGCAGGACATGCTCGCTCAACTTAGCGCCAACGGCCAGGCTGACCTGATCACCAACGACACGCGGACGTTGATCATGTCGCTCGATACCCTCAATATGTTCCTCGCCTCGCACCCGCAACTGCTCAAAAATTTACCCGACGGCATCGAAAGCGTGATGGTCAGTCAGCGGGCGGGCAAGCCAGTCCTTGCTGCGCGAATTAAAAAAGGCGGCCTCGATCAGGTGTTCAGTTTCGTGTTGGGCTACGAAATTCGCCCCGATGCGCCCGCTCGATTCTGGGTTGAAGACGTCTATGCAGGCAACCTCGTCCTGCCCCGAGACACGGTCAAAAAGCAACTGATGAAGATCCCAGCGGTTGCGAAAAGCGACACGCTCCAGGGATATGTGCGATGCCTGTTTACCGGTGAGCCGATCGGCGACCTGGTGCTGCCGTTGGACGGAGCCCACAGCGGCCGCATCGTTGCCTTGAGCTTCGATAATGGCGAAATCCGCATGACCCGGCGGGTCTTCGCCAACGAGCCCTGAGCGCATGGTCCGCGTTCTGACGGTCAGGCCGCGGTATTCGAGCCCATTTTGCCCATGACGGCTTTTCGTGTTGGCTTGGATGCGGCAGGTGTCCTACAATACCGTCGATCTTTGACAATGGGGCCGACCGGTTTCGACCGGACGGGTAATGGACGTGAGTGGCGCGTCGAGGTGCATGCTGGCCTCGTTAAACCGCATGCAAAACCTTTAAATGCCAACGATTCTGATATCGCTGGTCGGATCGGCTTCGCGCCGGCCCGCCTCGCCGCCTAATTCGTCACTGAATTAGGTTAGGCAACGTCCCGCATGACGTTGGGCCCGTGGCCCATGCGGGGCGAAGATTAACGGGCTCGCCAGAGGAGGGTGGCTTCGGCCTCCCGAGGTTAAAACTTACCGAGTCTGGGAACTCCGCAGGCTGTCGCTGGCCGACGTGGTTCTGAAATTAAACCAACGACTACATGCGTAGAAGCTTCGTCCAAACCGTCTCGGCACGGGGGTTCGATTCCCCCCGGCTCCACTTTATCAGCTTGTGACATCGCGTGACTCGCGGTGACAAGTCTTGCCTGTTTCATGCGTTGCGATTTACTTGTCGGAAAGTCGCTTTTTCCTGGCCTACCGCCTGGCTCTCCGCCAACTGGACCTAGAGCGCACCGCGATCATTTGTAGTGGTTTGAGTGGGACGGGCATCCTGCCGGTCTTCGCTGCGCAGCCGCGATTTGGATCACGCCTCGATCTGCGGCCGAGATGCAGGCTGGAAGGCGAGTCCCACTGCACGCCAAGGCCACCGCATGTGATTTGATTCGGTTGTTTCCCTTGGTTCAGGCGTTGGCATGAATCGGCCAAAGGATGGTCGGTAGCTTCAAATGGCCCTGCGGGCCATCGACAGGCAGGATGCCCGTCGCCACTGAAGCCCAATGCGGTGAACCCGACTGCAAGCAGCCAACCCTGTGCCGCTTGCTGTGCTGAAAACCTCTGATGTTCGACGCTTGTTCGCTTGCGCCGCGGCCAGTCTGGCGGTACACCGGCATGCATGAGTCGAACCTCCAAGTCCCCACGTCGCGTTGCCCTTGCCGCGCTGGCCATCGGCCAACGGGTGCTGCCTGACCACGGCCACCCCAACGCTCCGAAGATCTTCACTCAGCCGCAACTGCTCGCCTGCCTGGTGCTCAAACGCTTCCTCAAAACCGACGATCGCGGCGTCGCGGCGCTGCTCAAAGACTGCCCGAATCTCCGCGATGCCATCGGCCTCAAGAAAACCCCGCATCACACCACGCTGTTCAAAGCCCAGGCCCGGCTGCTCCGCTTCGGCACCGTCCGACGATTGCTTGCTGCCTGCGGTGACGCCCTGGGCCGGGCCGGCCGAATCGAACGCGTCGCCGCAGCTGACTCCACCGGATTCGAGTCATCGCGCGTCAGCCCCTACTTCGTGTGGCGAAGGCAAGGCAACGCAAAACATTCTGTACGGGTGACTTACACGCGATTTTCAAAATTGCACGTGCTCGCCGACGTGAAGACCCACCTGATCTTCGCCGCGCATCCCAAACGTGGTCCCACGCCCGACGTGGGCGAACTGCGCCGCCTGATGCGTGGCCTGCCGCGTCGACTTCGCCCCACGATCCTGCTCGCCGATGCCAGCTACGACTCAGCGGGCAACCACGAACTGATCTGGAAAACGCTCCACGCCGCCGCGATCATCCCCGCCAGGATCGGCTGACAAACCGACAAACCCGCGAAGAATCCGTACCGCCGATTGATGCAGGAACTTTTCAAGCAGGCTGGGCCCAAAGCCATCGGCTACGGCCAACGCTGGCAAGTCGAGACCGTGATGAGCATGCTCAAACGCAACCTCGGCCACGCCATCACTTCACGCCGCGATCACCATCAAAATCGCGACCTGCTCCTGCACTGCCTCACCCACAACGCCATGATCCTCAGGCGTCGATAACGGACTTTTCAACGCAGCGGGTCGGACACCTTATCTTCCCCCATGGCTCTCACCCACAACCTGCTCATCCTCGCAATTGCCGAGCTTTTCTACAGGGCATGTCTGACCCTGATTCGATACCCTGGTAACGCGACACCTTAATCTATTCGATACCCCAACCTATAGGCGACTTTGCGAAGCAAGCATTTTGCCTTGAAAAGCAGGCTATAGAATGGATTCCGCGACGGATTATATATAGTTAACTCAATATCACCGCGCGTATCAAGTGAAATCTCATTAGGAAATTCTAGTATTGAGAAACAAGTGTAAGGACCACTAGAAATATCTGACTTCGATATGGCGATATCAATGCTGAAGCTTTCAAAGTTTTCCATCACAGAAGGAATGGGGGCTAGTATTTTCAAGAGCTTTGCAATAGCTTCCTTGTGCTCGAACCAGTGATCTGACTTGCATACATCAGTTACGGCAAGGCATGGGTCTTTATGTCGTGAAAATTCATGCGGCACACCAATCAACCGCTGCATAACATCAATTTCGTGATCTTGCGGATCGCTAGAAAACCGGAGTCTTAGTACGGTATACATGATAGATTATCTAGGGGAAGAAAAGGTGTCAGGGGAAGAAAAGGGAAGAAAAGGGGGAAGAAAATGCTCTATCCGGAACCCCTTGACCCCGGCGATTCGTAGCCTACGGTAGCCCATGTCACGGATGACACAACACATCTTACCGGTGGCCAGGAAGGCCTTGGAAGTGGGACGGCAGACGTACGACGACTACGCCCACGTCAACAGCCCCAAGAAGTTCACCCAGCCGCAGTTGTTCGCCTGCCTGGCGGTCAAGGAGGCGTTGGGGCTGGGTTACGCAGCGATGACCACGCGACTCAAGGAGTGGTCAGACCTGCGTGAAGCGCTCGAACTCGAACGCGTCCCCGGGTCTTCGACCTTGCACGACGCTGAGGCCCGGCTACTCAAAAGCCCGACGCCGACCGCTTGATCGATCACACCATCGAGCATGCCAAGCGGCAAGGCGTGCTTGATCACCAAGGCCACGAACTTGCCGCGATCGACTCCACGGGTCTGACTCTGCACCGTCGGTCGACCTACTTCGCGAAGCGATCGGGCCTGCGATACAAGCGGTTTGCGAAGCTCTCGGCCGTTACCGACGTGAAGTCGCACCTGTGCCTGTCGCTCACCGTCGAACGCGGCCCCAAGCCCGATGACCCCGCGATGTATCGCACGATCACCGCAGCGCTTCGACGCCATCGCTTCCACCTTTTACTCGCCGATGCCGGCTACTACGCCGAGCATCATCTGGTTTGGCTGCTGCGTCGAAAGGTGCTGGGGATCATCCCGCCGCAACGCGGCCGACCCGCAAACGGCGAACCTGGCGGCCCCTGGCGACGCCTGCTGCACCGCATCTGGCCCCACCTGCTGGTAACCTACGGCCAACGCTGGCAAGTCGAGACCACCTTCAGCATGCTCAAGCGTCGACTCGGCTCAGTGGTGCGAGCCCGCAAGCGTCACGCCGTGGATCGCGAATGCCACCTCAAAGCCATCGTCCTCAACCTGCTGATCCTCGTCGAAGCGGGGGGTTCCGGATAGATCACTATCATACTCATTAGGTCCGACGACGAAGGGCGGTGAGAAGGCTGACCCCGATACCGAGCATTGTCATTGGGATGACGAACCAGAGCATGACCGAACTAAAAGATTCCAAGCCTTGGTGCCAGGTTGCGGCCAGTACCAGGAAGAAGAGGTAGGCGGCGTAGTACCCCAGAAACACTCCGCCTTCCCAGCGGCTGATCCGCCCGCCGGTGAAGAAGATGGGCAGGCAAGCCAGTGCGATGGCGATCATCACCGGCAGATCGAAGCGGAGCACGGGATCGGATACCGCCACGCCCTGGGGTGCGATGATCGCAGTGGCCCCGAGTACGCCGAGCAGATTGAAGATGTTGCTCCCGACCACGTTGCCGATCGCGATGTCCCGCTGACCACGGACGCTGGCCACGATCGACGTGGCGACCTCCGGCATGGATGTTCCAGCCGCGATGATCGTCAGTCCGATCAGCAGGTCGCTGACGCCCCAAACCTGAGCCAGCGAAACCGCGCTGTCGACCATCCACCGTGCCCCCACCACCAGCAAGACCAGTCCGCCGACCACCAGCAGCCCCGACACAATCAGTTTGGACGATTGAACTGGCTCGGATTTCTTTGCGTCCTGCGGCTCCTGCTGCGACTGCCTGGTTTGCTTTCGCCCCAGGACGATGAGCCAGGCGGTGTAACCGATCATTCCCGCGAGCAACAGTCCGCCTTCCCACCGGCTGATGACGCCGTTCGCCGCGAGGCCCCAGGCCAGGACCGAGACACCGATCATGACTGGCACATCGAGGCGGATGAGTTGCCGAGAGGCGACCAGAGGTGCGATCAAGGCGGAGATCCCGAGGATAAACAGCACGTTGAAGGTATTGCTGCCCACGACGTTGCCCAGCGCGAGGTCTGCCTGATTCATCCATCCCGCCTTAAGGCTCACCGCAAACTCGGGCGCACTGGTGCCGTAGGCCACCACGGTCAAACCGATAATCAGAGCCGGCAACCCGACCGCCCGAGCCAGGCTGCTGGCCCCCCGTACCAACACCTCAGCACCCAGGGTCAGGGTGATCAATCCGAAGATAAGCCCGATCCACAAAATGACTGTTCCTTTCGGATGCGGCATCATCGCAGATCGGGTCAGCCCTGGCCGGACAAGTTGGCAAGCCCTCAGCCGAAAGCATTTTCTGTAAGTGTTTGATCTCTCGTGTCGATGTGGTCAACAGCCACCCAACCGGCGAACGCGGCCATCCATCGAAACAGAAACGCGATGAGCCGCGGTGCCCGCGTGGCTGCTTTACATCGGTCCCAGGCGGGCGGTGGCGAGGGGGGTCAGGGGGTGGGTTTCAAGAAGGGCGAGCACGTCGGCGGCGCGGACGGCCAGCAGCGTGTCGATGTCCTGGTCCAGGGGGGTGTAACTCTTGCGGTAGGACCAGGATCGGCCGAGGCGTTCCATCCGGCCCCGGGGCTGTTCGCCGCTGAGCGTCATGCGGGTGGCGAGCTTGTTGGCGGCTCGGGCGACTTCGTCGTCGGTGAGGTCCTTGGCGACCGAGGCAAGGGTGTTGACGAAAACCGACTCTGCCTGGTCGGCTCGTTCGGGGTCGCAGGAGAGGTAGCCCGAGAAGGCTCCGACGCCGTCCATCCCGCTGTACGACAGGTCAGCTTCGTCCGCCAGGCCGGGCTCGATGAGGGACCAGTACAAGCGCGATCCGTCCTGATTGCCGACAAGATCAGCGAGGACTTTGGCGGCAAATCGCGACTCATCCTGCGCGGAGGGGGCGGGCAGGAGCATGCCGACGTAGTGGCGTTGGAGCTTGGCATCCTGGAGTTTCAGGTTGCGGTGCGCCACGCCGACCTCTTTGGCGCGGGGGCAGCCTGCTCAGCGTCCCAGTGTCCGCAGGCGGTGGTGAGTTGGTCGAGTATCTGATCCAGATCAAGGTTCCCCGCCAGCGCCACGGTCATGGTGCCCGGCTCGTACCGCTGCTCGAAATAACCCCGCATCTGCGAGGCGGTGAGCGCCTGGATCGACGCCTTGGTGCCGAGCACGCGGTGCCCCAGCGGATGATTGGCAAAGTAGGCCTCGTTGAGCGCATCCTGCAACCTCCATTCGGGGCGGTCGTCGTACATGCCGATTTCTTCAAGAATGACGTTCTTTTCGCAGTCGAAGTCGTCTTCGCGCAGGCTGGGCCGAAGCATATCGGAAAGCAGATCGACCGCGCGGGGGAGCATCTCGGGGATGACGTGGGCGTAGTAGACGGTGTGTTCGTGGGAGGTGTAGGCGTTGTAGTCCGCACCGATTTCGTCGAACTCGCGGTTGACATCTTCTGCGGTTCGCCGGTCTGTGCCTTTGAACATCATGTGTTCGAGGAAGTGGGAGACCCCCATGAGGTCGGCGGTTTCATCGCGGGCCCCGGTGGAGACGTAGAAGCCGATGGCAGCGGTATGGGCGTCGGTGTCGGTCTCGGCGAGGATGGTCAGGCCGTTGTCGAGTTGGTGCTGGTGAAAAGTCTGGGGCATGGTCAGAGGATAGGGAGATGTATCGCGAAAAGCCCAGACGCGGGGGCGCCTGGGCTTTGAATGTGTTCACAGGGAAGTGTTCACCGGGGTTGGATTGGTGGGCGTGCCAGCGTGAAGGCAGGCATTTGCGTGTTTGCTTTACGAGCGACGCCGGGGCAACAGTGCGAGGGTGCCGATGGCGAGCAGAGCAATCGAGGCAGGCTCGGGGATGGGGTTGGTGGTGACCAGGCGGGCATCGCTGAAAAGCTCGCCACCGATGCTGCTCTGAGCGAACTGCAAGGCGTCGGCCGCATTGTTGTCATTGTTCCCGCCTACAAGAACAGGGACCTGGAGGCGAAAGCCCGAGAAATTCTGCGCGAGGTCGCTGTCGGCTTTGACAAAGCTGGTGACATCAATGGTGATGGTGTCGGAGGCGTTGAAGGAGCCAGCGGCTACGCTTGAGACCAAGGTGCTGGAGGCGTTGTAGTCGGCATTGGACGCGACGCCGTTTTCCGCAGTGCTGTCGAGCGCCACGAAGCTGAGCGTGCCGTCAAACGTACCACCACCCGTCGGAGCACCGGCACCGAGTCGGGTATCGACCGTGATGACAAATTCGATCTTCGATGCAGCCGCGATCTCGGCAGCCGAGCCGCTGATATCGAACTCAAAAATACTGGCAAAAACTTTGTTGTTATTGCTGGAATCACCCGCAAGCAAGGTGCTGCTGTCAACGATGCCATTCGCCACACCCGACTCGTTGTCATCTTCAGCCCGATAGTCCAGCCCGTTGCCGTCGGAAATATTGATGATCGCTGCAGAGGCGGATGTGTATCCGCCAAAGAGTGAAGCAAAGGCGGTGGCAGCGGTCAGCATGGGGGGAAGTTTGCGGGTCATGGGTTTAATCCTCCAGGAGCAGATGAATGCGAAGCAAGCCGATCCTCAATTTCTAGAGGGAACTCGACCAGTACAGTGTGACACAGTTTCTTGCGTGAACAAGACGGTAGAGTTGGCATATACTTGCGCATAGTTGCATCATCCGCTGTTTTTGGACCACGTGGCGTCATACTGCATTGACATCTGCTCCCTTATTCAACCCCCGGCATTACCACTATCTGTACCGCGCGCCACGCCAGGCCATCGGTCAGTTGACGCAGGTTGAGCTGTGCTTTGAACGTCCCGGACCCGAGCATGCGCACGGTGATTGGCAGGTACTTTTCCTCTTGGATGCCACAGCTGAGCTGATTGCCAAAGACGTTCAGCAACCCCTGGAAGCGGGGTCGGTGTGTGTACTGCCGCCTGGTATCTCCCACAGGATCAAGACTGCAGCGGATCGGCCACAGCTCTCATTTGTCGATCTGCGATTGAAGCCTGAGCCAGCGGTGCCGATGACTGAATACCTTGTCGCATTGACCGATCATCAGATCACCACCTGGTCCGGGAACGCAACTCGGATGGCTCGCGTCGCATGTGAATTGCGGGAGATCCTGACCCGCACCACGACGCCTCAGATACCCCAGGTCATGGCTCTGCTCTGGCAGCTTTTAATTCAGCCAGACGCAGGCGAGGCGGATTTATCTGCCCCAGACGCCAAGCCTGTCAGCGATCCGCGGGTGATGCACATTCAGTCGACGATGCGCGAGTTTCTGGAACACGATCTGAAGCTCGACGAGCTCGCAGACAGAGTGCAACTCTCGTCAAGCCAGCTCAGCCGACTGTTCAAGCAACATCTGGGCGTTTCGCCGGGCACGTATCTGCAGAATCTTCGGCTGGAGCTTGCTCAGCAATACCTGGTGTCTTCGACGATGTCGATTAAGCAAATCGCAGCGAAGTGCGGTTTTGGCGACGCGAATCACTTTTCACGCTTGTTTCGTCGGCACGTTGGATGCACCGCCAGCGCGTACCGTCAACGCGTGAATCGAAAACGGTGATCGCCGATCCTGCGGCATCACGCGAAGCCGGCGTTCTCCGCGCATTCGAGGTGCTCAGGGGTCAAAACCAATAGCGGTCACACGCCCGGGGGTATCCATCAATTCGCGTTTGAAAATGACGCAAGCTGGATCAGGACACGCGGTTGAGCGCTTCGACGTAGTCAGGCTTTTGCTTGACGCCGACGATTTGCTCGACCATCTCGCCGCCCTTGAAGATCATGACGGTGGGGATGGCGGAGATGTTCATTTTGGCTGCGACTTCGCGGTTGGCGTCGGTATCGACCTTGCCGAACTTCACTTTGCCGTCGAAATCGCTAGCAAGGTCTTCGATCGTCGGGGCGAGCATCCGGCAGGGCATGCACCACTCGGCCCAGAAGTCGACCAGCACAGGCACGTCGGACTGCATCACTTCGGCTTCGAAATTGGCGTCAGTGAACTCTACAACGGCGTCGCTGGCCATGGTGATCTCCGGCAAGGGGGGGGGTGTGAACAGGTACACGGCGGTAAAAATGGATTACGCCTTGCGAGGACTATAGGAACCGCCGGGGCGGGCTTCAAATAGCAGGCCTTGACCTAGGATATTGGGATGCGATCAGGGCGAAGTGATAACAGGTGCGAGCCAGGGGACGCGATGACTGCGGCCACCCCGCGCGGCGGTTGGCATCCGATGGGGATGCGGTGGTCCAGGCTGGCGTTTTTGCACTGGGCGGTCGATCCTGAGCCGATCCGCGACCTGCTGCCGCCGGGCCTGGCGTTGGACCTTTTTGCGGGGCAGGCCTGGCTGGGTGTGGTGCCGTTTGCGATGAGCCGGGTGAGGTTACGCGGCATCCCGGCGGTTCCCGGGACCTCGACGTTTCTGGAGCTCAACGTGCGGACGTATGTGACGTCTGCGACAGGGGAGCCAGGCGTTTATTTCTTTTCGCTTGACGCCAATCATCGCCTTGCGGTGCGGTCGGCGCGGCTGCTGTATGGGTTACCTTACCTGGATGCTCACATGGCATGTGAGCCAGGGCAGGACGGCTGGACGAACTATTCCAGTCGGCGGGTGCATCATGGTGCTTCGCCTGGGGTGTTCGCAGGCCGATATCGAGCGATTCCCGGTCGAGCGGCAGGGGGGTTGGACGATGCGGAGCGGGCGGCGTTTTTAACCCAGCGTTACGCCTTATTCACCGGCGGGCTCAAAGCGCGGGGCCCCATCCGTAGGGGCGGGGTTCGGCATGCTCCGTGGGAACTTGATGCGGGGGAAGTTGAGATTCACCGCATGGATCTCACCTCCGGATTAGGCGTTTCGCTGGATCGTCCTCCCGATGCGGTACACATCGCACGCCCGGTGGAGGTTCACGCCACGCTGCCGGGTCGCGTGTGATTCGGCAAGGTTTCGCAGTACACACATGTCATTGAGCCGGGCGGCGGGTCCGATAGTTCTCAAGTGGTGGGGGCGTCGCGGACGATGATTCATGCGGGGCGCAATTTCTGCGCGATGACTGACGCCTTGTGTACACGCTGCCATGACTGCCGCTCCCAACAGTTTCGATGACCCGTTGAAGCCTTCGGGTTCGGCGGCGGACTCCGCTCAAGGCGATGCGTTGGACACTGACCTCGAAGCGGCTGAACTTGCCGCCGCGATGTCGGGGCCTGAGGTGACGTGGGGCCAGGTCTGGCATGCTCCCGCGCTGTTGATGGGCCTGGGTCTGCTTGCCTTGGGAATTTATCTGGCGTTGCCGCGTCACGAGCCCCCGGACCTGGAGGCTGGGTTGAGTCAGGTACAGGCCAGTGTCACCGCCGGCGAACTCGAACGAGCGCGTGAGCAAATTGATCTGATTCGCGACGATCCCTACTTCCAGCAACTGCCCGAGTCGGCGTCGATCCACGGCCGACTTGCGAAGCTCCGGGGCGACTGGCGGTTCGTGTCCATGCGAAGCCAGACGCATGTCGACCTCAACACCGACGCGTCGCAGCAAAACCATCGCATGGTCGTGGAAAATTACGCCCAGGCGAAGAATCTTGGGTTCGTTTTGCCCACTGATTCGGTGCGCCGGTATGCCGAGTCACTCGCGCGACTGAACCGAGCAGATGAAGCGGTGGACCTGGTGGACTCCTTGCCGCGCAATCGAGCTCAGGATCGGGCCGAGGTGATCCGCACACTCATCGGCGTCCAGCAGCAGCAGCCACGCACGCAAGCCACGCATGAGCGCATTGGGTCCTTGATTACACGCTTTGAAGAAGAGCTCAAGTTGCTGGACCCCAGCCCGTGGCGGCTGGACCAGGAAGTGTGGGCCACGGATTTGAAAATCAGTCGTCTGCTGGACCCTGAAATCAACCAGCCCGAGACCGCCATCACGCTGCTGAACCCCGCGTTGATCAAGCTCACCAGTCGGGTACCTGACCCGCAGCGACCGGTTGCTCTGGCACCGCTGTATGTGTTGATGGGGCAGGCGCAGTTGATGCTCAATGATTATGACCAGGCGGAGGAGACGTTTCGCCTGGCTCAGACATTGTTGCCTGAAACCGACGAGCTGAATGCAGAGGTGCTGATCGGTCAGGGCCGGGTGGCGATGGGGAAAGGAGGGGCGACCGACCCGGTATTGCGTGAGGAGGCGGAAGGTTTTTTTTCCGAGGCAGTGCGGCGTTATCCCACCAGCGAGGCTCGCCCCGAGGCCATGATCCGCCTGGCCAACGCCATGGCCTGGGCCACCGGCGGGGCACGCATGCCAGAAGCCATTGCCACCTTCGACCAGGTGGCCAACGAGCTGGTCGAGCGTCGCCCGACGTGGGACCCCAACCGCCCGCTGCTCACCCGGCTCGCACAACAGCACGCGCTGCGGAGCAATCAACTCGACCGATATCTGGACAGTCTGGCGTTGCTCAAGATCATTCAGAAGCTCGGCGACGACCCGCCGGACCCGGATGTGGTTCATGCCTTTGCGGCGACCTATGAGCAGTTGGGTCAAAGGGCCTTGCTGCGTGCCCAGGCGGCGGATCCTGCCAATCTCAAGCCCGGCGAAGACCCGACCACCCAAGCCTGGCAGGCTGCGAACCGCGAGGCAGCAGGTTACTTTCTCGAAGCGGGCGAAGCCTATGCCCAGTATGCGCTTGCGGTGTACGAAGCGGAAAACGAGGACGAGCTGCACGGCGACGCCTTGTGGAAGGCTGCGGAGAATTTCGATCGGGCCCAGGCGTGGCCGCTCGCGATCCGTACGTACACGCAATTCGTGGAAAAGCGGCGTGAGGACGGCCGCCGCGTCCGGGCACAACTCCAGCTCGGCCGAGCGCTCATGGCCGACCGTCAGTACGACGCCGCCATCGAACGCCTCAAAGGCCTGATCCAGCGCTATCCCCAGGCCCCCGCGGTCACCGAAGCGTACGTCCCGCTGGCCCGATGTCTGGCCGCTCGGGAACGCGCGGGGGAAGCGGAACGACTCTTGCTGGGCGTTGTCACCGATCACCCCACGATCACCCCCGACAGCCCTGCCTACCGCGATGCGTTGATCGACCTGGGCAGCCTTTACCACCGCCGCGGGCACGAAGACCCCGCGGCAGCGAGTATGGCCATCGAACGTCTGACCGAAGCCGTCGAACGCTACAGCAACACCGAGCAAAGCCCGTCGCTGCGTTACATGCTTGGCGACAGCCTGCGCCGCAGCGTTGAAACACTCGACGCCGAGCTCGCCGCTGAACTGCCCCCCAAACGCAGGCTTGCGCTTCAGGCAGAACGCTCCAGCCGTTTGCAGCAGGCCCGCGTGCTTTTCAACCAAGTCAAGACCGAGCTCGAACAACGACATCCCGACACGCTCAGCAATCTCGAAAAGCTTTACCACCGCCACGCCTACTTTTACGAGGCGGACTGCATGTACGCCCTGGGTGGCGCAACCAATCTGGAGATTGCCATTGAGCTCTACAGCCGGGCTGCCGCCCGCTGGTCTGAGCACCCGTCGTCGCTCATCGCGCAAGTTCAGATCGTCAACGCGTACTGCCAGCTCGAACAATTTCAAGCCGCCGCCGCCGCCCATCGCAAAGCCCTGTACTTGCTGCAACGTCTACCCGACGAGGCGTTCAACAATGAAACGATGCCCATGACCCGAACCCACTGGGAAGAGTGGCTGCGTTGGTCGACCAAGCTGCAGACCCTGGCCGCGGCGGGTACCTAAGCCCCGCCGCTTCAAGCCTTTTACGTCAAGCGACCGATAATCCTTGGCAACGATGTACACGCGGGCGGAGCCCGCTTTAGACAAAGGTCACGGATGACCCCTATCACCCCTGCCCCCTTGCAGCCGCCTACCGCTTCGGACGTCATTGCTTTGCTGCGCGAGCAGAAGGCGGCGATTCTCCAGTTGCAAACGCTTGGCCGAGAGCAGCGTCGCCTCATCGAAACCGGTGAAAGCGACGGCTTGCTCCGCTTGCTCCAACGCCGTCAACGCTTAATCGACAGCCTGCGTGCGATCGGTGACCGCATTGCCCCGCTCCGCGAACAGTTGACGCCCCTGGCCGACGCCGCCCCGCCCGACCAGGCGCAGGAAATGCGTCACTTGCTTGATCACGTGCAGACGATGTTTGCTGAGCTGATTCAAACCGACGACGAAGACCGCCGAACCCTCCAGGCTTCTCGCGACGGCGTGGCCCAACAGCTGCGCGAAACCAAGTCCGCCGGCCGAGCCTTCGCCGCCTACGGCCCCCGTCCCGGCACCCCCAACCCCGCCGCCGTCCGAGCCTACGCCCGCACCGACCGCCACGGCTAATCCATGCCTTCCCCCGCACCGCCAACGCTGGTCCCCGCGAACCTCCAGGCTATCGGTCCGCCGCAGCACACCCCCCAAACGCCTCATGTGACCGCCGTCGCCGCTGCCACCAATCACCCCTCGCCGAGCCCGCAAGACCCGCCGCCCACGCCCGGCACTGCGGCCCTTCGAGACGCCCGGCTTGACGACCTCGCGGAGATCATCACCGCCTACAACGCTGTCACCGAGAAACTGCAGAACAGCCACGCCACGCTGCAGGATGAGGTCCTGCGATTGCGTCGCGAACTCACCTCCGCCAACGCACAGATTCAGCGCCAGCAACGCCTCTCGGCTCTGGGCGAAATGGCTGCGGGCATAGCCCACGAAATCCGCAATCCACTTGCCGCCATCCGCCTTTACGCTGAAATGTCCGTCGATGATCTGGATCGGCCAGTGCCTGATGCCGCCACAGCACTCGACGCAGCCCGCAAGATCGTCAACGTCGCCGACGCCATGGGCGGCATCGTCAATGACGTGCTGTCCTTCGCGCGGGGTCTGAACCCGCACCCCCGCCTCCGCCTCGCCGGCGAATTGTTTCACAAAGCCTTGGAAGCGAATCGTCCGCTGCTCGATCAACATCAGGTCACCGTGCATCTGCAAGGCCAGCAGCATTCGGTGTACGCCGACCCCGACATGCTCCAGCAGGCCTTGGTCAATCTCATCCGTAACGCTGCCGAAGCCGTCGCACACGTCAACGAGTTGCCCGGTCATTCAAGCCAGCCAGCCGCCGACTCCTCTACTAGCGCTGCGCGGCCTCGGCACATCACACTCACCGCGCAGCCCGATGACGCAGGCGTCACGCTCTCGGTCACCGACACCGGCCCGGGCCTTTCCAAAGATGCCGAGCAACGCATCTTCAACCCCTTTTTCACCACCCGCTCCACCGGCACCGGCCTGGGCCTGGCCATCGTCCACCGCATCGCCGATGCCCACGGCGGAGCCATTGCGGTGCATCACCACCCCGACCACGGCGGGGCGGTCTTCACGCTCCTGCTCCCCGACCCTGCACCCGACTCCCACACGCCGCCCCCACACCCCGTGGCGGCGGATGCTCAACCTCTGGAACACGCGGTATGACGACTAAGATCCTTGTGGTGGATGACAAACAGGTTCTCCGCGATTCGGTTGCGGCCACGCTCCAACGCGCAGGCTTCTCGCCCATCGCCGCCGCCGACGGTGAGCAAGCACTGGCCATGACTCAAAAGCACGACCCCGTCGCGGTGGTCACGGACCTCAAAATGCCCCGCCTCGACGGACTGGGATTACTCGAACGTCTCAAGCAAGCCGACGATCGCATCCCCGTCATCCTCATGACCGCCTACGGCAGTGTGGAAGACGCGGTGGAGGCCATGAAACACGGGGCATTTGATTTCGTGCAAAAGCCCTTCGATGCCGATCATCTCGTAAGCACGGTCCGCCGGGCCGTCGAAATGCGACGTGCCTTAAACGACGCTGCGATCGCAACACCCCCGCTTCGCAGCTCAGACCCAGCGTCCACGTCAAACACGCAAGCCAGCCCCGTGACCCACGGCGTACGCCGCGTCCCCACCCCGACGCTCATCGGACGGTCCGATGCGATGAAACACGTCGCCCGCCAAATTCAGCAAATTGCACACTCCTGCGGCACCGTTCTGATTCAAGGCGAGTCCGGCACGGGCAAAGAAGTCATCGCCCGCACCATCCACGCCCACTCGCCGCGGCAGGGCGGTTTGATGCTTTGCCTGAACTGCGCCGCGCTGTCGTCAAGCCTGCTTGAGTCAGAACTCTTCGGCCACGAAAAAGGCGCCTTCACCGGCGCCGACCAACTTCGCAAGGGACGCTTCGAGCTTGCCGACGGCGGAACGCTGCTGCTCGACGAAATCAGTGAAATCTCGCCCCAGCTTCAAGCCAAGCTGCTGCGGGTTTTGCAGGAAGGGCAATTCGAACGCGTCGGATCATCCATGACCATGCAGGTCGATGTCCGCGTCATTGCGACGACCAACCGCGATCTCACCCGCAGCGTCGCGGAAGGCAGCTTCCGCCAGGACCTTTACTACCGCCTCAATGTGTTGCCCGTGGTGCTGCCTTCGCTTCGGGAACGAGCCGACGACGTGCCGCTGCTCGCGGAACACTTTTTAGGGCAGGTCGCCCATCGTGAAGGTCGCGAGCCCAAGCGGTTCGATGCCGACGCGGTGGAGCTGCTCAAGGCTTACCCCTGGCCGGGCAACGTGCGTGAATTGCAGAACATCTGCGAACGCGCCAGCGTGCTGTCCAAAGGCAATCTCATCACTGCGGCGGCCATCCGTCCCTGGCTGGTCCATCGCATGCCCGCGCCCATACAGCAGGTCCCCACGATGCAACCCGCCCACGGCATTGCCCCGCCCGCTGCGATCACCAACCCCGGCAGCCCACCGCTGCAGCTCCCCCCAAACATGCCGTCCGCCTTCGCAAGCCTGCCCGGCACCGCTGCCGCTGCATCTGCAGTCAAGCCGCTCGACCAGGTCGAACGCGAGCAGATCGTCTCCGCACTTGACCAGTTCGGCGGAAACCGCACTCGCACCGCCGAGGCGTTGGGCATCGGCGTGCGAACGCTGGGCCTGAAACTCAAACGATGGAAAGAAGACAACCTCGTCGCCCAAAGCGTCTGAATCATCACGCCCTCCTGCGCTACGGTGCGCAGCTCCTGCGGACCCCACGCGCACAACCCGCTCCCCGTACCACCATGTGCCAAACCCCAACCCCGCTCCCAGCCCTGTAACCACACCTCGAACCCATCGCACAGACTGGCCCACCGTTTGCTCTAAGAACCCCCATGATTGCCGGCCTCTTCAATCACGGTGCCATGCCCACGCTCGAGCGTCTGGTCGATTTCACCAACGCTCGCCAGCAGGTACTCGCCCATAACGCAGCCAATCTCTCCACGCCCAACTTTCGCCCCCGGGACCTGGACCCCTCCAGCTTCCAACAGCAACTCTCCGACGCCCATGGCAAACGACGACGCCAGGCCCGACCGCTCCAAGGCCCATTGCCCGGCGACCCCGCGTCCATCACCAGCGCCCGCCAGCACCGCATGGAACCCTTCGGCGGTGACTCCCGACGCGGGGTCATGTTCCACGACCGCAACGACCGCGACCTCGAACGCACCATGCAAGCCATCGCGGAAAACACCCTCACCCACAACATGGGCGTGGAATTGATCCGAAACCAGCTCGACATCCTCAAGACCGCCATCCGCGAACGCATCTGACCCCCCTCGTCCGCGCCTTGACCACCATCTATAGACCGCCACCACCTAAACCACATCAGCCATGTTCGGAGCACTCGATACCTCAACCTCAGCCTTGGTGGCCAACCGCACGCGGGCGGAGGTCTACGCGGCCAACCTCGCCAACGCCAACGCTATTCAAGACGAAAACGGCGAGAACAATCCCTTCAAACGTCGCCTCGCCATCCTCGGGGCCGGCACCAAAGACGGTAGCCCCGGGGTGCATGTCCGCGAAATCCGCATGGACCCCGGCCCCCCAAAGCTCCGCTACATGCCGGGCCATCCGTTTGCCGACGCCGACGGCTACGTCAAGTTTCCCAATATCGATTCCATCACCGAGCAGATCAACATGATGGAAGCCAGCCGTGCTTATGAAGCCAACGTCACCGCTGCCGAAGCCACCAAATCAATGCTTCGCACCAGCCTGCGTTTGCTGAGCTGATCCTTCTTCGCTTGCGTGATTTTTCTGTTCGTCAGACGTACACTTAACAGACACCATGTCAGACCCCCTCGGCCTCATCTCGAACGCCTCGCAAGGCCCAAGCCCGATCGCGCCGATCTCCCCGCCCGGCTCGGCACGCGGGGCCGCAGGCCTCCAACCCGGCCAGCCGTCCTTCAAAGATGTGCTGATGCAGAACATTCAGCAGGTCAACGAACTGCAGCAGGACGCTGAGGTCGCAATCGAAGACCTCGCCGCCGGCAAACGCACTGATATGGATCAGGTGCTCATGGCCAAGCAGAAAGCCGACGTCGCATTCCAACTGCTCCTGCAGGTCCGCAATAAAATGATGGACGCCTACGACGAAGTGAAACAGATTCGCGTCTGATTCGCTCAACGCCCGGGCTCTCACCAAGCGCTTGTATGACGTCAGCGGGTGTGTATCACGATCTTTGTAGGACAACACGGTTTGTGAAGATCGCCCGGCTGCACGTCCGATAGCCAAGTAAGTTCACTCTTCAATGCCGAGCCATGGATGGCCAGGTGGTTGAAGCGATCTGTCGTGGAGACCCCGCGACGGATCATGGATGGCGACTCACGTCGCCCTGGCACGGAGGCCCCATGGCGTTTCTGCAAAAGCAGTGGCTGCAGATCAAAGCCCAG
Organism: uncultured Phycisphaeraceae bacterium; assembly: GCA_963799465.1. Taxonomy (GTDB): domain Bacteria; phylum Planctomycetota; class Phycisphaerae; order Phycisphaerales; family Phycisphaeraceae; genus JBCCOW01. Next base: position 430,030 of record CAWCXG010000001.1, on the reverse strand, counting down.
CTCAGCGACCTGTCCCTGAGTACCAAGTTCCTCATCGGATCCGTGGCGGTCATCCTCGTGATGGTTGCGGCGATCCTGATCGCTTACGTCAACGACGACGCCCGCGTGCCGATCTCCGCGTTTGCCGACGGCCGAGGCGATGAAGTGCTCACTGTCCTCACCGCCAACGGCGTCGATGCCAAGCTCGAAGCCGGCGGCGTCACCGTCCCGCTCGATCAACGCGATCAGGCCATCGCCGCCCTGGCGGCAGGCAACCTCATCTCCGCCGACACTGCGGCCGCCTTCGCCGAGCTCGCGCAGAACCAGTCATTCTTCGCCAACGACAAGCAGGCCGACCAGCAGCTACTCATCGCCAAGCAACAGGTGCTCAGCAACATCCTTCGCCAGATGTCCGGCGTGAAGGATGCGCAGGTCGTCATCGACTACCCCCGTCGTCGCGGCTTCGGGGCCAGCCATATGGAGCCCTCGGCGTCGGTCAATGTCACTCTCAAGGGGGGGCAGGCCATCAGTAAGCAGCAGGTCCGCGCCTTTGCGGGTCTGGTCTCCGGGGCCGTGGCGGAGCTCAAGCCCCAGCGGGTGCAGGTCATTGATGGATCGACCGGAAAGCTTCACACCGTCGCCGACCCGGACGACATTGCTGCGGGCGATCTGGAAGATGCTGTCCGACGCAAAGAGGCTTACCACCAGCACAAAATTCGAAGCCTGCTGGCCAATGTCCGCGGCGTGATCGTCAGCGTGCAGGTCCAGACCGACAACATCGGCCGCAAAAATATCACCTCGGTCCGCTACGACGAAAGTCAATCCGTCCTGCAGACCGACACCGTCGAAGAAAACGACACCGAATACGCCAACGGCGGCGAAGCTGGGGTCCGCTCCAACAACGGCCTGGACATCGCCGGCGGCGGAGGGGCCCGCCGCGTCCACAGCAAAACCTCTAACTCCGAAATTCTCGCCGCCAAGCCCGTCGTCGAAAAAAGTCAGCAACTGCTCGTCGGCCACAGCATCAAGCAGATCAACGTCTCCATCGTCGTGCCCCGCAGCTATTTCGTCTCGGTCTTCATGGCGTCCAATCCCGAAAGCGATCCGCCGGCAGACGACGCGCTGCAACCCCTGGTCGACACCGAGCTGATGAAAATCGAAGACCTCGTGCGCACCCAGGTCGATGCGGAGCGGGAGCCGAAAATCACCACCAGCATGGCCTACGACGCCGACTTCCTGGTGCCCGCCACCAGCGGTCCCAGCGGCATCATGGCCGTGCTCACCGGCGACAACGGAGGCCCCACCGGATGGGTCACCGCCTCCGCGCTCGGACTCGTGGCGCTGGGCTTCATGTTCTACATGGTCCGAAAGTCGACCCGCGTCGAGGCCCTGCCCAGTGTCGAAGAGCTTGCTGGTCTTCCTCCCTCGCTGCCCGCAGACGATGACCTGATCGGCGAAGTCGAAGAGGTCGACACCGGCATGCAAGGCGTCGAGCTCGACGAGAACGAACTTCGCAGTCGAAAGATGGCCGACCAGATCAGCGAGATGATCAAAGAAAACCCCGAGGAAGCCGCCACCCTCCTCAACCGCTGGGTCGACCCCGAACAATAAACCGCGTCCAAAACGTAACCGCGTTAACGCCTTGCTTGAATCCGCTCCCGAACGCCCCGACCACCACCGCTCATGCCCGCCACCACCGTGAACATCGAAAAGCTCGAAGACATGCATGGCACCCGCAAGGCGGCCATCCTGCTTCTTGCTCTCGATCAACACGCCGCCGCGATGCTGCTCAAGCAGCTCAACCCCAAGGTCGTCGAAGAGGTCACCCGCGAGCTCGCCTCCGCCGGCCGAATCCCCGAGGTCACCCGGGACGGCGTACTCAAAGAGTTCTATGACCTCGCCGTCGCTCAGTCCTGGGCCCGGGAAGGTGGCCTCGATTACGCCCGCAAACTGCTCATGGGCAGCCTTAATCCCGAGGAAGCCAACCGCATCATTCAGCAGATCAGCCAACAGGTCCGCAAGACTCCGTTTGCCTTTTTGCAAAAAGCCGAGTCCAACAACCTGCTGACCTTTATTCAGGACGAGCATCCGCAGACCATCGCGCTGATCGTCTCGCACATGGCGTTTCACAAGGCTTCGGAAATCCTCGCGGGTCTACCCACCCCCAAGCAGATCGAAGTCGTCAAACGCGTCGCGAACATGGAGCACACCAACCCCGAGGTGATCGCTGAAGTCGAACGCGGCCTCGAAGCTCGACTCGCCAACATGCTCAATCAAAACTTCGAGAAAATCGGCGGCGTCGATTCTGTCGCCGAAATGCTCAACATGGTCGACCGCACCACCGAAAAATCGATCATGGAAGGTCTTGAGGCGGAGGACCCCGACCTGGTCGAGGAAATTCGTCGATTGATGTTCGTCTTCGAGGACATCCTTCTGGTTGACGACAAGGGCATCCAGTCGGTGCTCAAGGAAGTTGAAAACGACGAGCTGGCCCTTTCGCTCAAGACCGCATCCGAAGACCTGCGGGAGAAGATGTTCTCAAATATGTCCGACCGTGCTGCCACACTCATTCGCGAGGACATGGACTTTATGGGTCCGGTTCGCGTGGCCGATGTCGAAGGTGCCCAGCAGCGCATCGTTGACATCGTGCGTCGGCTCGAAGACTCGGGTGAAATCATCATCACCGGCCGAGGCGGTGAAGGCGACGTGGTGGTCTAGCCCTCTGCTCTGTAGTTCCCGATCTGTACGACCGCGATGGATCCAGTGCCCTGCATAACGCTGTGTTTTCAAGCCCCCAACCGACTGCCCCATGCCATTACTTAAAGCACAATCCGCCAGGCCCGCGATGAAGGAAGCGGTCGTGTTGGACTTCTCCGACCTCGCCGCCCAGGCAGCACGCATCCGGATGGATGCGGAGACCAAGGGCCAAGCCATCATTGCCCAGGCCGAGCAGCGTGCTGCTGAATTGATGAAAGAAGTCCAGGCCAAAGCTCAGGAAGCGGGCCACGCCGCGGGCCATCAGCAAGGCCTCGAAGAAGGTATCAAAGCCGGGCAAACCCAGGCCTACAACGAGCATCATGAGGTGCTGTCCCGGATTGCCGAGGGATTCGCGGATACCGCTGCGAGTTGGGAAGCCGCACGTCTCGAACTGCTTCGTGACGCTCGTGAATCTGTCCTGCAGTTTGCGGTGAAGATGGGTGAGAAGCTCACGTTTCGTCAAATCGAAATCGACGACACGGTCATTGTGGACCAGGCCGAGGCAGCGCTTCGCTTCGTTCTCGCCGAGTCACAGGCCACCGTGCGGGTGCACCCCGCCGACCGCCCCGCGCTCGAGCAGGCGTTGCCCAAATTGCTGGCTACCTTTCAGACCCTCGAACAGGTCGATCTGATCGACGACGACACGCTGCAACGCGGCGGGTGTCACGTGGCGTTCGGACAAGGCTCGGTGGATGCCACGCTCGCCACGCAGGTGCAACGCCTGACCGACCTGATCCTCCCGCCCGCTTCGGCCTGACCGTCGGCACATTGCATGTGAGCCGACACGTCTGGCATCTCCCTTGCAAGAAGGTTCTTGATGACTGTGCTTTCTCAGCCCTGCAGCCTGTTGGATGCCGCCGTCGCGCCGGAAGTGCGCGGCCGGGTGCAGGAAGTGCGCGGTCTCACCGTACACGTCACGACCCTGCCCGCACCGGTAGGCGCTGAAGTTCATCTGATCCCCCGCCGATCTTCCGCCACTAAGCCGTCGTCTCCGGTCGTCGCGCAAATTGTCGGCTTCGGCCACGATCACACGGTCGTGATGCCGCTCGGAGCCATGACCGGCATCGGGCCGGGAGACACCGCGATCCTTCAACACCTCGTGCAATCCGTCCCGACCGGAGCCAACCTGCTGGGCCGGGTGGTCGATGCGCTCGGCCGACCCATCGACCGCCTCGGACCCATTCGAGATACGCAGCCTCGGCCGCTCGATCCCCGCCCGCTCGATCCGCTCGATCGCCCTGTCATCGACCAGCCCCTGGCCACCGGCGTCCGTGCAATCGACGCCATGCTCACGCTCGGCAAAGGCCAGCGCATCGGCGTGTTTTCTCCGCCCGGCGTGGGCAAGTCCACCCTGCTGGGGTCGATCGTCAAGAACACCGCCGCCGACGTCTGTGTGATCGGCTTGGTGGGCGAACGCGGCCGGGAAGTCCGGGCGTTTCTCGAAAATACGCTGGGCCCCGAAGCGCTTGCGCGAAGCGTTGTCGTTGCGGCCACCGGGGACGACCCGGCCATGCTCCGCTTGCGCGCTGCAAAAACCGCAACCGCCATTGCCGAAGGGTTCCGTGACGAAGGCCTCGATGTGCTGCTCATCATGGACTCGGTCACCCGCTTCGCGCAAGCGCAGCGTCAGGTCGGCTTGGCGGCCGGCGAACCCCCCGCGACCCGTGGCTACCCGCCCAGCGTGTTCTCCGCCTTGCCCGAGTTACTCGAACGCTCAGGCCGAACCGCACAAGGTTCAATCACTGGCGTGTACTCCGTGCTCATCGAAGGCAACGACTTTGACGAGCCCATCGCCGACGCCTGCCGCGGTGTGCTCGACGGACACATCCTGCTGTCGCGGGAGCTTGCCGAGCAGGGTCACTTCCCAGCCATTGATGTGCTCACCAGCGTGAGCCGGGTCGCGGAAGATGTCACCACCGTGCAACACCAGGCCGCCCGCCGGATGGTGACCCGCCTGCTCGCTGACTTCCGTGAGGTGGAAGACCTTCTGCAGATCGGAGCGTACGCCGCGGGGTCCAATGCGTCGTCCGACGTGGCCATCGCCTGCAAGCCTGCGATTGACACGCTTCTGCGGCAAGGCCGAAAGGACAAGCCATTGGACCTGCCCAGTGTTAGTGCTCAGCTTGCGGCGCTCGCCCAACACGCCGAACAAGCCCGCGAGCAAGTCGCCCGCGCCACCGCCCCCGGAGCCTCCATCACCCGCCGCTGAACGTGAGCCTTTCGCCCACGCACTCACTCCGATTCCCTGAACTCAGAGCAGCTTTATCCATGCCAACGTTCACCTTCAAACTCGACCCCCTGTTGCAGCAGAAGCGCATCGTTGAAGACCGATCTCAACGCGAATTGGCCGGCCTGATTCATCGTCGCGTCACCATTCAGCAACGGCTGCAAGGTGCGCAGACGGACGTGTCTGGCTCGAAGCGAAACCTCGCGGCATCATTGCTCGGCCAGGTCGATATGACGGCCGTCCGCGAGCATGCCCAGTTCTCAATGGAAGCCACGAATCAGGGTTACAACGTCGTGCGGGAGCTGGCGGGACTTGAACAACAAATCAACACCGCGCGGCAACAAATGTTGCATGCCCGCCGAGAGCGAATGGCGATCGAGACGCTGCGTGAACGCAAGCACACCGAGTGGAAACGCGAACAAAGACGACGCGAAGATGCCCGGCTTGATGAAGCGGCCACGCAGGTGTTCATTCGCCGACAGCAGACCGAACAAGCTGGGCGTGCAGGGGTCGCTGCATGAAGGCGCTGGGCACCGCACTACTTTTGGTGTTGTTGATCAACCTGCTGGCGGTGGGTGGGTTTGTGGGCTGGCTGGTCGCGTCAGACCGCGTCGATCGTGAGCGGGTCGAAGCGGCGGTTGCGCTGTTCACTCCAACCTTGACCGAGTCGCAGCAATCCGAGGCCGAGTCCCAGGCGATGGCAGAACAAGTTGCCGCCGAGCAGACCCGCCTGACCCGCCTGGCCGAAGTGGCCGCCGGGCCTCGAAGTCTCGACCAGCGCTTACTCGCCAACAAGGCCACCGATGATTACGTCCGCGAATTACTCAACCGACTTTCCGCAGAAAACGCTGCAATCCGATCCCGCCTGGAGCAGGACCGTCGGCTTCTCGAAGAGCGTCATGAAGAACTCACGCAACGTGAAACCTTATTTGATGACCGGGTAGAAACGCGTTTAGGTCGGATGCGTGACGAAGACTTCACCAAAGCCGTGGCGGCATTTGAGCAGCTCAAGCCCAAGCAGGGCAAGGCTGCGCTCGAAGCGTTGCTCAACTCCGGCCAACGCGACGAAGCCATCGACTATTTGGCCACGATGCAGGGCCGAAAGTCTGCCGCAATTCTGCGTGAATACAAAGACCCCCAGGAGGCCGGGCGGGTGGCTGAATTGATCGAGGCGCTGCGGCGCCGAACCCAGGACCTCACCGAAGACCAGTCCGGCACGACCCCGCTTGAGGAGCAGCCCGCTTGATCCTGCCTGCATTTGCCAACCCGTCCACTGCGTCCCCCGCGGATTCGCCCTCGCCGCGCGTGCAGCCTGTCAATCTCGCTGACCGCTTGTCTGACCAAGGCTTTCAGCGTTTGATGGATCAGTCCAGCCGACGCGACGACCGTCGATCCGCCTCCGAGACGTCGCGAGATGAGCCCAAAGCACACGAGACTCAACCGTCGCGTGGCGGGTCCGAAGTTGAGGAAACGGACGCCCGCGATACGCCGCAAGACTCCAAAGCATCTCCCGCCGACGAGCGTAAGCCTCAGGACACATCCACTGCTTCGAGCGAGGACCGAGGCGGGCAAGACGTTGCAAATGATGACGCGGAGTCGCCCCCCGACGCGGTCACGTCTGGCGAGAATGCTGAAGACGCACCGGGCGGGGATGACAGCCAAGCTGCCGAAATTCTCGCAAAACTCACCGGCGACGCCGTGGCGTCAGTAACCCCGCAAGCCTTTTCCACTGCGTCAACTGGTGACGTGGCGGCTGCCGCCCAAGCTGCAGCGGGTTCGGCACCGGGTGCGGCGGGCACGCGACGGGATAAGGTTGCAGGCCCACAACTATCCAACGCGCAGGATGTGCAAGCAGCGAGCCTGGCCGCTCAGACAAGCGGTGGTGCCGCTGCCGCTGCGGCTGCGACGTCAGGCGAAGGCTCAAGCGATGCGCAGGACGGGTCCACCCCGTCAGGCCAGGCAACTGCGGATGCGGCGACTAAGCCGACGACCGCCGCGTCTGTGACCTTCTTTCGAGAAGCCTCTCCCGTGGCTGCGCCAAGTGTGGTGACGCCGGATGCCGCCGCGCTTTCCGCCTCGGGGCAAGGTTCCAGCGTGCAGCCTGCGGGAGCCAATGCGGCGGGCGGAGCTTCTGTGGTTCCGCCGCAAACACCTCCCGGCAGCGGCACGGGCGAAAGCGACAACGATCGACTCAATGCCGCTCGACTCGGCCGAGCGCTCAACACTGCGGTGAACCAAAAGGGCGGCGGCGTCACACTGCGTCTGACCCCGCCGGAGATCGGCACCGTCCGCATCCAACTTCAGATCACCGGCACCAGCGTCTCGGCCCGCATCCACACCGAGACCGCCGCCGGCCAGCAACTGCTCAACCAGCAGCTCGGCCAGCTACGGACCTCGCTGGAAAGCCAAGGCCTGCAGGTGGATCGCGTCACGGTCCAGCCGATGCAACATAGCCAGGCAGGTTCGCAAAGCCAGAACGACTCCGATTCGTCCCAGGACGGCCGATCGCGTCAACAACATCACGGCCAGCAGTCTGGCTCACGATCTCAATCAAACGGACGGGATGATTCCTCGCAAACTCCCCGTTTCTCTTTCGATGACCTACTCACCGGAGCCTCAACATGAGTGTCGGCACCCTCGGAAGTTCTCAAACCGTCAACGTCATCAATGAATCCCGCGGCAAAGGCGGAGGCCTGGGCGAGCTTTCTACTGAAGAGTTCACACGGATTCTCGTGCAGGAACTTCAGAACCAGGACCCGTTCGAGCCCAATGACACGCAGGCTTTGATCGAGCAGGTGTCGGGTTTGATGAACATTGAAAGCCAGACCAGCCTGCAAGAACAGTCTTGAGGCCATGACGATGCAGCAGAGCTTGTCATATGCCGGCGGCATGATCGGTAAGACCGTCGAAGGACTGGACAACTTCAACGACCCGATTACGGGCAGCGTCGTGTCGGTGCGTGTGATCGAGGGCAAGGCGCAACTCGAGCTGAGCAACGGCCAAACGTTGTCGCTCGACCGGGTCACGCGGATCAGCGAAGGGTCCGGCGAAGCTGCCGCTTCAGGGTCTGGAACACCCTCCACCGCTGCGGCTGTTCCGCGGCTTTGACTTTGAGAATGCCCCGCGATGACGCACGACTGGTCACACGATGAGTGATTCCGCTGCCTTGCTCCGTTTGCTCGAACCTGCCGTCCGGCCGGGCGGATCGTTTCCGTCAACGGCCAAGGCCCCCGCGACTCCGTTTGAGTCGCAGAGCTTCGACACCCTGCTCACGCAGGCTCAGCAGGCCCCGCCGCCTGGGACCGCTCATAACCCAGCACTGACCACGCCCGCCGCGGCTGAAACCATGCCCGCTGCCACGACGCCAGCATCTGCGACGCCCTTACCTACCCAACCCTTGCCCGGCCTTGAACGCATCGAAAACGCCACGCTCCTGCAACTCATTGCCCGACAAAGCGCCCGCCCCGCAGCATAGCCCCACCGTCACACTGCTCACCGTATACCACCCACCGTTTGCACGCTGACCCACCGCCCGCCTTGATTCCTCTTTAGAGATACCCATGCCGTTAACCACATCACTATTCACCGGCTTGTCCGGCATGCAGACCAACAGCCAAATGCTCGACGTGGTGGGTAACAACATCGCCAACGTCAACACCAACGCGTTCAAACGGTCCAAGGCTCAGTTTGAAACGCAGATCAGCTCGGTGTTGTCCAACGGCTCAGCGCCCAGCGGCGAGTTGGGCGGAACGAACCCGGCGCAAGTGGGACTGGGTGTGCGGGTCTCCGCGATCCGGCGTGACTTTAGTTCCGGCGGCCTGCAACCCACCGGCAGCTCGACCGACATGGCCATGGAAGGCTCGGGCTTTTTCATCGTGGAGGACGCCGGGTCCAAGCGATTCACGCGGGACGGGGCGTTCGGGCTCGACCGTGACTTCAACCTGGTGTCCAACGGCGGCGGACTTGTGCAGGGGTATGGCGTGGACTCGGACTTCAATGTCGTGCCCGGGGTGCTGGATAATGTGAAAGTGCCGCTGGGTGTGCTCACGATTGCCGAGGCGACCGAGGAAGTGAAATTCGCGGGCAACCTCAATGCGGGCGGCGACACGGCCAAACTTGAAACCATCGTGACCAGCCAGGCGTTGTTCTCGGATGCCGGTGCGACCACGGCAGCCACCGCAGCGACAACGCTGGATTCGTTGTTTGACACGCCGGCCGGCTCTCCGCTGTTTGCCGACGGAGACGTCATCACGGTCACCGGTGCAAGCAAAGGCGGAGCGAAACTTGACGATGTCAATTTCACCGTCGGGACGACCGATCCCGGTGACGGCTCGGGCTTTGGGAACACCGTGCAGGATCTGCTGACGTTCTTCGATGACATCCTGGGTATCGATGCCGACACCTCAGGCGGGGCGACGATCGATGCGTCGGGCGTGTTGACGTTGACGGGCAACACCGGCTCGGCCAACGACTTCGACCTTAACGACGGCAACATCGTGGTCAACCAGGGGACCGCTCCGACGATCCCCTTATCCCTCACCGAAACGCAAACCGCAGACGGCGAATCGGCCCGCACGACCTTCATCGCCTACGACTCGCTGGGCAATCCCTTGCAGATCGACCTGACCATGGTCCTTGAAAGCAAGGACAGCACCGGCACGCAGTGGCGGTACTACGCGTCCTCAGCAGATGACACCGATCTGGACCGTCACCTGTCCACCGGCGTGCTGAGCTTTGACACCCAAGGGGCACTGCTCACCACGGTGGATACGCAGGTCATCATTGATCGCGAGGGTACTGGCGCGGTCACGCCTCAGTCCATTGAACTGAGCTTCAGCGACCAGTTCGGCTCGTTGACGGCCTTGACGGACAACACCTCGCAGCTCAACGCGATTTCGCAGGACGGCACCGCGCTCGGAACACTCGAAGACTTCTCGGTCAGCGAGAACGGCACCATCACCGGCGTGTTTTCCAACTCGCTGCTGCGGACGCTGGGGCAGCTTCCCGTCGCACTGTTTTCAAACAATGAAGGCTTACTGGAAACGGGGGGCAATTTGTATCGGCCGACGCCGAACTCCGGCGACCCGATCATCGTCGAGGCGGGAGGTAACGGCGCGGGTCGTATCGTCGGCCGGGCGTTGGAAACGTCCAACGTGGACCTGAGTACCGAGTTCATCGACCTGATCACTGCATCGACAGGCTTCTCTGCCAACTCGCGGATCATCACCACCAGCGAACGGCTGATTCAGGAACTGCTGTCTATCGCACGATGAGTTGGCTTTAAGGGTAAGGCGGTTTGAGGCGGGCGTTAGACTTGTCCGCAGAGCTGGAGTGACGTGCACCTGGCTTGCGACCCGTTGGCACGGCACATGGAGCCTCTGCGAGATAGCCATGATCACCGTCACGCGCCTCAACGGGAAACCACTGGTGGTCAATGCGGAGTTGATCCGTACGATCGAAGAGAACCCGGACACCACGATCCGGCTGATCAACGGCGACACCATTATCGTGCTCGAGCCGATGACCGATGTGGTGGATTTATGCATCCAGTACGGTCGGACGCTGCGCAAGATTCTGCCGCCGAGCTAAATGGCGGTGGTATACGGTTGCGGGTGGGTGCTGGATGCGAATCGAGCCGCGGGCATTTTTTCTGGCTATTGCATATGCGTTTCGCTTGTGCTTTCGCGTCGCGGCAGGTGGCTTCACTTCGCCGCTTCACGTTGACACAGGCGAGACGCCTAAGACACCAATCAGGCATGCTGCGTTGTCTTTGCCCGGTATTTTTGGATTTGAATCGCTCGCGTACCAGGCGAGACGACCGGTCAGTCCAATATTATGTAAGTCCTTTATCGCAAAGCGAACTTAGACTTTTTGAGGTAGACAAAACTTTTTACGCCTTTTAATTTGCTAGGGGTTGTCCCCAAGCATGTTGAGTGCTATAGTCTCTAACTCGCCAACAGGCGTTACTACTGCCCCCGGAAGCCCGTCCGATCTCCTCGTGAGGTCGGGCGGGTTTTTTCTTGGGAGCGTGGGCTTTGGGGGGCACGTTTGGGGAGTTGGCTCGCCGGTGACCGAAAGGGGTAAGGATGTCGCGGCTGGTGATTGGATTATTGATGGTGTCGGTGGTGGCGGCGGTTTTGATCGCGTTGCTGCGGTTTGGGGATACGGCGCCCGCGGCGGACGACCAATGGGATTACGACATGATCGCCTGGCACTTGAGCCGGGGCGAGGGGTATGCGGTGGGCGGCGCGGATCCGGCGTTTCTTGAGCCTTATGCTGGATCGACGGACCGACGGGTTTTGGAGCGCATCGAAGAGGATCGGCCCTTCGCGTTGACGGCCTACCGCCCGCCGTTGATGCCGATGCTGCTCGCAGCGACGTACAAGGTGTCGGGTCGGCATTTCTGGCTGTGGCGGGTGGTGTCGGGGCTGATGTTCGGGCTGACCGCCGCGGGCGCGGGGTGGCTGGCGTGGCGGGTTGCGGGCGGGGGTGCGGGGGTGGCGACGGCGGCGCTGGTGGCGGCGAATCCGTTGGTGACGCGGTACTTCGGAAAGCTGCTGACCGAGTCAGTGGTGATGCTGGTGGTGGTGGCGCTGGCGTGGGGATTGGTCCGGCTGTCGTCGACCAGGCGGTGGCGGTGGGTGGTGCTGGTGGGGCTTGCGGCGGGGCTTGGGGTACTATCGCGGTCGCTGCTGGTGCTGTGGGTGCCAGCGGTGGTGGTGGTCGCAGGCGTGGCGATGGCATGGGCTGGGTCTTCGACGCAAGGCGGTGATTTGTCGATTGAGACAACGCGACGTCGCGGGGGTTGGCGGCAGGGGCTGCTGGCGGCAGGGGTGTGTCTGGCGGTCAGTGGAGCGGTGTGTCTGCCCTGGTGGGTACGCAACGTGGTGGTGCTCGACGCGATGATGCCGTTGGGCACGCAAGGGGGGATCGGGCTGCCGGGCGGCTACAGCGATGCGGCGGTGGCGAACGGTGGCGCGTGGGTGTCGGCGGAGTCGCTGGGCATATTCGATGAGCTTGAGGCGCGGTGGGTCTTGGAGGGACGGGACCCGCAAGGCCTGGCCTGGGAGAAAGCGAAAGCAAAGGAAGGGCAGGCCTACGCCTTGCGGTGGATGCGTGAGAACCTGTGGTTATTGCCGGGGCTGGCGTTGCAGAAGGCGGTCACGATGTGGACCAGCACGCTGGGGCTGGTGGGGCTTGTGATGGCTGCGGCGGGTATCGGCACGCTGGTGCGCGGCGGGTGGCGACGGCGGTGGGTTTGGGTGCTTTGGGGGCTGGTGGTGGCGAACACGTTGTCGGTGATGGCGACGTATGCCACCGGGGGCGGGCGTTTTATGTTGCCGGTGTATCCGGTGCTGGCGGTTCTGGGGACGGCTGGGCTGGCCCGGCTGTTCGCCCCTGATTTGCGAGAGCACACCGAGGGCGAGGCGTAGCGGGGAAGGCGGTGAGGGCAACCGTATTCTCGGTGGGTGCTTGATTAAGCCCAGCCTTTCAGGGCTGGGAACCACCGTCACAGACGGTGGGCTTCGAGGGTTTGGTCACATCCAGAGATAGATTCGGCAACTTCTATTTAGCGAATGTGATTGCCTTGGTGAGGCGGTGAGGATGCTGCGTTACGTCGTTGTCGGGTTGGTCTGGGTGAGCCTTTGGAGACGCGGGCTGAATTTGGCGTGAAGGGCGAGGAGTGCGGCGACGAACAGCAGGTAGATCGCGGGCAGCACGGGCATGAGGAACCGCCCTTCGCCGGCGGCATAAGTGAGCGTGACGGCCAGACAATTGATGGCGAGCACGACCCACAACACGCCGGTGCCGCGACGCAGCCCAAGCCAGAACGCTGCCGTGAGCGACACCACGGTCATGATGAGGGCCAGCCTGACCCACCGCGAGTTCCACATCACCTGCAGGTGGGCTGCCATGAGTCGCAGGGTGAGCCAGGGGTGGTCGCGGACCCATTGCCGGGTGTACTGCTGGCCGAACCTGGCTTCTTCTCGCTCGAAATAGATGCCCGGCACGTCCTTTTCCATGAGGGGATCCCGGGCGGGACGGAAGAACTCGATGCCCGGCCAGACCCATCGGCCCAGGGGTTGTCCGGTCATGGCCGGTTCGCCGTAGCCCCCGGGCATGCCGATGCCGCCTTGGGTTCCCAGGGGCATGAATGCATCGAGGACCTGAACATTACGCACGAACCACGGCATGGGGATCGTCAATGCGAGGGTGACGAACAGGCCGCCGACGACGAGCGCATGGTGTTTGCGTCGGCGTTTGGGTTCGCCGGTGACGTGAGCAGGTTGCGGGGATGCGTCAGCCGCGTGAGCGTGAGCGGTGGGCTGGGGTCGGGTGCGGGTGTGCCAGATCCAGGCGATGAGCAGCGCGGTGAGTGGGGACCAGAGGACGAACATATTGCGAAAGACCATCATCAGGCCGTAGGTCAGGCAGGCGGCGAGGAGGTATCGGCGTTGGCTGGTGTCGCGGAAGACGACCAGCAGGGCGGTGAACACGGCGGTGAGCAGAATCGCGGGCGGCTCGGTCATGAAGGCCCCGGCGTAATACCACAGGGCCGGGTCGATCACCGCCACGCCGGTGAGCAGGACCACGCCCCGCCGGCCGAACCACCATCCAGCGAGCCACGCCATGGCAGCCACCGCTCCGGCGAGCATCGCGCACTCGAGCAGACGCCATGCCCAAAAGGCGCGATCCGTGACTTTGTAAACCACCGCCATCAGCCCCGGCATCCCCAGCGGAACGTAGGCCGTGGGCACGAACGCGTCGGGCTTGGACACCCGCTGACCTTGCTCATCGAGAACATACGTGCCGTCGCTGTGGCGCTGAAAAAAGTAGTGCTCGTAGCCTTTGGCGACCCACGGGTCGGCCCGCCTGGCCCGCTCAAGATAGGGGGCCTGGAACTCGGCGTTGCCCCAGGAATGGCCAAACCCGTTGCCTTGCGCAAGGTTCCAGGCGAGCGACTCGTAATTCATCGGGTCGTAGGGATAGGGCACCTCGTTCCAGCGATGGTGGTGATGGCTCCAGGCGGCGGCAACCGCGAGGGCCAGGACGAAAGAACCCAGGACCCAAGGCCAAAGTGTTTTTCGCGGCGTGGAAAGGGGGGCACCAGAAGCAGGCATCAAGGGTCGCGGGGCAATGGGTTCAGGGATCAACGCGCAATAGCGGGAAAATCGCGCGTGGCGATGCGATAACCTATCGGCTTACGTACGGGCGTGTGGCTGGGCTGGGTTGGGGCGATGAAGCCCGCGTGTGAGAAGGAAACTGATTGATGCAGCCGGTTTGGCTCTTCATCCTGCTGGGCGGTGTGGTGGCCGTGACGCTGGCGTGGTGGGCGGCGGGAGATGCGGCATTGCGCGGGTGGTTGCGGGGTTCAACGTGGCGTCGGCCGATCCGCCTGATGTTGACCGGCTTCGTGCTGCTGATGCTCGGGACGTATGCGTGGACGCTGGGCAGTCGGTTGGCGATGTATCTCACCGGTGAGCCGTTGGGTTGGCGGGCGCCGACGTGGGTTCAGTATCTGGGGATGATCTGGCCGGTGCTGGTGGTGCCTTGGCTGGTGGTCCCATGCCTGGGGTTGCTTGGGGCGTGGTGGGTGTCGCGGCGTGGGGCGGGGTCTGCCTCTGCGGGCAAGCCGATGCAGCCGCAGCAGGCAGCGTCAACCGAGAACGCCACGCTCACACGGCGGGGGTTGCTACAGGGTGGGGTGAAGGTGGGTATGGGGCTGGGGGTTGGGGCTGGGGTGGGTTTGCCGATGGTGGTGACGGCTGCCGCGGTGGGCTCGGGCGTGCGACAAAACCATGGGTTTGCGGTTCGCCGGGTGCGGGTGCCACTGGCGGGCCTGCACAAAGCCCTCGAAGGGATGCGGATCGCGCACGTCACCGACAGCCACGTCGGCTCGATCACGCACGGCCGAGTCATCGACGACATGGTCGAAGCGACCAACGCACTGGATGCGGACCTGGTGGCGTTTACCGGGGACTTGATCAACTACGACCTGGCAGATCTCGATGTGGGGATCGACATGCTTCGCCGAATGCGTGGGCGGTACGGGACATTCGTGGTCGAGGGCAACCACGATTTGATGCACGGTCAGGAAGCGTTTGAAGTTCCGGTGCGTCGGGCTGGACTCAATTTGTTGGTCGACGAGATCGGGTCGGTGGTGATTGAAAAGCAGCGGGTGCAACTGCTGGGCCTGCCCTGGACCTTCAACGTCTGGCACGAGCTGGGGCAACTGCAGGGCAAGCGTCAACGCGGGTGCTTTGACATCATTCTCGCGCACCACCCCCATGCCTTTGATCATGCGTCGCATTACGACATCCCGCTGACGCTGGCGGGCCATACGCATGGCGGGCAGATCATGGTGGGCCGCGAGTTTGGGGCCGGGCCGATGTTGTTCAAGTATTGGTCGGGGCTTTACGAGGATCAAAGGTGCAAGTTGCACGTGAGCAATGGGGTGGGCAACTGGTTCCCGGTGCGGATCGGAGCTCCTGCGGAAATTGTCGAGCTGACGCTGGTGGGGGCTTGAGACGTCGATGGGGCGATGGGGGTCGTGGGGCGTGAGTTGGTGGCGTTTTGATGCAGCGGGCTGGGCTCACAGCGTGTCGAGGTAGCGCTGGAGGATGGTGGCGGCGGCGAGGGCGTCGCGTCGGGCTTTTTTCTGGCCATGGGTATAGCCGGTGCGGGCCATGGCATCGTCGGCATCGGCGGAGCTGAGGCGTTCATCCTGCAGCTCAATGCGGATGGGGGATTTGTACTGCGCCAGGTAGGCCTGCTGGAGTTGCTCGACGAATGCGGTGACGGTTCTGGCGGCGGGGCCTTGGCTGCCGTCCATATTGAAGGGCAGGCCCACGACGATGGCGTCGGGCTGTTCACGCTGGATGACGTCGAGAACGCGCGTCAACCGGTGGGGGATGGACTTGGTGTCGATGACCTCGAGCGGCCCGGCGAGGCCGGTGATGTCGTCACCCAGCGCCAGGCCGGTTCGTTTGCCGCCCAGATCAATGGCGAGATAGCGCATGGGGTCATGGTAGACGGGGCGAGGCGTAGGTTTTCTGAAGGGCTTCGAGGGCTACGTCGTATCCAGAGGGATCGTCGGCTACTTCTCATCAGAGAATGCCAAGGCCCTGGTGAAGCGTTTCCATCACGCGACATTGTGAGCCCCTTAGGCTGTGCCGATGAAGATAGGGACGTGGAATGTCAACGGGATTCGGGCGGCGGTACGCAAGGGCTTGATCGAGGGCGTGGCGGCATTAGAACTGGACGTTTTGCTGTTGCAGGAGGTGCGGTGTGATGAAGCCACGGCACTTGCGTTGCTGGAGCCGATGGGCGGATTCTGGGCGTGGAATGCCGCGGTGAAGCCGGGTTACGCAGGGACGGCGGTTTGGACGCGGCGGCCGCACGATTCAGTGATGTGTGGGCTGGGCGGGCGGGATGTCGACGCGGAAGGTCGGGTGCTCACGGTGCATTTTGAAGGTGCGGAAGTGACCAGTGTGTACCTGCCCAGCGGCAGCTCGGGAGCCCATCGTCAGGTCGCGAAAGAGGCGTGGATGCGGCGGTTTCGTCCCTGGGCGACGCGTCGGCTTGAGGCGGCGCTGACCGTGGGTCGGCTGGCAGTGCTGGGCGGGGACTTCAACAACGCGCTGACCGAGCGGGATCTCTACTACGCCAAGGGCAACGCGAAAAATTCAGGCTTCATGCCTCATGAACGAAAGTGGCAGGCAAGGCTGATTGCGTCGGGCTGGCGTGACGTGGTGCGCGAGACGTACGGGGATGTGGATGGGCCTTACACGTGGTGGTCGAATCGCGGACAGGCCCGGGCATTGGATCGGGGCTGGCGGATTGACTATCTGCTCGCAAATAAGGCCGCAGCGGATCAGGCCCGTCGGGTGGAGGTTCATCGTGAGGCTTCGCTGGGCGTGTCGGACCATGCGTTGCTCACGATGGAATGGGTATGAACGGTGGGCGTTGCGTGGCGCGGGCGTCGCGTTAGGCTTTGGGCCGTTAGGCTGCCCGCATGATCAGTCGGCTTGGCGGTATTTTGGTGGACCTGAATAAAGACGCAGGGCAGGTACGCGTGTCGCCGGGCATTGATATTGAGGTGCTGCTTCCGGTGTTTGCCTCGTCTCGGCTGGCGGTGTCGCTGGGGCAACCTGTGGAGTTGCACACCCTGCTGTTTATTGAAAGCCAGAACCAGGGGGCGGTGCTGTTACCCCGGCTCGCGGGGTTTGCGAGTCCTGACGATCGGTCGCTTTATCAGTTGCTCGTGACGGTTAAAGGCATCGGGCATCGACGGGCCTTGCGGGCGATGGTGATGGACGCGCCCCGGCTCGCTGCGGCCATCCTGGAACGCGACGTCAAGCTGCTGCAAACAATGCCTGAGGTGGGCAAAAAGACAGCCGAGACCATCGTGATTACCTTGCAGGACAAGGTGGAACGGTTCGTGTCGTCGGCTACGGTGGCCCGCGACGGCGACGCAACAGCACCAGCGGGTGCGTCCTCAATGGCGGGTGCAACCAGTGTGGCCCGCGATGCGGTCGAGGCATTGGTCGCGTTGGGCGAAGCTCGGCTGGATGCTGTGGACCGGGTGGACCGGGTGATGCGGGGTGAGTCACCGCCGACGACCGTCGAAGAAACGATCGCCGCGGTCTACCAAAGGCGGGGATAAGAACGGTTCCTACGCCTCGTAGCCCGTGGGGTCCCAGAAAAACTCCGCTTTTTTGATCTTGCCCTCAGCCACATGGTAGATGCAGACTTCATCCATCTGATAGCGATGGTTGGCCATGGGGCCTGCATTGGGCGTGAGATCGACCATCATGTGCAACGCAAAGCGGTCGTTGCCGTGGGGGTACGGGCCTCGCAATTTGAAATCATGCACTTCGTGCATCTGCTCCCACTGCTCGTTCATCGCGAGCAAGGTGGCTTTGCCTTTGGAAACCTGAGGCATGTCCCCCATGGGATACGCCTCATGATGCTCGCAGTCATCGGCATAAAACTCGGTGATCGCTTCGATAAATGCGTTTGCGTTGAGCTTGTCGGCAAAGGCGTTGGCAAGCGTCAAAAGGGCCGGGGCATGGTCGGTGGGCATGGTCAAGTTCCTTCGTGCGGTATGTCGAGCCGCCGAGTCCACGCAACCTCAGATCTCGGCAACGCGATTTTATCACGAAGCCGCTAAAATACAAACATTGCACGAACATAGCAGGTGAAGACTTTTTATCGCCCCGAGGGCTTGACCCGCAGGACGGGCGTCGGTGCCCGTCCCCCCAAAGCGTCAATGTCTTCACCCTGGATGTTTCAGCCTTTGTGGCTTGGTGCTTTTGCCCAATGAGATTCGGGAGACTCGGCCTCGACCTCGTCATCGTGCTCCGCGAGCCAACGTTCCGCGTCCATCGCTGCCTTGCAGCCCATGCCCGCTGCGGTGATCGCCTGTCGATAGACGTGGTCGGCGACATCACCGGCAGCAAAGACGCCTTCAATGGCGGTGGTGCTGCGGCCGGGGTCAGCCAGGACGAGGTAGCCGGTGTCGTCGGTTTCAAGCTGATCGTTGAGAAACCCGGTGATGGGGGTGTGGCCGATGGCGAGGAACAGTCCCGCGAGGTCGACGGTGGAGGTGTCCTGCGTTTGGTTGTTGATCACTTCGACACCGGTGATTTTGTCGTCTCCCAATACATCCGTCACTTCGGTATGCCAATGCATCTGCACTTTGTCATTGCTCATCAGGCGGTTTTGCATGACTTTGCTGGCCCGCATTTCGTCGCGGCGGACGAAGACGTGCACCTTGCTGGCAAATTTCGTGAGATACATCGCTTCTTCGACGGCCGTGTCTCCGCCGCCCACGACCCCCAAGGGCTTATCGCGGAACACAGGCAGGGCACCATCACAGACCGCACAGGCCGAGACGCCCCCGCCGGTCTGCGCGAGTCGTTGCTCATTCTCCAGGCCCAGCCAGTTGGCTTTGGCACCGGTGGAGATGATGACCGCGTCGGCGAGCACTTCATACCCGCCGTCGCCTTTGACGTGGAACGGGCGGGACGAGAGGTCCACGCTCTCTACGTTTTGAAACATCTGATAGAGGGTTTCGTTGGGCATTTCTTCGATCGTTTTGACGCCGTTGTCGGTGACCACGCGGGTGCCGAAGCGCATGGCCTGGTGATAGAAGGTGTGCATCATTTCGGGGCCGGTGAGGCCTTTGGGAAAGCCGGGATAATTTTCGACATCGGTGGTGAGCATCAGTTGCCCGCCGGGGTTGATGCCTTTGGCGGGTCGGCCGGGGAAGACCAGAGGCGAGAGGTCGGCCCGGGCGGCGTAGATGGCGGCAGTCCAGCCAGCGGGGCCGGACCCGATGATGACCAGTTTCTCTCGGGGCAGGTCGGCGGGCGAGGTGGCGGTAGGGGTTGGGGTCGTCATAGCAATAGAGTAGAACCCGGGCGCGGGGCGTGGTGTTGCGGGGATCTCAGATTCGTCCAACGGGGCTATGAGACCCGTGGCAGCAAGAGGGGGTGGTGGCGGGTGGATGCGTCTTAGGGGTAGGTCCAGGTGCGGAAGCCGTAGGCGGTGCCGGGTCCGTCGTCGGTGTCGAGATTGGCAAGAGGCTGATCCACAAGAAGGCGAAATCGGGTGGTGCCGGGTGGAGGAGTTTGGGCGGCTGCATGTCCGTCGAGATACGCAACATTGGCAGCACCTGCATGGCGGTAATGCGCGGTGCCGGTCATCTTGCCGGGCCTGCGGAATGAGACGGTGTGCGGTTCGTAAAACACGTCGTCGCTGAAGTCCTGATGGACAGCATCCGCGAAGGCGAAGACGCGGGAGGGGTTTTTAATTTCGGTGAGCGTTCGGGGAGTGGCGTTGAGAGGGAAGGGCCAGCACAGTCCGCCGTTGGTGCCGAAGTGGGCGGAGCGTACGGCGAATTTAGGCGTGAAGCCCGGCGCGTCGGCAGGGAAGGCGGGGCAGGCGAGGCCTTCGACCAGGTCGCCGTCGAAGTAGGGTGCGAGCGGGCTGCCGGAGGTTTCGAGAGGGCGCTGAGTACCAACGCCCGGCCCGCCAGGCTCGAAGCCGAACCACCAGGTCACCCCGCCGGGCGTGACTTGGCTGAAAGGCACCAGTCGATCTGCGTGGTCATTGGTAAAGCCCAGCAACGCCAGCGTGGTCTGCCTCTGGTTGGATAAGCAGATCGCAGCGTTGGCGGATCGTCGTGCGGAGCCCAAGGCCGGCAGCACGAGGGCGGCGAGGATCGACACGATGCCGATCACCACCAACAATTCAACAAGCGTAAACCCGCGAGGCGTTTTACAGCGATGCATGAGGACAAGCCGTGGAAGAAAGCCCAGAGACGGCTGTCCCTGGGCTTTGATTGTGAAGTGATTAATGGTCAGCGTCGACGGCAGGTGACAAGCACGCTTCCGAGAAGGATGATTGCAGCGGACGCGGGTTCAGGGACGGGGAGTCTGGGCTTGGCGCTGGCGTCTGCAAAGGAGTTGTACCAGCCATCAAAGCTGCCGTCGGTGAGTGTTCGGGTCGACATACCTTCGCTGGCGGTGGCCCACTCGACGTCGTTGCCGGGGTTGTTGATCATGCCCAGTTCATAACGCCAGAACTGCGTCACGTCACCTTGCTGACCTTCGTGAAACCAGTTGTTGACGAAAGCGCCAAAGCCCTCGAAAACGCCTAGATCGGCCTCCAGACTTCCCGCCGCCAGGATGTCGCGGACCATCGTTTCGGCAGTTGGAGCACCGTCATACTGATAGCCAAAGGCAAACGTATCACCGCCAGCTGCCTCGAAATCAATGACGAGATAAGACGTTAATTCGCCCGTCCGATCTCCGGCCACGTATTCCACCTCAAGCAACAGATCAGACGTGACCTGCACCTGCTCCGCGCATGCGGTGGGAGTGATCCCGGGTGTGAATGAAACGGCCAGCCCGAGCGTCAGGACGACGCCCCTCGATAAAGATGCGACATGCATCGCTTACTCCTCTCCCCCGTGTTCGCGCAGGGACACCCTCCGTATCAAGGTGGGGCCAGACGAGACGCATGCACAAGAACCACCCGGTCCGCGGAGGGCGGCGGCGGGGAGGTCTTGGCGTCCTGATTCGCGAGGACCCAAGTAGGTGCCCTGGGTTAAGCCAACGACTACGCGTCGGCGTCAGGCAGGTCTTCCGGCTGAAGAGCTCAGCGAAGCCACGTCTTCCCAGCCAGTTGCACTGGCCAGTGACGACGCCTCGGAAAAACCCGGGCGTATCGAAGGCTTCGCGTCACCGCTCTATCACGGCAGCGCGTCTGCGCGGGAATGCTCGGTCCCCAAAGACCGAGGTCACCCGCTTCCCTTTCAAGCCGTGGCGTCAAAAACGCCGCAGTACCTGTGGGCATGATGAGTGTATCACGCCCCAGCTGACGTGTGCGTCACCCGCCGTCACCCGCTCTTGATATTGCCCGCTGCTTCGCGTCGCGGGACTTAAATATCGTCGATATTAAAATTATAATATCGACGATATTGAATCATCAGCGCGACGCATCGGGCCGCTGTGCTTGCTGTGGCAGATACGTTGCCTGGGTTTTATTCTTTTCGCGGTATCCCCTTGGGATCCAAGCGTGCTGGCTGAAAGAGTTTTCATATCAGTGAGCATTGGTTTGCATTTGCTCTTTCCTGGAGACAGCCGCACGCACCGCAAACAGGCGAAACCTTTTCGATGCGAAATGACACATCAGGCGGTTCGGGCGCTTCCACACGGGTGTGGCTCGTGCCATGGACGACGAGAGCTGCGGACAGGGCCGGGTGGACTACAAATTGTGCCCGCCTGGCCTCGGCTGGCGTGATCGTGACGCGTGTCCATGCCTGCGTTGCACACAAAGCAGCACGCCGCTCCACACGGATGCCCTCATGGGTCGGGGCAGTATGTGGAATGGACACGATGGCCCTGACATGAAGGCGGGCGACGAAATGCCAGCCGGAGCGGAGTCAAGCCACGCTTCCCAACACGGAGCCATATGCGGGCACCCGCCGCAGCGTGTGGCGGGTTAGTCCTTGAGCGAAAGCTCGGGGACGCCGACGTCGAAGCGCAGCTTTGCGGATTCAATCTCAATTTCGCGTCGGTAGAGTTCGCCCGCAGCGAGCAGATAGTCCAAAGCCTTGGCCAGGGCTCTGGCATAGCGGGACGCAGACGTGTCGCACGCACGATGCGCGTCGAGCACCGCTCGTGGGTCGGCGGCGGACCCACGCTGCAGGTCACGTGCGAGCCGGATGAGCGGGTCCTGCCGATTGTAAAAATTGGGTTTAATCAGGTATTGCTGGACTTTGTCTTCAGGCCAGTGTGCCGCAAGCTCTGCGTACTGATACATGCTCTTGGGGAAGGTTTGCAGCCGGGTGAGCACCGCGGTGAGCCATTCGTCAGCGTGGTCGTCATCGGGATTGATCGTGTGCATGGCGATCATGGCCCGGCGGAGCAGGATGCGAAACAGGTGCTCCATGTTGGCCTCCGGTTCGCCGGTGAGTGCGGAGAGCACATGCTGGGTCAGGCCGGGCACGTCGCCTTCACAACCCGAGGCATAGACCTCTTTAAAGACAAATATATCCTGCAGAATCTTTGACTCGTTGGGCGGCTGGGTCGATCCGTACCGCGGCGGGTCATCGGTCTGCCGGGGCAGGGTGTGGGTGATGGGTTTGGTCAGGCGGTCGGCGGCACGGTGGGTGAGTGACCCCAGGACAAAGGCGATTTTGCGCTGCGCCAGTGGGCCTTGGGCATAGCCGCCGTCGTACACGCCTCGGCCGGCGTTGGGGTCGATGTCTTCGCCCTCTGCCATGGCGTCGCGGGCCTTGGCCAGCAGGTCGGCAGACCACTTGTCGGCATGGCGGGTAATGGTGCCCAGATGAGCGTCCTCGCGAAACGTGCGGAGAATCAACGCCAGGTCGGCGTCAATCTCCGGGTGCCGGGCGGCGAGACGGGTCACGTCGTCGCAGATAGCGATATGAGCAATATGGTCTGACATGAGAAACTCCTGATTCAAGCCTTGAAAATGAGCGATATGACACGCATGCCAATCGACTTTGATCCGATGCCGTCCGATGCCGTCCGGTCCCTTCCGGTCCCTTCCGTCCTTACTGCTCGGCAGGCAATCTCTGCGGACCAACGCGGGACGTCTAGCTCACCGGCAGCCAGTCGAGTACATCTTGGATAACACGATCCCAGTAGGCCCAGTCGTGCGCTTCGCCGGGGTGCTCCATGTAAACGTGAGGATAGTTGAGGTCCTGGAGATGACTCCGGAAGCTGATGGAATCATCGTAGAGAAAGTCGTCCGTGCCGCAGGCGAGGAACAGGTTAGGCAGCGGTGTGACTTGGCGCTGCGATGCATCCAGGGCGTCACGAGCCAAATGCTTGAGATCATGCGGAGAGTCGGGCAGGGCGGCCGGGTCGCCAAAAATCAGCTCGGTCATCTCGCGCTGCCAGCGGTCGTAGGGCGGCTGGGCAGCATGCAGATTTTGAGCCACGTCCAACGCTCCGGAAAGCGATGCGGCAGCGGCGTAGCGGTCGGGATACGTCAACGCGAGCTTGCAGGCCCCGTATCCACCCATCGAAAGGCCTGCCACAAAATTATCCCGGCGGTCCGGGCTCAGGGGCAGCATGTCCCGCATCACCGCAGGCAGCTCATCTGCGAGATACGAAAACCAGCGGGGTCCACGGTGCATGTCGGTGTAAAACGACCGACCTGCGGCAGGCATCACCACGGCAATTCCCCGCCCAGCCGCATACCGCTCCACGGCCGTGCGTCGGGTCCAGGTCGTCTGGTCATCCGAAAGCCCATGCAATAACCACAGGCAAGGCCAGCCCCGTGCCGGTCGGCCGGCCCCCTCGTTATCGAGCCCGATGCGTGTGGCCTTGGCAGATTCGGGCATCACCACCACGACCGAGGCCCCGGTGCCCAGGATGTCAGAGTGAAAGTCAACGGTTAGCTTGGCCATGGGCGAAGCCTAGGGGATTCGCGACGCCATGCTGCCGCGTCGACCGTGTTGAGAAGCGTCCGAATAAACCTGACATGAGAAAAATTCGAGACCAGCGTCTGATCGGGTTGCAATCCCTTGTGACGGTGGTTAGCATGCGATGTTCGCGATGACGGCGCGTGATTAGAACTTTGCAAACCCCCACATCACCAGTTAGCCAGTAACAAGAGGCCCGACTGATCGGTCGGGTTCGTCTCGTCCCCTCTTGTAAGCCGGTTTCCTGGTCTCGGTCGAAGCCTAAGGAGCATCGATGCTGCTGAAGTCTGTGCGTGACTTTTCCAAGCGCGGCGACGCGATTGCCATTCCCAACCTGGTCGAGGTTCAACAAGCCGCGTACGACCGGTTCATTCAGCCTGATAAGCCTTTTGACGGCCGAGACCCTCACATGGGTCTCGAATCGCTGCTGCGCGAGGTCTTCCCCATCGAGTCGTACGACGGCACGATGAGCGTGAAGTATCTTTATTACAAGCTTGATGAGCCGCGCTACACCCCCGGCGAATGCAAGGAGCTGCGGCTGACCTTCGGCATGCCGTTCCGCATCGGCGTCCAGCTTGAACGCCAGGACAACCCCAACGTTGTCGAAGAAGAGATCTACCTCGGCGAGATCCCCGTCATGCGGGGCGGCGGCGAGTACATCATCAACGGTGCCGAACGCGTCATCGTCAATCAGCTCCACCGCTCGCCCGGCGTGGACTTCGCCATCGCTTCCGCCGAGGCCGACCGCCCGCTGCATTCCGCCCGGGTGATCCCCGAGCGGGGCTCGTGGATCGAGTTGGAGGTGTCCAAAAAAGACGTGCTCCAGATGCGGATCGACCAGAGCACCAAAATCCCCGCCACCACCTTCCTGCGTGCCCTGGACGAGGATTACTCCACGACCCGCCAGATTCTGGAGCTTTTCTACGGCGTCGAAACCATCAAGGTCACCGACCTCAAGCCCGAGCACTACGTCGCTGCCCCCGTCATTGATACCGACACCGGCGAAGAGCTGCTGCCCATCGGGGCAATGGTCGGCGAAAAGATCGAAGCCGTCCAAGGCTCCCCGCTCAAGAGCATCGAAATCGTGTCCGGCGCGACCGACATGCTCATCCTCAACACCATTGCGGATGAAAAGCAGGCCCACCTCCCCGAGGACATGGACGTCAACGACCATGAAGCCGCGCTGCTTGCGTTGTACGCCCGTCTGCGTCCCGGCAACCCGCCTCAGGTGGACAAAGCCCGCGACCTCTTCGCTGAGAAGTTCTTCGACGAAAACCGCTACCGCCTGGGCAAGGTCGGCCGATTCCGCATCAACCGCAAGTTCGACCTCGATGTCCCCGAAGACACGATGCAGCTTCGTGCCCCGGACTTCACCAAGGTCGTTGAGTACATTCTGGACCTGCGGAACAACCGCAACAAGGCTCACATCGACGACATCGACCACCTGGGTAACCGTCGTCTACGGACCATGGATGAACTGGCCATTGAGGAGCTCCGCAAGGGCTTCCTCAAGCTTCGCCGAACCGTTCAGGAACGCATGAGCGTCAAGGATCCTGACGAACTGTCCAAGGTCGCCGACCTGGTCAACAGCAAGTCGATCAGCTCAGCAATCGATCACTTCTTTGGCCGCGGCGAGCTCTCGCAGGTTGTCGAGCAGACCAACCCGCTCTCCCAGCTCACCCACGAGCGACGCCTCTCCGCCTTAGGCCCCGGCGGCCTGAACCGCAAGCGGGCTGGCTTCGAAGTGCGCGACGTGCATATCAGCCACTACGGCCGAATCTGCCCCATCGAAACGCCTGAAGGTACGAACATCGGCCTCATCGCCTCGCTCGGCCTGTACTCCCGCATCGACGAGTACGGCTTCCTGCAGACCCCGTACCGCGTGGTCAAAGACGGCAAAGTCACCGGCGAAACCGTGCACCTGCGTGCTGACGAGGAGATGAAACTCACCCTCGGCCCCACCGACTCGGCAGACGAGCACGGCGAGATTAAAAAGGGCATGGTCCTTGCCCGCGTTGATGGCGACCTCGCGCAGGTCCCCAGCAACAGCATTGATTACCTCGACATCAGCCCCAAGCAGATCGTAGGCGTGTCGGCGGCGATGATTCCCTTCCTCGAACACGACGACGCCAACCGAGCCCTCATGGGCTCAAACATGCAGCGACAAGCCGTTCCTCTCATCGTCAGTGAGCCCCAGTATGTGGCCACCGGCATGGAAAAGAACGTCCCCGCCCACTCCGGCATGGTCGTCAAAGCCAAGAACCGCGGCACGGTCACCTACGTCGACGCTCAGCGGATCGTCATTGACAACGCCGATGAATACGAACTGCAGAAGTTCGTGGGCACCGGCAATCACACCTGCTTGAACCAAAAGCCCATCATCCGACTGGGCCAGAAAATCAAGAAGGGCCAGATCATTGCCGACGGCCCGTCCACCTATCAAGGCGAATTGTGCCTCGGCAAGTCGGCACTGGTCGCGTTCAATACCTTCGACGGCTACAACTTCGAAGACGCCATCGTTATCTCTGAGAACCTGGTCAAGAAGGACACATTCACTTCGATCCATATCGAAGAGTTCGATGTCGAGATTCGCGAAACCAAGCTCGGCCGCGAGGAGTTCACCCGTGACATCCCCAACGTCAGCGAGAAAATGCTGTCCATGCTCGATGAGCACGGAATCATCCGCACCGGGGCCTACGTCAAGCCCGGCGACATCCTCGTCGGCAAAGTCAGCCCCAAGAGCAAGAGCGAGCTGACGCCGGAAGAAAAACTGCTGCACGCGATCTTCGGCCGCGCCGGCGAAGACGTGAAAAACGACTCGCTCGAAGTGCCTGCCGGCACCGAAGGCATCGTCATCGGTGCCAAGCGATTCTCGCGTCGTATGCACCTCAATGACGAGCAGAAGAAAAACCTGCGTCGTGAGATGCGTGAGTACGAACAGTCCATGGACGAGCGGGCTGTACAACTCTTCCGAGAGTTCGTCGAGCAGGTCAACGAAGTCACCGGCACGCCGATGGTTGACCCCTCGACGCGTCAGAAAGTGGCCCAATCCGACATCGCCGAAGTCGTACTCGAGCAGATCGAGAGCTTCGACATGAAATGGGTCAAGGGCTCCAAGGAAGTCAAGGAAGAAGCTCAAACGCTCTACGAACAGTTCTGGCCCCGCATCGACGCGATCGAGAAGGAAAAAGAACGCAAGCTCGCTCACATGAAGCGCGGCGATGAACTTCAGTCCGGCGTACTCGAAATGGTCAAGGTCTACCTGGCGTCCAAGCGCCCCTTGAGCGTCGGCGACAAGATGGCCGGTCGGCACGGCAACAAGGGCGTCATTGCCCGCATCGTGCCCCAGGCGGATATGCCCTTCCTTGAAGACGGCACGCCGGTCGATGTGCTGCTCAACCCGCTGGGTGTGCCTTCCCGCATGAACGTCGGGCAGATCCTCGAAACCCACCTCGGGTGGGCCTGCCAGGTGCTCGGCTTCCAGGCTGTCACCCCGGTTTTCGACGGGGCGACTGAGGACGAGATTCATGCTGCCATCGACGAAGCCAACGAATACGTGGATAAACGCCTTGCCGAGACGCAAGGTGCCCACGAGCCGCACGAACTGCTCGCCAAGATGCCCGCCGGTGGCAAGGTCCAGCTCTACGACGGACGGACGGGCGAGCCCTTCGACCAGAAGACCACCGTGGGCTACATGACCATGCTCAAGCTGCACCACCTGGTGGACGACAAAATCCACGCCCGAGCCACGGGCCCCTACTCGCTCATCACCCAGCAGCCCCTGGGCGGAAAAGCCCGCACCGGCGGTCAGCGGTTTGGTGAGATGGAAGTCTGGGCCCTCGAAGCCTACGGCGCGGCCTACATCCTTCAGGAACTCCTGACGGTCAAGTCCGACGACGTGGAAGGCCGCACCAAGATTTACGAATCCATGGTCAAGGGCACCAACACGCTCGAAGCGGGCATGCCCGTCGCCTTCGATGTGTTGTGCAACGAGGTCAAGGGCCTCGGCCTGAACATCACCATGGAAAAGGGCGAAGACTCGGACTTCGGTTCGATTCTGTAACCTTTTTTGCCCCGGGCGACTGGCCTCGCGCCGTCGGTCAGTTGCCCCTTGTTCACTCCGATCCGACGGTGACGTGTCCCGCATCCACCTGCTCCGGCCCGATGCCGAGAGCTTCAAGCTAAAGACTCCCCATGGCTGAACTCCTCTACGACCGCGTCAACGATTACGCCTCGGTCAAGATCCAGCTCGCTTCCCCCAACGACATCCGGTCGTGGTCCTTCGGCGAGGTCAAAAAGCCCGAAACCATCAACTACCGAACCTACCGCCCCGAAAAGGACGGCCTGTTCTGTGAACGCATCTTCGGCCCCGAACGCGACTACGAATGTGCCTGCGGCAAGTACAAAGGCACCAAGTTCAAAGGCATCATCTGCGATCGCTGCGGCGTGAAGGTGACCCACTCCCGCGTGCGTCGCAAGCGCATGGGCCATATCAACCTCGCCGCACCCATCGTGCACATCTGGTTCTTCAAAGCCATCCCGAGCCACCTGTCCAACCTGCTGGGCATGAAGACCTCAGACCTCGAAAAGGTCATCTACTTCCAGGACTATGTCGTCATCGATCCCGGTGACACGCCGCTCAAAGCCAAGCAGGTCCTCAGCGAAGATGAATATCGCCGAGCCTATGACGAATTTGGCACCGCATTCACCGCCTCCATGGGTGCTGAAGCAGCCAAGGATCTGCTGGTCGATCTCGATCTTGATGCCCTCGCCGCAGAGCTTCGTGATGATTTGAGCAAGACCAAGAGCAAGCAGAAAATCAAGGACCTGTCCAAGCGGCTTAAGATCGTCGAGCAGATTCGCGGCAGCGATAATCATGCCGAGTGGATGATCATGGACGTCATCCCCGTGATCCCGCCCGACCTGCGCCCGCTGGTCATGCTCGAATCGGGCAACTTCGCCACCTCCGACCTCAACGACCTCTACCGCCGGATCATCAATCGCAACAACCGGCTTAAAAAGCTGATGGACCTCAACGCCCCTGAGGTCATCATCCGCAACGAAAAGCGGATGCTCCAGCAGTCGGTCGATGCGTTGTTCGACAACGGCCGATGCCGCCGCCCCGTGCTCGGATCATCCAATCGTCCGCTCAAGTCGCTCACCGACATGATCAAGGGCAAGCAAGGCCGGTTCCGCGAGAACCTGCTCGGCAAGCGGGTGGACTATTCCGCCCGTTCGGTCATCGTGGTCGGGCCGAATCTCAAGCTCAACCAGTGCGGCCTGCCTAAGAAAATCGCCCTCGAACTGTTCCAGCCCTTCATCATCCGCAAGCTCAAAGAGCATGGCCTGGTCGACACCATCAAGTCGGCCAAGAAAATGCTCGAGCGCCGCGATCCCGAGGTCTGGGACATCCTCGAAGAAGTCATCCACGAGCATCCCGTGTTGCTCAACCGTGCCCCCACGCTTCACCGCATGGGGATTCAGGCCTTCGAGCCGGTGCTGGTGGAAGGCAACGCGATTCGCATCCACCCGTTGGTGTGCACCGGTTTTAACGCGGACTTCGACGGCGACCAGATGGCCGTCCACCTCCCGCTGTCGGTCGAGGCACAGGCTGAGGCAAGCATCTTGATGCTCTCGCCGCACAACATTTTCTCGCCCGCCAACGGCAACCCGATCATCTCGCCCTCGCAGGACATTCTGCTGGGCGTGTACTACCTCACCATGCTCAAGCCCGGCGAAGACGCTGCGGTCTTGCCCGAGAAGCCGCTCGCCTTCCGCGACCCCGCTGAGGCCATGCGATCTCACGCGGACGGCAACGTGCATCTGCATGAGCGCATTGCGGTCCGCCTCCCCGAAGGCCGGTTCCACGACATGGTCCAGGACGCCAAGGCGGCGGTGCCCGTCGCGCTGCCTGAGAATCGTCGGATCATCACGACCGTCGGCCGACTGTTGTTCAACGAAATCCTGCCCGACGGCATGAGCTACTACAACTGCCCGCTTGGTGCCAAGGGTTGCAGCCGCGTGATTGACGACACCTATGCCCGTTCAGGCCGACCCGCCACGATCGACCTGCTCGACGCCATGAAGAACCT
This sequence comes from uncultured Phycisphaeraceae bacterium, assembly GCA_963799465.1. GTDB lineage: Bacteria > Planctomycetota > Phycisphaerae > Phycisphaerales > Phycisphaeraceae > JBCCOW01. The sequence goes on along the minus strand of CAWCXG010000001.1, from coordinate 400,008 downwards.
GGGCTTCGAGTGGTCCACCCGCTCGGGCCTGTCCTTTGGCATCACCGACCTGCGAATCCCGGCACGTAAATATGAACTGATCGACGCCACCCAGAAGAAGGTCGATCGCGTCGAGAAGGCCTACATGGCCGGTGCGATTACGGAGCGCGAGCGGTACAACAACCTCCTGGACCTCTGGACCCACTGCCGGGAAGAAGTCACCAAGGAATTGCTCAAAGAAATTCGCCATGACCGCCGCGACGAATTTGATAAACCTATTCCGATCGATTCCAAGGAAGGCACCGCCTATTACAACCCGGTGTTCATCATGTCCAAGGATGCGTCGGGTGCCCGAGGCAACGTTTCGCAGATTCAGCAGCTTGCCGGCATGCGTGGCCTGATGTCCAAGCCCTCGGGCGAGATCATCGAAACGCCCATCGTTGCCAATGCCCGTGAAGGCATGAACGTGCTCGAGTACTTCTCGTCCACGCACGGCACCCGCAAGGGCCTGGCCGACACCGCCCTCAAGACCGCTGACTCCGGCTACCTCACCCGCAAGCTCTGCGACGTCGCGCAGAACATGTTTATCTCTGAGTTCGATTGTGGCAGCAAGCGTGGTATCACCAAACGAGCGATCTACAAGGGCGATGAAATTGACGTGCCGCTGCGTGAACGCATCACCGGCCGCGTCGCACGGGAAACGATCATCAACCCGATCACCGACGACGTGATCGTTCAGGAAAACAACGTCATCACGCTCGAAGCCGCTCGCAAGATCGAAGAGCTCGGCATCGACACCGTGGTTGTTCGTTCGCCGCTGACCACCGAGTCGCGGTCGGGCATCTCGGTGCTGGACTACGGCATGGACCTGTCCACCGGCAAGCTGGTCGAGCAAGGCCTGGCGGTCGGCATCATCGGAGCCCAGTCCATCGGCGAGCCCGGCACGCAGCTCACCATGCGAACGTTCCACACCGGCGGTGTCGCCACGACCTCATTGGTCGACACGTCCTTCCGCGCCGGCCAGTCCGGCAAAGTCGAAATCCGTGATGCCAACGAAGTGCCCACCAAGGATGAAGACGGCAACGACGTGCTGGTCACGCTCAAACGCAACGGCGAACTGATCCTTGTGGACGACAAAGGCCGAGAGCTCGAGAAGTTCAAGCTTCAGTATGGTTCGTTCCTCAAGGTCAAGCCCGGCGACTCGGTTAAGAAGAACGACGTGCTGGCCGTGTGGGACCCTCACCGCGCCCCCATCCTCGCTGAGAAGGCCGGTACGATCCGGTTCGAGGACATCGTGGTCGGCGAGACGGTGCGTCCTGAATCTGAAGGCCAGGGCCAAAAGGGCAAGGGCAAGAAGACCACCGAAGGCGGTCAGTCGCTGGTGGTCATTGAACACAAAGGCGAAATGCACCCCCGCATCGTCGTTGCCGACGGCGATGGCCAAATCCTCGACTTCCATTACCTGCCCGCCAAGGCGCGTATCGAAGTGGCGGAAGGCGATACGGTTGAAGCCGGCCAAATGATCGCACGCCAGCCCAAAGAAGCCACAGGCTCGTCCGACATCGTGGGAGGTCTGCCCCGGGTCACCGAAATCTTTGAGGCTCGCAAGCCCAAAGACGCCGCCATCATGGCGGAAATCACCGGCAAAGTTGAGATCCGATCGGACAAGCGAAAAGGCAAGATGACCATCATCGTTCGCTCCGACGCGGGCCTTGAAGTCGACCATCACGTCCCGCAGGACCGTCGACTTCTGGTCCACACCGGCGACGATGTCGAAGCGGGTGATCCCATCATCGACGGCCCGCTCGTGCCGCAGGATATCCTCCGCATTAAGGGCGAAGAGGCGTTGTTCACCTATCTGCTCGAAGAGGTTCAGAACGTCTACCGCGCACAGGGCGTGCCGATCGACGACAAGCACATCGAAGTCATCCTGGCTCAGATGCTGCGTAAGATTCGCATCGAAAGCCCCGGCGACACCGATCTGCTGCCCAGCGAAGTGGTTGACAAGTTCCGATTCCGCGAAGCCAACGAAGCCGTCGCGGCATCAGGCAAGATCAAAGATCCCGGCGACTCCGGTTTGCCCCTGGGTTACAAGATCACCAAGGCTGAGCTTAAGGAGCAAAACGCCAAGCTCGAAGCCAACGGCAAAGAGCCTGCCAAGGCGGTCAAGTGCAAGCCGGCCATCGGTCAGACCCTGCTGCTTGGTATCACCAAGGCCTCTTTGCAGAGCGAATCGTTCCTGTCCGGTGCGTCGTTCCAGGAAACCACCAAGGTGCTCACCGAAGCGGCTCTGGCGGGCAAGATCGACACACTTGTGGGCCTTAAGGAAAATGTGCTCTTGGGTCACCTCATTCCGGTGGGCACAGGCTTCGCGCAGTACGCAACGATGGAAGTCAAGAAGCTCGCCGAGCCTCCTGCCGCCGAGCCGTTGTCGGTTGAAGAAGAGATCGAAGCCGCCGCCGCGCTGGCCGAGGCTGCTGGTGCTGAGTCACCTGACCAGATCACCCAGCGGGTGGCGGACTCCAAGCTGATCGCCCAACTGTTGGGCGAAGAGGTGCTTGGCACGCAGCCGTAAGGCGTGAAACATCACTTTTACACGAAACCCACGGTCGCAGATCGTGGGTTTTTTTTGTTCTCACGCTTTGCCACGATGTGGCATATGAACGCCCGGCCAAATCGCCGAAGTCGTCAGCGGCACCGACCGCCGCCCCTTTTCCGGATAGACCGTCTCACTGTGCGCTCTCCTCGACGCGGTACTTCCAAACGCCAAAACAACTTGTACTGAACCAGGCATCACCGGTTTTGGGATGCACCCGCACCCAGATCGGCTCTCGTCCGCCGTCGGTCACGCCCTCGGCTAATGGGTCGGTGATCGTGAGCACCTGCCAGGTTTGACCTCCGTCGTCCGACATCAACGCGCCGCGGCTGGCGATGTACCGGTCCATGTGCTGGGTCGCGAAAATCCGTTCGGGCCGTTGGGGGTCGATGGCCACGCTGCCCATCCGGCGATTCCCGAACTGGTCACGCGGCATGTCGAGCGTATGAACCTGCCCGTCGCGAAATACCCGCAGGTCGTTGTCATTCGTGAAGAAAATCTCACCGGTCTTCTGCGATACCGCCACATCTTTAATCAACCCGTCCACCTCCAGAACGACCTGCCACGTCGCGCCGTGGTCTTGACTGGACACCACCTGCGACCGATCTGTGCTCGGCTGATTCACGCCAAACAATGTGCCAGGCTCGCCAGCTGACGCGGTGAAAACACCGTCGCAACCTTCCATTTTGCTCCAAGTCTGACCAAGGTCGTGACTGCGAAATGGTCCGGCGAAGAACACTTTTCGGTTCGCGGGATCCACAAAGCTGGTCATGTGGCCGAAGGCATCAAGGTTTGTTTTCTCTTTAGACCAGCTAATCTCAGACCGCTCGGTCCAGGTTTTCCCGCCGTCACGTGAAATCCTTAAGGTGCGGTCTGCATTCCAGCTGTTCGCGTTTCCGACGAACATGGTCTGCGTGTCCGCGGCCATGCCCGCGTAAGTGAAACCGCCCCATGTAAAGTCGGACACCGGCGCATATTGCCAGGACTTGCCGCCGTCTCGCGTGATCGCGCCGTTGTAGTCTTGCGAGCCAAGAAAGACCACGTCGGGATCGGCCGGGCTGAAGTGAAACGCCCCGCCAACTAGAATCGTATTGATGCCTTCGGCAGACCACTCGAAAGTTTTCCCGCCGTCGGTACTGCGGGTTGCCCAATCCCCACCAAACGAATACACCTTATTCGCATCAGTCGGGTGCCACGCGGTGACCCAATTGCGCACGTTATGGGGCAGGAATGCAAGCTCGTTTTTAAATTCTGCGTTGACCCAAGTCTTCCCGCCATCATGTGAGATCATTAAAAGCCACCGCCAATCGTCGGCCTTACTTCTAATCGACAAGCGTTGTGGATCGGCCGGGCTCACATTGATCTGATGCAATTCCACGTTTGTTCGTGACGCATCCTCACCGGTTGAAGGGACCAAACGCGACTCCCAGGTCTGGCCCGCGTCATGGGACACCCACACCTCTTTTACTGTATTTGCGTACAGCCAGTCCGGCCTGGACGAAGTGACGGCCAACCCCGTAAATTTCCCACTCTTGAGCTGGTCGAAGGTTTCCGCCCGGTCTTTACTCACAAAGACGCCATCGTCGGTCGCGACGTAGATGACGCCACGCTTGGTGGGATGAATTACTAATGACCCGCCGGCGAACGCTTTGGACTCAGGTAATCGCATCCAGGTTGCCCCTCCATCAGACGATCTGTAGAGCGCGGGATCGGGATTGAGTTGGCCGTAATTCGCTTTATCGTGTTTGATCCGTGACCAGTAGGCGTCGGTGCAATAGCCGAGTTCATCGTCGTAGCTGGAGGGGTCGAAAGCGATTTGATGTCTGTAGTCGCGCATCGCCGCCATGTTGGCGGGTTGTACGTGCCGCCATGAGGACGCACCGTCGGTCGAGAGATAGATGCCATGTATGTCCATGGCCATCGAGTTGCAGCCGATGGCCAACACGCGATCTGGGTTCCGCGGATCGATTGCGAACGCCGACGCCCCACGGGGTGAGAAGCCCACGTTGGCGGGCTCCCAGGTATTGCCCCCGTTCGTTGAGCGGAACAGCCCGCCGACGTCTGTGCCGAAGAGCATGAACTCTCCGTCAATCGCGTCGGCCACGATCGTCAAAGGCACCTGGCCGCCCTCGCCCCCGATACTTACATTGGGATGATCGAGAATGGGTTGCGATACGATCGCCACAGGGACCCACTCGCCGGGCTGATCCGCCAGGGCATCGGCTCTCATTAACAAGGCCATTACTACAGCTGTCGTCAAGCCCGACCACGTCATCTTATGTTTCCTTCGTCAAAATATAGGTAGAGCGGTTGCGCGAGCAGATAAACCGCCTACGATTTGATCGAATCACAGACCGTAAACGATTAGCGCAGGATCATAACTTCACGGCGGGTCACATCGACCGGCGGTAGCGTTGTGACATGACCGTCTGCAAACGCGAAATTCGCAATGGTATTTCCCGCATGCCGAAAGCGTGGTTGAGTACGATTACCAAAGGTGTCAGAGTTATCTCCGGTATCGACGATTTGTGTCCAATCGTCGCCGGGGTCGTACACCAGTCCCTGAAAGAAGTAGCGATTATTCGCGATACTTTCAGTCATAGGGTGTGTGGTCTGATTACCAGGATTAATCGCACCGTCGGTGAGAAGGTACTTCGACGAAGCGTCCTTGATCTGGCTCAACGCATACGGCTGATACGTGCCGGGTTGGGCTGGGTCATTTCGGCCAAGCTGGGGCATCAGTCGAGGATGCACGTTGTAATCGTTGGCCCCGCCTGGGAATCCGCTGGTCGGGCATGCGAAAGCTTCGTCCCGACTGGCCCCGGTGAAGTAATCTTCTTCCAGCACGATGAATGTCCAATCTCTGTAGGTCGGCGTATAGCTGACCAGACCGGGGGGAAGCGTTCCAAAATCATTCGCGTAGCTCGTGAACGCCAGCGCCAACTGCTTTTGTGTGGCAGCGCAGTGAACATTTCGGGCCGCCTCCCGCGATGCTGCAAGCACGGGGAGTAGTAGTCCGATCAGAAGCGCGATGATCGAAATGACGACCAGCAATTCAACCAGCGTAAAGCCTAATCTCCGGTGGCAAAAGGACGAACCGTGGTAGCGGTGGCATTTCATGATGAGCCTTTCACAGTACACCGAGCAATACGCAATTCGATAATGCTTGGCCGGGCGTTAGGCCCGACCAAGAGAAAGAGGGATTTACTTTGAAACCGAGCGTCGGCGGCCCAACAGGGCTAACGAGCCAAGGGCAGCGATCGCAAGCGAACCGGGCTCGGGCACCGCCGCCGTCACGGTAATATCATCGATAAACAGTTGATCCGCGTTACCCGGACCCGAGCCTCCGGTGATGGCCGCACGAATAAACAGGTCCTGACCGACGAGCGCGGCATTGTTACCGTCGAGCGTGTCGAAAGTCAGCGTGCGGTCAAGGAAAACGTTTGGAGAGGCGTTAATTGCCGTAGAAACCGTACCCGTTTCAAAGACAGTTCCCTGATTTTCGGTGACCACAGCGTTCCCGGGATTGAAGCCGCCGTTGGTGGTGCCGGTATAGAGCCCATACGAGAAGGTACCCGGGATGTCGTTACCGCCGCGACCGACCTTGAGTTCAAGCGTGTAGGTAAAACCAGCCTCGATCGAGCCAAGATTTTGAAACACGCCGACTTCCCCCGAAGCTCGGTCATCAAGGACCAGGTGCTGGTCGCCATCCTGGTTGGTGAGGGCGCCCGCCTGGGTGATGGTTCGGTCGCTTGGGCCGAACGTCGTCCAGTCGTCAACATTTTGGGTAAAGTCAGTGGTATCCGGGCTCTCGAAACTGCCATTGGTGGGTGTCAGCACCTCTGACGATGCGGCCCCGGCAAAGGCGGTACTGAACGCGGCGGCCAGAAGTGCGGATTGGATGGGATATTTTTTCATAAAGTCTTCCTTCACATGAGATAAGAAACGTTTGAAAGTCGGCCCGATTGACGCAACCAGGCTTACTAAAGCGATCGATTCACCGCATTGACGTAGACACTTTCAAGATTGAAACTGAAATTCCAGACCGTCGACGCAAGCGGTAAATCCTCTTACACGATGATTATGTCTCACCTTGTCGCTAAGTCAATGTAACTTCGCGTATAGTTTGTGACGTATTGCGACACCATTGGGATCAAGCCCAGAGACTGGAGGCTGTAGATGCGGGACCGTGAGATCAGGGTGGCGGTGCTGGTGCGAACGGAACTCGCCTACGGGCGTGGCGTGACGCGCGGCATTGCACAATACGCCCGTCGATATCCGCTTTGGCGACTGCACGCGATGGTTGCTTACGACATGCTGCCGCCCAAGGGCTGGGTGGCCGATGCGGGGATCGGCCACCTGCCTCCGGATGACTGGTTTGGGCTGGTACCCGATACCGCGCCGCGGGTCTATATTGGCTACGCAGCGCCGCCGGACTCGGCACGGGTGTATGCCGATGATCACCAGATCGGCCGCGTCGGGGCCGAGCACCTGATGCGTCTGGGGTTTCGCCACCACGCGTTTGTCGGTGCGGGCGACCGGGCTGCCGGGTTCACCCGCGCGATCGAAGACGCTGGATGCCACTGCGTCGAGGTCCCAGCTGCCATCCGCGAGAGTCAACCCACGCAGTGGAACGCGTTGCTTGAAACAGCGGTCGGCTGGCTGAAATCCGCCCCCAAGCCGCTGGGCGTGATGGCGATGCACGACCTGAATGCCCGTAACGTGTCCCTCGCCTGTCGGCTCGCTGGATTGCGCGTCCCCGACGATGTGGCCATTCTCGGGGTCGATAACGATGAGCTGTTATGCGATCTGTCTGATCCACCGCTTTCGAGTGTTGAGCAGGGCCTACACCAAATCGGGTACGAGGCCGCAAAGCTGATCGATCAGATGCTTCGCGGTCAGCCGGCACGCGTGGTCACCATTCCCCCCCGTCAAGTCGTGGCTCGCCGGTCCACCGACGTGCTGGCCATCGATGACCCCGACGTCGCGGCAGCTTTGCGATTTATCCGGAGCCATAGCGGCGAGGACATCTCGATTGACGATATTGCCCGAGCCGTCGCCCTGAATCGGCGTTCGCTGGAGCGTAGGTTCGCCAAAGAGATGGGGCACACACTCCACGCCGAGATCATCCGCACCCGCATCGGCCGGGCCTGTGAAATGCTCGCCACGACCGATCGCACCCTCGACCGCGTCGCCACGTCCTGCGGATTCAACAGCCTCAAGCACTTCCACGAAATGTTTAAACGCCACGTCGAAGACACACCCGCAGCCTACCGCCGAACACACAGAATGGTCTAGCCGCGTCCTGCGGTGTCTGCTGCCGCGGCGATGATTCGCCTGGCCGGTGACGCTTGCGTCGGCGAAACAATTCTCCCGAGGCACGAACCTTTTCTCGGCTTTGACCTTCCTCATCGCCAGATCGTCATCCAGCTTCGCCATCGGCAAACCGTCCTTACCTCTGACTACATCTGTTCCCAATGGACCGGAAAGGTCCGGAATCAGCGGGAAAGATGATCGCTTCGTATCCTCTTGTGGTTCAGAATCCTGAGGTGCTTTCAGGCAACAACCTGAATCATCCGGGATCTTGCCCTCGAAAGCCGCGGGCTTTTTTTGTTTCAGGCGTCTGATGAAGGATTCTTCGACTGCGGGTCTTCTGCTGCGTCGAGCATGTCTTCGGCAGCGGCACGCTGAGCGATGGCTTCACTGTCGCGAAAATCACGCTCACGTTTCACGCCCCGGCCGTAGCGCATCAACACCAGACTGCAGGCATGACACCGCCATGCGGGTAGACGGTTGGCACGCAGGACCGCAGCGGTCCCGGGAAGCGTCTCGGTAAAGTCGCAGGGGTTGCGGGCTTCGGTATGCATCCAGGTCAGGCCTTGGGACACCGAGACGAACCCCGAACGCATCGTGCCGTGGCAATTCGGGCAATGAACGCGGTCAGAAGGGGTCAACGGCATGGCATAGCTCTGGAAAGGTGACGCGCTGCGGCCTCACTTAACCAGAACGACAGGCCGCTGTGCAGAGTTTACCGCGCATATTCCACGGTCCGCATTTCACGAAGGACCGTGACCTTGATTTCGCCGGGGAAGGTCACTTCTTCGCTGACGCGTTTGGCGATGTCTCGGGCGATGTAGTGACACTGTGCATCATCAATGCCGTCGGGATCGACGATCACACGGACTTCGCGGCCGGCCTGAATGGCGTAGGCCTCGCGGACACCTTTGTGGTCGCCCGCGATTTCTTCGAGTTGCGTCAATCGCTTGATGTACTTCTCAAGCGTTTCGCGTCGCGCACCGGGCCTGGCTCCGGAAATCGCATCGGCGGCCATGACGATGGGGGTGTAGGGCGTGGTCGCGGGGATATCGTTATGGTGGCCTTCGACAGCGTTGAGCACAGCCTCGGACGTCTCGCCGAACTTACGCAGGAAGTCTGCCCCGATTTTCGGGTGCCCACCTTCGATGTCGTGGTCCATCGCCTTACCAATGTCGTGCAGGAAGCCAGCCCGACGGGCGATGCGTCCATCCAGCCCGAGTTCATCGGCAATGTTCTGGCATAGAAATGCGACTTCGACGGAGTGGCGGAGAATGTTCTGGCCGTAACTGGTGCGGTACTGCAGTCGGCCGATGGCATCGAGCACTCGGGGGTGCAGACCCTGTAGATTGGTTTCCAAAGCTGCGTCGCTGCCGAACTTAGCGATGCGTTGTTCGAACTCGGCTTTCATCTGCTCGGCGAGTTCATCAATGCGTGCGGGATGAATTCGGCCGTCCTGCACGAGTTCGTGGAGCAGCTCGGCGGCCATGGCTCGGCGGACCGGGTCGAAGCACGAGACCACGACGGAGCCGGGCGTGTCATCAACGACGACATCCACGCCGGTGGCCGCTTCGAACGCACGGATATTTCGGCCTTCGCGGCCGATGATGCGGCCTTTGAGATCGTCACTGGGCAACTGCACGGAGTTGGTCACACTGGCGGCGGTATGCTCGCTGGCGTAACGCTGGATAGCGGTCAGCAGCACCTTGCCGGACTGGTCCTTGGCCTCGGCTTCAGCACGCTCGTGGTGCTGTTTGATGAGTTCACCCGCTTCGTGTTGACACTGGCGTTCGAGCACTTCGAGCATCTGCCGCTTGGCTTCGTCTTCGGAGAGGTGCGCGACGCGTTGGAGTTCTTCTTTCTTGCGTTGCTCGTACTTTTCCAGGACTTCCCGGCGTCGACTGATCAGGCGTTCCATTTCCTTTTCTTTTTCGGCCAGGCCTTGCTCACGGGCGGAGGCCTTTTCGGTGGCTTCAGCGGCGTTGCGCTCTTTGAGTTTGAGCATGTCGATCTTCTTCTCGAGCTCGTCTTCACGACGAATCAGCGCCCGCTCTTCATCCATCAGCTTGCGGCGTTGGACATCGAGCTCCCGATCGAGGGTTTCTTTGCGTTTGGCGTGTTCATTACGGGCGTCGAGCTCCATTTGTTTGGAGACGGCTTCGCCTTCGGTGCGTGCCTTATCGAGCAGCGTGTCCGCTTCACGCTTGGCGCTGGAAAGTGCCGAGACACCAGCAAACTTGAGGACGCCCAACGTGGCGCCGATGCCGACCAGCAGGCCGATCAACGCGTACAGGATTTCCATGCTGTCAACCCTTTCCCAGCTCTTGCGAGCTGGAGTAGGGCACTTACCACAAGTCACGGGCGGCGGCGTTGGCCTGACCCGTTCAACGCGATCCCACCTCAGACTCCGGAATCGGTCACGCGAATTCTCAAACGCGACAAGCGGAGAGGCCTGGCGATTTGGAAGGCGTTTTCTGACGACGACAACAAATTGAGCAGCGAAGCGCGTGCCATGGTGGGAATCAATTGCAGGCGTCTGCGTGGAGGAGGGTCGTGAAGGACTCGCCGGGCGGACGCGTGGTAAGTGCCTGAATATGCCCGATTTGCAGCGGACGAGATGAGCCGGCCCGAATCGCCGGCGGTCAGTTCAGCGGCCCACGGAATGTCCGCAGGGATGAGGATCATAGGCTGCGCTTGCGCAAAGCTCAAGAAGCATCGGGCAAGGCTGCGGTGGGGTGTCAAGGCCGGCGCATTTGACCGCCCGGATCGAGTACGGCGCGTGTTAGGGATTGCGCTCTGGCGGTGGTTCGGGTAAGAAGGGGGCTGGTCGCGAGCTCGCAGGATATTTCAGCCCTCTTGCCCGGAGTTTGGTCATGGCCGACCTTGCCCAAAGTGGTCCCTTGCGCTACTTCACCGCGCTGCCCGATCCGCGGGCGGACAACGCGACGTTCCGACTCATCGACCTGCTGGTGATCGCCTTGTGCGGCATGATCTGCGACGCGGATGGTTGGGACGATCTCCAAGACTTCGGCCGCGTCAAGGCCGACTGGTTTGCGACGTTCCTCGACCTGCCGAGGCATCGCGACACCGGCGAGCCACGCACACCAGGGGCCGACACCTTCCGCCGGGTGTTCAGTCGGCTCGATCCAGAAGCCTTCGAGCGTTGCTTCATGAATTGGATGAACGCGGTGGTCGAGCAGTCGGCGGGCCGACTCGTCGCCGTCGATGGCAAGAGCATTCGCCGGTCGTTCGAGCACGGCTGGGACAAGAGTGGCATGGCTCACCTAGTCAGCGCCTTCGCCACCGACAACGGCGAAGTGCTCGGCCAGCTCAAGACCGCCGGCAAGGGCCAGGAGATCGAAGGCATCAAGCAATTGCTGGGCCTGATCGACCTCAAGGGAGCCACGGTGAGCATCGACGCGATCGGTTGCCAGAAGGACATCGCCGAGCAGGTCATCGACGCCGGAGGCCACTACGTGCTGGCGGTGAAGGCGAATCAGCAGACGCTGCACCGCCGGGTCAAGGCCGAGCTCGACGACATGATCCGGATGAACTTCAAGGGCACCTGGCACGACCGCCACGAGCAGACCGAGGGCGAACATGGCCGGATCGAGACGCGGCGCGTCTGGGTGACCGATCAGCTCGACTGGCTCAAGGTCAAAGACCAGTGGCCGGGCCTGCGGAGCGTGGTGTGTGTCGAGGCCACGCGTGAGGTCATCGGGCAGGAACCCACGATCGAGCGTCGCTACTACATCACGTCACTCGCTCCTGACGCCAAGCACCTCGGCCACGCCGTCCGAAGTCACTGGGGCATCGAGAATCGCCTGCACCACATCCTCGACGTCAGCTTCCACGAAGACGACAGCCGCGTTCGCAAAGCCCACGGCCCCGAAAACCTCAGCCGACTACGCCGCATGGCCTTAAACCTGCTCAACAACGCTGACCACCTCACCAAGCGAAAAAGCATCAAGGGCCGACGCAAGATCGCCGGCTGGAACCACCAGTTCCTTTTGCGCGTCATCGCGGGGTAGTCATATGCGGTGGCCCTGGGTGGGGTGTTGAGCGTGCGGTGGGACAGGGTAGCCTGTTCGCAGGTGATCTATGACGCCCAGGACTGCCGATGCCAGACGCCGCTCATAGCGGTCTTCGCCTGGCGGTGCGTCGATGAGCGTGACATCGGCCTGGCGTACCCTTTGGCTGAGGCGTTCTGTGGCGGCTGGGCGGGAAAGGTTGGCGATGACTGCCGCGTCGATCCCCGCAAGATCGACCAGGCACGAGGCCAGGGCGGGTTCGTGGCAGATCAGATCCGTGAGTCCCGAGGCGATGGCGGCGGTCTGCAGCGTCTTGCGACCTGGGGCGTGTGGATCGACGAGGAGCCGAATGCGTCGATGTGGCCGGGCCAACGCAGCGACCGCTACGGCTTGTCCGGTGGTGAGGATGCTTGGGTAGGGCCAGGGGTTGAGCAGTGCGATGACCAGGTCGCCGGGCCGATCGGCGTCCCAGTTTTGCCGGCGCTGATCAGCGTGGGGCGGGTCGAGCTGAAGCGTGGGATCCAGGCTCATTTGAAGCCGTCGCCGGTCTGCGGCGGCAGCCAGGCGTAAAACAGCCGGGCGAGGTGCACTCCCGCTTCTTTCGCGAGGTCTTGGCTCACGACGGGCTGATAGGCTCGGTTGAACCGTGGCTGACGCTGTTTGAGTTGAACCATGAGGGGGTGGCTGGCCATTTTGCCCGGGCCTGACGACCAGGTGTCGGTTTCGGTGACCTCGGGGAACAGGACCTTGCCGGTGGCGACATCGACAACGGTGATCTTGAGTCCCAGGCGGGCTTGAAGGATGTCACTTTCCTGAGCGGCATCAACGTGGGCAATTTGAGCGTAGACGACGCGCTGGGCTCCGACTTCCCGTCCGATGTCGGCAATTTTCATGCCCCGCCACACCCGGGTTCCGATGCGTCGCTCGGCCTGGACGAGTTGCTGGCCTTGAATCATGTTGTCGGCAAAGCCGCCGTTCTTTTCGAGATTCAGCGTGGCGGTGGCAGCGATCAGCCCGGCAGCGGTGGGGTCGCCCATGAGCTCCTGATCGTCTTCGACCATGATGACGGTGAGCTTGTCCTTGTCCAGCGGGTAGACCGCGGGGACTTTGCTTTCGCCGGTGAGTACGTGAGCGATTGCCGCGGGCGCTTCGCAGCCGACGAGCGATGCACTAAGAATGAGCCACGAAAGTGATATTGCCGCGACGGCATTTACCTGCCGCACAGCCCTTGCGACCCGCCGCACAGGATCAGCAGGCTTAGCCCCCACGGTCGATCTCGATTTCGTGGAGGTAGAACACACCGGCGGCCCGCAGTGAGAAGGCTTGCAGGGCTCCCAGTTCGATGGTGCGGTCGGACGCACTGACATTGCCAATCTTCGACTGCCCTTCGCGGGGAAACTGAGCGAGCACGGGCACGTTGAGCACCGACTCGTCCGGGTCGTCTGCCTGGGCTTCGTACACCTGCACGGTGGCTTCGATCTGCCCGCGTTTGACGTGGCGATTGCCGGGCTCAAACGTGCGATATTCCGCGAGGTCAATCAGCACGAGTCGATCGACGTTGAGGGCTTGCATAAGCTGCGAGGGCAAGGCGGTTTCCCAGCGCGGCCGGTCTTCTTTAAAGGCGATCAACTCGTCAGGGCGAACCACCAGTGAGCCTTCGACATTGGCTTTGATGTCTTTGGCGACGGCGCGCATGACATTTTCCGCCGCCGCGGGTTTGCGGGACAGGATGTAGGGGTCTGCGGTCGCAAGGACGGCCACCCGATACCCTGCGAGGTCGGTGTATTTGGCGGGGACTTTGACGATGATGGGTTCGCCGGGCATGGGGCCGCACCCCACGAAGCCGAGTACCACGAGCGTGACCACAGGCCACGTGAGAGCGAGCCGGTGATATCGATGGAAAGACCTGTCGTGACGGGGCTTCATGCGTTGAGCTTTCGGGCAGTATCAGACAGGATCAGGAGGCGGTGGCGGCGAGCACTTTGACGCCCCAGGTCAGTCCCACGGCCAGGCCGAGCGTGAGGAGAGGGCCTTTGGTCAGCAGACTTTGCCAGACGCGGATGACGTTGCCGCCGGTGATCAGGCCCCAGAGGGCGACCACCACCAAGGCGGCATTGACCACGGCGAGGATCAGTCCTGCGGGCTGGGCCTGGAGCGAGCTCCACAGTCGGCCGTCGGCGGCATAGGCAAACGCGGTGGTCATTCCGCAGGTGGGGCAGGGGATGCCGTGCTGCTGCTGGAATCCGCACGCGGCCAAGCCGAGTTGCATGTGCGTGCCAAGTCCCGCTGGCGAAGGATCCAGCAGACACGAGACGAGCATCAGCCCCCCGCAGGCCAGGAGGGTGAGCAAGGCCGCAAGCCGTGTGCGTCCCCAGGCGTGCCACCGGGAGGTTGCCGGGGTTTGGGGGTTCACCGCGACGGAGAGGGAAGATCGCTTCACAACGAGAGTTTAGAGTAATTCGGGGCTGAACGTAAGGCTGAATGACTGGTAAAGGGTTATCAGCCCGTGGCATGCGACGACCCAACTTCAGGGGTTGGCTTTGTGAGATCGGGTTTCATCCGGCCGTGACGGACGAGGTAGGCCGCTTTGGTGAGATCTTCAAAGATCAGCATCAGGCAGGGCAGCACGATGAGGATCATGACCGTTGCCGAGAGCAGGCCCACCGCAATGCTGATGGCCATGGGGATCAGGAAGCGTGCCTGGAAAGAGGTTTCGAGCATCAGGGGCAGCAGCCCCAGGACGGTGGTGATGGTCGTGAGCAGGATGGCGCGAAGTCGGGCCACGCCGGCACTGACCAGAGCATCGTGAACGGATTCCCCGGCAGCTCGGCGGGTGTTGTAGAACTGCACGAGGATGAGCGAGTCGTTGACGACGATCCCCGAGAGGGCGACGAAGCCGATGAGCGAGAGGAACGTGAGGTTGTAGCCGAGGATCAGGTGTCCCCAGATCACGCCGATGCTGGCGAAGGGGATGACAAGCATCACGAGGATTGGCTGAAAGAAGCTGTCGAACAGCACCGCGAGAATGATGTAGATAAGCACCGCGGCGGCGAGCATGCCAAAGGGCAGCGTCGCGAAAGCTTCGCCCAGATTTTCCTGTCGGCCGGCCATCTCAAAATCCAGCGTGGGGTAGTCGCGTCGCAGTTGATCCAGCGGGAGGGCGGGCACGACATCTTCGGGGCTGATGCCTGGGATGGTGTATGCACTCACCGTCACCGCCCGCCTGCGATTGATGCGGGAGATGGTCGCGTAGGTGGTGGTTTCCTGAATATCCGCGATTTCGGATAACGGCACTTGTGAGCCGTCGGGCTTGACGATCCAGAGCTGGGCGACCTCTGCGACACTGCGGCGGGTGGCTTCGCTGAGGCGGACGCGGACGTCGATGTCTTCCTGGCGGTCCACGATGACATGGGCGTCGAGGCCGAAGACCGCCCCGCGGACCTGCTGGGCGATGGAGGCGGGCGTGAGGCCGAGGGTGGCGGCGGTGGGCTTGGGAACGACGCGGAGTTCGAGCAGGCCTTTGTTGCTGTCGTCGGTGATATCGACCACGCCGGCAAAGCCACCCAGCGCGGTTTTCAGGTCGGCGGCGGCCGCTTCGATGGCATCGGGGTCGTTGCCGACGATGCGGATGGAAATGGCGGGTCCGCCGGGTCCGCCGGAGATTTCGGAGAAGACGACTTGTTCGGCCGCGTTGGTTCGGCCGGCGATGGCGTCGCGGATGGACTGGGTGACTTGCTGGCTAGTGCGGTCTCGGGATTCGGTGGGCTGGAGTTCGATAAAGATTTGCCCGATGTGCGTGGCGGCGCCTTCAGCCTGGCCTGTATCCACGTTGCTGCGTTGGCCGACGACCGCCGCGATGGACTTGATTTCGGACTGTTGCATGGCCGCCTGCTCGATGACCTGGACGGTCTGCTGTGTGGCGGTGGACGCAGTACCCAGCGGCATGCGGATATCGACCAGAATGGTTTCCGCATCATTGTTGTCGAGGAACGTGAAGCCGACCCGTTTGCCTGCGACCATGCCCGCGGAGAGAATCAAAAGCGCAAGCGCGACTGCAACGGTTTCATACCGATGGCTAAGCAGCCAGTTGAGCAGTCGGCCAAAGCGGGGCTGCAGGGTCTGATGCATGATGCGTTCGCGCAAGGGCTCGCGATTAGCTTTAGGTGCAGACGAGTCGGCCGTGGCTGCGGCAGGGCGGGTAACGTTTTTGCGGTCCACCACTTCGAGACTGTGCCGCATGTGGCTGGGGAGGATGAGCAATGACTCGATGAGTGACATGGACAGTGCGCAGGCGACGACCAGAGGCAGTGCTCCGAGCAGGTCGCCGATCTCGCCGCCGATGAACGACAGCGGCAGGAACGCGACGATGGAGGTGGCGACGGTTGCGCAGACAGGCCAGAACACTTCGCGGGTTCCATGAAGCGCAGCGGCTCGAGCGGACTCGCCTTTGTCATGCCGTGCCTGGATGTTTTCTGCCACCACGATGGCGTCGTCGACGAGCAGGCCGATGACCACGATGAGCCCGAACATGGTGAGCAGATTGAGGGTTACGCCGACGATCACCATGACCGCGAGCGTCCCGGCCAGTGCGACGGTGAGGCCGACGCCGACCCACAGCGCCGCTCGCCAGTTGAGCAGTAAAAACAGCGTGATGAAGACAAGCACCAGACCAATCGCCGCGTTTTCGCTCAGCAGTTGCAGTCGGCCTTCCACAAAGCGGGCCAGGTCGGAAGTGGTCTCGATCTGCACGCCTGCGGGCAAGGGGTTGAGGGTGTTTTGGCCGAGCTGGTAGGCCTGGCGGAGGGGGCCATGCTTCCAGGGCGGCAAAGGAAGTTTGAGTTCGTTGCCCTGCCGGCCGGCGACGTAGGCGCGGACCATTTCGGCGATTTTGACCACGTCCTGGTCGCCGACCTTGAAGATGGTCATGACCGCTGCGGGCTGGCCGTTGAAGCGATTGGTAATGCGCGTATCGACAAAGCCTTCCCGGACGGTTCCGAGGTCGCCGACGCGGACGACGCGTCCGTCAGAGGTGCCTCGGACGACGATTTGTTCAATCGCTTGAGCGCGTTCTTCGACGCCGACGGTGCGTACGCGGACGTTGGAGGTGTCGCCCTGCACCGTGCCGCCGGGCAGTTCAGCAAGCCAGCCTCGGATGACTTCGGTGACTTCGGGAAGGCTGATGGATTGCTGGAGCAAGGCCTGCTGATCCAGATCGACACGGACCTCATAATCGCGGACCCCGTCGATGGCGATCTCGCCCATGTCGGGCAGCGTTTGAAGGTCGTCCTTCACGCCTCGGATGGCGTTTTTAAGTTGGGTTTCATCGGCGGGGCCGAAGATCGCGAGGCGGATGACCGGCAAGCGCGGTTGGAAGAGCTCGACTTCAATTTCCTCGGCTTCCTGAGGCAGGTCTCGCAGTCCGTCGCGGGTCTGTTTGACTTCGTTGAGCGCGCGGTCGATGTCAATGCCTTCGCGAAACTCAATGGTGATTCCGCCGCCGCCTTCGGACAAGGTGGTCCGCAGCTCCTTGATTTCATCAAGTGTGGCGAGCTGGTCCTCGACTTTGCGGGCGAGGTTTTCCTCGACTTCAGCCGGGGTGGCCCCTGGGTAGGGCATGGTGAGCAAGGCTTGCTCGGGATCGGTTTCGGGGAAGAATTCGAGACGGATGGTGACCGCCGCTGCAATCCCGGTGAGCAGGATCGCCACCATCATCAGGTTGACCGGGACCGGCTTGTCCACGCCCCACTTGATCAGGCCTTTCATGGCGTAGCCTGCGGGGAAGGACGTTGCGGACTTGGTTCGATGATTACTTTCATGCCGTCGAGGACTTTGATCGACCCGGTGAGAATCACTGCGGTGCCGGGGGGCAGTGGTTGATCAAGCACGACCCATTGGGTCTGTCCGGGCAGCCCGAGTTGAGGGAGTTGCCCCTGATAGAACCATGCGATATCGACGGGCACACTTTTGACGCGATCTCCGGCGACGGTCAGGACGCGCTGATCCTGAACGGCTTGTCGGGGTAGGACAGTGCGGGGGCGGTCGGCGGGTGTGTCGATCGAGGCGGAGACAAAGCTGCCGGGGTAGAGCAGGGCGTCGTCGCCGGGCTGGGTGGCGGTGGGCGGAGCCTGGTTGAGCTCGGCGTAGACGGTGGCAGTGCGGGTGTCGGCGTCAAACTCGGGCGCGATGCGGCGGAGGGTCGCGTCAAAGCGGGCTGGGCCTGCGGGGCGTTGCACGGTGAGCGTGACCGCGTCGCCGACCTTGAAGGCGTTGCGGGCCGAAGCGGGGATGCGAATGGGCACTTCGATCCGGCTGAGCTGAACGACCCGGGCCACGCGGCTGCCCGCGGTGATGCTTTCGCCTTCTTCGACATCGACGGACTGAAGAACGCCTGCGAACGGGGCCCGGACGACCGCGCGTTTGGCGTTGGCGTCTGCCTGATCAAGGTCCGCCTGCGCCGCAGCCTGGTTGGCTTCCAGCTCCGCAAGCCGGGGCGGGATGCGGTCGGCGGTGTCCTGGAGCTGATTAAGGGTGCGTCGGGCGGCGAGCACGTCTCGCTCGGTGCGGGTCAGGTCCTGCTCGCTGGCCGCACGACGTTCGGCAAGTCGGCGGATCCGTTCAGCATCCCGGCGGGCCGCTTCGAGATCCTGCACTTCAATTTCAAGGCGTGAAGTGAGGCGTTGCTCCTCGGCGGCGAGTTGTGCGATGCGGGCGTTTAAGGCAAGCAGCGCGTTGCGGGCAGCCGTGGCGGCGTTGGTGAAGTCGGTGGTGTCGAGCTCGGCGAGGATGGCGTTCGCCTGGACCCATTCGCCTGGATCAATGCCTGCGGGAATACGCTCGACCGTGGCGGTGACGCGGGCGGGAACGTCGGCGGAGATCACCGCCTGGGCGGTGCCATAGCCACGCCATTGACGCGGGACCGACACCGGCGAGGATGCGAACGTGACCACCCGAGGCAGGTTGGCGTCGGGGTCGGGATTCGCCTCGGCAACAGGCTTGGTGGCGACCAGTCGCGCCGTGATGCCCCCCGCCAAAATCAGCACGCCGATGCCGAGGATGACGCGGAGAATCAGAGCGATGCGGGAAGCTCGGGATGACGTCGATGTATCACGTTTCGGCGAGACAGCTGGCGGAGTCTCGCTGCCGCTCGGCTGGACTTGCACCTCAGCTGGCTGGGAATCGGAGTCCGCGAGCGGTTCAGGTGGGGGAGAGGGCGGTTTCATGGGGAGCGACAGATGTCGTTGCGCAGGAGTGATTATGACGAAGTGCGACGGGGCTGGGTTTGCCGTGTGATGTCGAACCGGCCGGGCGTCACCTGGAGATCATGACGTGCGTGGCCGGCCGATCTGGGAGGGCTTGCGTCAGGCGTAGCTTAGAAACGTTCTTGAGATGGTCAGGCGGCCACAGTCTGCCGCGAGCCCAGACATTGAGCCAGGCGCTGTTTCATCGCTTGCGGATCGATCGGTGCATTCCCAACGTGTTCCACGGCAGCGGCGGCGGCGGCGGAGCCGAGCATCGCGGCGGCAGGCAGCGCAAGGCCTGCGAGCCGGGCGGCCGTGGTCATCGCGAGCAGGGCGTCGCCGGCTCCCGTGGGGTCTTTTGCGGAGCGGATGAATGACGGCAACGCATCCGCGCAGGGGCGATGCGAGCGAAGCGATGGGCTGCACGTCTGGCGCGGGTGGAAGGCGATCAGGCCGCGCGGGCCGTGCGTGGCGATGAGGTGCTGGATATTGAGGTGACGCATCAACGCCATCGCGTGATCGGGCAGCGCTGCCATCGAGGGCAGGCCAGAGCCAGCACGAAGCTCAGTGTGCGTGGGCGTGATCAGATCGAAGCGATGAAAATGACGCAGGGTCTGCCGCTGGCCTGAGACATCGCCAGCGAGAAATGTGCCGCGGTGTCGCAGTGTGGCAAGCGTCGATTCGAGTAGCGCGGGACTTGTCACCCCAAGCCCAAAGTCGGTGAAGACCGCTGACTGGAATCGCTCGGTGATCAGGAGGCGGGTCAGTTCGCGTGCCGCCTCACAGGTAAGTTCCTGGCGAATGCCATGGTCCACTTTGAAAACTGTTTGGCCTTGCACGATGAAGCGTTGCTTGATCGGCAGCCCGGCAGCGCGGGGGACGGCTCGGACATCGACTCCAGCCTCTTCGAGTGTTCGCGTGAGGGCTTGCGAGGGCGCATCGCAATCCATGGCTGTGAGCAGGACGGGCTGCATCCCCATGGCCGCAAGGTGCAGGGCCACGACCGCCGCGCCGCCGGGATAGTCAGCATGGTGCTCGGGTGTAAAGCCGTGGAGCGCCGCGTCCGGATCCGAAGCCCGGAAGTTGCCTATCGTGTAGCGGTCAAGCAGCGTGTCGCCGACGACAGCAATACGCTGGCCTCTTACCTGTTCCATGACGTGCGGAAGCGTGTCAGGCTGGACGTCCCAACGCTCCGCGAGCAGGCGGAGGTGCTGCACACGCGGCATCCGCGCATGCGTGAGTTTCTTTAACAACGCTGAGGAACTGTAAACCACCGAACCCTCGGTGAAAACGACCGTGCCCCCGCCGGCCCGAACCTGCTCTGCTTCCGCGCCGAACCTCGGATCGTCTGAGCCTTCATACTCCTTGCCTTTCACATAGATATCAGGCTGGAGTGCGCTCAGGATCGGCTGGGCGGTCGCGTGAGGCACCACGACGACGTAATCCACGCAGCTCAACGCGGCGAGTGCCAACGCCCGGTGCTCCTGAGGGATGGCGGGGCGGTACGCGTCGTCTTTTTCAATCGCGTCATCGCTGGTGATGGAGACCACCAGGCAGTCGCCTTGCTCACGTGCAGACTGGAGCGACAAGACGTGGCCGGGGTGAAGAATATCGAAGCAGCCGTGGCACAGCACCACGCGATGTTGGGGCCGACGGGCGCGAGCGTCGCTGCGATGTGATCGATCGAAATGATTTTGGATAGGCCAGCGGTCACGTTCTGTTTATCGGACGCGATCGGGGTTTGGCCGCATAAACCGCACCGCGTTGCGGGGCCTCAGCATGTGCGAAGCGATGCCGATGCAAAGTGTCTGGTTGGGAGCTTTATGATCACCGCCATGGATGATGTCATGGACCGTATCGAGGTGATCGTGGGGGATATCACACAGCTGCCTTCAGCGTTGAATATCAAGGTGATCGTGAACGCTGCCAACCCCCAGCTAAAGAGCGGGGGCGGCGTCGACGGGGCCATTCATCGAGCGGCAGGTCAGGAGGCGTTGCTGGCCTACAACGCCAGGCACCACCCGCAGGGCATTGCGACCGGACTGGCAGTTCATTCACCCGCATTCGACCTAGCCGCCCAGGGGGTTACCGCGATCGTGCATACCGCCGGACCGGTGTGGGAACCCCAGCCAGGCAAGTCCGAAGCGAAACTGGGCTACACCCGGGAAGACACGCTCCTGGCCTCGTGTTACACGCGATGTCTGGACGTGTGCGTTGAAGAGAGCTTCGCGGCAGGACCGGGCGAAGCCATCGCATTCCCCGCGATCAGTACCGGCGTGTACGGCTATCCCGCCGACCGGGCTGCCAAAATCGCCTTCGGCCATGTGCATGGGCATCTGCTCAAGCACGCAGCACCCTCCCGCGTGGTGCTGTGCTTCCTCGACGACGCAGCAGCCTCGGTCATGCGGCAAACCATTGAAGGACGTACAGCATGGATGCTCAGTCGATCGCGGATCGGCTAGTCGTCCTGCGTAATGCGTTGCCGCAAAACCGGTTTGCAAATAACGCAGCAGTTGATGTATTTAGACGTACCGCCGGAGCTTTGCACAAATCGCTTGCAACCCGGTGCGTCAGCGGCGTGCATGCAAATGGGTATCGCGTCCCGCCACCGTTCGAGACAGCGTCCGACCTGCTGTTCTAAAAAAGCCCCCTCATCAGGCCAATCTCTGCGTTAGCAGTTGTGGGCAAAATCCTATTTGAAGCCGTTGACCCAGTGATCTGAGTCGTGGCTGAACCGCAGTAATGCTCACTTGATGAGGTTTTCAGCACAGCTTGTCGGACATTCTTAGAGTCCCCATTTACAAAATTGGCAAAAGATGCCTCGAGAAAATTTGAAGCATTTGCAACGCACCGGCGACCGACAAACCAACACCAGCAAAAAGAAGCAGTTTTTTGCGATTAGATCGGGGGTAATTGACTACAACATATGAAAGCATCGCAGCTATGGTCAAAAACTTCGCAACATCTTCTAAAATCGAAATATTATCAGAGATAGATGTAACACCTGCATGGTATCTTATTTTCCCCCGTCGTCCATCATCCACAGGTGCACGCTGTGCACCCCGGAACTCGGCACGTCGAGGTACGCCACCTCTGGCGGGATGCCTAGGCCGAACATGGTGTCGCTGAAGAAAAAGGTGTGACCCAGGCCGGACTTGATCTGCCGGGCGGACGTCGGGCCGGCCCCGTTGAGTCCGCCGTGGAACTGGTCATTCCAGTCGGCGGCGGTCCAGGAACTGCGGACCCACAGGTCATGTCGGCCGGTCTTCACGAACTCAACGATCTAGGCGAAGTGGGCGTCGTAAATCAATTCCGGAGCCGTGGTGAGATAATTGCTGTTCGTCACCGGCGACGCATCATCGTCCGGCCAGCCCGCCATCACGTCTTCCTTGGCCGTCTCATTCGCCGCCGACCACTGCGTGTTGTCGGGCGCGCCCGCCTCGGCTTCGAGGAGCGAAATAGGTGTCGGACACCTTATCTTCCCCCATCCCACAACCTGCTCATCCTCGCGATTACCGAGCTTTTCTACAGGGCAGGTCTGACCCCGTTTAGATACCCCATCTGGCCCCACCTGCTGGAAACCTACGGCCAACGCTGGCAGGTCGAGACCACCTTCAGCATGCTCAAGCGTCGACTCGGCTCAGTGGTGCGAGCCCGCAAGCGTCACGCCGTGGATCGCGAATGCCACCTCAAAGCCATCGTCCTCAACCTGCTGATCCTCGTCGAAGCGGGGGGTTCCGGATAGAGCAAATGGCAGTCATTTTTAGTTGCTTAACTCTAGTCCATTCTTACGACTACTTTTGAGTGCTCTACTTCTTGCGATCAGCCAACGATCTTCGGGACCAAGCTCTTCAATGAGCCGATCAAAAAGCTGGGCGGCATGTTCAAATTCCCCGTTCATGAACGCAGAATAGGCATAGAACTCTAAATACTCGATAGCCAGATCACTTTCTCCGATCATGCTGAAGTCGCTATATGCTCGGCCAAAGTTTCCAAGCCGAGAATAGGCGACACCCCTCAGTGCAATAAGGCTATGCTTCGTGCTATGCTTTTGGTATGAAGCAGATAAGCCATCTGCGGCGGCAGCATAATTACCAATATTTAGGTTTGCTTGGGCTGCGATCATTGCTATTCCCGGATTTCTCACGTCAACTTCGCTGCGATCGATTACAAGAAGGGCGTCGCGAGGACGGTCGTTATCAACCAAAAAAAACGCGTACTGCCCCACTGACTTGGGGTTTGACGGGGCAACTTTGACGGCCTCTTGGTATTTGTTCTCGGCTAAATCTGGCGCCCCGACCAGCAACAAAGACTCTGCCTCACGGAGTATGGTAGATACTCGGTCTTCTTGGCTGCAAGCAATCATTGTTGTGAAGCACAATAATACGCAGGCGTAAGATAAAATTTTAGTACAATGTTGCATTTTGTATTTTACCATTTGCTGGGGTCATATGGCCATTCTCTACGTCGCTCTTCAATTTGCGCCTCCTCTGCCTTGCGAATGTTGTCTGGATGCGATGCGGATTTAACAATATATAGGCTCAATATATACGACGAGTCAAGATCCCAGACGGGAATATCCTTCATGTAATGCCATTTGAGCGTGCCACAAGGATAACTAGGATAGCACCTCATGACATATAGCGCCACCTCGTGCTCAACTCTGATTCTCCATTGTTTATGAGCTACACGATACAATGATCCGCGAAAGTTTTCACTCCGAACTCTCGTTTTCCCCGTACGGTCATAAAACAGTCTGTTTGTGTATTTTTGTGATTCCGTACACGAGTCGTCTGATGGGAGTGGCGACACCACAACGGGGCCTTTGTTAACAGCGCGTGGATCATGAATCAGCTGGGACTTATGATCGTGGTCAAAAACTCTTTGCTCTCCCCATGTAGACTGCCATTCGTCGCTCCTACGGTACTCTTCCTCCCAACCGGGATTGATCGTTTTAGGCCTATCCCTGAGTAGTCTATTGTCAAAGTCTGGCCCCCCAGCTCTGTGCCAATCTTGGAGTATAGGTTTTTGATTAGGATTGGGAACCATTGGCAAGCCGTAACCGGGATCAATCGATCCGTCAGATCCGCCGAGAATGGGTGGCATGATAGAATCTTTTGCGCCGCCTTTAGTCTGTTGGCCTGAGCTATCTGTCGCGAGCTGCAAAATATGCCACCCCGCGTACCCGTTCATGCCATCGGGATACCCCAGCGGGTCGCGGCTGATGAATCGGCCGGTGGCGGGGTTGCGGTAGCGGGCGCGGTTGTAGAGCAGGTTGGTGTTTTCGTCGAGGGGCAGGCCCTGATGGCTCACGTCGGTCAAGGCGTAGGGTTGCTCGACGCTGCCCCCGGAACCAGCGTCAACACGAGCCGGGCTGTTCAAGGCGAGGGTGAGCGTGGTGTCGTTGGCGTCGGCGGGGCCGAAGACCTGCCGGCGGCCGTAGGGGTCGAGCTCGTAGCGCTCAATCAGGTCGCCCGATGCGTCGATCAGGCCCAGCAGGCTGAACATCGGATCAAGCACGGCATAGACCACCTGGACATCGTGGTCCGGATCGCTGGCGTCCATATCTGGATCGTCGAGCAAGGCTCGATTCACCGTGACCTGCACGAGCTCGTCGATGTATTGCAAGCCCCACACCTGATGTCGAATCACGAGGCCACCCCCGGAAGTGCCGCCTGACCGGGTTTCGACGAGGCGTTGGCCGTCGAAGTAGTCGTGGTAGGTCGCGTTGAGGTCGCCGGAGTTGCTCAAGGTTCTGACGATTCTACGGCTTAAGCCGTCGTATTCATAGCGGGCGATGAGCAGGCCGGCCCCGGAGTCCAATGCATCGTCGGTCACGGTGACCAGCCGGTTCCACGCGTCGTAGACGTAGCTGTGCGTCCCGCCGGAAGTGACGGAGCCGGGGGAGCCGGGCCCTGCCAAAATGGTCTGACATGCTCTATTCGAAACTCCTGTTGGCTTTGTGTCGCTATCACGAGCCGCGTTAGTGAGGAAGCGTCCGGGCAGCCGGTTGTGTCATTGCATCTCGAAACGTTCGCTCCTACTCGCAGCGTGTGCAGCAGGGTTGCGGATAGAGCAGGTCGGACACGTTTTCTTCCCGTTGATAGGTATCAGGTGATTCTTGTTGACTCAATCGCATCCGCAGTTCACGTGGGCGGTGGCGAGCACGATGGCGACAGTGTTGGCCAAGTTGAACGAGCGGACCTTGCCAGGCATCGGGATTGTCAGGCGGCGGTCGGGGTAGCGTTGGTGAAGTCTCTCGGGCAGCCCGGCTTTCTCGGCTCCAAACAGCAGGACATCATCGTCACGGTAGTCAGCCTGGTCGAAGCGGACATTGCCGAACTTCGTGACCAGCCAGACGCGTCGGCCGGAGTCAATCAGCCACGTCTCGAATGCGTCAGGCGTGTCATGTAGGGTCAGGTCCAGGTCGTCCCAGTGGTCCAGCCCAGCCCGTCGGACGCGGCGGTCGGACAGATCCACCAGCGTCGGGCCTACGATGTGGAGCGGGGCGGCGAACCCGACACACGTTCGGCTGATATTGCCGACATTCTGCGGAATCAACGGCTGATAAAGAGCGACCACTGGCATCGCAGCATGGTAGAGAACGGCAAACCGCGATGATCGGATGAGGCGAAATAGGTGTCGTACACCTTATCTTCCTCCCGCGGGCGGCCGGCAACTGAGCCTTTTACGTTATGCCCTTTGTTATACGACTTCTGTGCCTGCTGATCGGATTATCTCTGGCCGGGTGTGCTTCGCGGCCGAGCGTTGCCGATCTTCAAGCGGTCTACGGACCGCCCGGCGTCGAGTTTGAACGGCAATCCCTATTTGTCGATCTCAACGACGACGGCATAGATGAACTGCTGATACTTCTGGTAGATCAACGGCGTGGAATCCTGTTACCCCTCGATTCGAACGCTCTGGCTTCAGGATTCACAGGGGACGGATTTGCCGTCTACGACGGTCGTCATCCAAGCGTACCGGTGTTTTACCAATACAACGGCCACAATGGCGGATACGACCTGCGTCTGGATCAGATCGACAACCAATTGTGTCTGGTGAGTGACGGGGGGCGGGACCATGTGCAGAAAGTTTGGGGTTGGTGGCGATACAAGGGGGATTGGCTGATCGATGGCTGGGAAGCCCGAAAGCGATCGCTTCAAGCTGATTTGCAGACCTATGGTGCCTGGTCGAGACAGCCGCTCGTCTCGGTGATCGTCGGAAAGTGAGCGGGCCTAACCACCGGCTGCAGTTGACCGGCGACGCCCGCGAGTAGAATGTGGTTGTCGGTTTGGAGCCTCCTCCCGCGGGCGGCCGGCAACTGAGCCGAATTACGTTAGGTGCCTTGGCGAACTGTGGACATCCCACCCCATGTGGCGAAAGCGTCTCACCGACGAAGAATACGTTGAGCAACTCCGCAAGGGGCTCCGGGTACAACGGTGGTTGCGGTACATCCATGCCGCTGTTGGACTACTGATGATCGGGCTATGCCTCTGGGCGATACCGCTGTTCATTAGTATTCTCACGACGCCAGGCACACCGGCCACACGACAGAGTCTTATTTACATGATGTTCGTCTTGGCGGGGGTGCTCGGTTTGACCGTAGGATTCTGGTTTACCCAGGTAGCTGCATCGATAGCCGCCATCTTGTTCGAGCATCGGAAAGATAAGATGCTCGTCGAGTGCTGGGACTCGCTGAACGAGCTTCTCGCAGAGCGGGACAGCAGCACCTAACCAACCGCTGCAATTGACGAGCGACGCCCGCGACTGAGTGATCCCATTGAGCCGTCCGTTTCCCCCGCGGGCGGCTCGCAACTGAGCGGGGAGACGTTATCCGACTGAGCAATGAAGTCATCATCTCAGCCAACACCAGAAGAAAAGCAGGAAGCTGCAGTGCAACTCGTGCTTGAGGCGCACCAGCGTTCCGCGGGCTTCCTGAGTTCGTATCTGCTCGAACCCGATCACGTCGCGGTCATCATCGCGACGTCCAAAATGGACGAACTGTTGACGTTTGCGATCCGCCAACGTCTCCGTCCGTGTCCGGAAAAATCGGACGATCTTTTAGATACTGAGCGCGGAGTCGGAACATTTTCCAACAAAATCTTGTTTGCCCATCGGCTCGGGATCATATGCCCCAACTTGGCTCGGGCGCTTCATTTGTTTCGCAAGATTAGAAATGACTTCGCTCATGCGTATGAAGGGTAATCACTATCGTCTTCACCACACCGAGACCGCGTCCACGAATTGAGCGTAAAATTGGATAACAATCCTGGTCTGGTCACTTTGCGGAAACATCTCGCTGTGATTGGCAACTCGACGACCGAGAAGCTCTCATTTATTGTTGCTGCGACATTTGTCATCACGCGACTCGAATCAATTAAACCATTGCTTAAATCGGTCGACGATGAACTTACCGCATACGCTAAGTTTCCATAAGGGCGGCGGATAACCAGCGGCTGCAGTTGACCGGCGACGCCCGCGAGTAGAATGGTGCGGTCGGTTGAACGCCCGCTCCCGCGGGCGGCCGGCAACTGAGTCGATTTACGTTAGGTGCCTCCTGCGAAAACGGCGGATTATTCTGGGCGTATGTGTTACGGCGATAGTGATGATCGTCTATTGCCTCGGCTATCTCCACCTCCGCAAACAACATCATTTGGTTCGTGACGCAACTTTCTACACATCCTCATCCGGAGCGGTCAGAACAGATTGGATACGTCTTGGCGAATATCGGTGGGGTCCTCAATATCAAGTACTCGCGATGATTTACCTCCCTGCTCGGATAGCTGAAGCGGCATATTGGAGATACTTTGCGTAAGGCACCTAACCACCGGCTGCAGTTGACCGGCGACGCCCGCGAGTAGAATGTTGTTGTCGGTTTGTAGCCTGTTTCCGCGGGCGGCCGGCAACTGAGCCGATTTACGTTAGACCGCCTTATCGTGCATGAACTGCGAATCGAAACCACGATCCTGGCCCCGGTAGCTCGCTGCTTCGATCTGGCACGCAGCGTTGATGCTCATGTGAAATCCGCCGAGGCCAGCGGTGAGCAAGCCGTTGCTGGTAAGACATCAGGGCTGCTTGATCTCGGCGATGAAGTGACGTGGGAAGCTCGGCACTTCGGTGTCCGGCAACGCCTTGCTAGTCAAATCACAGCATTCGAACGCCCCCGATTCTTTCAGGATCGCATGACCCGCGGTGCGTTCAAGACGCTCGAACACGATCACGAGTTTGTCGAGACGAGCGACTGCCAAACAATCATGGTTGATGTCATGCGATTTCGAGCACTTGGCGGCCCCATTGGATGGCTTGCCGAGAGATTAGTACTCGGGCCTTACCTCGGCCGCTTCTTGAAGAAGCGAGGTGAAGCACTCAAGCAGATTGCAGAGTCGGAACAGTGGAAACAGTTCGTCCCGGCGGGCTAACCACCGGCTGCAGTTGACCGGCTGCGCCCGCGAGTAGGATGGTGCGGTCGGTGGTACGCCACCCCCGCGGGCGGCCGGCAACTGAGCCTACTTGCGATGTACACGGTCTATGTCCTGGCTCGCATCAACGCGTACTAATTCATCGTCGGCTACAGCGGCTGGTTCGGGATGCTCCTCCACTGCGTCGCTGACACCTGAACCGCGACCGGCTGGTACCAATCGATCCGCCAGTTCAACACCGGCCGTTGCCTTCCCTCAGAGGGCGGGGGACGCGCCAGCAATCGCTATTTGTCCGCGCCATGCTCTCTGCTCCTCTGATCCAACCAGAACTCGAAGACGTTTTACCGCGTCGGACTTCTCCCCGAGGCCCGTGATCACCGAGACGCCGGCGCTGAGCCACTCGATGCTGGCCTGAAGATTGTCGAGGGATTCTTCACGGTCGAGCAACTGGACGTTGCGGAACAGATACTTGGCGGCGTAGAGCACCTCGCGCTGATGGTGGGCCTGGCGCTGTTGGCGGGCCTGGGCGTCCTGGGTGGCCTGGACCTCGCGGCGAGTCTCGTAGGTGGCCAGGTTGGCCTGCCGCTGGGCCTGGCCGGTGGCGATCGCCTGACGCACCGAGGAGGCGGTCGCTGCCATTCGCAATACCGCTACGTGCACACCAACTTCTTTTGGCTATGGCCCGGTTTGCCGAAGTCTTTCCAGTTTGCCGGCACGACGGATTGCTGATCGCACTTGAGAAACGAATGGATCACTCTCAATTCTTCCCTCGACTTCATATGTGTTAGAAATATTCCGTGCAATCGTAAAAACATAAAAAATGTCCCAAGCCTCGTTTCCAAATCCCTCGATTACCACTTGGCCATACTCCGGCGATCTTTTGTCATCGTGTATTTTCCATTCTGCCAACGTAGCGCCGGCAACGCATTGACCCGCAAACAGCCCCACCGTCAGCGCCAAGTCATAAAAGCTCGACAAGCCCTGAAGTATTTCTGAGTACTTGTATTGACGAAGAAGACGCTGCACTTTCTCAAGTGAGTCAAGATTAAATTCAAGCGGAACGTACTGCCCAACGTTCTCAAGCGTGAATTCTAGATTCTCAGAACTGCGGGAGGCTGCGGTCTTCACATCGTTCAGATAAGCCTCTTGCTGGGCCTTTTTGGACAGTGCTTTGCGTGTACGCTTATCCATATGATCACATTTCCACAATCTTAATGCCAAATTTTTTTAGTTTGGTTTTAAGCGGTTCGCTAGCTTTCCCATAAAAGGACCAAACCGCCTGCGTCTTTTGGGTTCGTGATAGGTAAGCATCTTTGACGATCTGTAGCCTGATTCTTTTGGTAAGTGCCTGATACCCAGTCTTTACTTCATTCAGCGGCACGTCGTCAATGATGCGGCGTCCAAACGGAGTCGTAAGTGAGACACCGGTTCCGTTCTCGGAAGCTCTCGCGCTGAGTTGTGATTGCTGCCGAGCATCGTAGTTTTTTGACCAGCGTTGCATTCCCCAGCGAGCGTTGTCTGGGTTGTTTTTGTACTTCTGCCAAGCTTCCGCCTTGTTTTTAAATCTGTCTTTGATCTGCAGACGGTCGGTATTCAGTTTCAGGCGTGCGTTATGCACCCACGCGGCGGCGTGGGTGTTTGCGTCGTTGTCGGCGACGAAGTAGGTCTGTCCGTCGGAGACGGTGAGATTGTACACCGTGATGCCGTCGGGGACTTCGAGGGTCTGCAGGGCGGTGACGGTGGCGGTGGTGCCGTCGGCGAGGGTGACGCGGTGGCCGAGTTCGAGTTCGCCGGCCTCGAGCCATCCGCCCCCGGAAGTGCCCCCGGAAGCGCCCCGGAAGTGCCCTCGACATGGAAGGGGTGGCCGTGGGTGGTGGGTCGCCTGTCAGGTTAATTTTTGCTGGTTTACGAATGCAGCCAGTCGAGCCAGGCCTTGGCTTTGTCGCACGATGCGTCGAGGGGGCGGGTGTAGTGGGCGGTGAAGTCGTCCCAGGCTTGACGGTCTTTCACGGCGCCAAGTGGAAATAAGTTTTCGATCAGACTTTCGACACTGTCCGCTACCACCAGTCCGTGGCCCGGGTGATGGCGGTCCAGCGCGATTAGGCGCACGGGTTCGGCCTCGGGCTTTTTCTTATCGACAATGAGATAACCCACTGCGGTTCCTCCGCCACCCGTGAACGCAAAAGAGTTGTTCCAGAGTGGGTC
Source organism: uncultured Phycisphaeraceae bacterium (assembly GCA_963799465.1). GTDB lineage: Bacteria > Planctomycetota > Phycisphaerae > Phycisphaerales > Phycisphaeraceae > JBCCOW01. The sequence continues at coordinate 369,227 of CAWCXG010000001.1, read as the reverse complement.
TTCCTTCCGCCAGGGTTGCAGCGGATCGTTGCGGTCCTTTTTTCGATCGCGCTCGAAAGACAGAACAGCGCTGTCGTAGCCTGCGAACGCTCCGCTGCCGTAACCGTCGAACTTAGTGGGAGGAAAAAGCATCGCCCAGGTAAGATGTATTTCTTCATCGCTATAAATGCGGCGGACAATGCCCGGAATGCTAGATCGCTGCTTATCCGATATCCGAATACCGGGTGTCGGCGCATGAGAGCCCACTTTGCAAAATCCCATTCCCCCGTGCCGTTCAATCGCTTCCGCAAAATCATGGCAGCATTTGCCTGCTTTGTTTTTCATATTTTCTACTCATACTAAGAAATGCTACGGATATATTGTAATCCCGCTTTCCGGGCTTCTTTAAGCGCACTGCCTGTCAGGATATTGAGATCTTTAAGGATTTTGAGATTAGCTTCCATCAAGCCTTCAAGCCCTTTAGCTCTGACCAGCTCTTGCACATCGGCAACCTTCCAAATATTCGCATCCCGCTGTGCTTTCTGTATAGCTGACTGATGTATATCCCCTCGAAGCGCGACAATGGGATTTCCCCCCCGCGTGCTTGCGGGCAGGTTGAAGTCTCGGATGTGTCGGGTGATGGCGGACGCATTGATGAACTCGTGGCGTTGCAGGGACTGCAATTCGTTGCCCCGGCGGGTTGGGGTGATCACCTTGCTGACCCGGTCCCTGAATACGCCGAGCTGATTCTCCCCGATTAGGCGGCGTGGGATGCGTGCGTTATGCACCCACGCGGCGGCGTGGGTGTTTGCGTCGTCGTCGGCGACGAAGTAGGTCTGTCCGTCGGCGACGGTGAGATTGTACACCGTGATGCCGTCGGGGACTTCGAGGGTCTGCAGGGCGGTGACGGTGGCAGTGGTGCCGTCGGCCAAGCTGATCTGATCGCCTAGTTGGAGTTCACCCGCGTCGAGCCAACCTTCACCTTCAATGTGGAAGGGGTGGCCTTGGGTGGTCTGAAGGACTTCGGTCTCGCCGGTGTCGGTGGTGAGGGTGACTTCGTGGAGCGCGTAGACGGTCCGGCTCGACACGGCCAGGACAGGCTGATAGGTCGGCTGTGCGTGTGGGTCGTCGGACGGGCGGGTGAGGACCAGATCGCCGGTGGCGAGGTCTTCGATGGACTGGGTGACCGGGGTGCCGTCGGGCTGTTCGCCGATGACGACCTGTGTTCCGGAGGCGAAGCTGTTGTTGGACGCGGTGCCCGGGAGTCGGTAGGTGGGGGTGAAGGCGTCGGTGCGTCCGCGTCCGGCGAGGGTGGCGGCCTCGATGCCGTCGATGCCCTGGACCCACATGAGCACCGAGGCGACGAGCATGCCCTCGCCCACGCCGGGGGCGATGGCGGCGATGTGGAGGGCGGCTTCTTTGGTCCGACCGCGTCCGGCGCTGATGCCGGCATTGACCCCGTCGAGGACGGCCGAGGCGGCGGTGCCCAGGCCCGTGATCACCGAGACGCCGGCGCTGAGCCACTCGATGCTGGCCTGAAGATTGTCGAGGGATTCTTCACGGTCGAGCAACTGGACGTTGCGGAACAGATACTTGGCGTCGTAGAGCACCTCGCGCTGATGGTGGGCCTGGCGCTGTTGGCGGGCCTGGGCGTCCTGGGTGGCCTGGACCTCGCGGCGAGTCTCGTAGGTGGCCAGGTCGGCCTGCCGCTGGGCCTGGCCGGTGGCGATCGCCTGACGCACCGCCGAGGCGGTGTAGCCGACGGAGACTTCGATGCCGGTCAGGGCAATCGTGTGGAGCGACGCTCAACTGGGAACACTTTTCGAAATTTGAATCCTTGCAAGCCCGCGTCATGTACTGTGCGAACAAATTCTTCCGTCACGAAGAGCGAAAATACGAGTTGAGGAATGCGAAATATATGCGCAGAATGGTCAAGATATTCGGAAAAAACAAAATGGCGAATCGCCTCCGCACTGTAGCACCTAGCGGCGCGCCCCTTTCTAACGTTAAGTCTATCCATACTGCTCCAAAGTATGTCGGACTCATCCTCTCGCAGAGAGCGGCACACTGAGAGGCATTTATAAGCGAAAAAATCAGAATTATCGTTGACGCATTTTAGAGGAAGAATCTCTCCGGAATCCGTTAAAAAATCTGATAACAACGCACAGGCTTTGGTGCTAAAGGCCGGTATTTCCCCCTCTATTGTTGGGCAATCACTCACTTGCTTGGGTTTTGGGTGTCGGACATTTAAACAATTCCACAAACCTGATAGAGGCTCCATTTGCCAGTCGTGCGAAAAAAGTGCTGTGCGGAGTTTTGGGTAAAAGTCGTCTGTCAGATATTCTCGTCCCAGTAGAGATTTTACGCCAATAAGACGAAGGCACTCAAAGGACCTCTGGTCCAAATCGGGCTTAAACTCGTATATCCCCGCTTCAGATTTGATTTTACCGGACATAGTCTACAAACTTTCCACTTAGAATGTCATTTCGCAGTTTTTGCAACTCTTGCAGCACAAAAGATCTGCCTCCACGTAGTTCCGCTGCCCGAAGTCGCTGGCTCATCTCAGTTAAATATCTAGTTGTATGCGTACCAAGATGGCCGGACGGGGCCCATAATCCATTCCAGTAACTGTTTGCATCGATGCTATTTCTGTCGAGAATACGCCTAGCTCGTGTTGTCGCCAATAATTCTTGAAAGTTTCGCCTAAAGCCGACCTGCGGTACGATATGGGCTGCTTGGTCTTTCGCATTCGCCCCGAAACGCCTGGCTTTCGATATCAAGCTAGTGGCTAGTTTGCTTCGATTATGCACCCACGCGGCGGCGTGGGTGGTTCCATCGTCGTCGGCGACGTAGAACGTCTGTCCGTCGGCGACGGTGAGATTGTACACCGTGATGCCTTCGGGGACTTCGAGGGTCTGCAGGGCGGTGACGGTGGCGGTGGTGCCGTCGGCGAGGGTGACGCGGTGGCCGAGTTCGAGTTCGCCGGCCTCGAGCCAGCCCCCGGAAGCGCCCGGAAGCGCCCCGGAAGTGCCCTCGACATGGAAGGGGTGGCCGTCGGTGGTCTGAAGGACTTCGGTCTCGCCGGTGTCGGTGGTGAGGGTGACTTCGTGGAGCGCGTAGACGGTCCGGCTGGTGACGGCGAGCACGGGCTGATAGGTCGGCTGTGCGTGTGGGTCGTCGGACGGGCGTGTGAGGACGAGGTCGCCGGTTTCAAGGTCTTCGATGGACTGGGTGACCGGGGTGCCGTCGGGCTGTTCGCCGATGACGACCTGGGTTCCGGAGGCGAAGCTGTTGTTGGACGCGGTGCCCGGGAGTCGGTAGGTGGGGGTGAGGGCGTCGGTGCGTCCGCGTCCGGCGAGGGTGGCGGCGTCGATGCCGTCGATGCCCTGGACCCACATGAGCACCGAGGCGACGAGCATGCCCTCGCCCACGCCGGGGGCGATGGCGGCGATGTGGAGGGCGGCTTCTTTGGTCCGACCGCGTCCGGCGCTGATGCCGGCATTGACCCCGTCGAGGACGGCCGAGGCGAGGGTGCCCAGGCCGGGGATCACCGAGACGCCGGCGCTGAGCCACTCGATGCTGGCCTGAAGATTGTCGAGGGATTCTTCACGGTCGAGCAACTGGACGTTGCGGAAAAGATACTTGGCGTCGTAGAGCACCTCGCGCTGATGGTGGGCCTGCTGCTGGTCGCGGGCGGCGGCGTCCTGGGTGCCCTGGACCTCGCGGCGAGCCTCGTAGGTGGCCAGGTCGGCCTGCCGCTGGGCCTGGCCGGTGGCGATCGCCTGACGCACCGCGGAGGCGGTGTAGCCGACGGAGACTTCGATGCCGGTGAGGCTCCTCTCGGCCGCCGCCAGGGTCGCGGTCGCGTCCAGCGTCCCGGCTCGGAGAATTACCCCGGCCTGCTCGAACGCCTGAGCCAGGCTCTGCGCCACGCGGGCGGGGATCCGTTCGGCCGTCTGGGCCAGGGCGGTGTTGGTCTGTTGAACCGTGTCGGCTGCGTCTTCCAGGGCTGCGGTCTGCAACGCGCTGGCCTGGGCGATCCGCGCTTCGACCGCCGGACGCCGGGCGTCGAGTGCGATTTGGGCTTCGTCGAACACCCGGTCGAGGTCCTGGGCGTCGCGGCGCATGTCCTCGAACGCCGCGCGGACACGGTCGAGCGACCACGTCTCGCCGGACACGCTCCAGGTCACTGCGCGGGTCTGGGCGTCACCCGGCAGCCCGTTGAATACGTGCGGGGCGTCGGCGATGGGGTTGGCGGTGCTGCCGTGGGTGGTGGCGACGATGGCACCGCCGGCCATGATGGTGCCGAAGCTGTCATAGGCGGTCAGCGCGCCACCGAGCGTGCCGGCGACCCGGACCGCGCCGATCTCGCCGGTGGATGTGCTGGCGTTGCCGGCCTTGATCTCGGCGAGCATGTTGCCATACACATCGATCGTGTCGATGGTGGTGTCCGATTCGATGTCGGGAATGGACGCGGGCGGGGTGATCGGGTCGTTACGCGAGAGGTCGCCAAGCACGACGATCGAGCCAATGCGGTTGGCGGTGAGGTGAGAGTTGGTGAGGTTGTCGCCGACCCAAACCTGGTGGATGGTGTTGTCGGCGGAGAGATGTAGGTTGTCGGCGGAGTCGTGGACCTCGACGCGGTGTATGTCGCCGGTGGTGGTCAGGTCGCCGGTGAGGGCCTGGGCGTGGAGGAGGGTGATATCGCCGCCGACGGGGAGGATATTGGTGGCCGAGATCGTTTCGCCCGCGACGAGTCGCAGGTCGTTGCCGACCTCGAAGTTGCCAAGCGTGATATCACGTGTGGCCAGCACGGATAGATCATGGCCTGCTATGAGGCCTGCGGTGGTGATGGTTCGGGTCACGATGGAGATGTTTCGTCCGGCGTTGGCCTCGGTGATCCAATCTCCTCGGGTGACAATTTTGATATCTCCTCCGGCGATGGCGGGAGCGATGAGCGAGCCGATGGCCGCGATAGAGATGTGGTCGCCAGCTCTGACCTGGTTAATGAAGCCGGGTGCATCACTGCTTCCCGCGAACATTGAGATTGAGCCGTTTTCTGCAAGAACGTTGCCGGCATAGATGGAGCCTCGGACCGAGAGGTCGATGCCGGTGTCGCCGGAGATTGACGCATCGCCGGCAAGGTCGCCGCCGACCTGCACCTCGACTTGGTCGGACGCGGAGTGGATGCGCTCGGATTCGGCGTTGCCGAGGATAAAGAGCGTGAGTCGCCCGTCGGCGTCGAGACGTGAGGCGGTGAGGTTGCCGTAGACGTCGGCGTTTAGCGAGTGACGGGCATCGACGGTGAGTTCGTGATTGGTGCTAATGCGATCGCCGAGGGTGACGGTGACGCTATCGCCTGTGGCGTCGAGGCTGGAGTTATCGGGTGCGACGGCGTCGATGTTGCCGCCGGCGTTGAAGACCACCGCGTCGCCGGCGGTTCCGAAGGATTGGGCGGTGGTGGCATCGATGTTGCCGGTGGTGGCTGTGAGGTCGGCCGCGACGGAGCCAAGGGCGAAGAGATTGATGTTGTCTTCGGCGGTGATGGTAGCTTGCCCGGTGGCTTCGCCGCCGAGGTTGAGGTCGACGGATCGGCCGGCGGTGATGGCGGCATCAAGGTCGCCTGAGGCATTGGCGGAGACCGAGCCTTTCATTGAGGTGACGTCGCCGAGGATGCTGGCGGTGGTCTGCGTGTCGCCGGCCAGGGGCGCGACGATCACGCTGACGTCGTGCTCGTTGAGTTCGGCCTCGGTGTCGTCGCCGCCTGTGAGGGAGCCGTTGAGATCGCCGAAGATGATTGCGTCGAGCGTGCCGTGGGCGGTGGCGTTACCGTGGTAGGACTTGCTGGCGGTGAGCTGCAGGTTGCGGCGGGTGTGCAGGTTGGCGGTGGCGTCCTGGGCGACGGTGACGTTCATGTCGCCCTGGGAGAACACGCTGGCGGACAGGGCGCCGAGCACGTTGATCTGGGCCGATCCGCCAAGGGCAGCGATGTTCGCATCGGAGCTTGAATCCGAAGGCGCCAGCGTGTTATCGCCGGTCACGTTGCCGCCGGCGAAGAGATCGATGTTTTGCCCGGCCTGGACCGTGGCTTCGACGTCTCCCGGCGTGGTGACTGAGGCGGATCCCTGGGTGGCTTCGACGTCGCCTTTGACTTGTGCGGCGTAGAGCTCGACGTTGTCAAGGGCGGTGACTGTGCCAGCCTGCTCGCCGTGGATCGTCACCGATGCCGAGCCGAAGCGATGAGCACTCGTGTGTGTTCCGGCCTCGAGCGTGGCGGCCGCGGCGAGGTCTCCGCCGGCCAGCACGGTGAGGTCGGTGCCAGCCGAGATGGCCTTGTCGATGTTCGTCGCGGCCACGACGGACGCCTCACCTTGTGTCGCGGTGATCTCGCCGGTTACCGCTGCGTTGGTGGAGGTCGCCGAGGCATCGATCCGGGCGACGACGTTGGATTTGATGTCGCCGGGCGCAATGAGGCTGGCCTTGCCATCGGACGTGATGTCACCGCCGATGAAGTGGGCCGAGGATGAGCCGGCGGTCGGGTCATCGGGTCCGACGAAGACATTGATATGGCCGCCGTTGGTGGTTTCGGCCGAGGTGACACTGACCTGCTGTTGGGACGAGAGGCTGAGATTGCCAGCGGATTCGTAGGTGCCGGTGAGGGCTTGGGCGGCGTTGGCCAAGAGAATGGCTGCGCTGGTGTAAGTGCCACTCACGATGCCGGACGCGAAGACGAAGACACCCGATTGTTCATCGGCCCAATGGGTGGTGCTCGCGTTGGCGTTGATATTGGCAGGAGCGATGCCTTGGCCGATGGCCGAGAGCGATACGGCGTGGGTGGCGTAATAGTCGCCGGTCATCTCGCCGCGGCTGGACACCGAGATATCCTTGGCGACGTTGGTGGAAGGCGTGGTGATGTTGGTTGCGCCGTTGGCGTAGACGAAGAGTTCGCCGTCTTTCACGTCGACGCTGGCGTCTGCACCGCCGTTGGTGGCGATGATCTGAACGTTGCCGGGTGTCACGTCGCCGCCGGGTTGTGCTTGGCCGTGGACGGTGAAGTCGCCCTGGCTGATGTTGCCGTCTGAGATAACGTTGATCTGGGTTTCGGCCTGGGCATTCAGTTGACGGATGTCGCCCAGCGCGACCACTTCGATGCCCAGCTGGGTGGTCGTGTAGCTCGTCGAGGTGACATCGCCTCCGGCGGCGACGTTGATCCCCAGGACCGCCTCGATGGTGCTGGACACGTTGCCGCCGGCGTCGACGCTGACCGCTTCGCCTGAGACGATCGCTGTATTGACGTTGCCACTGGCCGAGACGGTGACGTTGCCGGACGCCAGCACGTTGCCGTCCATGTTGCCTTCCACCCGTGCGATAACAGCAGACTTGCCAGCTTCCGAAGATCCCGGGCTTGTGGCGAGCGTGCCATCGTAATCGGCCCAGGTCCGCAGCAGCACGTCACCGCCCGCCAGCAGGTCGCCCTTCACCTCGCCGCGTCCGAAGACGCTGACGTAGCCGTTGGACAGCCGTTTGCCCGACCCCTGGGGGTCACCTTGATTCTCGGGCGGGGTCGGGATGGGGTCGCCGTCGCCAGCGAGATCGACCGAACCCCAGCCGGTGAAGTTGGCTGAGGCGTGGCCGAAGAATGTGCCTTTGATCGCGTCGCTATTGGTCGCCAGGCTGACGCCGCCCGCGTTGACCAGGAGGTGCCCCTTCTCGGATGTCGCGTCGGCATGGACGAACCCGCCCGCCTGGAGCGCGGCCCCCATTTCTCCGTCGACTTTCACTGTCCCCTTGCCGATGTTGCCGCCCGCCCGCAGATCGACTATGCCAAAGCCCGTCAGCCCTTGATCGATTGAGGTGTACGTGCCGGCGGTGATGTCGGTGATCGCGTCCACACGCACGCCCTCGAACCCGACGACCTTCTCCGTGCTGACTGCCCCGGCCGACTCGAGGACAATGTGACTGCCGTAGATCGTGCCGGCGTCGATCTCGCCGGCGCTGATCAAGATTTCGGTGTTGTGCGCGGCGAGTCCGAAGTCGCCGGTGACCTTCTGACCGGCCAGGATGTTGATAGTGCCGTCCTGGACGCTTAGTGGTTGACCTGTGACAGTGAGGTTGCCGCCCACGACAGCCCGGATCGCCCCTTCGTCAGGCGATGCGACATCGCCCTCGATGATCAGATCGCCCGGCGTCATGAAAAATCGCGTCCCGTCGTAGTCTTCCCCGTCGGGAGATTGCAGGCCGTTGATAATTCTGATTTCTTTGAAAGCGGTCGCGAGCAACCCGCCCGCTTGGAATTCGGCGATTCTCAGAGCCCCGTGAACCAGGAACTCGGCGGTTTTGGCGGCACCCCCGGTCAGTCCGAGATCGCCGTAGATCATGCCGGTGGCCCAATTGGTGATTTGGGCGCCAAAGGCCACGAGTTCGATTTCGCTGTTGGCCACGGCCTTGAATCGGGCCACGGCGGCTTGCACCGTGTTTTCGATCTTCTGCCAAGTCGAGACTTGCACGGTGTGATTGGGGATGATGATGTCGCCGGTGATGTCGCCCCCGGCGTTGAGCTGGACCGTGCCAGCGGCGCGGATGTCGGCCGCGACATCGCCCCACACGTGCACGATCATCCCGCCGGTCTTGGCGTGCACCTGGTGGTCCGATTCCGAGCCGCCGGTCAGGTCACCGGTCACGATGAGCGAGCCGATGGTGGTCTCGGACGAGACCGCGCCGCTCACATCACCGATCGCCAGAATCGTGCCGATCGACCCACCGGTCAGGTCGCCGCTGATAGTGCCGCCGGTGGCTTGTTCGTGAGGCTGCCAGCGCTTGAGGGGCGTGTCGATGTCGGTTGCTTCCGAGATCACGTCTTGCATGGACAAAGTCTTGCTGTCCGGTACTTCTGGCACATAAAGGTGAGCCAGTGACTGGTCCTGCGGCTGCCCCAGCGGGCTGCTGCCAAGACTGCGAACGCTCATTATCGCGCCGCCGGCAAACAGGTCGCCGGTGATCCCGCCGGTACCGCTCAGACCCGCGACGATCCCGCCGAGATCGCCCACGCTGGCCGTCAGGTCGCCGGCCAGCATGCCGTCGATGCGGATGGTTTCTGAACCGATCGGTCGCAAGGGGTCGCCGAGGTTGCCCTGCTCGGCTGTGATGGTGGCCAACAGGTCGCCCGCCACGACGATGGAGGCGATGCCGTCGGTCACGGTGATGCGTTGGTCCGCGACGCCGAGGTTGCCATCGCCGGTCTGGATCGTTTCGATGCGGTTGGCGGATATCTCGGCTTCGATGCCGCCGCGATGACTGTGAAGCGTGTCGATGTCATCGACGACCTGGATCGAGCCAGTCAGCCCGCCGGCGTTCTTCCGGGAGGCTTCGATTTCAGTCAAACCCGCCTGGCTGTCAAGCGTGAGATTTTCGATGTCCGCGTCGGCGTGGATCGAGCCCACACCGCCGTTGCCGGCATTCACGGTCAAGTCTTTGATTCGACCGGCCTGATCCCCCGCGTAGCCTGCCTTACTCAAAGCGCGAACCTGGCTGACCCGGTCGGCGGTCACGGTCGCGCCATGAATGAAGCCTGCGAGCACGCTGTTGTTCGAGCCCGCAGTCAGGCTCAGTTGGCCTGACTTCGCAGAGGCCGCGCCTGAGGCCACCCGGCCCGCGGTCATCGACAGCCCGGAATGTCCGTCGGCGTTGACCGTGCCCGACCAGTCACGACCGACGCGGACCTGCAGGGTTCTTTGCACGGCAGTGGCTTCGTCCCCGATGTCGATTTCGCCCGTCAGGTCCAGCCCGATATCGATGCCTTGAATATCGTCGGCGACGACCGAGCCGGTGAGGCTTTGGCCGGTGGTGAGTTGATTGATTTCATTCGCAAAGACGTGGCCGGTCAGGTCTCGCTCAGCGAAGACGGAACCGATCTCGCCGCTCGCCGTGACAAAACCTTCAATGTTCTTGCTCGGCATAGACACTGCCGATCGAGCGTGCAGAGATATCGGCATCGATTGAGCGGCTCGAACCGATCCAACCGATCTGGTCAGCGTCAATCGACCCCGAGATGGCTTGGGCGGCGGTGACATAGTCGATGTAGAGCAACGCGCTGATGTCTGCGTCGATGCTGCGTGCGTGCACGCCGTAGATACTGCCCAGTTCAGCTTCATAGGTGCCGCGTAAGTGCCCTTGGCTCGTCAGGCTGCCGATATAGGAGGACGCGGTGTAATTCCCGCTCAGGCTTTTACCGCCGTGGACAGACTGGATGACGTCGGCATTCACCGTCGCGGTGACATCACCCGATCCGTGGACCACAGCCGTGCCGCCTGCGTCCACGGTGACGCCGTTGATGTCGCGGATCTCTCCGGAATACCTAACGCCCAGAGAGACATCCGCGCTGGCTTTGTAATCGCCACTCACATCACCCTCCGCCCCGACGCGAAGCACTCCGTTGGTGGCCTCGTAGCTGCCGGACAGGTCGGCCCCGGCATTGACTGTGAGCGTTTTGCCCTTGAAGTTTCCGGCGAGATCGGCACCGTCGTGGGTGTTCAACCTCAAGTCGCCATCGAAGTCGAGACTGTTGATGTCGCCGTAGTTGTGGATGCTTAGGCTGTCGCTGTCAGTCGCGTCAGCCCAGACGACTTTGAGTGAGCTCTGGTTTTCGCCGGTCCGCGTGACGGTCACCGAGGCGTTTTGCGAATTGTCGAGTTTGTTCAGCGTGATCGTGTTGCCACTTCGCGTGGCTTCGACGGCCACGTTGTTGCTGTGGACGCTGACGGAGAAGGACTGGGTCGGGGTGTTCCATGTCGCTGGGTTACGGCGACTTGCGGTCTGGGTTGCGTCCTCGTCGCCTTGGGTGCCGGGGTAGGTTGGCGGTGCCGGAGTGGTGGGCGTTGCGTTGGGCGGCGCGTCGATCTGTACCGCCACGGTGGTGGTGGTACGGCGGAACGTCTCGTCGAATAACTCCACCTCGAATGAATCGCTGGTGACTTGTGGGACCGTATCGGAATCGCCGTCGGAATCGAGCAGCACGTAGGACACGTGCAACTGTCCATGCCGGTCGGCGTAAACGTACCCCTCGCCGTGCTGGCCTTGCGAGGACACCCGCGCCTGCTTTACGACGTTTATCTGTCCGGGGTGGTCGGCGTCGGTCACGCTGAGGTCGAACGTTCCGGAGTACCAGCCGGCGATTCCACCCCAGTAGGCCTGGTCGTAGTAGGAGTAAGAGTCGATGATGTTCAGTTGAATTGTGGTGTCTTCAACTTCGAGGCCGTGGATGTCGGCGTCACTGACTTCGATACGGACCTGCGCCTGATTGGGCGAGGACTGGCCAGCGATTTTGTAGGTCAACGCGTCGGCACCGACATAGTTGTCGTTGGGGGTGTACCTGATCTGGCCGTTGACAACCTCGGCCGTGCCGTGGGTCGGTGCGTCAACGATCTCTGGAAGCGGGGCCTGATCGGTCGCCCGCTCATCGTTGGCAACCACGTCGATGGTCACTGCCTGACCTTTGACCGTCGCGGCCTGGTCGTCCTGCAAATCCACCAGGGCGGTGATATCGAAGAACAAACGAACGTCTCGGCTGGATCGTACCTCGCTGCTGTAAGAGCTGGTGACCCGCAGCGTGACGGCGTCGGTGACGTTATGACGCAGCGGCGACTCCACGGTGTACCGGTAGATCGCATTGCCATCGACGGTGTCGGTTTCAAATGAGCCGTAGTAGGACTGCTGAACCACCTCGATCTGCGCGCCCGGTACGTTCCCGACCACGAGATTGTTGAAGAACTCACCGGCGTCAAGTTCGAGCGGTGTGCCCTCCGTGACGGCTTGTGGCTGGGGATTTACCACATTGATCTTGTTGCCGCCGACGAAGAGCGTCACGCTGCCGTTCTGCTCAGACGCGTCAAGACCATCAACCGACGCGATGTAGCTGAAGCTATCGACCCCGATGTAAACCTGGCCTAATGAGTCCGGAGCGGGCGGCTGGTAGTCCACCTTACCGTTGCTCGTGATCTTGGCGGTGCCCCCGGCCTGGGTCTGAATCGAGGTGCCCAAGCCCGAAGCGCCGACGAGCGACTCCAGCACCACGGTGCCGTTCGACAGGTCGTTCTCTTTGATCTCCAGCGGCGTGGTCGAACCCAATGGCACGTCGATGTAGTCGTCGATTGTCGTCAGCTGCGGTGGGAGCACCTGGATTGTGACTTCGACAGGCTCGCTGGCAAATAACACCGTCGATTCGCCCGAGCCGCCGTGCTCGACCACATGCAGCATCCGATAGGTGAAGCGATCAACGTTGGTGAAGTCTGCCTTGGGCTTGTAGACGAAATCGCCCGTGTCGCTGAGTCCGCTGAACACTTCGGCGTGCTGGGGACCAGAGACCAACGCGTACTTCACGGTCAGGCCCTGCTTGTGCCAGTCATTTTCGCCGACGTTTTTCTCAAGGGGGGTAGTGGTGCTGTTCTCGCCGTAGGCCTGCGCATAGAAGAAGTCGGCACTCGGTTGCACCTGGTTTCCGACGAATTGCAGTGTCACCTTGCCGAAGGCCTGGCTCTTGGTGCGTACGACCCCGTCGGAGATGCGATAGACGAACGCGTCGGTCCCTTGGAAGGCCTGGGTGACGGTGTAGGTGAACGAACCGTCGGCGGTCATTTCGACCTCGCCGTAGGCCGTCTGCACCTTGCCGTTGACGAACGTTCCCACGGCGTCGAAGGTCAGGTCATCGCCCTCGGGATCGAAATCGTTGACGCTCACGTCGCCCGTGATCACCCGCCAGTCGTCTTGCTGATTGATCAACACGTGGTCGTCAGCCGCCTCGGGCGTGGTGTTGACGATATCGATCTCGACGGTGACCGGGTCGCTGGCTTCGACCTCGTCGCGGAGCACGTACTGGAACGAATCTTCACCCACTGAGTTGGGCTTGGTTCGGCCGACGCCATCGCTGTACTGGAACCCCGCACTGGGCGTGTAGGTGAAGCTGCCGTCGTCCTGCACCGTGACTTGTGCACCATTGTCGGTGGTCAGGGTCTGCACCTGGTTGACCTCACCGGTGACTGCGTTGCGTTGCAGCAGGAAGGCCTTGTTGGGTTGCGGATCGCTGCCGGAATCGTTGAGCAGCACGTCGTTGTCGGTGAGCGTGCCGGTCAGGGCCGAGGGGCTTTGACTGAAGTCGCGCTGGTAGGTGAACCGGTCCGGTACTGCGACGGGCTTGTTGTTCCACACCTCAATCGCGACGGTGCGCCAGTCGCTGGATGCGATGTCGTTGATCCCGTCATAGGCCGCGTAGCTGAAGCTGTCGTTGCCGATGAAGCGGATGGGGGCGGTGTAGGTGAAGCTGCCGTCGGGCTGCAGTGCGACAGTGCCCCCCTGGGCGGTGCTGGTGGTGCCGCTCGACGAGATGTCGCCGGTGCTGGCGTCGCGCAACACCGCCACGTATTCGTGATGATTGCTGTCGAAGTCGGTCAGCCTGAGGCCGTCGGAGACGGTGATTGGGGTGGGGCTGGCACCGCCGGTTTCGGTGTGGTGGAAGCGGTAGCGGTCCCCGTAACCCTGCGGTCGCTCGTTTGTGACCTGCACCACAATGCTGCCAGTGGACGACTGTGCACCGTCCCATACGGTGTAGTTAATCGAGGAACTGCCGACAAAGCCAGCGTCAGGTGTGAAGCGGACAGTCTGGTCGACCTCGATCCGGAACGTGCCCTCGCCGGGTTTGTTCATTGTGAGGGGGCTGCCGTTGAAGGCCAAGCCGTTGGCGGTCTCGAGCGTCAATGTGTCGCCGTCCGCGTCGTAGTCGTTTTCGAGAATCGCGAACGGCAGGGTTGCGGTATCGCTCCCATCGGGCGAGGCGACCATCATGAAGGTATCGGCGACGGCTACGGGGGAGCGGTTGGTGACCGCCACGCTGGCGTTCACCGTGACGGTTTGATTCCCGTCGGTGACCAGGTAGGTCATCGTGTCGAAGCCGAGGTGACCGGCCAACGGCTTGTAGGTGAACGAGCCGGCCGAGCTGACGTTGGCGATGCTGCCGTGGGTTGCCGACACTGAGCCGGTCACGAGGGTAAGCGAACCGGAGGTGCCAACGTCGTTGCTCAGCAGCCCGTTGGCCTCACTGACGACCAGGTCTTCGCCCTGGTGGGCCTCATAGCTTTCGCTGCGGGTGATGATGGGGGTGACGACGGGGTCGACGACGGTGATGCTGACCGTGGTGGTGCCGGCGGTCGCGTAGCTGTCGGTTGGCGTGTAGGTGAACGTGTCACTGCCCGTAAAGCCGACGGCGGGGGTGTAGCTGAACGACCCGTCTGGCCTGAGGGTCACGGTGCCGCTCTGGGCGGTGGCGAATGTGGTGGTGGAGGTCGCCGCAAGCAAGCCAGCCCGGTAGTCGTCGGTGTCATTGGCGAGGACGCCGGTCGTTGCGGACACGTCGAGCGGCTGGTCTTCGAAGGTGGTGTATGTGTCGCTCTGCGGCTGAGGCGCGGTGTTGCCAACCGTGAGATTGACCGTCAGCGGCGTTGTGGCCCCGAGGGTATCAGTCACATCCACGGTAAACGACGTGGCCCCCTGCGCGCGGGGGTGACGGTGGCCCGGCCGTCCGTGTCGATCTGAGCGGTGCCGGCGCTCGGCGGTGACGCGAGGGTGAAGGTCAGGCCGACGGGGTCGTCGTCGTCGACGTATGCAGCGAGGTTGACGTTCAGCACGTCGTCGGGGTGCAGCGTGAGGTTGACCGCCGAGACGGTGGGAGCGGCGTTGCTCGCGGCGACATCAATCCGTACGACGCCGACCGCCGATTGTCCTAAGGTGTCGGTGACCTCGAAGACGAACCGGTCAGGCACGTCGAGGTCGGTATTGGGCGTGTAGACAAAGCTGCCGTCAGTAGACAGCACGATCTGGCCGTAAGCCGGATTCGAAATGAGGGTGAAGGTCAGCGCGGCGGCGTCCGTGGGATCGGTGTCCGAGGCCACCAGCAAGGCGGAGAGGTCCGTGCCCTGCGTGGCCTGGAACGACTGGTTCGCTGCGGTCGGCGTGTTGTTGGTCACCAGCACCGACACCGTGGCGATGTAGCTGGTTTCCGCGCCGTTCGTGATCGTGTATTCAAACGTTTCAGTGCCGACAAAGCCAGCGTTGGGCGTGTAGGAGAAGGTTCCGTCCGCGAGAACGCTCAACGACCCATGTTGGGCTTGGATCGAACCCGGGTCGGCGACCTGTAACAGATCTGCATCGCCGAGGTCGTTTGCCAAGAGGCCCTCGGCGAGGATCGGCGTAAGCGTTTGGCCGTGGGACACGTCGTAGATGTCGCTGACGGCCACTGCACCGGCGCTGCTCACGAAGATCGTGACCCCCACGGGTTCGGAGGTTTCAACGCCGTCGCTGACGACATAGGTGAAGGTGACTTCACCCACGTAGTCGGCTGGGGCGGCATACTCAAAACTGCCGTCGCTGGCCAGCGTGAGGTTGCCGTCCTCCGGCGTATCAACCAGGGAAACCGTGAGGGGCGTGCCGGCCTCATACGCCGAATCGTTGGCGAGCAGGCCCCGGGCACTATTGACGGTCAACGTATCCGCTTGATCGACGCGGTAGCTGTCATCGATACCGATCGGCGCTTCACTGACCACCTCGATCCGCACTACGGCCTGGTTGCTCTCGCCGGACCCGTCAAGCAGTACGTAGACGAAGTAATCCGCTCCGACAAAGTCGGTGGTCGGCGTGTACGAAAACGCGCCGTCGGCCTCCACACTGACCATCCCGTGAAGCGCGGTGATGCCGGCAGGATTGTTGATTGCCGCAAGCGTCTGGCCCGCGTCCAGATCGTTGATCAGCAGGCCTTCCTCAGCAATGATTGTGAGCGTCTGGCCGGCGCGGACCTCGTACGCATCATCCAACGCCAAAGCGGTGGGGTTGACCACGTTGAAGATCACCGAACCGGTGACCTGGTCGGCACCGTCGGTGAGGGTATAGGTGAAGCGGTCCTCTCCCTCAAAGGCAAAATCGGACGCGTAGGTAAATGATCCATCTGCATTGAGTTGGACCTCCTGGCCCTGCGTGGAGTAGCGCAGTTGCGTTTGCCCGCTTTGGATGCCAACGATGGAAAGGGCGTTCGCGTCGCTGTCAGAGGCTGCGACCAGCAATCCAGCTTCGACGGCTACGTTGAGTGTGTCGCCGGCGATGACCGTGAAGTTCAACGGCGTGAGAATCGGGGCAATGTTGCGGAAGGTGACATCGATGTAGCCGATGTCGGTTGCTGCACCGTCGGTGATCGTGAACGCGATGCGTGCCGACTCGTCACCGGCACCCGGGGTGTACCGCCACGTGCCGTTGGCCAAGACGATGAGCGAGCCGTTGCCGGTGATAATCGAGGACGAATCAATCGCTAGCAGGTCGCCGTCGGGATCGACGCTCTGACGAATGAGGCCTTGACTGAAGGCGTCGATTTCAACCGGTGAGCCATAAGCGCCGGTGATGTTCAGGTTCGCCGCAAGCGGAGCCGAGTTACTCAGTGCCGGCCGAACGTTCAGCGTGACATTCGCTTGATCGACCGCCCCGTTGCCGTCATTGACTTCATACGCAAATGTGTCGGTGCCCACGAAGCCCGCGCCCGGGGTGTAGCGAAACGTGCCGTCGGCGTAGAGGGTGACGGACCCGGACTCGGTGGCGACGGTCAGTCCGCCGTCGGTTTCGGTGGTGACCGACTGACCACTCTGCGGCAGAGGCGTCACTGACCACGACGCCCCGGCAGCATCGGGAGTGGCATCATTCGCGAGTACGCCCTGCTGGGTTAGCACAGCGTGCAGGGTTTCGTCCGCACGTATGGCGTAGCGATCAGCCCGGGCCGCCGACACCGTGTCCGTCACGGTGACCATCGCGGTGGTGTCCTGCGGCACGGATTCACCGACCCAGCGCACCCACACCTCGCCGTCCACCGCAGTCCAGTATGTGTGCGCGACACTACTTGCACTGATGGGAAGTTGCTGCACCGTGCCGTCACCCCAGTCGACCAGCCAGTATCGACCGCCCACCGCTGCGACGTCGTCCAGCGTGAGTGTCAGGGATTCACCGACTTCCAGTGCATTGCTGCTGAGCGTGAGCCCGATGTTCGGCACCGCGTGGTCAACCCTGACCACGACCGGCTCGGCATACAACCACTCGCCGTTCACCTGAGCCTGAGCGGTCACCACGTGGTACCCACCGCCCGTATCGAACACGTGCGAGGCCGTGCTGGCGGACCCGCCGAGCGTGTCGGCAAACCCATCACCCCAGTCGATTTGCCACTGAGCCGGCGCTTGGGAAAACTCGGAACCGTCCAGTGTCAGCGTGTAGGTCTCGCCTGCGACACTGGTCGCCGGACCGGACAGCGTGGGGTAGACACGGGAGCTTTCGAAGACGTGCAGCCCTGCGACTGCCAAGCCTTCAGCCCCAGTGCTGCCGGTCACCAGCGCCTGCACGGCATACACACCCGCGGGTAGCCCAGTCAGCGCAAGCGTGTCGGAGTTGCTGCTGCCGGGAGGCGCGTAGGGCTGGCCGTTGCGCGTTACCGACCAGACCACGTCCGCATCGGAAACAAAAGCCCCGTCGGGGGTTGTGACGGTGACGATATAGGTCGCATCGCTGCCGGGGCTGAGGTTGCTCGGGCCGCCGAGGGTCGCGGTGAGCGAACCCGCCGTCGCGCTTTCGCCGGTTGCGGTGAGGTAAACCGTGTCGGAGAGCTGGGTGGACAGCGGGCCGGAGCCGTCGAGATCGATGGTCACCCGAACCGAGCGTTGGTTGGCCGAGGTGGTGGCCGCAACCGCCTCGGCGTAGAGCGTGACGACGGGAGACCCGGCGCTGGCGCCGAGGTCTGCAGCGGAGTACGTCAGGTCCGGATCGATGAAGTCTGCAAGGGTCCGCGCTTCGGCAGCGTCCTTGGTCCATAGCCGGAAGTGCCCGGGGTTGGCCACGTTGGAGGGGGCCGAGTGGTTGTAGTTGATGCGAATCGATGCGGCATCAATGTCGGACAGGCCACCGAGATCGAGTACGACAGGAGTGAATTGCACCCCGGTCAGCGCGTCGTCAGCGCTGGTCACACCATCACCATCAAAACCATCGAGCCAGTCTGTGACCCCGTCGCCGTCAACGTCACCGGCGTTCGTGGCGATCAGCTTGCCGGGGAGGGTGGCGTCGGCTTCGTCGGCATCTTCTGCGGCGCTGCGATCCGGAGTGCCGAACCCGTTGTTGTTGTCAGTGTCCACATCGAGATCAACCTGCGGACTGAGCGCCAGCCCGAAGTGCTGTTCGGCGATCTCCTGGCCGTCGATCACCGTCACGTCGTACCCATGCGTGGCGGGGGTGGAGGACGGGGCGGTCGGTGCCCACCCGGGCAGGGCTTCAACGCGGATCGTGGCTTGACCGGGAGCCAGGGACACGTTGTAGCTGCCGTCTTCTTCGGAGATGTCGAAAGGTTCGCCGGTCGACCACAGGCCGTCCTGATTGAGGTCCGCAAAGACCCGCCAGCCCGCCAATCCGGGCTCGGTGTACACCTCACCACCCTGCAACTGTCCGAAGGCTGCGAGTAGCGGATCGACTGTTGTGAAAATTTCCGCCCGGGGATCGATCTGTTGGAGGTGATAGAGGCTGGCCCCAAGCCCAGCGCCGAACGCTCGCAGGTTTACGCGGTAGGCGTCTTCGAGTGCCGCGGCGTGGCCGAGGTAGGACGACGGCCGATCGTCGGGGTAGGGGTAGCCATCGGACACGAACAGTGCCGTGGTCGCGTTGCCGTTGCCCGAAAGCGCCTGGGCGACATCGACCGCTTCCGCGAGCGCGGCCCCGAAGTTCGTCGTGCCCCCCACGCCATTGAAGGCATATTGAATTGAGCTGAGTACGTCCATGATCGGGCTGTCCCCGATGCTGCCCAGGGCTGCGGTGAGCTGTAAGCCTTGCAGGTCGGGGTCGGCATCGACCACAGCGGCCCGCGCGCAAACACCACAATGCCGACCTCGGTCTGGCTGCCCAGGCCGGCGTCGATCAATGAACCCGTCAGGTCGAGAAACGCCTGCAGTTCACCGTCGAGCACGGTGTTCGCCAGGCCGTCCAGATTGACGTCGCCGACCTGCGTGCCGCGGTAATGGTTCTCAATCGTGCTGCCTGAAACATCAATAATGTAGACCGCGTCAGGCGGGTTGCCGGGTACCAGTTCAAGCTCGGCATCGCGTACCGCGTCGGCGTCGAGGTCATTCCACACATAGCCGGTGACGTCGCCAGATGCCGCCGCCGCCACGGGGGTCACGTGGATACGGTCGGTCGCCACCACGCCGCTCGCGCCGGCTCCATCCGAGTCGATGGACACCTCAATCACACGCTCGGCATCGGTCGCGGCGAAGTCGACCGCTTCCACCCACAGGGTGATCTCGCTCTGGTTGGGCCCCAGGCCTAGCGCGTTGGCGTCATACGTTCCCGGCGCGAGGTATCCGGTGCGGTCATTGTGAGAATAAATACGCAGGCTTGACGTGGGGGTGGATTCTGAAGGGTCTGATGCGTCATAGCTCAGCGTGATGGTCGAGGTGTTCACCACGTCGCCGGGTGCCGACACGTACAGCACCAGCGGGGTGAGGCCGGATGCCCCGACCACCAGCGCTTTGCCCGGTTGATCGGCGTGGTCTTCGAGATCGTCCTCTTCACGATCCAACTCCGGCCGATCCTTGCCATCGTCATCGTCGGCGTCGATGTCCAGGTCGATGCCGATCGCGGTCAACACCACGGTGTCGTGTGACAACACACCGCCAGTCGGCTCGACCTCAGCCACCAATTCGATCAGTCGTAAGCTGCTGGACCCACCGAGCGCCTCGATCTTGAGCTGCACCTGCCCGGCTTCGTCGAAGGCGTAATCCTGACCGCGAATGATGCGCTGGTACACGCCGGGCTGGTCGTCGACTTCCATCCAGGTTTCGACCTGCTCGCCGTAGTGCAGACGCCATACGCCACCGTCACCCTGCAGGTCCAGCGTGGCGTCGAGCAGCTCGTCATCGTTGGCGACGATGCGGTGGCCGGCGGCGGCGTCGATTTCATGGTCGGCCAAGGGTCGGCCGTTAGGATCGGTGTTGCCCTCATCATGGTCGCGATTGAGCGCAATGAAACCGCCGATGTGGTGCTCGGTGCTCTGGGCCACACCCGCAACCTGCAGATCGACCCCACCCCGAGCCGGGGCCTGGTCGGCAGGGCGAACCGTTAGGAACACCTCGTCGCTGAATTCGTAATTGGCCGGTCCCGCCACGCCGTCTTCATCGAATTCGATCAAAAGACTCGCCGCGCCGCCAGCCGTGGTGTTCACGCCCTCGACCCAAAGCACGACCGAACGCTGCTGGTCACTCAGGCCGAGCATGGCGGCACTGTGGACTCCGCTGCCGACAACACTACCGCCCGTTGCATCGGTCCACAGTCGCAAGGCCCCCGTGCTGTCGTCACCGACCGCCGCGGCGTTGTAGGTGATCCGCACGTCCGCACTGTCGACCGTCAAAGGCCAGGGTGCCTTAAGCACGACCGGCACCCGGGCATCATCGACAAACAACACCTTGCCCACCGAGCCCGCGGTGGACTCGATGCGATCTTCGATCGTACTGCCATCGGGCAACGCATAGCCATTGGTGTTATCGCTGTCGACATCAACGTCGATCGCCGCGGCGCCCACGGCAATCGTGCCATAATGCGTGTACTCGGCGTCCTGAACAATGTCGCCGTCACCGTCCCGGTCAAATCCTGCATAAAGCCAGAATGTGCCCGACGTGTCGGGTGGTATCTGTGCGATAGCGGCCGCACTGAAGTCACCGGTTTGCAAGAGCGTTCCGCCGTCATCGGTTACTAACGCCCATTTGAAATCCTCACCGCTTCGAAAGCTTGGTGTCCATTGAGCAGAAAGTTCAAGCGACGTCGTGGTCTGCCGAGTGGGAAGAATCAGGAACGGCTGAGCATCGTCTGCGGACAATCCGGTTGACTGATCAGTGACCGTGAATGTCGTGAGCGTGATAGGATTCACCCTCAGAATTGCGGTTTTGCCATCGGTTGAATCGACGCCGCTACCGTCTCTGGCGGACCTGGATCAGTCCTTGAGGGTCGGTAGTGTGGTAGCTCTCGCCTGAGAGAAAGTTGTCCGTGCTGCTCCACGGCGTGTCGTCGTCTTCGCGAATGACGGCTCGGTAGTCATATTGGACGCTTCCGCCTGGATCCGTCGAACCGATGTAATCGACTTGTACGGTGTACTCGCCCGGTGCAAGCATGCGACGCTGCGGGATCGTGTCGGTGCGGCTGAGTGCATACTGCCACGGCGTGTCACCGATTTTGATCCGCCACATCTCCGACTCACTGGGGCTCCAGTCACCGACGGTGACCCACAGCGGCACCAGGGTTTCGTCGGTGACGGGATCGACATCGCCGCCGTAGACCGACAATCCGATGCCTGTGCCGGCCACGAATTCGTCAGCGTCATTGACGCCGTCGCTATCGGTATCTGCCTTGAGCGGATCACCGCCGTACATGTACTCGTGCAGGTCATGTAAACCGTCGTTGTCGCTGTCTTGATAGCTGGCCGTTTCACCGTTGTAGGAGCCGTTCACCACGCTCGGGTCGAGTCCAAAGACGGTTTCCCAGTCGTCTCCCAGGATGTCTTGATCCGTATCGAGGTTGACCGCAGCGTTCGTGCCATACACCTGATACTCGTCGAGATTGAACAGGCGGTCACCGTCGTAGTCATCGCCAGGATCGTCTGCGATGAGCGGATTAAAGAAACCTGCTTGGGTGTTGTGATACGTGACTTCGAAACCGTCGTCAAAAATGTCGCCATCGGTATCCGCGTTGAACGGGTCGGTTCCCAGTACTGCTTCCTGATCATCGGTAAGACCGTCACCATCGCTGTCGGTCGATGAGACTGGGGCCTGTGGATCGCCCAGCAGGCCAACCTCAACTTCCGTGAGCACACGCTCGTAAATTCGGACTTCATCGACAAGTCCTTCGAAGGGCATGTAGGCATTGCTGCCATCTCGCACCGCACCCACCGTAAGAGGATCGTCGGTGTCGATGTCGGTGACGCTCCCAAGGCTCCAACTCGATGGCCCGCCACCACCGGAACGCCAGATGGATGTATCGCCGTCAAGATAACCTCGGACGACATTTTCACCGCGATCAATAATCACCACTAAGTGATGCCACTGGTCATCCGTTGGTACATCCACTTCCGTCGAAGCGCGCTGCGAGCTGTCGTCGCTGGAGTTGATCAGGAAACGGACTTCTTGCGTCTGGTCGGAGAAATTGATCGACCAGCCTTCACGGGTTGAAAAGCGGTTCCCCTTCGAGATCAATACTTGGTCGCTGGATAGGCTTCCCCCTTGAGGCCGCTTAAACCAAAGGCTGACGCTGTAGCTGCCAGCCTGGGGATCGAGTACGTCTCCCGCTTCGGCACGATCATCAACACCATCGAACTCAATCGAGCCCGCCACACGCCCGTTCGATGGGGACAACGCGGCGCCGCCGATGAGCGTCAGATCATTACCGCCCGCACTGTCTGCCGAGACCGGTCCGGAGGACTCGTCAAGTTGGTAGTGGGCCAGCAGTCCGGCGTTGAGTTGAGGCGGATGCACCAACGAATACGCCTCGCCTGCACTGAGAGCTCGGTCGTAAATACGTACGTCGTCGAGCAGGCCATCAAACGCGTAGTAGGAACTCGCACCATCTCGTACAGCACCAAAGCTCAGCGGATCATCGGTGTCGATCGCAGTCACGCTGCTGAGGTTTGAAGACGATGGACCACCGCCACCCGAGCGCCAGCCAACGTTGCTGCCATCAAGGTAGCCAAAGACCTGTCCAGCCGTGCGATCTACCACCATGCTCAAGTGGTGCCACTGGTCGTCCTGAGGCAGGTCGATCTCGGTGGACGCACGCTCGGAGCTGTCGTCGCTGGAGTTGACCCGCAGCCGGATTTCCTGAGTCGAGCCGGCAATGTTGATCGACCAGCCTTCGCGCGTCGAATAGCGATTGCCTTTGGAAATCAGGTGTTGATCACCGCTTGCAGCTCCCCCCGTGGGGCGTTTGAACCAGAGGCTGACCGTGTAATCCCCCGTTACGGGATCGAGCACGTCGCCGACCTCGGCTCGGTCGTTAGAACCGTCGAACCTGACAGTTCCATCCACTTGCCCACCAGCGGGATCGAATGCAGCCCCGTTCAGCAGGATCGCGTCGTGTGACCCAACGCTGTCCATCGCAAGCGTGCCCGACGCCTCGTCAAGCTTCCACCAACTCTGAAGGCCGTCTTCCAGCGTTCCCGAAAGCAGGGTCCGCTGCTCAAGCGGTTCGAGCGGCGCCGGCCGCCAATCACCACTCCGTTGGTAAGCGAAGCTCAGCGCATTAAGACGACGTGAGCGCGCGATAACACGCTCCGCCTGACGGCGAAGCCAATCCACATAGCGTGGCATGAGTTGCTCCCGGAAGAGAGAAAGTGAAAAATGTGCGGAGACTTGGATGCGTGTGACGGACCGCGATTTCCGCAGACCGAGTCAACTCGAAAGCTCGTGAATCGAAGCATCGGCCCCCTGGAAAAGAAGTGGACTTGCGTTATAACGATCGAATAATCGAACCGCAAGAAATTAACTGGATACTTACAAAATGATGTGGACCCGTCAGAAAATGCCTTGCTACGTGGTTCGCATTTAGCATTGAATGAAGCTGTTGGGCTTCACGGAGCGTTCGGGCAGGTCCTCCCAGGGGATGTCTGTTTTGAGCACGAAGAGCACCGCGTTAATCAACAGACGGTTGTCCAGTGGTGTTGGATGGGGTGTCGGTTGGGAGGCTGCTTTAGGTTGTGCCAGGGGGCCGGGTATGTGGGCTATGGTTGGACGCTTTGGCTGCTACAAGGGGGGCTGCGTGCGGGTTTGGGGGTGCGTTAGGATGCGGGGATGATGGATTTGCAGGGACAGTTGGAAGTGGTGTTGCTCGGGGCGGTGCGGGATTCGCTTGGGGGTGTGGGTGTGGGTGAGGGTGGGGGTGGGGGTGCGGAGGTCTTGGCGGGGTTGTCGGGTGCGGACATGTTGGTTCGGCCGACGGGGGAGGCGCGGTTTGGGGACTTTCAATCGAATCTGGCGATGTCGCTGGGCAAGCGGCTGGGGATGAAGCCTCGGGAGGTGGCGGACGCGGTGGCGGGGGCGTTGCGGAGCGGTGATCCGGGGGACGCGGGGGCGGTGGGAATTGAGAAGGTGGAGGTGGCGGGGCCTGGGTTTATCAATCTGTGGTTGACGGGGGAGACGTTGGTGGCGGCGGCGGGGGTGTTGGCGGGGGTGTTGGGGTTGAGGGGTGCGGTTGGGGGGGGACGCACCGCTGGAAGCGGTGGGCTTCGAGGGGGTGGGAGTGGTGAGGGTGAGGGTGCTGGTGGTGGCGGTGGGGGGGATGTGGTGGTGGTGGATTATGCGGGGCCAAACCTGGCGAAGGAGATGCATATTGGTCATCTGCGGTCGACGGTGATTGGGGATGCGATTGTGCGGGTGCTTCGTTTTCGAGGGGACACGGTGATTGCGCAGAATCACATTGGGGACTGGGGTACGCAGTTCGGGATGCTTTTGGAGCACTTGATTGACACGGGCGTGGGCGAGGCGGGGGCAGACTTTCAGATCGGCGATTTGAATGCTCTTTATCAGGAGGCGAAGCGGCGGGACGATGCGGACGCAGCGTTTGCGAAGCGGTGCGAGCGCGGGTGGTGGCGTTGCAGGCGGGGGAGGCTGAGGCGAGGCGGGTGTGGGGGGCTTTGATCGCGGAATCGATTCGGCACATGAATGCGGTGTTTGGTCAGCTGGGGGTGTTGTTGACGGACGATGATCTTCGGCCGGAGAGTTTTTACAACGCGATGCTGCCTGGGGTGTGCGCGGCGTTGGAGGCGCAGGGGATCGCACGGGTGAGCGACGGCGCGTTGTGCGTGTTTGAGCAGGGAGATGCGGAGGAAGTCGGCCGCGACGGTGACGGTGACGGCGAGGCTGAAGGTGGCGGTGATGGTGGTGGTGGGGGGACGCCTTTGATTGTGCGGAAGTCGGACGGGGGGTATGGATATGCCACGACGGACTTGGCGGCGGTGAAGTACCGGGCGGAGGAACTGGGGATGACGCGTGGGGTGTATGTGGTGGACGCGCGGCAGCGGGACCATTTTCACAAGGTGTTTGATGCTGCGGCGCGGGCGGGCTGGTTGGACGGGGGCGGTGTGAAGGTGGAGCACGTGGCGTTTGGGACGGTGCTGGGGCCTGGCCGTAAGCCTTTCAAGACGCGTGAAGGCGGGGCGGTGAAACTGATTGAGGTGCTGAACGAAGCGGTGGAGCGGGCGGAAGCGGTGGTGGCTGCGAAGAATCCGGACCTGCCAGCCGAGGAGCGGAAGTCGGTGGCGCGGGCGGTGGGGATCGGGGCGGTGAAGTATGCGGACCTGTCAAACGACCGGGTGAAGGACTACGTCTTTGACTGGGATCGAATGCTGGCGATGGAGGGGAATACCGCGCCGTATCTGATGTATTCGTACACACGGGTGCAGTCGATTTTTCGCAAGGTTGCGGAGATGAGCGATGGGGAAGCGGTTGTCAGCGTTGGCGAAACGGTGACGGTGAGTGCGGACGCGGAGCGGGCGCTGGTGTTGAAGCTGGTGGCGTTTGGCGGGGCGTTGGAGTCGGTGGCGCAGACGCTTGAGCCGCACCGCTGGTGTACGTATCTGTATGAGGTAGCGACGCTGTTTCACCGGTTTTATGAGCAGTGTCCGGTGCTCAAAGCGGAGGATGCGGTGACGCGGGCGGAGCGGCTGGCGTTGTGTGCGCTGACGGGTCGGGTGTTGTCGGTGGGGCTTGGGTTGCTGGGTATCGATGTGGTGGAGCGGATGTGATGCGGCTGGACGTGGGATTGAAAGAATGGGCGGTGGTGTGTGATCTGCTGGTGCAGGGGCGGGTGTCGCTGGTGCTGCGGAAGGGGGGGGTGTTTGAGCGGGAAGGGCCTGGGCGGTTTTGTTTGGAGCACGAGCGGTTTTTGCTGTATCCAGCGGTGGAGCATGAGCGGCTGGACTGGGTGAAGCCTGGGCTGGTGGAGGAGGCGTTGCCTTTGGGGCCTGAGGGGCGGGTGTGGATTCGGGGGTGGGCGGAGGTGGCGGGGATTGTGGCGGTGCCTGGGGTGGCGGCGGGGGGTCGGGAGCGGTTTGATCGGCTTGACGATTTGCATGCGTGGACATCGGGTCAGATTGACATGCGGTTTGGGTACAAGCCGGACCGGCCTTTGTATGCGGTGGTGTTGCGGACGTTTGCGTTTGCGGAGTCGGTGGAGCTCGAAGATCGGGAAGCGTATCGGGGGTGTCGCAGCTGGGTGCCTTTAGAGGCGGGGGACGCTGTGGAGGTTGGGGAGGCGCATCGGGTGGGCCAACTGGATGGCGGTGCGGTGGACGGGGTGGACGGGGTGGTGGCTCGGGTGAAGGAAGCGTTGTTGGGGTAGGATGCGCGGTTTCCTTCTTTTTTCGTTGAAGCGGAGATCACGCAGGTGCAGGAAGCGATTGACAAGGCGGCGGCGTTGGTGGAGGCGGGGAAGTACATCCGGCACTTCGCGGGGCGGACGGTGGTGGTGAAGCTGGGCGGGTCGGTGATGGATGATGCGGGGGCGCTTCGCGGGTTGGTGAATGATGTGTGTTTTTTGCGGACGGTGGGGGTTCGGCCCGTGGTGGTGCACGGGGGGGGCAAGGCGATTTCGCAGGCGATGCGATCGGCGGGGTTTGAGGCGCAGTTTGTGCAGGGCCGGCGGTATACCGATGAGCGGACGCTGGCGATTGCGGAGCATGTGCTGGTGGATCAGATCAATCGGCAGGTGCGGGCGATGATTGAAGATGAGGGGTTGGGGTCGGTGGGGTTGCACTCGCTGTCATCGTGCGTGGTGTTTGGGGATCGGTTGCAGCTGGACGGTGAGGGGGGTCGGCGGATTGATATCGGGCTGGTGGGGGCGGTGTCGTCGGTGAACGCGGAGGTGTTGGAAGCGGTGCTGGGCGCGGGCAAGGTGCCGGTGATTGCACCGATTGCGCGGGACCGCGCGGGCGGCAAGCTGAATATCAATGCGGACAGCGTGGCGGGTCATGTGGCGGCGGCGCTGCGGGCGGAAAAGCTGGTGCTGGTGAGCGATACGCATGGGGTGCGGACCAGCGCGGCGGCGGACAGCCTGGCCCGGCATTTGTCGCGGGAGGAGATTGAGGCGCTGGTTGAGCAGGGCGTGATTGCGGAAGGCATGTTGCCCAAGGTTGAGGCGAGTTTTACCGCGTTGAGCGGGGGGGTTCGCAAGGTGCACATCATTGACGGACGGATCCCGCACGCGCTGCTGCTTGAGGTGTATACGGACGAAGGGATTGGTACGGAAATCGTGGAATAGGACGGCTCGGGACGGCGGGTGTGCTTGAAGCTTGATGAGGAAGGCAGGTTGGTGTGATGCGACATTTTCTGGAGATTGAAGCGTTGTCGCGGGCTGAGCTGGAGCAGGTGCTGGCGGTGGGCGTGTCGCTGCGGAAGATGTGGCGTGGGCATGCGGGTGACGTGGCGGGTCGGGGGGCTGGTGCTGGGTCTCGAGTGGGGGCTGATGAGGGGGCTGATGTGGGGATGGGGCGGGCAATGGCGATGCTGTTTGAGAAGCCTTCGCTGCGGACCCGGGTGAGCTTTGAGCTGGCGATGAAGCAGTTGGGCGGGACGACGGTGGTGCTGGGTCAGCACGAGGTGGGGCTGGGTCATCGGGAGTCGCCGGCGGACGTGGCACGGGTGCTGGCGGGGATGGTGGACGTGGTGGCGGCGCGGGTGTTTGAGCACGCGACGCTGGTGGAGATGGCTGCAGCAGGGGATGCCTTGATGGAGGCGGGGCTTGAGGGTGGGTCTGAGGGTGGGGGTTGGGGTCGGGGTGGGGGGTTGCAGATTGTGAACATGTTGTCGGACCGTGCGCACCCGGCCCAGGCGTTGGCGGATGTGATGACGATGCGGGATGCGTTTGGGGAAGATCTGGCGGGTCGGCACGTGGTGTTTGTGGGGGACGGGAATAACGTGGCGCGATCACTGGCGGCAGCGTGTGTGAAGCTGGGCGTGCGGTTCACGCTTGCTGGGCCTGAGGAGCATTGGCTCGAGGGGGCGTACGTAGAGCGGTTGAATGCGGAGTGGGGTGACGCAGGGTCGCACGCGGTGGAGGTCGGGGGACGGGCTGTGATGCAGACGCAGGATACGGGCGTGGTGGAAGGGGCGGATGTGGTGTATGCGGACACGTTTGTGTCGATGGGGCAGGAGGACGAAAAGGCGGAACGTCTGAAGCGGTTTGAGCCTTATCGAATTGATGAGGCCATGGTGGCAAGTCTGGCGGACCACGGGATCGTGTTGCATTGTTTGCCGGCGTATCGTGGGGTGGAGATCACCGATGGGGTCATTGATGGGTCTCGAAGCCGGGTGTGGGATCAGGCACACAACCGGTTGCACGCTCAACGGGGATTGCTGGCGGTGATGCTGCGTGAGAGCGGGGCGAGCGTGTGAACAGCGCGACCAACGCATGGCGGGTTGACGTTCACCTACGGACGCGGGGTTGATGTGGAGCTTGATGGGAAATTATTGATTGTGGTGGGGGCCACGCTTCGAGCGGAGATTGCGGATCGGCCTTTGGCGTATGGGTTGCATGACCGGGTCCGGGCGTGGGTCACGCGGCATGAAGCGTCGCTGCGTTCGCCGGTGGAGCCGGTGGTGTGCAGTGACTTGTGGTATTTGAATCACGGCGATCTTCAGGCTCGGCCGACGGTGTGCATCGGGGGCCCGGGGGTCAATGCGTTGTCGCGGTACCTGGCGACGCAGTTGCCCGAAGAGGTGAAGCCGGGGGCCGCTGAGCCTAAGGTGTTGATCCAGGTGGATCCGGATTTCACCGACCTGCGGGTGTGCATCTGGGGCAGCGATCACGCGTTAACTGCCAAGGGGGTGTCGCTTTTCGTTGAGCGGTATCTGGATGGGTACTTGCGTGCCGTGGCGACGCAGGTGGAGCCTGAGGGATAGGGCGTTGGTCAGGGGGACGCGGGAGCGGATGTCCCGCCCGATTCATGGAGCAAAGCGTGAGACAGCTCGACAGGCACAGACCGCAAAAGCGAAGACCACTGTCTGGGTGGGTCCGCTGCAGGCTTTGCGGGGTTTCCTGACACCGGCAATCCGCGTTACGGGATAGGGTTTTGCTGAAAATTTGTCTGGCGGGGTCATGTGCTGCTTGACAGGGAAAATGAATCGGCTATGATGTAACTGTTACAGCAACATTTATCAAACGAGTTTCACGTCATGTCTACCGTCCGACAAATTGCCAAAGATGCGGGTGTCTCCACCGCCACGGTCTCCCGGGTGCTCAACAATCATCCGAAAGTGAGCGTGGAGGCACGCAACAAAGTGCTCTCGGTGGCCAATGACGCCCGGTATACCCACAGCGTCGGCCGAAAATCGACGACTAATATCGCGTTTCTCTATACGGGGGATCCTTCGCTGGGCTCGCCGTTTGATGCGGCGCTGATGCAAGGCATGAGCGTGGGGATGCAGGCTTATGACTATGACCTGATGGTGCTGGATGCCAACCGGGCCCGGCAGCCTCAGGAAAGTTGGTCGCAAATGTTTATTCGTAAAGGGATCCGCGGTGCAGTACTGCGGACGGATTTGCGAACACGCAACGTATGCGAAGACATTGCGGAAGAGGGATTTCCTTCAGTTGTCGTTGGAGACCGTTTCGATCACGCGGCGGTCAGTTATATCTATTCAGACTCTAAGGCAACCAGCACCGATGCGGTACGTCATCTCATTGAATTAGGACATCGGCATATCGCGGTGGTTACCAATGTGGTGGATGATTCGGATCATCGCGATCGGATTGAGGGATATTCGGCAGCGTTGGCGGAAGCGGGTCTGTGTTTTGATGAGCGGCTGATCATCCGCTCGCCGGCCCACCGGATCGGCGGCACGCAGGCGTTGCGGCGGTTGCTGACGATGAGGCCTCGGCCTACGGCAGTTTTCGTCGTCGACCCCGCTTCGGCAGCGGGCATGATGAATGAAGCGCGGGCAGAAGACATTGAAGTCCCTAAGGACTTGTCCATCGTGGGCTTTGATGATGGGGAGACACGCTTTACCGTCTGGCCTCAACTGACTTGTGTGTGCCAGGACGCCAACTTAATGGGCCGTCAGGCATTCGATGCTTTACATGCGTTACTCGATCAGGAAGGTCGAAAAAAACCGGTCCAGATCGCGATGCCAACGTGGTTCGAAGTTCACCAATCGACCTCTCACGTTTCAGATTTGCCCCCGTCCTCTGGGTGACGGGATGAAAATGCTCGGTGTTTCATATGTTATCAAGGAGTATTACGCCAATGAACAATAGCGCATTGCCTGGTCTGACGGTTGTATGTAACACCTCGCGTGCATGACCCCCTGAGCTGATTTTCTGGATCACAAGTTTTAGTTTCAAGACGTTTCGTTTTCTTTTTTTGCAGTTATTACTGCCACACCTCATCTTTGGAGAATTACATCATGCTTACTATGAAACCCATCGCGACGGCGCTCACACTGGCAGGTTCGCTTGCTGCGGGACAGGCTCTTGCGGCGGACGTCGCGGTCAACGGCGACTTCGAGGCGGCTTCGCTCGCGGGCTGGAGTAATTTTGATCCCGCACTGTTCACGCTGGAAAGTTCCAGTCCCCAAGAGGGCAACTTCAACGGCAAGTTCACCAACACCAACGATGGCGGCTCGGCGGTGATTGCCAAGCAGGCCAACCTCGCGGCGGGCTTGCTGACACCCAATGCCGACATCACGGTCTCGTTTTATGCCCGCGGGTCAGCGGCCAACGGCGGGGTTCATTTTGCCGAGCTGTTCTCGGAACTCGACGGCGGGGGCGTCTCGAAAAGCGAACTTCTGGGCGGGGCTCCGCTGTTCCCCGCTTCGGACACGGTCTGGCAGTTTTACAGCTTTGATACCACGCTTGGGCCTGACGTGTCCGGCGGGGTGACGCTGCAGTTTGCGGCCGTCACCGGTGCGGTTTCGGGCAGCGTGTCGATTCTTGAAATCGATGATGTGCAGGTCAACACCGCAGTCTCGGCGATTCCTGAGCCGGCCTCGGCGCTTCTGTTCGGCCTCGGCGGGTTGGCGGTGCTCGGCGGGCGACGTCGCCGCGCTCACTGATTGGCTTCGGTTTTGGCGTCAAGGGCTCAACGGCCCTTGATGCCTTTCGCGCATCACTTTATCCCACGAAGACTTCTTGTCTGGAGCATGTCATGTCTCACACCCGTCGCGGTTTTACGCTTATTGAATTACTGGTGGTAATTTCAATCATCGCTTTGTTAATTGGTATCCTGCTGCCCGCGTTGTCGGCGGCGCGAGCGGCGGCACGCAACTCCACCTGCCTGAGCCGAATGCATCAGGTCGCCATCGCCACGAACGCTTTTGCATCATCGAATAAAGACAATCTGCCGGCTGCGTTTGGCGGGGTCCTGGACGATCCGCTGCCTGGCGGGGGCGTGGGTGATGCGAAGTACTTCACGGATTATCTTGAAGAATATATGGAGGTCACGGGCGATCAGACCACCTCGTTTTATCTTTGCCCGGACAGCACGCTTGAACCCGCCCCTGGGCAGAAACGGCTGTCTTACAGTGCGAATCCGCTGGCGATGGTCAATCTGATGACCGCTTTGGATACGGTGAATATTTCCGATATCAAACGCAGCTCGGACGTGATTCTGGTCAGCGACGCCGCGCAGAACAGTGGGGCGGGCACGTCGGGGCCAACGTACAGCGGGCCTTATATGGGGCCATTCTTTAATGCGGCGACGCGTCGAACGCCGTTGGCGATTACGCAAGCAGAGAACATTGACGGTATTACCACCAATGGCTATCTGTATCGCTTCCGTCACTCCAGCGATAACTCGGGCAATGCTGCGTACATCGATGGACACAGCGCTTCAAACCCCATCGGCACGGTGCTGCAGGAAAACCTCGCGACCGAGTATTGAGCTGCGTTTTCGCTTTCTCTAAATCTTCTTAGGCTATTGCTATTTCAGGAATTTTCGCTGATGAATACGATGTTTTCCCGCTTTACCCCTGTGATGAGTTGCCTTGTACTGGCATTGTTTTTTGCTGGCGTTGGGCATGCTGCCCCGTCGAAAGTCGAGGTCACACAGGCCAACGACCGTTGGCAATTAACGGTGGACGGCAAGGCTTTCCCGATCAAAGGGGCGGGCGGAAGTGCTGACAAGGCACTGCTTGCCAACGCGGGTGGGAACTCATTTCGGACCTGGGGTGTGGATGAGCAAACTCAGGTCCAGCTTGATGAAGCCCAGGAGCTGGGCTTGAAGGTTGCGGTGGGGATTTGGCTGGGGCATCCGCGACATGGCTTTGATTACAGCGACCCGGCTCAGGTGAAAAAGCAACTTGACGATGCCAGGGCGGCAGTCATGAAGTACAAAGACCATCCGGCCTTGCTGCTTTGGGGCGTGGGCAATGAGATGGAGCAGTACGCTGCGACCACCGATCCAAAAATGTGGAAAGCGGTCAACGATATTGCAGCGATGATTCAGGAAGTTGATCCGAATCATCCCACGATGACCGTGATCGCTGAGGTCGGCGGGGACCGGTTGGAGTCGATCGGTGACTACTGCCCGGCGGTCGACATTGTGGGGATCAACACCTATGCCGGGGTGATGTCGATGCCCGAGAGGTATCGAGCGGGCGGCGTGGACAAGCCTTACATCGTCGCGGAGTTTGGCCCGCCGGGGACATGGGAGCAGAGCGGTAATGCGTGGGGCGTTCCGGTGGAACTCACGAGCACGCAGAAAGGCGAAGTTTATAAGAAGGCTTATGACATTCTTGCAGCGGACCCGCTGTGTCTGGGCTCCTATGCCTTCACGTGGGGGTTTAAGCAGGAATCCACGGCGACCTGGTTTGGGATGTTTTTGCTAGATGGGACAAAGACTGCTGCGGTCGATGCGATGACCCTGGCATGGACCGGCTCGCCGGCTGACAATCTTTGCCCGCAGGTCAGTGCCTTGACGGTGGTGGGCAGCTCGGTGGTCGAACCCGGCGGCGAGGTCGAAGCGCGGCTGGCGGCGCGGGACCCTGAAGGTCAGACGCCGGTGGTGCGGTGGGTGCTGTATCAGGAGATGAAGGATTTTGCGACGATGGGTGATGCTCGGCCGGTGCCGCCGACGTTTCCCGAGGCGATTGGTGAGGCAACTGTCGAGGGTGTGACGGTGACGATGCCGGACCGTCCGGGGCTGTACCGCCTGTTTGCGTTTGTGACCGATGGCGCGGGCGGCGGCGCGGTGGCCAACGTTCCACTCAAGGTCGGGGGCAAGGCGGATGCGGCCGGTGGCGGGCATGTGAATCTGCCGCTGGCGGTGTACAGCGATCAGAGCGACACGGTGCCTTACGTGCCTTCGGGTTATATGGGCGATCATGCGTCGATTAAGATGGATCCCACGTCGGTTGAGGATCCGCACACAGGTGCGACGAGTTTGAAGGTGACGTTTGGCAATGCGGGCGAATGGGGTGGGGTGGTGTGGCAGAGCCCGGCGGATGACTGGGGCGACCGAGCGGGCGGCTATGACTTGAGCGGTGCGGAGGCGTTGAGCTTTTGGGTGCGTGGGGCACAGGGTGGTGAGGTGGTGACTTTTGGGTTTGGGTTGATTGGCGCGGACAAGCCTTTTCCGGACTCGGGCCGGGCGAAGCGGGAGGTGACGCTGACTTCCGAGTGGCAGCAGATCACGTTGCCGGTGGGTGGACGGGATATGAGCTGTATCAAGTCGGGGTTCTATTGGTCGCTTTCGGGCCAGGGTAAGCCGGTGACGTTCTATCTGGACGACATTGCGTATCTCGACGCCCAGGGCGGGGGCGGCGAAGGGGGATCGGCTGTCCCGGCTGCGAAAGCGGTTTTGCCGTTGACGGTGTTAGGCGATGATCTGGGGCAGGCACCCTGGACGCCTTCGGGGTATATGGGGGATACCGATGCGATTCAGATGGATGCGGGTTCGCAGGACAATCCGCGTACCGGCAAGACTGCGACGCGGGTGACGTACACGAAGGCGGACGGCTGGGGCGGCGTGGTCTGGCAACACCCGGTCAATGACTGGGGCGATAAAGCGGGAGGCCACGACTTGACTGGCGCGACGCACCTGGAAGTCTGGGCGCAGGGCGCGAAAGGCGGGGAAGTGGTGAAGCTTGGCCTGGGCGTGCTGGGCGAGGACGCGGTGTATCCCGACACCGCCAAAGCGGAGCGTGAGGTGACGCTCACGGCGGAGTGGAAGGCCTATCGATTCGAGCTAAGTAACAAGGATCTTTCACGCATTAAGACCGGCCTGTTCTGGACCGTCGCCGGACAAGGTGATGCGGTGACATTTTATCTTGATGATGTGCGTTACCTGAGCGAGACGCCGGACGAGGATGTCGCAGCGTCAGACAAGTGAAGTTTTGATCGTCGTAAAATTGTATATTTCTTTGTAGTCGCATGATCGGGTGATCGAAGCAACAAAGACATGCAATTCAACTCTATCGCGTTCTTTGTAGTTAACGGGATTTCACGTGGGCTTGACGCAACGTTTCAATCATTCATTGCAATTCTGCTGATGCACTGAGTTTGCGTAGTGATCCGTCTGGACGATTGTGCCTGGGGGGTGGCTGTTTATTATCTCACGAAAGCCGGGGCTGGAGGCTGCTGCGGTGTGAGACCTAAGGGGCGTGGTTGATCTCGATGGATCTGAAGAGGCGTTGCCGGGTGGCAGCTATGGTGTGGGGCATGATGGCTGAGGTTTTGACGAGCGATGATTTGGCGGTGGTCCGTGAGCGGGCTGGGGCGGTGCTGACGTCGGGCGGACTGGTTGTCTTTCCGACCGAGACGGTGTACGGGGTCGCAGCGTTGGCGGATGATGCACGGGCGGTGGATCGGCTGCGGTCGGTGACGGGTTCGGGGGATGGGGTGTTTACGGCTCACGTGGGGACGGTGGGTGAGGTGGAGGCTTTTCTGGAAGCGGGGGATGTGGAGGGGATGCGGTTGATGCGTCGGTTGATGCCTGGGCCTGTGACGGTGATGGTGGAGGGCGGGGGGGCGCGGGCAGAGGTGATGGGATTGGTGGCTGGGGCGGTGGTGGGGCAGGTGGGGGGGGATGGTGGGGTGGTGAGTGTGCGGTGTCCTGATGATGGGGTGGCGTCGGCGGTGCTGGGGTCGGCGGGGGGGCGGGTGGTGGCAGCGGCGGCGGCGACGGGGCTTGACGGGCGGGCGGCGGTGGATGCGGCGACGGCGGCGGCGGGGATGGGCGAGCGGGTGGATCTGGTGGTGGATGGGGGGCGGTCGCGGTATGGGCGGGGATCGACGGTGGTGCGGCTTTGGCCAGGGGATCGTTATCCGCGGCTTGAGGTGGTCCGGGAGGGGGTGTTGGAGGCGCGGATGGTGGAGAAGGTGCAGCGGTACACGGTGTTGCTGGTGTGTACGGGGAATACGTGTCGCAGCCCCATGGCCGAGGGTCTGGCGGAGCGGGTGTTGGCGGCGTCGCGGGGGGTGGCCGAGAGGTCACTGGCGTCGGTGGGGGTGCGGGTGGTGTCGGCGGGGGTGACGGCGATGTCGGGGATGATGGTGAGCGAGGAGGCGGTGGAGGTTTTGTCGGAGCGTGGGCTTGATATCTCGAAGCATCGGGCCCGGCCGGTGACATTGGATTTATTGCACGAGGCGGATGTGGTGTACACGATGACGGCGGCCCACCGGTCGATGGTGCTGGCGATGGCGCCGCATCTGTCGGCGAAGGTGCATCGGCTGGACGAAGGGGCGGATATTGCAGACCCGATCGGTCGGGACCTGGCGACCTATGCCTCGACGGCGGACCAGATCGAAGCGGCGCTGCGGGCGCGGTTTGGCGAGGGGTGAGTGGCTTGGTCGGGTGGTGTGGGGGATGTGATTGAAGTTCGTAGACTCTTGAAGCTATGCGTCGCCAGACCTATCGAACACACGTGGAAGGGGTGGACTGGTTTGAGGTCCTGCCGGTGCTGCGGGTGGTGGAAGCGGTGCGGGGCGGGTTTGGGTTGAAGGTGGTGGCGGTGTCGCTGCTGGGTCTGGTGGTGTGGATGCTGGGGGGTCGAGGGATCGACGCGGCGTGGGGCGTGGGGGTTTACGCGGGGCTGGTGGAGGGCGACTGGTGGCGGGGCCTGGGGGCTTGGGCTGGGGGCTGGGAGGCGGGGCTGGGGCGTGAGCAGGGCGTGGCGGCGTCGGGCCGATGGCGGCGGATCGGAGCGGGGCTGACGCTTGTGGTGTGGTGTTTGGGGGTGTGGGTGGTGTTTGGCGGGTGGTTGTTTGGGTTGGTGGCAGGGAGGCTTGGCGTGGGGCGAATTGTGGGGCGAGAGGTGGGGCGGGAGGAGGGGCGGGAGGAGGGGCCGAGGGTGGGGGTGGCGGAAGTGTTGGAAGGGTCGGGAGCTTCGGGAGTGTCGGGAGCGTCGGGAGCGTCGGGAGCGTCGGGAGTGGCGGTGACGGAGGCAGGCGGGAACGATGGTTCAGGGTGGGGCTGGATGCGTCGGCGGTGGCTGTCGTTGTTGATGATGGTGGCGGGTCCGATGGTGATCGCGGGGGTGATGGGGCTGGTGGTGATGGGGCTTGGGTTGGCGTTTCGGGTGCCGGGGCTGGCGTGGGTGGGGGGCGTGGGGTATGGGGTATTGATCGTGGTGGGGTTGGTGGGGGTGGTGATGTTGTTGGGGTTGGCAGCGGGGGGGCTGTTGCTGTATCCGGGGCTTGCGGTGGAGGACACGGACGGGTTTGATGTGGTGTCGCGGGTGTATCACTACGTGCTGTTTCATCCGTTGGTGACGGCGGTGTATGGCGGGGCGGCGTTGGGGGTTGGGCTGGTGTTTTACGCGGGGCTTGGGGCGGTGCTGGGGTTGACGCTTGGTGCGGTGCGTTGGTTGGCGGGGGTGAGCGAAGCGGAGCCTGCGGTCCTGGGGCTGGTGGCGTGGTGGGAACAGGCGGCGGGCGTGGTGGTGCTGGCGATGGTGGTGGGATACGGGGCGACGGCGGCGACGTGGGTGTATCTGCTGCTGAGACGGGCGGCGGACGGGGTGGGCTGGGAGGCGTTGTGAAGCGGGGCTTTGGCTGGGGGTTGTGTTTCGGATTCATTGGGGTTGGGTTGTGGTGGGGGTTGGGTTGTGGGGGAGCGGAACTGGAGCAGGAGCAGGAGGCGGGGGTGCGGGTGGTAAGTCTGGCGCCGTCGCTGACGCAGGTGATGGTGGAGTTGGGGGCGGGAGATTGGGTGGTGGGGGTGACGCGGCACGACGCGGTGTTGACGGCGGGGGGGGAGGGGGGAGCAGGCGGTGGAGTGCGGGTGGTGGATGGAGGGGAGGTGGAGGGGATTGCGGCGGTTTGGCCGACGCATGTGCTAGCGTTGGAGTCGCCGAGCCTGGGCATCCCGTCGGCACTGCATCGGCTTTCGTCGCGGGGGGTGGCGGTGGTGGGGCTGGGGTATCCGTCGAACGTGGCGGAGGTGGAGGGCTTAATTCTGGAGGTGGGGCGACTTATTGGGCGGGAGGCGTCGGCGGCGGCGCGGGTGGCGGAGCTGAGGGAGCGGCTGGGGGTGGTGGCGGCGGCGGGTACGGAGATCGCCTCGGGGGAAGGTGGGCGGGTGGGGGTGTTGGTGGTGATTGGCCAGGCGGGCGGCGGGGTACGTGCGGTGGGGACCGGGGCGGTGTTCGATGAATTGGTGTGGTTGGCGGGAGGGCAAAATGCGGCGTTGAGTTTTGGCGGGGCGGCGCCGGTGATCGAACGGGAGGGGTTGGTGGGGCTTGGAGCGGAGGTGGTGGTGGTGCTGGAGCCGGGGGGCGGGGTTGGGGCGGGAGCGGTTCGATTTGAAGAGGCGGGGGAGGGGCATTGGGCGGCAGCGTTGTGGGAGGGTTTGCCGGGCGGCGAAGCGGTGCGGGTGGTGGTGTGTGGTGATGCGCGGGTGACGTTGCCGGCGGGGTGCGTGGTGGAGACGGCGGAGGGGCTTTGGGGGGTGTTGCGTGGGGTTCGCGTGGGGCGGGCAGCAGGGGGGGAGCGATGACGTGGCGGTGGTGGGTGATGGTGCTGGTTGTGATGCTTGGGGTGTTGGGCCGTCTGCTGGTGGGGGGTAGCGGGTGGGGCTTGCCGGGGGGCGGGGGGCGGGAGGCGGAGTATGTGTTGGGTCTACGGGGGTGGCGGGCGGCGGTGGGGCTGGTGGTGGGCAGTGGGCTTGGGCTGTCGGGGGTGGCGTTGCAGGCGTTGCTGCGCAATGCGTTGGCGGAGCCTTACGTTCTGGGGGTGAGCAGTGGCGCGGCGGCGGGGGTGGTGGGCCAGGTGTGGCTTGGGCAGTGGTTGGCGGGTGTTGGTGGGGGTGTGGCAGGGGTGTGGTGGAGTTGGGGGTTGGGTGGGCCTTGGATTGGGGCGATGGTGGGGGCGGTTGGGGCGATGGGGGTGGTGTGGGTGGCGGGTGGTGGTGGGTGGAAGGGTTGGGGTGGCCGGGGTGGGCTGGTGGATCCGGTGCGGTTGTTGTTGGTGGGGGTGGTGTTGGCGGCGGTGTTCGGGGCGGTGGTGATGGCGATGAATGTGATGGCGGGGGAGTCGCTGCGTTCGGACCTGGCGGCGTGGATGGCGGGGTATCTGGACGAGGGGGCGTCGGGTTGGCGTTTGGGCGGGGTGGCGTTTTTGACGGGAGTGGGGGGATGGTGGCTTTGGGCGCGGGGTCGGTTGTTGGACGCGGCGACGCTGTCGGAGGGTGAGGCGGCGTCGCTTGGGGTGGAGCTTGGTGGGCTGCGGGCGGGGTTGTATGGATGGGGCGGGGTATTGGCGGCGGGGGCGGTGGCGTTGTCGGGGCCGATCGCGTTTGTGGGGCTGATCGCGGCACACCTGGGTCGGCGGGTGGTGGGGCCTGGTCACCGGCGGTTGGTACCGGCGGGGGCGTTGTGCGGTGCGGGGCTGATGGTGTGGGCGGATACGGCGGCGTCGGCGGTGAGTTTGCTCGGTGGGGTGGGGCTGCTTCCGGTGGGGGTGGTGACAGCGTTGGTGGGCGGGGTGGTGTTTGTGGGTTTGGTGCGGCGGTGAGGGCGCTGGATGGCGTGCGGGACGATGGGCGGGGTGGGCGTTTGGCGGGTTTTGTAGGCTTTTGAGATGGAGCCTTTTTTTGATCGCCTGGAGGATGTGGTGCGGGCGCGGGGTTGTGGGTGCGTGGGGATTGATCCGGTGCTGGCGCGGTTGCCGGTTGGGTTGACGGGGTCAGCGTTATCGCGGGTGGAGGCGTTTTGTGTGGGCGTGGTGGAGGCGGTGCGGGACCATGTGGGGGTGGTGAAGCCACAGCTGGCGTGCTTTGAGCGGTTTGGTTCGGCGGGGGTGGCGGTGTATGAGCGGGTGGTAGAGGCAGCGCACGCGGCGGGGTTGCTGGTGGTGGCGGATGCGAAGCGGGGGGATATCGGGATCTCTGCGGGGCATTACGCGGCGGCTTTTTTGGAGCGGCGTGGGGTGGAGGGTGTGGGTGTGGGGGGGGGCTTGGGGGGGGATCCCGCAGCGGGAAGCGGTGGGCTTCGGGGGGCGGCGGCGGATGCGTTGACGGTGAATCCGTATTTGGGGACCGATGCGCTGGAGCCGATGGTGAGCAAGGCGTGGGAGGTGGGTGCGGGGCTGTTCGCGTTGCTGCGGACGAGCAATCCGGGGGGCGATGCGGTGCAGGGCCTGGCGTTGGCGGATGGTCGGCGGGTGGTGGAGGCGGTGGGGGATATGTTGGCGGGGCTGGGCAAGGGGTACGTGGGTGCGTCGGGCTATAGCGTGATGGGGGCGGTGGTGGGGGCCACGCGTCCTGAGGAGGCGTTGGCACTGCGGGCACGGTACCCCGAACAGTGGTTTTTGGTGCCTGGTTTTGGCGCGCAAGGCGGGGGTGTGGAGGCGGTGCGGGCGTGTCAGAAAGAGGACGGCAGCGGAGCACTGGTCACGGCGTCGCGTTCGGTGATCTATGCCTACGAAAGGCAAGGCAAAGACGACTGGCAGGGTGCGGTGGAGCGGGCGGCGGAGGCGTTTGCGAAGGAGTTGGCGGGGTAAGCGGCGTGTCGGGCGGGGGGTGGGCGGGGGGGGGAGATCGTGGTGGAAGGGGTGGGCGGCCTTTTGGTTCAATGAGCAGCACGGATTTATTGGTGGGGGTTGAGGTAGGCTTGACGAATGGCGTGGCGACGAATTGAAGTGACTTTGCGGGATACGGGGGTCCGGGATCGTCTGGACGGTTTTTTTGAGCAGATGGAGGTGTTCGACAGTCACTGCCTGGAAGGGCGTGAGGTGTTGGTCTACCGCGTGACGCTGCACGGCGAGCAGGTCGAGGCGGCGATGGACAAACTGCGGGAAGCCTTTGGAGAGATGGAGGGGTATCGGGTCGGGGTGGTGGAGCTGAACGCGGTGGACCCTCGGCCTGACCATGAGGCGTCCGAGGTGGAGGACCCTACGGAGGCTGACGACAGCGAACTCAGTGGGCGGTCATTGAAGATGACGCGTGCCCGGATCAGTCGCGACGAGTTGTTGGATGCGTTGATTCCCGGGAGCAGGATCACGCGGGTGTATCTGGTGATGAATTTCCTGGCGGCGGTGGTGGCGACGGCGGGTCTGATTAAGGACAGCGCGGCGACGGTGATTGGAGCCATGGTGATTGCGCCACTGCTTCAGCCGAACATGTCGATGGCTTTGGGGACGACCATTGGGGACTTGAAGATGGTGGGTCGATCGTTTTTGTCGGTGATGGTTGGGTCAATGATTGCGGTGAGTGTGGCGGCGTTGATTGGTTGGGGTTCGACGGTCAACGAAGCATGGTCGGTTGATCTGGGAAACAATCAGATTCGGCCTCGGCTTTCGCCGACGACGCTTGATCTGGCGGTGGCGTTGGCGGCGGGTGCGGCGGGCGCGGTGGCGGTGACGACGGGTGTTGCGGCCAACCTGATCGGGGTGATGGTGGCGGTGGCGTTGGTGCCGCCTTTGGCGGTGATGGGATTGCTGATGGGGGTGGGCCGATGGGACCTGATGGGTCGGGCGGGTTTGACGGTGGGGGTGACGTTGGTGAGCGTGAACCTGGCGGGGGTGGTGATCCTGATGCTGCAGGGTGTTCGTGAGCAGGCGTGGCAGGACACGGATCGGGCGCGCTCGACACGGTGGGTGGCGATTCCGCTGTGGCTGGTGTTGCTGGGGTTGATGACGCTGCTGGTGTTTTGGACGGCGTCGGGCGAAGAGATTCTCAAGGATTAAGGGGGGCGGGTTGGGCGGATCTGAGCTTTAGAGGCGGTGGCTTTGACGGGGGGTGTGGTCGAGGTGATAGGTAAGGTCGGGTGCGCGGCGGAGGCGGTGGAGGGCGGCGTGGTCGTGGTGGAGGCGGACGGCGTGGGGTTTGCCTGGGAATTGGAAGGCGCCGGTGTTAAAGACGGTGCGGCCGAAGCGGTTCCAGTGGCCGGCTCGGTGGGAGTGGCCGAAGATGATGAGGCGGGCGTTGGGGACGTGATCGGCGGCGAATCGGGCGGCGAGGTCCGGGACGGTTTTCCAGTAGTGGATCACACGGGCGACAGCGGCGGGCTTGGTGATGAGTTTGAGTGAGGAGCTTGGGGTGATGATGCGGTTGTGGAACTCGGAGACGCTGACGCGTCGGCTGATATCGAGGCGGTGGTCGAGGGGCGCGACGTTGTTTGGAGGCGTTTCCTGGAGCAGCGCAGCGGTGTGCTCATGCATGCGGGGGGCGTATCGGGTCCAGGGTGCGACAGCGGGGTGGAAGGCGTCGCCGTGGGTGATGAAGACTTGCTGGTCGCGGAGGGAGAGATGGCGGGGAACGTTGAGTTGGGCGTCGTGGTTGCCGGAGAGGAGGGTGAGTTGGACGTTGTCGGATTCGCAGAGTTGGCGCAGCTGGTCGAGGTGTCGATGGGCGACTTGAGCGAGGGCTGGGATTTGGATTTCGGCGATGTCGCCGTTGATGACCAGGTGGTCCACATCCTGCCACAGCGGCCTGAGCTGGCTGGGGTGGGGTGCGCCGGGCTTACCGAAGTGGGTGTCGGAGAGGATGAGCACGGGGAGATTCGGGGGCACGCTTGAAAAGCGTGGGCATCTGGGCGTGAGGGTGCGTCTATGAGGGTTTGTCGGGTGATGGGGGTCGTCGGTTGAGTCGGGCGGCGGCGAATGCGGCGGAGAAGCCGGCGTCGATGTTGACGACGACCACGCCGGAGGCACAGGAGGTGAGCATGCCCAGCAGGGCGGCGACGCCTTGGAAGGCTGCGCCGTAGCCGACGCTGGTGGGTACGGCGATGACGGTGCCGGGGATGAGTCCGGCGACGACGGAGGGCAGGGCCCCTTCCATGCCGGCGATGCAGATGAC
Organism: uncultured Phycisphaeraceae bacterium; assembly: GCA_963799465.1. Classification (GTDB taxonomy): domain Bacteria; phylum Planctomycetota; class Phycisphaerae; order Phycisphaerales; family Phycisphaeraceae; genus JBCCOW01. Next base: position 326,929 of record CAWCXG010000001.1, on the reverse strand, counting down.
GACATGGGCGTCTCGGAGGGTGGGGAGGTGTCCGGTGAGTCGGTGGAGGCCGGCGACGCCGACGTCAGTGATACGGACGGTGGGCTGGGCCATGGCCTGGCAGGTGAGCTCAGCCTCGTCGGCGATGGCGTGGTCCGAGGTGCCGGCGGTGACGATGGGGACGATCGGCAAGGTGGGGTCGGGATCGGGAGGCGTGCCCAGAATGACGCTGGAGCGTGGCGCGGTGAGATCGACGTCGGGGAAGTGCTCGGGCAGGGCATGTTGGAGGGCAGCGAGGTGATCGGGATTGCAGCGGGTGAGCAGGACGTGGGGATGCCGGGCGAGGAGAGCCTGGGCGATGGCGAGGACCTGGGCGGGTGTTTTGCGTTCCGCGAAGACGACCTCGGGTGTTCCGCAGCGGGCGGCGCGGTCGTGGTCGAGCGTGGCGTCGGCCCCGGGGAGGGGTTGGAGCGGGGCGAGTTGGGCCTGGGCCTGGTCGGGGGTGATGATGCCGGCGGCGAGTTGTTGGAGGATGTCACGCATGGCCCCGGAGTGTCGGGCAGGGGAGACGGGGGTGCAAGGCGGGACGCTGGAGTGATGCGTTTGGGAGTGGTGGGGATCAGGGCGTGGGGAGCATTTCGATTTGGAGTTGGCCGATGAGCGGGACGAGTTCGAGGAGGGGTTCGGGCTCGGCATCGGCGAGGGTGGAGGTGATAAGTGGGATACGGGCGGCGTCTGCGCCCAACGGGCCTTGGCCGGGGAGCGCGGCGTCGAGGTCGACCCAGGCATGGCGTGTGGGATGGCCTTCGATGGGCAGGAGGGCCTGGGTCCACATGTGAAATCCGAAGACGCCTTGCTCGCCGAGGAACTGGTCGATGTAGGCCAGGCCGGCGACGCTTCGGGCGGGGATGCCTGCCCCGCGGAGCATGGCGGTGAGCAGTACTGCATGTTCGGTGCAGTCGCCGACCGCAGTGCGGGCAACTTCGCTGGCGGTGGCCATGCCGACCGATAGGTCTTTGGTTTCGATGTGATCGCGTACGTAGCGGTGGATGACGTTGGCTTTGTACCGCGTGGCGTTTGCGTGGGTCATGTCTCGATGCGCGGTTTGGGTGAGGAAGATCGCGTTGGCTTCGGCGATAAGTCGGCGGACTTCGGGGTCCTGGTGGTTGGCCATGGACGTGGCGGCGAGGAAGGGCGTGGTGTCGAAGTCGGCGGGGACGGGCTGGGGCGGGGCGTCGAGGTCAAGCGTGAGGGTGCGGGGGAAGGTGGGGGCTGTTTGTGTGGTGGCGGGGTTTGGGCTGGCGGGGGCGGGTTTATTTGAGGGAGAAAGGGTGAGGCGGTAGGTGGCCTGGCGGAGAGCGCGGGGGTTGGCGATGGGTTTGTCAGGCTTGATGAGGGTGTCGGCCATGAGTTCGGGCGGGTCGGCTTCGAGGGTGGCCAGGGCCTGGGTGGTTTTCACCATGGTGAGGGGCATGCCCATGATGGACATGGAGGTTTTGAGCAGTGTGGCGTCGTCGCCAAAATGGTCGGTGGTTTGTTGGCCGGGCATTTCAGAACTGGTGGTGGTCCAGCGGGTGGCGGGCACGGACTTTCCGAGGGTCTCGATGATTTCGCGTTGGTGGCGGGTGTGGGCAATGTTGGTGACGGCTTCGGATTGGCCGGGGAAGTACATGGCGTAGGCGATGTGCTCGGCGCCTGCGGTCATTTGCTGTTGGAGGTACTGGCTGGATTGTGCGGGGGTGAGCCAGTCGCCGGGGGGCAGGGGTTTGGTGGTGGTCAGTTTTTGGTCGAACTGGGTGGTGGTGAGGGTGACGGTGTTGGCGTGGTGGTCGAAGGCGTAGGTTTTGCGGACGGACATGGCGCCGGCCTGGAGGTCGGCGGTCACGTGGGTGAGGGTGCCGAGGGGTTGTTCGGTGACATTGAGTTGTTGACGGACGGCGATGGTCTGTCCGCCGCGTTTGAGGGCCATGTTGACGGTGACGCCGGTGCGGACGGCAGGGGGTTGGCGTTGGGGGACGGGTTTGGAAGTGATGTGGGCGTGGCCGACGCGTTGGCCGTTGAGGGTCAGGGCGTACCAGTCATCGGCGTGGTGGGTTGCAGGCGCGGTGGCGGGCTGGGTCGCGGGTCGGGTGGCGACGTTGGCTGGAGGCAGGTTCTGGGCCCAGGTGGACGAAGCGATGAAAAGTGACAGCAGGAGGGCGAAGTGTTTCATGAGAAAGCGTCGTGTATCGCTTGGGAGAGTGCGTGAAGCTGCGCGGGAGGGTAGAGGAAGAAAGGCCAGTCGCGTTTGGCGAGAAGATGACGGTTGGCCAGGCCTTTGCGAGCGGTGTCGAGCGTCTCGTCAGCCTGCTGGATCAGACGTGGATGTCGTGAGACCAGTTCGTCATTGATCGCATGAAGCTGGGCGAAGAGCTGAGCGCGGCGTTGCCGATCGCGGTCTTCAGACATGCGGTCAAGGACCGCGTGCTTGCGAGCGGCGAGGGCTTGATCGTGCGGATCAGGCGAGTTAAGGACACGGTCGATGTTGTGCGGGAGGTGATGTCGGTGCCACACCGCGCGGCGTAGCTCGGCGGGGGTGGCGGCGGGGACGTCGATGTTCAGGGTGAGGTCGGCGGTGACGGCGGCGGCGGCGGCCATGGTGGCGGCGGGCGGGGGATCCCACGGTTGTAAACCGTGGGCTTCTTTGGGGCGCCAGTTTTGGAGCCAGGTTTCGGTGATTTGGTCGTAGAGGGCTCCGCCGGTGCCGTGGATGAAGAGGTCGATCAGGGCGGTTCGCAGCAAGGCGGTGAGGGCGAGGGCGCGGGGGCGGAGGGAGGCGGGGTCGATGTCGCGGCCGGCGTCATCGGTGAGGCCTTGGTCGTCGGCGTAGACCCGCCGGCGGGGCTGATTCCAGCTGACGGACCAGAGCGGCAACTCGACCTGTTCGCGGGTTTGCAGCAGCGGGGTGATACCGGCCTGGGGCATCGCGCGGGCGGCTTGGTTGTATGCGGCGACGCAGGCGTGGGCGTCGCGGGTCATGCGTTGGACGAACTGCGTGAACGCGGGCAGCGTGGCGAGGTCTGAGGTGAACACGATGGGGATGTTGCCGGCGTAGGGCTGTTTGAGGTGATGGAGCAACACGGCCGCTTGCTCGGCGCGGTTGGCGGTGTTTACGAGGCCATTTTCAGCGTGGGTGAGGGCCTCCTGCAAGACCGGCCAAGGCGGGGGGATCAGTTCGGCGGGGGGCTGGCAGCCGGTGGGTGTGTTGGCTGGGGTTGGGTCTTGGTTTCCTTCTCGTGTCCGCGAGCGTTGAAGATGCGTGGTCTGGACGTAGAGCTGGGCGTCGGTGATCTGGGGGTGTTGGACGGAGAAGACATCGTGAACATCCTGATCGACGATGAGATGGAGGGGCTGGGCTTTGAGGCGGTCCGCGGCAGCCTGGAGCGCGAGGTCTTTGGCGAGGATGCCGGGGTGCCAGAGGTAGGCCTGGTGGCCGGTGGCGAGCAGGGGAAGGGCGGGGTCGAGCGATGCGGGGGCGGCGGTGCCGAGTCGGTGGGCGTTTTGATGCGCGGCCTGGAGCAGGGCTTCACGGCTGGCGGGGTCGGCGGCCTGAGGGGAGCGGGGTGACCACGGAGCGGCAGGGGACGGAGGCGGGTCTAGGTGGAGTCGCACGATACCTCAGGCGTGAAGCGTGGTGGAGTGGCCGTTGGTCACGAGCTTGGCTTGGTATTTCTGGAGCTCGGAGTCGAAGACTTCGAGGTAGTGCTGGAGGCGTTGTTCGGGGTCGTCGAGGGGTCCGCCGAAGGAGCGGTTGGGGTCGTTGTAGATGAGCTTGACGGGGACTTCGTGAACGCGGAGGTCGAGCGCGGCAGCCTGGACCCATTGCTGGATTGGTATGGCGTAGCCATCGACGTTGAAGGCGTCGTGGTCAATGGCTGCGACGCGGTAGGCGCGGTAGCCGCAGAAAGCGTCGGTGATGCCGAGGCTGAAGCGTTCGTTGAGCAGATCGGTGATTTTGCGGTTGATTTTTCGGCGGTCTTCGGGGGGTGGATCGCCGCATTGACATTCGCCCAGGTAGCGTGAGCCGGAGATGATGTCGGCGTCGTTCTGGGCGATGGCTTTGAAGAATTCGGGGAGGGCTTCGGGCTCGTGTTGCTCGTCGCAGTCCATGGTGATGAGCCAGTCGTAGCCGTAGGTAGCGGCCCAGCGGAAGGCGTCTCGCAAGGCTCGGCCGTAGCCGAGATTGGTTTTGTGGCGTATGACATCGACGGGCTGCATGGCGAGCAGCATGGGGGTGTAGTCGGTGGAGCCGTCGTCGATGACCAGGACGTCGTGGGCGAAGCTTGTGATCTTTTCGATCACCTTCATGACGTACTTTTGTTCGTTATAGACCGGCACAGCGACGAGGGTGGAAGGCATGAGGCGGGACTCGGTGGAGAGGGGCGTTTGGAAATTATGGCGGCGGGGCGTGGTAGAGTTTAGCGCGGTGCGCTTTGGGCTTAACCGCTCGGGGCATCGTTTTATGCCTGGGGGTTATGGAGTGCGGTCAGGGCGGCGAGTTGGGGGAGGTTGAGTTGTTCGGGGCGTGCGGCGGGATCGACGTCCGGGGGAAGGGGATGTTCTCGGCCGAGGATGGTGCCGATCTGCTTACGGCGTTTGGTGAAGAGGGTCTGACAGAGTCGGGCCAGGGCGGGCAGATCGGGGGCAAGGGGTTGGTCGCGTCGTTCAAAGGCGACGCTGGCGGAGTGGACTTTGGGTTGTGGCCAGAAGCATTGGGGCGGGAGCTTGGCGACGCGGCGGACGTGGAACGCCGCCTGGAGGAGGATGGCCAGGGGGCCGAAGTCTTTTTTCCCGTGGGTGGCGAGGAGTCGGTCGGCGACCTCGGCTTGCAGCATGACCACCCCGCGGCGGCATTCGGGGTGATCCACCGCGAGGTTGATCAGGAGCGGTGATGCGATTTGGTACGGCAGGTTGGCGACAAGGGCGAAATGGTTGGGTTGATCTGGGGTCGCAACCTGGGCGGTGGGTGTTGCGTTGGGGGCTGATTGAGCTTTGAGCGCGTCCAGGACCTGCGGGTTGAGGTGGTGTTTGTCTTTGAGGATGTCGGCGTGGAGGAGCGTGAGTTGATTGGTGCTGATGGCGGGGGCGAAGTCCTGGGCGAGCAGTCGGTGCAGGCCGGCATCAAGTTCCACGGCCACCACGCGGGCCTGGGTGTGAAGCAGACGTTCGGTGAGCACGCCGGTGCCGGGTCCGACTTCAAGCACGGCTTCGCCTGGATGGAGGTTGGCGGCGTGGAGGATGAGATCGAGCTGGTGGTGATCGACGAGAAAGTTCTGGCCCAGGCGGTGCTGGGGCGCGAGGCCTTGCTCGGCGAGGCGTTGGCGGATTTGGGTGAGGGTCTGAGGCAGAGTTAAATCGCAGGGTTTGATGCGTGTGGGGTTCAGCGCGTGACGATTTACGGGCGTGCGGCGTTGACGGCGTGCAGCCAGGCGTCGGCCATGGCCTGGTGACCTGCGAGGGTCGGATGCACACCGTCGGCGGCGAGCAGGCTGGGATCCCCCGCCCTGGCCACTGCGTCGTCAAAGACTTGTTGGAATGGCACGAAGATGGCGTCGTATTGCAGGGCAACGCGATGGACCGCTTCGCGACGGTGATCGATATCGGGGTGGAAGGCGAGCTCGGTGACCGCTCCGCACTCGGTGGTGAACGGGTCACAGATGACCAGGGTGATGTCGGGGTTGGCGTCGCGGGCCTGACTGATCAATTCGCAAAAGACGGATTCGAAGCGGTCGATGGGCACGCCGTTGGCGGGAGTCCCTTTGGCGGTGCCGTGCCAGGTGTCATTGATACCGATGAGCACGGAGAGCACATCAGGCTTGAGCGCGAGGCAATCATCGTGCCAACGGGTTTGAAGATTGGTGATGCGGTTGCCACTGATGCCGCGGTTGAAGATGTTGAGTTGAGGTTGCTGGGCGAGCAGGCGGGCGGCGGTGAGAAAGGCATAGCCTCGGCCGAGGGCAGCGGGCACGTTTGCTTGCGACTCGATTGTTCGGTCCCGTCCCGCATCGGTGATGGAGTCGCCTTGGAAGAGGATCGTGGTGTTGGGCTCAAACATGCGACAAGCCTAACGCTGCGGCGGTGGTCGAAGCGGGGAATGCCGGACTGGGCGAAATTTGCCGCAAGGTCAAGGCGGTCTTTGCGAAGGCGCAGGGAAGTGGTTTGGTGGGCGTAGACTATCGGGATGACGATTCGGCGACTGTCGGCTTTGGTGATCAATCAGATCGCAGCGGGCGAGGTGATTGAGCGTCCGGCGAGCGTGGTTAAAGAGCTGGTGGAGAACAGCCTGGACGCGGGAGCCACGCAGGTGGTCGTGGTGTTGGAGGAGGGGGGGACATCGCGGATCGAGGTGCGTGATGATGGGCGGGGCATCGCGTCGGAGGAGTTGCTGTTGGCACTCACGCAGCACGCGACGAGCAAGATCACCGAGGCGTCCGAGCTGGAGGCGGTGGCGACGCTGGGGTTTCGGGGCGAAGCGTTGGCGTCGATCGCGTCGGTGAGTCGGCTGCGGATCGAGAGCCGGGTGGGAGGTGCGGAGGCGGGCGGGGCAGTGGAGGCGCACGGGGCGGAAGTCGGGCCGGTGACGCCGGTGGGGTGTCCGCCGGGGACGTGTATTTCGGTGCGTCAGTTGTTTTACAATACGCCGGCGCGGCGTAAGTTTTTAAGGACGCCTGGCACCGAGGCGGGGCATTGTGTGGACGCGGTGCAGCGTCTGGCGATGGCGTGTCCGGGCGTGGCGTTTCGGGTCGAGCACGGGGGTCGGCAGACGTTGGATCTGCCGCGGCGATCCACGCGTTTTGAGCGGTGCATCGATCTGCTGGGTCGTGATCTGGAAGAAGGGCTGATCGCGTTTGAGAGTGATCCTTCGTCTCACGGGGCGAGGCCGGCGGGGGAGGGCCGCGGGGAAGCCGGGCCGGGCGGCCTGGAAGTATGGGGCCTGGCGGGGGTGCCTTCGCTGGCCAAAGCGACGGGGAAGCACCAGCATTTTTTCTGCAACGGGCGGGCGATTCGTGATCGCCGATTGGTCCACGCAGCCAAGGAGGCGTATCGCGGGCTGATGCCGCACGATAAGTATCCGCTTTGCGTGGTGATGTTGGAAATGGATCCGCGGGAGGTGGATGTGAATGTGCATCCTGCGAAGAGTGAGGTGCGCTTTCGTAACCCCGGGCGGGTCCATGCGGCGGTGCTCAACGAGCTGCGCCGGGCCTTGCTGGGCCGGGATCTCACGCCCAGTGCCGGGCTGTTGCAGGGTCGCTGGGGGGCAATGTCGGGTGAAGCGAGTGGAGGTCAATTGCTGGGTGGTGACGCGCAAGGGTTGACGCTCGACGCGGCCCGGCGTTGGGGAGACGAGGAAGCTTCGCCCTCGGCCGATGCGTTTGTCGATTACTTCAGACGGATGGATCCCTTACAGCGGGGGCTGGCGATTCAACGCGTGCGGGATGAACTCACGGATCAGGAGCGCGAGCCGGGCGAACACGCTGGAGACGGCGGGCGGTTCGAGGCCAATGCATCCGGAGCGTCAGGCGACGGCATCGGCGGGGGCGTGCGGCATCACGAAGTGTTGCAGGTGCATGACAGCTACGTGGTCACGCAGGATGAGCACGGTCTGGTGATTATCGACCAGCATGCGTTGCACGAAAGGGTCATGTTTGAACGGCTGTCGGCAAGAATCCTGGGGCAAGGCAAGGCCATGGAGAGCCAGCGGTTGTTGATGCCCGCAGTGGTGGAGGTGGAGGCGAAGCGTCAGGGATTACTCCAAAGTCTCGAGCCTTTGCTTGCCGTCCTGGGCTTGGAAGTGGACGCGATGGGTCCTCGGCAAGTGGCGGTCCATGCGTTTCCCACGCTGCTGTTTGATCGGGGGGTCGATCCGGCGGCGTTTGTCGGCGAGCTGCTGGACCTGGCGGAAAAGGGCGAGCTTGATGAGGCCCGTGCAGCGGGTCGCGACGGCGTCGCGCTGGGCGCGGCGCAGATCGAGCCGGCGTTGCATGTGGTGCTGGACATGATGAGCTGCAAGGCAGCGGTCAAGGCGGGCGATGCTCTGTCCGACGCCGAGTTGACCGAACTCCTTGCCGAACGCGAACGCATCGAACGCAGCACCAGTTGTCCCCACGGCAGGCCCACGTCGCTGCGACTTACGCTTAAAGATCTCGAAAAACGCTTTGGCAGAACGTAAAACACGGATATCCCGCGACCCACCCATCCCTCTTGGAGAAACTTCATGACTTTCCGTTGGCCTGTTTTGCTTAGTATCGCTTTCGCGGCAATTGCGTTGCTTGCCGTGGGCTTCCACACCGATGCACTGGGCCAAAACCGCCCCAGCGATATGCCACGCGGTGGCTACGGCTCAGTCGATGAGACTCCCGCTCCCGCACCCAGTCGCCGCGTGAGACGCTTCCCGCCGGTCAGTCCGCAAGCCCAGCCGGAATCACCTGCCGCGCTGACACAGGAAGTCGTCATCAAAGCCACTCCCACGCGGTTCGACGTCATCAAGTTGGTCCACGCCAAGCAAAATGCCCCGACCCACCAGATCCTCTTCCACGGTCCGCGGGGTGACTACCGCGTGGCTGGCAACCCCCGGGAAATGGCCCGTTCGATTTTCGGCGACGCCCGTGAGGTGAATCACCCCGACGACTTGGTCAGCCGACTGGCTGCCAATGGCTGGGAGCCTTTTAGTCACGAGGTGGTGATCTATCGCGGCAACGACGTGCATGTTGATCGGGAGTATTGGATGCTGCGTCGGCCGATGACGGACGAGGACTGAAAAACCTGCCGGCGGTCGGGGGCTGGATGATCAGGCTGCGGCTGCCATGGGAGCCCAAACGCAGTATCCGCGCACACTCTGCTACCATGTCCGACCACGAACGTCGCGCGATTGGCGCACCCTTTATTTGACCCCTCGTACGGCTAGCTTTCCGTACGCCCCGCACGGACCTCTACCGATGAGCACCGCTACCGCCCCCACCTCCACACAATCTGTCCGCCTCGACAAGACCCGTAACTTCGGCATCTGCGCCCACATCGATGCAGGCAAGACGACCACCACCGAACGCGTGCTCTACTACACCGGCAAGAGCCACAAGATCGGCGAAGTCCACGAAGGCCTCGCCACCATGGACTTCATGATCGACGAGCAGCAGCGGGGCATCACCATCGGCTCGGCGTCGACGACCTGTGCGTGGAAGTTCAACGACACCGACTACACCCTCAACCTCATCGACACCCCCGGACACGTTGACTTCACCATGGAAGTCGAACGCTCCATGCGGGTGCTCGACGGCGCGGTGGTCGTGTTTGACGGCAAGGAAGGCGTCGAGGCCCAGTCCGAAACCGTCTGGCGACAGGCGGACCGGTACCGCGTGCCCCGCGTGTGTTTCATTAACAAGATGGACAAGACCGGAGCAAATTTCAAGTTCAGCTTCGACTCCATTCACGAACGGCTGGGCGTCAAAGCAGTGGCGGTGCAGTTGCCCCTGGGTGAAGGCGATGAGTTCTCGGGGCTGATCGACCTCTTCAAAATGAAGGCCTACCGCTTCAGCGGCGATATGGGCACCACCATCACCGAAGAGGAGATCCCTGCAGAATTGCTCGACCACTGCAAGGAAAAGCGACACGAACTGATTGAAACCTGCGTTGAACTCGACGAAGACCTGATGGAGATCTACCTCGAAGACGAGAACGCGGTCACGGTTGAGCAGGCCAAGATGGCCCTGCGCGGCGGTGTGCTGCGTCGGGAAATCTTCCCGGTGTTCTGCGGCTCAGCGCTCCAGAACATCGGCGTGCAGAAGCTCATCGACGCCATTGTCGAGTTTCTCCCCAACCCCACCGAAGTGCCTCCGACCGCAGGTACCGACCCCGACGATGCGGAGAAACGCCTCGAACGCAAGAGCGATGAAGCGGAACCTTTCTCGGCCTTGGTTTTCAAAATCGTCAGCGACCAGCACGGCGACCTGACCTACGTCCGCGTGTACTCAGGCGTGATGGCCAAAGGCACCCGCGTGCTGAATACCAATAACGGCAAACGCGAAATCGTCAGCCGAATCTTCGAGATGCACGCCAAAGACCGCATCCCCCGCGACGACGCCAAAGCCGGCGAAATCGTCGCGGTGGTCGGCCTCAAGAACAGCTACACCGGCGAGACGCTCTGCGACCCCGACGCTCCGATCGTGCTGGATCGCATGGACTTTCCGGATCCCGTGATCTCCATGTCCATCGAACCCAAGAGCGCGGCCGACAAAGAGAAATTGTCCGTCGCCCTGGGTGACCTCAAGCGGGAAGACCCGTCCTTCACCAGCCACTACGACGATGAGACCGGCCAAACCATCATCGCGGGCATGGGCGAACTACACCTCGAAATCATCACCACCAAGCTCACCCGCGACCTCAAAATCGGCGTCAACGTCGGCACCCCCCGCGTGGCTTACAAGGAGTCCATCTCCAAGGAAGCCACCGCCCAAGGCGTGCACAAGAAGCAGACCGGCGGACGCGGCCAGTTCGGCGACTGCACGATCACCATCGAGCCCATCACCGAAGAAGAAGTCAAAGAGCAGGAAATCACCGACTGGAAGGACGGCGTGGCGTTTGTCAACAAAGTCGTCGGTGGATCGATCCCCCGAGAGTATGTGCCCTCGGTCGCTGCGGGTGCTCGTGCCACCGCGAAGTCCGGCGTCCTCGCAGGATACCCCCTGCTTGACGTGAAGGTCACGCTCATCGACGGCAAATACCACGATGTCGACTCCAGTCAGGTCGCCTTTGAAATGGCCGGCTCGATCGCGTTCAAGAACGCCGCCCGCAGTGCGGGTGTCCAACTGCTCGAACCGATCATGAAGGTCGTGGTCACCACCCCTGACGAGTTCTTCGGCAACGTCACCGGCGACCTTAACCGCCGCCGAGCCATCATCATCGGCGACGAGGAACGCGGCGTGAACCGGGTCATCACTGCGGAGGCACCGCTCTCGGAGATGTTTGGCTATTCCAACCAGCTCCGCGGCATGTCTCAGGGCCGAGCGTCTTACGCCATGGAACCCCTGAAATATGCCCCCGTCCCGCCCAACATTGCCAAGGACATCCTCGACGCGCATTCAAAAGACGGCCACTGAGCGACTTCGTTATACTCTCCGGTCCGATCGGATGGCTGTTGAGCATTCGTACGACTGAAAATGGGCCGTTGGCGCAGCTGGCTAGCGCGCGTCGTTGACATCGACGAGGTCACAGGTTCGAGTCCTGTACGGCCCACTTAAAAACCCCGCTCATGGCGGGGTTTTTTTGATGCGCGGCGTCGTTGTGCCTTTTTGTTTTTCGTCGCTTCACAGCTGGCACGTGGCCGAGGTGCGACATGACATCATTGCGAGCCGCGCTCGTGAGGAAGCGTCTTCTTCGAGACATGCAGCGACCCGGAACACTCCGTTACGGTCGTGGCTCGTGTTGGAGTGGTTGGCGGTCTTGCGCGGTGATGGCGATTTCAGTACGAGCTGCGCCCGTGAGGAAGCGTCTTCTACGAGACATGCAGTGACCCGGGACACTCCCTTACGGTCGTGGCTCGTGGTAGAGGGGTTGGCGGTCTTGCGCGGTGATGGCGACTTCAGTACGAGCCGCGCCCGTGAGGAAGCGTCTTCTTCGAGACATGCAGCGACCCGGGACACTCCCTTACGGTCGTGGCTCGTGTTGATGTTTGAGGCGGACCGGAGTGGGTGTCACGTCACGCGGCGTCGGCGTCGTAGGCTTCGCCGACTGCGGCGGGCTCTTCGCCGGCGATGAGGGGGAGATACTGCTCATCCGCGGCGATGGTGTGGCCGGACGCGGTCTGAATCTCGGGCACCGGGTTGGCCACGAGGTGGGCGTCCCACTTGTCCTGAAGCTCTTTTTGTTTCGCTTCGTCAAGCTTGGCGAAGCCTTCCCGGCCGCGACACTTGGGGAACCGCGAACACGAAAGCCACAGTCCTCGTTTGGAGTCCCGGACGTAGAGCGTGGCCTGGCTGTCTTCGCCGCACTTGGGGCAAAGCACATCGGTTTCCATCGGCGGGACTTTGGGGAGCACGACCGCTCCGGTTTTGGGGTCGAGCTTGATGATGTACTTCACGTCGGGGTAGTTTTGTGAAGCGAGGAAAGGTCCGAATCGGCCTTTGCGTTTGATCATCGCGGCCCCGTCCTCGGGGCAGAGAATGTCGGTGAGCTCGGGTTCCTGCGGCCGACCTTTGGCGTCGATGGGTGCGGCGTATTTGCAGTCGGGATACCGGGTGCAGGAAAGGAACTTGCCGTTTTTCCCGAAGCGGTACATGGTCGGGGCGCTGCAGGTGGGGCAGTCGTAAGGGGCGGGCTCGGTCTCTGCTTTCGCGTGGGTCATGGACTCCATCGCGGTGTCGAGCTTGACTTTGAAAGGCACGTAGAAATCTTCAAGCGTCTGACGCCAGTCCGCCTGGTTGGCTTCGATTTCGTCGAGGTGCGCTTCCATCTCGCGGGTGTAGCCCACGTCCATGATGACGGGGAAGGCTTCGATGAGTTTGGCGGTGACGACGCGGCCAAGGTCGGTGGCCCGCAGACGGCGGTCGCGGGGGCTGACGGTTTCGACGTACTTGCGATCCTGAATGGTGCCGATGATCGCGGCGTACGTCGACGGTCGGCCGATGCCTTCTTCCTCAAGTTTTTTCTGCAGACTCGCTTCGGTGTACCGGGGCGGCGGGCTGGTGAAGTGCTGCGTCGGGTCGATCTGCAGGGGTGCCAGGGGTTGCTGGGTTTCGAGGGCGGGGAGGATGGCTTCTTCGGTGCGGGGCATGCCTGCGACGCGGAGGAAGCCGTCAAACACCAGGGTTCGGCCGGTGGCTTTGAAGGTGGCGTCGAGGGAGTCTGCCTGGCTGTGCCTGGCGGGGTCGGGCTTGATGAGCACCGTGGTGGCATCCCACTCGGCGGGGACCATCTGGCAGGCGACGAAGCGGCGCCAGATCAGGTCGTAGAGTTTGAACTGCTCGTCAGACAGGGCTGACTGAACTGAGGAGGGGGTGATGGTGACATCGGTGGGTCGGATGGCCTCGTGAGCTTCCTGGGCGGCTTTGTTGGAGGACTTGTAGAAGTTGGGCTTTTCGGGGAGGTAGTGGTCGCCGTACTTTTGGTCGATGTGTCCTCGCGCGGCGGAGAGTGCATCGCCGGAGAGGTGGGTGGAGTCGGTCCTCATGTAGGTGATGAGGCCGGTCTGTCCGCGTTGGCCTTTGAGGTCGATGCCTTCGTAGAGTTGCTGGGCGACGCGCATGGTGCGCTTGAGGTTGAAGCCCAGGCGGGTCGAGGCCTGCTGTTGCAGGGTGGAGGTGATGAAGGGCGGGGAAGGCCTGGACTTGGTGCGTTTGGTTTCGAGTCTGGTGACCTGGAACGTGAGGTCGGCGGGGACCTGGCCAAGCAGGACGCGCTGGGTTTGGGCGGGGCCTCGGGCTTCGGGGTCTTCGGTGACCTGTTCATCCTGGAGCGTGAAGCCCAGAGCGGTGGCGGCGTGGAGGGCGGCGTCGCGGTGGTCGGCTTTGAATTTTTTGCTTTCGATCTCAACGAGCTCAGCTTTGATTCCGCGGTTTTCGGAAAGCCATGCGTTTTGATCTTTAACGGTGGGCGGCGCGTCGTGGTCGTTGGGCTTGATGAAAGCCTGCCATTGGTCGGCGAGGTCGGGGGCGGCGGTGAGATCGGGAGTAAAGACGCCGGCGATTTTCCAGTATTCGTCTGGGGTGAAGGCGTCGAGTTCGTCTTCGCGTTCGCAGACCAGGCGGGTGGCGACGGATTGCACGCGTCCGGCGGAGAGGCCACCGGCGACTTTTTTCCACAGCAGCGGCGAGACCTGGTAGCCGACAATGCGGTCGAGGATGCGGCGGGCCTGTTGGGCGTCGACGCGGTTTTGCTCGATATCGCGGGGCTGATTAAACGCACGCTCGATGTCGCCTTTGGTGATGGCGTTGAAGACGACCCGTTTGGCCTGGGCGAGTGGCACGCTCAGAGCCTGCGCGAGGTGCCAGGCGATGGCTTCGCCTTCACGGTCGAGGTCGGTCGCGAACCAGACATCACTGGCCTGCTTGGCGGCTTTTTTCAGGGCGGTGACGGTCTTGGTCGAGTCGGGCATCACCTCATAGGTGGGCTCGAAGCGGTTGTTGAGATCGACGCCGGGCACGGGGTGGTCGGCCCGCTTGGCGCCTTTGGGGGCACTTTTGGGCAGGTCGCGGACGTGGCCGACACTGGCCATGACGACGTAGTCAGGGCCGAGGTAGCGGTTGATGGTTTTCGCTTTGGTGGGCGATTCGACGATGACCAGATGCTTGCCGGTGGCGTCGGGTGCGGCGGCGCGGGATCGGCCTGCGGTTTTACGCGCGGGGGCTTTTTTGGCGGATGCCTTCTTGCGACTAGCGGCTTTCTTCTTGGCCATCGTGGGAACGGTACGGCGGGGCCCGGGGGGTCGTTCGCGCGGGGTTGAGTCCCACACGCGGGGGAGGAACACTTGAACCGGTTGAAGCGGTTGTGTCAAGGCACGGGCGTCAAACGGTTATCTCACGGATGGTTAAAGCGTCTGACGAAGCGTTGGCGGCGGGCCTGGGGTTTGAACGATGCCGATGGGCTGCGTTTCACGTTAGGCCTGCGTTGGCATGATAGGGAGGTTCGGGTGAATTGGTCAGACGGGGTCAGCGGCTAGCGGCGTCTTGATGAGGCGGAGGGTTTGCTGGAGGATCTCATCGGTGATTGCCGCGTTGGTAGGTTCAAGCCAGTGGACGCCGGTAAAGCGTTTAAGCCAGGTGCGTTGTTGCTTGGCAAAGCGGCGGGTGAGGATTTTGGTGCGTTCGTAGGCGTCGTCGAGGGTGCGGAGCCGGTCATCGGAGGCTTCCCGACAGGCGAGGACCTGCTTATACCCCAGGGCTTCGCGGGCTTGAACGGCGGCGGGGGTGAGGATGTTGTCGGCGAGGAGTCGGTCCACTTCCTGGGGCAAGGATTCGCCGTTGAAACAGACCTGAGCGGCGAGTTCGGGCTCGACTTTATGGGGATAAAACATGGCCTTGACGCGGCGGTTGATGCGTGGGTTGATGACGTCGGGCGGGTAGTGCAGCCCGATGAGAATTGGTGAAGGGGCCAGGGGCGGGAGGCTGTCGGGCGGCGGGGTCTGGGGGGGTGGATGCTCGTTCGAGGCGGCGGGCCATTGGGTTTGCTGATCGCTCAATGTTTGGCCGGTGAGTTGGTGCACTTCGAGGGCTCGGATGGCTCTTCTGCGGTCGGGCAGTGCGATGCGTGCGGCGGCGGCGGGGTCGATTTGGGTGAGCCTGGCGTGAAGCTCGGCGGTGGTCATGGCGTCGAGGCGTGCGCGGAGGGTGGGGTCAGGGGGGGGGGTGAGGACCAGGCCGTGGATCAGGGCGTTGAGGTACAGATTGGTTCCGCCGACGATGATGGGTGTTTTTTGGCGGGCGTTGATATCAGCGATGACGTGGTGGGCGGCGAGCAGCCAGTCGCGGACGGTGAAGCGCTGAGTGGGTTGGACGTGATCGACGAGGTGGTAGGGAAGCTCGCGTCGGTCGGCGGGGGTGGGCTTGGCGGTGCCAGCATCGAGATGCTGGTAGATCTGCATGGAGTCGGCAGACACGATTTCACCTGCAAGGTGCAGTGCGAGTCGGTGGGCGAGGGTTGACTTCCCGCCGGCGGTTGGGCCGAGGATGATGATGGGGCAGGGCATGACGTTCACGGCTGGGAGATGGCTGCAGGATAGGGCTGGGGCGTGAGACCTGGTGAGGGGAGTTTGGATAAGGTGGAGGGGTGCGTGAAACGACAGAGCCTATGGAGCATCTGCGGTCCGGCAGCATCGGACGTCCCGATCTGCTTGGGTTGGCGGCGTTGCATCTGGATGTCTTTGGTGCGAAGGGCCGAACGGTGGAGGAGTACGCGGATCGGCTTCAGGCAGGCTGGGGGATGGAGCCGGGGCAGACGGCGATGGATGGGTTGATGCATGTGGTGCGGGAGGGGGATCGTATTGTGGCGAAGGCGGCGAGCTTTGGCCGGGTGATCGGGACGACGTCTGGTGACTTGACGGTGTTGGCGTTGTCGGGCGTGGCGACTTCGCCGGATCATCGTGGGCGGGGCCTGGGCGAGGCGGTGGTGCAGGCAGCGTTTGATCGGGTCCGGGTGGGGGGGTACTCGGTGAGCTTGTTTCAGACATCTTTCAAGGTTCAGCCATTTTATGAAAGACTTGGCGCGTGCCTTGTGGACAACTCATGCGTGGACCCGACGCACCCCGAGCAGCAGGGGTTTGTCGACGATGTGGTGATGCGTTATCCCGCGGATGTGGCGTGGCCGACGGGCACGCTGGACTTGCGTGGACCGGGCTGGTGAGGTGACCGGGCGGGCGGGGTGAAGACATTTGCCGCTTCAAGGGCTTGGTCCGTAGGGCAGGCATCTCCGCCTGTCTTCGACCGAAAGCCCGTCAGGACGCAAGAACGGCCCTTCGGGCCGTAGACTGGCTGGAAGCCCGTCCTACTAAAAACTAAATGTCTTCACCCTGACCGGGCGGGCGGGGCGTGGGGTTTATTCAGCGGCCTGGATGTAGAAGCGGACGCGGTCGCCGTCGAGGACGAAGTAGCAGACTGCCTGGCGGACGTCTCGGCCTTGGCGTTGTTCGCGGGAGCGGAAGGCGAGGAACTCGGCGTGGGCTTCGGCTTCGACCTGGGCGGGGATGATGACGGCGACGGATTCGCCGGGCTGGAGGTTGAGGGCTTGGGTTTGCTCGCGGGTCAGTGGGTTGCCCCCTTTGCCGGAGAAGGTTCGGTATCGGCCGGTGTAGGTGAGTCGGCGGGGCTGGGGCTGGGTGGGGTCCACCTCGGCGAGAACGTTGTCGTTGCGGTCGAGCACCGCGACGGTCAGGCCTGCGATGCGTCGGAGTTGGGGCAGCTCGCTTGGCCTCCAGGTGGAGACCAGCTCGTACTTGGAATCGCCTGAGGAAGGTGCGGCGGATCGGTCCACGCGGGCCAGCGTTTCGGGCTGCGGCTGGACCTGAGAGTCACGTTGGGGTTCGGGCGTGGTTTTTGGCTGAGGTTCGGCGCGGGGTGTGGTAGTGAGTTCGGGCGGCGATTCAGGGGTGGGCTTGGGTTGTGCGCCGGGCTCGGGGGTAAGCGGCGGCTCGGGTTTGGTGACTGGGGGTACAGGGGTTTGCGTGGCTAGCTCGGTGGGAGCAGGTGCTTGCCTTGGCTGAGGTTTGGGTTCGGCCTCGGGTGTTGGTGTGGGAGCAGGTGTGGGAGTGGGTGTGGGCGTGGGGGTCGGGGTCGGGGTTTCGGGCAAGCCTTGGGCGGGGGGGATGTCGCGATCGAGTCGGCCGACGTCGGGGTCGATCGCGGCGGCTTTTTCGGGCTGGGGCTGGGGCTGGGCTTGGGGTTGGGGTTCGGACTCCGGCGTGGGGGGGGTGGGCTCGGGTGCGGAGGGTTGGGGTTCTTCAGCGACGGGATCGAGTTGGACCAGCTCGACGGGCGGGAGGGCAACGGGCGCAGCGGCGGGTGCGGAAGGCGTCTGGGGCGTGCTGGGCCAGAACAGGTAGGCGTGCACGGCTGCGGAGGTCAGCAACGTGATGGAAAGGGTGATGGCACGCATGGGTGGAAGTGAATGAGCAGCGGTGTGGGGTTCGTGGGGCGGTGGGTGTTCAGGGCGATTGGGGTGTAGCGCGGGTGGGTCGGGTGCCGAGTTGGACATCGCGGGTGAGGGTTTGAAGCTGCGACCAGACTTCCATGACGCGGTGGTGCGGAAGGTCTTCGGAGGCGGGGATCAGGACGAGTTTGGCGTCCGGGGGCAAGGCTTCGTGGAGGGCGTTGGCATTGGGGAACGTGGCCTGGTTATGTCGCAACGCATTTGCGTCGACCACCACGATGATGACTTCAGCGGGCTGGACGGACTGGGTCTGCCCGGCGTCGACTTCCGCGGGGGCAGCATCGAGACTGCCGAGCTGGACGGACTGCGAGAGCAGCACGATGGCTGCACAGAGCAGGATGAACGCCAGGTCGATGAAGCTTTTGAGGATCATGGCGGGAGGTTGGTGAAGTGACGCTGGTCATCACGCTGGGGTGGGAGAAGGGGCGGGGGGTGCGATGGGGGCACGGGCGGGGGCTGCTTTGGCGGCGGGCATGGTGGTCGGCTTGGGTACGGGCCTGGGTGTCGGCTCGGGGTTGCGTGTGGCGGGGGTTTTATGACTGGCGGGGTGGGTGGGGGTGACGGGGGCGGAGGGGGGGACGAAGGCTTCGAGCAGGTAATTGGCGCAGGATGCGATGAGGGCGATGATGAGTCCGAAGATGGTGGTGATGCAGGCGGTGGCGAGGCCTGCGCCGACACCGCTGGCGTCGGGTGCGCCGTCGAGTAGTGCGAAGGACTGGACCAGGCCGACGACGGTTCCGAGGAGGCCCAGGGCAGGGGGGACATCCACGAAGAAGGGCAGGACTTTTCGGTGGGCCTGGAGGTGTCGGTAGGTGAGTCGGGAGCCGAGGGATTTTCGTAATCCCAGGGTGATGGCCCTTTCGAGGAGGAAAGCGATGAGCGCGATCGAGCAGACCAGCAGGGGCCACATGACCGGCCCGCCCGTGTCCAGAAATCGGTAGAACATTGGGAAGGCTCCGGGGCGGGGGAGTGTGCGAAGCGGGGGAGTGAAAAAGGAGCTCACGTTGTTGAACGTGAGCTTCTGGAATTAGCTCTGCGTGTAGTCCGCAAAGTTCAGGGAAGAGAGCATGTCCTTCGTGCGCTGGCGGATGACACCCACGGCACGGACGCGGCCTCGGCTGAAGTTTTCTTTGTAGTCGGTCTCATCGCCCGAGCCGTGGAGGTCGCTGTTGGGCGCACTGGGGGCGGCGGGGAGCGGCTTATTGAGTCGCATGGCGAGGACCTGGAGGCGGAAGCTGACGTAGTCCAGTTCGTCCTGGGCGGCCTGCTGCTGGGCGTAAAGGGAGACGGGCTCAGCGTCGGGGGTTTTGACGAGTTCCCGTGCGGCCATGCGGTCGAGGTCGTAGAGCTTGCGGGACAGGGCGTTGCGTTGCCGGAGCAGTTTGGAGAAGTCGCGTTCGTCAGAGGCAGAGCGATCGACGCCGACCTGGGGTGGGTTGTCTCGCTGGACCTGTGCGGAGGCGGAGGTGGGGGCTGCGGTGACCAGCGTGAGGGCGAGGGTCAGGCCTGCGGCGGGGGCGGTGACGAAGCGGGCGAGAGGGTTTGGTTTGATGGAGAGGGTGTGCATGGTGTGGTGTGGGGTATGAGGTTTGGTTGGGTCGGGGCGGCGTTTGGGGGCAGGCCAAGGTCGGATGGTTTAGGGGGTTTGTTCGCCGTCGAGGTTTCCGATGCGGCGGGCGAGTTCGTCGTCGAGGTCGGCGGTTTCGCCGGGCTGCACAACGGGTCGGCGGGTCTGGGCATCGACCTGGTCGAGGGCGTCGTCGAGTTCACCCATCTGGTCGCCGATGGTGGATTCGATGGTGGCGTTGAAGTCGCCGAGCTTGGTCTGCAGACCTTGCATGTCCTGGGCGAAGGCTGCGAGGGCGCCTTCGCCGGAGCCGGCACTGTTGACCATGCCGAGCAGATCGCGGGCCCCGTTGATGGTTTCCATGAGGGTGAGGTTGTCGCCGAGTCGTTGCGAGGTCACTTCGAATTGCACGAACAGCAGTTCGGTGCTGAGGATGACCTGCTGGTGCGAGAGCGAGACTTCGTCGAGGACGCGGAGCACGTTGGCCCAGAGCTTTCGCTGGTTGGGCGAGAGTTGCTTGGCCATGGCTCGGACTTTGGCGATATCGCGCAAGGTCGTGTAGTGCATGACGAGTCGTTGCCGTCGGACGGGGTCGCGTTCGTCTCGGATGCTGGTAGCGAGGTTGTTGAGCAGGGTCTCGCTTTGGCGGTCGAGTCCTTCGCCTTGGGGCAGTGCATCGCCAGCCTCAAGCGCATGGCCTAAGCGGGTGCGGACGTAGCCGATCTGGCCCTGAAGGTAGGACTGGGCTTCCCACATGGGGGTGAGTACGTCGTCGCGAACCTTGAGGACGCCGTTGATGGCGGTGACGCATTTCTGGACGGCTTGCTCGGTTTTGCCTTCGTCGAGCAAGGCTTCCGCTTCGTCAATGGTTTCGGTGAAGACCTGGAAGCTGGAGCCCATCTCACGGCGGAGGCCAGAGACGGAGGTGTCCATGCGGTCGAAGACGGTGCGGAAGTCATAGCCAACCAGTGAGGGCTGGGCGAAGGGCTGGGCGTCGCCCTGGCGTTCAATGACGGGGGGGGCGTCGGGGTCGGCGGCTCGGGCGGTTCGGGGCGGGCCTTCGAGCGTCCGGGCGGGTGGGGTGGGCTCGGCCTGATCGGTGGACTGGGCTGAGGCGGAGAGGCTGGCCAGGGGTGTCATGCCCAGGGCGGTGAGCAACGCGAGGGTGGAGAGCTTGTGTGGCATGGTGTGTTTGTGGGTTTGGGAGGGGGATCAGGGGAAGGCAGGCGGTGGAGTGGAGCGGGTCGCTGAGGGATCAGCGCTGGGTCAGGCGGGAGTCGAGCGGGTCGGTGGTTTGGGCTTTGGGCATGTCGAAGCCGACCTTCTGAGCACTGGCGAGCACCTGTTGTCGGAGGTCGCGGTCGGGGATCTGGTTCCATTTGTCGCTGGCAGCCAAGGCGTCGCCGCGGTACATGGCTTTGGAGCCGTCGACCAGCAGGCGGAGGCTTCGGACCTGGGTGCGTTCCTGCGGCGTGCGGGCCACGGCGACAGCCTGCTCAAGAGCAGTGTCAGCCTGTTCGAGTTCACCGGCTTTGATCGAAGTGACTGCCGAGCGGATCGCACCGTGAAAGGTGTGGTTGACAGTGCTCACGGCAGGGGGGGGAGCCTTTTTGCTCCAGGGCATGGAAGAGCAGCCGGTGAGCGGCAGAAGGGTGAAGGCGGCGGCTGCGATCAGCGGCAGGGTGTTGCGTTTGGCGGACATCGTCGTTCCTCGCGTGGTGTGCCCCGCAGTTGGTGCGGGGAGGGGTAGGGTGGGTTCCACGCGAAGAGACGAGGCCGGGGGTGTAGGTGTTACACGCGGGACTTGAAAATTTAGGATTCAGGACCACGCGGCCGAATGCGGTGGTTTGCGTGAGAGGCGTGAGGCGGTCGTGAGGCGGTCGTGAGGCGGGGCGGGTCAGGCAGGATGTTCGTCGTCGCGGAGACGGTAGACCGGGATGGGCTCGGGGTATTGGTTGCGGTCCTGGATGATTTCGTCGGGTTCGCGGACATCCTGACCGCCGGCGAGGAGCAGGCGTTTGAAAGCCTGACGCGAGGCAGCGAGGCCGAAGCGGCGGCAGGTCTGGCTGGTGGAGATGCGGGCGGCGACGACCACGGCGTCGGAAAGCGTGACGCGGCGCGGCGGAGCGGCGTGGCTTGGCATGGTGTCAGGGGCCGCTTGGGCGGGGGGGTGGAGCGGGAGTCGGTAGACCGGGCCGACGTGCAGGGCGGTACGCAGTGAGACGTTGACGCGGAAGCCGAGGTTTCCCAGCAGCGAGCGGATGTCGGCGTCGAAGCGTTGGTGGAGATCGACGGCGAGTCGGTAGGCCTGTCGTGCGGGTTTGGGCCCGGTGCACAGGGCGAGGAAGCCGTCGCCGGCGTAGCCTTCGATCTGGGTGTCGGGGTGTTGGTCGGCGTCGTGGTGGAGCAGGCGTTGCATGGCAAGGGCCAGGCGTTCGCGTCGGGCGGGGTCGTCGATGCACTGATAGACGAGTTGGGAGAAACCCGAGAGATCGGCGTAGAGCAGGCCGACGTGGCCGAGGTCTTCAAGGGTGGCAGTCGGCATGACGGGGCAACGATGGGGGCGGGGTGATTTGAGCGTGGAACCTAAGTATGGCACACGCAGTGGCGTCAGGCGGGTGGCGTTTCGCGAAGCTCAGCAGCGCGGCGATCCCAGTCATCGAGCACGGCCTGGAAATACGACGCTTCGTCGGGCTGGTTTGCCTGGGGATAGCTGGCGATATAGACCTCGCGGAGCGCGATGCACTGCTGGCGGTAATTGCGGTAGGTCGCCAGGTCGCCGTCGGCGAGGGCGAAGGCAGCGAGGTTGGCGAGGCTGTCGACGTATTCGATCATGAAGCCTGAGGGCTCGACGGGCTCTCGGAGTGCGACGTGGCCGAACCATTCGCTGGCCTGTCGCATCAGGGCTTGTTTGGTGTCGCGGTCGCTGGGGTCGAGACCTTTGGCACGTTCTTCGTAGGCCTGGGCGACCATGGCGATGGCCTGGATGTTGCTGGGCTTGAGGGCGAGAAGGGTTTCGCCGTGCTCGGACATCTGGCGATAGATGGTGGACGCGGATGGGCCTGAGGGGATGGGGGGGCTGGCGCTGAGGGTGTAGGCGTAGCGCCAGAGGACGTTGACAAGTTCGTAGCGGAGGCCTGGGTCGCCGGGGTGTTGCTCGACGAGCTGTTGCATGGCATTGACACTTTGGACATGCCGAGCGGCGGCGGCGTTGAAGTTGCTCAGGCCGCGCTCGATGACGGCTTGACGCATCATGCTGCGTGCAGCGAGCCGCTGGAGGGTCAGGTCGTCGGGGCGGATCCGGGTGAGGCGTTGGACGTGTTGGTCGGCTTGTTCGAGAAAGGCCAGTGCGGTGCGGGCGGCTTGCTGTTGATCCCGGGGCTGGGTGGCGGCGGTGATACTGGGTTCGAATCGTCGGGAGAGCGCGAGCAGCGTCTCGAGGTATTCCTGGTGATATTCGGGCAAAGCGTCGGGGGCTTTGACCAGGGGGGTGAGCAAGTCGAGGGCGTCGAGCAGGAGTCGGGTCTGGTCAAGAGTTTGAGCGTCGGGATATCGGCTGGTGGCGACCTCACGCATGGCGGCAGCCTGGACGAGGGTGAGCTGCGTGGGCAGGGCGGCGTTGGAGCGGGCGGTGTCCAGGGCCTGGATGAGTTCGAGGGCCAGGGGCAGGGCCAGGGTTTCGCGCTGCGCGAGCGTCAGCATGCGGGTGTAGCCCAAGGCCACCGGCGCCCATTGGTTGAGGCGGCGGCGATCCTGGGGGCTTGCCTGAAGATGGGTGCGGAACACAGGCTCTGCCAGCTGATAGGCATCAAGGGCGCTTAGATATTCGAGGTCGGCGCGGTCAAGTTCGGCCAGGGCCACGTATGCCTGGGCAAGGTCGAGTTGCGTCTCAGAGGTGGGGGCGGATTGGCGGAGCAGGCGTAACGCTTCGCGGGCTGCGGCTTTGCCCGCGGTGATCTGGCGGAGGGGTAAGTGGGCCTCGGCGGCGACGAGCAGGCCTCGGGCACGCTCGGCGTCATGGGCGGCATTCTGAGGAAGGGCGTCGAGCAGAACGCGGGCCTGATCGATGAAGTCCAGAGCTTTGATGGGTTGGCCCACGCGGAGGAACAGGCGGGCAAGGTGACGGTTGGCCTGGGCGACTTCGAGTCGCAGCTGGGGCTCGTCGGCGTAGGTTTCGAGCAGTTCGCGGTACTGCGCGATCATGGGGATCAGCAGGTCGCGTTGGGCGGCGGAGGCAGCGGCGTCTTCAAACGCGGCGTTATCACTCAGGGCGGCGAAAAGGGTGGACACCGTTTCGCGGGCCTGTTCGAAGTTGCGGCGGGCTTCGTTGCGTTGAAGCGTCACGCCGATGAAGCCAGCGGCGACCGAGGCGCAGACCAGGACCAGCGCAATGGCGGCGGTGGCGACAATGGGTCGGTGGGCTTTGGCCCAGCGCCAGGCGAGTTCGCCGACGCCGGGCGGCCGGATGGGCAGGGGCAATCCGTCGAGGTATAGCTGGAGGTAATCGCGGAGTCGGCCGGCGGAGTCGATGCGATCTTTGACGTCTCGTTCACAGGCGCGGGCGACGATGGCGTCGAGGTCTCGGTCGAAGCCGGGATCGACTTCGCGAAGCCGGGGCACGTCGCGGTGTTGGACCTGGTTGGTGAGCGAGGCTTCGTCGCGGGCCTGGGCGAAAAGCCTGCGGCGGGTGGTGAGTTCCCAGAGGCTGACGCCCAGGCCTCGGACATCGGCGGGTGGGCCGACGCGTTGGGTGGCGGCGTTGAATTGTTCGGGGGCGGCGTAGCGAAGCTTGCCCACAAAGCCGCCTTTGGCGGTCAGCTCCAGGGTGTCGGCAGCTTCTTTGGCCAGCCCGAAGTCCATGAGTACCACGCGGGTGCCGTCGGGCGTGAGCATGAGATTGGCGGGGCTGATGTCGCGGTGCACGATGCCGCGGTCATGCAGCGTTTGCAGGGCATCGGCAGCGTCTCGAATCAGTTCAACAATGCGGCGGACAAAGTCATCGTCACCCCGCCGACCGAGATGGACTTCCGGCAAATCGGGCAAGTCCGGGACACGTTGCACAGGCAGGCTGGCGGGGGCACAGTCGGGATCAGCGCCATGGGCAGCGGAGGCATCGGCGTTGGCTTGCGGGGTCGCGGTGCGGGCCTTGGCTTGCACTGATTCACGCGCTTTGCCGACTGCGGTGCGGACCGCGTGTGCGAGTGATTTTTGTCCGAGTTCGGAAACGCGGAGTCCGCCGAAGCCTCGGGCGAGTTCCTGGAAGACTTGTTCGAGGTCGCAGCCGGGGACGAACTCCATGGTGAAATAGCGGCAGCCGTCGTCGAATACGCCAGCGTCCAGCAGTTTGACGATGTGGGGGTGTTCGCAGGTGCCGAGCACGCGCATTTCACGTTGGAAGCGGGCAAGCATTTTTGTGTTGCCGCTGTATTCGCTGCGGAGAACTTTGAGTGCGACGAGTCGGCCGAGGCTGCGTTGCCGGGCGAGGTAGACCACGCCCATGCCGCCTTCGCCGATGCGGGAGATCAGTTCGTAATCACCGAGTTGCCTGCCCACGGCGGGGGTCGTGGGCTTCTGGCTGGTCTCCTCGAGAGGGGGGGACACTTGATTGGGTGCCGCAGTGTGGAGCCATCGGGCGAGTCGGTCGGCGGCGGGGCCTTGCTGGGTATGGAGTCGGCCGGTGGTGTAGCTGAGGTATTCGACGGAGTGACCACGACGTTGTCGATTGAGCAGCAGGACCTCGCGGCCGATGGATGATTCGTAATAGCGGATGAGCGGGTCCAGCCGTAAGGGCTCGTGTCCACTGAAGAACAGCGTTACGCCTGGGATATCGTGCTCATCGATGAGGCGATCAGCCTGATCGGCATCGAGATGAAAGCGGGGGAGTCGGGCGGGTTCGAGGCCGATGAGTTCTTCGGCGTGGACTTCGTAATGCTCCACGGGGGGTGAGGCGGACGCGCTGCCGTCGTCTGATTCCTGGACGGTGGCTTGGGCGAAAATGGGTGTGAGGCGTTGCACATCAAGCAGTCTGGCATCGGGTTCGCCCAGGGGGTCGAGCATGCCGGGCTGGAGAAGTTCGTCGACAGCGGGCATGAGCAAGGGCACCATGCGGTCGTTGAAGAAGTGGGTGTGTCGCGGGCCTCCGTGACCCATGACTGCGTTGCGGTAGCGGACGACGGCGTCGAAAAGGTTGAGCAGGGTGAAGCTGGTGTCGGAGGCGGGATCGGCGTCGGGGCCGTGCTTGATGTTGCGGTAGAGGGCGAGCAGCGCGGGGGCGTCGGGGTGTTGATGTTTTTGGCTTAAGCGACGGTGGAGGGTGCCGAGCGGGTGCGTGGGCTGGGCGGTGGCGATGGTCTGGCTGGCGTGTCGGAGTATGGCCAGCCAGTGACCCAGCGAGGGGACGGCAAGGTGCTTGAGGTGGGTGTCGAGCGTGGTGTCGCGGGTGATGTCGGGTCTGTCCCGCGTGAGTTGCTCGAGATACCAGGCGATCGGGCCGAAGGCCGTGAGTTTGATAGCGGCTTCAAGGAGATAAAAGCAGTTATCGTGCTGACTGCGGGGCTCTTTGGCAATGCGAGCCCGGCTGTAGAGCTGCGCGAGGGGCAGGGTCAACGTGGGGAGCACCTCGCGTGGGTCGTGGTCGCTCATGAGCTGGCCGGGCGGAGTGCGTGAACGTGGACAGGGGTCTATTCGGACGGCGCCGGCGTTGCGGGCCTTGGGGCGGAAGGCAGGTCGGGCGGCGGCGGATCAGCGGCAGGCGAAGGCCTGGGCCCGCTTGAGCGGCTGGGGTAGGTGGGGGGCCAGGTGCCGCCGAACTTGTAGTGCGGATTGCCGTCGGCAAGGTGGGCCCAGCAGACATCGCAGACAAACTTCCAACGGTGTGTGCGGTCGGCCTGAACGCGAAAGAGCGAAACGCAAGGCATGTAACACGAGCAGCAGGTCTTGGTGCGAACCTTTCTGCGTTTGCGTCCCCCACCCCCACCCCCTGAGCTATTGCCGTTGGAGCCGTCGGCGTGCTCGTCTGAGGTGTCGGCATTGAATGACTTGGTGTCGTCACGCGGGGGGCGCCGGCCTGCGGGTGAGCGCGGCTTGCCTTGGGATGAGGATGGACGCCGGCTGGTCTTGGGTGGCGGTGCGTCGGCTTGAGATTGTCGGCCTGAGGTCGGCGGTGCAGCAGGGGCTGCGGAACCTTGCCCAGGTTGCGGGCTCGACGCTTCCGCGGGTGGAGCAGCAACGGGTTTATCGCGATTGGAGCGACGTCGACGTCGTCGCTTGCGGGGTTGATTGGCGTCGGGCTCAGGCATGACAAAGCGTTTCGAGCGGGGCGGAAGATATGGAATCTTAACCGTTTCATGCGTGTTCGGTCCGCACCGGTTGCGAAAGCCGCAGACGGCCGGAGCACCGGCGACCCCTGTGATATCCAGCTGGCTTGCGAGAGCGCGGTCGTCAAGCGCGCCAACAGATGACGCTTTGACATCACCAGATCACTGACGCCGCCGTGCCGAGGACTTGCGAGAGTCCTGATCAGCGCGGAGGGTGATCTCGTCAACAGGTCACGACGCGGCGGGCGCGTTTTCGTCCGCTTCGTCAGAGGCACGCGTCCGGGTGTCCGGGTCGCGGGTGGGTTCGGCGGTGGTTGCATTGGACGGCGAGACGGCAGCGGATTGTCCTGCAGCGAGTTCACGCAGTCGATCCAGTCGAGAGCGGACCTCATCGGCCATGCGGCTGTTGGGGAACTGGCGGATCAGTTCCTGGCCCACCCGTACCGCCATGACCCACTCCTTGTCGTGCACCGCCATCTGGAATTGCACACCAAGATTGTCGCGGTGCTTGCCGATCACGCCCCGGGCTGTCTCACGCAACGGCTCGGCTTCTCGCTCGGTCAGATAGCGGTCCAGTTTGCCGAGCAACGCCCAGGCCCCGTCGACATCGTCACGCTTGACCGATTCGAGAAACTCCCGCATGAGTGCCTGTTTGTACTGCTCGCGGGAGGTGGTGACCTTTTGCGGCAACTCGCGGACGCGGTGAGAGTCGGGGTACATCCGCTTGAGCTTGTTGGCATCTTTGAGGGCAGCGTCAAAGTCCTGGCGGGCAACCATGGCGTCGAGGCGTTTGATGGCTTGGTCGATCTTTGCATCGGTTTCGTGCTGACGTATTTCGATGATTTCGTCACGAAACGCTTCGGCTTCTTCGACGTAGCCGTAGGTCTGGCCGATCTCCTGAACCAGCACTAAGGCGGCGTCGAAATCGTGCTTGTCGATGTCGTCGCGGATGGTTTGACGGACCAGCGCGATATCTTCGTGGCGGAACGCGATCCGCTTGGCGGTGTCGGAGAGCAGGAGCCGTTCGTTCATGGATTCGAGTACGCCTCGATATTCGAGACGTGCGGCAAAGAGCTCTCCGGATCGGCCGTAGATCGCCCAGCGGACCGCTCCGGCGAGCATCATGACCAGGGAGAAGGCGACCAGAACCGTCGGGATGCCGTAGAGCGCGTAGAGGGTGAGAATGCGTGCGGCGCGGTTGTTGTCGAAATATTGCTGGATGTCAGGGGATTCAAAGAAAACATTAAACGCCGCTGCGAGGGCGCAGGCGATGACCATCAGGATCAGGCCAAGCACCACGAGGGTCAGCGGGCTGCGGTAGTTTTCGGGAAGTGCTTCCTGCGGCTCACCTGGTTGGGCGGTGGATCGCAAGGCAGGGGCAACGGGGGAGGCGGGGGGTGAGGCCATATCGACTCCAGAGGTAGGTCGGTGAAGAGAGGAACCCTAGTGTAAACGCCGGTGTCGATAAAGACATGCGTGGTGGTTCTGAATTGAATCGGACGCCGTGTGGAACGGCCTGCGTGCGAGGCATCTCGCGTGCTGAACTACTGCGAGAGCGGGACCGGCATCACGTCGGCCTGGGCGTCCATCGCCTGATTCGCGAGCGCATCAGCACGCTTGTTCGCATCGCGATACACGTGCTCGAAGGACCATTCGGCGAGCGTGTCGAGCAATGCCTTAGCTTCGAGCACCAGCGGTTTAAGGTGCGGGGCTTTGACTTTGTACTGCCCCAAAACCTGGCGGACCATCAGCTGGCTGTCCGCGTAAATCTCCACCTTTGCGGGCGCGAATTCGACGGCAGCGGTGAGACCACGAATCAGGCCTTGGTATTCAGCGACGTTGTTGGTGGTGTGGCCGAGGAAAAAACCCGCTTCAAAAACCGCCTTGCCCGTTGCCGCGTCTGAAAGCGTGACGCCGGCAGCGGCGGGTCCGGGATTGCCGCGAGCTCCGCCGTCGATATGGAGACGCAAGTGCATCTGCAAGGATTCTCAAGGGGAACGAGGTGGGCGTCGCGATCGCAGGGGCGGTCAGAGTTTACTTGCCGCTGGAGGCCAGCTCTTCGCGGAGCTTGCTCTTGGCGATGAGAATGCGGTCGCATGAAGCGCACGTCGTCAGCTGGTCGGGCTTGGTCAGGACCGCGTTCACGCGTTCGATCGGCATGCGCTGATAACACGCGCCGCAAGAGTATTCCATGCGTTTGCGATCCTGCTCTTCGACTTCAGCAAGCGCTTCGCCGTCGAAATCGTCGGCAAGCTTCGTGTAAAGCCGCAGCACTTCGGCGGGCAGCGGCTTGGCGGCTTCTTCGCGTTCTTGTTCGAGCTCCGCGAGCCGATCCGCGATCTCTTCACGTGCTTTATCCACGTCGCTGGACGAACCTTTGGTCAGCTTGGTCTGCTCATCAGACTTTTGCTTCATCTCGTTGAGGCGGGCTTCAAGCTCTTCGGCTTTCTGCATGTGCTCAAGCGATTGGTCATCTACTTTTGCCCGGTCGGCTTTAAGGGTGTTGACCTCGACAAGCAACGCGGAATATTCCTTGTTGCTTGTGACGTTGTTCATCCGCTCGCGCAAGGTATCAATGCGTTGCTCAGCACCTTTGGAGTCGGTCTCGAGTTCGTGGACTTTGACTTTAGAAAGCTTGAGCTGTGCCTCGAGCTCCTGAGCCTGCTGCTCAATCTGGCTGAGTCGGGTGTTCTGGGCGTTGTACCGACGCGAGGCGGAGTCGAGTCGGGACCGCAGGCCGCGCAGGTTCAACTCGATGAGGTGCAGCGACCAGAGCTGCTCGTGGAGGGTGGGGGTGGACAAAAACGACGCTCCGCAGGGTTTTGGTATAGGCGGCCTGCCTGATGTCAGGCCTAGGTTCACTATAACACTGTCCACGCGTTACAGGATGGACTTATTGAAGATCTTGATTTTCGCTACGGATTCAAGCGATCCAGCATTGACCACCGGGCGGGCTTGCGTTATTGTCTGGGGCTCGCTTGAGATTGGGCCTTTGTCTGATCCTTAGGCGACTTTCATACCTTCTTGTCCTTTGCCGCACTCTACAGAGCCTTCCCGATGAAGCCCGACATCCACCCCAAGTATCGTCCGGTCGTCTTCCGAGACGTCTCCGCTGACGTGGCCTTTATCACCCGCTCCACGGTCCCGACCAACAAGACCACGACGTGGGAAGACGGCAAGGAGTACCCCGAGGTACGTGTGGATATTTCCTCAGCTTCGCACCCGTTCTTCACCGGCAAGCAGAAGTTCCTCGACACCGCCGGCCGGGTCGAGAAGTTTCAGAAGAAGTTCGCGGGCAACTATTTCGGCAAGCAGAAGTAAACCGCAGACGTTGTTTTGCGGACGTTGTCTTCGCGGTACCCATTCACAATCGGGTTGGTTGGTTCCTCGCATCCCTGCGGCGGCGGTGGTTTTTGCGCGATCACACCACCAGCATTAGCACCGGCAGGACGAGCACCGCGAAAATCAAGGTATTGATGAGCCACAGGCTGCTGGCGAGGCGGGCGTCGAGGCCAAAGAGATTGGGAATGATCACACCTTGAATCGCGACAGGCATGAACGCTTCGATGATGACGACGTGCTCGAGCAGCTTGCTGGGCGACGCGGGGGCCAGTCGGAGCGTGAGTAGGGTCGCGACGGCAACTGCGGGGATGGCGAAAAACTTGACACCCGCCAAGCCGGCGTGAAGCCGCCAGTGCTGACGGATGTTGTCGCCGAGTCTCAGGCGTAGGCCGATGCCGGTGTAAGCGGTGAATGCGCCGAGGTAGAAAAGAATGTCAAGCGTGTGAAAGCGGTCGAGCTGAACGGGGTAGGGCACCCCCGAGGCGGCGAGGATGACGCCGACCAGAGCGGACCAGAGAAGTGCAGCCCGAATGTCAAAAAAGCTGCTGACAATCAGCCGATCCATTGAAGGCGTGTCCCCGGGCGATGCGGCATAGAGACGGGCAATGGGAAAGAGGATGAGGACTGCTGCGACGGACATGAGGGTGACGATCGCCACGCCGTAGGCCAGCGCCGCCGGGCCGATGCCTTGGTCGGCTTCGTTGGGTGACAGGGGCAGGTCGTGTCGATCACCCAGCAAGGTGAAGCACAGATAGGCCCCGAGCGTGAAGCCGGTATTGCCCAGCGCGGCAGCAATGGCGAGCACGCCGATGGCCTGGCGATCGGTGGTGAGATGCCGGCCCAGCCAGACGGTCAGGAGCACCGGCGCGGCCACCATGATGGGCTGAATCAGCAGCAGCCAGACATTGGACAAGTCAATGGGTAATCGCCACAACGTCAGCAATGCGGCGGCGGACCACGGGCCGACGAGTGTCACTAAATGAACGTGTCGGCTGGCGTCTTCGTGCAGCCAGCCGCGGTGGCGTGCGGTGACCCCGAGCAGCAGGGAAAACACGCCGAACAGGCCGAAGATGATGAATTGGGTGGTGGCATCCACGGCTGGTGACTATCGAGCAGGACTGGCTTAGCTGGGGTCAACCCTTATGAGGCCGTTGAGCATACATCCCGCGTGGTTTAATCAGCAGGGGGAATAAACGCATCGTAGATGGCTCGCACCGCCCGGTGGAATTGTGTTTCATCGACGCCGACGATGATGTTGAGCTCGCTGGAGCCTTGGTCAATCATGCGGACGTTGACCCCGGCTGTTCCCAGCGCCGCGAACACCTTGCCCGCTCGCCCGGGCTGCCGCATCATGCCCCGGCCGACCACCGCAATCAACGCGAGATGGGGATCGACTTCCACCGCATCGGGTTGTACCGCTTTTCGTAAGGCATCGGTGAGCTGCTTGAGTTTGCCATCGGTCAGGGCGGAATCTTTAATGATCAGGCTGAGGGTGTCGATGCCCGAGGGCATGTGCTCAAAGCTGATTCCCAGCTCGGCGACCACTTCCAGCACCCGTTGGCCAAAGCCGATCTGGCTGTTCATCATGGCTTTTTCGAGTGTGACAGCGGTGAAGCCGCTTCGGCCCGCGATGCCGGTGACGCCGAACCGGGCCACGAAGCCGTCGGTCGAAGCCACAATCCGCGTGCCGGGCGCTTCGGGGTGATTGGTGTTGCGGACGTGGACGGGGATGCCCGCATCGCGTACCGGGAACACGGCCTCTTCGTGCAACACCGTAGCGCCGGAGTAAGACAACTCGCGAAGCTCGCGGTAGGTCACGGTTTCGATCGGCAACGCTTCGGGGACCACCCGGGGATCGGTGACGAGTAAGCCCGGCACGTCGGTCCAGTTTTCGTAGACCTCGGCCTGAGCGGTTCGGGCCAGCAGCGCTCCGGTCACATCTGACCCGCCTCGGCTGAACGTACGCACGCGGCCGCCCGGTTCACTGCCGTAGAACCCGGGCACCACAAGACGCCGATTGTCCTGAGCCAGCAAGGCTTCAACCCGGCGTTGCGTTGCGGGGAGGTCCGCAGTATTGCTGCCGGGTTGAAACATGATGACGTCGGCGGCATCGACATAGCGGGCATCCAGGAGCGTGGCGAGCAGTCGGCCGTTGATGGCTTCACCTCGGCTGGCGGCATAGTCCGGGCCATGGCCTTTTTGTGCTTCATGGAGGATTTGGTCGGCGGCATGGTCAAGCCACGTGTCGAGCGGCACGTCGAGTTCAAGGCCACAGGCAATGTCACGGAACCGCTGGGCGACCGTATCGAAGGTGGGCCGAAAATCCTGCCCGTCCGCCGCAAGACGGTGGCAGGTGTAGAGCAGGTCGGTGACCTTGTCGTCGGTCTCGTGCCGGCGGCCGGGCGCAGAGGGGACGACGATGCGTCGCTCGGGGTCCGCCACCACAATGGCTGCCACCTTGCGAAACTGGGCAGCGTCGGCCAGAGAACTACCGCCGAACTTACACACTTTCAAAGCCATCGCAGCGCCTGGTGAAGGAGGAACCAACCCGCCGCTCGCGGGCCGGTCGAGCCGGGCACTTTAACGTGCGGTCGCCGCGCACTAGGCAACCCCACATCGCACGCCAATTGGGTATACTTCGCGATCCGCTGGAAAGCACGCCCTGTGTGGTGCTTTCCCTTGGCCCCCGACGCCCGGGTGGCGGAACTGGCAGACGCGCCGCGTTGAGGTCGCGGTGGGAGTTAAATCCCTTGGAGGTTCGAATCCTCTCCCGGGCATGCAAGGCCCTGCTCACGAGCAGGGTTTTTCTTTGCGCGTGAATAACGATCCAGCCGCATCGGCCTGCCAGATACGTCATTCATGTGCAGACGCACGGGCCCATTTACCGGCGGTTGTACCGGTCGTCGTAGGTTCGGATGCCTACGTTTTTCAGGCCTCGGAACTGCATCATGTCCATGACCTCAGCGACGCGGTGAAACGGTGTCTGCGCATCGGCGTCAAGCCGGATCCGCTTCTCGGGTTCCGACAAGGCCATGTTCCGCAGCCGCTCGTGAAACTCGTTAGCGGTCGCAGGTTCGCCTTGCCAGAATAAATCGCCAACCTCATCAATGCCCAGGACCAGCGTGTCATCTTCAGGCAGCAAGCGCACCGCGCTTTGACTCTCGGGAGGGGTGATGCTGATGTCCCAGTTTTCCTTCTTGTACATCGTCGCGACGAGGAAGAAAATCAGCAGCAGAAAGACCGCATCGATCATCGGTGACATCATCACCTCAGCCCCCTCGTCGGTCGATCGTTTCATGCGCATGGTGCGGGTTCCTGTAGGCGGGCAGCGTGATGCGGCGTTTTATTGATCGAGATAATCCAGGACTTCGGGTGGGCTGATGAGGACGGACCAGACCATGGGCCCCGGGCCGTTGCCGACACGGATCAGGATGCGGTTGAAGCCTTGGTGGAAGGTCACTTTGCGTAGCGCTTCCCCCATGTCGTAGGCGGATTGGGAGGGGTCATCCCAGACAACTTTTTCATTCAGCCAGACTTTGGCGAAGTCGTCCGACGCAACCGCCAGCAGCATGTCACGGGTTTTGTCCGAGTAAACCTCGGTGTAGGCATACCAGGTTTCACTGCCGAAGACCTGCGGGGGCTGGAGCATCATTTTGTCGGACTGAATGAACTCCCACCGCATTTGATGGTAGGGGTGCTTTGGGCTGTTCTTGAACTTGCCGTCGGTGTAGGTGGCGTCAAAATCGATGCCCAGTTCGGGGGGGTGGATATCGGAGAAGGTGTTCTTGTAGTTCACGTTCCAGGGGCCGATGACGTACCAGGTGTCGAGGTAGAGCCAGCCTTTGCGGGCAGAAGCATCGGTCAACATACGGCCCGGCAGCGCGTTGGCCGTGATCATGGATTTGGGCAGCCGCATCTCGCCCTTGGCTTTACTGGGCGTGTTGGACTGCCCGCCGGCGTCAGCGCTGCCAGCTCGATACCCGCTGGAGTTGCCCATCCCGCTGCCGCCCCCCACCGACAGGCCGCCTTCGGTCATGTCGGCGTAGCCGTCCTGGCCTGCGGAGCCTGCGGACGAGCCCCCTGCGGCGGCACTGCTGGCCCGCCGACTTTGAATCGCCTGCACACCGCGCGTCATGGCAGCGGTGCGATCGGACATGGACTGCACCTGATTGGTGGCTTGCTGCAAGGCGCTTCGGTACGCGTTGAGTTCGCCGATGGTGCCTGCGCCGTTGTCGGTCAGTGCGGGGGTCAGGTCTTCACGGTCTGGAGCATGCGAGGTGAGTTTCTTACGCGCGGTGCCGAAGCTGGTTTCGGATCGCATGGCCATTTCGGCAGCCCGGGTGTCGTCCACCAAGGCCTGGGTCTGCTCCTCAAGCTCACGGGCAGCCTGATAAAGCTCTGCGGCACTGGGTTGGCCGCTGCTGGGGCCAGATGAGCCAGACGAAGAAGATCCGGGTTTGCTGCTCTTGGGCTTGTCGGATTTGCCGGAGGCATCTTTATTTTTAGACTCGCCTTTTTCAGACGCCTGGCCCGACGACGAGCCGCTCTTGGGCTTGTCGCCGCCTTGCTGTCCTGATCCACCTTCCTTGTCTTGTTCATCGCCGCCTTTGGCGTCGTCACCGGCTTTCGCCGCATCAGATCCAGACGCGCTTTGGTTTGCGGCGTCTGCTCCTGAACCCTCCCCTGACTCGTCTTGCGAACCCTCATCCTGACCTTGGGAATCTGAGGTTGGGGGCGGGGTTTCGCCAGAGGCGAGCAGGGCGGCGGCAGGCTCGGGGGCCACGTCCTGGGCTTCGGAGGTGTCGTGCAATTTGTCCGCTTCGTCCTGCTCGGCCTGAGCCTGGCGGGCGGCCTTTCTCAAGTCGTTACCCTCGTTCGCCAGTTCCCAGGCAGGCTCATGCGTCTTCGCACCGCGGTCTTTGCCTTCACGCCCCAGTCGATGTAGCGCATCGCCGATTTTTTTAATTTCGTCGAGCTGTTCCTGCGAGGTTTCAGGCTGGTCCTGCAGCTTCTTGACCGCTTCGTCCACGCGGTCTGCAAGTTCATCCGCCTGGGCTTCCAGCTTGCGGTCCTTGTCCGTCTTTTTGGACTCAGGTTTTGAGGATTTGAACTCCTCGATTTTCTCTCGGGTGTTTTCGGCGGCCGCTTCGATCTTCGGGGTCACGTGCTTGCGAATGTGTTCTTCGCGGTCACGTTGGCGTAGACGTTCAAACGCTTCTTCCCGCTGACGTTCCGCTTCGCGGCGGTCTGCGAGCATCCGCTTGACCCGCTTTTGAATGCTGTCCTGCTTGCGTCGCTCGGCCTCTTTTTTTAAGGCTTCGCGGTACTCTTCGGGGATCGGCGTCTTCTGCCGGCGGGCATCGTCCTGCGCTTTGCGTATTTCCTCGCGCTGGGCGACGAGTTGGGCTCGGTCGGCGTTTTCTTCCGTGTTAAAGGCCATGCCGGTCTTCGCCCAGGGCTGGAGCACCACGATCAATAGGATGTGCAGCAGGAGCGAGAAAATGATCAGCCACGTGAGGGGTGACGACTGTCGGCGGGGGGCGTGCGTGTCTTGATGCGGTGATGCCATGAGATAGATCTCCTAAGGGGACTCAGAGCGGGTTGTCACGAACCCGCGAGCGGACATCCGTGAAGCCTTGGAGCTGAAGAATGTCAAGCACATCAATCACACGTTGAAACGGCGTGACTTTTTCAACGCTGATCTCAATGGGTGAGCCCGGCCCACGGCTGTCCTGCAGCGCGTTGAGAAATCCTGGCAGATCGCCCACCGGACTGAAGATGATTTCCTGCCGGCGGTCGCGACCATCCTGATGATAGACACGGCCTTCCACGTCGATTGCCATGAGGTAGACGTCGTTTTCCGCCTCAACGGCGACCGCAGCCGTGGGATCGGCGAGAGTGACGGGGATCTGGCGTTCGAACCGCTTGAGCTGGCTGGTGACAAGGAAAAAGATCAACAGCAGGAAGACGCAGTCGATCAGCGGCGACATCATCACCTCGGCGTCCCCGCTGCCCTTTTTCTTTTTTCGCATCCTCATAGGCGACTCCGGTGGGCGGGCGGGTCAGGACGCTGGCTTCGACGGGGTAACGGTGGGAGCCGCTCCTCGGGGGGTTGCAGAAGCGGGTGTGGTGCTGCTGGCGGGGGCGGGTGCTGCGGTTTTGGACGGGGTGGGGGCTGCGGTGTTCCCTGCGACCTGGCGGACGGGTCGAGCCGCAGCACTTCGGGCTGGTGGTGCGTCCTGCGGGAGGACGAACCAGGCACTGAAAAGGCTTTCGACTTCGGCTTCGAGTGCCTGGGTCATCTGGTGCAGTCGGTGCTTGAAGATGTGGTAAAGGGTGATGGCGGGGATCGCGAGGATCAGGCCGGCGGCGGTGGTGATGAGTGCTTTGGAAATCGAGCCGGCAAGCATGGAGGCACCGCCTTCGTCGCCGAAAACTTCCACGAGCTTAAAGGCTTCGATCATGCCGATCATCGTGCCGAGCAATCCCAGCAACGGGGCGAGGGCAGCCACCACCGCGAAAGGCACATTGCGTGCTTCCTGATCTGCGAGCTCACGAGCTCCAAGATCGCCTGCGGACTGCGCAAGCATCATCGGCTCGGCGTCGCGGTGTTCGGTGAGATACGCCACGACACGGCCCAGGGTGCTGTTGCTTTTCCTGCACTTATCGAGGACCGCGTCGTATTTGCCCGCGATAAACAAAGGTCTGACCTCATCAGTCAACTTGCTGGGCACAAACCGCTTGCGACGCAGCACGATCATTCGTTCGACCGCAAAGGCGATCAGAAGCACCGACAGCAGTGCCAGTGCGATCATGGTCACGCCGCCTTGGATCATCTCCTCGCCCCAGTCGACGGTGACAAACTGCATGGGGTCTTCTTCGGCGACCACCGCATCATCACTCGCGGCGGCGGCTGGGTCTCCCGCAGCCGCATCATCGGCAGACTGTGCGCGTGCAAACGATGGATTCAGGGCAAGGGTCACAAGCATGACCGCAAACACGATCAGCGCCAGGATCATCTGTCGGGGATATCGCATGCAAAGAAATGTCATTGAGGTGTTCCAGAAATAAAATCGACGGTCGAGAACGCGTGGACACGACCGTATCAAATGTCAACAAAGGTTACGAAGCAGGTGGGGAAGGGGTGGGGTTAACGTCCCCAGCCTACGGCAAGGACGAACCTATCAAGGCGGGATGTAACGCGTTACAGAAGTTATGGCAGACGGCTGAGGCGTGGCTTTGTCACGGCTCAGGATACCGGACGATACGGCACTGAGTCTACCATCAAAAGGATGGGACGCCCCGTCAAAGGCTATTGACGGGTATGTAACCAGCCGATAGCGTGGCGGTTATGGCGGTGACGTCTCTTGAAGTGGCTCGTCTGGCTGGTTTCTCACAGCCCACCGTCAGTCAGGTCCTCAACGGCAAAGGTGAGCGTTACAGCGATGCGACGTGCAAGGCGATTCGGGACGCCGCAAGTCAGCTGGGCTATCGCCCCAATGCCGCAGCCCGTGCGATTCGCTCGCAGACTTCAAGCACCGTGGCTCTGATTGTCGGAACGCATCCCGGGAGGAGCACCCTTCCGACGCCGATGTTACGTGGGATTCAACTGGCTTTGAAAGCTCAGGACATGAGCCTGATGCTTGTGTCGCTTGACGATGATGCATTAGGCGACGCAGATCAGCTGCCACGCATCCTGCGTGAAGTGCTCTGCGATGGTCTGCTCATCGCGTACACCCATGGCCTGCCGCAGTCCATGCTCGACGCGATTAAGCGGTACCACATCCCAGCGGTATGGATCAACACCCATCTTGACACCAATTGCGTCCGGCCGGACGACTACAACGCAGGCCGGCAGGCTGTGGAGCACTTGATTCGGCTCGGGCATGAGAAGATCCTGTACCTGAACTTCAACGCCGGGGTGGATGGTGAGCATGACCACTATTCCGTCAGTCACCGACTGGCGGGATATCGGGATGGCATGCGCCATGCGGATCTCGAACCCATCTGGTTACCGGGTGATAAGAGGGGTTTCGTCCCTTGGGAACTGCGTTTGCCGATGTCGCGACAAATCCTGGCGGGCCCTGATCGGCCCACTGCGGTCGTCGCGTACAGCGACAGCAGCTCGGTGCCGATGTGTGTTGCCGCAGCGGAACGAGGCATGCGGTTGCCTGAGGACTTGCGTTTCGTGGACTTCGCCAACGAATGTCATCAACTCCCGCCGTTTGCGGATCACATGGTGGTGCCGTCCCAGCAGGTGGGCCTTGAAGCAGCGTCACGGCTGTTCGAACTGATCAAGCAGCCGGGCACATTTGAAACTCTCACGATTCCGTTTACACTGCGTCAAACCGTATTCCCTGACTCAAGTGTTTCCAGCTAGATTTTCTCCATTCACATCACGGCGACGGCTCGCACCAAGCAAACCGTGCCTCATCGCTTCCTCCCCTCCCAGGCCTTAATCACCATGAAACCTGCTTTTCCTCTCTCCATGCAATTGGCCCTGTCGATGCTCTTGCTTGCATCGTGCGTCGCACAAGCCCCTGTCGAGTCTGAGACGGCGACCGAGCCTCAGTCGAAATCCGATGGGTTGCCGCCCGATGACGTTTATGTGGTGGTCAGTCCCGAGGGCCATCTGTCGGTCGGCGGAGAACGCCAGCGGTACTGGGCGGTGATCGGCAAGCTGCACGCCTCGGCAGGCGTCCCCGCGGATGCCACCGATGAGCAGCGTGCTGCGATCGTCCAGGCCAACCGTGACAGCACGGATGCTTTGATTGCACGTTTCCAGGCACTGGGCTTCAACAGCGTGCGGATGTGGGACGCCTTCACTCAGCCGACTTCTTATGAGGTGGGCGACGGTTCCCGCGCGGACAACGTGGACTATTTCGTCAAGCAGGCTGGTGAAGCAGGCTTTCGCATCTGGATGGCAGGGATGAATCGCACACGCGATGTGGTACCTGAAGATGCCAGCATCCTCGACGAGCCCGAGACCGCCGAAGCCTGGGCGGAAGCGATCAAGGAGATCGGCGCGTCAAAGGAAAAACGTCAACTCAACTTGCGAGCCAGCATCGCCAAGCACTGGGACCCACGCCTCGAAGCGTTGCTGATTCAGAACATGTCTGAGATCGCCACGCACTACAACGAGCACACCGGCATGCGGTGGGCCGACGATCCCACCTTCGCCATTTGGGAACTGAGTAATGAAGAGTGGTGGATGCGGAAGATGGTGGGCGGTCAGTGGCAAAAACTTCCTGCTTATTTCCGTAACAGCCTCATCTCACAGTGGAATGCGTTTCTGACCGAGAAGTATGGCTCGCACGACGCCATGCTCAAGGCGTGGGGTGAAGTGCTCGAGGGCGAAGACCTCGGTGAGGGCAGCGTTCTGCTGGCTCCAATGGCAGGGAAAAGCAACGTCTCTGCAAGCCTGAATGACAGCAACGCGATCGCGCTTGAAGCGGTGAAAAGCCTGGAGCAGTCGTACCAGCGTTCGGATTTCCCAACGCAGCGGGGGGCCGATGTGTTGGAGTTTTTCATGGGCATTCAATTGGCCCACAAAGAGCGTGTGACCGCCGCCCTCAGGCCTTTAGGCAAGTCCACACGTCTGAGCCCATTCATCTACGACACCGGGATCGGCTACGAGGCGCAAAGCCAGTTCCTCCATCAAAACGCCGACGCGGTGGCCCACGATGCCTACGTCAATGGCTACGGCCCGCCCCTCGAGCCTTTGATGCAAGAAGCACTTGAGGTCGAAGATCCCCATCAGCGAATGATCAAAATACAGGGCGCGGAGCGGGTTTCTTCCAACTCCGGGCCTTGGGTGAACTGGCTGCTCAAACCTCCGGGCATCAGCCAAGGCGTCCCCTGGCTGGAACAGAACCGGGTCGAAGGCAAGCCCTACATCGTTTACGAAACGCAGATTCAGCAACCCGCCAAATACCGAGCGGACTTCCCGCTTCGCCTGCTCTCGCTGGCGGCGATTCAGGACTGGGACTGGGTGTCTTGGCACTACTTCGGCGGCGGGGCGGAAAACCGTGCCGGACAGGACCCCGAGCACTGGACTAAAGCGCTTGACGTGACCGTCAGCACCCACCCCCAGGGCTACCACTTCACCTACGACGAGGTGCAGAACGCGATGATGCGTGCCGCTGGAAACGCCTTCACGAGCGGATCGCTCGAGCCTGCGCCCAATCCGACCGTGTTCATCTACGGCAGCAAATCGTTGTATGACCCGGACAGCATGGAGTACGCCGGCAGCTACGGCCGAATGGGTTTGGACATGCTGCACACGACCTATCAGTACGGCGTACGACTGCAGATCGACCCGACCCGCGAAGACGACGAAGTCGTTGGGCCGGTGGTATCGTTCGACGACCGTCATACGCACAATCCCTACACACCGACAGAACAAATCGTTTTCGACTGGAAGAAGGGCTATCTCAAGCAGGACGCGCCTTCAATCAAAGCGTTCACAGGCATGCTCGCCCGCTTCGGCGAATCGGTTGAATTTGAAGACGGCGTGACCTTGTCGGACGTGAGTATCGTCAACCCTGAGGGCATCTTTGACCCCATCAGCGATGATGAGAAGTACATGGCATTTGCGGTCTATGCCACCGATGGCAAGCCGTTGGCGGAGAGCAAAGCCGTCTCGGTTTCGCTCGTGAGCACAAGCTTCAACACGGATTACAAGCTCGGTACGGGCAAACGTGAGAATCCTTACAAGCCGCCTGCGGGTAGCAACAAAGGCACGCTGCCCGTGTTGGTCGCGCGTGTTGCGGGAACCGTTTCGGCTCCAGCGCTCAATGGCATGACCTACACCATGCTCGACTGGAACCTCAAACCGATCGGCGAGGGCACCGTTGAAAACGGCAAGCTCACCATCCCTTCGGACCTGCCTATCTTTGTGATCGAGCTCAACAGAGAGTGATCCCACCGGACGCGGTGAATCGACTCCAAGGCAACTGCTGATTTTGATTTCATCATCGGCAACGTAGAATGAAGTCATGGCTGAACTCGGTGTGATTGCACGGTGCAAAGGGATGTCGGTCGCGACAGGACTGGCAGTGGTCTGTGGCCTGGGTGCGTGTGATCGCGACCCCGAGCCACAGACCGGCCCGGCTGCGGCACCAATGCCCGTGGCGGTTGGGCCCCGCAGCAACCAAGCGGACTTCCAGCTTTCGGACCTGACCGAAGCGTTTGCCTATCTCGCGCCGCCGCCGGGCACCACGAGCACCAGGCCCATCGGCACGGTCCGCTTCGTGCAGACCAACGGCAAGCTCAGCATTGATGCCAGCGTGTTCGGATTGTCACCCGGGAATCACGGCTTCTACATCTACGAATACGGCAACGTCTACGACATCCCGGGAGGATCGCTCGGCGAGCATTACAACCCGCTCGGCGTGGTGCACGGCGACACCAACAAGCCCGGGGCCCTTGGCAATATTGAGGCCAGGCCCTACGGCAATGCGGTGTACACCGCGTCGTTTGAAGGCCTGAGCATTGCCGGCGATATCAACCCCATTCTCGGCCGAGCCGTCGTCATCACCGAAGAGCCCGACACCGGCCAACCCAATGCCGGACGCAACGCCAAGATCGTGGCGGTCGGGCAGATCGTTCAGATGCGACCTGACGTTGCCGAGCGGCGCAGGATCGAACAGGAACGTGACAATGCCCAGGTCCGCGAGGCGACGACCGACACCGCGCGTTAGTCTCAGTCATTGGCGATATAGCGACGAATCGATCCTGAGAGTCGCCCCGATACTTTCGGTTATTCGATCCTTTAGCATTCGCCTGCATGGATACTTTCTGGAATTATCCAGTCCTGTGGCTGGTCGTGGTCGCAGTGGGCTTTGCCGCAGGGATACTCGGCGGGCTGCTGGGCGTGGGGGGAAGTGTCGTGATGATTCCGGGTCTGACCTGGGTGGTCGGGCCGGCGCAGCATGTCTACCAGGCGGCCGCGATGATCGTCAATATCGCAGTGGCCATTCCCGCTGCCAGGCGTCACCGTCAAGCTGGCACCGCGTCGAAAGCCGTGCTGAAATGGATGCTCCCCTCCGCAGTTGTTTTTGTGATGATGGGCGTCGCGGCCTCGAACTTGCCCTGGTTTCGCGGGGCACAAGGTGGAGTCTGGCTGGGCAGGGTGCTTGCCTTATTTCTCGTATACGTCGCAGCGATCAATTTTTACAAAATTGTCGCGGTACAGGCTTCTCACACATCGCCCCCCCAGAACGGCCTACCACCTGATCCGGAGCATGACCCTGGATCAGGGGTTACGCCTGGTAAGGCTTCGGCAGTCGGCGGCGTGATGGGATTCGTCGCGGGCTTGCTCGGGATCGGCGGTGGGGCAGTCGCGGTGCCGCTGCAGCAACAGGCACTTCAGCTTCCGCTGCGGACATGCATCGCCAACTCCTCGGCAGTCATGGTGTGGTCCGCAAGCGTGGGGGCGGTGGTTAAAAACGCCACGCTTTCTCAGTCCGCGCCGGCAGGTACCGCGTGGTGGTGGCCTGTCGCACTTGCAGCGTTGTTGATCCCCAGCGCATGGATCGGTTCCAAAGTCGGCGCGGGCTTGACGCATCGCTTACCGCTACGCGCAGTGCGGGGTGTCTTTGTGCTTTTGATGATTGCTGCAGCGTGGCGGATGGCGGGCTTTGAAAGCTGAGCGGATAGGGATCGTGACCCACTTGACTCACGACAGCACTTTGTCACCGCCGTCGGCGAAGAAGTGCCGGACCGACCAGTGCGGTGAGCAGTAAAGCCGAGGCAGGCTCCGGGATGGCAAAGGTGCTGGGCCGCGTGCCTGCCGGCCACAGGGCAGGGTCGGAAGGGATTTCGGTGGGCCAGCCTTCAGGAGCTGCATTGGCATTTTCGACGAGCGATAAGCCACGCAGCAAGCCGTTTGAAGACTCCGTGAGCACCAGATCGGGGTCGAGCAGCAGGTCGGTGATTTCGTCGAACGTTAACGCACCCCGCAGAAACTCATCCATCATCAGTTGCACATATTCAGGCTCCAGGCCTTGCTTGGGCTTGGAAAGCATGAGTTCCAGGGAGGGACTCATGATGTCGTCAAGCCGGTCGTCGAGGGCTTGCTCAAGCAGTTCCGGGTCGGTGGTATCTGCGGGTAGCCCGAGCTTTTCAAGAATGATCGGTAACGCCGCGCTCAGGCTGGTCGCGTCCAGCGTGACGAGTCCTGCCAGCTGGGATTTTTCGAGCAGGCTCAGTGCCCGCGTGTCAGAGAAGTAATACGTGTGCATGAACTCGGTGTAGCGTTGCGCCCGGGTGAAGCTTTCGCCTTCCGCGTCGGTGGTGTCGCTGCCGCCGGGCCCGACCGGATTGCCGGTGATACCGCGTACGGCTCCGACGCCGTCCTGCCCGACATTTCCGAGCTGGTCGAGGTCGCCTTCGGTTTCGATCACTTCGCTGATCCATTCTTCCCAATGGCCGGGAATCACATCTCCGCTGGTACTGCCAAACAGCGAGCCAACAGTGCCGAAGGAGGTAAGGGCGACGACTTCATCGCCGATGACGATGGGGCCGCCTGAGTCGCCCTGGGCGCTGACAAATTCGTAAGGGATGCGAAAATCTTCGGTGGGGCGGATACGCGGATTGCGGACAAGCACGCCGTTCTCATCGAGCACTTGATCCGCGTTGGCTGCGGTGTAGTACAGCTCGTAGATCGGATCGTAGAGGCTGTCATCGGGATCAATATCGAAGTCGGAATACATGATCGCGTTGTCGGGTCCGCCTCGGCTGGAATAGCGGTTGCGGCCTCGCGCTTGGCTCCGTCGGAAAATATGTTGCCGCTGGCACCGGTACCGAACGAGCCGAAGCCATAGATGTCCGAGATGCTGTTGGTCACGCCGTCAAGATTCGTGGTGCGGATCTTGAGTCCTGAGCGATCGGTGACGCGGGTATCCAGGCGGATCAGTGCGATGTCTGAGGCCGAGACGACGTTACCATCGTAGATGTCGGGGATGTACCAACTCTGAACATCAAGGGCCGTGCCGTTGGCGGTTTCTGGCGAGGAGGGGTTGTACTGGCTGCCGAAGAACACTCGCACGTTGGAGGCATTATCGACCACGTGGGCGGCGGTGGCGATCCACAGGCCTTGCTCGTTACCGTCAGGCGTGGCGATGTTGGAGTAGTCGAGCAACACGCCCGACCCCCAGCCGGTGAAATTGTCAGCCGTATCGAAGATCTGCACCATGACGGTGGCGTCGGCAGCTTTTCCGCCGTTTGCCCGTTCGAGGTGGAAGGGGTCCATCATCGGTTCAAGCATCGTGCCGGCAAAGGCAGCCGGTGCCGCGATGATTCCGCCAAAGGTAAAGACCAGCAGGGCATTTCGGGAGATGGAAGGTTTCATCGCGTTTGAGTCACTCACGGAACAGGGGAAAATCAGGAAGGAATCGCCAAGCGTATTGCAACGCTCAGTCGTTTGGGGTGCGGGTCCATTCGCCTTGGGGGGAAGCGGCCGATCCTTGGCCCAGGGTGTCGTTGGGGGCCGAGACGGTCGCGTGGCTGTCGGCGTAGAGGTAGGTCATGCGTCGATCGCCCGCGCTGCCGTGCAAGGCTGCGGACCAGCCGGGGTCAAGCTGGTCCCGGGCCGAGGCAATGTCGGCACGGGGGAGTTGACCTTGAAGATTGGGATTTCGGGTTTTCGCCA
The DNA here is from genome assembly GCA_963799465.1 of uncultured Phycisphaeraceae bacterium. GTDB lineage: Bacteria > Planctomycetota > Phycisphaerae > Phycisphaerales > Phycisphaeraceae > JBCCOW01. The sequence continues at coordinate 282,402 of CAWCXG010000001.1, read as the reverse complement.
TGGCCTGCTCGCTGGCCAGCAGCGTCGTGGCCGGTGCGGGGATGTCAGGCGATTCGAGCAGGAACGGGCGGGCCTGCGGATCAGACTGACCCGTCCCCGAGGCCACCTCTGGATCCAAAAGCGACGCACGCGGCAGCAAGTCCCCGCGGGTCATGGCATATGTTCGCACCGCACGGGAAGTCCGGGTAACCCACGGGTCCTCGGGGCAGACCAGCACGGGGTTGGCTTTGGCTTTAGGCAGGTCGGACTGATCCATCTCCGCCTGACTCAACGATTGCGCCAGGTACATCGCAAGCTGATCATCCCAGGCGTGGTTGCCCCCCGAATCGCTCAGCCACTTCGCGTAAGGCAAAGCCTGACGATGGTCGTTTGCAAAACCAACGAACGACAGCCCGAGCTGCCTCTGCTGCGAGAGACACTGCGTTTGGTTCGCAGTGCTACGGGCGCTTCCGAGCACCGGCAGCAAAATCCCGATGAGCAACGCGATGATCGCGAGCACTACCAGCAATTCGATAAGCGTGAAACCCCGGAAACGCATAAAAATTAATCGAGCCGCTGAAAAACACTACTCACAATCAGTGCCAGAACCAAATGTAGCAAGCGTGCGATCTGACGCAAGGCTCAGGCATTAATTCGCTGAAAATTAGCAAGCTTTAGGTGACTGCGACATGAACGCTATCGCGGAATGAGCTTTTAGTTAGCAGGCTAGGGTTTGCCCCTACCGATCTGTCTTTGTGGCACACTCTCGAAGGCCGAGTACCCATAACGGCGGTCGGTCGTGCCGAAGAGACTGTTTCAGGGACTTGACACACCTGTTGAGTGGCATCTGACTTGCCTAAACTCTGGGTATGACACGTTTCGTGAACAACATGAAAACCGTTGGCCTGCTCGGCCTGATGTTCGGTCTCATCCTCGCTGCGGGCTATTTGCTGGGCAACGGCGGAGTCGTCGGCATGACCATCGCGCTGCTGCTGGGCGGTGCGATGACCTTTGGATCGTGGTTTTTCTCGGACAAAATCGCCATCAAAGCCATGCGTGGCCAAGAGGTCAACGCGACTAATTACCCCGATCTGGTGGAGATGGTCGAGCGACTGTCTCAGAACGCCAATCTGCCCATGCCCAAGACCTACGTGTGCCCGCAGGAGGCGCCGAATGCATTCGCGACCGGCCGCAGCCCCAGCCACGCCGCCGTGGCGGTGACACGCGGAGCACTCTCACTGCTCGACTACGACGAGCTTGAAGGCGTGATCGGTCACGAGCTTGCCCACATTAAAAATCGCGATACGCTGATCAGCACGGTGGCCGCCACCATTGCAGGAGCACTGCAATATGTGGGTTATCTGTTTATGTTTTCAGGCGGGAACCGGGACAATCCGCTGGGAGCGATCGGTTTGTTGCTGATGGTGATTCTGGCGCCGATTGCCGCGATGCTGGTGCAGATGGCGATCAGTCGTAGCCGGGAGTATGTGGCCGACCACGATGGGGCGGAGATTGCAGGGTCTCCCGATGGGCTCATCCACGCGCTTCAGAAATTGCACGGCTACAACCGACAGATCCCGATGCAAAACGAGATGCCCGCACAAAATCACATGTTCATCGTCCAGCCTTTCTCGGCGAAGCAGACTCTGGGCAACATGTTCTCCACGCATCCGCCGATGGAGACGCGGATCGCGAAGCTGCGCGCGATGCGTTGAAATGTGCACGGATCTGGGCAGATGTGATACATGCTGCTGGCAAGCTCACTTGTTTAGCAGTGCCTGGACTAATTGCGTGAACATTTCGCCGCGCTGCTCATAGTGGTCAAATTGATCCCACGAGGCGCAGCCGGGGGAGAGCAAAAGCACGTCGCCGGGGTGCAGATTTGCTGCCGCTTGCGTCACGGCATTCTGGAGTGTCTCGCAGGCGTGCGATGAGATTTGGGGGCGATGTTCAAGCACGTGTCGATGAAGCTCAGGCCCGGTGGTTCCGATGGTGTAGATCGCCGCACAGTGATCTGCAGCGTGGCGGGCAAGCGGTTTGAGATCGCTGCCCTTGTCTGCTCCGCCGAGAATGATGTGGATACGGGGCGCACTTGACGCGGTGTCAACTGCGAATGCGTCGATGGCGAGCATGGCTGCCTGGGGCGTGGTGGATTTAGAATCGTTGAAGCAACGGATGCCTGAGGCCTGGTGTACCCGCTGCAGGCGGTGCGGGAGGCCTTGGAAAGTGGAGAACGCCTGGCAAAGATGGTGCGCTTCGATCTGCCTGCCGATGTGACTTTCGACAGTGCGCGTCGCGATGCTGGCATTGTGCTGGTTGTGTACGCCGGGGATGGGCAGGTCGAAGGTGAGGGGAGCAATGTCTTCGCCGCGGATCAGCGTATCGCCTGCGTTGGCGTGGCGGGCGATGGAGACTTTGGCATCGCGGTACGCCTCGAAGCTGCCGTGCCAATCGAGATGATTGGGCTGAATATTGGTGATGACCGCCACGCCCGGCGACCACGCAAGCGGCTGCAGATAGTGAAGCATGAAACTGGACAGTTCAAGTACCACGGCGTCGGTGTCGCGGATGTCGGCGAGGTGGGGCAAGAGAGACCCGCCAATATTGCCGCCCAGCCAGGCTGTACCACCCTGAGATAACACCTCAGGCAGCCTGGTGAGCAGGTGATGGGTCATGGCCGCGGTGGTGGACTTGCCTGCGGAACCGGTGATCCCGATAACGTTCTCTCGGCAGGGCAGTCGCTCAATCAGCAAGCCAATCTCAGTGAGTAGCCCGATGCCCGCAGCCTGGGCGGCACGCACGAAGCGGTTGTCAGGCTTAACCGCTGGATTCACGACGACCGCATCACAAGTCGTGAAGTCGCTGACATGGTGTTTTCCGAGGCGAAACCGAACGGATCCCATCGCTTCCAGGTCCGCCAGCGCTTCCACGCTCTTGTTTAGTGAAGCGGCGTCGGCCTGGTCTGTGACCAACACTTCCGCGCCTTGCTCGCACAACCAACGGGTCACACCCAGCCCGCCGCCAAACCGCCCCAAGCCCATCACGGTCACGCTGGCATTGGTGAAGTCTTTCATCGGGCTTCGTGTGTCGCTCAAGACAGGGACCATACGCCGTGACCACTCAACGGTAGGCCCTGATCTCACATCGTCATCACGCATGTATGACGCGATAATTCTTTAGGCCGTCACGTTCAGCGTCGCGTGGTCTGCACGACCTTGAGGGGCTCGGGCAGGTTGACGGATGCGCCCGGCTGATAGGTCATGCTTCTGATTTCGCTGTTGATCGGGACCACGAAGTAGATGTAGAGCACGTCTTCATTGGTGCCCTGGCGGTAGACCTGCTCCATCGCCCGGAGATTGCGGTAGCCGCTGCGGTTGAAGCCGATAAATTGATCGCCTTCTTTTTTGAGCAGTACGTACGCTGCGGGGGAGTAGACACTCGTGTATTGGTCGGTGAGGGTGATGTCCTGCAGGTTGCGAGCGTTGTTGAGTCCTTGCCCATAAAGCGAGTACGCCTTGCGGACCGGCACTTCCATGCGAACCATGCCATAGTCGCCGGTGACATCGAGGTATTTGATTTTGGCGGACCCCTTGGACTTGGGCGCGGGAGCCTCGGTGCCGATGGCCACGGCAAGCTCGTCTTCGGTTCGGCTGACGCCGGTGGCGTTGTTGGCGCTGATCGCACGGGGCAATTCGGTGGTGCTGGTCAGGATGATTCCATCCACCGCGATGCCTCCGGACGCAGTCACGCCGGTGGTGTTATCCGGGGGCGAGGATCGCATCGGGGGGGCACCGAGTAACAAGGCTTCGGTTACGGTGATTTTGGTGTCATCGGTGCCCTGGTCTAGCCGACTGAGCGTAAATCGGCTGCCGCGTAGCCAAACGGACTTGGGGGCCTGATTATCAGTGAGCGAAAACACAAACGTGATGAGTTCGGTATCCCGGGTGCCCCCCACCTGAGCGGTACCGGCTGCAAATGACTGCAAGACCCGTCCGCCCCGCGCAGCGGAGAACCGGCTGGCTGCGAGCGCGGGAATTTTCTCTCCGCTTTCCGTGAGCAGGAACACCTGCGACGCGCCAATGCGCAGTTTATTGTCCACGTCAAACGTGCCGCCGGTGCGTTTCCATGCGGTGTCTACAAGGATCAACCGACGGTTCGCGGCCAAACCGGTCCGCAAGCCTTCGGTGAATTGCGTATTGAGATCCTTGAGCATCCTTTGCATCAGGGTGCCAAGCGTGGGGTTGGGCTTCTCGTCTTCCTGCGCGTAGCCTTTTTGAATACTGGCCACGGCATCTGGGTTGTTGCGACGGATGGCATTGATACTGCCCGCCAAAGAACCTGTGGCAGGGGTGACTTGAACGTCTTCTCCCGGCTTGGTGGCGAGCGCTGCAAGAGCTGCGGTCAGCGCACCATTTTGCAGTTTGTCAGCGTCGGCGGGGACCACGTGGTAGCCCAGCACGTCCACGGAGTCGGGCACGATGCCGGAGGATGACGCGGTGTCCGATTTGAGCCGAGTACGTGCAGCGAGCTCGTCAATGCCCGGGCGGTGGGAGGCGAGTGTGGGTTCGCTGAGCGTGGGTTCGAACGCACCGCCCGAGAGCATGGAGAAAAAGCCCGCCGCAGCGGTGTCTACCTGCAAAGGCATCCAAAGCTGGCCTTCGTCGTTGGGTTGAATCTGATTGCCTGAAACCTGATACGGGGCGTAGCCGAGAATGTCGGTTCCCATGGGCAAAAAGCCGATGCCGATCAGTGTGACGCCAGCGGTGAGATAGCCCGCCACCAGGCCGACCACTCCGCCGCCGATCTGCCCGGTTAAACGCTGGACCTGAACATTGGCGCGCACGGTCTTGTCCGCGACCACGCGGAGCACGATGAGCAGAATCGCGAACGGCCCGAGTAATGCCAGTCCCCACGCCAGATTGGGCATCCGCCCGAGCAGCACGCCTGCGAGCGGCTCATAAATCGCAAACGCCAACGCCCCGGCGACGATCACGACCCCCAGGTGCAGCACCGCGCTGAAAAGCCCGTAGGTCGACCAGAAGAACGCCATGCCAAGAAGAAACGCCAGGATGAGAAGGTTAAGCCAGACCATGAGGGGGACCAGGTTTGCGGTCAGTCAATCAGTACACGGATCACGGTGAGGAAACTGGGTTTACGAGGCGTCTTCCAGGACGCGTTGAACTTCTTTAATGTCGGTGACCCCGCTGAGCACGTGCTGCAGTGCCGCCTCGCGGAGATACAGCAGGCCTTGCTTACGCAAATGAGCTTTAAGATGGTCGCCTTCGCCCGAGGCGATGTAGGACTGAGCGGAGGCGTCGATGGGGATGATTTCGTAAGCGCCGATGCGGCCGCGGTAGGCCATGCCGTGGCACGCGGGGCAGACCTGTTCCTGCTCTTTGACGAGTACTTTGCCGGAAGCTCGGTAAAGGGTCGTCCCGTCCTGAGCGTTGAGTCCCAACCGTTTGAGCGCGGAGGGATCAGGCGTATAAGGAGCCCGGCACGTGGTGCATAGACGACGCAGCAAGCGGCAGCCAATCACGCCGCGCAGCGACTCGGCGGCGAGGCGTTTCTGACCCACCGCACGAACCCAAAGCGACAGCGCAGACAACGCATCGGTCGCAGGCATGGGCACATAAAATCGGACGTCCTCAGCAGACTTCGCGACCATCTCGGTCATGCTCTGGTCCACCAACCCGCTGAGCATGACCGCATCGGGGTCAGTGCGGAGCAGGCTGGCAAACTCGTCGTCAATCGCAGGCTTGGCCTTTGACTTGTCATAGACGTTGTGGCTGACGCCTTCGATTTCAAACTCGACCGCGTCTTCAAAACTGATGACGCTTGAGGTGTAAGCGTCATGCTTAGCGAGCAGCGACAACATCAGCGACGTCACGCCTGACCGCGAGCTGCCTGCGATGAGCACCACACCACCCTTGTCTTCAAGCAGGTCGGTGAGTCGTTCACGTTGCTTATCCAGCAGGCCCAGGCGGTTGAGGTTGAGCTTGAATTCGTCGGTGGGGTCGATGTCGAGGCTTAAGGTCAGCCCACGGGTCGATCCCATGGTGGTCATCGCGAGTTTGTGTTCGCCGTAGGCTTCGAGCTCTGCAAAGCACTTGCCGGTCTGACGCTTACGTCGGTCTTCGATATCCATGCCCGCGATGGCCTTGAGATAATCCGCGACCGCCAACCCTTGTGCCGGGGGCGGTGCATCCTGCGGGTATCGCACGCCATCAATTCTGACGCTGAAGCGTGACTTCTCCGCGTCGATCGCCATATCGATCCGGTCCGCACTACGCGGAATTGCAAATTCGAGTAAAGCATCCACCTGCTCATACGCAGCCCGCGCGGGGTCCTCAGGCCCGGGCACCAGCATGGTTTTTCCCGAGGCATCTTTGAGGATCAGCGTGGCCCGTCGGATCGCTTTTTGCACTTGACGCTGCTCGACCCTGCGCTTGACGCTGTTGGGATCAAAGGTCCATTTTTCGCCCTCGGGGACTTCTTTGTTCCGGGCCAGCGCGTAGCCAATCATGTCCCCGCCGAGAATCAGGATCGCGATCGGAAGCCCGATCCAGAAAATCGGAATCAGCAGCAGGAGCCCGAATCCGACAATTCCCGCACCGATGTGGGCCGCCCCCCAGAGGTGCCGTTTGACGTGGTAATACGCAGCATCCTTATCCAGAAAGCTGACCGCGTAGCCCCAGCCCAGAAGCAGTAGGAAAAACGCGATGGGTTTGAAAATCGAGACCAGAAACGCCGGCTCAAACCGGCTCGGTGCCCCAGCCGCATTCGACGCGGTATCCGGGGAGAGCGACACTGGCGCGAGCGTCGCATCCTGGCCTGCGGCTGTCGGAGGATCATCAGGCGCGGGTGCCGCTGTTTGGTCTGACGGTGCCGGCTGGCCTTGGGCGACCGCAGCAGGTGCCAGACCCAGGGCGGCTGTCACGAGACACAAAAGCACGCATCGCGTGAGTAAACGCCAGCAGCTGGAGGGGTAGATTCGGGTCACTTGGTCTTGATCCCTCGCAGCCGCATCTTGATTTCTTCGGGCGACGGCGCTACGGACTGGGCAACGCGCGGATGAATGTAATTGGTTTCCACGAGCTCGACGAGTGAGTCGACGTAGCTTCGCATCCCCGCTTCCCGGTTGTCGCTGATGACCTTTTCGAGTTCGCCTTCTCGCCCGTCCAGAATGTAGCGGCGGGTCGGCGGGCTTTGAAGAAGGACCTCCACCGCAGGCACGCGGGGCATGTCTTCTTTCAACGTGGGCAGTAGCTTTTGATACACAAAAGCCTGCATCTGATAGGCAAGCAGCGATCGCACCGACTCGCGCTCTTCGGGGGGGAAGAGGTCGTAGATGCGGGCGAAGGCCTGCGTGGCCGAGGACGCGTGGATGGTTCCGAACACAAGGTGCCCGGTTTCCGAAGCCTGCAGCGCTGCCTCAAAGGTTTCCTGGTCCCGCATCTCGCCGATGAGTACGACGTCCGGATTTTCACGCACCATGGCCCGCAACGCAGTGGGAAAGTTCGGCACGTCGATGCCCACTTCACGCTGATTGATCATGGATTTTTTATCGGTGAACAAGTACTCAATCGGGTCCTCAATGGTGAGGATGTGGCACTTGCGATTCATGTTGATGTGGTCGAGCATCGCGGCGATGGTGGTGCTCTTGCCCGAGCCGGTGACACCGCAAAGCAGGACCAGACCCTGGCGAACTTCGACGATTTTGTCCATGACCGGCGGCAGATGAAGCTGGCGAAAGTCAAGGATTTCGTTCGAGACCCGCCGCGCTGCAATGGCCGCTCGGCCTCGGGTCAGGAAGATGTTGACGCGGAAGCGATGCGACTCGCCATCGACGATGAAGTCGACCCCGATGTCCAGCGACCCGGCCTTGCGGTAAATCTCCAGCTGCGACGGGCTCAGCCCGTCGTGGATGTACTGATTGAACTGTTCGATGGTGGGCGGTTCGACGTCTAGTGACTTGAGATCGCCCTTGAGTCGAAGCTTGGGCGCCTGCCCGCCGCGCATAATCAGGTCTGAAGTTTCGTATTTCACCGCGGCTTGGAAGAACTTGGCCAGCGGGGTGTCAGCGAGGGTCTTGTGATCGACGACATCCACGTCCAGCACCGGGGCCTCAGCGGTCTGTGTGTGACTCATGCAACTTGTCCAGCGAAAGGTGAACGGGATGAGCAGATTAGCACATCGCAGCCTCGCACCTCACGTGGGATGCGCAGTGGTGCGGAAGTTGCCGCTCAGCTCAAGCCAGCTTTTACCAATCGCCTCGTGATACAGGGGTCCATGATCTGTGCTCGCCACATCGACGCGTACCGGTTGCATGTGGCCCAGGCTGAGCACTTTATGCGCCGCATGGTCTTCACAGCCTTGCGTACAGGCGTCTGCATCCTGCTTACGCCGCCAGCGACGCATCGACCGCGCGGTGCGTGGCGACCAGGAGCTGGGGCACGTCCGCCCGTCCGGCATTCTGATCGTCGCCCAGCACATTCATATCCAGCACCGCCATGATCTGCGTGATCAATTCGTGACGGTGATAGATCCGCTGCGGGTGAGCCTCCGCGTGGAATGGCTGTGTGGCACGAGGTGTGAGGATCAGCAACAGACCCGTGGGGGTCAGCAACTTTTTAGCCTGACGCAGGAGTCGAACCGGATTTGGGTGGCGTTCAAGCTGGTCAAAGAGAAGCACCGCGTCGGCGCATCCCTCAGGCAGCGTGACCTCCATCGAGTCAGGCTGATGCCCAAACGTCGGCGGCGAGGAGGGATAACCCCGGCCGGCGGTGACCTGCTGTGCCAGTGCGATGTGCGTCGCGTCGGTGTCGGTGCCGGTGACCTGGTACCCGAGGTTCGCCAACGCGTGGCAGGTAATGCCCGAGCCGCAGCCGAGCTGCACGACCCGGCAGCCCGGCGTGCCGAGCTGACCCAGAATCTGACTGGCCGCTTGAACGCGCAGTTCGTGGTGCCGCTTGCCCGTGGCATTGTCGTCCAGGGTCAGCCACGCCGACGCTTCCAGTGACGTGGGGGACGGGTCGGCTGGGTGGGGCGGCACAGGCTGGTCGAGCGGGTCGCCGAAGACATTGGCGTTCCACAAAAGAGGCGTGCCCGCGTAACGCTCCGCCACCACGTCAAGGTCAGCGCCCAGCCGGTCGAAGCCCCACTTCTGCAAAAATCGCTCGCGCGAGGTATCGATGCCCTCCGCAGTGTCAGCCCGGGTGCTGCGTTCTTCGCGGAGTTTGTGGCGGTGGATGAATTCGATACCGGGGATCGCAACGCAGGCGTGGCCTTTGATACGGGCCGACATGCCAAAGTCCACGGTCTGCCCGCGCAGCAGTGTTTCGTCGAAGCCGCCGACATCTTCATAGACCTTGCGTCGGCAGCAGTAGAAACAGCCCATCACATGGTCGCATTCGACCGCTTTGCGGACGTGATATCGCGGCAGTCCCTGGTGGATGTGGTGGTACCCCTTGGGATGCAGCACCCAGTCGCCCAGGCTGTGCACGACGCTGTGGTCGAGCAATTGCTTGGGGCCAATGACGCCGACGCGGTCGCCCAGGCGGTCAAAGGTTTTGCAGAGAATCGACGCCCAGTGCCGGGTGAGCACGGTGACATCGCCGTCGATGCGAACCAGAATTTCACCGCTGGCATATCCGACAAGCTGGTTCGCAACGATCGAAAGGATGCCGGTGTGAGGCCTTTGGTGAAAGGTCAGGAAGGGCTGGCCGCCGCGCCAGGTCTGGGTGGACCACCGCTGGAGGGTCTGGGGGGAGCTGTCGGTGGAGCCGTCATCAATGGCGATGATCTCAAGCGGTGTGGGATCGTCGTGCAACGTGTCGTGAAGACTTTGCAGCAGATCGTGCATGAAGTCGGTCCTGCGGTCACGGCTGGACTCAGGCCCGTTGTTGAAATTGGGGAGAAGGATGGAGACGCGGGGCTTCATGCCGTGAGGATCGGCGAGACAGGGTTATCGGCCGTAGTTTCAAGGCCAGGGGGCTGAGGGTTCGATGCATTCTGTACGAGCCGGCCTGTGAAGTGCAGCGGCATGAGTGCTGTCTTTTGAGGATGTTGTCCATGTCTGCCACGCTGAAACTCACACCTTTTCTAGAGAATCTTGAAGTCTCGCCCGTGCAAGTGGAATCTTCTCAGCAGGCCGCCGGTCCGAGTGTGCCGACGACACTAGGCCAGTCCATGCAGGACGAACTGGGTTCACTTGGCAAGGTGCTCGACAAGCAGATGTTCTTCATCGCCAGCTGCTCCAAGTCTGGCTCCACCTGGCTGCAACACACGCTCGACGGCCACTCGGACATCGCGTGCTACGGCGAGGCATTCTTTGTGCCCGCTTTGCGAACGCTGTTTGCTCAGTTGCAGGCGGCATACAACAAATCGCATAAGTGCGGCCACAAACGCAATAACGACCCCCGCCGCGGTGACCTGACACACGACAACATTCAGACCCTGCACCGCATGGCCGCCGCGATGATCATGAGCCGATGGATCGGAGACCAGGATGTGGCCGTTGTCGGTGATAAGACGCCTGAGAACGCAATCACCGCAGACCAACTCTCGAAAGACTTTCCGGGATGCAAGATCATTCACTTGATCCGTGACGGCCGAGACGTGTGCGTTTCAGGCTACCTGCACAATCTGCGGGAACGAGGTGATCTTTTCAAACGTCAGTTCCCCACGCTTGAAAGCTACATCCCCCTGATGGCGGGCAAGAAGTGGAAGCCGTACATCCTTGCATGCCGTAAGTTTGGCCACGCAAATCCTGACCGATTCGTCGAGGTGCGGTACGAAGAATTGCACGGCAGCTTTGACCAGGCGGTCGGCCGGCTGCTGTCTTTCCTGGGCGTGGACGCGGGGCTTTCATCGCTGGAAACGTGCGCCGCTGCCGGAAGTTTTGAACGCCTCAGCGGCGGTCGACAGCGCGGGCAGGAAGACCAAAGCAACTTCTATCGCAAAGGTCAGGTGGGCGATTGGGTGAATTATTTTGATGACCGTTGCGTGGAAGCGTTCAATCAATGTGCAGGTGACCTCGCGGGTGAGCTGGGCTACGTCTAAAGCGTAAGACGATCGCAATCTTCAATGTCCGGCAGCGGATTTCTCAGATCGCAGCGGGTGCAGATTGAAATCGCGTAGCTCGTGACGCGCCGGTGCAAATACTCTTTTACAGTGCGCTGGAGGCGCGATCGACATCAGAGTGCCTGCTTCCATTTTCAACACGCTCGCGGCTGATGCGTGTGACTGGCACTCAAATATCGTCGATATTATATATTAAATATCGACGATATTTACGTGCTGCCAAGGATTTCGACCACTTGGCGTGCCTGTTGGGGTCGGCGCGTATAGTTGATATTGACCATTTGATCACTCGATTACTTGCCAGAAATAACCAGCCCCGGGCAACCCACACTTCCGCAGGACCTCACCTCTATCGCTACAGATCGAGAGGTTGAGTGTGGCGATAGAGACTGGTCGGCGGTGGAGGTCTTAAGACTTGACAGCCAACCAGGTGCGTTCTGAAAACGAGCCGCGCCCGTGAGAAGGTGTCCTCTTCGAGTGCCTGGGCTAGCGTGAGACAATCCCTCAGGGGCCTAGTTCATCTTCATGCTTCGGCCTCGCGACGTCGATGCCGTCCATCGGCGACGACGACCAGGGGAAAAAGCCGCGTGATGCGGTAGGTCCGCGACGGAGCAAGCGCCAGAAATCAGAGGTATTCAACACAGCAGGTCGGACACCTTGAAGCTATTTGCGTCCTGTATCAGGTATAGCGGTTGGTCGAGGACGCCATCTCCGGTGGTGTCGGTTTGCTGCTCGCAGCATTGATCGACGTAGGCGATGGCCGGGGCGTGCCAGACGTGTTGGCGGTAGAGCTGGGCGGTGCCCAGTGGGTTGTTCGAGCCGCCTTGCGAAAGCTGGCGGCGGGTTTCGAGGCGTTGCCAGTGACGGGCGTAGAGGATCGTGTCCTGATGGGTCAGCTTCTCAGTGGTACTGTCATACTCCCGCTCAATCACCCGACGGCCCAGAGCGTCGTCACGCCGAGTCTGCGAGGTTAAGCGTGCTGGGGCGACCATGGAAAGAGTTTACCAAGGCCCAGCACCAGAGCCTAGGTGTCGGACATGCTGTACTGAAAAGTCCCTCGTGTGCGTCTGGGGATCATGGCGTTCTGGGTGAGGCATTGCAGATACCTTTGAACCCCCGTCAGAACCGGGGGTTGCAGATAGAGCACTCAAGATCCAACTTATTCGTTTAAATTTTTGCGATTTTCGATAGCTAAGATTATTAAATCATCAACAGTATTGGCAGTCTCCCCAATCTTTTCGGTATCAGACCATACAACTAAAATTCCCTGACGATGACGTAGTTCATAGAAGCCTGGGAATATATCGCTGTCCGAAATTCTATTCCATACATCACTTCTTAGGTTTTTTCCTTCGGGTAAATAAAAGTGCAATTCAACCAGCCTGCCATTCTTCTGATGTAGGCTTCGGTGGATTTCAAGTAATCGATAATGTGCCACATACACTTCCCCTTCTGATTGCATGGCATGTTCGCCATGCCAATATATCATGCTTGAATGGAATCTGTCCTGAGCCCAAGGGAAAGTGCTTAGAAACATACTTACCGCCAACACTGCTGGCTCCATCGATTAGGCTCCATTTTCTATAATATCGTGTTGAAAAACTTCGCAATATGTCTTACAAGAATCTTCTGACAAATCAACTGCCGCTAAGCATAGTCTACGGTACAATCCTTTAAGTGCTGCACACAGAACCTCGGCTGCGTTTTCTCTCGACTCATACGCCTTGATACAGTCGGAGTAATCAACCCTAGACATCACATTTTTATCTGGTGTACAGTCATACGGATATTTGACTTCGTAGTAGGTTGGGCAATCAGGACATCTGGAAAACGATCCGCCCGTCCGTCGCAAAATATGCCTTCTTTTTAGAGATCCATTTTTGCCCGGAACTTCGCCGCAGCCACACGCGCCACCCAATCTATCTGCTCGGTCGTATTCATAACAAAGATATTCGCAGTTTCTCTCTTTGTCATCTGGATCGTAAACTTCTGCAACAAGGTGACAACCCCAGTGTATCCAACATGCCAAGCCTTTAGGATCGAAAAGTCCAAGCAGAATCGGCCAATTAGTGTACAAGCTCGAGCCGTCGGGATACCCTAACGGGTCTTCCTGCAGGAAGCGTCCAAGTCGCGGGTCGCGAACACGATGGCGGTTGTCGTAGAGGTCGGCGGCGGTGAGGAAGAGGCCTTGCTGGGCGAGGAGGTTGCCCGCCGGGCCGGGGGTGGGGGTGTAGTCGGCGTCGAGCGTTTCGACCTGGCCGTAGAGGCTGCAGGCCAGGCGGTAGTCCACGGCCCCGGTGTCGTCGATCGCGGCGGCGACGTTGTACATCGCGTCCTGGAGGAAGTAGAGCGTTTGGTCGAGGACACCATCTCCGGTGGTGTCGGTCTGCTGCTCGCAGCATTGATCGACGTAGGCTATGGCCGAGGCGTGCCAGACGTGTTGGCGGTAGAGCTGAGCGGTGCCCAGTGGGTTGTTCGTGCCGCCTAGCGGAAGCTGGCGGCGGGTTTCCAGGCGTTGCCAGTGCCGGGTGTAGAGGATCGTGTCCTGATGCGTCAGCTTCTCGGTGGTGGTGTCGTACTCCCGCTCAATCACCCGACGGCCCAGAGCGTCGTCACGCCGAGTGAGCAAGGTTGAGCGTGCTGGGGCGACCATGGAAAGAGTTTACCAAGGTCAAAATCAAAAAGCGGACGACCTGCTCCTGCACTGCCTCACCCATAACGCCATGACCCTAAGACGCACCCGAGTGACTTTTCGGCGCAGAATGTCGGACACCTTAAAGCTCCAGCAAAATGTTACACCGCCGCCCAAAATAGACCGTAACGCTAAGTATCAATATTGTGCAAATCTATCTAGAGTCATCGTGCATACTAGTATCCGGAATAGGCAAGCCTTCCATCAAAGCTTGTTTGTGATAGTCCACGACATCTACAAGATATATATCAGATGAAATAATTACGAAGAATAATACCGCAAGCACGGAAAATAAGCTGCAAACAGGGTTGAACACGTCGGTGATTCGATGTAGACAAATTGCCAGGTCGGCAATAAATATGAGTGTGCACAAAGAGACTATGATCGATCCACCTCCTACAAATACAAAAATGGTACGCGTATCGATAGGACCATACCACGGCTCGCCGCTACCCGCCAGGTAGTAAAGCAAAACTGAAGCGGAAAATGACAGAAGCAATATTATCGTTCGCAGCTTCAGGTATTTTTTGAGGAATGTATTCACTTTCTATCTCGTGCACTTCTGCAAGCATTCTTTCATACTTCCGCAATCATCTCTCTTTTTTCTGTTTTTGCTGTTGAGGTTGCACTTGCAGTACATTTCGCAAATCAATCTTGTAGGCCTATTGTTCGTTCCGGCGGGAGTCCATGGCTTTGTCCAAGGGAACCTAGTGTACTTGTATCCCAAAGGAAGGCGATGCAAGCCACCCAGAACTGACCGCGTGAACGGCGCGTAATCCCAGTCTAAGCACTTATCTCTTACTTGTTGACCCAGCCAGTCTTTCTTGTAACTCCAATGGACGCAGAATCTTCTGTTCATAAGGAAAGCCCTCTCGCCAGTGAATCCAGCGGGTATCTTATACCATTCGCCATCCGTGTAGACGTAGTCAGCCACATCCCCCTGATTGTTGTTATCCAGAACGCACGCGCCCGGCCTAACCAGTACGTGCTGACTCCTACCCCCTCGCCCATCTCTCCACACTATAGCACACATATCTTTAGAAGCATTGCAAAACTCTCCAGATACGAAAAGCACCTTGAGCCCCGTCGGATCAACCGTATTAGGAATTTTATATATATTGTATTTGCTCATCCCATCCACATACCCCGCCGGGTCTTCCTGCAGGAACCTTCCGAGCCGCGGGTCGCGGACGCGGTGGCGGTTGTCGTAGAGGTCGGCGGCGGTGAGGAAGATGCCTTGCTGGGCGAGGAGGTTGCCTGCCGGGCGGGGAGTGGGGGTGTAGTCGGCGGCGAGCGTTTCGACCTGGCCGTAGAGGCTGCAGGCCAGGCGGTATTCCACGGCCCCGGTGGCGTCGCTCGCGGCAGTGACGTTGTACATCGCGTCCTGGAGGAAGTAGAGCGTTTGGTCGAGGACACCATCTCCGGTGGTGTCGGTCTGCTGCTCGCAGCATTGAGCGACGTAGGCGACGGCCGGGGCGTGCCAGACGTGTTGGCGGTAAAGCTGAGCGGTGCCCAGCGGGTTGTTCGAGCCGCCTTGCGGAAGCTGGCGGCGGGTTTCCAGGCGTTGCCAGTGCCGGGAGTAGAGAATCGTGTCCTGATGCGTCAGCTTCGCGGTGGCGGTGTCATACTCCCGCTCAATCACCCGATGGTCCAAAGCGTCGTCACGCCGAGTGAGCAAGGTTGTGCGTGCTGGGGCGACCATGGAAAGAGTTTACCATGGTCAAAATCAAAAAGCGGACGACCTGCTCCTGCACTGCCTCGCCCATAACGCCATGATCCTCGATCGCACCCGAGGGTCTTATCCGCACAGCATGTCAAACAGCTTTAAGACCCCTTTAAGGGCGAAAAAGGTGTCGGACATGCCCTGTAGAAAAGCTTACCGGACGCGGGTGATCTTGCCGATTCGTGGTGCATGAGTCGCACCAGCAAGTCACCGTTGAAGGTCGCCAAGGCCGCGTACCAAGCGGGCCAGGCAGCACTGCCGCGCTACGCCCACAAGTTCAGCCGACGCGACTTCACCTGCCCGCAACTCTTCGCCATCCTCGTGCTCCGCAAGTTCTTCAAGACCGACTACCGCGGCGTGATCGCCATCCTCGCCGAGTTCCGGGAACTGCGTGAAGCGCTCGACCTGCGTGACAAGCTGCCCCACTTCACCACGCCTCAGAAGGCCTCCGCCAAGCTGCTCGACGACCCGCTGATCCGCAAGATTCTCACGCAGACCATCGAGACGTTCTTCCGACTCAAGCGTGACCGCGAGATCAGCGACGAAGACATCGCGTGGGTCCTACGCCTCGAACGCGTGGCCGGCGACTCCACCGGCCTCGAGTCCGGCCACTGCTCTCGCTACTTCACCAACCTCCGAAAACACAGCAAAAACAAGGGCGATCCCCCCGGAACCCACTCCGACGATTCCGGCGAGCCCGTGAGCTACCGACGCTACCCCAAGCTCAGCGTCCTCGTCGACACCGCCACCCACTTCATCTTAAGCACCCATCGCGGCATCGGTCCCCGACCCGATGTCGATGAACTTCAGCCTTTGCTCGACGACCTGCCCGACTTCATCCAACCCAACCACGGCCTGTTCGACGCCGGCTACGACAGCGAAGCGAACCATCAACGACTCGCCCAGCGCGGCATCTTCGGACTCATCCCACCGACCGTTGGCCGCCCCAGCAACAAGCCCGCCGCCGGTCGCATGCGACGTGCGATGCAGCATCTCTTCGAGCACCCCGAGGTCTTCGACTTCGGCCAACGTTGGCAAGTCGAATCGGTCATGCACATGATCAAACGCCGCCAAGGCACCGCCACCACCGCCCGCCGCGACCACACCCGCCATCACGAACTCGGCCTCATCGCCCTCACCCACAACCTGCTCATCCTCGCGATTACCGAGCTTTTCTACAGGGCATGTCGGACACCTTATCTTCCCTTGCTGGAAACCTACGGCCAACGCTGGCAAGTCGAGACCACCTTCAGCATGCTCAAGCGTCGACTCGGCTCAGTGGTGCGAGCCCGCAAGCGTCACGCCGTGGATCGCGAATGCCACTTCAAAGCCATCGTCCTCAACCTGCTGATCCTCGTCGAAGCGGGGGGTTCCGGATAGAGCATGTCGGACACCTTATCTTCCCCTAATTAACAAATACCGCATACCACTCGATATTTGTATATCATTTACACAGCCTGCTCACGCAAGACTCACACGTCAGCGTCAAGAGTTCATTATAATCACTCTCGGCCTGCTCAGTATATAATGCAACATCTTCCAGATAAAAAGACACAGCATGAAAGTTGATGTAAATTCCAAGCAAATAAACCGCCGTAGCCGCCACTATCCACATCTTGGAGGAATTGCGCCATGTGATGTATCTGAAAACTATGCATAGCCAAAGCGACCATAAAAGACTAATCAAAACACAGCCGCCAATTATTGGAATTGCTTCCCACTTCTGGACAGGACCAAACCAGGGTTCGCCTTGGGCTACAACAGCCCAAGCTAAAGTGGTTGCAAGAGATAATAAAATTCCGGCAAAGAGCGATCGCCGAGGTGTGACAATATTATTCATTGCTTTCATCGACGGCACTTCGCCATACAGTCTTTCATGCTGCCACAGTCATCACGATCGCCGCGATTTTTACTGGCAAGGTTGCATTTGCAATACTCTTCGCAAACTTTTACCGAGGTTCTTTGGCTGGTGCCGGAGGGGGTCCATGGTTTTTTCCAAGGAAGCCTTTTGTATTCCCTCCCTAAAGGAAGCATTACTCTTGATCGCCCCTTCCGGTTGAAAGGTGCATAGGCGTAGTTGATACACTTGTCTTTTTTTGTTCCTCTTTTAGTTTTTTTGTACGACCATTCGATACAGAAACGCCTATCTTCAAGGTAGGCTATCTCGTCAAAAAACAAAGCCGATATCTTGTGCCACTCTCCGTCTGAATATATATAATCTACGACATCGCCCTCTTTGTCATCTTTCTCGAGAATGCACTCTCCTGCCTTGACAACAACATTTCTTTTTCTTCCGCCTTTGGCGTCCCGCCATACTATGGCACACATGTCTCGGGACCTATTGCAAAACTCTCCACTTGCCCAATGCACTTTAAAGCCAGAAGGGTCAGGCTGACCATGCGTGATCTGATGACACCCATACAAGTTCAATCCGTCTACATACCCTATGGGGTCTTCCTGCAGATACCGGCCCAGGCGAAAATATCGCGGTCGTCGCCTGTTGTCGTAAATTTTGTCAACACCTATAAGCAATCCCTGCTGCGCAATCAGATTCCCCACCGGCCGCGTCGCCGCGTCGTACTCGATATCGAGCGTTTCCACTTCGCCGTAGAGGCTGTAGGCGAGGCGGTACTGGACTGCAGCACTGTCGTCGACGGCGGCGACGACGTTGTACATGGCGTCCTGCAGAGGGTAGAGCGTCTCGTCCAATACCCCGTTCCCGGTCGTGTCGGTCTTCTGCTCACAGATTTGATCGACGTAGGCGATGGCCGGGGCGTGCCAGACGTGTTGGCGGTGGAGCTGAGCGGTGCCAAGTGGGTTGTTCGTGCCGCCTTGCGGGAGATGACGGCGGGTTTCCAGCCGTTGCCAGTGCCGGGAGTAGAGAATCGTGTCCTGATGCGTCAGCTTCTCGGTGATGGTGTCGTACTCCCGCTCAATCACCCGACGGCCCAAAGCGTCGTAGGCGTAGTTGGCGACCCGTGGGGCGGCGGAGAAGCCTGCCATGCCGCCCCCGGATGGGTCTTCGTGCTTGAGCCAGACCAGCCGATTCCAGGCGTCGTATTGCGCGAGTTGCGCTGCGGCGGGGTCATCGGCGCGGGGCATCCGGGTGGTGTTGCCTTCGGCGTCGTAGGCGGGGGTGGGGGTAGGCGTGGAGGTGGCGGTGGGGGTGGGCAGTGGGGATGGACGTGCCAAAGCGACCATAAAGTGAGTTTACCACGGATGAGATTGATATAGGTTTTTGACCTGCTTCATCCGGGAGCCTGCTGGGCGAGTTGCAAGTAGGAGCGAGCGTTTCGGGGTGGAATGACACATCTGGCTTCCGGGACGCTTTCTCACGGGTGCGGGGCGGGTTGGAGATTCTGGGTGGAGGGCGTTGCGGGTCGAGCAAGGTGCACTCCATTATCGCGCATGGGTCGCAGGTTCACATCACTGCTGGGAATTGCATACAGAGCGGTCACGGCCAGAAGTGGCGGCACCCCGAAACGACGTCAGGAAGCATAAATATCGTCGATATTACATATATAATATCGACGATATTTGAGTGGACGCGCTCGGTGTTTTTGCTCGCCAGGCGGGCTTGCGATGGGGCGGATGGGTTGGTTCTCCGCTTGGTCGGTTCGCCTCTTCAGGTCGCTGCGACGCTACGCTTTTGCTCGATGAGGACTTGGTGAATGTCGGCCACACACACCGAGCCTTCGCCCACTGCGGATGCGACGCGTTTGACACTACCTGAGCGGATGTCGCCTACCGCGAAGACGCCCGGCAGGCTGGTCTCCAAGGCGTGTGGAGCGCGATCGCCCCGCCAGGGTTCACAGCCCTGGTTGCTGGAAAGGTGACCCGCGACGTTGGCCCCGGTGAGCAGGAAGCCTTGGTCGTCCTGGCGGAGTGTGCCTTTGAGCCAGTCGGAGTTGGGCACCGCACCGATCATGAGAAAGACGTGGCGGATGGGGTGCGTGACGGGCGAGTGGTCTGAGGTTTGCCAGGTCACCTCTTCGAGCCATTCCCCGCCGTTGAGTCCGACGA
This sequence comes from uncultured Phycisphaeraceae bacterium, assembly GCA_963799465.1. Lineage (GTDB taxonomy): Bacteria > Planctomycetota > Phycisphaerae > Phycisphaerales > Phycisphaeraceae > JBCCOW01. The sequence continues at coordinate 262,900 of CAWCXG010000001.1, read as the reverse complement.
TTTGCGTGTTGGTACACAGTTCGATCTGGTCGGAAAGTTCGATACGTTGCACGAGGTAATCGCTCATGCTCGAGGCGAGATTATCTCCTCGGACCAGCATGTGAACGCGTTTGACCCGTGTGGAAAGGAAGACGGCAGCCTGGCCCGCTGAGTTTCCGCCTCCGACGACGATGACCGGCTCATCCCGGCACAGATCCGCTTCGACCGAGGTCGCGGCATAGTGCAGGCCACTGCCCTCAAAGCACGAAGCGTTGGGCAGATCCAATGTCCGCCAACGTGCCCCGCACCCGATGACCACGGTGTGGGCTTGTATCGCGTTGCCGTGGTCGAGATGCAGGCGGTAGCCCGCTTCCTGGCAGGCTTCGAGTCGCTGGGCTTTGCGGGGGACAGACAGCGTGGCGCCGAACTTTTGGGCTTGATGCTCTGCGCGGGCGGCAAGCTCCTGTCCGCTCACGCCAGCGGGAAATCCAAGGTAGTTTTCGATACGGCTGCTGGTCCCCGCCTGCCCGCCCGGAGCTTCGGATTCCACCACGACGGTCTTTAGCCCTTCGCTGGCAGCATATACCGCCGCAGCGAGCCCGGCGGGGCCTGCACCGATCACCGCCACGTCGTACGTGGTGTCCGCCTCGTGCAGTTCGGTAAGGCCCAGGCATTCTGCGACCGTGGCGTTGTCCGGACATTGCAAGACGCTGTCGTTCGAGCACATCACCAACGGAAGCTGATGCTGATCGCCACTGACCCTTTTCAGCAGTGCCTGTGCTTCGGCGGCTGCATCCTGATCGGGGTCATCGAGATAGAGCATCCGCATGGGGTATCCGTTGCGGCGGAGGAAACGTTCGAGTCGCAGGCCGTCGGCGGAGTTGCGACGGCTCAGGATCAGCACGCCGCCCTGGCTGTGATCGATGAGGCCAAGGCGACGCAGGATGAAGGCCCGGGTGACGGTTTGGCCGACGTCTGGTTCTGCGGACATGAGTCGGTTGAACTCGGGTCGAGAGATTCTCAGGACCTTGCCGGGTGTGCCGTCCTGGGTGACCAGTCGGCCGCTGACAAGGATTTTGCGACCGCTGAACAGGTCGAGTTCGCCGGTGAATCCGCGGTCCTCGTGGACATGGATGATGTTGGTTTCATCCTTTTCGTTGCTCACGCTTTTGTCGTAAATCTCGACTTGACCTTTGAGAACCACAAAAAAATCAACAGACCGATCACCCCGATCAAAAATCACCGTCCCGGAGTCCAGCGTCTGGATGTCTCCAAACCGAGTGATTCTTTCGATCTGGTCCTCGGTGAGGCGGGGGAAGGCATGTCGGTCGTCGCGCGTCGCCTCGGTGGTGGAGGATTCGACCTCTTGGATAGGGTCCTTCATGCGATGAGTTTAGGTCACGGGCAGGCGATCGCTTTGGGGGGACGCAGAGTTGGCGGCCCGGGGGCTTCGCGTCCGATAAGGGAGGCATGACTGCGTTTGGAAACGTACCGATTGAAGCTGTTCGTGAGTTCTGGGACCGCCGGCCTTGCAATCTGCGGCATTCTCCTGCGGCAGTGGGAAGCCGGGCGTATTTCGACCAGGTGGCAGAGCGAAAATATTTCGTCGAGCCGCACATCCCAGGTTTTGCTGAGTTTGATCGGTGGTCGGGTCAGCGGGTTCTCGAAATTGGATGCGGGATTGGTACGGACACGATGAGCTTTGCCCGAGCGGGTGCTCGGGTGACCGCGGTGGACTTGTCGCCGAAATCGCTTGACCTCGCGACCCAGCGTGCAGGCTGCTATGGGTTTTCCGACCGGGTTGCATTTCACCTGGCGGACGCGCAGCGGATTGACGAGATTGTGACGCCTGCGCCGCATGACTTGATCTACAGCTTCGGGGTGATTCACCACGCTCCGGACCCTGCTGCGATACTTCGGCGGGCGTTGGCGTTTGCGGGTCCGAACACGACGCTCAAGGTGATGGTGTATCACCGTTACTGCAACAAGGTGCTGCGGATGCTGATGACATCGCCGCCGTCGAAGTGGCTCGATCTGGACGCACTGATTGCGCAGCACAGTGAGGCGCAAAGCGGGTGCCCGGTGACTTATGCCTACTCTCGGCGAACCGGCGAGGCCTTGCTCGAATCGGCGGGATGGGACGTGACCGAGTCGCGGGTCGAGCATATTTTTCCCTGGCGGATCAAGGACTATGTGGACTATCGCTACGTCAAGGCGTTGCCGTGGCGGCTGGTGCCCGAGCGTGCGTTCGCAGCCATCGAGCGTCAGTTGGGTTGGCACTTGTGTATGACCGCTCGGCCGCGCGCGAAACGATACAGCACGGCTTGTTAAATACTGACGGGTTTTGATGCTCACGTTTTTCACCACACTCAAGCCCATGATCGGCCCGGCGGCGGTGGCGCAGGCCAACGCGGTGCGGTCGTGGCAGACGGTGGCGGGGGCTCAGGTGATCGTGTTGGCAGGGGGGCAGGGGGTGGCTCGGGCGTGTGCAGAATGGGGTGTTGAGCATGTGCCACAGGTGCCCTGCAATGCCTTTGGCACGCCCACGCTGTCAGGGCTGCTTGATGTGGCACAGGCGCTTGGGCGACACCGCGTGTTGTGTTATGTGAACGCAGATATCGTGCTGTTGCCGGACTTTGCAGCGGCGGTGCGGGAGATGATGCGGGTCAAACGGCAGTTTCTCATGGTCGGCCGACGGACCGACGTGGCGGGTCTTGGGGCGATGCATTTTGCTTCCGGGTGGGATGCCGATCTGAGCGAAAAAGCCACGCGGACGGGTCAGTTGTGTCCGGCCACGGCGATTGATTATTTCGTGTTTCCCAAAGCAGCATTAGGCGACGTGCCGCCTTTCGCCATTGGGCGTACCGCGTGGGACAATTGGCTGATCTATCGGGCGCGGCAGCGTTGCTTGCCGGTGGTGGATGCGACGGCACGGGTGCTGGCGGTGCATCAGGCTCATGACTATGAGCACACGGATCAGGCCCAGGCCGGTCGGGGCAGAAAGTGGGTGTGGCAGGGGCCTGAGGCGCGGCAGAACCTGGCGATGGCGGGGGGTAAGGCGAATCTCTACACGCTGTTTGATGCAACGCACCGGTTGACCGGCCGGGGGGTTGAGCGGGCTGACGTGCAAGGTCGGCTGGGCGGTGGAGTGTGGAGCTATCGGCGTTCCGCGGCGTGGCGTGCGGCGTGAATTGGGGTGGGTCCATTGAAGATCGAACGCGAAGCCTGCGTTGGTCCGATAAAAGGATCGATGCAATCTGATGTCAAACGTGTTGGGGTCATCGGCCTGGGCAAGCTCGGAAGCCCCTTGGCGGCGACATTGGCGGCGGCGGGCCTGGAGGTGATCGGGGTCGACCGGGACGCCTCTAAGGTCGATGCGATAAACCGCGGTGAGGCGCCTGTGGATGAGCCTGGACTGGCAGCGCTGCTGACGCAGTGCGGGAAGAACTTACGGGCGACCACCGATCTCGAAGCGGCTGCGTCAGCGTGTGATGTGACCTTCGTGATCGTGCCCACGCCGAGCCAAAAGTCCGGTCGATTTGACGTTCGATTTGTGGTCGATGCGGTCGAAGGGATCGGGCGGGGGCTGCGTGGCACAACGCGTCAGCACACCGTGTCGATCACCTCAACGGTGATGCCGGGTCATACCGGGGGGCCGATTCTTGAAGCGCTTGAACGCGCGTCGGGTCGAACGGTTGGACGTGGACTTGGGTTGTGCTACAGCCCGGAGTTTATTGCGCTGGGCACGGTGCTTCGCGATCTCACCCAGCCGGACCTGGTGTTGGTGGGGGAGTCGGACCCGGCTGCGGGCAGTGCGCTGCTTTCGGTGTTGTCGCGGATCGTGCAAGGCGACCCGCCGGTGCGGCGGATGTCGTTTGTCGATGCAGAGTTGGCCAAGCTGGCCCTGAACTGCTTTGTCACGACCAAGATCACATTCGCCAATACCCTGGCCGCGGTGGCGCAAGGGGTGGCTGGCGCGGATGCGGACCGCGTGGCCGAGGCGATTGGATTAGATCGGCGGGTTGGATCGGCGTGCCTTCGGGGCGGGCTTGGGTTTGGGGGGCCTTGCTTCCCAAGAGATAACCGGGCGCTGTTGGCGGCTGCGGATGGCATGGTCGATACGGGATTGATCCAGGCAGTGGATGCGGTGAATGCCGGCGTGCCCGGGCGGGTTGCCAGTTGGGTGGATGAGACCTTGGCGGGTCGTGGCCGCGTGGCGGTCCTGGGCATGAGCTATAAGCCGGGCACGGGGGTGATTGATGGCTCGCAGGGAGTGATGGTGGCGCGTGAACTCGCGGCGGCGGGTCGGCATGTGGTGATTCATGATCCGCACGCCGAGGCTTTACAGGCGGCGGGAATCGAGCTGGCGGGTCATGTGGATGTTCAGCCTTGTTTATCCGAGGCGGTGAAGGCCCAGGCGGTTGTGATCGCAACGCCTTGGCCTGTGTATCGCGATCAACTTCCGGGACTGCTGGCGGGGGGCAGCGGGGGGTCACAGGTTTTCGATTGCTGGAGGCTGCTGGATCCGGCCGCACTTCCGCAGCGTGTGGCATGGGCCGCCCTGGGTCAAGGTGTTACTGCCGAAACGATGAAACCAGTGGCATCGCAGGCGAGGCCAGCCATTGCGGTTGCGGCCTGAGTCAGGTCGTCAGCATCGTTAGCGACACCAGGTCCAGTCTCACCGTGTCTTGACGGCCAAGTGCCTCCGCGAGCGCGGTGTCCAACTCAGATTGCACCGCCTGGTCGATCGGCCCAACGACCGCCCATGCATCATCGACCGGGAAGGTACAGCCAGGCAGCTTGCGTAATACGGCATGGACGCGCAGTGTGGTCAGGGGTCGGCCCACGGCTTCGACCGCTTCGATGCCCACATAGAAGTCCGAGAGGTCAATCGCGAAAACCTCGATGAGAGCTTCTCGGGCCACGTGTTTGAGTTTCGATTCGGATGCAGGCCGTAATACGCCGGGGCGGGGGCGTCCGCGTTGTTCGGCGATACGCCGGTTCGGATCGATTCGTCGGCGGTGCGTTTTTGACACGTTGTAAGCGGTTGGTGCAGCGTGCGGCTTTTTGGATACGGCACCGGCAGTACGGGCATGGCTTTGCGTGACGCGCTAGTCGTTGGAGGCGGGGCTTTCGACGACCGGCTGCTTGAAAGGCGGGGGGCTGCCGTACCGGGTGGACAGCCACTCGGCAATTGAACGGTCGTAGGCGGAGGTGCGGGTAAAGGCTGCGGCCGCGAGGCTGCGGCGTAGGCCAAGGGTGGTGGCCCCGTCGTGGGCATCGAGTTCGTTGGAGATCAAGTCGTATTGCTCAGAGCTGGTGACAACGGCGACAAAGCGGTGATTCTTCGCCGCCGAGCGGATCATGGCCGGTCCGCCGATGTCGATTTGCTCGATGGATTCTTCGGGTGTGGCGTCTTCACGAGCGACGGTGGCCTCGAAGGGGTAGAGGTTGACGCAGACGAGATCGATGGGGTCAATTTCGTGATCTGACATCGCCTGGGTGTGGGTGTCGACATCGCGGAGGGCCAGCAATCCGCCGTGCACTTTGGGATGCAGGGTCTTGACCCGGCCGTCCATCATTTCGGGAAATCCGGTGAGCTCTTCGATGGGGGTGACGGGGATGCCAGCGTCGCTGAGCGTTTTGGCGGTCCCGCCGGTGGACACGATGCGAATGTTGTGCTGAACCAGCCGCCGAGCGAAAGGCACGAGGTCGGTCTTGTCAGACACGGAGAGCAGAGCGGTACGGACAGGGACTTGAGGCGTCATCGCTTGGGCGTGTGAAAGGGTGGTGTCGGGAGATCAAAGGGGATTCAGACGCAACAGTCGGCCGGTCTGCGTAACGAGCACCAGCGCCTCGCCTTGGGGCTGGACAACGACATTGTTCAGGGCATCGGTCTGGGCCTGCTCAATGGTGTCGCCGGTTTCGCTGTTGAGGTAGACCAGTGCATTGGTCGCTTGCATGAGCAGGTTGCCATCCATTAGCGCGAGCGGCTTGAGGCTCGAAACGTCCTGGCGGACCCATAGCGGGGAGCCGGAGAAGGCGTCAAGCGCCACGAGGCCTTTGGCGGGGTCACGTTGCAGCAGAACGCGCTCGGCCACGAACGGACCTTGTGTGAGCGGAGACTGCGAGCGGTAGACCCACGTGGGGTTTCCACTGGAACGGGACAGCGAGTAAAGCGCTCGGTCCTGGGAGGCGACGAGCACATCACCCAGCCCGGCCGCCGGAGCTGCGGAGACAGGGCCGAAGGTGCTGTTGCGCCATTTGAGCTTGCCGGTGACGAGGTTGAGCATGGCATAGTTGCCGGCATCATCGACCGCGAAGACTTCCACTTCCCCGGGCACAGGTGGCTGCGTCACCGCGGCGGGCATGGCATAGCTCCACTTGGTCACGCCAGTTTCGACGTTGACGGCAAAGACGCGGCCGTTGACGGCTCCGTACAACGCGAAGCGATCCTGAAGGGTGGGGCCGGTGCGGACGGTTGCTTCCAGCGGCGCGCTGCGGATGACCTCGCCGGTCTTAGCATCGAGCGTGAAAAGCCGGGCCTGGGTATTGATGTAGATTTCGTCGCCGCGTCGGATGGGAGCGTAAAGGTCTGCGAGCACATCGCCGAGTTCGGCGGCCCACTTGACTTTGCCGGTCTTGACGTCGAAGGCGGTGATGAGATTACTGGGCCGTTCGACCACCACGAGCAGATCACCAAGCCAGCGGACGGCCTCGATTTTCTGGCCTCCCTGAAGGGGCACCTGGCTGGACCAGGCAGGAAAATATCCCATCGCCACCGCTTGCTCTGGATCGATGGGCAGGTTGCCGCGATCCAGCGTGGGCTGATCATTGGCGGAAAGGCCTTGATCAGACGCACAGCCTGCGAGCGAGAGGGTTACAGCAAGCAAAGCCACAGCCAGGACGGTGAGTGGGCAAGTCGTTCGCGTCATTCGCAGCGGCTCCAGGGAGGGGGCGGGGGGTGAGAATCGATCAATCCCGCCGAGCCGATCAGTATCAAGGGGCGAGCGACTGCGGTCAAGTGAAGTGTTACACCGCACTTGCCTGCAGGGCGGGTGAATAGGTCACGCGTCTGCAAGCCGGCTTCGCTTGTCGGCAATGCTGGCGAGCAACTTCTGGTGGGGCTGGGCGAACTTGGCGGTGCCTTCACGCATCAGGGTATCTTCGAGTTTGGCGACATCGACCTTGGCTTCGAGCTCATCAATGATCGATTGCGCGGGCAGCTCGCGTGACTGAGCGGTGAAGGTAAGGTCCGAGTCGAGGATGGCCGCATTGGTCTCGGGCGGGTTGGTTTGGATATCGCTCCCGGCAAACGCGGAGACGTAGTAATCCTCCGACTGCCAGTCCAGCTTCGCGCCTGTCGATGCAAAAATCATTTCCTGCTTAAGCGGCAGGTTCTTGTCGGCCCAGAACTCAGCATTGAGTTTGCCGATGCGTTTGGCGTTGTAAATGCCCATTTCGCCTTGGGCGTCGTCGGAAAGCTCGGTGAGGTGCTTGTCGGTGTAAACGTCCACGCGTGATACGAAGATGGAGTAGACACTCTTGAAGGTGTCGAGCGAGCCGAAGCGTTGCCGGCCCCGCCAGATCGCATCACGAGCAGCGACGTATTGGCGTTCGCTGAAGATCAGGGTGACGTTGAGGGTGATGCCGGCGGCGGCGAGTTCTTCGAGCGCCGCCAGGCCGCCTTCGGTGGCGGGCACTTTGATCATCCGGTTCTGATGGCCGTGGGCCCATTGTTTACCAAGCTCGATATAGCGGGCTTTCTTCTCATCAACCGAGAGCGGGCTATCCACGTCTTCGAGCAGGGGGTCAAGCTCGAAGGAAACCCAGCCCGTGTCGCCGGAGGAGTTTTTCCAGTCGTCGCGGAACTGGCCCTGGGCTTCGCGGACGAGATAGTCCGTCATGATCCAGGCCACATCTTCATCGTTATCGTGAGCCTGGAACTCGGCCTGGAGGGCGTCGTCGAATCGGCCGGACTCGAGCAGGCCTGAGATGATAATGGGGTTCGAGGTCGCACCGGTCACGCCGTGGGGCTTGTACTTTGCGATTTCGTCAGGGTCTACGGAGTCGAGCCAGAGAGTGGTGCCGGTGTCGACGAGCGATTGAAGGGGGGAGGTCATGGGATCGTCCTTGGGCGGTGGCGGTTGGTATGGGGCTTTGAGGCTTGCTGCGACACTGTAACCGGCCAGCGGGAGTGAATAGGTCGTAAGCGCTGAAGTTCTGGTGCGAAGCGGTGACTTCAACAAAGTGACAGGCCTGCGGGCCAGGCGTCTGTCAGCCGGCTGCGGACAAAACGGCAACGGCAATGAGCAAACCCAAGGCCACGAGCCAGCCCAGCGAGGCGATCCAGAATAAGGGCTGAGCCGTCAGTGCCCCGTCGTCGCCTTCATCAAGCGAAGCGGTCTCGACACTGTCGCTTCGGTCGTCGAGGCCTGAGAGATCGGAGATGCTGAACAGCCGACGGGCGACGACGGGCGGCTCACCGCGTGCCACCGCCTTGAGGTCTTCGAGCATGTCGGCAGCCGAGGCGTATCGTTTCGACCGCGACCTGGCCATGGCCACCTCGGTGACTTCCGACACCCCTGCGGACAGGCTGCGGATGACATGGTCGGGGGGCACCAGATCATCTTTAAGATGGCGGTGCATCACCGCAGAGGGGTTGGGCCCTTCGAAAGGCACCTTGCCGGTGAGCATGTGGTAGAGCGTTGCACCCAGAGAGTAGATGTCCGCTCGGGGGTCCACATCGACCTCGCCGCGAATTTGCTCGGGGCTGATGTAATAGGGGGTGCCGTAGGCTTTGCCGGCCTCGGCTTCGGCGGCTTCACGGTCGGAGACGGCTCGGGCCAGGCCCATGTCGGCAAGCTTGGCGGTGCCGTCGCGGGTGATCATGATGTTTTTAGGTTTCACGTCGCGGTGAATAAAGCCGGCGTGATGGGCATGATCGAGCGCTTTGCAAACTTCAATGGCCAGGCGCACGGCGGTCGCTTCGTCGTATCGGGCGTGTTTGAGGATGTGGTCATAGACCGAGTGGCCGTCGACGTATTCCATGACAAAGTAATGGAAGGTGCCCGCCTGTCCGACGTCGAAGGCCTGCACGATGTTGGCGTGGTTGAGTTTTGCGGCGGCCCGGCCTTCGTCATAAAAACGTTGAATGAAGCTCGCGTCTTTCGAGTACTTCTGCGGCAGGATCTTGATCGCCACCTCGCGGTCGAGTGAGATCTGCTTGGCCTTGTAAACCGTGGCCATGGCTCCGGACCCGAGCTTGTCGAGCAGCTGGTAGCCGGGGATCTGCTGGCCGGCACGCTGGGCATCGACTTCAGGCCTGAGCCTTTTGAGCTGAGCCTCGGTGATGACGCCCTGCTCGACGAGAAGCTGAGGCAGGCTCTTTTGATTGGCGTCGGATCCCTGGTTGGCCTGTTCGAGGCAACGCTGGACTTCTTCCCGTGTGGCGAGGCCTTTCTCAACGATCACCTGCCCGACCGTGGAATCGAAATGGAGCGGGGAATCTGACACCAGAACTGCCTTATAGCACGGCTGGGGTAGTCCCTGCCGTTCGTTTGTCTCAACGTCGAATCGCCCACCACGCGTCGAACACACAATTTTGAATCAGGAGCGATTCGTCGCCCATCAACACACGTCACTCTTTAACCTCTGCAAACGAAGCGTATCACCGCCGCTTAATCCATGTCAAACGTTTTGAGGAAGGTTGTGAAGCGAGGCGAAAGCAACTTTTGTTCTCTCGCCCTTTGCAAGAGACAGCGGTGGTCTGCGGCGCTAAGATGGCTTGCGGATGATGTTCAGCGTGAGCTCGCGGCGTGATGCGAGTCCAGGTGAAGCGTTTGGAGATTGCGATGAGCCAAGAGATCGCGGTGATGCAGGCCAAAGGCGCCGGGGCCATCGCCGCTCGGCTTGAGCGGGTGTCGCAGCGGTTTGAGGCCGAGTTGCACAGTGACCTGCCGTGCGTCAACGAGCTGACCCGCCATGTTGAACGGTTCCGGGGCAAAATGCTTCGGCCAGGCCTGGTTTTCGCGGCGGCGGACGCCATCGGCGGCGACGATCTTTGGGCACGCCATGAAAACACACTGATCACACTGGGCGTGGTGGTGGAGATGGTGCACATGGCCACGCTGGTGCACGACGATGTCCTGGACGAGGCCGAGGTGCGGCGGCGGGGGGCCACGATCAATCGGCTGCGGGGCAACGAGGCGGCGGTGATGTTGGGTGACTATCTCATCAGCCACGCCTACCATTTATGTTCTGCGCTGGACATGCCCCCGGTGCACGGCGACACCCGCCCGGTTTCACGACTCGGGCCCGTGCGTTCGCTGGGAAGAGCCGTGGCGGCGGCGACCAACACGGTGTGCGAAGGCGAACTGCTGCAGTTAAGCCATCGGCATGACTGGACACTTAACGAGTCGATTTATTTTGACATTGTGAGACGCAAAACCGCGAGTCTGTGTGGCTTGTGCTGTCAGCTTCCCGTGATTGTCGCGGGGACATGGCAAGGCCTTGAGGAAGGCCGGGTGGAAGCGGCGTTAGCGCACTTTGGCGAGCGTCTGGGGATCGCATTCCAGATCGTTGATGACGTGCTGGACCTGACGGGCGACACCGAGGTGGTGGGCAAAACACTGGGCCTGGACCTGGCCAAGGGCAAGCTGACGCTGCCATTGATCCGGTTGCTGGAGGTCGTCTCGCCCGATGAACGCACGCAGCTGGTGCGCGTGCTTGAAGCACAGGTGGATCCTGAGCTGCCGCAGAAAAAGCGCGAAGCGGGGGTGCATGAGATTCGCGAGCGGATCGAATCATCGCAGGCCTTGGATTACGCAACGCAGTGGGCCGAGCGGATCGTCGAGAAGGCCTGTCAGGAGATCGAACAGGTTTTACCTGAAACCCCCGGCCGGTCGACGCTTGTGAACATGGCGAAAAGCCTGCTCACGCGTCGATACTGACAGTGAGTTGGGGCTGAACTGTGTAGATTTTGGATATCCCGACGAAACGGGGGGTAATCCCCAGCGGTGTAGGCGGGTCTTATTTTGGTTAAGGCCGAGCAATTGGCTCGCGGGACGAGCCGACCTTGGTCACCCCTGAATTTTGTCATGACTGACGCGAAGACTCCATCAACGAATGAAAAGCCCAGGCTGCTGGTGTTGGGTGCCGTCGAGGCGTCTCAGGACCGCGAGCTGTGGCTCAACGAGCGGTACCGCGTCGAAATTGCGGATGAGCCTGAGGATGCTTTAGAGCAATTGCGGGAAGGCCATTACGACGCGGTGTTGGCGGACGCCGGTCAATTTCTGCCACTTGAGCGGGGCCTGGTTGGCGAAACCAGTAGCCTGGTGCTGGACACGATTGGTGAAGGCGTTTGCGTGGTGAACACGCAGGGCACGCTGATCTGGAGCAACCGCCGGGTCCAGAACTTCACCACCGAGGTGATCCATCAGGTCACGCGGATCTGTCGCCAGGCCTTGCAGATTTTCAACGCCGACACCGGCGGGCTGATTCATCGCGACTCGGACCCCACGCCCCGCCGCGTCGTTCGCTCCAAGAAGTTCACGTTGCAGGTGGATCAGCGTTTTTTTGAAATCATTTGTTCGCCCGTCCTGCCGCCCCAAGGCCCCGTGGATCAGGTGGTGGGGGTGGTGTGGGACGCGACCAATTCCAAACGTTTGCAAAGCAAGATCGACGCCATTGATGCGGCCGGCCGGGAGCTCGCAAGGCTCGACGGCGAGCAATTGGCCAAGCTTGCGCCCACCCAACGGCTACAGGTGCTGCAGGACAAGATCATCAAGTTCTCCAAGGACCTGATGCACTTCGACCACTTCGCCATCCGCGTGCTTGATAAGCGCTCGGGCAAGTTGGAGGTGGTCATCGCTGAGGGGCTGCCGCCTGAAGCGTTGGAGATTGATCTGTATGCCCAGCCAGAGGGCAACGGCATCAGTGGTTATGTCGCGGCGACGGGGCGGTCGTACATCTGTCATGACACCGAAAAAGACCCGCGTTACGTTCTGGGCCTGCAGCATTCCAAGAGTTCGCTGACCGTGCCTTTGATGCTCTTTGATGACACCATCGGGGTGTACAACATCGAGTCGGAACAGGTTGGCGCGTTCACGGAAGATGACCGCCAGTTTGCGGAGATTTTCGGTCGCTACGTGGGCCTGGCACTCAACATTCTCAACCTTCTGGTGGTCGAGCGGTACACCACCAGCCACACCATCACCGACAGCGTGATGCACGAAATGGCCCAGCCGTTGGACGAGGTGCTAGCGGAGAGTCAGGGACTTCGCGATCGGCTGGTGGCCTCAGGTCAGGACGACCAGGCTGAGTCCGCTGCACTCGACACCATCGAGGCCTGTGTGGATCGCATCCGTAACGTGCTCCGGCAAATCAGGCAAGGCCCCACGGCAGTCATCGGCTCGCACGGTGACGAAGCGCAGAACCCACCCGACGACAGCTTGCTGGGCAAACGCATCCTCGTGGCAGACGACGAGTCCAATATCCGGCAGACCATCAAAGGCGTGCTGAGTCGCCGAGGCTGTGAGGTGGAGATTTGTAAGGATGGATACGAGGCCTGTGCATTGCTTGACCGCTCGGGTGAGGATGGCTTTGATCTGGTGATTTCGGACATCCGCATGCCGTACCGCAATGGCTATGAGATCTTTGCCGCCGCGCAGCGGGCGAATGTGGAGACCCCCGTCCTGCTGATGACCGGCTTCGGATATGACCCGCATCACTCGATTGTCCGAGCCAGTACACAAGGTCTGGCCGGCGTGCTGTTCAAGCCATTTAAGGTGGATCATTTTCTCGAAGAAGTTCGCAAAGCCATCGGTGCTGCGACCGCTGTGAGCGAGGCCACCTGACCCCCGCCCCGGCCCGCTATGGTGGCGTCGATGCCGCCTCCCCGTGTCCCCCATCCTTCTCATATCCCCCGCGCAACCGCTCGTGACCGAGCGGCCGCCTGCATCGCCGCCAAGGCGGTCGCATGGCCTGACATGCCGATCAGCGAGGTCGATACCCAAGGCCTGTCGCCCGCCGACGCCGCACTGGCCAAAGCGATCACCGGCGTCACGCTGCGACGCTGGCTGACCTTACGCTTCCTGCTGGAAAAGTATCTCTCCAAGCAATTGCCGCGTCTTGAGCCTTCCATGCAAGGGATTTTGATGACCGGCGCGGCGCAGATCCTTTTCTTGCGCAGCTTGCCGGACTATGCGGTGGTCGATGAGATGGTGCACGTCGCACGGCGTCAGGTCCGCCCCGGTGCCGCGGGCATGACCAATGCGGTGCTTCGGCAAATCGCGCGGTTACGCGGTGAGGAATCCACCCAGGCCTGGGTCCCCAGCGAAGACCGCTTGCCCCTGATTGACGGCGGAGGCAGCCGGCCCGAGCGATTGCCCGCCGACGGCCCAGCCTTGCCCGCGTCCCTGGGACTCAAGCGCGCCTGCCTGCCAATCGACGATGCGGCGGTCCTGTGCAACGTGCCCAAGGTGTTGTGGGCCGCCTGGGTGGACCGCTTTGGAGAAGCAGCCGCGTGGGACCTGGCCGTGCACGCGACCCAGTCCCCGCCAGTCGTCATCGCCACCGAGCCGCAAAGCCCGTGGGGTCAGCACCACACCATGGAATGGACCGCCCCGCATGCTCAGGAGGGTTTCGCGCTGTGGACTGGCCCCAGCGGATCGCTGGGCGAATTCCTCGAAGCACGCCCCGGCTGCCGCGTGCAGGATGTCACCGCTTCCAAGCCCGTGGCCACGATTGCAGGCATGGACCTTCACCCCGCCCGGGTGCTCGATTATTGCGCCGGCCGAGGCACAAAAACCCGCCAACTCCGCGAAACATTTCCCGATGCAACCCTCGTCGCCACCGATGTCGATGACGAGCGTCGCCTGGCCTTGGAAGACCTTTCGGGCGTCGAGTGCCGAACGCCTCAAGCGGCTCTCAAAGAGACGTACGACCTGATCCTTCTCGACGTGCCATGCTCCAACACCGGCGTCCTGGCTCGCCGCCCCGAAGCACGTTTCCGCTACTCGCAGCAAAGCCTGGGCGATCTCGTGCAATTGCAACGCCACATCCTCGCCGAGGTGGTGCCCCAACTCGCGCCCGGCGGCACGCTGCTGTACAGCACCTGCAGCCTTGATGTCGCTGAAAATCAGAACCAAGTCGCCCGGCTGACCCGCGAGCCAGGATTCGCCTTGCAGCACGAACATCTCGAACTTCCTGCCGGGACCGCGCGGACCTATCAGGACGGCGGATATCATGCCGTATTGATAAACACGCACGACGCGTGAGCCGTACCACGGAAAGATCGCCCGCAACCCCCTCTCCGCCACGCCAACCCCGGTGACTTCGATCATGACAGTGCAGATTGAACTCGCCCGCATCCTGATCCGCGAGACCGACGATACCCACGTCGTTGAGCTCCGTGAGGTCGGCGTCCCCGAGGACCAGGCCCGCGTTTTCCCCATCGTCATCGGCCTTCATGAAGCAGCCGCCATCGAGCGACGATTACTCGAGCAGGCCCCGGCGCGGCCTCAGACCCATGAATTACTCGATAACACGCTCGACGCCTTGGGCTTTGAGCTCGAACGTGTGGTCATCAGGGACCTTAAAGATCACACATTTTTCGCCTCGTTGCACCTGCGCCGCGGCGATGAAACCCATGAGATTGACAGTCGGCCAAGCGATGCGCTCGCCTTGGCGGTAGGGCGGTCCAGCCCTATTCATGTGGCAACGCACGTGCTCGAAGAAGTCAGCTGGCCGGTGGAGTAGGCCGCCGCTTACGATTTCTGCACAATTCCCAAGGCAACCCGCGTATCGCCTTGACACTTCCGTGAGGTCGGTTATATTGCCCGGCTCGCCGTTGCGGGCTCGCCTGCTCCAGCAGCGTCCCCCTGCCTCGGCAGAACACTTTGAACGACCCTTTTTGAGGGTGATGCGGATCACGCCCCGGCGTGCCCCACACCAACCTCGCTTATCGAGCCGACGCCCTTAGGGCTGGCAGGACACCGTCGACTATGACCAGTGGCAAGATCAGAATCAGGATGGAGGCCTACGACCACCAGGCCCTCGACGCCTCCGCGAAGGAAATCGTCGATCACGCCAAGCGGACCAATGCCCGCGTGGCAGGCCCGATCCCGCTGCCCACCCGCACCGAGCGCTACACCGTGCTGCGTGGCCCGTTCGTGGACAAGAAGTCTCGCGAGCAGTTTGAGATCCGCACCCACAAACGCATTATCGATATTAAAGAACCCAACGCCCGCACCGTCGAAGCCCTCAACCGCCTCGTCGTCCCCGCCGGCGTTTTTGTGAAAATCAAAGCGTAATTCCCGTTCGCTCGGCCTCCAGGTCGGGCGATTTTTGTTCCCTGTTCCCGCTTACTGCTGACAGACCCATGGCCGCGATTCTCGGAAAAAAAATCGGCATGACCCGCCTCTTCACCGAGGATGGCAAGAACGTCCCCGTGACGGTCGTGCAGGCTGGGCCTTGCTTTGTCAGCCAGGTCAAAACCGTTGAGTCGGATGGCTATGAAGCTGTGCAGCTTGCGTTTGATGAAGTCAAGGGTCGCAACTCAACGTTCCCGCTCATCGCTCATGATGCCAAGGCTGGGCTTGCTCCGATGCGGACGCATCGCGAGATTACGGTTGCTCAAGGCGAGACCTTCGAGCTGGGCCAGGAGCTGACAGTCGAGGTACTGAACGGCGTTACGTTTGTGGATGTGATGTCCATCAGCAAGGGTAAGGGAACGCAAGGCCCCATGAAACGGCACAACTTCGGCGGCCAGGAAGCCAGTCACGGCGTGGAGCGGAAGCACCGCTCGCCGGGCTCCATCGGCGGCCGTGCGTCGAACCTCGGTACCGGCAAGCCCAAAAAAGGCATCCGTATGGCCGGCCGAATGGGAAATGAACGTGTGACTGTGCGCAGTCTTGAAATTATTAAAATTGACCCCGAGCGTGGGTTGTTGCTGGTCAAGGGCCCCGTGCCCGGCGGCCGCAATGCCTTGCTCATGATTAGGGAAGCGACCCGCCTTTACAAAGGCAAGGCGAAGCGTGCCGCCGAGGCGGCGTAGGTCACCCAGGCCCCCGGGCCTAGTGATACCACGTCGTTGCGACAATCCGGCCTTCACCGAGTCGCGGAGTATCCGTGGCGCCCACACGCCTCCCCCCAGGCAATGACCTGAAAGGGACCGTAGGTTCGATCATGATCCAAATTCCTATCTACAACATGGCTGGCGACACCGCTGGGAACTACGATCTCGACGAGCAGTTGCTCGGCGGTGAAGTCCACCCGGTGCTGCTCAAGCAAGCCTTCGTTCGCGGACACGCTAACCGGCGACAAGGCTCCGCCAAGAATAAAAACCGAGGCGAAGTCGAAGGCTCGACGCGGAAGCTTTACAAACAAAAAGGCACCGGCAACGCCCGTCGCGGTTCAATCCGTGCCAACATCCTTCGCGGCGGTGGTCGGGGTCATTCCAAGAAGCTTCGATCGTTCCGGCAGGATATGCCCATCAAGATGCGTCGGCTGGCTAACCGCAACGCCATTTTGGCCAAGGCAGTGGACGGCGAAATCAAGCTTGTGGACGCCATTGCGTTCGACCAGCCCTCCACCAAGCAGTTCGCAAGCTTGATGGCTTCGCTGGGAATCAACCGCGGCTGCCTGGTTGCCCTCGGCGATGTCCGCACCGCCGTCGCCCGCTCAGCCCGGAACATTGACGACGCCACGATCACGCAGATCGATCGGCTCGATGTCTACAGCCTGCTGAATCACCGTTTCCTTCTCGCCGAAGCCAGTGCGTTCCGGCACTACATCGATCGCGTGACCGGCAACGGCGAAGTCACCGCCCAGCAGGTCGACCAGCATGTCGAGACGCAGGCCGCCCGCACCACCGACAGCGTTGAGGAGACCGCCTGATGGAACCCACCACCGTCATTCGCAAGCCAATTGTGACCGAAAAGTCGACCTGGGAAGCCTCCCGCATCATTGCCGGCGGGAAGAACCAGGGGGATCCGGTCAATCGCTATGCCTTCGAAGTGGACATGCGTGCCCGCAAGGAGCACATCCGTAAAGCGATCGAGGCTCTCTACGGCGTGCGTGTTCAGAAAGTCGCTACGCAGATTCGCAAGGGCGGCTCAAAGCGAACCAAAAACGGCACGTCCTACAAGCCCGACTGGAAGAAAGCGGTTGTCCAGGTTCACCCTGAAGACCGCATCGAATTGTTCTAAACCGTGTGGCGAGACCCGCCGCGTTTGCCCACTGTTTTATCTGAGCCCTCATCATGGCCATCCGAGTTTACAACCGAACCAGCGCCGGCCGGCGAAACGCCTCGGTCAACCTCTACAGCGAAGTCACCAAAACCTCGCCTGAGAAGAAGTTGCTCAAGCCGCTCAAGAAGAATGGCGGCCGCAACCATCACGGCATTATCACCGTGACCAGTCGCGGCGGCGGTAACAAGCGTCGCTACCGTGTAATCGACTTCAGTCGTGCGAAAGTCGATGTGCTCGGCAAAGTTGTGGGTGTTGAATACGATCCCAACCGATCTTCCAACATCGCTCTGATTGAATACGCCGACGGCGAACGTCGCTACATCATCGCTCCCATTGGTCTGACCGACGGAGATGAAGTGTCATCTTCTAAAGACCGGCTCGAGCCCAAGCCTGGCAACTCGATGCCGATCAAGTTCATTCCTTCAGGCCTCAACGTGCATTGCATCGAGATGGTCCCTGGCAAGGGCGCCCAGCTTTGTCGCTCGGCTGGTAGCTCGGCTCGCCTCACCAATAAAGAAGGCAAGTGGGCCACGCTCGTCCTGCCGTCTGGTGAAATTCGTCAAGTGTCACTCGAGTGTCGAGCCACCGTCGGCCAGGTCGGAAATGTCGATCACAACAAGGTTGTGCTGGGTAAGGCTGGAAAATCCCGTCATCTTGGCCGTCGCCCCCATGTTCGCGGCATGGCCAAGAACCACCATGATCACCCTATGGGTGGTGGTGACAACTCCTCCAGCGGCAACCGTCCCCCTGCATCCAAGACCGGCACGCTCGCTAAGGGCGGCCGAACGCGTAAGCACGGCAAAACCTCTAACAAACGTATCGTCCGTCGACGCGTTTCCAGACGCTACGGACAACTCAAACTCAAGTAAACCTCCATCCGCCCGGAGCTCATGGCAGCCCAGGCAGCGAGATCAAGACCCATGGCAAGATCCCTGAAAAAAGGCCCGTACGTCGACTTCAAGCTCTACCGAAAGGTAGAAAAGCTGACTCAGATGGACCGTCGCGAACCCATCAAAACATGGGCACGCAATTGCACCATCGTCCCCGAATTTGTAGGCCACACCTTTTTGGTCCACAACGGCAAAATCTTTAACAATGTTTTCGTCACCGAAGACATGGTCGGGCACAAGCTCGGCGAGTTCAGCCTCACCCGACTGTTCCGGGCCCACACTACTGGTACCAAGGCCCAGCGTGCTGCGGCTGGCCGTTAATCGTTCCCTTTCCTGACTAAACCCCCCGGCTGCCCGCCATGCCCTACACCAACGTCCTCAAAACGGCCCGCATCAGCCCGACCAAGGCTCGCCCGGTCGCGGACCTGATTAAGAACAAGCCCGCCGCGGAAGCCCAGGTCATCCTGGCGATGAGCAAAAAGCGTGCAGCCGTGCTTTTGGCCAAAGGCCTCGACGCAGCCATCGCCAACGCCGACCAGGGCGAAGCCGATGTCCGACGCCTCGTCGTCACCGAAGCCCGCGTCGATGCCGGGCCGACCATGAAGCGATTCCAACCCAAAGACCGAGGCCGGGCCCACCCCATCCTCAAGCGTACCAGCCACCTGACCATCAGCGTCGACGAGCGTTAACCCTTTTGGTCCCCGGCCCTGCCGGGTGCCTCCCTAGAAAGACCCCTCATGGGACAAAAAGTACACCCCTTCGGCTTTCGAGTCGGTATCACTGAAGCACACAAAAGCCGCTGGTATGCGCCCAAAGCGCTTTACGGCGAACTGTTGGTCGAAGACTTCAAGATTCGTCGGTTCCTGGACCGCGAACTCAATCGCAATCCACCTTTCGCTGCTGTGAGCGATATCCATATTGAACGCACCCGCGAAGAGCTCAAGATCATCATCCGTACCGCCCGCCCCGGCATTGTCATCGGCCCCCGCGGCGACAACATCAATCGGCTCACTGAAGACCTCCAGGCCTTGACCGGCCGGAATGTCTCGATGAACTGTGTCGAAGTCAGTAACCCGGACGCCGAAGCTCAGTTGGTCTGTGAATCCATCGCCGAGCAGCTCGCCAAGCGGGCCAGCTTCCGTCGTGTTATGAAAATGAAGGCCGAAGCCACCATGAACGCCGGCGCCAAGGGTGTCAAAATTCAGCTCTCAGGCCGTCTCGGCGGTCATGAAATGTCACGCTCGGAAGATGTCCGCATGGGTGCGATTCCCCTGCAGACGCTCCAGGCTAAGATTGACTACGGCTTCGCCGAGTCGCGTACGAGCTACGGCATTATTGGTGTGAAAGTTTGGGTCTACAAAGGCCTTTACACCCTCGATGAAGAACAAGAGTACGAATCAACTGCCGCCGGTGCTCGCGCCCGATCACGAGGCCGCCGCTAAACCATCACCCCTTGCCTGGATGATTGATCCAGGCTCCTTGGACCCCTGTCATGCCTTTGATGCCTAAACGAGTGAAGTTCCGCAAGCAACAGCGCGGAAAAGTCCGCGGCAATGCGTCGCGCGGCAACACGGTGGCTTTCGGTGACTTCGGCCTCCAGCTCCTCGAAGGGGGGCTGATGACCGCCCGTCAGATCGAGGCGGGTCGTATCGCCGCCCGTCAGTACGTCTCGCGTGAAGGCAAGCTGTTTGTCCGAGTGTTTCCGGACAAGCCCATCAGTAAAAAGCCCCTCGAAACGCGGATGGGTAAAGGCAAAGCTGAACCCGAGTACTGGGTTGCCCGCGTGAAGCCTGGCACGATTTGCTACGAACTTCAAGGGGTTCCTAAAGAAGTCGCTCGTGCCGCGTTCGCCCGTGTTGCTTACAAAATTCCGTTCAAAGCCCGCTTCGTTGAGCGAGCCCAACAAGGCTAAATGACATGAAGGCCAAAGAAGTCCACAACATGAGTGACGCCGAGCTCATCGAAGCTACTGGCAAGACCCGCCGTCGGCTCTTCGAGCTCAAGCAGCAGTCCGTCACCGAAAAGATCGAGAACCCCAACCAGCTCGGTCAGATGCGGCGTGATATCGCCCGCATGCTCACCGAACAACGCGCCCGCGAAATCGCAGCCGCCACCCCCGCCACCACCCCTCAGACGCAACCGCAGGAGACCGCAGCCTGATGGCCACCCAAGCCCCCGTTAGCTCCGAAGAAAAGAAGGCTCGGTCCACCCGTATCGGTGTGGTAACATCCGCAGCACGCGATAAAACCCGATCGGTCGAAGTCGAATACCAGGAAGTTCATCCTAAGTACGGCAAGCGCCTCAAGCGTGCCCAGAGGTTCCACGTGCACGACGAAGACAATGCGTCCGCACTTGGCGACCGTGTCGAGATCGCAAGCTGCCGACCTTTGTCAAAAACCAAAAGTCACGAACTAATCCGCATTGTTGAAAAAGCCCCTGCGGTCGTTACGCACGCCCAACTCGCTCCTATCCAGGAAGAAGAGCAGGCTGCGCAAGAATCCCAGGACGACTGATTATTACGCCGCAGGCCATGGCCTGCGAATGACGCCGGCTCATCCGGCAGGACCCTTACGATGATCCAGCAAGAATCCAGAGTTGATGTCGCGGACAACAGCGGGGCGAAAATCGCCTACGTGATCCGTGTGCTCGGCAAAAAAACCGCTCGAGGCCGCTTTACGCGTCCTTCGGCAACCATTGGCGACCGCGTTGTGTGTTCGGTGAAGAAGTCCTTACCCGGATCGGACCTCAAGGCCGGTACGATCGTCAAGGGCGTTGTGGTGCGGACCAACTATCCCGTCCGCCGCGACGATGGCAGCTATGTGCGTTTCGATAAGAACGCTGTCGTTCTCATCGACGACAATGGCAACCCCCGTGGCACCCGCATTTTCGGTGCGGTGGCTCGTGAACTGCGTGAACAAAACTATATGAAAATCGTGTCCCTCGCTTCGGAGGTCGTCTGAGGGATGAGCAGTCGCGGCCTGGCCGTGACTCGCATGCGATTGCTGATATGTATCCGAGTGTGGTAACCCCGCGTTACCGCTGATTGAAACGAGACAAGCTATGGCACGACACGTACGCAAAGGTGACAACGTCATGATCACCGCAGGTAAAGACAAAGGCAAGACCGGCAAGATCCTCAAGATCATTGTTAAAGAGAATCGCGTGGTTGTTGAAGGTCTCAACGTCTACCGCAAGCATCGCAATGTGAAGGATGGCCGAAACATCGGTCCCATGAACATTGAAATGCCTTTGCACATCTCGAATGTTTCGCCCGTTGTCGATGGCAAGCCCAGCCGTGTTCGGTTCGAAACCCGCGACGATGGCAGCAAGGTTCGCGTTGCAGCGCGTAACGGAGCACAGATCGGCCCAGAACTCCGCAAGGCCAAGTAATTCCCGACCCTATCACGCGCTTGGACGCGTTGACGCAACCCCTTATCCAGCGAAGCCCACGATGACACCCCGCCTTAAAACCAAGTACCTCGACGAGGTTGTCCCGAAGCTCAAAGAGCAATTCGAGATTACCAACGTTCACGCACTGCCCAAGCTCGAAAAGATCGTGCTTTCGGTAGGACTGGGCAAGCAGATCGAAGGCACCAAGCTAAACGCCAAAGCTAAAGAGCAGACCATTAAAGACCTCACGGTCATCTCCGGCCAAAAGCCGATCATGACCATTGCCCGCAAGAGTGTCTCGAACTTCAAGGTCCGAGAGGGCTACGAGAACGGCTGCCGCGTAACCATCCGCGGCGACCGTATGTGGGAATTCTTCGACCGTTTGATCAGCCTTGCCATCCCACGCATCAAGGACTTCCGCGGCCTGCCCGTGAAGAGCTTTGACAAAGGCGGCAGCTATTCGTTCGGCATTGTCGAGCAGGGCATTTTTCCTGAGGTCGATATGACCAACGCCCAGTTCACCCATGGCATGCACGTGACGTTCGTGTGGTCCGGTTCTTCTCCTGAGAAGACCCGCCTGGCCATGACCGAAATGGGCTTTCCGTTCCGTAAGCCCGAAGAGAAAAAGAAAGTCGCTTGACCCTGAGGCTGGGTCTCGAAGCCCACACCTGCCAATCCCCTACTGAACCGCCCCCACTGAACCGGTATTCCATTATGTCCAGTAAATCCACCATCGAACGTAACGAGCGTGTTAAGCGCACGGTCGCCAAGTATGCCGCGAAGCGGGCCGAGCTCAAAGCCGCCGGTGACTATGCCGCGCTCGCACAGCTCCCTCGCGATGCCAGCCCCACCCGGGTCCGCAGCTTGTGTGCCCTCACCGGCCGGTCGCGTGGTGTCTACAAGAAGTTCAAGCTCTCGCGTATCAAGTTGCGCGAACTCGCCCTCGAAGGCAAAATCCCCGGCATGCGAAAAGCCTCCTGGTAAACCGCCCGCCCCGGCCTGATCCCGCTCCCTACCACGCCCCCGCCTACCCCGACCCTGCCCATGGCACTATCTGACCCCATCGCCGATATGCTCACCCGCATCCGCAACGCCACCCGCAACAGTGCGGAACAGGTGCGGGTGCTCAATTCCAAAGTCTGCCGCGGCATCGCTGATGTCCTGCAGTCCGAGGGTTACATCACGGGCTATGACGTCATTGAGGACGGTAAACAGGGTCTGATCCGCATCGACCTCAAGTACGGCCCGCACGGCGAACAACTCATCCACGTCATTCAGCGGGAATCCAAGCCCGGTCGACGTGTTTACACCAAGGTCAAAGACCTGCCCCGGCCGCTCGCTGGCCTGGGCATCGCCATTCTCACCACCCCCAAGGGTGTGCTCTCCGACCGCCAGTGCCGTGAACAACAAGTCGGCGGCGAAATGCTTTGCACCGTCGAATAATCCAAGCTCTCCCCGAACGCCCCGCACGCCACGTCACCCAACCGCACCCCACAAAGGCTCCACGCCATGTCCCGTATCGGTAAACAACCCATCGAGCTGCCCGCCGGAACGACCGTTAAGGTCGAAGGTAACCTGGTGTCCGCTACCGGCAAGCTTGGCACGCTTACCCAGGCATTGCGACCTGAGGTCAATGTTGAGGTCAACGAAGGCGATAAAGTCGTCACCGTCGGCCGCATCAATGACTCCAAAAATGCCCGCGCCATGCACGGCCTGTACCGCTCCCTGATCCAGAATATGGTCGAAGGTGTGGATAAGGGTTACATCAAAGAGTTGGAAGTCAACGGCGTCGGTTACAACGCCCAGCTCCAGGGCAAAACTGTCAATCTCAAGCTTGGCTACGCAGATATCCGTACCGTCACCGTGCCGGATGGCATTACCGTGGAAATCAACTCCAACCAGATCAAGGTGTCCGGCATCAGCAAACAGCTGGTCGGACAAGTGGCTGCGAGCATTCGTGCTCACCGTAAACCCGAGCCCTACAACGGCAAGGGGATCAAGTACAAAGACGAAATTATTCTCCGTAAGGCTGGTAAAGCCTTCGGTGGCGGCGGCTAAACCCCGCGTTGAAGCGATGAGCCGTGGGTTCATCCGCTGACCCAAGCCTTCTCGCTTACCGTTTACTCCCACCCTGCTCAACGATGAACGTCAACAAGCTCAAAACCGTCCGCCGTACCCGCCGTAAAACGGGCATCCGTAAGCGCGTGTTTGGAACTCCCGACACGCCCCGGTTGTCTGTTTTCCGATCGGGGAAGCATATTTACGCCCAGATCATTGACGATCATGCGGGCAAGACGCTCGCCTCGGCCAGTTCGGTCCAGGCCAAGCTCGGCTACGGTGGCAACCAGGAAGCCGCCGCCAAAGTCGGTCAGGCCATTGCTTCCCAAGCCCAATCCGCTGGAGTCTCGTCCGTCGCCTTTGACCGCAACGGCTTTCGTTACCACGGCCGGGTGAAAGCCCTCGCCGACGCCGCTCGTGAGGGCGGTCTCAAGTTCTAAACCCTTGCCGGGCTCTTTGTGAGCTCGAATCCTTTACTGATCTACCATGCCTGAAGTCCTCGACGAAGCACAGAATCTTGAATCGACCACGGTCGAGATCAACCGAACCTCCACCACCGTGAAGGGTGGACGCCGATTGTCTTTCTCGGCACTGGTGGTTGTTGGCAACCGCAACGGCAGTGTCGGAGTTGGCTACGGCAAAGGCCGAGGCGTCCCCGTCGCAATTGAAAAGGCGCAGAAGGCTGCCCGCCGAAATCTTTTCCGCGTGAAGATGAACCGTGGCACGATCCACCACGCCGTCCTGGGACGATTCCTGGCGTCGCAAGTCAAGCTGATCCCTGCCGCTCCTGGTACGGGTGTGATTGCCGGCGGCACGGTGCGTGCGGTACTTGAAATGGCGGGCGTGCATGACTGCCTGACCAAAGCCTACGGGTCAACGACCAAAGCCAACCTGTGCAAGGCTGTCGTCGATGCACTCAAGCAACTGCGTAGCCGCGACGAAATTGTCAAATTGCGTGGCGTGGACCTCGCGTCCTCGACCATTGATGAAATGCTCGATGCCACGTCTGCGGCGGCTGAAGCTGAGGCGGCCTCGGCTCCCAAGGCTGCCAAGCCTGTCGCGATCAAGACTTCCAAGCCTGCAGCTGATCCTGTCACTCCCGAACCTGAAGTGGTTGAGGTCAAAGGCGATACCGCAACGATCAAGCCCGGTAGCGAAGCAGACATCACTGAAAATCCCGAGGCTGAGAAACCGGCCGACGCCTAAGTTGTTATTCCGGCCTCAACAGAGGCCATCTCTCAAGAACACTCTCAATCAGGACTTCCCGTCATGATGATCCACGATATCACCGAACAGGTTGGCCGCCACAAGCGTCGCAAGCGCATTGGGCGAGGACCCGGTTCGGGCACTGGCAAAACCGCCGGCCGAGGCCACAACGGCTACAGCTCACGCTCTGGTAACTCCAACCCCCACCAGGGTGGCGGGTCGCCGATGTATGTGCGTTTCCCCAAGCGCGGTTTCAATAATTACAACTTTGAAACCGTCTACTCGGTTGTCAACATCAAAGCTCTCGACGCACGCTTTGACGACGGAGCTGAGATCAACCCTGAAATGCTTGTGAAGCATGGCCTGGTGCGATCCACCAAGCTCCCGATCAAAATTCTCGGCCACGGCGAGACGACTAAAAAGTTCACCATCACCGCGGCTCGCTTCACCGAGTCGGCGAAAGAAAAGCTTGAAAAGGCGGGCGGCTCAGTCACTGCCACGGCTTGATGCCTTTGCGTTAGCGTCTGATTGCAGCGACGCTCCTCCCATGCACCCCTGGCATTTCGAGCAACCCCCGGCTTCGACGCGAGCTCAAGGAACTGATGCTTAAAGCATTCATCAATATTTGGCGGATCAAGGACCTGCGGAACAAGCTGCTGTTCACGCTATCCATGTTGGCGATTTACCGTATCGGGTTCTTTATCCCCCTGCCCGGCGTGGACCAGTCCCAACTCACCGAATGGGCGAAGAATCAAGGCGATGGTGCGGCGGGCAATCTGCTCACTTTTATGCAGATCTTCACCGGAGGCAGCCTCGGACAATCGACCATCTTCGGCCTGGGCATCATGCCCTATATCTCGGCTGCGATCATTTTTCAGCTCCTGGGCAGTGTGTCTGAAAAGCTTAAAGCCCTCAAAAAAGAGGGGCCAGCGGGCTATCAGAAGATACAGGAATACACGCGCTGGACCACGGTTGCGCTATGCGTGGTTCAGGCGGTGTTCTGGATCCAGTACATGATTCGGATTGATGTGGTGTACCCCGAGTACGTCAGCAATCCAATCTTCTGGATGTGCGGCATCCTGGGACTTACTGCGGGTACGACCTTCCTGATGTGGCTCGGTGAGCAGATTGACAAGTTCGGCATCGGCAACGGGGTGTCGCTGATTATCACAGCCGGCATCATTGCGGTCATGCCCAATGCCATCGGCATGATCGCCAGCGGTTTCTCGCTCACCGGCGAGGCGGATAAGCCCTACGACATCATGACGGTGATCTTCCTGCTGGCGTCTTTCGTGCTGGTCACCGCCGGGGCGATCGTCATTACCCAAGGCCAACGTCGCATCCCCATTCAGCAAGCCAAACACACCCGTGGACGTAAGGTCTTCGGTGGGCAAAAAGCGTATCTCCCGCTTCGTGTAAACCACGGCGGGGTGATGCCTATCATCTTCGCATCGTCGCTGATGATCTTCCCGTCGCTCCTGCTCGGTTGGCTTGGTGCAAACTTTGAGCAAGGCCTGCCTTCGGACGCAGGTTGGGCGCATCGCAACTTCGCTGCCGTCATCCTGTTTCTGAACCAGGAATTGGCCAATATGACCGGCTACCTGTATGTGCTCATCTACGTCGGACTGATCTACTTCTTCAGCTACTTCTGGACGACCGTGCAGTTCAATCCTGAAGAAACCTCGACCAACCTCCGCGATCAGGGCACGTTCATCCCGGGCATGCGACCTGGTCCCCGTACCGCGGAATACCTTGAGACCGTCATGGAACGCATCACGTATGTGGGTGCGGGATTTTTGGCCGTCATCGCGGTGATTCCGACGATTATTTCGGGTCTGTTTGATATTGATTTTATGGTTACGCAGTTCCTCGGCGGGACCGGCCTGCTGATCTGCGTGAGTGTCATGCTTGACTTCGTTCAGCGGATCGAAGCCCAGTTGCTCATGCGGAATTACCAGGGTTTCCTGGGCGGAGAGGGCGGTTCAAGCCGTCGGATCCGCAGTACGCGGGGGGCCAGCTAGAGCCGGGACGGGTCGGTTGGACTGATCCGACTTGGCAAACGCGTGCTCTTGCTGAAATTAAGAGAAAGCAGTACACTATGCGGCCCCGCAAGAGGCGAGTGCCCTCATCCCGACGCCGGCCTATCCCGGTGGTGCTCAAACGCCAAGAGCAAATCGAGAAGATGCGAGACGCTGGTCGTGTCGTTTTTCAGGTGCATGAGCACTTGAGGGGATTTGTCCGACCCGGTGTGACGACCCTGGACATTGACCAGGAAGCCCACCGCGTGTTTACCGAAGCCGGTGCTCGCGGCCTGTTCAAGAATTACCCGACCTACCAACCCGGTGAAGGATTTCCCAGCCACACCTGCATCAGCGTCAATGAAGTGGTGGTACACGGGATCGCCGACGACCGCGTCATTCAAACCGGCGATATTGTCGGGGTCGATTGCGGGGTTCAACTTGATGGCTGGTGCGGTGACGCCGCGTTTACCCACATGGTGGGTGACGTGACCCAGTCAGTTCGACAGCTTTGTGAGGATACGCAGCACGTGCTCCAGATTGCGATTGAAAACATAAAGCCTGGTCGCCGATGGAGCCAGATTGCCCGGCTGATGCAGCGGTATGCCGAGGCCAAGGGATACGGCGTGGTCCGCGATTTTGTCGGCCACGGCATCGGGCAGTCCATGCATGAAGAGCCTAAGGTTCCAAACTTTGTAAACCGTGAACTTCTGAACAATGACATCGAACTGCGGGAAGGCCTGGTGCTCGCAGTTGAGCCCATGTGCAACCTGGGGACCAGCGAAGTCACGACCCTTGACGACCAGTGGACGGTTGTGACGAATGATTCCAAACCCAGTGCCCATTACGAACACACCATTGCTGTCACTGCTGACGGCGCCGACGTTTTGACCGACGGACGCTAGAAACTCACCTTGTATGCCTAAAGAAGACACCCTCCAACTTGACGGCGAAGTCGTCGATGCCTTGCCCAACGCGATGTTTCGGGTGAAGCTCGAAAATGACCACGAGATCATCGCGCACATCTCCGGTAAGATGCGTAAGTTCTACATTCGTATCCTCCCTGGTGATCGTGTGACCGTCGAGATCAGCCCTTATGATCTTTCTAAGGGCCGTATTACGTATCGCCATTGATTTCCTTGAAGTAACCTTGTTTAATGGGCGGCCCCACCGCCGATTGGAAACCCCATGAAAGTCGTCTGCTCCCTCAAATCTGCCAAGCGCCGCCATCAGGACTGCAAAGTGGTCCGTCGCCGTGGCAAAGTCTTTGTCATCTGTAAAAGCAAGCCTAAGTTCAAGGCCCGCCAACGCTAATCACCTGTCCGTGACCAGAGTCACGGCTCCCGAAGGAACCCGCCATGCCCCGTCTCGCCGGCATTGAAATCCCCGACAACAAGCCCCTACGGATCGCGCTGCGTTACATCCACGGCGTAGGCCCTAAGCTCGCTGAAGACATCATCACCCAGGCGGGCCTTGACGGCCAGGCGCGGGCACACACGCTCAACGAGGACGAGCTGGCGAAAATCGCTGGTATTCTCGAGGCTGACTTCATTATTGAAGGTGCCCTTCGTCGCCAGGTTGCGCAGAACGTCCAGCGTCTGCGTGACATCCGTTGTTACCGAGGTGACCGCCATCGTCGCGGCCTGCCTTGCCGTGGTCAGCGTACGCAGACCAACGCTCGTACCCGCAAGGGTCGGCGTAAAACCGTGGCTGGTAAGAAGTCCGTCAAGGGCATGAAGTAAGACACCCCTGCGTCATCCGCTGGGATGACACCGTATCGCGTCAGATCGACGTGGTGCACAAAGCCAGGTTCCCGCCGAGCGTCGGAGAGTGGAACCGTCCGTAACTTTCTTTGAATAGAGCAATCGCAACATGGCCAAGAAGTCTAAAAAAGTCCGCAAGAATGTCGCCCGCGGCATAGCTCACATCACCGCCAGCTTCAATAACACGATCGTCACAATCACCGATGTGAACGGCGAGACGGTGTGCTGGGGCTCGGCGGGAACCGTGGGGTTCAAAGGCTCGCGTAAGAGCACGCCCTTCGCTGCCACCCGTGCGGCCGAGGAGGCCGGTTCTGCGGCCCGCAAAATCGGCATGCAGGAAGTCGAAGTGCGCGTGCGTGGTGCAGGCCCGGGGCGTGAGTCTGCGGTCACCGGCCTTCAGCACACCGGCCTGAAGATCACCGCGATCGAAGATCACACCTCGATCCCGCATAACGGTTGCCGACCCAAGAAAAAACGTCGCGTCTGACTTCTCTCAAGTTGGGCACTTTTACCCGACTTTCACGCCGATGCGTGCTTGGCGATCCTGCAACGCACTTCGGCCCACTCAATTTCCGTTAACGCCCGACCACAGAAGCCACATCGTCCGCCCGCAGCCAAGGACGATCACGAGCGTGCTGGTCAGGCTTGTTCCCCCACCCCTTTGGAACTGGCTGCAAATCTGGAGCAAACGCTATGCGTATCCGTTGGCGAGGCCTTGAACTACCCCACCGCGTCGTCCCATTTCATGAGACGCTTACCGACACCTACGGCCGATTCAGCATCGAGCCTTTCGAGCGTGGTTTTGGTACCACCATCGGTAACTCCCTTCGCCGCATCCTGCTTTCAAGCCTTGAAGGCTCAGCGGTCACCGGCGTGAAGCTTAAAGGAGCCCCGCACGAGTTTACCAGCCTCGAAGGCGTGACCGATGATGTCACCGACATCATCCTGAATGTCAAGCAGATGGTGGTGTCGCTGGATTCGGATGAAACCAAAACCATGCGGCTTCAAGCGCAAGGCCCCGGCGAAGTCACCTGCGACCTGATCGAGGCCGACACGTCGGTCACGATTCACAACCCCGAGTTGGTGCTGTGCACGATGACCCGCGAGGTCGATTTCGATATGGAATTCGTGGTCGAAAAGGGCCGTGGTTACGTTCCCGCCAGTGAGCAGTACGACACCGGACAGGACCAGGACGTCGGCCTGATCCCGGTCGATGCGTCGTATTCCCCGGTGCAGCGTGTGCGTTACAAAGTTGAAGACACCCGCGTGGGTCAGAAGACCAACTACGACAAGTTGACTCTTGAGGTCTGGACCAACGGCACGGTCTCGCCTGAGATGGCCATCGTCGAAGCCGCCAAAATTCTGCGCAAGCATCTTAACCCGTTCGTCCAGTACTTCGAAATCGGCAGCAGCGAAGCCAGTGAAACGGCCACCGCGGCTGCCCGCGTCGATGAAGAGTTGATCCGCAAGCTGCAGATGCCCATGGCGGACCTGGATCTGTCGGTGCGTGCCGCGAACTGTCTGGAGTCGGCAAAGGTCGACACCGTGGCGGACCTCGTGTCGATGGATGAGTCGGATCTGCTCAAAGTGCGCAGCTTCGGCAAGACCAGCCTTCGTGAAGTGAAGCGAAAGCTCGCAGACCTGGGCCTGGAACTCGGCATGGATCTGCCCCCCGAGGTTGAAGCTGGGGCAGGCCTCGTGACGGATGGCTGACACATCTTTGTTCAGCCAGCCCAGCGTGAATGCCGGGCTGGCTTTTACAAGGTCGCCTTTCGAGGCGGCCTTTATGGGCCTTCGAGCCCGGCCGCCTGTGAGCGGCCCTTGCCCCGTCGGCTCGACTGGCGGGAGTGGACACGCCCAGCGGAGGTCTCACCCGCTTGGCTTCACCCAAAAAGGAGCACCCGATGAGACACCGTAACTACGGCCGAACCCTTGGCCGACGTACCAATCACCGTATCAGCATGTGGCGCAACATGGCGGTGAGCCTGATCACACACGGCCAGATCACCACCACCGTGCCTAAAGCCAAAAGCTTCCGCCCGTTTATCGAAAAGCTCATCACGCAGGCCAAGAAGGGTGACCTCACCAGTCGTCGCCGTGTGATTGCGCAGCTCGGCGGCGATAAGATCATGGTGGAGAATGATGGCGACGAGGCGGTCAACAACCTGCGAAACCGCTACGGCGAGCTGACCAAGCGGGCAAAGAGCAGCGCCCCCCGAGCCGTGAAGAAACTCTTCGACGAGGTCGCTCCGCTGTATGCCGACCGTGACGGGGGCTACACACGCATCATCCGCCTGGGCACGCACCGCATCGGCGATGGCACGGACCTTTGTGTGATTCAACTCGTCCGCGCGGACGACGGCGGCCCCCAGGTGGGCGGCAAAGGGCTGCGGCAGAAAAAATCCAACCGTCGGATGGAATATGCCGCCAAGCTTCGTAAGTCGGTCAAGGATGAGCCGGCCAGCAATTCGGAAGCTCCCGCGAGCGAGGTTGCCTCGACCGACGCAGAGACCAGCGAGACGCCCGCCACGCCATCAGGCGACTGAGGTCGGGATAAATTATTTTGAAGACACAGGCGAGACTTCGGTCTCGCCTTTTTTTTTATTAATTGCATCCACGGCGTCCCAGTCCGCGGGTTAGCAGGTCAAAACGCGGCCCGGTTTGCTTTGAGTCAATGTTACCTGAGGCGTCCTGAAATGGACCTTTCTCGAGGCTAAACCGTTTGTCTGGACGCACTTCGATGAGCCTTGTTCACAGGCACAGTGCTGATAGTGCCTTTTTTATGGGCACAATTCTCATCATCTGAGCACGGCGTGGTCGAATAATGAGACGGCTGGCAGTACTGCTAGAGCACCGTCCGAGAAAAAAATGCGAGTTGAACCATTTTCTAACTCGCCATTGCTCACGACCGTTGCCCTTGGTATAAAGCTTGCTCGGCCTGCAACAGCCGCCACGTTGGCGGTACTCGGCATAGCCGGGGTTTTTCCCACCGGGCACAAGAAGCCCATACAGGTAAGGAGTCTTTTGGATGGTTAGCAAATTTACAACGGGTGCTGTGCTCGCCGCTGCTTTTGGCGCGGTGTCACTCCCCAACACAACGGCTTTGGCTCAGGACGAAGTCGATCTGGGCGCGAAGCTCACCACCGATGTCGGTGTTGACTTCACCACGGCGTACTACTTCCGTGGCATTATTCAGGAAAACGAAGGCTTCATCGCTCAGCCTTACGGCGAAGTGGGCTTCGGCCTCTACGACGGCGATGAGTCCAGCGTGGGCGGTATCGGCGCGTTCGTCGGTATCTGGAACAGCTTCCACAGCGAAAAGACCGGCGCCTCGGGTTCGGGCCCTGCTTCGTGGTACGAAGCTGACCTGTACTTCGGTGTGGGTGCCACGCTGTTCGAGAAGGTGGGCGCTTCGGTGTTCTACACCTTCTACACCTCACCCAACGGTGCGTTCTCGACCGTCGAAGAACTCGGCTTCTCGTTCGAGTTCGATGACACGGAATACACCGAAGGCACGCTGGGCTTCGCACTGAACCCCTCGTTCACCATCGCGTTCGAGATCGACAACACCGCTTTCGGTTCTGACGAAGGTGTCTACTACGAGTTGGCCATTGCCCCCTCGTTCGGCACCGTCTACGAAGGTGGCGACGTCGAGGTTGAGCTCTCCGTTCCCATCACCGTGGGCTTGGGCACCGACTACTACGAAGATGCCACCGACGACGAGTTCTTCGGCTTCTTCGACATCGGCGTTGAAGTGGGCACCTCGCTCAACGGCCTGGTCGGCAACGACTACGGCGACATCGCTTTGGGTGCAGGCGTTCACGTCCTGTTCCTCGGCGACACCACCTCCGAAGCCAATGACGGCGGCGACGACGTCGAAGTCATCGGCACCGTCAGCCTCTCCTCCTCGTTCTAATTTCAGAACGTCGAGCAAGACAATTAAAAATCAAAAAGCCCAGGCATCACCGTGCCTGGGCTTTTTTTTTTGGCCCGAGACAATCGTTAGCATGCGGTCATGCAGGTGCTGGCAGATGAGACACGTGTGGCGCAGTGGGTCGATCAGATGGTGGATTGGGTCGATGCGCTGGAGCGTGCCACCGCGGCGACGTCCGGCGGGGGTGTGGCCTTGGTGGGAATGCGGAGTCGGGGTGATGTGCTGGCAGAGCGGGTGGCGGATCGATTGGGGCGGGAGCGGTTTGCAGGCCGGGTCGGGAGCCTGGACGTGACGCTGTATCGAGACGATCTTTCTGAGATTGGCCCGCAGCCGGTTGTCGGAATGACGGAGGTGGCGTTTGCGTTGGACGGGCTTGATGTGGTCCTTCTGGACGATGTGATGATGACAGGCCGATCGGTTCGTGCGGCGTTGACGGCATTGCTGGACCTGGGTCGCCCCCGGCGGGTGTGGCTTGGGGTGCTTGCGGATCGGGGCGGCCGGGAGTTGCCGATCCAGCCGGACTTTGCTGCGGCGGATTTCAGTGAGGCGGCGGCGGACCACAAGCTCAAGCTGACGATTCGGCCGTTGCACGCCCGGGATGAACTGTTGATGGTGCCCGACCCGGCTCGAGCTGAGATTTAAACTCTCATGAAACTTCCTGATTCAGTTCGCAAGGTGCAGAATGTGAAGCGTTGCGACGCTTGGGTGTGCGGCGACACGAGAGCCGACGCAGGCATGCGAACGCTACTTGGCGAAGGGATGGAGAGGAGTATCGATGGCACGTGAGCAGCCTTGGAATCGCAGGCATCTGCTTGGTTTGGAAGAGCTGACGCCCGAGGAGCTGCGGTTTGTACTCACCACCGTGCGCGGGTTTGAGGACGTATCGACGCGGAGTGTGAAGAAGGTCCCAGCACTTCGGGGGCGGGTGGTGGTGAATTTATTTTTCGAGGATTCCACGCGGACACGAAACAGCTTCGAGCTCGCAGCCTCGCGACTCTCAGCAGACGTCTTGAACTTCACCGGCCAAGGCTCATCGACCAGCAAGGGCGAGTCGTTGGTCGATACGGCGTTAACCATTGAGGCGATGGGGGTCGACGCGTTGGTGGTGCGTCACGCGAGCAGCGGTGCGGCGGCCCGGGTGGCACGTGCGGTGGGCGTGTCGGTGATCAATGCAGGCGACGGGCAACACGAGCACCCCACGCAGGGGTTGCTGGATCTGTACACCTTGGGGCGGCAGTTGGGGCGGGATACTGACTGGGATTTCTCAGGGCTTCGCGTGGCGATTGTGGGTGATATTGCGCATTCACGGGTGGCACGATCCAACCTTCAGGGGCTACGCAAACTCGGGGCGGAAGTGGTGCTGGTGGGCCCGCCGACGTTGTTGCCTGCAGCTTGGGACGATTCGGGCGTGCGGGTCAGTCACGATCTTGACGCGGTGCTCCCTGAGGTGGATGCGGTGAATACGCTGCGGGTGCAGTTTGAGCGCCTGTCAGGGCCTGCGTTTCCGAGCCAGCGTGAGTACCACGCGTTGTACGGGATGACCGAAGCACGCTTAGCGCTTGCGCGGGATGACCTGGTGGTGATGCATCCGGGTCCGATGAACCGCGGCCTGGAGATTGACGCGGTGGTTGCGGACGGGCCGAGGTCAGTGGTCCGCAAACAGGTGTCGTATGGGATGGCGGTGCGGATGGCAGCGTTGTTTCTGGTGGTCCTGACCGACCCTTCGTGATCAGGTGTGGTGGCGGTCGATCGTTCAACGAGGTTGGCGTCGCTGTGGGAGCGGGTGTGTTATAAACGCGGAATGTCTGGATTTTTGCTGATCATTTCGGGCCCGTCGGGTGTGGGTAAGTCCACGATCACGAATGAGATTGTGAAGCGGTTGGAGGCGTCACTGTCGGTGTCGATGACAACGCGACCTCAGACGGCGGATGACGTGGAAGGTGAGCACTATTTTTTTGTCGATCAACCGACGTTCGAGCGGCACGTAGCGGGAGAGAATTTCCTGGAGCACGCGACCTACGCGGGCAATTGTTATGGCACGCCGCGCAAGCCGGTGCAGGATCAGTTGGATGCAGGGCGGGTGGTGGTGCTTGAGATCGATGTGGCGGGGGCACGTCAGGTCAAGTCGATGATGCCCGAGGCTTATGCGATATTCGTGGAGGCCCCCACGAAGGAAGCGTTGCTCGAACGGCTCCGGCGACGCAAGCGTGAAGACGAAGAGCAGATTCAGCGTCGTTTTGGGATCGCTCAGCGGGAAATCGAGTTTGCGAAAGGCTCGGACATCTACGACGCGTTCATCGTGAATGACGACCTGGATCGTGCGATTGTTGAGGTGGAGCAGTTGGTACGTCGCCGGCTGGGGCAGCCAGCGGACCAAGGCTGAGATGCGTTGGGGGTTTTAGCCGGTTTCAAGGGCGGCGAGGAGGATGAGGACCGCGGCGGTTTGGCCGCACGCCAGCACGGCCTGCCAGGGTGAAAGCTCAGCCAGCATGACGCCGCTGAGGCCTGTGGCGAGTGCCGCCAGGCAGACCACACTGACCGCGCGGGGCTTGGTGTAGCCGCGTCGAACCAGCCGGTGGGAGAAGTGCTGGCGGTCGCCTTGCAGAGGGCTTCGGCCTTGTCGGATTCGCAGGATGGTGACGGAGGTCAGGTCGTAAAGCGGCACGGCGAGGATCATCAACGGCGTGAGTAAGACGTGCCAGCGGAGCGTGGTGGCGTCGAGGGTGGAGGTGATCGGGTCGGGGGTGAGGGTGTACGTCGTGCGAATGGCGATGACGGCAACGAGTAAGCCGACAAGAAGCGATCCGCCATCCCCCATGAACAATCGCGCGGGGGGGGCATTGAAGACGAGGACCGCGAGGAGCGCACCGAGCAACAGCGCGGCCAGTGCAGCAACGAACCATTGCCCGGCGAGGAGGGTGGTGGCGAGGTAAAGCGCGGTGGCGACGGCGGCGACGCCAGCGCTGAGGCCGTCCATGTTGTCCAGGAAGTTGAAGGCGTTCATGATGACGACGATCCAGATCGCGCTGATGGTCAGTGAGGCGGCGTGGCCGAGGGTCCCCAGCTGGTCGAGCACGTGGAGCACGCGCATGTCGCCGAGCCAGACCAGCGCCAGGGCGATGCACGCCTGAAGCGCGAGCTTGATCCAGGGCCCGATGGGCCTGCGGTCGTCGATGACGCCCAGGAGGTGGATCGCGGCCATGGCGACGAGCAGGACGCCGCCGATGGCGGTGGTGGCCTGGAGGCCTGGCAAGTGCTCGGCCAGGGGGGGGGCAAGTCTGGCCCAGGCGTTGATGGGCACCAGCCAGATCGCGGGCAGCAGGATGGCCAGGGGGCCTGCGGTGGCGAGGAAGATGGCCATGCCGCCGGTGTTGGGCACGATGCGTCCTGAGGGTTTATGCGACTCAGCCCCGCCGATGTCGACCAGTCCCCAGCGTCGGCTGTATTTCGCCAGCCAGGCACAACTCGGCAGGGCGACGAGCCACGACACGACGCCCATGAATAGACAGACCCAAACCATGAACAGCGAGGGTAGTGAAAGGGGCGCAGCTGTGGCGATTCGCCGCGCAGGGTGGTGAGGCTCTAGCATGCAGGGATGCTTATCGATTCGGCAGTCATCACGGTACGGAGCGGGCGGGGCGGCGACGGCTCGAAGTCCATGCGTCGCGAGAAATACATCCCCAAGGGCGGCCCCGACGGCGGGGACGGCGGGAAGGGCGGAGACGTCGTATTCGTCGCAGATAATCAGGTCGCCACGCTGATTGACTTTGCGGGACGCCACCATTGGCTGGCCAAACCCGGTCAGGCTGGCAAGGGCAAGGGGGCGTATGGGAAGGCGGCGAACGATTTGGAGGTTCGCGTTCCCGTGGGCACGTTGGTGTATGACATCGGGGGCAAGGACGGCGAGGCTCGGCCGGTCGCGCGGGATGTGTCGGAGGAAGATGAAGCCGCTGAGCTCGAAGAGGCACCGCAGATGACCGAGGAGCAGGCGCTGGCGGCGTTATTTGAACCCTTCGAGCCCGATCAGGAAGACAACATCCTCGAGGCGTCGGGGGGGTACGGCGGCACGTTGCTTGTAGACCTAGCCGTGCAGGGGCAGCGGTTCATCGTGGCCCATGGCGGGAAGGGTGGGCGGGGCAACATCAAGTTCGCCACGTCGACCAACCAGTCGCCTCGGTCGGCGGAGCCCGGCGGACCCGCCGAGCAGCGGGAGCTTCGGCTGGAGCTCAAACTCATCGCGGATGTCGGATTCGTCGGCCTGCCAAATGCAGGCAAGAGCACGCTTCTGTCGGTGGTGAGCGCCGCGAAGCCGAAGGTTGCGAATTATCCCTTCACGACGCTCGAGCCTCAGTTGGGCCTGGCGGAACTGCCCGGCTCGTCAGCCGGTACGCGGCGGATGGTCATGGCGGACCTGCCCGGCCTGATCGAACGTGCCAGCGAAGGCGCTGGCCTGGGACACCGGTTTCTGCGTCATGTCGAACGTACGCGCGTTTTGATGCATGTGCTCGATGCAGCGCCCGAGGGTTCTACAGCGCTTGAAAGCTACCGCATGGTGCGGGGTGAGCTTGAGAAGTACAGCCCCGAGCTGGCGGGCAAGAACGAAGTCATCGTGCTGAACAAAACAGATTTGCTGGATCAGGAGGCACAGGAGGCCTTGCGGGATGAGCTCAAGGGCACGCCGTTGGAGGATGCAGTGTGGGTCTCGGCCGCGAGCCGAGAGGGCATCCGTGATTTACTCGAACGCTGCTGGACGGTCGTACAGCAAGCGGGTGACGGGGAGTCGGCGGCGTCTCAGGATGAGGTGTCCGGCGGATGGACGGTGTGACGCGTCGTCGCAGCATTACTCCGGGAACGTGTTGTTGCCGCCGCGGGGGACAGGGTTCTGCCGCAGGGCGTTTGCTTGTTCCGCAGCGAGAGCCTGGAACTTGACCTTAAGCTTTTCAAGACCTTTCTCTTTGGCTTTCTCGAGTTCGAGGTCTTCAATCAGATCGGTGAGCTCTTCGACGAACTCGCTGGTGGGTTCTTCCAGATCATCCTTCCAGACTTTGGGTTCTTTCTTGATGAGTTTGATTTCGAGTTCGCCCATCTCGACGATCGCATCTTCCAGATCGTCTTCGTACGTGTCCTGAATTTCGTCTTCCGTATCGCGTTCCAGCTTCTCGCCTTTCAAGGACTTCTGGACTTCCTTGAGTTCCTCCGTCAAGGCTTCGATCTTGTCCGCAGCGTCTTTGCGGGATTCTTTTTTGTCCATGTCCACTTCGTCAAGCGCATCGTTGTACTTCTGGATGATCGCCATCATTTCCTCGCCAGCCGACATGTGCGGGTCGGTGCAGCCGGTGATCAGGAGCAGGGAAGCGAAGAGGGCGGCAGCGAGGTAGCGGAAGCGCATGGGGGACTCCGAAGGGTGAGAACAGGAGACAGACGAACAGGTCTGGGTTCAGCTTACCGGGCTGACGGAGATTGTCTATTTTATGTTTTTGAGGATGCGTGTATGCAGGCGAGAGAACAAGCTCTTGCGTGCGGGGTCCTGGCGGATTATGCTTCTCCTCCCCATCGGGTCGACCCGGACGTCACGCTTTACTTTGGTATGCCAGAGTGGTTTGCGTCGGCCGGGACAGAGATGCTGAGTGACGGACCGACCCGTCGCGGCGTTCAACGTGGATGGGGAGTGTCGGGACTTTTCTCTTCGTGAGCACGCAGGGCATCGGATGGATGCGACGCGTCACGCCAGGAGCCGTCCCACTTCGCCTGGTACGGCACGGCGGGGCTCGTGGCCTCGTTGCGTTTGATGGACGTGGCGGTTTTTGGCGGCAGGACGTACACTCTTGGCCGCTCTGATATGAGCTTGATTTTGCTTTTTTCGTCTCGCCCGTAGTGTAATGGTAACACGCCAGGTTTTGGTCCTGGAGTTCGGGGTTCGAGTCCCTGCGGGCGAATGATTGGCCTCCCGGGGCCTTGTGTTTCCCACGCTGCACGCCTCTGCTCCCGGTGCCGGTCCTCCCTTTTTTTGAAAGTCCTTTGACGTGCCGCTCAACGGTTCTCCCCACATGCCCGATGTCCAGCCTGTCACACCGCCCGCGGCGGTGGTGATGGCGGCTGGTCGGGGCACGCGGATGGGAAGCGACCTGGCGAAGGTTTTGCATCCGGTGGCGGGTCGGCCGATGGTGGCGTGGGTGATTGATGCCTGCCGGGCTGCGGGGTGCACCCGGGTGGTGGTGGTGGTGGGGTATCAGGGGCAGGCGGTGGAGCGGGCGGTGTGCGACGCGGCGGGCGGCGAGGGGCTGCGGTTCGTAGAACAGGCTGAGCAACGCGGCACCGGCCACGCGGTGATGATGGCCCAGCCGGTGCTGGGTGATTTTTCGGGCGAGGTGTTCGTGCTTGCCGGAGACGGCCCATTGATTCGGGCGGACACCCTGCGGCAATTGCTCACCGCGCATCGCTCTGCGGACGCCGCTGCAACCCTGGCCACCGCTCGCCTTGAAGACCCGGCGGGATATGGGCGCGTGCTGCGGGATGCCCAGGGCGGGTTTGACCGCATTGTCGAGCATAAGGACGCCACGCCCCAGCAGCAGGCGGTTTCGGAAGTGAATCCAAGCTATTACTGCTTTGACGGCCCTGCGCTCTTCGAAACGCTGCCGAAGCTCTCGGCGAGCAACGCAGCCGGCGAGTATTACATCACGGATGTGCCCGGCCTGCTCAAGCAGCAGGGACGCGCGGTGGCGGTTGTCGATGCGGTGCCAGCGGAGGACGTGTTAAGTATCAATACCCCCGAGCAGTTGGCGCAAGTGGACGCGATCCTGCGTGAGCGGGGTGTGGGTGGCTCGACGGTCTCCGCAGGCACGGGTTCTCATGGAGCCTCAGCATGAGCCAAGCTGACCGCGACAACGTGAAGATCTTCGCCGGCCGGGCCTCGCGGGACCTGACCCAGCGGGTATGCGATTATCTCGATCTGCCGATTGGGCAAGGCAAGACGGACCTGTTTGTCGACGGTGAGATCATCTGCAAAATCGACGAAGATGTTCGCGGGCGGGACTGCTTTGTCGTGCAGTCCACGCATCATCCGGTCAACGACCACTTGATGGAATTGTTGATCTGGATCGACTGTCTGCGTCGCGCTTCGGCGGCACGCATCACGGCCGTCATGCCTTACTACGGCTACGCCCGGCAGGATCGAAAGAGCGAAGGCCGAACGCCGATTACCGCCAAGCTGGTCGCGAATTTGATCACCACCGCAGGCGCGCACCGGGTGCTGGCAATGGATCTGCATGCCGCTCAGATCCAGGGATTTTTCGACATTCCCGTCGACGCATTGTCTGCAAGCCCGGTGCTTCTGGGTCACTTCCAAGCGTTGCAGGCGGAATATGGCTCGTGTGTGATGGTCTCGCCTGACGTGGGCAATGTAAAGATGGCGGCGAGTTTTGCAAGCAAACTCGGCATCGACCTGGCCATCATCGACAAACGGCGTAAAAGCGGCATTGAAGTGGAGTCAGCCAATATCATCGGCAGCGTCGCGGGCAAGTCGGTGTTCATGGTGGACGACATGATTTCCACGGCTGGGACGGTGTGCGAAGCTGCCAAACTGCTGAAAGAGCAAGGCGCCAAATCCATCGTCGCGGCATGCACCCACCCGGTGCTCGTCGGATTGGCGATGGAGCGACTGGCCGAGGCACCGATCGATCGCCTCATCACCACCGACACCATCCCCTGTGGGCCGCGGTGTAAACCGCTGGGCGGCAAACTCACGGTCGCCAGCGTTGACGAGTTGATCGGCGAGGCCATTCATCGCATCCACCACAACCGCTCGGTGTCTTCGCTGCTGCGGATGGGCGGAGGTAAACGCTAACGCTTTCTTAAGAACCAGCCGTCCAGGCGGACCCCGTGTGGCCGCGGACACTTCCCATTTTCCTTTTTACTTTTTTTGAAACCTGATTATGAAAAACGAAATCCCCGTCCTCACCGCTCAGCCCCGCGACAAAGTGGGATCCCGATATGCCCGGCGTTTGCGTGACGAAGGCCGACTCCCCGCAGTGGTCTACGGCCACGGCGAAGGTGCTGTGACCGTGAGCCTTGATGAGCACGCGGTCGAAGTGGCGTTGCATCATGGCTCGCAACTGTTCAACGTCGACATTGCCGGCCACACGCAGGCATGTCTGGTCAAGGACGTGCAGTACGACTACCTCGGCAAGCTGCCGGTCCATATGGACCTCACGCGGGTCGATCTTGGGGAAGAAGTCGAAGTCGAAGTCACGCTCGAGTTCACGCATGAGCCTGAGCTGCTCGAAGACATCGAAGGCGGCGTGATCAACCATGAGCTCAACGAACTGGTCGTGCGTTGTCGAGCGGACAGCATCCCCGAATCCATCGAGGTCAACCAGTCGGCCCTGACGCTGGACACGCCGATTACCGTCGCCGACCTGGTGCTGCCTGAAGGCGTGCTGACCGATGAAGAGCCCGACCGGGTGTTGGCCAGCATTACGGTCGTCGCTGAAGTACCTGATGAGGACGAGCTGGATGCAGACGGCGACGCTTCGGCTGAGCCTGCCGTCATCGGCAAACTGGCAGATGGCGAAGAAGCAGACGATTGACTTACGTTGGCTGGCTCATCGCAAGTGTTTGTCGTGAGCGTTGCCACCGTGCAGCGTCGGTACGGTTATGCGTCTGATCGTAGGACTTGGAAATCCCGGACCCGAGTACGTGCGCACCCGCCACAACGCGGGATTCATGCTCGCGGATCGCATTGCGTCGGTTCACGGGCTGGCGCTGCATGCCGACGCGTGGCGTCAGCAGTTTCACGGCCTGACTGCCTCGGGCATGATTGCTGGCGAGAAGGTTGTGGTGCTCAAGCCCATGACGTTCATGAACCGCTCGGGCCTTGCGGTCGGTGAGGCAGCGAATTTCTACAAACTCGACCCTTCGGATGTGCTCGTACTGGTTGACGAAATCGCGCTCGACGCCGGCGTAATCCGACTGCGAGCCCGCGGGTCGGCGGGCGGTCACAACGGGCTTAAAGATATAGAGCGGGTGTTGGCGACCCGCGATTATCCAAGGCTGCGGCTGGGGGTGGATGCGCCCGGTCGCGTTCGGCAGGTGGATTATGTGCTCAGTACGTTTAGCCCGGATCAACGCGACCGCATCGACGAGGCGCTCGGCCAGGGAGTCAGAGCGGTGGAGATGTGGCTTGACGAAGGAATCGACAAAGCCATGTCCATCTTCAACGCCTCGGCGTGAGGTCAAGGCTGCGTGGCGGGCGGTGCGTCGGTGACATCTCTGAGCAGTTGTTGATACAGCGCAGCCAAGCGAAGATTGAAACGCGGCTGGGCCTTGGCGGGCACCGCATGCTGGATCTGCCACAGGTGGTAGACCGCTGCCTGCGCGTCTTCCAGGCGTTCGGCGGCAGCGGCAGCAAGGGCGTGTCCGGCAACGTGGTCCGGGTCGAGCAGCAGCAGCCGGCGGGCGGTGGACATCGCATTCGTGGGTTGGTCGAGCACGAGCTGGGTCTGGCCAAGCGACAGCAGCGCGGAACGACTGGTGGGCTGCGAGGCCACCGCCAGCTCAAAATAGCCCAACGCCTCGGCGGGCTGATCGCGTTTGAGCTGCACATCACCCATCAGCACGTTGGCATACACGTGGCCTGGGTCGTTCGCCAGCACTTCACGCAATGACGCGGCGGCCTGCGTGAAATCGCCTTCACGCATCGCAAGCGTGGCGAGGGCAAGTTTGGGCTCGGTCGCTCGCGGATCGATCCGGACCGCCGCATCGAGACGTTCCCGTGCCGCCTCAATGTGGCCTGCTTCCGCATCAAGGGCTGCCAGATTGACCATGGCCCGCATGTGTTCGGGCCTTTGCGACAGCACGTGCTGATACTGTTCGCGGGCTAGCTGCGTGAATTGGGCTGACGCTTGGGGGTCCTGCGGGGCGTCGCGGCGGGCAAGGGCTTCATAGGCCAACCCGAGATTGATGCGTGCCCGGAAGTCATCGGGGTTCTCATTGACCGCGCGTTTGAAGTCGGCGGCCGCAGCGGCAAGTTCGCCCTGTTGCTGGTGGTAGACCCCGCGGTTGAAGGCGGTGCGGATCGGCGTGACGCCTTGGCTGCAAGCCGCGAGGCTCAAGGCCAAGCCACATGACAAGAGCAGCAGATGCAGATGATGGTTGCCGGTCGCGCTGCGGCGGTTCACCACACGCACGCCAGTCGTCGGTGGGGTGATGCGATCACTCATCGCGCTGCTCGTAGGGTTGGCTTCGTCCCGAACGAATCAGCCAGGCGTCATCGCTTTCGTCGGCGTCGTACAGCG
The DNA here is from genome assembly GCA_963799465.1 of uncultured Phycisphaeraceae bacterium. GTDB lineage: Bacteria > Planctomycetota > Phycisphaerae > Phycisphaerales > Phycisphaeraceae > JBCCOW01. The sequence continues at coordinate 220,118 of CAWCXG010000001.1, read as the reverse complement.
GTTCTACTTGCCCGAAGATCAGCCGGGCTGGATTGGCTCGGACTTTCCGCAACGCCAGCTCCGCCTGTTCGGTGGACCGGCGCAGGCGTCGCACCGCTTCCGCGATCTCGGGCCGGTTCTCAGCAAGCATGGTCTGGCTTAATTCCAGCACGGCGGAGGCGTCCTCGCCGACTTGTTTGGTTTGGGCGTCGAGTGTCTCGAGTGCGGTATTCAGGCGGGTGAGTGACTGCTCGATCGTGGGCCATTGCTCGGCGAGATTTCGATCAATCTGGTCAATGGCTTCACGCGTTCGGGTTGAGGTTTCACGGGCGTCGATCATGAGTCGCTCGGCTTCAACCAGAGTCCTTTCAGTGAGTCGTTTGTGGACGTCAGCAAGGGTCGTGTCAGCTCGGAGCAGCAGATCCCGTGCGGGCTGGACCAGTAGGGCTCTGGCCCCGTTGTCCGATTCAGCATCCAGAAACGCTCGCGCTTCGCCGGTCGCTTGTTCGACGTTGGCCAGGGTTCGTTCGATTTGCTGAAGGTTGGTGTCGGTGAGGATGCCATCCTCGATGCGCGTGAGGATGGCAGTAAGTTTGCCCAGGGTTGGTCCAAGCTTGCTGATGACCGCGCCGAAGTGTCGGCCTGACTCTGCGGGTAGCGTGATCTCCTCGCCGCCGCCCGCCAGTTCAAGAATGGGGGTCATGCGATCAGAGATCGGCCCGGGGTTGAGGTCGATGAAGTTGCGGCCCAGCAACCCGTCTTTACCGATCGCCACGGTGGCTTTGTCCGCGTCGAGACGAAGCGTCGGGTCGGTGATGGTGAAGCGGACGGCAATGAGCTGTTGCAACAAGCCGGGCGTCTGGTCGTTGGCGGCCTGATCAATATCGATCGACAGCACGCGGCCGACGTCCTTGCCCGCAAAAATGACTTTGTCGCCCGGTGCCAGCGTGGCGGCATCGTCGAACCGTGCGACAAAGCGCGCCGGGTCCGGTTCACCAAAGCTGAAGTTGATGGGGATGACGTTGAAGGCGTAGAGCGTGAAGACTGCCAACGCCAGCAGGACAAAGGAGCCTGAGATAATTTCGCTGCGTGAGTAAGGGGGCATGGTCGAGGTTCGGGTTCGAAGGGTCAGCGTGACGTGCACCGGGGCACTGTGAGTTCTTCGGCATTTCGTATGGGCTGGCTACTGCAAGAGGTCCTGGAGGAAGGCTTCGTTGGTGGTGACGCCGGTGTTGGGGCCTTCGGTTTCGCCGGTGCGGAATTGCACGATGCGGGGGTCATTCGAAGCGTCGAGATCTTCGAGCGTGCCGTTGAGAATGATTTCGCCTTTGTCGAGCATGACGATGTGATCGGCGATACGTCGGACGGATTCCATGACGTGGGTGACAACCACGCTGGTCATGCCCATGGTGTCGCGGAGTTGGTTGATCATGCCGTCGAGTCGGGAGGTGGCGATGGGGTCGAGGCCGGCGGAGGGCTCGTCATAAAACAGCACTTTGGGGTCAAGGGCAAGCACCGCGCCACGGCAGCGCGCTTTTGCATGCCGCCTGAAATTTCGGAAGGGCGACGGTCGGCGGCGTGCAGCAGATCGACCTGCATGAGCTTGATTTTTACGGTGGTATCAATCGTGTCCGCGTCGAGTCGTGAGTGGTAGGCCAGCGGCAGGGCCACGTTTTCGCGGATGGTCATGGAGTTGAGTAAGGCCCCGGACTGGAACATCACGCCGAACTTTCGGCGGGCCAGGTCGAGCTCGCGGGGCTTCATGCCGCAAAGGTCGTCGCCGTCCAGAATGACCCGGCCGGCGGTGGGTTTGAGCACGCCGATCATGACTTTGAGCAGCGTGGATTTCCCGCCGCCTGACCCGCCCAGGATGCAGCAGGTGGTGCCGCGTTGAACGCTGAAATTGACGCCGCGCAGAACCTGGGTGGCGCCGAACGACTTGGCGATGCCATCGACCTGAATGATCGCAGCGGCGGCTTGCTCAGGCGTGTCGCGGTCGGTCATGAGTAGCTCGGTCCCCACATGGCGAATTTGCGGCTTTCGATTCACAGCAGGTGGTTGTTGAGAAACGCGGTGAGGATGGCGTCGGCGAAGACGATCACGACTAGGCAGGTGACGACGCTGACCATGATGTTTCGCCCCAGACCCGTGGGTCCGCCTCGGGCGGTGAGGCCGTAGTGGCACGAGGTGATAGCGATGAGAATCGCGAAGACGAAGGACTTGATGACCCCGGAGATGAGGTCGGGCATGGTGAGATAGAACAGCGTCTTATCGAGATACCGGGTCGGCGTGATGCCGTACACGGGGTAGGCCACGACCGCGCCGCCGACCATGCCCAGCAGGTACGCAAACACCACCAGGCAGGGCGTCATCACCAGCATGCTCAGAAATCGTGGAGCAATCAGATAGCCCACCGGATTGATGGACATGGTTTCCAATGCCGTGATTTCGTCGTTGATATTCATCGACCCGAGCACGGCGGTATACGACGCCCCGACGCGGGAGATGAGCACGATGGCGGTCATCAAAGGCCCCAGGGCTCGGGTCATTGACAGGGCGACCAGCCCGGGGACTTCTTCGATCTGGCCGAACTGCTGGATGGTTTCGCCGGTCTGCAGCACGAGAATCGCACCAACCAGCACGGCCACGAGGCTGACAATCGGCGCGGAACGCACGCCGACGTTGGTCATCATTTCAAACAAGGGTTGGCGGAGTCGGGTGCGTCGGGTGAAGGGCGCCACGAACGACCAGAAGCAGGTTTTGATGAGCAGATCAAAAACCTGTCCGACGACCCCCAGTAGACTGACCGCTTTAGGCCCCAGGCCCAACGTGTAGCGACCGATCGCGCCGACGCCTTGGACTGGCCGGGTCAACACGGCGGCGGCCATATCAGTTGCCTGCCTTCTCGATGTTGAACAAAGAGGACAACCGTGCAAGGTCAAGCACCGCTTCAACCCGGGGGCTGGGACGCACCAGCGTCAAAACAGATTTGACCTGTTGAGCCTGTTTCAGCGCGCGAACCAGCACCGCGACTCCCGTGGAGTCCATGTAATCGACCCCATTAAGATCGACGCGGACGTCTGCGTCGGCAACAATGCGTCGCTGCAGGTCGGCCCATAATTCAGGGGACGACTCCAGATCGACCTCGCCGGTCACGGTGACAGTCGTGGCTGAATCTGTTTTGTGGGTCTCGACATTAAGCATGGGGATTTTGAGCGGGGGGTTCAGGGGCGGGGGAGGCCGAGGTCGTGGGTGATGTCTCGCGGGATTTTTCCATCACCAGGGTGACCGATCCTTCATGGCCTCGATTGGGGATGAAGTACACGCGGTCCATGATGGTGGCGATGAAATGCATGCCCAGCCCGCCGGGACGGACATCGTCGAGCTCGCGGGGCTTGATCTTGCCCATCTCGGAGGCACGGCAAAATGCGTCGAGTTGGAAGCGTACCACGCCAGGCTCGATGTCGAATCGCAGGTGAATATCTCCCCCGGTGATCTCCGGAGAGCGGTGGCGAACAATATTGGCGCAGGCCTCATCGATCGCCAGGATCAATTCGTCGGTGGCCTCGACCTGCTGCGCGATGAGGTGGGGCTTAAGAAAAGCTCGGACCTGCTTGAGTGAAGCAGCCTCGGCGGGCACGGTGATTTCGTGGGTGTCAGCGGGCTCGGCCAAGTCGGTTCTCCGCGATACACATCGTGTCAATCCGGGCTGTGACATGAATAGAAAGAGCAGGTGCCAAGCGTGGTCTGAATACGAGCCGCGCCTGTGAGGAAGCGTCCCGGATTACGAAATATATTGTCCGCCTGGGACGATTTATCACGGACGCGGCTGGTATTTGAGCGTGGCAATCGTCGAGCATTTCGTGAGCAATTGCGTTTGCAGACCACGCCTAAGCCACGGTCAAGCTGGCGTCTGCGTCTCGATGGTCAGCGCGTCGTCGTGGACATCGAGGGTGATCTGCGCTCCATCCGGCACATCTCCTGCAATGAGTGAGCGGCCGATTCTGGTTTCGACCTCGTGCTGAAGGTATCGCCGCAGCGGACGGGCACCGTAGACCGGGTCGTAGCCCGCCTGTGCGATGTGATGCCGGGCGTCATCGGTGAGTTGGAGCGTGATGCGTCGGTCGGCAAGCCGATGCTGGAGGTCCGCAATTAACAGTGCAACGATTTGCTCGATCTCGCTGAGCGTCAACGGCTTGAAGAGCACGATGTCGTCCACACGATTGAGAAACTCCGGGCGAAAGTGCGACCGCAGATCGGCCATGACCTGGTTGCGGGCGTGATCGCTGACGTGACCTGTGCCGGCGGACATGGCATCCTCAAGCAGGTAGTGGCTGCCGATGTTGCTGGTCATGATGACCACGGTGTTCTTGAAGTTGACCGTTCGGCCTTGGGCGTCAGTGGCGCGGCCGTCGTCGAGGATCTGCAGTAGGACGTTGAAAACGTCGGAGTGGGCTTTCTCGATCTCGTCGAACAGAACCACGCTGTAGGGCTTGCGCCGCACCGCCTCGGTGAGTTGGCCGCCTTCCTCGTAGCCGATATACCCGGGAGGGGCGCCGACGAGGCGGGACACGCTGTGCTTCTCCATGTATTCGGACATGTCGATGCGGATGAGATTGTCCTCGGTGTCGAAGAGTGCTTCGGCCAGTGCTTTGGAAAGCTCGGTTTTTCCAACGCCGGTGGGGCCCAGAAAGATGAACGAACCGATCGGCCGCTTGGGATCCTTGATGCCAGCTCGAGCGCGGAGAATGGCGTCGGCCACGAGCTGGACAGCTTGGTGCTGACCGATGACGCGCTCATGCAGAAGGCGGTCGAGGTTGAGTAGTTTCTCGCGTTCACCTTCGACCAGTCGAGACACGGGGATGCCGGTCCAACGCGCTACGATCTCCGCAATTTCATCGTCGGTCACCGTGTCGCGGAAGAGCTTGGGAGACGCAGGTGCAGGCGAACTGCGGCCGTCAGGGGGCGTTGCGTTTGATTGGGCGTTGTCGGCATCTGCCGCGTCGGGACGACTCGGCTCGCCGGGGGTTTCTGCTTTGGCGAGTCTGGCTTCGAGTTCGGGCAGCTTGCCGTACTTGAGTTCAGCTGCGGTCTGCAGGTCGTAGCGTTGCTCAGCGTGTTCGATTTCCAAGCGGGTCTGCTCGATGGTTTCGCGGATCTGCTTGACCTCGTCGAGCCCCTGGCGTTCGTGCTCCCACTGAGCACGCATGGCATGGGACCGCTCACGTAGATCAGCGAGTTCTTTTTGAATCTCACGAAGGCGGTGCTTGCTCTGCTCGTCTTTCTCTTTTTGCAGCGCAGCCTCTTCAATCTCCAGTTGCATGACCCGGCGGGTGAGCTGATCAAGCTCCTCAGGCATCGAGTTCATTTCGGTCTTGATCAAGGCGCACGCCTCATCGACCAGGTCGATGGCTTTGTCAGGCAGAAAGCGATCGGAGATGTAACGCTGGGAAAGCGTCGCGGCGTTGACCAGCGCGTTGTCGGTGATGCGGACGCCGTGGAAGATTTCAAAGCGTTCACGCAGCCCGCGAAGGATGGAGATGGTGTCTTCGACGCTGGGTTGGTCGACCAGCACCGGCTGGAACCGGCGTTCGAGTGCGGCGTCTTTCTCGATGTACTGACGGTATTCGTCGAGCGTCGTGGCGCCGATGCAATGCAATTCACCTCGTGCCAGCATGGGCTTGAGGAGATTGCCTGCGTCCATCGCCCCATCGCTTTTGCCCGCCCCGACGATGGTGTGCAGCTCATCGATGAACAGCAGTACGCGACCCTCAGCTTTTTTCACTTCATTGAGAACCGCTTTAAGGCGTTCTTCAAACTCACCGCGGAACTTGGCTCCAGCGACCAGTGAGCCCATGTCGAGCGCGAAGACGGTCTTGTCGCGCAGGTCGTCAGGCACGTCGCCGCGGACGATGCGTTGGGCGAGGCCTTCGACGATGGCGGTCTTGCCGACGCCGGGCTCGCCGATGAGTACCGGGTTGTTCTTGGTTTTGCGAGAGAGGATGCGAATGGTGCGGCGGATTTCCTCGTCCCGGCCGATGACGGGGTCGAGTTTGCCGGAGCGGGCGGCTTCGACCAGATCGATGCCGTACTTGCTCAGTGCTTCGTAAGCGTCTTCGGGGTTGGCGGACTGAACCCGCTGGTTGCCTCGGACCTGAGTCATGGCATCGAGCCATTTGGCTTTGGTGATTCCCAGGTCGGCGAGGATGCGGGACGCGGGCGACGACGTGGGCTGTTCGAGAACTGCGAGGATGATGTGTTCGACACTGACGTATTCGTCGCGTAGCTTGTCAGCTTGTTTTTTGGCGGCAATGAGCACTTGACTCAGGGCTTGGGAAAGCGCGATCTTGCCCGGCTCAATGCCCGAGGTGCCGGGGCCTGAGACCGAGGGTCGGCGGTCGAGCTCGCGTTTGAATTCGGCCGCCACGACATCAGCGGGTCGACCGAGCTTGTCGAACAAACGGGGCACGAGGCCCTCGGGTTGCTCGGCGAGCGCGAGCACCATGTGCTCGGTGTCGACGCCCTGATGCCCCCGCTCGACGGCGTATTGTTGGGCGGTTTGCAGGGCTTGCTGACTTTTTTGTGTGAGCTTGTTGAAGTCCATCGTGCGAATAAAGTGCAATCACAATGCCAGATAGAACCGCGATTAAGCAGCCTCATCGGGGTAAGGATCTGTCGTTTTGGCAGGGGCAAGCCGCTATAGCGCGAAGGACGCCAAGTGAGTCAAAGCAACAGACCAGCTAACGCCGGGCACAACGGCCCGGTTTGGATAGAGCACCAAAGCGGCACCAGCTGCGGAATGGGCTTGGAAGCCAGGCCTGCGGCACGAAAGATGCGGTCATGAGAGCGAAGAATGCTGAGCCCACGATTCGCTTCGTCCAGCGTTCAGGACTCATCATGTCGATTCGACCCGCCGGGGTGAGCGGCAGATCACCCCACACAAGGTGCCGAATGGCGGCGTACACAAGGACGACCACGGCCAACAGATCAAGAGCAGTCGAGCGTGCGGTCATGTTCCGGCTTCGCGTCCTTCGCGCCTTCGCGGTCCAATTCATCAAGCGATGTTGACGACTCTTTTCAACTCCGCATGGCGGGTCTGGATGTCGTCCTGCGTGAGGGTTTTTAGTCGGCCGACGGAGAAATCTTCGATGGTGTAGCTGGCGATGACGGTGCCCCAGGCCATGGCGGTTTTGAGCTGATCGAAGGTGGGTTTGCCGTCGCCGACGACCGCTCCGAGCGAGCTCATCATCCCGGCGGCAAAGGTGTCGCCGGCCCCGGTGGGATCGATGACGGTTCGGCTTGGATAGGCGGGCAGCGCCGCGAAGCCTTCGGCGTGGCGGAGCAGGACGCCGTGTTCGCCTTTCTTGATGACCACAAAGGACAGGCCGTGCTCGACCAGAGCGTCGGCGGCATGGATGGCGTCGGCTTTCCCGGTGAGCATCTTGGCTTCCGCATCATTGATGACAATGCCATCGATCCTGTTCATGAGTTCAACGAGGGCGTCGCGGGAGGTGTCGATGTAGAGCTCGATGGTGTCCGCGAAGGTCAGCGCAGCGTTGGGGAATTGATCAAGCAGCGCGAGCTGGTTTTCGGGGGTGGTGGTGGCGAGGAAGACGTGCTGAGAATCCTGATAAGCCTGCGGTACGGGGGGCAAGGCCTCGGCGAGCACGCCCAGCTCAATGCCCAGGGTTTCGCGTTGGTTGATGTCGTCGAGATACTTGCCGTGCCAGCGGAAGGTCTTGGAGCCCGCGCGGCGTTCAAGGCCTTGCAAATCGACGCCGAAGTGGCGGAAGGTGTCCAGGTGTTCGTCGGGGAAGTCGTCCCCCACCGCAGCGATCAGACGAACGGGCGAGAAAAATGACGCGGCGGCGGCGAAGTAAACCGCAGACCCGCCGAGCACTTCGCTGGCCGATCCGGTGGGCGTATCGACGGTATCCAGGCCGATGGAGCCGGTGACGACGAGGGACATGGGTGTGTTCCTGAAAAGAGAGAAAAAGGGGAGTGCAACGGTAGCAGGTCTGACGACTGGCTTGGCAAGGCGGGTCCTGGTCAGGCCTTGAAGCCGCCCATTTTGCAGATGAGCTTCCACTGGCCGGCGGTCACCGGTTGTACGGAGAGTCGGCTGTTGTTGACCAACACCATGTCGGCGAGCTTGTCGTTGGCTTTCACATCGTCAAGACTCACCGGATCAGGGAACGGCCCGACGGCTTGGACGGTCACCATGCCAAACGGGTTGTCTTCCGAGCCTTTGGTATCGGTGGGATCAGGCTGCCAGGGCTTGGTGATTTCAACGACGCCGACGATGCTGCGTGCTTTGACAGAGTGGTAAAAGAACGCGCGGTCGCCGACGTTCATGGCCTTCATGAAGTTGTTGGCCTGATAATTTCGCACGCCGTCCCACACGGTGGTTTTCTTCGGTGCCGCGTTCTGGTCGTCCCACGACCAGGTGGAGGGTTCGGATTTGAGCAGCCAATAGTTCATTGTATTTCGCAGTATTTCACTGAGCCGCGGGCTCTGCCCGGGGCCAATGGGGTCAGGCGGTGGCCGAGGGCTTCATCGCTTCCAGGCAGCGGTCGATGCGGCGGAGGGTGGCGGGCTTGCCCATGAGGCTGAGGGTGTGGTCGATGGGCGGGCTGATGGGCAGGCCGGTGAGGGCAATGCGCAGGGGTTGAGCGACGCCGCCGATGTTGTTGAGGTTGTGTTGCTCGACCAGATCGTCGAGGATGGCGATGAGTTTGGGACCCGTCCAGTCCTCGAGGTTGGCGAGTGCGTCGCGGGCGGCTTGGAGAATAAGCAGGCCGGCGTTGTCATTTTTGAAGATGTTTTTCTTCACGGCTTTAAGCTCGGGGTCGTACTGGATGGCGTCGTCATCGCACACAAGAAATTTGGCCTGATCGACAGCATCTTCCAGTGTCTTGGCCCGTTCCTGCACCGCCTGGCACAGTTCGACCAGCGCGGCGTCATCCTCAAGAAATCGCTCAAAGGCGGCGGCGTGGAAATCGGTGAGGTGCGTGCGGAACCGGTGTCGAAACTCTTCCTCGGGCAACTCGACCACTGCTTCGGTGCTGAATTTGAGCAGCTTGTCGCGGTCGAACTTGGCGTTGGATTTTCCAACGCGGTCGAAGCTGAAGTGGTCACGGATGAAGTGCAGGGGCGTGGTGCCGAAACGCTCTGCTTCATAGCCCGCGTCGGTCACCGCCTGCTCGGTGGGCGACCAGCCGAGCAACGCGAGGTAGTTGCACAACACCTCGGGCAGGTAACCCGAGCGGCGAAAGTCGGCGACGTCGATCTCGGGGAGGGTGAGGTCGAGTGCCGATGCTATCCACTGCACCCAATTCGAATCTTCAGTCTTCTTTTCGAGAAAATTCGAGAGTTCAACCGGATGATGCGGTTCGATATTAAATCCTGCGATCTCGTGACATCGTGCCAATAGTTCCCCCAGACTCTGGCTCTGGCCAATCCTGTCATTACCGGCCTTCCGCGCCGCCTTGGCTTTATCGCGCTTGCTCATCTTCGAGCCGTCGGGGTTCATGATCGATGGCAGGTGGGCGTAGCGGGGGGTGGGCAGGCCCAGGGCCCGCTGGAGGGCGACGTGTTTGGGGGTGTTGGCGAGGTGTTCCTGGCCTCGGATCACGTCGGTGACGCCCATGTCAGCATCGTCAACCACGACCGCGAAGTGAAACGTGGGCAGCTTTCCGCCAGCCTCGCCTTTGCGAATCACGAAGTCTTCGATCTGCTCGGCTTTGACGGTGATATCGCCGAACACTTCGTCGTGAAACGTGATGTCGTCGTCAACGCGAAAGCGGACCGCGCCATCGTCGTCGTAGGCTTGGCCGGAGGCGAGGAGGGTTTTGATGTGCTGGTCGTAGAGTGCGCGTCGCTGCGATTGCCTAGGGATGTTGTCGGCGTTGTCCCAGTCGAGGCCCAGCCAGCGGAGGTCTTCGAGGATGGCCTGGGCGGAGGCTTCGGTGGAGCGAGCGAGGTCGGTGTCTTCGAGGCGGAGCAGGAACGTGCCGCTGCGGCCTTTGGCGTAGGCCCAGGCGAACATCGCGGTGCGGGCCCCGCCGACGTGGAGCATGCCGGTGGGCGAGGGGGCAAAGCGGGTGACGATTGGGGAGTTGGGGGTGGAGTCTGCCATGGGACCGCGAGTGTAGGAATCCGGGGCAGTGCTGGCGGGATCCGTTCGTCTGAGGTGTCCCTTTACTACGTCCACGCTGATCGCGTTTCACTCCACGCAATTCAGAAGGTTTCTGGACGCATGGAGAATCTGCGTGGATGGATCATTCTGCATGTGAGTCCAGCTTCTTCCTGGAGGTCCGCAGAGCCTGGCGCAACGGGTGCCCACCGCGCTAATTGACACAAGCAAGTTTAGTTCGCATTATGTTCGGTATGGGCGTGACTGAATATCGCGACGCGTTGCCGAACGGCCCCGCACATCGAAGGGGTGCGGGACTGAACCCCGGCAATCGTTTCGAGGCGACCCGGTTGCATCTCGACGGCGACGAACGTGACCGCCAGCGGGTGGAGCTACAGGCACAAGGCGACGACCCGGATCGGCCTCGCGCGGTGGCGTTGACGGTGTTGTCCGACCAGACGAAGACGCTGATTAATCGCGTGGCGGCGACCAGCGACGTGCCTTTCAACTGGACGGTGAATCCGTACCGCGGTTGCGAGCACGGTTGTATTTATTGCTTTGCCCGGCCTTACCACGAGTTTTTAGGGTTCTCCATGGGTCTTGATTTTGAGACCAAGATCATGGCCAAGCATGAAGCGCCTGAGCTGTTGAAGCGTGAACTGGCGAAGCCGGCGTGGCGGGGTGAGCCGATTGTGATGTCGGCGATTACGGACATTTACCAGCCGATCGAGAAGCGACTGGGGTTGTCGCGTCGGTGTTTGGAGGTGATGGCGGCGTGTGGTCAGCCGGTGAGCACCATGACCAAGAACACGCTGGTGCTTCGTGACCTCGACCTGTGGCTTGAGCTGGGTTCGAAAGGGGCGGGGCGGGTGGTGGTGACGCTGGTGACGTTGGACGATGCGTTGGCGGGTCGGTTGGAGCCGCGTGCGTCGCCGCCGTCGGCAAGGCTGCGAATCGTGCGGGAGCTGGCCGAGGCGGGCGTGCCGGTGGGCGTGAATATTGCGCCGGTGATTCCGGGACTGACGGATCATGAGTTGCCCGCATTGATGGAGGCGGCGGCGGACGCGGGTGCGACACGGGTGGCGTGGGTGTTGCTGCGGCTGCCTTATCAGCTCAAGGATTTGTTTCTCGACTGGTTGCAACGTCATGTGCATCCGGATCGGGCGCGGCATGTGGAATCGCTGATTCGCCAGTCGCACGGGGGCAAGCTGTATGACGCAGGCCCGAGTTTGCCGGCACGTGGAAGCGGTCGTGCAGCAGGGTCTGAGCCGCGTGACATGGCCACCGCGGGGACACTGGGTGTCGCCAGTGGCACGGCCGCAGGGCACGGATCGGTACGGGGGCGGGGCAGCGGGGCGTACGCCAGGCAGATCAAGCAGGTGTTCGACGTGCATTGTCGGCGGCTGAGCTTGAACCGCGACATTCGACCTTTGTCGGGGCGGCACTTTCGCCGACCTGCGCGGGACGGTCAGTTGGGCTTATTTGGCTAGACGGGATCAGGCGACACGGCATGTGGTGATGGGGCGTGTGTGTCAGGGCAGCGGGAGTACATTGAGCGGCATGGCAGAGCAACGACACAAGGTGGCTGTGCTGCTGGATCGCGGATCGGCACGGTCTGCGGGGGTATTGGCGGGGGTGTCTCGGTCGGTGGTGAGCGGTCAGGCTTGGGCGGAGCGGGTAGAGGTGCGGGTCGCAAGCGTGAGCGAAGCAGCGATGCACGGTGCCATGGCGTGGGGGGCAGACGGGTTGCTGGTCGAGGTAAACGACGTAGCGATTGCGCGGGCTGCGGAGAGGCTGCAAGACACCGGCACGGCGGCGGTGAATGTCAACGGTTCGGTGGCGACGCCGACGCTGGCCACGGTTCGGCTTGACGGGCAGGCGGTGGGAGCGCGAGCCGGAGCGTATTGGCTTGAGCGGGGGTATCAGCAGCTGGCGGTGGTGTATTTCAAGGGTTGTATTGAGGGACACGGTATCGCGGAGGGGCTGCATGCAGCGGTGGGTGCGAGTAATGCGGTGCTGGAGGTTTGCGCTTTGGAGATGGACGAGGTAAGCGATCCGCTGGGGCTTGCGCCGACACGGGTGGTTGCGGATTTTTTGAGACCGCTGCGTTGGCCAGTGGCGGTGACCGCGGTGGGGCTGGATACGGGTTCGTGGACTTTATCGGCCTGTGCGACATTGACGGCCAAGGGTGTGCAGGCTGGGGTGCCCGAGCGGGTGGCGGTGTTGTCGGTGGGCGGTCAGGGGGGTGCGTGGGGGCTTTGCGACCCGGCATTGTCGACGATGGGGACCGCGGACGAGGCGGTGGGGCAGGCTGCGGCCGGGGTGCTTGCCGAGGTGATGCGTCGAGGTTTAGATGAGCCTGATGCTGATCGACCGACAGAGGTTCGGGTGCCGCCGGGCGAAGTGGTGACACGCGCGAGTAGCGACACACGGGCAGTTGGGGATGCCAAAGTGGCGCGAGCGCTTGGGGTGATCCGGCGGCGTGCGACCCAGGCGGTGACGGTTGAGCGGGTGCTGGATGAGGTGGCGGTCTCAAGGCGGGGGCTGGAGCAGAAGTTTCAAAGAATGCTTGGTCGTACGCCGTTGCAGGAGATTCATCGCGTGCGGATCGAGCACGCCAAGCAGCTTTTATTGTCTACGAACTTTTCAGTGGAAGAAGTCGCACGGTCCAGCGGGTTCGCAAGCGCGTTGCGGCTGTCAGATCGCTTCAAGCGTTTAACGGGCGAGACGCCAACCGCCTGGCGGCGACGGGAGCGGGCGTTGAGCGCTGGGCTGCGCGGTGTGGATGTGACGTGATGCCGCGGCGATGCCAGAATGATGGCGACAAGGCTTATTGACTGGGAGTCCTGGAAGTGATTGAGGATGCGTGATGTGTGAAGCGTTGAAGTCTGTGGGCAGGAGCGCGTTACCGGAGCGGGACCCCAACGGTCATAAGGGGACGTTCGGGACGGTGCTGGTGCTGGGCGGTCAGGTCACCATGCCAGGGGCGGTGGCGATGGTGGCACGGGCGGCGTTTCGCTCCGGGGCAGGGCTGGTGAAAATGGCGAGTGAGGAGCGGGTCCTCGCGACGGCCTTGGTGGTGGAGCCGAGCGCAACGGGGGTGGTGCTCACCGGCGAGGCGAGCGAACGTCTGGCAGCAGTGGAGCGGGCGGACCCGTCGGGCGGCGCGGTGTTGGCGGTGGGTCCGGGACTTGGCGAAGGCGACATCGAGCGGGACGTGGTTCGGGGCTTGTGGTCCGGCGAGCGGCGTGGGGTACTCGATGCCGACGGGCTGAATCGTCTTTCCGAGCTTGGGCCTAAAGGGATCGGAGCGTCACGAGGGCCTGATCAATGGGTCTTCACCCCGCATCCGGGTGAGTTCCGTCGGCTTGCAGCAGCGTGGAAGCTTGGGCTTGATGATTCCGATGCCGTCGATCCTAATTGTCGCAGCCAAGCCGCAGCACGCTTGTCGACCGCGATCGGTGGGGTCGTTGTGCTGAAAGGCCCGCAGACTGTGGTCAGCGATGGGCAGCGGATTTATGTCAATGAAACCGGTCACTCCGCCATGGCGACGGCGGGGACAGGCGACGTGCTCACGGGAGTAATCGCCGCCTTGATGGCTCAAGGCCTGGCACCATTTGACGCGGCGACAGCTGGGGTGTGGGCCCACGGCCGGGCCGGTGAAGTGTGGGTTCGTGAACACGGGCGGGTGGGACTGTTGGCCCGTGAATTGGCCGACACGTTGCCCGGGGTGATCGGCCAGCATTGATCTTCGCAGGACTCAACTCACCGACCGCGATTTGCGTGTTGGTGTCTTGGTAACAACCGTCGGCTTGGACGCTTTTTTGTGACTGAGACGGTCGACAGCGTCCGCGTGCATTTGCTTAAGTTTCATGCGCAGGGATTTGGGGGCAAGCACATCGACCTGGCCAGCGTAGCCGCACAACCACCAGGCGATTTCATCGATGCCTGAGACGGTGAATCGCACCCGACATCGGCCGTCACTTTGAAACTCGACTTCCTGCGTAGGGTGCCAGCGGGTCTCGGCGACGTTGGTGGCCACCTTTGCATCGAATAGGAGTTCGATCAGGTCGTCATGGGGGCCGGGGACGAGCTGCCAGGCGTTGCGAAGCTTTCCAGCCACGGAGAAGTCGGACGGGGGTGCGAAGTACGCGCCGGTGAAGACGACCGATGCGATACGCAAGAGCTTGAACATACGTACCTCATCGTGCTGATGCGAATGCGCGAAGAGATACCACGCCCGCGCAGCGAAATGCAAGGCATAGGGGTCCACGACGATTCGTTCGGCGGGCTTGCCTCCGGGCAATTGATACTCCAGCTCAACGGTCCGATGCTCATCGCAAGCCTGTTGCAGCGTGGGATATCGGAGAAGCTCCGCATCGGCATCAACGCACGGCGGCGGGCTCATCGAAACCTTTTCCAGCATCCGCCCGCAGGCTTGTCGACTGCTCTCGGGAACGGTGCTGAGCAACTTGTTGATCGCAGATTGCGCAGGCCCAGCCAGCAATCGACTCGGGTCGGAACTTGAGCTTCGGCTGAGTAAGAGCAACGCCAACGCTTCGGTCAGTGTGAGAGACAGGGGCGGAAGAAAGAACGTTTTGGCGATGCGATAGCCGCCACTCTCAGCGTCGTGATAGTACGGAATGCCCGCCGCTTCGAGCTGTTTAAGGTCTCGAAAAAGAGTCCGCCTGGAAATTTCCAGCTCGCTCATCAGATCATGTACACCGCGTGCCGGCCCTGCCTGGAGCAGAACAATCAGACGCAAGAGTCGATGCACGCGTGCGGTATCCATGAGGCATTTATACGGCACGATACGCAAAACCGTTTCCGTACAGGCCAATCGTTAAATATCTAATATCGACGATATTTAAGGAGCAGCAATCATGTAGAGATGCGTTGCGACTGCTGAGTCAGGTGAAAAACGGCAGTGCTGTGCGCTATGCGGGACCCTCTGCAACGACGGGATCGAGACAATGGAAGGCGCTGGATTTGAGGTGCCATTCCCGCCCAGCCGGGTGACGCTTGCGGGCACAAAGGTTTGAAGCGAGCCGACGGTTGAGCACCAGGCAAGCGAGCAGTTGCGGCTGGGTGAAGGTCTTGGGCACGTTGGGATGACTGTAAGCGGGCAGCACCCGCTGCGCGATGGCCAGCGCGGCAAGGGCGACGCGGCGTGGGGACTTGGAGGTTCGACTCATGCATGCCGGTGTACCGCCAGACCGGCTGTAGCGCAAGCGAACAAGCGCCGAGCATCAGAGGATTTCAGCACAGCAGGTCTGAATTCGTTTGGATACGCGACCCCTTTTCTTCTCATCCTGCATCAACTACCAGACGCTTAAAGCCAGCCTTGTGCAGGTTAAAAGAAAGGTTGCAATTAAACCAGTCAGTATCACCTGGTACTGGCTCTTACTAATTCGTCCTCTTCGATACACAACAAGAACGATACAGGAAAGCAGAAAAATGATGCCAGCGATGTTACCGATCACTTTAGATATCCACTTAGGGCTACAGGGCGAAATAGTGTGTCCGACTTACTCTGCTGAAAAGCTGGGTCTGCGATGAATTGTAGTGGCGGCTTTAGAGAGAGAAACGGCGATTCTGTGCCCCGAGGTCTGATTGAGTCGGCCCAACCGCAGGGTTAGCTGGGACTTTTCAGCACAGCAGGTCAGACCCCGATTCTTTCCTGATGGGATTTCGACGAGGCGTTGGCCGTCGAAGTCGTCGTGGCAGGTCGCGTTGAGATCGCCGGGGTTGCTCAAGGTTCTGACGATTCTACGGCTTAAGCCGTCGTATTCATAGCGGGCGATGGTGGGCACCGCAGGGCCAGGGCATTTTCGGTGTGTGCTTGAGGAAGCCCAGCCCTTGCAGGGCTGGGGCCCACCGTCGGAGGCGGTGGGCTTCGAAAAGCAAATGTCATCACTCTGGCGACCCGGGTGGATCCAGGCCGCTGCATATGACTTGATCTTGTTGTTTTTGGTGGTTCAGGTGTCCGGGCTGAACCGGCTGAATGGTGTCTGGAAGCTGCGAAGGGCCCTGCGGGCCATCGACAGGCGGGATGCCCGTCGCCACTGAAGCCCTATGCGGTAACCCTGGCTGAAAAGTCATTTTTGCCGGGTTATTTTCGGCGGGGGGCGTGACGGGTACAGGCGTGTTTGGGGATCGCATGCTGGGATGTGGGCATGGGGTTAGCGGCGCGGTGGGCGGGGTGGTTGCAGGCCGCGGTGGACGGCGGCGTTGCCGAAGCGGGAGGTGATCTGGTCGAGAGCCTGATCGATTTGGCGGTGTCGTTCGGCGTCGGGGTTGGGGAACAAGGCGAGTTGATCTCGGGTGGCGGCGGTCTGGTCGACCAGGGTTGCGTTGATGCCGAGGAGACGGACGGGGCGGAAGCCTGCCTGGGCCCAGTGGTTGAAGAGTTCGCGGGCCGCGCGATAGACGGCCGTGGTGGCGTCACTGGGAGCGGTCAGCGTGTGGCTGCGGGTGACGGTATGGAAATCGCCGGTGCGAATTTTGACGGTGACGGTTCGCGCGAGGCGGTGCTTTCGGCGCATGCGGCGGGCCACTTCTTCAGCCTGTGTGAGCAGGATGGCCCGGAGGTCGTCGGGGTTGTCGAGGTTGGTGGCGAAGGTTTGTTCCTGACCGATGGATTTGGCGTGTCGGTCGGGGGTGACCTGGCGGGTGTCTTCGCCTCGGGCGCGGCGTTGAAGTCGCGCGGCGTCATCGGCGCCGAGGCGTTTGGCGAGCAGGGCGGGGTCGGCGGTTCGTGCGTCTCTGGAAGGTTTTGATGTGGTGGCGGTGGAGCCTTTCGAGTTGGGCGGGGCCGACGCCTGGGATTTTTTCGATGGGCAGTGGGTCGGTGAGCGCGGGGATTTGTTCTGGCCAGAAGACGTGCAGGCCGTCGGGTTTATCGAGATCGGAGGCGATCTTGGCGAGCATGGGATTGGGCGCGAGGCCGACGGAGGCGATCAGACCGGTGCGTTGGAGGATGGCGCGTTTGAGGTCGCGGGCGACGTGGAGGGGGTGGCCGAGCAGGCGTTCGGTGCCGGTGATGTCGAGTCGTGCTTCATCGACGGACAAGGGCTGAACGCAGGGGGTGAATTGGTCGAGGGTCTCGAAGACCTGGCGGGCGATTTCACGGATGCGATGGCCTGGGACTTTGACGCATCGGGCGTGGGGGCAGAGCCTGAGCGCGGTGGCGGTGGGCATGGCACTGCGGCAGCCGAACTTTCGGGCCTCGTAGGACGCGGTGGTGACGACGCCTCGGGGCCCGGTGCCGCCGGTGAGGACGGGCAGGCCTTTGAGGGAGGGGTCATCAAGCACGGCGATGGCGGCGAAGAACGCGTCCATGTCGACATGGAGGATGGTGCGTGGGGCGGTCCAGGCTGGTGGGGTGTCACGTGGCACGGGGTTAAGTGACTGCGGCGCGTTTGTGAAGGGGTGGCGCGATGAACGCGGGTGGGACGGGGTTAGCGCAAGGCGTCGAGGGTATGTCGCCATTCGCGGTATTCGTAGGGCAGGTCGTGCTTTTCGTGGAGCTGACGCAGGCGGGTCAGGAAGGATTCGTAGAGGGCTTCCTGCCAGCCCTGGCCTTCACTTTCGCAGAAGTAAATACGGCAGCCCATCGGCCTGTGTTCGCGGGCGGTGCACAGGCCTTGCACCTGGTAGGGGCATCCGTCGTGGCTGACGAATTGCGTGAGGGAAATGGTGGTTTGCCTGGCTTGTGACGAAAGCGTCTGGGGGTCGGACGTCTGAGGGGGTGGGTTGGTGGTGGTGAGCCAGGCGGCTTCGAGCGTGGTGGCATAGAGCCGGTGGCCGTAGGAGTCGAACTTGCAGCATCGGCCGGACTGGTCGCAGTGGGGTTTATGTTCGGCGACGGCAGCGTCGAGGTCTGCGAAGAATTCGGTGAGGTCGGCATGGACGGCGGGTCGTTGGGCCCCCGTGTGCTGAAGGTGGGGTTGCCGGGGGAGAGGGTTGTGACGTGCGGTGGTCACAGGCCGGGGCTCCGGTCGGCGAGGACGCGGACGCGGTCGATGGGGACGAAGGTGCCCGTGGGGTCCTGCATGCCGGGGCAGGTTTGGGCGGCGTCGGCCCAGTGTCGGGGCGACTTAAGGTTACTTGGCCAGAACGGCCAGGTGCGGCATTGGCTGGGGCGGTCTTCATAGATCGAGCACAGCGCTTTGCCTTGGTCGTCGCGATCGAGGAACACGCAATCATGATCGCCGTTGGGCTGAATGTTTTCGGAGAGTGACCAGCGATGGAAGACGCGTTTGGCGTAGCGTTTTTTGAATTCGGCGTCGGTGAGTTGAAGCCGCTGGGCGATTGCTCGTCCTTCTTCGGGCGTGAACCAGACGTAGCCTTCGGGTCCTGTGCAGCAGTTGCCGCATTGGGTGCAGGCAAATCGCAGGCCTTCGCCGAACCAGGCGGGTTTCGTTTCGGTATCGCGAGCCATGACACGGCATGTTAGGTCGAGCGGGACGGGGGGGGGTCGGGGATTATGGGGTTGGCATCAAAGCGGAGGCGTGAGCGAGGTAGGATGAGGCGAGTGCATGGAGGTCGTAGCCACCTTCCAGAATTGACACGACGGGGCATTTTGTGGCGTCGAGGGCGCGTTGGGTGAGGTGGAAATAATCTTCATCGGTCCAGTGCAAGGCTCCGAGGGGGTCATCGCGGTGGGCGTCGAATCATGCGGAGAAAATGAGCAACTGGGGATCGAACTGGCGGAGGGTGGGTTCGAGGTGTTTTTGGAGAACGTCGCGAAGTGCCTGGCTGCCCGAGCCGGGCGGGAGCGGGAGGTTGCGGGTGTAGCCTTCGCCGGGGCCTTGGCCGATCTGGTGAGCGAAGCCGGTGCCGGGGTATTGGGTGCGGGGGTCCTGGTGGGTTGAGAGGTAGAGGACATCGGGTCGCTTTTCGAAGAGGTGCTGGGTGCCGTTGCCGTGGTGGACATCGAAGTCGAACATGGCGATGCGTTGAAGGCCTTGGTGGTTGACGGCGTGCTGAGCGGCGAGGGCGGCGGTGTTGAAGAGGCAGAATCCCATGGGGCGGTCGGCCTCGGCGTGGTGGCCCGGTGGGCGGGCGAGGACGAGCGCAGCGGCGCGTTTTGCTGCTGTGGCGGTGATCCGGGATGGGCTGGCGGTGAGTACGGTATTGACGGCGGCGGTGGCGGCGCCGACGGCGAGGCGGGCGGCGTGGAGTGAGCCTGAAGAGATCGGGCAATCGGGGACGGCAATGTAGGGATCGCCGGAGGCGACAGCGGATGAGATCGCGTGGAGGAGCGTGGGGTGATGCAGTGTGGTGATGGCGTCGTCGTTGGCGGGTTGCCAGCCGGTGTGATCGCCGGGGTGCGCGAGGGTGAGTTGGGGCCAGAGGTTGCTGGATTTGAGCGCGCTGAGGATGGCGGTGAGTCGTTCGGGTCGCTCGGGGAAGCCCGTCGGCACGTGGTGGTGAAGGAAAGCGTCGTCGTAGAAGAGGGTGACGGGCACGCTTGGATTATGACGTGCGTGGGCGTCAGGCGGCGAGGGGATGCGTTTGTGGTTGGGCCTGGGGGAGCGCGAAGGTGGCGAGCGGTCGGGGCTTGAGGTGGTGCTCTGGGCCTTGGTCGGTGGTGATCGTCTTGACTTTATGGACGGCAAGGCGGGTGTCGGTGACGACGACAGCGCGGGGGTTTCGGGGGTAGTGGTATGAGCCGGTGTTGATGAGGACGCGTCGGTGCGCGGCGACGCCTGGCGCGGGGGGCTGGGTGTCGGTCCACATGCCCGCTCGATGGATGTGGCCGAAGATGAAGAATTGGGATTGGGGGCTGTGGAGTCGGGCGAAGGCTTTGGCGAGTTTGGGGAGTTGGTGCCAGTACCAGGCGACGCGGGCGCATTTGTGTGCGAGCGTGATGACGCGTCGGGTGCCGGTGGGCCGGGCGGTGTGGGGCCGCGTGAGGCGGTGGTCCCATTCGACTGACGCGGCGTGGGCGGCGATGGCGGCGCGGGCGGCGGGGGAGTTGGGGTCGGCGGCGGGGTCGTGGCGGCGTAAGGCGGCGAGGGCGTCGGCCTGGAGTCGTCGCAGGTCGTGGGCGTGTTCGGTCCAGGGAGAGATGGCGGGGTGCAGGAGGTCGCCGTGGGTTAAGAGGATGCTGCCCTGGCTGAGTCGCAGGAAGCGTCGGTCATTGATGAGGGGGTCGTGATTTCCGGCGAGCAGGGTGAGGCGGACGCCGTCGGCCTCGGTGAGGTCCTGGAGATTGAGGATGGCACGGGCGGCGGCTCCGCGCTGGACGGGGTCGGCGAGTTCGGCGGCGTCGCCGTTGATAATCAGCTCATCGGCGTCCTGCCAGAGTGGGCGGAGTGAGGCAGCGGACCCGGCTCCGTGTCCGGGTCGGCCCAGGTGTGTATCACTGATGATGACGATGCGTGTCCCGGTTCCCATGAGGTTGCTATCGGGTGATGGGAGCGTGGGCTGAGGAACGGTGAAAACTTGAAGCAAGAAGATTTGCGTCCGATAAGGGCTTGCGGCATCGGTTTGTAGGGATGGAGTGGAATGCAGGGGTTAGGGGGCGGCGAGAAGGGGTTTAGCGTGAGGTTGCGCAGGGCTTGGGGGCAGTTGTATGTGAGGGTTGGTTTTCGAGAGGCGCATGGACAAAAGGCAGGATCACAAATCGGCGGTGGGCTCGGCGGTGGGCGTGACCGCGGCGTCGGCGGTGTTGATCGCTTACGTGTCGCTGCTGCCTTTTGAGCTGGATACGACACGGGTCACATCACTCTCGGAGTTGCTTTCGGCACCGACGTGGGTTTCTGCAACGGGGAGTCGGTCGCGGTACGGATTGTCGGCGGGCATGCAGGACGTCGCGGCAAATCTGGCGTTGTACCTGCCGTTGGGCGGTGCGGCGGCGTGGCTGACGTGGCGGGCGGCGCGAGGTCGAACGCGGGGATTCTGGCTTGCGCCGCTGGTGGGGCTGATGCTCGGGGCGGCGTGGTCATATGGCATTGAATGCGTGCAGGCGTTTTATCCGGATCGGGTGTCGTCGTGGTGGGATGTGGCGATGAACGCGACGGGGGCATTGGCGGGTGCGGTGCTGGCGGTGGTTGGGCGGGGTGTTTGGCGGCGTTTGGTGTTTGAGGGGTTGGTGCGGCGTCGGGTGCTGGGGGTGAGGGCGCGGGATCGACGGTCGGCGGTGATGGGCCTGATCGTAGGCGTGTTGTTGGCGGTGGGGTTGGTGGCGGGGTACAGCGTGTGGGCGGGGCCTGAGACGCGGTCGGCGGCGGCGGTGCCGTTGGCGGTGGTGATGGATGAGCCTTACGACGTGGCGGCGGTGGTGCTCGCACGGTCGCTTGGGGTGTGGGTGGTGGTGGGGGCGGTGCTGCTGGTGGTGGCGGGGGTGGTGGGTCAGCGCACACAAAGGTGGGGCGGGCGTTCGGCGGTGACGACGTTGCTGGCGGCGGCTTGCCTGGGAGCGGGTGCGGGTTGGTTGCGTGGTCCCGAGGGTGGGATTGAAGGCGGGGGCTTCACAGCTGACAACCTGGCGTGGGCCGAGCCGACGCTGGCGGTGGCGGCGGTGGTGGGGCTGCTGTGGTTGATCGGGACGGCGATGCGGACCGCGCGGGTGTGGATCGGCGGCGGGAAACGCAGGGCGTTGAAGTGGACCGGCGTCGGGCGTGAGGGGAGTGGTCCTGGCGCGTGCGCGGGACGTGGAAGGCAAAGAACGCCGCGGCTTAGCCGGCCTGAGGCTCGTCGTTAGGAAGGATCAATTTCAGCTTGCCCTGGGCGGCGGGGTCGTCGGCTTGAATCGCATCCGGGTCGCCCGGCGGGGGCGCGATGTCCGCGGGGTCGGCACCGAGCCGGATGACCATCTCCACGCCCGTCGCACCGGCGCGTTCCGGGAGGGTCAGGCCTCGGATGCGGACGGGAACCGTGAGGGTGGTGACGTTGGGATAAAACCACATGACGATCCGGCCGTTGTCGGGAAGGGTGAGGTTGTAGGTGCGGCTGACTTCGTCGTTGTTGCTTGAGCCACTCCATCCATTGGGCGAGATTTGTCCCTGAGGGGAGAAAAATTCGACGCGATCGAGCCGGTCGAACGTGGCGGGGTTCATGGTGATTTTAACTTTGTTGCCCGGGCGATTGAGTTTGAGCTTGCTGTCTTCAATGCCTTCGATACCGATCCAGATTCCCTCGAACTTTTCCAATGGCGCGAGTACGGCATCCTGGGCTTCGCCTGCGGCAGCGACGAGTTCAAAGCTGCCTTCGATGAGCTCATAGGCCTGGGCATCGCGGGGCGGTGGAGGCATTTGGGTATGAAGATAGAAATTGCCGCCCTGGTTTTGGTTGTTTCGCGAGACGGTGCCGGAGGAGCGATGTTGCGGGTCGGCCGGGAGGTCAATCGCGACGCCGCCGGTGGTCACCACGCGGGTGATTCTGAAGTTGCTGTAGCGCAGTGGAGCAATGTCGGCGGTATAGCGGACAGTGAGGCTGAGGTTGGCATTGACATTGGAGTTGGTCTGCTGGCCTTCGAGGTCAAAGTTGATGCTGGTGTTGATGGACAAGCTATTGGGACTAAGCGTCAACGCTGAGAGAAGCTGATGTTCGAGCGCGGCCTTGGCTTGGGCATCCGGGTTGGGGGCGTCATCTGCTTTGGCAGGTTGCTCACGCAGCTCGGCGGCAAGCTCTGCGGGGGGGTCCACGACCACCCGCTCGCCGGGGTCCTCTGCGCGGTTCTGTTCGGCGGCGGCACCGTTGAAATCGATTTCGACATCACCCTGTGCCGGTCCGCTGTTGACAATCACGATCAGTGTCATGAGCGTGACGAATGGTTTGATGGGCAGGCAGCGAAGTGAGGGCATTCGAGACTCCGGGGTCGAGAGGCAACGAGGGGATGGCTTGCGTGGTGCAGCGGTGCGGGTCGTCTCAGACTACCAGAGCCGGGCTACTGGCCCACGACTTTTTTACGTCGCAGGATGTGGTGATAGTGCTGTGCAAAGCGGTGGGCTTCGTCTCGGATCGCTTGGCAGAGTTTGAGTCCCAGGTGGCTGCGAGAGAGGCGGATGGGTTCTGATTTGCTTTGGACGTAGATGAGTTCTTCTTTCTTCGCCAGGCTGATGACCATGGGTGGGCGGACGTCGAGTTGTTCGAAGGCTTCGAGCGCGGCGTGAAGTTGGCCGAGTCCGCCGTCGATGAGGATGACATCGGGGTAGAGCTCCTGGCCTTGGCCGGCGTCGCGGTATCGTCGGGAGACGACTTCACGGATGGCCATGTAGTCATCATTATTGACGGTTTGAATTTTGTAACGGCGGTACTCGTTTTTGAGTGGCTTGCCGTCCACGAAGCAGACTTTCGAGCCGACGGTTTCTCCGCCCTGGAGGTGGGCGATATCGATGGCTTCGATGCATCGCACGGGGCGGTCGAGGCCGAGGGTTCGGCTGAGGCTTTCTGCGCCCTTGCGTGGGTCGGGCATGAGGGTTTCGGTCTCGGGTTGCCAGTTGTCTTTTTTGTCGGCGCGTTGCTCGAGTTTTTCAATAGCTTTGATTTGATCGCGGAGGGCGGCGGCATCTTCGAAGCGAAGATCCGTGGAGGCTTGTTGCATCTCGGCGTTCATTTCGCGAAGCATGACCGAGCGTTTAGAGCCGAGGAACTTGACGAATCGGTCGATGTCACGGCGGTAGGATTGGGGTGTGATCTTGGCGGCGCAGGGGCCGGTGCACTGTTTGATGGGGTAGAGCAGGCAGGGGCGGAAGAATCGGTTCCTGGGGTTGTCGGGGTCGATGTCGAGGGTGCAGGTGCGGAATTTGAAAACGCGCTGGAGGAGTTGAATGGATTCGCGCAGGGCGTAGACGCTGACGAAAGGGCCGAAGGTTTTGGCGCCTTTGTATTCGGGGGCGTTGGGGTCTCGGGTGATGTAGACGCCGGGGTAGTCGTCGCGGAGGGTGATGACGAGGTAGGGGAAGGTTTTGTCGTCGAGGAGCCGGGCGTTGAAGCGGGGCTTGATGTCTTTGATCAGCCGGTTTTCGGTAAGCAGAGCTTCCCACTCGGACTCGCACTGAATGATGTCGATCTCGGTGATGAGGTCGAGCATGGGCGTTTTCTTAGGGCCCAGTTCTGCAGAGGGGACGAAATAGGAGGTGACCCGATTTTTGAGGTTGCCTGCCTTGCCGACGTAGAGGACCACGCCCGCAGCATCTTTCATGAGATAGACGCCCGGCAGCTTGGGTAGCGTGTGGGCGTGGGTGAGCAGGTCGTCGAGTCTTTGGCGGCGAGTCTTGGTAGCCACGGGTCGGCCTTGCCCGTCGGATGGTGAGGGGGTGGAATCGGTGGTGATTGAGTCGTGAGCGGGGTCGTCGTCCATGAGCCTGAGAAAGCGTAGGCACTCGAAGCGTCGGCGGCTTTATGATCTGGCGGTGATTGAGCTTGAACAGGTTACGGTGAAGTATGGATCGACCCAGGCGGTCAGGGATGTTTCGCTTGCGGTGAAGCGTGGTTCGTTCGTGGCCATGCTGGGTGCCTCGGGGTGTGGGAAAACGACGCTGCTGAAAACGATGAACGGGCTGGTTCGGCCTACGGCAGGGCGGGTGCGGGTGGACGGGCGGGACACGCAGGACGTGCCGGGGCATGACCTGAGGCGAGGAGTTGGCTATGTGTTCCAAGGCATTGGGCTGTTCCCGCATTTGACGTTGGCGGAAAATGTGGCGGTGGTGCCGCGGCTGTTGAAGTGGTCTGCGAAGAAGACGCGGGAGCGGGTGGAGGAATTGCTGGACCTGGTGCATTTGCCAGCCGAGACGTATGGGTCGCGGTATCCGGCGGAGCTGTCGGGGGGGCAACGGCAACGTGTGGGGGTGGCGCGGGCGTTGGCGGCTCGGCCTGAGGTGATGCTGATGGATGAGCCGTTCGGTGCGTTGGATCCGATGACCCGCGACGGGCTGCAGCGCGAGGTTCGGGGATTGCACGATCGGCTGGGGTTGACGACGGTGCTGGTGACGCATGATATGAGCGAAGCGTTGGAACTGGCGGATCGGGTGGTGGTGATACGAGCGGGGACGGTGGTGCAGGACGGGACGCCGCGGGAGTTATTGTTGTCGCCGGCGAACGGGTATGTCGAAGCCTTGATGAATAAGCCGCGTGAGCAGGCGGAACGGATCGAGGCGTTGTTGCAGGCTCCTGCGGCGAGTGGGGCTGGGGTGGGCAGGGGGGTTGCATCTTGAGCCGGGCGTGGTCTCAGTTGCCGGCGTTGTTGCAAGGGCATGTGACGTTGACGCTCATTGCGTTGGCGGTGGGAACGTTGGTGAGCGTGCCGTTGGGCTTGTTTCTCACGCGGCACGCCCGGCTGCGTGGGCCGGCGTTGACGGTTGCGGGCGTGGTGCAGACGGTGCCGTCGCTGGCGTTGCTGGCGCTGATGGTGCCGGTGCTTGAGGCGGCGGGTGAAGCGGGGTTGGCATCGGTTGCGGAGGCGGCAGGGTTGGCGTACTCGGCGTTTGGATTTTTGCCGGCGATTCTGGCGTTGACGTTGTACAGCGTGTTGCCGATTTTGCGCAACACGGTGACCGGGGTGGCGGGGGTGGACCCAGCGGTGACGGAAGCAGCGCGGGGGATGGGCATGACGGACTTTCAGAGTCTGCTTCGCGTGGAGTTACCTTTGTCGATGCCGGTGATTCTGGCGGGGGTGCGGACCAGCGCGGTATGGACGGTGGGCATCGCGACCCTCGCCACGCCGGTGGGTCAGGAATGCCTGGGGAATTACATCTTCAGCGGATTGCAGACGCGGAATAACGCGGTGTTGTTATTCGGAGTTTTCTGGGCCGCGGCGCTGGCGTTAATCATTGATGGTTTGCTGGGACAGGTGCAGCGTGGTCTGGAGGGACGGCAGTCGGTACGAAGCATGGTGGCGGGAGGCTTGTTGGTGGCGGTGTTTGTGGTGGGTGCGACTTTGCCTTGGGCTGTGGGGTTGGTAGGTGGAGGCGGGGACGCCGAGCGGTCACACGGGGGCACGGCGGAGGCGGCCCGGCTGGAGGCGATTGAGACGCTGGGGCCGATCCGTATCGGGGCAAAGAATTTCAACGAGCAGTACATCCTCGCGGCAGCGATGGAGAATCAATTACGTGAGGCTGGCTTTGAGACGACGTTGCGTGATTCGCTGGGCTCGACGGTGGTTTTTAAGCAGTTGGCGGCGGGGGAGCTCGACGTGTACATCGATTACACCGGGACCGTGTGGGCGAACCATATGCAGAGGACCGAGCCCCGATCGGCGGACGCGGTGTTTGAATCCATGAGCTATTGGTTGGCGCAGACGCACGGCATCCGTTGCCTGGGGCGGGTGGGTTTTGAGAATGCGTACGCGTTTGCAATGCCTCGAGCAGAGGCGGAACGACTTGGGATACGTTCGTTGGCGGACCTTGCGTTGCACGCCGAGACGTTGACATTGGGGGGTGATTTGGAATGGTTTGATCGGCCGGAGTGGCCAGCGGTGCGGGACGCGTATGGGCTTGATGCGTTGGGTCAGCGGTCGTTTGGACCGACGCTGATGTATGACGCATTGCGGTCGGGCCAGGTGGATTTGCTGGCGGCCTTTTCTTCCGACGGGCGGATCGCGGGGGATGACCTGGTGGTGTTGGCAGATCCGAAGGGGGCGTTGCCGCCTTATGACGCGGTGGTGTTGCTGGGGCCTCGGGTGGCGGGGGTTGAGGCGGTGGCGGACGTGCTTTGGCCGATGGTCGGGCGGATTGATCTGGAGTCGATGCAGCGGATCAATGCGATGGTGGACGTAGAGAAGCGTGCGGTGGAGGAGGCGGCAAGGGAGGTTCGGCAGCTTTGGAAGCCGCAGGTGCCTTAGGCTTAGTTTGCTGAGTTGGTCAGCGTACGGGCGCAGAATACGACTAGGCTGTTGGGTGGTGCGTGCTTCGTGTGAGCTTGTTTACGTGAGTGATTCGCAGCCGGGCTACGGCCGTCGGCGATGCGGCAAAGGCTTCACGTACTTCAATGAGAACGGCGAGACGGTGCGGGACCCGCAGGTGCGCAAGCGTATTGCGGCGATGGTGATTCCTCCGGCGTGGCAACGGGTGTGGGTGTGCGGCAAGCCCAACGGGCATTTGCAGGTGACGGGGCGCGACGCCCGGCAGCGCAAGGTTTACCGGTATCACCCGTTGTATATCGCCATGCGGAACGAACTGAAATTCACCCGCCTGGCGGTGTTTGGGGCCACGCTGCCTGCGATTCGCGAACGAGTGGATCGGGGCCTCAGGCGTCCCCGCCTGGACCGCGAGCGGGTGATCTCGGTTGCCGTGCGGCTGCTGGATGCGGGGTCGCTGCGGGTGGGTTCGGATGTCTATGCTCAGGCACACCAAACGGTGGGATTGACGACATTGAGGCAAGAGCATGTCACGGTGAAGGGTAAGGCAGTATCACTCGCGTTCACAGGCAAATCGGGACAAGCACGATCGGTTCGGATTCAGGACCCTCGGCTTGCACGTGCAGCTCGGCGGTTGAGCGAATTGCCGGGTCAGCGACTCTTTCAATACCGCGATGCATCGGACGAGCTTGCTCGGATCGGTTCGTCGGATGTCAATGCCTATCTCGAGGACACCACCGGTTTGGATATCACCGCCAAGGATTTTCGCACCTGGGCGGGGACGGTGATCGCAGCGGCCTTGTTGCGTACGCGAGGCCCGGCTTCATCTGACGCTGCTGCCGACAAGACTCTGGTTGAGGTTGTGAAGTTGACCGCACGCGAGCTTGGGAATACGCCCGCCGTCTGCCGAAAGTATTACATTCACCCCGCGATTTCGACGGGATATCGAACGGGCTGGCTGGTGCCGACGTTGGACAGCGCAGTCGAGGGAATCAGGCAGGCGTCGCAGGAACACATGTCTGCGATCGAAGCGGCGGTGTTGGCGGTGCTGCTGGCCGACACAGGTGCTCAAGCAGCGTGAGTGACGTGGGGGTATAACGGGACGCGGCTGACGGGAGTTCTAAACTGGATGTACCTTGGTTTGTTTGCTGCGTTCGACAGGGCTACCGGATTTTAATTTTTTACTCTGTTTTAAAGGTGCTTTGCTGCCATGTCGAATCACTCCGCGCGGGTTCGCTACGCCATTGTCGGAACTGGCGCTCGCTGCCGAATGTTCATTGATGCGATTTTGAGGAAGTATGCCGAGCATGCGGAGTTGGTGGCGTTGTGTGATGCATCTCTGACGCGGACTGCCGTCTGGAACGATTACTTGCAGGAGTCGTGCGATACGCCAGCGGTGCCGGCCTACACCGCCGACCGGTTTGACGACATGATTCGCGAGACAAAGTGTGATGTCGTCATCGTGACCACGATGGATTCGACGCATCACACGTACATCATCCGTGCGATGGAGCTGGGCTGCGACGCGGTGAGCGAAAAGCCGATGACGATTGATGCGGAGAAGGCACAAGAGATTCTGGACGCGGTGGAACGCACCGGGCAGCGTTTACGCGTGACATTTAACTATCGGTATATGTCAACGTTCAGCGTGGTAAAGCAGGTCGTGATGAGCGGGGCGATCGGGACGCCGACGCTGGTCGATTTTCAGTGGCGTCTGGATACGTCGCATGGAGCGGATTATTTCCGGCGGTGGCACCGCGAGAAAAAGCACTCGGGCGGCCTGCTGGTCCACAAATCCACCCATCACTTTGATCTGGTGAACTGGATACTGGACGACCGACCTGAGACCGTGTTTGCGTTTGGGGCGTTGAGCTTCTACGGCGAAACGAATGCCAAGGCGCGTGGAGAAAGTAAGACGTATGAGCGGTACCACGGCACTGCGGAAGCAGCGGCAGATCCCTTTGCGTTGCAATTGGCCCAGGGCGACACCTTGCCGGGCCAGTCCTCCAGCCGATCCAAGCGTCTTTATCTTGATGCGGAGCGTGATGCAGTGGATGGGATGGACGGCGGATACATCCGGGACCGCAACGTGTTTGGGGGCGAGGCGCGTTGGCCGATCACGGCGGAAGACACCATGGTGGTGAGTGCCCGTTACCGACGCGGGGCCATGCTCAATTACAGTCTGATTGCGTACAGCCCGTGGGAAGGGGAACGGCTGACGATTTCGGGAACTCACGGCCAGGTTGAATATTTCGGCCGAGGTAAGGGGCATGTCATCACGGGTCAATCGGATGAGCAGCTTGCGGAGGACATGTATGCCGGCGAGAAGTATGTGCGGCTTCAGAAGCTTTTCGAGCCGCCTGAAGAACTTGAGATACCTCAAGCGGTGGGAGGGCACGGCGGGGGCGACACGTTGCTGCTCGACCGGGTGTTTTTGCCAAACGCAGTGCCGGACCCCTTGATGCGCGACGCGAGCCATATCGATGGTGCCGCTTCGATTCTGTTGGGAGTCGCTGCGAACCAGTCCATCGAAACCGGGCAATCGGTCAGCGTTGATTCGTTGTTGAAGCTTGATGCGTAGCCTGGCCTGTGCTCAACGTGTGCGACATCCACAAGTGCGAGGCGGTGTGTTTAGCGGTGTGACCCAAGCCCCTAGCATCACGTGGGTGATTCGCTGAGTCTCAGGCGAGCACGTCGATGAGATTGCCTTTGTGAGGCTCGCTGATCGCCTTGGTCACCATGGCCTGCTGAAGCTGGGACGCTTCATCTAACAGCGACGCCACGGCGGCACCCTGGGCTTTGGCGGAATTGAGCGTCTTGCGGGCCACAGCCATGTCTACCTCATTACGCACTTGACTGGAGGTCAAGGCGGAGGCGGCGGACGACATGCTGGCAACGGACTCCATCACACTCTTTCTATCGGAAAGCGTGGGGGGGTGTCTTGAGCAGAACCGGCCTTGCCGTGCGTCCGATAAGGGGTCAGCGTGGCGTGACGTCAGTCGTCAAGAAGATCATCTTCGTCGTCGAGATCATCGTCAGCGGACGCGCTCAGGTCGGCGGATGGAGGTTGGCCGTCTTCCTGCTCGGCGGCCTGGCGTCGGCGATGCCTACGTTCGGCGCGTTTGCGAGCGGTTTCATCAGGCCAGTCAAACGCGTCGAGGTCTGAGGGGTCAGGGCTGGAGGCGGTGGGCGGATTAGGGTCACCTTGGGCGGAGGAGGGGGTGTCGTCCGGATCATCGTCGGCCTCGGGGTTGAGCTCAAGCTGAATGTCTTCGCCGGGGCTGCGCTGGGCGACACGGACACGGCGTTGGCGGACCAGTTCGAGCGTGGCGAGGAACAACCCGATGAGCTCGGATCGCTTGCCCCGGCCGGCGAACATTTCCCGCAGACTCATTTTCCCCTCACGTTGCAGGCGGTCGTGGATGTCGTCGGCGTGAAGTGATATCGGCGTGTCGTCGTATTCGACATCGTGCGTCATCGGCCCTTTGCCGACCGACTCGAGCAGGCGGTCAAACGCCTCGTGCAGATCGGTGATGTCCGCGTCCTCAAGGTCCAGCTCACGCACAGCCGCCTGGTCATCGTCGTCGCTCTGCGGCGCTGCAGCAGCCTGTGCAGGGAAGCGGGATTGCCAATCCTGATACCGACGATCCAGCTCACCCGCGGCGTCTTTGATCCGCTTGTAGGCCAGGAGCTGGTGCACCAGTTCAAGTCGGGGGTCTGCCGAGTCCTTCTCGGATACGCCTGCATCTTGTGAGGGATCCGACGACTCATCATCGGGAGTCGTGGGTGCGATGATGCGGGACTTGATTTCCACCAGCGTTGCGGCCATCACCAGAAAGTCGCCAGCCTGCTCGACGTCGAGCAGCGGGCTGTGCTTCTGCATGGCCTGGAGATGGTCGAGGTACTGCCCGGTAAGGGTGGCGATGGGGATATCGTGCAGGTCGATTTCGTGACGCTTCACGAGGTACAGCAGCAGGTCAAGTGGTCCGGCATAGGCGGAGAGTTCGACGCGATAGTCGCCGGCGGCGGACGGGGAACCCGATGGCGTGGTCGCTTGGCTCACGCGGTCAGCGTACCGTCACGGCCGGTCCGCGTCAGGTGCAGGGCCAGGGCAGCGGGGATGCGGCATAATGCGGAGATGAATACGACTGGAGGGAACGCGCAGGCGGAAGAATTTGACTTCGCTCAAAAAGTCATGGCAGCGGAAGCCTCTGCGATTCAGGCTGTGGCCATTGGCGAGGCCTTTCATCAGGCGGTGGATGTGATCACAGCGGTGGAAGGCCGACTGGTGGTCTGCGGCCTGGGCAAGAGCGGGCTCATTGGTCAGAAGCTCTCGGCGACGTTTGCATCGACCGGCACCCCTTCGCATTTTCTACACCCCGTCGAAGCGTTGCATGGTGACCTGGGTCGGGTGCACCGGGGGGACGCGGTTTTGGCGTTGAGTTACAGCGGGAACACCGAGGAAGTGGTGACGTTGGCGGAGTTGGTTCGTCTGGACGGGGTGCCGGTGGTGTCGATTGCAAAGGGGCCTGACTGCGGACTTGGACGGGTGTCGGTGGCGGTGGTGTCGATCGGCGATGTCGCGGAAGCCTGCCCGTTGAATCTGGCCCCGACGGCAAGTACTGCCGCGATGCTTGCGGTCGGGGATGCCTTGGCGTTGAGTGTTGCGCGCCGCCGAGGCTTTGGGGTCCAGGACTTTCACAAGCTGCATCCCGGAGGGGGGCTGGGGCGACAGTTGATGCGGGTGGTGGACGCCATGCGATTCAAGGCGGGCGAAAATATGCCAGTCATTCGCGAGGGCACGACCGTGGCGGATGCCTATCAAACCGCGCACGCCTCATCGCAATCCACGAACCTGCGAAGGCCTGGCGCGTTACTGGTGGTCGATCAGGCAGGGAAACTCACCGGACTGGTGACCGATGGCGATTTACGATCTGCGCTCATCCGCTCGGGGCCTGAGGTCTGGAAGCAAGCGATCGATCTGATCATGTCCAAGCAGCCCACCGTGTTGTCCGATACCGCCACCGTCCGGGACGCGGTGCACATCGTGAGAACACGACGTTTTGACGAAATTCCCGTCACGGACAGATGGGGTAAACCCCTCGGAATGATCGATATCCAGGACTTAGCGGCCTTGAAAGTGATCGAGGGTTAGTTGCTTTATTAACAAGTGGTTACGCGATCTGGCGGTTGCTGCATGCTAGCCTGTCAGCCTCGCTAGATGAAAGTTTTTTTCTAAATCACTTGTCAATACGTGTTGTGAAAGGGGCATTTTTACCGATTACTTTCTAGTCGAGTTTTTGTGTTACTCGAACTGTTGTAGGGGCTTCCGGGTTTTAACAGCCCCCCCATGACCCGGAAGCCCTTTTTTATGCGCGTGACCAATGCGATCATCGTTAGCGCCTAGACTCACAGCACGAATCGGCTTAAATCGCGATCCTGAAGTAGCGGCTCGACGCGTTCCCGCACAAAACTCTCCGTCACAGTCATACGGGTTTCTCCGGATGCCACCATTTCGGGTGCGTTGAAATTCACTTCCTCAAAAACGCGTTCGAGAATGGTGGTCAATCGGCGGGCACCGATGTTCTCGACGTTCCCATTGGCCTCAGCAGCCAGCTGCGCGATGGCTTCAATCGCTTGATCGTCAAACGTGATCTCCAACCCCTCCACACCCAGCAGGGCTTGCTGCTGCTTGGTGAGCGCGTTGTCAGGTTCGCGCAGAATGCGGGTGAGGTCTTCCTTGGACAGGCCTGAGAGCTCGACACGGATCGGGAACCGCCCTTGAAGTTCGGGCATGAGGTCGCTGACCTGGGCGGAGTGGAATGCCCCGGCTGCGATGAACAGCACGTGATCGGTACGCACAGTGCCGTGGCGGGTGGAGACCTGCGAGCCTTCGACGATGGGAAGCAGATCGCGTTGCACGCCTTGGCGGGACACATCGGGATTGCCGCCCGACCCGCCGGACTTCCCGTCGGACCCGCCGGAGACTGCAATTTTGTCGATTTCATCGAGGAAGATGATGCCGCCACGCTCGGCACGA
This sequence comes from uncultured Phycisphaeraceae bacterium, assembly GCA_963799465.1. Classification (GTDB taxonomy): domain Bacteria; phylum Planctomycetota; class Phycisphaerae; order Phycisphaerales; family Phycisphaeraceae; genus JBCCOW01. Next base: position 187,157 of record CAWCXG010000001.1, on the reverse strand, counting down.
TCGATGGCTTCGGCGGCAAGTTTGTCGGTGTCCAGCAGCTTTTCGGTCTCCTGATCGATGAGCACCTGTCGGGCGTCGCGGACCTTTATGCGTTTGAGTTCGTTTTGCTCAGGAATGAGTTTTTCAAACATGCTGGACATATCGGGATCGATCTGATCCAAACCCATGGTGCCGAACAGGACGGATGAGGCGGGGCGTCGGCTGAGCGTGAGTTCCACTTCCTTGTCGTCGAGCTTGCCGGCCTTGAGGCTTTGGGCAAGCCGTTCACGGACGCGTTGTTGACGTTGTTGTGGGGTGGGAGGCTCGGCGGGGTCGGCGTCGGGGAGCGCGGCGGATTCTGGAGGCGGTGGTTGTGAGTCGGGCAACAAGAGGTCGATCAGCCTTTGCTCGGCAGCTTCTTCCGCATTTATGCGTACCACTTCGGCTTGTTCACGTTTGACCAGTGAGATGGACTGGTCCACAAGGTCGCGGACCATGGATTCGACATCTCGGCCGTGGTAGCCGACTTCGGTGAATTTGCTCGCCTCGACTTTGACGAACGGTGCGTCGGTCATGCGGGCCAATCGGCGGGCGATTTCAGTTTTGCCAACGCCCGTGGGCCCTGCCATGATGATGTTTTTGGGGTAGACCTCCCGCGCGAGCTTGGGGTCTAATTGACTGCGGCGCCAGCGGTTACGCACTGCCACCGCGACGGCGCGTTTGGCCTCGGCTTGGCCAATGATGTAGCGGTCGAGTTGCTCAACGATCTGTCGTGGGGTGAAGTCCTGCATGGCCGCGATCCTAGCCGCAGATGCGTCGCAGGGGCGAGAAAACAGGCCTTCATTTAGTGTGTATTGGCGTCTCTGCAAGGCCGCTGCGAACGCGAAGAGCATCACGTCCAGGTCCGCTCCGAGATCCACCCATCCATGGGCACCGCAGGACTCGAATCCAGCCTGGTGGGTCTGTTGCTCGTGGCCGCTGACGATGAAGACCTTAGCGCGGGCGTCGCAGTCGCGGATGAGGCGTGTGGCTTCGAAACCGTCGATGCCCGGCAGTGACACGTCCATCAGTACGAGTTGGTAAACATTGCGGCGGACTGCTTCCACAGCCTGCTCGCCGTCGGGTACGGTGGCGATGTGAAGCGTCGGGTCGTGTTCGACCAGTAGAGCGCTGAGCAGCTGGCGGGTGCCTTCGTAATCGTTCACGATCAGGACGGCCGGGGCGTCGGGCGTTGAGGGCGACACGACCTGCAGCGCGAACTCATGGGGGAGCGGAGCATCGTCGCACGGGGCCGCTGCGGAGGCATCGCTCCGATCGTGGCAAGGCACCGTGTCATCGGGTCGCAGTTCCAGCGTGATGGCGACTTTGCAGCCTTCTCCGGGAGAGGCGAGCACCTGAAAGACTCCGCCTTGCGCTTCGACGCGTTCGCCGATGGTGAAGAGGCCAAAGCCTGAGCGGTCCTGACGTTTTTTGCTTTGAACCGGGTCAAAGCCAAGCCCCGCATCAGAGACCTGCAGGCGTACATGATGCGGCTGGATGCAATCCAGGCTGACCGTCGCTTCGAGCGTGCCGCTGTGCTTAATCACGTTGAGCAGCAACTCGCGCGTGAAGCTGTACAGCAAGGCCCGCATACGGTCGTTCCGTGCCGAGAGATCCCCGTTGCTGTGGAGTGCGACTTCGAGCCCGTGTCGGTCATACATGCGACGCGCCAGCATCTCAAAAGCGGGAACAATCCCCTTGTCGTACAAAATGCGGGGGCTGAGTTCAGCGGTGAGTGACCGCGTGGATTCAATCGCATCGCTCAGGAGCATGTGCGCTTTTTCGGCTGACTCCTGAGCGGGGTGACGCTGTGCATCAGCGTCAGACGACGCGGGCAGTTGGCGCAGGAGTTCGATGTGACGTTTTGCTCCCACCAGCAAATGCTGGACGTGGTCGTGTAACACCGAGGCGAGGTGACGACGTTCACGCTCGTCTGCGTCAATCAACTCGCGAGACAGGTCCTGGAGCTTTTGTTGATAGTGAACCAGCTCGCCTTCGTGATCCTTACGTGAGGTGATATCGCGCAGGGACGCCGCGTAAAGTCTGGATTCTGCCCCGGGGACGGGACAAGCCAGCATCTCGGCGATCCCAGCGGTCCCGTCCGGGCGGGTGATGTCGATTTCCACTGCACGATTCGGACCTACCGGCAGGCCGATGGGGAATCCGATCAGTTCTTTGAGCGGGCGGTGCAGAAGCCTGGCGGCGGCAGGATTGGCTTCGCGGACCACTCCCTGGGCATCGACCAGTAACGCGGCGTCGGGCAGTGCGTTGAGAAGTTGCTGCGCAAGGTTGAGATCGTCGGCTTCGGGTGCCGAGGCATTGAGAGGGGCTTTCGACCCTGGTGTCATCAAAACGTCCTCCTTGACGTCGTGTTTAGTCATGAGCCGTTGCGTTGTCGAGTATCAGGCGACCTCTGGTCTGAAAGACACCGCCGGTGCCGGTCATGGGGTTCCCAATCTGCATCCCCTTATCGGTGATATCAAATTGCCGAATGGTCTTGTCGTGCTTCGAGCCACGCATTTTGAGCACCGTAATCGCACGCAGCATCTGGGCCTGGTCTTCGATATACCGCAGCATGATAATGGTGTCGGTCAGCGTAGAAATATGCTGGCCGGTGACGTTTTGCGAACCGATCAGTTGCTCGCTGGTGGTGGTGTACAGGCCAGCGATCTGACGCTCCTTGGTGATAGAGGTCAAGGCAATGACAAACTCGCGGAAAGCGTCATCCGTGCCGATGCGTTGCATGGCGGAGATGCTGTCGACCACGACCCGGTCGGGTTCGAATTCATCGAGGACGTCGCGGATCTGAGCAAGATGTTCTTCGAGACTGGCGGACTCTGGAAACTGGCAAAAGATCTTAATTAAACCTTCTCGTTCCATCGTTTCCAGATCAATCCCCCATCCGCGGGCGTTACGGATGAGTTGAGATCGACTTTCCTCAAAGGCGAAGAGCACGGCTTTGTCTCCGTCCATCGCTGCGCCATGAATGAAGTGCATGGAGGTGAGTGTCTTGCCGGTGCCGGTCGCACCCGACACGATGGCCACCGCATCCTGGAAGAAGCCACCGTTACACATGGCGTCAAGTTCTGTGCATCCCGAGGTGATGCGTTTGTCGCTGGAAGGTTGCGAGAGGGTCATGGTGCCCAGCGGGATGGCCTTGATCCCATTGCGGGTGATGGCGAAAGGGTATTCGCCGGTCGCGTGGTCTCCGCCGCGCATTTTGAGCACTTCCAGGGTCCGTCGTCGTCGCATGGTTTCAGCGAGGTTTCGGATCACGACGACCGAGCCCACGACGTACTCCTCAACGCCGAAGCGGCTGATGTCGCCGCGTTCGGCGACACGTTCGGCGGTCAGCAAGGATGTGACTTTGAGTTCGCGGAGCATCTGGGTGATGCGAAACATCTCCCGGCGAATCACGCCTTCGTTGGGAAACCGCTGGAGCAGCGAAGCGAGTGAGTCAATCGACACACGGCTTGCTTCCACTTTTTCAATCGCATAACGAATCCGAGCCCGCAACGCTCCGAGATCAAAATCGCCGCTGGCGATTTTTTCATCCTCGTCAGCCCGGGGCGTGCCATCAACAAACGCGAGCTTGCCCGCGTCTTCCAGTTCGGCGATGTCCCAGCCAAATCCCCTCATATTTCGGCGGATGTCTTCAGGCGTTTCTTCGAACGCGACGAACACGCCGGTCTGGTCAAACTTCCGAATGCCTTCGATTAAGAACTGAACCGAGAAGACCGTTTTGCCTGCCCCGGCCGTGCCGCAGACCAGTGTGGACCGACCGTACGGGAATCCGCCGCGTGTGAGGGCATCCACGCCCGGCAGGCCGCTGGGTGTTCTTCGGACACTTTGGTCATTGGGTTCAAAATGCAGAGACGTACGGTGCGCGTTCAAAGAGAGATCTCAATTGGTCGTGGATGGCGGCGAAGGATTGGGCTTTTTTCTGACAAATTCCAGACCTTCGAGGATATCGTCAATCTGGCTTAAGTCGCCAATCAGACGGCGAAGCGGCAAGGGTAGCTCGCGAACCAGCGTGGGGGTCGCGATGATGCGATGTTTTTCAGCTTCTTCAGGACGTGTTGAAACATCGACCACCTCGAAGCTGCAGCCGCCTTCGATTTCGCAATCGCAGACCTGCTTAATTGAGGCGATCACGCGGGTGACCTCGGGCGTAAAACGGCTTACATAAAGCCTGAGTTGGTATTTGGCCGGCATCATTGGGAGGTTCCGCGTCCCCGTGGAACAGGGGGCGTCACTTCACGTCGGCTGGCAGCATCGCCACGGGCGGTACGAACAACAGGTGCAAAGCGTGACTAAATTAAGTTCATCCGATGATCCATGCAAGCTTCATGTGAGAGGTTCAAATCACTGCGTTATCACGCTGGGAAGCTTGTCGATGCTGTCTGTGACGGTTGTCATGTTTGGGCCATATCGGGATACCGGGCAAGCGGGTGCATTTGGGGTTAAGCCGGGCGTTCGGTAGGTCGATGCAGAGTCCAGCGTCGGTCTGTTGCCCCGTGGGCCTCGGGCCGTGTTCCCCCTCTGGATCGCCCATGGCCCTACGTATCAGTAAAAACCGGCCGTCGCCGATTGCCATCGATTTCGGTGCCGATGCGATCAAGCTTCTGCAGCTGGAATTCGGGGACACGCACCGCCTGATCGCCGCCGGGTCCTCGGTGATTCCGTGCACCGCTCGAACGCAAACCACGACCCGCCAGGCGTTTCTCGAAGAGCAGCTTCGCAGTCACTTGCGAAATCAAGCCTTCAAAGGCAAGCGTGCGGTGGTCTCGATTCCTGCGTTTCAGACGCTTGTGCATCATCTGGATGTGCCAGGCGGCGGTACGGAGGACCTCGAAGCCCGTGCGAGCGTCGAGCTGCAATCGCGGTTGAATATCAACCCTGCGCAGTGTGTCGTGCGATATCAGCATGTCGGGCATTGCAGCCGGGGTGGCAAGACGTATCAGCGGGTGTTGTGCATGGCGGCCCCGCGCGAAACGGTGATGGGCTATGTGGAGATGGCCCAGCGTGCGAAGCTTGAGGTGGTCGGGGTGCAGGCTGAACCGATGTGCGTGGTACGCGCTTTTGCCGAGGCGTATAACCGCCGCGACGACGACGCGACCCGCGTGGCCTGCCATATTGATATCGGTGCGGCGGCGACGAAGGTCATCATTGCCAAAGGTTTTCAACTGGTGTTTGCCCGGGTGATCCATGCGGGCGGGGACCACATCACCCGCACTGCCGCCGAGCGTCGCGAATGTGATTTCCTGGAGGCCCGCGAGCACCGCCTGGCGTCCGTCGCCGCACGAGCCGAAGCCGTCGCGCTTGCGCCGATAGCACCAGCCAGTTCGGTCCAGCAGGACCGCGTCACCGCCACCGCCGACAGCCGACGCCGAGCGTTTCACGACCAGGCTCCCCTCGAGCACGAAGCCTACGACTGCATCGTGGACGAGGTCTCGCTTGCGCTGCGGTACTACGAAGACGCCAACCCGCAGGATCCCGTGGAGATCCTGGTGTTCTGCGGCGGGGAAGCTCACGATCTCGACGCCTGCCGCGCCCTGGCCCAGGCCTTGGACCTGCCCGCTCAGATCGGCGACCCACTGGTGCAAGTCGAACGCACCCCCAGCCTCGCCGGCCCCATCACGCTGGGCTCGTCACACCCCGAGTGGGCAGTGGCGATGGGGTTGTGCTTTTGTGAAGGCGATCTCTAAGACCGCCCCGCCCCCGCTCCCCGCCCCATTGCCCCACCTGACCCAACGGACCGGAACCCCGCCATGCCCAAAGACGCTTCCAACAACCAGTTCCTGCCCGAGGATTACCTCGAGCGCAAACGCGAACGACGTACCAACCTGATCTGCGTGAGCCTGTTTCTCGTGGTGCTCGTGGGTGTGATCGCAGCCTTCTACGTCACCGATCAGCAACGACACGAGGTGCGGTCTCAGCTCAGTCTGGTCAACGCGGAGTTTGAAACCCGTGCGCTGCAGATTAAGCAGATTGAAAAGCTCCAGGATCAGAAGCGGAACATGATGAACAAAGCCCGCATCACCGCGCAGCTTGTCGAGGTGCCGCCTCGGCCTTTGCTGCTCTCCGAGCTCATCAACCAGATGCCCACGTCGCTTCGGCTAATCGACATCGAACTCGAAACCAAAGTCACCCGGGCCCCGTCCCGCACCGCATTACAGAAGGCCAAGAAGGACCGCAAAGAGAAAAAGCAGGTCGAAGAACTCACCGTCCCCGACCGTGACGTCACGCTGACCCTGGAAGGCGTGGCTCCCAATCATCAGGACATCGCGATTTATCAGGAGCGATTGACCGCGAACAACCTGTTCGTCGGCGTCAATCTCGGCGGCATTGAGAAGACCGATATCGACGGCCGGGAAATGCTCCGCTTCAAGATCGAAGCCAAGCTTAATCAGGACATCGACCTATCAGGCCTCGAACCGACCCGCGTGGCGCGGAGCCCCGAACGCGATCCCATGGCCGACGAGCTGGGCGTGACACCCGACGGTGAGTTCCTCGCGAATCCCCGACCCGAAGGCCCGATCAGCCAGGCCCCCGCACCCTGACCCCCACGCCTAAGACCCCCACGCCAAAGTCCCCCACGCACTCACCTGCTGCACCCAGCCCGCCACCCCGACCCCACCTTCTTCCCAAGAGAACCCTCATGCGATTCGGCCTTCGAGAAATCATCTTCGTATTCGTCATCATGGCGATGCCCGTCGCGGCATATCTCATGGTGTTCCAGCCCCGCAACGCCCAGATCCGCGAGGCAACCACGGAGATCGCCACCAAGCGCGAGAAGCTGCGTGAGCTGGAAAAAGCAGCCAGCCCGTTTGTAGACCTCGAAAAGCAGATCGAAACACTGGCCCGGACGATCGATGACTTCGAGCGACGGTTGCCTTCCAACCCCCGCGAATTCAGCGTCGTGGGTGATGTCACGGACATTGCACGCAAGCATCAGCTCGACGTTCAGCTCGTCCGACCCGACAAGCTGGTCAAGGCGGCTCGGTATCTCGAAAAACCCATCCATATGAAAATCGTCGGTGACTTCGATGATTTCTACGGCTTTTTGCTCGACGTGAACCAGATGCCCCGGATTACTCAGTTGCCGCAAATGAGGCTGCGGCGGCTCGGCCGAGAAGGCGACGGCATGCTCGAAGCAGAGCTCACGTTGAGCATCTTCTTCGACGGCCCAACCGCCACCGCCACACCTTGATACCCCGTTCAACCGGCCCACTGACGCTCTCCCTTTGTTAATCCAGGATTTCGAATCGTGCTGAACTTCCAAACCCATCTCGAAGACGACCCCAAGCCAGATCCCGTCACGCCCAAGTCAGGTGAGACTGCCGGCAACTCTGCAGGGTTACCCGCAGCAGCCGAAACCGAAGACCCGGGGTCACTTTCATTGCTCGGCGGTGTGGCGTCGGGACAGACGTTCGACACCGATGCACTGGGCCTGGAAACAACCACCGCCCGGAAGGTGCCGCAAACCGCGATCGCGGTCGTCGCCGTGGTGCTGGTGGCCGGTGCGGCATTGTTTGCCATGAAAATGTCAAGCGATCCGATGCCTGCTGACGCCGCGACGCAGCAATTTGAAGCCGAGATCGACACCGCCATCCAGAAGCTGCAAAACCCCGGGGCCATGAGTCCGTCCGATCCATTGCAGCCCGACCGTTTACGCGAGTTTGCCCAACGGCCTGATCAGGTGATCCAGCAATTCGACAACCAGCGCGACCGCGTGAACGTGCCGCTGCGTGAAGTGAAGACCAACCCGTTTAAGTTCGGCAACGATCAGCCCTCCGCCGAGCCGGTGCGTGACGATTCGGTTGAGCGTGCGGCAGAGGCGTTGGCCATGCGAACCGCGACGCTGCAACGCCAAGTAGACGCCATGAAGCTGCAGAGTGTTATGAACGGCCCCAACCCGGTGGCGGTGATAGACGGCGAGTTCCTCAGGGTCGGCTCGGCGATCGGTGAGTTCACGCTCAAAGACATCGGTCGACTGAGTGTGACCCTCGAAGCCGACGGCCTGTCGTTCGTGCTCAAAGTCAAGCGATAAGGGTGTGTCTCCGCGACGCCGCTGTGTCCCCAAGGCGTGACTGATTTTTCGTTTGAGTGAACCCGCCCATGCCCTTGCCTCCGACCTCTGAATCTGCAGCAGTGCCCGCCTCCCCGCCCCAGGCACAGACGAATCTGTGGACGCCCACCGGTATCGCAGAGGCCCGGCGTGTCTCGCTGGCCGATGTGCTGGGAGCCTCGGGGTCGGTGCCAGCGGATATTCTGAGCAACGCGCAGCTCATCGTGCAGCGGTCGCCGGGCATGCGGTTGACCGAGGTGCTGTTCGAGGCAGGAGCGGACCAGGAGGCCGTGCAGAACATTGTCGCCCAGCGGTATCGCTTGAAGCTCGAGCGTGTCACTTTGGACGACCTGCAAGCGGACAAGGCCATCAATCTATTGGGGATCGACTTCTGCCGAGAGCACCGGGTCCTGCCACTTCGCGAGCACGGCGCGCGTCTCGTGGTGGGCATGGTCCATCCCGAGGCGATGGTGATTCTTGATGAGTTGCGGCATCGGCTGGGTCGGTCGCTGAAGCCGGTACTGATCACGCCGGGTGATCTGGATGCCATCGCCGACGCGATGAAGCAGGACGAGGCGGACGACGTTGAAATGGACGTCGATGAGATTATCGCGGACATCGACGAAGATGACGTGGAAGTGGTCGAAGCCGATGAGGAAGACCTCGACCTGGAGAAGATGGCAGGCGAGTCGCCGGTCATCCGGTTCGTGAACTTCCTGATTTATGACGCAGTGCGGCAAGGGGCGTCGGACATCCACATTGAGCCGCAGGAAAAAAAGCTGCAGGTGCGTTACCGGATCGACGGCGTGCTATTCGATGCCCAAACCCCGCCGGGCAGCATGAAGGCCGCCATTGTGTCACGCCTCAAGATCATGGCGAACCTGGATATCTCCGAGCGCCGGCTGCCTCAGGACGGCCGAATTCGCGCGGTGGTGCACGGCCGAAAGCTTGACCTGCGCATGTCCACGCTGCCGATGGTGCAGGGCGAAAAAGTCGTGCTGCGTATTCTCGACACTCGCTCGATTCAGGTTGATCTCGACGACCTGGGCATGTCCGAGGACATGCTCACAATGTGGAAGAACCAGATCAAACAGCCGCATGGCATTCTGCTTGTCACCGGGCCTACCGGCTCGGGTAAGACCACCACGCTGTATTCCTCGCTTGGTCAGATGGACCGCAGCAAACACAATATCTCCACCGTGGAAGACCCTGTGGAGTATCACCTGGGCGGGATTAATCAAACGCAGGTTCGCGACGACATCGGCATGAGTTTTTCAGCAGCACTGCGGGCGTTGCTGCGGCAGGACCCCGACGTGATCATGGTCGGCGAAATCCGTGACCGGGAAACCGCGAAGACCGCCATCCAGGCTTCGCTCACCGGCCACCTGGTGCTCTCAACGCTCCACACCAATGATGCCCCCAGCAGCGTCACCCGGCTGATCAATATCGGCGTGGAGCCTTACCTCATCGGCTCGGCGCTCAACGCCTGTGTCGCCCAACGATTGGTCCGCAAGGTGTGCCCGAACTGCAAGGTGCAGGAAACGCCCGAGGAACAAATCGCAGAACACCTGGCCATGCACGGGCTCGCACAAGACATGATCTGGCGGGGTGAGGGCTGCGAGAAATGCCGACACACCGGCTACGCCGGCCGAGTGGGTCTTTACGAAATGCTGGTACTCAACGACGGCCTACGCGACAGAATTGCTGCGAATCCCAACGTCAACGAGTTCCGTCGAACCTGTATGGAAGGTGGCATGATCTCGCTGCGTCAGGACGGCTTTGAAAAAGTCGGCAAAGGCCTGACCACCGTCGAAGAAATCCTGCGGGTAACCGAAAGCACCATCTAAAAGCGAGACGCGAACGGCCGTGGTCTCCCGATGCGGGTGACCGGTTTTCAGGCGGCGCGATAATGCGCGGGCTTCGATGCTTGGGTCAGCCGGTCGTAGACCTCGGCGACGCGTTGCATGCGGGCGGCGAAGCTGTGATGCCGGGTGACGCGTCGATGGGCGGCGTCGGTGAGCGCGGCGAGGTGCGAGCCGGGTCGTAGCAAGGAGGCCACCGCCCAGGGCCAGTCTTCGACATGCCGCCCGAGCAGTCGGCCGCACTTGCCGTGGTCAAGCAACTCGGGCACCCCGCCGACCGGCGTCGCCGCGACGGGGACACGCATCACCATGGCTTCGAGCAACACGTTGGGCAGGCCTTCGGTGCGGCTGGGTAAAAGCAGCGCGTTCATGGACGCGAGATAAGGCCGAACGTCGGTCTGCCAGCCGTGCCAGACCACCTGGTCGGCGACGCCCACCGACTGGGCCTGACGTTGAAGCGTCGCCTCCTGTGGGCCAGACCCGATGACGTGTAGCTGTGCCTTGGGGTTGAGCTTGCGTAATGCCGGGAGCAGGTCGATTGCACGATCGATGCCTTTTTCAATGCTGAGTCTCGCGATCACGCCGATCACGCTCGCCGCAGGATCAATCTTTAACTGTGCCCGTGCCGCGCTGCGGCTCGGTGAGGACGCGTACTCATGGGCCTCGATGGCGTTGGGCAGTGGCGTGACTTGCTCGGAGGTGAGGCCCAGCCGTCTGGCGTGCTCGACGAGTTCGGGACTGACCGCCAGGGCATGGTCATACCGGCGGATCGCGTGGTCAGCCACCTTGGCGTAGAGGCGGGTCCGCCAGGTTTCGCCGGTGAAGCCGTGCAGTGTGGTCACCAGTTTCATCGGATGACGCTGGCGGAGGAGCAAACCCAGGACTTCGCTTTTGTAATCGTGGGCGTGCCAGAGTTTCACGTCTTGCGATCGGCACACTTCAAGGAGTCGTGTGACGACACGAGGGTCGGCCGGGCCGTGATCGGGCAGTGCGAAAAAGGGGCAATCGTGCTGCGATGCGATTTCTTTGAGTCGCTCAATACCCGGGTCGGCTGGGGGGTGCAGATAGGCTGCAGCAACACGGTATCGGCTGGTATTAAGCGCTTTGGCGGAGCGCAGAATCGTTTTGTCCGGCCCACCTCCGCTGCCGCAAACCACGCGTACGTGCAGGACGCTCAATGGTTTGGCTCGAGCCGATGCGTTCAATCGCGTGGGCGCGGCGCGGTTCACAGCATGAACCCCGGGCACTCAGCGCAGGCATTATTTTCGCTCTGCGCTTCGGTGAGGCGACGCTTGAAGCTGCGACGTGATAAGCGGTATTTCTCGCCGTTCCACACGTTTTTAAAAGGCTGATCAAAGACGTCGCCCATGTCATGCTCAGGCTCGAAGGATCCGCAGCACGTGACGGTCTGGCCGTCCCAGTTGATGACCGCCTGCCGCCAGGGCCAGGAGCAGTTGAAGGTTTTCTCGCCGTTGTACTGGTCTCCGCTGGCGTCGCCGGTCTTGAGGATCTCGGTGTACGCGGGCAGGACGTGTTCGGTCTTGGAGGGAAGCCAGTCGGCGAGGTGGCGTCGGACTTTTTCTTTGAGCGTGGCGTCGTCGAGGTCCAGGTCGCGCAGGCGTTTGTCGCGATCCAGGAATCGGATGTTCATCGAGGCGGTGGAAATCACAGGTTTGCACCCGAGCTCTGTGGCCAGGGCTTCAAAAGTTTCAATCTCATGTTCGTTGTGCCGGGTGACGACGAAGTTGAGTTGGATGGCAGGGGTCGTTGAGCCGAGTCGTTGCTTGGTCTCGACGATGTGTCGCACTTTGGCCATGGCGTCGCCGAAGCTTTTTCCCGGCTGGTAGATGGCGAAGGTTTCCTGCGAGGCGGCATGAAGCGAACAGGTGAGCATGTCCAGGCCAGACGCGATGAGCTTGGTGGCGTCGTCGGTGTCTTCAACGCTGCCGTCTTTGGTCTTACGGGGTTCGATGCGAAAGGCGTGGAGGTTGCTGGAGATGTAGGTCCAGATGCCGCGGTCGTGGGCGTGGCGGATCATCGCGTGGATGTCTTGATGGACCAGGGGGTCGCCCCACATGGACAGGTCCAGGCCGAACACGTGCCATCGCACTTGATCGAGCAGGGCGGTGTAGCGGTCAAAGTCCATGCGGCCCTTGCGTCGGCCCTTGAGGCCTTGCCCGGTGGGACAGAGCTGGCAGCGGGTGTTGCAGATGTTGGTCGGTTCGATCTTGAGGTTGTAAGGCCGGCCGATCAGTCGTTCGCGTTTGAGCATGAACTCAACGTTGACCACCGCCATGTTGGTGAGCTTGCGGACGGTGAGGTACCGCCGGTTGCGCCACGCCCAGAACACGCCGCGCGTCATGAAGTCGGTGGCGGATGCCACGGCAGTGACGGCTCCCTTGAGCGGTGATGGCCGGCGGGAGACGTGTTGTTTCCAGGTGCCGGTGAGCTGGGCGGCTTGGGCGAGTCGTCGGTCTAGGGTCGTGGCGATCGTGGTCATCCGGGCACTCCGGTGTACGGGGGGACGCTTCGCCGGGACGGCGTGGGCACCAGATCGGGCAAGGGGGAAAGGCCCAGGGTGTTGCCGTCGGTTTCGGTGGGGCGGTCGAACAAAGTTTCTCGAAGGACTATCGGCATCACCCCTGCCATGACCAATAATAAGTACGGAATCTCCACCGCTTCCATGGAAAGCACCATGCACGACACGGTGAAACTCAGCAGGGCAGTCTGCACCGCGAGGCATAAACCCGCGGCGTCTTTGAGGTCCCGCCGACGGGCCAGGGCCTGCTGAGGCGGTGTGGTGTCTCGTGCGTCGGGTTCGTGGTCCGCAACGTGATCTGGCATTTTTACTGCCGCATGAACCGGCGAAAGCCCCGAGTGCGGATCCGCTGAGTTTTCGTCATCCTCCAGGTCCCTGAGATGGGCCAGGCAGCGTTGCCGACAGCGGGTGAGTCCGATGACTGCGACACCAAAGGCGGCGATGTAACACAGCGCCGCAGGCCAGCCGGAGTCGGCAGCAATCTGCAGGTACTGGTTGTGCGTGGTGCGGCCGGAGCGGTCGGCGCCGTAGTTTCCGCTAAAGCCGTTGCTGTTTCGCACCCCTTTACCGAGCAACGGGTAGTCCCAGGACATGTCCCATGCCGCCGACCAGGATGCGAAGCGAAGTTGTGCGGATTCGTCTTTTTCGAATTGCTTGACGCTCATGAACCGGTCGCGGATGTCGGGTCCCGCCAGCACACCGCCGATGAGAATGCCGGCGATGACGAACGCAGCGGCGTGGTGTCGTGGGCGATGGTGCAAGGCCAGCCACACCAAGCCGACAAGGCCGGCCAGCATGGCGCCGCGTGAGTAGGTCATCATGACGGCATGGGCGGTGAGGACCAGGAGGCCCGCCCCGACCAGACGCATGGCGGTTTGTCCGCGTGACCAGGTGCGTGTTGCCATCCAGGCCATGAAGGGCAGGCCGACGACCATCAGTGATCCAGCGCCGTTGTTATCGAGGCCCAGGATGCCTTCGTGAAAGACATCGAGCCGGCCGGCGTCGAAGAAGTACAGCCGATTGACCGAGAGGCCGTGATAGCCCAGGCATACGGCGATCATGATGGCGAGGATGCGGAGCTGCGCAAAGCGTTGCACGATCAGGCTGCCCAGCACGAAAACCAGCAGGAGCTTGGCGTGCTCGATCGCCCAGAACTCAGCAACCGCAGGGTTGATGGCGGACAGGACGCTCAGGCCGACGAACAGGCCGTAGAGGCAAATGAGAATCAGGACGGGATTGGCTTTTGCTTTGTCCAGGACGCGGCCAAAATGCAGGCCGACGGCACCGATGAGCAACACCGCGGCGACCAGTGACCACCGCAGGTCTGGCCAGTCTGCAAGCGACCACGCCCAGGCCTGCTGAGGCCGCAAGGTCGCAAGCGTGTAGTACAGCAGCAGGGGCCAGAACGGCGAGATCAACGCACCGACCGCCCCGGCAAACATCATGAGCAGAATGAAAAGAAAGTGTTTCAATGCGCCGCTATCGCCGTCCGTGGCTCGGAGAGAGAGATGCCCTGAGAGTTACTTCGGTTGCCCGAGGGTGGATTCGCCGAGGTTCAATCAAACGCTTGGTTATCGGGCGTGAGCAAGGCCTGGTCGGTCAGACGCGAGAGCAGGTGGGGTGAAGCGGTCGATTGACCTGTGTATGCACATGCTTCGTAGTGATGTTTTGAGTAGGCGTTATGTGGTTCTTGCCGCAATTGCGGTGGTCGTTCTGGCGTTTGGTGTTCGCGTTGGGATGACGTCTGCATTTGTCGGCCTCGGCGCTCCGCCGGATGCGGAAGCGAATGTCGATCAGGTTGATTTTGAACAGCTCGCGTATCACGTGGCGAGCGGGCAGGGTTTTACGCTCGAAGATCACGCGCCCACGGCCCGCCGGGCTCCGGGCGCGGTGTTCACGTTCGCGCCGGCGTACTGGATCGTGGGGCGGGACTTCGCTGCAATGCGGTTATGGATCATCGCGTTGTCGGTCGCGACATGTCTGCTGTGCATGGCCATCGGGTGGCAGCTTGCAGGCCCCGGCGCGGGTCTGCTCGCGGGGCTTGGTCTGGCGGTCTATCCCGGGCACGCCTATTACGCGATGCACATGCTCAGCGAAACGCCGTTTGCCTTCTGGCTCGCGGCGGCGGTGTTCTGCTCGCTGGTTGCACACCGGTTCCATGCAAGTTCGACCTCGCTTCTCGCCCGGTGGGGCTGGGTGATCGCGTCGGGGGTGGCGTTTGCCATGCTGGTGCTGACTAAGCCGCAGTTTTTGCTGCTGGCTCCGTTGGCGGTGGGTTGGATCGGCTGGCGGATGTGGCGGGATCGAGACGCCCGCGGCTTGGGTCACCCGCAGCGTTGGGTCGCTGCCGCAGTGACGCTGAGCGTCGCAACGGTGCTGGTGGTGCCTTGGGGTTTGCGCAATCACGCGGCGGTCGGCGTCACCGGGCTCTCCTCGATCGTGGGTCTTGGGTTATGGGGCGGGAACAATGAACGTGTGCTGGATGACCCCGTGTGGCGTGGCCGATGGCTGAAAATCAGCGAACTCGAACGCCAACTCAACGCGCCGCTGCCTGCGGGGGAAGCTGCTGCGAATGCTGAAGCGAAACGGCGGGGTATGGCTTTCATCCGCGAGCACCCCGGCGAGATGCCTGCACTCATGCTCAGCAAGGTAGGGCGGTTGCTTTCACCGTGGCCGCGCACATCCAACCCGGCAGTGGCGTGGTCTGAGGCCATCGCGTGGATGACGCTCGCCCCGTTTGCGACACTTGGCCTGTGGACCGTGATCCGCCGGCGGCCCGAGGCGTGGCCGGTGCTGGTGGCCCCGCTGTTGGTGACGCTGGCCACGACGGTCATGTTCTTTGGCATTGTGCGCTATCGCAATGCATTAGCGCCGATCCTTGTTGCTTTGGGTGCGGTGGGCATGGCGAATGTCTTGGCTTACACCACATCGCTGCTGAAGTCCAAGGCTCAGACTCCCTCGAAGACTCAGCCCTTCAACCAGACCGCCGCCGCACATCCCGCGTGACCCACCGGTTCAAAACACCAGGTCCGCCAGCCGCTCGGCCCCGAACATCATCTGCAAAAACAGCCATCCGCTCGCGCGGGTCAAAACGCGCCGGCGAACATGAAAACGAAGAAAAACGACATGAGCCACACGCCCTGCAGTCCGGGATTTTCAACTGCTCGGGCATAGCTTGCATTCAGGTCGGCCAGGACGTGCGATCCATCTAACGGCGGGATCGGCATGAGATTGAACATCGCCAGCAACAGGTTGTAAAAGCTCAGGGTGAACAGCAGCGTTGAGGCGTTTTCCCAGACCGGCGAGAGGGGCGGCGAAGACGCAGTGGTGGCCGGCTGGACCAGCGTGAGTACGGTGAGTCCGATGACGCCCAGGACCGCGAGCAGAACGTTCATGGCGGGTCCAGCGAGTGCGACTTTCAGCCCGCCGTACTTGCCCTTGAGTCGTGTGGGGTCGATGGGCATCTGCCCCCAGGCGATCCCGAAAAGCGCGAGCGCAAGCAGTGAGAACGGGCCCATGTGAACCAGTGGGTTGCCGGTCATACGCTGCAGGCGGCGGGGTGTATTGTCGCCCAGGCGGATGGCCATCCAGCCGTGGGCCAGCTCGTGTAGCACGATGCTGATCATGACCACCACAATGATGGCCAGTGCGTGAAACCTCAGGGAAGGATCGTCTCCCATGAGCATGAATAAGGGGCCTGAAAAACGCTCCATGCACAGAGTCTAGTGCGGGGTGGTCGCTGTGGGTTTGGAGACGATACGGGGGTCGTGCGGCGGGCTGGTTTTCGTGGACCGCGGAATTGTTCTTACACTCCCCCACGTGCCGGACGACCGACTCATCGTGACGCTTGACGGCCCGGCAGGGTCGGGCAAATCGACCGTGGCCCGTATCCTCGCCAAACGCCTGGGTGTGGAGTTCCTTGACACCGGAGCGATGTACCGGGGGCTTGCCGCCATGACGCTGCTGCGTGGGATCGATCCCGTGGCGGAACCTTTCTATGTCGTGGCGTTGGCCCGCAATTGCCCACTGCGGTTCGACTGGACCGCCGACCCGCCGCGATTGCACGCACGCGGCATGGATGTCACCGATCGATTAAGGGACAGCGACGTGACTGCAGCGGTCAGCGATGTCGCCCGGCTGCCTGCGGTCCGCGAGGTCATGGTCGAAGAGCAGCGTCGCATCGGCGCTGAGCATCCCCGGCTGGTGACCGAAGGACGGGACCAGGGGTCGGTGGTATTTCCTGATGCACAGACGAAATTTTATCTTGACGCTTCGGCGACGGTCCGAGCCCTGCGTCGGGCTGAGCAGGACCGCGCGGCCGGCCGACACGCCGACGTCGAAGCGATCCGACGTGATATCCTCGACCGTGATCACAAGGATGCCACCCGCGCCACCGCACCGTTGATCTGCCCGGACGACGCGATTCGCATTGATACCTCGGACATGACCCTGGACCAGGTCGTGGACACACTCGAGGCCTGTGTTCAGGACCGCATCTCCCAGGCCCGCTAAAGGGGTTGCCCCATGACGGTCAGCACCACGCTTGAGTCCACGTAGTCATGTCGCTTCGCCATCGTCAACCCGGAGCTCCGCTATACCGCGTCCTGTGGTGGTATGTCTACCACGTGTTGTGTTTTGTGTTGTTTGTGCCTCTATACCGCTATCGAACCTACGGCGTGCACAACATCCCCGACACCGGGCCTGTGCTGCTGTTGAGCAATCATCAATCGTTTTTCGACCCGATTGTGATCGGGCTGGCCGCCCACAAGCGTCACTTCTATGCCATGGCCCGCGCGACGCTCTGGGACAGCGCCATCTACCGTCGGATCACCGTGCCGCTTAACGCGGTGCCGGTGGATCAGGGCACCGGCGATGTCAAAGCCATCAAACGCTGCATTGAGGTGCTCAACGAAGGACACGCGCTGCTGATCTTTCCCGAGGGGGCACGCTGCGAGGACGGCGAAGTTCACGACTTTCAGTCCGGGTTGATGTTGATCCTCAAACGCGCCAAACCTGCGGTCGTCCCGCTGGCGGTCGAAGGCGCCTTCGATATCTGGCCCATCGGCGCCAAACGCCCCAAGCTCCGCGGCCGCGTGGCGTGCTCGTTCGGCCCCCCGATCCCCGCGCAGGACTTGCTCGACCTGTCTACGCCCGACGCACTAAATCACCTGCAGCACCAGGTCATCGGTCTGCAGGATCAGTTGCGCCAAACGATGCGGTGATCGCGTCACCCAACTCTCGACGGGGTGGTGAAGAAATGGATAATGTCATGTGGCGACAGGAGCCGTCGGGTTTTCCACGTGAAGCGCGCGGCGTTGCGGTGAGCTGTCCGCACTGTCACGATGGTTCCTTCCGCCCCGACGCGTCACCCTACCGCTCATGAGCCAGACCAGCCCCATGCCATTCAAGCCTCGGCCTGACCGTCGGCCGATCGAACTGGGCGCGCTCTTTGACAAGCTCCCGCCTCATGCCATTGAAGCGGAGCAATCCCTGCTGGGCTCGATGATCCTCGACTGGCGCGTCTGCGGCGAGGTGCTCCAGATCATCCGCGGCGGGGAAGATTTTTACAAGCCTGCCCATGCGGCGTTATACGAAGTGCTCCAGGAGCTTTACGACGTTCAGCAGTCGATCGACCTGGTGCAGCTCAACCAGAAATTGATCGACAAGGGCATGATGGACCAGGTGGGCGGGGTGCCTTACCTGGTCGAACTGGCCGAGTCGGTGCCCTCAGCGGTGAGTGCGCCGTACTACGCCAGAATCGTGCGGGAAAAGGCACTGATCCGCTCGCTGATTGAAGCGGCGGGGCGGACGCTGCACGAGGCGTACCACCTGGATGACCCGGCGGTGGATCTGCTCGACCGCGCCAGTCAGGCATTGTTTGCCATTCAAGAGCACGGCCGACCCGAAGAAGCTGCAGAACTCAAGCAGCTGCTGCAAGAGACCTTCGACCGGCTTGAAGCCGATGACGGACGCGCGGTGTCCGGCATTGAGTCAGGCTTCTTTGAGCTCGATGAAATGACCAACGGGCTTCAAGCCGGTGAGATGGTCATCATCGCGGCCCGGCCCTCCATGGGCAAGACCGCGTTTATGCTCAATATTGCCGAGCACATGACCGCGACCAACAAAGTGCCCGCTGCGGTGTTCAGTCTGGAAATGTCGCGTCAGCAACTTGCCCAACGGCTGCTGTGTTCGCGGTCGGGCGTGGACTCACACAAGCTGCGTCGAAACATGCTTTCGCGGGACGACTTTGGAAAATTGTCGATGACGGTGGGTGAGTTGTCGGATGCTCCTTTGTATATCGATGACACGCCGGGCCTGAGCCTGATGCAGCTTCGAGCCAAGGCCCGCCGGCTCGCCATGGAAAAGCACATCAAGGCGGTGTTCATCGACTACATGCAATTGATGTCCGCGCCCGGATCGGAGTCGCGGCAGCAGGAAGTGTCCAACCTTTCGCGCGGGATTAAAGCGCTTGCGCGTGAGTTATCCGTGCCGGTGGTGTGCTTGTCTCAGCTTAACCGTCAAGCGGAATCGCGGGAAGGCCATCGGCCTCGAATGAGCGACCTGCGGGAGTCGGGCTCGATCGAGCAGGATGCGGACGTGGTGATGATGGTCCACCGCGAAGACTATTACCATAAGGGCGAAGAGGATTATCAGGACACCAACGAGGCGGAGATCATTCTCACCAAGCAACGCAACGGCCCGACCGGCACGGTCAAGCTGACCTTCCACGGCGCGACGACGCGGTTCAACAACCTCGCCGGCCGACGTGACGTTTCTTACCCGTAGCGATCCGCTACGCCGTCGCGGGGATGCCGCAACGCAGGCCTGCGTGGCGGTCGTCATTCGTTGGCGGGTTGGGTTTGCGGCTGTGGTCGTTGCAGTGTTTTGAAGGTGATGCGATGCCGATAGTTTTCCTCGCCGTTCTCGTAGAGCACCCCGATCGTTCCGTTCGAGAGCAACGCCAAGTCGCTGTAGCCTGCCGCATGCTCCCAGACCACGATGCCCTCGCTCCACGTTTGCGCATTGTCCTTGCTCAGCCTTACCGTGAGGCGACGCCGACGCTCAGTATCGGCAGGGTTGCTCAATAACAGCATGTCTCCCACCCGCAGCAACGCACCTTGGCAGCCGATGCCAGACTCTCTGGGTTCGATGAGTTCGGGTACCAAGTAAGGTTCTGCGAACGTTTCCCCGCCATCTTCGCTGATCGCCTGAACCCGAGGGGCGTGATCGACTGGCTGATTTCGCGCGTTCAGCAGGACGCGACCATCAGGTCGCTGCGCAAGCGTGGCTTCCCAAGGCCGAACGTTGGGACCGGTGGTAGGCACCTTCCCCCCCACACGCCATGTTTTGCCATGGTCGTCGCTGATCAGCACGTGTGAAGCATTGCGTGCCTCGTGCGGCGAGTCGGCGCTGCGGTCGTGGTCTGAGTGATTGGCTGGCGCAAGGAGCCGACCGGCGTGTGGGCCTTGGGTGAGTTGTATTCCATGGCCGGGCCCGGTGGCGTACCACCGCCAGTCCGCGCCGGGGGTGGTGACCTCCTGTGTGATTTCGCGGGGCGGGGTCCAGGTCCAGCCATGATCATCGGACCGCTGATAGTGAACGCGGCGGATGTCACGGCTCTTGCCTTCGCGGATGGGATGTTTGGAATCTTCGGCGTGATTCGACGTAGCCAGCAGGTGAATCGTGCCATCCTTGTCAACGATCGGCGTTGGGTTGCCATAGGTGTGACCGGCCAGGCTGCCCACGATCTGCAGATCGCCCCACGTCACGCCTTGGTCGGTGCTGCGTCGTAGGACCAGGTCGATTTCACCGTTGTCATGTGCGCTGGTTTTGCGAGCTTCAGCGAAAGCGAGAATATCGCCAGAACCTGCCACAACCATCGCGGGAATACGGAACGTGTGATAGCCCAATTGGCCAGCTTCAAAAACGACAGTCGCTTGAGATTCCGCGAGCGTTGCGAAAGAGATACCTAGCATTACTACTAAACTCGGTATGAGGTGAAAAGGTTTCATGGCAAGACCGACCACGTTCGAGCTGTAGGCTGGGTCACGCTTCGCCGGCCGACATCGACCAGATCGGACACGATGGTCCAGCTGACATGGCTGTCGTAATACAGCGCGTTGATCCCGTCCAAGTCTCCGCGATCGTTTACTGGCCGAAGCCAGCCCGCAGGGTTCGTCGGACCGTATTCATTGATTGCCTCGCCGCGGCCGTGATTGGCCACCCAAGGCTTCCTGCCGCTGGGTAGTAGAGCATTCGACCAGGCAATATCCTGCATCTTCACCCGACTACTCAAGGCATTGGGATCATCGAGTGAAATGGGGTTTGAATTCAGTGGGTCGTAGTTATCACCGGGCGCAAAATCCGGCGCGGCCACACCTGGTAAGTAAAGGTAGGTTGCATAAGACTGGTCGCGGACATTCGCTAGGTCAAACATGCCGGTTGCCTGACGTATTGCTGGACATTCCCAAGCTAAATCCGATTGTACATAGGGCTTTAACTGTTCAGCGAGGTTGTAAGATAGGCTGGTGCCTTCATAAAAAGTACTATTGCTTGCGAACTTGTTCGCAGGACCATCAGCCGGTTCACCTTCTGGGTATTTCCCGCGTTGCTCAGTAGCATAGGATGTAAAAACGATCCCGCATTGCCGTAGGTTTGAGGCGCACTCTACACGAATCGAAGCCTCGCGTGCCGATTGAAGAGCGGGCAGCAAAATTGCAATTAGCAACGCAATAATGCTGATCACCACGAGCAATTCAATCAATGTGAAACCGCGTTGAATCATTTTAATACCCTTCGTGTCGCGACAAGTGATCAGCCCGAGAATCGGTATCCTCGGGCTGATCATCTGTAAGAAGGTTCAGCGTCGACGACGCGGCAATACGCCGAGGGCACCAGCTGCCACCAATAAAAACGATGCAGGCTCAGGGATGGGGTTTGCCAGGTTGACGCCGGTCGCGTCGATGTAGATGTCGTCAAAGTAAGCGTTGGTGGTGTGGCCGTCTTCGTTGTTACGAAACTTGAAAGCCTGCAGTGCGGTATCGGCGGTATTCCGAAATCCGAAGTCGTCGGCGACGAGGTCACTGAGCGTTGCACCGCTGCCATCGTCCAGTTTGAGGTACACATCGACGTCGTCGTCTGCATTATCAAAGACGATCCACACGCTGTACCAATTGTCTGCAGCTGTGTTAGCTACATCCTGATTCAGGTTGCTGTTGTAGACGGACATGTCCCCTCCAGCATCCGCGTCAGTTTCTCCGATATCGGTGGAGACGATGTAGTTGGCGTAAGCGCTGGTGCTGGTGTTTGCCGAGGAGGCGTTGTCCTGCGTCAGTCCGGCGATCGTGTCGAGTCTGAGATTGCTCGTCGTTTCGTGACGCAAGCGTAGGAACAGGGTGCCGGTCGTACCTTCGGCGATTGGTGTCGACAGACTCTTGGCCAGTGCGTGATCGTCGGACCCACTCCCGTCGCGGGCCAGTGAGACGGCCACTTGATTCGAGCCGCCCGCAGGGTCGCTGGTCACAGCAATAGACCCAGCGTTGACACCACTGGCATTGGTCCATCCGTTTTGGCCTTCGAGGTTCGTCGCGGAGAGGCTTTCAAAGTTGTCGACGAGAATAAAGTCAGCGTGACTCGGTGCGGTGCAGAGCAGCAAGCTGGACATCCCGGAAAGGACAGCAAGCCGAGCGGTAGAAATAAACATGAGGTATCTCCTTAAGTTGCGCGATGGATGAAGCAAGCATTCAGAAGTTCTGAAGCTGATGTACTAAAGATACCTCGATTAAGGAACTAGGCAACCCATAATATCGCTACTATCTCCGCGATATGGTAAGGTTTTCACATGTCGAAAGACCAATTTGATCTCACCAAGGCGTATCTCGTACGCGGGTTGATACGGACTCTTCACCGCGGCTGGCCTAAGGCGGTGGGAATCGCGAGCAATCAGGCTCGGCGGGTGCCGCGGGGTGCGAGTCGGTCGATCATGCCGCACCGCCATTTAGCGTTGCAGTGGCGTGGTACGAGGTCCCACGGCTACAGCCTCGATCATGATTGGCACACCCGGGAATTTCGTCCCGGCGAAGCGCTGTACTGGCCTGCCAATGCCTGGTGGCAGCGGCAGCATCGCCATGCCGATGCGACGTTTGGCGTATCGTTTCTTCCAGGCAGCGTACGATTGGTGGTGACCTTTGGGTTTGACGGCGGTCACACCGCCCATGCCTATCACACGGCAAATCCCGCTGGTCCTGCCCTTGAACACCTGTTGTGTTGCTTTGATCGACTCGACGCAAGTTCCAGTGATCCGACGGCCATCCATCTGGCCCGAGGTGTGCTTTCTTTGGTCTTGCAGCAGGTCCGCCATGACCAGCCCGACGCGACATTGGGGCGGGCCGAGCAGACGTGGCGGTATGTGGCTTCGTATTTGGATGAGGCTTTTGACCGCCCCTTGACGCGGGACAGTGTCGCTGCGGCGCTGGGGTTTCACCCCAATTATTTGTCCGCGCTTGCACAACGGCAGGTCGGTCACGGGTTTCATGACGAGCTTCAGGAGCGACGGATGCGTCGTGCTGAGCAACTACTGCAAACCACCACGATGACGGTCCGGGATGTGGCCGAGGCCTGCGGGTTTTCGAGTGACGACCACTTTCGCGTTGCGTTCAAGCGGACGCATAACACGACCCCGGGGCGGTGGCGTCAGCAGTTATGAGCGGGTGCCGAACAGACTGAGTGCTTCGGCACGCTCGATCTTGAGCGTCACGATCTCGCCGGCGAGAAGCGGGTCGCCGGCAAAGTGCACGATGAGATCAGTATCCGTCCGACCGGTGAGCTGCACCACCTGCCCCGTCCCCCCCTCTAGCCCCGGGCTCTGCATGGCGGCCGGTGCGGAAATGGGCAAAAATTCGGCCGCGATACCTTGGCGATCTGAGGTGGACGTGTGAGGGTTGCTGGCGGGTGGCGGTTCTTCGACGGCGCCGGGTGCTAAGGGGAGCGAGCCTGCTTTGCGGGTCTGTCGGCTTGGGCCTTCGACCATGACCTCGACGGTCCGGCCGACGTAGCCCGCATGGATTTCAGCGCTGACCGCGTCTTGAATGGCGAGCAGGCGTTGGTTGCGTTGCTTTTTGATGTCGTCGGGGATGTCGTCGGGCAGTGTGCCGTAGGCTGCGGTGCCGGGGCGGGGGCTGTATTTGAAGATAAAAGCGTTTTTGAATCGGCATCGCTCGAGTAGCTCGGCGGTCTTCTCAAAGTCGTCGTCGGTTTCGCCGGGGAAGCCGACGATGATATCGGTGGCGAGTTCGACGCCGGGGATGATGTCGCGGGTGCGTTTGACAAGGCTGAGAAAATCGCGGGCCCGGTAGCCTCGGTTCATGCGTGCCAGGACGCGGTCGCTGCCGGACTGGACGGGGAGGTGCAGGTACCGGCAGATTCGGGGTCGGTCGGCGATGACGCGGAGGATGTCGTCGCCGAAGTCGCGGGGCAGGGAGGTGACAAAGCGGAGCCGGCGCAGCGTAGGAATCTCATCGTGTACCCGGGCGAGAAGCTGGGCGAAGGACACGGTAGTGTCAGAAAACGTTGGGCTGGGTCCGCCGTTGCCTTTGTTGGGGCTGATGACTTCGCCGACCTGAGGCTGCCACAGACCGTCGATTTGGCGGGCACGCGCGAGGTCGTAGTGATAGTGGTTGACCGTTTGGCCCAGCAGGGTAATTTCCAAGGCCCCAGCTTCCACAAGCTTGCGACACTCTTCGACGATGGCGTCGGGGTGGCGGTGCACTTCCGCGCCGCGGGTGTTGGGCACGACGCAGTAGGTGCAAAGCTTGTTACAGCCGCGGGTGATTCGGACGTAGGCGCTGCGGGTTGCCCCGGCAGGGCTGGCACTACGGCGGGACTGATCGACGCGCTCGAGTTGATCCATGGCGTCGGTCTCGCGGGCCACGGTCTGTCGGCTGGGCTGCAACGCGGTGGGGCGGTCCTGCGTTTCTCGGGCCTGCCGGATCAGCGCGGGCAGTTTGTCGAGCTCCGCAGGGCGCACAGCAGGTCGATCGCTTGATGTCGGCGGAGCAGGCCTTGACCATCACGCTGGGCCATGCAGCCCACAACCCCCAGCACCACGTCGGGGCGGGTGTCGCGTTTGTGGCGGGTTACCTGGCCGATGCGGGAGCGGACTTTTTGCTCCGCATGGTCCCGGACCGAGCAGGTGTTATAGAGCACCACGTCAGCCTGCTTCCAGTCATCCGTGAACGTGTATCCGTCCGCAGCGAGCTGACTTTGCATCAATTCACTGTCGAGCACATTCATCTGACACCCAAAGGTCTCTAAATAGACCCGTCGGCCTGGTTTGACACCAATGTCCGCAGACGCAGCGGGCGCGGCATCGTCGCTCTGGAGGGTGACAACATCGTCGTGGGACGTGGGGCTAAGCAGCGGCAGGGGAATGGAGGGCGGGGGCATGAGGACCGATGAGTTTACCGGTTGTCCGGTTGTAAGCCTCGGCTTGCCGATAGAGCAGGCATGGACACAGGGTCCCCCCATGTTTCGCGGTCGACAGGCTCAGCGGCGGCGTCGCTGTCGGGGTGGCTGCTGATTCTTGGTGGCATGGCCATGTTGGCGATTGCGGTGTTAACCCCGCAGTGGATCGAGAATCACCGACTGGCGTGGGAGCGGGACCTGATGCAGCTTCAGGCTCAGACCCTCGAGCAGCAAGCGGAGCGGTACGACCATTTTCTCAAAGCGGTGGAGTTTGGCGATCCGGCGGTGCTGCGGCGGCTGGCGCTGGCTCATCTGCGAATGTCGCCTGACGAGATGAAACTGCTCGAATCGCCCGCAGGCACGACCGAACCTTCGACGGATCGTGATGCGGCGGATCTCGCAGGCTCGGCTGCATTGGAGGACTGGTTGAGTCTGCCCACGCCGGTGGTCGGGCGGGACGTCGCGCCGTTTGAAGAGCCGGACACGCGGTTGGTGCGGCTGGCGACAGGGTGGTATCGGCTGCCGCTGGTGCTTGCCGGGGCGGTGTGTTTGATGGTCGGGCTGATGCCACAGCGGCCCAGCGAACCGGCGTGAGCGTGTGATTCGAAGACGTGATCGCACGCAATTCGCTCAAAGCGCGTATCTTTCCCCGCATGGCTCAGACCCACTATGTCAGCACGCGCAGCGGCACCGCGCCTGACGTGCCCTGCGATCCGGTGACATTTGATCAGGCACTTCGCGCAGGTCTCGCGCCCGACGGCGGACTCTACGTGCCCACGACGTACCCCGCGTTGCCGGTCTCTACGTGGGAGCAACTACGCGGTCGGCCTTATACCGAGGTCGCTCATGCCGTGCTGCAGCCGCTGGTCGAGCCAGCAATGCTGGCGGGCGAGCTGAAGCCTTTGATCGACCGGGCCTACGCGACGTTTCGTCACGCTGCGATCGCACCGCTCAAACAGCTTGACGAACGGCTGTGGCTGCTCGAACTCTTTCACGGGCCGACGCTGGCGTTTAAAGACGTGGCGATGCGGCTGCTCGCCCAGATGTTCGAAGCGGAGTTGGAGCGACGCGATGAGCGGGTTCTCATCATCGGAGCCACCTCGGGCGACACCGGCGGGGCGGCCATCGATGCGTTCGCCGGGCTCGAGCGCTGCCGAATCTGCATCCTGCATCCCAAGGGCCGAACCAGCGATGTACAGCGTCGGCAAATGACCACCGTCACTGCGGCCAACGTGCTGAACCTCGCGGTTGAAGGCACCTTCGATGACTGCCAGGACATCGTGAAAGCACTCTTCGTCGATATGAACCTCCGCGATCACCTCGCTAATCATGGGGCGGCACTCACCGGCGTGAACAGCATCAACTTTGCCCGCCTCGCCCCACAGGTGGTGTATTACGTCACCGCGTCGCTGGCGTTGGGCGGGCCGGAAAGGATTATCGATTTCAGTGTGCCCACCGGGAACTTCGGCGACGTGTTTGCAGGCTACATCGCCAAGCAGATGGGCCTGCCGCTGGGCAAGCTGGTGGTCGCGTCGAATCAAAATGACATCCTCACCCGCGCCATGACCCACGGCGATCACACGTTGACCGATGTGCACGCCACGCACTCGCCTTCGATGGATATTCAGGTGGCCTCAAACTTCGAGCGGCTGCTCTTTGACCTGGTCGGCCGCAACACCGGCAAACTGATGCAAAAGCTGGACGCCTTGAAGAGCGACCGTGCCTACACCCTTGAGCCGGCGTTGCTCGATCAATTGCGTCACGACTTCGCCGCGGTGTCGGCCAACGAAGACGAGACCCTCGACACGATCCGCCGCATTCACGCCGACACCGGCGAGATCATCGACCCCCACACCGCCGTGGGCGTTGCCGCCGCCCGTAAGCACCTGGCCGAGCATCCCGGTGACACCCCGATGGTCGTCCTCGCCACCGCCCACCCCGCGAAGTTCCCCGTTGCGATGAAAGCCGCCCTGGGCCACCCCGTCGCCCTGCCCGATCACCTCGCCGACCTCCACGACCGCGAAGAGCTCTACCAGACGGTGGCCCCTGAGACCGCCGAAGTGCAACGCAAACTGCTCGACTTCACAAGCGACTGACCTGTCCTGCCCGGTTGCGAAAGGTTGGCTGAGAGCGATACGGATTCAGGTTCGAAACGGGGTCACGTAACATGGCTCGTTTGCCCCCCACCCACGGGAGCAGGCGTTCAACCGACGACACCATTCTACACGCGGGCGTCGCCGGTCAACTGCAGCCGGTGGTTAGAGCGCACCGCGATCATTTGTAGTGGTTTGAGTGGGACGGGCATCCTGCCGGTCTTCGCTGCGTCGCAGCGACCGGATCACGCCTCGGCCTGCGGTCGGGATGCAGGCTCAAAGGCGAGTCCCGCGGCAAGCCAAGGCCGCCGCCTGTGATTTGATCCTGCTGTTTGCTGCGGTTCAGGCGTTCGTTCTGAATGGGCCTTAGGCCGATCGGAAACTCGAAATGGCCCTGCGGGCCATCGACAGGCAGGATGCCCGTCGCCACTGAAGCCATACACGGGGACGTAGACCGCAAGCAGCCAACCCTGTGCCGCTGTATTTGAAAGAAGTTTGCGCTAGGGCCCTTCGGAGGGAGCGCCGAACGAGACCTGATTTCCGTCTGGATCGCGAGTGATGAAATCACGCATACCATATTCGTAGTCTTTGGGCTCACTGTCGGTCTTGGCCCCCCGTTCGGTGATCTCTGCAAAGTAATCATCGACTTCGTTGCAGAAGATATAGACGGACCCGGATCCGGGCGTACCTGTATTAGGGTTGCCGTGGGCAGAGAGATGGAGGCAGCAAGCGTCACGCTTGATCCCGGCATATTCGCCAAAGCGAAAGTCCTCACTGAACCCCAGCACATCGATGAAGTATCGAAGCGAGGCTTCGATATCGCTCACTGGAAACATCGTAGCCGCGCCTGTGATTTTCATGAGGGGCCTAACGTAAATCAGCTCAGTTGCCGGCAGCCCGCGGGAGCAGGCGTTCAACCGACGACACCATTCTACACGCGGGCGTCGCCGGTCAACTGCAGCCGGTGGTTATCTTGCACCTTATCACCCTAGTCGG
This sequence comes from uncultured Phycisphaeraceae bacterium, assembly GCA_963799465.1. Lineage (GTDB taxonomy): Bacteria > Planctomycetota > Phycisphaerae > Phycisphaerales > Phycisphaeraceae > JBCCOW01. Next base: position 159,116 of record CAWCXG010000001.1, on the reverse strand, counting down.
TAAGAAGGTCGGCAATCGGCCATGCCTTTGAAACAGAATCAATAACTTTGGGATCGTACATTTGAATTAAACCGCAGAATGAGCAGCTAGCCACGATGAATTCGTTAAGCTGCCAATCCAAAAGGCGTGAGAATCCAGCACCGGTTGTTGCGACTCGCTTGACGGAACCGCCATGAGAACCGCACTGTGAGCAGCGATATAGTCGAGCAAGCTCTGCGTCACGGCTGTCCGTGCCGGAGTCCCCAAGATACAAAGGTTTATGGCGTGTTGGCTTTGGTCGAAATGCCAAGCCATAGCCACACTTACTGCAAGTGTAGGAACTGTTGCCGTTCTCGGTTTTGAAGTTGGGACAGATCATAAACTCGGTCGCAGCGGGCATAACGTAAATCAGCTCAGTTGCCCCCCGCCCACGGGAGCAGGCGTTCAACCGACGACACCATTCTACTCGCGGGCGTCGCCGGTCAACTGCAGTCAGTGGTTAGGTTTCTTGCTCGCTTAGCTTCCGGAGCGTGGGGCGCGGGACGGGTACATGACGGACTCCGACTCATGGGCGGCTGATCTGCCATACTCCCCATGCTATGGCCAAGCCCAAAACTGCGATCTCTCCGACCCGACACGAGGACTACCCCGAGTGGTACCAGCAGGTGGTGAAAGCCGCCGATCTGGCTGAGCCGTCGGACGTGCGGGGGTGCATGGTGATTAAGCCGTGGGGCTACGCGATCTGGGAGAACATGCAGGCGGTGCTCGATGGTATGTTCAAAGTCACCGGGCATCGCAATGCTTACTTCCCGCTGCTGATCCCCAAGAGTTATCTCGAAAAGGAGGCTGAGCACGTCGAGGGATTCGCCAAAGAATGCGCGGTGGTTACGCACCATCGGCTGGAAGATGACGGCAAAGGAGGCCTGCGTCCGGCGGGTGAGCTTGAAGAGCCTCTCATCATTCGACCGACCAGCGAAACCATCATTGGCGCGACCTACGCCAAGTGGGTGCAAAGCTACCGCGACCTGCCCATCCTGATCAACCAGTGGGCCAACGTGATGCGTTGGGAATTGCGGACGCGTATGTTTTTGCGGACCAGCGAGTTTCTCTGGCAGGAAGGGCACACGGCTCACGCCACCGAAGCCGAGGCCCGCGAAGAGACGGCTCAGATGCATCGGGTGTATGCCGACTTTGCGGAGCAGTGGATGGCGATGCCGGTGGTCATGGGAGCCAAGCCCGAGCATGAGCGGTTTCCCGGGGCAATCGACACCCTGTCGATCGAAGCCATGATGCAGGACCGCAAAGCCTTGCAGGCGGGCACGTCGCACTTCCTGGGGCAGAACTTTGCGAAAGCCCAAGGCATTGAGTTTCTTGGTGAAGACAATCAGCACCACCATGCCTGGACCACCAGCTGGGGCGTGAGCACCCGGCTCATCGGCGGGCTGATCATGACCCATGCGGACGACGACGGCCTGGTGCTGCCGCCCCGGCTAGCCCCTGCGCATGTGGTGATCCTGCCCATCACGATGAAGGCGGACGACCCTGCAGCGGTCATGACCTACTGCGAGCAACTTGCTGCAGCACTGCGCGACGTGACCTACGCCGGCCAGCCGGTGCGGGTCGAGCTCGACGCCCGAGACCTGCGCGGCGGCGACAAGACCTGGCAATGGGTCAAGCGCGGCGTGCCCATCCGTCTTGAAGTCGGCCAACGGGACATGGCTCAGGACGCTGCGTTCATGGCCCGCCGGGACCAGTCGCCTAAGGAAAAGCGGGGCATCCCACGGGCTGAACTACTCGAAACGCTGCCCGCGATGCTTGAAGAAATCCAGCAAGGCCTGCTCGACAAAGCCAACGCGTTTCGCCGCGAGAACACCCGGTGCATCGACAGCAAGGACGCGTTCTACGCGTTCTTCAAGTCCGATGCGAACGATGCGGATTCCTCGGACGAGGATGCGGCCGTTGGTGGCGGGTTCGCGCTCGCCCATTGGGATGGAACGACTCAGACCGCTGAGCAGATTCAAAAAGATCTCAAGGTCACACTGCGTTGTATTCCCGACACCGAGGCGTTGGCCAATCTCGATGCCAACGCTGCGGAGACCGGCGAGGACCCGTTCACCGGCAAGCCCAGCGCCCAGCGGGTTGTCTGGGCCAAGGCATATTGACGGTCGTCATTTTCGTAATCTGATACACGCTTGAAGGTCGTCTCAGGTCGCTGATTGCAGCAGCTCGTCGTGACCATGAATGCGGGGTCAGAGCAACACCGCTTCCACAAGCATCCACGCTTCCAACGCAAGCGTCGCCGCGGCAATACCGATCAACGGCCAGTTGACCACGTCTTCGGCCATCCACTGCGTGACCTGCCAGGTCATCGCCCACGCGGGCATGACCAGCATGAATCCCAGCGGCAGCACGAGGAACCACACCGGCTTGCCGCGCCGCCTGAGATAGAACGCGATCACCAGAAACGCCAGCCCCGCCATGAGTTGATTCGTGGCGCCAAACATCGGCCAGAGAATCAGCCCGCCCTGGCCTGCATTCGCCCATGACCAGTCATGTCCCGCCGTCGGCGTGGCCGCGAGCAACGCCGCGATGACCACCGCGATTGTGGTGGCGACGTATTTGTCGGCCAACCACGCCCAACGAGGCACGGCCGTAAGGCCGTGGTCCCCGTCGAGCCCTCCCGCCACCCCCCGCACCCTCACGGGTGCAGCTCGTCGACGATCTCCGAACAACGCCGCCGCCAGCTCTTGTATCACGTAGCGCTGCAACCGCGTCGCGGTGTCCAGCGTCGTCGCCGCAAACGACGCCACCAACACCGCCATAAGCGCAATCGCCCATGATGCGGGGAAGCCCATCGCTTTGAGGAAGTTGCCTGAGCCGTCGACAAAGGCGGAGACCTTCGCAGATAAGCCATTCGAAGTTCCCCACGTTCCATACTGCTGCAACCAGGAAGCAGAAGCACCGCTGGCACTCGATAATCCCAGCCCTGCGCAGCACGCGAGGATGACGACCGTCGCAAGAAAGCCCTCGGTCAGCATGGAGCCGAAGCCGATGAAGCGGGCGTCGCGTTCATTATCAAGTTGCTTACTCGACGTGCCCGAGCTGACCAGGCAGTGGAAGCCGGAGATCGCACCGCAGGCAATCGTGATGAACAGGAACGGGAAGATCATCGGCGCGTCGGCCACATCAAACCGCACCATCGGGGCCGCCATCTCCAGGGGTTGTCGCGCAGCCCCCTCGACCGGCGGGGCACCGCCCACCACCGCCGCGACGACCAACCCGACGACCACCAGCCCCAGCGTGGTCAAAAGCTGCAGGCTGTTGATGTAGTCACGCGGTTGCAGCAGCGTCCACACCGGCAGCACGCTGGCCACGAAGCTGTACCCCAGCAGCACCAGGACCCAGGTCATCATCGACCACGACGCGGCGGTTTGGTTGAACGTATGCAAAAAGCCTACGTCCCCGAAGATCACCGATCCATACATCAGCCCGAGTGCGAGCAACGAGGGCACCGTCAGATTCACACCCTTGCGGTGCAGCCAGACGCCGATCGCCAGCGACAATGGAACCTGCACCACGCACGGAAAAATCGCCTGCGGATACTGCTTGAACACGGCGGAGATCACCAGCCCGAAGATCGCCAGGATGATGGTGAGTGCCAGGAACAGCACGCTCAGGAACAGCAGTCGCACCCGCGTATTCAGGACGTCCCCAGCTATCTCGCCCACAGTGCGCCCGTTCTTGCGCAGACTCACCACCAGGCTGCCGAAGTCGTGTACCGCGCCGATGAAAATTGAACCCAGTACCACCCAAAGTAGCGCCGGCAGCCAGCCCCAGATCACCGCGATGGCTGGCCCGACGATGGGGCCGGTGCCGGCAATGCTTGTGAAGTGATGCCCAAAGACGATCGACCGTTTCGTCGGCACGTAATCGGTGTCATCACGCAGGCGATGCGACGGGCACAGCCGGTCGGCAGAGATCTCGAAGATTTTTGAACCCAGCCATCGCCCATAGGTGTGGTACGCGACGATGAACGCAACCGCGACAGCGATCAGGAGCAGAAGCACAGACATGCGCGATGAGCGTACCCCAAGCTCCGCGGCCGAGTCATTCGCCTTCGTGATTTACATGCGAGCGGGCGGTGCGGCACGGGCCAGTTCGGGAAAATAATCCTGCAATGCCCGCACTTGCCAGCCGTCTTCCCGCAGTGCCGCGATGGCCTGCACCGCAGCCTGCATGCCCGTGACGGTAGTGATCATCGGCACACCCTCGCGTACCGCCGTCGCCCGCAACTTTCCTTCATCCGTACCCGCGCCTTTGCGGGTGGCGGTGTTGAAGATCAGCGCGATCTCGCCGTTCTTCATCATGTCGATGGCGTGCGGTCGACCTTCGGAAATTTTGTTTAAACGCGTCGAGGGGACGCCTTGGGTCTTGAGCCGATCGTGGGTTCCACCGGTGGCGAGAATTTCAAAGCCCTGTTCGCTGAGCGACTTCGCCAAAGACACCGCGTCGCCTTTGTCTTCCTGCCTCAAGGAGATAAACGCCTTGCCGGAGGTCGGCAGGATCAATCCCGAGGCCATCTGGCTTTTGGCAAATGCGATGGCAAAGTCGTGGTCCGCACCCATCACTTCGCCGGTGGAACGCATCTCCGGCCCGAGGATCACATCCACGCCCGGGAACTTGGCAAACGGGAACACCGCTTCCTTCACCGCGTAGTGCGAGACCGCCGGCAACGCCTTGGGCAACACATCGCCCAAAGCCTGGCCCATCATCACCTTCGCGGCGATTCGCGCCCACTGCACGCCGGTGGCTTTACCCACGAACGGCACGGTGCGAGACGCTCGCGGGTTCACTTCAATCACGTACAGGTCGTCGCCTTTGACTGCCCATTGTACATTCATCAAGCCGTTGACCCGCAGGGTTTTCGCGAGCTGACGAGACTGCTCTTTGATCTTTTCGACCATGGCCTCAGGCAGCGAGTGGGGCGGCAAGGTGCATGCCGAGTCGCCTGAGTGGATCCCCGCTTCTTCGATGTGCTCCATCACCCCCGCCACCACCGCCGAGCCGGACGCATCCGCATCGTCACCCGCGCCTGCGAAGTCGGCCACCACATCGACATCCACCTCGGTCGCCTGGAACAGGAACTTATCAACGAGAATCGGCTGGCCTGCAAGATCCGAAGCGCCGAGCGCAAACCGCATGTAATGACGCAGCTGCTCATCGTCGAAGACCGTCTCCATGGCTCGCCCGCCGAGCACAAACGACGGCCGAACCAGTACGGGATAGCCGATGCGGTTGGCGATTGTGGTCGCTTCGTCTGCGGAATGTGCGATGCCATTCTCGGGCTGGAGGATGTTCAAGTCCCGGCAAAGCGCCGCGAAGTGGTCACGATCCTCAGCCTGATCGATGGAAGCGACGGGAGTCCCGATGATGGGAACACCAGCACGCTGTAACCCCTGGGCGAGGTTGAGCGGGGTCTGCCCGCCGAACTGAACAATGACGCCGTGGACCAACGAGCCGCCCGACTTGCTGGCCTCACCCTGGAACGGTCCACCGTTGAGCCGCTCAACGACATTGAGCACGTCTTCAAGCGTTAAAGGCTCGAAAAACAGCAGATCGCTGGTGTCGTAGTCCGTGCTGACGGTCTCAGGATTCGAGTTAATCATCACTGCTTCGAAGCCCAGCTCCTTCGCAGCCATGGCCGCCTGAACGCAGCAGTAATCGAACTCGATGCCTTGGCCGATGCGGTTCGGCCCGCCGCCGAGGATGACGACCTTGGGCTTGTCGGTCACGCGGACTTCGTCGTCAGTCTGCGTCTGAGCGTCGCCTGAGGGGTCGTCGTCGGTTACCCGCTCAAAGGGCGTTTCGTAGGTGGAGTAGTAGTAGGGCGTCGCGGCGTCGAACTCCGCTGCGCAGGTGTCCACCAGTTTGTACACCGGCTTGACCCCCATCGATTCGCGATAACGCCTGACCTTGAGAATGCTTTCAACATCCGCATTGCCCAGAAAAACCGTGGCGAGCTGAACATCGCTGTAGCCAAGCTGCTTGGCAGCCACCATGAGTTCCCGCGGCATCGCTTCAAGCGATGCGCAGTCCAGTAATTGATCCTCAAACTCCACAAGCTGTTTGATCTGGTCCAGGAACCACGGGTCAATTTTGGTCGCCTCGAACACCTGCTCGATTGACCAGCCTCGCTTAAAGGCATATCGCAGGTAGTAAAGCCGGCCCTGCGAGGGCACTGTCAGCTTGCGACGCAGTTTGTCATCGGACACAAACGGCGGGTGTTCTTTGGACGCGCTATCCTGGCTTGCCCGTTCTGCGTTGAGCCACTTGTCCTGGCTGTCCAGGCCGAGGCCGAAGCGTTTGACCTCCATGGAGCGGATGCCTTTTTGCAGGCTTTCTTTAAAGGTGCGTCCGATGGACATGCCCTCGCCAACGCTTTTCATCTGCGTGGTGAGGGTTTCGTCGGCTTCGGGGAATTTTTCGAAGGTCCAGCGGGGAATCTTGGTAACGACGTAATCGATCGAAGGCTCGAAGCACGCCACGGATTGGCCGGTGATGTCGTTGGGAAGTTCGGAAAGGCGGTAGCCCACGGCGAGCTTGGCGGCGAGTTTGGCGATGGGGAAGCCGGTGGCTTTGGACGCCAGCGCGGAGCTTCGCGAGACGCGGGGGTTCATCTCGACGACGACCATCCTGGGTTGGTCGCCGGTGGGATGGGGGTTGATGGCGAACTGCACGTTCGACCCGCCGGTCTCTACGCCGATGGCGCGAAGAATGGCGAGCGAGGCGTCGCGCATGTGCTGGTATTCCTTGTCGGTGAGGGTCTGGGCGGGGGCGACGGTGATGGAGTCGCCGGTGTGGACGCCCATGGGGTCGAGGTTTTCGATTGCGCAGACGATGACCGCATTGTCGTCAGCATCCCGCATGACTTCCATCTCGTACTCCTTCCAGCCGAGCAGCGACTGGTCGATGAGCACCTGAGAGGTCATGGACGCGTCGAGTCCGCGCTTGACGATTTCTTCGAATTCATCGAGGTTGTAGGCCACGCCTCCTCCGGTGCCGCCGAGGGTGAAGGCGGGGCGGATGATGGCGGGCAGGCCGGTGAGCTTGAGCACTTCGTGTGCCTCGGCGAGCGTTTCGGCGGTGCCGGAGACCGGGCTGTCCAGGCCGATGGCATCGACGACCTCTTTGAACTGCTTGCGGTCCTCAGCTCGGTAGATGGCCTCACGTTTCGCGCCGATCATTTCGACGCCAAAGCGGTCCAACACGCCTTGGTCGTGCAACTCACACGCGACGTTAAGTGCCGTCTGCCCGCCCAGCGTGGGGAGCAAGGCATCGATGGGGGTGCCCCGCTGCTTTTCATGGGCGAGCACCTTTTCGACCGTCTCGGGGGTGACGGGTTCGATGTAGGTGCGATCCGAAAACTCCGGATCGGTCATGATGGTGGCGGGGTTGGAGTTGATGAGCACAATGCGGAAACCCTCTTCGCGCAGGGCTTTGCACGCTTGTGTGCCGGAATAGTCGAACTCGCAGCCTTGCCCGATGACAATCGGGCCGGCGCCGAGAATAAGAATCGTGTGCAGGTCGTCTCGTCGTGGCATCGACGGGGCAGTGTAGAGACCTGCGGGGGATGGTGGCCAGCCGGGCCGAGCCTGGCTGGGGGGTGTTAAAGGATAGCCTTCTCGGCCTGCATCGATGCCGTGCTGTAGGCGGCAATAATGTCGGTGGGCTCAAGGTTGTAGCCCTCCACCGCGTGCGCGACCTGGGCAAGGTCATAGCGCTCGCAGGCCCGGGCGAGATGCAGGACGCGGCCCAGGTCGCCGGTGCCGTTGAGCAGGCCCTGCTGCATGGCATCAGGCAGCTCAAGGGTCGAAAGGATATCCGACATCGTCTGATCGGTTGCCGCGTCGAGCAGCGAAATCAGACCCACCATAAAGCAGTCAAACGCCCGATCAATCCCGATCTGAGGCCCAATGGTTTCGCAGAACTGAGCCCTGGCCACCGCATTGACCATCAGGACCGAAGGCTTGTCCTGAGCCAGGGTGGCCATCACAGACACCGCAGCCCAACGACGCAGCGGATTTTCGCCCAGCAACACCAACGCTTGCCTGATCGAAGCGACGTGCTGGGTGCACCGGTCCTCCATCAGATTGATCCGCTTGAGCAGCTGGGCAGCGAGATTGCCGTCCTGTCGCACGACGCGTTCGAGTTCGTTGAAATCAACTTCAGGCTGATTCACGGACCCCAGGAACCGGGTGAGGCTGATGACGGTCGTGGGCAAACTTCGGCCGCTGATCAGCTCAGGCTTTTGGTAGTAATAGCCCTGAAACATCTGGCAGCCCAGCCGCATGGCCTCGCTATGTTCCTGGGGTGTTTCCACCTTCTCAGCCAGGAACCGTAGTCCGGGTCGGGCGAGCTGCTGAATCATTCTCTGCCGTTGAGCAGGCGTGGTCAGCAGCCAGTCGATCTTGATCACATCCGCCAGCGACGTGAGGGCTTCGTATTGCGGATGGTCTGCGAAGTCATCCAGGGCCAGGGTGTATCCCAGTTTGCGTACCTGGCGTGCGGCAGCGACGACCTCACGGTCTGCCTGGATGTCTTCGAGCAGCTCGACGACCAGGAGGCGGGGTGGTGCCACGCTATAGAGACCATCAATCAGGCCTGCCCGTGTGAAATTGACAAACGCCTGCCGCTTTTCAAGAAGCTTGCGTGGATGCAGTACATGCATCGCGTGGTGCAGTACGCGGGCAGTGGCCGCTTCCCCGTCCTCGCCGGGCGCGGTATTGCCCTGGGCGTGGCGGTCCAACAGCTCATACCCCATGACCTTGCCCCGGCGGTCAAGAATCGCCTGCCTTCCGACAAAGCACCCTTGAGGCGTGGGAAGTTTGGCGGTCAATGGTGATGCAGCTGCGGACATGAAACTGACCTCCTGTGGATTGTCTGTTGTATCGACTTAATGTGGTGCCGCCTTAAACTCCCTAAAGCCGACCATGTCAGTTGAATACCGTCGCTGCGGGGATTTATGAGTTGACCCGGACATCGGCAGCTTCCATACTGCCCAGCCCTTTGGTCGATATTTGCTCATTTGGAAACCCTGCATGCCCCTCCCGATCCGTACTGCTGAAGAATGTGAACTCGACCTGGTTTCCCTGGGCGAGTGCATGGTCCGTCTGAGCCCCGAAGGCCACGGCCGCATCGAGTTCGCAAACAAGATGGACGTTTATGTCGGCGGCGGCGAATTTAATGTGGCGTATGCCCTTGCGCGACTGGGCATGCGAACCGGCTGGGTGGGTGGTCTGGTCGATAATTCGGTTTCCAAAATCATCGAGAATCACGCGCGCGGTGTCGGTATGGATATCAGCCACGCCCCGGTCCTGCCCTATGACGGGGTCGGCCGGGACTGCCGGGTGGGCCTGAACTTCACCGAGGTCGGCGTGGGCCCGCGTGCAGCGGTCACGCTCTACGATCGCGGCCATTCAGCGACCGCGAAGCTCAAGCCCGGCGACATCGACTTCAAGGCACTGTTTGCCGACCGAGGCGTACGCTGGCTGCACTCCGGCGGGATTTTCACGTGCCTGAGCGAATCCACCCGCGAGGTTGCCGCCGAAGCGCTCAAGGCTGCGCATGATGCGGGCACCATGGTCAGCTATGACCTCAACTTCCGGTCCAAGCTTTGGTCCAGCGAAGAAGCCATTGCCACCACCAAGCCGTTGATGCCTTACATCGACTGCCTGATTGGGAATGAAGAAGACTTCGAAAAAGTGCTGGGCTACGAAGTCGAAGGCGCGGATGTCGAAGGCGGCGGCGAGCTGCCGATCGAAAAGTACAAAGACATGGTTCGTCAGGTCGTCAAGGACTATCCCAATCTCAAGGTCGTGGGCACCACGCTGCGGGAGGTCATCTCGGCCAGCGAGAATAACTGGTCTGCCTTGATGTACTGGGCGGAGAATGACACGTTCTACCAGGGTCCGCAGTTTGACCGATTGATCCTCGAAGACCGCGTGGGCGGAGGCGATGGGTTTGCCTCGGGCTTCACCTATGCTTTCCTCAACGGCAAAAGCCCGCAGGAAGCGGTGAACCTCGGCACCGCGCACGGCGCGCTGCTCCAGACCACCCGAGGTGATACCAGCGAAATCACGCTCAAGGAATTGCTCCACGTCGCCGGCGGCGGCGGGGCACGGATCGTGCGATAACGCGTTGCACATTTGAGCAATAAGCACAGGCGTGGGCGTGACGGCCCGCGGAAGATGCACAACGCACTGGTGCTCGATGATGTTTCACCAGCTTCGCAAGTGGAGCCGGGCGGGAGCTAGACTTCGTGGTTGCGTGATAGGTTGTGTAACCATGTCACGTCACCGTCCAACGGGTCTTCGTGTATGTCCATCTTGGGTCAACGCAAAGCAGTGCGCAGCGTGATGACGACCGTATCGGTGATGCTCGGTTTGGTTGTCGTCGTCTACGGCGTGTGGCTGGCGCTGCTGTACTACACACAGGACCGGATCGTGTTTCCCGCGTACGCCGCCGGGCAACCGGCATTCGCCCCGTTTCGCCAGGACCTGGTGCTGCTGGATCGGCCCCTGCCGGATCATGGGGGGGTGGTCGAGTCGTGGACGCTCCCTGCCCACTCTGATCCGACCGCGAACCGGCCCGGCCCGGCGGTGATCTACTTCCACGGCAACGCCGAGCTCATCGACGACCAGCACGACCTCGCCGACATCTACCACCGCCTGGGGGTGACCGTGATGTTCGTGGAATACCGCGGCTACGGCCGATCTGCAGGACAGGCCTCGCAGGAATCAGCCGTTGATGATGCCCTGTGGTTTTACGACCGCCTGGCTGAGCGGGACGATGTGGACGCCACGCAGATCATCGTCCACGGCCGATCCATCGGGGCTTCCGTTGCCGCCCAGCTCGCGGGCAAACGCTCTGCTGCCGGGCTGATCCTGGAGACGGGTACGCCCAGCATTGCGGCCTTGGCGTGGCGGTACGGAGCTCCGCCCTGGATGATTCGGCATCCGTTTCGCACCGATCTCATCCTGCCCACGCTTGGCATTCCCGTCCTGATTTTCGGGGCGGAGCACGACACGGTTTTTCCGGTCGAGCATTCACGTCGCCTCGCTGATCTTGCGGTGGATGCCACACTGGTGACATTCCCGACAGGGCATCAAGGATTCCCTGGACCGACGCATTTAGACGCTTACGCTGAGGCGCTCAAACGCTATCTCGGCCGCGCCGTGGGCGTGCAGCAGAGCGTAACATCGCCCAGCCGTCCCGTTGAGGAGTAGGCGGATTCACGGATCACGTTGACTTGAGACGACGGAAGCGCAGGCGGACTGGGATCTTGCCCAGGATTGGTCTTCATGGACGACCGAGTTTGTCGAGTCGACTTGTAGCGCTGCGGTTAACGCGGCCTCATCCAGCGCAGGCCGGTCTTCCAGATCTGAGGCAAGCCACGCCCCGAGCAGCCGCGAGAACACCGGCTTGCCCGTCAGGTTGGGGTGGTAGGTGTCGAAGAAAAGGTCATGCCGACGGGTGGGAATGCCCATATCCAAATACGCCACGCTGAGTTCTCGTGCCAGTGCTGCGACTTCAAGGCGGACCTGCTCGTAGGGCATGTCCTCGACTTGGCGATCGTGGTAATCACCGAGTGCAGAGGTGATGGGCATGAGTACGAAGGCGATGCGTTCGATGCCCTGAGCGCGGGCGGCAGCGGTGACATCGCGGAGGCCTTGGCGGTCAAGCTGCCAGTCGCGGATGTGTTCGTAGGGAGCTGGGTCGTCGTCCGCCAACGCTCCGCCTACGTAAGGCTGATCTTCGGGGATGTGTGCTTCGAGCGATCCCGGCGGAGTTTGGTTTCGCCACGCGGCATAGGTGCGTTCAAGTTCGCGGTACGTGGCCCGCCTGAGAAGGCTTCGCTCGGCCCGCAGCTTGAGGTGCCGCTCCGGCTCGATCGGCAAGCCAGCGGCATAGTCGTTGTACCGCTGTGAGAAACCACGTCGCAGCCCGTTCGTATTGAGATCGTCCTTGGTGAACGCGATCACCAGGACACGCGGTGGTCGGGCAGCGGCGGCGACGTACTCTTCAAGCAGCGCGGCATACGCCGGCGGTGTGCCAGATCCGTGTGCCAGCTTCAGCACCGACGTGCCCGCTTCCTGGGCGACGGTGTCCGCATCCAGGCCGTGGTCGAGCGTTGAGTTTCCGATCAGCCAGATGTCTGCAGTGGACTGCTGTGCAGATCGCACGTGAGACTGCACCAGATCGATACGACTGCGAAACACGCCCTCAGGCAGCGTGCCCAACCATTGCCGGGTCCCGCCTTCCGCGACCGCCACCAGCGTTACCGCCACCGCCACCGAGGCCACCGCCTGCCACGACACGCGCAGCTGCAAGGTGTCAAAACTGAAAATAGATGAAAGGCGTCTCATCGGTCGGGCTCATTACGAAGATCAAAATCACCATCACACCAGCCAACGCCCCGCGGATCGGCCAAGGCCAGGCCAGCGCCGCGTCATGCCGACGCGTCAGCGCCTGCGGCAAATCCACCAGCAACACCAGCGCGACGTACAACATCACCGTCATCATGCCACCCGCGCCCACGAAGCCCGGCCCCTCGCGGAGTGTGACGACCCCGGTGACGTAGGCCCAGGCGGTCGGCAGGTCAGGGGCGCGGAAGAACACCCACGCCAGCGTGACTGCATGAAATGTCACGACGGTCAAAACGAGCCGGGTGAACAAGCCCCGCCACGATGCCAGTGGGTCGTGGTATGCCGGGTCACGCCCGCGCAGCCACGCTTTGTGAGCCGCGAGATACAGCCCGTGCAATCCGCCCCACACCACAAACGTCCACGCCGCGCCATGCCACAGCCCACCGAGCAGCATGGTGAGCATCAAGTTGAGATAGGTTCGCCGCGGCCCCTTACGGTTACCCCCCAGCGGGATATAAAGGTAATCACGCAGCCACGTCGAAAGCGAAATATGCCACCGACGCCAAAACTCCGTAATTGACGATGCAAAGTAAGGCTGGCGAAAGTTCTCGCACAGCTCGATGCCCAGCAGGCGCGAGACTCCTCGGGCGATGTCGGTGTAGCCCGAAAAGTCGCCGTAGATCTGCAACGCGAAAAGCCACGCCCCGGTCAGCAGGTAAAAGCCGTTGCCGTCCTGGGCGAGGTCAAAGCAGGCCTGAACCTGCGGGGCGACTGCATCCGCGATCGCCATTTTTTTGAACAGTCCCAGCAGGATCAGCCACAGGCCTGAGCCCATCGTTTGCGCATCCACCCGCCGCGGTCGGCGCAGTTGCGGCATCATCCGCTGGGCCCGCTCGATCGGCCCTGCCACCAGCTGCGGGAAATACGCCACGTACAACGCGAAGGCCACTACGTTGCGTTCGGGTTGCAGCTTGCCCCGGTATATATCAATCGTGTACGCCAGCGTCTGAAACGTATAGAACGAAATCCCCACAGGCAGCAGCACCGTGAGCAGCGGCACATTGGGCTCAAGCCCCAGCTGGCCCAGCACCCGCGCCGCAGAGTCCACAAAGAAATCGAAGTATTTGAAGAACCCAAGCAGCCCGAGATTGGTGGCCAGGCTCACGCCAAGCAAGGCCCGCCGCGCTCGCGTTCCCGCACCAGGCATGCATCGGCCAACCGTGTAATCCACCAGCGTGGACACCGCCAGCAATGCACAGAATCGCCAATCCCACCATCCGTAGAACACGTAGCTCGCGGCGAGCAGCAGCACGTTCTGGGCCCGCCACGTCAACACGTAGTACAGGCCGAGCACGCCCACGAGGAACAGCGCAAACTCGGTGGTGTTAAACATCATCGCCGGCTGGAATGATGTATCGACGCGCCGCCGAGCGGCTATCAATTCATAGGTCCGATAAACCGATCAGCCGACTTGTATGCAATGCCACCCTGTTACCACGCGCCGAGCGATCCGAAGGCGGTTCAACGCATTTCTCAGGGATCAATCTGCAAGTTCCACCGGGCAAAACAGCACGGACCACACGCAGAAGACCGGGCCGTTGGCGATACGAACCAACAGCCGGTTGTATCCCTGCTGCAAGGCGACGCGGCGAAATCCTTCACCGACCTGCCAGGGCGAGCCGCCGATGTCTTCCCAGATCAGCGTGTCATTCAGCCAGACCTTCGCTGCGTCGTCGGTGGAGATGGTGAACAACACCTCGCGATCTCGATCGCTATACACCTCGGTGTATGCGTAGTAGGTGCTGTTGCTGAAAATCTGCGGCGGCTGACAGCGGACCTGATCGGACTGATAAAACTCCCATGCCAACGTGTGGAGCGGGTGGTCTGGCTGGTCGGCGAACTTGCCGTCGGGGTAGACCGCATCGAGATCAATGCTCTGCTCGGGCGGGTGGGGCGGTTCGTGGTTGAGCCTGCCGTGATTTTCCCAGGGGCCGATGACATACCAGGTGTCGATATACAGCCAGCCCTGACGGTCGGCATCATCGGTGATCATTCGGCCAGGCAGTGTTTCGCGGCTGAACGTGTCGGGATTGATGCGGATGCGACGCCCGAGCAAGTTGATATCGCCGGGTGCCAGGACCATCCCGTTGGCGTCCAGGAGTCCGGCCATATCACCCGCAGCGATAAAGCCCTCGTTCCCCGCCACGCCGCTCCCCGCTCCGCCGGACTGCGTCATGAAGGGCATCATGTTGACCACGCGACCTTTCTCGCCCCGCGCGGCCTGCTGAAGGGCCAGTCCGTAGTTTGTGGATGAAGACGCTTTGTCGGTAGGCGTTCCGCCCGGGATGGAGCCTGGCGTCTGGGCCGTCCCATTGGCCTGCTGCACGAGGTTGCCTGACTTGCGTGCCATCTCGCGGGTTTCCAGCACAGCCTGATCCAATGCCGCGCGGTGGCGGTCCAGGTCGGCAATGCTCTTGATCGATGGCTCAGCCAAGGCGTCGCCCAGCGCAGGACGATTGCTCGTGCTACGGGTCGACTGTGACGCAGCGTCCGCCATCGACACGCCCTTAGCCATTGCCCGCTCTGCGGATTTGATGTCCCCAAAGGTGTTCTCGACTTCCTGCTCGAGTTCACGCGCCTGCTCGTAGAGCTCTGCTGGAGTCATCTCCGAGCCCGCCGCGTCGGCCGACGCTTGAGCACTTGCGTCGGCACCGTCCTGGGCGTCAAGCGTTTGATTCATTTCGGCCATGTCCAACCCCTCGCTCAACGCTTGAGCGGCCTGTTTCAAGTCGTCAGCTTGCTCGCCCAGACGGGCAGCGTGGTGACGCTGCTGGTGGTTGGGTGTCTCATCGGTAAATACATCGCCTACCGCCGCTTTGACCTCCTCGGCAGCTTTCGCTACTTCAGGGGCCAATTCTTTGTATGTGTCAGGCTCCTGCTCCATCGCCTGCACAGCCGTATCTAGATTCTCCAGCGCCTTTTTTACCGCCTCGGCGATCTCGGAATCTTTGGCTTCAAATCGTGTGACTTGCCCCGCTTTACGTTTCACCGCATCGACTTGCTCCTGAAGATCACGGACCTTGATGGCCGCCACATCCACTTCGCGTCGCTGCTTAAGTTCTTCAATGCGTTCACGCCTTACCGCTTCGAGTTCCAACCGATCCCGCTCCAACTGGGCCACTTGCTTTTGAAGCAAGGCCCGCCGCTTGTCCTGCTCTTCTTTCTTGAGCTTCTCCGCTTGGGATTCGCTGAGCTGAACCCGCTCCCGCCGTTCACGCTGGGCGTCGAGCCGTTCCTGTTCGCGCTGCTTGACCAGTTCCGTGCGCGCCGCCTCTTCGGCCGGGTCAAACGTCATGGTGCGTTGCGCCCAGGGCAAAAACGCCAGCAGCAGCACGACGTGCAGCACCACCGCAGCGATGAGGATCGCGGGCGTCAACCACCGCGGCCGGGCCGCTGCGTACGGGTCATTTGCGGTTGTATCGGTCGTCATACGTACGGATTCCTACGTTGGTCAATCGATAAAACTGACAGAGGTTGAGCACCTCCGCCACACGCGTGAACGGAACCGTGGCATCGGCATCGAGCCGAATCTGGCGACTCGAATCTTCAAGCGACACCTCCCGCAGCCGTTGGTGAAGCTCACCCAACGTCGAAGGTACGCCTTCCATAAAAAACTGGCCCGACGCATCCACGCCCAGCACCAGGTTCTTGTCGTCCGCCAGCATCTTCACCGCCGACGAAGACTCAGGCGGGGTGAGGTCGATGTCCTTATTGTCCTTTTTAAACATCGTGGCCACCAGAAAAAAAATCAACAGCAAAAACACGCAGTCGATCAGCGGCGACATGGAAACTTCAGGATCTTCTTCAGTGACGCGTTGAAGTCGCATCTAGTCGTCCCTCCTGACTTCGCTGCCTCGATCACTCACCCGAAACCGCACGTTGCGAAACGATCTGTTTTCAAGCATGTCTTGGTATCGAATCACCGATTGAAAGGGCACCTCGCGGTCGACGCGCACTTGAATAGGTTGGTCCTGGCCACTTTTCTCCAGCAAGGCATCCAGAAACGGATCAACCGCCTCGATACGTTGAAACCTGATTGAACCCCATGACCCCCGACCTGCCTCTGCATACAGTTGGCCGTCGTTGCCGACCGCCATTTGATAGACATCCTCTTCCACCGTCTGCGTGATTGACGCGGTGGGGTCTGCAAGCGTCAATGGAATCATCCGCTCGTAACGCTTGATCATGCTGGTGACGAGAAAGAAAATCAGCAGCAGAAACACGCAGTCGATCAAAGGCGACAGCAGTATGGGCGGCGAGCTTTCTTTGGCGGGTTTAGGGAGTCGCATGACAGTTTGCGGGGCAACGGCTGAAATCAGGGTGCGGCGGACGATGCCGTCGTTTCCCGGTCCTGAGGCGAGACTTTGGGACGCATTGCCGGGGCCGCAGACGTGCCGGTCGAAGGTTTGGCGGACGGGGATGTTTGCTGCGTCTCAGCTTTCGGCTTAAGTAGCCAGGCGTTGAGTAGCCGCTCGATGGCTTCCTCAAGTTCGCGGGTGATCCGCTGCGTTTTACGTTTATAAATATGGTGAGCGATCAGTGCGGGGATCGCCAGAATCAGACCCGCCGCCGTGGTGATCAGCGCTTTAGAGATCGAGCCCGCCAGCATCGAAGCGCCGCCCTCGTCGCCGAAGACCTCGACCAGTTTGAACGCTTCAATCATGCCGATCATGGTGCCCAGCAGTCCCAACAGCGGTGCGATCCCTGCAATCAGCGCAATGCCCGAAAGACGCTGCTCGGCGTCACTCAATTCTCTTGCCGCCACGTCCCCGGCCCCTTCGACGAGTTCCTCGCGTGGAGCGCCTCGGTGCTCTGCCACGAACATCACCACCCGACTCAGGACCGAGCGCTGAGCCCGGCATGCCTTCTCCACCTCTGCCCAGTCGCCCCGTTGCCCCAACGGCAGCAATTTGCCGACAAGGCCGGCCGGGACAAAACGCCGACGCCGCAGCATCACACCGCGTTCGATGACCAAAGCGCCCAGAGCCACTGACAGCAGGCCCAGGGCAATCATGGTCACACCACCCTCGCCCATCTCCTCAAACCAATCGACCTGCACAGTCTCCGCACCACTGTCTGCAGACGAAACAGCGTCCGCATCCTGAGCATCCGCACGGGCACCTGACATGACACAGGTCATTACCACGGCAATCAGAATGAGCAAGTAGCGCCCGGCAAGCTGACCCGGTGCGGTGGAGATGGTTTGAGCCTGATTTTGCATGCGGAATCCGATGGGCTGGGAGATGAGATGTCCTATACTACCGCAGGTTGACTTATCTTGTAGTCAGGGTACACTCTAAGCGTTGACTTATCTTGTAGTCAATCGCACTGTTTGCGCGTGGCGTCGATCGTCGAGGCGTATCGCGACCATCGCTGGCGGCCTGTTCCCTTGGTGATATCAATTGGCAAGTACTGCTGAAATAGCCCGAGCTGCGAACGTGAGCGTGCCTGTCGTAAGCAAGGTGCTCAACGGCGGGAAGAAGAACAACTCCCGTGTCAGTGCCGCCACCCGCGCTCGTATCCTCAGCCTGGCGCAGGAGATGGGCTACCGAAGCAATACCGCCGCCCAGACGATTCGCACCGGGAAGTTCAACGCCGTCGGGCTGCTCATGAGCCAGCACAGCCATCAAAGCACCGTTTTTGGTGAGATGCTGCGTGGAATCCATCAAGGTCTCGATGAGCACGGCTATCACCTCACGGTCAACTTCATCGATGACCAGCGCCTGACTTCGCAGGACGATCTGCCCAAGGTGCTCGGGCAGGCCATGGTCGATGGCATGATTCTGAATTACACCCACGCCGCTCCCCCGGCGATGGTGGCACTGCTTGAACGGCAGTCCATGCCCACCGTGTGGGTCAACGCCAAACGCGAACAAAACTGCGTTTATATCGACGACTTCGGCGGAGCACGCCTGGCTACACAGCGTTACCTCGAACAGGGTTTCGAGCGGGTGATGTATGCCGACTTCACAGGCCTGTACGAATCCGCTTCGGAACTCCACTACAGCCGCATGGATCGGCGGGCTGGGTATGAAGCGGCCATGCGGGAGGCGGGCCATGAGCCTTTGTCAACCATCGCGCCCCGTTGCGATCGAGATGCCATCGGGGCGGCCACCCGATTGCTCAGGTCTCCTCACGCCCCGGATGCGGTGGTGACCTACGCCTCTCCGGAAGCAGACGCATTTGCCAACGCGGCGTATGCCTGCGGCCTCGTGCCGGGCCGCGATCTTCACATCGCGACCTTCTCGCCCCACCTGCTTTTCGCAGGGCCGGTGTACGACGTCTATGTCTTGCCTGAATTCGCCATGGGGATGGCTGCAGCGCGGGCGCTGCTGCAAAGAATCAAGGCCCCTCTCAAGAATCTCAAACCCTCTGCGGTCCCTTTCGTGGGGATCCCTGCGATCTCGTCTTAGTCTCGTTCTGTTTCTTAACCCTCTCAATGGAGATTGAATCATATGTTCAGTTTGACGCGTACAAATCGTTATCTGTGTCTCTCAGGCACGGCTGCCAGCCTCATGACGCTGACCGCCTCGCCCGCTCTGGGTTCGGTGATCGTTACCGGTAATGCCAATGCCTACACCGACGCTTCAGTCATCGACTTGACCGCCGAGGGCACGCTCGGCTGGCTGACCTGGGATGCAAACGGCAATCCGTCCAGCAACCAGGTGCAGAAGCTGAATCCGATTACGTCCATCTCCTTTAGTGAAGTCGGTGGCACGATCTCCAACAATGCCAACGGTGGCTGGAGAAGCGGTAACGTTGCCCATATCGATCGATCGTGGACCGATGGTGATGGCCCACTGGCAGCTTCAGCGGCCGACGTAGGGCCCTGGCTCAATAAGTACGACGCCGCCGCCAATGGTATCAGCCTGCAGTTCGATATCGACATCAGCTCCTTACTGGCCGGCACTGCGTACGAAGTCGAATTCTTTTTCAGCCAGACCAGCTTTGATACCGATTTGACTGCTGAGCAACTGGACGGCACCGATACGGTCATTTCTGGCGAATCAGGTTCCGGCTCGGTAGATCCTAACGGATACAGCAGCATTTCAATCACCGGAAATGTCGCAGTTGGTGCCGAAACCCTGCGCTTAAGCGTTTCGCCGGACGGATCATCCGCTGCGAACTGGAACTGGCGGATGAGTTCGTTAACCGTTTCATCGACACCGATCCCTGAGCCCGCATCACTGGCGTTGTTGACCCTTGGCGGACTTTGCATGCTCGGCGGCCGACGTCGCCGTGAGGTGTGATCTTGTATCCCTCCCCTCCGTCCCAGCCTTGAACGGCTGGGACGGATTTAGCTCGTGATTCATTCATTTCGTTTCATTCGCAAAGGCTGGATTATGATGCGTAAAGGCTTCACCCTCATCGAACTTCTGGTGGTCATCAGCATCATTGCGCTGTTGATTGCGTTGTTGCTACCCACGCTTCAAAACGCGCGATCTTCCGCGCGGGATGTCGTCTGCAAGAATCACATGCGACAAATGGGACTGATGCTCTTTGTCCAGGCCACCGACACCGGCGAACTCCCTTTGGCCTACAGCAATAGCGGCTGGTCGTCTGCGGGAGCGTACAACACCAACTGGATGACGGAGCTGGCGAAGTCAGGCGTCGCGCCGGATAATGACTTTCTTTACAACAGCAAACTCACCACGTTTCAAAGCCAGCTCGATACGGTCTGCCCTGAAGCTGTCAGCTCAGGCAACAACACCAACCCGCACAGCGTCTACGGCCTGGCGATGGGATACGGTCGAAACAGCCGCATGATGGGCGGCTCGTCCGGCCCGGCCGGAGGCCATTTCACCGGCACCGCCACGCCTGAAGAAATGCTTCAACCCAGCGACACCATCGGCATCGTCGAGCAGTACGGCGATAAGAACGGCTACACCCGCACCAGCACCACCGATGCCTCCGCGGGCACACCCAAGTGGGCCGTCAAATGGTCCGGCAGCCGAACCGACAGCACCAAATATCAGCTCCGCCACCTCAACAGCGGTAATTTCCTCATGGGCGACGGCCACGTCGAGGCCCGCCCTGATCGGGAGTTTCAGATTCTCGCGGGCAATATCAACGGGGATACACAGCAGCAATTCACCATCGCTGCCGACTGAAGGGCAAATAAAAGCCCACAGATTGAATCTGTGGGCTTCGGGTAATTAACAGTTATTGCGAGACGTGGGGCCGACTTACCACTCGAGTTGGCCAGCGGACTGGTACTCGGTCACGCGGGTCTCGAAGAAGTTCTTCTCTTTGGCCAGGTCGATGGTCTCGCTCATCCAGGGGAACGGGTTTCGGCTGCCGTACTGTTTGGGCAGGCCGATGCGTTCCAGGCGGCGGTCAGCGATGTACTGCACGTATTCGACGAACAGTTCCGCGTTGAGACCCAGCACGCCGTCGGGCAGGCAGTCTGCAGCGTAGGCAATCTCGTAT
This sequence comes from uncultured Phycisphaeraceae bacterium, assembly GCA_963799465.1. Lineage (GTDB taxonomy): Bacteria > Planctomycetota > Phycisphaerae > Phycisphaerales > Phycisphaeraceae > JBCCOW01. The sequence continues at coordinate 138,222 of CAWCXG010000001.1, read as the reverse complement.
TGCACAGCCTGGTCGATCATGGCGATCAGCTCGTTTTCAAAGGCGGGTGTCCAAATCTCCGGGTTCTCTGCCTTAATACCGTTGATCAGGTCGATGCCGAAGTTCATGTGGATCGACTCGTCCCGCATGATGTACTGGAACTGTTCACCGATGCCCACCATCTGGTTGCGGCGGTGGAAGGACAGCATCATCACGAAGCCGGAGTAAAAGAAGATCCCTTCCATGATGACGTAGAAGCCGACAAGGTTCTTCATGAACTTCTGCTTGTTCTCCAGCGTGTCGGGCTTGAAATGATCGTCCATCACGTCGCTGGTCAAGGACATGACGAAGTCATCCTTGCCTGCAATCGCGTCCACCTCGTGATACATATTGAAGATTTCGCGCTGGTCGAGGTTCAGGCTCTCGCAGATGTACTGGAAGGTGTGCGTATGGATCGCTTCTTCAAACGCCTGGCGCAGTACATACTGACGACATTCGGGATTGGTCAGGTGCTTGAAGATCGCAAGGACAATGTTGTTGCCCACCAGTGATTCGCCGGTGGCAAAGAAGCCGAGGTTACGCATGATGACCAGCCGCTCGGCCTCGGAAAACATGCCGGACTTCCACTGCTCGATGTCCTTTTGCATGGACACTTCGGTGGGCATCCAGTGGTTGGCGCAGCCGTTGATGTAATGCTCCCAAGCCCACTCGTATTTGATGGGACAGAGTTGGTTGACATCGACCGCTTTGCAGTCGATCAGCCGTTTGGCATTGACATCAATGCGTTTGGACAGGTCGTAGGGTTTGGATTCGGTGGTATCGCAGCAGCTCATGGTTTCACTTCCTTGTGTGGGGTTGCATGGGGTCGGGTGGAACCGCAAAGACGCGAAGGACGCCAAGGGGAACCGAGATTAATCTGAATAGGATGTTTCATCGTTCGGTCGAGATTGTTGCGTGCATCCTGCATTTTTCGACCTGCGTTAATTTCAAAATTGGGCATGCGATTGCATCGAAATTGACGGGAGCGTCGGGTCCGGTTTTGGCCAAGCCTTCTCTTGGTTTTATTTGAAGCCGACAGCTGCGATGTCAATTTTGCAATTTTGCCTGCGTGCCTTCCTTCCCTTCGCGTTCTTTGCAGCTTCGCGGTCCACTATTTCACTGACACGCTTCGCAGTCGGGGTTGTCGATGGAGCAGGCGTTGTCGGCGGGGGGGGTGTTGGTAAGGTCGGGGCCTTGGTCGTTGTCGGTGGGGCGGTTGATGACGGCAGCGGCTCGGACGGGAGCGGCGGGGGTTTCGGTGGGCTTGTTGTCTGCGACGACGGTGTTGCTGGCGGACTTGGACTTCATCCAGCGGGGCTGGGCACCGCGTTTGTTTACATCGCTGGTGGACTTTTCGATCTGCGTGGCAGCCTGGCTTCTCAGGTAGTAGGTCGTCTTGAGGCCTTTACGCCACGCGGCGAAGTACATGTCGTTGAGTGCTTTGCCAGAGGCTTTGGCGATGTAGAGGTTGAAACTAATGCCCATGTCGATCCACTTCTGCCGACGGGCGGTGGCGTCGATCAGCTTGACCACGTCGACTTCGAAGGCGGTTTCGTACAGCCGTTTGAGGTCGTCGGGGATGCGGTCGATTTCCTGCACTGAGCCGTCGTAGTATTTCAGGTCGTCGATCATGGCCTCGTCCCAAAGGTCGAGTTTTTTGAGGTCGTTGACCAGGTATTCATTGACGATGGTGAAGTCGCCGGACAGGTTGGACTTGACGAACAGGTTGCGGTAGGTGGGCTCGATGGACTGGTAAGAGCCGGCGATGTTGGAGATGGTCGCGGTGGGTGCGATGGCCATGACGTTGGAGTTCCGCATGCCGTGCGCGGCGACCGCCTGCCGTACGGACGTCCAGTCAAGCGTTGAGGAGCGATCGACGTCCAACGCTTCACCGCGCTCATGTTCGACCAGATCGAGGGTGTCGATGGGCAGCATGCCGCGGTCCCATTTTGAGCCGGGGTAGCTGGAGTAGGCACCGCGCTCGGCGGCAAGTTGGGACGACGCCGCGATGGCGTGGTAGCTGATGAGCTCCATGGACTGGTCGGCGAACTCGACGGCGGCGTCGCTGCCGTAGGGAATCCGCTGGATGAATAACGCGTCCTGGAAACCCATGATGCCCAGACCGACGGGGCGGTGGCGGGTGTTGGCGTTTTTCGCTTCGGGCGTGGGGTAGAAGTTGATGTCGATGACGTTGTCGAGCATCCGCACGGCGGTCTTGATGGTGTCGGCGATGAGTTCGCGGTCCAGGCCGCCGTCGGGCCCGGGCTTGGTATGGACACGCAGATTGACCGAGCCGAGGTTGCAGACAGCGGTTTCGTCGGCGGAGGTGTTGAGCAGGATCTCGGTGCACAGGTTGGAGTTGTGCACGACGCCGGCGTGGTCCTGGGGCGAACGCAGGTTGGAGGGGTCTTTGAAGGTGATCCAGGGGTGGCCGGTCTCGAAGACCATGGACAGGATTTTCCGCCACAACGTCAGGGCGTCGATTTTGCGGAACTGACGCAGCTCGCCACGCTCGGCGGCAGCTTCGTAGGCGGCGTAACGCGTTTCAAAGTCTTTGCCGTAGGTTTCGTGCAGGTCGGGCACTTCGTCGGGGGAGAAGAGGGTCCAGGGCTGGTTGGCCGCGACGCGTTTCATAAACAGGTCGGGGATCCAGTTGGCAGTGTGCATGTCGTGGGTGCGTCGCCGGTCATCGCCGGTGTTCTTACGCAGTTCCATGAACTCTTCGATATCGAGGTGCCAGGTTTCGAGATAGGTGCACACGGCTCCCTTTCGCTTGCCGCCCTGGTTCACCGCGAGTGCGGTGTCGTTGACAATTTTGAGGAACGGGATCACGCCTTGGGATTTGCCGTTGGTACCTTTGATGTGCGCGCCGGTGGCACGGATGGCGGTCCAGTCGTTGCCCAGGCCGCCGGCCCACTTGGAAAGATGAGCGTTGTCGCTGACCGCTTTGAAGATGCTCGTCAGGTCGTCGCCGACAGTGGAGAGGTAGCACGAGGAAAGCTGGGGGTGCAGGGTGCCGGAGTTGAACAGTGTGGGGGTGGCGCTGACGAAGCGGAAGGTCGAGAGCAGTTCGTAGAACTCGATCGTTCGGGCCTCGCGGTCATCTTCATTCAGACTCAGGCCCATGGCTACACGCATCCAGAAAAACTGAGGCGTTTCGATGCGTCGGCCTTCGATGTGCAGCAGGTAGCGGTCGTAAAGCGTCTGGGCCCCAAGGTACTGCAAGTCTCGGTCGCGGATCGGCTGCAGGGCTTCGGCAAGCCGACTCAGGTCATAGGTGAGCAAGGCGGGATCGATCAGGTCAGCGTCCATACCATCCTGCAGAGCGGCGGCGAAGCGTCGGCGGTAAGCGTCGATGAACGGGTCCTGCTCTTCTTCGGAGGCAAACAGCGGGGCGGGCGCATAGTCGGGCTGGGGAAGATCACGGCCCAGGGCCTCGTCGTACAGCGTGTGCAACACCAGCCGGGTGGCGACCTGGTTGTAGCTCGGCTCACGCTCAATGCGGGAACGCGACACCATGATCAGCGCTTTATCCAGGTCGGCCAGGGTGATGTTGTCATAAAGGCTGACGAGGATGTCCTTGAGCAAATCGTCAGGCTTGCATTCGGGCAGACCCAGGCAGGCCTCGAAGATGCGCCGTTTGACAACGTGGGTGTCCAGCGGGCGGGTTGAACCGTCAGGCATCTTGACTTTGAAGGTCTTTTTATCCTTCGCCGCCGCGCCGCGCAGGGCCCGTTCACGGCTGCGATCTTCGCGATAGACGATGTAATTCCGGGCCACCATGAACTGGCCAGCGAGCATCAACTGGTTCTCGACCAGATCCTGGATCCCTTCAACGTCAACCGCCTGCCGCCGCGCGGCTTCGAAATCCAGCTCCGCTACGACGCCTGCAGTGATCCGCTGGACTTCGTTGAGCAGCTCTTCGCCCAGGCCTTCGGGATGCGGCAGGTCATAGGTGGCACGGAAGGCCATTTCCACAGCCTGGAGGATGCATTCACGGTCGAACGGGACGGTTCTGCCGTCGCGCTTTCGGACCTGGATGACGGGAACGGAGGGGTCCAATGTGGTATGGGAGGGTATGGCGGTCATGCGTGCAGTCCTTGCAGGGTGAATACTTCCAATATACCGACCAAAATGCAAACTTGATCGAGATTAGTTTTTGGTTGTGTTGAGTCTTGAGAGTCAGGTCAGTCCGGATGGTTATCGCGCGTAAACCCACCACAAACATGAAGCTACATCCGGTGAAGCCGGTTTCATGTCAAGGCGGTGAGTAGTACATATTGCTAGTACAGACACAAGATGTTGTGGTGCACTCTTGGCACCCAACACAATATGTCGGCGCGCGCGGGCCGTCAACTTCAACATGAGCATGTGGTTCAATATTGCGCATTTTAGTGGGTAGTGCGGCGCGAATACGGACGGTGTCGCGGTGATAGTGACCGCTAAATGACCGTTGATGACAGTTCATACCCGTGTCGGGGAGGGGCAGTGGCGACGGGGGAAGACAAGGGCCGGAAGCGCTCCAAAACCTGAAAATATCGTTCAGTACTGCACTTAAAAGCGACCCGCTGGACTGACCCGCTCGGCAGACTGCGATCACCTGAAAGGCTGCGGATCAGTTGTCGTGGATAGGTTGCTTGCGATTGTGCAAACAAGAGGGTGCGCATCAGTTGCTCGAGCAGACTTGCGGCAGCCTCAAAGAATAAAAAAAAAGTAGCGCGACCCGGCGGGACTTGCGTGAGCCCTCACGATGGTCGCGGCATGCCTCCTCAAGGACTCGAACCTTGAACCCGCTGATTAAGAGTCAGCTGCTCTGCCGATTGAGCTAAGGAGGCTGGGAATCGCCAGCAGGCGAAGGGTTTATTGTGCCCGGTGAGTGCAGGGGGGTCAAGTGGGGCATCGACCGGCGTCAGTCATCAAAGATCGACGTCTTGCAAGACACGTGCGGCCTAGGTACATTATGCGGCTCGACTGGCCGTTTGGGCGGTTGTTCGCTTGAGCACTTTTTATTCGATGATCCCGGGTCGGCCTCCTGCGGCGGACTCTTGAGGAAACGCCATGCCCCGCGTCTGTTATTTCACCGGCAAACGAACCACCAGCGGCAATACCTACACCATCCGTGGTAAGAAAAAATACCTCGGCGGCGTGGGTACCAAAGTCACCGGCAAGACCAAGCGAACGTTTATGCCCAATCTTCAGACTGTGAATATGCTCGATGCGGATGGCAGCGTGAAGCGAATCAAGGCTTCGACCCGAGCCATCCGCAACGGCCTGGTCACCAAGCCTGCCAAGCGAAAGTACGTTTATAAGCACAATCCCGAAGCCTCAGCCTGAGTGGTTTGTGTCACGTGCTCCGCGTGATACTTCACTTCACCGCGCTACACTTCCGGGTTGTTACCGTACCCAATGGACGCTGTTCAACAGAGCTTGACCTTGCGTGCCAATCGGTTCAAAATGTCTGATGACGCCTGGTGCACAGCACCAACTTAGCCTTGTCTCCAACCATGCGTTCTGTTCGCTGCCGATGAAACCGCCCCTGGCTGGGGCCGTTCGGTGAATCGTGAACCACGCTGACCCGGCGGATACCCACCGCATGCCTCCCGCATGCTCCCGCCTTTGTTTTTGCGACGCCCATGAGCACGTCCTTCGGGGCCGATCGAGATAATGTCCGCCAAGCGACCGATCTGGTCCGCCTGGTGGGTGAACACGTGAGCCTGCGGCCCAAGGGTCGTGAGTTCGCGGGCCTTTGCCCATTCCACGACGACAGCAACCCGTCGATGATGGTGAGCCCGCAAAAGCAGATCTTCAAATGCTTTGTGTGCGGGGCGGGAGGTTCATGTTTTGATTTCGTAATGCGATACCACAAGCTGGAGTTTCGCGAAGCGTTGGTGATGTTGGCGGAGCGGGCGGGGATTGAGCTCACGCGACGGGGCGACCGTGAAGGGCAGGGGCCTAGGCCTCGCAAGCGATTGACCGAGATCAACGGCCGGGCCTTGGGCTTCTTCCAGGCCATGCTCAGAGACCCAGCGGTCGGGGCTGAGGCCCGCGGCTATCTCGAGCGGAGGGGCGTGACCGCAGACGTGATCGAACGATTCAATCTTGGCTATGCCCCCGATGGGTGGGAGACACTTGCCTTGGCGGCGCGGCAAGAGCGTTGGCCAATCGCGGATCTGGAAGCGGCGGGACTGATCAAGAAACGCGACAACGGCACGCACTACGACGCCCTGCGACATCGGCTCGTCTTTCCCATCAGTGACTCGATTGGTCGCCCGATCGCGTTCGGCGGCCGAAAGCTGCGCGAGGAAGATGAACCGAAATACTTGAACTCTCCTGAAACGCCTTTGTTCGACAAATCGTCCACGTTGTATGGCCTCGATCTGGCGAAGAAGACCATCATCGATCGACATCTCGCGATCATTGTCGAGGGCTATACCGACGTGATCGCCTGCCACCAATACGGTGCGACCAACGTCGTGGCGGCGTTGGGCACCGCGTTAACCGAGAAACACGCGCGAGAGCTTCGGCGGTACGCGGAGAAGGCAGTCCTGATTCTCGACGGCGACGCAGCGGGTCAGAAGGCAGCCGACCGTGCGATCGAATTATTTCTCACCGCAGATATTGACGTCGCGATTGCCGTGCTTCCACAGGGTGGTGATCCCGATGAGTTTCTGCGTCAGCATGGGCTCGACGCGTGGGATCAGGCGGTTCGGCAGGCGAAGGACGCGTTGACCTACGTTTTTGAAGCGGCGCAGCGCGAACTCACGGCGTCCGACAGTATCACCGGCCAACAGACCACAGCCGAGGCCTTTCTCACCCGCTTGGCCAATTTGGGTTTTGCCCGCACCGGAGACCTGCGACGCAACCTGATTATCCAGCAGCTTTCGGGTCTGCTCAAGCTCAGTCCAGCGGCCATCGCTCAGCAGTTACAGACCCGCGAGCAGCAACGCCGGCAGCAGCAGCAGCGTCGACAGGCTTCAGCCAGTTCACGTTTACCGACTTCTTCAAGCGCGACCACACGGAATTCGCCTCAGACCACGCCGGGTGATGCTGATGATCGCTGGTCGCCCCACGACGAGGACTACGCGGCTTCGGTGCTGGATGATGAGAGTCAGGAAGATCGGTATATGCCGATTCCGCAAGACGCAGCGGTCGCAGCGCTCGCAGCAGTGCCGCGGGGCGTGGTGCTTGCGGAGCGGCAGGTGATCGGCGTGCTCCTGCGTTATCCGGATTTACTGACACTCGAACTGGAGGACGGTGCATCCCTGGATGAAGCGGTGGATCCCGCGCGATTTCGTACGCTTTTGCATCGCAAGGCATACGCCTGGCTCTACGACTATCTGGTTGACGCGCCTACCATTGCCCTGGCGGACCTTCTCGCGGACCTGCAGGAGCAGGGCCGTTCGGGCAGTGACGAGGTTGGGCAGGTCTGGGTCGATGCCGAACGTGAGGCAGAGCTTGCAGCTCCTGAGAAGCGTGCGTCGGAAAGCCTGCTGCGTGGCGCTGCCGAGTGTTTGCGTCGCAATGATGTCGATTCACCCGGACAACCGACAGTAACACACCCCCCCGACGCCTTGCGTCGCTTGCAGCAACTCCGCGCTGCCCCCCCCGATCATGCCTTGCCTGCGAAAGCGTTGAACAAAACACTTTGACTTCCCTGATTTGTCGGTCATGCTTAGACCTCTAGGCCGATACGAACCCACCTGGCCATAACCCCTTGGAGCGTAACCCTTTGGCTTTCAGCACCAATCCCTATCACGAACTGCAACCCGCTATTTTCGAGCTCATGTCCTACGGTGCCCAGAAGGGATTCATCACCTTTGACCAGCTCGTAGCGCTGCTGCCGGATCAATATGTCGATCCCGACAAGCTCGACGAATTGCACCAAATGATGATCGCCTACGGCTTCGAGCTCATCACCGAGCCCGACCTGCGCCGCCACGGCCTTGCCGCAGTGCATCCCGGCCGCCCCCGTCCCTTGCCCCTCGAAGAAGCTCTGGCCATCAAGGCCGCCGAGCGAGCGGCCCAGCAGCGTCCTGAAATCGACGAAGAAGCGGTCGCCCACGAAGCCGCTGAGAACGACGACGACCACGATCCCGATCACGACGGCGACAGCGATAACGACAACGAAGAAGACTCGGACAACGAAAATGATCACGACAGCGACGCCACCCCCACGATGACCAGCGAGCAGGCGCGCGAGGAACTCGTCAAAGCGCTCGCCGAAGGAAGTCACAAGCGAATCGATGACCCAGTGCGGATGTATCTCACGCAGATGGGTGAGATTTCGCTCCTCACCCGCGATGAAGAAATCCGCCTGGCCAAGAAGATCGAGACCATGCGGTACATCTTCCGCCGCCGTCTGCTTCAAAACGACTACGCCATCACTCAGACCGTCGAGACGCTCGAAATGGTGCACGACGGCGACCTGCCGTTCGACCGCACCATGAAAATCTCCACCGCCGAGGAAAACGCCAAGGAAAAGATCGCCGAGCGGATCCCCAGCAACCTCAAAACCATCAAGCGTCTGCTGGAAATGAACCGCCTGGATTGGGAACAGCTCGACGCGCCCGGCCGCAAAAGCAAAACCATGATCCAGGACACCCACGACCGCATCACCCTGCGTCGTCGAAAAATGGCCACGCTGGTTGAAGAGTGCTCGCTGCGAACCAGTCGGGTCCAGCCGCTGCTCAAAAAGCTTCGCAGCATCAGCGACAAAATGGCGGAACTGCAAAAAGAAATCGTCCGCGCCGAGCAGTACCCCGACCGTTACGATCCCGAAGACCTCATGGTCATGAACGAAGAATTGCAAGGCCTGCGTTCTCTGGTGCTCGAAGAGCCCGAGACGCTCAAGTCCAAGGTTCACGAAGTCACCCGCATCTTCGACGAATACGAATCCGCCAAGCGTGACCTCTCAGGCGGAAACCTTCGCCTGGTCGTCTCGATCGCCAAGAAATACCGCAACCGTGGCCTGTCGTTCCTGGACATCATTCAGGAAGGCAATACCGGGCTCATGCGTGCGGTCGACAAGTACGAGTACAAGCGGGGCTACAAGTTTTCAACGTACGCCACTTGGTGGATTCGTCAGGCCATCACCCGAGCCATCGCCGATCATGCCCGCACGATCCGCATCCCGGTGCACATGATCGAAACGATGAGCAAGCTGCGCAATATTCAGAAAAACCTGCTGCAGAAGCTCAACCGTGAGCCGACCATCGAAGAGATCGCCGAAGCTGCCGACATGCCCGTGGTCGAGGCTCGGCGGGTCATGAAGATCAGCCGACACCCCATCTCGCTCGACCGCCCGGTGGGTGAAAGCGAAGACTCCTACTTCGGCGACTTCATCGAAGACGAGTCCGCTGCGAACCCCACCGAGTCCGCGACCAGCGATATGCTCAAACAGCGCATCGAGCAGGTACTCAAGACCCTGACCTACCGCGAGCGCGAAATCATCAAGCTCCGCTACGGCATCGGCGACGGCTACACCTACACCCTCGAAGAGGTCGGCCGCATCTTCAAGGTCACCCGCGAACGCGTCCGCCAGGTGGAAGCCAAAGCCATCCGTAAGCTTCAACACCCCGTCCGCAGCCGAAAGCTCGTCGGCTTCGTCGAAGGCGACGACTTCGAGGATTAATCACTCGATTTGAACCCAAACAACCCAAAGCCCAGGGATAGCCATCCCTGGGCTTTTTTCATATCCCCTCTTCAAAATAGTCTGCGTTGGTCGTCACCACCTAAAACCAACCCCGATGAGCCCGCCGTGGAACGGGTTGTTCCAGTCGGCGGCGGTCCAGGAGCTGCGGACCCACAGGTCATGTCGGCCGGTCTTTACGAACTCAACGAACTGGGCGAAGTGGGGGTCGTATATCAATTTCGGTGCCGTGGTGAGGTCGTTGCTGTTCGTCACCGGCGACGCATCATCATCCGGCCAGCCCGCCATCACATCTTCCTTGGCCGTCTCGTTCGCCGCCGACCACTGCGAGTTGTTGGACGTGCCAGACTCGGCTACGATGGGTGAAATAGGTGTCGGAGCCCCTGTGCCCCACCCAATTGAGCACGTGATCGCGGTAGCTAGCAGCGTCAACCCTCCGGGCGAAATAGGTGTCTGACACCTTATCTTCCCCAATTCATCGCAAGTACATGCATGGCCTAGACTCGGATCCAACCTGCGTGGGTTTGATGACGAGAAGCTACACGCAGATCGTGACCGGGCACCTGTCTCTTCAGTTGAAGAAGGGGGTGCCGATGTGGCTACAAACTCATTGGCGTATGCCGTACCGAATCTCTTGGCGGACGGCAACAACCCCCACTGGAGGCTAGACTACACGCTAGTGGATATCGGGTTGCCTTTAGGAACAGGAGCCAATCCCGCGACAGATGGGAAGTTACTGCCTATTAGTGCCGAGCTTCTCAACTTCAATAGTACCGCTACTCCCATTGGACGGCCCGCTACGGGATGGCGCAACCATGAGCACGGAGACCACAAGGAGCTACCTTTGCGGACAATCAGAAATTGGTACACAGAATTTTTAGCAGGTGCGCGTGGCGGTGGCCCGCCCGAAGCGCCTATCGTGATTGGGCCGCCTTCCCTGCGTTAACTTGCAAACTTGAGAGAACCAATGCCCCTGTTCTTAGCTCTATTCTTGAGTAGTACTTTAACTTTGTCAACTAACGCCTGCGCCCAGTCTACGCTTAAAGAAGCTTCCGAGGGAAGCTTGCGTGTGGAAGGCCGCATCGTCTCGGAAGGAGGGGAGCCGATCGAAGACCTGCTTGTCACTTATACGGAGTCGCGGGTGGACAGTCACGGCTGGGGGCTGAAAACATCTGAGAGCAAAACCGTCGATGTAGCTGAAGACGGAAGGTTCGTGATCCAGGCCGGCCGGGTGTTCAAGATCGACCTTACCGTTTCCGCACCCGGACACCATCGAGAGCGGCACTCGATCGCTCAGTCGTACCGCGATATCGGCGACCGCGTCAAACGCAAAACGGAAGGGGAAGAGGTCGAACGCCCCGAAGTTGTGGAGACGGGGTACGTGATCCAGCTGGAACAACGCATCAATCCGGTGCCCATGCATGACCTACGAGACCAGATCCACTACACACTGGACGGGGCGGGGACGTTGTTTACGTATCGAGAGGGCTTGATGGAGAAGTCGACGCAAACTGCAAAAGCCTTGAGCTTTCTTGAGTACGCAGATGCCGAGGAACTAAAAGAGCTACCGCCCGGTGTCGTCGTGTCCGCACCCATCCGTGAAGACGGAACGGGATTCGAGACCAAGCATTTCATGCTCACGAGAGTCAACGCCCGTCCCCTCGCATGGAGCTTCCCGGAAGTGATCCGGTTGACGTACACGGGGGACGATGGTGGATTCATTCATGTGCCGCAAAGCGTGGCTGGCGATGAGCCAGTGCTCGCAAAGTTTTTGCGGGAGGCACCTAAAGATGGTTATACAAAAGAAATCGTCATCAGTGCGAAAGAGCTTGTAGAGGACTACTACAACCTCGGTTACGCCCCTCATTATTACGTCAAAATCAATGGATTCTATGGCATCTTGTTTTTCACTAACCGACTAGATATAAGAACCGCGGAAGAGGGCGTAGAATATATTTCTGCCGGTCCAATCCAGTTCAGAATGCAGCCCGACGGGGGCCGTAACGTGGAGGCTGAAGGTGACAAGTTCTAAACACTCTGCGCCGTAAAGATTTTGCGTACTAGCAAGCGGGTGTGGCTTGTCTAAACCCACCGACCAGGGCTGGTGCCAAAAGGGTACGTCTGACGACTGCGACCAGTCCAATGCTAGATCCGGCTGTGAACGAACAAATTGCACGCTCTTGATGGTGGTGCTTGCGGCTATTCTGCCGCCCCTTATCAGGCACATTGTGATGCTTGCCAAGGCGAAAATAAAGATGTGGATGTCAAGGCTGTTGACGCTGCTGACCCCAAAAAACAGCCGGCATGCTGGAAACCTGCCCAACTTGCTAATACCTGATCCGGTGGATAGGCGAGTCGGCCGGGCGACTCTTGGAGTGGTCATACATTCGTGTGGTGCTGATGTTGGCGTGGCCTAGCATTTCCTGCACGCGATTCAGCGGTGCCCCGTTCTCAATCGCGTTGGTGGCGGCGGTGGCACGCAGCGAGTGAAGGCACAAGGCATCGAGCCGGATTCCGGCTTGGCTGGCGTAGCTCTTGAGCATCCGGAACACGCCGTCGCCTGTGATGGGCTTGCGATCGCGGCTCTGGGTGTTGTTGCTGACAGGCTGAAAGAGTGGGGCGCTGGGATCTTCGCCGTGGCCGGCTTCGTCGAGATAGTCGGCGATGGTTTCCAAGGCGTGAGGATGAGCCGGGATGTAGCGGGTTTTGGAGCCTTTGCCCTTGATGGTGAAGTGGGCAACGCCTCGACGTTCGGTAATGCTGTTCACGCGGAGCGTGACCAGCTCTGATCGACGGATGCCGTGGTACAGGTAGGTGGCCAAGATGGCCCGGTCACGCTGGGCCTTGATGCCGTCGCCTTCTGGAGCGTCGAGAATCCGTTTCGCTTGGGCGTCGGATAGGGCGGGCGTCTTGCCGATGTTGGCCTCGGCCGACGGCCGTTTGACGCCTGTCACCGGGTTGACGGTGACGGCGTTTTGATCGCACAGATAAGCAAACAGGGATGAGAGGGCGGATAGATGCCGCTGGATGGTGGCGGCGGCAAGCCCGGACGCGGTGAGCGTGTCCCGCCACGCGATGACGTGGGCCGCGGTAACCAGGCGGAAGTCCTCGGCCGACTCGACACCTGCGAAGCCGATGAAGGCTTCCACGTCCTGCTTGTAGGCTCGCTTCGTGTTGGGGTTGGTGAAGTTGGCCAGCCATAGGGCGGCGGCCAACGCCTCGCTCCGCCAGGGCAGGACCGACACCGTGTAGAGGTCGGCTTTGGTGTTGCCCGTTACGTGCGGATCTGCCAGATACTCCTCCTGCTTAATCTATTCATTTGACCGCGGTGGAGCAGCGACTTGTTTGCCCCGCTGGGTTTGGGGCTTAGGAGATCTAGCGTCGTGTTACTTCGATTGGGATGCTGCCTTGATCAGCTTGGTGAAGCTTTTGAGGCGGTCGGTGAAGCGTGGGGCGTGGGTGAGTTTTAAGAAATGGTTGAAGAGGGTGCTGGCCTGGGGTCCCGAGGGGTCGTAGTGGGGCCGAAGCCGGCCGCGTCGTTGGATGAGAACCTGCGGGCGGGTCATGGCGATCAATCCTTCGGGCCCTCGGGTGACGCCGTATCCTGAGGCTGCGGAGCCTCCGAAGGGCAGGCGGGGGTCGGCGGTGGGAGCGATGAGGTCGTTGATCGTGATGCCGCCGACGTTGAGTTGTTCAGCGAAGGCGGTGGCGTCGCGGGGTGGCCCGAAGACACTGGCGTTTAAGGCGTAGGGGCAGGCCGCGTCGAGGGTTTGGGCGTCCTGCGGGGTCCGCCATGGGGTGATGGCCAGGACTGGTCCAAAGGTGTCTTGGCGCATCAGGGCCATGTCCGTCGCAGCGTTGGTGATGACGATGGGGCCCGGCGGGACCGGGTCATGCAGGTGTGAATCGTGGGGCCAAAGCACGGTTGCGCCGCGCTGTGTGGCGTCACGAATCGCGTCGCGCGCTTTTTGCACTGCCCCCGGATACCACATGGCAGTGTCAACTGTATGGCACTCTTGCAACTTTTTGACCATGGCATCGATCAGAGCGGCGTGTATCGAGGCATGCACCATGACCCGTCGGGGCGCGATGCACGTGGCCCCGCTGTTGAGCGTGATGCCCCAGACCAGCGCGTCGGCGATGAGGTTCAGGCCTGGCGTCCGCTCGGCACCGGGCAGCACCCATGCGGCATCCACGCCGGACAGCTCCAGCGACGCAGGCGTTAGCGTTCGTGCGCATGCTTCCAGCACCGCCCGGCCGGTCGCGGAGGATCCGGTCACGATGACCTTGTCGATCCGGCCTTGGAGTAGGCCTTGCTGCGGGTATTCACGCGGTTCAAGCAGCGCCTTGGACGCACTGAGGTCTTCATTGAGCACCGTCAACAGCCCAGCGGGTAGTCGGGCGTTGTCCAGCAAATCTCTGAGAGCCTCTGCCGCGGCGGTTCCATTTCGGCCGGGTTTGAGGACGACCGCGTTGCCAGCGGTCAAGGCCTGGAGCACCTGGACGCCCGGCAGGATCAGCGGATAATTGCCCGGTCCGATGACGCCCACCACCCCCCACGCTGCCCTCCGCACCTGCGATCGGCAGCCCATCAACCACACGGGCCTACCCCACATACCTGCTGTGCGTGACTGCAGTATTGCCCCCGCCGAGCGTTCCAGCCACTTTGCTGCAGCGGCCAGCGGGATCACCTCAGCGGTCATCGTTTCGGCAACTTCGCGACGCGTGGGCAACGCCTCGGTCACCCGCATTGCGACCGCTTCGCCCTGCATGGCCAGCGCGTGGCGGAATCGACGGACGACCGCCACGCGATCGCACAGGGGCTGGGCGGCCCACTGCTTTTGCGCCAGCCGGGCGATAATGAGTGTGTCGTCCAAGGCAACGGGGTCTGTCATACGCGTTGGTCAGCGTAACGGCCATTGACAACCGAGCGCATCTGCCTGCGGGTAACGCGTCGGCCGTGTTATCCACCCGCCGTCGCGGCTGCCACTTCGGCTGGCTGGTCCCAAGGCGTTGCTTTCTCAGCCGGCGGAGGGGCCATCCACTGAGCGTCCACGCCGAGATCGTCACACAACAGTCGTGCGGAAATTCGGGCGCCTTCGTAAATCACCGGCAATCCGGAGCCGGGGTGTGTCCCACCGCCGACGAGGTAGACGTTCTGCAGATCTTCAAAGCGGTTCCGCGGCCGAAGGTGGAGCATCTGTGTGAGATTGTGGGCGAGGTTGAAGGTCGCGCCACGAAACACACGCAGCTCATCGCGCCAGCCTTCGGGAGTCATTTCTCGTTCATACACGATGCGGGACTCAAGATCATCGAGTCCAAGTTTGGCGAGTTGGCCGAAAATCCGTTTGCGAAATCCTGCCTTTTGATTTGCCCAATCGACGTTGCCGTGCAGATGCGTGACGGGGGCGAGAACGTATAAGGCGGTGTGTCCCTCCGGGGCCATGGTTGAATCGGTCGTACTGGGATTACAGACATAGGTCGACGGATTGTCACTCAGCACATGCTGATTCTCAATTTCGTCCAGATTCTTCGGATAGTCGTCAGCGAGGAAAATCGTGTGATGGTCCAGATCAATCCCGCCCTCCACGCCCAGGTAAAGCATGTAGGTAGAGCAGGAAAACTTCTTTTTCGCGACGCGTTTATCTGTCCATCGCCGACGTGACGCATCGGGCACCAGGCGGGTCATCGCATCGGCGAAGTCGGCCCCGATCACCACCGCATCGGCGTCGAGAATTTGTGTTTCTTCGGCGTTACCAGACGGGCCTTGGTGTGTGGTGTACTTCACACCCGTGCACCGCCGACCTTCCATTTGGACGGCGGTGACCTCCGCATTGAGATGGACTTTCGCGCCGAGTTCCTGTGCTGCGTCAGCCATGGCATCGCTGACCGCACCGCATCCGCCGATCGGATGCCACACGCCGTATTCATATTCAAGAAAGCTCAGAATCGTGAACAGGCTGGGACACTTCATCGGGCTCATGCCCAGATATTTCGCCTGGAAGGAAAAGGCGAGACGGACGCGCTCATCACTGAAAAATCGCTTCAAGTCCCGGTCCACGCTGGCCCAGGGACGAACCAGGGGCAACATCTTGCCCAGGGTGGGGTCAAGCAGGTCGGACGCCCGCTCCCAGGGTCGCTGGAGGATGGGCCGAAACGCCTCAAACTTATTGCGATTATCCCGCACATAGCGGCGGAACCCTTCGGTATCCGCGGGGCACAGGCGGCCGACCTGCCGGGCCATGTCCTCAATGTCAGGCCGACACGCCAGGGTGCCGCCATTCTCAAAAATCAAACGATATTGAGGGTCGAGTCGTCGGAGATCGACGGTGTCGTGAAGGTTCATTCCGCAAGCGGCATAGATCTCTTCGAGCACTGCGGGGTAGAGAAAAAAAGTCGGGCCGAGGTCAAATTTGAAGGTACCGCAGTCCGTGGGGGCATGCAAGGTGGACGTTCGGCCGCCCACCTGGTCTCGGCGTTCAAGCACTGTGACGTCCAGCCCAGCCTTGGCCAACAGCATCGCCGAAGCCAAACCGCCCGGGCCTGCACCAATGATCACAATCCGCTTGCTCATAAACCGATATCACCAGAGGGATCGGCAGAATGGCCGATCGCGTTACGCAGCTTAGGCCTCACGTCCAGCCGCGACCAGTACATGCCCCCTCACGCCGACGTTAGGCAGGGCAAACCCCAACGAACCCTGATTTTAAGCCCTTAGTAGGATACGACCATGCCGCATCAGACCGCATCTTTCCTTGGTTTTTCACGCGTACGGTGTGCTTTCGTGTTGCTGATGTTCTCAGCCCTGGGGTTCGCAGCGTGCCAGCGGTCCAACAGTCAGCCCCCGCCGATCTTGTTCCAGTCCACCTCCAGCGGCAGCGGCTCGCAAGGGCCCGTATCGCCCTTCGAAAACGCTAAAAACCTGCATTTTCAAGGCGTGCAAGGCAATGCCGAAGCACACGAAAAAGCCTTCACCCAGCTTCAGGCTCTTCATGCGCAGCAGCCCGGCAATGCGAAGGTCAAAGCCTACCTGGGCTCAAATCGGCTCATTGCGGCCCGTGACCATTGGTGGCCACCCACCAAGGGGGAATTGGCCACGCAAGGTACGGTATTGCTCGACGCTGCGGTGGAAGCGGCGCCCGACGATCTGGAGGTCCGTTTCCTGCGTGGCACGTCGACCGTCAATCTCCCCAAGCAGGGCGGGCGTTATGACATCGCTGTGACCGACCTTCAATATGTCGCAGATCGCGCGGTCGACGCGGTGGAACACGACATGCTCGAGGTCCGCTTCGCGGTCGCAGCGTGCCTTCAATATGCCGATGTCCTGGAAAGCCGGGGCGAGGCCGATGCCGCGCGGCGTTATCGGCAGGCCGCTCACGCTCTTCAGCAAGAGGCTTCACCGACAACAACTCCCCTGGCTTCGGCAGGTTGAGCAGGCTGAATTAACCCCTTGTATGCGCGGCGTCTGACTAAGGGCTTAGGGCCTGATATCTATAGCTTTGGCAGTCGTTTGCAAGTCACACGCCTTTGCCATAACGTTGCAAACAATGCATACCGAGTGATCTGGCTGGCGATAAGCACAGCCAGTTCGAGATCCTTTTGCATATAAATTGATTGCTTTTTTGAGGAATGAAACATGAGTAGTAAAACGACCACGGATCATGACACTATTCAGCAGTGGGCTGAGGCTAGAGATGGTAGACCTGCAACAGTGGATCGTACCGCCTCTGAGCAAGAGCCTGGCGTCCTGCGAATCATATTTCCGCAGGACGGACACAGCGAATCTGACAACAAGCTTCATGAAATCCCGTGGGGGCAGTGGTTCGAAAAGTTTGACGACGCTGATCTCGCGCTTCTCTATCAGGAGAAGACGGAGGATGGCAACCTAAGCAAGTTCAACAAGCTCGTCGCGCGCTGAGTGACGATTAACTCACAGAAAGAATACCATGGACATTATTCGAATCATTATCGCTCTATTCATCCCGCCGCTTGGCGTATTTCTACAGGAAGGTCTTGGTAAGCATTTCTGGATCAATCTGATACTGACCTTCCTGCTCTTTATACCAGGTGTCATTCACGCGTTATACATTATCATCTCCAGATAATAATATTCAACGATTGCCAGGCGCAATTCCTTTTCACGATTTTGTGCGGCCTTTCGCCGCGCAAGCTTTTGAGCAGTATTGCAGATGCTCCCAGTCTCGCTCCCATTTCTTGCGCCATTTGAAAGGGCGTTCGCAGACTTTGCAGATCTTCTCTGGCAGCACGACCTGCTGATCATTACCCCGCCTGGGAGCTCCCCGTTTAGATCCCATCGGTTGGCCCTGCGCTGGAGTGGTGTGGGTTTTCTGGTAATTCCGAAGCTTCAGCAGCCCGTACGAGTGCTTTGCTCATGTCGCTGAAAATCCAGATGTGGATCGGCAATAGCGCGTACCAGTACAAAAGCCCGGGGAGCCCTTTGGGTTCAAATAGCGCAGTTTGCGTGAGTAACGTTTGAGGCTTCCCCGGGCGATCCAGGGCAGGGCGGCACTCGAATTGCAGCCACGCTCTGCCCGGCACTTTCATCTCCGCCCTGAGCCGTAAGAGCGTGGGTGGGGTTACGGCTTCCACCCGCCACCAATCGACCGCTTCTCCCTCCGCAAGCTCGCGTGGATCGCGTCGGCCGCGTCGCAGGCCGGGGCCGCCGATCAACTGATCGAAAATGCCGCGCAGCTTCCATGCCCAGTTCCACACCAGCCAGCCTCGTTCGCCGCCCAGCGTTGCGACGGTGCGGTAGGTCTGTTCACACGTCGCTTCGACCCGCCGGGTGCGAACCTCCCGGATCAGGCCTTGCTCATCACTGAGCTCCGCCTGAGTGTCCCGGCCACCCAATGATCCCGACCATCGCGTTTCGACATGATTTGCGCCCACCCGCCTGAGCGCTTTGGCAACCGCCGCACGGTAAGGACGCGGGCTGACGTGCCCGAACAGCTCCTGGGCCCGCGTGGTATCCGCGACGACATCCCGCACCATCCCCATGACCAAAGGCCCCGCGAGGCTGTTGGAAATCGGGGTCACCAACCCCACCCACCGCGACGCGAGCTTCGGTGCCAGCACCGGCGTGGGCCAAATGAATCGCCGACTCAGCCCACGCTCCTGGGCATAAGCGTGCATCATGTCCATGAAACGTAACCGGTCCGCACCAATGTCAACGACCAAATGGCCTGGCCGGTGCGGAGGTAGCTCACTGTCCGAGACCTCCAGCGACGCCAGCAGATAGGCCAGCACGTCCCCGATCGCGACAGGTTGAACGAGATTGCGGACCCATCGAGGTGTGACCATGATGGGTAGCCGTTCAGTCAGGTAGCGGACCATTTCGAAACTCGCCGACCCGGATCCGATGATCGGCCCGGCACGGATTTCGAGGGTGGAAACTGATTGGGCCAGCACGCGGCCGGTCTCCGCCCGGCTGGCGAGATGCTCGCTGATGCGCAGTTCCTGGCCTTGCTTGTCTTTGTGTTGCAGTCCTCCAAGGTAGATCACGCGTTTCACGCCCGCCTTGGCCGCTGCCTTACCAAATGCGTCTGCTGCTTCACGGTCCCGCTGTGCAAACGCACTCGATTGGGACATGGCATGGATGAGATAGAACGCAACTTCGATGCCTTCAAAAGCGGGTTGCAAGGTAGGCGGGTTAAGGACATCACCCTGCACCAGGCGAACCCCAGCCGCCCAACTGCGTCCGTGCGCACGCCCTGTATCACGGACGAGTGCCGTGACCTCGTGTCCCGCCTCAGCCAGTCTGGGAGCGAGACGTCCACCAACGTAGCCGGTTGCTCCAGTCAGAAGAATGCGTGTCATCGTCTCCACGATAGCGCGCCGGGGTGTCGGGCGGTGACCACAAGCGTGAGCGTGTTACGTCGCCTTGGCTGCGGTCTTCGTTTTCTTTGTGCCGTGCTGCAGGACCCATCGCTGGGCCGGGGCGAGTGCCTCGGGACAAAAGCGGTAGATACGTGCCTGTCCAGCAGACCGGGCGGTGACCAGCTTCACTTGCCGGAGCCGCTTGAGATGGTGCGACATGGTGGGTTGACCGATGGGAAAGCGTTCGAGCAGTGCACTGACGGGCTGCTCGCCGTGCTGATGCAGGACCTCGAGGATACGTCGTCGCAGCGGGTTGGAGAGCGCATCAAACACGTCGTGGGCCGGCTTGAAAGGTCGTGACATATATATAATATCGACGATATTTAAGTCGCTGTCAAGCGTGTATTGTGGGTTGATCAAGCCCAGTGGTTGCAGGGCTGGGGCCCATCGTCACAGGCAGTGGGCTTCGAGGGGTACGTTCTATCCAGAGATCGAGTCGGCAACTTCTTTTTAGAGAATGCGATGACCCTGGGCGGGGGATTGTGTAGTTGAGCGACTCATGCGGCGGGGGGTTCGAGTTCGAGAAGTGAGATGTGGGTGTTGGTGTAGATGCACAGTTCGCCGGCGATGGTGAGGGCGTGTCGGGCGATGTCGGAAGCGGGCAGGTCGGTGTGGCTGCGGAGTGCGCGGGCGGCAGCGAGGGCGAAGTTTCCGCCTGACCCCACTGCGGCGAGGCCGTCGGCGGGTTCGATGACATCGCCGGTGCCGGAGATGATGAGTGTGAATTCGCGGTCGGCGACGATGATGAGACTTTCCAGCCGGCGCAACGCTCGGTCGGTCCGCCAGAGCTTGGCGAGTTCGACTGCAGCGCGCATCAGGTTTTGCGGGCTGGCTTTAAGCTTTTCTTCGAAGCGTTCCATCAAGGCGAAAGCGTCGGCAGCACTGCCTGCGAATCCGACGAGGACGCCAGCCCGGTCGGTGCCGACATCGTCGAGCTTGCGGATTTTCACAGCGTTGGATTTGGCGACCGCATCACCCATGGTGACTTGGCCGTCCCCAGCGATGGCGACGCGGCCGGCGTGGCGGACGCAGACCACCGTGGTGCTGCGGATACGGGGTTGGGTCGCGGCGTGGGGCATGCGGCGAGTGTAGGACAAGCCGCGACGATCGTGGGGGCACGTGGCCACTGTGCAGTTCACTGCGGAGTCAGCATCCCGCCTCGGGCATGCGCGGTGCGGTAGGGTGCGCAGCGTGATGACGCCGCAAGCCCATATCCCTGTCATGCCCGATGAAGTGGTTGAGCTGCTGGCGGTGCGTGCAGGTGCGTGCATGCTGGACACCACGCTGGGTCTGGGCGGGCATGCTTCATTATTGATTCCCAAGCTGGGGCCTGGCGGAACGTACCTGGGCCTGGACACCGACCCATCCAACGCAGCGGCGTCACAGGCTCGCCTGGCTCCTCTGGCCGACGCGGCCGGCGTGACGCTTCACATCCGTCACGGCAACTTCGCCAAGCTCAAGCACCACCTCGCCGATTTTGGTGTGGATCGCGTCGATGCGGTTTTGGCGGACCTGGGTTTCGCGTCGAATCAGGTGGATGATGCGGCCCGGGGGTTGTCGTTTCATCGGCCGGGCCCTTTGGATATGCGGTTGGACCCGGGCACACTCACGACGGCAGCGGATCTGGTGAACACGCTGGCCGAGGACCAGTTGGCGGACCTGATTTTCCGCTACGGCGAAGAGCGGCTGAGCCGGCGGATCGCGCGACGCATTGTCGAGGCCCGGGCGGAAGCACGCATCGAAACCACGCAGGCGCTGGCGTCGGTGGTGCGGGGGGCGTTTGGCGGGGCGCGGCGCGGCAAGGGCGGTGGTGGCGGGAGCGGTGGGGTGGATCCCGCGACGCGGACGTTCCAGGCGTTGCGGATTGCGGTGAACGCAGAGATGGGGGCGCTCGATCAGCTCTTGAGACAATTGCCTGACTGTATGGCGGAGGATGGCCGGGCGGTGGTGATCACGTTTCATTCGCTCGAAGATCGGCCGGTGAAGCAAGCGATGCGGCGGTGGCAGGATCAGGGTTTGGGGCAGATTACGCCACGTAAGCCTGTGGTGGCGGGTGAGGGGGAGCTTGCGATGAATTCGCGGGCCCGCTCGGCCAAGCTCCGGGGGTTTGCTTTCAAGCCCACGCAGGGTGAGAGTCGATAGTGCCATAGATCAGCGTGCGCCATGCCCGCTGGCGGGGGGGGAATGGAGCAACTGCGATGGCACGTGAAACCAAAGTCGGCATGCTCATCGGCCTGGCGGTGATTCTGCTTGTGGGCATTATCGTTTCAGACCATATGTCCGTCGTCAGCGTGAGCGAAGGGGCCCCCAGCCCGCTGTCCAAGCTCGCGAGTGGCCAGGACATTACATCGACGTCGGATGTGCCGGGCGTGCCGTTGTTGCAGCCTCGGCCTTCAGCGCCCCTGCTGGCCCCGGATGAAATCGATGAGCGTGACGCGGAGTTGGGTGTGCGTCCCGCTCTGCGATCTTTGGTGGACCCCAACGCGGTCTCAATAACTTCGTCGTCTCGGATGAATGCATCGCGCCGAGCCTCAGATCGAGGCGTCACCTTGCTCCCAAGCCTGGCCACCCACGGGCTGTCGTCCGCGAGTCTGGTGCATGTGGTCAAACGCGGCGAAACGCTTGAGGACATCGCCCGCATCTACTTTGGCAAGCCTGGATACTGGCGGGTCATCATGGAAGCCAATCCCCGTGTGGTGACCGCATCGGGCGAGGTGTCCGCAGGTGCCAAGCTCTACATCCCGAGCAAGCGCGCGGTACCGCTGGCACCGGCAGTGGCTTACCCCGGCGACCTGCCTGAGTTGCCGTTGCCGATGGGCAGCGACATGCGGGTCGATGCAGCGACCCTCGGTGTTGCGGCCTCAGAGCCTGAACAGGTCGTCCACATCACGGTGCAGCAGGGCGATTCGTTAAGCGAACTTGCTGCGGAACATCTGGGCACGTCGGCCCGCTGGCGGGAACTGCTCGAAGCCAATGACCACTTGCTCCACGGCGATCCGCGAAGCCTGAAAACCGGTATGCGGCTCACGCTCCCTGCGTTCGCCGCAGTCGCCCCGCCCGCCGCGGCGGACCTGCCTACCCCCACCGCCACACGAGCCCCCACGCAGACCCATCGCGACACGCCCACTGAGCGAACCTACGTCGTACAGGCCGGCGACAGCCTCTTTGCCATCGCCTCCAAGACGCTGGGCGACGGTGGGAAATACCTCAAAATCTACGAAGCGAATCGTGACGTTTTGAGTTCTGAAGACGACATCCGCGAGGGGCAGACCCTGCGGATCCCCCAGCGGTGAGCGACGCGGTGCAAAGCAGACTCTTACTCGCGGTCATCACCGGGACGTTGCTGGCCTTGTCCCTTTTGGGACTACGTCGCGAACGCCTGGAGATCATGCACGAGATGGCTGTGCTGCACAGCCACATCGATCGTCAGCGTCAGGAGGTCTGGTCAAGCCAAACGCGAGCGGCAGAGATCACGTCCCCCCGAAGGCTGCGACGCAGCGTGGAGGATGGCAACATCCGACTTCAGCCGGTCGATGCGGGGGGTGTTTTGGACGACGACACGCTGACTGACGTGGATGAGCTGCTGGAGCCTGTGTCGCCATCCCAAGCACGCATCAATGATCCAACCCATGAGCTGCGGGACCTGGTTTGGCATGATGTACCACGGGCGAGCAGACGGTGAGCTGGCTTGTTCCCACACGTTTTCAGCGGACCCGGAAGCTCGTGAAGCCCGTCGCTCAGCACGGCGGTACCGGGCGACGCGTGGTGGCGGTGGGTGGAGTGTTGCTTGTGGGCATATCGGTTCTGCTCGGAGGGCTGTTATACCGCGTGTGGCAACTGCAGCACGAGCCTGACCCGCGTGTCGCCGCGTTAATGGACTCGCAAACAGCCGACGCGGAAATCGCCGCCCGGCGTGGGTCAATTACCGACCGACGGGGCCGAACGCTGGCGACAACCCGCTCGGCCCGGCGTTTGTTCGTCGACCCGACGCACGTCGAATCGTTCGGCACGTTTTCCGAGCACGTGGGCTATGCGTTGGGCTACGACCCGGCGGAGGTTGAGCAGATCCTGGCCGGCCGGCAGAGTCGGCGGTACGTGGTGATCGATCCGAGGTTGACCGATGCACGTGCGACGGCATTGACCCGACTCGCTCTGCCGGGGTTGTACAGCGAACCCATCGTGGTGCGGGACTATCCGCAGGGACCGCTGGCGGGGCAGGTCATCGGATTTGTCGGCCGCGACGGCACCGGTCTGGAGGGAATGGAAGCGCAACTCGATGGTCAGCTTCGCGGTACAGGCGGGGGGTACACGTATCTACGCGATCATCGGGCACGCAAAATGTGGCTGCACCCCAAGGGCTACCTGCCGCAGCGGGACGGCGAAACGGTGACCTTGTCGTTGGACCTGCACTTGCAGGCCTTGGCAGAGCAGGAACTTGCCGCGACGGTTGAACACTTCAAGGCAGCGTCGGGTCAGCTGGTCATCATGGACCCCAACACCGGCGAACTGCTGGCGATGGCGAATTATCCCACGTTTGATCCCGGTGCGATTCGGCAGGAAGGTGAGGCGTCGCGGCGAAATCGCATCGTCACCGACATGTTCGAGCCGGGCTCGACGTTCAAGGTGTTTGTATGGGCGGGATTGACGGAGCTGGGCATTGCCGCACCCACCGAAGTCTTTGACTGTGAAGAAGGTGCGTGGATCATGCCGGGGGGAAGGCGGCTGCGGGACGCTTCGCCCAAGGGCGATTTGACCTGGTCCGAAGTGCTCAAATATTCGTCGAATATTGGAATGGCCAAAGCTGCCCTTCGGTCAGATCACGAGACACTGCATCGCGTGGTGACAGCCTTCGGGTTTGGCGAAACAACAGGGTCGGGGTTGCCCGGCGAGTTGGCGGGGCTGGTCCATCCGGTCTCGCGTTGGACGTCGTACTCCACAGGTTCGGTCCCGATGGGCCAGGAGGTGGGTGTCACCGCATTGCAGATCGTCCGCGCGTTTGCGGTGATTGCCAACGGCGGACGACTGGTCACGCCCACGATTTTGCCGGTGAATCGATCCGCAGCGGATGTACTCGATGCGGCTCCCCGGGTGATTAGCGAAGAGGTCGCCGCCGCCACACGAAAGGTGTTGCAGGACGCCGTGGAGACCGGCACCGGCCGACGGGCTCACTCGGCGTATTACGCACTGTTCGGCAAGACGGGTACCGCGCAACTGCCCAACGCCCAGGCAGGCGGGTATCACCAGGACCGGTACGTCAGTTCGTTCATCGCCGCCGCGCCAGCCGACGCACCCCGGCTTGTGGTGGCGTGCTTTGTCCAGGACCCCGACAAGACAGTGGGGCATTACGGCGGGCTGGTCGCGGGTCCTGCCGTCAAACGTGTGACCGAGCAATCGCTGCTGTATCTGGGCGTGCCCACCACGCCGGGCACCAACCCTTCGGACCTCGCACTGCCTGCGCAGGCGTGGGTAGACCCGTAACCATCTACTTGCAGCCGCGCGTCGTGACGTAGCGGGCTACGCGGATGAGGCGTTGTGGCTCACCGCGTCGAGCATCCGCCGCATGTAACGCAGCTCGGTCAAGGCCTGCGTCGCCGCGGCGGGGTCGTCCTCGGAGAACGCAGTAGCGAGCGATTGGTGTCCCGCCTCAAGCCGGGCTTTGGCCCACTCGCGGACCTCGTCGATCACCGGCGTATTCCCCGATGCTTGCGCCGCTTCAAGCTGCTCGCGTTGCTCCATCACTTCCATCAACAGCTCGGCAGGCAGTGCAGCGGTGTCGGACGCGGGCGCATCCTCGTTGCTCAGATCCAATAGCACCCGGGCTCGAGACTCGGGCTCGCGGAGCATGGCATAGGCCTGGTTGATCTGGCCCGAGCGCTCGGAGGCTTCCTGCTGGTCCTGGGCGTCTGCGTAACGGTCCGGGTGCACCGCAGCAACCTTGGTGAGGTAATTGCGTCGCAACTGTGACGTGTCGAGGTCAAACCGGCGCTCGACGCCCAGCAACCTGAACGGATCGAAGTGGAGATCGCTCGCCGGGTCACTCACTCCTGATCGTCCACCAGGAGATCGTCGGTGGGAATCACGCGGAACACCTCTTCGGTGCTGGTCACGCCTTGGGCGACTTTCAGGAGTGCAGCCTTTCGGAACTCGATCATGCCGTCCGCGATGGCCTGATCGCGGATCGCCGCGGCACCGCTTTCCCGGGCGATCATGTTGCGCATGTGGCGAGAAACCTGCATCACTTCAAACACACCGGCGCGGCTGGTGTAGCCGGTCATCTGGTTGCCGGCCGTGGGCCTGGGGCCGTACGCCTTATTGCCTTCGTCGGGGCCGAGCAGATCCGCAATTTCCTCAAAAGCATCGGTTCCGGTGAGGTCGATCTCGGTACGGCTGTCAGGGTCGAGCGTGCGGACCAGCCGCTGGGCGACCACGCCGCGCAGGCAGTTGGCAAGAAAATGGTTCGGCACGCCGTAGGCCCGCATGGCCTGAACGCTGGCAGCAGTGCTGGGCGAGTGCAGCGTGGCCAGCACGAGCATGCCACTGTTGGCAGCGTGCACCGCCGTGCGAGCGGTCTCGGCATCGCGGATCTCTCCCACCATGATCACATCGGGGTTCTGGCGCAGCAACGCCCGCAGCAACTCGGCAAACCCCATCCCCACCATCGCGTTGACCTGTGACTGACGCAGCCCTTCCACGGCATACTCAATGGGGTCCTCGATCGTGTTGATCTTGCGGTCCCCGTCGTTGAGCTCCATGAGGGTGGCATAAAGCGTGGCGGTTTTACCGCTGCCGGTGGGGCCGACGATCAGGACCAGTCCGCCGGGGCTGGAGATGATTTCCTGGTAGCGGTGGAGTTGCTTGGGGTGCATACCCAGCCGGTCGAGTTGATACAGCGCGTTGCTGCGGACCAGCAGGCGGATCGCCAGGTCTTCGCCGTACAACGTGGGAATCATGCTGATGCGCATGTCGACACTGTGCGCAGGGTCTTCGGGATCGTGCCCGTCCGCCGCCCAGATCCATCGGCCTTCGTCGGGCCGACGGACATCATCCATCTTCATGCCCGCATTGTTTCGGATAAACGCCCGCGTCCGCCGACCCTCGTCCCGCCCCAGGATCGCGATGGTTCGCATCAGCCCCAGCCGTCGCACCTGACATGCCACGTGCTGTTCATTACTGATGAGAAACAAGTCGCTGGCACCGATGGAGACCGCGTGCCCGATCAACGCATCCACCGCCTGCTCGGCATCCATCATCGATAGATCGATCAGCTTGAGGTCCTTTTCGGTGATGCTGGGCGTGGTGGCAGGTGTCGACTTGGACATGACCTCTCCGGGTAGAACGTGAATGAGCATTGAGCGGATCGGCTCGATGCGTACGAAGGCAGGTTACGACGCGGCGTTGAGCGACTGTTCCGCCGCCGCGTGATCTGCTGTGATGGAGACGACACGGCCAACCCGCAGTAGATCAAGAACCTGCTTGACTTTGGGTTGCAGCCCGTAGACCACCAGGCCCCCGCCGCCTTCTTTGAGTCGTCGGCTGGTTTCAATCAGCCAGCCCACGCCACTTGAATCGATATACGACGTGCTGCTCATGTCCAGCAGAACCTGCTTGGTTTTCCAGTCTTCACCAAGCACCTTGGCAATGGGGTTGCCATCCGACAAGTCGGTGTCCGACGCGGTGATGTGCCCTTCCGTGGCGACGGTAACCGGGCCTTGGTCGTCGATATTCTGGACCGTCAGATTCATGCGGGATCTCTCAAAAACAAGCGTGGTGAAGCATCCACCCAGCGGGCGGAACCGAAGTTTAACACGTGGTAGATTGGTTTTGAAACGCGGCACGGCCTAGAGCAGACTTCGTTCAAAGAGAGCGGCACAGGGTTGGCTGCTTTCGGTCAGGGTCACCGCATTAAGCTTCAGTGGCGACGGGCATCCTGCCTGTCGTTGGCCCGCAGGGCCATTTCGAGCTTCCGATCAGCCTATGGCCCATTCAGGCCCGACGCCTGAACCGCGGCACACAGCAGGATCAAATCACAGGCGGTGGGCCTTGGCTTGCCGCGGGACTCGCCTTTGAGCCTGCATCTCGACTGCAGGCCGAGGCGTGATACGGTCGCTGCTGCGCAGCGAAGACCGGCAGGATGCCCGTCCCACTCAAACCACTAAAAATGATCGCGGTGCGCTCTAGCGGTGAGCTAACCGTGCATTGCGTAACAAACCGTAGCGACATCGCTTGGCTCTCATATTCACCTCAGTGACTTCATCGAGCGCAGACGCCGCGTCACTCCACGATGGTGAGTGACAGCAGCTGCGCCTGCCCCCCAGCGTTTCGGACGTTCGCCCGGCTGAAGATGGCGATCGCGCGAATCTGATCGACGGCCGGCTGATCAAAAGCACCAACGGTGTAACCCCGCACGTAAATGTACGCCGCAAACATATCGCTGCGGGTCGTACCGACTTGCGTCAGCCAGCGCGCGAGCAACAGCCGTTCATCCCGCGAAGCGTCCGCCGCAATGTTATCGCTCACGAGCTTGATGAGATTCTCATTGGCGTCCAGCGTGGCCCAGTTGCTCCAGTCCACGGGCATCGCATTAGCAGGAACGGGCGCGCCGAGATCCAGATTGGGCTGAGCACCGGCGTTCCAGAACATCGTGTCGTTCGTATCGGCAGCAACGTCTCGGATGGCGGCTTGATCCGCGAGTTCCATGACATAGCGGATGCCAGGATTACCCGCAGCGGTGCGGGCGTTCATGATGGCCTGCGCGAGGTTTTCTCGATCTGCCGCCATATCAGAAGGAATGGGCAGTGCCCCCGCGAGCACGTCCAGCGGGGCGGTGTTGAGATTAAGTCGGCCGGGGACGAAGACTTCGTTGTCGTCATCTGTCGTGCCGTTCCCATCGTTATCCCGGCCGTCCACCAGGGGCGACAGCGTGGTCAATCGAGAGGCAGCCAGCGTGAACGCATTGACATCAAACGCATCGGTGCCGGTGGTGGCGGGACCAGCGTAGGGGTCCAGCTTCAACGCGTCGAAGGTCCCCGGATTACCTAAGGCGACAAACCGATCGGCAACCGTGCCGTCAGTCGCACTGGTGGGACCCAAGGCCGCGATCAAAGCAATGTCCGCGACGTAGTCCATCCGACGATTATTGATGGTGTAAGTTTCGGCGACAGGTAACTTCGGAGCGGCGCCATTGGTTTTGACTGCTTCCCCCAGGCTTTCAAACGTTGCGCCATCGAAGCTGCTGTCGACATCCAACGTCGCGTCCACTACCCCGCCAGCGCCTTCAGGCTGGATGGCCAACGGGTTGAGGCCTTCACTGTTTCCCTTATGGCTATGCGCCAGCACGTAGACGTCGTCCTGAACCGGGTCGCCGTTGCTGGACTCGTCATAGCCTGAAAGGGCGTCGTCGGGGAAGCTGTACGTCTCCGGGAGTTTGACGCTGTTGAATCGGCTGTAGGTCACCGCGGTGCCGCCGCTATCGACACGCAACTCGACTGCCGCAGGCTCATTGTCAGAGGTCGGTGTCGTGGGCCAGTCGATTTGACTGCCGGGCGGCGAGGTTCACGCGCACCGCGCCCGCATCGATCCGGTCAAGAAGATCACTTCCGACTGTTCCGGCGGGCAGGCCGGACCCGTTGAAATACAGCACCAGAATGTCGCCGGGCAACATCACGTTGCCGCCGTCAAACTCCATGCGGTTCAAGCCTTTCCACGTCGGTGCGCCCTGCGCCACGGCGCTCCGCCCGCCAAGCTAAGCAGATCGCCGCCGATCTGCACGCCATCAACATGCAAGGTCAGGCCACGCAGTGAAATCGGCTGATCGAATGGATTGCGCAGCTCGATGGCGTACGCCGCTTTTTCGGTCGTGTCGTCATATTCAAAGTCCACTGCCCACCGGCCGTCGGGCTCGCTGTCGGTGCCGTTGCTAAGCGCGGTGTAGGGCGCTTCGACGTAGACCTCGGTGATAAACGGCATGGCTTCGAGGCCGTAGTACGTCACGCCGCCCGAGGCCAGGCCGGTGAGTTCGGTGTCGTCGAGACTGCCGATGCCGCCGTCGAGGTCCGTGGCATCTTTGATAATCACTGCCATTTGGGTGGCGAGCGGATTGCCGATGACCGGTTCGAGTACTGCCGCCAGGTTCGCCGCAGAGTCGTTATTCAAGTCGCGTTGCATGATGGACGCGACCGTGCCGCCTGCCGACGTGGAACTCAGATCCGTGGGCGGCAGGAAAATAGCGTCGCCCGACGTGGCGGTCATCAGACTGCGGGGATTGAAGTTAAGGAACTCGGCCTGGCTGCCGAACGCGGAGCGATCGGTCTCTTCCCCGGCGGTGCGGAACAATCCATCCGACGCCACCGAGGGGCCGGCCGCAGTTTCCGCCGGGCTGCTGACCGCCGAGTTCAGGCCGTTGCGGTAAAGCAGTTCGGTGGTATCCGCCACGCCGAAGGTGGTGGTCGGACCTTGCGGGTGTCCCTGGCCGTCAGGTCCGAAGCGGGATGCCGCCCGGTCCCAGTAAAACGCCCGGGTATCGAAGGAGGTGATGCTGCCGTAGGGCGTGGGGTTGTAGTCCGCTCCCGTGCCCATGCGGGCTTCAATCATGAGGTCCACCGCCGCGTAACCCTCTGCCGCGGGCAGGGCGGCGGTCTTGGGGGCAAGTTGCTGCACCAGGCCGCCCAGGTCGAGTTCGACCGGCGTGTTACCCCGTGACACATCCACGCCGATGACGCGCGTCGCTCCGGCATCTTCAATCAGCGACAGCGCGGTGGTCAGGTTCGCCTTACTGGACAGGTCGATCATGCGGGCGCTGAACACATATTGAAAACTGCCGATCTGAAAGATCGGGGGATGGGCCCAGCGTGCGTCGGTCAGGCCGTCACCATCCGCGTCGTGGAGCGTGCCGGATTCGGTGGTCTGAATGGGAACGCTCACTTGCGCGGCGGTGAAGTTCTGTTCCGTCGGCGTTGCGGCGGTACCCACGCCCGAAAGGAAGTGGCCCATCAGATTGGTGCCCTGCGGCCATTCGTCCCCTGCTGCATTGGCGGTCGTGGTGGCCAGCCAGGGATCGTCCAGGCTCTCCACGTGCACGGTGACGGTGGCTCCCGTAACCGGGCTGACGAAAGCGTTGTTGGTTGAACCCGCATCGGTCCAGAAGTAGTCGTAAGGCTCAATCCCATCGGCGTTGGCGAAGAAGCCGTTGACATCATCCTTAATAAGATCTTCCCGCAGGACTGTTTTCATCTTGGCGATGATCGAGTCCAGCACCACGTCGATGTTGGACTCTTCCGAGGCTGCCATGCGTTCAAACCGCGTGACCTGTAAATAGGTCGCTCCGAGGATGGCCATGAGCACCAGCGACACGAGCACCAGAATGATCGCCGAGCCACGTCGGCGAACGGCGGTGTACCAATGTTTCAGAGAATCGGTGGCCTGCATGGTCAATCCTTTCGTTGGTTTCACGGCTCCCAGCTCCGCAAAGAGGGCATCGTGCCCCGGGTCCCCACCCTCGAGAAAATCGCTCAGTTCACCCGCGTCACGGGAATGATGTGTTCGAACCATTGGCCAAGCGTTCGGTCACCTGTTGCCGGGTCATTGCTGTACACCCGGCCTTGGCTGTCATGGACGCGGTAACGAATGCGAATCAGATAAGGCCAGTCCGAGGTAAGCGACGCGGGCGTGGCGACCGTCCCGTTCTCCACATCGTCGATGCGGAACACAAATACGTGGTCCGCGAGGTTGGCATTGGTGCCCAGGCTCACAGCCGGATCGTCGTAGTAACCGCTTTCGGTTGCGGCGGGCGCAAGTGCAGTCTGCTCGGCAGCCGGAATGTTGTAGCCGTCGTACCACCACAGCGGATTGTCCGGGTCGTTGGACACGGTGTCATCGGCAGTCGTCGGCGTGCCCTTAGTGTCCCGTGTGTCGAGAATGCCGTCGCGATCCAGGTCCGCTGCGAACTCCACGATGAAGTCACTCACCCCGCCTACGAAGTAGGGATGCGTCTGGGCGAGCCGCCAGGTCTGAAACATTTCCTCAGCGGTGAGTTGTGTATCAAGACTAAAGCGGGGATTGACCCACAGTCGTTCGTTGAGGTACGAGAAGTTGCGGTACACCGAATCCGCACCAAGCAGGGCAGGGTCCGGCCCAAGATCCCAGTTCACGCTCGACACATCGGTTAACGCGTGAACCATACGGGGTGTGCCGATGTCCGAATCGTCAGCGTTAATCGGGGCGTTGTATCCCCCGCCGGTGGCGTAGCGGTCGGCGGCTCCCCCGGCGAAGACAAGCGGACTGCCACTGAGTCCGTACAGCATCGCCTGCCTGCCGAGGATCCAATCGTTGCCGATCCGGTTCGCTCCGCCGGTCAGTCCTGGAGTGCTGGTGCCGTCCGGCTCGGTGCGAACCACGTGGCCGTAATACACCCGGGCCAAGGCAATATTCTGCGTGTCGTTATTGGTGCGATTGGCTGCGGCAGGGGTGAGAGGCCGAAGTGCGGTCGCATCTCGGAGAAAACTCACGCTGTCACTGCGGACATCCCGGACACTCGTGCGGCCGGCGGCTTCGTTGTCATTAAACGTCACCCCCGTGATGGTGTTGTTGGCGATGATGATGAAGCCGCGCGTATCCGCCGCAGACGTGCCGACCGCCGCGGCAGGACCTTGCATGACCTCCGCGTCATCCTGAAGTTGGTCTCCCATGGTGCGCGCGGCAGCGACAATGTTGGAAGTCCGGATGCCGTAGGTCACCGCACGGGACGTGTCGTTGAAAATCGAGTGCACCAGGAATACCAGCACCCCGGTGATCGAAATAGAAACCAATAGCTCCAACAGAGAGAAGCCTTGGGACCTGGCACGCGACTCGGTGAGCATGTGATTCATGGCGCGAAGTTGATGACAAACTGCTTGATGTACTTCAATGGGCTGCTGCCACCCGTCGAGGAAGGCGGGGCAAAGTAAACCCACTCCGGCGTATTCGTGATAGGGAAGTTGAGCGTCAATGTTGTGCCATTGACTTCAATCACCGTGTATTTAATGCCATTGGCGTCGAGAATAATATCACCCGAAGACAGCAAGTTTGCATCGGGGAATGTCACGGAGTTCGGCGTGGGGAAAGTTGGAATCCGACGTTCGACGGTGGGAATGTTCGTGCCGTCCGGATTGGCCGAAGCGCTGCGGGTGAATATGCCACCCCGGTTTTCGAGAACCAACACAAACACCTGCCAGGTGTCCGAGTTCACACTGCCGTCGGGATCAACATTCTGGATCAATGGCACCCAGGTAAAGTCACGATCCGCAGGCACGCTGACCACCGAGGGATAGGTGCGGTCAAAGATGCTGTAGCGGTCGAGAAGTGGATTCCCGCCTGCGTCATTAAACAACAAAGGCTCAACGCGGTTTTCATTGCCCGCCACCGTGATGGTGTCATTGTCCGGAGTGCTGTAGGTAAAGTAATTCGGAAGATCGGCCTTCTCGAATCCTCGAGCGTTGAGATACGCCACCCCGTTCTGGGCGACATGCCGGGCGATGACCTCAGCGGTGGTCTGCTTTTGCATCGCAATGCCCACCGGGAACATCGATGCAATGGCGACGAAGCCAAGCGCGAATAATCCCAAGGCGACAAGAACTTCCATGAGCGTAAAGCCAGCGCGGTGGCGGATCACAGAACGTCGGGTGGGGGGGGTAACGGGTGACATAGGTTTCACCGTGCTTCATCGCGGAAGGTGATGCCGGTCAACGGGCTGAACAGGAGGACTTGGCCGTTGTTCTTAATCCAGTCCCGCCGGGCTTCACCCGCAGCATTGTTGTCGTCGGTTTGCCAATCGCCCCGGCCGAACTGGTCGTAAAAGTCATTGAGATCGAACGAGATCACAGATGAAACGGTTTCAATGGTCTCAAACGGAAGGTGCCGCTTGGTGGTGGTGCCATCAATCACTTCGCTGGCCCCGTCGCGTTCCCAGGCTGAGGGGTTGTAAGTCCCGCCCCGCGTGCTGCCCGTGTTGTAAGTGCCGTCGAAATTTGCGTCGTAGTAAATCTGAGCCTTCTCGAGCAGCAGCTGGCCTTCTGCAGAAAATGCGATTGCGAAGGGCGGTGCCAGGAACTGAAGGTTGCCGCCCACGCGGCGGACGCCCACGTAACCCACCCCGCTGGGCACCGCGACGTAGTCCAGTCCGGGCTTATCTTCATAGCCATCGCCCCCGAGCCACACCGGGTCGAGTTGATCCGCTGCGTTCGCCGCATCCAGATTCTCGACCAGAATGCGGATCTCACGGCCGGGCGTAAACAGCGCCGCCGTGCCGGAATAACTCCCCGTTTGCCCACCGGCCGTGCTTGTGGTGGTATCCACAGGCGAGATGCCGAAGGTCGACCAGGCACGCGAGACGTCAATGGCCACCGACGCAGTGTTGACCCCCGCCTTGGCTCGGCTGGAGCTCTGCATCGCTGCGATCACCGGGAAGCTGATCGCGAGAATGATGCCCGCAACGAAGATCACCGCGAGAAGCTCCACGACGGTGAAACCCCGAGATCGTGGGCGAATAAGCTTCAAGTAGCTTGGGCAGTGGGTGTTCAAGTTCAACCTCACTCGTCGTTAAAGGAATACACATCATCGTCGTTGCCCATCACGCCGTCAGGCCCCGCTGAGGCGAGAAACGGGTTGGGATGGGCGGGAAGCCCTGATGGCGCCCCGCTTCCGCCGGGCCAGTACACCACTTCATTGTCCCAGGGATCGCGGATTTCCAGAAACCCGTCCCCGTCCACATCCTTAATAAAGTCAGCTGAGGTGCCTTGGAAGACCGCCTTGGCATCCGGATTGGACAGCAGCGCCCAGACGAAACGCTCCGACTCAGACATCAGCGAGCCGGACGCAGGTGTGCCGTCGTTCGAACGTTGGGGGGCATTGGTGGCTTTATTGATCGACCAATCGATCGGAATATTAATGGACACCTGGATTCCGTTCGCGATCTTGGCGCTGTACGCCCGCTCAGCGGTCAGGAGCTTGCTCATCGCCGCGTACATTGATTTGCGATTGGTGGCATCACGGGAACCACTCAGTGCGAAGGCTCCGATCCCGGCGAGCAAGCCGATGATGCTGATGACCACCAGCAACTCAATGAGAGAAAAGCCTGGCCTGCGTCGGCGAACGGGGGTGATGGCAGTTCGAAGTGGCATGAAACTATCATACATGACATCAAGTCGGACGGTGCGGAGTGATTAAACACGTGTGTCCAATGTAAGCTGAGCATATTATGTCACGATACAGGTAATTTCGATTGCGTATTCGGATGTTCATCGGGAGGACTATGCTGAAGGTGACCTCAAGGTCTTGGTGTACACTATCCGGATGAGATTGAAGGCTCCGGGCTTCGTCGTACGTGGAATGGGGGGTTGGGGGGGTTCGCAGATCATCCGATGGTGGATGGCGACGGTCCGGATGCAGCTGGTCTATCAACCTGGAGCGACGCTGCGGTTCGATGCGAAAACCCTGCAACCGAGTTGCACCGCCATTGTGGCGCTATGGCATGAAGGATTGATTTTCCCCACCGCTGCTTTTGGCAAGGTTCACGCGGTGACGCTGGTCAGCCAGAGCCGTGACGGGGATATGATTGCACAGATCGCCGGCCGGCTGGGCTGGCAAGTCGCCCGGGGGTCCTCAACTAGAGGCGGGGTACGGGCGTTGCGCGAAGTGCTTGCGAAAATCAAGACCCGCGAGCAGAACGACAATCAAGGCGGGCAAGGGGGGGACGCTGGCCTGAGTGTTGTGGCGGTGACCGCAGATGGTCCCCGCGGTCCGCGGAGGGTATGCAAGCCGGGCCCGGTCTGGCTGGCTCGACAGACTGGTTTCGACTTGGTGCCCCTGGGCGTGGCGTGTACGCGGGCCCGGCGGGCGAAGAGTTGGGATCGCCTCATTCTTCCCTGGCCGGGGTCGAGCGTGGTGTTGGTAGTCGGGCCGAGCATTGCCAGCGGCAGCGAAAATGCACTGGCGGATCTGCAACAGGCGATGCAGCACGCCACGCTCGAAGCAGAACGTATCGCCAACACACCGCATTAAATCACGAAAAGAATGTCTTTCAACTTGTGTGCCACACCCGCCGCCAGCGTCGTCTGCTGCACCGCACCGATCCCTACCTGCTCATCCTCGCCATCACCGAGCTTTCCTGCAGGGCAGCACTGGCCCTTTTCTTGTTCTCCCCTGCGTATTTCCCGAAGCGTCGATGCCGATAGCTGCTCGGCCATTTTGAATGGACTGTGAATCACTCCCAATCCGGCCAGCCCGCCCAAGGTGACCTAAGCCTGACCGACCACGAAGTACACCCACCGCGCACCCCCTCGGGCAGCATGTCTTCGATTCACGAATGCTGCATCTCCATGAACCGACTGGGTATGCGTCGCACCAGCAAGTCGCCGTTGGCCGTCGCGAAGGCCCTGCTAAGTTGGTTGAATGCCGCTGCCACACGACGCCTTATCAGTAAAGTCGCCGGGATGTCACCTTGTCCGCAATGCGTTGCCATCGTTGTCTGTGTGGGGGGGTGCGGAAATAGCAAGTCGATCTTGTTTCGATGACCTACTCATATGAGGACCGCCCTCGATGAAATACCTCCACCTGACGATGGCCCTGCTGTTCGTGGTGACCGCGTCGCTTCAACTCAACGATCCCGATCCGCTGTATTGGTTGGTGAGTTATCTGGCAGTCGCGGTGACAGCCGGGTTGGCTAGCTTCGGGCGGCGGTTCAAGCCGCTTTCGCGTGTTGCCATCGGTCTTACCCTGGCCGGGCTCATGCTCTCGGTCTCCGGCACCGGTGAGTACTTCGCCGCCGGCGACCTCGGATCAATCACCGGATCCATGAGCGGCGACCGCCCCCACATTGAAGCCGCCCGCGAGTTTGCCGGCCTGCTCGTCGCCCTGATCTACCTCACGGGCATCCAACTCCTGCGAACCCGCTGACGCCGTCACCAAGAAACAAGAGGCCCAGTCGGATTTACCTCGGCTTGCGTTAACCCAAACCAAGGTTGAACGCTTCAACGGGCCTGCGGCGTGGTGCAGTGAGCCATTGCATCACGCCAGAACGCCGCGGCCTCACGCAAACGCCGCCATACACATATATAAAAAGCCACTGCACCAGTGCCCCGTGAGCGAAACGGGGTCTGACCTGCTGTGCTGGAAAGCACGGTCTGCGACGCGCTATCGTGGCGGCGTCAGGGAGAAATCGGCGATTCTGTGCCCCGAGGTCTGGTTGATTCGACCCAACGGCGGTGATAGGTGGGACTTTTTTAGCGGAGCATGTCCGACCCCTTCAAAAACCCCGCTCACGTTTCGGATTCCTTTTGCTCCGAAACCCCCGTGTCGCCGCGTCGGCCTTCTGCACGTTTGCGTGCCAGTGTGCGCATGTCTTCAACGCTGTCAGTTTCGTCGACGATCTCGACGCCCAGCAATGTCTCGAGACAGTCTTCGAGCGTGACCAAGCCGTCGGTCTGATCGAACTCGTCCTGGCACAGCATCAGGTGATGCTGCCCGGCGATCATTTGATCTAAAGCCTTGCTCACCGGCGTGGTGTCGCGGATCGTCGGAAGCGGCTGGGCAAACTCACGCAGCCTACGCTCGGGCTCCCCGTCGCCGACCGCTTCGAGCACCTGCTTGCGGAGCACGAAACCCACGATGTGGTCGCTGTCCTCGCCGAACACCGGGATGCGCGTAAACGGCATGGGGCTGTGCTTCTCGACGACTTCACCACAGGTTAAATCGGCCTGCAGCATGAACACGACCGACCGCGGCGTCATGATGTCGGCCGCAGGCACGTCTCGCAGCCGAAGCAGGTTGCGAATCACCTTCGACTCCTGCGGCTGCAACTCTCCGGCCGCCTCGCCCATCATCGCATACACCCCGACCTCCGCCCGGGTCACGTCGCTGGTTTCCATCCCGCCGAACACTTTGCCGATCAGCGACGCCAGCCATACAAACGGAGCCGTGACCCACTCGAGCACCTGAATCGTTCGGCCGGTAAACGGGGCCAATGACTTGGCGAAGGTCGCGCCCAGCCCTTTAGGGATGATCTCGCTTAAGTACAGAATCGCCACCGTAATGACTACGCTGCCCGCAAATACCCATGCACTGCCGAAGATCTTGAGCACCTGCGCCCCGACCCCCGCAGCCCCAATCGTATGGGCAATTGTGTTCAGCGTGAGAATCGCCGCCAGCGGCCGATCCAGCCCGTCTTTCATCCGCTCCAGCAGCTTACCTACGCGCTCGCCCCGCTCCACCAGCAACGCCACATGCGACCGCGGCAGCGACAGCAACGACGCTTCGAGCATCGAACACAAAAACGAAACTCCCAGCGCCAACGCCGCATACGCAGCCAGCAGCAACCACGCCGATGCCGAAGGCTCACCACCCACCTCCCCGCCCGCCCCCATCGGACCACCAGCCGCCAAAATCATATCGATCATGCGTCAGATCGTACCGCCACGGCGTTGGATCGGCTCACCACCCGCCCGGCAATTCGCCGCAGGAACAAAAAGCAAGCGAAAAGGTGTCTGACACCTTTTCTTCCTTGGGCAATCAAGACCCGCGGCCGTCGTGCAGAGCGTCTTCGTACCCGGGAAGTCAGTCCCTGCAGCCACGCCGAACCGATCTCTCTTCGCAGGATTGCTCCCGCCGCCCATTTTTCGCCTATACGGATACTCGTTACTCGGTCTCAGGAGTCTGCGATTCCGCGTTGTCGGACCGCTCGCGGTCACGGGGAGCAACAGCCGGCTCGGGCACTTTGATGCTGAAGGTGCTCCCGTAGTGCTCGTCGCCTTCTTCTCCCGTCAACGGATCCACGCAGATGACCGCTTCAAGGTAAAGCGGAGCAAGCGGATACTGAGACCGATTCATGGTTTTGCGGGTCTGCCCGTCGGGTAACGTCTCTTGACGCCACGGGATTTGAAACCCAATATCCATCAGTCGGTGCTCGCTGCCTGGCTGAAGCCTGGTTGGGGAGGACCGGGATGCATCAAGCACTACTCCACCATCCCCTTCCGGGAGATCAACCCACCGGTGCGCGGTGTGAGTGGATCCAAAAAGGAGCTTAAGTTTTTTCGGAGGGTCAGGGTGAGTTGCCGCTGGATTGAGCAAACCGAGCGTGACCAG
Organism: uncultured Phycisphaeraceae bacterium; assembly: GCA_963799465.1. Taxonomy (GTDB): domain Bacteria; phylum Planctomycetota; class Phycisphaerae; order Phycisphaerales; family Phycisphaeraceae; genus JBCCOW01. The sequence goes on along the minus strand of CAWCXG010000001.1, from coordinate 99,548 downwards.
AAGTTGCACGGCCTCGCCCTTCTTGGGTACGAAGAGGGTCGCGATAGATCTTTTGGGATCCATCACGCCATCCACATAGACGCGATGGATCACCGTGAGCGTGTAGCCCGGGGGCACGCTCACAACGACTTCGCCGCGGATGATCCCAAGATCTCTCTCGAGCGCGGCGATGTCGGGAGAACGGTCTGGCTCGCTGAATTCGACTTCAACTGGCTCAGCCCCCGCAAACGATGACACGAGGACCAAGGCAACCAACGCAAAGAAGCGGTTCTGCATGAAATCCCAATTCTCAAAAAGATCCCGGCGATGAAAAGGGCTGGTGTCATTGTTCGGCCCATGTGCATCGTACCGGCTCTGCCCCGTCATGAAAAGCCGCGTGGCATCGTGCTCAAGACCCGCGGCAGGGCCACCGCATATGACTACCCCGCGATGACGCGTAGAAGGAACTGGTGGTTCCAGCCGGCGATCTTGCGTCGGCCCTTGATGCTTTTTCGCTTGGTGAGGTGGTCAGCGTTGTTGAGCAGGTTTAAGGCCATGCGGCGTAGTCGGCTGAGGTTTTCGGGGCCGTGGGCTTTGCGAACGCGGCTGTCGTCTTCGTGGAAGCTGACGTCGAGGATGTGGTGCAGGCGATTCTCGATGCCCCAGTGACTTCGGACGGCGTGGCCGAGGTGCTTGGCGTCAGGAGCGAGTGACGTGATGTAGTAGCGACGCTCGATCGTGGGTTCCTGCCCGATGACCTCACGCGTGGCCTCGACACACACCACGCTCCGCAGGCCCGGCCACTGGTCTTTGACCTTGAGCCAGTCGAGCTGATCGGTCACCCAGACGCGCCGCGTCTCGATCCGGCCATGTTCGCCCTCGGTCTGCTCGTGGCGGTCGTGCCAGGTGCCCTTGAAGTTCATCCGGATCATGTCGTCGAGCTCGGCCTTGACCCGGCGGTGCAGCGTCTGCTGATTCGCCTTCACCGCCAGCACGTAGTGGCCTCCGGCGTCGATGACCTGCTCGGCGATGTCCTTCTGGCAACCGATCGCGTCGATGCTCACCGTGGCTCCCTTGAGGTCGATCAGGCCCAGCAATTGCTTGATGCCTTCGATCTCCTGGCCCTTGCCGGCGGTCTTGAGCTGGCCGAGCACTTCGCCGTTGTCGGTGGCGAAGGCGCTGACCAGGTGAGCCATGCCACTCTTGTCCCAGCCGTGCTCGAACGACCGGCGAATGCTCTTGCCATCGACGGCGACGAGTCGGCCCGCCGACTGCTCGACCACCGCGTTCATCCAATTCATGAAGCAACGCTCGAAGGCTTCTGGATCGAGCCGACTGAACACCCGGCGGAAGGTGTCGGCCCCTGGTGTGCGTGGCTCGCCGGTGTCGCGATGCCTCGGCAGGTCGAGGAACGTCGCAAACCAGTCGGCCTTGACGCGGCCGAAGTTCTTGGAGATCGTCCCAACCATCCGCGTCGCAGATCATGCCGCACAAGGCGATCACCAGCAGGTCGATGAGTCGGAACGTCGCGTTGTCCGCCCGCGGATCGGGCAGCGCGGTGAAGTAGCGCAAGGGACCACTTTGGGCAAGGTCGGCCATGACCAAACTCCGGGCAAGAGGGCTGAAATATCCTGCGAGCTCGCGACCAGCCCCCTTCTTACCCGAACCACCGCCAGAGCGCAATCCCTAACACGCGCCGTACTCGATCCGGGCGGTCAAATGCGCTGGCCTTGAGACCCGCGGCCGTCGTGCAGAGCGTCTTCGCACCCGTGCGGACGGCCGCTACATTCGTGCCGGAACCGGTCTCGAACCGCAAGATTGTCTTTTAGCCCTTTCTCTTACCCGGCGTTCGAGCGCTCGGATCGCCTCAAGTCACGTCGCCGCGGCGTATCGAAGCACACCGGGGAGCCGCGTCGGAGTACTCCAGAAGCTTTCTGGAGCGCTCCAGAAGCGAATTGGAGCGCTCCGGAGGAGCGTTGGAGTACTCCGCAGCGGTTTTGGAGCGCTCCAACGTCGAGTTTGAGCGCTCCGCAGCCGCGTTGGAGCGCTCCAGAGCGGTTCTCGAGCGCTCCAGCGGACCGTTGGAGCACTCCGGAGGCTGATTGGAGCGCTCGAACGACGCGTCTGAGCGCTGCAGAGCGGAGAAAACGCGCTGCAGAACGGCGTTGCAGCGCTGCAGAAGCATCCTGCAGCGCGCATAAGCGGCGTTGCAGTGGTGCAGAAGGGCTCTGCAGCGCGCGTAAGCGGCGTTGCAGTGGTGCTGAGCCCCTTATCACTTGTGCAGAGCGTCTCTGCACACGTGCAGAAGGCCGCTGCACTTGTGCAGAAAGCTTCTGCATCAGTGCAGAACCCCGCTGCATAACGTGAACGCCGGGCTGCATGAGTGCAGAGGGTCGCTGCACCAGTGCAGAAAGCTTCTGCATCACTGCAGAAGCCCGCTGCATGACGTGAACGCCGGGCTGCATGAGTGCAGAACGTCGCTGCACCAGTGCAGAGCCCCGCGGCATGACGCGAACGCCGCGTGGCATGGGGGCTCAAGACCCGCAGCCGTCGTGCAAAGCGTCTTCGCACCCGTGCAGACGGTCGCTACATCCGTGCCGGAATCAGTCTCGCACCGAAGACGAGCGAAACGGGGTCTGACCTGCCCTGTAGAAAAGCTTACCGGACGCGGCCGATCTTGCCGATTCGAGGTGCATGAGTCGCACCAGCAAGTCACCGTTGGCGGTCGCCCGGGCCGCGTACGAAGCGGGCCAGGCGGCGTTGCCGCGCTACGCCCACAAGTTCAGCCGACGCGACTTCACCTGCCCGCAACTCTTCGCCATCCTCGTGCTCCGCAAGTTCTTCAAAACCGACTACCGCGGCGTGATCGCCATCCTCGCCGAGTTCCAGGAGCTGCGTGAAGTACTCGACCTGCACGACAAGCTGCCCCACTTCACCACGCCTCAGAAGGCCTCCGCCAAGCTGCTCGACGACCCGCTGATCCGCAAGATTCTCACGCAAACCATCGCGATCTTCTTCGGGCTCAAGCGTGACCGCGCGATCAGCGACGACGACGTCGCGTGGGTCCTGCGCCTCGACCGCGTGGCCGGCGACTCCACCGGCCTCGAGTCAGGCCACTGCTCACGCTACTTCACCAATCGCCGAAAACACAGCAAAAACAAGGGCGATCCCCCCGGAATCCACGCCGACGACTCCGGCGAGCCCGTGAGCTACCGACGCTACCCCAAGCTCAGCGTCCTGGTCGACACCGCCACCCACTTCATCTTAAGCACCCATCGCGGCATCGGTCCCCGACCCGATGTCGACGAGCTTGCCCCTCTGCTCGACGACCTGCCCGAGTTCATCCAGCCTCGCCACGGCCTGTTCGACGCCGGCTACGACAGCGAAGCGAACCATCAACGACTCGCCCAGCGCGGCATCTTCGGACTCATCCCACCGACCGTTGGCCGCCCCAGCAACAAGCCCGCCGCCGGTCGCATGCGACGTGCGATGCAGCATCTCTTCGAGCACCCCGAGGTCTTCGACTTCGGCCAACGTTGGCAAGTCGAATCGGTCATGCACATGATCAAACGCCGCCAAGGCACCGCCACCACCGCCCGCCGCGACCACACCCGCCATCACGAACTCGGCCTCATCGCCCTCACCCACAACCTGCTCATCCTCGCCATCGCCGAGCTTTTCTACAGGGCAGGTCTGACCCCGTTTCGATACCCCCGACAACCACATCAGCCCCACTCTACCCAAAACCCCAGTCCACTCGCTAAGCCTTTCTCTAGCTCACTCAAGTACCCCGGCGGGCCTGCGGTGTGCTGCAGAGAGATGTGACACCACGCAAGAGCCCCGCGGAATGACGCGAACGCCGCGTGGCATGCGCGCTCAAGACCCGCGGCTGTCATGCAGAGCGTCTTCGCACCCGTGAATTCGGTCGCTGCACCAATGCCGAACCGGTCTCGCAGCGCACAGTATTGACTCCCGACCCCTTTTCTTCTACAACGCCCGGATCGAGTCAGTCCTTCTTGATCTTGATGGTGTCCTGGTAATTCAGGGCATCGAGATAGCCAACCGGCTCACGCGAGACGTGCCCATCGACGTACAAATAATTCGCCGCGTCGGTATGCCGATTTTGGTAGACCGACAGAAGACCGTGGTTGCCGGTCGACATGGTGAGATGACCCTGCCAATGACCGTTGTTGGCGTCGGCGAGGCCCAGTGTGGCCGAGGGGGCCTCGACCATCTCGGGCCTGGTCAGCCTGGTGTTACGCCAGTTGTTGATTTCACCGTTTCCGCCCATGGCCGGACCCAGGTTACTGTTAGCGTGGCCCCAGAAGTAGCCGTAGGTATGAATCCTGTCGCCTTCGCTCCAGTCCGGACACGAGAGTTCGCCGTTGCGGTCGGAAACGTAATTGTTGGTCGGCGTCAGGCCGGCCCCTTCCAACGCGTAACGCCAGACAAACGAAAACGGGTCGGGATTGCCGCTGCCCGGCGGCGTGGCGGCGGAGGGAAAGACTCCGTAATCGCTCGCATAGACATGCAGAAAGATGCCGATCTGACGCTGATTGCTCGCGCAGGTCGTCGCCCGTGCGGTGTCGCGAGCCGACCGCAGGGCGGGCAGCAGCAACGCGATGAGCAGCGCGATAATGCTGATGACCACCAGCAGCTCGATGAGCGTGAAACCATGTTGTGGCTTTCGTTGTTGCATGACTTGAAACCTGACGAATTACGGAGGAAGCGAAAGCCCCCGCTGACGCTTTCGCATCGGCGGGGCAGAAGGAATCCGTTAACCGTCAGCTGCGTCGCGAGCGGCCGAGCAGACATAGCCCGCCGAGGCCCAGCAGCGCCAGGGACGCGGGCTCGGGGATGACGGGGATGACGGTGGTCAGCGTGGAGGACATCGCGTTGCCGCTGCCGCCGCCATTTCCAAAGCGAATGTTGTCCGCTACCCCGTTGGTGGTCTGCGTCGGGTCGATGCCCAGCCAGATGATCTGCCCAGCGGACAGCGTCCCGCCACTGGCGGCATCGAGTTGGGTGGTGATGTCGATCTGGTACGGCTGATTGGTCGACGTGCCGGAGAACGTGGTGACGAGTCCGCCCGCCACAGCGTCATCGGTCACGTCCTTGCCGCTCGTCTTGTTCGAGACCTGCAGGACGTAGAGGTCCAACGACCCGGGTGTGCCGTTGTTGATCGCTCCGGAGCTGATGTCCAGCAGGACATCGAAGTCGGCGTTGTAGTCGTTGGCGAAGACGGTGGTCACTTCGTACGCGTAGAGGCCGAAAAACTCGTGGTTGGACGGGTTGTCGCCGACCAGCGCGTTATTCGTCGTGAAATCGGTCTCGAACGCCCCAGGGTCGCCGAAGGTGTTGTCTTCACCGATTGTTTCTTCAGCTTGGCGGCCACTTTTGGTCGTGTCGACGTTGATAACGGCCGCGTGAGCGACGCCTGTGGCCGCCAGTGCCGCGGCCGCGATCGGAATTTGAAGCAGTTTGCGATGCATGAGGTTTCTCCTTAATGAGGTCAGAAGTATGAAGCGTGTCAGCCACGTGGCCTAACCAAAGGCCGCGGCCCGGCTTTCGCCGTGGCCGAGATGAACGACGTCGGGCTCAATCGCGCCGGCGGCGGCCGAGCAGACATAGCCCGCCGAGGCCCAGCAGCGCCAGCGACGCGGGCTCGGGGATAACGGCGACGCCGAAGACGGCGGGATCGCTCAGGCCGTTGTCGGTGACCTGCAGGCCGGCAACGCCGGTGAGCGTGCCGGTGCCGCCGGTGAAGTCGTCGAGTGTGAAGGTGATGCCGCCGAACGCGCCGCTGCTGACGACGCCTTGGAGGTCAAAGGTGGGCGAGAAGGTTGTGCCGAACGTTGACGAGGTGAAAGACCAGCTCCCGATGGCATCGCCGTTGTCATCCAGCGGCGTGAAGACCATCGGGCCCTCGGTGCCGAAGTCGATCCAAAAGAAGGCGGCATCATCGCCCGCATTGACCGTGGTATTGAGGTCCAGCGTCACGCCGGTGAAGTTGGCGACGCCATTGGTGATGGTCAGCCCCGACAAAGCCGCAGCATCGGAACCCGGGTTACTGCCGTTTTGTGCCCAGTAGCGATCACCGTTGGATGTGCCGGTGACGTTGCTGGCGGTCGCGCCGATCAGGCTGGTGTAGATCTTCCCGTCGGAGTCGGTAAGGCCTGTGACTGCGGTTGTGTCAGGCTCGGGATTTTCGTTCACTAGGGGGGAATACGTGGCACCGGTGATGATGGCCGCACCGAATGCCGGGACGGTGATAGAGACCGCCGCGAGGGCTGAAAAAGGTATAGCAAGTTTATGATTCATGAAGTTTCTCCATTTGGGGAATTGAAACAGTTTGGGCAATCCGCAGCTAAACGCCGCAGGATGAAAGTGTCTGCCCAGCCTGATACGTGAACGGGAGCTTGGCCGGGGGCAACGTGCCGCCGGGCTTTTCAATTTTTTCCTGCAGCATGAGAACGGCCGTGCGTCCCATTGCCGCCTCGGGCAGAAGCATCGAGTCGACGGGGATGCCCACCGCCCGAACCCGTTGTCCGCCGAAGCTGATCAGCGACAGGTCGGCCGGCACGTCGAGACCCAGCTTGAGGGCGGCGACGTAGAGGGCGGTGGCGTCGGGGCCGGCGTAGCACAGCGCAGCGGTCGGCCGGGCGTCGCTTCGCAGCAGGCGTTCCGCGGCGGCCAGTTGAGCTTCCGGAGCGATCTGATCCTGGACCACCGAAGCGGACAGCCCGGCCTGGGCCATTTCGGCCTCGTAGCCCTCCCGACGGGCGCGGGCGCTGAAATGCGCCTCGGGGTCCGCAGCTAGGTCATGGGCATAATCGACGAAGGCAATGTGTCGATGGCCCTGTTCGAGCAGCAGACGCGTGGCCTGCCGGGCGGCCCCGAGATCGTCGGGATAAACGCAATCGGCCGATTGGCTAGTGTTGATCCACACCGAAGGCACGGCGTGCTCGCGGATCAGGCGGGTCATGTTGGGCGGGATGTGGTCGGTGTAGTTGATGAGCAGGCCGTCAACCGACCACTCCCGCAAGACCTTGGGGACAAAGCCCTCACTGGCGAGCTTGGCGTCGGGAAGTCGGGCGACCGTCAGTTGGGTGTCTTTCTCGTCGAGCGTCGCCTGAATGCCTGTGAGCAGTCCGCCGGGGACGGTGCTTCGGCCGGGCACGGTGCTGAGAACCAGGGCGATGTTGCCGAAACGACCGGTTCTCATCGCCCGGCCGGAGACATTGATGCGATACCCATGTTCGACCGCCAGATTCTGGATTTTTTGCCGCATCCGCTCACTGACGCCCGACTGACCTCCCAGCGCTTTATGGACGGTGACCGCAGAGACTCCCGCCAACCGGGCGAGGTCAGCCTGAGTGCGAACCAGAGATGGGACAGGTATAGCGGGCATGGCGAGAGGAAGCAATCGCGAGAGGCTAATCGATTAGCTTTGACTCGTTAGGCTAATCGATTACTCTCTGGAATTCTACACTCTCCCGATGATTTTTCAAGAGAAGATAAGGGGTCGAGAAGAAAAGAGAAGAAGAAAAGGCCCCGGGAGCAATCCTGTTCGGCACGGGTATCGAAACGGGGCGTAAGCGAAACGGGGTCTGACCCCGTTTCGATACCCGAACGCCGACGCGGTGACGTGCAGCCCGGTCTTGCGACCCAGGTCGCAAAGCGCCGTGTTGCCGTGCAACGCCTGCACGATCACGGCCGTGACCGTCATCAGCGGCGTCAACACCCGCGACCGACGCGCCGGGCCGAACAGTTCGAGTTGCCGGGCATGGTCCAGCGACGCCGCCGCGGCACCGAACACGTGGGGATCGACGATTCGTGTCGGGTCGTCCTTGACCCGCAGCAGCAACGAAGCGAGAGTATGGGCCATCCGTGGCCTCCTTGGGATGAGGGTGCGTTGAACAACACCATCATCGCCGGAGGCCGCGGTCTTTCAAGCCCGCCGATCGTAAACCCCGCCCCAAACACAGCTTGCCAGCTAAGTCAACGGCATTCGGGTCAGACACCGTTTCGATACCTCAGGCAGCCGATTCAGCGCAAGTTTGTGAACGAATAGGCCATCAGGGCGAATATCGTGTATCCCCATATGGTGAACCAAAAGAAATGTGGAAGTAAGAATAGGGAAAACCGGACAAAGTTTCCAACGCCGGGGCGTGCGGTTCGACACCTTTGAATAAATAGTAATAAGGTAGCGCCGAAAGACGAGAGTACCGGAAGTAGAAGAAGAATGATGAAGCCTGGAAGCAGCCAAGCATTTTGTGTCACGTCAGAATAAGCCCAATGGAGCTTGGGGACGTAGATCAGGCCGAAGGCGGAGCCGCCCAAACCAGCCGGGATTAGTGAGGCGTAATAGGGAGCAGGCGAAGAAATGGGGTCGGGAGGGTCGGGAGTCACTCTGACGCCCCGGCGCAAGCCAGTCGTAGCTCGGCGGTGGTTTTGATGGTCGGCGTCGTGAGCTGAGTGTATTGCGTCGGCTGATCTGGCGTGGCGGCGGCCTTGGCTTTCAGGTTGGCGAAGACGTCTTCGAGCTCCGCATCCGCGTCGATGGTGTAGCCGGCGTCGGTGAGCATTTGGTAGAGCTTTTGGGCTTCGGCGCCGCGGGCGTTGAGGTAGCCGCCGAGGAAGAGGTTGTTGGCGGGTTGGAGGGGGCGGAAGGGCATTGGGTCAGAGTTTGAGCAGGTGGAGCAGTTCGTCGCGGGTCATGCTGTGGTGTTCGGCGACGCTTTTGAGAATGGCGCTCAGGGTGCCGGTGCGCAGGGGCTTGTGGTCGGGGACGGTGACCTGGTGTTTGCCGTGCAACATGGTGAGCAAAACCATGTGGCTGCCACGTTGGCGGGGGGTTTATAGTCGAGGGTCCGCAGCGCTTTGGCGAGGTCTTGGCCGGTAAGGTTGCGGGGCAGCTTCACACGAGGACCTCGTCGCGGACGAAGTGCAGGCGGATGCGGGTGGGCCTGGCGTCGTCACCGAAGTGGCAGGCGACGGCGTCTTTGACCATAGCTCGCAGGTCGTCGAGGTCGTCGCCTTGGGTGAAGATGTTGTGGGCGTGGCAGGCGGCGGTGTAGCCGCTGTCTTGCTCGTCTTGGGTGACGATGAAGACGATTTCGTCGCGTGCGGAGGGCGAATGGGACATACCCGATTATACGGTTCAGGCGGGGGAACAGGCGGGCCGAAGCTCGGCGGTGGTTTTGATGGCCGGGGTGGTGAGTTGGGTGAGGGGTGAGGCGCTAGGCGGTAGGCGTTGGGCGCTAGGGGGTGCGGCTTCACGTTGCAGCTGGGCGAAGACGTCTTCGAGCTCGGCGTCGGCGTCGAGTTGGTAGCCGGCGTCGGTGAGCATTTGGTAGAGCTTTTGGGCGGCGGCGCCGCGGGCGTTGAGGTAGCCGCCGAGGAATAAGGAGTTGGCGGGTTGGAGGGCGAGGGGTTCGAGGCTGCGGAGGTGGAACTCGCGGCCGGCGGCGACGCGGACTTCGGCGGAGGGGCACATCAGGCGGAAGAGGCACAGCACGCGGAGGCAGTAGGTCGGGGTGAGGTTGACCGGGCGGTTCATCCGGTTGCCTTCGAAGGGAAGCAGGAAATTGACGGGGATGGACTCGGCGTTCAGGTCACGCAGGGAGCGGGCGAGGGCGACGAGCTCTTCGCGGGTTTCACCCATGCCGACGATGACCCCGGAGCATAAGGACAGGCCTTGGGAGCGGGCGGCGGCGAGGGTGTTTTGTCGGTCTTCGTAGGTGTGGGTGGAGCAGATGGTGGCGTAGTTGCGGGGGGAGGTGTTGAGGTTGTGGTTGTAGCGGTCGACGCCGGCGTCGGCGAGGTCGGCCGCGGCGGCTTCGGAGAGCAGGCCGGCGGAGACGCAGACCTCGACGGGCACCTCGGCCTTGATGCGTTTCACGGCGTCGGTGAGCTGCTTGAGGCGGGAGGACTTGGGGTTCTCGAGGCCTCGGCCGGCGAAGACCATGCAGTAGCGATGGGCGCCGGCGGCGTGGGCGGCGCGGGCCTCGGCGAGCATCTCGTCGGACGATTTAATCGGGTAGGGATGGATGTCGGCGGTGCTGGTCTTGGCCTGGGTGCAGTAGCTGCAGTCCTCGGGGCAGTGGCCGTTCTGGGCGTTGTTGAGGACGTGGACGCGGACTTGGTTCCCGTAGTAGTGGGAGCGGACGGCGTGGGCGGCGGCGAGGAGTGCGGGCAGGGGAATCGTTGCGGGAGGGTTGGTCCCACGCTCGGAGAGCGTGGGCTTCGTGGGGAAGTCTTCGAGGAGGGAGAGAGCGGCAGCGTCGTCGAGAGGCTTGCCGGCGAGGGCGTCTTCGGCGAGGGTGGCAGCGAATCGGAGTGCGGCGAGTGACGCGGCGGGGGAAGTGGGGGGGGGAGCGGTGGGGGGAGCGGTGGGCGGCATGGGGCGAGTTTATCGGGCGAGGGCGTGTAGGGGGGAAAGGGTGGGGGGACAGGGTGGGGGGGACCCACACTTGGAAACTGTGGGCTTCGAGGGGGGAGGTCTTGGGTGGGTGGTAGGCTGGGGGGATGGTGAAAAAGACGGTGACGACGCGGCGAAAGGCAGTGCCTGAGGTATTGAAGGCTCGGATCGAAGCGGTTCGGGCTCGGCTGGGCGAGGGGGGTAGCGACAAGCAAGCGGGGGTGTGCGATGCATTGCTGGTGGTGAACGCGCGGGATGTGCGGTATCTCACGGGGTTCGTGGGGGATGACTCGTGGGCGGTGATTCGGTTGACGGGTGATGCGCGGGCGGCGGTGCCTTATGTGCTGAGTGATGAGCGTTTTCGCGAGCAGATTGGTCGGGAAGCTCCGCACGCGCATTTGCGGATTCGCAAGAAGGGCCTGAGCGATGAGCTGGCGACGCTGGCGGATCGGCTGGGGCTTGCGAAGATCGGGCTGCCGATGAATTCGATCACGGTGGCGATGCGGCAGCAGATTGTGAAGTCGTTGGGCGGGGCGGGCCGGGTCAAAGATGTGAAGGACGGGATGCTGGGGCAGCGGGCGGTGAAGTCGGCAGCGGAGGTGCGCGCGATTGAAGGGGCGCTTCGGGTGCAGGAGCAGGCGTATCGCGAGACGCTGGCGTGGCTGCGGGAGGAGGGGAGGCCTCGGGAAGTGGAGGTCGCGGCGTATCTGGAATATCGGATGCGGATGCTGGGCGCGGACGGTGCGTCGTTCCCCACGATCGTGGCGGTGGACGCCAACGCGGCGCTGCCGCATGCGATTCCCGGACGACGGCGGGTGAAGGACAAGGGGATCGTGCTGATCGACTGGGGGGCGCGGGTGGGTGGGTATTGCGGAGACCTGACGCGTGTGGTGGGGTTAGGGGGGATGTCGCGCAAAATGTGTGAGGTGTATGGGGTGGTGCTGGAGGCGCAGCTCGCGGGGATTGAGGCGGTGGGGCCTGGCGTGAAGCTGAAGGATGTGGATGCGAAGGCGCGGAAGGTGATTGAGCGGGCAGGCTATGGGAAGCACTTTGGGCATGGGCTTGGACACGGGCTTGGGCTTGACGTGCACGAGTCGCCTTCGGTGAGTGCGCGGGCCGGTGAGGCGACGCTGGAGGCGGGGATGGTGGTGACGATTGAGCCTGGGGTTTACCTGCCTGGGGTGGGTGGTGTGCGGATCGAAGATGACGTGTTGGTGACGGCTGGGGGGCATCGGGTGTTGAGTGACTTGCCGAAGTCGGTCGACGACGCCATCATCTAGGGCCCTGCGGCCGATGTGGCGGTGGGATCACGATTGGGCCCGACGCGGACTCTGGTGCATGATTGACTTGAAGAAACTGCGTTCCCTTGTGGAGTTGATGGCTGAGCACGGCTTGACCGAAGTGGACCTCGAAGACGGGGGCGAGAAGGTCAAGCTGCGGCGGGGTCCGAGTGGCACGGTGATGGTGGAAGCTCCGCCGGCGGCGGTGGCGTTGCCGGTGGGTGTTGCGGCACCGGCCCCGGTAGCGGCGGCGTCGGGGGGGCGCCTGAGCCTGAGGCTGCGTCAGGGCCGACGATTGATAGTCCGATGGTGGGCAGTTTTTATGCCGCAGCCACGCCGGACGCTTCGGCGTTCGTTTCGGTGGGCGACAAGGTGAAGGCGGACACGGTGGTGTGTCTGATCGAAGCGATGAAGGTGTTCAACGAGATCAAGGCTGAGCAGTCGGGCACGGTGGCGGAGGTTCTGGTGGAGAACGGCGACGCGGTGGAATTTGGCCAGCCGATGTTCCGTTTGAAGTGAGCGACGGCGTGGGGGGTTGATTGTGACGCGGGATACGGGGAGCTTTGACGGAATCGCGAGAATTTTGGCCTGACAGAGGTCGCATGTGGTGTTGTTTACGGAGCTGATGATTGTTTAAGCGGATTCTGGTTGCCAACCGGGGCGAAATAGCGGTGAGGATCATTCGCGCGGCCCATGAGCTCGGGGTCGAGGCGGTGGCGGTGTACAGCACTGCTGACGCGGACTCGCGGCACGTCACGATGGCGGACCGTGCGGTGTGCATCGGCCCGCCTCCGGCAGTGGATTCTTACCTGGACATTGCACGCATTATCGCGGCGGCAGAGGTGTGCGATGTGGATGCGATCCATCCGGGGTATGGCTTTTTGGCGGAGAACGCTCATTTCGCGGAAGTTTGCCGGGACTGCCATGTGGATTTCATTGGTCCGCCGGTGGAGGCGATGAAAAAACTGGGCGACAAGGTGGCGTGTAAGCAGCTTGCCGTGAGCAACAAGGTGCCGACTTCGCCGGGCAGCGACGGGGCCATTGAAGAAGAGGCGGAGGCGATCAAGGTAGCCAACAAAATCGGCTACCCGGTGATGGTGAAGGCTTCAGCAGGCGGGGGTGGGCGGGGGATGCGGGTGGCACATAACGACATGACGCTGCGTAGCGGACTCAAGGCGGCACAGCAGGAAGCCCAGGCGGCGTTTGGAAACGGCGCGGTGTACATCGAGAAGTTCATCGACAAAGCCCGGCATGTGGAGGTTCAGGTCCTCGCGGACAGCCACGGCAATGTGGTGCATCTGTATGAGCGGGATTGCACGCTGCAGCGTCGCAAGCAAAAGCTGGTCGAAGAAGCGCCGTGTCCGGTGCTGGAGCGGGGTGAGGCGGACAAGCTGTGTCGTGCCGCGGCACGCTTGTGCAAGGCGGCGGGATATCAGTCAGCGGGGACGGTTGAGTTTCTCATGGGGTCGGACAAGAAGTTCTACCTGATGGAAGTCAACACGCGGGTGCAGGTAGAACATCCGGTGAGTGAAATGGTCACGGGGATCGACATCGTCAAAGAGCAGATTCGCATTGCGTCGGGAGAGCCTTTGAGCGTGCGTCAGCGTGATATCAAGCTCCGCGGCCATGCGATTGAAGTACGGATCAACGCGGAAGATCCGGCACGCAACTTTGCCCCGTGTGCGGGGCGGGTTGAGGAGTTTGAGCCGGCGTCGGGGCCGGGCGTGCGGGTCGACAGCCACGTGTATCCGGGGTATCGCGTGCCGCCCAATTATGACTCGATGATCGGCAAACTTATTGCGCATGGTCGGGACCGCGCGGATGCGATTGCGATTCTCAAGCGGGCGATCAAAGAATTCAAGATCGGCCCGATCAAAACGACGCTGCCGTTGCACGCGGAGTTGCTCAGCAACGGGCATGTGCTGCGAAATGAGACGGACATCGGCTTTGTCGAGCGGCTGCTTGAGCAGGGATCCTGAGGCTCACGCTGAGGCGGGACTGAGAGTCGTCGATCGGACTGCCTGGGCAAGCCCTGCAGCGTGAAGCACGAGTTCGTGAACACGCTGGGTGACCTCAGGCGTTAGCGATTCCTCATTGGTAAAAGCGTCGGGCGTGGCATACACAAACCGCGGCACGATCACGCAGCGGAAGTCAAGCATCAGACTGTTGGCCAAGCCCATCACGGACATGTAACTTCCCTGGCCGCCGGCAGCACACATGAACCCCACGACTTTGTCGGTCCAGGCTCGGCCCACGAGCTCGATCACGTTTTTGGCGGCGGCGTTCACGTCGTAGTTGTACACCGGCATGGCGAGAAGGATGAGGTCGGCCTGCTTCGAGGCGTCGGTTAAAGCCTGCACTTCAGGGTGGGCATAGGCTGCATCACCGTCGCATAAGGGAAGGTCAAGACTGCGAAGCGAAATCAGCGTGAAGGTATGGACCTCAGTGGTGGTGTCCTGGGCGTTGGAGCGTTGCGTAAGATGATTCGCGGCAGCCTGCGCCAAGCGAGAAGAGCGGCTGATTGGGGACAGTGAGGTGGACAGGATCAGCGCGTGCATGCTGCGATGATAGACCTCTTGGGTAATGGTCAGGCCTCGGCGGGATCATCCTCTGGTTTGGCCGCGTCTTCCTGACGGTCAGGCGTGTCGAGTTCGCCTCCCGTGGTTTCGCCCGGACGGGGGCTTCGCAAGAGCACCTGGTCACCCGCGGAGAGTCCGGAGATCACTTCGACAAGAGTTTCACTGGCTTCGCCGAGTTCGACGACCTGTCGCCGAACCTGTCCGCCCCCGGCCGGGACGTAGACGAAGCGGTTTTCATCCCGGGCGTGGATGGCTTCGACGGGTACCGCAAGAGCGTTATCGACGCGGCCGATCCTGATTTCTCCCGAGCAACTCATGCCCGGCTTGAGCGTCCGGTCAAACCCTGCGGGTAAATCGATGCGGACGCTGTATTGACGCAGATGACGGTTTCGGCGATCCCCCGCTTCCGCGGTTTTACTGATGACGGTGACTTGGCCTGTGACCGGATCCCCGGGACGAGCGTCGATCCGGACGGATACCGGTTGGCCGACTTCAACCTTGCGAATCCAGGCTTCGTGCACCTTGAGCATTGCGATCATCTGTTCGGGGTCGGGCAGGAGGATGACTTTTTCGTTTTCCTGAACCTCACGTCCGGGCGTGATGGGATTGTTGCGTTGCCACCAGGGCCCGACACTGCTGGCATAGATGACCGTGCCCGAAGCGGGGGCATTGACGTCGGAAGCATCGCGTTGACGTTCCAGGTCACGCAGTTGGATTTTTCGAAGCCGAAGGGCTTCACTTTTGCTGGCGACCGAGGATCGCATCTGGTTGAGTTTTGAGGCGTTACGTTCAAGCACACGAGCCAGTTCAGCTTCGGCCTGCTCCACGTCCGACTGGTGCTGACGCTCGTCTCGCACATACTCAAACGAGGTGTAGACTTCTTGCTCGAGCTTGGCGGTGGCGAGACCGTCGCGGGCTTTGATTTCTTCGATTTCTGAATCTTCGAGTTCGTTCAGGCTGATGAAGCTCTGATCGTAAAGCTGCTGCGAAAGCTCCAGATCGCGTTCGGTCCGTTCCAACTGCCGAATCGCGGTCTTCAAGGCGAGGTCAAGCTCCCGGCGGCGTTGGGGCACTTCGCCTTGACGCCAGCGATCGAGGTCCAGACGAGCCAGGC
Source organism: uncultured Phycisphaeraceae bacterium (assembly GCA_963799465.1). Classification (GTDB taxonomy): domain Bacteria; phylum Planctomycetota; class Phycisphaerae; order Phycisphaerales; family Phycisphaeraceae; genus JBCCOW01. The sequence continues at coordinate 84,173 of CAWCXG010000001.1, read as the reverse complement.
TGAGTTTGACTTCGGCGTCGCGTTGTTTGGATTCCGCGTCGCTGACTTCAATTTCGAGTTCACGCTGTGCAGCAATCAGGTCGTTGTCTTCGCTAGTGACTTTGAACTGAATTTCCTCAATACGGCTATCAATATCTTCAGTATTGAGTTTGAAAAGCGGGTCACCAGGTTTGACCGTAGTGCCCTCCTCGACGATCCAGAGGATTGCCGGTCGGCCGCTGACTTCGCTGCGTACTTCGACTTGTTTGCTGGTGTCGATTTCGCCCGACGCCACCACGGTGAGATCGAAACTGCGCGGTTCGACCACGTACCAATCCGTCCCGGCGGATTCAGAATCTTCTTCGCCCGCTTGAGCAAACGGTCCGCCCCACAACAACCACGCAGCAACGCCGCCGCCGGCGGCAAGCGCAATAAGCGTCAGCACGACCGCCACGACGGTCGCCCCACGGCGATGAAGGCGGCTGGGTATGAATCGTTGAGGTGAAGCAGCCATGACGCAATGTTACGCCCAAAGATGCTCAGGAGGTCAACTGAATCCAAGCGCGGCGGGGCGGTCGCTTATGGGGCCAAAAGATTCTCGGGCTCAGGCTCGGCGGCGGGCTCAACCGGGAGGGGCACGAGTTGCAGCGGCGGCTGCCATTGGCCCTGGGTATCGACCCGCATCTGCCCGGTGGCGAGCAGGAACTGCAGAATGTTTTGCCTCAGATCCGCCACCGCCGAGTCGCGTCGCAGGCGGGCTTCGAGCAAGTCCTCCTCTGCTTCGATCACTTCACGGGGGCCGAGTTGTCGCTCTCGAAGCTGCACGCCCAGGACGCGTCGTTCGGCAAGCTGGACGTTTCGGTCCTGCAGGTTGAGGTTGAATCGCGCCTGGCTGATTTGCCGAAGGTTGCGTCGCACGTCCAACGCCACACGATCGCGGGCCAGACGGTCGTTGCGACGCGAGCGTTCGAGGTTTACTAATGACGACCGCAGCGAGGCGAGTTCGTTGACGCGATCCAGCGGGAGGTCCAGGGTCACCCCGACGCGATACCGGCCTGAGCCTGGGTCGAGTTCCAGGCCTGCGATGTCCTGATCCGGATCGGTGGGCAAGTTCGCTGACGCGGCAAGGTCAAGGTCGGGCAGCATGCCGTTGCGGGCATTTGCGACGCGTCGCAGGGCATCGTTGATTTGATCGGCTGACGTTTGCAGATCAAGCCGAAGGGCGAGCGCGGTGGTGACTGCCGTCGTGGGGTTGAGCTTGGGGGTGGGGACATCGATATCAACGGGGAGGATTTCGATGGGTTGCGTGGTGGGCATGCCCAGCGTGACCTTGAACGCATCAAGGGAGAGGGCATAATTTTCAATGGCGTTGACAAGATTTGATTGGCCGAAGAGAACCTGCTGCTCGGCTCGCTCCGCTTCGAACAACGGCTCGCGCCCCGCCTCGGCGAGTGCACTGAATCGCTCGGCGAGACGTTGCAACGCTTCGAGTTGGACTTCCCGAGCGACGATTTCGCGTTGTTGACGCAGGAGATCGAAATAGGTGCTCGCGACATCGACCAGCAGTTGACGCCGAAATCGTTCGAAGTCCCTGACCTCATAAATCAGATTGCGTTCGGCCTGAATCAGTGACTCCCGGGCCACCATGCCGGCCCCCCGTAACAGGGGGAGGTTGAGCGACACGGCGAGGTCGGCAAACTGTTGGCTGTCGTCGGCGTTCCCCGAGGCGTTACGCAGCAGCGTGGTGTAGCCCACCAGGGCGGACGCGGCGATCTGTCCGCCGTAAGGCAGGCGCTGCGTGACGGAAAATTCGTTGAGCAGGGCGGCGGCCTGATCGTTGTCTCCGGCTTCGGGGGTTCCTGAAACGTTGGCCGAGACGGTGTCGAAGAAGCGGGGCCCCCATTCGTGGCGTTCAACGATGAGCGCAAGGGTGGTGAGCAGCAGGGCCTCTTTCCGGGCGCGGTACTCGGGCGCGTTTTCGATGGCGTAGGCCAGCAGTTCGGCCAGCGTCATGGGGGTGACGTCTGCGGGCGTCGTGGAAACGGTGGCCGTGAGGTTGGCCTGGGGGTCGGGGTCGGTCTGGGCAGGCAGGTTGCTGGCGGAAGGGTTGGTGGTCTCGGGGGACGTGTCGTAGGACTCGGTGGTGGGGGCGTCCGTGGCGGGGTTGGGCTGGTTGGGAACCACCGGTTGAGCCAACGTGCCTTCGGGGCCGAGGGTGAACGCGGCGCGGGAGGCAATCATGGCCTCAGCCTGTCGATCCAACGCGTCAAGGCTGCGGGTGCAGGCTGGGGAGACGAGACTGATCAGACACGCGAGCGCAGCAGCGCGAAGGCGTCGCATCGCTGTGTTTGGCTTTCTGCGGCACGGCTTGAACGTGAGACGCAGGGGCACAAGGCTGGCCGAGACTCTCGCCATAACATGGACTGTAGCGAGCGCGGGGCGGGGCTGCGTTTGAACGTGGGGGCTGCGTTGCCGTTCTTCGCATCGGCCATGTAAGGTGCCTCACGCGACGCCTACCGTGGTGGCGTGTCCCCGATACCCCTTCCTGGAAGTTGTTGATCGTTATGGCCAATGTGAGTTTCGACGCACAAAGTTTTATGGTGGACGGCCGGCGTACCTGGCTGGTCAGCGGGGCCATGCATTACCCGCGTATCCCGCGGGCCCAGTGGTCTGATCGACTTCGTGCGGCGCGTGAAGCGGGCTTGAACTGCATTGAGACGTATGTTTTCTGGAACATACACGAGCGTAAGCCCAACCACTTTGACTTTTCTGACAATCTGGATTTGCGTCATTTTGTGGAGTTGTGCGCGGAGCATGGCTTGTGGGTCATCCTTCGGCCTGGGCCTTATGTCTGCAGCGAATGGGACATGGGCGGCTTGCCGTCGTGGCTGCTGAACTACAAGGGCACGAAGAAGAGCGGGCCGATGAAATTGCGGGAGGGGTCGATGCCTTTCCTGGAAGCGACCGCGCGGTATCTGCGTGCGGTGATGGAGCAGGTGAGCGATCTGCAGGTGACCACCGAGCGTCCCACGCCAGGTCCTCGGCCGGGACTGGGGACGCCGGCGGGTCAGGCAGGCGGTGGGTACCGCGGTCAGGGCAACGGGCCTGTGATTCTGATGCAGGCCGAGAACGAATGGTTCTGCTCCAACCCCGAGCAGGAAGACGCGTATTTGCGTCAAGTGGTTCGTCATCTGCAGGAACATGGCTGCCGGGTGCCGATCATCAATTGCAACAACCTCTGGCAGCGGGTGGAGGGCACAATCGACTGTTGGAACGCCTCGCAGGAACTCCCCGCGTTTATGCGTCAGATGGCCACGATCCAGGACCGCGCTCCCCGCCTGGTCACGGAATACTGGAGCGGATGGTTTGACGCGTGGGGCGGCCCGCACGCAGACAGTGTCGACGATGAAAAGCACCTCGCACGCCTGTGCGGGTTGCTCGGTGTGGGGGCGCAGCCGAACCTTTATATGTTCCACGGCGGGACGAACTTCGGCTTCTGGGGGGGGCGGACGGTCAACGGGCGGTTCTGCTACATGACCACCAGCTATGACTTTGACGCACCCTTGCTCGAGGGCGGCGGGCGAGCTGGCAAGTTTGATATCACCAAGCAGGTCTGCACATTTGCGAGTCAGTTCTCAAACGTATTCGCGTCGCTTGAAGCCACGTATCAACCCGTGGCATTGACGCCGGGCGATTCGGACCACGATGCGAGCGTGCTGCATCAGCGGGGTAAGTCCGGTGATGTGGCGTTCGTGATTAAGGGTGAGAAAAGCCGGCGTTTGGAGGTCGCATTACTGCTCCCCGACGGCCGAACCATGCCGGTGCCTTTAGGGAGCCGGCGGGCGTCCTGGGTGGTGATCAACGTGGACCTCGATGGCGCGGCGGTGCTGGATTACACGAACCTGTGCGCATGGGCTTTTGTGGATCGTCAGATGCTGTGCCTGTTTGGCCCGGAGTCGTCAACGGGATTGGTGTCGATTAACGACACAGCCGTCCAACTCACGGTGCCTGCCGGGAATGAACCGCTCGTTGAAAGCGTCGATGGAATCACCGTTGTGGTGATGAATGAGCAACAGGTGGACGCAGCGTATCTCGCACCGGCTGGTTTGATGGTCGGATGCCAAGGCTTAACGCCCCAGGGCCAACCGATCCCGCGCCGGGGATGGTCGGTGGTGACGACCGTGAGCCCGTCTGGAGAAGTATCCACGCAAGCCTCGAAGGCAGTCTCTAAGCCCCGTGCCCCTCAGCTCAGCGGCTGGCAGTATGCCTCGGTCCAGGATTTCGTGACCGGCACATCGCCCAGCTACACGCCGGTGAAAGAGCTGGGATCGCTCGGGGCCATGGGTCAGGACGTGGGCTACGGCTGGTACCGCCTGCCACGTTCGTCAGCCGTCACGGGCCGGCTCGTGGCCCCGCTGGGGGGTGATCGTTTGCACCTGTTTGCCCAAGGCAAACGCAAGGCGACGCTGGGCGTGGGGCCGGGCACGCACCGCGACACCGCGTCGCTCAGCCTGCCCAAGTCTGACCTGGTGGTTCTGGCTGACAACCTGGGCCGATTCAACTACGGGGCTCATGTGGGACATGATCTCAAGGGCCTGCCCCACGGTTTGCACACGTCCAAGCCGCTGAGCCCTGCCTCGCCCATGATCGAACAAGCCACCGCAGCCGACCCGTTTACCTTGCGGGCCTATGCCCCGTCATTCCGTCGCGGCGAGACCGGCCCGGCGCATTGCATCACCTGGAAGCTCAAACTCGCCGCAGGCAAACCCGTGCTCATGCAAATCGACGGTCTCGACGCCCGGGGTGTCGTCACGCTCAATGACTCACCGCATGCGCTCTACGCCGCCGGGGACTCGGCCAACTTCCTGGATGTGTTGATCGACCCCGCCGACGAGCCCGGCAAGACCGGCGTGAACTACGTCACCCTTACGCTCGATCGAATCCTGCCGGACACGGCCAAAGCTCTGAAAACCATTACGTTTCAACAGCTCGGCGGCGTGATTCATGATGACAGTGCTCCGGTGGGGTTTGCCGGCTTTGAGGTTCCTGAAGACGCGGCGTTCGACGACACGACGCAGGATGACGGCCTGCCTTGCTGGTGGGCCTGTGACTTCCAGATCAGCAGCACCCGTCAACCGCTGTGGCTGGAGCCCCACGGCATGTCTAAAGGCCAGCTCTACCTCAACGGCATCAACCTCGGCCGATACTGGGTGGCAACCGACGAAGGCGAAGCGGTCCCGCCTCAATCACTGTATTACCTGCCCGAAGGTTACCTCCACACCGACCAGCCCAACCGACTGCTACTATTCGATGAGCACGGCAAGAGCCCCGACGCATGCACGTTGGTCTACAACCTCCTGGGTCCACACCACTGACGCCTGCCATTTGGGCAGACAAGTCCGGCGTTTAAGTCGGTGAGCACTCGTCTGCATGGCATCGATCTTGCTGTGTTCTCTCAGGCCACGCCTGGCTCGAAAGGATGCTTTGATATGGACACTTCCCCCTCCACCACCACCAAGTTGCCTGAACTCGAAATCGTAGAACCGATCGGCAAACGCGTTCTGATCCGCAAGGACCAGGATCGCAAACAGACCAAGTCCGGCATCCACCTGCCCGACAAGATTGAAATCCCTACCATTACCGGCCGCGTCGTCGCAGTCTCCGCTGAAGTGGATCATGACGACAATTATCCGATCCAGCAGTACGACAAAGTTCTTTTCAACCCCAAGGGTGCCATTCCCGTGGACTTTGAAGGCGATAACCGGTTGTTTGTCGTGCCGGTTGAGAATGTCGTTGCGGTCTTTCGCAAAGGGGGCGCTTGACCCTGCGTCGATCTGCGAACCGATCTAGACTGATCCTAATGGCGTCGATGGATACTTTTACACCGCAAGATGGTGTGGCCCCTTTCCTTTTTTGATATTCCAGAAGCTGCACGCGTGGCCGGAGAACTGAACATATGAGTGAAGACACCCCCGAACTGCCTCGCCTGCAGGACCGCAAGATTCTCGTCGTGGACGATGACACCGAGGTCCGCTCGGCCATCGATCACGCGTTACAGGCCGAAGGCGCTCTGACCCAGGTTTGTGGAGATGGCAATACCGCTGTCCGCGTCTGCGAAACCGACCCGCCGGACCTCGTGGTGCTGGACATGATGCTGCCCAAGCGGTCTGGGTTTTTGGTGCTTGAGAAGATCAAGCGGTTTGATAATCCGCCGGATGTGATCATGGTCACCGCCAACGAAGGCAAGCGTCATCAGCAGTACGCCGAAGCACTGGGCGTCGATGCTTACGTGCTCAAACCGGTGCGTTTGGAACGGCTCATCAGCAAGGCTGAAGAGTTGTTCGAGAAGCGGGATGCTCTGGCAACGTCCGAATAGCCCGCCTCGCCAAGCGAGTTGAAAGCGGGACATCGTGTGTGGTGTGATATACTTACATGACGTGCGCCCCCTTGGATGATGTGAAGGGACACGCCGAATCGGAGCGTTCTGCTCTTGGCCCGCTGGACCTGCCCATGATGCAACACCGCCTGCCGTCTTTCGCCCGCCCCATCCGTTCCTGGATCACTGCATTCGCGGTAAGTGCATGTGTGGTCGCAGGGCCTCTGTGGGCCCAGGATCAGATGGTCGTCACCTTGCAGGATGACGGCACCCAGTTTGTCGGGACCGTTGTACAGAGCAACAGCGAAACGTATCGCATCAAATCGGAAGCCACGGGTCTGACCAGGAATTACGACCGGGCGACGACCAATGTGCAGAGTCGTCGCAGTTTTGCCGCCGCCCAGCTTAAAAAACTCGAAGCCTTGGAAGCTACTGAGGGTGAGAAACGCGACGAGCGGTACGACATCGCGCTGACTTTATTTCAAGCCGGGCTGTACCACGAGTCCAAGCCAGTGCTTGAAGGTCTCGCGACCGAGTTTCCCGACGATGTGAGCATCAACCGATTGCGCGGCGTGGTCGATGCCCAGGTCCGGCAGATCGATGCCCGCAAGCGTCGCGAAACAGCCGAAAGTCAACCGCCCACCCCCGGGGCGCCCGACGCTGCAACAACCACCGACACCCCGCGCTACACCGGCGAAGTCCGCGGAGAACTGGTCTATCTCGACGAGGACGCGATGAATCTCATCACGATCTACGAGTTGCCCCAGGATCTCGCAGCCGCGGAACCGGACATCCGCATCAAGTCGTCCGTCATTGCCAAGGTCATGAAAGAATACGCCGACGAGCCTGCGGTCCCCAAGGGCCGTGCCGCGCAGCGTGCGATGATGCGGGCTCCGGGATGGCGTCAGTTGCAGATGCTTTTTGAGCTTGAAGCCCGGGAGTACTACCCCGAAGTCCGCGTGCGGCAAGAGCCTGCATCACTCGAGACATGGCGTCGGCGGATCCACCCCGATTACGTCGAGCGGTACTTCTACCGACACTTCGGCTCCGGGCAGCTGCCGATCTATCTGTTTAATCGCTCGGGCTCTTCGAAGGAGGAGGCTTACACCAACTTTTACATGCTCGCGGGCTATCAATACCAGGGCCAGGCGATGATCGATCGCACCACACCCCGGGATTCCCTCTTGCTCCAATGGGGCTTACCGCGCGCCGATGCCCGCTTCCCCGCCCCGGAAGTGCCCGGCTGGCAGCCCTACTTCACCGGCACTGACGACGAACGCTACGAGCAGGTCTTGAACTGGATTCGTACGCTTTACCCCTTACCGCCTCCGTATGGCATCGACTACAAGGCCCCGACTTACGACGTCGCGCCGGTGATCCCGCTCGCGGAGGACCAGCCAGCAGAGCCCACGCCGGACGGCGGCGGACGTTGATGCGTCACGACTGATTCGGCTTTCTCCCTCCCTTTCTCGCTTTTTCCAGGACTCTACGCCTTGTCATCACGCCTGACCCCTCGCCCTTTCGCCCTGACCGCTGGTATGTTGCTTTTCACAGTTGGCTGTGATCAGGATGCTCTTAAGTCGCAGCAAGCCCGTGAACAACTCAATCAGACCGTGGTGAGCATGGGCGACGACCGCCGAGCGATTGTCGCTCCCAGCGATGTCAACGTGGAAGGCTCCGATGCAACTGCGAACCTCTTGGGTGAACAGCAATTGGCGTGGTCGGCGTCACGTTTAAACAGCCTCAAGCCCGCAGCGGTTTCGAGTAACACCGTGGATCGGACCGAGGCGAATCGGCTGATCGCTGCGGTAAAACTGGCCCAGGCGTCGACCCTCACCCGGCAAGGCTTGCAAGGATTGTCGCAGACGATGGCCGAGGCACGCCCGGTCCGGCAACTGCTGGTGGACGCCGAGTTGGCGAGTGCTGCGGTTGAAGCCCAGAGCACGTCATCGGGCGAAGCGCTGGACGCGGTGAATCAAGGCGTCGGCTCACTGCCCGGCCTGACTCAGGCCCGGGAGATGAAACAGCAGGCGGTGGCTCGAGTGCAGGAGTTGGCTCAGGAACGTCAGGACCTCGCGTCCCGCATCACCGCCAGCCGCGAAAAGCAAGCGACGCTTCGGCAAGAGTCGGACGCTCTGCGTCGCCAGGCCCGGGTGGCCAAGGGTGAGCAGCGGTTTGAATTGATCAAAGCTTCCGAAGTCAAGATGGCTGCGTCGAGTCGGGCTGAGCACGAGCGTGCGGAGCTGGAAACTCAAGCCAGGCTGATGGACGGTCAGCAGATTCTCGCCGAGCAGCGTCAAACCCACGTGTCTGAGCTTCTGGACCTGCTTGAGCGTGATGCGGAGCAGCTAGATGTTCAGCAACAGCGCGCTCAGGAAGCGATGACCGCATCGCAGGCCAGCAAAGAGCAGGCACTCACCCAGCTATCCGAAGCGTTTCAGTCGGGGGTTGACCAATTTTCCGCAGAGGTGCAGACGCCGTTTGCTCAAGCCGCCACGCTGTTGGTCGAAGCGGTGCAGGCTGCCGAGCAAGCGACCAATGGCGGAGGCAGCATCGCGGAAATGGCGCATTTGCGGGCGTTGGCGAATCAGGCCGAGATCAACGCGCTCGCGTTTAACGGTCTGCAGATGCGTCGCCAACTGGTGGCGTCCATGGCTGAGGCCGCAGGGCGTTTGGGTTCCGATGCGTCCGCCATGAACGACCGCGTGGCATCACTTTCCACCGAGGCCAGCAATCACCGCGATGCGGCTCTCGACGCGATCAGCACGGGAAACCGCATCGCCACCGAGATGGCCGATGGAAATCCCAGCGATGATGACGCCGCTCAGATCGCGATGGTGGTTAAGCAACTGTCTGACTTGAAGTCGCAGATGCCAGCCCCGTCATCGGACTAGTTTCATCGGACTAATTCGCTGCGGGCGTCGCAGGCTCACCGAACACATCGTGAAGCCTTTGAATCAGCGCAGGGTGTTCGCCTTTCTGAGTGTAAAGATTGATCAGCATTTGGCTGCGGGTCCGCGCAATGGCGGGCAGCGGCACGAGATCAAAACCATTGGGGGACACGAGTGCCGCACGTTCCAAGGCTCGCTCAGCTTGCTGGGCATAGCCCAGTTCTCCGCAGGCCAAGGCGTATCCGATCTTGGCCGCTGGGTCCATCGGATCAAGATAGGCGGCTTGATTGAAGGCCCGCATCGCCGCCGCAGCATCCCCGGTATCAAGTGTCTTCCACGCTGCCTGCAATCTGGCATGGGCTGACTCTTCGGCGGTGGGCGGCGGCGGGGCCGGCCGATATACCACAGGTGCTTCTCGCACGACCGCAGCGCGATACACCGGCTGGGCAGGGATGACGTAGGTCGTTTCATATCCCACGCGACTGTGCCGGCCGCCCACTCCGACATAGATCGAGGAGGCATACCGCGGGCGGCTGTAAGTGTGGTACCGCACCACATGGGATCCACGGTAATACCCGTCATATCCCGTGCGGTAATTCCCGTGCGAACGATAGAAAGGCGGGCAGGCCGCAGGAGATCGATAGCCGTGGCCGTAGCTGCGGATTCCGTGGTTGCCGACGCCCACGCCGACGCGAAACTCGACATCGCCCGCCTCAGCCAAGGGTGCGCAGGCAAGTACGAAAAACCCTGCCACGAGCAACAGCCAGCCCGCTCGGTGCGATTGCCTATATGCGTTCATGCATCAATTGTAGAACGGCAAGCCATGCAAACCAACCCAAACGCCTTGGACTCAAGACTTTCACCCGCTAAGGCGTAGGAGCGCCCTGGGTTGAATCGTTGGACCTTGCCGCCGCGACCTCCCACGTGTGACGTGCTTCGCTGAGCAGTTCACCTAATTCTGCGGGCATGTGGCTGCCCCATCGGTGTCGCAGTGATGCTCCGTGCTTTTGCAACAAAATGCCCGCTCGATCAAGCCCCAGGCGCCGCTGATCCGCAGCAAGCTCATCGAAGTCCTGAAGCGACATCCACACGGCCTGGATCGTGATGATGTCCACAATACTCTCACGCAGCAGGCCAGAATCCCCGACGGCTGGCAGTGCGACCGAGGCCTTGGCGAAGTCCACCCAGCGTCCAAGCAACGCCGCCCACGTCAGGCGCTGGGGGTGTAGCGGGTCGGCCTGAAACTCCTTGGATTCCGTCATCGGTGAAGCGTATGCAGGCTCGGTCATGAGATACAATCCCGGCGATGCGAACCATTCACCATTTCCGCCACGTGGCCAGACTCATGGCTGTCGCGATACTTGGCTTGGCACTTACTGGCTGTCAAACCGACTCGGACGCCTACACAGCATCCTCAGCGACGGCACCTGCCACGGCTCCAGCGGTCCCAGCCCAGCCCGCGGCAACCCCAGCCACCGTGCCAGCCACGCGCGGAGCGCTCGACGATCGGCCCCGACCTTCGGACCTGCAGGCCCCGCCGGCCGCAGAGAACGGGATGACGATTGATCGCGAGGCTGGCACCCTGACCCTGGACGCCGAGGTGGTGCTTACCGAGGGCTGGCTGGAATGTCTGGCCTGCGTGCCGGGAAGCAAAGAGCACGAGTCGATTATCACGATCGCAACCCCCCCCAGCGTGGTGCACCTCGGACTGTTGACGCTTGGAGCCGTCCCGGGCGAACCACTCAAAGTCATCCTCGAAAGCAATGATGAGTACCGCTTCATCCCGCCTTCGGGGCAGCAGGTCACCATCGAGTTTCTCTACGAAAAAGACGGCCAACTGGTCGTCGAGCCCGCCAACCGATGGATCCGCCTGGAAGGTACCGACGACGTGCTTGAGGGTAACACGTGGGTTTTCGCCGGCTCAAAGATGCGAGCCTTCGAGGACGAGGCGGTCTATATGGCGGATCTGGAAGGCGTGACCATCTCGCTGGTCAGTTTCGGCAGCGACCTGCTGGCGCACGACAACACGCTGACCGATCAGAACGATGTGCACAATATGGCCTTCGTGGCGAATACAGCGGTGATCCCTCCGGTGGGCACACAGATTCGGGTGCGACTGACGGTGGTCCCTGAACCACCTGCCGCCGCCTCAGCGCCCGCCGCCGCGCCCGGTACCCAGCCCGCCCGCTGAGCGAGTTCGCGCGCGGCTTCGCGGGGTTGACAAGTCGCTTGACGGCTGGCACACTGTGCGGCTCGGCGTTGCGGTCTCCGCACGTTGAAGACTACCCCGTTCCAGCCCTTTTATTACGCTCCCGAGGCCGACATGTCCGCCACCGATCTTCAACCCGGCACCACCGTTCACCTCAAGGTGGTTCATGAGCCGACCAACGCCCCGGCCCGCAAGACGATTGTGCGTCTGCTGAGTAAAGACGAAGCGGTCACCGCCGATCATGAGCGTCTGCGAAAAGCCCGCAAGAAAAACAACTGGAAAAACCAGCGTGGTGGCCGTGTGCGACTCTGGCAAGGCCGACAGGTCAAGCTGCATCCCGTGACGGGTACCCGCGGCGAGACCGGCACGTTCCGGGCAGGCACCGCTGAATTGCGTGATCTCAAGAGTGTAGCGCGATTCGTCGAAGTCTCCGCCGCCTGAGCTTGTGGCCTCAGGCTCGGTGTACGCACGCTGCGGAATCAACATCTTTTTGCGTTTATCGTCTGCGCTGGTGGCGCGGCGCGTTGCTTAGAGCGCACCGTGATCATTTGTAGTGGTTTGAGTGGGACGGGCATCCTGCCGGTCTTCGCCGCGTATCCGCGACCGTATCACGCCTCGATCTGCGGTCGAGATGCAGGCTCAAAGGCGAGTCCTGCGGCAAGCCAAGTCCACCGCCTGTGATTTGTACTGCTGTTTGCCGTGGTTCAGATGTCGGGCGTGAATTGGCTCTAGGCCGATCGGAAGCTCGAAATGGCCCTGCGGGCCAACGACAGGCAGGATGCCCGTCGCCACTGAAGCCCAATGCGGTGAACCCGACTGCAAGCAGCCAACCCTGTGCCGCTCTATTTGAACGAAGTTTGCTCGAGAGTCGTGCGCTTCAATGAGCGTCAGGCCATCCTGGGTCCTCGCTGAACCTGACGAGTCTATGAGGCAGGTGCCCGGAATGGTGCAACGGCTTATGTACATTCACCTGCACATCACCCACCATTGCAGCACGAACGGCTCACGCTGAAACGTGCACGAAACGCATGCCGCGCTTTGTTGCACACCTATCAAGCTGGTAGATGCGGATGCTCGTCAGCGTTGGCGATTACGTCACTCAGGTCGTGGCGGGGCGGTCCGTCAAGGTCCAGGCGGATCACCGAAAGCACGGGGTCGGGTGAAGTTTCAGGCAAGCCTTTGAGAAAGACTTGCGGGCCTTGCTGATCGAACTCGATCGATGTTTGGGTGGAGAGCAGGGTGGCGTTTTGGACGGTGTTGAGCAGTCCGCCGACGGTGAGGGCGGTGCCGTACCAGTTTTTGATGAACAGGTAGAGGTGCCGACCACGGACGGTGGTGGGGCCGAACAGATACCAGGACAGCGGGTTGGGATCGACGGGCGTTAAGGCCTCACGGTGACGGTCGACCCATTGGCCGACGGTGCGGAGGATGTCAACGCTTGTTTGGGGGATGGATCCATCGGCTCGGGGGCCGACGTTGAGCAGGAGGTTGCCTGCCCCTGATGCGACCTGCGCGAGATTCAGCGCGACATCGCGTGGGCTCTTGAAGCGGTCGTCGGTGTGGCAGTAGCCCCAGTGGTCGTTGAGGGTCATGCAGCTTTCCCACATTCGGCCGGGCTCCGAAGCTGCGATTTTCTGCTCGGGCGTGGCGAAGTCCTCGGTGGTCATCGCACGGTTGTTGATGAGGATGTTGGGTTGGAGTTGACGGGCGCGGTGGTTGAGGTCCACACTTCGCCATTGCTCGGGCGTGTAGGTTTGAGGCAGGTCGTACCAGAGCATGTCGATGGTGCCGTACCCGGTGAGCAGCTCTTCGACCAGTCCGTGGGTGTAGGCCATGAAGTCTTCGCGTGCCGCGGGGTCGGTCCAGCCCTGGGCCCAGCCGGGGTGTCGCCAGTCACCCAGCGAGTAGTACAGTCCGACTTTCAGGCCGGCCTCGCGAAAGGCGGTGACATACTCCGCGAGAACGTCGCGTTTGGCTGCCGAGCGGGTGGCGTTGAAGTCGCACAATGTGCTGTCCCACAGGCAAAACCCCTCATGGTGCTTGGCGGTGAGCACGGCATATTTCATGCCTGCATCACGTGCCAGCGCCGCCCAGGCTTTGGGGTCGTATTGCTCGCAGGTAAATTGATCGAGCAAAGGCTCATAGTCAGGCCAGGGGATTCGCTCGCGGCTCATGGCCCACTCCCCCCGGCCCATCGCACTGTAAAGCCCCCAGTGAATAAACATGCCAAACCGGGCATCGCGAAACCAGTCAAGTCGATCAGGGCTAAGTGCAGGAGGCGTGGGCATGGGATGGCTCAGCGAAAGCGGTGGAGGATTGGGCAGCAGGGCGGGCAACGCCTGGGGCGGGGAGCTTACGAAACCCGGCAGGTCGGTGCGAGGCGGCGGACCGCCTGGATCGCTTCCTGCATGGCGGAATGGTCGATGTCGTGAACTTCGACGGGTTGGCCGATGCCTGAGAGCAGCGTCAGGGTCAACGCGCCGCCCAGGTGTTGCCGAAAGGTCTCGAGGCCTTGTAGGAGTTGCGCGGGGTCGTCCAATGCGGGGTGCGATAGCGGGAAGCCTAAAGCGACAAGCGTGTTAATGACCCGCTGGGTGTCCGCAGTAGGCAGGCCTAGCGTGAGCGAGGCGTAGTGGCAGTCGATGGCCAGACCGATTGCCACCGCGTCGCCGTGGGGCAGGGTGAAATTCGACAAGGCTTCCAGGCGGTGGGCAGACCAATGACCGAAATCCAAAGGCCGGGCGGTGCGGGTTTCAAAAGGATCCCCGCCTTGGGTGATGTGTTCGAGATGCAACAGCGCGCAACGACGGATGGCGAAGGCGACACGCTCAGGATCCCGCGTGGTCAACGCCTGGGCGTGCTGATGTAACCACGCAAAGAACACAGCATCCTTGAGCAACGCGACTTTCACCGCTTCCGCAAACCCGTGGCGGAAGGTCCGGTCGGGTAACCCGGTACGCAAGGCCGCGTCATTGATCACCGCCCAAGGCACGGCAAACGTCCCTTGCCAGTTCTTTTCGCCGTAGCGATTGACCGCATTTTTCACCCCCACACCACTGTCAGCCTGGCTGAGTGTGGTGGTCGGCAGGCGGACCAGGCGGACCCCACGGTGAGCTGTCGCTGCCGCGTAACCCACCGCATCCAGCATGGCCCCGCCTCCGATCGCAACCACATAGCTCATGCGATCCAGCCCGGTGCGATGAATCGCGCCGAGCACGGCGTCCACCACGGTCGATCCGTCCTTACTGGGCTCACCGCCTGGCACGATCAGCACGGGCTGTGCAAGGCTGACTTCGTCGGCATGTTCTGCGAGGAGGTGTTCTAACGCGGGTCGGACCCAGGGCAGGGCGGCGTCAACACGCTCCTCCACAACGCACAAAACCTTCGCCTTGGCATCACCTTTGAGCACATCACGCAACACGTCAGGCTGCTGCCGAAGCACGTCGGAGGTAAACCGCAGCCGAAACGCGTAACTCACTTGAAATGACGTGTCGAAGACCTCGCGCATGGGAGCGTTAGCCTAGCCCGCGTGGGCCTGCGGTGCGGCTGAGACCAGGTAAAGCGCAGGTTTGCAAGTCACTTTTGCTAAACCCGCGCAAACGCTTACGACGCAGGCGTTGCAGGCTTTGGAAACAAATGATTAGACATCACGCTCGACCACTGCTGCTGCTCGAACAGAAAGCGATTCTGCGGATCGACCAGGATCTCGACGTCCGGCTTATCGCTTGGGCCCAGGGCTCGCACCTGACAGCGCTCCAGCGATCGACTGGCCGGTGAGTCGGCCCACGCCAGGCCGTCCCGGGTGTAGAGCGCGCCGGAGCGCGGGCATTCAAACAGGCCGGTCAAGGGGTCGAATTTCACGTTGACTTCCGCTTCGGTGGATTGCGCGATGAGTGCGACGAGCATGCCCTGGTTAGAGACCAGATACACGCCATGCGACTTGAGAAAGTCATCGTAAACGCCCGGCGTGACCCACCGCGACGCCGGCCCGACTCGGAAAGGTTTAAGTCGCAACTCGTCGCGGTGCCAGGCCCGCTCGTTGGGATTGCCCTGACCCGTGGCCCAGCCAAACAACGCACCCATCACGCTGATAAAGACGATCAGCAACGCCACCCGGATCCCCGCGAGGCGGAGTGTCTCAAGCCATCGTCCCTTCGTGGCCAGACGTGATCGGATCCAGTGGCGTGTGCGTTGCATCTCTCTGGTTTATCGGATGCAGGAGGTTTTGCAGTGAAATTGCACCTCGCTTTAACCTAGGCCAGGTTTTCGAGTCATACGCCGTCAGTAAGGAGCGCTACGCCAGGACATACACATCAAATCGATGGCCTTTGCCTTCGACGCGATGGCTGGGCACCCGATCCGTCAAGGGCTCAGCCCGCCGGGGACGTTTGACCGCGATCCGTTTCACCCCGCCCGCCGATGCGAGCAGCTCCACACGTTGCATGAGCTCTTTCGCATCGCGGTCATCGCCGACCAGAAGCCGAAGCACCCGCATGCTTTTTCGTTCTGCGGCCTTACGTACCGACGGAAACATCGGATCGATCAGCACGGACACTGGCCGGGGCGATCCGGCTAGCGTTTGCGACAACACGTCGCCTGCCTCGCCGTGTTTGAGCGTGATGCGGGAAGCGGTTTCAGGGGCGTCGCGGGAAGCGCGGTGTAACGCGTCTTCCAGCATGGCATGTAACACCGGCGAACGCTCGGCGGCCGTCACCCGGCATCCTGCAGAGGCCAGCAGCCAGGTGTCTTCGAGCATTCCCGCCGTGGCATCAAACACTTCGGGGCGGGCATCGAGTCCCTGGCCTTTCTTCACCCCAAGAGCACGAAAGAGCGGAGAACCCAGTGCCCGCCCTGCGGATGACGCGGTATCAAGCGACGCAAACTCAGGCTGGACCGAATGTCCCCCCCGACACGCGTCCGCAACCCCCGGCGCCCCCGCAGGCACCCGCAGGCTGAGCCCCGCATGGGTCACCATCACCACCAGCTGCGTGTCCGGCGGAGGATCACCCTGATATCCGATTCCCAGTCGCGATGCCAGAGCCTCGACGCGCGCCACATTCGCCGCGTCATGCGGCTTGGCTTGCACCCAGAGCTTCGGGGATTGAGCGTTCACCTCGCGCACCTCTCCAAGTCGTCACGATCTGGGCAAGGCAGTCAATCCTGCTCCGCTGCCGCGACTTCAGCCTGGGCGACCTGCTCGTCGTAACGGGCTGTATTTGATCGCCCGTCCATCAGCAGATGCACGCGATCGCGGTGTCGCGAGGGCAGATACCGGTCCAGGGTTTTACGTGCCTGACCCAGATGGGTACGTCGCGACAAGTGTGTGAGGACCACCGCTTCGGCCTTGGTTTTTTCCAGCAAATCGATGATGTCATCAAGGTGCATGTGTCGGCCGACCTTGGCGCGATCTCGGTGGCCGGGGTCGATGAAGGTGCACTCGGTGATGAGCAGCTTGGCGTTGCGTACATCCTCGCGGTCGAAGTGGTCACCCGGTGCAGTGTCGCCGGTGTAGGCGATCAAAGGGATCTCAAGGGTTCGGGTGATGTCTTTTCCCTCCGCTTTGATTTTGACCAGCGCTTCCTGAGGCAGCCCGACATACTCCTCTTTGAGTTTCGAGCGGTGCTCCATGACCAGGTAGCCCTGCGAGGGTACGCGGTGATTGGTCTCAAAGGCTCGCAATCGCAGGTTGCCTTTGAGCGGCATTTCTGCATCCACGGGCAGGCCGGTGATGGTGTGGGGGGTTTGCTGATGCTCGACTTCGACCCATGCTTTCATTAAGCCTTTGAGCGGCGCTTCGAGCCGGGTGGGGCAGACCACGTGGCCGGGCGACATGTCCTGAAAGTGCCGCTGGGAGAAGTAGTAGGCCGCTGCGGCGATGTGGTCCATGTGGCCGTGCGTGACCGCGACGATCGTGGCGGGCAGCACCGCCTTGGGGCAGGCTCCGAGATCAAACGCCAGGTCCAGCTCTGGAATGTGGACCACTGACGCTTCGCCCGCCACCGACAGGCCTTGCACGCGAAAGGGCGGGAAGTAGAGAAAGCCGAGTTGCGGCCGACGGGGCGGAGGTTTGGGCAGCATGGCAGGCCGATGCGTGAAAGAGAGGGAAACGTGCCACTATGGCCGGGTCACAGGGTGACGTCAACCCGCCGCCCGTGGTCCTGCTTCGCCCCGTGAATCCAACAGCATCACGCGGTGCCTGCCCGGCACCTGCATCAGGCCAGGTGGCACGCAATCGGGTCCGCGCTGAAGCTCCACCCCAGCTTGTCCTGAGCATCGCGGCAATCAATGAGTCCGCCATGCTCGGGCCGGAGTTCGCCCTCGATTTCCACGCCTGGCAAAAACCGCTGGGCCAACTCCGTGGGGCTCATGTCATCAACGCGCAGCGTCTGTCCGGGAAGGCTGCACCAATACCCCGGGTCGTCCCGTTGCACCGCTGCGACGCAAAGGCTCGCCGCGTCTTCCTTCAACACATACGTCAATTCGTCCACCCACAACGGCAACCGCGCCCCTGCGCGACCAAAGCGGTGGGCGAACCAGTCGGGCCGCGTCACAAAAGGCAGTCGCAAAGCCGTACCTGCCCATTGCGGGTCCCCCGCACAAAGACCCTGCAGGATGCTTTCGCCAATGACTTTGCTTTGGGCGTAACCGTTCGCACCCGGGGCCGGCGGCGTTTGGCCGTGAATCGGAAGCTTCACAATCCCTTCAACTTCACGATTCACCGGCTCCTGATCCCGCCACCGATGAGGTGAAACGTGCCTTCTGAGAATGCTCTGGATCGAACTGATATACACCACGCGTTTCACGCCAACCTCACGAGCGGCCCAAAGCACGTTGGAGGTCATCGCCGTGTTTTCAATAAGAAGCTGCGACCCCGACATACTTTTCAGCATCGTCGGGTGATTGCCCAAATGAATCATCGCGTCACAGCCTTCGAGCAGCCGGTACGACGCCATCGGGTCAATCAGATTCGCCAGGTGAAGCTTGACCGGCAACCGGTCGGAATACATCACATCTGTGGCGACGACCTCGTGGCCCGCCTCGCACACCGCTGCGACAACCGCAGAGCCCACATTTCCCGCTGCACCCGTAATGAGAATACGCATGGGGGAAATACTACTGACTCGATTGACATGCCGTCCGCGATGACAGGTGGCGAAGGTGAGGGTGGTGTGGGGTGGGGGGGCTCGAGGCGTGTTCACTCCTTCGCCTACCTCACCCAAGCCGATGCTACGACTCCGCTTATCGGACCTGGGCCGGATGTCATAACACTTGCAGCAAATCGGGTGCGGGTTTACACTTCATATCCTCCCCCGCATGGTCATCCATCGACCCGCGGATCGTTCCCCGGAGTTTTGCCTTGCCCTTCATTGTTCATCGGGCTTCTTTCGAGTTTTCGCCTCTGATGTCGAAGCTGTACGCCCTGTTCATGACACGCGGTCACAACCATCGACCGACGCGGCATGAGCGTTCGCTAGTCTCTCCCCTGACTCCGCCTCTCGAGGCAACACGGCATGATCGGCCCCGTGGCCATGCCGCCCCGTGATTCGCCCGTTTTCATCCGCCCCAACGGAGGCATCGCCTTGCTCAACCGCCTGCATCCCGCTCCCAACACACTGCGTCGCCTCACCCCGGTCCTCGGCGTCGCCGCAGTGCTTGCCTGTACCACCGTACTGGTCGTTGTCCCGCCCCATGACGCATTCGCTCAGACCGCTGCAGAGGATGCGTCGCGGTTGCTCGTCGAAGCGGACAACCTTGCCAGCCGACAACCCGACCAGGCTGCCGCGCTGTACCGACAGATTGCTGACAACACCGACGCCAGTGACAAATTGCGTGCAACCGCCGAAGCTCGCATCCTGGGCCTGCGGGCATCCAGCAACGGAGCATCCGTCCAGTCGCTGCTCGACGCGGCGATGACCGACCTGCGTGCCGGTCGTATCTCCGCTGCTCAGGACAAAGCGCAAAAAGTCCGTGCGTCAAATACTGAACTTGGCTGGTTTGACAACGACCGACTCAGCCGAATTGACCGAGCGGTCGCACAGAGCACTCCCGCCGCCGCAGTCGAGGCTTCGCCTGCTGTCCAGCTTGCAGATGAAGACCCAGCGATCGATAACGTCGATGCTCCTGAAGCGAATCCGCTCGAGCCTGCACCCATGCGGTCCCAGCCGATGGTGCCCATGGATGACCCCGTGGCTCCTGCAGCAGCCGATCCGGCCGAAGATGCCCCGGACATGGACACCCCGGGTGCGGAGTCCGTAAGCCCTAACGGCGTGGCCGACTCTGACATGCTTGCCCGGGCGACCCAGGCTCACGTCGATTCCAAGCTCATCGACGCCCGACGTGCCTTGGAGAACGGCCAGACCCGCCGAGCCGATGAGCTTGCTCGCGACGTGTTGGCGCTTCAACCCGACAATGAACAGGCCCGCCAGATCGTTCAGCAGGCAGGCGGCCAGCAGTTCAATGTGATTGACGGTGCGGCAAGTCGTCGCACGATTGAATGGCAAAAAGCAAAAGCGCAGTACGCCCAGGCCATGGAACTGGCCCGCACACAGCGAAGCGAGGGGCGCTGGGAATCAGCACTCGCCTCAACGCAAGTCGCAGTGCTCTCGATGGAAGGTGCCCGTGACCTTGCCCCCAAGCAAGAGATCGATAGCCGTGTCGACCAGGCGGTCACACTGCAAAGTGCGATCCAGACACAGCAGCGACAGGAACGGCTTACCCAGATCGAAGCCGCCGACGACGCGCAAGCCACCGCAGCCATGCGTGCCGCCGCCGAGGCCCGCCAGCGTCAACAGAAAACCGCCGACGACCTCCTGCGAACCGCGTGGGACTTACGCAAGCAGCGTCGCTACGAGGAAGCGCTCCAAACCGTAGACCGTGCCCTCAATGCAGATCCCAACAACATCACCGCTCAGTTCATGCATGAATTGATCCGCGATGCCAAGGTCCAGACCGATTGGCTTGACGCAAAGAAAACCAAAGACTTGTACCAGGGGCGGCAGCGGGTTCATTCGCTCGAAGCCACCATTCCCTACGACGAGTTGTTGGTCTACCCGGTCGAATGGCCCCGCATTACCGTGGACCGCCTCCGTCAGCTTTCGACCGACGGTGAAGAGGCTGAAGCCAACCGCGACACCATCAAAGCATTGCAGACCATCACCGATGCCACGTACGACCAGACCCCGCTCAGCGCGATCATCGACAACCTGCGTGACATCACCCAGGCCAATATTTCTGTCAACTGGCCCGCCCTTGAGCAGGCAGGCGTTAGCCAGGACCTGCTTGTCAGTCTGCGTCTGGCAAATGTGCCCGCCGACCGTATTCTCGATCTAATTCTTGAGCAGGCCAGTGCCGACGCCTCGCTTCCGCCCGAAGAGGCGATCAGCTATGCCATCATCGACGGCATCATCAAAATTGACTCGGCGGAGAATCTCAAAACCGCCACCGATGCCCGCGTCTACGACATTCGCGACTTGCTCGTTGAAGTCCCGAACTTCACCAACGCTCCGACCTTCAGCCTCTCCGATGCACTCTCCAATACCAACTCCGGCGGTGGCGGTGCTGGCGGCGGTAGTGGCGGCGGCGGTGGTGGTGGTGACGGCGGCGGCCTCTTCGGCGACGAGGAAGAAGACGCTGAAGACGAAGGCCCAACCAAAGAAGAACTGATTATCAAAATCACCGAGCTCATTCAGGACTCCGTGGGTTCCAGCGACGAATGGCTCGACGAACAATCGACGATCAAGGAACTTAACGGCAACTTGATCATCAAGACCACACCCAACAACCACCGCGACATCATTGGTCTGCTCGCACAACTCCGCGAAACCCGAGCCATCCAGATCTCCGTTGAATCACGATTCCTCATCGTGGATCAGAATTTCCTCGAAGAGTTCGCGGTGGATATCGACGCTCGCTACAAGGCGTCCGGCAACTTTGGACCGATCCAGGTCGCACAGGACTCGGTCAGCCTCGCACAGCGATTGGGCTCCTCATTCACCGGCGGCCCGGTGAGTGCCGGGACCGACTTCGATAAAAACGACGCCGGCGGCGGCCGATCCCTCACCCTGGGCGTCAGCTTTATCGACGACCTTGAAGTGGACCTTCTCGTCTCCGCCACCCTGGCGAACTCCAAATCCACCTCACTCAACGCACCCCGTGTGACATTCTTCAACGGTCAGCGTGCGTACGTGCTGGTGGCTCGTCAGATCGCGTTTGTGTCCGACCTCGAACCCATTCCCGACTCCATCGGGTTTGACCCCACCGTGTCAGTGGTGTCCGAAGGCGTCGTACTCGACGTGACCGGCACCATTTCTGCCGACCGACGATACGTCACCATGACTGTTCGGCCTTCCTTGGCAACCGTCGATCAGCCCATTGACACCTTCCCCATCATCGGTGTCGCCCAAAGCGACGATGGCGGTGATGATGAGGTCGACGGTGAGGGCATCCCCACGATCGATCTCGATAACGTCTTTGTCGGTCAGATTCAGGTTCCCGAGGTTTCGATCACCAGCGTCCGGGCGACGGTATCCGTACCTGACCGTGGCACTTTGCTCTTAGGTGGTCAGCGGGTCGTCACCGAAGCGGAAGTCGAGGCTGGCGTGCCGGTACTCTCCAAGCTCCCCATTCTCAATCGATTATTCACCAACACCTCAACCGTTAAGGAAGAGCGGACGTTGCTGATCCTCATCAAACCCACCATCATCATCCAGTCCGAACAGGAAGAAGCGCTTTATCCCGGACTTAATGACGACCCCGAGGCCTACATCATCGGCCGCTGATCGCGAACCCGATAGGCTCATTCATCCAGATTGACAAAGCCGCTGCAACCCTTAGGTTGCAGCGGCTTTTTTTATCACATAGCCACCGTCACTTGGTCCCAAGATGCCCGTCTTGCCAACTCGCTATGATTGACTGCGGACTGCTCTGGCCGCAACGCCTGCAGGCCAGGGTCGCCAACACAAACCGCGTCTGTCAGAAAGCGTCACGGCAGACAGATTTGTCATTGAATCACGTAACGCTAGATCGCACCGCGATTATTTGTAGTGGTTTGAGTGGGACGGGCATCCTGCCGGTCTTCGCTGCGTCGCCGCGACCGGATCACGCCTCGGCCTGCGGTCGAGATGCAGGCTCAAAGGCGAGTCCTGCGGCAAGCCAAGGCCACCGCCTGTGATGTGATCCTGCTGTTTGCCGCAGTTCAGGCGTCCGGTCTGAATGGGTCGAGGGATGATCGGAAGCTCAAAATGGCCCTGCGGGCCATCGACAGGCAGGATGCCCGTCGCCACTGAAGCTAAATGCGGTGCCTCTGACCGAAACCAGCCAACCCTGTGCCGCTCTATTTGAACGAAGTTTGCGCTAGCTTCAGCTTCCAGCTTGTGCAGCATGGTTCTGGATCAAGCAGGGTCAACGCTATTCTTCTTTCAAGCTCAGTACGCTGGAAGACGATTCGGACAGCGTGGATGTATCTCGCGCTCTACCAGTCGCCATCAAGTTCGCGCGATCCGACGCGAGATCACCTGATAAGGCGTGAAGTCCACGGTGGTCCCGGACGGCTGACCTGTGGCTTGGTCTTTGAGATCGACCGGCAGTGCCGTGTATCCGTCTTGCAACGCAAGCTCGACAGTTCCGCGTCGGCCGAGCGTTTCATGAAGCCGTAGGACCCAAGAGCCATCATCGAGCGGCTTGGCCCAGGCGGGGATCAACGACGCACCTCCATCCAGGCCTATCAAGCCAGTGGCAACGGGTGATCCGTGGTACGTGAAGGCAGGCGTAAACGCGGTGTCCGCGAGCATCGCTGGCTGTTCATGGCGGGGAGCCTCGGCGTGCCATCCCCCGACCAGCAGGCGAATGTGATGATGACCCATGTCTGAGCATTCCGCGTCCATGTCGGCGATCACGGAGATGTTTCCGCCGCTTCCAGTTGCCGGCGTATGCAGTGCGGAGCGAGCGAGACTGACGTGCAGATTGCCTTCGGTGGCCCCGAAGCCGTACTTCGCTTCGGTGACCAGCATCAGCCCGAGGCTTTCGGTGTCGTCCGCCAGCGTGGCCCAGCGTGATCCGGGAACTTCAAAACGGGCGTCCTGCTCAAGGGTTCCCGCGGTGCTTGAACGCAATGCGCTGCCGAAGGGGGCGCCATACCGCGCCTGCCGCCCCATCAGCGCGGTGGGGAAATGCAGTTGGATCAGTGTCTGCGGATCATGCAGTTCCAAGTCGATATCCAGTGCGAGATAGGGTGCATCTGGAACGGTGGAGTAGGTCAGCGCGATGTGACTTCGTTCGCTCAGAGCATGACGGACTTTGACCGCGTCATCGAGGACTGAGATCTCTGCCGCGGATTCGACGGGTTTCCCATTGTTGATACAAGGCCGATCAATATCCCACGCGTCATAATTTGCCGGGTGATCCGGATAGGTCATCAGCTGAGCCAGTGGAGCGGCCTGGGGAATGGCCCGGCCATCAACAGTCATCCGGGTGATTCTGCCCGCAGCATCAAACGCCGCGTCGAGCCGGTCGGTTTGAATGCCCTCAAGGCTGACCCTGGGAGTCGCACGGTCAACCCGCTGGGCCTCTGCGGCGACGACTCCGGCAAGCGGTGGCAGTTGCACGTAGTCGCCTTCGTGGGCCACGGTTCGCGCGACAGGCAGGGGGTTAAAGAGGCAAAGGTCAGAGGCTTCGCTCGCTTCATTCAGCTCACGCGTCGCCGCCGCTCTGGCGTCATCGCTGATCGCTTCGAGTTCCGGGACGTGCTGGGTGTACACCTCATCAATCGAACTTCCGGGTAGGTAATCGTGGAATTGTGCGAAGACCACGCGGTCCCAGAAACGGTGGTCCAGCGGTCCGGTGCCTTGAGCGCAGCGGACCGCTTCAAGGGTTTGCAGTCCCGTCTCGGCCTTGCGGTAGGCCAGCTTCAAGTCACCCCGTGTGGTCTGAACGCCCCGGTGATACTCGAGATACATCTCGCCGCGCCAGACGGGCAGGGTTGCCTCGATCTCATCGATACGATCAAAGAACGGCTCAATCCTGCTCCACTGAACACGCGGCAGCCCGGTGAGATCGTTGAGGATTCGGGCCCGTTCACACATGTCGTCAGTCAGCCCGCCCCCGCCGTCGCCGTAGCCGGTAGGCATGAGGCTTTCGAAATGAACTCCAGCTTGTCGGTGCAGATCGCAGCTGTCGCGCAGTTCGTGAGGCGTGCATCGCTGGTTATAGCCGTGCCAGCTCAAGTGGGCGAGCACCTCGCTGCCGTCGTGCCCCCGCCATCGGAAGCTTGAGAAGGGGAAGCGGGTGGCTCCGGACCAGTGCAGCTTGGTGGTGAAAAAGTACGGGACCCCGAAGCCAGCCATGATTGTGGGCAGCACGCCGGAGTAGCCGAACACGTCTGGCAGCCAGACCACCTTCGAAGCTTCGCCGCGCAGATCGGAGAAGCCCTGTTGGCCAAGCTCGAACGCACGCACCAGTGCTTCGCCGCAGGGCAGTTGCGTGTCGGACTCCACCCACATAGCGCCGGTGGCCTCCCAGTGGTCTTTGCTGATGTGGTGCTTCACGTCATCAATGAGTTTTGGCGCTCGCTTCGCCACTGCCTGGTAGCTCGCCGGCTGGCTGTATCCAAAGACCGCTTCGGGATACCGCTCAAGCGTCCGCACCGCATTGGCGAAACTGTGGACCGCCTTAAAATCGCCGATGCGTTCAGGCCAAAGCCATACCAGGTCGACGTGCGCATGTCCGGTGAGAGACACGGTGAAATCGTCCGCGCCTTTAAGTTGCGCAAGCAGACCGTCCACACGTTCGACGAAGGACGCCGGGCCGTGGTGATCCAGCGCGTCCACCGCTTCGTTTAAGCCGGTGAGAATACGACGCACCTGCGGCGGAGTGCGCTCCATCGGCTCCCGATACATGCCGCCATCGGTAAATTTCTGGCCCAGCGGATTGTTGCGGGCGTGGAACACTTGTGCGAGTTCGAGCAACACCTCCAGTTTGCGCAGGCCTTGCCAGACCTGCTCGTCACGGGTTGCGAGAAACGCCCCGTCGAACACGCTCCCATCCGGTCCAAGACCCTGCGTGGCTCCGGGCACCCAGATGCCCGTTCGACAGCAGGCCGACTCGATAATGAGCTCACGAGCGTTGGTGGGCAGGGGGGCGTAGTGATGCCCCGGGTCGATGCCGTACCAAGGCTTGCCGTCGATATAGATCGTCGCTTCGCCGTGGTCCCGCCAGGCCAGATACGTGTGATCCCCAATCGTCTGACCCTGAAGATCTACCCGCCACCAACACTGATCAAACAATTTGCCCCATGTCATCGGACGGTTCTCGACACGCTTGAACTCGTCAGGCTGGACTGCGGTGACCGCACGATGCTCGCGGGTCTCCTGGGTTCTCCAGACAGGCAAAGATTCGGTGTCCACCTGCCAGAGCGCGGCGGTGAGGCGGGCAATCGCTTTATTCAAGCGAGGGGGAATAAATTGCGGAAACGCGTGCGATGGCTGAGCGATAGGCATAAGCGGAGAAGGTTACCAATTCTCTAATCGAGGCGGGACGGCTTTGGAACCAACCTCGTGAATGACACATCATGGAGATCGCAGCCTGATCTGCATCATGAATCAGAGCGGCGCTCGGGCGGGGCAGAGGTTTTCTGCCAACCCCCCATCGCTGGCTTGTTTCGACAAACCCACCACGCCGCAAAACCGATCAGGATCAGCCCAACGCTAAGCCATTGCCCGCGTGTAATGCCGATACCCAAGGCATCACGCGTCGCGGCAAATTCCTGGTCGAGAAGCTGGGTGTCGGGGTTTCGAAAGAATTCGTTGATGATGCGAACCACGCCGTAGACGAGGCAAAAGAGCGCGGCAGTGCGTCCCGCAGGTCGCGGTTTTCGCAGATACCACGCGACAATCGCAAAGACCAACAGGCCTTCAAGACCCGCTGCGTAGAGCTGCGAGGGGTGTCGCGCGGTTAAAGCCGGAGCGATGGCTTGCGTAACTAAGGGGTCACCCGCCTGAACGCGTTCGATGAGATAGGCAACGGCGTCAAACTGGTAGATCATCTCGGGGGGCAGCAGTCCTTGAGCGTCAGCCCTCTGAATCGCATCGCGGCCGACGCTGGGAAACTCCCCCATTTCCTGTGGGAATTTCACGGCCCAGGGCACCGACGTAGGACCTCGACCAAACAGTTCGCCGTTGACGAAGTTGGCGATGCGTCCCCACATCAGCCCAAGGGCACCCCAAACGCGAGAATGTCCAGCAAGTGCATCGCCGGTATCCCCCGGCGGTAGGCAAACCAGAAGCAGGCGGCCATCCCGCCGATCATTCCCCCGTGCGAGGCCATCCCACCTTGGTTGATGGCCAAAAGTCCCCACCACGGAAAATCCGCCGAGAAGTCGGTCAGCAGTGAGCGTTGATAGAAGACGGCATAGCCCAGTCTCCCGCCCACGACCAGTCCGATGGCAAGCGTGACGACCAAGTCGCCGATCTGCTCACGCGTTAATGGCGTTCGACCCACCGCCACCACCCGCCGAATCAGCAGGTACCCGATGGCAAATCCCAGCAGGTAGGACAAGCCGTACCAGCGGATACCGATGTCCGAAGTGAAACGGATCGCGAAGGGGTCCAAATTGTGAACCCAGGCCGCCAGCGGAAGCAGAGAACTGGTCATCGCCGCATTGTCGTCCAGTCAGGCCGCGGTGTCGAACGATGGATACGGTTTGCCTTCGGAATCAAGGAGAGTAATCTTTAGCGATGGATGAATTACGCGTCACACCGCCGCGCTGTAGGGACACCACCGTGAATTCGCCTGGTGCAGGGTATGGTCCCCGTCGGCTCTACGACCACGAATTGGTGTGGATGCTGCAAGGCCGGGCGACGTATCACGCCGACGGCAAGACATGGGCGGTGCCAGCTGATGCGATGGTGCTGTGCCAGCCTGCAGACTCGGATCGCTGGGAGTGGGACCCGCAGGGAATGTCCCGGCACATGTACGTGCACTTTGACATCAAAGAAACGCCGAGCGACTGGCCGGCCCGACCCGCGTGGCCCCGCGTGTTACCCGCTGCGGGAGCGGGTGTCGCCGGCCCCATGCTTCGGCACCTCTTGGAATGCGGCCCTCTCAGTCCCGCAGTGCATCAACAGCAAGTGCTCGCAGTCCTTGTGCGCACGATTGTGCTTGGATTGCAAGGCTTAGATCAGCGTCGGGGACCTACCGCAAGCGAACCCGTGCAGCGTGCACTGGACCTGATTGAATCCGTACAGATCAGCCCGTCGCGTCAACTTTCCCTCCAGGATCTAGCACACGCGGCGCTTGTCACGCCTGAACATTTATGCCGACGGTTCTCAAAAGAACTCGGGACCACACCCATGCAGGCGGTCCAGCACGCGCGACTGGACCGAGCCATGGCCATGCTCACCCGATCGAACGCTGCGGTTTCTTCGGTTGCCGAGCAGTGCGGGTTTGTCAATGCGTTTCATTTTTCACGCGTTTTCAAAAAAACCTATGGACAGAGTCCTCGTGATGTCCGGCGTGCGGTGGCGTCCGGCGCTTCACCGCCGGTCTCGCGTTACAACGTGATGCGTCGCGATTGAGCGAAGATCAACAGGAGACATGCATTCGCTAATTCTGGCTATGGACGATTTCAATCGATGTGTCAAAATAGTGAATCCCTTCAACGCGAGACCTGCTTATGACAACCCTTCAGAACCAGATGCCCGCCACAGACCCTGCCCCACGCGTAGCCGATGCATCCGAGCGGTTTCGGCTCACCGAGTCGGCGTATCGAACCTTCAGGCAGACCGGGTACCTCGTGGTCCGAGGATTAGTCAGCTCGGCTGACGTTGCCGAATTGCAGGCGCATACCGATGACATGATGCAAGGCAGACTTCCCGAGCAGGCAGACCTTGACGCATTTGACCCAGACGCGGCGGAGGCCCAAGCCAGTGAGGATGATCGCACCCGTGGCGAAGCCAAGACTTCCAGGCACCTCTTTAAGCCATCCGAGGATTTGTCGCCTCAGGAGAAAGCGCAGCAATTTCTGCGCATCCACATGCTGCATCGCAAGCTTGCCTTGCATGAGCGGTTTCTCCTGCATCCGCGCGTGCTGGACGTGGTGGAAGCACTGATCGGACCCGACGTGATGGCGATGCAGTCGATGCTGTTTCTCAAACCTCCGGGCAGTGCGGGGCAGGGCTGGCATCAGGACTCGTTCTACATTCCCACCACGCCCGACAGCTTGCTTGGCGCGTGGATCGCCATCGACGACGCGGATGAATACAACGGCGGGCTTTGGTTTGCAAAAGGTTCGCACATTGAACCCGTCCATCCTCCCTGCCCGGAATCGACCTACGGGTTTGGCGATCATCACGTCGCAGATATTTATCACGCCCGGGGCGAGTCCAATCCGGACGACACGCAAAACACGTTGTCGAACGTTGCCGAGCGTTATGACGCGGTGCTGGCCCCGGCGAAAGCAGGAGACGTGGTGTTCTTCGGGGGCCACGTGCTTCACCGCTCCAAAGCCAATGTGACGACCGATCGATTCCGCCGGGCGTTTGTCGGACACTATGCCAACGCTCGCAGCTTCACCGCGTGGGGTCATGACCCCGAGCATCCCGCTCCCAAGACAGCCCTTGACGAACAGACGGGCTCGACGAACGGTTGCCAAATCCTTGCCCGTGGTGATACGCATCTTGCTTACGCGAAACCGCGCTTTGGGACGCCCTGCGCTGCGACGCTCGCTAAAGGCCAACGGGGCGAAGCCATGCGTGACACTGTTCGTCGACTGCGTGACGCAGACGGAGGCTTGCTGGGGTGTGGCATCGTCAATCCGGGGCCGACTCAAGCGGACGCGGCATCCTGAACGCTGCCGCAGCACGTGTCGGCGGACGCTTTGACATCACCGGTGCGACGCGCGTTCCACCGCGTATAGGTTGTGAGAATCGTGGCGACAACGAGCACAGCAAAGCAGACGATCCCGATCCACGCGGGCAGCATCTCATGGTCGTTCATCACCTGCGCGGCAGGGGTGATGTGCATCCACGATGCGACTGCATCGGTTGCCAGACCAAGCCCCAAGGCGGCCACGCTCATCCCTCCGACAAACAGCCATGCGGATCGGCCGCCCAATTCCCGCCGCACCACGCCAAAGGTGCCCAGGTTGGTCGCCGGCCCGGCGAGCAAAAACACCAGCACCGTGCCGGGCGAAACACCGGCCATCAGCAATGCCGCCGCGAGCGGGGTCGAGGACGTCGCGCAGATGTACATCGGTATGCCGATGAGCAGCGCCGCCATCATGGCTCCCAGCCCCGAGCCGTACTGCCCCAGGACATCGACCGGCAGCAAGGCCTTGACTGCCGCAGCGGCTAATAGCCCCAGAATCAGCCACAGCAGCAAGTCGCCCAGCAGTGTGGTCATCGCGTAACGCACGCCGTCGATCAGACGGGTCGTCAGCCTTGGTTGCTTCGACGCGTCTTGCGACTTTTCCGCCGGACTCGCTTCACAACAGGAAGCCGCTTCAACGGGGGCAGGCTCGCAGCACGAGTCGCCAGCCGCAGCCACCGATAAAGAAACGCAACTTCCATCCTTGCTGGGTGGTGCGAGCGGGGCAGGGGTTTCTCGGTCGGCCAGCGCAATCAGCCAGCCCACCAGCGTCGCGCTGATAATTCCCGCGACCGGCCGGGCGACCGTGAGAAATGGCCCGAGCAACGCGTACGACACACTGATCGAGTCGATGCCGTTTTGAGGCGTGGACACCAGGAATGACGCGGTCGCACCTTTCGACGCGCCTTGCCGCCTGAGACTCACCGCCACCGGCATCACCGAACACGAGCACAGGGGAAGTGGTGCACCCAAAACGGCGGCGTACACACTCGCAGCCGGACCCGGCCGACCCAACACACGAGCCACCCACGCCATCGGCAACACCGCCCGCACCACGCCCGCTGCGATCAGCCCCAGCAACAACCACGGGGCCAGCTCAACAGTCAGGTCCCAAAGCGCTTGCAGATAGTGATGTACGTAAAACGCCATTGCAGCAGGATAGCGCGATGATCCTGCGGACGCGCATGGTCGTCACGAATCATCGGTGGTGCGTCGATGCACGTTGCCCTGGGGATGGTCTTCAACTGTGTTGTTCCCACCGTCCTGATACGCAGCCCCGTCGGTGAGAAGAATTCCGTATCGGCGGTTGTCGACCACGCGGTTGTCGCGGAGCTCGACTCGACCTTTGGCCCCGGCAATCCACAAGCCGGAGATCGCGTTTTGCGTCAGCATGTTGCCCGTCAACGTCGGTGCGGCCCCCGCAATCACGCCCACGCCGCAGTCTTCATTGGCCTGGGCGAGATTCTTAACGACCGTCGGGCTGGCGGCGTTGAGCAGGATGCCTTGCATTTTATTTCGCGCGGTCGTATTCGAGCGAATCTCACCGGCTGCTTGCTCGAAGTGGATGCCGTGTCGGCCGTTGTCGAGTGCCTTGCTCTCCGTCAGCGTGACGCTGGTTTTCTCCCCGCGGATCAGGAATCCCGAGCCTTTGTTACGTTCGGCCAGGTTGAGCATGAACACCGCGGGCATGGCCCCTTCGTGAACAAGAAAGCCGCTGAGACGATTATCGCGTGCCGTGTTGTTCTGGAAGCGGGGAGAGCCGCCGAAGTCACGCAATTCCAGCCCGCTTTGATCGTTGCCGGACAAAATGTTCTGAGAGTAAAGCCCACTCGATCCACCGTAGACGAACAGGCCCGGGCCTCGATTGTCGGTGCTGGTGTTGGATTGAACGGTGGGAGAAGCATCCAACTCGCCCACGGTGATGCCGGCCGATCCGTTGGACTGCATGCGATTTTCGATGACCCGCGCTCCGGATCGGCCTAGCACCGCCACACCAGCCTCGCCGTTATGCGAAGCGGTACTGAGTCGGACGGCGGAGGCGTTGTCCGGGTTCGCATCCGAGGGGGAGCTGTCGGTGAGCATCAAGCCGTGCCGAGCATTACGGTCGAATTGGCAGGCGACAAAGGTCACGCGCGAACCCGGCAGGACCAAGGCACCATCGCCGGGGCTGCCGGTAAATCGGCAATTGCGCAGCTCGACACGAATGGAATCGCTGAAGGTCGCGGCACCGACTTTGTTGTCCGCCTCATTGGTGCCCTTGTGCTCGAAGGTCAGGCCTTCAATGACATTGTCGCTCGTGCCGTTCGTGAAAAGCACCGAGGCGTTGCCAGCTGCTGAGGCAGTGATGGTCGTGCGGGCCTGTCCAGCCCCACGCAGATTCACCCCCCGATGGTCGGCGGTGAGGACAATGCGCTCGTCATAGTCACCTGCCGCGATCAGGACCACGTCGCCGCGCTGCGCACGATCCAGTGCTGCGGTAATGGTCGGGAACGCTGAGGGAACTTGAAGCGTTTGCGGCTGTGCCAGTTCATCAAGCGATTCAATCACGCCTGCGACCTGTTGGACCGCATCAGGACCACTGCGTGCAGACAGGTTGCGAATTTCTTCAAGCATCGCCCCGGTACTTCGCACCTCATCAGAGGGGGGGGACGCCTGTGCCCCGAGGGCCTGGCCGTACGTAACCGCCAGGGTTCGGTAGTCGATGAACATGGCCTCGGCCGCAGCGAGGAGTTTGCTCTCTGCCTGGTCGTACCGTTCACTGGCCACCGCGGGCTTACGGGCTTGCGCGGCAGAGGATGCCTGCTTTAAGTCTTCATTGATTTGAGCCCATGGCGTTCTCGAGGGGGAGTCCGGGCCCAGCAATACCAGTTGCGTGCGATCCTGTTCAGGGATTTCGCTCAATGCGTCGGTGTATCGTGCGACGACCTGCTCATGATTTTCCAGACGCGTGGCATAAGGCACTGCGAGGTCGAACTGAACCGCCTGCCACGTGCCGTCGGACTGAATCACGGGATAGCTGGCGAGCACACCTTGGAGCGTGCGGTCAAACCGCTGCCGCGCTTGAGCCACTTCGGTCTCGATCTCAGCATCTTTATGACGCTGGAGCGCAACCTCGTATGCGTCAGCAATTTTGCGGTAACTCGCGGCAGCCTTATCAAACTCGCCTTGCGCGGGACGATTCGGCCGCAACCGAATCCAAGAGGAGTTGTGGAACACCCGCTGGCTCGGCCCCGGCACGGCTGGCCTGCTCACGGGCATTCTCGGCGTCGGTCTGAGCAGTGACCATCGCCTGCCATGAAGCGACGCGGAGTTGAAGCTGCGTAAGCTTCTCGTCGGCATCCTCCTGCAGGCGTTCGGCACGCTTGGTCAACTTTTCATCGCGGGCTTCGCGGGCCTCGTCGAGATACGCATCCACCTCGCCCAGCCCCTCGGCCAGTCCTGGAATATCGCGGTGACTGGCCAAAGCGTCACGTCGAACTTCCAAGGCTTTCAACGGGTCCGATTCCGACCCCGCCTCACCGAGCAATGCCGGGGACCAATGCTGCCAGGTCACCGCCGCCGTCGCAATCACACCGCCCACCAGAAACACCAGCAGCAACACGCCCACAATCCACCCCACCCGCCCGCTTCCACCCGCAGGCAAATGGGTCGGCTCGTCGAGCGTATCAATGCGGACTTCGCGCTTGTCAACCATGACGGACCCTTGAACCCAGACGTAGGGCATTCTGCCCTTTTTCCCAGCCAGAAGCCAACACGCTATCCCATTATGCGGCGTGACGCACCGAACCATGCCCGTTCCCCGCGATCTTGTTAAAATGCCCATTGCGGCGATGTAGCTCAGCGGTAGAGCAGAGGATTCATAAGCCTCCGGTCACAGGTTCAAATCCTGTCATCGCCATATCGACCGATACGGTCCCCACGCACAGGCGTTGCCCTTGTGATTGGGCGACACGCAAGCTAAGCACAGGATTGACGTGCATGCCCATAACGCTGCGACGCGGTGACGAGCGAGGACGGACCCGGCTGGGCTGGCTTGATAGTCAGCACACGTTTTCTTTCGGCGGGTATCAGGACGTGCAGCACATGGGCTTTGGTCCGCTGCGTGTGTTGAATGATGACCGAGTCGCTGGCGGGGCGGGATTTCCCGAGCATCCGCATCGTGACATGGAGATTCTGTCCTGGGTGATTCAGGGCGGGTTAGCACACCGCGATTCCACCGGGGCAGAGTCTGTGCTTGAGCCCGGCACCGCCCAGGTCATGTCGGCTGGGACCGGGGTGCATCACAGCGAATACAACGCCAGCCAGGTTGAGCCGGTGCATTTTCTGCAGATCTGGATCATTCCGGATGCGGCAGGTCACAGCCCCGCCTATGCCGAGCAACGCATCGCCCCGGAGCAGCGTGCCGGGGCGTTCGCGGCCCTGGCTTCGGGCGGTAGCCGGCGGGAAGCATTGGGTGAGCATGCTGGACTCCCGATCCATCAGGACGCAGCGGTGCACGTCATTGATCTCACGCCGTCAAACTCAGCACGCTTCGAACTCGACCCCAACCGTGCCGTGTGGCTGCACCTGGCGACTGGCCAGGCGACGACCCACGGACACGACCTCATGGCGGGCGACGCGATCGCTTTGGTGGATGAGCCATTCATCGAACTATCGGGTGAGGGTCAGGCGCTTCTCTTCGACTTGCCCAAGGGTGTCGCAGAGTGAGCAATCAGTCAGCCCAGGAGTTGACCCGCCGCGTTACCGCATTTCTGGCATGCCGGACGTTCGCGGTGGTCGGGGCATCGACTGATCGCAGTAAGTACGGCAACATCGTCTTTCGGTCGTTGCTTCAAGCGAAGCGTGAGGCATACCCCGTAAACCCTCAGGCGTCTGAGATTGAGGGGCATCGTGCATACGTCCGTCTATCCGATCTTCCAGTCGTGCCCGATGCTGTGTCCTTCGTGACGCCGCCTGCAGTGACCACCCAGGCC
This sequence comes from uncultured Phycisphaeraceae bacterium, assembly GCA_963799465.1. Classification (GTDB taxonomy): domain Bacteria; phylum Planctomycetota; class Phycisphaerae; order Phycisphaerales; family Phycisphaeraceae; genus JBCCOW01. The sequence continues at coordinate 49,886 of CAWCXG010000001.1, read as the reverse complement.
GTTGCCGAGGCACTGGAGCTTGGTATTCAGCACTTGTGGATGCAGCCCGGGGCGGAGAGTCCTGAAGCGGTGCTGTTGGCCACCCAGCATGGTGCCTTGGTGATTCCGGGCAACGCATGTTTGTTGGTGAAGCTGGGCTATCCGCGATAAGGCACACGGGTTGGGGCAGTCAGTTGCGAGCAGGTTGTGGCTCGATACCGCGTCGCTCCAACAGCGTGCCGGTTGAGCTGTATAAGTCAGCCAGCGAGGTGTTATACGCGGAAATGGACTGGGCCTCGGCAGCTTCGGCTTCCGCCAGGCGGTCCTGTTGTTGGAGCTTGCGGTCAATAAAGTCGGGGGTCAACGCACCGCCTGCATCTTCTTCGACCTGCAACGCTCGCAAGGCGTCCGCCGCCGCGCGCCGGGCAGCCCGCTGCGCTCCGATCAACTCGTAGTTAGTCACCAATGTGCGAAGTGCATCCTTGACGTCAATGACCGCGACCTGGGCCAATTGCCGATACCGCTCGACGGCCTGTCGTCTTTCGAGTTGACGAGCTTCCAGGTTGGCTTCGGCGGAACGGTTGCCCAGCGGTCGCTCGAATCGGACCCCCAGGACGTAGTCGATGTAGTCACCGCCCAGCAGGTCGTCGTAAGCCCCCTCGGGGTCGTCGAGATCGATGCCGTTGAAGTTGACGCCTGCGGTCAGGTCAAGCTGCGGCAGAAGCAGGCTGTCCGCGAGATCAAGGCGTGTGGCGGAGGAACGGATGTCGGTTAATGCCGAGCGCAGTTCGGGTCGATGGCGCAGTGCGGTGGCAATTTCATCGACCAGATCGAAGCGTGCAGCCGCCTCCACGGGATCGTCTGCGGGCATGATGACGGTCTCTCCGGACACCGGCAGCTCGGGATCGTTGATCAACCGTTTAAGCCGGTCAGAGCCTTGTCGGACCGCCACGCGGGCGCGGATCACTTCGGCTCGGCGTTGTTCAACGCGGGCGTTGGCGTCGGTGAGTGAAGCGGGCAGGACGTCAAAGTCCCGTCGGCGAAACAGCGTGTCACGCAGGCTGCGGGTGCGTTCAAGCTGACGCTGGCGAATGAGGAGTTGCCGACGAAGAAAGACCAGATCCCAGTAGGCCTGTTCAGTGGCAAATACGGTTTGGATGAGCGCGTCCCGCAGATTTTCGGATTCAACCTCAGCGGCATCCCGGGCCAGTTCGATATTGACTTCGTTGACTGCTCGGCCAAACCCCCTCAGCAAGGGCTGGGTCAGCGTGACGCCCGCGTCAGCATTGAAGTAGTCATCGACGATGAAAAACGAGGGCTCCCTTTCCAGGTTGCTCAGTGACGTTTCGACTTCGAGCGTTCCGCCGTAGCGTGAAGGTTTTCGCAGGCCAACGGTTCCGGTCAGCGTTTCGTCCTGTTGATCTCCCGACAAGCCGGTCACCGAGCCGGGGGGCTGGGGCGTGTCCAGTTTGGACCAATCGACGCCCGCGAAGAAAACCCAGTCAAACTCAGCTTGCGCTTCACGTAAGCGGGCCTCGGCTATTTGAGGGCTGAGCCTGGCTACGGACAAGTCCAAGTTGTGTTCCACCGCCAGACGCACCGCATCCTGCAAGGTCAGCCGAACCAGTTCAGCATCCTCGCGGCCCTGAAGATCCCGCCCGAGATCAAGCGTGTCCTGTTCGTACGCGTCAGGCCCGGACAGACGGTCGAGCTCGCGGCGGCGCTCGTCGGACAACTCTGCTTCAACGTCCGAATCCTCGCGGCTGAGTTCGATGGGCTGGGTGGCGGCGGTGGCGGAGAGGCGCTGCCGATATTCCGCGAAGACCTGCTCGCGAATCGCGTCCTGGCCGGTGCGTTGGAGCGGATCCTGACAACCCGCAGTGAGCAGAATGCTCGTGGACACCCACGCGATTGCCAAGATGTGATGTCCCCGCCGGTTTGACTCACGTTGCGGTCCACACATGACGGCAGGGTATCGCCCGGCCCTGCGTGCGGCAAACCTTCACAATCCAGTGCACAGTTGACACCCGGGCGCTGCATGAGCATCCTTCTGCCATGACCCGAATCCTGCTAACCACGACGTCGTACCAAGACACGCCCGGCCCCCACCACGATCTTCTTGCCTCTTCGGGGTATGAAGTGGTCAAGGCCCGCGGACCGCTGCCCGAAGCGGACATGCTCAAGCTCGTTCAGGATCAGGCCGCCTCGGGCGGTGGCTTTGACGGGCTGCTCAACGGCGACGATGAAATCACCGCGAAGGTGATCGACGCGTCCCTTGAGACGCCCACGCCGCTGCGTGTCATCGCCAAATACGGCATCGGCCTGGACTCGATCGATGTCGCCTACGCCACAAGCAAGGGGCTGCCCGTGCTTTTCACCCCCGGAGTGAACCACACCACCGTGGCGGAGCATGCCTTTGGACTCATGATCGCGTTGTCGAAGCACTTCTGGCCTCACCTGCGTTACACCAAGTCGGGAGACTGGAAACGCATCACCGGCCGGGAGCTCGCGGGCAAGACCATCGCCGTGCTCGGTATGGGCCGAATCGGCAAAGAAGTCGTGAAGCGAGCGGTGGCGTTCGGGATGCACCCCACGGGGTTTGATGTGTACTGGGACGACGCCTTTGCGCAGGAGTTTGGCGTCAAGCGGTATGAGAAAATCGAAGACGCGCTGAACAACGCCGATGTCGTCAGCTTGCACCTCCCGCTGATCGATGACACGCGGGAACTGATCCGGGAAGAAACGATTGCGGCGATGAAGCCCGGCGCGATCGTCATCAACACCGCTCGGGGAGGGCTGGTGAACGAGGCGGACGTTGCTGCAGCGTGCCAGTCAGGCACACTGGGTGGCTATGGCGGGGACGTTTTGAATGATGAGCCTCCAGCGTCGGATCACCCGTTTCGCGAGATCGACAACATCATCATCACGCCGCACGTGGGCAGCCGGACGACCGAATCGGTCGGGCGACAGGCGATGCGGGCAACGCACAATTTGATCAACTTTCTTGAAGGCCGTGAGGACTACATTCAAGCCAACAAGCCGTAGGCCCGATGAGCTCAGGACGTGAGCTCAGGCGGAGAGGAGACCGGGCAGCTCGCCTCGGACGAAGGCTTGAATTTCGTCACGCACGCGTCGGTAATGACCCATCGCTTCATCAGGGTCCGTGACTCCTGCGGCAAGGCGTGGCGGATCGTCGAAGCCGTGGTGTACCACGCGGGCCTGTCCGGGGAAGACCGGGCAGTTTTCGTGTGCATCGGAGCAAACGGTGATGACCAGGTCAAAGTCCAGGCCGGTGTCGTCGAGCGACTTGGATGTGGCGTTGGTCAACGGCACGCCCGCCTCCTGCATGACCGCTTGAGCGCGCGGGTCCACTCCTTTGGGGTGCGTGCCGGCGGAAAACGAACGCAGTCGATCAGAGTGATGGTGGGCTGCGAATGCTTCCGCCATCTGGCTGCGACAGGAATTTCCAGTACACAAAAACAGCACACGGGGCAGGTCAGGCATGGTCGACTTTCGTAGGTGAGGCTCGACTGGCAAACGCTCAAGCTGAGCGGATGCGTCGTGCAAATGAGTTCGTATCGATAAGGTTCTGGCGTTAAGGCGTTGCGAGGCTCAGGGGCCGTCTTTCACGACCGGAAACTTTGCGTGGGCTACATGTTCTTCATTGCCTGTGAGTTTATCGGCGATGCCCAGGATGCTTAAGACGTCGCGCTCGACGATGCCGCGTAGCTGTTCGCGGGGCACACTGGGCAGCTGCGTACCCTGTGTGAGGGTGTTGATGCTGTAGAGATTGACGATGCCTTGTTCGGGCTCGAAAAATGGGTAGCCCGATGCGAAGAACACCTGGTGAATCACGTGGTGCTGATGGGCGGCGAGCAGGGCCCCGAGCAACCGCCAGGGTTGGCCGATGAGGCCGGCCACGTCGGCGTAGACCGTCGGGTGCTTGGCGACCAGGGCGAGGCCTTCGTCGAGGAACGGGTCGCCCATGGAGCCGAGGACGAGATTGAGCCTTGGAAATTCGCGGGCGACTTCATCGAGAAGGTATGGGCGGGCAAACTCGAGGCGGGTTTGGCGGGCCATGCTCGCCGCCGCTTCGATGTGGACGGGGACGCCGCGTGCTTCACAAGCCTCGAAAAGCTGCATCGCACGAGTATCGGTGGGGTGAAATCCCGCGGCCGCAGGGCTGATCGTCACGCCGCGCAGACCCAGCGCTAAGGCTTCCTCCAGGCGATCAACGGGTTTGCCGTCCGAGGGATCGAGTCCCGCGAACCCGATGAACTTGTTGGTGTCTTGAGCGACGCGTTTGGCCACTTGTTCAGCTGGGATCGAGGCGCCCAGCAGCCGACTCTCAAACCCCATGATCACGGCCTTGTCCACCGGCTTCATGGCGTCGAGGTGATGCTCGGCAGAACCACTGGGAAGCTCCCACGGCACCGCCTGACGCCGGCGAAATTGCTCGGCGACCTGCTCGCCCATCGGGTCGGTGCCTTCCCACACCCGTGTATGCCAGTCAACGATCATGCGAGTCTCTCAAGCGTTTGCATCCTCGCGGCGCGAGCCGCGAACGACGGTGTCGGTGATTACCCCTGCGCGGCGTCGTATTGCTCAGCGGTCAAGAGTGACGCCAAGGCATCACCCTCGCCGGTGGGCCTGACCTTAATCAGCCAGCCCACGCCGAACGGGTCTTCGTTGATCCGCGAGGGGTCTTCAATCGTTTCCTGATTGACCGCTTCGACCTCGCCCTGAATGCCGCAGTACAGCTCGCTGGTGGCTTTGACGGATTCAATTTCACCAAAGACCGCGCCCGCCTCGATAGGGCCTTGCCCGGTAGCCACTTCGACAAACGTCACGTCGGAAAGTTCATCGACTGCAAACTGACTCACGCCGATGGTGACCAGTCCGTCGGGCTCCAGGCGGTGCCATTCATGGCTTTCGAGATAACGGCAATCGGTAGGGCTGGACATGCGGGAGGGGCCTCGGGGGAAAACAATCGCCCCATGCTATGAACCGGTCCGAGCGTTCACAACACGTCAAACCGACAAGCCCGATAAACGCCGCAGCGTCCCGTGACCTGCGTTACACCGCGCACCTGTGGATTTGCTGGGGGATGTCACGCTGCGGATTCCCCAGCTGGCGTTCAAGCGGATACCATGCCGGTATGCCCCAGCGGGTCACCGATATCTTTGCCGGCCGAGACACGACGTTCTCTTTCGAGTTTTTCCCGCCTAAAACCGAGAAGGGGGCTGAGTCGCTCTACGCCGCGATCACCGAGCTAGGCGAGTTGGGGCCGGACTTTGTGTCGGTCACGTATGGAGCAGGGGGGTCCACCCGCGACCTCACGCAAAAGCTGGTCGAGCGGATTTTGACCACCACGCAGGTCGCCGTGGTGCCGCACCTCACGTGTGTATGTCACGGCGAGCCTGAGATCCGCGACATTCTGGACCGGTACGCGGAGCTGGGTGTACGAAATATTCTGGCCCTCGGCGGTGATCCGCCGCGTGACAAGCCTGACTATGACCGCGGGCAGGATGCATTTCGGTATGCCGCAGATTTGGTGACCTATGTCAAGCAATATCAGCATCCTTCCGAGCCTCGAGGCTTTGCGGTGGGCGTTGCGGGGTTTCCTGAGGGGCACCCCGCGACGCCGAATCGATTCCATGAAGTGGATCACCTCAAGGCCAAAGTCGATGCAGGCGCGGACTATCTCTGTACACAGCTTTTCTTTGACAATCGCGACTTTTTTGACTGGCAGACACGCTGCCAGCTCGCCGGGATCGACAAGCCGATGATTGCCGGCGTGATGCCGATCACGTCCTACAAAGGCATGCAGCGCATGGCTGACCTCGCGGCGGGGGCCCGCGTGCCGGCGGGGCTGCTGGAGCAGGTTCTTGCGTGCGGCGAAGATAATGACGAGGCAGTGGCGGAGGTGGGCATTGCCTGGTGTATTGAGCAATGTCGCGAGCTGATCGACCGCGGTGTGGCGGGCATCCACTTTTACACGCTCAACAAAAGCGATGCGACACGCCGCGTGTTCGACGCGCTGGGTGTATCGGCGACACGCTGAATTTCCGAGGCGTCTTGCACACTTACGCGCGGGACTGGTAGCTGCCGTCGGCAGTGGAGACCTTTACGCGGTCGCCGTTGTTAATGAACGGCGGGACACGGGTTTTCAGTCCGGTCTCGCAAGTGGCTTCTTTGAGCTGATTGGTCGCGGTCGCGTTTTTGATGCCCGGCGGGGTGTCCGTGATCTCAAGCTCAACCGACGCGGGTAAGTCCACGCTGACGACCCGGCCTTGATGATGAAGTCCCACGAGGGTGTCGTTGGGCTTGAGATAAAGCAGCGCATCGCCGATCAACTCGTTGGACAACGTGGTTTGCTCAAAGTTTTCGCTGTCCATAAACACCGCTGCGTCCCCTTCGGGATATAGATATTCCATCTCGCGGCGGTCGAGGATTGCCAGCTCCACGTCGTCGGTCGAGCGGTAACGCTTTTCCACCACATTGCCTGACTTCATGCTCTTGAGCTTGGCCTGAACGAAGGCGCCGCCCTTGCCGGGCTTGACGTGTTCGGTGTTGGTGCAGATGTAGAGTTGACCATCCTGGGTGATGGCTTTGCCGGGCTTGAGGTCGTTGGCTTTCATGGTCGGTGAGTGTACGAGTGGCGGGACGTTCCTGCTTGCAGGGATCACACGCCACACTGAAGGGGGCGTTTGAGTACGCTTGGTGTGGGCTAGGCGGGCTCGGGGGTGTGAATCTGCTTGAAGCCTGCCCGGTTTTCACGATAATGAGGATGCCCACCTCCGGGGATCGCCCCACCGGCTGATCGTTTTGTCCTCTTCCCCCGTGTCCTTGCTTATGAATGATTACACCCGCCGTGCGGTGACTTTGCTTGCGTTGCTCTGTTTTGTGATCGTGCCGACGGGGTGCGGCAAGAAAACGGTCGAGTCGCCCGTGGCCGCGGCGGGGTCCACGTTTCGTGGGGCGAAGTTCCTGCGGGGCACCGTGGGGTCCTATGCCGGTTTCAATAATACCGAGCCTCAGCTCGTCTCGGGCTACGGCCTGATGGTCGGCCTTCGAGGCACTGGGTCCGCAGAAGTCCCCGCGTTCCTGCGTGAATGGCTGATTCGTGAGATGCGACAGCAGGGTGTCGGCTCGATCCGCTACCGCGATGTCATGCCCGGCACGCCGGAGCAAGTGCTCGCCCGGTCCAGTACTGCGGTGGTGGAAATCGTGGGTCTACGCCCACCTGCTGCGGTGTCCAGCACGCGTTTTGACGTGTTGGTGCGGCCCGCTGACTCACAGACGACCTCGCTGCGGCATGGCACGCTGTGGTCCGCCCAGTTGTCTCCGGGACCCCTGGACGATCCGAATCGTTTCCGTGCCCCCGTCGCAGTCGCCCGTGGCTCGGTGTATCTCGACCCGCTGGATGCAGGTGACGATGCCTCATCGCCCTCACCTCTGGCCACACGCGACGAGCAGTTTGACCGCTTTGGCGTCATCGCTGGCGGCGGCGTCTCGACCGAGCCCCGCAAAGTCGAACTCGTGCTGAATCAACCCAGTTGGCGTGTGGCTCGACTCATCAGTGACCGCATCAACGAACGCTTTCCGCTCGAGCCCACAGCCAAGTTCCAAACCGCCGTCCCACGATCCAGTCTGCTTGTGGAGGTCAATCTGCCCAAGCGTTTTGAGAGTGACCCGGGGCGGTTCCTCAACCTCGTGCAATACTTGTTTACGCAGAAGTCACCGAACTTCACCATCCAGCAAGGCCGAGAGCTCATCACGCTGCTTAGCGATCCAGAGCATCGGCGGGATCATCTCGAAGCGACGACCTTTGCCCTCCAAGGCCTGGGTCCGAATGTCATCCCCGTCTTGCGGGATTACTACGGCCCGTCGATCGAACTACCCGTGCGGATGGCCGCGCTCAAATCTGCTGCGCTGCTCGGCGATGAGCAGGCTGCCGCGCCGCTGGTCACGCTCGCCGGGCACCGCGATCCCGCCATTCGCGCTGCCGCTGCCACCGCACTGGTGGACCTGCCTCGTACTGCGTCAGTCTGGGAAGCCCTGCGACTGGCCCTCGAAGATGCCGACACTGATGTCCGGATCGCCACCTACGAAGCCATGTCCCGCGTCGATGACTCCATGATCAATCGGCTGGTCATGCGTGAGCCTTCCACGCGTGAAATCAAGTACGTCATTGACCGCATTCCCACCGATCGGCCGCTGCTTTACATCACGCACCAACGCGTGCCTCGTATCGTGATATTCAACCCCAGCATGCCCTTTAACGACTTCCGCCTGGGCACCGTCTGGGACAGCCAGTTGATGCTGCGGCTGGTGAGTCAGACCGTTGAAATCAACGCGGCATCCCAGCCTGCCACCCAACCCGAGGCATTCCGCTACCTCGACCTGCGGTATCAGACCACGCCCACCCGTTCGATACGCCTCAAGGTGGCTCCCGACGTGCCGACCCTCGCCTATGTACTCGGACACGTCCCCACCCCGCAGGACCCCACCGACGGCCTCCGGCTCTCGTTTGGCGAAGTTGTCGATGCCTTGCACACCCTCCAACAGCAAGGCGTGATCGAAGCCCCGATCCGCATCAAGTCCAGCGATCTGGCGTCGGCCATCCGCGACGCCTCGGGCCGCGATCAACCCCTGGAACGGTCCGCGGGCGGCCCCGCGATTCAGTCCGCAGATGAATCGGCTACGACGCAAGATCCAGAAATGGTTCTCCCCCCCGACGATGCCGGCGTCCTCACGCTCCCAGACTGAGCGATGTTCCAGCGTGGCATGATGTTTGACGCGTGACGCCACGAACCCGATTCAAGGCGTTAAGCTCTGCCCACTTGGATTTGCGTCCGAGAATCACGACCGTCCCGCCCGCTGGTCGATAGCCAGAGCAACGCGCAGAGCGCTATTTACCCATTCCATCCCTGGGCCCTGACACGGAGGTCAAGCCCCCATGCGACTCGCCAAACTCACCCTCGCCGGCTTCAAATCATTCGCGGATAAAACCGAGATTCGCTTTGATGAGCCCATCGTCGGCATCGTCGGCCCCAACGGCTGCGGTAAATCGAACGTCGTCGACGCCATCAAATGGGTCCTCGGTGATCAGTCGCCCAAAAGCCTCCGCGGCGGGGCCATGCTTGACGTGATCTTCAACGGATCCTCAGCCCGCAAGCCCAGCGGCATGGCCAGCGTCACCCTTACATTTGATAATCCCGTCCTCCCGCAAGCCCAGGCCGAGGCCAACGCCGATGACGAGGCAGATTCTCAGGAGGCGTCCGCACCGCCGCCAACCCGTCGTGCCCTTCCGGTGGACACCGCAGAGGTCGATGTCACGCGTCGGCTCTACCGCGACGGCATCAGCGAGTACCTGATTAATGGCAAGCGCATGCGGCTCCGCGATATCCGCGAGTTGTTCATGGACACCGGCATCGGCACCGACGCCTACTCCATCATCGAGCAGGGCAAGGTTTCCCGGATGCTCGAATCCAACCCTGAGCAACGCCGACTGATCTTCGAAGAGGCAGCGGGGATTTCACGCTTCAAAGCCCGCAAGATCGAAGCCCAACGCAAACTCGATCGCGCCGAGCAGAACCTTACCACCACCCGCCAACGACTTGAAGACACCGAACGCCGACTTCGCACGGTCAAATCGCAGGCCACGCGAGCCCGTACGTTTCAGGAGATGACCCGTCGGCTACGTGAGGTCGAACTGGATGCAGCGCTGATTGACCTGCACCGGCTGGCGTTGAGAGCGGGAGAACTTGATGAGCAGGTCGAGCAGGGCGAGGCGGACCGTCTTGCCTCCGCCCGCGATCTTGAACGACACGAAACCGCGGCGCAGGACGCTGCGGACCGGGCCACGTCCCTGCAACGGCAGGTCAAAACACTGGAACACGAAACGCTCAATGAAACCTCCAAACGGGACCAGGCCCGGCAGCGTGCCACGTTCGCAGAGCAAACCCTCGCAGACCTTCAGCAGCGGGCGGTGGGTGATGCCGACCGATTGGACGAGCTCAACAGTCAACGCCGCGACCTGGAATCCTTCATCACCGAAGCGCGTGACGCCGTCGCTTTGCTGACGCGCAACCGACAAGCAGCCGCTGCGTCGTTGGCCCAAGTTCAGTCTTGGCAAAAGCAACTTGCTGAAGCGGTTCGTCGATGTCAAAGCGAGGCACGTGAAGCCTCAAAATCCACGGCTGACCTGCAACGAAAAGCCGCCAGCGAAGCGAACGAAGCTCGATCCCTGGTGACCTATCAGTCCACGCTGCAGGAGACGGCGGCCAAACTCGCCCAACGCCTGGCGAGCATTGATGAGCAATGTGCTGCAGCATCGAATGACCTCACCGACGCGACGCAGGATCTGGCTGAAATTGATACCCACATCGCCCAGGCCAATCGCGATGATGAAGTGATGGCTGGCGAAATTGAGCAGTACGACGGCCAGATTCGCGGTGTCTCCGACCACCTGGCCACGCAGCGTGAAGCGCGGTCGGCCGCAGCGTCCAGGCGTGATGCGTTGGAAGAGCTGCAGGCTCGCCGCGAAGGACTCAGCGATCCCGTGCGGGCGTTGCTCGAAGCGTCGGAAACGCAAAGTGATGATTCCGATGAGGCCCATGCAGCGCTTTGGGGACTGCCAACGCTACGTGGCTTATTCGCGGATCATTTGGATACCGACACCGAACACGCATCCCTGGTCGAAGTGGCCTTGGGTGATTGGCAGCAGGCCATTGTGGTTGACCGTTTGGCGGACCTGACGCATCCAGCCACTCGGGCGGCATTGGACGCTCTGTCCGGTCGCGTCACCTTTCTGCCGGTGCATTCGCCTTCGCCGCTTCCCGCCGCACACGTTCCTGTCGCGGCCGCTCGGCTGATGGATCATCTGACGTACCCCCAGTGGATCGCACCCTTGGTGGAGCGTTTGCTCGGAAACACCTACGTCGTCCCCGACCTCGAAGCGGCATTGCTTCTGACCGCCACACTGCCTGCGGGGACACGCCTGCTCACCCCGCAAGGCGAGATGCTCGACGCCCAAGGCCGAGTGCATGCCGGACCGATGCGGTCGGCGACGACAGGCCTCATCGCCCGGCGTTCTGAACTTGTCGAACTCGAAGCATCGCTTGCCGCACTTGAGTCCAGCATCGCTTCCGATGAGGCGCAACTCAAACTGCTGTCTGACGAAGCGTCGGATGCTGCCGACCGCCGCGCCGGCCTGCAGGAACGCCGAAGCGCTCTGCAAGCCAGACGCGCCGAATCTGCTGGCCGGGTGAAACATCTGGGCCAGCAGGTGCAACGGTTCGAACAGGAACGTCCTGCGCTCGCTGCCGAGCAGGACGTACTGCAAGACAAGCTCGCTCAGGCCCAGCAGTCGCAACGGGAACATGAAGCCAATCACGAAACGCTCCAAGCTCAGGCGCGAGAGGCTGAAGTTGCCCGCGCGAGAGCTCAGGCTGACGCCGACCGGGCCGAGCAGGAAGTGCAGGAAGCCGTTGAAGCGGTCACCGCGCAGCGTGTCGCCGCAGGTCAGTTAGACGAGCAGTTTGCCTCAGCCCAGCGTCAGGCTCGACAGCATGAGGTTGCGTTGGCGGAGTCGCAGCGTCAGCGTGAAAAGCTTGAAGCGGAGCTTTCCTCGCACCGAGGACGGGTCACTCAGCATGAGCAGCAACACGAGGAGGCGGTTTCGCAAGCCCAGCAGTGCGTGGTCAAGCTCAAGGGTCTTGCCGAGCATCTATCGCAGGCCAGCGAACGACTCACGCAGGCCGAGACGCAGCGTCGGGCGCTGGCGGAAGATCTCGCCGGGAAACGGACCACGCTCAAACAGCTTGAAGACACGTTGCATGCGTTTGAAGTGAACCGCCGTGAGACCGAGGTCAAGCGTGAATCGCTTCGTCAGCGCAGCCACGAGCAACTCGAGATCGATCTTGAAGCGGTATATCCCCAGCGTCTTGCTGCGGAACAGGCAGCGAAGGACCTGGCAAAAGACGAGCTGGACGATGAGCCACAAGCCCCTGCGGTTCGGCTTCTTGACCCGCAGAGCTACGACCTGCCCGGGATGAAGGCTGAGGTCAAGGAACTGCGTGAGCGGGTGCGTCGCCTGGGCAATGTCAACCTTGACGCGATCGCCGAGCAGGATCAGCTCGAAGCCCGGCAGGACGACCTGGCTGATCAGGTCCGCGATGTGGAACAGGCGCGTGCTCAACTGATCGAGTTGATCGATCACATCAATACCGAATCGCGCTCGCGGATGCAATCAACCTTCGACCAGGTGCGCGAAGCCTTCGCGGGACAGCAGGGAATGTTCAGACGGTTGTTCGGCGGTGGCAAGGCAGATCTCGTCATGCAGCCCGACGAGAACGGCCACCTCGACGTCCTCGAGTCCGGCATTGAGATCATGGCCAAGCCTCCGGGCAAAGAACCCCGCGCCCTGTCCCAACTCTCGGGCGGTGAAAAAACCATGACCGCCATTGCCTTGCTCATGGCCATCTTCGAGTCAAAGCCTTCGCCTTACGCCATCCTCGACGAAGTCGATGCTGCCCTCGACGAGGCCAACGTCGAACGCTTCACCCAGATTGTTCGCTCTTTCCTCGATCGCTCTCACTTCATCGTGATCACGCACCACAAACGCACCATGCAGGTCTGCGATGCGCTCTACGGCATCACCATGCAGGAACGCGGCGTGAGCAAACGCGTCGCGGTGAAGTTCGACCAGGTGAACAGCGATGGAAGCATCGACGCTCAAGCTGCGAACGCGGCGCAACCTTCACCGTCTGAGCCGCAGCAAGCGGTTGAGGTGAAGCCCGACCCAGGCGTGTCAACAGCACCCGAGCTGGACCCATCGCACACGACCGAGCCTTCCGCTGCGCCCGCCTCTACTGCGCCGCCGCCTGCACCCACGCCCACCCGTCGCCGCGCTGCTTTGGCGGCGATGCTTGAAGGCCGGGACATCCGAATCGGCGAAGAAAAGGAAGAACACGCGGCGGCGTGAGGCTGATGCGATAGGTGCCTGGCCTGTGGTGAGCTGGCTTCGATACGCGTCGCCCACGATGGTGCGAAAACCCCGCCTGCCCAGTGAGCGGCCGTGGCACCCGGTCACTACGCACGGAGCACTGCGGGTCTTTTTTTGTTAATCGTTCAGAGCTGGGCTTGACGCGTCGGTGGGTTCGCTGACGGGTGTCTGGGCCTGGGGCGTGGTGCCGGAAGGCTCGGGGATATCGCCGTGATTTTCAAGGTCGAAATCGTTCACCCGGTCGATGAGCTGGCGTAGCGTGCCGTAGCCCCGCCGGGTGCTGTGCCAGTGCAGTCGGGGGAGATCTGTCCACTGGCGTTCTGCCTCAAGCGGACCAGACTGTTCAATGTGGCCTGACACAATCAGCTTGCCGAATTGGTCGTTGAGCTCGCGGAGTTGATCGGGCTTGAGTTGCCGTTGCATACGGATCACCATGCGATCGTCGACAAACCGCTGCGAGTGGTAATTGCGGTAGAAGTGGCGGACGTGGAGGGCCGCCTCGGCGGGGTCGTTGAACAGGCGGTACAGGCTGGTGTCCTCGGGGCTGATCCAGCCGTGGTCGCCCAGGCTGCGTCGGACGTAGTTGTCCCAGTGTTTCCAATAGCTGCCGCCGCCTTGTTCGGGCGTGGGCTCGACCATGACCAGCGGGATAAGCGGCGCTTTACCGGTTTGAATAAGCGTCAACGCCTCAAACGCTTCATCCTGTGTGCCAAACCCGCCGGGGAACAGTGCGATCGCATGACTTTGCCACATGAACATCAGTTTGCGGGTAAAGAAATACCGGAACATCACCAGCTTTTCGTCGCCTTCGATGATGTCATTCGCGTTGGTCTCAAAAGGCAGGCGGATCGAAACGCCAAAGCTCGCCTCACGCTTGGCTCCGTGATGACCTGCCCGCATGATGCCGTCGCCTGCTCCGGTGATGACCATCCATTGGGCATCGACCATGGCCTGGGCGAAGTCGACCGCGGACCGATAGTCAGGGTGATCGATGGGCGTACGGGCCGAGCCGAAGATGCTGATTTTGCGCACCTGACGATACGGACGAAAGACTTTCAAGGCATACCGAAGCTCTTTGAAGGATCGGCTGATGAGCTTGAGCTCTCCCAGGTCCGCCCCGTCGCTGAGCAGTTTCAGGCTGGTCTGCATGACGTCACGCACACGTCGGCCGGATTCAGCCAGGAGGTCTGCTCCGGCATTGGAAAGCAAGGCATCCAGCTCGCTCTGCACGTCCGACGGTTTCTCCGCGGGCGGGTTAGGCGGGGCTGAAAAATGGGGTGGGGTGCTGGGTACGTCTTTGTCCATAAGCAGGCAATGTACCCCACGGACGTGAGCGAAACGTGTCCTGGTCACCGCAATGGCCGAGGCGCAGGTCACTAAGCTTGCAGTATGAAAGCCATCGGTATCCATGCGTTGGGCGGTCGCGACAACCTTGAGTTGCTTGAGGTTCCAGACCCTGTCGCCGGGCCTCATGATCTTGTGGTGAAGGTCGAAGCGGCGGCGTGCAATCCGGTGGACTGGAAGGTCCGCGAGAACGGGTTCGGCAAGACGGACTTCCCCATCGTGCTTGGCTATGACGTGGCGGGCACGGTGGTATCGATGGGGCAGGACGTGGAGGGCTTTTCGCAAGGGGATGCGGTTTTTGGATCGCCTTCGATTGGCCGGCAGGGGAGTAACGCGGAGTATGTGCTGCTGGACGCCAGGACCGCAGCGCTCAAGCCGTCGTCGCTGGATTTTGCCCAGGCCGCTGCCCTGCCGTTGGTCACGCTGACGGCGTGGGAATCCCTGCATGATCGTGCACGGATCCAGCCTGGGCAGACCGTGCTGATTCACGCGGGTGCAGGCGGCGTGGGCCACGTTGCCGTGCAGCTTGCCAAGCACCACGGCTGCACGGTGTGGACCACTGCGGGACGTGAGGAATCGATCGCAGCGTGCCACCAGCTCGGGGCTGATCGGGTGATTCATTACCGCGAGGAAGACTTCACACAAGTCGTCCTTGAGGCCACGCAAGGCAAAGGACTTCCCGTGATCCTGGACACGGTCGGCAGCGACACGTTCAGTCAGTCGCTTGCCTGTGTGGGATTGCGCGGCCAACTCGTCACCATCGTGGGCGTGCCGGCCGACGCGGAAGTCGACAGCCTGAAATACAAGTCCGCCACGCTGCACCTGGAGTTTATGGGCATCGCCAACATGCACGATCTGAACCCCGAAGCCCACGGCACGATCCTGCGACAAGCCTCCAAGCTGGTCGAGCAAGGTGCCCTCACGCCCATCGTTTCGCATCGCTTTGGAATGGATGACGTGGCGAAAGCTCACGAGCAACAGGAGAGCGGCCGTACCATCGGCAAAATTGTGCTCGACGCCTGGGGATGACGGCGGTCTGCGTTCAGGGCATTAATTTCTTGACTTCTCAGTTTTCGCCTTAAACAGGCTGCCGCCAAGATTTTTCCAGGTGAGTTCTGGGAAAGGAATAGGCCGACGGGTGACAAACGTGGCCAACGCTCGGAGCACGCCGCCGACTTTCTGGGCAGGCGGTTGGCCCTCGCTTTGGCCGTGACATCGCAGCGTCACAATGGTCAGATCGTCGTCCGGCATATATCCCAGTTCCTCGATGTGGCGGATCAGAGCAATGGGCAGATCGGGGGTCGAGCAGCGGGCGGGGTCCATCGGCGTCCCATCTGCTGGCGACGCCAGGTGCCCTGCGGCATCAATCAAGCCTGGGACGCCGAGCAATTGTCCGTCCGTATTCCTGGCTTCATTCAATGCGTCGGTGTAGATGATCAACACATCACCGGGGCTCAGCTTGGTCTCTCGGCCGATGTAGCCTGCGGAGTCAAGTACGCCCAGCGGGAGGTTTCTCACCGCATCGGCGTCGCCGACCTGATCGATGGCGGACCAGGTCTTCGTGGCGGCGCGATAGATCAGGGGTGGCGGATGGCCAGCATTACACAATGACAGGCTGCCGTCGGGGGAAAAGTACGTCAGGATGATGGCGGTGGCGAATCTTCCGGAGTTCTCGGAGATTCGGCTCATGTCCAGATTCATCCGCTTGGCCAAGGCGTGGGGCGTGATGTGATTCATGTACCGCAGCATCGCGTGCCGCAGGCGGTCGCCGGTCTCTGCGGCTTCGTCGCCGTGGCCTGCGACGTCTGCGAGCATCAGCCGGGTGATCCGCCCAGTGCCACATGAACTCACCAGATGCACATCGCCGCCACTGTCTGCGCGTTTGTAAGGCCGGGCGATGACGCAACCCTGTAAGCCCGGCAGCACCAGTCGCGTTTCGATCGCGCGGTTGCCACCCCATACCTCCGAACAGCGAATGTTGGAAAATCCGGGGTCGGTGGCGTCAACGTCAGAAAACGAGGGGGCAGCGTGCACGCCCTAATGTAACCGGCTCAGTGGCAGGTAACCTTGAGACAAAAGCACGATTCGCACGGTGATCCGATTACTTGCTCGGGTGGGGAAGGGCAAGACAGAAGGTGGCCCCGTGGCCGGGTGACGATTCGACCCAGGCGCGGCCGTGGTGGACTTCCGCAATTTTTCGCACGCTGGCGAGCCCTACGCCGGTGCCCTCTCCATCGGATTGAAGCCGTTCAAAGAGCACGAAGATTTTTTCGTGATAGGCCGCGTCGATCCCCGGGCCGTTGTCACTGACACGCACGTGCACTTCACGGCCCACGCGGACAGCCTGCAGTTCGATTCGGCCACCCGTTTCGGGCAGGCCGTATTTAATGGCGTTGCTCACCAAATTATCCAGCGCGCGTTCCAGGGCAGTTTCGTCTGCCCAGACGGTTGGAACCGAAGCCGCCATGATCAGTGCAGCATTACGTTGCTTGAGGGGTTGATCAAACCGGATCTTCAGCCGCTCGTACATCGCCTGCATGTCAATGTCATGCATCTGTGTTGCGACCCGTCCAATCCGCGACAGCGCCAAAAGATCATTGATGAGTTGGCTCATCCGATTGGTCGCGTCGCTGATTTGCTGGGCAAACATCGGGAGCTGGTCGAGTTGGCCACGGTTAAGCCGTTGCACCATCAAGCCCACAAACCCCTGGCAAGACACCAGTGGGCTCTTGAGGTCGTGCGACACGGTGTAGATAAATTGCTCCATCTCTTGGTTTTTTCGCTGCATCTCCAGGTTCAGTTTTTCGAGTTTCTGATTTCTCTGAATAAAAACACTCGTCAAAGAACTGTGCAGTTCACGGGCAACGTTGATCTCGTCTTCGAGCCAGGGCTTGGATTGACCTCGGACGGTTTCAGCCCACGCTTGGAATGATTCACGCGGCCGCAACCGACCCCCTGCATCGGTTTCATGGTGCTTGTCAGGATTGCCCGCCCAGACGACAGTTTCAACGTGTTCGCACCGAA
This sequence comes from uncultured Phycisphaeraceae bacterium, assembly GCA_963799465.1. Taxonomy (GTDB): domain Bacteria; phylum Planctomycetota; class Phycisphaerae; order Phycisphaerales; family Phycisphaeraceae; genus JBCCOW01. The sequence continues at coordinate 32,527 of CAWCXG010000001.1, read as the reverse complement.
ACAACAAAAGGGTGGCGACGCTGCCGAAATTGATGGAAAGCACTCCAGCAGATTTGCACGCAAGGTCGGACTCTTCAGAGAGCTCCTCTGTCAATTTATGCGTCGCGTGGATGATCGATCCTCCGCTGACACGCTGTATCGCTTTTTGAATTCGCAGGATTGTCGCTTCGTCCGGCGTTTCCCGAACAGTCTCGACCTCGCCGTCCATCACCACCGCCATGCCTGACGCTTCAAACAAATCAACCAGCAAAGCTCCATTCTCATGCAAGGCTTCGCGAATTCTGGAGTCAGACCCGAAGCGGTGTAACGCTTGCGTCAGACGTTGCTGCCGGGCCCGATGGCGGGATTCCAAAACGTGCTGCGCTTTGGTGACGATCTGTGCGGACACCACCGCTCCAAACAACACGCATGCCGCTCGAACGGGGTAAGGCACAAATTTATGCGTACGGTGATGACAGGCAATGAGTCCCCACAGCTTGCCATGGTCCACCAGCGAAATCGACATGGAGGCCCCCACGCCCATATTGCGCAGATACTCGAGGTGAACCGGCGAGACGCTGCGAAGCACCGACATGGTCATATCAACCGGCTCGTTATCGAGCGGATTGGTCGGTGGGGTCAAGGGCACCGGCTCATAACTGGCGGAACTGATCAGGCGAATCCAGTTGCGACGATAAAGCTCACGGGCCTGCTCGGGGATATCACCAGCGGGGTAATGCAGCCCGAGGTACGGATCCATGTCCTGCTCTTTGGACTCTGCAATGACCACGCCGTGCATGTCAGGCTCAAAGCGATAGACCATCACGCGGTCGAAGCCGGTGAACGCCTTGACTTCGTTGGTGATGTGCTGGGCCAGTTCCTCGACCGTCTGGCATTGAGGCGCTTGCGCCAAAGGCTTATGGACCAGCCGAAGGTACGGGTCGATCATGCGCAAGCGCAGGTCAGGAGCTTCGAGCCGCGGCCGGGGGTTTTCGAGTTCGACAAGATACAGATCTCCCGTGCGGTGGATGATTGCGTCAAAAATCATCACCCTGCCGCGAATCATGATGGGCAGCAGCAGCGGATTGGCCATCGGCTGTTCGCTGTCGCACAGGAAGACTCGAAGCGCCTGGGCCACGTCATCTTCAAGCAGCGTGTAAATCGAGCGGGTCAGCACGTCCTCAGGTTTCACCCCGAGGTACGACTCGACATTTTCAGACACCTGCACGACATTGCAGTCGCCTACATCCAGCACGAGCATGACCCCGTGAGGCTGAATCAGCGAGGGCCGTGTGATGGGCTCATCCACGCACGTCGCTTCGAGCTCGCGAGCTGTCATGGAAGCCAACTTACCGAAGTCGGAGGTTGACGCCATCACGCCACCTCCGCAGCGGTCATGGTGATCAAAAATGCGTGAAACACACGCTCTGCCGCCTGGGCGGACTGCTCACGCTCGTCGGGGGTAATTACCATCTGCTCGGCCCAGGTTCGGAAGCAGTGCCAGCGGGCGAGCGTCTGCTCTCCCAGGCCGGTGTGATAGCTCAGGCCTGTCTTTGGTGTCAGGCCCAGCCCCAGGCTGACCGCTTCGGCGATGACCTTGCCACCCAGTGCCGAGCCTTCCATCACGTAGAGCACCCCGACAGCCGAAGGCAGATCATGCACCTCAAGAGGCGGCAAGACTGGTTGTGTACGGGTGACAGATAGCATGTCCGATCCAGTGTTGCCTGCGGATTGCAAGTAAGCCTCATCACGCCGTAAAAACGCGGTACGGTCCAGCAATGAGGGGGCAGGGATACCCGGCGCATCCGGCAGCGTGATGTTCGCGAGAGACCTTTCGAGTGGCTCGATGACCAGGCGCGTCGCGGTGAGTACGCGATGATAGACATGCACCGAGCTAGCCATCCGCCGCAGGCTCATCACCTGCTCCACAGCTCGGTGGAGTGAATCTGTTCTGCTGCGAAGCAGTGAGATGAGCGGGCTATTAACGGTGCTGGAAGTCACGAATAAACACATCAAAACGGGACGACGAGCGGCAGTATAAGCCGCGAATCAGGCGCAAGGCCCTGCGACAGGCGACGGAGCCGGGAGGGGATTACGCGGTCACCGTCGGCCGAAATTGCGGGGCATCCTGAGACAGCCAGCAGGACCCAATCTCGTCCGGCTTGAGATCGGGTTCACGATGGCGAATCGCCGAGGCCACCAGTCCCATAAACATCGGGTGCGGCCGAAGCGGTCGGCTGACCAGTTCAGGATGGAACTGGGCCCCCAGGAAGTAGGGGTGCGTGGTTTGCGGAAGCTCGAGCACCTGCATGATGGGCTGCTCGGGGTGTCGGCCTGAGAAAATCAGCCCACCCGCCTCGAGCCTTTCGATGTACGCAGGATCGACTTCATATCGATGTCGAAAACGCTGACGCACGGTGAACGGTTCCCCAGGTGTGGGCTGGCGCTCTGACTTTTTGTCCTTGCCATTCTCTTTAGGCCGAGCGGAAAACAGTCGCGCGGCGAGTGTGTCGGGCGTGATGAGTACGTCCTTGCCGCCCAGCCGCATATTGCCTCCGAGCCCTTCGATCTTCTTCTGTTCAGGCAGAATGCCGATCACGGGGTGGGGGCCTTGAGGGCTGAACTCTGTGGACCCCGCACCCTCCAGGCCGCAGACATGGCGAGCGTGTTCGACAACCGCCATCTGAAAGCCCAGGCAGATCCCCAGATAGGGGATGCGTTGTTCGCGTGCAAAGGCGACGCAGGCGATTTTGGATTCGGTGCCCCGGTGTCCGAACCCGCCGGGCACGATGATGGCGTCAAGCCCTGCCAGGGCTCCGGGGACCTGCGCGGGTTCCAGCGAGGTGGTGTCGATCCACTCGATATCCACCGTGGCCGATAATGCGGTGCCGGAGTGTTCGAGTGCCTTTTCGATGGACGCATAGGCATCACGCAGGGCCGCGTATTTTCCGGTGATTCCGATTCGACATTGATGCTTGCGTCGTGCCTTCACCCGGTCCACAAAAGTCGCCCATTTCGCACGTTGCTGATCTTCATGCCGTTGATCGACCCGGTGGTGCAGGTCCAGTAACGTGAGGACCTGAAGGTCCAGGCCTTCATTACGCAGCGCCGTGGGAATCGTGTAGATGCTGTCGCGGTCATGCATCGAAAACACCCGCTGACTGGGCACGTTGGAGAACATGGCGATCTTCTGCTTCGCAGGCTCGTGCACCGGATTCGCAGCCCGGCAGGCGATTAAGTGAGGCTGCACTCCCGCTTCGAGAAGCTTCTTCAAGCCAAGCTGCGCCGCTTTGCTCTTCTGCTCGCCCAGTGCCGGGGGCTCGATGATGTACGTCAAGGCCACGAAAACCACACTTTCCGGACCTTCTTCAAACGCGAGCTGACGCAACGCCTCGATGTAGAACGCATTCTCGTGGTCGCCCACCGTGCCGCCCACTTCGACAAATACCACGTGGGCCCGTTGCTTCACCGCCAGCTCCCGCAGCATGTACTTCACCTCGCCGGTGACATGCGGAATCATTTGCACGTCGCGGCCGAGGTATCCGCCGTGGCGTTCCTTTTCGAGCACACGCTTGTAGATTTGGCCCGAGGTGGTGTAGTTGTCGCGGGTGAGATTCTGGTCGAGCAGCCTTTCATAGGTGCCCAGGTCCATATCGGTTTCAAGCCCGTCATCAAGCACGAATACTTCGCCGTGGCGGTAGGGATTGAGCGTGCCGGAGTCGAGGTTGAGGTAGCCCTCCATCTTGACGGGCGCCACGCGAAGGCCCTTGTCTTTCAGAAGTTTGGCGAGCGACGAGGAGAAAATACCCTTGCCCAGCCCGGACATGACGGTGCCGACGACCACGACATATTTATGCCGGCCTCGGACATAGCCCGGGGGAATGGGGTTAAAAAATTCGGAGTCCTGGGTCGCGTGACCAGCCTCCTCAAGCATGGTCGCAGTCGACGACTCGGAGAAGGCAGAGGTGGGCTTGGCGGTGGGGGGCATGTCCGTTTGTACCACGCCGCCGATAACCGAGCAAGGCCTGAGTGACGCGCGTTTTTCCGCACAGTCCTTTGGGGGTTGTCCGACAACAAGGACTGACCCCCGCTCGGCCAGACGCCGCCGATGCACCGACCGCGCCTTTTTGGACTTGCCCATTCATGATTTCGACCCGATCCCGCCGCGACTTCATTGCCACCACGACACTTCTTGCTGCCGTCGGCTTGGCCAATTCCACCGCCTCCGCCGATGAGGTCACGCTCAACTCCGGCGAACGCCTCACCGGCGAAGTCACCTCCCAAAATGACAACGTCGTCACCCTCGACCACCCCGTCCTGGGCACGCTGCAGATCAACCGCGATCAGGTCCAGACCGTTCAGACCGATGAGGCGGCCCAGGCTCCCCAGCCCGCCGCCCCCAAGTCGCGATTCAGCACCTGGGTCCTGCCCAGCTTTGCCAAGACCTTCGAGGCAGGTTTCAACGGAGCCGAGGGCAACAGCCAGAACTTCAGCGCCTTCCTCGCCTTCAATGCCACCAGCGAAACCGACTTCGACCGCTGGGACATCACCGCCCGCTACTTTCGATCCAGCTCGGACAATGTGGTCTCGCAGAACGAAGTCAACGCCACCATCCTCAAAGAATGGCTCCGCCCCGAGCAACGCCACTTCTGGTTCACCCGGGCCAACTACCAATACGACCAGTTCGAATCCTGGGAACACCGCGTCGGTGCCTACGGCGGTATCGGCTACACGTTCTTCGACACCCCGACCTGGGAACTCGACGGCCGGGCCGGTGCCGGTCCGCAATACGAGTTCGGCAGCGTGAACGAAGTGACCTGGGAAGCGTTACTTGAACTCGACGCGGCCTACCACATCGCCGAGAACCACAAGATCGCCGGCTACAACCGCCTGTTCCCCTCGCTCTCCGAAGGCGGCGAGTTCCGCAACATCACCGGCCTGGCGTGGACCTACAAAATCAACCGTGCCCGAGGCCTGTCCCTCAAACTCGGAGCCGAAAATGAGTACGACTCTGACCCCTCCGAAGGCGACAAGAAAAACGACGTCAAATACTACGGCGCGCTTGTGTTCGAGTTTTAGATTCACCCCTTGGCCCTCAGGGATATCAATGCCCGACGCCAACCCGCACGATCTTCCCCTACCGACGATCTCTGGCGAAAAAAAGTGGCATGAAAGCTTCATCTGGAACCCTGCTTCACGAGCTGTGAGCAGGTGCGAGCGTTTCAAGATTTGATGACCCATCGGGCTGCCGGGACGCTTGCTCACGGGCGCGGCTCGTGTTGGTGACACGTGCTGACGGGAGATTTGACACCTTAGGATGTCAGGAAGGCTTTACTGAAAAGTGAAACCCTCGGGACAATCTGCGGCGGCGGTTGCTTACACAAGTGGGTTTGAGGGTGAGGTTTTCAGCAGCGCATGTCAGGCTGAGGGTTGGGGTACAACATGCGCTTTGCAGGCGGGGGCGTTAGCATTCGGGGGTGAATGAGCTTGAGCTGTTTGAGAGTGGGGAGTCGGGGCGGAGGTGGGCGGGGTATGTGCGGGTTGCGGTGGAGCGGGGGGTGGATCGTGGGGGGGGCGTGGGAGGTGGCGGGTTGACGTATGGATTGCGGGAGGAGCTGGCGGATGTTTCGGTAGGGGAGCGGGTGCGGGTGCCGTTGGGGCGGGGGAATGCGGGGGCGGAGGGGTTGGTGGTAGAGCGGATGGCTGAGCCGGGGATGGCAGTGGGGAAGGTGAAGGGGGTGATGGGTCGGGCGCGGGAGCAGGGCGTTGCCTTGCCGGGGGACTTGGTGGAGCTGGGGAAATGGATTGCGGGGTATTACGTGTGTCCGCTGGGGATGGTGTACGGCGCGATGCGTCCAGCGGCGGTGCGGCGGGGGACGGGATCGGTGGAGCGGCGGGTGGTGCGGTTGGCCACGGTGGAAAATGGAAGTCGCGGAGCGGTCGCGGAGGGGCGGAAGTTGACGGCGTTGCAGGGGGCGGTGGTGGGGGCGGTGGAGCAGCTGGGGAAGCGGTTGGGGAAGCGGTGGGGGGGGGGAGCCCACGCTGGGACCGCGTGGGCTTCGGGTGATGGTGAGGGTGAGGGGGGGGGGTGGGTGGAGGAGCGGGAGGTGATGGAGGCGGCGGGAGCGAAGACGGTTGGGCCGGTGCGGCGGCTGGTGGAGCTTGGGGTGTTGGAAGGGGGGACGCGGGAGGAGGTCACGGCGCGGGGGATTGATGTAGGAGGTTTGGAAGCGGGGTCGAGTGAAGCGGTTGCACCTGCGCGGCTTGAGGTCACGCGTGAGCAGGCAAAGGCGTTGGATCATTTGTGTGGGCCCGAGGGTTTGGGGTCGGGGTTTGGGGTGCATCTGTTGCATGGGGTCACGGGGTCTGGGAAGACGGAGGTGTACCTGCGGCTGATCGAAGCGATGCGGGAGAGGGAGCGGAGCGAGGCGGGGGAGACGGGAGCTTTGGGAGGCCGGCTTGGCGTAATTGTGTTGGTGCCTGAGATTGCGTTGACGCCGCAGACGGTGGGGCGATTTGTGGGGCGTTTGGATCGGGTGGCGGTGCTGCACTCGGGGCTGACGGCGGCGCAGCGTCACGTGGAATGGCGACGGGTGGCAGCGGGTGAGGCGGACGTGGTGGTGGGGGCGCGGTCGGCGGTGTTTGCGCCCTTGGCACGTGTGGGGTTGATCATCGTGGATGAGGAGCACGACAGCTCGTACAAGCAGGATCAGTTGCCGCGGTATCACGCGCGGGATGTGGCGATCAAGCGGGCCCAGTTGTCGGGGGCGATGGTGGTGCTGGGTAGTGCGACGCCTTCGATGGAGAGTTATGCACGGGCGGGGGGGCGGACGTTGGGAGCGAAGCGTGATGAGAGCGATGGGCCAGCTCGGGCGCGTGCAAGCCGGGGTCCGGGGGCGGGGTATCACTATCTGTCGATGCCTTCGCGGGTGGCGGGGGCGGTGCTGCCGGAGGTGGAGGTGGTGGATTTGATTGAGGAGCGTCGGGAGCGTCGGGGGGTGCATTTGCTAAGCCGGGTGTTGGAGCGACGGCTACAGGACACGGTGGATGCGGGGGGGCAGGCGATGTTGCTGCTGAATCGGCGGGGGTATGCGAATTATCTGGCGTGTCCTGCGTTGTCATGTGGGTGGCAGCTGGCGTGTGATCACTGCGACGCGACGATGGTGTATCACCTGGACGCGGTGGGGCGGGGCGCGGGTGGTGGACGCGGGGGCCGGGGACTGGTGCGTTGTCATCACTGCGAAGCGGAGCGGGTGTTGCCGGAGCGATGCCCGGTGTGTTCGCGCAACGTGGCCGTCTTCGGGCTGGGCACGCAGCGGGTGGAAGAAGAGTTGGCGGGAAAATTTCCGGGGCTTCGGCTGGCGCGGATGGATTCAGACACGATGCGGCGGGCTGAGGACTATCGCAATGTGCTTGGGCGATTCGGGGCGGGGGAGATCGATGTGCTACTCGGCACGCAGATGATTGCCAAGGGTTTGGACTATCCCAATGTGCGGCTGGTGGGGGTGGTGAGCGCGGATACGGCTTTGAACCTGCCGGACTTTCGGGCCTCGGAGCGAACGTTTCAATTGGTGGCACAGGTTGCGGGTCGTGCGGGTCGGGCGGAGCATCCCGGGCGGGTGGTGGTGCAGACGTTTTCGCCGCAAGACCCGGCGATCAAGGCTGCGTCGGAGCACGACTATCAGGGGTTTGCGGCGCGGGAGCTGGCGATCCGCGAGCGGTCCGGGCTTCCGCCGAGCACACGGATGACGCGGGTGGTCTGCCGGGACCTGGATCAGATGAAAGCATTGAAACATGCCACGCAGACGGCAGTGTTGTTGCAGAAGGTCAACCGTGATCTTGCGTTAAATGCGAAGATTCGTGATCCAGCGGCGTGCCCGCTTTCGCGCATCGCGGATCATCATCGCGTGCAGGTGGAGGTGATCACGTCCACCGCGGCGGTGATGCAAAGGCTACTCACCGAGGCCAGGAATCGGGGAGGACTGGTGAGCGATGCGAAGACGGCGGTGGACGTTGATCCGGTCGCGTTGCTGTAGGGGCAGTGGTTTGGGTGTGAGGTGGGTGCCTATTGCGCGACGCGTTCGTAGACCCGCCGATCAGGCAAGGGGCAGGACGGGGAATCATTGACCAGCCGGTCGAGCAGCTCATCCATCGGGACGGTGGCGATGGTGGTCGCGGAGTCGCTGATGGCATAAGGCATGACGAGTTTGTCTGCGTGCACCAGCGCGCCGCAGGTGTAGACCACGTTGGGGACGTAGCCTTCGCGTTCACTCTCGTCGGGGCTGATCAGCGGTTGACGCAGGTGGCCGATGACGCGTGAAGGGTTCTCGAGGTCGAGCAGGCAGGCACCGATGGCGTATTCGCGCATGGGGCCGACGCCGTGCGTGAGCAGCAGCCAGCCGGCGGGGGTTTCGATGGGCGCTCCGCAGTTGCCGATCTGGACGAATTCCCAAGGGTACATGGGTTCGCAGAGGCGTTTGCATTCGTTCCAGAAGTACGGGTTGTCCGACTGCATGATGAACATGTTCTCGCCATCGAGTCGCGAGATCATGTGGTATCGGCCGTTGATTTTTCTGGGGAACAGCGCCATGCCCTTGTTTTGAACGTATTTGCCATTAAGGGTGTGAACGCGGATATTTCGGAAGTCGGTGGTGTCGAGCATCTGGGGCAGGACGGCGAAGCCGTTGTAGGCCGAGTACGTGCCGAAGTAGGAGGCTTCGCCGTTGTCGTCGATAAAGCGGGTCAGCCGGAGGTCTTCGATGCCGCGTGATTCATTATCGGAAGTGGGGAAGATGACAATTTCGTCAGCTCCGCTGCCGGTGGGGATGACGAGTTCGTAGTTTGATTTTGCGACCCAGACGATGTTCGTCGCGGCCTGATCGAAGACTTCGTGATCGGCGCAATTTGGTTTGGCTTGATCGATGGCGTCTTTGAGCTGTTGGAAGGTGTAGCGGTCGGGCAGATGGGAAAAGATGCGCTCGAAGGCGTCGCTGCGAGCTTCGGAGGAGTAGACCTCCATTTCGATGAGTTTTTGGCGGGTAAGTTTTTTGTTGTAACTGCGGTCGAGGTTCTGCCGCATTTTGGCAGAGAAGCGGGGCGGGGGGTCGAGGTGGGTGTCGCCGCGGTCGTCGATCATGCCGGTTCGGAAGACGATGGAGGAAACGTGTCCTTCCCCTGTGGCCCGCAGGGACATGATGAAGCGAAGCCAGCCGCGGGGGACGCCGGTCTGGTCGGGGTGTTGAACGATCGAGGGATTGAAGAGTGCAGCGGACTCGATGGAGTACTCCATGGTGAAGTACGAGCCGATGAGCCATTGGCGGGGTTCGCTGAGTTTGTCAGGCTCGGCAAGCAGGTGCTGGACGTAGCCGAAGTGGCGTTGCAGGATGGTTTCAATGTTTCGGTGTCGGTGGGCGAAACTGCGGAGCATCTTCTGCAGGTGGGCTTGGACCTGGTCGTCGGGCATGGCCATGACGCGGGCGATGACTTTTCGTGCGCGGGGTTCGCCGCCGACGGCGAAGTAGCGCGCGATGACGCGTTTATTATCGGAGACGAAGCGGAGCAGTGGCTTACGGTTGACGGTGGGCAAGGTAATGCCTTTCAGGCCGGGACGGCCGGAAGCAATGGGGCGGGCATGCAGGTCATCGGCCGAGCGGGGGGCCGTGCTTCAACCCCAACGGCGGGGAAGTTTAATATCAATGCCACCGGGGAGAGGTATAGTGCTGAAGTGGGTTGCCGCTTCACGACCGCTTTTCTCGGAGATTCTGCTTATGTCCGTCACTACAGTTGCTCAGGGCATCACGTTGCACGAATCGTTCCCGCGTTACGAAGACCACCATCCGCAGGTGCCTGTGTGGTGCGTGACGCCCGGCGTGGGCCGGTGTTTGCACCGATTCTTTGACACCTCGCCTTTCAGCCCATCGGGCCGATATCTCGCGTGTTTTCGGCTGCCGACTGAAGAACGTTTGCCCAAGCCGGGTGAGCGGGGTGAAGTCGTCGTGGTGGATCTGGTGGAAGGTGTCGAGCACGTTGTGGCGAGCACCCAGGGCTTTGAGTCGCAGATGGGGTGCAACCTGAACTGGGGCAGCGACGACCACACGCTGATATTCAATGATGTGGATACAGAGACCTGGACGTCTCGACTGGTGAAGCTGGACTGGGTCGCTGGCACTTCGCAGCGTTGGCCTGGTGGGGTGTATCAGGTTTCACCTGAAGGCCGGTATGCCGCGTCGGCCTCGCTGGACAAAATGCGCCGCACGCAGCCGGGCTACGGTGTGGTCCTGCCTGATGACGCCATCGGGCGCAACATCGGGGCGGTGGATGACGATGGCTTGTTCATCACTGATCTCCAAACCGGCGAGCGTCGCCTGGTGGTCTCCCTGGCTCAGGCGGCGGCGGTGATTCCCGAGCTGTGCGACGCGTCGGAGGAGCAACGCAGCATGTGGGAGATTTACGGCTTTCACTGTAAGTGGGCACCGACCGGGGACCGATTGATTTTCACGGTACGCAGGTATCTGCACGACGGGCAGAACCGTCTGGACGCGTTTGAGTGGGCGGGGCCGCGGGGCGTGCGATATGACGTGCTGACGCTCCGGCCCGACGGCTCGGAACTCTGCAACGCGGTCCCCGCTGCCCGCTGGGAAAAGGGCGGGCACCATATCAATTTCTTCCCCGATGGGACGCGGCTGTCGATGAACCTGGGCGACTTGCGCGACGGTCGGGGGGGGCTGGACCTGGTGCAAGTTGACATTGACGGGCAGAACCTGAAAAAAATTACAGATGCGGCCGATGGATCAGGTCACCCGACGGTGCATCCCGACGGGAGGCACATCCTCACGGATACCTACGTTCAAGAGCGGTGGACCCAAGGCGATACCACGCCGCTGCGCTGGATTGATCTCGAGGGGCAAGCTGAGCGTGAGATTGTGCGGATGACTTCGCAGCCGCCCGCGCTGCCGCACCCGGGGATGCGTCTGGACCCGCATCCGGCATGGGACAGCACGTGGCAATGGGTTGCCTTCAATGCGATCGTGGACGGGACGCGTCGCGTGATGGTCGCCGATATGCGGGGGCTGCTCGTGGCTTGAATCTTCAATTTTATTCAAATCCATCTCTTCGCCGCGTGGGTCTGAGTGAGGTCGCTCGAAGGCCTTGTTTGCGTGAAGATTTTGTAAGTCAAGCCGCACTGATTATGCGGGTCTGCATTTGTCGATAGAAACACCAGTGATATGACCTGGTGGCAAGCTATCATCCTGGGAATTGTTGAAGGCCTCACCGAGTATCTGCCGGTGAGTTCCACGGGTCATTTGCTGGTGGTGCAGGAGCTACTGGGCATCGGGACGGAGTCGCAGCAGGCCCGTCAGGCAGCCAATGCGTACGCAATCTGTATCCAGGCGGGCGCGATCGCGGCGGTGCTTGGGCTCTACTGGTCCCGGGTGAAGCAAACCGTCCAGGGCTGGGCTGGGCGGGTTGGGTGGGGCGCGGGGGATGCGGACGGATTTCAACTGGGGCTCAATATCGTGGTGGCGTTTATTCCGGCCGCGATCATTGGTTTTTTGTTGGATGACTGGATCGAGTCAAAGCTCTTTGGTCCGTGGCCGATCGTCGCAGCCTGGGCGGTGGGGGGAGTGGCGATTCTGGTGGTGTCGGCGCGGCGTCGCCGCACCGCTTCGCTGAAGGACGATGTGATTGCAGAAGGCGATCCGGCTGAACGCATCGGACTTCCGTTGGAGCGATTGACAGTTCGCATGGCGTTGGTGATTGGGTTGATTCAGTGCCTGGCGATGTGGCCGGGGACGAGTCGCAGCCTGGTGACGATTGTGGGCGGGGTGTTGATCGGGCTGAGCCTGGCAGCGGCGGTGGAGTTCAGCTTTTTGCTGGGCGTGCTGACGTTATGTGCCGCGACGGTCTACAAAGCGGCTGTCGATCAGGTGTCGATTACAGTCAATGGTGAAACGCAGGATGTGATGATGATCGTCTGGATGGCGCGGGTCTACGGCTGGCCAACGATGTTGATCGGCTCGGTGGCGGCGTGGCTGTCTGCCGTTCTCGCCGTCAAATGGATGGTGGCTTACCTCAAGCGACACGGCATGGAGGTGTTTGGGTATTACCGGATTGCCATTGCGGTGATTGTGGCGGGCCTGCTGATGGCCGGCGTGATTGATGCCTAGGCTGTGCGGTATGGGTATGTTGAATCATCGAAAGCATCGACCGGTTCGGACGCGTGGGCGTTGGATGTGTGTCCTGGCGGCGGGTTTGCTGTGGCTTCCCGGCTGCACGGGGCTTGAGCCGGCCGCCTTGGGCGTTGCCGCCTCTGCGGGTCAGACTGCGGCGGGCATCCTCGGAAAGGGTCGCTTTAACAGCGCCCATGCCAAGCCCATGGACGAGGTCATTGCCGCGGCGCGTTCGGAGTTACTGCACCTGGGGCTGACGCTGACGCACGACGAGCCGGACGGCCCGCGCGGCTGGTTCTTGAGAGGTGAGGATGCTCATGATGAGTGGGTCCGAATCACCATCGAGTCGCGGTCGCTGAAGCTGACGCGGATGCAGATCAACGTGGGGTGGTGGGGTTATGAGCCCACCGCGCGGCTGGTGTATCAAGGCATTGAGCTTCGGCTGGGCGGGCCGGTGCTGGACGCACTGAAGACCCTGCCGCTCACGAAGACTGCCACCACAGCAGCAGCAACGCAGCCTGCAACGTCAACAGCCCCATCGCCATAGCTACTGCACGCTTGACCGCGGTCGATCCGTTGCCCAGCAAGGTGCGGGTGGGCTGAGGCGGCGCGACCATGCGGAGTTGGTCGGCCCCTGCGGATGCGCAATACGCCGAGGCATGTCCCCGCCTTGCCTGATCCTGCACGATGGCGATCACCAGTGAGGTGTCGAACGCGGTCAACCCCATGGTCCGCCCCAGCCTGGACAAACTCTCGCGGCGATCAGCGGGGAGCAGGCTGCCCTGCAAGCACTCAGCGGTGCGAATGGCCAACACCCATCGCGGATCATGTGCAGCCAGTTCGGGAGGGGCGTGGGTTGTGCGACGCTCTGAGGTCTCCACGTCACGATGGGATTCGGTCGTGTGACGCCGACCGACCAGCCGAAGCAGAGGCGTACGATCAGTGGGCTGCGGTGCTGAGCGCTCAAAACCGCGAGACGTGTCCCGACCCTGCCGGGTGAGGCGGTGCGGGATCGGGGGAATGACAGGCGAGTGTGCCACAATGAAAGTTTATCACGCCTGTGAACATGGTCCACTTAGAGTGGAACATTGTCGATCCCTATCGGTCCCCCGGACAGGCTCGTGCCCCTTGAGCATGTCCGGTAAAACGCAAGTGATAACGCTCAGCGGGTCGATGGTACCCCTAAGCCCATCGTTTCTCACCGTGTCAGACGACAATCCATGACGCGGGGGCTTAACGCGGATGCAGACGACGCACCCCGGCCTGACTAATGCCTTTTCAAGGACACGTTTCATGCGTAACGCTCTTTTGGTTCCGGTTCTGACGTTGGCTCCCATCGCTTCGGCAGATTCACTGTTTGACGTGTCTGCTCAGATCGAGGCGTATGTCGGCGCGAGCTCGGAGCCCAGCGATGCCGAACCGATTTTCAGCGACGACATGATGTTCGACGCCATTGAAGGCGTCGGGACGCGAAGCGTGGAAGGTCTGGCCAAGATCGACGAAGAGCATTCGGTGGCCGATGGCAAAGCGGGGCTGGAGATCATCACGTCGGACACCCGCATCGACATCTCTGCCTCCGGCCTCGCATATGCGTTCACCGGCGAATACGACACTTCCTTGCGGTCTTACGGAAGTTTCAGCACGCTGGCGATGGCAGGCTTTGAGGTCGCGCCGGGTCAGGAGCTTTCGCTCAAAGCCATGCTGGACCCCGATGCAGCGGGTACGGAAGCCGACGTCACGCTGACCCGCGATGGTGAAGTCGTTTTTGAAAGCCAGATCGCACCGGGTGAATCCTTGAACCAGGAGGTGATCTCACAAGCCGGCCGCTACCGCCTGGATGTGAGCGTCTTCGCCGATGCGGAAGACGATGAAATCGAGCCGGGGCCTGAGAAAGTTCGGTCGTCGTTCATGGCGTCGGTGGGCTTGGTTGAACTGACCGAAGAGTCAGTCACCGCCGCGCCGAGTCCCTCGGCGGCGCTACTCGGTGCGGCGGCGCTGGTCGGACTGATGACCCGACGCCGTCGCTCGAGGTGAGTTCAAGCATTTCGCTTGGGTGAAAATGCAAGCCATCACGCTTCCTGCGCGAGCAGGGCTGGTTCGACCATTTCACACAACGCGTGCACTAACACCAGATGGGCTTCCTGGATGCGTGCGGTGACCGAATGCGGCACGATCAGTTCCACGTCTGCCAGGCCTTTACATTGACCCCCGTCTCGGCCGAGCAGCGCAATGACGCGAACCTGCTTGGCGCGTGCTGCATGAAGTGCTGCCACAATGCTGGGGCTGTTGCCTGAGGTGCTGAGCGCGACTAAGACGTCGCCCGGCTGGCCGTAGGCATCAACCTGTCGGGCGAAGGCCTGCTCGTATTGATAGTCATTGCTGATGGCGGTGAGGTCGCCGCCCTGCGTGGTCAAGCAGATCGCCGGGTACGGGCGACGGTCGCGATCAAATCGACAGACAAACTCGGTGGTGAGGTGAGCCGCCTGGGCCGCGCTCCCGCCGTTGCCACACGCCAGCAGCTTACGTCCTCCCAGGAGCGTTTCGGCCATTACGTCGGCGGCGCGGGCAGTTGCCGGGCCCAGTACCTCCAGCGATGACACGACGTCGCCTGCCGCTTTGATCGTCCGACTCAGGTGCGCGGCGTCGGCGAAAGATGGGACAGAGGGCATAGGCAAGGCAGATTCCAGGTTCACACAAGGCAACGTACGCGTCGATCATACCGCTGGCTTACTCCACACGATGGACGTGGCCCTCGAGTTGAAGTTCAACCAGGCTGGTCTGCACGCTCCCATCTTCGTGAAGATCATGCTCGAGATAGCCGAGCTGGTTCCAACCGGGCCCGGCGGGGAAGTATGCCGCATCCACGAGGGTACCGCTTGCCGGCGGACACCATGCCCGGCCACGCTCAACCAACGTGCGATGCACATGCCCCGACGCGACCAGCCCCACGCTCCACCGCGCGATCAAAGCAAGCATGCGATCTGCTGCACGCTTCGTGGGAATCCAATACCGCCCCGCGTTGCCCAGTGTTTCATCCAAGGCTCGCAGATACCACGGCGTGTGCGAAAACACTGCTGCATGCAAGCCCATCTCCGCTGCGCGCTCGAGTTGCTCTTCAAACCACGCATCCTGCTCGGCTTCCCGCGCGAGCCCCGATCCAAGCAGCATCGCGTTAATCCCAATCAAGCGCCACGCCGCAGCATCCACGGCAAACCGGTCCTCGCCCAGAGTGTCGAGATACCGCTGTACCCGCGTCCCGGTAATGCACTGCTCGCCATCACCCGCAAAGTCGCCCACATCATGATTGCCTGGAATGATGAGTGCATCACCGCACCCAGCAGCCTGAGCGAGCGCCGCGACTTCACGCTGCGCAGCGGTCAGATCGGCAGGGCGGTCCAGCCCGTGATCGGTCAGGTCGCCGGTCACGACCAGATGATCGGCCCCGCGTGTCGCCAAGGCGTCGCGGATCAGGGACAGGTTGGTCCAGGCGACCGGGCGGTCGGGGTCAAGATGCAAGTCTGAAATCTGGGCGACACGAACGGGCACGAATCAGAGTGTAAGCGTCTTGCCGGGAGATACTCTGGCTTACACCGTCGCAGCCTGGGAATCCGCCTCCACAGACTTGCGATCGCGTCCGATGAAGTCCACCCCAAGGGTCAGACCAAACCCGAACAACACCAGCCCAATGGCTGCTGCCCATTGCGTGCCGCTCGGACTGAAAGGCTCAGTAGGCAAATCGTCAGCCTCAACCACCTTGCCCGTCTGCTCGTAAATCAAAGGCAACGCCCCGGGCACAGGCTCGGGATCCCGCACCACCGACTGCCCCTTGACCGTATCGCCAGCGTGCACCGTGACCGGCTCTTCAAAAGGCCAAAGCCCCACGACCGCCCCAAGCAACAGTCCCAGCAACACACCCAGCGTCGGCCTCTCATATTTCGCCAGAAGCCAGCGCAGCAAATTCGACACCACCACCACCCCGACCACCACGCCCAGGCCCACCGGCAAGGCGACGCTCAGGCCTGCCGAAACAATGGCTCCCATGTCCATCGCTTTGAGCCCTGCGACCAACGCGGCAATCCCCCCCAGGATCGGCACGTACACCCCCATCACCAAAAGCAGATATCCGCCGCTCACGCCCGGCAGGATCATCGCAGACGCTCCAGCCACGCCTGCAAGAAACATAAAGACAAACCCCTCATTCGTCCCGCCCCCCCCGCCTGATCCCTGCACCAATGCCAGTGCCGCCATCCCCACAAATGCGATTCCCGCGGCAATCCACACACCTGCGGTCCGCCGATCGATCAGCCGCCAGACCACCGGCACCCCGCCCAGCGTCAGCCCGATAAACAGGCTGTACATCACCCAGCGATGATCGACCACCAGGTCCTTCACCACTTTTGAAAATAGCCCAATCGCCAGGATCGCCGCCCCGACCACGCCAGCCAGCGTTACCACCGAGGCCTTACGGAATTTGAGCGTACTCACCTCGCCAATGGCGGTGATGAAACGTGGATACACCCCCGCTGCGAGCAGCATCGTGCCACCACTGATCCCCGGCACAAGGTTGGCCAGCCCCATCAAGGTTCCGCCTAACCCGCTGCGGACCGCGAGCAGGGGAAGCGAGACCGCAGGCATCAAAGGATCAGTCTTGGCGTCATTCATGGCAATTAGCTCCCACCGCGTTCGCGACTCAACGTCCATCGGCCACATCTGTGGTCCGGCTAAATACCACGCAACAGCGCAATGATCCAGCGAGCCTCACGGCAAGGTTAAGGCCAACCGCTAGATGCCGGGGTCATTGCCCTGCGCGGGCAGTGGCGCGACCGGCTCGCCGGGCTTGAGTTCGCCTGACTTGTACTGCGCCCAGTACGTATTCAGCCGACGCTTCACCCGCGGGGCCAGGATGATGCCGCCCAGAATATTGGGTAATGCGCAAGACAGCAGCATCAAGTCCGCCGTCCCGATCACCGCCCCCAGGCTGGCCACCGCTCCAATAAACACACAGGTCACGAACAACAGTCGAAACACCATGACGGACTTCAAACCAAAAAGATAACCCCACGCCCGCTCGCCGTAGTAACACCACGCAATCATCGTGGAGAATGCGAACAGCACCACGGAAATTGACAGGATGTACGGGAACCAACCGCCGAACACCGCCGCCCTTTCAAAGGCAGCCAGGGTCACTGCGGTCCCTTGATTGCTGCCTTCAAAATCCAGATACACCCCGGTGATCAACACCACCATGCCGGTCATGAAGCAAATGATGATCGTGTCGATGAAAGGCTCAAGCGACGCGACCAGCCCCTCACGCACCGGCTCACTGGTCTGCGCCGCTGCGTGCGCCACTGCCGAGGATCCGATCCCCGCTTCACTCGAAAACGCCGCACGCTGAAACCCAATCACCAGCACGCCCAGCAGTCCGCCCGCCATGGCGTCGAAGCCAAATGCCTGACTGAACACCTGGCCGATCAACCCGGGAACCGCGCTGATGTTGAGCGCGATGATCGCCATGCACCCCACGACATACACCACCGCCATGATCGGAACCAGCAGTGATGTGGCCGCCCCGATCCGCGTGATTCCCCCGATCACCACCACGCCGACCACCACCGCCATCACCAGGCCAAACCCAATGCTGGCCAGGCCCCGCACCCGGTCCACTTCACCTTGCGCAATCGCGGGTTGAATGAACTGGCTAAAAAAGCCCTCGAACGCCTGATTCGATTGAAACATGTTGCCGCCGCCCAGCGCCGCAGCCATCAAGAAGACCGCAAACACCACCGCCAGCACTTTGCCAAGCGTCCCCCACCCGGGCCCCTTCTCCGCCAGGCCTTGACTCAGAAAATACATCGGCCCACCCGACACCGACCCGTCTGCATTTTTCACCCGGAACATCTGTGACAAGGTGGACTCGTGAAACTTCGAGGTCATCCCGAACAACCCCAAAAACATCATCCAGAACAACGCCCCCGGCCCACCCTGCACCATCGCAATCGCCACCCCCGCGATGTTCCCCAGTCCCACCGTCGCCGACAACGCCGACGTCAACGCACGGTAAGGCGGAATGTCTCCGGAATCGTCGCTCGACGCCCATTGGCCCCGCACGATCTCTATCGCGTGCTTCATCCCCCGCAGGTTGATCCACCCGTGATAAAACGTAAAGAACACCGCGCCCGCCCCCAGCCAGATCACCAGGAAAGGCAGCCGAGGCCCCTGCATCTCCACCGCCCCCAGTGTGGTGCGTGGCAGGCCGGCCGCGTCGAGCGTCTGGACCTGACCGCCCGGCTCGACGTTGACCACCACAGGCTGGCCACCCTCAAGCACCACATGGCCCTTGTCGTCCACCTGCACCGCGCGGTAGGCCTCACTCGCCGGCGTGAAAACCGGGTCGCGCGCATACACCAACTCCCCGGCATCATCACGCTTGGGCGACCGCAACTGACCAAACGCGAGGTCGAAAAACAGCGTTTTCTCCACCACCGCGTTGATTGGATTGATCACTGCGTCCAGCCGATCCCCCAGCGTCGTCGGCTGAACATACGCCCCGATCCGAGGCAGCTCGGCGACCTCGGCGGGCAAGGTGGCCACCTGCGGTTCGGTCGCACTCTGTGCCGCCGCAGGGGTTGCAAAAACCCACATACCAAACAGAAACAGGCCGAAGTATGCGGCGACGCGGGGGATGTATGACAAAGCGGGCACTCGATGAGACTCGGAATCGAACGGGCAGGCGGCAGGGGCGACTATACCGAGCACGCCAGCCGACTTTTCGTTCACGCCGGGGGTAAGTCTCGAAGCTCCGCGTCAACCATGCGTGGGTAACCCAGGCGGGCGGTCGCCTTGGCGGTGATGTCACGCAGCAGCGTGTGGACCCGCTTGGCGTCACGCGTCGCAGTGAATGAGCCTTCAATCGAAGATCTGCCGAGCAAATCGTTGAAGTTCACCGACCGATCCTCAAGCCGAACCGCGCCCTGTCGCAGGGTGCCACTGAGCCGTGTCGGCCCGGGCGTGTCCGACAGCCGCAAAAACCCCGCCCCCGCGTACACCCCCACCTCCCGCAGCTCCCCGCGGGGCGTCTGGGCGTCGGCAAAAATCAGGTAGTGCACCGTCGCGTTGGTCGCATCGGCTGCGACGGGGGTCCGCCCCGCGCGCGGCCGCCAGAACATCCGGATCACTGCAGCCTGCTCAGGCGCTGACTCAGGCCCCTTGACCAGCAACACGGTCACAGTCTGCTCGTCGTCAAAGTCGTAATACGCTCGATCAAAGTCGCCCCGAAGCTTCACCCGCTGATCATCCTGCGGCTGAATCGATAACGCAGACGTCGGACCAGGCCACACCCGTTCGGGGATCCACTGGCATCCGGACACGCCGGCTATGCAAACACACCACACGATCGCCGCGACCCACGATCCGATGCGCGGAGCACCAGCCTTACGTACCGATTTCGGTGTCGAACCGCAGACTGAATCGTTACTGAATCCGCAAGCCTTGATCAATGCCATGCTCGATGGGGCCAGAGCCCTGAAGTGTGCGTCGACGTGGGCGGACCATCACACCCAAGACCACGAGCATAGCCAAACCGCTCGGTTCGGGAACCAGTTGCAATACGCGATATTCCACACCGGTGTCGGTGAAATACAAACCGTAAATGTACAACTCGTTATCCAGGCCGCGACCCACGCCCAGCAGGCGGTCAAGCATGGCCTCACCGTTTGGATCAATCAGGAGTTCACGAATTTCTGCGTCCGTCGCGTCGGGGTCGCCGTAGAAAAGCCGAGCGCCGGTCCCCAGCGTGCGTCCCTCATCGTCCAGCCGATCGCCTGTGCCCTGCAGATCACCGAATATCAGCATGCCGTCGAGCTCACTGAAGCGCTGCCCGTCATAGCGTGTACCACCGATAGAGCTCACGCCGTCGCTGTGGTCGTACTCGAAGACTGGCAGATTGCCCCCCGCGATCAAGGCCAACGCCCGTTGCTCTTCCGCGTCGGACAAAATACGTGTGCCCAAGGCCTGCCGCTGCGCGGTATCGCCCGTGCCGTATACCGCTTCGTATGCCAGGTTCGTTGAGCTGTCGAACACCGTCGCTACATCCACTTGTCCATCGAAACCCGTGCTGTTGATCTCCGCCACAACGTCAAGAAGTCTGGTCGGCACGACGGTTTGATCACCACCATCGCGCGTGTAGATCAGTGAGCCCTCGACCAGTCCCCACCCGTAGTCCGCTCCTTGTTCATAACGATAAACAGATTCTGAGTGCTTCTGGCCTGTATTGCTGACCCACAGATTGCCATCCACGTCGAAAGAGATTCGATAATTATTTCGGCCACCCGTCGTCACGCCCAACGCCACATCCGTGCCGTCGTTGTCGGTCATGACAAATGCTCCGGGATCATCCACAACACTGAAACGGGCCTGACCGTCGTAGCTGTACACCGTCTTGCCAGCTCCCCCAACGAGGTCGGTGGGATCGATCCGAAGCAGGCTGCCGTACGGGCTGTCTGAGTCGTTCGCATTGCGTTCGTGGCCCAGTCCGTTCCCACCGTCACCGGCGGTGATGTAAAGCAGCCCGTCCGCACCAAATGCCAGATCACCGATGTTGTGCGAGTGGTGTCGTTGGTGCATCGAAAGCACCTCCCGCCGACTCGCCACCGCAGCCACACTCGACAAGCTGATAGCCGTCGGATCGACGGTGTATTCGAACACCACGCTCTGGTGATGACCTCGGGTGAACTCATTGCCGTCAAATCCAAATCCACCGAAATCCGGCTGAAACATCGAGTCATTGCCAGCATTCAAGCCCTTACTGACCGCCTGGACTGTGTAAAACTTACCATTCGTCGCGAAATCCGGATGCAACGCGATGGACGTCATTCCAATGTCGAGGTTGCGCTGCGGAAGCGGGTTGTTGGGGCTTCCCTGAATACCGTCGATGGTGTTGGAGTTGCGGTCGTCGAGGTAGAGCGTTGTCGTCCCGTCAGGCGTCATGGTATAAATGCGGTTGTCCTGAAGGGTGACGAAAGCCCGCCCCGTGCCATCCACGGTGAAGTCGGTCGGCAGTGCGGGTAATGCTGCACCATACGTCTGCAGCTGGACCGAAAGATTGTCGCTGGAGACCACCACCGGGTCGATCGACGGGACATCAAGGCCTTGTGCCCCGCTGACGGCCGTAAAGCTCATAGGGGCAATCAGCACAACCGTAAAACGTAAACCACGAGAACGGGATGGCATTTGGTAGATCTCGAAGATGAACGGGACGTGACTCCCGCAATCATACGTCTTTTATTTATAAAGCGACTGGTAAATAATGCGGATTATCCCTTAGAACAACATTTTCCCTTTTGTTTATAAACCAAAAATGGATTAGGAAACTACAGATCAGCTTGAGGGGAATATTTTACACTTTCAAAACGACTTTAATGGCATCGCCTTTTTGCATCAGCGCAAAGGCGGTTGCAAAGTCGTCGAAAGGCAGGGTGTGCGTGAGGATGGGATCGAGATTGACCCGGCCGGACAGCAGAAGATTTTCGACCTGGAACCAGGTTTCAAACATCAATCGGCCATTGATGCCCAACAGGGTGGTGCCCTTGAAGATGACGTCGCGGGGCAGATCGATGGCGACCGGGTCAGCGGGTAGGCCGAGCAGTGCAGCGGTGGCGCCATTACGCAGGCAGGCCAGTCCGTCGGTGATAGCGGTGGGGTGACCGGACATTTCCAGCAGCACGTCAGGCCCCTGGCCATGGGTCATTTGCCGGGCCTGAGCGATCCAGTCCGGGTCGTTGGATGCAAACGCAGCATCGGCCCCCAAGTCCAACGCGATCTTTCGCCGGCGTGGGTCGGGGTCGGTGACAAGCAAGGTCCCCGCCCCGGCGGTATGGGCGATGGCCACCGCCATGAGTCCGATGATGCCCGCGCCGGTGATGAGCACGCTTTTGCCAGAGACCCCTGCCGCCATGACCGTGTGCATCGCGTTGCCCAGGGGGTCATAGACCGCTGCGAGCGTGTCGGGGATGCGGTTATCGACGCGCCACAGGTTCGACGCGGGAATCTTCACGTAATCTGCAAACGCCCCGTCGCAGTCGATTCCCAGGATGTCCACGTGGTCGCAGATGTGCGCTGAGCCAGTGCGGCATGCTTTGCAATGACCGCATGCCAGGTGGCCTTCCCCGCTCACCCGCTCGCCGAGGGTGAAGCCTTCCACCGCACTGCCAAGCTGCACGATGCGTCCGACAAACTCATGTCCCACCGTCACCCCAATCGGCACCCGCGACGCCGACCAGTGATCCCACTCGAAAATGTGTCGGTCGGTCCCGCACACCCCCACGTGAGTCACTTTGACCAGCACATCGTGCACCCCCGGCTTGGGGAGTGGCAGATCGTGCACCATGCTCAAGCCCGGCGCAGGCTGCAGCTTCTTGATCGCGCGCATGGTTTCGGGGAGCTGCGGGGCCTTGAGGGTGGTCGCGTGGGCGGCACTCAAAGCGACAGCTCCATTTTGACCGCTGCGAATTGCTCACCGGCAAAAAGGAGGTCCTCAGCAGTGTGGGCAGCGCTGACCTGCACGCGAATGCGGGCCGCGCCACGGGGCACCACGGGGTAACTGAACGCCACGACGTACACGCCCCGCTCCAAGAGAAGTTCGGCCATCTGGGATGCAACCCGAGCGTCGCCCAGCATGACCGGCAAAATCGGTGTCGCGCCGGGTAACACCTCCAGCCCGATCGCTTCCAGAATCTCGCGGAACTGGCGGGTGTTCTCCCAGAGTTGCGTCCGCAGTTGGGGCTGCTGGTCCACAAGACGTAGCGCAGCCAAAGATCCAGCTGTGATCGGCGGGGCCAGCGCATTGGAAAACAAGTAAGGGCGGGACCGCTGGCGAAGCAGGTCAATCAGCGGTTTATGCCCTGAGGTGTAACCGCCCGATGCGCCGCCCAGCGCTTTGCCGAACGTGCCGGTGGTGAGATCGATCCGGTCGATGACGCTGCAGTATTCGTGGGTGCCCCGGCCGGTGTCGCCCAGAAAACCGGTGGCGTGACAGTCGTCAAAGTGGACCATCGCGTTGTAGTGGTCGGCGAGGTTGCAGATTTCATCAAGCCTGGCGATATCGCCGTCCATTGAGAACACGCCGTCGGTGGTGATGAGCTTTTGGCGTGCTCCGCCTGAATGGGCTTGCTGCAATTTCGCTTCGAGGTCGGCCATGTCACTGTGGGCATAGCGAAATCGTTTGGCTTTACACAGTCGCACGCCGTCGATGATCGAAGCGTGGTTGAGCGCATCGCTGATGACAGCGTCTTCATCGGTCAGCAGCGTTTCATAGAGCCCGCCGTTGGCATCGAAACACGAGGAATACAGGATGGTCGATTCCGTGCCCAGGAATGTGCTCAGCTCAGCCTCAAGTTGCTCGTGCAGGGTCTGGGTGCCGCAGATAAAACGCACAGAAGCCATGCCAAAGCCCCAGCGGTCCAATGCATCGTGTGCGGCGGCTAGGACGTTGGGGTGATCGGCGAGTCCGAGGTAGTTGTTCGCGCACAGGTTGAGCACCTCTCGGCCAGACGCGAGCTGGACCATGGAGCGTTGGGGCGACTGGATCGGCCGCTCGTGCTTTTCCAGCCCGTCGTCACGCAGAGAGGTGAGCGAAGTTTGTGCCGCGGCGGTGACAGACTGTTTCAAGCGAACCTCTTCACAACAGGGCTGATTGAGACGGGGCAGGCCGTCGGGTTTATCCTAGCGGGGTCTTGCCTGAGCCCACCCATTTCAACATCACGCAGGTCCGCCGGGGCCAGTCCGCCACAGTCCCTTGCCCGCGTTGTAAGGAGTTGATTCCCGCGGAGGCTCGCGTGTGCAAGCACTGTGGCGTAACGATGTCAGGCCCAGCGAAGTCGTTTGCTCCCGCCGCAGATGAAGCCGCCGACCACGGCCGAGGCCTGTGGGTTGCCGCGAAAGTTACGTTTTTCGTGCTGCTGCTGGTGATCGCCGCTTCGGTAGTCCTGGTGCTCATGACGTCATGACCACACGTGCAAGCAGGCTGCATCGCATCAGACTGAAGAGAGCACCGGCGTGGTGAGCATGGTGTAAGGCCCCTCGGGAATCACCGCAATGCGGGCTTCGGGGTTCTGCTCGGCAAAGTGCGTGATGAACTCCTGCGTGCGCTCAACCGCATCACCCTCTCCGGGGGCAGGCGTGACAGCGAGGTTTTGCTGCGTCTCGCGAGGCAGTCCGTCGTTGGCCAGGACCAGCCGTTCGACGCCGGTGTGTTCAAGCACGCGGGTCTGCATCTGGTATTCCCACTGGTCCTTGTCGGTCGTCCCGGACTGGGCGATGTGGTCGAGAAAAGCCCTCCAGTCCGAGCCGAACTGCTGGTAGAGCTGTTCATATTCAGGTTCGCCGACTTCGGTGCAGGCAGAAAGCATCAGCAGTGTGCCGCTCGGGGCAATTGCGGGCAAAGCGGTGCACAAACCCTTGACGGTCTGGTAGAAGTTTTGATCCAGCGGGTACCCCCCGGCGCACGTCACGACCAGGTCGAAAGGCTGCTCAAACGACGCAGCGGTCCACGCGGCGACATCCTGGCATCCTCGAAGAAACGCTTGTTCAAAATCTCCGAAGTACACCCCAGCCACCTCGCGGTGATGCGTGATCGCCACGTTGGCCAGGAAATCAACGCCCGCGAGACGCGCTACGCGCAGCGCTTCATCATGGCAGGGGTTGCCGATGAGTCGGCCTTCGACGCTGTTGGGGTCGGACATGAAGCCGTAGCCGTGGAAGCGCTGAATGGTGGGCAGATCGACCAGGCCCGGGCAGACGCCTTTGCGACCGCCTGAGAAGCCGGCCATAAAATGCGGCTCAATGAGGCCGGTGACAATCTTTAAGTCGGCGTCGAGATACAGGCGGTTGACGCTCACCGGCGGGTCATCACTGACCCGGCCGAGCGTTTCGGGCCTTTTGGCTTCGTGATCGGTGACCCGGACGCGGTTCAGCACGTCGCCCAATAGCTGCTGACGTTCCTCGGGTGAGGACGGCCGGTGCATCCCCGTGGCAATGAGCACATCACACGCTGCGTCGGGCACGCCCGCAGCATTGAGCTCGTCGAGAATCGCACCGACGACCAGCTCGTTGGGCACCGGGCGGGTGATGTCGCTGATGGTGATGCACACCCGCTGGGGCTTACGGTTTCGCGCGAGCCCGCCGAGTGCTTGCGATCCGATGGGGTGTTGCAACGCATCGCGGACCGCAGCCGGGGCGTCGGGTAATGCGGGAATCTCCGGGCCGATCAGGAGGTGGGTGTTCGGCGGGACGTTGAGAGAAACGCGTTTTTTGCCGTATCGCAAGTGGGTTTGCATGGGTAGGCTCAAAATCAGTGCGAAGCGGTGGCGGGTGTCTGGTGAAGTTCGGGGACGGGTTGGCCCAGGAAGTTGGCGAGCATGCCGTGGCCGTGATCGGTCATGAACGACTCGGGATGGAACTGCACGCCCTCGAGAGGTGCGGGGCCGAAGACGCCTGGGCGAGCGCGCAATCCCATGACGACTTTGAGATCGTCGTCATGGGTCCAGGCGGTGATCTCAAAGCGTTCGTGGTCCACGCTGTCGGCCGTAACGACCAGGCTGTGGTATCGCATCACCGTGAGCGGGTCTGGAATTGCGTGGAACAGACCTTTGCCGTCGTGCGAGATTGAGGAGGTCTTGCCGTGTTTGAGGACGGTGTGTCTCTGGACGGTCATGCCGAATCGATGGCCGATGGACTGATGTCCCAGACACACGCCGAGCACCGGAACGCGGCCGGCGAAATGTTCAATAATGTCGCAGCTCACCCCGGCTTCAAGAGGCGTACACGGACCAGGCGAAATGATGACATGCGAGACGGGCCAGGCGTCGGCCTGCTCAAGGGTCACCTGATCGTTACGCACCACCCGCACATCAAGGCAAGCGTCGAGTTCGCCGATCCGCTGCACGAGGTTGTACGTGAAACTGTCGTAGTTATCGATCAGCAGGATCACGACGCATCGCCTTGGGTCGAGGGAATCGTGCCGGCCTTGGGGGTGGGATTAAGCGAGATCAAGCGAACGCGGTAGGTGAGCGTCGAATCGGGGGGGATGAGCGGGCCGACCCCTGCGGAGCCGTAGGCCAGGTGCGGCGGGATGGTGATGGCTCGAAGTTCCCCCTCGCGCATCTGCTTGAGTCCCAGTGCAAGTCCCGGGATGACAGGCGTCTGGCCGAGGATGAGGCGAAAGGGTTGGCCGTGTTGTCGGGTGTCGTGGAACGGGGCGGGGTGGTCATTGGCAAACGCCAGCCAGTGAAGCCTGAGATCGTCGCCCGAGACGGCAGTGGGTCCGGTGCCTTTCGACAGGGTCTTGTGTGCGATGCCGGGCAGTACTTCGATCAGTTCAAGCTCGAACCGGAGCATGTCTGAAGCGTTGTTCTCGCGGTGGGCTTCTGTTCTTGGAGCGTGCGGGGTTGACCAGACTCAACGGGGCAAGCACGGTGCGCTGCTCGCCCACTGCCATTCCCGCGATCCCCAGGTCCCAGGCGCGAATGGACTGACCGGTCCAGAACGTGAAGCCGACCGGCGGGCCTGGACGAGAGCGATCGAGACGTTTGCCGCTGGGGCTGTAGGTCGCGAAATGAATACGAACGAAATCGCCCGGCCGAGGCACCTGGCCCTCCGCATACACCTCGTTTCGGAAATACAGGCCCTCAGGCGTTCTCTCGAAGGTCGATAGATCAGCGTCACGGGTCGGCTTGGCCAGACGGTTATCAACCAGCCGAATTGCCGCGTGAGGTGGTAACGCCCCGGTATCTGGCCGCATGAACAGCGCGGAGGGCTCAGGGGACTGCGTTTGGGGGGCGGGGATCAGATCGCGTGGGATGAGCTTGTCGATGGCGGGCAATGTGCCAGGAGCGATCACGCTGACGGCAACCAATCCACCGGCCAGGAGGAGCAGCACCAGCAGCAACACCACCAGTCGGCGTCCGGCGCGACTTCGCTTGCGGCCGGTGGCGTCATGCGCTGCTTGCTGGGCTTTCACAGCAATCTCGCCGCTCGCAACGCGTTGCGTTTGATTGCGGTACCGCTCTTCATCTTTGGGGGATCCCTTGCGGGTCACCGCACCGTAATACCCCGATCCGTCACTGAACGGGACGACGTAAAAAATGTGGTTATCGGCGTCGCGGATGGCTCGGCCAATGTCCTGATCACGGACCTTGACGGGCTGATGGTTGTGCGGGCTGCGAACGGTCAGAGGCATACAAACCAGCTTAACCGGTCAACGCGTCTGACCCAACGCAGAACATCCGGCAGGGCGTCCGATAGTTGCGGTCGGTGGGGACTGCATGGCGTCCGTGCGAGTTACACCTCAGCGCGGTGGGAAGGTGAGGCCGACATTGACCTTCGCGAGTACAGGCCACGGTGCCTACGCACCCTTGCCTTCCAGCCACCCTTACGAGAGCTATCTCCATGATGACCAAGCAGCAGATGATCGAAGCGATCCGTCAACGCAACCGCTCCGCTCAGCAGGAGTTTCTGGTCCGTTTCGATGAAGCGTCCTTACGCAGCTACCTTGATCGTCTGACGGTAGTCGCAGGCCGGCGGGGCCGTGACAGCATCTGGGTGCGTCCCAACCCGCATGTAAAGTCCAAGCGAACCGCCGCCTGACGCGGTGCTGGGTCTAATAACTTTAGCGATGCAATGTCTCGCGGGTCTGACGTGAATGCGGGAGATCGATCCAGCATTTGCTGCATTACACCTTGACGCGGCGGAGCAGGGCGATCAGTTCGGTGACTTGTTGACGCAGCTGATCATCCATATCGTCGCGTGCTTCGAGCCCGATGAGCAGATCGTTGGCGTTGTCGGTGACGGTGTTGAACCCGTAACTGCCGCCTGAGCCTTTGAGGAGTCGACTGATATCGCGCAGAGTGTTCATGTCTGCCTGATGCATCGCGTCACGCAGTTTTTGTGTCTGTCGGCTAAGGCTTGAAACGAAATCCTGAAGCAGCGGCCGCATTTCCGGGTCGCCATTGATCGAGCTGAAGATCGGTGCGTCTTCGCCACTGGTATTGCTCACCACCGCGATCTGGCGAAAGGCTTGTTCAAGGTCTTCCCGCGAAAAGGGCTTGACCAGGAAGGCGTTGCCGCCCGCCTCCAGGGCGTCCGACTGACACCGGTCGGATCCGTCTGCCGAAATGGCCACAATCGGCGCGTGAAATCCAAGGTCACGGACGTTGCGGATGACGTCTTTGCCGTTCTCGTTCTCAAGATTGATATCAACGAGCATCGCGTCGTACGCATGGCTTTTTACGAGACGTGAGGTTTCCGAGCCGGTCTCCGCTTCCGTGGCGTCCAGCCCCAGTTTTCGTAGCCACATGGCATACAGGCGGCGGTCGGTTGAGGAATCATCGACGATCAGCGCACTGGGTCCAACAGGTTCCGCCGCGGTCACGGATTCGTGGCCAGGTTCATGGGCGCGCTCTTGCCTGTAGGTCGATTTTTGATCCGCGTTAAGCTCAACAAACATCTCGATATCGATGACCGACGTGAAAACAATCGACACTTCGTGAACAATACCGCTGATGTGCCGGCAGTTTCTGACTTTGCCGTGGACTTGGATTAACTCGCCGTCCAGCGTGGGAAGCGTGACATCGGTGAGCATGCCGGGGTAGATAAATCGGCCGTGGATAAAGGCGATCCCACGCTTGGATAAGTTGCGAGGCAACACCGAGAGTCGGCTGACCGCCCCGTTGGGCTGCATCAGGGTGACAAGGACTCCGCCGGTGTTGAAGCGCACCCGCAGGGATCGTCGACTACTCGCCACCGGGCGTGTCGACAACTGCTCGACATGGTGGAGCAGTTTGTTTTTATCCTTGTCGCTCAACCGCAGGGTTTCGATGGGTTGATTGTCGTGATCCTGCATGCGTTTGCTCGTTCCGGGCAGGTTTAAAGTAGCCCCGGTCATGACTTATCGACGCAATACCGGTGCTACTTGTTTATAGGTTGCTGGTTTTCGCTTGGTCGAGTCCACTCAGATGAAGCCACGGTAGGCTTGAGTCCGATAAACGCGGGCATCCACAGCCTGAACAAGGATGAATCATGGATCGTCAGGAGTTTCTCCATACATTGCGGATGACCTTTGAGCAGTTACGCCAGTCCGCCGCAGGCGTCACGGTCGTGGATGACTCGAGGCGTGTGGATCGCGGGAGTATTTTCATCAGTCGCGACCAGGAAGACCGGTCGCTCCAAATCGAAAACGTGACCGACGCCGTTCAACGCGGGGCGGTTGCGGTGATCGCATCCGTCCAAGCGATGAGGGAGATCAAAGGCCGCGTCGCAGGAGACCCGGTGCAGTGGCTGGCAGCTCCGTTTCGTATGGCCCAGTGCGAAGCGGGTCAGATCGGAGAGGCCTTACTAGACCACCCATCCCGGAAGCTCAAAGTCATCGGATTGACGGGCACGAACGGTAAAACCACGACGGCCTGGCTCACGCATTATCTGCTCAATGAGCTGGGACTCAAAGCTGGCCTGATCGGGACCATTCTTGTCGATACGGGTGATCCTGCCGGACCCCGACCTGCGGAATTAACGACCCCCGGTGCGGTGGAAATCTCTGCTTTACTCCGCGAGATGGTGGCTAACGGTTGCCAGGCGGTGGTGTTGGAAGCGTCAAGCCACGCTCTGGACCAGGGACGCGTGGCTCACCTGAATTTTGACGCCGCAGGGTTTACCAACCTCACCGGTGACCACCTGGATTACCACCTCACGATGGAACACTACGCGGCGGCGAAAGCCAGGCTTTTCAGTGCGCTGCGATCTCAAGCCACCGCAGTGATGAACGCGGATGATCCTCATTGGATTCGAATGGCCAGAGATACGCAGGCCCAACTCACGCTGGTGACAACGTATGAGTCCAGCGGAAAGTGTGACGTAACAGGTCAGGCGTCAGCGAAAGTCGGCGTGATGTGGCAGGGTGAAGTGGTGAACGCAGATGCCACAGGGACGACGGTTGATGTCGTGGTCGAAGCCAGCCGTACCCGGGTGCACGTCCCCTTGATGGGTCGCTTCAATGTGTGCAATGCCTTGCAGGCCGCCGCGCTGGTTTCGGCTGTGACCGCGGTCCCCGCGCAGACCGTGGTGCCGTTGCTTGCCAAGGCATCGGGCGTACCGGGGAGACTCGAGCGGGTGCACCCGCCCAGCGGAACCGACCGCGCGGAGGCTGGGCCGGTGGTGTTGGTTGATTATGCACACACGCATGACGCGTTGGACAATGTCCTCAAGGCAGTGCGGCCGGTCTGCATCGGCAAGTTGTGGGTGGTCTTCGGCTGCGGGGGAGACCGCGATGTCACGAAGCGTCCAAAGATGGCAGCCGTTGCCTGCAGTGGGGCAGATCAGGTGATCGTGACCAGTGACAATCCACGTACCGAGGACCCCTTGGCGATCATTGAGGACATCCTGGCGGGGGTTGAGTCAGACGCGCAAGGTCGCGTGGAGGTTGAGCCGGACCGGGCTCGAGCCATTCGAAAGGCGGTACGTTCCGCAGGGTCCGAGGACTTAGTTTTGATCGCTGGCAAGGGGCACGAGGACTACCAGATTTTCGGTACCACCAAGCAGCCCTTTGATGACCGACGCGTGGCAGCGGAAGCACTTGCAATGTGACGTTTTCCTGGCGTTTGGGTACAGATGGGGTTCCCGCATGTGGGCGTCGGGAACTGAATATTCGTCGCTTCGAGAATGCTGAGATGTCTGCGTGCTTCTATATTTAAGCACAAAATGACAGCTTTTTCGTTGAGTTGGTGAGTGCGACGCGAGCCCTCGCTCGGTACGCCATGAGCGGCTGCCGAGGACTCAAATATCGTCGATATTAGATATACTTAAAGCGCAAGCCACGCGTCGAATTATGACGGTTTTGAGGGCACGCAGTGAACTGACACCAGGCCATGGACTTGGCATATCGCCAACCACGCACATGGACTACTCACGTGGTGGCCCGTGCGCCTGAGTCGATTGCAGCATCTCGCCCTTGGATCAGGCTGCGCACTGAGACTGCCGGTCCAAACGCTTGGGTCCGCGCATTCAAGCAATGCCTGAAAACCCAGGGTGAAGACATTTACAATCGGTCGCCTCCGGTGAGGGTTTGGATGAGGTAGTCGTGGTTCCAGCCGCAGACGGCCCGTCGGACCTTCAGGCTGGCACGCTTGGCTTTAGCGGGGGTGGAGGCTTTGGGAGTGGATCGCTTGACCAGGCCCAGGGTCAGACGTTTGAGCAGGGCGAGGTTTTCGGGACCGTGGTCTTTGCGGACTCTTGACGCGTCGTCACCAAAGCTCACGTCGAGGCACCAGTGCAGGTTGTTTTCGACCGACCAGTGCCCGCGGATCAGGTCGGCGAGCCGCTCGGCTCCGACCTGGCGAGGGTCGAGGCTGGTGAGGTAGAGCCGGCGTTGGGTGCTTTGCTTGCCGGTGGCGAAGTCGAGACGCTTGCCCTCGACGCAGACGATGCCCTTGAGGTCTTTCCAACCGGGGTGCCGGCGACGCAGCCAGTTCAGGTTGCCCGAGGCCCAGACGGTTCGCTCGTCGAGTCGCCCGTGGCCGTTGTCGGGCTCCATGGTGTAAGTGAGCAGGTGCTCATCGCGTTGACCTTCCGGGGCGATCGCGTCGTCGAAGAACAGCGTGAGGTCTTCGCGCAAGGTCTTCTGGTTCTTCTTGACCGCGAGCAGGTAGTCCGCCCCGGCCTTGCGAACCGCCGCCGCGGTGTCCTTCTGGCAGTGCATCGCGTCCATGCTCACCACCGCGTCCTTCACATCCAGCAACTCAAGCAACGCCGGCACAGCGGTGATCTCGTTGGACTTTTCCTCGACCGCCACCTGCCCAAGCATCAGGCCGTTGGCCCGGTCCCAGGCATGCACGAGGTGGATGGGCAGCTTGCGGTGGGCGTGGTCGAACGCCCCCCGCAACGTCTTGCCGTCGATGGCGACCAACCGGCCGTTGGACTGATCGGCCACGCGTTGGGTCAGTTCGATGAAGCACCGCTGCAACGCCTTGGGATCGAGCCGTCGAAACAGTCGCTCGAAAGTCTTGCGGCACGGCGTCCGGTCGGCCGGCATCCCCAGCACCTCGACCAGCCAATCGTGGCGGGATTCGACCCACCAGGCGATCTCCTCGTAATCGTCGTGCCGACAGAGCACCGCCATGAGCGTGCAGGTCAGCAATTCAGGCAGCGTGTAGGTCACGTTGAAGCGTCGTGGATCGGGCACCGCCTCAAGATAGCGCAGCAGACCACCGAGGGGTCGGACGTCCATGTCACAGCTCCCGTACAAGGGGTTGGAATTGCTTCGCGGGGCCACACGGTCAGGTCACGGCTTAATTATTCGCACGCCGACCCGGGCGGGCGGTCAATGTCTTCACCCT